>NZ_JBWXPR010000003.1:5000-7500 GCF_056680125.1 Methylobacterium sp. BI1 | reverse complement strand
TACGTTCCCACGTGTTACTCACCCGTCTGCCGCTGACCCCGAAGGGCCCGCTCGACTTGCATGTGTTAAGCCTGCCGCCAGCGTTCGCTCTGAGCCAGGATCAAACTCTCAAGTTGAAGAGTTGATCTAGCTGATCACATCATAACGGAAGCACACAACGATACAGGGCGTTTCCACCACCATATCGGTGAGCTCTCGAAACGTGTCAGCAATCGTCTCACAATCCCAATAAAGGGATCCGCAAGAGCAAAATACGCCGCCCACGCTTCTCTTTCTCAGATTCACTTGTCAAAGAACAACACCCACACACAACAAAACAGCAAAGCCCGCCCAGAACCCCAGGCCCAAACCCCGCCAATCGTCAGGAGATGCAAAAGCAAGCCGCCAACCCCGTTGGCCGCCCGCCGATGAACCGGGGTATACGGATCACACCCAAACCCGTCAACTCCCGCGATTGGGGAAAACGCACATGTCGCAGTTTGGTTCTCTCCCAGACGCAGTGGCGGATGCGGACACGTGTCGAGGTCACGCGTCCACGGGGCTGGAAATCCTGCCCTGATCGCGTGACCTCGACACGTGCTCACCCTGGCGTTGCGCGCGCTTTTCGGGGGTCCGCGAACCCCGATCCCGAGACAGGACAGGGCACCGGAGCTCCACCCGACCGGCATCTCACCCCCAGGTTGTGCGGCTCCCCACTCCTCTTCTCGTAAACCCTTGATTCCGTGGGCTTCTCAAAAGTGAACCCTCCCCCCCTCCCATGGCCGCCGTGGCTTGAGGGCTCGGGGATCCTCCGACCTGAACGGCTGCAGGCTTGGCCGCGGGCGCTTTGGGAGCCTTGGGAGCCTTGGGAGCCTTGTTCCGAGGGCTCCACCGCGCCAGCCAGGCCAGCCAGCTCGGAGAGACGATCCGGACCACGTTGGTGCGATTGGGACGGTACGGGACCCGGCGTTCCGTGATCGACACCAGGTCGAGGTTCTGGGCGATCCGCAGGGCCAGGCGCGCCTTGGTCTGGCCCACCCCGGCCCGGGCGGCGATCTCGGGGATGGAGAACGTGCACTGGCGGCCGGCGACGAACGCGTCGGCCACGATCTTGAGGACCGCCAGTTCCCCCGTGGTGAAGCGGCTAGCGAGCTGCGGCGGCAGCGGACCGGAGGCCGCCAGGATCCGCCGGCGCTCCAGCGAGCGAGCCCGGTCGGGCGAGCGCTGGGAGCGCTTGGGCGGGAAATAGGACCAGGGACGCGGATCCGGAGCCGGGTTCCGGTCCGAGGATACTCCCGTGGTCTCCACGGCCGCCCCAGGGGGCTTCGGAGAGGAGACGGCCGCAAGGTCCCCGAGGGCGACGGCGGAGGCCTGGCCGCGCGGCTTGCGGCGGCCGTGGATGGCTTCGGCGAGGGTCTGGGCCTGGGCTTCCGTCAGAGCGCCTTCCCCGGTCGCACGCCACATATCGCGGCTCAGGGCATCCAGGGCGGCCAGGGGAACATGGTTAACGAGACTGAGCAGGTGATCGAACGACATGGTGGTCCCTGGGTTGGGACCGCATCGGGCCGGGCGACATCGCATCGAGAATGCACATTCCCGATTGACTCCTGAGGGGAGCTATGGTGTGCTGAGGACCTTCGGTGTTCCTCGGCACATCTACGATTTGACGGCCCTTCCGGTTTGGCGACTGGGGGGCCGTTGTCGTTTCAGGGTCCTACTGCGGCGTGGCGGCGGTTCCTTGATCGAATCCCGGTCGGGCAAGAGACCGAGACCACGCATTCGGCATGCGAGGGGGGCTCCTGTCAAACCAGGGACTTGAGTCGTCCCGCAGCGGGACCCGATCGGTCATTCCCGCCGGGACCGGGGCGCCCGTTCCTCCCCGGGGCCGTCCGATCGAAACAGGGCACGCCACATGGCCAAATGGGCAAACCCGCTGGTCCGGACCAGCGTCCCATTCGATAGGCTCGCGAAGCTGGGAAAAGCACAAACTTCGACCGAGAAACGCAAATTCCGTACAGATGGGCAAATGGGTTTTTGCCCAAGAACCTATTTGGGCATAAGGGTTCTTGGGTTCAGGGATTCTTGGGTATTGGGGCGCTAGGGTATTTGGATTCTTGGGGTTTGGTCCCCGGGGGTTTGGATCCACGAAGCCCGGGGAGCCTCTCGATGGCGGTCATCAGCGTCTGCTCGACGAAGGGCGGAGTCGGGAAGACGACGCTCGTGATTTGTCTGGCCGACGCCTTCGCCCGGCAGGGGGGAAGCGTGGCCATCGTCGATGCCGACCCGAACGGGCATGTGGGCGCCTGGCGCGAGCGCGCCGGGGCGGACTCCACCGTCGCGGTCATCTCAGGCGTGACGGAGACCGTCATCCTCGACCGCATCGGGGAGGCGGCGACGCAGTACGGGATCGTCCTGGTCGATCTCGAAGGGGCCGCCTCGCAGGCCGTCACCTACGCGATCGCCGAGTCGGACCTCGTGCTGATCCCCACCAAGATCTCGGGAATGGACCTGCAGGAGGTGT
>NZ_JBWXPR010000002.1:0-28017 GCF_056680125.1 Methylobacterium sp. BI1 | reverse complement strand
GACATTTTCGAAGATTAATGTCGACGTCGACGGGATTAAGCTCTACGATACTAACTCTACTCCGACTGCTACGGCCGCAACTGTGGCTCAGATCGCTGGCGACAAGGCATTAAGTGGTACAAGTCAATTCGCGACGGGAACGAGCACTGGGACGGCTGATTTCAGCGTTGCAGCGAACGCCGTAAATCTCACCATCACGAGCAGCACCGGAACGGCTACCGTAACCCTCGATGCTACCAGCATGGCTACTGCCGCGAAAGATCTTAAGAGCGTTACGACAAGTGAGTTCGTAGCGGCCCTCAATAATCAGATTACTGCAGCCGGTATTGGCGCTGGCAAAATTGCCGCCTCCCTTGATACTGCCGGCCGGCTTGTTTTCACTTCATCCGATACGGGGAGCGCCGCAAAGGTTGATGTAAAAAATACGTCTGCGCCTACGAAGGAGATTGGTTTCGGCATCGCCACCACATCTCAGGTGGGCAAAGGCACGGCTGCGGGCTCCACCTCGGCGAACGGTATTCTTGATACGGTCGATGGAACTACTACCGTCTCTGTCAAAACAATCAACATTACTAACGTAACTGATAGCAGACTCGGTGATATCATCACCCAAGTAGATAGGGCGCTTGCGAAGGTTACCGATGCCGGAACCAAGCTTGGCGCTAACAAGACTCAGATCGACGGTCAAAAAACCTTTGTCGATACCCTGATGAAAGCCAACGACCGCACCATTGGTATCCTAGTGGACGCAGACGTCGAAGAAGAGTCGACCAAACTTAAGGCCCTTCAGACCCAGCAGCAGCTGGCCGTCCAGGCCCTTAGCATCGCCAACGGCGCAAGCGCCAACGTGCTCGCGCTCTTCCGCTAATCTCAATAGAAAATCTAATCGGAAAAGGCCGGGAGAAATCCCGGTCTTTTCTATTTATACTGTGAGTCTCCTTCGCTCACGGTGCGGCTGATAGGAGGATACCGGCGTGTCGACACAGCTTCGTGCGGATATTGTTCGTGCGCTGGCAGCGGCATGCGATCAAGTCAGAGGGACGGGGGGTGGTGATCCTGGGCTCGTAGATGGCGCCATGCGCTTGGTCGACGGATCTCTACGCTTCCTGGAGCAGGACCGCGACATCTGGGACGCTCGTCGGGAAGTGCTTGAACGACTGGAGAGCGTCACGCGTCTGATAGATCAGGATATGACTGGGCCGTATGACGGACGCTCTAAACGAGCCATTGGAACGGCACGGGCGCATGCTGTTGAAGCCATCAAGGGTCTCCAGGCGCAGATCATGCGGAATGGCCGTCTGAACGCGGCAGGCGACCGGGTGGGACTTGGAAAGGCTGGGGCGGCTATCCGATAACAGCTGCCTCCAAAGCCCGCCGTCGTAGGCCTGAGATACGCCGCAACCATACCTCCAAAATCGGTCAGCTCGCCTTGGATCCGTCGAAGCGATCCGCCTCCAGAGCCATAAGGGCCTTCCCCTTTTTGAACGCGATGTGCGTCTTCTTCTCGCTGAGGAGCTGCTGGATCTCCAAAACCTGCGGAGCCGCGCTCGGCATGGTCTGCAAGATCTGGACCGCTAGCCGCGAGAGTTCGTTCAGCTCTTCAAACGGGTTTTCCTTCAGCACGATCTGCTGCAGGGCATAGACTATTTTGGAACAGGGCGAGATAGCATCGCTTTCTCTGATCATCTCGCTTTCGCGCAGGATGCGACAGTGGTTCTTAATGACGAGACTGACGCCTGAGCCTGCATTACAGATCTCAGCGCCGTTGATGTAGACTGTTTCGCCAGGTTTGATCGTCAGCTTTAATGCCATTTGCCAACTCATTTTGAGTTCGGGACGTGCGTTGGTTTGAGCTTCGACGGTATTCCAAATCCTATTCCATTGCTGGCACAGCTAAGCGTTCATGCAGCTCTTTCTCATATTGCATGAGCTTTTGCCCCACCTTCAAAGCCGCGTAATATTCTCCACATGTGAAATGAGTATAAATTTCTACAATGTATGATGATGTACTAGGCGAAGCTTTCATGATTTCATTAGAGAGAGACACGAATTTATCCTCTAGCTCCGCGTTGTTGTTGGTAAAATATATCACCTGAAGAATGACGTATAGATGTTCGCAAGCCGTAGAAGCTTCCGAAGCAGGTAGCATGTCCTTTTCGCGCAGAAATTTTGCTTCGGTTTCAAAGATCAATCTTGCACGACGGTCGCCATTCCGAACGGATACGTTCGCTATGATGATGCGCTCATTTGGTTTTAAATCGATGTTTAGCGCCATTACGCAGTTCCCCGCTTATGTGGATTGCTTGCCACACAATGCGTTAACATTTTGCTAACCATACAGTCGTTTTTTTGAGCAGTATGTAGATTTAGCAATTCAAATTAATGTTTGGAGAAGCTTCCTAGTCGACATCGGACATGTCGCCTGAAATTGCGCGATCTCTCGATCTAAAGGATCATTTTATGTCCGGAATCAACCTCACTGCCAGTGTTCGCGCCAACCTGTCATCGCTTCAGGATGTTGCTTCACTCCAGACTACAACCGCAGCGCACCTCTCGACCGGTAAGAAGGTTTCGAGCGCGTTGGACAATCCGGTGAACTTCTTTACGGCAGCCAGCTTGAACAGCCGGCAGTCGCAGCTTGGTGGCCTTCTCGACGGTATTTCGAACGGCATTCAAACCATCCAGGCCGCTAACAAAGGCCTGACGTCGATGACCAGCCTTGTTCAGCAGCTTCAGTCTACTGCGAAGCAAGCGCGCCAGGATACCACGGGCACCGTTACGCCTGGCACTGCGGTCGCAGCGAATGCAGCCAATACCTCGACGAGCACCAACAACAAGATCACTTTCACCGTTGGTACTCAGAACGTGGATATCTCGACCTATACCGCCGGGACGGGAACTGCCGCAACATCCGCCACTCTTACGGGCACGGGCGGTACGTTTGGTCAGGCGGCAGCTGCTCGATCCATCACGGTCGCTGCCACTGGGTTCAATAGCGGCAATGCCCTGACAATTTCGACGCTCGATGCCAGTGACACCGCCGTTGCTGCAGCAGGTAAAATAAATACTGCGCTTAATGCGGTGAGCGGAAATACTATTACTGCCGATGGTTCAAGTGGACAGATCGTGTTTACTAATACGGCAGGTAATAACATTACCGTTGGTGGTACTGATGCTACGGCTGTCGGTTTTGCGACTGGTAATCGTGTGTCCAGCAACGGCGTTCCCGCCACCGGTACTCCCGGCGCTGCCAAAAGCGTTGACGATATCATTCTTGCAATTAGCAGTAACGGACTTCTTGCCGGAAAAGTAACCGCTACTAAAGACGCCAGCAACCATCTAAAGCTGGAAAATACGACGACGAGTGATATCGCTGTAAAGGGCTTTGGCGCTTCGGCTCTAGATGGAAACACTGCATCAGGTGCGACTGCCACACTCACTGCTGGCACTGCTGCGCTTAGTGCGACTCGTCAATCTCTGGCCAATCAGTTCAACTCACTGGTTTCACAGCTGGACAAATTGAGCCAGGACTCTGGTTTCAATGGTGTCAACCTTCTTCAGGGAGATCATCTCAAGGTTCAGTTCAACGAGAAGACGGGTACTGCTTCGAATTCCTTGGATGTATCTCTAAAGAATTCTGACAACACTGACTTTGGCGTACTAAACTCTTTCAATTTAGGCATTGGGCAGGCTGCTACTACCACGTCTGGTGCTGGTATTGATTTCAAGAGCAACACGGCGATTGACACGTTGGGCGATACTTTGACGACCGCTCTTTCGACTATTCAGACCCAGTCGTCATCGCTCGGTGCAAATCTGTCGGTCGTCCAGACTCGTCAGGACTTCACGAAGCAGATCATCGACGTACTCAAAACCGGCTCGGGCAACCTGACCGACGCTGACATGAACGAAGAGGCTGCGAATTCGCAGGCCCTGTCGACCCGCCAGTCGATCGGCATCTCGGCGCTCTCGCTCGCCAATACCGCGAACCAGGGCATCCTGCAGCTCCTCCGCTAAGCGGACTAGCTTCAGCGACTAGAGAACGGCCGGGGGAAACCCCGGCCGTTTTCGTTTGGGTTACAGCCTACAGAAAGCCTGAGCCCGAGTGATCCTTGAAGGCGTTCGCTCGCCGGATGTACCCGACGACCGTTCTTGGATCGCGGTGCCCGCTTTGATCCATGATCCGGGCGAGATCCCCACCGCGCTCCGCTGCTGTCGTGATGTAGCCGGCCCGCAGCGAGTGCGCCCCAAAGGTCGAGGCATCGAGGCCGGTAGCGGTCACATAGGCCTTGATGATGTCCCCCACGGCCCGCGTCGTGAGGCGAGGCGGTGTGGCCAAGTTGGCCGCTCGGTTGCGGGTCTCTCCAGATGTGGGGGCACCCGAAGGGGGGCGAATTTCTCCCCCCTCGGAAGTATGGCCAACTTGGCCATCCTCGCTAGCCCTGAAAGAGTGCGCCACTGGCTTGCCCTCGGAAGGGTGTTCAACTTGCACACCCCTCACCCGCACCCGGCCCGACCGCGAGACCGGCCGAAAAACCGGCCCCTCTGTGATCCTGGCGGCATCGAGCCATTCCCGCACCAGGGCAACCTGCCGGATGAAGCGCCCGTGAGGGATGGCCTTTTCAAAGCCCCGGCCCTCCTGATTTGTCTTTGAACGCCGTACAGTTACGCGCAGCCCGTCCTTGTCCTCACGGAGATCCGCCACGTCGAGGGCGACGAGCTCGGAGCGCCGGAAGGCTCCCGCGAAGCCCAGAGCCAGCAACGCCCGGTCGCGCTTGCCCGTCATGGTGTCAGGGGTCCGCATCAGCATCGCGGCCAGCACCTCGGCGGTTGCGGCTGCCTTCTGGTTCGGCGCCGTGCCGACCGTCCGGCGGATACCCCGCACGGTCGCTCGTACACCTTCATCATCGGTCGGGTCCGGTTGATCTTCCAGCTTGTGCGCGTACCGGATCGCGGCGCAGCGCCTGCCGATGGTCGAGGCCGACCGGCCTGCGTCGGCTTCCGAGGCGAGATAGGCCGCAACAGCTTCGGGCGACGCCGGCAGGGACCGGAACCCGTACCGCTGGCACCAGGCACCGAACAGCGCCCAATCCGACCTGTACGCCTTCACCGTCGCCTTGGCCTTGCTCGCACGCTGGAAAGCGCGGACGATCGCCGCCGTCTTGGCAGGGAGGCTTTCGCCTTAGTCTGGGGAGGAGCGTGCGGGCGCCAGATTGGCGCTTGCATCTCCAATCGGCGGTATAGCCACGGCTTCACTTTCTCCCGCCACTTTCAACCCGCCTGTCTGAAACTTTCGAGAAGAACTGTTATCGGAAGTTACCTTATCGCAGAGCCGGCGCAACTGAAAACCTCAAAGCATGAAACCCTGAAACATGGAAAAACGGAGCCCTTATCTTCCGGCTTTCCAAATTTCCGACTTTCCGGCTTGCCCGAACCCCTGTCCGCGTGGTTTCCGGGCTTCATGCCGTCAGCAATTCCTTAAGCCGGGAACGCCAGGATGCCCGCGACCCTGAAACCCCGACGTGGGACGCGACCCCTATGCATGTGATTCTCGTCGCGACCCAGAAAGGGGGCGCCGGCAAATCTACGATCTGCGCTCACTTCGGGGCCTTGGCCGAGCGCCAGGGCAAAACGCTTCTCATCGACGCCGATCCGCAGGGCTCGCTTACCGATTGGTACACGAGCCGCCAGGCCGAGACGCCCCTTCTCGTCCAGGCCGACGCAACGAGCATCGGGCCGATACTGGACACGGCTGAGGGTGAGGGGGTCGCTTGGGTCATCATCGACAGCGCCCCGCACAATGCGCCCCTGATGGCTTCGCTTATGAGTCGGGCCAGTGTGACCGTTGTTCCGGTGCGCCCCGGTCCTTTCGATCTCAAGTCCGCCGGCAAGACGCTGGACATGGCTCGAGCCTTAAAGGCCCCCATTGCCTGCATCATCAACGCGGCACCGCCCATCACCCGCGAGAATGAACCGAGCGTCGTCGCAGAGGCCCGCATCGTCCTAACGAGCATGGGCGCCCCGGTCCTCGCCGGCCAGGTCTCGCAACGCGCCAGCTTCTCGCACGCCCTCATCACCGGCCAGAGCGTGACCGAGTACGACCCAGACGGCCGAGCGGCTTCCGAGATCGCGGCTATGTGGTCGGCGGTGACGAAGCTGGCCGAGAGCTTCCCCCGGAAATCCTGATCCCCTGAAACTCTGAGATCATGAGAGCCCGAACGATGGCGGCACCTAAGCGGCCCACCCTCACGCACCTTGCCGTTCCGAAGGCAGCCCCGCCTGCGCCCCAGGTCGAGGCGGCAGCCGCGCCAGCGCCGAGCGCCGAGACTCCGCCCGAGGCAGCTCCGGCCAACGGCAAGCGCGTGCCGACCCCGCGCCGCGCGCCCCAGGACATGAAAACGGTTCAGGTCCGCATCAACAAGCGCGGATGGATGGCCCTGCGCAATCTCGCGTCCGACCGGGACCTGAGCTTGGAGGCCCTGATGGTCGAGGCGCTGAACGATGCCCTGTTGAAGCATCAACAGCCGCCCATCGTGGAGCGCCGGACGGGCGAGCGCGGAACCGAGGGCATCGAGGCTGAGTGAACGCAGAAAGGGCGCAGCCATCGCCGCGCCCCTCACTCATTCTCAGAACCTGAAAACCGAAAACGTGGAAGACCGGAAAACCGGAAAGCTATAGTTCAGGCTTTCCGGCATTCAGTGTGGCCGGCGCCGCGGGCGCAACCGATCCTGCGCCCGGTCGAGATCCGCAAGGGCGCCCTCTACTCGTGCGAGCCATCGCCTTGCCGCGTTGGCATCGCTGCGCGCATTGGGCCGAGCGAGCCCGGCCGCGATCCGGCGCAGCCGCCACATATCAAAGCTCAGACGGGCGAGGCCCATTAGCGAAGGAGCGGGCGCGGTCTGGGGGATGGCAGGAACGGTACGCATCAGCCGGCCACCATATACAGGGCAACGAGAACAGTTGCCGTCAGGACGTTGCCCCGTCCGGCCTCGTGGCCCGCATCCCGCAAGAGGGCGCAGCGAATGCGCCTGAGGCGGCCCAGGCCACGGGCGACAGCGGGAAGGCCGAGCGCCAGCGCGGCGCGCATCGTGATCCGAGTTTTCATTTGGAGATGTTCTTGCGTTGCACCGACCAATAAAGCTGGTCGGGCGTCAAACGTGTAAATATTGAGTATCGCGTGTCTCATATCGGGGATGGCGTTTGCGTATGCGGGATATCGGATGCCTGTACACCAGAAGATATTTGAGACGATAGGGGGAATATTAATCATTACCGGGCTGGCTATGATCGGATGGGGACTACCGTTGTTCCGCTGACCCATGCTCACAGTCGGAAGCAGTGCCGCGCAACCAGATGACTTGCGAGGCGTGATGGTTTTCAGGGGCACCGAGGGACGGTTCAGCGTCGGCGCCGTCCTGTCGGTCGGTGTCGCCCTCACTCCGGTCGAGGAGGGCAATCAGCCGATCGGCGGTGTGGAGGGCGGCTTGCGCCGCTTCCTCAATCTGACGCCGAAACTCGGCCTCTGAGAGCACTTGCGGCGCCGAGGGGAGGGGTGCAGGGCGACGAGGGGTGAAGGAGTGAACGTTGCTCATCGGATCAGCCCATCACCTGAAGATCGCGGGCGAAGGCCAGCATTGCGCCCTTGTCGCCGTTCTCAATCGTGTCCTGCGCCAGCGTCCCAAGGCGAGCCTTCTGCTCCCAATCATCAGCAGGAATGCGCCTCCGCGCCTCGCGCACGGCATCAGCCTGGACAGCGGCCAGCACCGGGGCGGCGTCCACCGGCTTGCAGCGGATGACGCGCGAGGTCGAAGCCTTAAGGGCCGCAGCCCAGTCGCGCAGGGTTGGACGGGCAGCGGCGGGGCGAGCAACGCGGGCGAAGGGATTGCGCATAATCATGGTTTCCGGTCTTCAGTGTTTCAGGGGTTCAGCGCTTGCGGGTCTCGGGAAAAATTAGGCGAGCGTGGAGAGGCCGACAACGACGAGACCATCGCAAATCAGAGAGAGGGCCGCGAACGCCTCGCCCATGCCATCGAGGACGCGCAGAGAGCGCGAATAAGGGGTGTCAGGCCGGATGGCGGTAACAGCCTGCCAGGGCTCAATCGCGCCCGGCTGATCCTCGGACGCCACATATCGAAGGCCGGACCATCGTACCGGCGGGCACGGCGCACGGTCTGCGTCACGGCATCTCCGAACCGATAGGGGCGCGGCTTGACGGTTAGAACCGAAGGCGTGCCCAAGAACAGTGTTGCCTGCGCCTACGAAAGACGGCCGGCGGCTGCTCGTGACCAGCGTTCAGGCGGCCGAGTGTCGCGCAACGCCGCTCGCAGCGTCGGCAGGCTCCCATCCTGGTAGCGATCCGCCGCGCGTCATCCTTCGATCCGCGCTTAATCATCATCACATGACGTTACACTCGCCGCTGAGTGGGCGCTGGGCCTCTGCCAAGCCAACGAGACTGCCACTGGGCGTCGCTTCCAAGGTTGGGCGTGATGTGCGTCTCGGGTTCATTCAAGCGACGCTGCATATCTTTGCCAGGCTTGAAGTTGATTTTTTTCCTCTCGGTAATCGACACCAGCGCTCCCGTCTTCGGATTACGCCCTTTCCGCGCGCCAAGTACGTTCAGCGAAAAGATTCCGATCCCGCGCAGCTCCACCCGGCCGCCCGTTGCCAATGCACCTGAGATCCGATCTAGGATCGTGCTCACGACGGCCTCGACAGTCCTCTCGGAGAGCTGCGGGTTTTGCGCTGCGACGCGGAGGATCAGTTCAGATTTGATCATGGGTCACAGGGACACCAGGCAACCTCCTGCTGCAATCCCGACCAAGGGGGTAGTCCATTCCCGTTCTGGATCCTTCGCGCTTCGTTACTCTTCAGAACCAGCTAACCGCCCTCAGGCATCCTACCTACGAGCCAAGTTGCGTACCGGCTCGCATGAGAGATGGACGACCCAACCCCGCCAGCCCGTGAGCAGATCGGGCGGCGGGGGCTGCTTCATTGAACATTAAACATAACGACCCCATCCCAGGGTTATACCGATCCCGGTTCTACAGCCCGATCGGATGCGGCCACGATGCCGGGATAGGGTGACGCCGGATGTACGCGCACCTTGTTCCAGCCTCTGTGGCCGTTGTTTTTTGTTGCTCTGCTGGGACTGTGCAGGGCGCGTGAACCTAGGACAGGGATCATTCGGCAAACCAGTGAGGTTGAACCTCTGTCGCATCCAACGCGGCGAGGAGTGTGCCGTGTACAATCCCTTCCTATCGACGATGCTGCTGGCCTTCGAGGCTCAGAAGGTCATTGAGCTGCGGCTGGTGCGCTTGGCTTGGGGCGGCCGAGAGGGCCGGGACGAGATGCAGTCCATGGTGGCCGAGAAGATCGACGCCGCGATCGAGGCAACGAGCACCCTGATGATGTGTGGCTCGCCAGAGACCGTGATCGCCCGTTACCGGGAGCACGTGGCGGCCAACACCAAGCGTCTGAGTGCAGCTTAAGGCTGCTGTCCTTGTCGGCTGAGCATGAGGCAGAACGCGGCACACCCTTCGATCCGAGCCAGCCATTGAGGGTTCGAGCAGAAGCCATCGGTAGCGAACCGACACTGTGGGCGTGGGCTATCTACCGAGGGGCAAATCGGGTCTTGATCGTTCGTTCGCGGCCTGACTACCAAAATGAAGCCGGGGCGCTGGACGCCGGCCTCAAGGCTGCTGCAGTGATCGGAAACCGACTTCGCACCGAGGTCGTCGTTGAGCCCAAACGCGCTCGCGAGGACGCAATCTGAAGCGACAGGGAACGCATCTCGGTTGAAACTTCAGGTCGGCTGTTAGGCTTGAAGCGCCACTTCTAACGTTCGTGCAGCAGATCCAAGCAGCCTTTGTATCAGACGTATCTTGGGGTAGCGGAAGCCCAAACTGCATGAGTGCAGACTGAAGCTGTGTTTTGGCAGCAGACGTCGTCTATGTCATTGCAAATGCGTAGGTTTTATGCACTCTCACAGGTAACTTCGGGCAAACCAGTTCATGCCGTGCTACCAGCTCCGTGTTCTGCGTCGCTCCAAGGACGGCACAGGATCCGTTGAGACCACTCACGCCTGGATTGAGGCCGTGAATGGTGCACAGGCCATCACGCAAGCCATACGTCAGACAGAAGTCGCCCTGACGGGTTGGTCCGGTGTCGCCATGCTGATGAATGAAGCGGGTGCCATGCTTTGGTCAGTGCGTAAGGATCTGCCTAGACCCAGGGGACCAGGCGGCCGACCTCCGACGATGATCTGAAAGGTCTCGGGCGCTTGCTCGCATGCCGGAACGCTCGCCCTCGGCGCCTCACGCTTGATCGACATCGTCCAGAGGCGCCAGGGGGTCCCCAGGGGCAGAAAGTCTGCCTCATCCAAGGTCCAGTCCGGCTGTCCATCCTGGGACACGATCATCCGGAACGGCGCCTCACCAGCCTCTCCCATCAGCACGAGGGTCAGCGTGTTGCTTCCGTCGTGCAGCCAGGACGTCACATCGTAGGTGAAGCCGTCCTCGGCTGGGTCCGTTCCGATCAAAGCCGGTTGCGTCACACCGTAGGTATTCAGACTGACCATAGCGCGGCACCCTGCGCCCCACAGTGTGAGACGCAGCCGCTCCCCGGCTTGAATTTGCATGATGTGCCCCGCTTCAAGGGCGAAACTGACCGGTTCGGGGGTTTTCCACAACGGGAACAATCCGCGAACTGAAACGCTCCGTTAACCATGTTGCGGCGCGGTCGCAGACGTTCCGCCGCTCTTCCCGATCGTTGAAACCGAATGTCTCAAGCGTGACCGTAAGTTAGCACGGTACCGTCCGACGATGGTCGCAGCCGGGTGCCAAGCAATCGACGAACCTTAACCGTTTGTTGCCGATGCCCCTTCAGGATGCTTCAACTTTCGGAGGATCCTGGCCCATGCGCGTGCTGCTGATTGAGGACGACGCCTCTGTCGCGCAGAGCATCGAGCTGATGCTCAAGTCCGAGCGCTTCAACACCTACACCACCGATCTCGGTGAGGAGGGGATCGATCTCGGCAAGCTCTACGACTACGACATCATCCTGCTCGACCTGACGCTGCCCGACATCTCAGGGTACGAGGTGCTGCGCACGCTGCGGGCCTCGAAGATCAAGACGCCCATCCTGATCCTCTCCGGCATGGCCGGCATAGAGGACAAGGTGAAGGGCCTTGGCTTTGGTGCCGACGACTACCTGACCAAGCCCTTCCACAAGGACGAACTCGTCGCTCGCATCCAGGCGATCGTCCGCCGCTCGAAGGGCCACGCCCAGTCGGTTATCACCACCGATGATCTCGTCGTGAACCTCGATGAGAAAACCACCAGCGTTGCCGGGAACCGCATCAATCTCACGGGCAAGGAGTACGGGCTACTAGAGCTCCTTGCCCTGCGCAAAGGCACGACGCTCACGAAGGAAATGATCCTCAACCATCTCTACGGCGGCATGGACGAGCCCGAGCTGAAGATCATCGACGTCTTCATCTGCAAGCTGCGACGCAAGCTGGCCAACGCGTCGGGTGGCAAGAACTACATCGAGACCGTCTGGGGCCGTGGCTACGCCCTCAGGGAGGGTGCGCCGGAGATGCGGGCCCTGGCTGGCTGATCTGCTTCAGGGCTTAGCAGAGACCGACGAGCGCCACGCCACCGATCATCAGGATGGCACCCACGATGCGCCCCAGGCCGGCTCGGTGCTGATCGAAGCCAACCCAGCCGAAATGATCCAGCAGGATCGAGGTGACCACGCCGGCCGTGACGAACATCCCGAGGAAGGCGGCTGCGCCGATCTGCCGAGCGATGAAGAACTGGGCGAGGATGATGCCACCACCCATGAGGCCGCCGAACCAGGCCCACCAAGGCATCTGAACCGCTTGGTCGAGGGAGGGCCATGTCAGGCGCCCTGTGAGCAGGCCGACGACAAGGATACAGGTGGCTGTACCTGCAACGACCACGAGACCGGCAGTCAGCGACTGGGCGAGCCCTTTCGACAGCGCCCCGTTCTGTCCAGCCTGAACAGCGTTGGCGACGCCTGCGAGCAGGACGAAGCCATAAAGATACCACATGTCATCTGTCCGAAATAAGTGATCCCCTGATATAGATTTGGCAGATCGAAAGGTTCAATCTGCGGGAATATTTAAATTGTTTTGAGATTGCGTGCGTCAATGACGTTCCGAACCTTGGCTGCAATAAGGTGAGTTATTGCCAGTACAGCGGGTGTCTGGCGTAGGATGCCCCGAGATATAGGGATGTCATGACCCGGCACGATGACCTGAGAGGCGATGAAGCCTTCCGCAAAGCGGTCCAGGCGACCCGTGGCGTTGCCAGCGTCATGTATGGTACCGAGATGTCGAAGGAGGAGGCCGAGATGTTGGTCAGCGTCGCGCTGACGACCTTCGCGAATGCTGGTGGTCTCAGCGAAGCGAGCTTGCGCCGCCTCGCGCGCTTTGCCCCTGATACGGCGAGTTGCGACCGCGACGAGCAGGCGTCCGCAAGGCTGAACTAGCGCTCCTTCTCCGCTTTCTCTTTCTCGAGCCGAAGAGCTCTCAGCCGCACCGTCTTGTCCTCGGTGGCCTGCTGGTTCGCGTCATATTCAGCCCGTGCTTCGCCCCCAGCACGGGCCCTTTCCAGATGCTTCGCAGCTTTCGTTTCGCGCCGATCCTGGGCGCCGCTGTCATCGCTCGTCATAGGGACCTGGCTTCCTGGTGGTGACGGTTCGGGCAGATCCTACCGTTGACTTAACCATGCCGGCCACGCGACATGGCGTGTCTGGCTGCGCTCGCCCTCCGGGACGAGTCGTAAGCCGACAACCATCAGGGATTAGTGCCGCGAGAAAGACCTAAGCCCAAAACGCCAACGGCCTCACCCCGGCAAGGGTGAGGCCGTCGAAATCGATGGGTCTGTGGAGACCGTTTCCAACTCCCCAGACATCATAACACCGGTCAGGTGTCAATCGGGATCGCTTCCCGAAACGATGGCGCTTTGCCTTTTGACGGGGACGGCTCTGGCCGATCCCCCTGCTTTGCCGCGGCCCAAGCAGGGACCGGGACCGATGTTTCATGCCGCCATGCAGGCCGCGATCGATGGCGCGCGAACGCTCGCGCAGATGGACGAGCTGTCGCGTCAGCTCTGGCAGGGGCACGGGTCGGGCGCTTTAGGCGACCACGAGGCTCAGATCCTCGCCGAACGGCTCCACGGGCGCCGTAGCGCGATCCGAGAGGGCATCCAGCCGGTCGGCATACCGGCAGGGCGCGTTAGCCTGTTCCCGCCGCGCAGAAGCCTCAGGAGCCCCGATAAGGTGGCATCCCTGGAGAGGCGCCGCCTGCTGGCCTGCTCGGGTCCCTTGCCGCCACAGCTCGCCGCCCGCTTCACGGAAGGCCAGAGGGCGGTCCTGCGCATCATTGGGGACGAGGTCGCGGCGAAGGGCGTCTGCAGCCTCTGCATCGACGCCATTGCCGCCCGAGCCGGTGTTTGCCGGCGCTTGGCACAGGGCGCTCTGCGTCTTGCTGCGGGCGATGGCCTGCTGACGATTGAGGAGCGCCGGCACCAAGGCCGAAAGAACAGCCCGAACTTCGTCCGCATCATCAACCGCGAATGGCAGGCCTGGATGCGCAGAGGCGGGCGTGCAGGAGGCGCCTCCCACCCTAAGGATAAGCCCGGGCCGCAACGGCAATCAGGCATAGGGTGCAAAGCGATGCATCCCACGGATAAGGGGATAACTCTGGGGACGAGTTCGCCAGCGGATCCCATCAAGAAGCTGCCGAAACGGCAGAGCCTTGCCCATCGGTAGCGCGATCTCCGATCCTCTTCAGACAGGCAGACCCGGCGCAGCCATGCGGCGGGCGCATTCGGTCGGGCGATAGAACGAACGCGCTCGGGATGCCAATTTTCGGCTGCCGGACTGCTTCCTACTCGACAGCTTGGTTTGGACACGCCACTCAGAGCCCTTCAGGAGACCTGCTAACTTTGATCCGATCGTCTGAACTCGAACTTCATGCCCGAGCGCAGAAGCTGTTCGAGCAGGAAAACCCAGGACGCCTCTGGCGGGTACCACCAAGCCTCACCATGGACGACGAAAACCCGCCGCGGCCGGAGCCGGGCGGGTGATGCGTTGAGTGGAAGAACGCCCGTTAGCGGCTGCTGCCACCGGCGCTGCTGTTCGGGATGGCCTGCTCGGGCCGGCTGGCATTACCACCCGCCGCGGAGTCGGTCGTGACGGTATCAGCGCCCGTTGCCCCGCGGGAGATGACTACATCACGGTCGTTGCCGGTGCTGTTCGGCTCCTGCACGACCACGGTACCAGTGGTTCCGGGCTGACGCGGGGCGTTGACCTGGGCGATGGCAGGGGCCGCGGCAAACAAGCTGACGCCGACGAGGAAGAGGTGTTTCACGGGGTGTTTCTCAATCTGGCCGCTATTAAGGGACTGCCGGCCACGCAGGCTACGACAAGCGTGCAAGGCGGGTGAAGTTACGCGGGCCTGTGTCACACCCTCAGGGCAATAGGACCTGAAAATCCCGCCACAGCCGAAGCTGGGCGGGTGAAAGTTTGAGGAAGGTATCCTCGGGAAGAATGCTTAAGCCTTGCATAGGCAGTGCCAAGCCTCGACTGGCACGTTCCTCTCATGACGAACGTTGACGATGGGAAGGGATGTTTATGGCCCAGAGCATTCTGTCTGAAACCGAGCACTCCTTCATGAGCGCAGATCGGCGTTGGCGGACCGAAGTCGGCCGCTCCTTCGGTGCAGATGGGGTGCTGCTGTACGGTCACCTGCCCCAAGCTCAGGGTGAACCTGAGACCGCGATGCGCCACGCATTTGATGCTCGGCAGGAAGCCATAACCGCTTGGCGACAGGCCCGGCGCCCTTTGCCGGCGTAACGCATTCGGCTTCGCGCTGGATGACGTCGCACAAGCGTTATGGGCTGGCGCTAGTGCGACGCAGATCGTGGAGGCCCAGACCTTGCGTTCTTTCCGTTGAGATCGACGTGTACATGCATGCTCTCAGTACGAGAGTTTAGGCGGCTGCTGGCTGGGACGAACGCTGCGATAGCGAACTGGCTGAAGAGGCTGTCGAACCCGTTAGTTCCTGCGCAAGGGTGGCATTCCAGTGTCAAGAGGAGCGTTGGTCCATCCTTAAAGAGGACCCTACAGGGTATTGAGAGCCGACGAGACTCGGCAGCTTACGCTTCTGCCCGAGACCTGAACAAAAAGGGTCTTTACACAGAACGAAAGCAGTCTAGTCTGTCTTAGATAGCCCGCTCCCCTACGGAGCCTCGGGCCGGGTGACTAGCCAGGTCAGTTCCGGGATCCCGTGAAAAGCCGGACGGCACCGGCAACAAGCGGCAGAGGATGCTGCAGGAGTGGGAACGGGTCGCCCCAAACCCACAGACAACCAGGTCTGCAGATCGATGTGCAGCCGGTTCGCTCCGCGTCAGACCTCGGGAGAGGTGAAGCGGCGAGTAAAGGCCGACCGCCTGACCCCGGCCTCCCCGACAGGGTTTCGTCCATCGATTTATGTGACCAATACGCCGGCTCCGGCACGTCAGGTCGCAGGCTTCGTCAGTGCCAGGCGAAGCTATGCCCCCCATCCACCTCACCTACACATCAGGGGCATAAAGTAGACAGCTGCCCATCTGTGGCAGTGCGCAATAAGGAGGTCATCTATGGCGAAACCCCAAAAGAAAGTGGCTCCTGCGAAAACCTCATCAGTCACTATCCTGGAGCCGTACAAGCCAACGCCAGCCGAAAAAGTAGCCTTGTCGCGCTACATTACACGAAGTGACAAGCGGCCCTCGGCGCGCATTCAAGTCAGCAAGGGTAAAACAGGCGTCACGACCCAGCCTGATCACTCAGACCCGATGACCGGTTCAGTCAATCTCATGAATGCGCTTGGCACGGTGAGCCTTCCCTTCATGAACGGGCTCGTGAGCCAAATCGCGAATGTTGCTAGTCACGGGTCAGAACCTGATGAGGCGGGCATCAACTTTGTGCTTTCGGTCATCGATGGGATTGAACCGCGAGATGAGGTCGAGGCAATGCTCGCATCGCAGATGGCCGCGGTTCACCTAGCAACGATGACGTTTGCGCGTCGTTTGGCTCACGTGGAGAACCTGCCTCAGCAGGAAGGGGCCGAGCGTGCTTTCAACAAGCTTGCTCGGACCTTCACGACGCAGGTCGAGGCGCTCAAGCGCTATCGCAGTGACGGCCAGCAGACCGTGAGGGTCGAGCGCGTCACGGTCGAAGCTGGCGGGCAGGCCGTTGTCGGATCGGTCAGTGCTTCGTCTGCCAGGGGGAGGGGCCCTCAATGAAACTTGCGGACAACCCTATGCAAAGGCCGATGCATGCCTCGCCACGATGCGGCGCCAGAACACGAAGCGGAAGTACCTGCCACTCATCTGCTATGTCGAACGGACGGTGTCGAATGCATGGAGGCAGTTCTCCTGGTGCTCCGAAAGGTTCAAAGAACGGTATGTACCGCCATGGGCGTTACACCGCGGAAGCTATCGAGCTTCGCCGTAAAATGAACACATGGATCCGTGTCATGCGAGAGGCGGCCCAAGAAATTCTTTGATAAGGGGGCTATCCAAGCTTCGCCTCATGGAGCGCTCATGGCCGCCGCTCCGAAACGCTCCTCGCCGCCGTCGACCTCCAGGGGCCGTAATCCTTTCGCGCCTTGCAACAGGCCGGGAATGCGCCTGTAGGACACGCAGAGAATTGAGCCCTGGAGCCGAGCTGCCGGCTACGCCGTCACCCTCGACTGGACGATGCCGAAGGCGTTCGGAGGCCGCTTCCTCACCAAGGCCGAGCGGGCTCGCCTCAAGGCGTTCGAACGCTCCGTCCGTGTCACCAACGCAGATGCTGCTTGGATCGAAGAGATCGTCGCCCTTGCCCACAAGGCCGCTGAAAAGTGGCTTTCCAGGGGGAAAGCCGCATGAACCCAGACACGAAAACGGCGAGGCTTTCGCCCCGCCGCCAGTCGTCTCAATCATGTGAGGGCTTAGCGCCGCGGGCCACCAGAGGTCTGGCCGTACTGCTGGACCACGAAGTTTGGCTGGTTGGCATTGCCCTCCTGGGCCGAGTCGTGTCGGCGGCCGTAGCCGATGGAGCCGGTGGTGATGTCGTCGTAGCTGCGGCCCTCAAGACCACCAGGCGCTGCCACGGCAGCGATGCCGGCAGGGGCTGTGTAGCTCTGAGCCAAAGCAGGCGAAGCAATCGCGCTAACGCTTAGGACAATAGCAACAACAGCAGAAGCAAAACGAGTGTTCATGGCACAATCAACTTGGGTTTGCGCGGTCTCCGTCGAATGGCGGTGGGCCGTGACTTGTTCGGTGACCTTGATCTAGGCCTGCCTCTGCCGGGACGCAGTGCCGTTTGGCACTCACGCATCAAACCAAGATTTCCAGTGCAGGAGCACGACGCCATGATCCGACCGCGCACGACCGTACCCATCTCCGCAGCACCTCTCGGATCCGAAGCAACGCCCGCCCCGCCGTGGCAGGAGGCCATCATGCCGATCGCAGAGGCTCTGCTGCGCCTTGTGGCGGCCGTCGAGAGCGGGCTTACGGCCGGACCGGCGGTGAAGGCTTTCCAAGCTGCGATCCGGCGGAAGGGCGAGGAAGCCTCAGCAGCGGGCGAACGCGAGGTCATGGAGGCTGCCCTGAGAATTGTCGCCGAGGCCGCTCCTGACCGTGCTGAGCGCCGGGAAAGCATCATCGACAAGGCATGGGCGGGGCTGCGGGAGTGGCACTCGTGACCCCCGATACGAAAACGGCGGGGCTCACGCCCCGCCGCTCACAGCTTCTCTTGGTAGCAGGTTCAGTACGCTAGCGGCTCACCGCGCGGCCCGTAGTGTCGAGTAGCCCCGGGTGTGTAGTCATTATCCGTCCTCAGCTCGGGCAACCGAACGGAAAGCTGGCCACCGCTAGCCGTGCTGATCGAGCCCGTTGTGATGTCGTCATAGGAGCGGGTGTTCTGGAAGCTGCCCGGCGCAGCGGCGGCCGAGATGCCAGCAGGCGCGGTATAGCTCTGAGCCGATGCGGGCGAAGCAATCGCACCAATGATTAAAGCGAAAGCAGCGGCGGCGAAAGAAATACGGATACTCATGGCATGATCCAATCAGGTCTGCGCGGTCTCCGTCAAAGGGCGGCTGGCCGTGAAATCTTGTCTGATCCTGATGTGGGTATGAGCTAGTCGAAGCGTCGTGCCCTTTGGCACTCACTCACCTATCAGAGATTTTAGGGAGTATGGGTATGACCCCTGCCAAACGCGCCGCCTACAACGCTAGTGTCAAAGCCGCGATTAACGCGGCCCCAATCGTCGCAATCACTATTGAGACCGCGAACGAAGCCAACACCTTTTCAAGGAAGATTGCGGCCGAAACATTGGTTGCCTTCGCAGAAAGCGCGAGGGGCATGATGCTGCTGATCAAACCGAAGCTAGCATTTTCATAAGCGAAATAAATATCAGTTTGTCGTCCTGAAGATAGTGCATGAGGTATCTTCAGGACCGTATCAAATGTATCTCACGGCAGACGTTTTCCCTGCTGAATTGGGACGGATGAACAGCCTAGGAAAGATTGTCCTTAAGAGCACCGTTTTGGTCGCTGCAGCGATCTCAATAGGCGTTGCCGTTGCCACCACGATCACACTCTGAGTGCAAATCTGCGAGACCGAATTGGAAAATGCCCTCTCACGATCGAAGTCCCGTGACGGCGAAGGGCGGGAGCGCCTTCTCACCCATCTCGGCAGTAAGGCGCTTTGCCGAACCGTGCCGGACCGCACATCCCTACCGAGGGCTTGGGTCCATCAAAAGGTCGGTCGTCGTTTTGCCCCCCTCGGCGACCACAACTAGCGGCGCAGTGGCCTTTGGCCCTGCGCCGTTGTCATGTCCAGGTACTCAGATCCATGAGCCCCCAGCGGTCGCTCTAAGCTGCAATCTGGAGCGGACCAGCCTCCTGCCTGACGGCCTCATTGCAAAGAACGCTCGTTTCGAGGAGGCGCCGCTGCTTACGCATCGTCTTCAGCAGCCTCTCGATGGCCGCCAAATCGGCGTGCGCTTCAGTCGAATTTAGATCGTCCGCCTCAAGGAAGGCGATCTGGATCATCATATCAACCCTGCGCGCCTCCGCCTTCGCGATGATCCTCTCCAAAGCGCCAAGACCATCTTCTGCTACTTTGATCATTGCGCTCCTCACACCAGAGAGCCCGCGTGAGGCAGTATGGTTAGCGAGAAGTTAACGCGCCAAGTGAGGAGGTCATTCCGTCATGATGCCTTGCGAGCCATGTGCCGTCGCGTACACAGCGACGGGTAGCCGTCCTGAGGCATTCTAGAGCACTCTGATCGGATGACGCTCACCGGGGGCGCTGGCATATCTTCGGCATGACAGAGGCAACGACCGACACCTATCCGTACACTCTTCAGGTCGAACCGAACCCACGGCGTGAAGGGAGCTGGCAATGGGCCATCCGGCGACATGGTAGGATGATCCAGCGATCGGATCGCGATCATCCGTCCGAAGCAAAGGCCCGAGTGCAAGGCATGGGCCAGATCGAGAAGTTACTCGGCGGTGAGGATAGAGGCCTCTTCTGAAGCGCTAACCCAGACGCGTTCCTGCTCGACGCGGGCCGGAAAGTGATCATTTTACCGACGGTCGATGCGGCTTGCGGCAAAATCCGCGAAGGAAGGATTTCTGCTGATCGGCTTCCGTAATCGGATCACAGGACCGCGCATCGAGCGCCACCGTTCGTCCAGCATCTACCAAAAGGTGCGCTTCGCATGTGACGAAACTTGCTGAGTGCCGATCGCAGTGATGATCTCGCGCACGTTCTCACTTAATCTCGCTTGCGCTTCGAGGGTGCTGAAGTTGTGGTCCGTCCCTGCCAAAATCGTTACCGGTGCCCCGAGACGTCGCTCGATCAGTCTCGGCAGACGTCCGAGTTGTGACCGCAATGGAGCAAGGCCCGGATCTCCTGCCGTGTAGATGAGCCTTAGCTGCATCCCACGACGGCGCATCGCCGCAATCCTGCGTGGAACGCTGCCGCCGAGCGGCCTAGCGCGGAACAGGTCTCTCCACCGGCGCCGGATCGATTGAACGGCGCGGCCAGCAAGGACACGGCCAATGGCGCGAACGTTGATTTGCCCTGTGACGAGACGCTGCCAAGTTGTGCCCCTCGCAAGCAGGGCAGCGTAGGTTGAGGCATCACCGATCGTCCGGTGCAGGTAAGCGTCGAGGTCGTTGTCAGGGTGCCAGTCGAAGCAGGGCAGATTGGCGAGAACCACGCCGGCAACGCGGTCGTCATGGTAAGCCGCGTGAAATGCCGCGTAGGCACCGCTGCACATCCCGAGGAGAACCACTGGCCCGGCGCCCTGTGCATCGAGGTGATCGATAGCGTGACGCAGGTCATGCCAAGCGTCGACAGCGAAGATCGGCGAGGTGCCATCGGGCCGATCCGGACTGTCTCCAATGCCGGCGAGGTCCACTCGCAACGACGGCACTCCTGAAACCGCCAGGGTGCGGGCTATGCGGGTTGCTTGGCGCCCCCAGCCCGAATGAACACTGAGGCCAGCCGCAATGAACAGAACCGTTGGTACGCCTGTTGCGGCACTTTTCGGCTTTGTCTGAACCCCAAACAGGTTTGGTCCGAAGCGCACAGCCTCTTCGCACCAGCCAGCTTCACTCAGGTGTGTGGACGCAACAAGGGGAGCTGCCTGAAACGCACGCGGCTCGACGCCTTCAGAGACGAAGCTGACGACTCTCTCGTAGGCCATGTTCGGCGCCACGGCGAAAAGCGGATTACCAACAAGCTGCGCAAGGCCCGGCAGGGCTCCAGATGTGACGTCAGCCCCAAGGGCGGCGTAGCGGGTCGCAAGCGTTCCTGTTTCTGCGCCAAGGATCAGGATACGCGGAGCGGGCAGGGTCGCCACAGAGCGAATGTCGATGGCTGCCAACTCTTCGGCAAAATCTGGCTTGATCGAAAAACCGCCGACAGAGAGGTGGCCGAGGTCTTGGGTGAGTGCCGTACCGTCCGGCAGCCCATTGATGGCCCGTTCGCGCAACTTCACCTCGCGCAGGTAGCCCCGTCCCGTCGAGCAGGGTGCCAGCAGAGCGAGCCGATCGACCCTGGTTTCCAAAGCTGCAAGCA
Organism: Methylobacterium sp. BI1; assembly: GCF_056680125.1. Classification (NCBI taxonomy): domain Bacteria; kingdom Pseudomonadati; phylum Pseudomonadota; class Alphaproteobacteria; order Hyphomicrobiales; family Methylobacteriaceae; genus Methylobacterium; species Methylobacterium sp. BI1. The sequence goes on along the minus strand of NZ_JBWXPR010000002.1, from coordinate 6,871 downwards.
CGGCAAGGGTTGCGCCGAGCCGAAGCCCAACGAGAACGACCTGTTCGACACCAATCTCCTCGCGCAGAAAGCGCACGGCGTGATGGATCGCATTAATCCAGGCGGTCAGGCTTGTGGCGCCGACATCGGTGGAGTTCCCCTCGCCGGGATAGTCGAAGCGCAAGGTCGCACAGCCCAAAGCCGCGATCTGATCAGCTAGCTGTCGCCAAGGGCGGTGCGCCGAGAGCTGCTCAAAACCACTTGCGCCGCACAGGATGACACCGCGGCGCGTCGTGCCCGGACTAAACCATCCGAATAGGCCGCCGAACACGATTGGTTCGGCTGTCGTAATCGATGGGCTTTCAGAGACGCTGAGCATGATTGAATTTAGGGAAACAATAGGACTGTTGGCACTTCGGCGTCAGTACAATTTCTGCGGACGATAGCATGACCGACTGCTAAAATGTGAGACCAATTGGAAATTATGGTTATCACGAAAGGGAGCAACAGCGACTCAACTTCGAGCGGTTACGCCGACTATCAGGGTTACAGGCACATTTGCCTATCCAAAGCGACGAAATCAATATCGCCAACTTAGTAAGACAACTATCCTATCGTACTAAATGTCGGGTATCCGGTCGTTATCCCGACATTTTCAGAAAAGGCCAAGTTATGACCGCCGCCACGTCAATGAGACCTGTCCGCATTCTGTATCGGAACTGGCGCGGGGAGGAGGCCGTTCGGCGGATCGTGCCCGGCCCGATGTGGTTTGGCTCGACGGAGTGGCACCCGGAACCGCAATGGCTCCTCACGGCCGACGAGCCCGACAACGGCAAGCGTCGCGACTTCGCCATGTCGGGGATCATGGCCTGGGGCGACGAGGCGATCCTAGAGGTTCGCCACGGCATTCCGTCCGATAAAGCGAACACCCCGGCGGCGTAGGCGAAACGCTCGTAATCCCGACAAAAGACGCCGTCCGCATCCGACCCACCCCTGACATACACTTGATGCACAGGCACGCTGTGGAAGGCTGGTTAAGAACTAAAAATTTCAGGCGCTTAACGCGACGCTTCCGAGCGATGCCGAGTCGTTAATCTAGTTCTCTTCTAAACAATTGTTCTATAAGTAATTAAAATGATCCATAAGATACAAATTTGTACTATATTCGGAGATTCCAACTATAATAGTCATTTTATTTCAGTTTATACCCTGACGATCATGCCTACTTTTCTCGCGCAAGGGACGGAACAGTGCCCCAAGAAGAAAAGCAAATTCTGCAGCAACAATGAGCACCAGACCACGCCGCAGGCATCCTGCCGCCGATAGATGATGGATGATGCGATAGTAGAGAACTTCTACTGCCGTGAGAGGTATGCATACCCAAAAAAGGTTTATGCTATAAAACCGGCCCAGTAGACCACCGAGCACGATGTTTAGAAACATACCCTTCATGGCGCATGTCCGAGCGATCTTGCCATATTTGGGCGTGTTCACTTTTCATCAGAACAGCAGCGACTGCTTCGCCAAACCGACGCACAGCCTCTAAAGCTTGCGTTATGCCTAGTACGCGTTGGCGCGCCGGGTCAACTCGATCCAAGCTGTGCGGACTATGATGCTTACGTCGAGCGCAAGGCTCTGGTTCTCGATATACCAAAGGTCTAAGGCGATCCGCCGACGCATATGCTCAATTGTCGGCGTTTCGCCGCGTGATCCGTTAATCTGCGCCCAACCGGTTAGGCCGGGCTGAGCAGCAAACCGGTGCTGGTAGCTGAGAATTTCGCGACCATAGAACTCGTCATGAGCCACAGCATGTGGCCGCGGACCAACCAGGGACATGTCTCCTTTCAACACATTGATCAATTGAGGCAACTCATCAAGGCTGGTCCGGCGAAGCACCCGTCCGATCGTTGTCACGCGTACGTCGTCTCTCGTAGCTTGCTGAACGACAGCTCCATCCTCGAGCACGCGCATTGTCCGGAACTTATAAATTCTGAAGGTCGCTCCATGGCGGCCGGTACGAGTCTGCCTGAAAACAGGGTCCTTACGGTCCCCTCCCCAGATCAGGATCGCGATGATGAGCAGCAGGGGACTCAACAGGACCAGAGCTGCGAGGGCAATGGTGATGTCAAGGCTCCGCTTGCTGATGCGCCGGGACGGTGTGCAGAGACCTACTGGCGGTATTACCAGTGCATCTGATCCGCGGCCGAGTGACCCTGAGGGAAAGACGGGTGACTTCTCTTCCATCGCTGGGATTGAAACCTATCCTGCCAAGTTGATGCGCTGCCGCAAATCCCGCTTAGCAACTTATATACCATAAGCCAAGTCTCAAATTGGTGCATCCCTGCCATGCTGCTGAGAACTACCGAGAATTCGGTGGCGAATGACAAACGGAGATTGCAATAACGACATGCGTCATAAGCTCGTTGCACATGCTACGAGGCGTGAGTGGTAAAGAGCTGACCACGTCTGACGACATTCGAGAGCGATTGCAGATCTGACGCACAGATCTATTAGGAAAAGCTATTTCAAATTCTAGATCGCTGATCCAAACGCGCTGGGGTTCGGCTCGGATCATGCCTCCAAAAATCATATGCAACCACAGAAATAAATCGGCACGCGATGTACGTGCTTCTAAAGAAGCAGCGCCAACCAGTTGCTTGGACGTCATCAATCAGCAGCATGAAGTACCCCCGTCTGTAGGGAAGAACGACGCCTTTTCGATACAGTTCATTGTCTAAGGGTAGCCAATTGGAGAGGAGCGGCCCCCCTCCTGTGGTTCTTGTTCGACACCTGCCTAGCACCGAACCGTTCTGAACCAAGCCGTGGCCCCATTCCAAGATCGATAGCAACCTGAACGATTTGTCGGGTATCCGATCGTTTTCCCAGCATCATCGACGGTCCCAGTTCGAGCAGCCAAAAACCACCCTCTTTCCGTCGGGAAAATATGACCGGATTTCTATTGCGGAATAAACCCTCTTCAGCGACTATCCCGACATGCTTGTCGGATATGCCCGCGTCTCCACCCTCGACCAGAACCTCGACCTACAGCGCGATGCGCTAACACGAGCCGGGTGCGAGCGCCTGTTCGAGGAGAAGAAGTCCGGCAAGGCTGGGACCAAGCGTCCCGAGTTCGAGGCGGCGCTCGCCTACCTGCGGCCGAGCGACGTGCTCGTCGTCTGGAAGCTCGATCGCCTCGGTCGCTCCCTCGTCGAGATGATGCGCACCATCGACAGCTTGCGGAAGAACGACGTCCACTTCCGCTCCCTCACCGAGCAGTTCGACAGCGACACGGCGCACGGACGCTTTGCCCTGCAGATGCACGGCGCTATGGCGGAGTACTTCCTCGACCTCAACCGCGAGCGCACCATGGAGGGGCTGAAGGCGGCCCTGGCGCGAGGACGCAAAGGGGGACGTCCGAAGAAGCTCAGTGAGGCAGACATCGAGGTGGGCCGCGCCCTGCTGCACTCGGGCACCATCTCGATCGCGGCCATCGCCAAGCGCTTGGGGGTCAGCCGGGACACCTTCTACAACTACTTTCCTCAGGCACGTACCCGGAGCCAGGCCGCCGCGGCAGCTGCTGCGGTACGTCAGGACTGACTTGGATGCCGATCCGGCGCGAGCACCGCTTCTTCTACCCCATCGATTGGCGCGAGCTCTCGGCTGTGATCCGCTTCGAGCGGGCGAAGGGGCGCTGTGAGGTTTGCGCCCGTCCTCATGGACAGCGCGTCTTTCATCTCGGCGATGGGCGCTGGTGGGATGGAGAGGCGGACTCCTGGCGTGATGGAGCCGGACGCTTCATCTGCCTGGCGATCGGGACGGATGATGTTCTCGGGCGTGTGCGAACCACGCGCGTGGTTCTCGCCACCGGGCACCGCGATCATGACACCGCCAACAACGGGCCCAAGAACCTCGCTGCCTTCTGCCAGCGTTGTCATATGAACCACGATCGGCCCGAACATCAACGCCGTCGCTGGCGAACTCTCTTTCGTCGTAAGGCGATAGGTGACCTGTTCCGAGGGCCCTATCAGCCGCTGTAAAGTCCGCTGTCAGCCTGTTCGCGGAAAGACAAGAACCTGCGCTTGCCGGCCAGGGCCCTCCCCCACGTCCTAAATGAGGGTGCGGTCTTTCGCTCGGCAGCCCATATCTCTGCCAAGAGCGGAGAGCATGTCGTGTTCACAGTGAAGGGGATCGATCCGAGCGGCAGGGCTATGAGCTTCGCCTGCGGCACGGACGAACAAGCGATGGAGAAGACGTGGGAGCTGCGGCGGAGGGGCTTTCAGGACGTCGTGGTCGTAGACCATAAGGGCAAAGAACTAGGAGACGTTGCCTTTGAGCGATCTTTGGAGATCGAGTGGGACTAAAGTGCTCCAGTAAGCTCTGGTTGCAACCAAGCAGCTCGTCTAACTGATGAAATAAATCTATTCAGTCCTAAATTTTCCACGCCACCTACGCCGGTTGATATGCTTTTTAAGCTCAGGTAATTGTGAGGGCAGAAGTTCTCTAGTTTTTGTTGGGCCTGGAATATTCGGCTGCAAACCATCATTCACAATCTCATAGCTGCTCTTCTTTCTGCCGGCTGTTGGTAGTAGCCAAGCAATCGCCGAGCAGGCAAGAAACATGATCAGTCCAAATATTCCACTCATCACACCTTTCCATGATGGCTCAGGCTGGACCATCATCATGATGATCCCGCCGAGCGCGAAGGCTGCGGCCATGATGCGAAAGAGGTCGGAAGTCGTCATCTCCACGAGAAGATCGCGTGAGACAATTACCATTCCGTGAAGTGCACTGCTGACAAATAGTCAGGCCGATGATTGTCTAGACAAGTCCGGCCACGAAAACGGCTGTTGTGGCGTTTAGGAAGCTATTGAGCGCGCCGTACAATTGATACCCGTTCAGCTTACACTGAAGCGTCCTGCCGCGGCCTCGCGCCAACGGTCGCGATCCTCACGCAGTTCAGCCGCATGCTTCCTTTCCACATCGAGGACAGCACTCAGGGCTTCCACCTGCCGAGCCTGAACGCGCTCTGTATCCCGTTCAGCTGTGACCTCTACTAGGATATAGCGAACAGCTCCAAGTTCGGACGCCAGATCGGTCGACTTCCGTCGCTCCTGCTCGTGCTCTAAACGCTGTTCCGCCAGCATTTCGGACAATCGGCCGATTTCTGCCCGTAAGCTGGCGACATGCTCCTCCATCGCAGCCACGATGCGCTTGCGGTCAGTCGTCGATGGAACGGGGTCGAGGCCATTCAGATCGCGGTACCGCACCACCCTCTTTGAATGCTCAGCGAGTTCAATTGCGGAAACCCAAATACGGCTAAACCCGCCTTCGCAGTCATGCCGCCGCCAGCCCTTTCTACGCACGAGATTGCGGGCGCTCTCCGCGTTGATGCCCAGCGAGTCAGCGATCTCAGCGTAGGTCATCAATTTGAAGTCGCTGGGCATGTGCGGACGCTCGGAGAGGACGATGATGCGGCACCGATGATGCCCCCATGATCCCTCCATCGAAGGCATTCGTTGAGATTTCATTAACCATGAGCAGGAGTGCTCCAACTCCTCCCGGTTGGACCGTTCCTGGGCCCACAAGCTCAACCGCCAGCGTGAGGTAGACAGCTTTCAGCGGTAGGCTCGCACAAGCTCCACAGGATTTAACCCGCAGATAAGCGGTCAGATCTATGAGCGAGCGAACAGCATGGCAAAGACAAGTCAGACCACGGCATTCATCCGTAAGGGAGAAGTATTCTTTCTGAATGGGGCACTGATAAGGGCGCATGACTCCTTCAGCATGGAAATCATGCTAGCAGATACATTCTTGCTTCCTAGCCAGATCGTTTCCGCGGAGACAGCAAAATCACATCTTCAGAAAGCGTATTACTATGCTCAGCAAATGATGATTGAGCCTGAGCTCAAAGACAATTGGCAAAGTTGTCTAGAGGACTGTGTCGTAAAACTGCCATCATCTACACAGAAAAAAATCTGGAGAGCATGCCAAGAAAGAAACCTACAGAAAGTTCTTGTTACTATTCGGTCTGAGCTCAAAAAGGATATGGCTCCAATCAATTAAGCGGTGACAACAACGAAAGTTCTAAGCAGTCTATTAACCGCAATTCACCACCGCGTTGCCCCCTGGAGGCCCCTTAAGCGCTTGATAACGGCCTACACCTAGAACCGGAGAGCCGGTCATGATCGCGTTTACCGAAGCGCAGCGGCAGCCTAAGCGCGGTGGAGCAGGCTTTGCGGCCTGTAGGCATGATGCCGATCTGCCGAACCGGTGAGAGCCCGAGGTGTAGTGCGTAGCAGGTTAGGCCCCCGTTGCGGGCCTATAGGCATGATGCCGCTCTGCTTTCCCGGTGTGAGTCCGGATGTCCCTCCGCCTCTCCTCTCCCGTTCTAGGATCGAGACACCGTGACCAGCCTTCTGACGAATAACGCCGCTATGACGGCGCTGACGACCCTCAAGAGCATCAACACTCAGCTCGACATGACCAGCAACCGGGTCTCGACCGGCCAGCGCGTTTCGGCTGCCTCCGACAACGCCGCCTACTGGTCAATCGCGACTACGGTCCGCTCAGATAACGCTTCTTTGGGCGCAGTTAAGGACTCCCTCGGCCTGGGTTCATCAGCCGTTGACACCGCCTATAATGGCCTCAACAGCATCATCACTGACTTGCAGAACATGCGCGCTAAGCTGCAGACTGCTCTACAGCCCGGCGTCGATCGCTCCAAGGTCCAGACCGAGATCACCGCCATTCAAAATAAGATGAAGGCGACGGCCGACTCGTCGAACTCGAGCGGTCAGAATTGGCTTTCGGTAGACTCGTCCGCCACTAACACTAATTACAAAGGGACCCAGAGCATCGTCGCCGGCTTCTCACGCGACACTTCCGGCGCTGT
>NZ_CM155267.1:2862500-5168035 GCF_056680125.1 Methylobacterium sp. BI1 | reverse complement strand
ATATAGCTCTGAGAGACCAAAAAATTTGGCGCGCAACAATATTTAAATTTGCTTTGAGATAACGTGCGGCACTGAGAGAGCGTGCAGGTGTTGTATCACAGTGGAAAGCGCTCATCACGAGGAACTGTCAAAAGGAGAATCACAAAACCCAGGGCAAGCACCAGGAGCATCGCGAGATGGTAGATACAATCCAAGAGCTTTTTTAGTGGTATGCAGGACATCCGCTGCCTGGGCTGATCCTTCAAATGTGAGAGGTGACCGCCCTCGACCTGCTACGGTACGTAGCCCTTCCTCCTGGTGCACCCATCTGTGTTTTCATCCTCCCAGAGAGAGTTGTGGCGGGTTTTCTTCTGGCTGATGTCGCCCACCGAAATAGTAATCAGGTTCAATATCGAGGGAACGCCGTTCTGATCGCAGGATCGTGTGTGCCAACTGTTCGGGAATAACGAACCAATTTAAATCTTGCTGGTATTCCACAAATTGCAATGCACTGCGGCGTGGAGAATCAATGGGGTACGCCCGACCGACACTTGCTGCGTGCGATCTGCCGCAGATGCGATCCTACTCCGCGATCACCCGCCATAGCGATGGACGCATCATCCATGTGCGTGACATCAGAGCTACCAGTGATGCCGAGGCAATCCGTGTCGTCACCGCGAGGGGCAGCACCATTCGGACAGATCTCTGGAGTGATAGAGGACTCGTCAAACGGTCCGGCGAAATATGACCTGACCGGCTGGCTTTGGACCAGGCTGATTGAGAGGATTAGCCGGGACCAAGAGAGTCGAACATGCGGCGAGGTCAGAAGACGAGCGCAGAGCAGGTGGTGCTGACGCTGCGCCAGATCGAGGTGCAAACGGCACAAGTTAAGAGTTTGGCGCTGGCCTGCAGGAGGCGGAGATCTCTGAGTAGAGCTATTACCGCTGGCGCAAGGAATACGGGGGTCTCCAAGGCGACCAGGTCCGGAAGATGAAGGACCTGGAGCGCGAGAACGGTCGGCTGCGGCGGCTCGTTGCGGACCTGTCTTTGGAAAAGCAGGTGCTGGCGGACGTCGCCTCGGGAAACTTATTCTCTATTCGGGGTTCATCGGTCAACTCCCTTTCGTGCGCATCCTAGTTCGGCGCGTGAACGGTCCTGTGGAGCTCTTGCTTCTCTCCGAGGTCGGCGTGGGCCGCCTCATGATGGGATCAGAGGGAGTGGGTGGAGCGATTCTCAAGCCGCGCGCTCGGCAGAACCGACGCTTGAGTTTCCTCGGTCTCACCCGCTCCCGTCGTCCCCACAGGGACCTCCTCCACGCCGGAGGAGCTCGGTGTTGCGTGATGCTGGTGTGCGGGCCTCAGGCCGCCGTAGCGGTCGCGACCGACCAGCGGAAGTCCGTCTCGTCGCGCCACATGCGGTGCAGCACAATCGCCAGCTTGCGGGCGACGGCCACGAGCGCCTTCTGCATGCCCCGCCGCTTGGCCACCGCCAGTCCCCAGACCTTCAGCGAGGACCACCGGCCGCGCGGGCTGGTCAGCAGCACGAGCGCGGCCTCATACAGCGCGGCACGCATCATCGTGTCCCCGCACTTCGAGATCCGTCCGATCCGCATCGTCTCGCCAGACTGGTAGAGCCGCGGCGTCAGACCGTAATGTGCCCCAACGCAGTGCGAGCGCCCGAACCGAGCCGGATTGTCGACGCAGGTGCGGTAGGTCAACGCCACGATCGGCCCGACACCGGGCGCGGTCATCAGCCGCCGGCAGATCGGATCGGTACGGACCTGGTCCAGCAGCATCTTGTGCAGCTTGGCGAGCTGGGTCCGCAGCGCGGAGCGTGCCTCCAGCAGCGGCAGGACCACGGCCGCGACGAACGGCAGATCAAGCACGAGGTTGCGCACGCGCTGCTCGAACCCGGCAGCCCCCACGACGCCGACCTTGAGGCCGAAGTTGCGCAACTGGCCGCGTAGGTCGCTCTCGATGTCGTAGGCCTTGCGCTGCAGGAGCTTGCGCGAGGTCAGGAGCAGGCGGCGTTGCTGGCTGGCCGGCGTCTTGACGTGAACCGGCTTGAACAGGCCGACCCGCATCATCTGGGCAATGCCCATGGCGTCGTTGCGGTCGGTCTTGTTGATGCGCGCCGAGAGGGCGGCGTGCATGTGACGGGTCTCAACGCAGATCGCCGGGAGCCCTGCCTCGACTAGGCCGGCGTAGAGCCAAGGCGAGAGCGGCCCTGCCTCCAGGCCGACACGCCCGTAGCTGTGCCCGAGGTCGCTGAGATGCCGGCTGATAACCTCGGGATGGCTCTCGACCGTGGCGCGGTGCACGACCTTGCCGTGGGGATCGACGATGCAGATCGCGGTCTCCTTCACGGAGACATCGAGGCCGACGTGGTGCTGCTGGTCCATGGCAGGGCTCCGAGGTTGGTTCGGAGCACCATCATGCCGCTTCCACCGCGCGACGCACCCCGAATACCCCATCTAGCCCTCGAGCGACGCAAGCAGACGGTGGATGGGATCCGGGAGAAGTACGGCCTCTTGGAGCGTCACGCCTGCCGGACCGTCGGCCAGCACTGGGGCACGCAGCGCTACGTGCCCACACTGACGGCCGACGAGGATGCGCTGACCCGAGCCATCATCGCCCATGGGTACGGCATGATCTGACGCAGCGCGAAGGATGGATGCAGGCCAAGCACCTGTCCGACCAAGCGCCCGCGGCGGAGGAAGCCAAACCGAAACCTCCGAGCGTCGCGCCGGCGCTTTCAACGGCTGCCATCGCAATGCTGCTCATCGCCGCGTCATTGGCCAGCTACCCGAGCTCGTGCGCTTGCCCCTACAACACTGATCGGGGCCGGCGGTTGTGCGGCCGGTGCAGAGCCTATACCCGCCCTGGCAGATATTCGCCGCTATGCTAGGCCAAGGACATCATATCCGAGATGGTGCAGCCTACTGAGCCAGCCACTGACCCTCGGCCCGGACGAGCCTCTGTTAAGCCCCGCGAGGCGCGCCGCCCAACCGCCTTCGCCTTGTTCTCCGAGCAGAACATGCATTCGCCGGCCGGGTCGTTGATGCGGGTCCGCTCGTAGTCGCACGAGCCAGGCAGCTGGTCGATTTGTTCGCCCCCGGTCGAGATCTTGCCCTTGACGTTACAGCCGCTCGGCGGCGTGACGGTCTCAGGCCGCGAATGCTTGCCGCCTGCGCTCATCTGGCGGCGCCACTCAGACGGCTCTTGGAACGTACCGGCCCAGATGCCCTGTCGCAGCGTCTTCGCGGCGAACACGGAATTGGCGTAGTTTTCGGCGTAGCGCCAGTACGCAATGGCGTCGCCCAGGCGGACCATCCAAGCGTTCAGATCCTCGGTTTCGGCTCGGCAGACGGCCACGACCCGGCCGTAGCGATCGGTGTCGGGTGGATCGCAGGTTACCAAGCGCTCGCCAATGTGGTCGGACAGGGCGAGAGCCGCCGTTTGGCCGCGGTGTAGTCCTTGCCGGCAGTGTCCTTGCAGACCTGCGCGCTCTCGTGCGCGTCGATACTCTGCAGGCAGATCCGGGTTCCGCGGACCTCAAGTGTATAGCCGTCAATCCCGAGGCCCGTCCGACGGTCGAATCGGTTACGATAGGCATGCTGTCTGAATTGGAACGATATCGGGAGGCGGAACTGACTGTGAATGGCAGGCCCGTTACACGGTGCGGACGAAACAACATCGCTATGACCATGCGGTTCGTCAAAGCGCGTAACGCATCAATCGGAGCTAGTTTCAGCAATTTCGGGAAGATCTGGCATTTTATGCGGGAGAATCTAGCAAAAAATGTTGCCATATAGTATTGAGCATGACTGGAACAAAACCATAAAGCAATAATGTGAGCTTATTTTGTGGCAATCAAGCAACACGCTTCTAAATACACCTAATGACTACCGTTATATGAGATTTTCACGAATTTTTAGATTGCAGTTTGGAAACTTATAGGCCATTTTTCGAGATGCAATCTTACCTTCTGTAGGGTAATTGATTTTCGTCAATAATAATATCTTTGGGGAGTAGGTAATGGCGCTGCCGATTACATTTAATAAAACCGTCTTTCAGGCTGGTTTCTTCGGCACAGACGATGGCGGTGTGCCTACAAATGCCACTCGAAGCTTCCGAATTGACGATACTTATGACTTTCCAGTCACCGTTAATGGAACTGTTACGGATAGCAACAGCACGGTCACTTTGACATATACGCTTCCAGGATCATCTACTCCGACGACCCAGACGCTGAATGCGACAAATTTAGATAATCCAGATATGATATTGTTCACGGGGAGTGGTGTCCCCGGGAATCAAGACGGCAGCCTTAGATGTTCGGTCCCGGCATGTGGTGTGACGGATCGAGCCTGAAGCGTTCTGGCTCTTTCGTCCAGGCCTGGCAGATGAACTCGTAGGGGGTAAGGCCGCGTAGGGTCTTGAGCCGGCGTCCGTAGTTGTAGGCATCCACGAACAGCTGCAGGTGCTGCCGGAGTTCTTTGTGGCTCTCGTAATGGTAGCGCTTGACCGTGGCGTCCTTGATAGTTCGGTTCATCCGCTCGACTTGACCGTTCGTCCATGGGCAGCGCGGCTTGGTCAGGCGGTGCTCGATCTTCGTCTGCTCGCACGCCCATTCGAACGAATGCCAGCGGTACAGGCGCGGCCCGTCCTGGGTCGCCCAGTAGGCGGCTGCCTTCGCTTCGACCTCCTCGTTCACTGGCTTGTTGTCGGTAAACTGGATGCCGTTATCAGTGAGCACCGTGTGGATCGTGTAAGGCACCGCCGCGATCAGATCATGTAGAAAGGCTGCAGCGATCCGTTGCGTCGCCTTCTCATGCAGTTGGACGAAGGCGAACTTGCTGGTGCGGTCGATGGCCACGAACAGGTGTAGCTTGCCTTGTTCGGTGCTGACCTGCGCGATGTCGATGTGGAAGTAGCCGATCGGGTAGGCCTTGAACTTCGAACGCTTCGGCTTGTCGCCCTCGACGTCCGGCAGGCGATTGATGCCGTGACGCTGCAGACAGCGATGAAGCGACGAGCGGGTCAGATGCGGCAGGCTCGGTTGCAGCGCGTAGAGGCAGTCGTCCAGCGGCAGCAGAGTGTGCCGGCGGAAAGCGACGATGACCGCCTCGTCCTCCAAGCTAAGTACGCTGGATCGGGGCTCCTTCGGTCCCATCCGAGCATCGGTGCTGGTCTGGCGTGAGCGCCACTTCTGCACCGTCGTGGCGCTGACGCCGTAGCGCTTGGCGGCGGCCCTCACGCTCTCTTGACGAGCTTGGATTGCCCGACGGACCGTCTCAGTCGTCGTGGCGCTGCCGTGAAGAACCTGTCCCATAGCGCGTCCCTCCAAGCGGCATCAGTCGTACCACCACACAGTGGGACCGAACATCTAATCGCTATGTTTTCTCAAATGTTCAGATGTATGGAAATCCGCCCCCGGCCGGTCAGACCCGCACTACCTTTGCTGACGACGGTAACGGTGCATTAGGAGAGTACGCCGCGCCGGTGTGTTTCACCATCGGCACCTTGATTCGTACGTCGCGCGGCGACATAGCAATCGAGAGCCTGTCGGTCGGCGATCTTGCGGTGACCGCATCGGGAGAGCACCGCCCGATACGTTGGATCGGCTCACGACGCATGGACTGCCGCCGGCATCCCAATCCAACCCATGTAATGCCAGTCCGAATCCGCGCCGGCGCGCTCGGCATCAATCGTCCAGCGCGAGACCTGCTCGTCTCACCAGGACACTCTATCGCATTTGATCTCCTGGGAGAGATACTGGTGCCAGCATCTGCCCTCATCAATGGGTGCACCATCGTTCAAGAGGACGTGGAGAGCATCACTTGTTGGCACGTCGAATTGGAAACGCACGACCTGATCCTGGCGGAGGGACAAGCGGTGGAAAGCTACCTCGAAATGGGGAACCGCACCTTTTTCGGCGGAGGTAGCGTAATCGATCTATCTGCTTTACCGGCTGCGATCAGCACAGCATCTCGCACGCACGCCGATTTCTGTCGTCCGTTCTACGACAACGGTGCATTCATTGAAGTGGTACGTACCCAGTTGCGAGCGCGGGCCGAAGCTCTTGGATGGATGCTTGTTACGCCTGGCGTTTGGGAGGATGTGTATTTGGAGGTGGACGGTAGGATCGTGCGCCCACGCAGTGAAGGGCTTTCAGCATCCTTCGAATTTACTGCGGACGCTAGGGAGATTTGGTTGGTGAGCGCAACCAGCGTCCCTGCATATGTCGACCATAACTCGGACGGGCGGACGCTCGGCTTGTGTTTATCGGGGTTGTCCCTAGGTGATGGCGCGACGGAAAGGCGAGCCGTCCCTCTGGACGATCCCCTGCTGTGCATCGGTTTTCATACACTTTCGCCTGGCCATCGGTGGACTACGGGCCGAGCAAAGCTTCCGCACACACTGACATCGGGAATGCACGGCCAAGTTACCTTGCATATCGAACAGGGTAAAGTTTGTCTTCCGCGTTGGGTATTTCCCGATGTCGATCTTTCCGGTAACACAGCACTGGAGGATCTGCAGTTAAGAGCAGTCGCCTGAAACAGTTTCTAAAATTAGGCTTTGTTCCGGCCGACCAGATTGGCCGGAACGAGCCATCGACCGTATCGCGCATCTTCTACTGGCGCGAGACTACAGATATGCAGCCGTTCGAGACAGGTATTCAACGTGTGACCCGCCGCCTCGCTGGTGGCTTGCTTCGACACGGCGTCGATCTTGTACCGACTGGATGGGATCCCGTACGCCGAGCGCTCCGCCTTCCCGAAGCCGCAGGCCGCATTTCAGAGCGGGATTGGCTTCTGGTACCCGAGATCCCATTGTCGATGCTGTGGGACGATCTCGATCCAATCCAAGTTGCACGCGCCTACGGTTTGCAGTCGGCTGCGATCGTCCATGATCTCATCCCAATTCGTTTGGCTCATCTGTACGATGAGGCGAAACGAACGTTGTTCCGACGCTACTACCGCATGTTCACAAGCGCTGATCTCGTGCTGGCCACCACTCATCTCGTTGCAACGCATCTGCGGAATTACCTTCTGAGCGAAGGAATGCCACTGCCGAACATCGTAGTTGTTCCGCTGCCTGCGCAATTCGGCAGCCTGCCGCGGGTTCAAGAGGTGCCTACGCGCCGACAACCAGCTGACTCTTTAAAGCTGCTCACGATCGCCACGTGGGAGCCGCGCAAGAACCTCCCGCAGCTTCTGCGTGCGGTAAAGACAGCGCAGGAACATAGCAAATATTCAATCGAGATGACGCTGGTTGGTCGCCGCAATGTCTACTTGGACTTAGATAGAGAAATCAGGGCGCTTGCCGCTGGAATAGTGGGCGTGAACCTAGTTGGCCAAATCGAGGATCATGTTTTAGCTAGGCTCTATTCTACGCACCACGCTAGCGTGTATCCTTCCTGCGAGGAAGGGTTTGGAATGCCGGTTCTTGAAAGCTTATGGCTCGGGCGGCCCTGCCTTTGCCACGAAGGCTCAGCGATGGCTGAGGTCGCACCGGGTGGGGGCACGCTCATGATCGACATGAGGAACGAAGCAGCCATCGCGAATGCACTTATTCGGCTCGCCGAGCAGCCCGAATTGCTTGATCAGCTTGCAAGCACAGTGTTGCAGCGACCGTTACGAACTTGGAGTGATTATGCAGTCGACGTGGCATCAAAGCTCAACTGATTATTACAAGCAGCAGCCTGTCCAGCAGCTTTTCATCGAAGGTCATGGTGCGCCTGTTCCGTCTTCTATACCTGGATGATCAGTCCGGGCCTCAGTGAGCGCCTCGGCCAGCACCCTTCGACCACTTGCGCCGCAGACCTTGACGTACAAAGCAGACCAATCGAGCCGTGAGATCAAGGGCGACCCGCTCGGCGTGAGGGTGCACCAGCGCCAGCGTCGGCATCCGCCGGCCGCGCAGATCGGCGACGAGATCCTGCCCATCCGTGCAGCGGAAGCGGTAAAACAGCGTGGGCATTAGGTAAGGGGCTCATGCAGGTCTATGCGATGACACAGAAAACGAGCGCGATCGCGGCCAGATAGTTGCAGGCTAAGCGATCATAGCGGGTCGCAACGCGCCGCCAGTTTTTGAGGTAGCTGAACAGCCGCTCGATCTGATTGCGCCGCCGGTAGGCGATCCGGCGGTGCCTGTAGGGCACCGTCCGAGTGGCCGTGGACGGGATGGTGGCGATCACCCGGAGGCTCTACTGAACCGCGCCGTGTTTTCCGGAGGCCTCAACTCTTGCGAGGATGGAGCCATGCCGAAGCGAAGCCCACCTTTTTCCCCTGAGGTCCGTGAACGCGCGGTGCGGATGGTGCTGGAGCACCCGGGCGAGCACGACTCGCAATACGGTGCGGTCCGCTCGATTGCTGCGAAGATCGGCTGCTCGGGCGAGACGCTGCGAAATTGGGTACGCCAGGCCGAGCGCGACCAGGCCCAACGAGCCGGCCCGACGACGGACGAGCGCGAGCGGATGAACGCGCTGGAGCGGGAAATTCGTGAACGCCGGCAGGCCAACGAACCGAAGGACCGCGCAGCGAGATCCTGAGAAAAGCATCGGCGTATTTTGTCCAGGCGGAGCTTGGCCGCCCGTTCAAGCGATGATCGCCTTTATCGACGATCATCGCGGGGCCTACGGGGGCGAGCCGATCTGCCGCGTGCTGCCGATCGCCCCGTCGACGTATCATGCCCATGTCGTGCGCCGGGCCGATCCCAGTCGGCTGCCAGCACGATCCAGGCGGGATGCGGTGCTGATGACCGAGATCCGGCGCGTGTACGAGGCGAATTTCTGCGTCTACGGCGTGCGCAAGATCTGGCGGCAGCTCGCCCGTGAGGGGATCACGGCGGCTCGTTGCACCGTTGCACGGCTGATGCGAGCGATGGGCCTGCAGGGCGTCGTGCGGGGCAAAACAGTCCGCACGACGATCCCTGATCCGGGGGCCGTCTGCCCGCTCGACCGGGTCAACCGGCAGTTCAAGGCCGCGTGTCCGGACAAGCTGTGGGTCGCGGACTTCACCTACGTCGCCACCTGGGGCGGCTTCATTGATGCGGCCTTCGTAGTCGATGTCTTCGCTCGCCGGATCGTGGGCTGGCGCGTGTCGCGCTCGATCCGGGCGGACTTCGTGCTCGCTGCCCTGGAAGAGGCCCTGCACGAGCGCCGCCCCTTCGCCGGCGGCGGTCTCGTCTGCCATTCCGACCGCGGGTCGCAATACGTCAGCGTCCGCTACACCGAGCGCCTCACCGAGGCAGATATCGAACCCTCCGTCGGCAGCGTCGGCGACTCGTGCGATCATGCTCTCGCCGAGACGATCATCGGCCTGGTCAAGACCGAGGTGATCCACCGGCGCGGCCCGTGGCGCTCTTTGAAGGCCGTCGAATTCGCCACCCTCGAAAGGGTCGACTGGTTCAACACCCGCCGCCTGCTCGAACCCATCGGGAATATCCCTCCCGCTGAAGCCGAAGCGCGCGACTATGCCCAAACCGAGGCGCAAGCGTTGGCGGCCCGACCAAAACTAAATCCCCTCCGGAAAACCCGGCGCGGTTCAATCGCGAAGAGGAAGAACCAGCGAGGCATACTGCCGGATAGCACGCTTGTGCATGCCGGTGACATGAAAGGCATCGCGAATAGCATCCGTCAGCGGATGAGCGCGCCTGCCTGCCCGAGCCCGACCCGGTCACCGGCGGCGTTCACGCGGCCTTGACCCAAGACCTTCGTCCGCAGGTGATCGATCGCTTCGATGGCATGGGCACGCGCTGTCGAGATGGCACGGGGTAACTGTCCGACGGTCGCCCCCACGGCGTTCGGACTTCTCTCCGGGTCCATGAGAAGCGTGATGCCTTCCAGCCTCTCGAGGACCACACGGCGTGCCTCCCAGATGCTCTGGTCCGGCTCCAGAAAGCGGAGCGTTCCATCGACCAACCGCATGACGTCGTCGACAAAGCTGGCGGCCGCCGCGCGATGCGCCCGCACCTGATCGCTGGCGGCATCGAGCGCTCGAACGACATCTGCGCGAAGCTGCGTCGACATGCGGGTGATCTCTCAGCCTGGCCGACCGCTCAGTGCTTCACCGTCGCCGGGCTCGGCTTCAGATGCAGGAAACTCCGCTCGCCCGTGGCCGCCTCAGCGATGTGGTCGATCGCGTTCAACAGCTCACCGAGGTTCTGGTCGGCCGAGGGCTGAAGCAGGACACGTCGGGCGGTTGTGCGCCCGGCGATGAGCTGCGCTTCGGTCAGGGGATCGAAATCGGGGCGAACCCGTCGCTTCTGGCTCATCGGTCTTCTAGCTCGCTGATGGCGTCAGCAAGGAGTGCCGACCGCATGGTTAACGAAGCGTTAGCCACCGCTGGAAGACGGTATCAGGCCCCAGTCGCCAGTACGGCCGGAATGGCAGAGCGCAGGCGAGAGTACCCGCGCGTGGATCGCGGCCAGGCAGTCTCGTCCCAGGCCCGGCGGATACGCAGGCAGCCGTCCGGCAACGCCTTCGCCGACGGTCCGACGGGTGCCCAGGCCGTCAGCACCGGCAGGTCGCCCGCCCATCCCGCCCCCGTTGCTTCGGCCGGGCATCCGAAATGCGCTTCGGCGCGGGCCAGCGCATCCGTCATCGCGACCGCGTCCGCGGATCGAACCCAATCGGACGCCCCATCCGCATGGGCGATCAGGCCGCCGACGCGTACAACGGTCGCGCCGCCCAGCGGCAGGCTCTCCGGGTGCAGGTCGTCGAGGTGCAGGAGCAGCGCAACGTCGCCCGACGGTGGGGCATCGGCCGGGAGCAGCGCGATCTCGCGTGGCGGCATCGCCTCGTCCAGCGCATCGGGGTACTCGTCGAGGCCGACGGGATCGTAGCGGCCCTCCGTGTAGCGGTGGATGTTCTCCGCCCGGGCGACGTAGTGCTTGCCGCGGGTGTGCAGCCCCGCCACCCAGCGCCACGACAGCGTATTGCTCGCCGGGTCGCCGTCGAGGAGGTGACGCATGAAGAAGTCCGCCCCGAGGGCCCAGGGCAGCCGCAGGGTGAAGATCCAGATCGAGGCGAACCACATCCGGGCGTGATTGTGCAGCCAGCCGGTCTCGACGAGGTCGCGGGCCCAGTCGTCGAAGCCGTCGATGCCGGTCCGCCCCTCCACGGCCGCCTCGTAGGTGCGGCGCAGGCCCGGCTCGGCAGAGAGGCGCGCGCGGTCCGCGGCGGCCAGCACAAGGGCCTCCGTCCAGGCCGAGGGGTGGGTCTCGAGGTGGCCCTTGAAGTAGGTCCGCCAGAACACCTCCGACACGAACTTCTCCGCGCCCCCGTCGCCGAAGGCTCTGTCGGCGGCGGCCACGACCTCCGCCTCGGTGATGAGACGGCGGCGCAGGTAGGGCGAGAGCGCCGATGTCGTCGGTGTGTGCCCGGGCCCCCGATCGGTGTTGCGGTCGGCGGCATAGGCCGCGCCGGCACCGGCGAGAAATTCGGAGAGGCGGTCGAGCCCGGCGGCACGGGTCATGGGGAAGCTGCGATCCATGCCGCTTACCTAGGGGCGGGCCCAGACCAGCCGATGCGACCCATTCCCTGGTGGCCGAGGAAATTTCGCGGTCGCGGAGGAGAGGGGGACATTCAATCGTCCTGAGCGACGCCAGCCTCAGATGTGGCTCGATGACGTAGGCAGGCACGATCAGGGACTCGCAATTGTGCTGCCCGCATGCTGCCCATAAAAATTTCGGATCAGCGAGCGGCTTGCACCACCGGTCCTAAGTCTTTGCGATTATTAGGAAAAGGTGGTGCTGCTGGACAGGATTGAACTGTCGACCTCCTCATTACCAATGAGGTGCTCTACCACTGAGCTACAGCAGCTAAACGTCCTGGGTTGCGGCGAGGGCCGTGCGAACCGGACGGACGGGCAATTAGCCGATCATCCTCCCCTTGGCAATCGCATCGCAGCGAATTGTGTCGGTTTCTCCCGGGGCGGTGGCCGAATTCCCACGGGCGGGGCGGGGACGTCGCCCGGGCGCCTCAGGCGAGGGCGCCGGTTTCCCGCTTGCAGGCGGCCCGAATGATCGCGGCGAGTCCCGCCTCCGCCACGGCGTCGGCCGCCTCGGAGGGCTTGAACCAGCGATCCTCGCGCTGGTGGCGCTCCGGCCAGTGCTTCAGCTGCTTGCGCACCTCCAGGGGGAACACCTTCACCTGGCACAGCACAGCGTCGCGGCTCTTCAGGCGCTTCTCGTAGAGGTAGAAGCCGAGGGGGCGCTTGCCCACCGTGCCGAGGAGGCCGGCCTCCTCGTAGGCTTCCCGGGCGGCGGCGTCGTAGGGCTTGCGCCCCTTCATCGGCCAGCCCTTCGGGATCACCCAGCGCCGGCTCTCGCGCGACGTGATGAGCATGATCATGAAGCCGCCATCGGGCATCCGCCGGAACGGCAGAACACCAACCTGCCGTCGCGGGGCCAGATCCGCTTCGCCCGCATGCGCACTCATCGGTCGGAAACGCCGGACCGACCGGCAAGTTCGACCCTGCTGTAGTCCGGCCCGGATACGCACCCGGTCCTTGGGCGCGGCCTCGGACATCTGTTCGCCGGACTCCGGGACGGGGTCGCGAGGGCCTGCAGAACCGGTCGCTGGAAATCCACGATACGCTCAATCCCGCACAGGTGTGAACGAGGGCTTGTCCGCGGCATCGCGCGCTCGACGGCACCGCCTTAGCGGCACTGTCCGGTCCGGTTCAAGAAAAACTTACCCGGCAAAGTTCCTAGGCTGTGGCGGTTCGACGGTGTCCGAGGACGGGCTCGGCCGGACCGGCCCGCCGGTCCCTCACCCGGCGGCACTGAGGTTCTCGATCAGGGCGTTCAGGTCGGCCCGCATGGCCTGTACCTCCGGCTCCGACATGTTGAGCTGGCACATCACGGATTCCCGCACCGCGGTCGCCTCGGCCCGGAGCCCCTGTCCGTGCGGCGTGAGCGCGATCTCGACCTCGCGCTCGTCGGAGCGCCGGCGGTTCCGGACGAGAAAGCCCGCCACCTCCAGGCGCTTCAGGACCGGGGTCAGGGTGCCGGAATCGAGGCGCAGGCGCCGCCCGATCTCCGAGACCGTGATGCCGTCGGTCTCCCAGAGCACCAGGAGCACGAGGTATTGCGGGTAGGTCAGGCCCATCCGCTCCAGCATCGGGCGGTAGGACTTCGTCATCCGGTGGGCGGCCGCGTAGAGGGCGTAGCAGAGCTGGTTGTCGAGGAGCAGCGGATCGGTGAGGGGCGCGGTTGTCTCGCGGGAAGCGTCCATCATGCATGCCATGCCACTGAAATCCCGAAGCCCGCGACCGCGGCGTCCCAGCAAGACGACGGGGAACGCCCCTGCGGACAAACGAGGATAGCGGACGTAGATGGCTCTAGTATATGCCTGTTTCGCCGCAGCGGTAACAGGATCCCGGCCTTCTTAGCCCCTCGGATGCGGTGATGTTTCGCGGCGAGAGCCCGGATCAACCGCGTCCGGCCGGGATCAGGCCGCCGCGCTCTCGGGCGGATGCTCCGCGATCAGCACGACGATGTCGTTCCAGCGCGAGACGAAGGCGGCGACGCAGTCGGGATCGAAATGCGTCCCGGCCTGGGCCTCGATGTGCTGGCGGGCCCGCTCCAGGGGCCAGGCCTTCTTGTAGACCCGCTCGGAGATCAGGGCGTCGAACACGTCGGCCACGGCGATGATGCGGCCGGCCAGGGGGATCTCGGTGCGTCTCAGGCCCTGGGGATAGCCCGCGCCGTCCCAGCGCTCGTGATGGGTGAGGGCGATGTCGGAGGCGAGTTGCAGCAGGTGGGACGGGCTGTCGTGGAGCATGCGGTAGCCCCGCAGGGCATGCTGCTTCATCTCCTCGCGCTCGGCCTCGGTGAGGGCGCCCGGCTTCATCAGGATATGGTCCGGAATGCTGATCTTGCCGATGTCGTGCATGGTCGACGCAAAGGCGATGTCGTTCGCATCCTGCTCCGAGAGCCCGAGCCCCTCGGCGATCGCGATGGCGCAGCCGGCGACGCGGGTCAGGTGGCCCCCCGCCTGATCGTCGCGGAACTCGGCGGCCAGCATCAGGCGGCGGATGATCTCCCGCTCCCGGGCGGCGGCCTCGACCACGGCCCGCTCGACGGTGTGGGCCGCCAGCCGGCCCTGGTGCTCGGCGGTCCGGCGGGCGAGGGCGAGCTCGATCAGGTTGCCGACCCGGATGCGCAGATCGAAGGGATCGACCGGATACGCCATGACGTCCGTGGCTCCCGCCGCCGCGGCCTCGCGCCGGACCGGGGCCGCATCCTCGGCCGCGATCAGCAGGATGGGCGTCCGGGCCTGCGCCGCCAGGCCACGCACCCGCGCGATCAGCGCGAGCACGGCGCGCGATTCCTGGGCGCCCGCCTCGACCACGACCAGGTCGCAGGCCGGTAGAGGCCCGCGATCGGTGGCGAGATCCTGGGGCAGGCCGGTGACCGGGCGGATCACGCAGCCGAGGGGGGACAGGACGCGGATGAGATGCAGGGGCGCGGAGCCGGCCAGGATGGCGATCACGGCAGTGGCAGCGTCCAACGCCATCCCTCGGCTTCCCGATCCTGCAATCCCCGTGCGGCGTCCAAGGCGTCGCCGACGGTGGGTTCGATTCGCGTTCCCCCAGACCCTCACACCGGCCCGGTTAAGCAACGCTGAAGGCCCCGCCGCATCCCGACCGGGCCGCCACCGGCCGTATCGTCCGTCCCCGGCCCCGCTTTCCTGCGATCCCCGCTTGTGAAAGCCGGAGCACTCGTGCTAGTGACCGCCCGTCTCATCGAGGCGCCTTCGCGGAGAGGTGGCAGAGCGGTTGAATGCACCGCACTCGAAATGCGGCATGCCTGCAAGGGCATCGGGGGTTCGAATCCCCCCCTCTCCGCCACATTAATTCCCAGAGCGCCGATCCGGCTGGTGAACCGCTACGCACCCGCGATGTACACGGGATTGTACACGCGTGCGAAGCCGACACCTGACTCGTAACGGCCGTGGCTCCGTCTTCCAGATCCGGGTGCCCAAGGCGCTCGATCCCGCTTTGACCCTGGCGCCGATTCGGGTGACCCTCGGATGCATGCCCAATTCGCAGGCTCGTCGCATGGCCGACGTGCTCGGCGGTCTGGCGCGCATCGAGTTCGCACGGATTGGGAACACTCACATGAAGGACGTCTCCCCCGCCGACTCCCGGCGGCAGGTCGAGGACCGGCTGACCCTCGCCCTGCCGACCCTGCTCGGGCTCGGCGTCCTTGGCCAGAGCACGCTGTCGGTCGAGATCGCACCGGCGGCGATCGACGGCGTCTTCGACCTTCTTGCCGAGGTCGGGGCGAAGCGCGTCGCGGGCGACGGGAATGCCATCCGCCTCAGACCGGAAGTGCCGATCGTTACGGCGTTGGCGGACGAGAACACGGCGCGTGGCATGCTCGGGCGCGCACCGGTGAGGCTTCCGCCGAAGCCCGATCCGATCATGGCCGAACTTGCCGCGATCCGGGAGATGATCGGCTGCCAGAAAGGACCACAAGGTCCCTTGTTCAGTGTGGCCGCCGAGCGCTTCATCACCGGCCGGATCAAGACCTACGGTGATCCCCGCCATCCGGAAATCGGCTACCTGCGTCACCGTTCCTCGGTGTTCCTCGCCCTCGTCGGGGACAAGGCCGTCGATGCCTATGACCGCGCGGACTTGCAGCACTTCGCCAACGAGTTGTCGTGGCTACCGCCCAACGTCTCGAAGCAGGAGGGCTACGAACTCGCCCGGGTCGCAGAGTACGTCGCGGCCAACAAGGAGGTCGAGGGACCCGGCTTGGCCGAAAAGTTGATCCGGGAGACCTATCTCAGCCGGATCAAGACGATCCTGCGTGAGGCCTGCGCCGATGCCAAGCTCGCGGTCGCCTTCGAGGGCCGGATCGTGATCCCGAAGCGGGCCGCGCCATCGAAGGCGCGCATCGCACCCGATCAGGACGAGTTCGGCAAGGTCGTGGCCACGGGCATCGCCTCGGGCATTCTCTCCGACGCGCTCCTGCCGTCCCTCGGTC
This sequence comes from Methylobacterium sp. BI1, assembly GCF_056680125.1. Taxonomy (NCBI): domain Bacteria; kingdom Pseudomonadati; phylum Pseudomonadota; class Alphaproteobacteria; order Hyphomicrobiales; family Methylobacteriaceae; genus Methylobacterium; species Methylobacterium sp. BI1. Next base: position 5,152,052 of record NZ_CM155267.1, on the reverse strand, counting down.
AACTCACCGGCCGGCGGCTCGGCCTGCTCGCCTTCATGCGGCGCGAGAACATCCTGCGCTACAACGGCGTCTGGGTGTATCGGCCGCAGTCGCACCAGATGCGGAACGGGCGCTGGGAGCCGGTGCCGTTCAAGACCGGCGAGTCGCTTGGCCTGTTCGTGCTGCACGATCTCTTCGCCGAGTGCGGTTTCATCGATTGGGCGCTCGGAGCGCCCGGCCCTGTGTTCCCGATGCTGATGCGGGCGGAGGATCCAGCCGATGCGGCACAGAAGCGCATGAAGCGGCTGTACGAACGATCCGGAGCCGATCCCCAACGCTCCGGTACGTTCCACGGCCTGCGCGCAGGCAAAATCCGCAACGACCGCGATCTGGCGCTGCCCGCGCGGGCCGTCCGCCTACAGGTCGGCCACGAGCTCACCGACGTGCACGAGCGCTACGACGGCCAGATGACCGATGGCGAGCTCAAGGCGTTCGCGACCGCGCCCCTGCCACCCAGCGTCGATTGGAGTCTGCTCAAGACGATTGACTTCGAGGCATTCGCTGCGCGTCTGCCTAAGGGCGGACGACCACGTCGATCATCGTGACAATGTGAAACGGCCACCAGTCTGCCTCGACGCGGGTCGAGCGTCTGACCCAACCCAGTCGAAGCGCCCAGATGCTCGGCTATCGCTCACAACCGTAACGAGCAGATTATCCGGGCGTTCGAACTGTTGCGGTGCTTCTGACGAGTTCTGTAGGGGCGGGATCGCGTCACCGTCTGGGATCCTGAGGCGGTCGCCGAGGTAGCGGAAGAACGAGATGATCCTCCCCCGACTTCGCGGTTCTCCCGTAGTTTGCGTGGAAAGGTCACGGCGACGCTGCGCCGATGGGCTGATTCACGGTAGGGATGATTCTGTCTTCATCTCTGCCGGGCTGCATCGTCGACCAAGTCGTCCGCCGCTCAGGTCATCTCATCATCGCTGCCCATGTTCGCCGAGATCGTGGATGCTGCCCCGACTGCGGCGAGCCCTGCTCTGCCGTCCATAGTCGATACATCCGGCAGGCATCCCGCCGATCTTCCGAGCTTTGGCGAGGCCGTGACGCTGCGACTGAAGGTTCGCCGCTTCTACTGCCACCATCCCGCCTGCCTACGGCGCACGTTCGTCGAAGCGCTTCCCCGGCTTCTCGCACCATGCGCACGACGCACCGGTCGGCTTGCCCATGCACAGGCTCGGGTGGGCCTTGCACTGGGTGGCGAAGCCGGCGCTCGCCTCGCCGGCTGTGGTTCACCTTCCAGCCCTCTCACCGCAGCAGGATGTGTAGCCGTCGATAGCCGTAACGGACCCGTGCGGCGGCCAGCTCCTTCAACCGCATGCGCAGCGCGGCCTGCGGGTCCGAGCGCTTCCTGTAGCGCTGGGACGAACGGCCGAAGCCGGTGGCCTGGCAGGCCCGACGCTCGCTGATCCCGTAGGCCACCTGCAGGTGACCGGCGACCTCACGGCGAGCGGCGGGCCTCACCACTTTCGCTTGAGAACGTCCTGCAGCATGGAGCGGTCCAGCGTCAGGTCGGCGACCAGCCGCTTCAGCTTGCCGTTCTCTTCCTCCAGCTGCTTGAGCCGCCGGATCTCTGATACGCCCATGCCGACGAACTGCTTCTTCCAGCGGTAAAACGTCGGCTCGGACACGCCCATCTTCCGGCAGACCTCATCCACCGTCGCACCGTTCTCCGCCTGCCGTAGGGCAAAGGCGATCTGTTCGTTCGTGAAGCGTTTGCGAGGCATGGCATCCACCCTCCTTCAGGGTTCAGGATGCCCGAAAAACTTGCGCTCGGCGCGGACCAGTATGGTGGTCAGGGTCACATGACATGGTACCCCCACCGCGTTGTAAGTCATTGATCGCACAAGATCTTGAAAAAAGGCGACCCCTCCCGCAGGGCGTGATCGCGGCGCTGCTGGGACGATGATCCCGACCCCCTCCGGTTCGCGGGTCTGGCTGGCGACTGGTCACACCGACATGCGCAAGGGCTTCGACGGCCTGGCCAGCCTCGTGCAGGATCACCTCGCGCGGGACCCGTTCTCGGGACAGGCCTTCGTCTTCCGCGGGCGGCAGGGGCATCTGATCAAGGTGCCGTGGTGGGACGGCCAGGGCCTGTGCCTGTTCGCCAAGCGCCTGGAGAAGAACCGCTTCGTCTGGCGGCGGTGCACGCGAGCCTCGGGCTCGGCGACACCCTGCGGGCGGTTGTCGATACGGTGCGGGATCCCGAGCGCCCACGCCGTCCCACCCGTTAAGGTCTTTCTTTCCGCGCAGTGAAATGGCATCGCGTCCCGGCGATGTCTTGATCCGGATGCCCTAAGAAAATCTTGGATGGCTTGGCCGAGCCGCAGCGAGGCTCGGTGCAACCCGGCAGTCTTCGAATGGCGCCAGAACTACGCGACGCGGGAGGCTATCCTTCTCGTCGCCTTATCTCCCGTGCCCGATAGATCGATGGCCGCACTTGGTAGCGCTGCTCCCCGAGGGAATCGAACGTCTTTCCGGATCCCGATCGCGCGTGGAGAAGCTTGTAGGCGCTCTCCTCATCGAATTTAGCGACCTCTTTGCGAGTCGGGACTGTTTGCGTTGTGCTTCTCTGCACTAGGCGTTTGCGGAACTCCGTCACGCCGAAGGTCTCTCCCTCCGCGAATAGTTCGGGCGCACACTCCTCGCAAAGGCCCGCGACGCGCTTCTTCTCGCGTACCTGCGCCTTCCGGTCGTTAGTAAGAGGGCCGTGGACCGTCCTGACAGTGTACGATGCGATCGCGGCCTTGATCACGTCGTTCATCGACTTCCGGCTTCTGGCCGCATACGCCTTAAGGTTCGAATGCTCGCCCTCGTCGAGCAGAACGGCGACCCGGGGCATCGATGATCTCCCTGTGACTCTCGTCAAGCGTTGCCGTCCCGAGGTAGGGCGGGGGGGCATGCCTACCTGTCGTAGCATTGGATTATCACACATTTGCGCAAATGTGTATTTTGGTATCTGCTTGACGGACGTTCGGTAAGGCGCCCTGCTTGTGCCTTGGCCGGGAGAAGCCCTGTGTCATTGCCGCAGCCGAGCCGGAGCGCCGAAAAGCCTTCGATGATCAGCCGCTGCAGGCGACGCGCCGTCTGGTGACAGTGACGTTATTGGGAGGATGAGGCATTCCTCACATCCTTCGTTTTCCGGCCGAGCGACACAATACAGGAGCATATCAAGAATAAGCCTTCAGCAAGCAGGTCATTACCGTGCGCGGGTGGACGCGCACGACTACCTCACCGCGCTGCTGAACTGCCTGAAGCTGACTGTGCTCCGTGATCAGCTCGATAGCCTGATCGACGAGGCGGGACGGCGGGACCTGAAGATTCGCGAGGCGCTGACCCTGTTCTGCGAGCGTGAGGTCGCCCGCCGGGATCAGCGCCGGATCGACATGAGCTTCGGCCTCGCCCACTTCCCATTCGTGCGCGACCTCACCGGCTTCGACTTCGGGGCACAGCCCTCGCTTGACAAGGCGCAGATCCGGGAGATCGCGACCGGCCGCTTCATTGCCAACGGCGAGGCAGTTCTCTTCCTTGGACCACCGGGCATCGGCAAGACGCACCTGGCGGTCGCCCTCGGCCGGGAAGCCATCGTGGCGGCTTATTCCGTGCTGTTCAAGCCGGCCACGACGCTGGTGGCCCAACTCGCAAAAGCGCACGGGGAAGGCCGGCTCGAAGAGCGGCTCACCCATTACGCCAAGCCCAGGGTGCTGATCATCGACGAACTCGGCTACCTGCCCTTCGAGCCCGATGCTGGGCATCTATTCTTCCAGCTCTTGAGCCGGCGCTACGAGCGCGGCGCCATGCTCGTCACCTCGAACCGGGTCGTCGGCGAATGTGGCAGCGTCTTCGGCGATCCGGTGGTGGCCACCGCCATCCTCGATCGGCTGCTCCACCACAGCCACGTGATCACGATCCGGGGCGACAGCTGCCGGCTTCGCGAAAAGCGTCGCAGTGGCCTTCTGCAGAACGCCACTGCGACGCTCAGCCAACATCGATCAGACATGGCAAACGGCATCGGGGTCTGTTCCTCGTGACGCCAAGGGGTCAGTTCCGGATGTCGCTGGACACTACGACGTGAAGAGTACCAAGCTCGTCGCCTGATGACTCCCAGCCGACCGTTATGGTCGCCGCCGGGCGCGGCCGAGAACGGCTTCACGATCCCCCGGGTACGCGGACAGAGCCTGCCTTTGAACGGGACCGCCGTATCTGCACATTTACGTATTTGTGCAAATGTGCAAATGCACACTTCGGTTTGCGGGCCGAGCGATGTCCGGCGGCGACCTCCTGCTTGTGTGCCGGGGACTAAGAAGAGCCCCGCGTCGTCGCCGCAGCCGACCCAGGGCCGCCGGAAGGCCTTGACGATCCGCCGCCGGACGCGCGGGAGGGACCAGCGTGCCAATCTCGCGATGCCTTGCCCGACCGTCAGGTCCATAGTGAGTTATGAACCTGACGAGCCCCCACGCTCGCGGCTTCTTCCTTGCTAGACCATATGGCATAGGATTGCGGTCACGAGGAAGCCGCATCATGGATTGGAAGACCTGCGTCCGTCTGAGGAAGATCAAGACCCACACCAACCTCGCCAGTCTCCAGTCCCACGGCCGGCGGCTCGACCCGTCCTCGAAGGATCGCATCGACCCGGGCCGGACGCAGAGGAACATCGCCTTCTCGGCCTACCTGCCTGAGGATCCCCTGAACCTCGTGGCGGCCTGGGAAGTGGCCACGGCCACGCTCGGGGCCAGCCGATACGGGCGGGCCGCCATTGCCGCGCACGTCCTCGTTATCGTCTCGCCGGGTTGCGTCGATGCCGCCGGGGATCGGCACGATCCCGCCAACCCCATCAATGTCGTACTCGTGCGCGAGGCGGTCGCCTGGGCCGAGCAGGTGTTCGGCACGGGCTCCGTCGTCGCCGGACGCCTCGACGTCGACGAGCATGGGGCCGGGGTCGTCGACCTCTTCGTGATGCCGGTGCGCCTGCGGCCGATGAACGCCAGGGTCTCGAAACGCATCATCACGGTTGCCGGAGCACTGGAAGGGGTTCGTCAGGCCTACGGGACGCTGACGAGCTTCGAGGCCCTCCAGACGTCGTGGTGGCAGCACGCCCGCTCGACCATCGATCCCCGCCTCAAGCGCGGCACCCCGAAGAAGGAGACCGACCGCCGGCATGTCCATGCGGACGTATACCGCACCACCGCGGCAGCGATTGAACCCGAGATCCGTGCCGCGGCGGAGGCCGAGGTCGCGGGGGAGATCGAGGCACGGCGGACGAGGCTGGAGCGTCAGCAGGCGGAGGCTGAGAGGCATCTCGCTGCGCTCGGCCGCCAGCGGAGGGAAGTAGAGGACAAGTTGGCCGCCCTCACTGCGGAGCGCGAGAGACTGTGCGTGGCGGCCGCAGCGATCGAGCGCCGGGCTCGGACCGCCGCGGGCGAGGCTCTCGATGCTCTGTCGACCGGCGTCCGCGCCCTGCTCGACGGTCGCATCGACCGGATCGAGGCGGATGCGGCAGGGCAGAGCGTTCTGAGGTTCGCGACGCAGCTGCCGTCACTGGAGCAGCGCAAGTTGGCCGAGGTTCTGCGACCGGGGTGGTGTATCGGGCTGCCGGAGGCCTTGATGATGCTGCAAGAGCACGGCGCCAACGGGCGCGACATCGATTCGCGGACGACGAGCGGGCCTGTGATCTAGGTGTATGGTCTCGGGATGAGGTGGTGCGGATTGATCCTGAACCGGTCTGGATCTTTGGTCCATGCCTGACAGATGGTCTGGAACGGGGTCTTCCAGCGCAGCGCCTTGAGGTGCTTGGCGAACTTGTAGGCCGTGACGAAGGTCAGGACATGTGCCTTCAGGCTCGCCAGATCTTCGTAATGGAAGACTTTGACGGTCGCGTCCTTGATCGTCCGGTTCATGCGCTCAGCCTGTGAAAAGGCGTCGAAGGTTCACCCCTCCCAGGATTGGGCTCAATACCTTAAAATAAAAGCTAAATTTCGCTTCGGGGTGGGGTCACGATCGATGCCGATCGTGACCCCACCCCGATCTCGATTTTCGCAGATTAGAGAGTACGTTAGCAAAGTTTTTGCCGGGGTCATGCTTCGAAGCCGATTCACAGACTATGGTCCTGGGTAGTTGTGTCCTGCCGCTTTGCAGGCACCAAATCGACATCGTAGCCATTCACGCGAATGTTGATCGATACATTTTGCCTTTTCGGGGTATAGCCGCTGCCCTGCAGCTTTGCGAAAAGGCTTTCGTATATTTCTTTTAGCGTGTTAGTTGTCGTACTTGTAAGAGAGACAAAGAGGTCGATATCCGTGCCGCTGCGGTTCGCCGTTCCCTTTGCGAATGATCCGCTTGGGCTAACGCCGCTCAGCTGCGTGCCAGCCCAGGCCTGAATGATCGGGGCAAGGGTGTTCTGAACGCTGCGGACGGGCGAATTGATGCTCGTATCTACAGCTTCGCGGGCGAGAATTCTCGTGAGATAGTCGTCTGCGCTCATCCCCCTGCCCTCATGATCCGCGCGCCGCCTCGGCCGCCATGTGCCCGGCGAAGGCTGCGACGAAGGATTTCAGGCTGGTCAGCTCCGACATGTCGGCATACGCGCCGGTCGTGACCGCCTCGCGCGGCGATGCCATGGTGCATGCGGCCGTGTAGAGGTTTTCCCGGACCAGCTTCTGGCACAGGAGGTCGTAGCGACCGAGATATGAGACGTTCCGGAACTCGGGAAACACGGGGTAGTGGATCGAGGATTCCCGCTTGCCGGGCCGGCGTGACTTCACGGCGTCCTCGACCATGACGAGCCACCCGACAAAGGGCCGGGCATGGGGCCCGAAGGCTCCTTCCCGATAAGCCGTCCAGAAGTCGTGCGCCGTGCCGATCGCCTCCTCCGCCCGGTTATTGGCGTTGTTGCCGAATGAGGGGCCGACCTGGCTCTTCATTTCGATCGCCGCGACCAAGCGCTTGTCCTGGATGATCAGCACGTCCCACAGCTTCGTCGGGCGGAAATACCCGGGCAGGGTCAGCGCCGCCCGGTTACGGTAGATCGAGGCATGGCCGAGCCCGTTGGCCTCGACCAGGTCGATCATGAGGGCAACAAACCCGTCCATGGTGTTGCCGGCCGTGACCGCGCCGCGCTCGCCGGTGTCGCTCGTGCCGGCCTCGATTTTGGCCTGCATGGCCTTCTGGCGATTACCCCAGAACGCCATCGTGGCGTCGCGCGCCTTGCGCTCGTAATCGGCGAGATCAAGCGCCATCAGTCACCATTTCCGCCGAGCGCAGCCCGTTCGTCCTTCGTGAGTTTGTAGAGCTCGAAAGCCGCCAGGTTGCAGGCAGCAATGTCCTGCCGTGTGGCGGCGTCGATCAGTGCCCTGCGCAGCCGGACCGGCACGTTCTGCCAATGCGGCACACGGATGCGGCGCAGGTACTGCGCCTGGAAGCGCAGGTAACCGCCGCGCATTTTGGTCGAGTAGATCGCCACGAAGAGACGCGCGATCCCGGACTGAAGGACGGCCTGCAGAGCGCGCAGGTCCCACGTCTCGGACGTGATGAAGTAGAGATTGTGATGAGGGTACAGGCACCCCTCCTCGAACACGATGTGGGCTTCGCCCTTGATGTCCGGGATCAGGAGCTTGGGCTTGGCTGCCAGGGCCGGATAGATGCGGTCGATGGTGCGATACCAGTTCGCCGGGATCTTCCGGGCGACATGGCGGCCGGCAATCGCTTCCCGGTGTTGCTCGAGGTGCCGGCGCAGGCGCGGGTAGCGGGCGAGGTCCACGAGGCCGCCATCATCTGCGAAGGGGTTCACCACGCCGAAGCCGCGCCAGGCGACCGTGCCCTGCAGGATGTCGCGCGTCATCACGAGCGGGAGCTTGCGGTCCGGCTCTACGTCGAGCTGATCGAATGGGGCGATGAAGGCCTGATCGGCACCCGTCGCCACGCCAATCCCGACCTTGCAGCCCGCCTCCTCCAATGTCGGCAGGGTTTTCTCAAGCCGCCGAACGAGCGCGAGCTGGTCCGAAGACTCGAGGATCCACGGCTCAGCGCCGGCCGTGACACCCTGCATTTCACGCACGGCGACCTGGTCGGGCGGCAGGGTCTTGGCGAGAAGCGTCTGCGACAGCTGTTTCAGCATCTCGGCGTTGATCGCCGGGCGATGCGCAATGCGCGTGGCTCCGGGCTTCTCCCGGGTGATGATGGTGATGGCAGGATAGGCGATCACGTCCGTGTGGAAGGCGGGCGTGTTGTACATGTCGACATAGACTTTGAGGTGAAACTGGTTCGCGACCATGCCGCGCAGCGGCCCGCCATAGCGGTTTTTCATCCATCGATCGGCACAGATGAAGCCGAGCGTGCCGCCCCGGCCGAGGGTGGTCAGCGATCGTTCAATGAACGGGATGTAGAGGTCGGCGCGATCGTAAATGGTCTTGTACCTGGCGCGGTAAGCCGCGATCAGCGCATCCGGGATCATCTCTTGACGGACGTAGGGTGGATTGCCCACCGCGACATCGAAGCCATCGGGCAGGTCGACCAGGAGGAAATCGCCATAGATCAGCCAGGCGTCGGTGAGAGAGGTCGCCGCATTGCTGGCGATCTTGTTCGCCTGCAGCATCGCGATCAGCCGCGTCCTGGTCGTGCTGAAGGTCTGCCGGTGAAGCTCTACCGCCCGGATACAATCGCGGAGAGTGCGCGCCGGATCTGGGCGTCCCGCGCTTTTCCAGGCCGCCAGCAGGCGCTCGACGGCAGGCAGCAGGAAGTCCCCCTCGCCGAATGACGGCTCGAGCAAGCGCAGCTCGTGGAGTGGCCGATCGGCCGTGTAGCCGGAAAGGTCGAGGATGAAATCCACCACCTCCTGGCGCGTGAAAATGGCGCCGCGGGCTTCGATGCCGGCTTCCGACAGGGCGGTCACGGCTGAGGTTACGGGGCACCATTCCGGGAATGAGGCCTGGTCGAGCGCGATCTTCGGAGCGAGCATGTTCATGGATCAGAACAGCCCCGGCTGCGCATCCGGCTGGCCCTGAGCCGGTAGCGGCTGCACCATGATCGTGTGCGCCCGCCTGCGTGCCAGAGCGAGGTCATAGGCGAGCTGCAGCTGCAGCCACGCCTCGTCCGATCCGCCAAACGCCTTCGCAAGCCGGATGGCCATGTCGGGCGAGATGCCAGCCTTGTGGTTGACGAGGTTGTTGAGAGCCTGTCGCGTAACGCCAAGAATCCGGGCACCATCGGCGACGGTGAGACCATTCGGTTCAAGGCAGTTTTTGCGGACGGCTGTTCCGGGGTGCGGTTCTACGGGTTCCATAGGAACAAAAGTAGAATCTTCCTCGAGAGATCGGCAAGTGACAAGCGTCGCTTACCCACACCTTCTCGAGCTGCTAGCTCCTCGGCACCGAGAAAGGCGCGCTGCTGGGCCTAGGATGATCGCTGAGAGGCCTTAGAGCGTTTTTACGCCTGGGCCCTTCGCCCTAGGAACGGAACCCCTCTCCCAAGCCCATTCCTTTGTTCGACCCCGTCGGAGGCGGGATTGACCATTCCTTCGTCCCGACCTGCCTACAGGCAGGCTAGCGCGCACAGTGCCGGGGAAAGCCTCTTGCCGCGCGTAGCGCGGTCCTGAGGCACAGGGACCCGTTCGCGAAGCGGATGGGTTGTGAAAAGGCGTCGAAGGTTCACCCCTCCCAGGATTGGGCTCAATACCTTAAAATAAAAGCTAAATTTCGCTTCGGGGTGGGGTCACGATCGACGCCGATCGTGACCCCACCCCGATCTCGATTTTCGCAGATCAGAGAGTACGTTAGCAAAGTTTTTGCCGGGGTCATGCTTCGAAGCCGATTCACAGACCATCGAACAGGCGGTCGGACATGAAGTCCATGGCCCAGACCTCGTTGGGTCCACCGATCGCCGGTCGCCCCTGACGGTAGCGCCACGCCCGCTTGCGTTGTCGCCCTCGACGTCTGGCAGACGGCTGATGCCGTGGCGCTGCAGGCAGCGATGCAGGACCAGCACGTCGAGCATCACGTCGGCCGCGTGGCGCTTGCGTCACCGCCCGTGATCGCCGTCCGCGCCAGGAAGGCGGTGAGGTCGGCATCGCTGCGGGCAAACCCGGCCGGAGAGAGGCTCCCGCGCAGGTGCTCATAGGCGAGGAAGAGCCGGTAGGTCGCCACCACGTCGGCACGGCAATAGGCCGCCACTTCGTCGATCCGGCCTTGCGCGACGAAGTCGGCGACGCTGCTGCCGTCGATTCCCTCCGGTTTGCCCGGCATGCCCATCGCCCGGCACAGCGCGTCGAGGCCGATCCGGCCGCGGGCGTCGTAGTTCGCCAGGACATCGCACAGATCGAGCCCAGCGTCGTCGTAGCGCCGGTAGTAGGGCCGGGCGGTCAAGCCGGGCGCGGCGAGGCCATGGACGAGGGCACGATACCGGATCGCGGGCAAATCGAATCCATTGCCGTTGAACGAGACCAGTTTCGGTCGCAACCGTTCGAGCCGGGCGGCGAAGTCGGTGATCAGCCGGGCCTCGGACCGTTCGCCGACATGCGGCGCACCCAGCGCTTGAACCTGCCACGCCCCGTCCAGGCGCTCGGCGATCAGCGCGCCGATGCATACGATCGCGTGGTAGATGAGCTTCGGGAAGCCCGCGCCGAGCTTGGCGCGGGCTCCGTCTAAGTCGGCTGTGTCGAGGCCGTGCACCCGCGCCACCGCCGACAGATCGGGCACGGTTTCCAGGTCGAACACCAGGACGGTCTCTGGCATGGGCATGGGTAGTCCTCCAGGATCTTCGAGAAGCGGCGGAACGGCGAGGCGTGGGCTGCCCGATCCGGGCTTGCGCGCCCTCATCACGGGCATCCTTCGGCGATGAGGCACACCGCTCACGCCTCATGCGGCGGGCGACTTGAGCCGGTACAGCCTGCTCAGGCTGCGTCCCCATCCCGCGGCCTCGTCGAGCGCGAGCAACCGCGAGGTGACGATGCTGCGGGATCCCGGCAGCAGCGGGTGGTCCTCGACCCGGCCGACTAGGGCCGGTTCCGTCGTCGGTACCAGCACGCGGCGCCACCCGGTCAGCAGGGGTGCGGCCGCGAGTTCGTCCCGGGTGGGCGGCATTCCGGTGATGAGCCGGTCGAAGGCGGTCAGCGCACTCTCCAGGCGCACGGCTTCGTCGACGGACAGGTGGAGTTCAAGCGCGGCGTGGCTCACGTCTGCGTCCTCTCTCGGCTCTCGGGGCGGGGAAGCGTCTTGGATCGGGGCTCGCGTCGAAGCGTTCCCTTCGATGGATAGGGATCGGCCGGACCTCACGAGGCCGCGGCGGGACCTAGCCGACCGGTGAAATCCGATCCGGTTGGCCGCGGCGGGACGTCCCGGTGGCCGGCGGGGACACGGAAGCGGGGCCGATTCAGCGCAGCCAACTCAGCGACCTCGTCTCCGGTGAGGACGCGGCGGGTAAGCAGCGCCTCGACTAGCTCCAGGATCGCCGCGCGATCGGCGCGCACCAGGGTCTCGGCCACGCCCTGCAGGCGCCGCAGGTCCGCCTCGACCAGACCGGCCAGCGCCGGATCCTCGCGCAGCAGCATCGCGGCATGCTCCTGATCGACGACCACCCGCAGGGTGTCGCCGAGCCCGAGGCTCGCGTGCACCGCCGCCAGCAGCCGCGTCGCCTCACGCAGATCCTCGCTCGCGCCGGCAGTGGCGCCGTTGCCGAGCACCGCATCGGCGGCGCGCCCGGCGAGCAGGCCGATCACCTGCCGCTCCAGTCCGGCGCGGTCGGGCGTCGGGTCGGACAGGCGCAGTACCGTCGAGCCATCGTGATGCGCCCCGCCTCGGGTCGTGACCTGCACGACGGCGAGGCCGAGACGATGGGCGACCAGTGCATGCCCGGCCTCGTGCAGGGCGACGCCGCGCAGGCGAACCGGGGAGCGCGCGTCGGCCGGGGCGATCTCGGCCAGCAGGTCGTCGAGCCGCATCGGCCTGTCGGCCGCACGAGCCCGGCTCCGTGCGGCGCGCACGCATCCGGCCAGCGTGGCGCCGGTCATGCCGTGCGACAGGCGCGCGGCCGCGGTCAGGTCGGCACCGCCGAGGTCGTCGCCGAGGTGGACACGCAGGATGCCGAGCCGGCCGGCCTCATCCGGCGGCGCGATCAGGAACTGCCGGTCGAATCGTCCAGGGCGCAGCAGCGCGGCGTCGATCCGGTCGACATGGTTGGTCGCGCCGATCAGGACGACACCGGCCTTGCGAAGCGCCTCGAAGCGAAGCAGACAGTATGTAATCACGGTATTCCACCACGAAGCGTTGCGATCATCCAGTCTTGATCGGTTCGGCAGCGCATCGATTTCATCGCAAAAGCCTATCGCGCAGCCGTCTTGCTTTGCTGCAAGCTCCAGACGGTCGCAGAAATGAGCGATCTGCTTCGTTATGCTATCGAGGAAGCCCGGGCTGTTGGCGAACCAGTGACCGACGCTGGTCTCGATGCACACGACGCCCGAGGCTCGCGCGAGCGATCTCGCCAGCGTGGTCTTTCCGGTACCCGGCGGCCCGAACAGTACGGCGCCCTCCAGGCACGAGGCCGGCATCTCGCCCCGGCGCACCCGGGCGATGTCGGCCACGGTGCGGAACGCCCAGGCGTGGGCCTCGCCGTAGCCGGTCAGCCGGTCGAGGGGCGTGACCGCGTCGCCGTCCGGAGCACCGATCCGGGCATGGCTCGCCCGGCGGATCCGACTGAGGCAGACGGCCGGGGTCGAACCCGGCCGCAGGGCCGCGGCCACGTCGGGCAGATCGAGACCGGACAGGTCGCCCGGTGCCATCCCCGCCCGCGTCCGGCGCCCGCACCAGATGCGCACGGCGAGACCCACCTGAGCGGCATCGAGCGGCGGGACGACGACGACGTGGTCGGCGGCGGCCAGCAGCAGCGGCGCGAGCCAGCCCCGGTCCGGGGTGATCGCCACGACGGGGTGACCGCCGGCGACGAGGTCGGCCGCCTCCGCGTCGGGATCGACGGCGGTCGAGGGGCGGGGCTGAGCGGTCCGCGCGAGACACTCCGCCTTGTGGCCGCTGGCGCGCTTGACGACCCCTTCAACCGGCCTCACCCACGCCGCGCTCGGCACGATGACCAGCACCACGACGGGCTCGGCCCGGCGCAGGGCGCGGCGCAGGCGCGCGGACAGCGGCGCTTCGAGGGCGATCTCGGCCAGGAGTTCGACCGGCTGGCCGAGGCCGTCGAAGCGGCGCACGCCTCGCCAGCCGCGCCAGGCGGGTCGCTTCCCACCGGACGCGCTGCCGGCACCGGCCGCATCATCGCCGGCCTCGTCGAAGTCGAGGAGGTCGGGGATCGGCAGGTCGAGGTCGAGCGCCGCCTGGACGGCGTCCACGACCCCACGATTGGTCTCGCTCAAGGTCGCCGGCTGGCTCACGTCCGCATCACCGCGGTGCGACGGGACGGCGTCGGCCGACGCGGGCCGCTCATGCTCGTTGGTGCTCACGTCAGGTCCTCCATGCGTGGCGTGACCGGGATCTCGACGACGAAGGCGGGGTCGAAGGTACCGCGGCATTCGTCGCGGTAACCGTGGGGGTTCGAGACGAGGCGGGTCGGCCCGAGGCAGGTATCGACCGGGTGGTGGGTATGGCCGCTGATCCACACGTCCGGCCGCCGCGTGTCGATCAGCGCGGACAGGTCGCTGGCGAAGGCCGCGCCGAGCGGGTCGCGACCGAAGCGGGGCGCGATACAGACCGGGTGCGGGGCGTGGTGGGTGACCACCACGCTGGGCCCGTCGAACGGCACGGCCAGCGTGGCGTCGAGGAATCGGACCGAGGCCGCGTGCAGGATGGCGGCATCCCCGGGCAGGAACGGCCGCCGCTCGGGCCCGCGCCCGACCGAGATCAGGCGGTGGTCGTTCATGCCGCGCCGGGCCGCGGCTATCGCCACCGCCCGGTGGGCGGGACCGAACAGGGCGTAGTCGGTCCACAGGGTCGCGCCGAGGAAGCGCACGCCGGCGATGACGGCCGCCTCATCCTCCAGCAGGGTGATGCCGAGGCACCCGGCGGCCTCCCGGGCGCGGCCGAGACCGCTCTCGATCGCACTGCCGTAGAACTCGTGATTACCGAGCACCGCGACGATCGGGATCGGCGCCGGGATGTGCCGGCGCAGGTAGGCGAAGGCGGAGGCCGCGCCCGCGCGGGTGTCGCCGACGACGGCGACGAGGTCGGCGCCGGGGGCGAGCCGCAGCTGCCGGGTGTCGACGATGTCGACGTGCAGGTCGCTGACCACCTGGACGCGCAGGGTCCGTCCGGCCACGCTGGCGGACGGGTCGGCGGGGATCGTCCCCGCCGCCGTGTTCAGGAGGCCGGCCATCACGCCGCCTCCGCCAGGAGGGCGGCGACCTGCCGGGCGAGCCGGCTCTGGCTCGGCTGCAGGACGCGCAGGCCGGCGGCGTGGAACAGGCTCAGCCCGAACAGCACCGAGAGGTCGAGCGACTTGCGGTCCGCGTCGCCGAGCGGGAAGCCGGCCAGCGGGCCGCAACCCTTGTGGTAGTCGAGCCCGGGCTCGGCCTGCACGATCTCGGAGAGCTGCTCCTGCAGGTAGACGGTAGCACCCTTGTGGAAGGACGGCGAGACGAGGACGTAGACCTCCTCGACGAAGGCGAGCAGCGGATCGGCCTTGTGGTCGCCGAGCCGCGTCCACAGCTTGACGCCCTCGCCGACGCGGACGCGGGTGCGGCCGTCACGGCGGCCGACGAGGACGTAGACGCCGCCGTAGCGGCGCTCGGCGAGCCACGCCTGCAGGCGGGGCAGGTCGGCCCAGTCGGCGGCGATGACCTGCACGTCGGTGAGGCTGTCGCCGGCGAGCCGGAGACTGGTGCCGGGGACGGGGAAGCTGATGGCGATGGCGAGGCGGAAGAAGTGGAGGAGGCGGGCGAGGAGGAACGGCATGCGATATCTCCGGCACTGCCACGGATGCGCGGACGGTGCGATGGTGCGGACGGGAGGGGTGAGCGGGACGCGCGGCGTCAGGCGCCGCGCGCCATCCGGCCTGAGCCGGGCGCGTGGGGGCGCACGCCGGGCGGGGGCGCGGCGCGAGCGATGCGGGTGATCAGGGATCGCCCGTCGGTGTGGGGATCAGTGGCGCGCGGGGTCGATCCGCCAGACGCGGCAGGAGGCGTCGAAGGCCGAGAACAAGTCGATGGCGAGCAGCCCGGCGTCGACGAGGGCGAGAACGGCCGAGATCGGCTGCGGGTGCGCGGGGATGGCGTCGGCGAGGTCGCCGAGGCAGGCGTCGCCCGTCTCATCCACGGCCGCGAGCAGGGCGACCTGCACGTCGGGCGTGATCAGCGGGTGGACGACAATGTCGTGGTGGGGGAGCTGGGGTCCGGTGAGGGTGGGCCGGACGGTGTTGCGCGCGGACACGGGTCCGCCGTAGATGGCCTCAGCCATTGTGTTGTCTCCTGTCACAGCAGAGAGACGCGGATGGTCAGGTCGCTGGCGCGGCTGGTACCCGCGCTGGCGGCCGCCTCTGGTCAGGCGGACACCGGATCTAACGTCTACGTCGAACAGACATCTGGCCTGCTCTACTCCACCATGTGGCGTACCCAGGGAGCAGCGCAAGCTCAAATCAGCAAGAAGATACCGGGATATTTTGTTAATATTAATTTGACGTCAAATTTGCTGGAATGCCACTTGTTCTGTTTGTCAAAGCTATCCGATTGAGTGTGGATCGGCGCGGGATCTTGAACGTTGACGCCAAAGAACAACAATAATTTGTAAGCCGGATCAAGTCACTGGGGCAGATCACCGGGCAGTGGCGCTTTGCGGTTTGGCTCGGGCGTGAGTCAACGGGCGGTATGGCGCTGCGGGATCTTGATAGCTTTGATACCCTTAGCGCCGGCACAGGGCCACGAACAGCTTCACCGACCACGCGTCCGGCATCGAGAACTTCATCTCGACCGGGGGATCCTGCCGGGCACTCTCGGCGAGCTTGGCCTTCAGCCGCTCGATCGCCGCCCCGGCCGCGTCCCGCTCGCCGATAGTGGCTGCACCGATGTACAAGCGTTCAGCCTTCTCCGGCCGCTCCCGGAACCATTCCGTAGGAGCCGGTCATGCCGGTTCTCAACGAAAGGCGGAAGCGTCAGGTTCATGCCATTTCGAAGCTTGTCGCGCACATCAATGTGCGCCATGTACACATCAACGTAACCTACGCGGGCACGAAGCGGCCGATCCGGCATGTTGACGCTGTAGCTTGGCTTAATTTGGCGGATTATCCCCCCCTCTCCGCCACTAAGCCTGGAAAGCCTTATTTTTGCGACGATCCTAAGGGAAACAGCGACTTCTCGGCCGTCCGGTGGCGCGCACGAGTGGTACACGCGTGGTCCTGGCAATGGCGCATTCTGGCGAGGATCTCGGCTGCCTCCTGTCCGGACTTCAGAGCCAGCAGGTCCGCCGCCGCCTGCCGCATCGCGGATTCCGACGGCTCGTCGGAGCAGCCTCCGAAGCACAGGCCGAGTCCGGACAGGCCGGCGAGCGTCTGCGGCGCGGAGCGCTTCGCCGGGGACGGCCGATTCGACGTGAAGCAGGTGGCGCCTCAGGGAACGGCTCCGGTTGGGGAGAGTGCGCGTAGATTCGGTTTCGCGCCGCGGCCACAAGAGCCCGACCTGGCGTGCATAGTGGAGATCGGCGAGGCCATCACGGTCGCGGCCCTGAGGGCGCCGGCGAGCGGACGGGTGGAGCGGGCGCTCGGGGCCACCAGGACGGCGAGGCGCAGGCCGGCGCCGAGGCACTTGGCGATTCCGGCCACGTGGTAGGTGATCTCGCGGGCGAGTTCCGCGAAGCTCCGGGGCGGCGCCGGGCGGGCCGCCAACGTCCGCGCGAGACGGGCGGCCGCAGGACGGGTCGGCCGCGACCCGTGGGAGAACGGCGCCTCGGACGGATTTCGAATCTGCGGTGGTATTTCCGGATCGTTGCCGATTCAACCTTGAATAGGCCATGCCGACCCGGCAAACCGTAGGGAACAAAGGGATGGGGGGTGGCAGGGTCGAGATGCGCAACCGCATTCGGGGCGAGCACCAGGACGTCCGCGACCGGACCGGCGACGTCAACGATGCCGGGTTCGGCGTGATGCGGGATTCGTTCGGGGAGACCTGCGACGCGGTCGGGCCAAAGCTTGCCCGCCGCGAGCCGGGCTGGCGCTTCGCGAGCCGGTGGATCGCCCCATGAGCAGCGAGACGATCGGAACCGTCGCCGAGGTCGGCGTCCCGGATACGGTACGGGTCGCGTGCACGGCGACGGAGCATGTCAGCCTCGCCTACTACGAGAACGCGATCCCGGTGCTGCGCGAGATCCTGGTCGCGAATGCGTCCGACGACGATCTCGTCGATCTCCGGGTGCGGGTCGAGAGCCGGCCCGCCGTCATACAGCCGCTGACCCTCCGGATCGACCGCGTCCCGGCCGGCTCGAACCATCACATCGAGATGCCGGATCTTCGCCTCGATGCGGCGCTGCTCGCCGGCTTCACCGAGGCGAGCCGCCTCGAACTGACGACCGTCCTGGAGGATGCGGGCGGTGAGCGCGCCCGGGATCGGGCGGAGATCCGCCTGCTGCCGCCGTCGCACTGGGGCGGCGGTCGGAGCGCGCCGGAGCTGCTGGCGGCCTTCGTCCGGCCGAACGACCCCGCCGTCGACGTCGTGCTGCGCGATGCCGCGACGAAGCTCGGCGAGGCCGGCCGCGAGACCGGGTTGGACGGCTACCGTGCGCGCAGGAAGGCCCGGACATGGGAACTGGCCGAGGCGATTTGGGCCGCCATCGCCGACCGGCGCATCGCCTACGTGCTGCCACCGGCGAGCTTCGAGCAGGCCGGCCAGAAGGTGCGCGGTCCGGGCGAGGTTCTGGAGCGCAAGGTCGGCACCTGCCTCGATCTCTCGCTTCTCTACGCCGCCTGCCTGGAACAGGCGGGCCTGAACCCGGTCCTCGTGCTGACGGCGGGCCACGCCTTCGTTGGGCTGTGGCTGCAGGACGACGATTTCGCGAGCGCGACCGTCGACGACATGCAGCTCCTGCGCAAGCGCCGGGACCTGCAGGACCTCCTCCTCGTCGAGACGACGCTGCTGACCGCCAATCCGCCGGCCGCGTTCAAGGTCGCCAGCACGCAAGGCAGCGTGCAGGTCGAGGACGACGCGCCCGCTCCGCTCGAAGTCGCGATCGATGTCCGGCGCTGCCGGCGGCGCGGCATCCGCCCGATGGATCTCGGCGAGGGCAGACCGGCCGATCTCGAACCGGCGCCGACCGCGCCCCTCAACCAGCCGCTCTCCGCGCCGCCCGTCTTCGACGAGGAGGCGCGCCCGCCCGCCGAGGACGCTCCCGAGACCCCGGTCGGCAGACTGGAGCGCTGGAAGCGGAAACTCCTCGACCTGACGCTGCGCAACAAGCTGCTGAACTTCAAGCCCGGCAAGGGGTCGGTCGTCCTCGAATGCATCTCGCCCGGGGCCCTGGAGGACGGCTTGGCGGCCGGGCAGGAATTCCGGCTGAAGCCCGTTTCCGACGTGCTGAGCGGGTCCGACGAGCGCAGTGCCGACCTCTACACCCGGCGGCACCACGACGACGGCCGGCGCAGCTATCTCGAAGCCGCGCTCGCCAGGCGGGAGATCTACACGACCTCGACCGAGGCCGAGCTCGACCACCGCCTGCTCGATCTCTTCCGCTTGGCCCGCAACGGCTTCGAGGAAGGCGGGGCCAACATCCTCTATCTCGCGATCGGCTTCCTGTCGTGGACCCGCAAGGAGGGCGAGGCCGCCTACCGCGCCCCGCTCCTGCTGGTGCCGGTCTCGCTGAAGCGCTCCAGCGTGCGCGCAGGCTTCCGCCTGACGCTGCACGACGACGAGGTGCGGATCAACCCGACCCTGCTGGAGATGCTGCGGGAGGACTTTCGGCTGCGTATGCCGGAGTTCGAGGGCGAACTGCCGCGCGACGCCTCCGGCATCGACGTCGATGCCATCTTCAGAATCGTGCGCGCCCACGTGCGCGACCTGCGCGGATGGGAGGTGGTGCCGGACGTCGTGCTCTCGGCCTTCTCCTTCACCAAGTACCTGATGTGGAAAGACCTGGTCGATCGGGCCGAGCTGCTGAAGCGCAATCCGGTGGTCCGCCACCTCATCGACACGCCGAAGCATTCCTACGGCGACGGGACGCCCTTCCCCGAGCCGGCGAACCTCGATCGCGCCTATCCGCCCGGGACCGTGTTCGCGCCGCTCTCGGCGGATTCCTCGCAGCTCTCCGCCGTCCTGGCTGCCGCCCAGGGCAAGGATTTCGTGCTGTTCGGACCGCCGGGCACGGGGAAGAGCCAGACGATCGGCAACATGATCGCCCAGTGCCTCGCCCAGGGCCGCACGGTGCTGTTCGTCTCACAGAAGACGGCCGCGCTCGAAGTGGTCCAGCGCCGCCTGCAGGAGATCGGGCTCGGCGATTACTGCCTGGAAGTGCACTCGACCAAGGCGCAGAAGTCGGCCGTGCTCGGCCAGTTGCGGAAGGCCTGGCACGAGCGCAGCACGCCCTCACAGGGGACATGGGACGCTGCGACGGGCGAGCTCGCCAGCCTGCGAGAGGAGCTCAACGGCCTCGTGAACGCGCTGCACCGGCGGCGCGAGAACGGGCTGTCGGCCTACGAAGCCTTCGGCCGCGTGATCGCGGCCGGCGGCGACCGCGAGCTCGTGCTCACCTGGCCGAACCATCTGGCGCACGGCGCAGAGACGCTCGCGACGCTCCGCGCCGGCTGCCGGGAACTGCGGCCGGTCCTGGCCTCCGTCGGGTCCCTGGTCGACCACCCCTTGCAGGGCGTCGAGGCCACGCAGTGGTCGCCGGTCTGGCGCGACGCCATGGGCTCCGCGATCCGCGCCAGCACCGAAGCCCTGTCGGCGCTCCGCGTCAGCGGCCAAGCCTTCGCCGAGGCGATCGGCTTGTCCACCTTGCTTCCGACCTATGCCGGCACGCGCGGACTGCTGGTGCTCGGCAACTATCTCGTCCGGCCCGAGGCCCGCTGCGGAGCCGCCTTCCTGGCCGATGCCTCCGGCGACCTGCGCCGGGCCGTCGCCGCGCGCGAGCGCTTCCAGGCGCGGCGCACCGAACTGCTCGGTCGCCTTTCCGGCCTGTACCGTCCGGGCATCCTCGACCAGAACCTCGCCGGCCTGCTCGCGGACTGGGTCGCCGCCCAAGGGTCGAACTTCCTGGTGAAGGGCGGCAAGCTCAGGAAGGTCGCGGCGCAGGTCCAGCCCTACGCGGAGGGACCGCTCCCGGCCGATCTCGGCCCGGATCTCACGGGGCTGATCGACGTCGCCAAGCACATCAAAGCCGGATGCCTGGAGGAGCTGATCCTGGCCCGGCTCGGGTTGCCGTGGAGCAACCCGGACTGTGCGGCGTCCGAGTTCGCGCCGGCGATCACCTGGGCCGAGAAGGTCGAGCAGCTTCTCGACATCCTGGGGCCCCTGTCCCTCGGCATCGACGGCCTGCGTACCCACCTCGTGCAACTCGTCGAGCGGCAGGCCCGGGCGCTGACCGAGGACGGCCGCATCGCGCGGGCTTATGCGGTCTTCGCGCAGGATCGTGCGCGTGCCACCGAGACGATGACGGCACTCGGCCGGCTGGCCGGGCGCGCCGACCCGGGTGAGCCGTTGGCGACGGAGGCCGACTGGATCGAGGGCAGTATCGCGTCGGCGCTGCGCTGGGCCTCCGGGCTGGGGCGGGCCCAGGGCTGGTGCGCGTGGCAGGCGGCTGCGCAGAACGCCCGTGGCCATGGCCTCGCGCCGCTGATCGAGGCGTTGGAAGAGGGTCGCCTCGCGCCCGACCGGGCCGAGGCGGCGTTCGAGACCGCTTATGCGCGCTGGTGGGTCGATCGTGTGGTCAGTGACGACCCGGTGTTGCGCCGGTTCCTCCCGGAGCGCCACGAGGACACGATCGCGCGCTTCCGCGCAGCGGACCGGCGCGTCACCGAACTCTCGAAGCAGGTCGTGCGCTCGCGGCTCGGCGGCGGCATTCCCGGGCCGACCGCCTTCGGCGCCGATCCGGAATGGGGCACGCTCTCGCACGAATTGACGAAGAGGACGCAGCACATGCCGCTGCGCAAGCTCTTCGGCCGGATGCCGAGCGCGCTGACCAAGCTCACCCCCTGCGTGATGATGAGCCCGCTCTCGATCGCGCAGTACCTGCCGCCCGAGAAGGAGCCGTTCGACGTCGTCATCTTCGACGAGGCATCGCAAATTTCGCCCTGGGACGCGGTCGGCGCGATCGCGCGCGGCAAGCAGGTCGTGATCGTGGGCGATCCCGAGCAGCTGCCGCCCACGAATGTCGGCGACCGCGGCGTGGACGACATCGCGGATGGCAGCGACGTCTCGGACCAGGAATCCATCCTCGACGAGTGCCTGGCGGCCAACATCCCGCGGCGGACGCTCGACTGGCACTACCGCAGTCGCCACGAGAGCCTGATCGCCTTCTCGAACGCCCACTACTACGGCGGCCGCCTCGTCACCTTCCCGTCCCCGGTGACCGACGACCGGGCGGTTCGGCTGACCTTCGTGCCCGACGGCGTCTACGAGCGTGGCGCGGGTCGGGTGAACCGGCCCGAGGCCCGGGCCGTCGTGACCGAGATCGTGCGTCGCCTGCGCGACCCGGGCTTCGCGCAGGAGCGTCGCTCGCTCGGCATCGTCACCTTCAACGGCGAGCAGCAGCGCCTGATCGAGAATCTCCTCGACGAACAGCGGCGGTCATACCCGGAACTGGAGCCGTTCTTCGACAGGGACCGCTGGCACGAGCCGGTCTTCGTGAAGAACCTGGAGAACGTGCAGGGCGACGAGCGCGACGCGATCATCTTCTCGGTCGCCGTCGGCCCGGACCAGACGGGCCGGCCCGTCAGCACCGTGTCCTCCCTGAACAAGGACGGCGGCCACCGCCGCCTGAACGTGGCCATCACCCGGGCCCGACGCGAGCTCGTGGTCTTCGCCTCGCTTCGACCCGAGCAGATCGACCTCGGCCGCACCCGGGCGCGCGGCGTGCGCGACTTCAAGCACTTCCTCGAATTCGCCGACCGCGGGGCGCGGGCGCTCGCGGAGGCCTTCGCGCCGACCGGCGGTGACGTCGAATCGCCCTTCGAGGCGGCGGTGCTCGCCGCGCTTCGGGCGAAGAACTGGACCGTGCACACCCAGATCGGTGTGTCGGGCTTCCGGATCGATCTCGGCGTGGTGCATCCGGATGCCCCCGGCCGCTACCTCGCCGGGGTCGAGTGTGATGGCGCGACCTATCACAGCTCGGCCACGGCCCGAGACCGCGACCGCCTGCGCGAGCACGTGCTGACCGATCTCGGCTGGCGCATCCGCCGGGTCTGGAGCACCGAGTGGTGGATGGATGCGGAGGGGGCGCTCGCCAAGCTCGACCAGCGTCTGCGCGAGGACCTGGACGCCGATCGGGCGCGGGCGGCCGAGGCGGCTTCGACCGAAGCGTCCGCTGCGCACCTCACTCCGGCGCCCGACGACCTCGAACCGGTCGACGGGCCGCCCCTCGTCGCGCCCCTCGGGGAACCGCAAGCGGAACTCACGCGCGAAGACCCGGCTCCGTCGGAGCCGGCCGCGCCGCGCCTCTACGCGGATCGGCCCGTGCGGCAGGAGACGCCCTCGACCGCGATCGATCCCATCCAAACCGCGCCGCGTTACAGGCTCGCCGACCTCGCAGGCCTCGGCCTGCCGATCGAACCGGCCCGATTCTACGATGCCTCCTACCGCTCCACTCTCCGGGCCTTGGTGGCGCACGTGGTCAGCCTGGAGGGACCCATCTACGAGGATGTGCTGCTGCGACGGATCGCCCGCGCCCATGGCCTCCAGCGCGTCGGCCCGCTCATTCGCGACGCCGTCCTGGACCAGATCGGACCTGCCATCGCCCAAAGCGAGGACGACGGCCGGACGGTCCTCTGGCCTCCCGAGACGCCGCCGCAAACGAGCTGTGCCTATCGCGCAGCCGATCCCGGTCTGCGCACCCATGCCGATACGCCGATGCCGGAGCTCGTGGGGCTCGCGCGGACCCTGCGCGCCGATGCCTCCGAGGCCGAGCGCGTCCGTCACATGGCGCAGACGCTCGGTCTCTCCCGGATCGAAGCCTCGGCCCGGCAGCGGTTCGAGCGCGCGAGCATCCTCGCGCGCGACGACACGGCTTGAAGGGCCACCGACCAAGCACGGACATCGCGTCCGCTCGGCACGGCGTCCGTCGGGAAAGGGTCGGAACCGGACCTGCGGCTTGCGTCGCCGGGCATCTGCCAGCCGGCGCCGAGGCACCGTTCAGATCTGGGCTCCGATCCGGGCACTCCGCCTCCGCTTGGCAGCATGAGTACCGCCCGCGGCAGCCCGTTGCGCCGCGGCGCCCCCGCGCGGGCGGCCTTCCCTCGGGACCTCAGATCGGCTTGAGAAACTTGCACTTTCCCCCTTGGGCCCAGGGACCCTGCACCCGTGCCTCGGCGCAGAACGCATCGACCGCGCGGGTCACACCGGGGAAGCGGCCGCCCAGGCTGTCGTAATCGTCGGCGATGAGGAGGCCGCCGGGGCGCAGGACCGGCCACCAGGCCCGGAGATCCGCCGCCACGGACGCCTCTTCGTGGCCCGCGTCGAGATGGATGACATCCGCGCTCACGCCGCGCAGGCGCATCAGTTCGGCGGCGTTCACCGAGTCCAGCGGCAGGGGCAGGACCCGGTTCGCGAGACCTTCGCGCAGCACGTTGGCCAGGAAGGTGCGGTACAGGCTCGGATAGCCGTGCTCGGTGGCGAGCTCCGCGAACAGCGCCGGGTCGGCCCAGTGGTCGACGGCCCCGAGCCAGGTATCGACCGCGATGACGGTGCCGTCGACGCCGTGCTCCGCCAGGGTTCTGGCCAGGTGCAGGGTGCTGGCCCCCTTCCAGGCGCCGATCTCCACGACCACGCCGGGGCGGAACGTCCGCACGGCGTCGTCGAGGAAGGGATGGACGCTGCGCCAGCCCTGGAGGTCGCGGAGGCGCAGGTCGTCCGGCGGGTTCGCGAAGGGATCGCGGCCGTGCCAGAGGGCGTCGAGGAGGGCGCGGCGTGTCGTCGGGGGACGGCTCATGGGGTCGGCTCGCGATGCGGGGTGCGCCCGCCCGGGGATCGGGTGCGTCTCGGGGCTTCAGGCATGGGCGGCGCGGTGCGCCTGCGCGTAGAGCGCTTCGCAGCGCGTCAGCCAGCGCTCGCGGGTGAACAGGCGCAGGACCCGCGCGTGCGGGACCGTGCGCGGGATCGCGAGGGCGTCGCCGATCGCCCGGGCGAGGGCCGGCGCATCGTCCGGCGGCACGAGACGTCCGGCCTCGCCGACGACCTCCGCGGCCGCTCCCATGGCGAGGCCCGCCACCGGCACGCCGCAGGCCATCGCCTCGACGGCCACGAGGCCGAAGGGCTCGTCCCAGCAGGGCGTGAACAGGAACACCGAGGCGCGGCCGATCTCAGCCGCCAGGGCCTCGCCGGAGAGATGGCCGCCGTAGCGGATCGCCCCGCCGAGCTGCGGGGCGATCCGCGCGTCCCAGTAGTCCCGGTCCTCGATCGGGCCGAAGAGAGTCAGGGGCAGCCCGGCGCGTCGGGCGGCCTCGACGCCGTGATGCGTGCCCTTGACGGGCGCGATGCGCCCGGACCAGACGGCGCCGCCATCGCCTCGTTCCCGGAAGGGCCAGGCCGCGGGATCGATGCCGTTGTGCAGCACGGACACCTCGGGGGGCGCGCCCTCGGGCCACCAGGCGCCGCGCTGGGCCTCCGAGGTCACGGTGATCCGGTGCCCGGGCACGAGGCTGTCGGTCACGAACCAGCGCAGGGCGTCGTAGGGCGGCACGTGCAGGGACGTGACGGTGGGCACCTGCGCGAGACGCCGGCGCTCCAGGGGCAGGCGGCTCAACGCGTTGTTGTGCAGGACGTCGAAGCCCCCGGCCGCGATCCGGTCGCAGGCGGCAGCGTATCCCGCATCCACGTGGGCCTTGAGCCCGGCATCGCCCCGATGTTCCAGGCCCGGGAAGCTGCGCTCGTAGTGGACCGGGATCACCGGATCGACGGGAAAGCGCGGGTCGCTGTCCCCGGCGGCGAACAGGACGACGTCGTGGCCCCGCGCCGTCAGCCCGTCGGCCAGCGCCCAGCACTGGGCCTCCATGCCGCCCGCGAAGGGCCGCGCCACCGGATGGCGCAGATGGGCGAGGAGCGCGATCCTCACGCGCTCGCCGCCGCGGCGGCCTGGGCCTCGAGGTGGCGGATGACGGAGGCCGAGTTGGTGTAGGGCTGGTGGCTCTGCTGCCCGGTCAGCGCGAAGTCGCCGGCCTCCGGGCGGCGCAGGATGCGGATCGGCCGGTCGGGGGTGTCGTCGATCAGCCCCATCACCTTGAACGCGTAGAGCCAGTGGCCCATCGTCCGGTAGCCCCACTTGGCCTCGAACAGCTCGGCGTTGCGCACCACGCTGTCGAGGTGGTGGACCGGCGGCATGTGGTGGGGGTGGTACTGGTGGTAGGCCAGGCCGCCCTTCATCCAGGCGATGGGGAGGCCGGCCTGGTCGAGGACCTTGCCGAAGTCGGTATCCTCGCCGCCGTAGCCGGTGTAGCGCTCGTCGAAGCCGCCCGTGGCCAGGAAGGTGGCGCGCCGGATGGCGAAGTTCAGGGACCAGAAGCAGCGGTAATCCGGGCAGATCTCGAGGCCTGAGGCCGGGGGCCCCCGGCGGTCGGAATGGCGCTCGGCGACCTGCGCGAACGCTTCGCAGGACCACGCCCCCGCCGTGGCGTGCTCGGGCAGGTGGAGCACCTCGCCCATCAGCAGGCCGTCGAGCTCGGCGAGGCCGCGCGCGTAGTCGGCCACGAGTTCGGGCGCCGGGATGCAGTCGACGTCGAGGAAGACGACGGCGTCGCCGCCCGCCGCCGCGACGCCCCGGTTGCGGGCCGCCGCCAGGGGCAAGTCGGTGCCCGGCACCAGGATCTGGCGGACCGGGAAGCCGACCTCGGGGAGGTCGTAGGGCGCGTCCTGCATCACCGCCACGATGAACTCGGCGGGGCCTTGCGTCTGGCGCTCCAGGCCGAGGAGGACGTTGCGCAGGTGGGCCGGCCGTCCCTTGGCCAGGGTCACGACGGAAACGGTGGACATGGGGCGGTCTGGCTCCGGGAGGTTCGCGCGTCGCGGGTTGGAATGGGTCAGCCGGCGACGACCGTGAGGGCGGCGGGCGCCGTGGCGCCGTGCCAGAGCTCGTCGGTCAGGCCCTCGAGCCAGCCGGCGGCGCGAGCGGCGGCGTCCGGCGCGTAGAGGCTGTGCAGCGGGGCGGTGTCGAGGGCGCGCGCCCGGGCGAGGAGGTCGCGCCAGCCCTGGAGATCGCCGGGCCAGACGGGGGCCTGGACGGCGGCCCCGAGCCGGACCAGGGCCTCGGCCTTCCGGGTCTGCTCGCCGAAATAGCGCCATTCGGGCATCACGATCAGGCGTCCGCCGACGCGGGCCACCTCGTGGATGGTGTTGTCGCCGGCGGAGGCCACCACGATGTCGGCGGCGGCGAGGTAGTCGGTCACCGAGGGCACCCAGCCGAGTTCGCGCAGGTTGGAAAAATCGGTCTCGTGGCCCTCCCGATGGGTCGGTCCCAGGGTCAGCCACAGGGCTTCGGGCACGGCCCGGGCGGCGACCGTCAGGGGCGCGTAGGGCGTACCGCTGCCTCCGCCCCCGGTCACCGCGACGACGATCTCGCGGTCCGGGTCGAGGCCGAGCCGTCCACGGGCCTCGGCCCGATCCGGCACCCGGTCGACGCTGGTACAGAGGCCGCCGCTGTAGAAGGTCTTGGCCCGCAGGGCGGCCGGGTAGTCGTCCTGCTCCAGGCGCGCGTCGAAGGGGGCCAGCATGCCGACGCAGGCCTCGTAGGCGCCGACATGGCCGATGTCGGTGCGGTCGCCGTGCATCCGGATCTGTACCGCCGGCACGCTGGCGATCCGCGCCAGCAGGGCGATCTCCGCCGAGACGTCGACCACGAACAGGCCGACGTCGCGCTCGTCGAGATGGTCGAGGATGCGCCGCATGGTCCGGCGCATGGGCGGCAGGCCCAGCGGCACGCAGTGCATGACCTGGGGCGTCGGCTCCGCGTAGAGGCGCGCCGTCGGCACCTCGGCGCCGATCATGTTGGGCAGCGGCACGATCTCGATGTCGCGGGAGAAGCCGTCAAAGAGCTGCGGACCCGCGGTGAGCACGGAGACCGGCCTGTCCCGGGCGAAGGCGGCGGCCACCGCCATCGTGCGGTTGGCGTGGCCCCGTCCCTGGTGATGGACGAAGAACGCAATGGGCTTTGTCATGGCTGTCGGGGTCGCGATCCGTCAGGAGAACAGGGCGTCGGGCCGCAGGGCGGCAGCGATCTCGGGGTCCGCCGGCCGGCGCAGGACCCGGATCGCGGGGGCGTCGTCGTCCCAGGCGATCAGCCCGGCGGCCCGGAACTGGCCGAGCCAGTAGGTCATGCACCAGCGCCCGTGCGCGGCCCGGAAGCGGGCGGCGTTGGCGAGGATGGACTCGAAGTGCTGCAGCGGCGGCACGTGGACGGGATGGTGCTGGTGATAGGCCCGGGCGCCCCCGACCCAGTAGGTCGGCAGCCCGGAGGCCGCGAGGCGCGCGGCGAGGTCGGTCTCCTCGCCGCCATAGCCGCGATAGGCCTCGTCCATGCCGCCGACGGCGCGCCAGGACCGGGCCGGCAGGGCGAAGGACAATCCCCAGAGCTGGCCGGGATCAGCCTCCCGGCGCAGGCCCTCCGGCGGGACCGCGGGGCGCGCCGGATGGGCGCGGCTCAGCCGGACGCGCGCCGCCTCGTCGGCGGCGGCCTCCGGACCGAGGCCGGGGGGCAGGTACAGGACCTCGCCGAGGAACAGGCCGTCTGTCTCGCGCGCCGCGTCCCGGTAGGCCGCCACGACGGTGGGGGAGGGGATGCAGTCCACGTCGAGGAAGACCAGGAGATCGCCCGTGGCCGCCTCGGCCGCGCGGTTGCGGGCGGCGGCGAGGGGCATCGGCTCCCCCGCCACGTGGCAGTGGCGCACCGGGCAGCCCGGGTCCGGCAGGTCGGGCGCGCGGTCCGGCTGCATCCAGGCGATCACCAGTTCGCTCGGGCGCACGGACTGGCGCGCCAGCCCGGCCATGAGGTTGCGCAGGCGGTCGGCCCGGCCGCGCACCAGGGTGAGGACGCTGGCGCCGGGATCGGCCGAGGAACCGGCGGCAGGACCGGACGATGACCCGGCGGACGGCTCAGCCGGCATCGGCCAGCATCCGGCGGAAATGCCCGACGCCCTCGATGATGCCGCGGGCGTGCGAGGCCCGGGCCACGTAGGAATGCTTCAGGGCGGCGTTGCTGGCGAGGTCGTCGGAGTAGTTGGCGACGATGATCGCCTGCGCCTGGGCGCGCAGCATCTCGACGTCGTTGCCGGAATCCCCGGCCACGAACACGGCCCGCTCGGGCAGGCCGTAGAGGGCCCGGACATGGCCCACCGCCGTGCCCTTCGAGGCCGCCTCCGGCAGGACGTCGAGATAGAGGCCGTGGCTGTGGATCACGTTCGCCGACAGGCCCGCCCGGGCGAGGCCCGCGCGGACCCTCTGGGCCATGGCCGCATCCCCGAAATAGCTGAGCTTGTGCCCGCGCTGCTCCAGGGGTCCCTGGGGCATCAGGCCGTCGAGATCGGCGAGCGCCGCGCGCATGGCCGCCCGGTCCCAACCCGCCGAGACGGTGGCGCGCCAGGCGGCATCGGCCGTGTAGGTCACGCCGTTGGGGTCGAGGTGATAGATCTCCGAGCCCACCGAGGTGATCATCACCTGCGGGCGCGGGCTGGCCTGCTGCTCCAGGATCGCCATGGCGCTGTGGAACGAGCGGCCGGTGGCGACCCCGAAGGCGAGGCCCGCCTGCCGGCTGCGCCAGCGCCGGAAGATGCCGAGCGCCGCCGTGCAGCCCACCAGGGTGTTGTCGATGTCGCAGACGAGGAGCTGGCGCGCATCCGCCAGCGGCGGGGTCGGGGCACGCAGGGCTTGCAGCAGGTCGTGGTACCGGGCGGCGTGCCGGTCCCAGTCGTAGGCGGCGGCCGCGCGGGCGCCCCCCGCCACGCAGCGGTCATAGAGGGCGGGATCGTCGAGGATGCGCAGGCACGCCGCCGCGATGGCGTCGGGGGTGCGCGGATCGACGAGGAGCCCGTTGCCGCAGGTCTCCACGATGTCGTTGGGGCCGCCGCTGTCGGTGGCCACCAGCGGCAGGCCCGCGGCCGACGCCTCCAGCAGGGTCAGGCCGAAGGGTTCGTTGAGGGCGGGATTGACGAAGAGGCCGCCGCGGGCGCGGGCATAGGCGTAGAGCGCCGGCACGTCCTCCGGGCCGTGGGTCTTGGGGTAGGCCACCCGCCCGTAGAGGTCGTAGCGGTCGATCAGCACCAGGATTTCCCGCATGGTGCCGGCCATGTCGCCGTCGAGGGCGTCGATGTTCTCGCGGGTCCCCGCCATCAGCACGAGGTTGGCCCGCGCCTGCAGGGCGGGGCTCTCGCCGTAGGCCCGCACCAGGGCGCCGAGGTTCTTGCGCGCCACCGGGCGGGCGAGCGCCAGCAGCACCGGCTTGCCCGGATCCTGCAGGAAGCGGTCGATGGTGGCGTCCACCCGCGGCAGGGGTTCGGCCGCCGCGAACCGGGCGAGGTCGCTGCCCGGCGGCAGGACGCGGATGCGCCCCGGATCGTAGGCCGCATACCCGGCATACTGCACCTCCGCCTCGTCGCGGGACGAGGCGACGACGAGGCTCGCGCGCGCGAGCGCACCCTCCTCGGCGGCGATGCGGCGGGCGAGGTCGGGGCAGGATTCGGCGCCGTGGCCGAGCATCGCCGCCTTGACCCGCCCGAGGGAATGGGCCGTGAACACGAAGGGGATGCCGAGGGCATCCTCGATGAGCGTCGCCACCGAGGCGGCATCGGCGTAGTGGGCGTGGATGAGATCGGGCGGCCGAGGCTGCGCCGCGATCCAGGCCATGAGGTTCTGCGCGAAGCTGGCGACCTCCGCGTGCATCGCCTCCTTCACGCGGTAATCCGGTGACGCGCTCGCGAGCCGCACGAGCGTGACCTTGTCGGAGATCCGCTCTTCGGGCACGGCGTAATCCGGGCCGAGCGCGCCGTGGAACAGGCGCGTCGCGATCACGATCCGCGCGATGCCGGCATCCTGGGACGAGGCGGCCACCAGATCGAGCAGGTAGCGGATGTGGCCCCCCGTATCGGCGGTGAGACCGAACACGACCCCGCCGCCGCGCAGGCAGCCTTGCAGGGCAACATGCAAGACGAACATCAGGCCGCTTGCAACTCAGGCGTCTTCGAACAAACAGAACTCAGACAAAGAAACGTTGTCGGGGAGGTACATACCGTGATTCGTGTCGCCCAAATCGCCCCCAACATATTTCCCGTTCCCCCTGAGCACCACGGTGGCACGGAGAGGGTGATATATGACCTCAGCACGGCCCTGATTAACCTAGGTGTGGAGGTAACGCTCTTCGCGCCCTCCGACAGTGCGACAGACTTGCCGCGCGTCGGCGACCAGCCGAGCCTCGCCGCCCTGGAGCGGCGCCACGGGCGGGTCGCGCCGGGGGTCCCGGCCGCCCTGGACGCCCTGCAGCTGGAAGCGCTGCGGTGCCGCCTGGACCAGTTCGACATCGTGCATTGCCACGGCGAGTTCGCCCATGCGGCGCTCCTCGGCGTACGCCGGCGCCACAGCCTCACCACGGTGCACTGGCGGGTGGACGAGCTCGACCGGGCGCTGTTCTTCGCGGGCTTCCCCGACCTGCCGGTCGCGGCGATCTCGGCGGCGCAGGCGGCCGGCATCCCGCCGGCGAACCGGGCCGGGATCGTGCATCACGGCCTCGCGCGGGACCGCTACGCCCTGACCACAGAGCCCGGCCCGCACGTCGCCTTCGTGGGCCGGATGACCGATCAGAAGCGGCCGGACACCGCGATCCGGGTGGCGCGGGCCGCCGGCCTGCCGATCCGCCTCGGGGGCACCATCGATGTCGGCAACCCCGATTACTTCGAGCGCGCGGTGCGCCCGCTCCTGGGGGCGGACGCGACCTATCTCGGGCCCGTGGACGACGCCCGCAAGGCCGACCTCCTGGGGAGCGCCCGGGCGCTGCTGTTTCCCATCGACTGGCCTGAGCCCTTCGGCCTGGTGATGATCGAGGCGATGGCCTGCGGCACGCCCGTGGTGGCCTGGAACCGCGGCGCCGTGCCGGAGATCGTCGAGGACGGCGTGACCGGCTTCATCGTCGCCTCCGAGGCGGAGGCGGTGGCGGCGCTGGCACGGATCGGTCGGCTCGACCGGACCCGGATCCGCCAGCACTTCGAGGCGCGCTTCACCGCCGCGCGCATGGCGGCCGACTACCTCGCCCTCTACCAGCGCCTGCTGGCCGCCTGATGCGGGTCGCCTACCTCGCCTGGGACTACCCACCGGCCCCGAGCGGCCTCTCGACCGCGGCCCGCGAGATCGCCGAGAGCCTCGCCGGGGCCGGCGCCGACGTCACGGTCTTCAGCCTCGACCGGAGCGGCATCGAGCGCCGCGACGGCGTCACGGTGGCGGGCTTCGCCCTGCCGCCCGGCGGAGGCCTGGCACGCCTGCGCCGCTGGGGGGCGGCGGGGCACCTCGCGGCGCCGCTCGCCTTCCGGCGCGCCGTGCTGGCGGCCCATGCCCACCAGCCGTTCGACGTGGCGGAATCCACGAACTGGTACGCCCCCGCGGCCTTGCTCGCCGGGCGCCGGGACCTGCCGCTGGTGACCCGAAGCTCGACGCCCGCCGCTTTCACCCGGGACGCCCCCGCGACCCTGCGCGACCGCCTCGACGGGTGGACGGCCGACGCCCTGGAGCGCGCCCAGGCCCGGGGCAGCGCCGGGCTCATTGCCAACACCGCCGCCCACGGGGCGGTGATCGCCCGGGTCTACGGCCTGTCCGGCGGACAGCCGGAGGCGGTGATCGGCCTCAGCCTCCCGCCGGAGGTCACGGCGGCGGCGCGGGGCGCCCCCTACCCGGACGCGACCGGGCCGGTGCGCCTGCTCTTCGTGGGCCGGGCGGAGGCGCGTAAAGGGTTCGACGCGCTCCTCGGCGCGGCCGCGATCCTGGCCGACGCGGCGGCGCGCGGCGCCGGTCCCGCCTTCCGCCTCGACCTGATCGGCGTGCCCCCGGAGGACCTGCCGGGGGACCTGCCCGAGGCGGCCCGTGCCCGCATCCACGCCCGCGGCCGGGTGCCGGCCGGGGCCTTGGCCCAGGCCTATGCGGAGGCCCACGCGGTCCTCGCCCCCTCGCGCTACGAGAGTTTCGGTCTCGTCTACCAGGAGGCCCTCGCCTATGGCCGGCCGGTGGTGGCCTGCGCGGAGGACGCGAGCGCCCGCGCCTTCGTGGGCGCGCCGGGGGCGGGGCCCCTGGCACGCGAGGCCACCGGCGCGGCCCTGGCGGAGGCCCTGCGTCCGCTGATGACCGATCCGGCCCTGCGCGCGGCCTACCGGGGCCGGGCGCTGGCGGCGTCCGGCCGCTTCACCCGGGCGGTCTTGGCGCGCGAGACCCTCGCCCTCTACGACCGGGCCATCGTGGCGGCCCGGGGCCGCCCGGGCGGGCGCGCGTCCGTGCCTCAGTCCCCGTAGGGGCGCAGCAGCGCGGCCTCCTCCTCCGGGCGCCCCTGCCCGGGCGCGAGGCGCTCGTAGTGCCGGGAGCGCGCCAGGACGTGGGCCCGGTCGAGATGATGCGCGATCGTCCCGTGCAGGGTGATGAGGCTGCGCGGCCAGCCGCCGTCGAGCACCGGCCGCTCGTGCACGCGGCCGGCATAGCGCACGGACCGGCGGTTCAGCCGGTACTGGACGTCCGGGTAGACGTCCGAGAGGACGCCGTCGACGTGGTTCCGGCGCGCCAATCCGATCGAGACGACGTCCCCCGTCTCCGCCAGGGCCGCCAGGGCCGGCAGCCGCCGGCCGGCCTCGGCGGCCAGGGTCTCGTCGGCGTCGAGCTGCAGCATCCAGGGATGGCGGGCGAGGTCCTGGAGGGCGTTGCGCTGGGCGGCGAAATCCTGCCCCGATTCATGTCCCGAGCCTTGCCCCGATTCCTGCCCAAATTCTTGGCCCAGGGGCCGGGCCCCCACCCGCAGGGTCCCTTGCGGGAAGCCGGCGGCCGCCGTCGCCGCGGGCGGCCGCGCCGCAGCATCGAGGAGGATCACGACGTCGTCGGTCCAGGCCGCGTGCACCGCGAGCGCTGCCAGGGCCGCCTCCAGGGCGGCGGGGCGGCAGAACAGGCCGAGGGAGACGGGCCGCTCCGCCGCCCCGTCGAGGGCGTAGAGCGTTCCGCGCGCGGCGTGCCGGTCGTGGGGGCGGCGCAAGGCCGTCTCCCCCGCCGCGTCGCAGGGCCGGACACCGAGGCCGTGGCCGGTCGCGGCGCTGCGCAGGGTGTAGAGATCGAGGCCGTAGGGCGCCTCGGGGTCGGAGTCGAAGACCGGTCCGGCGAGCTGCGCGGCGAGATGCGCCCGGCTTTCCGCCGGATCGGCTTCCGGCTCCAGCAGGAGGCCGCAGGCGCCGCAGGCGATCGGGAACGCCCTGACCCGTCCGTTCGGATAGGCGAGGTGACGGTCGCTCGGCCCGAGCATGTCGGCCGCGCAGACGAAGCATCGGCGCATCATCGGTCTCGACGTCTCCTCGTCACCGCGGGAGGGCCGCCCCCGCCGCCGGGATCGGAACGGACCTTGCCCCGCCGGGCCGGCGCCATACCTCCGCTGCTCCGCGAACCCTGCCGCAGTTGGACACCGAGGTCGACTCCCCGCGCATGCTCGACCTGTTTCCCTCCGCAACGGGACCGCTCGCCCTCGTCGGCAACGCGCCGGGGCTCGATGCCGCCGCCGCGATCGACGCGGCGTCCTCGATCGTGCGCTTCAACAACGCGCCGGGCTTCGGCGGGCGCGCCGGCACCCGCGTCACCCATCTCGCCCTGGTCAATCGCGGCGGGCAGATGCGCGAGTGGCTCGCCGATCCGCGCTTCCTCGACCGCCCGGTGGTCCGGCAGGCGCAGGCCTTCATCCTGCCGTTCCCGATGCTGCCGGCGGAGCAGAACCGGCCCGAACCGATCTGCTGGACCCGCGAGGCGCTGGATCGCCTGGCCCCCCTGGGCAAGCCCATCCACATCCTGCCCGAGGACCTGCACCGGGCGGCCCGGCTCCGCCTCGCAGCCCGCCCGGCCGAACCCGGCACGGACGACGCCAGCACGGACGAATCCGGCACAGCCGGGCGGCCGAACCCGAGCACCGGCTTCCTGGTGACGCTGGCCTTCCTCCTGGGCCGTCCCCTCGGGCGCGGTCCGGTGGAGGCGTACGGCTTCGGCTTCGACGGCTGGCCCGGCCATCCCTGGGCGGCCGAGCGCGCCTGGTTCCGGCAGGCCGAGGCGGCCGGGCAGCTCCGCCTCCATCCGTGCCGCCCATGACCCTTCCGACCGGAACCAGGTCCAGCCGATGACGACACTCCTCACCGTCCTGAAGAGCGGCGGCCGCTACGACGCGGCTTGGGTCGAGCGCCTCGCCCGCGGCGTGCGCCGCCATGCCCCGGCCTTCGACCGGATCCTCTGCCTCACGGATCTGCCGCTCGCGGTGACCGGCGTCGAGCGCGTGCCGCTGCGGCACGACTGGCCGGCCTGGTGGGCGAAGATGGAGGCCTTCCGCCCCGGGCTCACCGCGGGACCGACGCTGCTCTGCGACCTCGACACCGTCCTGACCGGGCCGGCCGACGCCCTGGCCGAGCCGGGCTTCACCGCCATGGAGGATTACTTCCACAAGGGCCGCCTCTCCAGCGCCCTGCTGCGCTGGCAGGGCGGCGCCCTCGACGCCCTCTACATCGCCTTCGCCGCCGAGCCGGAGCGCTGGATGGCGCCCGGTTCCTGCGGGCCGGTGCCGAACGGCGTGCACGGGGACCAGGTCGTCATCAACCACCTGCTGCGCCGGGACGGCCTAGCTCCGGATTTCTTCCAGCACCGGTACCCCGCCCTGCTCGACTTC
Source organism: Methylobacterium sp. BI1 (assembly GCF_056680125.1). Taxonomy (NCBI): domain Bacteria; kingdom Pseudomonadati; phylum Pseudomonadota; class Alphaproteobacteria; order Hyphomicrobiales; family Methylobacteriaceae; genus Methylobacterium; species Methylobacterium sp. BI1. The sequence continues at coordinate 5,117,043 of NZ_CM155267.1, read as the reverse complement.
TACGATCCGCGGCGGGCCGAGCACGGCCCGGTGGTCGTCTTCATCGGTGCGTCGAAGCCCGACACCGCCACCGGTCCGGTCCGGATTGCGTGGGACGGAGCGCCGCCGCGGGCCGACGATGGCGCGCCGGCATGCGACCGCCGCTGACGGGGGCACCGCTCCTCCGCGCGACGGAGACGGAACCGGGCCGCGGCCCCTAGCCGACCACCAGGGTCAGGGCCCGGTCCGCGGGCCCGAGCGCCACCCGGCGGCCCCAGTCGAAGGCGAGGAAGTCCTGCTCGATCCCGTCGGCGAAGACCACGCCGCCCTCGTTCATCCGGGAGGTGACCGCGAGGGCGGCCCCGGCGAGCCGGCCGGCCCGGAGGCTCGTCCCGGTGGCCACGCTCGGGAACGGCTCGCGCACCCAGTAGCCGACCGCCGCCTCCTCCGGGCCGATCCCGACGGTGAGATGCGTCGCCTCGCCAATCGAGCGGGCCCAGCCGGTCAGGCCGGTGCCCGAGGCGACGATGAGGCCGCTCGACGACTGGTCCTCGGCGGTGCCGTCGATCGCGATCCGGTAGCGCGCCGATTGATGGCTGCGGTGGCCGACGAAGATCTCGTTCAGGGCCACGAGCCGCTGGCCGCCGTCGAGGGCGGCCTGCACCATGGTGCGCCGCTCCACCGGCGCCGCCCCCGCGGCGCTGGCCGGGAGCAGGCCGCGCAGGCGCTCCACCGCGACCCGCGCGAGGGCGCCGTCGTAGAGGTCGGGGGCCGGATTGACGCCGATCACCGGCTGCGCGCGCAGGTACTTCGCCACGTTGGCGACGAGGCCGTCCTGGCCCACCGTGACCACGACGTCCTCCGGGGCGAACAGGAAGCGGTCGAGGTCCGCCCGCCGGGCCAGCGCCTGTCGCCAGTCTCCCGGCACCGCGGCCCGCGCCTGGCTGAGCACCGCGTGGAAGCGGGCGTGCCGGTCCTCGACCTCCGCGAGGCTCTGGCCGCGGCTCTCCAGGAAGAACCGGGCCTGGCCGCGGGTGGCGTGCCGGGCGAGCAGCGCCTCGTAATCGGTCTCGCGGACGACGAACACGGCGCGCGGGGTGAGGACCGGCATGACCCGTCCTCAGCGCAGCGGGGCGGGGGGCACGACCGGCGGGGCCGCCCCGCGGAACGCGCCGAGGGCGCTCGCCAGCAGGTCCGGGGTGACGTTGACGTGCTCGATGGTCTCGAGCTTGCCCGCGAGCTCGCGGGCGGCCAGCCCGAGGAGCACGGCCGGCGGCAGGTCGCGGTAGATCGCGGCCCGGCGCTGCTCGGCCTCGGCCTGGGCGCCCTCGACGAGGCGGATGCGCTCGGCCTCCGCCGCCGCCTCCAGCCCTTTCGCCTCGGCGAGGCCCGCCGCCCGGTCGCGGGCATTCTCCGCCTCCCGGGCGATGAGCACCGCCTCCTGGCGGGCGAGCTCCGTGCGCGTCTCCAGCTCGTTCTCCGCGATGGCCCGCTCCTTCTCCACCGCCAGGGCGCGCCGGGCGAAGGTCGCCGCATCCGCCTTCTGCTGGAGGGCCTCGAAGGTGGGCGTCTGCAGGGCGCGCTCCAGCTCGCTCGACGGCGTCAGGTTGGTGAGCCGCACCGCGACCACCGCGACGCCGATCTCCGCCAGGGCCGGGGCCGCCCCCAGCACGGCGTCGAGGGACAGGCGCAGGGGCTCGGGCCCGGCATCGAGGAGCGCGCCCACCGGGCTGGCGCCGATCACCGCCAGGACGGCCTGGCCGGCGATGCCGCCGAGGCGCGCCTCGATCCGCTCGATCGGCTCGGCCTGCGGCTTGCCGGTGCGAAGCCCGAGCGAGAAATCGACGCGGCTCGCCAGCAGCTCTGGGTCGACCACGCGCCAGCCGATCGTCCCCTGCACCACCACGGTCTGGAAGTCCCGGCTGCGGCCGCGCACGAACAGGGTCATCTCGCGGTCGTCCATCGGCACCTCGCTGATGCTCGCGGTTTCCGGCCGGAACCAGAAGACGAGGCCCCGCCCGCTCTGCCGGATGCGGCCGTTGCGGTAGCGGATGACGTGGCTGCTCGCCTCGCTTCGGAGCTGGGCGACCGGGCCGAGGTTGCGGATCGTAGCCATGGGACCCTCCTTTCGGGGCGTACGGGGATCAGAGCGGTTTCGCGAACCGGTAGAGCTCGGCGGGCCGGAACGCGGTGCCGGCCTCGCGGGCCCCCGTGGGAGCGAGCCAGCCGCGGTCGAGCATGCGGCGGCGGAAGGCGGGCTTGTTCAGCGACGTGCCCAGGATCGCCTCGTGCACGTCCTGCAGCTGGCGGAGGGTGAAGGCCTCGGGCAGCAGCGCGAAGGCGACGTCGGAATAGTCGAGCTTTCCCCGCAGCCGCTGCACCGCCAGGGCGAGGATCGCGGCGTGGTCGAAGGCGAGGCGCAGGGGCGTCGCCCGGTCGGGATCGCCCGCCGGGAAGGCCGTGACCGGGCCCCCGGCCTCGCCTGCCCAGGGCACCGCGAGGAGGGCCGCCGACAGTCCCGTCGCGCGCGCCAGCGCCCGGGTGAAGGCGGCCTCCGGCATCAGCGCGAGGTAGGCGACCGTGACGATGCGCATGCGCGGGTCCCGGTCGAGGGCGCCGAAGGTGTAGAGCTGCTCCCGGTGCGTCTCCGCCACCTCCGCCGGGGTGAAGCCCGCCTTGGTGCGGAGTACGCGCTCGGCCGCCTCGTCCAGGGTCTCGTCAAGGCGCACGAAGCTGCCGGGCAGCGCCCAGCGGCCGGCATGTGGGTGCTCGGTCCGCGGCATGAGGAGCACGGCCGGGCAGCCTCCGCGCAACCCCATCAGGACGAGGTCGACGGTGAGCGCCGGCCGCGGGAAGGCGGCGGGGTCATAGGCGCGGAGAAAGTCGTCCTCGGTCACGGCAACCCCTTATATCCATCTTGCATCTAACTAAGATACAAAATGGATATAAGTCAAGGGTCGCGTCGCGACGGCGAAGCCGCTTTGGCCGGCAGGGGCGGGGCGGCGATCCGTCCCGTGGATTTCGGTTGCGACCGCGCCCTCGGCGGCCGGAGATCCTGTCCGTCTGCGCGCGTGCCAGCCCGTCGTCTCGCCAGCTCGTGCTCTTGCCAGCCTCGACCTCTTGCCAGCCTGAACCTCTTGCCAGCCTGCACGGATTCGTGCGGATCTCGACGGAGACGAGCGACGAGCCCCCGATCGTGCACGAGACCGAACTGCCCCGGGGCTCCCGCCGGGCGCCGGAACCGGCAAGCCGCGCCGGTGACCATCGCGCGGTGCGCGGGGCCTCGGCGACGGATCGGGAGGGAACGATCATGAGCCAGGATCGACCGGACGGCCCGGGACCGCGCCGCGTTCTCCTGCTGGGCGCCACGGGTACGATCGGGCGGGCCACCGCGCGGGCGCTCGTGGCCCGCGGGCACGCGGTCGTCTGCCTCGTCCGGCGCCCGTCCGGCAATGCGCCCCCGGGCGCCCTCGAACGGATCGTGGACCTCACGGATCCGGCGTCGCTGGCGCGCGACGGCATCCGCGGCGAACGGTTCGACGTCCTGGTCTCGTGCCTCGCCTCGCGGACCGGATTGCCCGAGGACGCCTGGGCGATCGATTACGGCGCGTCGGTGCACGCCCTCGAGGCGAGCCGGGCGGCCGGCGTGACCCATGTGGTCCTGCTGTCGGCGATCTGCGTCCAGAAGCCGATCCTCGCCTTCCAGCGGGCCAAGCTGGCCTTCGAAGGCGTCTTGGTCGCCTCGGGCCTCGACTACACCATCGTTCGGCCGACGGCTTTCTTCAAATCCCTCTCGGGGCAGGTGGAGCGCCTGAAGCGCGGCAAGCCCTTCCTGGTCTTCGGCGACGGAACCCTGACGGCCTGCAAGCCGATCAGCGACGGGGACCTGGGCCGCTACCTCGCCGCGTGCCTCGACGACCCGGCGCGGCGCAACCGCGTGCTGCCGATCGGCGGCCCGGGCGACGCCATCACGCCGCTCGCGCAGGGCGAGCGCCTGTTCGCGCTGCTCGGGCGCACGCCGCGTTTCCGGCACGTTCCGGTCGCCCTGCTCGACGGGATCGTCGCCGTCCTGGCGCTTCTCGGACGCTGGGTGCCGGCGCTGGCCGCCAAGGCCGAGCTCGCGCGGATCGGCCGCTACTACGCCACCGAGTCGATGCTCGTGCGCGATCCCGCGACCGGCCGCTACGAGGCCGCGCTGACCCCCGCGACGGGCTCGGAGACGCTCTTCGACTATTACGCCCAGCTGATCCGCGGCGAGGCGGTCGCCGAGCGCGGCGACCACGCGGTGTTCTGAGGGGCCGCGCGTCGCCTCCGACACGCGGCGGGCGACCGCGCGGCACGGGATCAGGCGGTCAGGGACTTCATCCAGGACAGGAGGATGGGCTCGTCCGGGTTCGCGCCCTGCGGGAAGGTGTCGGCGGGGCCGGCCGCGCGCGGCGCGAACCCGAAGCGGCGGCGGAAGGCACGGCTGAAGGTCTTCTCGTCCGCGAACCCGGCCGCGTAGGCCACGGCGGAGATGCGCAGGCGCGCGCCCGGCCGGGTCAGGAGGCGCAGGGCCCTGAGGAGGCGCCGTTCGCGGATGTAGTGGGCCGCCCCGCCGTCGCTCTCGAACATGCGGTACAGCGACGTGCGCGAGAGGCCGAAATGGCCCAGGATCGTGTCGACGCCGAAGGCCGCGCCGCCCAGCTCCGCCTCGATGAACTGGCGGATCGTGACGTGCAGCCCGTGCCCGGTGGCGCGGGCGAGGCCGTCTCCCGGGTCGAAGCCGGCGCCGCACAGCTCCACCGCGGCCTGGGCGAGGTGGAGGGCCTGGGCCGATCGCACGGCGTCGGCGCAGTCGATCAGGCCCGACAGGTAGGTCTGGACCACGTGCAGGGCGGGGTGCGACACGCAATCGAGGGCCTGCCCGTGCAGATCCTCGATCGTCGTGATGTGGGCGCCGAGGAGCCTGCGGGGGATCACGATGCTGGTCGCCGTCACGCGTCCGGCCTCGATCACCACCGGCTGGGACAGGTCGATGACGACCACCTGACCGGCCGCGACGGTCGACGCGGCCCCTCCCGCCGCGACCCGGCCCTCGCCCGTGCCGTAGAACTGCAGCAGCACGTGATCGACGCCCTGCCGCGCGATCATCGGCGCGGAGCGCTGGAGGCGCTGGGCCGGGGCCGAGACATGCCCGAGCAGCACCTGGCCGAAATTGTAGTTCGTCAGGCTGATCCCGGCCGGGAGGCTGTCGGCCGGGTCGAGCCGCACCTCGAAGAGGGGCGACAGGTCCTCGCACCAGGTCCGTGCGCGGACGGCGGGGTCGGGCGAGGCCTGGAAGCTGTGCTTGGGAACGGCCGGCATGTCAGGGGGTCTCTCGGGATCGAACACGATCGTGCCTGCCGCGGCGGGGGCCGGTGATCGGTCGAGGTCGGTCGAACATCCGCGCGTGTCTCAGGCCGCGGAGGTCGTCAGCCAGCTCAGCAGGGCCGAGGCGTTGTCGTTGGTCCCCGCCTGCTGCGCCGCGCCGCTGCGGGCGTCGCGCGGCAGGTGCCCGAACCGCTTCTTGAAGGCGCGGCTGAACGCCTTCTCGTCGGCGAACCCGGTCGCGTAGGCCACCGCCGAAATGCGCGGCGGCCCCCCGGGCCCGGCCTCGACCAGGAGCTTCCGGGCGCGGACCAGGCGCCGGTCCCGGATGTACTTCACGACGCCGCCCTCGGCGCTGAACAGGCGGTAGAGCGCGGCCCGCGAGACGCCGAAGCGGTCCGCGATGTCCTTCACGTCGAGGGTGGGGTTCAGCAGCTCGTCCTGCACGTGGCGCCGGATGGCGGCGGCCAGCTCGGCATCCGCGATGCGGTGGGTCTCGTCCTCCGCGGGGAAGCAGGCCGCACACAGGGTGGCGGTCGCCCGGGACATCCCCGCGATCTGGTGCGGCAGGAGACCCGCCCCGAGATCGCCGAGGGACCGGAGGTAGCCGTGGAACAGGCGCCGCACCGAGACGTCCCGGTAATCGAAGGCGCGGCCGTGGAGCGCCGCGAGGTGCCCCGCCGCGGTCGGGATCTTCCGCCGGGGAATGAAGACCGCGGTGGCGCTCAGGGCCTCGGCCTCGATGACGACGGGCTGCAGAAGGTCCAGCACCACCACGTCGCGCGCCGTCACGCGGCGCCGGGTCCCATCCGTCACGAGCTGCAGGCTGCCGCTCTCCAGGAAGAGGATCAGGACGTGGTCCAGGTCCTGCCGGGCGATCCTGTCCTCGTCGCGCACGAGGACCTGGGGCGGCCCCTGGACGGCGCCGACCACGATGTCGCCGATCTTCCAGATCGTCATGCCTCCGCCGGGCGGTATCGCGCTGTCCGGATCCAGCCGGGCGCTGAAGAGCGGAGCGATGAAGCGGGACCAGTCCGATCCGGTCAGCGCAGCCTGGGCGGAAGACCTGAAATCCAGGCGCGGAATCGCGGCCTGTTCCGACACGTCAGGCGTCACAGCAGCAATCCTGCGCGAACCCGTCCATCGTCGTCTTCCTTTCCAAAGCTAAGGATCGGACTTCTACGCGTCTGCATTGAACGTGCCAAAGACAAAGTGCGCGGTCTAAATTGAATAAACCAAAAATTCTTCTCATCAAAGCCCATCCCCCGCGAACCGCACGATCGCGCCCCAACGATCACGGTCGGCTGCCTGAACCCGGCCTGTGACCGCCTCCCGGGGCACGGGGCCGCCGGACAGAGGGCGCAGGACGGCCGAGTCCGCCGACGACCCGATCCCCTCATCATGCGGCGAGCCGGTTAAAGGCCAAGACGGGACAAGTCGGCATCCGAAACAAATAGCTCCTTTTTTGATACATTGCTGTATTCAAAGTGTATTTGGAACGAAGTGCTACTTATTCTAGACGAATATAGATCTATTATAGGCCGCGCTGAACTGCAAATTAAAATCCTGGTAAGTCGGCGAGATGAGGCTTCGTTCATCGCAAAATGGAAGCGATGCTTCAAATCAACAGGATTTTCCAATGTCTTCGGGCGTAACTCTTACCGCTGCGACACGTCAGAACCTGCTTTCACTGCAGGGAACGGCCGATCTGGTTGCGACGACGCAGAACCGTCTCGCCACGGGCAAGAAGGTGAACTCGGCGCTGGACAGCCCGACCAACTTCTTCACGGCCAGCGGCCTGTCCGCCCGGTCGGCGGACCTGTCGGGTCTCCTCGACGGCATCAGCAACGGCATCCAGACGATCCAGGCGGCCAATACGGGCCTCACCAAGCTCCAGACGCTGACCAATTCGCTGAAGTCGACGGCCCAGCAGGCGCTGTCCGCGTCGAACGCCTTCACGGCCAAGGCCACCTCGACGTCGAGCGCCCTGACGGGCGCCACGGTCGGCAACCTGCTCTCCACCGGCGCCACCGTCGCAGCCGGCAACAACGCCGTCGGCACCCTGACCGGCGCGACCCCGCCCACCGCCCCCGTGCCCGCGGCCCTGACCGGCAGCATCGACTACAAGCCGACCGCCTCCGCCACCAAGCTGACCGGGGCCGTCTACACGCCGACGGTGCCGAGCGTCGCGACCTCGGCCGGGACGGCCTTCACCGCACCGGCGAACGCCGTGGCGGGCACCGCCGTCGGCGGCACCTACGCCGCCCCCGCCGCGGCCGCGACCCTGTCGATCACCTCCGGCACCGGAGCGGCGATCACCGTCAACCTCGCCACCACCGACACCACGGCCGGCGCCGCCGTCACCAAGATCCAGCAGGCGCTCACCACGGCCGGCTCCACCGTCACGGCGGCCGTCGGAACCGGCGCGAACGCCGGCAAGATCGTGTTCACCGGCGCCACCAACGGCGATTCCCTGAACGTCGTGGGCAGCGACGCCAACCTGGGCTTCGGCACCAATGCCGGAACGTCGGTCACCTCCACCGGCCAGGCGGCCGCGGCGACCCAGACGCTGACGATCAACAATCAGGCCATCACCATCAGCGGCGGCAAGGCGGGCGACACCGCGGCGAGCGTCCTCACCAACGCCATCGCGTCCATCAACGCGGCCAACACCGGCGCCAGCGCCACCGGCGTCAGCGCCGCCGCCGGCCTCGGCGCCGCCGCGGGCACCATCGTGCTCACCGGCAAGGCCGACGGCTCGAACTTCACCGCCTCCGGCAGCACGGCCAACACGCTCGGCTTCGCCGCCAATGCGGCCCCCACCGCCAACGGCGCGCCTGCCGCGAGCCAGACGCTGACGATCAACGGCACGCAGGTCAACATCGCCGGCGGCGCGACCCAGACCCAGGTGCTCGGCCTCATCAACGCGCAATCCGGCACGACCGGCGTGACCGCGTCGCAGGACACCACCGACCCGACCAAGATCGCCCTCACCGGCAAGAGCGACGGCTCGAGCTTCACGGTCTCCTCGACCAACGCGGCCTCCAGCGGCTTCGCGGCCACCCCCGTGACCTCGTCGATCGCCGCCACCGTGGTGGGCGGCGTCTTCGCGCCCACCGGCACCCCGGCCACCGCCACCGGCACCCCCTTCACCATGCCGGCCAACGCCGTGGCGACCACCGCCACCGGGACGGCCTTCACCCTGCCCACCAACGCGGTGGCGGGCACCGCCGTCGGCGGCACCTTCACGGCCGCTGCCGGAAACCTCTCGATCACCTCCGGCGCCGGTGGCCCGATCGGCGTCAGCCTCCTCGGCACCGACAACCTCGCCGCCGCCGTCGGTAAGATCCAGTCGGCCCTCACCACGGCCGGCTCCACCGTCACGGCGGCCGTCGGAACGGGCGCGAATACCGGCAAGATCGTGTTCACCGGGGCGACCAACGGCGACAGCCTGAACGTCGTGGGCACCGACGCCAACCTGGGCTTCGGCACCAATTCCGGCACGTCGGTCACCTCGACCGGCCAGGCCGCCGCCACGTCGCAGACGCTCACCTTCGGCAGCGGCTCGACCGCGAACACGGTGACGGTCGCGGGCGGTCTCGCCGGCAGCCCCGCCAAGACGCTGGCCGACGTCGTCACGGCGGTGAACCTGCAGACCGGCGCAGCCGTCAACCCGACGGGCGTGACCGCCGCGATTAACGGCGCCGGGACGGGCCTCGCCCTCTCCAAGAGCGACGGCAGCAGCTTCACCGTCACCGGCGGCAACGCCAGCACCGGCTTCGCGACCACGCCGACCGTCGTCAACAACGGCACCGCCGCGGCCAGCCAGACGCTGACGATCAACGGCAACGCCATCACCATCAGCGGCGGCAAGGCGGGCGACACGGCGGCGACGGTCACGACGGCCGCGCTCGCGGCGATCAACGCCCAGACCGGCGCCGCCATCAACCCGACGGGTGTGACGGCGACCGCGGTGAACGGCAGCCTCGTGCTCACCGGCGCCACCACCGGCACGAACTTCACGGTCAGCGGAAGTGCCAACAACACCCTCGGCTTCGCCAGCGGTGCCGGCACGACGACCGCCAACGGCACCCCTTCGGGCGCCCAGACCCTAACGGTCAACGGCACCGACATCGCGATCGCGTCCGGGGCGAGCGCCGCCGCCGCCGCCGCCGCGATCAACCTGCAGACGAGCACCACCGGCGTCACCGCCGCCGTGGATCCGTCGACGGGCCATCTCGCGCTGACCGGCAAGGCCGACGGCACGAGCTTCACGGTCGCGTCGTCGAATCCCGCCGCCAGCGGCTTCAGCGGGGCGACCACCACCGTGAACGGCGCGCCCGGCGTCAAGCAGACCCTGACGATCAACAACACGGCCATCAGCATCCCGCCCTCGGCGTCCCTCGACAACGCCATCAAGGCGATCAACCTGCAGAGCGGAACGACGGGCGTCACGGCCTCGAAGAACACCACCAGCGGCGCCAACAAGCTCGTCCTGTCGGGGGCCTCGGACGGGTCGTCCTTCACCATCTCGGGGTCGGCCGGGAATACGCTGGGTCTCTCCTCGACGCCCGCCACCGTCGCCGGCACCCTGGACCCCAGCGCCACCTCCCTGGTCAGCACCCTCGGCTTCCAGGCCAACGACAACTTCTCGGTCAACGGTCAGCTGGTGACCATCGGCGCCAACGACACGATCGCGTCGCTGGTGCAGAAGGTGGGGGCGGCCACCAACGGGTCCGTCAACGCCAGCTACGACCAGACCACGAACAAGTTCAGCTTCACCGCCGCCGATGCCAACACCGCGGTGACCCTCGCCGACGGCTCCACCGCAACCTCGAAGGTGGCCAATCTCGGCTTCACCAGCACCAGCTTCGCGGCGGGCCTGGGCGCGCCGGGCTCGGCGAGCGCCCTGTCGGGCAAATCGCTGACGGTCCAGGTCGGCAGCGGCGCCAACGTCTCCACCACCTCGATCACCTTCGGCTCCGCGCCGGGCCAGATCTCCAACCTGACCCAGCTCAACGCGGCCCTCGCCCCGGCCAACGCCATGGCGACCCTCGACGCCTCCACGGGCAAGCTGTCGATCACCACCACGAACGATTACGGTGCCGACAACCTCTCGGTGATCGCGAGCGGGGCGGGCAATCCCTTCACCACCGGCAACCTCAGCGCGACGGTCGGCGGTGACGGCGCCAACACCCGCAACGGCCTCGTCACCAGCTACAACAACCTGCTCACCCAGATCGATCAGCTGGCCGCCGATTCCGGCTTCAACGGCATCAACCTGCTGACCGGCGACAACCTGAAGATCAGCTTCAACGAGAAGGGCACCTCGTCGCTCTCGGTCCAGGGCAGCGCCGTCTCCGCGGCCAGCCTCGGCCTGAATGCGGTCGGCTCGGACACCTTCCAGGAGAGCAGCTCGATCAACAAGGTGATCAACCAGATCAACTCGGCGACCACGATGCTGAAGTCACAGGCCTCCAGCCTCGGCTCGAACCTGGCGGTGGTTCAGAACCGCCAGGACTTCTCCAAGCAGCTCATCAACATCCTGGATACCGGCGCCGCCAACCTGACGAACGCCGATCTCAACGAGGAGGCCGCCAACTCCCAGGCGCTCTCGACCCGCCAGTCTCTGGGCATCTCCGCCCTCTCGCTGGCCAACCAGGCGCAGCAGGGCGTGCTCCAGCTGCTCCGCTAAGGCCCGACGCAGGGCGCGGGGGAACGGCCGCGCGCCGCCCCCCGCGCCCCTCGCCCCGATCCGTCCAGAAGGGATGCACCCCCATGACCCTGCGCCTCGACCTCAAGCCCTACGAAGGGTTCCTCATCAACGGCGCGCTCATCCGCAACGGCGGGCGGCGGGCCAACATCGCCATTGAGACCCAGTGCAAGTTCCTGCGCGAATCCGAGGTGATCAAGGACAGCGAGGCGGACACCCCCGCCAAGAAGCTCTGCGTGACGCTCCAGGTGCTCTACCTCGCCGACGACCCGGCGGAGGTCGAGGGCCTGTTCCAGAGCCAGGCGCTCGAACTGATGCGATCCACCCCGGCGACGGCCCCGTTCCTGCTCGCGATCTACGAGGAGATCACGGCCGGCCGCCCCTATCAGGCTCTCAAGCGGGGCCGGGACCTGCTGCAGTACGAGAGCAGCCTGATGGATGCGGAATCCGGCCGCGCGCCGGGCCTCGAGACGCGTTGCGCGCGCCACCCCGCGGCGTGAGGCACCGATCCGAGGACCTGTTCCCCGGGCGGGTGATCCGGCCGCGCGGGACCAGCACGGGCCGGCCCCCGATGCTGAAGAGCCCCATATGCTGAAGAATAGTACATTTCTGCCAAGTCGGGATCGCGCAGCATAATGCAGGCAAGAGGGACTCCAGTCTCGCCGGCGCGATCATCCATGCAAGACTGGTATATCTGGCATATCGTATCTGGCATACCAGAGAATGCTGCGATGCGTCATAAGCGGTGCAACGCAATCACCACTCGGGACCGCCCCTCATGACCGCTCTGCTCCTCGTCGCCCTCGCCGGTACCGCCAACGTCGCGCTGGTGGCCTTCGTGGCCGACCGGCTGACCCCGAAGGACGCCGCCCCCGTCATCTCGGCGGGCGAGCTCGCCGTCGTGAACGACAACGCTCGGGCTTCGGCCCCGGCTTCGGCGCTGAAGCTGGCCGCCTGACAGCGCCCGCCACCGCCTTCGGACGACCCCGCCCATCGGCCCCGCCTCCTCGAGGCGGGGCTTTTTCATGTCCGGTCGCGGCGCGGCCGCAGGGGCCGCGGATCAGCCGCCGAGGACGTCCGCCTCGGCCCGGCCCACGGCGTCGGCCTGCTGCCGCGCGATCGCCCGGTCGGACCGGCGCTTGAGTGCCAAGCCGATCCCGACGACGAGGGCGGCGCCGAGGGCGCCCATCGCGTGCGCGACCGCGCCGTGCAGGCTCGCGGGCAGCGCCGCGACCAGCTGCTGCTGAACCAGTCGGTCCGTGGCGATCATCTCGCCGGCCACCCAGCCGAGCAGGCCACCGCCGAACCAGATCAGGATCGGGAACCGGTCGATCAGCCGGGTGATCAGGCTGGCACCGACCACGAGGAGCGGCACCGACAGGGCGAGGCCGATGATGAAGAGTGCGTCGTGCCCCTTGGCGGCCCCCGCCACCGCCACGACGTTGTCGAAGCTCATGACGGCGTCCGCCACCACGATGGTCCAGATCGCCTTGGGCAGGCTCGATTGCTCCTTGACGGCGCTCTCGTCCTCCGCCTCGCCCTGCACGAGCTTGACGGCGATGTGCAGCAGGATGAGGCCGCCCACCACCTTCAGGAGCGGCACCGCCAGCAGGTGCGAGATGACGACCGCGAAGAGGATCCGCAGCAGGGCCGCGGCGGCGGCCCCCGCGAAGACGCCGATCCGCCGCTGCCGCTCGGGCAGGCCCCGGCAGGCCATAGCGATGACCACCGCGTTGTCGCCCGACAGGATGATGTCGATCCAGACGATCTGCAGGAGGGAGAGCAGGAAGGACGAGGTGAGGTAGGAATCCACGCGGAAGAGGCCTCTGCTGCTCCGGCTCGGCGAAGCGGTGGGATGCCCGGCACGGGGCCGGGGCTGGTGACGGGGACCGGCACGGCCTTGCGAGAGGGGCCGGTCCCGGACAGGATCTAGGGATTGGCGTCGGCGGCGGAGCGGAGCACGGCCGTCCACCGTGCGACCTCGCGCGCGACGATGGCCTGCAGGGCGGCGGGCCCGGCTTCGGCCTCCCTGGGCACTGTACCACCCAATTCCAGGATGCGCTTGGTCGTGCCCGGATCCTTGCGCGCCGTGTCGAGGGCCGTGTTGCGGGGGGGGCGACGCGCCGGGCCCGGACCTCCCTCGGCAGGCCCTTCGCGCGTTCCGGCCGGACTGCCGGAATCCGCGCGGCCCGGCACAAGTCCCGTCCGGGACAGTCCGCGCGTGGGTCGCGTCCCGGACGCATCCGGCAGCCCCGGAACATCGCAAGATCAAGACTAAATTCCTGTCTTATAATAGATAGCTATTATATTTACAGGAAGGATCGTGCTTGATATCCAGGTGTCGGACGAACGATTGTGCCGGGACCGACGGTTCGGGGCTCGGGCGACCGGTTGTCCCAAGGCGAGGCGGCTCCAGACCGCCCCTGAAAATCAGTTCGGCCGCGATGCGCGTGGCTAAAGGGAGGATGCGATGAGCTTGGTGACAGGCTTGCCCTCGAACGTCACGGTGCCGCTGCTCGAGGTCGACGGCGTCACGCTGCAGTACAAGACCCCCGACCACCTCGTCACGGCGACCTACCGGGTCAGCTTCCAGGTCTTCCCGAGCGACCGGTTCGTCCTGCTCGGACCCTCGGGCTGCGGGAAATCCACCCTCCTGAAGTCGGTGGGCGGCTACATGGCGCCGACGGAGGGCCAGATCCGCCTCAAGGGGCAGGCCATCACCGAGCCCGGCCCGGACCGGATGATGGTGTTCCAGGAATTCGACCAGCTCCTGCCCTGGAAGACCGTCCGCCAGAACGTCGCCTTCGCCCTCGAAGCCTCGGGGCGCCTGTCGGGCCGGGCCGCCGACGAGCGGGCCATGCACTATATCGACAAGGTCAACCTCTCGTCCTTCGCCGACAGCTATCCGCACATGCTGTCGGGCGGCATGAAGCAGCGGGTGGCCATCGCCCGCGGCATGGCGATGGAGCCCGACATCCTGCTCATGGACGAGCCCTTCGCGGCCCTGGACGCGCTCACCCGCCGGCGGATGCAGGACGAGCTCCTGGCCCTGTGGGAGGAGACCCGCTTCACGGTGCTGTTCGTCACGCACTCGATTCCGGAGGCGATCAAGATCGGCTCGCGCATCCTCCTGCTCTCGCCGCATCCCGGCGAGGTCAAGGCCGAGCTCAACACGGCCGGCTCGCCGCAGGAGACCCTGCTGCTGGAGCAGCGCATCCATCAGATGCTGTTTTCCGAAGAGATCAAGGAGGCGGAGAATGTCTAGGACTGCGAAGGCGCTCGTGTCACCCGTTCTCCTCCGGCCCGCCCGTCCCGAGATCGTCCGCGAGACCGGCGGCGCCTACGGGGGCGCCGTCGTCGAGAAGCCGCTCTCCCCCGTCGAGCGCCTCTACAACCAGGGCTGGCTGCGCAAGCTGGTGATCCTGGCGGCGCTGGCCCTGATCTGGGAGGCCTACGGTCGCTACCTCGACAACGACCTCCTGTTCCCGACCTTCTCCGCCACCGTCTCGGCCTTCGCCCGGGGCGTGGCGGACGGCACCCTGGTGCTGCGGGCCTGGGGCTCGATCAAGGTCCTGCTGATCGGCTACGGCCTCGGGATCGTGCTGGCGACCCTGCTCACCGGCATCGCCATCAGCTCGCGCATCGGCACCGACTTCCTCGAGACGATGACGTCGATGTTCAATCCCCTGCCGGCCATCGCGCTGCTGCCCCTGGCGCTGATCTGGTTCGGGCTGGGCAACGGCAGCCTGATCTTCGTGCTGGTCCACTCGGTGACCTGGGCCATCGCCCTCAACACCCATTCGGGCTTCCTCTCGGTCAGCCGGACCCTCAAGATGGTCGGGCGCAACTACGGCCTGCGCGGCGGACGGCTGATCACCAAGATCCTGATCCCGGCGGCCTTCCCCAGCATCCTCACGGGCCTGAAGGTCGGCTGGGCCTTCGCCTGGCGCACCCTGATCGCGGCGGAGCTCGTCTTCGGCGTCAGCTCGGGCTCGGGCGGCCTCGGCTGGTTCATCTTCGAGAACAAGAACATGCTCGACATCCCCAACGTCTTCGCGGGGCTGCTGACCGTGATCCTCATCGGCCTTTGCGTCGAGAACCTGATCTTCCAGACCATCGAGCGCCACACCCTGCAGCGCTGGGGCATGCAGGCCTGAGGCCGGTCGACCCGAAGGACCTCGGCTCCGTCAGTCGAGGTCGGAGCGGTAGTGGAGCGCCGCCGTCCAGCTCTGGCGATACTCGATGGGGTCGCCCGTGAGGGCGACGGCGACCCGGCGCACCAGCAGCACGGGCGCGCCCGGCGCACAGCCGAGGGCGTCCGCCATGGCCGGGCTCGCCCGGTCGGTGGCGATCGTGTCCCGGGCCCGCGCCACGGTCTGGCCGCAGCGTGCCTGGTAGAGCACGTAGATCTCCTCCAGCATCTCGGCCCCGGGCTCCGGCTTCAGGGCGGCGAAGCGCTCGGCCGGCAGCGCGATGCGCTCGTAGATCAGCGGCACGCCGTCCTCGCTGCGGGTCCGCAGCAGGACCAGCACCCGGGCGCCCGCCCCCAGGCCGAGGGCGGCCCGGTCCTGCGCGTCGGCCCGCGCGGTCCCGGCCGAGAGGACGCGGGCGACGGGCCGGAACGGCCGCCCGTCGCCGTGGACGAAGCGCAGGAAGCGGAAGCGCGACCGGTCGCTCGAATGGGGCACCACCTGCGTGCCGCGCCCGTGCTGGCGCTCCAGCAGGCCCTGCCCGACGAGGTCCTCCATGGCCTTGCGGATCGTCCCGATGGAGACGCCGAGGTCGAGGGCGAGCTGCGGCTCGCTCGGCAGGTAGCCGCCCGGCTTCCAGGTCCCGTCCACGATCCGGCGCAGCAGCAGGTCGCGGGCCTGCAGGTAGAGCGGGCGGCTCGCCAGGGGGGCGGTCCGCGCCGAATCTCCGGGCGCCGGCATGGGTCCGGTCACGGACGCGGTCATGGACGCCGTCGCGGGTTCGATCGTGGGTCCGGTCATGGGCGCGCCCGGCGGCGGGACCTGCGGAGGCGCCTCGGGGTTGGCGGGGCCGCGCATGCGGTTCGACATCGGCAACTCATGTATATGACATATGACTGTTGACAGCGTTCGACGCGAGGCTATCGTGGCCCTCGGCACCGGACCAGAGAATTCGGGCCCAAGGCAGGAGGAACCCATGGCGCTTGGCCATCTCATGGCACCTGGCCGTCTCGTGGCTTTTGGCCGTCTCATCCGGCTCTGCGGCGCCGCGGCCGTGGTTTCGGCAGCGGTCTCGGCGACCCTGTTGGCCGGCGCCGAATCCGCCCGGGCGGAGGCCTCGGTGGTGCGCCTCGCCAAGCAGTTCGGCATCTCCTACCTGCCGCTCACCGTGATGGAGGAGGAGAAGCTCCTCGAGAAGCAGGCCCGCCAGCAGGGCCTGGAGCTCAAGACGGAGTGGCTGCGCTTCACCGGCGGCTCGGGCATGAACGAGGCCCTGCTCTCGGGGAACCTCGACTTCGCCGCCGGCGGCGTCGGGCCGATGCTGACGATCTGGGGGCGCACCCGCGGCAACCTGCAGGTCAAGGGCGTGGCGGCCCTCAACGCCATGCCGCTCTGGCTGGTGAGCGTGAACCCGGCCGTGTCCTCGATCAAGGACTTCACCGAGAAGGACAAGATCGCCCTGCCGACGGTGAAGAGCTCCATCCAGGCCATCACCCTGCAGATGGCCGCCGAGAAGGCCTACGGGCCGGGCCAGCAGGGCAAGCTCGACCCCCTCACGGTCTCGATGGGCCACCCCGACGCGCAGACGGCGATGCTCGGCGGCCGCTCCGAGATCACCGCGCATTTCGGCTCGCCGCCGTTCCAGGAGATGGAGCTGAAGGACCCCAAGGCCCGCAAGGTGCTCGACAGCTACGACGTCCTCGGGGGACCGCACACCTTCAACCTCGTCTGGGCGAGCAGCCGCTTCGTCACCGCCAACCCGAAGATCGTGGCCGCCTTCCGGGCCGCCCTGGAGGAGAGCCTGGCGCTGATCAAGGCCGAGCCGGCGCGGGTCGCCGCCCTCTGGATCAAGGCGGAGAACGCCCGGCTCACCGAGGCGGAGGCGGTGGAGATCATCCGCGCGCCGCAGACCCAGTGGACCAGCGCGCCGCTGAACATGCTGGCCTATCTCGACTACATGAACCGCGCCGGCCTCGTGTCCGCCAAGGCCACCGACCAGGGCGAGCTGTTCTTCCCCGGCGCCGGCGCCAAGGCGGAGCGCTGAGGCATGAACGCTCCGGTTCCCACCCCCTCCCGGGCCGATCCCACGGTCGAGGCCGTGCCCGGCGCGACGCTGACGGTGCGCATCCGGCGGGACGACGGCTTCCAGGCCTTCACCGTGGCGCGGCGCCCGGCCCAGACCATCCTCGACGTGGTCACCGAGATCCAGCGCGAGCAGGACCCGACGCTGGCCTACCGCTTCGCCTGCCGGGTCGGCATGTGCGGCTCCTGCGCCATGACGGTGAACGGGCGCCCGCGCTGGACCTGCCGCACGCGGGTCGCGGCGGTGGCGGAGGAGGACGGCCTCACCCTGGAGCCCCTGCGCAACCTGCCGGTGGTCAAGGATCTGGCCGTCGACATGGAGCCGTTCTTCGAGAAGTGGACCGCCGCCCACGGGGCCTTCGAGCCCGGCGACGCGCCGCCCGCGGACTTCGCCGTGGTGGCACCGGATTCCCCGGAGCGCCGGGCCGTGGATGCCGGCATCGAGTGCATCAATTGCGGCGTCTGCTACGCCGCCTGCGACGTGGTCGCCTGGAACCCGGATTATCTCGGCCCGGCCGCCCTCAACCGGGCCTGGACCCTAGTGAACGACGTCCGCGACCGGGGCCAGGCGGCGCGGCTGGAGGCCGTGTCCGGGGATGCGGGCTGCCAGTCCTGCCACACCCACATGAGCTGCACCGAGCATTGCCCCAAGGCCCTGGCGCCGACCTTCGCCATCGCGGGCCTGAAGCGGGCCACCGCCCGGTCGGCCCTGAAGCGCTTCGGCGCCCGGCACTTCCGGAGGTCGGCATGAGCCCGCTCCTCTACGTGGCGCAGCGCGGCACCGCCGTGATCCTGGCGGTGGCGGTGGCGGTGCATCTCGGCACCATCCTGTACGCCGTGCGCGGCGGCCTCACCGCCGGGGAGATCCTGGGGCGGACGCAGGGCAACCACGCCTTCCTCGTGTTCTACGGCCTCTTCGTCGTGGCGGCGGCGGTCCACGCGCCCATCGGCCTGCGCAGCATTCTGCGGGAGTGGACGCCCTGGCGCGGACGCTCCCTCGACGGGGCGATGCTCGCCGTCGCGGCGCTGCTCGTCGTCCTCGGCCTGCGCGCGGCGCTCGCGGTCTACGTCGCATGAGCGCCGGGACGCAGACCGCAGCCCCGCGGCGCAACGCCCTCCGGGCGGCCCGTCCGCGTGCAGCCCGGCCGCGCGCGGGCTTCGCCGCCGCCCTGCTGCACCGCCTCTCGGGGATCGCCCTGGCGCTGTTCCTGCCGATGCACTTCATCGCCCTCGGCACCGCCCTGCAGGGGGCCGACCGCCTCGAGAGCTTCCTCGGGCTGACCCATAACGGCTTCGTGCGCACGGCCGAGTGGGGCCTCGTCAGCGCGCTCGCCCTGCACATGGTCCTGGGGCTGCGCGTGCTGGCCCTCGAATGGTTCGTCACCCGGGAGCGGACGGCCCTCGTCGTCTCCGCCTGCGTGGCGGCGGGGCTGGCGGTGGGGCTCCTGTTCCTGCTCGGCGGCGCCTGAGCCCAACCCGCGATAAGGAGACCGGCATGGACCTCGACCTCACCGAAGTCGAAGCGGTGTGCATGGACCTCTACGTCCGCGCCCTGAAGCTGCTGCCGCCGGACATCAAGGCGGGCTTCACGGATCTCGCCCGCGACGAGACCAGCGCCACCGGCCGGGCGATCCTCGGCACCATGGTGGAGAACATCGCGGTGGCCGAGCGCACCAAGAACATCCTCTGCCAGGATACCGGCATCCCGATCTACAACGTGGTGATCGGGCGCGACGTGCGCGTCGAGGGCGTCGACCTCAAGGCCGCCATCCGGCGCGGCTGCGCCCGGGCCACCACCGAGCACTCCCTCCGCTCCTCGGTGGTCCACCCGATCACACGCGTGAACGAGCAGACCTCGTGCGGCATCCGCGTGCCGATCATCCACGTGGATTTCGACGACCGGCCCGAGACCGTCTCGGTGGAGATGATCCCGAAGGGCTCGGGCTCGGAGAACGGCTCGTTCCTGCAGATGCTGCTGCCCTCGGACGGCATCAACGCGGTCAAGCGCTTCGTCATCGACCGGGTGATCGAGCTCGGCGGCCGCGTCTGCCCGCCGACCATCGTGGGCGTCGGCATCGGCGGCACCTCGGACCTGTGCATGCACCTCGCCAAGGTGGCGGCCACCCGCAAGCTGCGCACCGCCTGCTCCGACCCCGAGGGAGCCCGGATCGAGGCGGAGCTGTCGCGGGCCGTCAACGAGCTCGGCATCGGCCCGCAGGGGCTCGGCGGCCGCTCCACCAGCTTCGCGGTCCATGTCGAGGTCGCCGCCACCCACATCACCCAGAACCCGGTGGCGGTGAACATCCAGTGCCACTCGGCCCGCCGGGCCCGGGCGACCTTCACCCCGGGCGGCATCGCCTTCGAGTGACCCACGCGGCTTCCGGGAGGGCAGCGCCATGCACCACATCCTCGACATGCCGATCGACGAAGCGCAGGCCCGCGCCCTGAAGGTCGGCGACACCGTCACCCTGCGCAAGACCCTGTTCGGCATCCGCGACGCCACCCTGATCCACATGTTCGACCGGGCGCGCCGGACGCATCTCGACCTCGCCGGCCACGCGGTCATCCACACCGCGCCCAACGTCCACCGGGTGCCGGTCTCGCCCGAGGCGCCCGTGGGCTACGCGCCGTTCTGCATCGGCACCACCACCTCCATGCGGATGGAGCGCTTCACCGACGCCCTGATGCGGCGCGAGGGCGTGCGCCTCATCGTCGGCAAGGGCGGCATGGGCCCCCAGACCCTGGCGGCCTTCGCCGAGCAGGGCGGCGCCTACCTCGCCATCGTCGGCGGCGCCGCCGCCCTGGAGACGACCTGGATCGAGCGGATCGAGGACATCGACCTCGACGACCTCCACCCCGAGAGCCTGTGGAAGTTCGCGATCCGCGACTTCGGACCCCTCCTGGTCGGCATGGATTCCCACGGCGGCTCGCTCTTCGCCGACGTCCAGCGCGACGTCGCCAGCCGGCGGGACGCCGTCATCGAGAGCCTGGGAGCTGCCTGATGCGCGCCGTGCCGACCACGATCGAGACCGACATCCTCATCCTGGGCTCCGGGGGCGCCGGCCTGTTCGCCGCCCTCCACGCCAAGAAGGCCGCCCCGGACCTCGACGTCACCGTCGCGGTGAAGGGTCTGCTCGGCAAGTGCGGCTGCACCCGCATGGTCCAGGGCGGCTACAACGTCGCCCTCGCCCCGGGCGATTCGGTCGAGCGCCACTTCATGGACACGATCGAGGGCGGCAAGTGGCTCAACAACCAGGAACTGGCCTGGACCCTGGTCACCGAGGCGCAGGTCCGCATCCGCGAGCTGGAGACCGAGCTCGGCTGCTTCTTCGACCGCAACCCAGACGGCAGCGTCCACCAGAAGGCCTTCGCCGGGCAGACCTTCGACCGCACCGTGCACAAGGGCGACCTCACCGGCATCGAGATCATCAACCGCCTCTCCGAGCAGGTCTGGCGCCGGGACGTCCGGCGCCTGGAGGACCACCGCGCCCTCGAGCTGATCCCGGCCGCCGACGGCTCCGGCCTCGCCGGCGTGCTGATGCTGGACATGCGGACCGGGGTCCCGGTCCTGGTCCGCGCCCGGGCGACCCTGCTCGCCACCGGCGGCGGCCCGACCATGTACAAGTTCCACACGCCCTCCGGCGACAAGACCTGCGACGGCCTCGCCATGGCGCTCCGCGCCGGCCTGCCCTTGCGCGACATGGAGATGGTCCAGTTCCATCCCACCGGCCTGCTGGCGGGCGCCGGCACCCGGATGACCGGCACCGTGCTGGAGGAGGGGCTCCGGGGCGCGGGCGGCTACCTGCTCGATGCCGGCCGCGAGCGCTTCATGCAGCACTACGATCCCCGCGCGGAGCGGGCGACCCGCGACGTCGTCAGCCGCTCGATCATGCGGCGGATCCGCGACGGCCACGCCACCCCCCACGGCGGCGTCTACATCCAGATGAGCCATCTCGGCCCCGCGGACGTGGCCGCCAAGTTCAAGGGCATGGTGGAGCGCTGCGCCGATTGCGGCTTCGACCTCGCCGGGGGCCTGGTCGAGGTCATCCCCACCGCCCACTACATGATGGGCGGGGTCGCCTTCCGCCCCGGCTGCGGCACCGAACTGCCGCGCCTCTACGCGGCCGGGGAGGATACCGGCGGTGTGCACGGGGCCAACCGCCTCGGCGGCAACGGCGTCGCCAACTCGACGGTGTTCGGGGGCCTGGCCGGCTCCGCCATGGCCCGCGACGTCCGGGCCGTGCGCCGCCTCGCCGAGCCCGATCCCCACGCGGTGGAGGCGGGGCTCGCCCGCGCCTACGGCCCCCTCGGGCGCCCGGCCGGCGACCTGGAGGCGATCCGAGAGACCCTCTACGCCACCATGTGGGACGATGTCGGCATCCTGCGCGACGCGGCCGGGCTGGCCCGGGCCGGGGAACGCCTCGACGGCCTCGCGGCCGCGGTGGCGGAGGCCGGCATCCCCGACGGCGACCGCCGCTACAACCTGACCTGGATGGACCGGCTCAACCTCGAGAACCTCGTCCTCGTCAGCCAGGCGATCCGGGCGGCGGCCCTGGCCCGCACCGACAGCCGCGGGGCGCATTTCCGCGAGGACTTCCCCGACGCCTCCGATCTCGCCACCTCGCACTACACCGTGGTGCGCCAGGGCGTGGACGGGCTCGGCGTCACCCTGGAGCCCGTCGCCTTCACCCATGTGCGCCCGGGCGCCTCCCTGCTCGACGCGGCGGCCTGAGGCCGCGCCCCCACCCGACGGATCGCCGAGAGAGACGCCATGGACCAGTCCCGGGGCCGGCCGCGCGGAGCCGACATCGTCGTCGAGACGCTGGAGCGCCTCGGCGTCCGCCGCATCTTCACCCTGTCGGGCAACCACATCATGCCGATCTTCGATGCCCTGCTGGGCACGGACATCGCGGTGGTGCATGTCCGCCAGGAGGCCGCCTGCGTGCACATGGCCGATGCCTGGGGCCGCCTGACCGGGGAGGTCGGGGTCGCCCTGGTCACCGGCGGCCAGGGACAGACCAACGGCGCCGCCGCCCTGTTCACGGCGCTGGCGGCGGAGAGTCCCGTCCTCCTGCTCTCGGGCCATGCCGGGCTGTCGGAGCTCGGGCGCGGCGCCTTCCAGGAACTCGCCCAGGCCGACATCGCCCGGCCGATGACCAAAGCCTCGTGGACGGCGGCCTCGGTCGACACCCTGGCGGACGACATCGCCCGGGCCCTGCGGATCGCCCGCGAGGGCCGGCCGGGGCCCGTGCATCTCAGCCTGCCGGTCGACCTCCTGGAGGCGTCCGCTCCGGCCGCCCCCTCTGGCGAACCCGCCGCGGCATCTTCGGCCCCGTCCTCAGACCGATCCACGGTCCCGGCCGGGGCCGCGAGCCCGGCCGGCGAGCCCGGCGCCGACCTCGTCGCGGCGGTGACGGCGGAGCTCGAACGGGCGCGGCGCCCCTTGATCCTGTGCGGCCCGGTGGCCTGCGGCGCCGAAGGGCGCGCCCGGATGGCGGCCCTGGAGGCGGCCTCGGGCGTGCCCGTCCTCGGCATGGAGAGCCCGCGCGGCCTCAACGATCCGAGCCTGGGCGCCTTCGCCGAGGTGCTGGCCCAGGCCGATTGCCTCGTGCTCGTGGGCAAGCCCCTCGATTTCACCCTGAAGTTCGGCGAGGCGCCCGCGGTGGCGCCGGCCTGCCGCTTCGTCGTCGTCGACCCCGACCCCGCCCTCGTCGCGCGGGTCGACCCGGACCGCCTCGCCGTCTCGGGCGCGGCCGATGCGCTGCCGACCCTCGCGGCCCTGGCCCGAGTCCCGGGCGAGTGCCGCCCCGCCGGCCGGCCGGACTGGCACGCCGCCGTGCGGGCGGCCGTGGCCTACCGCCCCCTGGAGTGGGACGACCGGCGCGGGCCGGAGGGCCGCCTCCATCCGGTGGAGCTGTGCCGCGGCGTCGCCGCCTTCCTGGACCGGCATCCCGGCGGCACCCTGATCTGCGACGGCGGCGAGATGGGGCAATGGCCCCAGGCCCTGGTGCAGGCCCCCCGGCGCCTTATCAACGGGGTTTCGGGCACCATCGGCGCGTCGCTGCCCTTCGCCCTGGCGGCCCGGCTCCACGATCCGGCGGGGCCCGTGGTGGCGGTCCTGGGGGATGGCACCTTCGGCTTCCACATGGCCGAGTTCGACACCGCCGTGCGCTACGGCCTGCCCTTCATCGCGGTGGTGGGCAACGATGCCCGCTGGAACGCCGAGTACCAGATCCAGCTGCGCCAGTACGGCGCGGCGCGGGCCCGCCACTGCGACCTCCTCAGCTCCCGCTACGACCGCGTCGTGACGGCGCTCGGCGGCCACGGCGCCCTCGTGACCCGGGCCGAGGACCTGCCCGGGGCCCTGGAGGCGGCTTACGCCAGCGGCCTGCCGGCCTGCCTCAACGTGCTGATCGAGAGCGTGCCCGCCCCGGTGATCCGCCGGCCGAAGATGTCCGCGGCGAAAGTCCCCGTTCCGTAAGGCGGCCCGACCGCCCCCACCCTCGCGAGTCCGGTCCAGGGAGGTTCACATGCGCCGACGCGACGTACTGGCCGGGGGACTGCTCGGCGCGGGACTACCGCTCCTCGGAGGCGCGCGCCCGGCCCGGGCCGAGGTGCAGGCGGTCAGCATCGCGCGCCAGCCGAGCCTGGGGCACCTGCCGCTGATGCTCATGGAGGACCGGGGCCTGCTCCAGAAGCACGCCGCGGCCCGGGGCCTGCCGGGGCTCGGCGCCCGCTACGTCACCCTGGCGGGCGGGGCCGCGATGAACGACGCGCTCCTGTCCGGCTCGGTCCAGTTCGTAGCCGGCGGCGTGCCGCCCCTCGTCCTGCTCTGGTCCAAGACCGAGGGCACCGGCATGGCGGTGAAGGGCGTGGCGGCGATGAACGCCATGCCGCTCCTCATGAACACCAACGCGGAGCGCATCCGGTCGCTCGCCGACTTCACCGACCAGGACAAGATCGCCCTGCCGGCCGTGAAGGTCTCCGTCCAGGCGATGTTCCTGCAGATGGCGGCCGAGAAGGAGCTCGGCGCGGCGCGGCGCAACGACCTCGACCGCCTGACCGTGACCCTGTCGCACCCGGACGGCATGGCCGCCCTCCTGGCCGGCCAGGAGGTGACCGCGCATTTCACCGCCGCGCCGATCCAGGAGCTGGAGCTGCGCAGGCCCGGCATCCGGACGATCCTCAATTCCTTCGACGTGCTCGGCGCGCCCTCGACCTTCAACGTGGTCTGGGCCTCCGCCGCCTTCGTGGAGGCCAATCCCCTCGTCCACGCCGCCTTCACGGCGGCCCTGGAGGAGGCGGTCGCGTCCATCGCGGGCGACTCCCGGGCCGCCGCCGAGGCCTATGCGCGCCTCGCCCGCGACGGCTCCGATGTCGGCCTGATCGCCTCGATCCTGGCCTCGCCCCAGGTCAGCTTCACCACCACGCCCCAGGCGATCCTGCCCGTGGTGAGCTTCATGGCCCGCACCAAGGCGATCCGGCGCGGCGCCCAGGACTGGCGGGAGCTGTTCTTCGCCAACGTCCACGCCAAGTCCGGCAGCTGAGGCGAGCCGGACCCCTGAGCCAACCCCGGGCGTCTTCCGCGTCTCAGGGCACGTCGGGGCGCGGGTCCGGCACGAAGCCGTCGCGGTTGGGCATCCGCACGGCGGCGAGGGTCCTGGCGTCCAGGACGGCGTCGTCCGGTACCAGCCCGTTCAGGTTCAGCAGGTAGCCGACGACGGCGTAGACCTCGTCGTCCGTGAGCGATTGCGGCGCGTTCATCGGCATGGCCCGGCGGACGTAGTCGAACAGCGTCGGGGCATAGGGCCAGAAGCTGCCCACCGTCTTCACCGGCTTGGCCGAGGCGAGGGTGCCCTGGCCGCCCACGAGCCGGTCGCCGATGCCGCCCTCGGCCTTCTCGCCGTGGCAGGACGCGCAGCGCTCGGCGAAGAGGGCGCCGCCCTGGGCGACGCTGCCGCGGCCCGCCGGGAGCTTCCGGCCGTCCCGGTCGATGTCGATGTTCCAGGCGGAGACCTCCGCCGCGGTGGCGGGGCGTCCGATCCCGTAGCGGCCCTCGGCCGAGACCGGGCCGGCCGAGACGACGGCGGCCAAACCGATCGCGGTCATTCCGATCGCGGCCAAGGTGACCGCGGGACGTGCGCCCCCCGGGAGCGCGGCGGCGTCACGCTTTCGGATAGCCATTCGACACCTCTCCGCTCTCCGCGATGCGCCAGGGGATGACGGCGTTGTTGTGGTAGAACGAGTTCAGGCCCCGGGCCCCGGCCAGCTCGGAGAAGAGCGGCTGCACGTAGCCGGTCTCGTCGGTGGCCCGGCTCTGGATCACGGCGGGCTCCCCGTTCCAGCTCCAGGCCAAGCGGAACCGGGTCAGCGCCTTGTCGAGGACGGGCGCCTGCAGCTGCGCGTCCTGCCAGCTCCGGCCGTCATCGACCGAGACCTCGACCCGGGCGATCGTGCCCCGCCCGCTCCAGGCGATCCCGGTGATCTCGGTGAAGCCGGGCACGATCCGCTGCGTCCCCGAGGGGCGCGTGATCACCGACTTCGCCTCCATGGTGAAGGTGAACTGCCGCGCGGTCCCGTCCGGCATCAGGTCGGTGTACTTGGCCGTCTCCTCGCGGGAATAGGCCGGCTCGTCCGTGACGTTGAGCCGGCGCAGCCACTTCACGCTCATGTTGCCCTCGTAGCCGGGCAGGAGCACGCGCAGGGGGTAGCCCTGCTGCGGGCGCAGGCGCTCGCCGTTCTGGCTGTAGACGAGCAGCGCGTCGTCGAGGCACTTCGCGATCGGGAGGCTGCGGGTCAGCGCGGCCGCATCCGCGCCCTCGGCGATCACCCACCTGGCGCCCGGCTTCAGTCCGGCCTCCTCCAGCACCGTCTTCAGGCGCACCCCCGTCCATTCGGCGCAGCTTACCAGCCCCACCAGGTCGGAGGCGGTGCGGCCCGCCCGGATCGCCTTGAAGTCGGGGTTCCCCGAGCACTCGATGAAGTGGATCCGCGACACGCTCGGGAAGCGCCGGACGTCGTCCATGGTCAGCACCAGGGGCCGCTCGACCAGGCCGTGGATCATCAGCCGGTGCTGGGCCGGGTCGATCTCGGGGACGCCGCCATGGTGGCGCTCGTAGAACAGCCCGTTGGGCGTGATGATCCCGTCGAGCTCCTGCAGCGGCGTGCGTACCGAGGCCGAGGTGTATTGCTTGAGGGTCTTCGGAATGTTCTTGACGACGTTCTTCTCGAACGGCGATGGCGTCCCGTAGGGCTGCGCCCCGGTGTCCGCGCCGGGGGCCGTCATCCAGGGCGGTACGCCCGGCGGACCGCCGGCCGGGGCCTCCGCCGCGGCCGGATCGGCCGCGAGTTCGGCGACCAGGCCGCCGCCGACGAGGGCCGTGCCCCGCGCCAGGAAGGACCGGCGCGACCTCGACACGACCTGCGTGGTATTCCGGACGCGATCCTCGTCGGATTCTGTACCGCTCACCCTGCACTCCTTCACCGGATCGGGCACCGGATCGGGGCCGTCGTCGGGGGCGGGAGTGTAGAGCCGCGCCTCCGATCCCGTCATCCTCTTCCGGTTCTCGCAGGCACTCTATCGTGACGGACCGGTCGATCCAGCGGAATTGTGCAGGTAAGCCCAAAAGGTATGCATTAAGGTTCTGGACACGAATCGGGTGCGGGCCGCATGATCTCGCTCCCGGATCTCAGGTGGAGGTGCGCGCCATGGGTGGTTATTGGCTCTGTGATACGCCTCAGGGAGCGCTCCGCATCCAGCGAACGCTCCTGGCGCAGAAGGATTGTTACGTGGTTCTGCTGGACCACGACGTTCTCGGAACCTGTGAGTCGGCGGAGCAGGGGCTCAGGATGCTGACCGAGGAGCACGTCTACAAGGCCTCGTGCGGGCTGGACCTTGCGCGCCTGCCGATCCCCCGCTCCCTGGACGGCTGGACCTTCGCACCCGCCGCCGCGCGCCGGACGGCCAACTGAACGATATCTCCGGGGCGGCCCGAGGGCGCCACCCCGCTTACGCCTCGCGGACGCCGGGCTTCTTCCCCGCCTCGAAGATGAACTCGACGCCGACCCCCTCGAGGGCCCGCCGCACGGCCAGGATCGTGTCGTGCCGCGGCTGAATCGTGGAGTTGGAATCCTCCAGTCGATTCAGTGTCGAGACGGAGACGTTGGCGAGCTTGGCCAGTTCCTCCTTCGACAGGCCGGTCAGCCCGCGGGCGGCCCGCACCTGTCCCGAGGACAGTCCGGCCTCGCCGGAATCCGCAACCGCCGCCTGGGGGGAGGGTGGCGGCGAGGCCTCGGTGCCGGAGGCCCCGTACCGGTTCCGGCCCGGGACGTTGAGGCAGACGCCGACCCACTCCCGCACCGAGCCATCGCGGTTCAGGACCGGGGCGCCACGGGCGTTGAACCAGCGGTAGATGCCGTCCGCGCACAGAACCCGGTAGTCGGTGTTGTAGGGCGCGGTATGCGCGACCGCCGTCATCCAGGCCGCCTGGGTCCGGGCGCGATCATCGGGGTGGACGGCGTTCAGCCAGCCCATGCCCTCCATCTCGGTGTGGCTCTGGCCGGTCAGGGCCATCCACTGGGGCATCTCGCTGGGCTCGCCGTTCGCCTTGTTCACCCAGAAGACCGCGGCGGTCGCGGCGATCAGGGCGTTGAGGCGGTCGTGCCGCTGCATGACCGCATTCATGGCATCGTGACGGGCCGTCACGTCGAACACCACGCCCATGCCCTGGTTCGGCTTGCCGTCCGGCCCCAGGATCACCTCGGCATGGTGCAGAAGCCAGCGCTGGGTGCGATCGGGACGGATGATGCGGAACTCGCGGCTGATCGGCTGACCACTCCGCAGCACCGCGATCTGGTCCGCGTGGGCCGCCTTGTCGTCGGGGTGGATCATGTCCATGCCGAACGCGAAGGTCACGCGGGAGGCCGGGTCCAGGCCGAGGATGCGGTAGAGGCCCGGCGATGCATCGAGCCGTTCGGTGCGGAGGTCCGCGGACCAGAAGCCGATCTTGCCCGTATC
Organism: Methylobacterium sp. BI1; assembly: GCF_056680125.1. Taxonomy (NCBI): domain Bacteria; kingdom Pseudomonadati; phylum Pseudomonadota; class Alphaproteobacteria; order Hyphomicrobiales; family Methylobacteriaceae; genus Methylobacterium; species Methylobacterium sp. BI1. Next base: position 5,088,713 of record NZ_CM155267.1, on the reverse strand, counting down.
CTCGATGAGCTTGAGGAAGTGCCGGGAGGAGAACGCCCGCAGGGTCCCGTCGCCGTCGGGTGCCGCCTGGGGGCGCATCAGGACTCTGGTGGGCACGGACTTTCCCTTCCGCTCTCGTGATTCGACCTGCCTGGGGTCTTTATGGCGCCGAAGTGGCTTACAAATCGATGAAAAGACACTTGGCCCGGCATTCCGGCCCTGATCGAACCCCCTGGCTGGGCAACAGGTGGCGTACCACGTCCAACGACATGCGCATCGACGTCTCCGGCGGGACGAAAACAGGTACGAAAACTAACGATCGTCTTGCGCCTTGCCGCTCAATCACGTGCGCGGCCATTCGAAGACCAGAGGAAACACCCTGGTAACGAATGCCGGCTCATCGGCAGCGTCCGACGACTGAGGTGACAGACTTCGTGTCAGCGTGGTGCGTCGCTCGCGCATTCGGGAGAGGATGACAGAAAAATCGACGCGAAAATCCGTAGATACCCCCGAGTTTCGAGAATTCGGCTGCGCTTGCGTTATGCCCGCGTGCCTAATCTGCCCCAACAACGGCAACCTGTCCGTTGCAGGGGAATGACGATGTTCTGGGATGGCGGTGAACTGAAATCGAAGCTGAGCGCGCTCGACGCATCCCAAGCGTTGATCGAGTTCGACCTCGACGGCCGGGTCGTCACAGCCAACCAGAACTTCCTCGACGCGCTGGGTTATCGCCTGGAGGAGATCCGCGGTCAGCACCATGCGATGTTCGTCGAGCCCTCCGAACGGGATGGCGTCGCTTACCGCCAGTTCTGGGAGGCCCTGCGCCGGGGCGAGTACCAGGCCGCGGAGTACAAGCGGATCGGCAAAGGCGGTCGCGAAGTCTGGATCCAGGCGAGCTACAATCCGCTCGTCGGTCGCAACGGCCGGCCCTACGGCGTGTTCAAGTGCGCCACCGACATCACGGCCCAGAAGCGGCGCAACGCCGATTTCGAGGGTAAGCTGAACGCCCTCGACCGGTCTCAGGGCATCATCGAGTTCCATCTCGACGGCACCGTTCTCACCGCCAACGCCAACTTCCTCGCCCTTGTCGGCTACCAAGCCGACGAGGTGACGGGCCAGCACCACGCGATGTTCGTCGAGGCGGGCGAACGGACCGGAGCCGCCTACGGCGCATTCTGGGATGCTCTGCGGCGCGGCGAATACCAGCAGGCGGAGTTCAAGCGCATCGCCAAGGGCGGCCGGGAGGTCTGGATCCAGGCCACCTACAACCCGGTGCGCGATGCCTCCGACCGCCTCGTGAAGGTCGTGAAGTTCGCCACCGACATCACCGCCTCGGTCATCGAGCGGCAACGGCGGACCGCGCTCCAGCGTGCCATCGACCGCGACCTCGACGGCGTCGCCGCCTCCGTGTCGCGGGCTTCCGACCAGGCCATGGGCGCCGCGAGCGCCGCCGAACAGGCATCGGGCAACACACAGAGCGTCGCCGCGGGCGCCGAGGAGCTTGCGGCATCGGTCGGCGAGATCAGCAAGCAGGTCCATCGCGCCCTGCAGGTCACCGGGCGCGCGGTCGAGCAGGCGGAGGCCACCTCGACCGTGATGGCCGGCCTGGCGACGGCGGCCCAGTCCATCGGCGAGGTCATCGACCTCATCGACGACATCGCCCGCCAGACCAACCTCTTGGCGCTGAACGCCACCATCGAGGCGGCCCGGGCCGGGGAATCGGGGCGGGGCTTCGCCGTCGTCGCCGCCGAGGTGAAGAGCCTGGCCGCCCAAACGGCGAAGGCGACCCAGAGTATCGGAAGTCAGATCACCGGCACGCAATCCGCCGCCCGCGAGGCCGCCACCGCCATCGGCCGCATCGGCGAGACCATCGGGCAGGTGAACGACATCTCGGCCTCCATCTCGACCGCCGTCGCGCAGCAGGCCGCGGTGGCGCAGGAGATGTCGGCCAACATGCAGGCGATGACCGGTGCCGTCACCGAGATCAGCCAGAACGTGAGTCTGATCGCAGTCTCCGCCCGCGAGGTCGACGCCGCGACCCGGCAGGTCCGCGAAGCCTCTCGCAGCATGGCCGCCTGATGCCGCCCGCCTCCGAAAAACCCAACCTGCCCGTCCGAGGGGACGGAACCCGGGACCGCGGCGCGGTCCTGGACGAGGGTCGCATCACCCGCGCGCCGGCAAACGCGAACGGCGATATCGGCGCGGACCGCGGCGAGACCGCTCCGGGGCAGGCCGATGCACAGGCCTCCCCGTCCCAGGAGGAAGCACGGTTGAGTGCCGCGGTGCGCGCAGCGATGCTCGGCGAGACGCTGCAGCTCGGCCGCTATTCCGCCTTCACCCAGGCGGCCGTGGCGCTGGCGCTGGCGGCCATCTTCTGGGACATCGCCTCGAAGACCTACCTGGCGGTTTTGGCCGCGGCGGTGACGACGCTCTGCGGTGCCGCCATCATCGCCACGCGCTTCTATCGGGACGGCATCGGCGGGGACGCGTCCTGCCCCTCCACCCGCGAGGCCTTCCGGGCGCTCTGCCTGCTCGCCCTCGGGCGCGGGCTCGCCTGGGCGACGATGCCGGCTGTCCTGCTTCCGACCCTCGACAATGCCTATCGGGTCGTCGTCGGGGCCGTCTGCGCCGCCCTGATCTCGCACGCCTACGTCGCCGGCCCCGTCTTCTCCCTCGCCGTTCTGGCGGTGGCCCCGGTGGTCGCCGGCATCTTCGTCGGCCTGGCAGGGTGCGAGGGGCCGGTCGGCCAGGACGTCGCCCTGCTGCTGACCCTCTATGCGACCTTCGTCTTCGTGAGCGCGCGCCGCCTGTCTCGGCATGCCTATCAGCGTATCCGGGACCGGGTCGTCGTCCAGGCGCAGAGCGAGACGATCGAGCTCCTGCTCAAGGACTTCGCCGAGGGGACGAGCGACTGGCTGTGGGAGATCGATGCCGTCGGCCGCCTGAGGCCGTCGCTCGAGCCGATCGCGGCCCTGCTGGGCGTCGATCCGATCGCCCTGCGTCACCGCACGTTCCAAACGGTCCTGAAGGACTTCGCCGACGAGGCCGGGGGCGCGACGGGTATCGATGCCGTCCTGACCGCCATCGCGGCGCGGAGTCCCTTCCGCGATCACACGGTCCGGCTCCGGACGCCGGCGGGCGGGCGCTGGCTGACCCTCAACGGCCGGCCCGTCTTCGACGCCCTCGGGACCTTCGTCGGATATCGCGGCGTGGGATCGGACGTGACGGCCAGCCGCGAGGCGCAGGCGCGCGTCGCCTTCCTCGCCGGCCACGACACCCTGACGGGCTTGCCCAACCGGGCGGCGTTCCAGGCGGCCCTCGAAGACCTCTGCAGCGCGGCCTCATCGGGGGCGGGCCGGGGCGTGCTGCTCTATCTCGATCTCGACGGGTTCAAGGCGGTGAACGACGGGCGCGGCCATCTCATCGGTGACCGCCTCCTCGGGAAGGTCGCCCTGCGCCTGAGAGACCTCTGCGGGTCGGAGGCTACCGCGTACCGCCTCGGCGGCGACGAGTTCGCGGTTGTCGCCCGCCGGGCCGACAAGGCTGCGGCGGAGACGCTGGCCAAGGGCCTCGTCTCCGCCCTGCGGCAGCCCTTCCGGATCGATGCGGCGCATGTGGAGATCGGCGTGAGCGTCGGCATCGCCTCCGTGCCGGACGATGCGATCGATCCGTCGAGCCTCCTGTCCCGGGCCGACCTCGCGCTCTACAGCGCCAAATCGGCCGGGAAGGGGCGCTGGCACAGCTTCGACCCGTCGCTCGAGGAACGCGCCCATCGTCAGCGTCAGCTGGACACGGACATGCGCGCGGCGCTGGCCGCCGACCAGATGGAGCTGCACTACCAGCCGCTGGTCGACATGCGCAGCGGGCGCGTCACCGGTTTCGAGGCGCTCCTGCGCTGGGACAAGCCCGGGCACGGCTGGATCTCGCCGGGCGAGATCATCCCCATCGCGGAAGCCACCGGCTTCATCGTCGAGATCGGCGGATGGGCCCTGCGCCGCGCCTGCACCGACGCGCGCCGGTGGCCGGACCTCTGCGTCGCGGTGAATATCTCCTCCATCCACGTGCGCATGCCGACCTTCCATGAAGAGGTCGCCGCCATCCTGCGGGAGACGGGGCTCGCGCCCGAACGCCTGGAGATCGAGATCACGGAATCGGTTCTGCTCGACCACGGCGACGAGGTTTTGGAGAACCTGAAGCGGTTGCGTCACCAGGGGGTGCGCATCGCCCTCGACGATTTCGGCACGGGCTATTCCAGCCTGAGCTACCTCACGGAATTCCCGTTCGACAAGGTGAAGGTCGACCGCTCCTTCGTGCGCGACCTTCAGGGGCGGCCCGAAAAGGTCGCCGTCGTCGAGGCGATCGCCCGGATGGCGCGCGCGCTGTCCATGAACGTGACGGTCGAGGGCGTGGAGACCCAGGCGCAGCTCGACGTCCTGCGCGCCAAGCGCTGCGACGTCGCACAGGGCTTCCTCTACAGCCCCGCGCGGCCGGCGTCCGAGGTGATGGCCCTGATTGATCGCATCGAGGCGACGTCCTCGCCGGTGCACGCTCAGGCACTGGATCAGGCGTGGATGCGGACCGCGCTGGCGATCGTTTGAGGCCCGAGGCGGACCATTACCCCTCCGCGTGGGTGAGCCGCTTAGCAAACCTCGGAGATGGCGGAAAACCCATCACGAACGCCGATCGCGCAGAAACAAAATTGTCCTGTCCGGTCTCTGCGCATCGAAAAGACAGGTTTCGCGCGCCGCTCTGAATATTTGATTCAGATATCGTCAAGCGGTGAAGTCTCACAATGGCGTGAGGTCTTAGGCCGGTCATCGCGAAGATCCGGGCAACATGTCTGCACAAAGGGGAAAAATATCCGATGTTCGATTTCATGGGAGCGTCACGTAAATCGCGGTCTGGCGCTGCAATGTTTGGCAGCCTGCGTACGCCGGTTCTTGGGCTCGACGCGCTGTCGATCGTCAGGACGATGAATCCTGCGATGCAAGACTTGCTCGGGCCGAGCGGAATCGACCTTGCCGGTCGCCCCCTCGATGACCTCTGCCGCGACTTGGCTGGCCAGTCCGTCGTCGCTCCCGGCGCCCGCCAGCGGAACGACGTCCTGGTCCGCCTCGGCGGCCGACCCTTCGACGTCGCCGTCACGCCGCTGATGGATGGCCACACGATCGCGGGTTACGCCCTCGAATGGACCGACGCCGCCCCCCGCCTGGAGCGCGAGGACCAGGCCCGGCGCCTCGCCGCGATCGAGGCATCCCAAGCCGTGATCGAGTTCACCCCGGACGGCACCATCGTGTCGGCCAACGCGCCCTTCCTGGATGTCATGGGCTACACCCTCGACGAGGTCCGGGGACGCCATCACAGCCTCTTCGTGGAGGCGGCCTACCGGGACAGCCGCGCCTACACCGCCTTCTGGGACGGCCTGCGCGCCGGGCGTCCCGAGGTCGCCGAGTTCAAGCGCGTCGCCAAGAACGGCAAGGCCGTCTGGATCAAGGGCTCGTACAATCCGATCCGCGACGGCGCCGGTCAGGTCACGCGGGTGGTGAAGTACGCCACCGACATCACGGCCCAGACGGTCGAGACCAACGCGCTTCGCGGGCAGGTCGACGCCATCCGCAAGTCGCAGGCGGTGATCAGCTTCGACCTCGACGGCCGCGTGCTCGAAGCGAATGCCAATTTCCTCGCCGCCGTGGGCTATGCGGCGGCCGAAGTCGTCGGTCAGCATCACAGCATGTTCGTCGACGCCGAGCATCGCGCGACTACCGAGTATGCCCGGTTCTGGGAAGCCCTGCGCCGCGGCGAGTATCAGGCCGGACAGTTCCGCCGCATCGGCAAGGGGGGACGCGAGGTCTGGATCGAGGCCAGCTACAACCCGGTGCTCGATGCCGACGGACGGCCCGTGCAGATCTCCAAGTTCGCCATCGACGTGACGGCGCAGGTCGAGCAGCGGGAACAGGTCCGCCGCCTCGAGGAAGCCTCCGCACGCGAGCGGGTCGAGGCCGAGGCCCGCCACAAGGCCGACCTCGTGCAACTGGCCGACGCCTTCGAGCAGACGGTGGGCGCCGTCCTGGCCTCCGTCGCCTCCGCGGCGACCGAGCTGCAGGCGACCGCTTCCAGCATGTCGGGCATCGCGGCCGAGACCGCGCAGCAATCGACCGCCGTGGCCGCCGCCGCGAGCCAGGCGGCCGCCAATGTGGGCACCGTCGCGGCGGCCGCGGAGGAGCTCGGGGCTTCGGTCGACGAGATCAGCCGGCAGGTCGCGGGCTCCGAGGACCTGGCGGGCCAGGCCGTGGCCGAGGCGGAACAGACCGCGACCCTGGTTCAGGAGCTCAGCGAGGCGGTGCGCAAGATCGGCGACGTCGTCGCCATGATCTCGGCCATCGCGAGCCAGACCAACCTCCTGGCCCTGAATGCCACCATCGAGGCGGCGCGGGCCGGCGAGGCCGGTCGCGGCTTCGCGGTGGTCGCCGCCGAGGTCAAGGAACTCGCCAACCAGACCGCCCGGGCGACGGATGAGATCACCGGGCAGATCGGGCGGATCCAGGGGGCGACGGGCGGCGCCGTCAGTGCCATCGAGGGCATCCGCCGGCGCATCGCGGAGATCAATGCGGTCGCGGGGTCCATCGCGGCTGCCGTGCAGCAGCAGGGGGCGGCGACCCAGGAAATCGTTCGCAACGTGACCGAGGCCGCTACCGGCACCGGCGAGGTCACCAGCAACGTGTCCGGTGTCGCCCGGGCGGCCGAGGAGACCGGAGCGGCGGCGACGCAGGTCCTCACCGCCGCCTCCGACCTGTCGCGCCAGTCCGAGCACCTCGACGGCGAGGTCTCCCGCTTCCTCGCCAAGATCCGGGCGGCGTGAGCCGGTCATGAGCGAGAACCCCCGCTTCCCGATCGACCGGCCCGCCCGGGCGGTCCGCCGCGTCGGTCAGGCGGGGGAAAGCGGTGGCGTGGCGGGTCCCGATGCCGGCGGGGCCGGCCATGGGCTCAGCAGCGCCTCCGCGTCGATCACGCGCTCGCTGCAGGGCCTTCAGGACACCCTCGTCCTCCTGGTCGCCGCGCTGCCGGTAGACGATCCGATGGTACCCCGGCTCCACGTGGCCGCGGAGAACATGACGTGCCTCGCACGGGCCGTCCTGAACTACGTGGCGGTCCACGACCCTCACGCCGGATGGGAGCTCTGACCCGGACCACGGATCCTGAACGACGCGCCCCGCCTCGGGCGGCAGGACCGTCACCCGGGCCTGCCGGGCTTCCGAGACGGAACCGGCCGGCCGCTCGTTTTGGCCGGGGCGGGTGTCAGATCTCCGGCGGTGCGTCGGGCGTGCCCTCGTGCCGGTCGCGATGAGCGGCCGCTCGTGCGAGGAGCAGGAGCGTGACGGGCGTCGAGACGGTCAGGAAGACACCGATCAGGCCGTCGCGCAGGACGAGCCGGCCCTCGATCAGCGAGAGCAGCAGCATGGAACTGATGAGGATCAGGGCCATGCCCAGCGTCGCCCCGAGCGTCGGCGCGTGGACGCGTTCGTAGAAGGTCCGCAGGCGGATGAGGCCGAGGGCTCCGGTCAGCGAGAAGGCGGCGCCGACGATCGCCAGCCCGACGACCAGCCAGGCGGCCCAGAGCGGCAACTCCGCGCCGCTCACTGGATCACCTCGCCCTGCATCAGGAACTTGGCCAGCGCCACGGTGGCGGTGAAGCCGATCATGCCGAGGATCAGGGCCGCCTCGAAATAGAGGCCGCTGCCGGTGCGCATGCCGTGGACCACGATCGCCAGCATGCCGTTGAGGTAGAGGGTGTCGAGCCCGAGGATGCGGTCCTGCGCGCGCGGACCGCGCAGCATCCGCCACGCGGCGAGTGCCATGGCCAGCACCAGCATGCCCTGGGCGAGGCCGAGCCCCCAGTCGAGAACCGTCGTGGCGCTCATGCGAAGACCTCCATCAGGGGACGCTCGTAGCGGTCCTTCACCCGCCGCACCCATTCGTCGCCGCCCGTGTAGTCGAGCACGTGCAGGAGCAGGCAGCCGGTCTGCGAATCGTACTGCACCCACAGCGTGCCGGGGGTGCCGGTGAGGATGATCGACAGGACCGTGATGCCGAAGGGCTCGCGCAGGTCCAGGGGAATCGACACGAAGCCGGTGCGCCGCTCTCCGCTGCGCAGGCCGAGGATGATCCGGGCGACGTCGATGTTCGACCGGACCATGTCGTAGAGGACGACGACCGCGAGGCGCGCGAGGGTGCCCGGCGCGCGCACGTGCACGGCGCGGGGCTGCAGCGCCCGCATCACGGCGGGGACCGACAGCCCGACGAGGAGCGCCAGAACGACGCTGCCGGGGGTCAGCGGTGCGTTCAGCAGCAGCCAGGTCAGGGTAAGGCCGACCGTCAGCAGCGGGTAGGGCAGGAACCGGCTCATGCGCCCGCGCCTCCCCGCGCGGCGCCGAGGACGGCGCGGACGTAATCCTGCGGTTGGGCCAGCCATTGGACGGTGGCGTCCGCATAGGCGAGGGCCGGACCGCCCCAGAGGGCGAGGGCCAGGCAGGCGGCGAGCAATCCGGCGAGCGCCAGGAATTCGGACGGGCGCAGGACCGGCGGCGGGTCGTCGCTCGGAACCCAGAGATACTGGATGCCGAGCCGCACGAGCGGCGCCAGGGTCCCGAAGCTGGAGAGCGTCAGGGCGCCGATCAGCCACCAGGCCGAGGCGCTGATCGGCCCGGTGGCCAACCCGGTGAACATCGCGAGCTTGCCGACGAAACCGGCCAGCGGCGGGATGCCGGCGAGCATCAGCGTACAGAGGAGAAAGCCGCTGCCCAGGATCGCGACCGCCGCCGGAAACGTCCGGCCGATCTCGATCGCGTCGGCGTCGTCGAAGGGGTCGCGGTACTCGTCGGCGAAGACCGCCTGCTGGGCCTGCCCCGGAGCGCGGCCGCGCTGCAGGATCTCGGCCAGGAGGAACAGGGCCCCGGCGGCCAGGGTCGATCCGACGAGGTAGTACAGGGCGCCCGAGAGCGCCGCGGCGCTGCCGCTGCCCAGGACCGCCAGCATCGTGCCGGACGAGATCATGACGGCGTAGCCCGCCGCCCGGGTGATCTCGCGCGCGGCCAGGATCCCGATGGTGCCGTAGGCCATGGTCGCGAGCCCGGCCGCCAGGATCCAGGTCTGGCCGAAGCCGGCGGACAGGCCAGGACCGAACAGGAGCAGGCTCAGCCGGATCACCACGTAGATGCCGACCTTGCTGAGGATCGCCAGGATCGCGGCCGCGGGCGCGCTCGCCGCCGCGTAGGTGGTCGGCAGCCAGAAGCCGAGGGGCCAGGCGCTGCACTTGATCAGAAAGGCGATGCCGAGCACGGCGCAGCCGATCTCGAACAGGGCCGGTTCTGAGGCCGCCGGCGCCGCGAGCCGCCGGGCGAGGTCCGCCATGTTGAGCGTCCCCATGGTTCCGTAGATCAGGCTGACGCCCACGAGGAAGAACAGCGAGGCGACGAGGTTCACGGCGATGTAGCCGAGGCCGGCCCGGATCCGCGTCTCGCCCGAGCCGTGCAGGACGAGGCCGTAGGAGGCGGCCAGCATTACCTCGAAGAAGACGAACAGGTTGAACAGGTCGCCGGTGAGGAACGCCCCGTTGACGCCCATCAGGAGCAGCAGGAACAGGCCGTGGAAGCGGGGGCCCGCCCGGCCCCAGCGGGCGAAGGAGAAGACGAGGGCGCAGAGACCGAGCACGCTCGCCAGCACCAGCATCAGCGCCGAGAGCCGGTCGGCTACCAGGACGATGCCGTAGGGGGCGTCCCAGTTGCCGAGGCGATAGACCTGGGCCGCCGCATCGGCGCGCAGGGCCAGCACCAGGGCGATGCCGAGGAGGAGGACCATCGTGACGAGGCTGAGCCCCGATTTCAGCCGGCGCCGCCGCTCGTCCAGCAGGAACATCACCCCGGCCACGGCGATCGGCAGCACGATCGGCAGCACCACGAGGTGGTCCGACCAAGCGGTCTCGGCGGTGGCGGTCAGGACGGAGGGGGTCATCGGCAACGGATCATCAGGGGGGCGTGCATCATGCTGGGAAAACGCATCACGGGTGCGGAGTCCCGGGCTGCGGCTCGGCCTGGGAGGGCTCGCGGCCATCCACGTGGTCGCTGCCGGTGATGCCGCGGGCAGCCAGCAGGACGACGAGGAAGAGCGCGGTCAGCGCGAAGCCGATCACCAGGGCGGTGAGGACCAGGGCCTGGGGAACCGGATCGTCGACGGAGACCACCTCGGCGCCGGCGCCGAGCACGGGCGGCGCCCCGACCGTCAGCCGCCCCATGGCGAAGATGAAGAGATTCACGGCGTAGCTCAGGAGCGAGATGCCGAGGGCGACCTGGAAGGTGCGCGGGCGCAGCATCAGCCAGATGCCGGAGGCGGCGAAGACGCCGATTCCCAGGGACAGGACGAGCTCCATCAGGCCGGCTCCCTCTCGGCGGTGCGCTCCGCCTCGGCTTCGGCCGCCCGCGTCCGGCGCACGGACTGGTGCGCCAGGGCGACGAGCATCAGCGCGCTCGCCCCCACCACCAGGACCATGATCCCGAGGTCGAACACCAGCGCGCTCGCGACCGGCACCTTTCCGAGCAGCGGCGGCTCCCAGTAGGCGAAGTAGGCGGTGAGGAACGGCCGACCGAACAGCCACGACCCCGCGCCGGCCAGGACGGCGACCAGCAGGCCGACGCCGATCCATGCGATCGGCCGGATACGCAGGCGCGCCTCAACCCACTCGGCCCCCTGGGCCATGTATTGCAGCACGAAGGCGATGGTGAGCGCGATGCCGCCCGCGAAGCCGCCGCCGGGCAGGTCGTGTCCCCGCAGGAACAGGTGCAGGGCGAGCAGGACGATGAAGGGGAACAGCCAGGTCATCACCACCCGAGGCACGAGCAGGGCATCGGCGGCAGTGTCGCCGGGACTGCGCCCGGCCCGCGACGCGTCGTAGGCGTCGTGGCTGACTTGCTGCTTGGGACGCTCCAGGCTGTCCGAGGCGGGGCGGAAGCGGCGCAGGAGCGCGAACACCGTGAGGCCGACGATGCCGAGCACGCAGATCTCGCCGAGCGTGTCGAACGCGCGGAAATCGACCAGCAGGACGTTGACCACGTTGCGCCCGCCCGCCTTCGGGTAGGCCTCCTCCACGAACCAGCGCGCGATGCCGTCGACCGCCGGCCGGGTCATCACCGCGTAGGACAGGCCGGCGAGGCCGAGCCCGGCGAAGGCCGCGATGCAGAGGTCGACGATGCGCCGCCGCCGGGCCCGCGCCGCCTCGGAGGCCGGCGCCTGGATCGCCGCGTCGCGCTTGGGCAGCCAGCGCAAGCCCAGGAGGAGCATCACCGTGGTGACGATCTCCACCAGGATCTGCGTGACCGCGAGGTCGGGGGCCGAGAGCCAGAGGAAGGTCAGGCTGCTCACCAGCCCCGCGCCGCCGACGAAGATCGCGGCGGACAGGCGGTGGTACTTGGCCCGTTCCGCCGCGCCGACGGCGCAGGCCGCGCCCACCAGCCACATCAGTGCGAAGGCGGGGTCGAACGCCGTGCTCTTGCCCGGCGCGAACAGATCGAGCCCCCGCCCGGCCCCCGCCAGCATGGCGGCCAGGAGCACGGTCAGGAAGAGGATGCGCAACTGCACCTGGAGGCGCTCGCTGCCCAGGTACCCCTCAAGCCGGCGGGCCCCGGTCACGAGGCCGGTCATCGCCCGCTCGAACAGCCAGCCGCCGTCGAGCCGGTCCATCAGCCAGGGCCCGCCACGGGGATTGGCGTTGATCCGCCGCCCGAACACCGCGTAGAGCGCGACGCCTCCGACGAGCGCCACGACGCTCAGGGCCAGGGGCGCGTTGAAGCCGTGCCAGATGGCGAGGTCGTAGTCCGGCGTCCGCACGCCGAGGACCGACCGGACCGCGCCCGCGAGGGCGGGCCCGATGGTGAGGTTCGGCACGAGGCCGATGGCGATGCAGACCAGGACCAGCAGCTCGATCGGGATGCGCATCCACCGGACCGGCTCGTGGGGGGCGTGCGGCAGGTCGTGGGGGGCGGGGCCGAAGAAGGTCTGCCGGATGAAGCGCACCGAGTAGAGCATGGTGAAGGCGCTCGCGAGGGTCGCCAGGACCGGCAGGGCGAGGTTGAGCCAGTGCTCGCCGGCGTTGTCGACCGCCTCGGCCAGGAACATCTCCTTCGAGAGGAAGCCGTTGAGGAGGGGCACGCCCGCCATCGCGGCGGCGGCCACCATGGCCAGCGTCGCCGTATAGGGCATCGCCCGCCACAGGCCGCTGAGGCGGCGCATGTCCCGCGTGCCCGTCTCGTGGTCGATGATCCCGGCCGCCATGAAGAGCGAGGCCTTGAAGGTCGCGTGGTTCACGGTGTGGAAGATCGCCGCCACGACGGCGAGGGGCGAGTCGAGGCCGAGTAGGAGGGTGATCAGCCCGAGATGGCTGATCGTCGAGTAGGCGAGCAGCCCCTTGAGGTCGTGCTGGAAAATCGCGCTCCACGCGCCCACCAGCATCGTCGCCATGCCGGCGGTGCCGACGATCCAGTACCAGCTCTCGGTACCGGCCAGCACGGGCCAGAACCGGATCATCAGGAAGATGCCCGCCTTCACCATCGTGGCCGAATGCAGGTAGGCGCTGATCGGCGTCGGGGCCGCCATCGCGCGCGGCAGCCAGATGTGGAAGGGGAACTGCGCCGACTTGGTGAGGGCACCCGCGAGCACCAGCACCAGGGCCGGGAGGTAGAGCGGGCTGGACCGGATCGCATCGCCCGAGGCCAGGACCACCGCGAGGTCGTAGCTCCCGACGATCCGCCCGAGCAGCACCATGCCGACGAAGAGGCAGAGGCCGCCGGCCGCCGTGATGGTGAGGGCCATCCGGGACCCGTCGCGGGCGGAGGCGTTGTCGGTCCAGTAGCCGATCAGCAGGAAGGACACGATGCTGGTCAGTTCCCAGAACACGACCAGCTGGATCAGATTGCCCGAGAGCACGATGCCCAGCATCGCGCCGACGAAGGCGAGGAGATAGCTGAAGAGGCGCGGCACCGGATCTTCGGCCGCCATGTAGTAGCGCGCGTAGAGGACGACGAGCGCGCCGATCCCGAGGACCAGGACCGCGAACAGCCAGGCCAGGCCGTCGAGCCGCAGGACGACCTGGACGCCGAGGGTCGGAAGCCAGTCCGCCGCCCAGACGACGCTGCTGCCGTTCGCGGATACCGCCGGGTAGAGAAGCCCGATGCAGGCGAGGCACACCACCAGGATCGACCCGGCCAGGATCGCGGCGGCGTTGCGGGCCTGTGCGGGAAGGCCGATCACCGCCGCGCTGCCGAGGAAGGGGAGGATCGCGGCGATGGCAAGGAGGAGTTGCGGCGGCATCAGCTCGGGCGATGAGAGGAACGGGCGGACACGGACGGCCTCGGCAGCCGAAGGGGGCGCCGGTCCGCGAGCGGGAACGCGCTGATGCACGTTACACGGCTATAGCCTCCGGGAGACCGGGTGGCGAGCACCGGTAGGCGGGCGCGGCCCAAATCCACGACGCGACCCGCCGCGGCGTGGGCCGGGCGGGTCGGTGTGGGCTCTGGTCGGTGGTGGCTGGGCTACAGGTTGAGGAAAGCCTGGGCCGATCCGACGATGGTGAAGACGAGGCCACCGGCGAAGGCGGCGACCATGGCGTAGGAGAAGCCTTTCAGCAGCATGGGGGTCTCCGTTGCGGGTCCGATCAGCAGCGGTTTCCGCCGGAGGTCTGGCCGTACTGCTGGGTGGGGAAGTTCTGCTGGTTGGCGTTGCCCTCGGCGGCCGAGCTCATCGGGCAGCTATAGGGGTTTCGCAAGGGGGCAACGCTACGGAACTCCAGTGAACCGGTCGTTTCGACGTCGTAGGGCGAGAAAGCGGTGTAACGGGACGGCCTTTCGAAAGCCATAGCGGACGAGATCGGAGCAACGCCGAGGACGAGAGCGGCGGCGAGGGCGGCGATACGGGTCTTCATTGAGGCTAACTGGCTCCTATACAGTACGAACCGGGTTATGTGGTTCGTTTCAACTGTCTGAACCCAATATGGGATCTCGATCTCATCCATGACGTGCGTCCAGGCACGTGGAGGACAGGATTAAACAATCGGTCCCGAGATGACGATTCGAACACGTCTGGATGCATCATGAATACATCTTGGACAAAGACGTCGTAAGTCTCTGGCGAAGGAGGTCCTGGATGAGCTCTCCCGTCGAAGCCGGGGCACCACCACCGAGCGCCAGCGGACATTCGACCGCACGGGAGCGGGATCCGCGTCGAAGGCCGCTGGGAGCCGCACGCCCCCGTGCCGGGTAAGGGGAGGGAGCCCCCCACCCGTCCGGCGTCGGGGAGCGCCGGGCCGCCCCTCAGGCAGCCGGGCCCCTGCCGCCCGCCGCAGCACGCCGCAGCACCTCCGCCATTGGACCGTCGCATGGATTGACACGGGAACGGACGGGCGTCTTCGTGCGGGCCTGGATAGTCGAGTGTGGCCGTGATCGATGAAGACCATTCTGTATGCCCGGGTTTCGACCGGAGACCAGACCATCGCCCTCCAGGAGGCGCAGGCAGCCGCGGCGGGCTTTGCTGTCGACGAGGTCGTGGCCGATGACGGGGTGTCGGGCCTGAGCACCTGCCTGCGGGAGCGCCCGCAGGGGCGCCGGCTGTTCGACCTGCTGCGGCGGGGCGACGTTCTGGTGGTGCGCTGGGTGGACCGCCTCGGCCGCAACTACGCGGACGTCTGCGACACGCTGCGGGAGATGATGCGCCGTGGCGTCGTGGTGCGCACGGTCATCCACCGGCTGACCTTCGACGGGGCCACGGCGGATCCGATGCAGCAGGCGGTGCGCGATGCCCTCATCGGGTTCATGGCGGCGACGGCCCAGGCCCAGGCGGAGGCCATGCGCGAGGCGCAGAAGGCCGGCATCGCCCAGGCGCGGGCACGCAGCGACGTCTATCGTGGACGCAAGCCGAGCTTCAGCCGGGCGCAGTACGAGGCGGTGCGCTCCGCCCTCGTCGCGGGGCGGGGGATCTCGGCGATCGCCGCCGCGACGGGCCTCAGCCGGCAGACGGTCTACCGCATCCGCGACAATGCCGCGGAGGCGGAGGCGGCCCTGGCGCGCTGGGCCTGAGGTCCGGACGGACGGAAGACCTGAGCCGACGGCAGCCCTGGCGCGGCCCGGGCGCTGCTTCGTATGGTCGCCTCCCGCGGGCGGCCGCATCGGCTAGTCTGGGGCGCCTGACCGATGCGGGATGACCATGGGCGCCGCCACTCTCCTCGGGCTCACCACGCTGGCGTTTCTCGCGCCGCTTCCACCTGAGCGGTTCGTTCCGCCGGAGCCGCCGCCCCGTGGGGTCGGCTGGGCGGTCTGTGCCGTGGCCGCGCTGCTCCTGGTGGTCACGGTCGTCCCGCTCAGCCTCGCCCTCGCCGACAAGTGGGCCATGGACGCCCATGTCGCCGAATGCCGGGCCGCGGGCGGCCGATTCGTGCCGGTCGCGTCGGTCAACGGGCGGGCCTATCGCTGCGACCAGCCGGAGCGTCCGCGCTCCTGACGCGACCGCCCGATCCTCAGAAATCCGCGTGGATGCGGGTGCCGAAGAAATCCGCTGGTCCGCGGTCCCGGTTGTAGGCCGGGTTCTCCACGTGCTGGTAATTGACCGACAGGGTCAGGGACTTGCTCAGAGCGAAGGCGTAATAGGCCTCCACCGCGCGCTCGGGCGCGTAGTTGAGCCGGCCGTCGCCGATGAGGAGGCCGACGCCCCCATTGGCGAAGAAGGCGCGATGGCTCGGCGAGATCGCGTTCATCGAGGTGCCGAGGCCCACCGTGTCGCCGGGCCGGCCCCAGGCGGTGCCCTTGAGGGACACGCCGCCGGAGACGGATTGGTCGATGTCGGTGAAGGACAGGCTCTCGGTGCGGCCGTCATTGGCACTGACGCGGGCGAAGACGCCGAGATCCGGCGTCACCGCCTGCTCGAGATTGAGGTAGAACCCGGTCTTGCGCCGGGCGGCCCGCGTGGCGGCGGCCGCGTCGTTGATGTCGCCGAAGCCGCCCGCCTGGGTCAGCGACACCACCTCGCGGAAATCGGCCGTGTTGCCGACATTGGTGAAGAAGCCGATACGCAGCTTGCCGGGCTGGTCGAGGACCGGCAGCACATGGCGCTCCTCGAACTCGATCGTGGTGCCGGCCCGGCGGAAGACGCGTGGATCGAGGACGTCGCTGGAGGGCTCCTTCGGCACCTGGGTGTAGGCGGCCCGGATCGCGAACGCCGCGCGGTTGTACTCGACCATCACGCCCTGGGTGAAGCCGGGCAGGTTCGCCGGGAAGTCGTAGGCGCCCGAGGCCCAGATGCCCCAGTTCATGAAGTCGACCCGCGGATCGTGGGCGTAGACGTTGCCGTCGAAGTAGTCTCCGAGGGCGAACTTGCCCGCCACCACGGTGATCCGCTCGATGTCGCGCCGGGTGGCGACTTGGTTGGGCCCGTCCGGAACATCCTCCGTCTCGCCGCCGAGGCCGAAGGTCTGGCGCACGAAGTAGCGGTTGGAGCGCAGCTTCGGGAACGGCGCGCCCGCTTTCTGCGCCTCGCCGTTGACGAAGCCGGCGACGCCCAGCGTCCGGCTCAGGCCGAAGCCCTGGGAGAATTCCGGGTTGTAGTAGAGCTCCGTGCCCTCGAGGAGCTTCAGCCCCAGGAAGGCGGTGGCGGTGGTGGTCGACTGGACCTGGTGACCGATCAGGCTCGCCGGGCCGGTATAGGGCGCGCGGAAGCCCGGCACGCCCTGGGCGATGAAGGTGGTCTGCCCGTGGAGCGAGAAGCGATCGCCGGAGCCGTCGCCGGGATCGTGCGGGGCGGCCTCGTCGGCCTCCGGCGGCAACACGAAGCCGTTCGGGTGCCAGGACAGGCGCGCCATCATCTGGTGCGAGGTGAAGGAATCCTGCCGTGTCGCCACCGGGCCGAGGCCCGGGACGGCGCCGAGGTTGAACCGGCCGTTGTCGCCGAGGTCAAGGTAGCGGTAGTCGATCCCGAGGGCGAGGCTCTCGGTCACGGCAAACTGCACGCCGGCGCCCAGGGTGAAGCCGAGAGAGGAGAGGTCGCGCCGTGCCGCGGTGACGAGGCCGGTGGCGGGGTCGGGATAGCTCGCGAGGATGCGGGCATTGGCACCGGCGAGCCCGAAGCTCGCATAGACCAGCGACCGCTCGAAGGCGTAGCCGAAGCGCCCCCGCAGGGTGCCGTAGACGTCGGTCTTGGCCCGGATCAGGCCGAGGCCCGGATCGCCGTCGCCGACGAAGCCGGGGGTGGGCAGGAGCACCGGCCGCTTCAGGTTCGCGCCCGCGACATCGGCCTCGATCCCGTACAGCCAGGGGCCGGTCTGCCAGTTGTAACCGCCGAACAGGCCGCCGACGGCGGTGGTCGCGTCGCGGCCGAGGTCGGACCGGCCGGTGGCGTCGCCCGTCTTGAACGCCCGGACCGGGCGGTCGCCGACCGTGGTCTCGCGAAAGTTGTAGGCGCCGTAGGAATTGCCGGCGCTGCCCTCGATCCCGAGATAGGGTCCCGACCAATCGACGAAGGCGGGCGACGGCGCTACGGGACGCGGCGCGTCGAGATCGGCTGCGTGCACGCCGGAAACGGCCGTCAGGGTCAGGAGGGCGAGGCCCGCCGGCCCCGCGCGGTCAGCGCCGCCGCGCCTGAAGCGATCCGCTCTCGTCATACCGCCCCCGCGCCTCTGGATCCTGGATGCGGTATAGGCGATGCTATAACTATGACAATAGGGTTTAATCCTGGCCGGGACAGGACGGGGACCACTGTTGCGCAAACAGCGCAGGAGCGGTTCCGTTGGAATCTCGGCGGTCAGCGCCCGGTTGCCCAGAATCCGGCCCGGCAAGGAGACGGGCTTTCGGAGCTTACCGATCCCTACCCGTGTCGTGCGAAGGCCCGATGACCATCGCGGCACCCTCCATTTGGGGGATGTGAGGCGTAGGTTTCGCGGTCTAGCCTGGATGCCTCCAAGGGTTCGGACCGTCTCGGCTCGCAGGGCACCCGCCTTGCGAGCCTCTTTTTCGGCCGCGGCGACCGATCACCCGTCCGTCAGGCGGTGCCGGTGTCGATTTGCGCGATGAGCGCCGTCAATTCGCCGATGCGAAGGCGAAGGCCTTCCCGGGTGCTCTCGTCCATATCGCGCAGGGCGTACCCGTCCTCGAACTGGCGCTTCTCCGTATGGGCCTCCTGCCCGAGTGCCGCGAGGTCCGCCATCAGGCGGTCGCGCTCGGCCAGGTACTGGGTCTTCCGGTCGTCGGTGACGGGCATGGTCATTCCCTGGTGGATGGCGCGCTGTGCGTCCGCGTCGCCGGTGCGGGGCGCCTGACAGGCAGGCCTTGGCGGGGAAACGCGGACCTTCGACCCCGGGTTCAGGGGGGCGGACCGGAACCATAGCGCCGGCCGGCCGTTGCACCGACGACCCAAGCTCGAAGACCTCATCCCCGCCCGGCTCACGCCGAGGCGGGTTTTTTCGGGCCTGTGCCTTCATTCCGATCCAGCGTCCGTCTCCGACGATCTGCGTCCGTGGAGGTATTGCCGTCGCTTCAACCCGGGTGAGACACTGCTCCAGTCCGTAATGGAGTACGTCGAGAAACAAACTTGGAAGTAAATATAATGCAGTATCTTTGAGGTTCAGCACAAAAGATGAGCTGTTACGATCCTTTAGCGGTGCCTTAAGTTTCCGGCTGCTAGCTCTGGCACCGATACCGGTCCGGAGATCTCTCGTGGCTTTGCTCGCGCGCTTCAGCATCATCACCAAATTGATCGCGGTGGTCAGTCTGATCGGGGTCATCGTCAGTGGCTGCCTCTGGTACGCCACCGCCCAGATGACGCGGATCGACGAGGCCTACAGCCGCTTCGTCTCCCACGATACGAAGGCGATCGCCGATCTGCGGACGGTCAACCGGCTGGTCTTCACGATGAGCTACTTCAACTTCCGCAACATCGCCGAGGTCAGCCCCAACGAGATGCAGAAGACCGACAAGGGGTTCGACGAGGCGAGCGAGCGCCTGAACAAGGTGCTGGCGGAATTGCGGGATGCCGCGCCCAGCTTCGCGCCGCGCATCGATGGCCTGAAGCAGAAGGTCAACCGCTTCATGGCTGACAGCTCCGAGGCGCGCACCCTGGCGAGCAGCGGCCTCAAGGCCGAGGCCGTCGCCCTGCTGCACCAGACCGTCGACCCAACCTTCGACGCGATGGTGTCGGAAGGAAGCGCCCTCGGGCGGGACATCCGGGGCTTCGTCGACGCGGGCGCCCGCGATCTCGCCGCGATGACGGACCGGACCCGGACCAACACCCTGCTCCTCGGCGGCCTCGGCCTGCTGGCGGGCCTCGCGGCGGCCGGGCTCGTCGCCGTGTTCGGCATCACCCGGCCGATCGGCCAGCTGGTCGAGGCCCTGCGCCGGATGGCGCGCGGGGACAGCGACGCGGTGATCCGCGGGCGCGACCGGCGCGACGAGGTCGGCGCGGTGGGCCGTGCGGTGGAGGAGATCCGCGCCCTTGTCGCCCGCAAGGCCTCGGAGGAGGCCGAGCGCCGGCAGATCGCCGATGCGGCGGCCGCCGCCGAGCGCCAGCGCACCATGCACGAGCTCGCCGACGGCTTCGAGGCGGCGGTCGGCTCGATCATCGCCACGGTGTCGGCCTCGGCCGGCGCGCTGCAGGAGACCGCCGAGGCGATGAGCACCAACGCGGCCCGGACCACCGACCAGTCGGTCACGGTGGCGGCGGCCGCCGAGGAGGCGGCTTCCAACGTCAACACCGTGGCCGCCGCGGCCGAGGAGCTCGGCTCCTCGGTGCAGGAGATCGGCCGTCAGGTCGACGGCTCGGCCAACCTCGCCCTGCGCGCGGTGGAGGAGGCGGCCCAGACGGCCGGCCTCGTCCAGGACCTCAGCACCGCCGCCGCGCGGATCGGCGACGTCGTGGCGCTGATCACCACCATCGCGGGCCAGACCAACCTCCTGGCGCTGAATGCCACCATCGAGGCGGCTCGCGCCGGCGAGGCGGGCCGCGGCTTCGCCGTGGTGGCCGCCGAGGTCAAGGAACTCGCCAACCAGACCACGCGGGCGACCCACGAGATCGAGGAGCAGATCGGCCGCATCCAAGCCTCGACGGAGCAGGCGGTCGGGGCGATCCGCACCATCAGCGGCCGGATCGGCGAGATCAGCCAGGTCACGACCTCGATCGCGGCGGCGGTGGAGGAGCAGGGCTCGGCGACCCAGGAGATCGTTCGCAACGTCGGCCAGGCCGCCAGCGGCACCAGCGAGGTCACCGAGAATATCTCCGGCGTCGCCCACGCGGCCGAGGAGACCGGCGCCGCCGCCCGTCAGGTGCTCGTCTCGGCCTCCGACCTCACTGCCCAGTCGGAACACCTCACCGTGCAGGTCACGCGCTTCCTGGAGACGGTCCGGGCGGCGTGAGGGCAACGCCCGGCGTCGCGTGGCGCGAGGGCGGCCGGCTCACGGCCCGCGAGCCGGCGAGCAGGAAGCGCCAGGGCGTCTCGACCGCGCGGGAGATGCCGATCCGGCGATCGGCGATCCAGGCCGGTGCCGTTTCGGGCGCCGCCAGCGCGAAGGGCGGCGCGTCGAGGGGGAGGCCGTCTATCGCGAGGGTGACGGCGAGCGCTTGGCACAGGCGGCCGGGTCCGGCGCAGAGCAGGCGCGGGTCGGACAGATGCCGCCGCGCCGCCATCGCGTCGAGCCCGTGGCGGGGCTCCAGCGCCCGGATCAGCACCGCGCTGCCCGGCTCGCAGACGAGGTTCAGGCACCAGTGCATGCCGTAGGAGCGATAGACGTAGGCGTGCCCCGGTGGTCCGAACATGCTGGCATTGCGCCGGGTCGGGCCGTTGACGCTGTGCGAGGCCGGGTCGCTCCGGTCGTAGGCCTCCGTCTCGACGATGATCCCGCCGATTCCCTCGACCCTCAGGTCGCAGCCGATGAGGGACGCGGCCACCTCCGCCGCCGGCCGGGCGAAGAACCCGGCCGGAAGGGAGGCACCGAGGGAATCGCCCGTCGAACTCACGGGGTGGGAGCGCCCTTGGCGTCCTTGGCGCCGCGCAGATCGGCACGGGCGCGCTCCAGCCCCTCGGGACCGAGATCGAGAGCGAGCCGGACGGCGCGCTCCACGTAGGCCTGCGGCGTCAGGCCGGAGGCCTTCGCGGCCCGCGACACCTCCAGCCCGAGGCCGAGATCGAGGGGGATCGCGCTCGTGCGCGCCGGGGCGGGCTCGGCCGCGGCGGGCGCCGTGGCCAGGGCCGCCTGCGAGACGCCTTGGGACGCCGCCGGAGCCATCGCCGCGCGTAGGGCCGCCGTGCCGGTGAGCGGCGCCGGTCCGCTCTCCGGGCGCGGCGTCAGGCCGAGGGCCTCGCGCCGCCCCTGCGCGGCCAGCCGATCCGCGCGTTCGTTGCCGGCCTCGCCCGCATGGCCCCGGACCCAGGTCCAGCGGACGTCGCGGCGGGCCGCCAGGCCATCGAGTTCCTGCATCAGCTCGACGTTCTTCACCGGGCCGGTGGCGGTGCGCCAGCCCTTGGCCTTCCAGCCGCGCATCCACTCGGTCACCGACTTGATGACGTACTGGCTGTCGCAGCGCATCTCGATCTGCGCGCCCTCGGGGAAGTGGCGCAGGGCGTTGATCGCGGCGGTGAGTTCCATCCGGTTGTTGGTGGTGGCCCGGTCGCCGCCGCAGAGTTCGATCCGGCCGCTCTCGGCCTCGATGACCACGCCCCAGCCGCCGGGGCCGGGATTGGGATCGCATCCGCCGTCGGCATAGACGATGGTTCGCATGGGGCTCGCTTCGACCTGTTCACGACGGGCCGCCCCGGGGAGAGGCGGCGCCGGGGCATCCGGGCGCCGCCCATAGCACGGGCGCGGGTGCCTCGGGCACCCGCCTCAGGCGTGGGCAGGGTCGATGCGGTAGCGGATCGGCTTGAAGCTGTTGTTGTTGGATTGCAGGGCCGAGCAGGCGGTCAGCCCGATCACGAGGTCGCATTCCGCCTCGAAGGTGACGTGGTCGCCGGCCCGGCTCAGGGGCGGCTCCACCTTGAGCTCGCCCGTGCCGCCATCCACCGTGACGTTCATGAACACGTTGAAGGCCACCGGAATCCGGTCCGGCACGACGCCGTAGGGCGCCAGCGCCGCCGCGAGGTTGCCGAAGCAGCCCCGGTGCGGATGGGTGTCGCCGTAGATGATCCGGAAGGTGTCGGCCGAGCACGGGGTCAGCAGGAAATCGTGCCGGCCCACCGTGTCTTCGACGATGCGCAGGAGCACGTTCGAGCGGTTGGAATAGATCTGGTCGCCGGTGGTGAGGTAGATCCGGCTGGCATAGTCCAGGGTCCGGCCCGACGAGATCACCTCGTCGAGGTCCCCGCGCACGAAGGCGAGGAGGTCGGCCACCTGCTCGCCCTGCGGGTCGATCACGGTGAGGCGCTCGCCCTTGTCGAGGGTGAAGGCCACGCCCGACCGGGGCGCGATCTCGAAGGTCTGTGTCTCAGGCGGCATCGCGCGCCTCCGCGTCGCGGCCCCGGAACGGGCAGACCCAGTCGGCCCCGACGGCCCGGCCGCTGTACTGGCGCGCCTCCGACGCGTCGCCGTGCCGGGCGAGCATCGGGTTGATCGAGCCGGCCAGGGCCTCGTCGCGGGACAGGATCGCGCTGCGAAGCTTCTCGTAGCGCCCTTCGGCGCGCAGCTGCTCGAACTGGGCGCGCAGGTTGAACACCAGCACGGGGTGCGGGAAGCGCCGGGCCGGGCGACTGGCGCCGGGATGCATGCCCACGACGAAGAACGCCTCGCCGCCGAAGGAGAGAGAGAAATGCGGATCGTCCGGATCGGCCTCGACGCGGGTGTCGTAGCGCTGGCCCAGGAACGCATCCTTGTCCGACAGCGACTGCACGCGGTCCCAGAGATGGCCCTCGAAATCTTCCTCGCCGAGGTCCGTCGGACCCTCGAAGATGACGGCGAAGCTCTGGAACAGGTCGGGCTTGGCGCGGTAGCGGCAGATGAAGGCGAGAAGCGCGGGGTAGAGCCGGGGGTCGTCCCAGCTCGAGGCGATGCTGCGCGCCACGACGATCTTCATCTGGCCCTTCGAGAGGGCGGATTTCGCGCCGACGCAGGGAAAGGGTTGGCTCCTGATGAAATCCTGGAAGTCCACGGCCAGGGGATGGCCGCTGTCGTCGGTGGGGAGATGCATGGGGACTCGACGCTGATCGCACCCGGAACGCAGGGTACAGAAGGTGAACCGGGCCTGGGCGGCCGAGTTCCGTCCGCGCGACGGCATGGCACCCATGCTCCACAGCTTCGCGCGCGGCCGGCGACGACAGGGCGCCGAACCTTGATTGATGCGAACCCTCGCCCGTGCCGAACCTTTGCCGGCGCCGGGCATTAACCGGCGATGCCGACACGGGGCCCGACCACGATGACGACCCAACCATGACCGGCCGACGGGGGGCCGCCCGGTTCGCGAAGGGCACCTTGCGCGCGCTGCGCCTGCTGGCCAAGCCCGTGCGCCGGTCCCAGGGTCGCGCCGGCACGGTGGTCGAGACCTATCGGGGCTACGGGTCCCGCGACGAAGTCTTCCTGATCGGCCGGGTCTTTCGGCAGTCGAGCCGCGCCGCCGACGCGCCGGACGAGGGCTGGGCCGCCGAACTGCGCGATATCCGGCGCCGCATCACCCGCCGCACGGTGCCGGGCGCGGTGCTCACCGCGCGCTTCTTCGGCTGCGAGGAGCAGGTCGTCACCGACCGGGACGGCTACTTTCGCGTCCGCCTGCGCCCGAACCTGCCCGCGCCGCCACAGGCCTCCTGGCACAGTATGGAGCTCGATCTGGCCGGGCCCGAGCCCGTGCGGGCGAAGGGGCAGGTGTTCATCCCCTCGGCCGAGTGCCGGCGGGTGGTGATCAGCGACATCGACGACACGATCATGCGCACGGGCGTGGCCAACAAGGTCAAGATGCTCTGGCGCCTGTTCGTGGAGGATGCCGAGAACCGCGTCGCCTTCCCGGGCGCCGCCGCCCTCTACCGGGCCCTCTATGCCGGGCCGTGCGGGGCGGAGGGCAACCCGATGCTCTACGTCTCGCGGGCGCCGTGGGGCATCTACGACATGCTCAGCGAATTCTTCGTCATGCACCGGATCCCGGTCGGGCCCGTGCTGTTCCTGCGCGAATGGGGCCTGTCCTGGACCAGTCCGCTGCCGCGCCGGGCCGAGGATCACAAGCGCCACCTCATCGACCATATGCTGGCGCTCTACCACGACCTGCCCTTCGTACTCATCGGCGACAGCGGCCAGCACGATCCCGAAGTCTATGCGGGCATCGTCGCCGCCCATCCCGGCCGGGTGGCGGCGGTCTATATCCGCAACGTCTCGCGGGATGCGGGCCGGCTGGAGGAGATCGCCAAGCTCGCCGAGGCGGTGGAGGCCGCCGGCAGCAGCCTGGTCCTCGCCGCCGACAGCCTCGCCATGGCCGAGCATGCCGCCGAGCACGGCCTGATCGCCCGCACCGCCGTAGCCGACGTGGCGCGGGAATACGGCGCCGTGCCGGAGACCCGTCGCCGGGCCGACCGCACCCGCGCCCGCGCCTTGCGCAAGGTCCTCGACGGGGCCGGGCCGACACCGCCCAACGTCGTCGTCGAGCCCAGCCGGTCCGACCCGCCGGCCTGACCCGCCCTGGAGCGGTGGCCTAGCGGCCTCGGCCGTGCCGGGAAACCCTCGGTCTCGGAGCGGACGGTTCTGCCGTCACGGTGGGCAATCTGCCCGAACCGTTTGCAATTCTGTCCGCGCCCTATAAGGTCTCTCTGGTATACCAGAGACGCTAGCCTGCATTTCGGGCGTTTGCCCGTGAGGTGGACGCTTCACGAGACAGGGGTAGAGGATGTCCGACAGCGCCGGTCCCGACCGCCACGCCAGCACTTTGCTCGTCTCCCGCCTGTTCCGGCCGATCCTGGCCGGCGCCACCCTGCGCGAGCGCCTGATCGGCTGCCTCGGCGCCCTCATCGGCATTGCCCTGACGGGGCTCATGACGGGCTGGATGGTCGGGCAGGGCCCGCACATTCCCCTGATCGTCGCCCCCATGGGCGCCACGGCGGTGCTACTCTTCGCGGTGCCGGCGAGCCCGCTGGCCCAGCCCTGGCCGATCATCGGCGGCAATACGATCTCGGCGCTGATCGGCGTGACCGCCGCCCACTTCATCCCCAATCCAGTGCTGGCCATCGGGGTCGGCGTCTCGCTGGCCATCGCGGCGATGTCGTTCACCCGCAGCCTGCATCCGCCGGGCGGCGCCGTGGCGCTCACCGCGCTCATCGGCGGCCCGGCCATCGCCTCCTCGGGCTTCCTGTTCCCCTTCGTGCCGGTCTGCCTGAACTCCATCATCCTGGTCAGCCTCGGCATCGCCTTCCACCGGATTTCCGGCCGCAAGTACCCGCACGTGCCGGCGGCACCCCCGGCGAACCTGCACGGCACGGCGGACCTTCCGGCCCCCCTCCGGGTCGGCTTCAATGCCCGCGACGTCGATGCCGCGCTCCTCAACCTCAACGAGACCCTCGACATCGACCGTAGCGACCTCGACCGGCTGCTGCGGGAGGTCGAGAGCCAGGCCCTGGTGCGGGCGCACGGCGCCCTGGAGTGCCAGGCGGTGATGTCCCGCGACGTGGTGACGATCGGTCTGCACGAGCCACTCGCCCGGGCACGCGACCTCCTGCTCCGGCACAACATCCGGACCCTGCCGGTGGTGGACGAGGCGGGCCGCCTCGCCGGGACCCTGGGCCTGCGCGAGCTGGCCCTGCGCGGGGAGGGCACCATCGCGCAGGTGATGTCCGAGGCGCGGACCGTCACGGCCAACGAGCCCGTGGTGAGCCTGGTGGAGCCGCTGACCAACGGCCACACCCACGCCGTGCTGGTGACGGGCGCGGACCGTCGAATCCTCGGGATCGTCACCCAGACCGACCTCCTCGCCGTTCTGACCCGCCTCGCCTCAGACAGGGTCTTCGACGCGAGCCCCGCTGCGACCGCCTGACCGGGATGGCACCGGCGCATCGCCCCGTCCCTGCCTCGGTCGCTGCAGGCTTGGCGCGGTTGTTGCACGGGAACCGCGCTCTCCTCGCACAGGAGCCCACGGGTTCGAGCCGATGCACGACGCGCCGCTTCTCCTCCACCTCCTGTACGCCACCCTGATGGTGGCGAGCATGATGCTGACTTGGCAGGTGCATCGGCTCCTCGGCCGCGGCTGACGGCCGGCTGCGCGGTGCGGCGGCAGGGACGCCCTGCCGCCGCCGCTGATGCGCAGCTCGCGCCGGACCTGTCCTAGGGCGTCAATCGGAAGCTGGCGCTCTCGATCGTCTCGGGGCCGTTCATAGTGAGCCGCCATTCGCTCTCTGCGGCGGAGAAGACGACGGTGAAGACATCGCTGTCGTCGATGCGGGAGACACCCTTGAAGTCGACCGACACGAGGTCGCCCCAGGATCTCACCGTCCTCAAGTTGTCGGGCAACTGTTCGTCGAACGCCCGTGCGAGCGGCTTGCTCATGCGCGCGAGTTCCGGGCTGCCCTGCTGGGTGGCCTCGATGATCCGCCGCAGCGCCGCCTCACTTCCGGGGGCCGGCGTATTCGCAGCCTGCCGCGCCGCCCGCCGTGCCTCAATGGCGTTCGCCCGGTCTCCCGTAATCCGCGGAGACGTCTGTTCGAGCCCGTTCTGATGAAGGGTGGCGGCGGTCGCAATGCCATCCGGACCAACGGTGAAGCTGATCTGTGCCTGGATGGTGCTATTTCGAAAGAAAAACTTCCGACGGCTTTCGGGCACGATCGCGTAGAACGCCTGTCCGGTGAGGCGAACGATAAGATCGTTTTCGTCGCGCTGGACCACGAGGATAATCTTCGGAGTCAGTTCGTAGAAGCCGAGATATCCGTCCACGACCGTCGGATCGATCGAGACTTCCGTTCGCGGACGCGCCTGCTCGATCCTGAGCCGCTCCATGCGTTCTTTGCCGGTCTCCGTCCGCCCCTCGGTCAACTTCCGGACTTCAGCCAAGAGACGGCGCCAACTAGGGAAACCGTAGTCACGAGCGAGATCGCGTTGCGCCGTGGCGAGCTGCGCCGTCGGGTCGGTGGCGCGTGCCTGCTTCAACCGCGACTTGGCTTCGTTGCGCAGGTGTTCGAGGTTGGGGCGGTCCGGGAGTGCGCGCACGGGAGCGGCACCCGACAAAAGCGTAGCCGTCATCGAATCCTTCCTTCCTCAGCGCCCTTTGTCCGCGTTCTCGGGCAGGAAGTCGGGGAATGATCAGACGACGACGAATGGGCTGAGCCCTTTACGCGGACCGTTGGCCTATCCGGAGGCCGAGGCGATGCTAAGATCGGACCCGCAAAACGGCAAGAGGACCCGGCGCATGACCCGCCCCGCTCACGCGGGCAACCTGCTCGCGGACCTGCCCGACGCCGCAGCGGGCGAGGTCTTCACCGAACTCCTCGCCCTACCGGGCTGCCGGATCGAGCGCATCGTCTCGCAGGGTCAGGTCACGCCGCCGGACCAGCCTTACTGCCAGGCCCAGGACGAGTGGGTGCTGCTCCTCGCCGGGGCGGCCCGCGTTGCGCTGGTGGATACGGAGATCGTGCTCAGGCCGGGGGACACCCTGTTCATCCCGGCCGGGTGCGTGCACCGGGTTACCTTCACCGATCCCGACCGGCCGACGGTCTGGCTCGCCGTCCATCTCGGCGAGACCGCCCGCCCGGCCGGGAGCTGAGGCTTCAGATCGCGGCGGCCGGATCGCCACCGAGGGGGTTGCCCGCATCCTCGTTGCGGTCGTCCGCCGCCTGCCGTTCCCGGCGGGCGCGACCGCCGCGATCGAGCAGCGAGCGACCCAGGGCCCGGAATGGGGCCGTGAGGCGGCGGGCATCGTCGGCACGCTCCATGAAGCGCTCGCCGTTGCGGATCTCCTTGTCGAGGCGCGCCATGGTGCGGGCCAGGGCCGGATCGTCGTCGTCGAGCCAGACCTCCACCGTGCGGGCAAAGGCGATGACCACGCCCTGGAGCTTGAGGCGGCCCAGAGGCCCCTCGGTGTTGATGCCGGCGGCGGCCAGCATGAAGCGGTGCGAGTTCAGCGCGACGCCGTTCAGCGCCAGCATCGACAGCGGATCGCCGCGCAGGGCGTAGGAGATCCGGCGCAGGGCGTCCTTGTAGGGGGTCATCGCGTCGAGGCGGCGCATCAGCACGTCGAACAGGCGCTCGCGGGTCGGCTCGTCGGCGAGATCGCTGGTGTCGCCCTCCAGCACCTTGCGGTCGATGAGGCGCGACAGGCCACCGAGCACGGCGCCCTTCGAGGGGAACAGGTCGCGGAACTCCGCCAGCGTCAGACCGGCCTCCCGGGCGATGTCGCCGACCTCGATGTCGTTCCAGGGCTGCTCGGCCGCGAGCCGCATCAGCGCCTCGACCGCCGCCTCGCGCGGGGGCAGCGCCTTCTCGGCGGGGGCTGCCGACACCGCCACGGCGCCGGTGGAACCCGTTTCCTGCGGGTGGGACTCGTGCGTGTCGGTCTCGGGCTTGGGAGAGCCGGGGCGTTTGGCCATGGTCGTGCGATCCTCGTCCAATCAGGCCTTCATGTAGGGTCCCGCGGCCGGATCGTCAGGGCCGTATCAGCCCGCGAGGGCCCCGGCGCGGCGCCGCGCCGCGTCCACGGCCTCGCGCATCAGGTCCGGCAGGCCGCCGCTGCGCATCAGCACGGCGAGGGCCTCGGCCGTGGTGCCGCCCGGCGAGGTCACGTCCTGGCGCAGCAGCGCGGCGTCGCGGGGATTGGCCGCGAGGAGCGCGGCGGCCCCCGAGACGGTCTCGCGGGCGAGGCGCGTGGCCATGTCCGCGGGCAGGCCGGCGGCGATGCCGGCGTCCGCCATGACCTCGGCCAGGAGGAAGACGTAGGCGGGGCCGGAGCCCGACACGGCCGTCAGGGCATCGATCAACCCCTCGTTGTCGAGCCATTCCACCAGGCCTACGCTGGCGAGGAGCGCGTGCGCCTGCGCCCGCTGCCCGGCATCGACCTCGGGGCTGGCCACCGCACCGGTGGCTCCCCGGCCGATGCTGGCGGGCAGGTTCGGCATCGCCCGCACGATCGCGCGGGCGCCGGGCAGCCGGTCGCGCAGGTTGGCGATGGTCTTGCCGGCCAGGATCGACACGACCAGCGTTCCGGGGCCGATCAGCGGCGCCAGCGCGGGTGCGGCGCCCTCCAGCCCCTGCGGCTTCATGGCGAGCACCAGAGCGTCGGCGACCGGGGGCGCGGCGGGGTTCAGGGCGAGCCCCTGCGCGGCGCAGAGCGCCCGCATCTCGGGGGAGGCCTGCGGATCGAGAACGGTGGTGCGGGCCGGGTCGAGCCCGCCCGCCAGCCAGCCGGAGAGCATGGCGCCCCCCATCTTGCCGGCCCCCACCAGGGTGAGGGAGGCGGGGAGGGCGGCGTCGACGGGCGCGCTCACGCCTCGCCTTCGGTCTCGAACAGCACCGCGTCGAGGGCCTCGCGGGCGGATTTTCCGGCCCAGAGCACGAACTGGAACGCCTGGTAGTAGCGCTCGCAGGCATCGACCGCCGACTTCAGCATCATGGTGCACTGGCCCTGCGTCGGGGCCGCGCCGCCGGTCAGCAGCAGCGAGTGGCGGAACATCACGACGTTGTCGGTGGACCACAGGTCGAAATGCCCGACCCACAATTGCTCGTTGACCAGGGAGACCAGCGTCAGGATCTCGGTGCGCCGGCGCTCGGGCACCTTGAGGTCGAAGGCGGAGGCGACGTGCAGCGCCTCCACGTCCTCGATCCAGGTGAACGCCACGTGGTAGTCGGCCCAGCGCCCGGCGACGGAGACGGACATCTCGTCGGTCTCGGCCCGGTCGAAGATCCAGTCGCGCAGCGACGCGAGGCGCTCGACGATGTCGAGGGGATGCTCGTGCCGATCGTGATCTTCGATGTGGAGTTGGGTCATGGCGGTCCAGTATGTCGATCTCGTCGAAGATCGGCGAAGTCGTTGTGAAACTCGCTCCGGTGACCGTGGGCACTGTGTTCCGGACTTGCTCGACGCCCACCCGCAAGGGTGTGCCGGGCGGCGATTCTGTTCGGTTCAGGGTGGTTCGGGGCGGGAGCGAATCAGGTCATGACTCACTATAGACCGTGCCGGACTCGCGTTTCAAAGCGGCCCGGGAAGCCGGTGAACAGGAAAGCGACCGTCCACCGTTCCTTCCTGTGCACAAGCGTGGCGGGGCCGGAGCCCCCGCGAATCAACCTGGAATCAGATCGCCTCGCTGGCGCCGGCCACCGGATCGGGGCCGAGTTTCGCCTCGAGCGCGGTCACCCGCGCGGCCAGGGCGTCGTTCTGGCTGCGCAGCGCCGAGACGAGGTCGCGCAGCACGTCGAGCTCCTCGCGGGAGGCGATGTCCATGTCGCGGATCAGGCGCTCGACCTGCGCCTTGAACACCGTCTCCGCCTCGCGGCGCACGCCCTGCGCGGCCCCGGCGGCATCGGTCATCAGGCGGGCGAAATCGTCGAACAGCCGGTTCGAGCCTTGCATCGTCGTCTCCCGGGAGCAGTGAGGCCGCCATCCGTCCGTGACGGCCACGAGACCGGCGCCTGTGCGCCACGACATAAGAATCCCCGCGCGTCCCGGCAATCCGCGCCGGTGTTCTGAAAGCCCCGACGGGGATGTTTCCGGCCATGTCCGGCGTGGCGGTCCGAAACAGGTATTTACAAATCCCCGCCCCGCCGGCCCTTACGAACTCTCTGCGCCCGGGCGCATACTCGCGCGTTGACGGAGATCCGCAGGGGGCCGGCCCCCGGATGCGGAGGGAGCCGCGATGCTCGGGACCATGACCCAGACGACCATGACGCAGACGACCACGACCCACCCGCACATCCTCCTCGTGGAGGACGATCGCGAGATCAGCGCCCTCGTCGCCCGCTACCTGCGCGCCAACGAGTGCCGGGTCAGCCTCGCCGGGGACGGGGCGGCCATGGACAAGGTCCTGGCCGATGCCCGGGTCGATCTCGTCGTGCTCGACCTGATGCTGCCGGGCGAGGACGGCTTGAGCCTGTGCCGGCGCCTGCGCGCCACCTCGCGCATCCCCATCCTGATGCTCACCGCCAAGGCCGAGGAGATCGACCGGATCATCGGCCTCGAGATCGGCGCCGACGACTATCTCGGCAAGCCCTTCAACCCGCGCGAACTCCTGGCGCGCATCCGCGCAATCCTGCGGCGGGGCTCGGGTGCGGAGGCCGAGGCGGAGGAGGGCGTGCGCCGCCTGCACTTCCTGGGCTGGACCCTCGACGTCTCCCTGCGCCAGCTCCTCAGCCCGGAGGATGCGCGCATCGCCATCACGGGTGCGGAGTTTGACCTGCTGCACGCCCTCTGCCTGCGCCCCGGCCGGGTGCTCTCCCGCGACCAGCTCCTCGACCTGACGCAGGGCCGCGCCGCCGGCCCGTTCGAGCGCAGCATCGACGTCCTGATCAGCCGCATCCGCCAGAAGATCGAGCAGGATCCGCGCAACCCCGAGATCATCCGTACCATCCGCTCCGGCGGCTACCTCTTCACCCCCGAGGTCACGCGTGCATAAGGTCACCCGCGTATGAAGACCGCCTCATGAGCGCCCCCTGGAGCCGCCTGCGCGCCCTCGTGCCGTCGAGCGTCGCCGGGCAGATCGCCCTGCTCATCGTCGCCGCCGTGGTGCTGGCCCACGCCATGGCGACCCTGGCCTTCTTCACCCTGCGCGAGCCCTGGCGGCCCGACGATCATCCCGGCGTGGCTGCCACCCGCCTCGCCACGGTCTCCCGCCTCCTCGACGGCGCGAGCCCGGCCGATCGCCCGGCGCTCCTCGCCAACGCCGCCCGGATGCTGCCGACCCTGCGGATCGAGCCCTGGGACGGCACCGCCCCCGAGATCGCCGGGCCCGACACGACGGCGGGGGACCGGATCGGCGACCATTCCATGGTCCAGCGCCTGCGCGATGGCTTCGGCCGGCCCCTCGCCATCACCGACCTGTGGGCGGCCCGGCGCCCGGCGGATGCGCCCGCGGGCGTACGGGTGGGCATCGCGACGCCGGGGGGCGCCCGGCTCTCCGCCCTGGTGCCGGACGACGACCGCCCGCCCATGCGGCAGGGCGCGATCATTTTCACCTTCGTGTTCCTGGGCGTGGCCGTCTCGCTGATCTGCCTCTGGGCCACGCGGGCGCTGACCGCGCCCCTGGCGCGCCTCGCCGAGGCCGCGGACGTCTTCGGCACCCGCATGAACCTCGTGGATCTGCCCGAGAACGGCCCGCGCGAGGTCGTCACCCTGTCCCGGGCGCTCGACCGGATGCGGGCCCGCGTGCGCCGCCTGATCGACGACCGCACCCAGATGCTCGCGGCCATCAGCCACGACCTGCGCACCCCGATCACCCGCCTGCGCCTGCGCGCCGAGTTCATCGAGGACGACCACGCGCGGACCATGACCCTGCGCGACCTCGACCAGATGAACGGCCTCGTGGAGGCGGCCCTGTCCTTCGTGCGGGACGGCCACGGCCCGGAGGGCGGCGCGAAGATGTTGGTCGACCTCGCCTCCGTCGTCCAGACCGTCGCCGACGAGTTCGCCGATATCGGCGCCGATGTCCGGGTCACCGAGAGCCGCCACGTGCTGGTCCAGGGCCGGCCGGACGAGCTTCAGCGCGCGATCATGAACCTCGTGGACAACGCGGTGAAGTATGGCGGTGCGGCCCGGCTGACGGTGACCCAGACCGAGCGCGGCGTCGCCGTGGAGGTCAGCGACGACGGCCCCGGCATCCCGGAGGCGGAGCGGGAGGCCATGCTCCAGCCCTTCGTGCGCGGCGACCGGGCGCGCAACCTGGACACCGCCAGCGGCTTCGGCCTCGGCCTCTCCATCGTGCTCGCCATCGCGGATTCGCACGAGGGCCGCTTTACCTTGCGCAACCGGACCCCGCGCGGCCTCACGGCCCGGATCGAGCTGCCGCGCGCCGCCTCCGCCCCGGCCCATCCGCCGCTCGCCGCGGCCGATCCGGAGCACCGCCTCGCCGCCGAGTGATCGCCCGGCGGGAAACACGAAAAAGGCCCGCACCTCGCGGGCGGGCCTTCCTGCAGAGCCTGCCTGCACACCTTGCCTGCAGGGCCGGGCGCTTGGCGCCGGCGATTGTCACGCCCTCAGGGCGTCAGCAGCGCGGGCCGCCCGAGGTCTGGCCATACTGCTGGACCGGGAAGTTCTGCTGGTTGGCATTGCCCTGGCTCGCCGAATTGTTCGCGCAGCGGCCGGTGGCTGGGACGTCGTAGGAGCGGATCGACCCCGTCGTGATGTCGTCGTAGCGCGAGGCCGGCACATCGCCGTAGGTCGGCGCGACGCGGTCGAACGCGAAGCTGCCGGTCGCCGGAGCCGCAACGGCAAGAACAGTCGCGGCAACGAGGGCGAAAAGACGATGTTTCATGGAAAGATGATCACTCCTGTGTGAGACGAGGACTGCATGTCCCTGCGTCTCGACTGCGATAAGAGTGATATGGGAAGCGCCTGCCCGGGACGACGTGCCACCGCGCACCCGGCCGGAGGCGGCGCATGACGCGGCGCCCCGGGCCGTTGCGGCTCCGACGTCGTGACGCTTCGGAACGCAGATTGTCAGAGCGCGACGTTTCAGAACTCGACGTTTCAGAACTCCATGTCGAGTTCCTCGATCTCGTCGGGCTCCCGCGCCGCTTCCGCCGCCCATTCCTCCATCAGCGGCCAGGCCAGAATGGTGTCGCGATAGGCTTCGGTCCGGCGCGGCAGGCTGACGTCGTAGGTGCGGAAGCGCGTGCAGACGGGGGCGTACATCGCGTCGGCGAGGCTCGGGGTCTCGCCGAACAGGAACGGGCCGTCGTAGCGGCCCAGGCACTCGTCGACGATCGTCACGATGCGCTCGATGTCGCCGCGCGCGCCATTGAAGATCTTGAAGTTGGCGTGGCGCGCCTTGAGGTTCATCGGCAGCGCGGAGCGCAGGTTGATGAAGCCGCCATGCATCTCGCCCGAGATCGAGCGGCAATGGGCGCGCGCCACGGCATTGCGCGGCAGGAACCCCGCCTCCGGACGGATCTCGTTGAGGTACTGCGCGATGGCGAGGGTGTCCCAGACGATGATCTCGCCGTGGACCAGGCGGGGAACGAGGAACGAGGGCGACAGGTGCAACAGCTCCGCCCGGGTGGAGGCGTCGTTGCCCGACAGGAGCTCCGTCTCGAAATCGAGGCCGGCCATGCGGCAGACCAGCCAACCCCGCAGCGACCACGACGAGTAATTCCGGCTTGAAATCGTCAGCGTTGCCGCAGGCATCGTTCCGTCCCCCCTTTTGGTCCCTCGCCGACACGTGATCCAAGACTCGTGCCGCCCGACGCGCCCGACACGCAGGATGTTTCCGGTTCGCTCGACGCACCCGCCCACGGCACGGGACCTTTTTCCCACCGCAAAGGTTGAGCTTTCACAGTCAAGACCCCCGCACGACCCCCGGCGATCCGATGTTCACTTGTTATTCCGAAGCGGCACGCGACACATCCGCGGTGATGCATACGCACAACAACCGCAGGATATCACACGTTAAGGCCGTTGCGTCCGGGCCCTGCCTGCCGCAGCCTAGCGACCCATCGTCGACGGCTCTGCCGTCGCGCCCGCTTGCCGCGGACGTTCTGCGATTTGACCGTTCGCCGAGGAGTTCGGGCAGCATGCTCTATCGTGCCTTCGATGCCCAGTCGGACCTGGCGGAGCAGACGCGCGCCTGGGGTCGGCTCGTCCACGACGCCGTCTCACCCTGGACCGCGGCCGGCTTCAAGGAGCCGCTGAGCTGGTGGTCGGCCGGCGCCCGGATGATGATGCGGGCCGGCCTGACCTTCTCACGGCCCGCCTACGGCATCGACAGCGTGACGGTGGGCAACCGCGAGGTGCCGGTGACGGAGGAGGCGGCGTTCGCGACGCCGTTCGGGACCCTGCTGCGGTTCAAGAAGGACATCGACAGCGACCAGCCCCGCGTCCTCGTGGTGGCGCCCCTGTCGGGCCACTTCGCCACGCTGCTGCGGGGCACGGTGCGCACCCTGCTGCCCGATCACGACGTCTACATCACCGACTGGCACAACGCCCGGGACGTGCCGCTCGAGGCCGGGCCGTTCGGCTTCGACGACTATGTCGACCACCTCGTGCAGTTCCTCAGGGTGATCGGGGAGGGGGCCCACCTCGTCGCCGTGTGCCAGCCAGCCGTGCAGGCGCTGGCCGCCGCCGCCGTCATGGCGCATTCGAAGGATGTCGCGCATCCGCGCAGCATGACGCTGATGGCCGGCCCGGTGGATTGCCGGATCTCGCCGACATCGGTGAACCACCTCGCCACCTCGAAGCCGATCGACTGGTTCGAGAAGAACCTGATCGCCACCGTGCCCGACCGGCACAAGGGCGCCGGGCGACGGGTCTATCCGGGCTTCATGCAGGTCTCGGCCTTCGTCTCGATGAACGCCAAGCGCCACATCCAGGGCCATGCCGACCTGTTCTGGCACCTCGCCAACGGGGAGACCGAGAAGGCGCGCCAGATCGAGGGTTTCTACGACGAGTATTTCGCCGTCCTCGACCTCGCGGCGGAGTTCTACATCGAGACGGTCAAGACCGTGTTCCAGGACTACACCCTGGCCAAGAACGAGCTGACCTATCGGGGCAATCCGATCGACATGGGCGCCATCCGCAAGACCGCTCTCATGACGGTCGAGGGGGAGCGCGACGACATCTGCGCCGTGGGCCAGACCATGGCGGCGCACGACCTCTGCACCAGCCTGCCGCACCACATGAAGAGCCACCACCTCCAGGCCGGCGTCGGCCATTACGGGGTGTTCTCCGGCCGCAAGTGGGAGAGCCAGACCTACCCGCTGGTTCGCAACTTCATCCAGTCGCACAACTGAGCCGGCGCCCCTCGCCGCCGGATCCTCCCGGCGGCGAGGGGCGTTGCGTCGACGATCTCCAGCCCGACCGAGCCATCCGGATCGCGCGACCACCTGCCGACGTCCCCCGTATCGCCACAGCAAAACGCCCTCCCCGTGGGGGGAGGGCGCTGATCGGCAGCGGGACTTCGGGTCGGGCGCGTGGGGTCGGGCGCGTGGCCCCCGCGCGCCTCAGGCGGCGGCAAGCGCCATCGACATGGATTCCTTCTTCATCAGCTCGCGGTAGAAGCCGTCGAGGTGGGTCAGCTTGTCGGGCGAGCCGTCCTGGATGATGCGGCCGCCTTCCAGCACCACGATCCTGTCGAAGTCCTTCAGGGTCGAGAGGCGGTGCGCGATCGCGATCACCGTGCGGCCCTTCATCAGGTTGGCCAGGGCGTGGCGGATCGCCTCCTCGGATTCCGCGTCGAGCGCCGACGTAGCTTCGTCGAGAAGCAAGATCGGCGAATCCTTGAGGATGGCCCGCGCGATGGCGATGCGCTGGCGCTGGCCGCCGGAGAGCTTCACGCCGCGGTCGCCCACGATGGTGTCGAAGCCCTCGGGCAGCGCCTCGATGAAGTCGGTGCAGTGGGCGGCGGCCGCGGCCTTCCAGACATCCTCGTCCGGCGCATCGGGCCGGCCGTAGCGGATGTTCTCGCGCAGGGTCCGGTGGAACATCGAGACGTCCTGCGGCACCACCGTGATGGCCTCGCGCAGGGATTCCTGGGTGATGCGCTGGATGTCCTGGCCGTTGATCAGGATGCGGCCGCCCTGCGCGTCGTAGAAGCGCTGCAGCAGGGAGAACAGGGTCGACTTGCCGCCGCCCGACTTGCCCACGAGGCCGACCCGCTGGCCGGGCTGGATCACGAGGTCGAAGTCGGTGAAGACGCCGCGCCCGTCCGGGTAGGAGAAGGCCACGTGGTCGAAGGTGATCTCGGCGCCGGTGCCGGTGAGCGGCTCCGCCTCCGGGTGATCGATGAGGTCGTGGGGCTGCAGGAGGGTGTGGAGCGCCTCCGAGAGCCGGGCGGTGTGCTGGGTCGCGTCCACCAGCGCCACGGCGAGGTCGCGGGTGGCGGCGAGGATGCGGATGCCGAGGGTGCAGACGAGCACGACCTGGCCGTTGGTGGCCTGGCCCGCCTCCCACATGGTGATGGCCCAGTAGAGCAGGCCGAGCACCGCCAGCACCGTCAGGATGGCGTGCACGATGCGCAGCTTCTCGAGGTAGAGCAGCGAGGAGCGGCGCGAGCGCATCTCCTGGCCGATGGTCCCGTCGAAGCGGGTGAACTCGCGCTTGAAGGCCGAGAAGGCCCGGACCAGGGGCATGTTGCCGACGAGGTCGACCATCTCGCCGTCCACCGAGGCGGCCTTGGCGGCGAAGTCGTGGTGCAGGGGCTTTCCGGCCGCCGCCATCTTGAACATGAGCAGCACGACCGCGGCGAAGATGCCGGCCAGCACCAGGGCCATCGTGAGGTTGACGGTGCCGATGTAGAGGATCGAGCCGAAGGCCGCGACGCAGGGCGGCATCACGTTGAACACGAACATGTTCTCGACCGTGAAGATCGCGTTCGAGGTCGCGGTGATGCGCGAGGCCAGGGTGCCCGGCTGCCGGTCGGCGAAGAAGGTCGGCGAGTGCCCGGTCATGTGCCGGAACAGGTCGCGCCGGATGTCGCCGGTCACGCCCACGAAGGTGAACGAGCCCACGAGGCTCGCCACGCGCCAGAGCATGTTGTCGGCCGCGATGAAGGCGATGAGGAGGGCGAGGGCGCCCCAGATCAGGCCGGCCTGCGGGCCCTTGCTCAGCGCATCGACCACGCCCTTGAGGGCATAGTCCGTGCTGACGGAGAAGCCCACGGCGCCGAGCACGGCGCACAGGATGACGATGTGCGGCAGGGCGCGTCGGCGCAGATAGCGTCCCACGAAGGCGAACGGCCTATCGGCATAAACGCAGAGGTCTTCCATCGCGGTGACCGTCCCGGTTTCGAGGGTCCGCCCGGACGTTGGGTGGACCGGCTTCTGTTAAGGCGTCCTCGCGGACCCTGGTTTCCCGCGCGTGCCCCACACAGGATTTGGAGCCCCCCGGCCTCGCAACGCGAAGCAAACGCAAGCGTTGCAGTGTCTGGCGGAGGTTTGCGCGTTTTAGCGTGCAAACCTGAACATCGCTTGAGCGGCAAGCGAATTCGATGCCGCTCGGGTTTCATCTGGCGACCCGCCGGAGGTTACATCGCGGGGTCGCGGCGCGTCTCCGGCATGATGAGTACCACCAGGGCGAAGGCCGCGAAGCCCACGATCGCGAGCCCGAGGAAGGCGGTGTGGCTGCCGAGCCGATCCGCCATCACGCCGGCCAGCGAGGTGGACAGGGCGGCGCCGATGCCCATGGCGGTGCCGACCGCCCCGAGGGCGAGGTTGAAGTGGCCGGTCCTGCGGGTGGCGTCCGAGACCACGAGGGGGACCATCACGCCGAACACCGCCGCCGAGATGCCGTCGAAGACCTGCACGGCCACGAGCAGTTCCGGGCTGTCGACGTAGGCGAAGAGCAGCCCGCGGATCGGCAGGGCGGCGAAGCCGAGGAGCAGCAGCGGGCGGCGGCCCCAGCGCTCGGCCAGGCGCCCGATGGTGGGCGCCGACACCGCCAGCACCACCTGGGGCACGACGATGCAGGCGGCGATCAGCGCCGTGGCGGTCTCGCTGGCCCGCAGGGTCAGCATGCTGCCCACCAGCGGCAGCATCGCGGCGTTGGCGAGGAAGAACAGGGTCATGCAGGCGCCGAAGCAGAGGAGCGCGCGGTTGGTGAGGAGGGCGCGCAGCCCGGCCCCGCCCGGCGTGGAGCCGGTGTCGCCGGTCGCCTTGACGTGGGCCGGCCCGTCGATCTCCTCCGCCCGGATCCGCGACAGCGCGATCAGGGTCGGCACCATCAGGGCGGCGGTGAGGTAGAACACCGCGTCGTTCGAGAGGTAGTAGCCGCAGGCGCCCATGCCGGCCGCGGCCACGGCATTGCCGAGGGCCGAGAAGCTGGCGTTGCGGCCCAGCCGCTCGCCCGCCCGGGCATGGCCGACGAGGCCGATGCTGATCGCCGCGATGGCGGGGGTGAGGATGCAGCTCGCCGCCGAGTGGGCGGCCATCGCCAGGAGCACGACGAGGAAGTTCGGCCACATGGCCAGCGCGAAGGCGCTCAGCGCGATCGCCACGACCGAGAAGCCGGCGGCGAACCGGCGCGAGCGCACCGCGTCCACGAAGGCGCCGCCGGGCACCTGGCCGAGCAGGCTCACGAGGCTCCCGACCGTCAGCGCGAAGCCGATGTCGGACTGCGTCCACTTCGCCTGGGTGAAGTAGACCGCCAGGAACGGTCCGAAGCCGGTCTGGAGGTTCGCCACGAAGAACGCGAACCCGTCGAGGCCGCGCGTGCTCCGGCGCGAGATCACCTTCATGTCGGCCGGGTTCTCCGCTGCCGTCGCCGGCGGGGCGTCGTCCGTGAGGGCGTCGCGGCGCGGGAGCGGCCGCGGCCGGAACTCCGGGCGCGCCACCTCCCGCGGCTTGAGGGCCCGGCGATCCTTCGGAAGCGGGACCGTCATCGATCCGGCGACTTCTCGGCCGGCTTGTCCGGCGCTTTCTCAGGGAGCGGCGCGGCGGCCGGAGCGGGCGGCACGGGCGCGGCGGCGGGCGGCGCCGCGACGACCGCCGGCGGCGCGACCGGACCCTGGACCGGTGCCGCCGCCTGCTCGCCCTCGGCCGGGGCGGCCGGGCTCGCCGGGCCGAGCACCACGATCGGCTCGCCCGGCTTGTATTCCGGCGAGACGCGGACCTGGTTGCGGCTGAGCTGGAGCACCGGGCGGCTCGCCTTGCCGTCGGTGGTGAAGCGCATGGCGCGCCAGTCCACCGCGATCTTGCGGGAGCCGACGCCGAGGAAGCCGCCGAAATCGATGATGGCCGCGCGCGGACGCCCGTCCTTGTCGAGGATGATGTCGATGATCCGACCCATATCCTCGCCGGTGGAACTGCGCACGGCCTTGCCGAGGACGCCCTCGTAATCCTGGGTGTCGAGGACGGTGGCGGGCGTGCCCGTCGCGGGCGCCCCGGCGGCGGGGGCGCTCGGCGCGGGCGGGCCGGCCACGGGCGGCGTCCCGGGCGCCGCCGGCTGGGCGGGCGCCGGGACGGAGGCCGGGGCCTGCGTGGCGGGTGTCTGCGTGGCGGGTGTCTGGGCGGGTTGCGCGGGCGCTTGCGCCGGCGGCGTCTGGACAGGCGGAGTCGGGGCCGGGGCGGATGCCGGCGGCGTGGACGAGCCCGTCGTCACCTCGCCGGGGCTCGGCGCGGCGTCCTTGCCCGGCGCGGCCGGGGTCTCGGCGGCCGCGGAGGCGGCCAACAGGGTGATCGTCGCAGTGGCGATCATCCGGACAGTTCTGAACACGCGCGTTCCCCGAGTGGTGCGTCTCGCCGGCCTGACACAATGGCAGCTTGGGCGGCGGGTTCCGCCACACGGGCGGTTCCGGCCTCATTGCGCGTGGACCAAG
Source organism: Methylobacterium sp. BI1 (assembly GCF_056680125.1). Classification (NCBI taxonomy): domain Bacteria; kingdom Pseudomonadati; phylum Pseudomonadota; class Alphaproteobacteria; order Hyphomicrobiales; family Methylobacteriaceae; genus Methylobacterium; species Methylobacterium sp. BI1. The sequence continues at coordinate 5,048,317 of NZ_CM155267.1, read as the reverse complement.
GCGAAGTTGTGGATGGGCGACAGGAATGGACATGCGAGCGGTGTCCTCCTGCGATCCCCGGGACGGGTCGAGATGGACCCCGGAGGCGGCAGGACGACGTGATCGCGCGCAAGAAACGGACCGGGCTGCGACCGATCTTCGTTCCGACACCAGCACGCTGATGCCGAGCCGAGCGTGCACCGGCCCAAGCGTGGCCGCAATCCTCTGACGCACCGGAGCGTGTCTGGTTTTCGACAAAACTGCGTCGTACAGAGGCGATTAGCTTGCGTGGGCGTCCGAATGCGGTCGCCGGTGTTACCGAGGACCAGAAACGATGTCCCTTCCGTCCAGAGCCTGCGCCGTCGCGCTCGTTGCCGCCGCGCTCGCCGGGTGCCAAGCGCTCGGCGGTGGTGGTGGCGTGATGCCCGAGACGGAAGTCGGGCCGCCGCCCTCCATGCGCGGCGCCGTTCCGGGCCCCCAGCGCAGCCGCTCCGCCGAGGTCGATCCCGACGGCGCCCCGCTGCAGACCGCGCCGACGCGCCGCCTCAACCTGCCGAGCTCCGCCGGCGGCCAGACCCGCGCGGCCGCGAACGAGGAGCGTCGGATCCGGCGCGAGGATATCGAGGGCGAGACGACGACCCGGACGAGCTCCGGCGGCCTCGCCCCGCAGATGGGCCAGAGCGGCAGCGTCGGGCTCGGCGGCAAATTCTGACGCAAAATCCGACGACCGGGACGCGGTTCACGGCCGGGACCTGACGGTCGCGGCCTGAACCGGCGAGGTCGACGATTCGGCACCGCGGCGCGGGCCGGACCCGCGCAGAGACCTCTGCGCGGACGCCGCGTCCTGCATACCTTGGCGCGGCGTCCGCGCCGAGCCGGGGCACGCCTCCTGTCCGGCCGCCTTCCGAAGATCGGCTTGCCGCGGGCCGATGGGCGGCACCCGAACACCGGGCCCCGAGACCCCTCGCCCTGACAGGGATGGCCCGCGCATCGATCTCCGTCCGTCAGGGTGCCTCACCTAATCAGTCTCTGGGCCGGACCTTCGCCGCCGAAAACTGAGATATGGCAGTTTTCAGTGCGAGGAAGGTACGTGACAATTTGATCTCTCGGCGTCGTTGCTGTCATTCGGCGACTGTGTAATCCTCGATACGTCGCCGGTTCGGCGGCGCAGGGGATTCGGTCTCGCGTCGTGCCGACGGTGGCGGCGAACCCGCCATGGGACGAGCGCCTCGCATCATGCGAGCGGGAGGCAGCGTCATGGATCACGATACGATGCGGCGGGCGACCGCCGAGTTCTTCGGGACGTTCTGGCTGACTTTCGGCGGCTGCGGCGCCGCAATCCTGTCGGCGGCCTTCCCCGAACTCGGGATCGGCTTCCTCGGGGTCGCCCTGGCCTTCGGCCTCACGGTGCTGACGATGGCCTACGCGGTGGGGCACATCTCCGGCGGGCACTTCAACCCGGCCGTGACCCTCGGGCTGTGGTCGGCCCAGCGCTGCGCCAACCGGCACGTCCTGCCCTACATCGTCGCCCAGGTGACGGGGGCGCTCCTGGCGGCGGTCGTCCTCTATTCGATCGCCTCGGGCAAGGCCGGGTGGGTGCCGAACGGGTTCGCGTCGAACGGCTACGGCGAGCTGAGCCCGGGCAAGTACAGCCTCGCGGCCTGCCTCATCACCGAGTTCCTCACGACGTTCTTCTTCCTCGTCATCATCGTCGGCACCACCTCGAAGGGGGCCGCGACGGGCTTTGCCGGCATCCCGATCGGGTTCGCCCTGGTGCTGATCCACCTGATCTCGATCCCGGTGACCAACACTTCGGTCAATCCGGCGCGCAGCACCGGTCCGGCCCTGATCGCGGGGGGCGAGTACGTGGCGCAACTCTGGCTGTTCTGGCTCGCGCCGATCGTCGGCGCGATGGCGGCGGGGGCCATGACGCGCTGGCTCTACGAGCCCGCGGACGTGGTGAACACGACCGTGGTCGAGAAGGGCAGCGCGATCTGATCGCCCGCACCGGCGCCGAGCCCTGCGGGAGCCGGAAGGCTCCCGCGTCACGCAGGGCTCCCGTGCCGAGCCTGGCGGTTCCAGGCGGGGCGAAGACGCCCTAGATCGCGGATGTACGGCGGGCCTGCGCCCTCCCGGAGTTCCTGACGTCCGCGATGCCCCCGTCTTCCACCCCGTCCGCGTCCAGCCGGTCCGCGCCAGGTTCGTCCGCCACCGCCCCGACCGGCCCCCAGGCCGGCCGGCGCCGGCGGATGCGCGCGGCCGCCTTCCTGCGCGGCCGCGGCACGCTGACCAATCCGGGGCTCGACCTCACGCGCCTGCCGATCGGCCTCGACCCCCGCGGCCTCAGCCTCGTCGACGGGGTGCGGGCGGCCCTGGCCTTCGGCCTCGTCATTCTGCTGCACGAATGGTTTCCGTGGCCGCCGCTCCTCACCGTGGCGCTCGCGGCCAACCTCGCCTGCTTCGCCGATGCGGGCGGGCCGATGCGCTCGCGCCTCCTCGTGCTCACGGTCTTCTCGCTCCTCGGCGGACTCATCTGGGGGCTGTTCGGCCTGATGCAGCCGCTCGGGCCGGTCCCGGTGGTGCCGCTCGCCGGCATCGTCATCTTCGGCTGCACCTATGCCCGGGTCTGGGGCGTGCAGGCCCAGGCCGCCGGCAACGTCCTCGTTCTGGTGCTGTGCTTCGCCCTCGACCGGCCGCTCACGCCCGACCAGGCCCTGGTGGCCGGGCTGGTCTTCACCGCCGGAGGCCTGTGGGCGACGCTGCTGGCGCTCCTGCTGTGGCGCCTCCATCCCTATCGTCCGACGCATCGCGCGGTGGCCGAGGTCTGGCGCCGCCTGACCCGCCTCTGCGACGATCTCGAGGACCTCGCCTCCCTGGCCTGGCCGGAGAAGCCCGAGACCCGGAATGCGGGCGGCGGGGCCCGCCAGATCTTCGACCGCCAGACCTTCGACCTCCAGGCCTTCGACCGGCATGCCCGCGCCCACCGCCGGGGCGTGCGCGAGGCGATCGAGCAGGCCCGCACGGTGATCGTCGACCTCGCCCGCAGCCGCGAGCGCATCTCCGACCGCACCGCCCAGGCCCTGATCCGCCTGGAGGCGGCGGAGCAGATCTTCGCCGCCCTCATCGCCCTCTCGGACCTCATCGAGGGCGAGCCGGACCCGCGCCGGCGCCGGATGGCGCGCCGCCTCCTGCGCCGGCTCCGACCGCTCCTCGGGGTGATCGCCCGGGCCATCCGCGACGACAGCGTGATCGACCTCGCCCGCCTGGACCGGGCGATCGACCGGAGCACCCGGCGCCTCGCCCATGACCGCGGGCTGCACGATCTCGCCACCCGGATCCTCGACCGCGTCCGCATCGGCGCCAAGCTCTCCACGCCGGACGGCTACCGGCCCGGCGGCGCCCTGCTGGGCCGGGCGAGCCTTCCCCTCGGGACCCGCCTCCTCGGCCCGCTCAGCACCAACTTCACCTTCGCCTCCGCCAACCTGCGCCATGCCGTGCGCGCCACCGTGGTGGCGGCCCCCGCCCTCTGGGCCACCCTGGTCTGGGCCGGGCCCTTCGCCCACTGGCTGACCATGACGGTGGTGCTGACGATGCAGCCCTTCTACGCCGCCACCTGGCAGCGGGCCCTGGAGCGGATCGGCGGCACGGTGCTGGGTGGCCTGATCGGGGCGATCCTCGCCAGCTTCGCCACCTCGCCCCTGGCCCTGGCCGCCTTGGTCTTTCCCTTGAGCATCATCGGCTTCGCCGCCCGGCAGGTCAGCTACGGCGTCTTCATCGCCTGCCTGACCCCCCTCGTGGTCCTCCTCGTCGAGGTGGTGGAGCCCGGGCACGGTTCCTGGGAGGTGGCCGGGATGCGCGCGCTCCTCACCCTCCTCGGCGGCCTCATCGCGGTGGCGAGCGCCCTCGTGCTCTGGCCGATCTGGGAGCCCGATCAGGTGCGCCTCGAACTGCGCAAGGCGGTGCGGGCCCATGCGGCCTTCGCCCGGGCGGTTCTCTGCGCCGGATCGGAGGCGGAGGCCAGCGGCCTGCGGGCCCAGGCCGCCCGGGGCGCCGGCCTCGCCCTCAACGACCTCGAAGCCGCGCTTGCCCGAGCCCTGCAGCAGCCCCGGGCCGGGCGACACCCCCAGGTGGAATCCGCCATGGTGGCGGACGCCACCCTGCGGCGGATTTCGGCCCGCCTCATGGCCCTGCGCTACGCCGTCGAGGTGGCCGAGCCCGAGGCCCTCGCGGCCTGGAGCGGCTGGATCACCGCGACCCTGTCGACCCTCGGGGGCGAGGGTGAAGACCCGTCGCCGCCGATGCCCTCCGTGCCCCGCAGCGAAGGCCTGACCCGCCTCGTCGCCCAGATCGAACTCCTGGGCGAGACCCTGGCGCCCCCCGCGGCCCGGAGCGCCCGGGGATAGTCGCGCCCGGCGGCCATCGGCCCCGCGCGATCCGTCGAATCCGGCGATCCGGACACGTCCCGCCCGCCATCCGCGCGATTCGTTCGGCATGGAACGGGCGCGCCCGCCCGCTCGCGAAACCGTGATCGATTTGTCACATCGGTTGGGCTGGAGGCCTCTCTTGGTATGCCAAAGGCCCGAAAATCGGCCCGGGATCACAGGACGCCGAACCACTTAATGCAAAATTAACCATTTCCTTAAAGAAACATTTCCAACGCAAACAGCCTGACGGCAGCGAATACATCCCTCGCAGAGATGCCGCTGCGAAGTCATCATCAAGTAAAACCTGGATTGGAAGGGCGAACAACGAAGTCGCTCCCCATCCAAGGTGATCGCCAGGCGGGTTTGCATAACAGTTCGTTTTCGGCGGGGCGCTGAAATGTATATCGTGGTGGATGAGCGGCACTCGGTGGCCGCCGAGTACGTGGCGGGCTTCAACGCGCAGTCGGTTCCGGCGCGCAGCTCCAATGCTGACGATTTCCTGGCCTGGCTCGCCGGAAACCCGGCGGATGCTCTCCAGGGCATCGTGCTCGGCGAATGCGCCGACCGGGCCGGCCGGACCGCCGTGATCCGCAGCTTCTCCCAGGCCCCGATCATCGCCCTCAACGAGACCCGCTCCCTGGAGCAGACCCTCGACCTCTTCACCGCCGGCATCGACGACGTCGTGCGCCGCCCGGTCCATGTCCGCGAGATCCTGGCCCGGGCCGAGGCGATCCGCCGGCGCGGCATCCGCGGCGAGATCCAGGTGCCCGCCGCCCAGGATCGCAGCGGTCGCCTCAAGGTGTTCGCCGACGGCCGCGATCCCGAGATCGACGGGACCAGCCTGATCCTGCCGCGCCGCGAGCGCCATATCCTCGAGTACTTCGCCAGCCATCGCGGCCGGCAACTCAGCCGGGCGCAGATCTTCACCGCGGTCTATGCCGACCACGGCACCGACGTGGAGGAGAGCGTGGTCGAGGGCCACATCAGCAAGCTGCGCAAGAAGCTGCGGATGCGCCTCGGCTACGACCCGATCGAGGCCAAGCGGCTGGCCGGCTACACCTTCGTCGGCTGAGCCGGACCCCTCGACCGCTCCGGAGCGGGGACTCGGAATCAGAAAGGCCACGCCCCCTCGCGGAGGCGTGGCCTTTCTGCGTCAGGCGCCCCCGGAACCTCCCCGGGGGCGCTGTCGACCTTACCGGAAGAGCGAGAGGACGTTCTGGCTCGCCCCGTTGGCGATGCTGAGGGCCTGCACGCCGAGCTGCTGCTGGGTCTGCAGGGCCTTGAGCTTGGTGGACTCCTCCTCGATGTCGGCATCGACGAGGGTGCCGATGGTGCGGTCGTTGGCCTTCATCAGGGTGTCGATGAAGGACTTCTGGCCGTCGATCTGGGTCTTGTTGGCGCCGAGCTTGGTGCCGGCGTCGGTGACCTTGGCGAGGGCCTTCTCGACCTGCGTGATGATGTTCTGCAGGGTCGTGTCACCGGCCGTCCCGACCAGGGTCGAGATGTCGATCGTGCTGACGGCAAAGCTCGTGCTCGCGTCGACCGTATCGAGGATGCCCTTGCCCGAGGTGGTGCCGGCCGCCGTACCCTTGCCGGTGCGCGCGTCGGTGGCGGCGGGGGTGCCGGCGCCGAAGCCGACATCGACGAGGGTGTTGCCGCCGCTGGCGGCGAGGTTCAGGACGGTGACCTGTGCGTTGGTGCCCGAACCCGTCGCCGTCGTGGTGAAGGCGAGGCGACCGACCGAGTCGAGGGAGGCCTTCACCTTGCCGGCGAGCGGCGTCGTGGTCGTGTCGGCCGCGATCTGGTTGTTGATCGCGTCCAGGAACTCCTGCGTCGTGACCTTGGTCAGGTCCGCGGCCGCAGACGCCATCGTAGTCTTGTTGACCAGGATGTTCGCGGTGGAGCCATCGGCGAGGCTGAGCGAGAAGCTCACCTCGTTGGTGGTGCTGAAGTCCGCCGTGCCGCCCGTGGCGAAGGCGGGCGTTCCGGTGAGCGAGGTGGAGCCGACCACCTGACCGGCCGTCGCGGCCGTGGTGATGCTGCTGGCGTTGAGATCGAAGAGCTTGATCGCGTTGACGTCGACCATGATGTTCGAGAACGTCACGGTGCCGGTCGAAGCGCGCGAGAAGCCGGCAACGATGTTCGGCGTCGCCTGATAGTTGGTGTTGCTCACCGCCGAGTTGACCGAGAGCCAGTTCTGGCCGCTCGACGTCGACGAGTCGGCGGTCGCCTGCATCTTGTTCTGGATGGCCTTGATCTCGACCTGCACCTTGGCGCGATCGACGCCGGGGGTCAGCGCAGTCTGCAGCTTGGTGCGCAGGTTCTGCATGTCGGTCAGGATGCTGTTGAGGCCGTTATAGGCCGTGTCGACAGCCGACGAGCCGAGGCCGAGGGAGTCCTTCACGGCGGAGAGCGAGGCGTTGTCGGTGCGGACCGTGGTGGCGATCGACCAGTAGGCGGCGTTGTCCGCGGCGCTCGAGACGCGCTGACCGGTCGAGACCCGGTTGCTGGTCATGTCGAGCTGGGTGTTGATGCTCTTGAGGGTCGTCAACGCCGTCATGGCGGCGTTGTTGGTCAGCAGGCTGGTCATTGCGAGGATGTCCGGTTGACAGGAATTGCAAGGAATTCGTGTGCTTCGCCGAGCAATACGCCGCGAGGGCTAAGGCATCTCTGAGCAGAGGCCTAATATTGCTTCATACATCCCGGAGTTTCACCGGACCGGTGGGACGACATCATGTCTATAGGTCCACGAAACCTATCCACCGCGTTCGTATCGAGGGGCTTCCGTCTCGATCTGGGACAGTCGCTTGCCGATGAGGCGACTATGACCGGTCCGGCTTAGCAGGAGCTTAAGGGCGATCGCCCGGGCCTGTGCCCGGATGCGCCGGATGCCGGTCCAGGACGGGTCGCAGGCCCGTTTCCGAGCCTGGTCTCAGGCTTGGGTCCGGTCCTGGCCCAGGAAGGTGACGCCGGCGAAGTCGGCGCGCTGCCAGCGCAGCTGGACCGCGACGGTCCGGAGCTCGTGGCCGGCGATGACGAGGTCGAAGCGCTCGGGCAGGGGGGTCGGGCGCGGCAGGCGCAGGCTGGCGCCCTTCGGCGAGAGGTCCCGGACGATGCAGGGCACCAGGCTTTCCGGGCCGAGGACGATGCGCCCCTGCTGCATCACGCGGAAGCGCTTCGGCGCGGGCGTGCGCGCGGGCCGGTCTCCCCGGGCAACCGCCTCCTGCCAATCCGCCATCGCCCCGCCGTCCTGTCCTGACCCCGCCTGAGAACCTGTCCGAGATCTCGGGGCAGGCTTAACAGCGGGTTTCCGGACTGTCGATCCGGGCCCGATTTTAACGCCTTGGTAACTATAACATGGGAGGGTTTCGGCTCGTCCGCCGGCTTCCTCTTGCGATGGCCATGACCACGACCCTCTCCCGTCGCGCCGCCACCCCGCTCTCGCCGCGTCCCGGCTACACCCGGCCGTCCGCCGGGGCCGAGATCCTGCGCCGGTCCCGGGCCGCCGCCGTGGAGCGCGCCGCCATCGGACTCTGCCTCGGCCTCGCCGTGGTCTCGGGCACCTTCGCGGCCTACGCGATCTCGGGCGCGTCGAACACCTACTCGGTCCAGCCGTTCCTGCCGGCGGTGGGCGGCGGTTTCGCCTGGAAGCGGACGGCGACCCCCGTCCGCGAGGCGGCCCTCGACCTCGATCCGACCACCACCGGCGCGCTGCCCGACCCCGTCCCGCCGCGCGCCGACGAGGAGCGCAGCGAATCCACCGCGAAGGGGCGGGGCTACGTCCTGCGCCGGGTGACGGAGGGCGCCGCCCTGGTCGAGGGTCCGGAAGGCCTCCGGCAGGTGGTGCCGGGCGCCGTGCTGCCGGGCGCGGGCCGCATCCTCTCCATCCGCGCCACCGGGTCCGGCTGGGTCGTGATCACCTCGGAGACGATCATCGGGCCGACGCCGCTGTGACGGTCGCCCGCGGCCCGGGCTCGGCGCCAGCCTCCGGCAAGCCATGCGGCCTATGCGGGAGGGGGTCCGCCCCGGCTTCGGTCGTCGAAGCTCCGGACCTCGCAGCCGCCCGCGCCCGGCCGTCCCACCCCTCTCTCCGCAATCCGGCGATGCCACCGCGCCGCACGAGCGATCGCGCCCTGCCATGACCAGCACCTTCACGAGCTACAGCCTGCTCGCCCGCGACCTCGACGCGACCCTGGCGCGCAAGGCCGCGCAGCCCGACGTCGCCCGCGAGACCGCCTACTACAAGGCCAAGATCGGCGACGTGAAATCCATCGACGACTTCCTTGGAGACCGGCGCCTCTACGCCTACGCGATGAAGGCCTACGGCCTGGAGGACATGACCTACGCCAAGGCCTTCATGCGCAAGGTCCTGACCGAAGGCGTCTCGGATTCGAAGGCCTTCGCCAACCGCCTCGCCGACGATCGCTACGTCGCCTTCGCCAAGGCCTTCGACTTCGACACCTACGGCGCCTTCACCACGACGCTACCCGCCACCACCACGGACACCACCGCCGCCTACCTGCGCCAGAGCCTGGAAACCGATGCCGGCAGCGAGGATGCCGGCGTGCGCCTCGCGCTGTACTTCGCCCGCATGGCGCCGACCGTCACCTCCGGCTACGGCGTGCTGGGCGACCCGGCCCTGTCGCAGGTGATCAAGACCGTCCTGGGCCTGCCCGACGTGTCCAGCGCGGACGGCATCGCCAATCAGGCGGCGATCATCGAGAGGCGGGTCGATCTCGCGAGCTTCAAGGATCCGGACAAGCTGCAGCGCTTCGTGCAGCGCTTCACCGCGATCTGGGATGCGCAGAACAACGCCACCGCGGCGCCCGTCCTCAACCTGTTCGCCGATTCCGCGACGCAGGGGCTCGACGCGAGCCTGCTCCTCAGCCTGCAGCGCATCCGAACGGGGAATTGAGGCGCCATGCAGAACGCCCTCTACGTCTCGCTCTCCGCCCAGATCTCGATGGAGAAGCGGCTGAACACGGTCGCCAACAACGTCGCCAACCTGTCCACCAGCGGATACCGCGCCGAGGACACCAAGTTCACCGCGCTCCTCGCCCAGGCCAGCAAGGGCGCCGTTGCCTTCACCTCCTCGGGCGACACCTACATCTCCCAGCGGGCCGGGCCGACGATCAAGACGGACAGCCCCCTCGACGTGGCGGTGCAGGGCGAGGCCTGGTTCGCGGTGCGCGGCGCCAAGGGGCCCGTCTACACCCGCGACGGCCGCATGACGATGGACGCGCTGGGCCAGCTGCGCAGCCTGACCGGCCAGCCGATGCTGGATCCCGGCGGCGCGCCGATCCTGCTCGATCCGCAGGCCGGTCCGCCCACCATCGGGCGCGACGGCAGCGTCTCGCAGGGCATCAACCAGGTCGGGGCCATCGGTCTCTTCACCCTCGACCCGAAGAGCACACTCACCCGCGCCGAACCCAACGGCGTCAGCACCAGCCTGCCGGCGACGCCGGTGCAGGACTTCACCCGCACGGGCATGGTCCAGGGCTACGTGGAGGGCGCCAACGTCAACCCGGTGCTGGAGATGACCAAGCTCATCACCATCCAGCGCGCCTTCGAGAGCGCGGCGACGCTGACCTCCGAGACCGAGACCACCTTCTCCGGGGCGATCCGCTCCCTGAGCCCGCAGGGCTGAGCCGATGCCCGATGTCCTCGACCGTCTCGGCGCGGCCCTGGCGAGGGGCCGCGAGGCCCTGCCCCTGGTTCGGGTCGGCGGCCCGATCCAGGAGGTCACCGCCAGCGCGGCCCGCGTCGCCGGCGTGGCGCCGTTCATGACCCTCGGCGACCGCATGGGCTTCCTGGCCAACGGCCGCGAGCAGGTCGGCGAGGTCGTGCGCGTGGATGCGGGCGGCGTGACCGTGAAGCCGTTCGACACCCGGATCGAGGCCGGCATCGGAACCCTGGCCTATCGCCTGGGCGACCCGACCCTGCGGCCGGACCCGAGCTGGAAGGGCCGGGTGATCGATGCCCTCGGGCGTCCCATCGACGGCCTCGGCGACCTCGTCCCGGGCTCCCGCGCCGTGCCGCTGGAGGCCGCGCCGCCGCCGGCCATGGCGCGGGCGCGGGTGACGAAGCCCCTGCGCACGGGGGTTCGCGCCCTCGACCTGTTCACCCCCCTCTGCCTCGGCCAGCGCATCGGCATCTTCGCCGGCTCCGGCGTCGGCAAGTCGACCCTGCTGGCGATGCTGGCCGGGGCCACCGGCTTCGACAGCGTCGTGGTGGCCCTGGTGGGCGAGCGCGGCCGCGAGGTGCGCGAGTTCCTGGAAGGGGCGATGGCGCCCAACCGGGCCCGGTCCGTCATCGTCGTCTCTACCGGGGACGAGAGCCCGATGATGCGCCGGCAGGCGCCCAAGATGGCGCTCGCCATCGCGGAGTCGTTCCGCGATGCCGGCGAGTCCGTGCTGCTCATCGTGGATTCCGTGACCCGCTACGCCCATGCGGCCCGCGACGTCGCCCTGGCGGCCGGCGAGCCCGCGGTGGCGCGAGGCTATCCGCCGAGCGTGTTCTCCGACCTGCCCCGCCTCCTTGAGCGGGCCGGCCCCGGCCTCGACGGCACCGGCACCATCACGGGCGTGTTCTCGGTGCTGGTCGACGGCGACGACCACAACGACCCCGTGGCGGACTCGATCCGCGGTACCCTCGACGGGCACGTGGTCCTCGACCGGGCCATCGCCGAGCAGGGCCGCTATCCGGCCGTGCATCTCCTCGGCTCGATCTCGCGCCTCGCCTCGGAGGTCTGGACGCCCGAGCAGCGCGAGCTCGTCCGGCGCCTCAAGGCCATGATGGCCCGGTTCGAGGAGACCCGCGACCTGCGCCTGATGGGCGGCTACCGCGCCGGCGAGGATGCCGAGCTCGACCAGGCCATCCTCCTGGTGCCGCGGATCTACGAGGCCCTGCGCCAGGAGCCCGGCATGGCGGCGAGCGAGGATGCCTTCCTCGAACTCGCCCAATCCCTGCGGAGCTGAGGCGCCGATGCCGCCCGCTCCGACGTCCGTCCCGTTTCGTCCCCGTCGCGCCGGGGCGTCCAGCCCCGCGCAAGCCTGCCTTCCTTTAGTGCCCGCCAGTCCTTCGCGCCGCGCCGCGATCCCCGTCTCCGAGGTGACGTCATGAGTCTCATCAGCGTTTTGCGCACCGGCGTCTCCGGCATGAACGCGCAGTCGAACCGCATCTCCACCGTCGCCGAGAACGTCCAGAATTCGAGCACCACGGGCTACAAGCGCTCGGCGGCCGAGTTCTCGTCCCTGCTGATCGATGGCGGCTCCACCGCGAACTACACCTCCGGCGCGGTCGAGACCACGATCCGCCGGTCGATCGGCAGCCAGGGCCCGGTCACCTTCACCTCGTCGAAGACCGACCTCGCCATCCAGGGCAACGGCTTCTTCGTGGTGCAGGACGACAACAAGGCGTCCTACCTGACCCGCGCCGGCAACTTCGTGGTGGACGGCCCGACGGGCAACCTCGTCAATGCCGGCGGCTTCACCCTGATGGGCTACAGCCTCGTCGACGGCCAGGCGCCCACCCCCGCCCTCAACAGCACCGACGGTCTGGTGCCCGTGAACATGGCGAGCCTCGCCCTGCGGGCCTCGCCCTCCACCAAGGCGACGGTGGGCGGCAACCTCGCCGCCGACACGCCGACGCTCGGCGGGACCGTGTCGCCGACGAACTATTCGAAGAAGACCTCGCTCGTCACCTACGACAAGCTCGGCAACAGCGTCACGCTCGACATCTACCTGAAGCACACGCCCGCCGATGCCACCGCGACGCCTCCGGTCCTTCCCAACACCTGGACCGCGGCGGTCTATGCGCCGGACCAGACGGCCCTGGCCGGGCCGGTCCAGTTCGTGTTCAACGCGGACGGCAAGCTGACCGGCTCGACCACCGCGAGCTTCACGATCCCCGGCGGCGAGCCCTTCACCCTCGACATGAGCGGCATGACGCAGCTCGCCGGGGCCGACGCCCTCAAGGGCACCGCCAACGGCAAGGCGCCCTCGGCCGTGACCGGCACCGAGTTCGGCCCGGACGGCCTCGTCTACGCGACCTATGCCGACGGCACCCGCCTCGAAGCCTTCAAGATCCCGGTCGCCGAGGTGAAGAGCCCCGACAATCTCGATCCGCGCGCCGGCAACGTCTACCTGCCCTCGCTGAACTCCGGCGACCTCCAGATCGGCTTCGCCGGCCTCGGCGGCCTCGGCACCATCAAGGCGAGCGCGCTGGAGCAGTCCAACGTCGACGTCAGCACCGAGCTGACCTCGATGATCGAGTCGCAGACCGTCTACACCGCCAACTCCAAGGTGTTCATGACCGGCAACGAGCTGCTCGAGACCCTGATGAACCTCAAGCGCTGAGGTCATCCGAAGTCCGGGGCCGGATTGCCGAACCGGACTTCGGCGCCGAACCGCGCGACCCCGTCCGCCGCGCCCTCCGGTGCGGCGGCGCCCGCCGACCACCACCCGCCCGCTTGCCAGGACATACCCGATGGGCCTCGCCCTCGCCCTCAACTCCGCCCGGACCTCGCTGCTCGCGACCTCGACGCAGATCGCCGTCGCCGCGCGCAACACGGCCGGGGCGAACGACCCGTTCTACACCCGCAAGATCGCCAACCTGGTGGCGGCCGGCGGCGGCAGCGCGGTCTCGATCCAGCGGGCCACCGACCTCGCCCTGTTCGACCGCAAGCTCGCCGGGACCTCCTCCGTGGCGGCGAGCGAGGCCGTGCTCAACGGTCTCACCACCCTCCAGGGCACCATCGGCGACACCGGCGACGGCACCTCCCCGGCCGCGCGCCTCGGGGCCCTCAACGCGGCCCTGAAGGCCGCGGCCAACCAGCCCGACAACGTGGCGCTCGCGCGCGACGCGGTCGACCGGGCCCGCGATCTCGCGACGAGCCTGAACAACAGTGCGGCCGCCGTCGAGACCGTGCGGACGCAGGCCGATGCCGACCTCGCCGAGTCGGTCTCGCGCATCAACGATCTCCTGGGCCAGTTCGAGGCCGCCAACCGCGTCGTCACCCGCGGGACCGCGAACGGCAGCGACGTGAGCGATGCCCTCGACGACCGCGACCGCATCCTCGCCGGCCTCTCGCAGGAGATCGGCATCTCCACGGTCGTGCGCGCCGGCAACGACGTCGCGATCTACACCGACAGCGGCGTTCCCCTGTTCGAGCGCGGCGCCCGGCGCGTCTCCTTCACTCCCACCGCCGCCTACTCCGCCGGCACGACCGGGGGCGCCGTCATCGTCGACGGCGTGCCGGTGACGGGCGCCGATTCCCCGATGCCGGTGCAGTCCGGCCGCATCGCCGGCCTGGCGGAGCTGCGCGACGGCGTGGCGACCCGCTACGAATCCCAGCTCGACGGGATCGCCGCCAGCCTCGTCGACGCCTTCGCCGAGACCGGGACCCGCGTCCTGAACCAGTCGACGCGCCAGGTGAGCGGCCTCGCCGCGCTCGCCACCACGGAAGCCTTCCGCCCGGGGGCCGCCGCGGGCACGGCCGGGACGGCGGATCTCGGCGGCGCCAACGAGATCGCGTTCTCCCTCAGCCTCGCCGACGGCTCCGCCGTGAAGATCGTGCTGAATGCCGGCACGATGGCGGGTGCGGCCGCGGACCTGTCCAAGGTGACCCCGGCCGAGCTCGTCGCCGCGATCAACGGCCGGATCGCCGGCGACACCGCGACGCCCTCCCTGGCCGGCAAGGTCACCGCCGCCCTCGACGGCGCCGGGCGCCTCGCCTTCACCACCGCGGCGGCCACGGGCGCCGCCGCGCGGCTCACCGTCCAGAACGTGGACGCGACCGCCGGCAGGATCCTGGTGGATGTCGGCTTCGGCGTCGTCGGGGGTGTCCCGCCGCGGGCGGCCGGCCTGTTCGCGGCGGAGGCCGGCGGATCGGTCCCGAGCGGTCCCCTCGCGGCGGTCGGTCTGGCCGCCCGGCTCCGGGTCAACGCCGCGGTCGATCCGCAGCGCGGCGGCGACGTCGCGCTGCTGCGGGACGGCGGCATCGCGGGGGCCGATTACCGCTCGAACCCGGCGGCCACCGGGAGCACCGCCTTCGCCGGCCGCCTGCGGACGCTGGCCTCGGTCCTGACGGCCGACCGTGCCTTCGACGGCTCCACGGACCTTCCCACCCGCGGCAGCCTCCAGGATTACGCCACCGCGTCCGTGGGCTGGCTCGCGGCCAAGCGGCAGGCCGCCACCGCGGAGTCGAACTACCAGTCGACGCTGCTCGCCCGCGCCTCCGACGCCTATTCCAGCGCCACCGGCGTCAACACCGACGACGAGACAGCCGCCACCCTCGCACTCGAACAGTCCTACACCGCCTCGGCCAAGCTGCTGACCCTGGTGAACGATCTCCTGAAAACCCTGATGGACGCGGTGCGATAGACCTCATGCGGACCAACGCCCTCTCCACCCTCAGCTTCTGGAACACGCCGCGCATCGGCGTGGCCCGCATGCAGGCCGACATGGCGCAGGCCAACCAGGAGATCGTCACCGGCCGGTATGCCGATGTCGGCCTGGCGCTCGGCAGCCGCACCGGCCTCGCCGTCGGGCTGCGCCAGAAGACCGCCGAACTTGGCGCCCTGCGCGACAGCAACAACGCCGCGAGCCTCCGGCTCGGCACCTCGCAGGCCGTCCTGAAGCAGATCCAGGCCGGGGCCGACGACACCCTGAAGGCGCTGACGGGCGTCCCCGAGGACAAGCGGGCCGGCGTCCTCAGGGACATGGCGGCGAACGGGCTCAGCAGCCTCACCGCGCTGCTCAACACCTCCGCGGGCGGCCAGTTCGTCTTCGGCGGCGACCGGACCGCCCAGGCCCCGATGGCCCCCTACGCGACGAGCCCGGCCTCCCCGGCGAAGAGCGCCGTCGATGCCGCCTTCCGCGCGGCCTTCGGGATGTCGCAGGACAGCCCCGGCGTGAGCGCGATCTCGGAGACCGACATGGCGGCCTTCCTCGATGGGCCGGCCTTCCAGGGCCTGTTCGACGAGGCCTCCTGGGGGACGACCTGGTCCGCGGCCGGTACCGCGCCCCTGACCAACCAGATCTCGCTCAGCGAGACGGTGGAGACCTCGGCCAGCGCCAACGCACCGGCCCTGCGCAAGCTCGCCATGGCCTACGTGATGGCTTCCGACCTCGGGTCGGACACGCTCTCGGCGGCGGCGCAGAGCGTCCTGACCACGCGGGTCGCCGGCCTGCTGGGCGAGGCCAGCAAGGGCCTGATCACCCTCCAGGCCGATCTCGGCCGCTCGCAGGCCGCGATCACGGCGGCCAACACCCGGCTCGAATCGCAGACCTCGCTGCTCGCCTCCCAGATCGCCGACATGGAGGGCGTCGACCAGGCCGAGGCCAAGACCCGCGTCGACCGCCTGTCGACGCAGGTGCAGATCTCCTACGCCCTGACCGCGCAGCTGCGGCAGCTCTCTCTCGTCAACTACCTCTAGCGCAGCGCGGGGCTCGGGCGGCCGAGCCCCGTCACGACCCGGCGGCGGTCGCCTTCCCCCGAAGGCCCCGCCGGCCCCAACGGCTCATCGGCCCGATCCGCGCCCCGGCGCGGCGGGCCGCGGATACACGGGACAGGACCGATATGTACCAGTTTTCCTACGCCGAGATCCTGGAGGAGGCCCCGGCCATCGCGCGCGAGCGCGAGCGCGCCGCCTTCGACCGGGCCCTCGACCTGATGCGCATCGCCGACCGGCCCGATGCCCAGCAGACGGACCGCGCCATGGCGGCCGGCTTCCTGCAGAGCCTCTGGGGCGTGTTGATCGAGGACCTCCAGAGCGAGGAGAACGGCCTGCCGCCGGACCTGCGCGCCGACCTCGTCTCCATCGGCCTGTGGAGCATGCACGAGGCCAACGCCGTCATCGCCGAGCCCGACCGCGCCCTGTCGGCGCTGATCGCGGTCAACACCTCGATCCGGGACGGCCTGCGGTGAGCCGGACCATGCGCCTGTCCCTGCGCGCCGGCGAGCGCGTCTACGTGAACGGCGCAGTCCTGCGCGTCGACCGGAAGGTCTCCCTGGAGCTTCTGAACGACGCGACCTTCCTGCTCGAGACCCACGTGCTGCAGGCGGAGGCGGCGACCACGCCCCTGCGCCAGCTCTACTTCGCGGTCCAGGCCCTGGTGATCGATCCGGCCAACGCGGACCGCGCCCGCGCGCTCTGCCGCACCCTCCAGGCCGGTCTCCTCGCCGTCGTCGCCGATGCGGAGATCCGCGAGGGGGTCCTCGGCGCCGGCCAGCTCGTCGAGGCGGGCCGGCTGATCGAGGCCCTCAAGCTGATCCGCGGGCTCTACGCGGCGGAGGCCGCCCTCATGGCCGCCCCCGCACGGGAAGAGGCCGCGGCCCCGGCGCTTCGGGCCGCGCCCGCCGAATCCCCCGTCCACCCGGCCTGACCGGGCCATCGAACCAGGAGGCCCGCCGATGAGCGTCGCCAGCGTCCCCAGCACGGCCACATCCCAGACGGCCACCACCGCCGCCGCCACCAAGTCCGCGACCGGCATCGCCGCCTCGATGAACGCCGACACCTTCCTGACCCTGCTGATGACGCAGCTGAAGAACCAGGACCCGACGAAGCCGATGGATTCCACGGCCTATGTCAGCGAGCTGGCGACCTTCTCGCAGGTGGAGCAGGCGACCAAGACCAACACTAAGCTGGATTCCCTGCTCTCGTCGAGCTTCCTGTCGCAGGCCGACCAGATCATCGGCCGGACCGTCACCTCCTCGGACGGCACCGTCTCGGGCGAGGTCCAGTCGGTGAAGATCACCAGCGAGGGCGCGCTCGCCCGCCTGACCAACGGCCAGGACGTGCTCCTGGAGCAGGGCATCTCGCTGTCCCAGTGACGGGTTCCGGGCTAGACACGGTCCGTACCCTCCGCACGATGAGGCACCCCACCGGATGAACGAGGTCGACGCCCTCGAACTCGTGCGCGCCGCGATCTGGACCGTGATCGTCGCGGCGGGGCCCGCGATCGGCGCCGCGATGCTGATCGGCATCGCCGTGGCGCTGCTGCAGGCGCTGACGCAGATCCAGGAGGTGACGCTCACCTTCGTGCCGAAGATCGTGGTGATCCTGCTGGTGCTCCTCGTGACCAGCTCCTTCATCGGAGCGCAGATCTACACCTTCGCCGAGGCCACCTACGGGCGCATCGTCACCGGGTTCTGACCGAGCCCCCGTGGGTTCTGATCGAGCCCCCGCGGGTTCTGATCGAGCCCCCGCAGGGTGATCCCGGCGGTCTCCAGCCGCGCCCGCACCGCCCGCGCCAGGCCGACCGCGTGCGCGCTGTCGCCGTGCACGCAGACCGAGTCGATCCGCGTCGGCAGCAGGGTGCCCTCGGCCGTGAGGATGCCCCCGGCCTGGACCATCGCCAGGACCCGGTCCGCCGCCACCTCGGCCTCCGTGACCAGCGCGCCGGTCCGGCCGCGCGGGATCAGCTGGCCCGCCTCGGTGTAGCCGCGGTCGGCGAAGATTTCGGCATGGACGGCGAGGCCCGCCGCCTCGCCGGCCACAACCTGCTCGGTCCGGGCGATGGCCAGGAGACCGAGGCCGGGATCGACCGCGCGCACCGCCCGCGCGATCGCATCCGCCACGTCGCGCTCCGCCGCCGCGCGGTTGGCCAGCGCCCCGTGCGCCTTGACGTAGGTCAGGCGATGGCCCGCCAGGGCGGCCAGCGCCTGCGCGGCGCCGACCTGGTAGGCGACCTGCCGCTCGATCTCGGCCGGGCCGAACGGCATCGGCCGGCGCCCGAAGCCGGCGAGGTCGGGATAGCCCGGATGCGCGCCCACGGCGACGCCCCGTTCCCGCGCCAGGGCGAAGGTCCCGGCCATGATCTCCGGATCGCCGGCATGGAAGCCGCAGGCGACGTTGGCCGAGGTGACGAGGGCGAGCATCGCCGCGTCGTCGCTGCAGCGATAGGCGCCGAAGCCTTCCCCCAGATCGGCATTCAGGTCGATGGTCGGCATCGGTGGTGCCTCCGGCAGCGGCGCGGTCCTGAGGCCGCGGGAAACGCGATCCTAACCGACGACGCCGTCGATGAGGTTGGTCCCGAGCAGGAATTCAGACGGGAATTCGGTGCGCAGCACGGGGTCCCGGGGGATGTCCGGGACCAGGGCGTCGCGCTCCGCCCGCCGTGCCGCCACGGCCTGCGCGCGCTCGACGGCGACGAAGCGCAGCGTCGTGCCCGCCTGGGCCTGGGCCAGGCGACCGAGATCGGCGCCGATCACCGTGGCGATCTTCGGGTAGCCGCCGGTGGGCTGGCGGTCGGCCATGAGCACCAGGGGCTGGCCCGAGCCCGGGACCTGGATCGCCCCCATGGCGATGCCGTCGGAGACGATGTCGTGGCTCCGGGCCCGGAGGGGCGGCCCTTCCAGGAAGGTCGCCATGCGGTCGCCGCGCGGACCGATCCGCCAGGGCCCCGCCAGGAAGGCCTCGCGGACGGAGGCCGCGAAGAGGTCGTCCTGCGGCCCCGGGAGGACGCGGATCACCTCCGGCGGCCGGTGGAGCCAGGGGGCCGCGAGGCGGCACGGGTCGCCGACCGCGACGCGTGGGTTCCGGACCGCGAGGGTGTCGCCCGCCCGCAGGCCGCGTCCGTCCAGGCCGCCGAGCCCCGAGCGGGTATGGGTCGCGGTCGAGCCCAGCACCGGCGCCACCGCGATCTCCCCCGCCACCGCGAGGCTGCACCAGGCCCCGGCCCGGCCCGCCCGGAGGGTGAGCCGGGCACCCGGCCGCAGGGTGAGGACGACGGCGCCGGGCAGGGCGCGCCCGTCGAGGTCGATGCGCAGGTCGCCGCCTGCCAGGGCGACGTCGAGGGCGGACCGCTCGGTCGTGAGCGACACCCCGCCGAGGGAGACCTCGATGGCGGTGGCGCCCGGGGCATTGCCGAGGGCGCGGTTGGCGGTGGCGTGGGCGAGGGGGTCCATCGGCCCCGCCGGGGTGATGCCGTAGCGGAGGTAACCGTGCCGGCCGGCATCCTGCAGGGTGACGCCGCCCCCGGCCGAGAGGATCCGGAGCGTGGCTTCCGCTGCCGCGGGCCCCGCGGTCACGGCCCCCTCGGTCACGGGCGCTTCGGTCACGGGCGCTTCGGTCACGGCCCCTTCCTTCACGGCCCCTTCCTTCACGGGTCCCTCCGCGCCAGGATCTCCCCGCGCGCCGCCCGGTCCTCGAGGGCGGCGAAGGTCGCCGCGTCGATCGGCTCGAAGCGCACGCCGTCGCCGGGCTCCACGAGGAAGCTCTGCGGGCGGGCCTCGGAATAGAGCCGCTCCGGGGTCCGGCCGAGGACGTACCAGCCCGTGGGCATCGGAAAGGTCGCCACTGCCGCGAGGCCGCCGCCCACCAGGAGGGCATTGGCGGGATGGGGCGGCCGCGGCACCTGGCGGCGGGGAATCGCGAGGGCGTCCGGCAGGCCGCCCAGATAGGCGAAGCCCGGCGCGAAGCCGTACATGTAGACCCGGTAGGTCGCGCTCGCGTGGCGCGCGGCGACCTCCGCGGGCGCCAGTCCGGCCCAGTCGGCGACGGCCCCGAGGTCCTCGGCCAAATCCTCCGCCACGGCGGGGTCGTAGCAGCAGGGCAGCGTCCAGGTGCAGCCGGGGCGCGCTCCTGCCGGGGGCCTGTCGAGGAGGCAACCGACCCGGGCCGCGAGGGCGTCGCGGTCCAGCACCAGCGGGTCGTAGTGGATCATCAGCGAGCGATAGGTCGGCACCGTCTCCAGGATGCCGGCGACCGGGTCCTGACCCAGGGCCGCGTCCAGGGCGAGCACCCGCCCGTTCAGGGCCGGATCGACCCGCGCGCCGAATTCGACGACGAGCGCCGCCTCGCCGGCATCGCGGAACCGGACGACGTCCGAATCGGTCGGCGTGCTGGCCTCTGGCTGCGACACGGCGTGATCCTGAGCGGTACGAGACGAGAGGCCCGGCCGGCCCTCAGCGGGTGGACTTCTTCTCGCGCTGATAGGTCCGGATCGCCCGGGCACAGTCCGGCGAGAGCTTGCGCAGGTTCTGGCGGAAGCAGGCCTCGACCTCCGGCCCGCCGGGCGGGTGCATGCTGCAATGCTCCAGGTAGTCCCCGGTGCAGGAGAGCTTGAGCAACTCGCGGATCGGCGTGGGTTCGGCCGAGGCGCTGCCCGAGATCACGAGGGCACCGAGGAGAGGGAGGGCCAACCGAAGAGCCGGCAGGCGAAGGATGGGCAACGGAAGATCAGGCATGGGGCGATCGGGACTTTCCAGGGCTACGACGTAGACGCCGGGATCTGGGTTCGAAATCCCAGCGCGCGGCGCCGATGCAGACAATGATCTTAGCACGCGCGCACCCGCACGGCGGAATCGTCGCGTCCTCAACGCACGCGGCGTCGGTTCGGTCGCGTCCCCGGGGGGCGCGGCCGGTGCCACGCGATCCTCGCGCAAGCTTGCGGCGCGACAAGCCCGTGTTGATTCACGGGGGTTGAGTATCCGCCATGGCGGCAAGCGCCACGATCGCAGGAGAGCGCCGGTCCCAGAGGGACATCGGGTTCGCGGCGGGCATCGTCGCCATCCTGGCGATCCTGTTCCTGCCGGTGCCGGCGATCCTGCTCGATATCGGGCTCGCCTTCTCGATCGCCCTGTCGGTGCTGATCCTGATGGTGGCGCTCTGGATCAAGAAGCCGCTGGAATTCTCGGCCTTCCCCACCGTCCTGCTGATCGCCACCCTGCTGCGCCTGGCCCTCGGCATCGCCACGACCCGGTTGATCCTGGCCAACGGCCAGCACGGCGTTTCGGCGGCGGGCCACGTCATCCAGGGCTTCTCGCAGTTCGTGATGAGCGGCGACTTCGTCATCGGGATCGTGGTCTTCCTGATCCTGATCACGGTGAACTTCCTCGTCATCACCAAGGGCGCCACCCGCATCGCCGAGGTGGGCGCGCGCTTCACCCTCGACGCGATCCCCGGCAAGCAGATGGCGATCGACGCCGATCTCAATGCCGGCCTGATCGACGACAAGGAGGCCCAGCACCGCCGGCGCGAGCTGGAGGAGGAGAGCGCCTTCTTCGGCTCCATGGACGGTGCCTCGAAGTTCGTGCGCGGCGAGGCCATCGCCTCCCTCATCACCATCGCCGTCAACGTGTTCGGCGGCATCATCATCGGCACGACCCGCCACGGCATGCCGCTCGGCCAGGCGGCCGACGTGTTCACCAAGCTCTCGGTGGGCGACGGCCTCGTCTCGCAGATCCCCGCCCTGATCGTCTCGCTGGCTGCCGGCCTCCTGGTCTCGAAGGGCGGCACGCGGGGCACCGCCGAGCAGGCGGTGATGGGGCAGCTCGGCGCCTATCCCCGCGCCCTGTCGGTGGCCGCGGCCCTGATGTTCATGTTCGCCCTGGTTCCGGGCCTGCCCTTCGTGCCCTTCATGGTGCTCTCCGGGCTGATGGCCTTCACCGCCTACGCGATCCCGAAGAAGCTCGCCGCCCAGAAGGCGATCGTCGACGCCAAGGCGGAGGCCGAGGAGGAGCAGAAGCAGGTCGCGCTGCGCGAATCCGTCAAGGAATCGCTGAAGACCCCGGAGATCGAGCTCTGCCTCGGGCGCCAGATCGCGGCCCAGGTCCAGGGGACGCAGTCCGAGCTGTCGCACCGGGTCGCCAAGATGCGCCGCAAGTTCGCGCGCCAGTACGGCTTCGTCGTGCCCGACATCAAGCTCACCGACAGCCTCGCCGTGCCGCCGAAATGCTACCAGATCCTCATCCACGGCACCGTGGTGGCGACCCAGGAGCTGCGCCCCGGCGAACTCCTCGTGGTCACCGGCGACGGCCCCGTGCCGGACGTGCCGAGCGACGAGGTCCGCGAGCCCGCCTTCGGCATGAAGGCGCGCTGGGTCCTCGACGCCTATGCGGGCGAGGTCCGGCGCGGCGGCTTCGAGCCCATCGACGGCTCATCGGTGCTGCTGACCCACCTCTCCGAGGTCATCCGCAACAACTTGCCCACGCTCCTGTCCTACAAGGACATGCGCAACCTGCTCGACCGGCTCGACCCCGAGTACAAGCGCCTGCTCGACGAGATCTGCCCGTCGCAGATCTCCTATTCGGGCCTGCAGGCGGTGTTGAAGCTCCTGCTCTCCGAGCGGGTGTCGATCCGCAACCTGCACCTGATCCTGGAGGCCGTGGCCGAGATCACGCCCCATGCCCGCCGGGCGGAGCAGATCGCCGAGCACGTCCGCATGCGCATCGCCCAGCAGATCTGCGGCGACCTCGCCGAGAACGGCGTGCTCGCGGTGCTGCGCCTCGGCAGCGCCTGGGACCTCTCCTTCCACCAGAGCCTGAAGCGCGACGGCAAGGGCGAGGTCATCGAGTTCGACATCGACCCGCGCCTCGTCGAGCAGTTCGGCACCGAGGCGTCGGAGGCGATCCGCAAGCAGATGCGCGAGACCCGCAACTTCGCCCTGGTCACCGCGCCGGATGCCCGCCCCTACGTGCGGATGATCATCGAGCGGCTCTACCCGACCCTCGCCGTGCTCTCGCACCTGGAGATCGCGCGCGGGGTCGAGATCCGCTCCCTGGGTACGATTTCGTGACGGGGCCGCTCCTGGCGGTGCTCGGCCCCGAGAGCTTTCTCGGGGTGTTCCTGATCTTCTGCCGGGTCGGCGCCTGCCTCCTCATCGTGCCGGGCTTCTCCAGCCCCCGGGTGCCCGCGCAGGTCCGCCTCCTCATCTCCCTGGCGGTCTCCCTGGCCCTGACCCCGCTGCTGCTGCCCCTGTTCCAGGGCAAGCTCGCGGCCCAGGATCCCGGCGCCACCCTGAGCTGGATCGTCACCGAGAGCCTGACCGGCCTCGTCATCGGCTTCCTCGGCCGGGTCTACTACGTGGTGCTGGAGACCGTCGTGAACGCCGCCGCCACCATGGTGGGCTTCGGCGGCATGCCGGGGTCGGTGGCCGAGGGCATGGACCCGGTGCCGGCGGTGGAGGCGATGATCATGATGGCGGCGGCCGCGCTGCTGTTCGCCGCCGACCTGCACTGGGAGCTGTTCCGCGGCCTCGTCGATTCCTACGGCCGGATCCCGCCCGGCGAGGGCATCGGCTCGCAGGTCGCCCTGGTGCGCATCGTCGACCAGGTCACGACCGCCTTCGTGCTGGGCCTGCGCATCACCGCGCCGTTCCTCGTCTACGCGGTGGCGGTGAACCTCGCCGCCGGCTTCGTCAACAAGCTCGTGCCGCAGATCCCCGTCTACTTCATCGCCACGCCGTTCATCATGGCCGGCGGGCTGCTGCTGCTCTACGCCATCAGCAACGAGTTCCTGATGCAGTTCGTCATGGGCTACTTCGACTACCTGCGCCGGGGCTGAGCCGATGACCACCCGCCTCCGGCTCCAGCGCGCCCAGCGCCTGCTCAAGGTCCAGGAGCAGATGCGGGGCCTCGCCGAGCGCGAACTCGCCGCAAACCGCGCCCAGACCGCCCGGGTCGAGGCCGACCGGGCGGCCATGCTGGCGACCCTGGCCGGCGAGACCATGCACGGCCTGTTCCTCGACGCCGCCGCGCGGCGCCTGCGCGCCCTCGCGACGGAGGCGACCGAACTCGGCGCGACCTCGACACGACTGTCTGAAATACTGAAGGCCCGCGGCCTCGCCGAAAAGCGCGCCGAGCGCCAGGCCGAGAGCCTCCTGAAGCTGCGCGACCACGAGCGCGAGCAGCACGCCCTGCTCGAGCAGCTCGACCTCATGACCGCCCGCGGCGCACGGCCCCTCGACTGAGCGCCACGATGCAAGCCTGCCGAAAGCCAGGGCGCCTATGCCTGTCGGGGACCGGCTCCCCGAACCCGCTGAAGCGCCTGCCATGAGCATCTCGCCTCCCTCCGACATCGTCCTCGATGTGGCCCGCGCCGCCGATCCCGGCCGTCTGCAGGAGGCCGCCGCCAAGCTGTCGGCTCCCGGGACCGATCCGGCGGCGTTCGGCGATGCCTACCGCATGGCCGGCGTCTCGGTGCACATGCCCCTCGATGCCCGCGGCGCGCTCACCGCCCTGCAGACCGACAACGCGATCTCGGGCGCCGGCAAGGCCGGTGATCCCTACAAGCAGTTCGAGGCGTTCGTCCTGCGCCAGTTCGTCGAGACCATGATGCCCTCGAAGGCCAGCGCCGTCTTCGGCAAGGGCAATGCCGGCGGGATCTGGAAGTCGATGCTCGCCGACCAGGTCGGGACGCAGGTCGCCAAGGCCGGCGGCGTCGGCATCGCCCGGATGCTCGAGGCGGCGCGTCCGCTGAACCCGCCCACGGGCGGCGTCGCCCCGTCGACCAAGACCTCGGAGAGCTGAGACCCCATGCTGCTCGCATCCCTGAAGCGCCTGGAAGCCACCGTGACGGCGGAGACCGAGGCCCTGCTGGCCCATCAGCCCGTCGACCAGGAGACGGTGAACCTGCGCAAGAGCCAGAGCCTGCTCGAACTGACCCGCCTGACCCGCGACCTCGATCCCGCCGAACTCGACGCGCCGGTACGCGCCCAGCTGCTCCGCGTGCGGAGCGCCCTGGAGCGCAACCAGGACGCCGTCGGCCTGCACCTGCGGGCCGTCGAGGAGATCTCCGGCATCGTCGCGGAGTCCCTGCGCGCGGCGGAATCCGACGGCACCTATTCCGGCCACGTCCGGCGCTGAGGCCCGCTCCCCGCCATGCGCATCCTCGTCACCGGCCTGTGGATCTGCGGTCTCACCATCCTGTCCTGCTACGGCGCGGTGACCTGGGGGGCGGGGCTATTCGCCAAGAAGACCGAACCCTACCTCGAAGGTCTCCAGTACCAGAAGCTGCCGCCCATCAACGTACCGATGGTCGTCGACGGCAAGGTGCAGGGCTACATCGTCGCTGTCCTGGTCTTCACCGCCGATGCGCGACTGATGCACACCCTCTCGGTGCCGCCGAACGCCTTCGTCGTCGACGAGACCTTCCGGCAGATCTACACGGACCCGGCGATCGATTTCAAACGCCTGTCCCGCTACAACGTCACCCAACGCCTCGCCGAGATCCGCAAGCAGGTGAACGCCCGCCTCGGCTCCGACGTGGTCAAGGACGTACTGGTGGAGGAATTCAACTTCGTCGCGAAGCGCGAAGTGCGCTCCTGAGAGGGGGCCCTACGCCTCCGTGAGCAGGCGCTCGAAGGCGGCTTCGCCGAGGAGCGCGGTGAGCCGCCGGTCCGCATCCGCATCGGCCGCCAGGGCGAGACCGCCGCAGACCGTGGCGGTTCCGGCGAAGGCGTAGCCGAGCACGCTCGTCGGCTGCAGGCCGCCCGCCGCGGCGGCGACGAAGCCCCGCAGGGCGCCCGGATGGGCGTTGCAGCCGTTGCGGATCGTCAGGCCGGCGCAGCGCCCGGCGACCGCCAGGGGGGAGAGCGAGAGCCGGTGGCGCCCGGCCTGGGCCATGGCCCGGCGCGGACCCGCCAAGGCCAGCAGGATCTCCGGCGACAGGTGGACCGCGCCCTCGAAGCTGAGGCTGCCCGACCCGCTGAAGCGGTCGAACACCGCCAGGCCGGAGAGGTCGTCGAGGACGAGGAATACGCGCCGGTGCGCGACGTCGGGACCGTAGGCCTGCGTGGCGAGGCGATGGGCGGTGGCGCCGATGAGGCGCTCCGCTCCGAGGTAGAGGGCCGGCCCCGCCATCGGTTCGCGCTGGTCGAGGCTCGCCACGTTGTGGCCGGCCCCCGAGAGGAGGTGATGGCGTGCGGCGCCGGTCTCGACCTGGCTCGACCCGCCGGCCTCGACGATCCAGCGCACCCCTTCGCAGGCGTAAACGAAGGAGCCGACGTCCCGGTGACCCGATCCGAGGCCCTGGCCCTGGCTGGCGAAGGTGCAGGCGAAGTGGCCCCAGCCGCGGCCGGGGGCGTCGTGGCGCTGCGCGATCATGCCCGAGGACGGGTCGACGCGGCCCGCCGCGGGCTCGAGGGTGATGCGCGGTATACTGGGACGGTCGCGACGAGGTCGCGCGTGTCCGGACCAGCGCTCGGCGCTGAGCGCGCGACCCGCCTCCGCGCCGAGGCGCCCGATCCAGCCGGCGGCATCCTCGCCCGCGGGCGCATCCCCGAATGGCGGCAGGCGCCCGGTCGGATCGAGGAGACCGGCGACCGCCGGGAGCCCGGCCGCGACGAGCCGGTCGAGGCGGGCCTTCAGGGCGGACTCGGCGGGGTCGTCGGCATCGAGGCCGAGGCCGAGGGCGCGCAGGAGGGTCAGGAGTTCGAGGCGCGGGTGCAGGGCCGGGTCGGAGAACCGCCCGTCCGCGTCGAGGAGCGGCGCCAGGCCGGCCTCGAGGGCGGCCTCGGCCAGGGAGAGCCAGTGCGCCGCGAGCGGCAGCAGCGGCAGGGCGCGGGCGACGAGGCGCAGAACCGCCGCCGCCTGGAGCTGGTGGATCGAGCGGCCGAAGGTGTTCTGGCCGAGAATCTCGGCGAGGGCGAAGCCGTGCCGCACCGCCTCGCCCGTGAGGATGAGGGAGGCCGGCCCGCCGGGCTTGCCGGCCCGGGCGAGGAGCCGCACCACGGTCTCGGTGCGGGCGGCGAGGGCCGCCGGGTGCAGGGCGAGGCCGTCGGTGGGCGCCCCCCAGGGGTTGGCCCGCGACCAGGACAGGGCGAGGCCGACGGCGGCGGCGGCACCGCCGGGGGCCTCGGCCAGCGCCCCGAGCCAGGCCAGGGACTGGTACTCCAGGCGCCAGGGCACCGAGCGGAACGGATCCTCGGTCCAGTCCGGCGCCTCCGGCAGGGTCCAGGCGGATTGGCCGGCGAGGCGTAGGGCCCGGTCGAGGCCGGCGGCGCGGTGGCCCTCGCCGCGCTGGATCGCCCGGGCGCGGGCGAGCACCCCGGGCAGGGCGGCGACGGCCTCGGGCTGTGGGCACCAGCCGGCGAAGGCGGCGCCGGGCAGGGACAGGCGCTCGGCCAGGCGGGCGAGGAAATCCGGGGCGGCGAGGAGGTCGTCGGCGCAGAGGCTCTCCAGCCGCATCCGGTCCTCCAGGGCCACCTCCGGCGGAGCGAGGAGTTCCGCCTCCGGCCCGTCCGCCTCCCAGGTGGCGAAGCCGACCGCCACCCGCGCCGCCCCGGCGGGGGGCTGGAGCTCCAGGGTGAAGCGCCGGGCCTGCTGGTGGGCGGAGAGGTCGACCAGGGCGCCGAGCCCCGGCACCGAGATGGTCCCGGGATAGGGTGGGTCGAGCTCCGCCCCCGACCGGTCCCGGTAGACGATGCGGGCGAGCGCCGCGTGGGTGCCGGGCTGCGGCGTGTGGAGCTGGCCGCGCAGCACGAGGCCGCAGCCCGGCACCAGGGCGTGGTCGCGCCAGGCCGGCTCCGGCCCGAGGCGGTGCCGGGTCCGGGGGATCAGGGAGGGGGCGGGCGGAAGCGCCGTCCCCTGTGTCAGGCGCGCCTCCGCCACCGTGAAGGGGTGGGTGTTGCGCCAGGAGCGGAGGGTCACGGTGATCCGGGTGGCGGGGGCCGGCACCCGGAAGGCGAGCTGGAGGCGGCCGGCCCGCGCCCCGTGCGTCTCCGGCGGCAGGGCGGCCGGGCCGGCGATCCAGGTGCCGTGCGGGTCGAGGAGCGTCCGGTCGAGGCCGGGCACGTGGTCGAAGTCGAGGCTCGACCCGTCCTCGGCCAGGAAGTCGATCCCCACCAGGGCGAAGTCGAGGGCGGAGCCGGCGGCCTCCTCCGCCGCCCAGGCGAGACGGAAGCCGAGGCAGCACCACGCCTCCGGCACCAGCCCCCCGAAGGGCAGCACCACCCGTGACCAGCGGTTCTTAGCCGGAATCCAGTGCTCGGTCTCCCCCGGTCCGACCAGCGCCCCCCCGGCATGGCGGGCGGCGTCGGGCAGCAGGACGCGGAGGCCGGGGGCGCTCGGTTCGCTCACGGGGCGGACCGGGCGGAATCGGGGGGAGGGGACATCGGCAGGGTGGGGTGCAAAGCGGGGGGTAAGCCGATCCGGCCGACGTCGTGGACTGGGGCGCCCCGGTCTCGGCGCGATGAGGCCACTGAGGCGGTCGGGTCGCTCCGTGTCAAGCATCCGCCGGACGGCCGGGGCCGGGATGCCCAACAGACGGCGCCCGGTCCCGACCGGCGGTGCGTGCTGGCTTCTTCGCGTCGACCCTGTCAGATCCTGTGGACCCTTCGGCCCCGGCAGGGACGTTGCTGTGCGGGGCCCTGCAATTCCGGGGTCCTGCAATTCCGGGGTCCTCGGGCAGGTCTCGGGACGGTTGGGAGACAGCCGAAGGCACGGGATCGACGACGGCGAGGAGCTATCATCCGCATGATTGTCACGACCGTCGCCGGGCGTCCGGTTTCTCTCAGCGGGTGCGCCGAGGGACCATGAGCGAGAACCGGACGCTGCGATCGCGCGCGATGCAGGGGCTGTTCTGGTCCCTGCTGCAGAACATCGTCGGCCGCCTGATGAGCGTGCTGCTGTTCATCCTGCTCGCGCGCTTCGTCACCCCCGATGAATTCGGCTTCGCCTCCACGGCGATCGTGGTCGTCAGCTTCCTGGCGGTGATCGCCGATTTCGGCATGGGCGACGCGCTCGTGCAGCGTCCGCAGTTGCGGCCGGGCGATCCCGATCTCGCCCTGTACGCCTCCCTGGCCGGCAGCGTGATCCTGGCCGGTCTCCTCATCGTCGCCGCCGTGCCGGTCGCCCGGATCATGAAGGCGGAGGCGCTGGCGCCGTACCTACAATACGCCGCGCTGTTCTGTCCGATCCTCGTCGCGATCAGCTTCCAGGAAGCTTTGTATCGGCGCGCCGAGCTGTTTCGCGCGCTCGCCCTGCGGACCGTCTTCGGGATCTTCGCCAGCGGGGTGGTCGGCCTCACCCTGGCGCTGAACCACTGGGGCGCCTGGGCGCTGCTCGGCCAGTTCAGCACGCAGGTCGTCATCTCGGCCCTCTGGCTGTGGTCTCGCTCGACCTGGCGTCCGTCCCGGGCGCTCGATCCGGCCGTGTTGCATCAGCTGTTGCGCTTCGGGGTCAGCCTCGTCCTCCTGCGGGCAATCGACTTCGTGGCCATGCGAAGTATCGATTTCGTGATCCTCAGTCGCCACGGCGCCACCGCCCTGGGGCTCTTTGCCGTCTCCATGCGGATCGACCAGACGCTGACCCAGCTGGTCCAGGTCAGCGTCTCGGCCGTGGCACTCAGTTTCCTGTCCCGCATCGCGTCCGATCCGCAGCGGCTGGCCCGGTCGTTCCTCCGGACGGTGTCGCTCTGCGCCACCTTCGGAACGCCGGCTTTTCTCGGTGTGGCCGCTTTGTCACCAGATCTCGTTCGTATTGCGCTCGGAGGCCAATGGATTGGTGCCGATGAGATCGTGCGTCCACTCCTGATTGTCGGAGGCGTTCAGTGTATCCAATTCATTTGCGGCTCTTATCTCATAGCGATGGGGCGCCCCGGAACATTGCTGGGCCTCATCGTGGTAAAAACGCTGATTGTGATCTTGGGAATTTTAATCGTGAAAAATCAAAATCTTCAAGAGACAGTCATCACCTACTCGCTCCTGCTTTTGTGCGAGGCGCCTATCACGTTTGGCGTAATGGTTTATAGTTTGTCAATAATTGGAGCGACCTCG
This sequence comes from Methylobacterium sp. BI1, assembly GCF_056680125.1. NCBI lineage: Bacteria > Pseudomonadati > Pseudomonadota > Alphaproteobacteria > Hyphomicrobiales > Methylobacteriaceae > Methylobacterium > Methylobacterium sp. BI1. The sequence continues at coordinate 5,018,414 of NZ_CM155267.1, read as the reverse complement.
CGACTGCGATTATTGCGCCATGCGGTGCCTCAATCTTATCTTTTGTTGTATCCGAGGTCGTTCGTGGCGAATTTACAGCCCAGTTGTCACCAAATCTTTTGATGGTCTTGATTTTTGCGATTTTCGTGACAGTGTTCTTCGGTATCTTGATTTCCTGCGCGCTCGGGCAGTTCAAAGACAACGTTGGTTTTGTATTGGGCGGCTTGAGAAGGCAATAAAAAGCGCGCATGGGACAAAATCTGGAAAGGAGGAGCGATCAAATCGATAGACAGAAAGATCTGATATCCATCTGTATTCCAACCTGCAACCGTCCGGACTTTCTCAAGCAGGCCATCGAGAGCTGTCTGGCTCAGCAATACCGTCCATTGGAAATCCTTGTTGGGGACGACTCGAGCGGAACCGTCAGCGAGGCGATGGTTTCCAGCATGCCCGCGGCGTCCGAAGTGGAAATCCATTACCGGCACAACGCGCCGCGCGCCGGGCAGGCGCGAAATATCAATGCGTTGTTCGCGGCGGCCAAGGGCGCGAGGCTGATCCTGCTGCATGACGATGATCGCCTGCGTGACGATGCGATCAGGACGCTCGCGCGCACCTGGGATGCGCATCCGGGGTGTCTGTGCGTGTACGGCAAGCAGCGCGTCATCGATGAGACCGGCCGGGTGCTGCCGAAGCGCACCCAGACCTGGAACCGCACCTATCATCGCGTCCCGGAAGAGGCCGGCCCTCAGGCGATGCCCCTCGTCGCCGCGCTCCTGCAGCAGATGCCCAACAACAGCTACCTGGTCTCCTCGGCGCGGGCCCATGCGACGGCCTTCCGGTTCGAGGACGAGGTCGGGGATTGCGTCGACGCCGATTTCGGCATTCGCCTCGGTAAGACGGCCGATCCGCACGCATTCGTCTTCGTCGACACGTTCGTCTCGGACTATCGGCTGACCCCGAATTCCATCGCACGATCGGACCTGATCAACCGCAGGCAGGACCTGTTCTTTGAATCCGTCCTGGCAATCCGCGGCGGGACGGAGATTTGCGCGGCCCGCGATGTGCTCCTTGCCAGGGTTGCCGTCGGCGCCACGGTCGATGCCGCCATGGCGGGGCGGAAATGGATGGCCCTCCGCATCCTGCTGTCCCGGCATTATCGCCTGCCGCTCTTCAGTCGATGGACCATGTTCCGGCTGGTCTGCATCGGCTCGCCGCGGATCGCCCTGACGCTGCGCCGTCGGCTCCGCGCCTATTTCCTGGTGCGGACCGCGCACGACTTCACCCTCGAAGATTCCTGAGCGCGTCCGAGACACGCGGCTCGATCGGCCCCGACGGATTCGCGTGCCGCCTCGGCGGCCGTCTTCGGCGCCTAGACGGGCTTTGCGCTCCGCGCCCGCCAGTTGGCCTGAAGGCGCGCCTTGAGCTTCGCGATGCGGGCCTCGTGCGCGGCCCAGTAGGCCGCTTCGAATTCCGGCGTCCCCCGCTTCAATCCCTTCGGCAGCGGCGTCCTGGTCAGGGACGCCCGCGTGGCGCTTCGGAGTCCGGGAGGTGCCGGCGCCGCGCGTTGGGCCTCCGGGATATCGAGAGCCGCCTGGGCGCGGCGACAATAGGTGATCGACAGGGGCGACATGACCTCCGACCCATGGCCGGCCCGGTACTTCATCAGGGTGCGGCAGAGGTCGCCCTTGGCCAGGCGCCAGGCTTCGGCCAGGTAGCGGACGCCGTAGTGGACGTTGAGGTCGGGTTGGGCCAGTTCCGCCGTGCTTCCCCGGAAGCCCAGCATCGCGGCGGTGGTCGGCAGAACCTGCATCAGGCCGATCTCGCCCGCGCCTCCGATCACGGTCGGGTCGTAGCCGCTCTCGATCTGCATCACGGCGTCGGCGATCTCGGCCGGCAGTCCCTCCGCCGCCGCCGCGCGCTGCACGATCTGCCGGTACGCCGACCGGGCACTCGGCGGGCTTGGGCGGAGACCCGTGTCCGCCAGGAGCGGGATCAGATGCTCGGCGTGCGCCAGGACCATGCGGGTGGGCTGGGCCTGCGCCTCCGCGGCGACGCAGAGCAGACCCAGGGCGATCAGCGATCCGGCCTTCGGCACTTCGATGTCCCTCGTTTGCCGCACGCCCCGGGTGCTGGGCGGAGGCGTGCAGGACCCCAACGGGAGGTCTGTCCAGACAGTTGCGCGAAAGGTGACATTCGCGTCGCCTTTATGGCATAGCTTCCAGCAGGGTGCCGCTCGTAACTTGCGAGTCTCCGTCGAGGCGCATGCTCATGGATTTGTTAACAGCGTACTGGGATAGTTTTGTCGCGTTCATCCTCCCTTACTGGGACGCATGCGTTGCCTACGTTGCCAGCATACCGGCGCCAATCATCCTGGGATGGTACGTGCCAGGACTGATCTTACTGGGATTTATTCTTGGTTATGCGCTCCGGGCCTCGATCTCCCGCAGACGCAGGAACCGCGCGCGGCGGGCGCGAAACGGCTGGTAGCGCGCAGGCCGGGCCGGCTCGTCCGGGCTCGGCGCCATGCCGGACAGGCCTTGAGCCACCGCCCATCACCCGGGCGAGGCCCAGGCGACGCGGGTTCCGATGAGGAACAGCAGGGCGACGCCGAGGGCGACGAGGCCTGAGGGAACCGCCGCGGCGAGGCCGCCGGCGAGGGCCGAGCCGGCGACGTCGCCGAGATTCATCGCCGCCATGTAGATCTGGAACTGCGTGGCCGAGGCCCGTCCCCGGCGGGTCGCCAGGAGCACGGTGGGCAGCAGGGCGACGTAGAGCAGGGCCGGCACGACGTTGGCGAGGCCCAGGATGAGGGGCCCCGTGGCGGCCTCCAGCCCGGCCGCGATCAGTCCGCCCGCGATCCCGAAGGCCGACGCGCAGGCGAGGAGGAGGGCGCGCAGGGCCGGCCCCGGACCGAGGCGGTCGACGGAGGCGCCGATGCCCGCCGCCCCGAGGGTTCCGCCCAGGAGGGCGAGTAGGGCCTGCAGGCGCGAGAGGCCGCCGGCATCCCAGCCATGGACCTGCACCAGGGCGACGGCGAAGGGCACCTGGAACAGCGCCAGCCCGAAATCGATGGCAAAGCACAGCGCCAGCAAGCGGGCGGCGTCGCGGCTGCGGAAGTCGTCGGCGAGCCCGCGGACGAAGGCGACCGCCGCGGCGACGCGGCCCGGTCCGGCCACGGGGGCCGTCCCCCTCTGCGGCCAGGCGAGGAGCCGGTCCCCCGGCGCCTCGCGCACGAGCGCGGCCGCGAGGGCGATCGGAGTGGTGACGCCGAGGAGGGCGCCCGCCGCGGCGGCGAAGCCCCCCGCCTCCAGCACCCAGGCGAAGAGCGCGGTTCCGGCCGCGCTGCCGAGCACGAAGCCCGCCCGCGTTGCCGCGCTGGTGCGCCCGAGCTCGCCGGCCGGCACGCTGCCGGCGATCAGGCGGTCGGTGGCGGTGTCGGCCAGGGAGGCGGCCAGGCTGTGCAGGAGGAGGACGAGGCTGACGGCCGTGAGGCCCGGCGCGCCGCCGAGAAGGAACAGGCCCGCGAGGCTCGCCTGCGCGCCGACCAGGGCGAGGACGAGCCAGCGGCGGCGCGGCCCCATGTGGTCGGGCGTCGCCCGGTCGATCACCGGCCCCCAGAGCAGGGGCTGCAGGACCCAGGGCAGGCCGACCACGGCGAGGTGGCGGCCCACCTCCGCGGTGGAGGCGCCCATGGCGGCGAAGTGGTTGGCCAGCGCCGTCAGGGCGAAGCCGGCGACGAGCCCCTGGTAGAGGTAGAGCAGGCTGAAGAGGCCGACCCGCCAGCGCGCGTCCTGCAGGCTCGGCGGCCACGGGGGCATCGGTTCCGGTCCTCGCTCCCGCCGGCCAGGCGCCACTGTCCGGGCCGCGCGGGCCCCGTGCTTAGCCGACGCGACCGGCCGGCGTCACCCCGTCTGGCGGGATGCGCCGGCCGGCCGGGCCGGCGGGGGCATCGGAGAGGTTGGGGGCGGACCCGGACACCCGCGCACGGCGACGCCCGGCGCCTGGGTCCGCCCGGTCCGGCAGGCCTCAGTAGCGCGGGCCGCCCGAGGTGTTGCCGCGCTGCTGGGCGTAGCCGGGCAGCATCGGGTTGCGGGCGTTCGGATCGCCATGCATCAGGCGGTTGCGGGTGTGGTGCAGGCGATGGGCGCGCGAATGGTGGATCGCGTCGTGGCGATGGCCGCGATGGCGCATGTGGTACTTGCGCGCCTTGTAGTTGCCCGCGTGGCCGATCGACGAGCTGGCGCGCATCCGCTCGGCCGAGGTCAGGCCCGGGGCGGCCGAGGCGGAGCCGAGGGAAAAGCTGGCGAACATCAGGCCGGAGGCCAGAACCATTGCGAGGGTTTTCATGTTAGACTTCCAGTCATGTGCTCACGAGCGGCACAGTGCGGCTGTAAGTCTGCCCCGACCTTGATGTTCCACGGTGTTGCTTGACATTAATGTCATGGATTATCCGGCCTGGCCTGCGCGTGGACTTCAGGCGTTGGCGAAAAATTCAGTATACCACGCGCAGGCGGCGTCTCTGTTTTTGGGCATGAGCGCGGCGCGGAGGTGCTGAAAACTGGCTTGTTTGGGCGACTTGAGAACGAGAACCGGTGGTCGGGTCAATCCGGATGTTCAAAAAATCTCCGCTGGTTTTGGTGGCGGTTTTCTACCCTGGAAAGACATTGTCTTTGAGAGTTCGATTTCCGGCTCCCGAAACGCAAGGATTTTAACGGTGCCGGGTTTTCTTAGATGCGCCAAGGCGGTTTCTAGACAATTTTTCGTAGTGGCATGTACATTGGCACTCGTATGCCTTCTTGAGGGCGCTAATGCTGCAAGCGCAAAAAACGAAAATAACTATATGCTTCCCTCCCAGGGGCAGGTAGTTTATTTATGTATGTATGAAAACGCTCCAGACGACGGCTCGTCTTTTTGTAATTACGCGTGCCCTAATGGAACGACTCCCTTTTTTAGGAAAGTCGCAGGCTCTGTTTGTCAAGGCTTCTTGAGACAAAAATAAGTAATCAGATTTTTCTAAATGATCGATATTGATCAATGTTAGGAAATATTGATCTATCATAATCAATTTGTGGTGTTTGGCATTATCGATTGTGAGTCTGGAGACGTATTCAAAGATCCCATTCAATGATTGGGAAAAATGTATCATAAACGTCAAGAGGAGTTTGATAGTATGACTAGGCACAAACTATCCTCGGAGCCTGATGTTTTCATAACAGATCGAGTTTTATCGTATGCAAATATCCTTATTGAACAAGCGGAGAATATTTCAGGAAAAATGGATATGGCCGTTGTTATTTGCTGGCTCAATTCAATGAGAATACTAGCGTCCGGACCCATAAGGGTGGCGCGGACGGCGTAGGTGTGATTCACGGCTCCCATGGGAGGGGCCGATGGATCAGTTCTGGCTGACGGACGAGCAGTTTGCGCGGATCGCGCCGCACCTGCCCACCGACACGCGGGGCAAGGAGCGCGTGGACGACCGGCGGGTGATCAGTGGTATCGTCCACGTGCTCAAGTCCGGCGGCCGCTGGACGGACGCGCCGCGGGACGTCTACGGGCCGAAGAAGACGCTCTACAACCGCTTCGTGCGCTGGGCGGCCAAGGGGGTCTGGGTCGGGTTATTCGAGACACTGTCCCAGGCCGGCGGGCCGCCCTCCCAGGTGCTGATCGACTCCACCGCCGTGAAAGCCCATCGCTGCGCCGCCGGGGGTAAAGGGGGGAGCAAAACCAGGCCATCGGCCGCTCGCGGGGCGGGCGCACGACCAAGATCCACGCTCTCACCGACCGCGGCTGCCGCCCGCTCGCCTTCCTGCTGACTGGCGGGCAGGTCGCCGACTGCAAGGCCGGTGCGCTGCTGCTCGCACGCCTGCCCGCCTGCCGCGTCGTGCTGGCTGACAAGGGCTACGACAGCGATGCCATCCGCCGACAAATCGAGGCGGCCGGAGCCGCGCCCAACATCCCGCCCAAGGTCAACCGGCGCTGGAAGCCGTGCTTCTCGCCTGTGCTCTATCGGGGCCGCAACAGCATCGAGCGGATGTTCGGTCGCCTGAAAGACTTCCGCCGCATCGCTACGCGCTACGACCGCTCGGCGGTCAACTACCTCGCCGCCGTCTGCCTCGCCGCGACCGTCAGCTACTGGTTATGAGTCCGGACGCTAAGTGATGAGGAGGCCAAGGAATTAAAAAATTTCGAAAAATCAACGCTAGCGCCCGGACGCGACTCAGCAATCGAGAATAAATTTCTGTCTCTGGGAACCGCGGTGGAGCCTCATGTCTCGCTTGGAGTATCAGAGATCGATAAATGTAAAAATATTACTGCAATCGGAAATATAAGATTTTCTATCGATAAAGATAGCTTGTCGAAATTAAATCTATCCGAAATTACAGTCGATATCGAGGATTTTGATGAAGGGCCTTATATTCTGGGAGATGTAGACCTATTCCCTTAGGGATAAAATTTGTTATGTGCTTTTGTCCAGCGCAATGCGCGACCTGAGCGGCGCGGGCAGGCCTTCGCCAGAGACTTACGACGTCTTTGTCCAAGATGTATTCATGATGCATCCAGACGTGTTCGAATCGTCATCTCGGGACCGATCGTTTAATCCTGTCCTCCACGTGCCTGGACGCACGTCATGGATGAGATCGAGACCCCATATTGGGTTCAGACAGATAAAGCGAACCATATAACCCGGTTCGTACTGTATAGGAGCCCGTTAGCCTCAATGAAGACCCGTATCGCCGCCCTCGCCGCCGCCCTCGTCCTCGGCGTTGCTCCGATCTCGTCCGCCATGGCTTTCGAAAGGCCGTCCCGTTACACCGCTTTCTCGCCCTACGACGTCGAAACGACCGGTTCATTGGAGTTCCGTAGCGTCGCCCCCTTGCGAAACCCCTATAGCTGCCCGATGAGCTCGGCCGCCGAGGGCAACGCCAACCAGCAGAACTTCCCCACCCAGCAATACGGCCAGACCTCCGGCGGTAACCGCTGCTGATCGGACCCGCAACGGAGACCCCCATGCTGCTGAAAGGCTTCTCCTACGCCATGGTCGCCGCCTTCGCCGGTGGCCTCGTCTTCACCATCGTCGGATCGGCCCAGGCTTTCCTCAACCTGTAGCCCAGCCACCACCGACCGGAGCCCACACCGACCCGCCCGGCCCACGCCGCGGCGGGTCGCGTCGTGTCCACCCGGACGCGGCGATGCCCGACCCCTCGCCGTCGTCCCGATGCCACCTGCACGGGAACGGAATGACCGCCGGGGCGTCACACCCGGTCACAGCGAGACCGGAACGGGCAATACAGAGCGATGGCGCACAGGGCGGGGCGGGACGGGGAACCGGACGACGGGCAAGATTGCAAGCGGCAAGATTGCAAGGGGCAGGACGGCAAGGGGCAGGACGGCAACGTGGAGAAGGGCCAGGGCGGGGCGGGCACCGCGAAGGACCTGCATCCGCGCAAGTTCGACTTCCTGAACCTCACCCTGGTCGACGTGAACGGGGGGCTGCGGCCCTACCTCAATGTCTTCCTGCTGGTGCACCGCGAGTGGAGCGCGACCACGGTCGGCCTCGTGACCACCCTGGCGGGCCTCGTCGGCGTCGGTCTGCAGGCGCCGCTCGGAGCGGTCATCGACCGCGCGCGCGACAAGCGCTGGGCCATCGTCGCCGCCCTGCTGGCGGCCTCCGCCGGGGCGGTGGTCATCGCGCTCTGGCCGCAATTCTGGCCGGTGCTCCTGGCCTTCACGGTCCTGACCGCGGCGGGCAGCAGCTTCACCCCGACCATCGCGGGCCTCACCCTCGGCATCTTCCCGAAGGCCCGCCTGTCGCGCCGGATGGGCCGCAACAGCGCCTGGTACCGGGGCGGCAACGTCGTCATCGCGGTCCTGATCGCGCTGGTCGGTTACGGCTTCCCCGACCGGGCGGTGTTCTTCCTCGTGCCCGCCCTGTCGTTCGCGGCCGCCGCGGCGGTCCTGTCGGTTCCCCGCGACCTCGTCGGGCGGGAACTGGCCGAGGGGGTGAAGCCGAAGCCACGCTCGGGCGCCGCCTTCAAGGTGCTCCTCGGCAACCGCCCGCTCCTCGTCTTCGCCGCGTCGATCTTCCTGTTCCAGCTGGCCAACGGGCCGATGGCTTCCCTGGTCGCGCAGAAGATCTCCCTGGCCCACGAGAACTGGTCGGCCGCCATCACCTCGACGACCATCGTGGCGGCGCAGGCGGTGATGTTGCCCATGGCCATCCTGGTCGGGCGCTTCGCCGATGGCTGGGGCCGCAAGCCGATCCTCCTGTTCGCCTTCGCGATGCTGCCGGTGCGCGCGCTGCTCTACACCCTGTCGGACGACGCGGTCTGGTTGTTCGCGGTGCAGGCCCTGGAGGGCGTCAGCACCGGCCTCTACAGCGCCATCAAGCCCCTGGTGATCGCCGACCTCATGGAGGACAAGGCCCGCTACAACCTCGCCTCGGGGGTGGTGGCCACCGTCCAGGGCGTCGCCATCGCCCTCTCGAACGTGCTCGCCGGAAGCATCGTCGATTGGCGCGGTTTCACGGCGGCGTTCCTGGTCTCGTCCGCCATCGGCATCGGCGCGGCGCTCCTTCTCACGCGCATGCCGGAGCCTTCGGCGGAGCGGGCCTGACGGAGAGGCCGGCCGCCGAAGGCGGGGCGCGGGGCTGTCGGCTCAGAGCCCCGGCCCGGTTGCGAGGCCGGCGAGGGTGAAGAGGTCGACGGAGAGCTTCGCGCCGACGACGAGGGCGTCGGGGATGTTCCTGGTGTAGGCGGGAAAGCGGGTCTGGTCGGGGTTGACGATGTACTGGAGGTTGGGGGTGAGGCGGACGGCGGGGGTGACCTGGATGCCGTAGTTGAGCTCCATCATGATCTGCTGGCGGGGCAGGGGGCGGCCGAGGCCGAGGCTGGCCTGGACGGCGCTGATGTTGGACAGGGCCAGGGGCGAGAAGCACTGGGTGTTGACGACGAAGCCGAGGGTGTCGAAGGGGCGGCCCGGGAAGGTGCCGGTCTGGAGGGCGCCGATCTCGAGGAAGTAGTCCTCGACGAGGCGCCCGGAGGTGCCCGCCATGGCGACGCCGAAGAGGGTCAGGCCCTGGATGGCGGCGGGATCGGGGCGCCAGACCATCTGGTCGAAGCGGGCATAGACGCCCGAGCGTCCGAAGCGGGTGGCGGGGGCGAGGCCGGTGAGGACGGCGCGCTGGCCGGTGAGGTCACGGACGGGGTCGGCGTAGTCGGAGGCGTCGTACCATCCGCCGATGCCGTAGTTGCGGGGCAGGGGATCGTTGGCGAAGGTGGTGGAGTAGCCGAGCTCGACGGGCAGGATCGCGCCGGTGGCGCCGCGGGTGGAGAAGTCGAGGCCGTTGTCGCCGGGCTGCTGGTGGCGGGGATTGACCTCGTAGACGCCGGCATGGACGAAGATGCGGTCGGTGAGCCAGGCCTTGGCGTGGGCGCCCCAGCTGGCGACGGGCCAGAAGGTGAAGTTCGAGGTCTTGAAGACGAAGGTCGGGTTTCCGCAGGCGGAATTGGACTGGAAGTTGCAGTAGATCGGCGAGTTGAGGAAGGCGATGTTGGCCACGAGGCGGCCGAACTCGACCACGAGGCGGTCGTCGAGGAGCTTCTGCTCGTAGCTGAGCAGGGTGAGGCGGGTGGTCTGTCCGCCGCCGTAGATTTCCTGGACGGAGGTGTTGTTGCCGATGAAGTCGCCCGCGAGGTTGTCGCCGTGGCGGTTGGTGACGGCGACGTGGAGGGCGCCGCCGGCGAGGCCGGCGATGCGGTCGAGGTCGGCGTCGATGCCGAAGAACAGCTGCCCGGCATAGGCGCTGCCCTGGCGGATGCCGCCGATGGGGTTGGCGGCGGCCTGTCCGGTGTAGTTGGCGCTGAGGCTGAGGCCGTGGCCGAGGTCGAACACGCCGGGGGGCAGGGTGGCGGGGGTGGCGCTCTGGCCGAGGGTGTCCGCGGCGCCCGCCGCGCTCTGGGCCCCCGTGATGTCCTGGCCGTCAGGACGGGGCGGCAGGCGGCCCGGGCGGCCCGGGGCCGGCGGCCGGGCCGCCACGGGAACGCCGGGTCCGACGGCCCCCGCATCCTGCGCGCGTGCCCCCGAGTCGAGTGTCAGCGTCGCCAAGCTCAAGGCCAGACCCAAACTCAAGCTCAAGCCCGTGCCCATGCCCAGGCGTGAGCCGGCCGCGACGGCGATCGATCCCTTGTTCATCGTGTGCCCCCTCCGATTTCATGGTGTTCGCGTCCCCGGTCTTGCTGCCGGGTATTCGGTGCGGGTCGCCGGCCGTTCGCCGGCGCCCAAGTCACGGCGCCCAAGTCACGGCGCCCAAGTCACGGCGCCCAAGTCACGGCGCCCAAGTCACGGCGCCCGGGTCGAGCGCCGGCAGCGTCAGGCGGCGCGCTTCTTCAGCAGGCCGACGAGCAGTCCGGTGACGAGGGTGCCGACCACCAGGGCGATCAGCGCGCCGGGGACGTTGGTCACCGCGTTGGGGATCGGCAGGACGAAGAGGCCGCCATGCGGCACCTTCAGTTCGACCCCGAGGCTGAGCGCCACGGCGCCGGCCAGGGCCGAGCCCGCCACCATGGCGGGGATCACCCGCAGGGGGTCGGCCGCCGCGAAGGGGATCGCCCCCTCGGTGATGAAGGCGGCGCCGAGCACCGCGGCGGCGGCGCCGGCCTCGCGCTCGGCCTTCGAGAAGCGCCCGGGGAACAGGCGGGTGGCGAGCGCGATCCCCAGCGGAGGCGTCATGCCGCCGATCATCACGGCGGCCATGGGCGCCGTGATGCCCGAGGCTATCAGGGCGGCGGCGGAGGCATAGGCCGCCTTGTTGACCGGGCCGCCCATATCCACCGCCATCATGCCGCCGAGCACCAGGCCGAGCACGACGGCGCTGGCCCCCTGCATGCTGCGCAGCCAATCGGTGAGCGCCGCCAGGATCGCCGCCACGGGGACGCCGACGACGTAGATCATCAGCAGGCCGGTCACGGCGGTGGCCAGCAGCGGCAGGATCAGGACGGGCTTCAGGCCTTCCAGGTTCCTGTGCAGGCGGATGTGCCGGTTGAGGAAGGCGGTGGTGGTCCCGGCGATGAAGCCCGCCGCGATGCCGCCGAGGAAGCCGGCCTGCAGGTTGGCGGCGAGCATGCCGCCGATCATGCCCGGCGCGATGCCGGGCCGGTCCGCGATGGAGAAGGCGATGTAGCCGGCCAGCACCGGCACGATCAGGGCGAAGGCCGCCTTGGCGCCGATCTCGCCGAGGGCGAAGCCGAGGCTGCCGGCGTGGTCGGGCTTCATCGCGTCGATGCCCCCGAAGGCGAAGGCCAGGGCGATGAGCAGGCCGCCCGCCACCACGAAGGGCAGCATGAACGAGACGCCGGTCATCAGGTGCTTGTAGGCGCCCGCTTTCTTCTCCTCTGCCGCCGCCGGACGGGCCGAGCCGTCCGCCGCATCGCTTCCGGCGGCGGGCTGGCGCTGCGCCTCGGCGAGGGCCGTGGCCAGCAGGCCCTTGCCGTCGCGGATCGCCGCCTTGGTGTTGGTGGCGTAGAGCCGCTTGCCGGCAAAGCGCGTTCGGTCGACGCCGGTATCGGCGGCGATCAGCACGATGTCGGCCACCGCGATCTCGTCGGCCGTCAGGGCGTCGCGGGCGCCCACCGATCCCTGCGTCTCGACCCGGACGTCGTGCCCGAGGGCCTCGGCCGCCGCCTGGATGCCCTCGGCGGCCATGAAGGTATGGGCGATGCCGGTGGGGCAGGAGGTGATGGCGACGATCCGCTTGCGCCCGTTCGGCGGCGCGTCCGTCGGTGAACCCCGCTCGCCCGTATTCCCTTCGCCCGTGCCCTCTTCGCCCATGCCCCCTTCGCCCATGCCCCCTTCGCCCGCCCCGCCGAGGAACCGGTCGAGCACCGCATGGGCATCGGTGAGCACGTCCTCGATGCGGATCCGGGCCCGGCGCATGGCCCCGAAGCGGCCCTCGTCGAGGTCGCCGTCGCCGACCAGCAGCACCGCCTCGGCGTTGGCGATGGCGCCCGCGCTGAGGGCGTTGCCGGTCACGCCCTTGCCGCGCAATTCCAGGTCGAGGGGCTGGTTGCGCCGGCCCGCCGCCTTGCGCAGGGCCTCGCCGGCCAGCACCGCGTGCAGGCCGAGATCCCCGCCTCCCACCACTGCGAGCACCTGTGTCATGGCATCCTCCCCATGGCGTCCTCCCGTTGCGCCGCGTCCCGGCCCGCCGGCGCGTCGCCGTCCTGTGTCGCCGTCCGGCGTCGGATCTCCGTGCCTCCGTCCGAGGCCGCGAGGGGCTCCACCCGCACCGTCCCGGCGAGCGCCAGGACCGTGTCGCGGGCGGGCAGGTTGGCGCCCGGCAGGGTGAGCTTGCCGGCGGCGAAGGCCAGGGCGAGCCGGGCGGTGACGAGCCGGTCCAGGTTCGCATGCAGGCCCGCCACGAGGCCGGCCACGAGGGCGTCGCCCGCGCCCACCGTGCTGGTCACCCGGGTCGCGGGCGGATGGGCCAGGGCCGTGCCCTCGGCGGTGGCGAACAGCGCCCCCTCGGCGCCGAGCGACACCACCACCAGGGGGATGCCGCGCGCCAAGAGGCCCTGGGCCGCCGCCGCCACCCCGGCCAGATCCGGCAGGGACCGCCCGGCCCACTCCTCGAGCTCGTGCCGGTTGGGCTTGACCGCGAAGGGCAGCGCCTCGGCCGGTGCGGCCAGGGCCGCCGCCAGGGCCGGGCCGGACGCGTCGAGGACGAGGCGGGCGCCCAGCGGCCGCAGCTCGGCGGCGATCTCGGCGTAGATCGCCGGGGACACGCCGCCCGGCAGGCTGCCGGCCAGCACCACCAGGGTGCCGGGCTCCACGGCCTGGCGCAGCATCGCCCGGACGGCGTCGAGGCTGCCGGCCTCGACGGTGAGGCCCGGCAGGTTGATGTCGGTGGTGTCGCCGCCGGCGCCGTCGACCAGCTTCAGGTTGGTCCGGGTCTCGCCCGGGATCCGGACGAAGCGATCCGCGATGCCCTTGGCCGCGAGCAGGGTCTCGAACGGCCCGGCATTGTCCTGGCCGAGGAGGCCGGCGGCCGCGACCGGGACGCCCCAGTCGGCGAGGCAGGCGGCGACGTTGACGCCCTTGCCGCCCGCATCCGAGCGGGTGCTGCGCGCCCGGTGGACGTGGCCGGGCCGGAGGTCGTCGAGGATCACGGTCCTGTCGAGGGCCGGATTGAGCGTGAGGGTGACGACGCGGGTCATGCGGGCTCTCCGTCGAGGAGAACCGCCAGGGCCCGGACCGCGGCCGCGTCCTCCTGGGCGCAGGCCCGGGCGGCCAGGGCCCGCAGGGCGCCCATCTCGCTCGTCCGCAGCCGCGCCTTGACGGAGGCCACGTCGCGCGGGGTCATCGACAGCTCGTGGACCCCGAGGCCGGCGAGCAGGCAGGCGCCGAACGGATCGCCGGCGATGCCGCCGCAGACGCCGACCCAGCGCTTGTGCCGGGCGGCGCCCTCGCAGGTCATGTGGATCAGCCGCAGGACCGCCGGATGCAGGGAATCGGCCTCGGGCGCGAGCTCGGTGTTCTGGCGGTCGATCGCCAGGGCGTACTGCGTCAGGTCGTTGGTGCCGATCGAGAAGAAGTCGCAGTGCCGGGCCAGGGCATCGGCCTGGATCGCGGCGGCCGGCACCTCGATCATGATGCCGAGCGGCAGCTCCGGGGCGTCGAGCTCGGCCCGGATGCGCGCGCAATGGGCGCGGAGCGCCAGCACCTCCGGCACCGAGGTGATCATCGGGAACATGATCGACAGGGGGGCATCCTTGCCGGTGGCGGCGCCGGCCGCGATGCCGTCCCGCGCCGCCCGGTACAGGGCCCGCAGCTGCGGCTCCATCAGGTCGGGCCGGCGCAGGAGCAGCCGGGCGCCGCGCACGCCCAGGAAGGGGTTTTCCTCCCGGGGCAGGTGCAGGTGGGCCACCTGCTTGTCGCCGCCGATGTCGAGGGTGCGCACGATGAGGGGCCGGCCGGCGAGCGCGTCCAGCATCGCCCGGTACGTGGCGTACTGGTCGTCCTCCGTGGGCGTGTCGCCGCGCTCGAGGAAGAGGAACTCGGTGCGCATCAGGCCCACGCCCTCGGCGCCCTGGTCCAGGGCGAAGGGCACCTGCTCGGGATTGTTGACGTTGGCCCCGATGGCGAGCGCGTGCCCGTCCCGGGTGCGGGCGGGCAGGGCGCGCGCGCGGGCCTCCTCCTCGGCCTTGGCGCGCTGGCGCGCGCTCCAGTCCCGGGCCGAGGCGAGGTCGGCCGCGCTCGGATCGAGGTAGAGCCGGCCGGTGCCGCCGTCGAGGATCGCGGTGGTGTGGTTCTCCAGGGCGAGCAGGGTGGGGCCGCCCGCCACCATGGCGGGAATCCCCAGGGTGCGGGCGAGGATCGCGGTGTGCGAGGTCGGGCCGCCCTGGGCCGTGGCGAGGCCGATCACCCGGGTCGGGTCGAGGCCCGCGGTGTCGGACGGGGCGAGGTCGGGGGCGATGAGGATGCAGGGCGCGTCCGGCAGGTCGTGGCCGCTCTTCAGCGACGGGTCGATCTGCGCTAGCACCCGCCGGCCGACGTCGCGCAGGTCCGCCGCGCGGGCGGCGAGCACGGGATTGCCCAGGGCCGAAAGGCGGCCGGCCATCCGCTCCACCGCCTGGTTCCAGGCGAAGGCGACCCCGTGTCCCTCCACCATCAGCTGGCAGGCCAGGGTGATCAGGTCGGTGTCGGCGATGAGCTCGCCCTGGGCCCGGAAGATGCCCGCATCGGTCTTGCCGAGGCGGCGCTCGGTGTCGTCCGCCAGGGCCCGGAGCTGGCCCTCGGTGGCGGCCAAAGCCGCGTGCAGGCGGTCGCCGCCCGAGGTCAGGGGCTCGGGCTCGTCCCGGACCGCGACCTCCGTCTGGCTCAGCACGTGGATGGGACCGATGGTGAGGCCGGGGCTCGCGCCGAGGCCCGCCAGCACCCGGGGCGCATCGGCGGGATTCCAGCCGGCCACCGGGCCAGCCGCGCGGGCGGCGGCGTCGGCCGCGGCCTGGGCGGCGGCCTTCTCTCCCGCGCTCAGGCTCGTCACCGCCGCGCAGATTCGCGCGAGGGCGCCGGCCTCGTCGTCCCCCTCCGCCGAGATCGTCACCGCGTCGCCGCAGCGCAGGCCGAGCTGGAGCAGGGCGATCAGGTTCTTGGCGTCGGCCACCTCGGCGCCGTGGCGCACCTGGATCCGGGCGGGGGAGGCGCGGGCCGTCTCGACCCAGTGGGCGGCCGGGCGGGCATGGAGGCCGGTGGGATAGTCGACGGTCCAGTCGAAGCGCTGCCTGAGATCGCCGGCCGGGCCGGCGGCGCCGGGGGCCGGCGCGTCCTCGGTGAGGGCCGCGGCGATGTCCTCCTTGCGGGTGGTGGTGCGCAGGGCCGCGAGGCGCGCCTCGTCCTGGATCAGCCGGGTGAGGCGGCGCAGGATGGTGATGTGGGTATCGGACTGCGCCGCGATGGCGACCACCAGGTGGGCGACCTGGCCGTCGTGCCATGTGATCCCGTCCGGAACCTGCAGGACCGCCAGCCCGCTGGCGCGGACGTGGTGGCGGTCGTCGACCATGCCGTGGGGGATGACCACGCCGTGGCCCAGATAGGTGTTCGACACGCCCTCGCGCCGCAGCATGCTGGCCTCGTAGGGCGCATCGATGCAGCCGGAGGCGACGAGGAGCTGGGCCGCCGCGCGGATCGCCGCGTCCTTGCTGGCCGGGGCCGCGCCCAGCTGGATCAGCAGGCGGGGGGGTAGGGTCGGCGTCGGCGCGAGCATGGCGTGCTCCTCCCGTGAAGATTGTTGCCGTGACGGCTGTTGCCCCTATGAAAACGTTTTCACAATCTCTGTCAACGCGATTCGGCGCAATAATGCCGTTTCTGCGCTTGTCGGTGGCGAGGGGGGGATGCCAGAACGGCGTTATGAAGCTGAAAACGTTCTCTGTCCGATGAGTGCCAGTATTCGTGACGTGGCACGCGCCGCCGGTGTCTCGACCGCCACGGTCTCCCGAGCTCTCGGGCGAGGGCCGGTCAGCGACGTCCTGCGCCAGCAGGTCGAGGCGGCGGTTCGGGCGACGGGCTATCGCCCGAACCTGTCCGCGCGGCGCCTGCGCTCCCAATCGACGCAGACCATCGGGTTGATCGTCGCCGATATCCGCAACCCGTTCTTCACGGCGGTGAGCCGGGCGGTGGAGGATGCAGCCTACGCCGCCGGCATGCGCGTGATCCTGTGCAACACCGACGAGGACCCGGAGCGCGAGCGCCTGTACCTCCGGTTGATGGAGGAGGAGCGCGTCACCGGCGTGATCTTCGCGCCCACGCGCGGGACCGCCGAATCGCTCAAGGCCGACAGCCTCGACGTGCCGGTCGTCTTCATCGACCGCACCGGCCCGGCGGGGACCTACGACAGCGTCGTCCTCGACAACGCGGCGGCGACCGGCGCCCTGGTCGATCATCTTTGGGACCGCGGCTACCGCCGGATCGGCGGCCTGTTCGGCTCGACCAGCTCCACGGCGCAGGAGCGTCGCACCGCCTACGAGGCGGCGCTGCGGCGCCTCGGTGCGGAACCCCGGACCCGCGTGGCGTCCCCCACCGCGGAGGCGGCGGAGGCCACGCTCACCCGCTGGCTGGCCGAGCCCGACCGGCCCGACGCACTGGTCCTGTCGAACGGGCTGACGCTGATGGGCGCGGTGCGCGCCGCGCGCACCCTCGGCCTCGCGGTTCCGGACCAGCTCGGCCTCGCGGGCTTCGACAACGATCCGTGGACCGACCTCGTGGAGCCCGGTCTCACGGTGATCGAGCAGCCCGTGGCGCAGATCGGCGCCCAGGCCATGGCCCTGCTGTTCGACCGGTTGAAGGCCCCGGGCGAGGCCGTCCGCAAGGTCACCCTGAGCGGCCGGCTCGTGGTCCGGGGGTCGTCGGGGCGCGGCTAGCTCCACGCCCGCCGCGGCAGGGCGTTCAGCGCAGGGTCGGCGACTCGCCGGGCTCCAGCGGGCGGTCCTCGTCCGGCCCGCTGACGGCGTTCAGGCGCTCGAGATGGTCGAAGACATGCGCGAAGGCGTCCGTGACGGCCTTCTCGAAGCTGCCGTCGGAGCGTCCCTGGGCGGCCTTCAGGGCGCTGAGCAGGGCTTGATGCGTTTCGGTGTCACGCGACATGGCTGTCCTCCCGACCGGACGGATGGCCCGCCCGGGAGAGCAAGCGCCTGGCGGGAGCGCCGGTTCCGAGGCGCCGGAACCGCGGGGCTCCGGGCACCCGGCCGACGCGGCGCGCCGACTCGCGCATCTGTCATCGAACCTTGGCCGTCGGCACCCGTTATCCGCCGGCCCCTGCAGGCCGGAGACACCCCCTCGGCATGCGTTCCCGCTTCCTTCTCGTCGGTACCCTCGTCGTCCTCGCCGCCGGGGCGGGCCTCGCCGCCTTCGGCCGCTTCAGCTACGCGCCGACACCGTCGCGCGACTCCCTCGCCAACCCCGACCGCTACCCGATCTCGACCGCCTACGACGTCCTCGGGCGTCGCATCGGCCGCGAGGAGGCCGCGACCCTGCGCACCACCGAAGCGGGACGCCGGACGCTGTCGCCCGAGGCCGGCGCCTTCGCCATCGACGAGGCCGTCATCGCGCGCGGGCGGGAGGCCTTCTACACCGAGACCTTCGGGAACGAGGTCTTCCTCACCGACGTGATGGGGATGCTCGACGGCGCCCTGACGCCCTACGAGGTCGCCCGCGCCGTGGTGCTGCTGGGCGGCCAGGCCACCAACAACCTTCAGGTCCGGGTCGCCCAGGACGTGCGGATCGGCGCGCGCCAGTGGCGCAAGGGCGACCTGGTCTCGACCGGCCTCGACGTCGAGAAAGGCGGCCTCGGCATCATCGGCCTGAAGACCTTCTACGACCGGGGCCACCTGCGCCTCGGCATCACCTGCGCCCTCTGCCACGCGGCGGTCGATTCCCGCTCCGGCAAGGTCGTGGAGGGTGCGCCGAACGCCGACCTCAATGCCGGGCTGCTCCTCGCCCTCTCGGCCAACGCCTCCGCCTACTTCATGCACGGCAGCATCGACCTCGCGGCCCTGGCGGGCGATCCCGCGCGCACGGTCCCGACCGCCAACGGAGGGACCGCGGTGCTGCCGGACCGGGACAGGCTAGAAGCGGCGGCCAAGGTCGAAGTCGCGAGCTGGCCGCCGGGCAGCTTCGATTCCTCCGCCGACCGGGTGACGAACCCGACCTCGATCCCGTCGAGCTTCTCGGCCTACGGCGAGCCCTACAGCTGGAGCGGGCGCGAGGCGGTCGGGCCCTTCCACGGCCTGTCGTCCCTGAACAACAACGTGCACGCGGCCAATTCCGACACGACGCAGCTCGCCGCCGCCGCGCCGTGGCTGTTCGGCCTCGATCCGGATCTCTATCTCAGCATCCTGTTCCAGGGGGCGGTGAACCCGGCCCTGCGCTACGACCCGACGAAGGACACGCGGCCGAGCGCGATCCTGGCCGCCTTCGACCCGACACCGGCCTCGCCGGGCCTCAACCGCTACGCCGTCCTGCCGAGCTTTCCGGCGACCAACTACATGACCGACAACGGGTTGTTCGCCTCGGCGGACGGGGAGCCGGCGAACTTCGCCAACAACGCCATGTCGGCCTTCCAGAACCTCCTGCGTCCGCCGGCCGCCCCGAAGGCCGGGGCCGATGCCGGCCGCGCGGTGTTCGCGCGGGCCGGCTGTGCCGGCTGCCATGCCGGCCCGGCGCTGACCAACAACCGGATCGTGCCAGTGGGCGAGATCGGCACCGAGCCGACCCGGGCCCGCGCCGGCGCCAAGATGGAGGCGCACCTCGCAACCCCGGCGATGTTTTCGACCGACACGCCCTTCCCCCTGCCGGCCGACCCCAGGATCGTGCCGATCCCCCTGGAGGGCGAGGCCCTGAAGCAGGTCCAGCTCGGCTGGGCCCATGCCGGCACCGAGGGCGGCTACAAGGTGCCGAACCTCGTCGGCCTCGCCTGGTCGGCGCCCTACCTGCACGACGGCGGCGTGGCGGTGGGGACCGACCCGGCCGGCCAGCTCGGCGTGCCCGGCACCCTGGAGCGCGGCCTCGCGCCGGACCCGTGCAACAGCCTGCGGGCCCTGGTGGACCGGGACCTGCGCGGCCGGGTCGTGGCCGCCAACCGCGCCTCCGCCACGGCGCGGACGGCGCGCGTGACGGGCGAGGGGCACGGCTACTGGGTCGACGCCGCGTCCGGCTACAGCGCCGCCGACCAGGAGGCGCTGCTGGGCTACCTGCTCTCCATCGATGCCCTGACGCAGGACGTGCCGGTGCCATGAGCCCGGCCCGGGACCCGCACGCGGAGACGACCATGCACACGTCCGGGACCTCCGAGGGGCCCCCGCGCCTCGAACGCAAGGCGGTCGCCGCCGTTGTGCTCGGCAACGCCCTCGAATTCTACGACTTCACCATCTACGCCTTCTTCGCCAAACCCATCGGCGAGGCGTTCTTCCCCTCGGAGAACGCCACCGACAGCCTGCTCGCCTCCCTGGCCCTGTTCGGCATCGGCTACGTGATGCGGCCCATCGGGGGCATCCTCATCGGGGCCTTCGCGGACCGGGCGGGGCGCAAGCCCGCCATGCTGATCACCATCGCGCTGATGGCCATCGGCATGGTGATGCTGGCGGCCGCCCCCGGCTACGCCACCCTCGGGGGCTGGTCGCAGGTCATCGTCATCGTGGGCCGGCTGATCCAGGGGCTGGCCCTGGGCGGCGAGGTCGGCCCCTCCACCGCCTACCTCCTGGAGGCCGCGCCGGGGAAGCACCGCGGCTTCGTGGCGAGCTGGCAGATCGCCAGCCAGGGCTGCGCCGCCCTGATCGCCGGCCTCGTGGCCTCGGCCCTGACCTACGCGGTCGGCGACGACGCCATGGCAAGCTGGGGCTGGCGCGTGATGTTCGCGCTCGGCATCGGCGTCGTCCCCGTCGGCCTGATCATCCGCAGCCACCTCCCCGAGACCGCCGGCGAGCACGCCGACCCGGCCGCGGCTGAATCCACGTTCGCGGTGGTCCGGCGCCTGGTGCGCGAGCACGGCCGGATGCTGGTCCTGACCTTCCTCATCATCGCGGCCTCCACCGTCTCCAACGCGGTGGGCACCAACATGCCCGTCTATGCCCAGGCCACCCTCGGCCTCACCGAGACGATCTCCACCGCCGTGCCGATCGCCCTCGGCCTCGCCTCCATCGCCTTCCCGCTGCTGGGCGGCTGGCTCGCCGACCGGTTCGGCCGGCGCCCGGTGATGATCTGGCCCCGCGCGCTCATCGTCGTGCTGACGGTGCCGGCCTTCGCCTGGCTCGTGCGCGACCCGACCGGCCCGGCGGTCTACGCCGTGACCTTCCTGCTCTCGGCCCTGTCCTCGATCAACGCCGCGGCGATCATCGTGGCGATCCCCGAATCCCTGCCGCGGGCGGTGCGCAGCGCGGGCCTCTCCATCGTGTACGCCTTCTCGGTCTCGATCTTCGGCGGCAGCACGAACTACGTCGTGAACAAGCTCATCGCCCTCACGGGCGACAAGCTGGCCCCGGCCTACTACCTCGTGGCCTTCAGCATCGTGGGCACGATCGCGGCCTTCCTGATGCCCGAGACCCGCGGCCGGGACCTCGAGGCGAACGCCGAGGCGCGCTGAGCGGTCGCCTCCGGGCGCCACCCCCGTCAGCCTCGGACAAGATAGGCTGCCTAAAGCTTCGGTCATGAATGATCGGGACCGGAGCCGGCCGTGACAGGCGTCTACCTCTTCGACTTGGCCTCGCAGCAGGCGCGCTACCTCGCGGTGCGTCAGGCGACGATCGCCAGCAACGTCGCGAACGCCAACACGCCCGACTACAAGGCCCGGGACGTGGTGCCGTTCTCCGAGGTGATGGCGCGCACGGCCTCCGCGGCCTCCATGGGCATGGCCATGACGGAGAGCGCCCACATCACCGCCGGCGATAACCGCATCCCGACGAAGCCGGTCTCCTCGGCCGATGCCTGGGACGCGCTCTCGACCTCGAGCTCGGTGAGCCTGGAGCAGGAGATGCTGAAGGCCGGCGAGGTCAGCCGCGACCACAACCTCAACATGGGCATCGTCAAATCCTTCGACCGGATGCTCAAGGCGGCGGTGAAGAGCTGATGATCGATCCGCTCGCCGCCTCCACCCGTCTCGCCAGCGCCGGCATGGAGGCGCAGTCCCTGCGCCTGCGCATCGCCGCCGAGAACGTCGCCAACGCGCAATCCGTCGGCGACGGCCCCGGGGCGGACCCCTATGCCCGCAAGACCGTGACCTTCCGGGCCGCCATGGACCGGGCGGCCGGCGGCCCCAGCGTCGCCCTTGGCAAGATCGGCACCGACGACGCGCCCTTCCGCATCGAGCGCGACCCCGGCAACCCGGCGGCCGATGCCGACGGCAACGTCAAGATGCCCAACGTCAACGTGCTGGTGGAAATGGCCGACATCCGCGAGGCCAACCGCTCCTACGAAGCCAACGTCCAGGTGATCAAGCAGGCCCGCGCCATGGTCGCCAGCGTCATCGACCTCCTGAGGACCTGAGACTAAGCGATGATCGAAGCCCTCACCTCGCTCGCCGCCTTCGACCGGGCCGCCGGCATCACCCGCACCGAGACCGCCGCGCCCCTGGCGCGCACCAGCTTCCCCGTGAGCCCGGCGGCCTCCACCGCCGGCCCCGGCACCGATTTCGGGGACGTCATGGCCCAGCTCGCCGGCGGCCTGCGCACCTCCCTGCGCACCGGCGAGGCCACCGCCATCTCGGGCCTCCAGGGCAAGGCCTCGACGCAGCAGGTGGTCGAGGCGGTGATGTCGGCCGAGCAGAGCCTGCAGACCGCCATCGCCGTCCGGGACAAGGTGGTCGCCGCCTATCTCGAACTCAGCCGCATGCCGATCTGACGATGATCGCCCGGACCACCCTGCCCAACGCTTCGACGGGACCGTGACACCATGAGAGCGCTCGCCATCGCGGCCACGGGCATGAACGCCCAGCAGATGAACCTCGAGGTCATCGCCAACAACATCGCCAACCTGAACACCACCGGGTTCAAGGGCGCGCGGGCCGAGTTCACCGACCTGCTCTACCAGGCCGAGCGCCAGCAGGGCGTGCCGAACCAGGCCGGCCAGGAGCCGGTGCCGGAGGGTGCGATGCTCGGCCTCGGCGTGCGCACGGCCGCCATCCGCAACCTGCACCGGCAGGGGCCGCTCGCCAACACCGCCAACCAGCTCGACCTCGCGGTGAACGGGCGGGGCTACTTCCAGATCACCAACCCCAACGGCGAGATCAACTACACCCGCGCCGGCTCCTTCAACCGCAACAACACCGGCCAGATCGTCACCCTGGAGGGCTACGCCCTCGACCCGGCGATCCTCATCCCCAACGGCGCCGTCGACGTGGTGATCAACCAGTCGGGACAGGTCTTCGCCAAGGTGGACGGGCAGGTGCAGGCGCAGAACCTCGGCCAGATCACGCTGGCGAACTTCGCCAACGATGCCGGCCTGGAGCCCCTGGGCAACGGCCTCTACCGCGAGACCGCGGCCTCCGGCGCCCCCGTCACCGGCGTGCCCGGCGACCCGAGCTTCGGCAAGCTGCAGCAGGGCTACCTGGAGAGCTCGAACGTCGATCCCGTCAAGGAGATCACCAACATGATCACGGCCCAGCGCGCCTTCGAGATGAACTCGAAGGTGATCCAGGCCGCCGACGAGATGGCCGGCACGGTCTCCAAGGGCATCCGCTGAACGCGCCGGGCGGCGCCGCCGCCTGAGCCCCACACCCCCACCTCCGCGCGGCGGCGACGGGCGGCACCGGCTCTGCGCCGGGCCGCGGCCGCCCGTCCGGGCATTCTCCAAGGGCGCGACCACGTCATGGGTATTCACCTTCCGGGCCTCTCGCCGCGCAGCCGGTGCCGCCTCGCCGCCGTCGGGCTGGCGCTGCTGGCCGGGCCGGCCGCGGCCGAGGACCTGATGCTGCCGGTGCCGACGGTGACGATCTATCCCGGCGACACCATCAAGCCGTCGATGCTGCGGATGCAGGCCTATCCGGAGACCTTCAAGGCCCGCACCGCCGTGGTCGACGCCGCCCTGGCGATCTCCGGGCGAGTCGCCAAGCGGATGCTGCTGCCGGGCGAGCCGGTGCCGGTCAACGCCATCGACGATCCCCGCCTCGTCAGCCGGGGCACGCCGACCCAGATCGTGTTCGAGGAGCAGGGCCTGCTCATCACCGCCGTCGGCGCGCCGCTCCAGAACGGCGGCCTCGGCGACGTCATCCGCGTGCGCAACACCGACACCAACCGCATCGTCCTCGGCACCGTGATGGCCGACGGCCGAATCCGGACCGGGGACCGCTGATGCGCCGCCTCGTGGGCAAGATCCCGGCCCTCTGTGCGGCGCTGCTCCTGGCGCTGCCCGGCCCGGCCCTGGCCGGCACCCGGATCAAGGACATCGCCACCCTGAAGGGCGTGCGCGACAACCAGCTCGTGGGCTACGGCCTCGTCACCGGCCTGCAGGGCACCGGCGACACCCTGCGCAACGCCCAGTTCACCGAGCAGTCGCTGCAGTCGATGCTCGACCGCATGGGCATCAACGTCCGCGACGCCCGCCTGCGCACCCGCAACGTCGCCGCCGTGATGGTGACCGCCGACCTGCCGCCCTATACCGGCACCGGCTCGCGCATCGACGTCACCGTGACCTCGCTCGGCGACGCCACCTCCCTCAAGGGCGGCACCCTGCTGATGACGCCCCTGATGGGCGGCGACAGCCTGACCTACGCCGCCGCGCAGGGGCCCCTCGCGGTCTCCGGCTTCAGCGTCGGCGGCCAGGCCGAGACCGTGACCCAGGGCGTGCCGACGGCCGGGCGCATCCCCAACGGCGCCCTGATCGAGCGCGAGGTGCCGGGCACCTTCCGGGACCTGCCGGAGCTGGTGTTCGAGCTGAAAAACCCCGACTTCAAGACCGCCACCATGGTGGCCGACGCCATCAACGCCTACGCCCTCGCGCGCTTCAACCGCCGGGTCGCGGCCCCCCGCGACCAGCGGGCCATCACCCTGATGCGGCCGAGCAACATCGCCCAGACCCGGTTCGTGGCCGAGATCGGCGACCTCACCGTCAACCCCGACACGCCGGCCCGGGTCGTCGTCGACCAGCGCACCGGGACGGTGGTCATCGGCCGCAACGTCCAGATCTCCACCGTGGCGGTGACGCACGGCAACCTGACGGTGCGGGTGACCGAGGCCCCGGAGGTGTCGCAGCCGGCGCCGTTCTCGAACGGGCAGACGGCGGTGGTGCCGCGCACGGAGGTCGCGGTCAACGAGCAGTCCGGCCGGATGGCGATCATCGGCGGCTCGGACCTCCAGACCCTGGTGCGCGGCCTGAACAACGTCGGGCTGAAGCCCAGCGACATCATCTCGATCCTCCAGGCGGTGAAGACCTCCGGGGCGCTCCAGGCGGAGCTCGTGGTGCAATGAGCGCGGCGAACGGCCTTCCCCTGCCGGCCGAGACGGCCCGCCTCGTGGTGCGCCCGCCCGGCCTGACGCGGCCCCCCCGCTGGCTCGCCCTGATGGCGCTGCGGGTGCTGCTGCTCGTCGGCCTGCTGGCGCTCGCCTCCTTCGGCCTCGGCCCGGCCGGCGCCGTCGAGGGCGGCCGCCCGGCGATCTCGGGCCTGAACCCGGGCCCCCTCCCGAAGGCCGCGCCGAAGCCGGCCGCGCCCCGCCTCGCCGTCGCGGCCAAACCTGTTTCCGACAAGCCTGTCGCGGTCACGCCCGTCGCCGGCGTCCCCCAGCCGCTCGGCCCGG
Organism: Methylobacterium sp. BI1; assembly: GCF_056680125.1. NCBI lineage: Bacteria > Pseudomonadati > Pseudomonadota > Alphaproteobacteria > Hyphomicrobiales > Methylobacteriaceae > Methylobacterium > Methylobacterium sp. BI1. The sequence goes on along the minus strand of NZ_CM155267.1, from coordinate 4,993,659 downwards.
CCGAACCCGTCACGGTGGTGTCCCAGCCGATCGAGACCACGGGGGCGATCGACGCCAAGGCCTCCGAGACCAAGGCCTCTGAGACCAAGGCGTCCGAGGCGAAGCCCGCCGAGCCGGTGCAGGTCGCTGAGGTCCGCGCGCTCGAACCCGAGCCGGTCAAGCCTGCGCCGAAGCCGCCGGCCTATTGCGCCAGCATCGCGGACGCCGCCGCCGATGCGCGCTTCGCCTGGCAGAAGGAGCAGCTGGCGAGCCTGGAGAAGCAGGTCGAGGAGCGGATCGCCGCCCTGGAGGCCAAGCGCGCCGAGTACGAGACCTGGCTCGCCCGCCGCGACGCGTTCCTGGCCAAGGCCGACGAGGGCGTGGTGGCGATCTACACCAAGATGCGGGCGGATGCCGCCGCGCTCCAGCTCGCCAACATGCCCGACGAGGGCGCCGCCGCGATCCTGACCAAGCTCAACGCCCGCACGGCGAGCGCGATCCTGAGCGAGATGGAGGCCGCGCGCGCCGCGCAGCTGGCCCGCATGATGACCGAGATGGGCAAGACCGGCGCCGGCAAGACCGAGTCTGGCAAGAAGCCCCGCACGAGCGAGAAATCCTGATGCTCCCCAACACGTTCCGGGCCGGCCTGATCCTGGTGCTGGCGGCGCCCATCCTCGGCGCCTGCAACACGCCGGTGGACCGGATCGGCCAGGCGCCGCTGCTGACGCCGATCGGCACCGGCCTGCAGCCGCCGCGCGAGGCCCTGCCGACCACCTACGGCTCCCTCGGGCGCCACACCTACCACTCGACCTGGGCGCCGGGCAGCGCCGAGATGTTCCAGGATCCGCGCGCCCGCAACATCGGCGACGTCATCACGGTCTCGATCCTGATCGACGACAAGGCGCAGTTCGGCAATTCGAGCGACCGCTCGCGCAGCCAGAAGTCGGGCCTCGGCTTCGATTTCGGCTACGGCGTCTCGGGCCTGAAGGATTCCGCCACCGCCGATGCCGGCATCCGCTCGTCCACGGAGACCAAGGGCGCGGGCAACATCGACCGCTCGGAGGTGCTGCGCCTGCAGGTCGCCGCCATCGTCACCGAGCAGATGCCCAACGGCAACGTCGTGATCAGCGGTTCGCAGGAGGTGCGGGTCAACAACGAGGTCCGCGTCCTCACCGTGGCGGGCATCGTGCGGCCGCGGGACATCTCGCGCAAGAACACCATCGACTACGACAAGATCGCCGAGGCGCGCATCTCCTATGGCGGGCGCGGCCGCATCTCGGACGTGCAGGCGCCGACCTTCGGTCAGCAGGTCTTCGAGACCCTGGCGCCGTTCTAGGACCTGGCGAGCGGGAGCGGACCCATGGCGGCCAAGGACGACAAGACGGCAGCGAAGAAGGGCGGCGGCAAGGGCTGGATCCTGGCCCTCGCCCTGACCAGCCTCGTCGCCATCGGCACGGGCGGCGGTCTGGGCATGTACCTCCTGTCCACCGTCGAGAAGGCGGTGGACGTCAAGAAGAAGGACGAGGAGGACAAGGCGGTCAAGGTGCTGAAATACACCGGCGACCTGTCGCTGCGCAGCGTCGGCTCGGTGGTCACCAACCTCGCCGACACCAACGATGCCTGGGTCCGCCTCGAATCCTCGGTGGTGTTCAAGACCGGCAGCGTGCCGAACCCCGACGTGGCCCTGGCCGAGATCCGCTCCGACATCGTCGCCTACCTGCGCACCCTCTCGATGCGGCAGCTCGAGGGCCCCAGCGGCCTGCAGCACCTGCGCGAGGACCTCAACGAGCGGGTGGCGCTCCGCACGAAGGGGCAGGTGCGCGAGCTGATCGTCGAGATGCTGGTGGTGCAGTAGGGCCCATGACCGTGCGCACCGTCCCCAGGCTCGTCACCACCGGCCTCGTCCTCGCTGCCGGCCTCGCCCTCGCGGGGCCGGCGCTGGCCCAGTCGGCCACCGGCCTGCCCGCCCTCGATGCGCTGCTGCCGGCCGGCAACGGGGCGGCGAGCGGGCGCATCCTGCAGCTCGTGGCGCTGCTCACCGTGCTGTCCCTGGCCCCCGGCCTCCTCGTCATGGTGACGAGCTTCACCCGGTTCGCCATCGCGTTCTCGTTCCTGCGCTCGGGCCTCGGCCTCCAGAGCACGCCGGCCAACATCTTCCTCGTCAGCCTGTCGCTGTTCATGACCTTCTACGTGATGGCCCCGACCTTCGACCGGGCCTGGAACGAGGGCCTGAAGCCGCTCACCGAGAACCGCATCTCCGAGGAGGAGGCGATCCCGAAGCTCGTGGAGCCGTTCCGGGAATTCATGACCCAGCATGTCCGTCCGAAGGACCTTCAGACCTTCACGGACCTCGCCAGCCGCAACATCCCGAAGGCCGAGGGCGGTGAGAAGATCGACCTGCGCATCCTGATCCCGGCCTTCATGATCTCGGAGCTGCGCCGCGGCTTCGAGATCGGCTTCCTGATCGCCCTGCCGTTCCTGGTGATCGACATGATCGTCTCCACCATCGTCATGTCGATGGGCATGATGATGCTGCCGCCCACCGTGATCTCGCTGCCGTTCAAGGTGCTGTTCTTCATCCTGATCGACGGTTGGAACATGCTGGTGGGGGGGCTGGTCCGGTCGTTCTTCTAGCGTTTGGGCGGAGGGCGGGCCGCCCGGCGCGGCGCGACGCAATCTCCGCGCAAGGCTGGCGGGCGACAGGACGCTATCGGATCGCGGATCCGAAGCGGAGCAGCCCACCGAATGTCCGGTCTTCAGCACGCCGAACGGCTCTGGAACAACATCCTCGCGCTCGGCGGACGGCGCATCGCCGCCCTCTCGCTGATCGGCGTGGTGGTGTTCCTCGCCGTCGGCCTCGGCGCCTTCTACCTGAGCCGTCCGGCCCAGGAGCCCCTCTATACGGGCCTCAGCCGCGAGGATGTCGGGCGCATCGGCAGCGTCCTGAAGGACGCCAACATCCCCTTCGACGTCAGCGCCGACGGCGCGGCGGTGCTGGTCGCCTACGGACACACCGCCCAGGCCCGGATGCTGCTCGCCGAGAAGGGCCTGCCGCAGAGCGCCAAGTCCGGCTACGAGCTGTTCAACGACCTCGGCTCGCTGGGCATGACCTCGTTCATGCAGGAGGTGACCCGCGTGCGCGCCCTGGAAGGCGAGATCGCCCGCACGATCCAGGGCATGAAGGGCGTGAAGGCCGCCCGCGTGCACATCGTCCTGCCCGACCGCGGCTCGTTCCGCCGCGACCAGCAGCCCCCCTCCGCCTCGGTGGTGGTGCGGACCGAGCCCGCCGACGACGTCAGCGGCGCCCAGTCGATCCGCCACCTCGTCGCCTCCGCGGTGCCCGGCATGAAGCCAGACCGCGTCACCGTGATCGGCTCGGACGGCTCGCTCCTGCTCTCCGGGGACGATGCCAGCGCCGTGCCCACCGGCAAGATGGCGACCCTGGAGAAGACCATCGGCCACGAGGTCCAGGACAACATCCGCCGCACCCTCACGCCCTATCTCGGCGTCGGCAACTTCGAGGTCAGCGTCGCGGCGCGTCTCAACACCGACAAGACGGTGCAGAACGAGACGATCTTCAATCCCGACCAGCGCGTCGAGCGCTCCACCCGGGCCGTGCGCGAGACCGAGAACTCGCAGAACCGCAACGCCGCCCAGCGCCCGACCTCCACGCAACAGAATCTGCCCGACCAGCGCGCCCGCTCGGATGGCGGCGACACCGCCAGCAACGAGACGCAGAAACGCGAGGACCTGACGAACTACGAGATCTCCTCGAAGACGATCCAGACGGTGAGCGACGGCTACAACATCAAGCAGATCTCGGTGGCGGTCCTCGTCAACCGCGCCCGCCTCGCCGCGCTGGCCGGGCCCGATGCCAGCAAGGCCGCCATCGACGCCCAGGTCGCCGAGATCGAGCAACTCGTCGGCTCGGCCGCGGGCTTCAACAAGGAGCGCGGCGACAACGTGAAGGTCGCCGCCGTCGGCTTCGTCAATGACGGCCAGCCCCTGGAGCCGGTGGCGCCCCTCAGCCTCACCGACGTGCTGATGCGCCAGTCGGCGACCCTCATCAACGCCGGCACCATCCTGCTGGTGGCGGGCCTGCTGATCTGGTTCGGCCTGCGCCCCGCCATGCGGGCCATCCTGGAGATCCCGGCGGCCCAGCAGGAGGAGGCGCGGGCGCTGGCCGCCGTGGCGGAGGCCCAGGCCCTCGCCGCCGCCGCGCCGAACGCGGCGCTCGCCGGTCCCAACGCCGCCCCCGGGGCCGATCCGGACGCCGTCCCGAGCCTCGCGGCCCCCGGCCAGAGCCCGGTCGCCAGCATGATCGAGGACCTCACCGAGAAGCTGAACCGTTCGCCCCAGAAGAGGCTTGAGCAGATGATCGAGGCCGACGAGGCGCAGGCCGCCGAGATCCTGAAGCGCTGGTTGATGCGTGAGGCCGCGTGATGGCTCCCGCGATCGCCCGCCTGCTTCCCGATTTCTCCGACGCCGTGATGCCGGTGCGCGGGGCCCCCGCGCCCCGTGCCGCCGCGCCCGCCGCGGCCGCGGTGTCCCGTCCCCCCGAAGGGCTCGCGGCCCTGCTGCGCAAGCCCGCGGAACCGCCCGAGGACCGCGAGGCCCTGCTCCGCGCCGCCGAGGCCCGGGGCCTGGAGCGGGGCCGCGAGCTCGGCCGGGCCGAGGCCGCCGCCGAATCCGCCTCGGTGATCGCCTGCCTTCAGGCGGATCACGAGGCCCGCCTCGTCGAGCTGCGCCAGGCCTGGTGCACGGAGGAGGGCGACCGCCTCGCGGCCGGCTTCTCCGACGCGCTCCAGGCCCTCGGCGCCGGCCTCACCGACCGGGTCGGGCATCTCCTCGTGCCGGTGCTGACCGAGGCCCTGCGCCGGCAGGCCGTGGACGAGCTGGCCCAGAGCCTCGCCCGCATCCTCGGCGACGCCCGTGCGCCCGTGCGGGTGAGCGGACCGGCCGACCTTCTCGACGCCGTGGCGGGCCGGCTCGGCCCGTTCGAGGCCACCATCGCGTTCCAGCCCTCCGACGCCGTCGACGTCTCGGTGCAGGCCGACCAGACCGTGATCGAGACCCAGCTCGGCGCCTGGGGCCGCCTGATGACCGAAGCGGTCCAGGGAGCCTGACCCGATGGCGGACGAGGGGCACCACGAGATCATCATCATCAAGCGCCACGGCGACCACGAGGACGGTCACCACGGCGGCGCCTGGAAGATCGCGCTCGCCGACTTCATGACCGCCATGATGGCGCTGTTCCTGGTGCTGTGGCTGATCGGCTCCACCACCAAGGAGACGAAGTCGGCCATCGCCGAGTACTTCAACCCGGTGAAGCTCGCCGACGTGAGCTTCGATCGGAAGGGCCTGCGCGATCCCCAGAACAAGCCCGGCGAGCCCGCGCCGGAAGAGGGCAAGCCCGACGGCGGCACCGGCGAGAGCAGCACCGAGGGCAAGGGCGGCAAGTCCGACGCCAAGTCGGACGCCAAGACCGACGGCAAGGGCGCATCCGGCCCGCCGGGCAGCCGCGCCCGCGAGGCGGCCCTGTTCCAGGACCCCTACGCGGTCCTGGCCAAGCTCGCCGCCGAGTTCGAGCCCGGCCCGGAGACGGCCTCGGCCGACGCGGTCGCGACCGAGACCGGCGAGCCCGGCATCAAGGGCGGCGAGGCCGCCCGCGATCCCTTCGATCCGCTCTACTGGCAGGTGGCGCCCCTCGCCAAGACCCGCACCGAGCAGGCCGGGTCCACCGGCACGGTGACGCCCCTGCCGCGGGAGAGCCGCCCCGACGTGCGCGCGGCCGCGTCCGGGGCGAAGCCGGCGGCGATCAAGGTCGCCTCGGCCCTGCCGGGCGAGACCGACGCCAAGGTGATGGCGCTCCTCGCCAAGGCCGAACCGCCCAAGGTCGAACCGCCCAAGGTCGAGCCTCCGAAGGACGCGAAGGGGGAGGCCAAGGCTGCGCAGGAGGCCAAGGCCGCGCAGGACACCAAGGCTCCGGCGGACGAGAAGGCGATCGCGGAGGCCAGATCCGCGGAGGCCAGATCCGCGGAGGCGAAGGCGGCCGAGGCCGCCGAGACCGCGACGATGGCCGAGATCAAGGCCGAGATCGCCAAGGTGCTGCCGACGCAGGGCAGCGCCCCGGCGCCCCGCATGGAGGTCCGCCGCACCGGCGAGGGCATCCTCATCAGCCTCACCGACGAGGTGAACTTCGCGATGTTCGGCGTCGGCTCGGCGGAGCCGCAGGCAAAGGTGGTGCGGGCCCTGGAGCAGGTCGCCCGCATCCTCAAGGACCGGCCCGGCCGGATCGTCGTGCGCGGCCACACCGACGCGCGCCCCTTCCGCTCGGAGGTCTACGACAACTGGCGGCTGTCCTCGGCCCGGGCGCAGATGGCCTCCTACATGCTCGTGCGCGGCGGCGTGCCCGATGCGCGCCTGGAGCGCATCGAGGGCTACGCCGACCGCCAGCCGCGCAACACCGCCGATCCGAAGGCGGCCGAGAACCGGCGCATCGAGATCCTGCTGCGGGCGCGGCCCGAGTGATGCGGGCCGCCGGGATGCGCCGCGTGCGGATCGCCTGCCTACTCCTCCTCGCCGGCCTGGGCGTCGTCCCGGCCGCCCGGGGGGCGGAGTCCCACGGCGGCGGCGATCACGGTGCGCCCGGCCAAGGGCCGGCCAGTCACGGCGCGGGCGATCACGGCGCCGCGCCGGCCGCCCCGATCGAGCCGCTGCCCGTCGCCCCGCGCCCGGTCCCGGTCGAGCTGGTTCGGACTCTGCAGCTGCTGCAGGACCGGATTGCCCAGGGCTCGGCCCAGGCCCACCAGGGCCAGCGCGCCTTCCTGTCCCTGGCCGAGTCGCGCATGCTCGGCCTCGATCCCGAGGTCTGGGCCGACCCCGTCAGCGTGCACGCGGCGGTCACCTTCGGGCTCGGCGGCGGCGGGCCGGCGCTGCTGCGCCACCTCGTCGCCTCGGGCAAGGTGCCGGAGGCCGAGCGTCCCGTGGTGTTCGGCGCGCTCGCCTATCTCGAAGGGCGCGAGAAGGAGGCCCGCGCCCTCCTGGTGAAGATCGACCCGCTGGTCGTGCCGGTGAGCCTCGGCGCGCAGCTCGCCCTGGCGCAATCCGCCCTGGTGGTGCGCGACGATCCCACCCAGTCGATCCGCCTCCTCGACCTCGCGCGCCTGCTCGCCCCCGGCACCCTGGTGGAGGAGGGGGCCCTGCGCCGCGAGATCTTCGTGCTGGCCCAGGCCAACGACCTGGCGAAATTCGAGACTTTGGCGGTGCAGTACCTGCGGCGCTTCCGCCACTCGGTCTATGCCGGCAACTTCCGCCAGCGCTTCGCCGCCGCGCTCACCCGCCTCGACTTTGCCGGCGACGACGTCCGCTTCGCCCGCCTCCAGGCCATGCTCGACGAGATCGAGGTCGAGGGGCGGCGCGAGCTCTACCTCCTCCTCGCGCGGGCCGCCCTCGATCAGGGCAAGACCAGCACGGCGGTGTTCTCCGCCGAGCGCGGCGTCACCCTGGCGGAGCCCCGATCCCCGGAGATGGTGCGCGCGCGCCTCTACCGGGCGGCGGCCCTCCTCGTCGTGGACGGGCGCTTCGACGAATCCGTCGAGACCCTGCGGATGACCGACCGCACCGTGCTGGAGTCCGCGGATCGCGACCTCCTCGACGCCGCGCTCTCGACCGCCCGGGAGATCCGGGCCGGGCCGCCCGCCCCGATCGCGGCGCAGGCGGACCCGACCGGTCCCCGCGTCCTGCCGGTCGCGCCTTCCATCGCCCGGGCGCAGGACGCCATCGGCCGCGTCGACGAGATCATGCGCAGGAGCGAGCGTTGAACACCCTCGGAGCCACCAACCCCGGCCCCCGCGCCCTGCCGGACGCGCCCGGCCCCCGCAGCGCCGGTCCGGAGACGCCGGAGGCGAGCCGCGACGCCTTCGGGGCCGTGCTGGGGGCCCTCGCGGGGGGGCGCAGCGCGGACGAGACGACGCCCGGCGCCGACCGGCCCGGCCGCCGCCGCGACGACGAGGCCGCCCCGGCCCCGTCCGGCGAGGAGACCGACCCGCTGGCCCTGCTCGCCCTCGTGGTCCCGGCGACCGCTCCCGCCGGCGCCCCGGCGCCGAAGCCGCAGGCGATTTCCCTCGAGACCCTGGTCGCGCGCGCCCTGCCGAACCCCGTTCCGGCCCAGGCCGTGACGGCCGGGGCGGCGACCCAGCCCGGGGCGGACCCGCTGACCGGGGCAACCCTGACGGCGGGCACGGACCCCGGCGCCGCCGGCCTCGTGCCGCAGGCCGCGGGCGCCGAGGCGCGGACCCGCATCGCCGTGCTCCAGCGCGAGACCCACTTCGCGCCCGTGCTCCCGAGCCTCCTCGGCGGCGCACCGGCGGCCGTCCCGGCCCCGGATGCGCCCGGCCTGCCGACCCCCGCGGCGTTTCCGCCGGATGCCGCGGCGGTCTTGCCAGATGCCGCGGCGCTCCTGCCAGATGCCGCGGCGCTTCTGCCCGGTGCCGCGGGGGGCCAGGCCCCCGGCGGAGCCGCTGCCGCGGCCGGCCCGAGCCCGGCGTCCCGCCTTCCGACCCCGGCCGCCCTGCCGGGCGCCGCGTCGGCACAGGCCGCGACCGGGGCCGCCCTGCCGGCCGGCCCAGCGAGCCTGCCCGCAGGGGGGGCTCCGGCCCTTCCGGTGCAGCCCCCGGCGGCGCAGCCTGCTGCCGCGCCGGCCGCCCTCGTCTCCGCCGCCGCGGCGGCCGGTCCCACCCGCACGCCGGGATCGCCCCCGGGCGACGGCGCGGTGCCCCCGCGCGATCCCGCCCGCAGCGGCGCGGGACCGGTCGCGACCGAGCGGCCCCCCGGGACGCCGTCTCCGATCCTGCGGGTCGAACCGGTCGCGGCCTCCGCCGAGGCCGGCACCGCGGCCGCGCGCGCGGCCCGGGCCGGTCTCGAGCCGGTCCTCCCGGGCATTGCCGAAGCGAACCTCTCCCCCACGCCGTCCCTGCCCGCCGGGGCCCTGTCGGGTCCGGCCGCCGCGCCGACCCAGCAGGTGGCCGCCGCCGTCCTGGCGGAGCTGCCGCGCGGACCGGCCGGGGCCGTCCCGGGGGCACTGCCCGGGGCTCCGGCGGGGGAGGGGCCTTTGAAGCTGCTCACGCTGCAGCTTCATCCGGCGGACCTCGGCACCGTGCTGGTGCGGATGCGCCTGCGCGACGGTCAGCTCGAGATGAACCTGCAGGCCAGCCGCGAGGATTCGGCGCGCCTGCTCCGCGAGGGCGGCGAGGTCCTCAACGACCTCCTGCGCCAGGGCGGCTACCGGCCCGAGAGCGTCACCGTCACCGTCGCGTCGAACGCGGCCGACAGCCGGGGCGCATCGGGGAATCCAGGCTCGCAACAGGGACAGGGCGCACAGGGCTTCCCGGGTCAGGGCGAGTCCGGTGCGAACCAGGGCCGCCCCACCCCGGACCAGGCCGGGCGCCGGTCCTCCCCGGGCGGCGATCCGGCCGCCTCCGACCTCAGCGAGCGGAAGCATGAGAGCGTTTCGAGCAGCCCCGATCGCAGCGGCGTTTACCTGTAGCCTCGGCGCGGCCCTCTTGAGCCCGGGCTTAGCCCTGGCCAACAGCGCCCCGCCGGCGCCGGGCAAGGCCGCCGCGCTGCCGGCCTCGGCCAATATCTGCGAGCGCGAGATGGCGGGCGCCTCGGCCAAGCACGGGGTGCCGCTCGGCGTCCTCTACGCGGTCGGCTTGACGGAGAGCGGCAAGCGCGGCTCGCTGCAGCCCTACGCCATGAACATCCAGGGCCGGGCCTATTTCGGCACCAGCGCCGCCGACGTGATGAGCCAGCTCGCCCAGGCGCGGGCGAGCGGCATCAAGCTCGTCGACCTCGGCTGCATGCAGATCAACCACCACTATCACCGCGAGAAGTTCGCCAGCCTGGAGGCGATGATCGACCCGCGCCAGAACGTCGAGTACGCGACGCTGTTCCTGAAGCAGCTGAAGGCGCGTGAGGGCAGCTGGACCCTGGCGGTGGCACGCTATCATGCGGGGCCGAACAACAATCCGGCCCAGAAGCAGTATGTCTGCCGGGTCATCACCAACATGGTGGCCACGGGCTTCGGCGCCTGGACGCCGGGCGCGCGCAGCTTCTGCCAGTAAGGCGCGCCCGTCCGGGGACCGAGAGGTGGCGCCGGCTTTGCGAGCGTCCCGGCTCAGGAAGGAACACGAATGGCCTTTGCCTGCACCATCCCGGCGGTCCCCACCCTTCAGCAGGACGACGCGACCGTCCGCATCACGCGCTGGGATTTCGCGCCCGGCGCTGTCACCGGCTGGCACGCGCACGGCTGGCCCTACTTCGTGGTGATGCTGGTGGCCGGGACCCTCCGGGTCCACGACGGCGACCGGGTCACCGACAGCGCCCTGGAGGCCGGACAGGCCTACAGCCGCCCGGCCGGCATCCGGCACGATGTGATGAACGGCTCAGACCACCCGATCGCCTTCGTCGAGATCGAGGTCAAGCGCCCGGAGGCCCTTGTCACGGAGCCCGGCGACGGGCCGTCGCCGCCGGCACGGTCCTGAACCCTCCCGGGCTCGGGTGCGTCCTCACGCCGAGGCGGCCCATCGCTGCTGCATCAGCCCCATCGACGGCGGCAGGCCGAGGACGCGGCGATAGACGGCGATGCGCCTCAGGGCCTTGCGCTGCGCGTGACCCGGTTGCGCGAGATACAGCCGCTCCGCCGACCCCAGCAGCATATCGGCGTCACGAGCCGGCAGGGCCGCCAGGGTCCGGAGCGCGGGAAGAGCCGACCGGGACATATGCATGCGGATGGAACGCCCGGTCCGGACCTTTCCGACCGTCACGGCTGCGTGAGCGGCCCGACATGGTGAACGGAATCCCCGGCCCGTCGGCGTCCGCGGCGGCCGATGCGGACGCTGACTTAGGCTGGAGGCCGCTCTCGTTCAGGGATCGGTACGCGATCCTGTCTTGCAAGTACCGGAGCGAGGTCGGGTTCGCCGATGCTGAGAAACGACAGGGCATGTGCTGTTTCTCACCTGCAGACATCAAAATACAATTGAGGACAGTAAAAATTAAATTTGGACTCCAAGAACCTCCATTTTAGAGCCATGCGCTGAAAGCATGTCTTGCGCCAGCCAAGCCGTTCGACCCCTCCTCTGGAGCATGCGTTATAGTGGCTGGGATCCGCAGGAACCGCACTATGGTGCGTTGCAAAATCAGCAATCCGCAGCGCACAAAAATGTGGTTCTATCTCCTCAACGGCCGGCCCGTTGCCAGCCAAACCGGAGATTTCCCATGCGCGTCACCCGCCTGTTCGCCCTGACCGTTCTCGCCTCCGCCACCTTCGCCACCGGCGCGGCCATGGCGGGCGAGGCCCTCTACCTGACGCCCCCGCTGTTCCGCGAGCAGGCCCGCGAGACCCAGCAGGCGCGCAGCCTCGGCGACCTGACCACCACCCCGCAGCCCGTCGCTCCGGCGAAGTCCGGCACCGCTTCGCAGAGCGCGCAGGCCGGCAACGAAGTCGAGACCACCGGCTCCTTCTGAGGACGCGACCGACGCCCGGACCCTGCGGTCCGTGCGCTGACCTCGTCGAAACCGGGCCCATCAAGCGATCCCTCAGGGATCCGCCTCGGTGGGCCCGTTTCGTTGGGCTCTCGTGTCTCGTAGGGCTCCTGCGTCTCCTTGGGCCGCTGCGCCGGTCTCAGCCGACGAAGGTGTAGCCCATGAAGCGCTTGGCCTCGATCGGATCGTAGCCGAGGCGCTGGCTGAGCTTCTTGCGCAGCTTGCTGACGTGGCCCTCGATGACGCTCTCCTCGACGCCGTTGCTGTAGACGCCGTAGACGATGTTGTAGATCTGCGACTTGGTCATCCGCCGGCCCCGGTTGCGCACCAGGCATTCGAGGATGTGGCGCTCGCGCCGCGGCAGCGGCAGCACCTCGCCGTCCACCTCGGGGTCGCGGCCGTCGAAATGCACCTTCAGGCGCTCGGGCTCGGGCGCCGTCTCGCGGGCCGGGGCCGCCTGGGCGTTCACCCGCCGCCAGATCGCCTCGGAGCGGGCCAGGATCTCGCGGATATGGACGGGCTTGGGCAGCACGTCGTCGATGCCGGCCTCGAAGAGCTGCAGGGTCTGGTCGAGGGAGCGCACGTCGCTCAGGGCGATGATGGGCGCGCGCGACAGCTTGCGGATCAGCGTGGCGCACTTCGCGCGCCCCTCGAAATCGCCCAGGAGGAAGCCCTGGATCGCCTCGCGGTCGACCCGGGAGGAGGACTGGAACCAGTGGGTGAATTCCTGCGGGTCGAGGCCGAGGGAGGAGATGCCCTCGCGGTCGAAGCTCGCCTTGTAGCCGGAATTCACCGACGGCCGCTCGTCGACCAGGACGTACATCAGCAATCTCCGGATGATCTTGCGACGGTCGGGATGTGTATTGGGTATCGGTGGACGCGCGAAACAATCAGGAGTCGGCGTGGAGCCTGCACTTCACTCCACAAGTCCAACCTGACCGATTGAATCGCCTATCATTCAGCAATGTCGGGCATCGCCGGCGCCGTCAATGACGTTCGGAACACACGCGGATGTGATCGCGCCATCGGCGCGTCGGCAAACTGTCACAGAACGGGCAGGGGGCGGCGGCGAGGCGGCCGGGCCGGGGGGATGCGGGCGCGCGCCCAGCCTCCGCTCAGGCGGCGGCGCGGGTCAGGCGGGCCTCGGCGAGGGCCGTCTCGAAGCCGTCGAGGCAGAAATCCGGGCCCTGGTCGGCCAGGATCCGCTGGATCGCGACGCCCACGTAGACGCCGTCGAGGATGAGCTTGAAGAAGACCGTCACGGGTTCGGTGACGAACTCCATGTCCAGCACCACGGTGAGCGAGCGGCCCCAGTCGAACCGGACGTCGGCCCCGTCCGCGTAGGCGATGGTCGCCTCCTTGAAATAGGGCTCGGCGGAGGAGGCGACGAGGTCGGCGATGTTTCCGTGCCGGGCGGCCTGCACCCAGCCGATCAGGATGCCGCCGTCGAGGAGGCAGAGTTCGGCGATGAAATCCCGGATCGCGTTGGCGAAGACGCGCTCGGCATCGGCGAGCACGTCCGGTACGTCCACGGACAGGGCTCCGGGGGAAGACGCCTCGGTCATCAGCGAGCCTTCGAGAACAGGAAGAACAGGATCTGAGCCACTGCGCTGTAGAACTCCGCGGGAATCATCTGGTCCACCTCGACACTGTCGTACAGGGACCTTGCGAGAGGCTTGTCTTCCACGACCGCAATGCCGTTCGCCTCGGCAATTTCTCGGATGCGCAGCGCCACGAGGTCCTTCCCCTTGGCCAGGACGAGGGGCGCGGGCTGCTCGTCGCGCGCGTAGCGGAGCGCGATCGCGTAGTGAGTCGGGTTTGCGATGACCAAGGTGGCCTGCTTCACGTTCGCGAGCATGCGCTTGCGGGAGCGGTCCTGCGCCAGGGAGCGCAGGCGGCTCTTCACCAGGGGATCGCCTTCGGTCTGCTTGTGCTCGTCCTTGAGGTCCTGCTTCGACATCCGCAGGGAGCGCTGCCAGCGCAGGCGCGACCAGACCAGGTCGGCGGCCACGATGACGATGGTGGCGATGCAGACGACCGAGACGAGCCGGATCGCCACGGTGAGGATGAGGTCCGGGATCTGGCTCGGGTCGGCGAACATGGCACTCACGGCTTTGCTGCCCTCCGAGCGCAGGAGCAGCAGGCAGACGAGACTGATGCTTAAAAATTTAAGGACCGATTTCAGGAACTCGACCTGACCCGCTTTTCCGAAGATTCGTCCCCAGCCCGCCGCCGGCGAGATGCGCGACCATTGCGGGCGGATGCGTTCGCCCACGAGGCTCGGCACGTTCTGGATCAGGGCGGAGACGAGGCCGCAGAGGCCGAGGATCAGCACCACCGGGATCAGAAAGCGCCCGGCCGCCATCGCGGTTCCTTCGAGGATGCGCGCGACATCCTGGTTGTTCTCCAGGGCGAAGTCCCGGGGGTGGTCGAAGAAGGGCGCGAGTGACTGCAGCAGGGGCGTGACCGCGTCGCGCACGACGAAGCTCAAGGCGATGAGCAGGCCGAGGATCGAGGCGAAGATGGGCGCCTCCCGGGAGAACGGGACGTTGCCCTTCTCGACGGCCTCCCGGATCTTCCGCTCGGTGGCGGCTTCGGTCTTGCTCTCCTGATCCTCGTCGGACATCGCAACTCCGGGTCAGGCCATCCGTCCCTAGCGGACGAGGGCTTCGACCTCGCCCCCGGAATTGATCTCCAGCTCGCCGCGCCCGGCCATCTCGAGGGCGAGGTCGGTGATGCTGCGGCGGGCCTCGGTCACGTCCTTCTGCGCGGCCGGCTCGCCGCCGTTCAGCTCGTGCTCGACCATGCGGCGCACGCGGGCGGAGAGGGCGCCGAGGATGACGCCGCGGAACTCGGCGTCGGTGCCCTTGAGGGCCAGGATCAGCCGGTCGTTGGGCACGGCGTCGAACAGCGTGGTCCGGGCCCGGGGCTGGAGCTTGACGATGTCGTCGAAGGTGAAGAGCAGGCCCTTCAGGATCTCCACCGATTTCGGGCGCGACTCGGACAGGCTGGTGAGCACCTCGTCGATCTGGGTGCGCTCCATTTTATTGATGATGTCGGCCATCTTCGCGTGGGTGTCGGCCCCGCCGTTGCGGGCGCCGTTGGCGAGCAGGTCCTCGTGCAGGGCGCGCTCGACGGTGGCGATCACGTCGTCGCAGACCGGCTTGAAGCTCAGCATCCGCCGCATCACCGTGTTGCGGGTGGGCTGGGGCAGGTGCGCCATCACCTTGGCGGCCGCCGCCGGCTTCAGCCGCGACAGCACGAGGGCCGCGGTCTGGGGATGCTCCTTGATGAGGTAGCTCGCGATCACGCCCTCGGAGACGGTGGTCAGGCGCTCCCAGACCGAGCGCGTGGCATCGCCCCGGACGTCGGCCAGGATGTCGGCCACCTGGTCGGCGGGAAGCAGGCCGGTGAGGAGCTTCTCCACTTCCGACGCGGTGCCGACGAGGCGCCCGTCGGCGGCGAATTCGTGCGAGAACATCTCGACGATGTCGTCGAGCTGGTGGGCGCTGACGGTGCCGAGCTGGGTCGCCGAGCGCGTGATGCGCTTGATCTCCTCGGGATCGAAATACTTCAGCAGGCGTCCGGCCGCCGGCTTGCCCATGGCGAGCAGCAGGGCCGCGACCTCGTCCACGGGGTTGAGGTGCCGGTGGACGCCCTGCGTCCGGTGGGGGATCGGCACACTCGCCACGGGTTCGTCCTCAGCCGTTCGGGCCGGCATCGGCCGGGCCGACGATCTCGGTCAGGGAGACCCCGAAGCGCGAATTGTCCTCCTCGACCACGACGATCTCGCCCCGGGCCACGACGCGGCCGTTGACCGTGACGTCCACGGGCTCGCCGACCCGGTGGTCGAGGGGCACGATGGCGCCGCGCCCGAGCTTCATCAGGTTGGCCACCGGCATCGTGGCCGATCCGAGGACCACCTGGATCAGCACCGGGATGCGCAGGATCGAATCGAGGTTGCGGCCATCGCCGATCCGCGCGTCGCCGGCCTCGGACCCCGCGGGGGCGCCGGGCGAGACGGTCGGCGGGACGGTCGGAAAGACCGGGGCGGTGCCGGAGGTGGCGAGGTCCGCATCGTCGAAGGGGCTGTTGGTCATCGTCCGCTCGTCAGGGGCTGCAATCGAACGTCAGGGGAGGAGTCGTCTGGCAGCGGAAGGGAAAGGATCGGGGAAAGTCGGCCGGGGCGCAAGCCGATCGGCCGGCCTCAGCCGAGTTGGGTGGCGCGTGTGGCCGCGAGATCGCGTCGGCTGGCCTCCAGCTCGGCGAGGGTCTGGCGCGCCTCGCCGATGCGCTGGTCGAGGGCTTCCAGGATCTCGCGTCCCTCGGTGCTGAAGTTGCGGACCGCGTCGCCCGCCTGGGCGAGGGCCTGGCCCGACTGGGTCAGGATGCGGCCGTACTCCGCCTGCGTCCGGTCGAGGCGCTTCAGCTTGAGGTACATCGGCACCACGCAGGCACTCGTCGCCACCAGGGCCACGAGGAGAATGGTGTCAGCCCACGGTGTCATCGGGTGTGCCTTCCTTGTCCTGTGCGATGGCCTCGTCGACCCGCAGCACGTAGGAGCCCTGCGCCTGGCCCATGTGGCACCAGAACAGCGGGCGGTCGTTGCCTTCGAGCTTCACCCGCGTCGACGGCGTGGCGTCGAGCCCGATGATCTGGCCGACCTTGAGGTCGGCGATCTCGCCCAGCGTCAGCAGGCGCTCCTCGAGCACCGCCCGCAGGGTGACCTCCGCCTTCTGCACCTCGGCGGCGATCTGCTGCGTCCATTTCGGGTCGCGGGCGGCGGTGTCGCCGGTGAGCACCTTGGACAGGGCCGGCCGCATCGGGTTGATGACCGACTGGGGCAGGATGAGGAACATCTCGCCGCCGCGGTTGAGCGCCTGGATGGTGAACTTGGCCTCCACCGCCTTGTTGTTGCGCCCTCCGATCACGGCGAACTCCATCCGGGTCTCGGTGCGCTCCAGGCGGAACGGCGTCGCGGAGACCAGGGAGAACGAGGATTCGAGGGCGCGGCCGACCTGTTCGAGGATGGTCTGGGCGAGCCGGATCTCCAGGCTGGAGAAGGCGCGCTCGTCCTCCACCGGCGGCTCGGCCCCGTCGCTGCCGAACAGGGCCTCCACCATGGTGAAGAGGAAGTCCCGGTCGAGGCCGACGAGGATGTGGCTGTCCCATTCGGGGGCGTGGAAGATGCCCGCCACCGCGTTGTTCTCGTAGGCGTCGAGCATCTCGCCGAAGCGGCCGCTGCCGAAGCCGTTGAAGGCGAAGTAGACCGGCGAGGCGACCAGGGGCTTCAGGTTGTCCGAGCAGCCCGAGGTGAGCCGGTCGAACACCACGTTCAGCATCGGCATGCGGTCGAGGGACAGGCCCCCGGCCTCGATCAGGCGGGCGCGGATGTCGGCGGCGTTCCCGGCGGGGCCGTCCATGCTCAGGCGGCCTCCCGCTGCGCGCCGCCGGTGACGGTGGCGTTCTCGACCTCGTCGATGGTCGGACGGTCGCCGAGCGAGATGCCCTTGCGTCCGTGCTCCACGGCGATCTGCGGCACCGCTCCGCTCATGTGGGCGATCAGGCTCTGCTTCACGATGATGTAGACGTGGTTCTGCTTCTCGCGGATGGTCTTGATCTTGATCGCGAAGGGCGCCAGCACGCCGTAGGACATGAACACGCCGAAGAATGTCCCCACGAGTGCGGCGCCGATGAGGCCGCCGAGGATCTGCGGCGACTGGTCGAGGGCGCCCATCGCCTTCACGATGCCGAGCACCGCCGCCACGATGCCCAGGGCGGGCATCGCCTCGGCCACCGTGGTCACGGCGCCGTAGGGCTTGAGGCGGTCCTTGCGGTAGCCGCTGATCTCCTCGTCCATCAGCGCCTCGATCTCGTGGGCGCGGGCGTTGCCGATGAGGATCAGGCGGGCATAGTCGCAGATGAACAGCACGAGGTCGGCGTTCTTGGCCACGTCCGGATAGGCCTTGAAGATCTCGGAATTGGCCGGGTCGTCGAGATGCGGCTCGACCTCGTTGCGCGGCTTGGTCTTCAGCTCGCGGATCAGGGCGTGCATCAGGCCGAGCAGGGCGAGGTAGTCCTTGCGCTTGGGCACCTTGCCGGTGAGCGCGTCGAGGCTCGCCTTGCCCGTGTCGACCACCGTCTTCATCGGGTTGGCCATGACGAAGGTGCCGGCGCCCATGCCGCCGATGATGACGAACTCCCAGGGCTGCCAGAGCACGACGAGGTGGCCGCCCATGGCGACGAAGCCGCCGAGCATGCAGCCGATTGCGATGACGAGGCCGATCAGAACGCCCAAGGCTCAACGCCTCCGATGGGGATGTGGAATCCGATGCAGCGGACCTACGCAGGATGGCTTGCGCGGGGCTGGATGGGCGGGGCGTGATCGCGGGGAAGGGCGCGCGCGAAAACGCACCGGCGGCCGTCCCGCGCGTTAGGGAGGGAGCCGACCCCGCAGCGACACCCGCCACGAGACCCGCCATGAACAGCAGCGCCACCCCCGACAACGACCACGAGCCCGCCACCGTCAACGTCTCGGAGCCCTGGACCCTGGCCTACTGGGCCCGCCGCTTCGAGGTGCCGCGCGAGGAGGTCGAGGCCGCCGTCGCCGCGGTCGGCCACGAGCCCGCGCAGGTCGCCGCCCGCCTCGGCCGGCCCTGGCCCTTCGAGGGCAGCGGGATCGTCTGAGGCGCGCGCTTCAGCGTCGCCCGGTGGAGCCGAACCCGCCGGTGCCCCGCGCCCCGGCCGTCCCGGCCGGCTCTGCCGCGTCCGAGGCGGCGCGAATCGTCAGCGTCGGACGGGTCACGCGGGTGAAGACGAGCTGGGCGATGCGGTCGCCCGGCTCGATGCGCAGGCCGGCCCCGCCGGGATTGCGGTTCCAGGCCGAGATCATCAGCGGCCCCTCGTAATCGGCGTCGATCACGCCGGTGCCGTTGCCGAGGACGAGGCCCTCGCGATGGCCGAGCCCGGAGCGCGGGAAGACGAGGCCGCACCAGCCCGGGTCGCGGATGGCCAGGCTGAAGCCCGCCGGGATCAGGGCCGGTGGTCCCTGGGGCGGCAGATCCAGGCCCGCGTCGAGGCAGGCATGCAGGTCGAGGCCCGCGGCAGCGGCCGAGCCCCAGCGCGGGAAGCCCCAGCCGGAGAGGCGGGCGTCGAGGAGGCGGATCTCGACGGCGAGGTCGGGGCTCACGCCGTCCGGGCCGCGATGGCGTCGGCCAGGGCCACGGTCCGGGTCGCCTCGGCGGCGTGCAGGCGCTCCACCATCTTGCCGTCGAGGCCGATGACGCCGCGGTTGCGGTTCTCCGGCTCGGCGAAGGCGGCGAGGATGCGCCGGGCCCAGGCGATCTCGGCCGCGTCGGGCCCGAAGGCGGCGTTGGCCGGGACGATCTGGTCGGGGTGGATCAGCATCTTGCCGTCGAAGCCGCAGTCGCGGCCCTGGGCGCACTCGGCCGCGAAGCCCTCCGCATCGCGGAAATCGTTGTAGATGCCGTCGATCACGTCGATCTCGTAGGCGCGGGCGGCCGCGATCACGCCCATCAGCCAGGGCATCAGGGCGGGCCGGCCCGGCACGCCGAGTCGCAGCCGGCTGGCCTTGGCGAGATCGTTCGGCCCCACCATCAGGCAGGCGAGGCGGGTGTCGACGTCCCGGGCCGAGCTGGCGATCTCGGCGAGGTGCAGGATCGCCATCGGGCTCTCGATCATCGCCCAGGTCCGGGTCCGGTCCGGGGCGCCGAGGCGGCGCAGGCGCGAGCCCACCGCCACCAGGGCATCGGCCCCCGTCACCTTCGGCACCACGATCGCGTCCGGCCCGGCCGGCGCGATGGCGGCGAGGTCGTCCTCGCCGTAGGGCGTGTCGAGGGCGTTGATCCGCACCACCACCTCGCGCGGGCCGAAGCCGCCCTCGGACACGGCGCGGGCCACCGCCGCCCGCGTCTCGGCGCGGGTCTCGGGCGCCACGCCGTCCTCGAGGTCGATCATCACCACGTCGGTGGGGAGGGTGCGGGCCTTCACGAGGAGGCGGGGATTCGAGCCCGGCATGGCCAGGACGCTGCGGCGCGGGCGGATCTCGGTCATGGCGCATCCCTTGAGGCACGGTCGGGGATCGGGCGCCGCACATCCGCACCCGTCGGCGCGCCGTTCCGGTCGAGACCTCGACCGGCAGCGACTCGCCCTCGGACCCGGCGATAGCCCCCCGCGAATCCCGATTCAAGGCGGCGATGCGGGCCGATCGCCGGCCCGTCATCCCCGGAAAAACCGCGTCGGCCGATGCCGGTCCGCCCGCGCGACGGGCGTGTGTCATCGAACTGTCGCGCAATCGTCATACCGCCTTGGTCCAACCGACCGTATGGCGCGGTGCACAACGGCTCACGGGCACCGCACGTAGGCCGATGCGCGCTCCTCAAGGAGACCACAAATGAAATTTACGACCCTCGCCGCCCTCGCGGGCCTCGGCCTCGCCACCCTCGCCCCCACCCAGGCGGCCGAGATCACCGGTGCCGGTGCGACCTTCCCGTTCCCGGTCTACTCGAAGTGGGCCGAAGCCTATCGCAAGGAGAGCGGCCTCGGGCTGAACTACCAGTCCATCGGCTCGGGCGGCGGCATCAAGCAGATCCAGGCCAAGACCGTCGATTTCGGCGCCACCGACGCGCCGCTGAAGGGCCCCGCCCTGGAGAAGGACGGCCTCGTCCAGTTCCCGACCGTCATGGGCGGCGTGGTCACGGTGGTGAACATCCCCGGCATCGAGCCGGGCCAGCTGAAGCTCACCGGCGAGGTCATCGCCGAGATCTACGCCGGCAAGATCGCCAAGTGGTCGGACGCCAAGATCGCCAAGCTGAACGAGGGGCTGAAGCTCCCCGAGGCCAACATCACCCCGGTCTACCGTTCGGATGCCTCGGGCACGACCAACATCTTCACCACCTATCTCTCCCAGGTCTCCGAGCCCTGGAAGAAGGAGTACGGTGCGGCCACCACGATCAGCTGGCCGGTGGGCCAGGGCGGCAAGGGCAACGAGGGCGTCACCGCCACCGTCAAACAGGTCCCGAACGCCATCGGCTACGTCGAGTCGGCCTACGCCAAGCAGAACAAGCTGAGCTACGCCCTGATCCAGAACAAGGCCGGCAAGTTCCCGCAGCCCGACGACAAGGCCTTTCAGGCCGCGGCCGCCAGCGCCGACTGGAAAGCCGCCCCCGGCTTCGGCATCTCGCTGACCAACGAGGCCGGCGAGGGCGCCTGGCCGATCACCGCCGCCACCTTCATCCTGGTCCACAAGGACCCGGCCGACGCGGCCCGCACCGCCGAGGTGCTGAAGTTCTTCGACTGGGCCTACAAGAACGGCGACAAGCTCGCCACCGAGCTCGACTACGTGCCGCTGCCCGACACCGTCGTCAGCCAGATCCACGACGCGTGGAAGGAGATCAAGGGCAAGGACGGCAAGCCCGTCTTCGGCATGTGAGCGGCGGCCGCGCGGGCTCCGGCCCGCGTGCCCTGACCGTGACAGACGGGCCCGGCGTCGCGACGCCGGGCTCCCCCTTCGCCACGCCCTACCGCCACCCCCCTGTCAACGATCCGGTGATCCCCCCTCGCGCCGACGACCGGCGCAGGGTAGGACGCCGCCCGGTGAAGAGAAGACACTCGGATGGCCGCCTTGACTGATCAGATCGCCCTGACGCGGGACCGCGCCTCGGCCCGCAAGACGCCCGGCGGCCTCGGCGACAGCCTGTTCCGCGCGGCCTCCTACGGGGCGGCGTTCCTGGTGCTCCTGGTCCTCGCCGGCATCCTGGCCTCCATCGCGTACGGAGCCTGGCCGGCCTTCCAGGAATTCGGCTTCGGCTTCATCACCTCCAGCGTCTGGAATATCGGGCAGGAGCAGTATGGCGGCCTCGTGGCCATCGTGGGGACCCTGACCTCGGCGGTCCTGGCCCTGCTGATCGGCGTGCCGCTCTCGCTGGGCATCGCCGTCTACCTGACGCAGCTCTGCCCCGGCTGGGCCCGCAAGCCCGTCTCGATGACCATCGAGCTCCTCGCCTCGGTGCCGAGCATCATCTACGGCATGTGGGGCCTGTTCGTGTTCGCCCCGCTCTTCGCCCGCTTCGTGCAGGTGCCGGTGTCGAACCTGGTCGAGGGCATGCCGATCGTCGGCACCCTATTCTACGCCCGCGTCCCCTCGGGCGTCGGCATCCTCACCGCCGGCATCATCCTGGCCATCATGATCGTGCCCTTCGTGGCCTCGATCACCCGCGACATGCTCGATCAGATCCCGACCGTCCTGCGGGAGAGCGCCTACGGCATCGGCTGCACCACCTGGGAGGTGGTGCGCTACGTGCTGGTCCCCCAGGCCTCGGTCTCCATCATCGGCGCCATCATGCTGGGCCTCGGCCGGGCCCTGGGCGAGACCATGGCGGTGACCTTCGTCATCGGCAACGCCAACCGCCTCTCGGGCTCGGTCTTCGACCCGGGCTCCACCATCGCGTCCCGCATCGCCAACGAGTTCAACGAGGCCGACGGCCTGCAGCTGAACTCCCTGATGGCGCTCGGCTGCATCCTCTTCGTCATCACCTTCTTCGTCCTGATCATCGCGCGCATCCTCACCCGCCGCGCGAAGGTCGCCTGAGGCCAGCCTCACCGAGTCGTCAGGAGCCGCATCATGGACGCCGCGAACCCCCTCGCCACCACCGCCGCCCCGGCCCGGGTCAGCCGGGTCCGCCCCGGCCGCCGGATCGCCGACAAGACCCTGATCCTGGCCAGCACGATCGCCACGCTGGTGGGGATCGTCGTGCTCGGCTCGATCCTGTTCATGCTGGTGATCGAGGGCATCAAGGGCTTCTCGCCGACCCTGTTCACCGCCCCGACGCCGGGTCCCGGCTCCGAGGGCGGCGGCATCGCCAACGCGATCCTCGGCAGCCTGGTGATGACCCTCCTGGCCATCCTGGTGGCGACGCCCGTCGGCGTGATGGCGGGGACCTTCCTGGCCGAGTACGGCCGCAACTCGAAGATCGCCGACGTCATCCGCTTCCTCAACGACATCCTGCTCTCGGCGCCCTCGATCCTCATCGGCCTGTTCGTCTACACGCTGATGGTCCGGCCCATGGGCTCCTACTCGGGCTGGGCCGGCGCGGTGGCGCTTGCCATCATCGCGACGCCGGTGATCGTGCGCACCACCGAGGACATGCTGCGCCTCGTGCCCTCGACCCTGCGCGAGGCCGGCGCGGCGCTGGGCGCGCCGCCCTCCATCGTCATCAAGAGCATCACCTGGCGCGGCGCCAGCGCCGGCATCGTCACCGGCATCATCCTGGCGCTGGCCCGCATCGCCGGCGAGACGGCGCCGCTGCTCTTCACCGCGCTCAACAACAACAGCTGGTTCGCGCCCAACCTGATGGGGGGCGTGCCGAACCTGCCGGTGATGATCTACCAGTTCGCCCTCTCGCCCTATCCGAACTGGCAGCAGCTCGCCTGGGCCGGCGCCCTCCTCATCACCGTCACGATCCTCGCCCTCTCGATCGTGGCCCGCTTCGTCATCAAGACCGAGCGGTCGCGCTGACCACCGGCGCGCCGCCTGTCCCCGCTCTTTCGACCGATAGGATCTTGAACCGATGAACGCCGCCCCCGGGATCACGTCCGCGCAGCTCACCGGACGCCACAAGGCTGACGAGTCCTCACCGGTCCGCATCGCCGTCAAGGACCTGAACTTCTACTACGGCAGCTTCCACGGCCTGAAGTCGGTCAACCTCAACTTCCACGACCGCCAGGTCACGGCGCTGATCGGACCGTCGGGCTGCGGGAAGTCCACCCTGCTGCGCACCTTCAACCGGATCTACAGCCTGTATCCGGACCAGCGCGCGGAAGGGGAGATCCTCCTCGACGGCCAGAACGTGCTGGATTCCAAGGTCGACCTCAACGAGCTGCGCTCGCGCATCGGCATGGTGTTCCAGAAGCCGACCCCGTTCCCGATGTCGATCTACGACAACGTCGCCTTCGGCCTGCGCCTCTACGAGAAGCTGCCCAAGGCCGACCTCGACATGCGCGTCGAGGAATCCCTGCGCAAGGCCGCCCTCTGGGACGAGGTGAAGGACAAGCTCAAGCAGTCCGGCATGGGTCTCTCGGGCGGCCAGCAGCAGCGCCTCTGCATCGCCCGCACGGTGGCCCAGCGCCCCGAGGTGATCCTGTTCGACGAGCCGACCTCGGCCCTCGACCCGATCTCCACCGGCCGCATCGAGGAGCTGATCGAGCAGCTGCGTTCAGAATTCACCATCGTCATCGTCACGCACAACATGCAGCAGGCGGCCCGCATCTCGCAGTTCACCGCGTTCATGTATCTCGGCGAGCTGGTGGAATTCGGCCCCACGACGCGCATCTTCATGAATCCGGAGAAGCGCCAGACGCAGGACTACATCACTGGCCGCTTCGGCTGATCCTCCGTCGGCCGATCCCGGCCCGCGCCCCCCATCACCGCCAGGGCGGGCCCCGGACAGTCGGGCCCGATCGAGGAGCGAGACCCATGCCCGACCACATCGTCAAATCCTACGACACGGACCTCGAGGACCTGCGCCGCTCGATCTCCGAGATGGGCGGCATCGCCGAGAAGATGATGACCGAGGCCGGCGAGGCCCTGGTGCGCCGGGACTCGGCCCTGGCCCAGGCCGTGATCGCCGCCGACGCCCGCCTCGACACCCTCCAGCGCGAGATCGAGGAGCGGGCGATCCTGCTCATCGCCCGGCGCCAGCCCCTGGCGATCGACCTGCGCGAGACCGTGACGGCGATCCGCGTCTCGAACGATCTGGAGCGCATCGGCGACCTCGCCAAGAACGTCGCCAAGCGCGTCGTGGCGATCGCCGACCAGATCCAGCCGCAGAAGATCGTCATCGGCGTCCAGCACATGAGCGACCTGGTGCAGGAGCAGCTTAAGGACGTGCTCGACGCCTATGCCAGCCGCGACACCAAGGCGGCCCTCGACGTCTGGGAGCGCGACGACGCCATCGACGCCCTCTACAATTCCCTGTTCCGCGAGCTCCTGACCTACATGATGGAGGATCCGCGCAACATCTCGTTCTGCACGCACCTCCTGTTCGTGGCCAAGAACATCGAGCGCATCGGCGACCACACCACCAACATCGCCGAGACGATCCACTACCTCGTCACCGGCGAGAACCTCCTGGCCGAGCGCGAGCGCCCGAAGAACGACGCCTCCAACTACGCCACCGTGGACATGCCCGGCGCGGCCTGACCCCGTGCCGGACTGATCGAAAGCGCACGATGAGTACGCGTATCCTGATCGTCGAGGACGAGGAGGCCCTGACCCTCCTCCTCCGCTACAACCTCGAGGCCGAGGGGTTCGTCGTCGACTCGGCCGCCCGCGGCGACGAGGCGGACCTGCGCCTGCAGGAACAGGTGCCCGACCTCGTCCTGCTCGACTGGATGCTGCCGGCCCTGTCGGGGATCGAGCTCTGCCGCCGCATCCGCGCCCGGCGCGAGACCGAGCGGCTGCCGGTGATCATGCTCACGGCGCGGGGCGAGGAGGGCGACCGCATCCGCGGCCTCGGCACGGGGGCGGACGACTACATCGTCAAGCCGTTCTCGGTGCCCGAGCTCCTCGCCCGGGTCCGCGCCCTGCTGCGCCGGGCCAAGCCCGCCCACGTCGCCAACCTGCTGGTGGCCGGCGACATCGAGCTCGACCGGGTCAGCCACCGCATCCGCCGGGAGGGCCGCGAGATCCATCTCGGGCCGACCGAGTTCAAGCTCCTCGAGTTCCTGATGCAGAGCCCCGGCCGGGTGTTCTCCCGCGAGCAGCTCCTCGACGGCGTCTGGGGCCACGACGTCTACATCGACGAGCGCACCGTCGACGTCCATGTCGGGCGCCTGCGCAAGGCCCTGAACCGCCCGCGCCAGAGCGACCCGATCCGCACGGTGCGCGGCTCGGGCTACTCCTTCGACGAGATGTTCGAAGCAGAGGCCGAGTAGCCGACCCCGAGGTGGGCCGGCGCGGCGAACCGTCGAGCCCGCCGCCTTACGCGAAGATCATGGTGTCGGTGGGCACGTGGACGGTGAAGGCCTTGCCCTCGTCGACCCAGCCCGGACCGGCGGCGCCGTGGTTGATGCCGTTGGCCTCCTCGGCACTGCCGGCGAAGTGATGCTGGCCGGTCTGGGTGTTGTAGAAGCGCTCCAGGGTCAGGCCGCCGGGGGCGCCCGCATCCGCGTAGGCCTCGAAGGCCACGCCCTCGTACTTGTAGGTCGGCGCGGTCTTCAGGACCTGGTCCCGCTCGGCGACGCTCGTCGTGAAGAAGTGGGCGTTCGAGGCCGTGTCGAAGAACCGGAACACGTCCACGGTGTCGGCGCCCTTGGCCGGGGCCGCCCAGGGGGTGCCCTCGTAGGTGAACCACGGCAGCGTCTTCTCGATCTGCAGCTTCTCGGCCGTGTTCGTGGTGTAGAAGTGATCCCCCGTGTGGGTGTCGTAGAACCGGTAGACCGCCGTGGCGTCGGCCTGCACGACGGGCGCTGCCGGTACGGCCGCCGCGGCGACCACCGGCGCGGACGGGGCGGGGGGCGCGCCGTACAGGGCCTGGATCCCCGCGATGTCGCCGGCCGCGAGGGTCTT
Organism: Methylobacterium sp. BI1; assembly: GCF_056680125.1. Taxonomy (NCBI): domain Bacteria; kingdom Pseudomonadati; phylum Pseudomonadota; class Alphaproteobacteria; order Hyphomicrobiales; family Methylobacteriaceae; genus Methylobacterium; species Methylobacterium sp. BI1. The sequence continues at coordinate 4,967,549 of NZ_CM155267.1, read as the reverse complement.
GATGCCGGTGTTGAGGATGGCGTTCATCACCTCGGGCTTGGTGTTGTAGTGATCGAGGCCGAGGGCGTGGCCGATCTCGTGCAGCGCCACCAGGGAGAGGTCGACGTTCTGGGTGCTGACCACGCGCCCGCCGGAGACGGCGTGCCAGCCCTCGCCGCTGTCGAAGGTCACCGCCACCGACTGCATGCGCTGGCCGCTATAGGAATAGTTGGCGTAGCCCAGGGTGTTGCCGAGCCCGTCGATCCCCCCGAGGGTGAAGTCGATCTGGGCGCTGGCCGTGGCGGCCACCTGCTGGAACGCGATGTTGGCGGCGGCCGCCCAGGTGGCGAAGGCCGCCTGGATGAGGCTGACGAAGCCCGTGGGAATCGTGCTGTCGACGGCCCAGGTGACGGTACCGCCGCCCGTGCCCGCCGCGCCCGTGCCCCAGCGCGGACCTTCCAGCGCATAATCCCCCATCGACCGCCCTCCCGTCCGTTCGGGCCAGGGTCGGCGGGGGAGGTTACGAAATCCTTACCGCGCCGGCCGTCGCCCGCCCGGACGGCGCGCCCTCAGACGATGCTGCGCACCACGCCGCCATCGACGCGCAGGGCCGCCCCGCTGGTGGCGCTGGCGGCCGGGCTGCAGATGTAGGCGACCATGCTGGCCACCTCCTCGACGGTGGCGAGGCGGCCGATCAGCGAGGTCGGGCGGTGCTCGGCCACGAAGGCCCGGCCGGCGGCGTCGAGGTCGACCGCGCCCCCGGCTCCGCCGTCCTGCCCCTGCGCCATGCTCTTCATGAAGTCGGCGACCCCCTCCGACAGGGTCGGCCCCGGCAGCACGCTGTTCACGGTGACGCCGCTGCCCGACACGGTCTCGGCGAGCCCCCGGGCGACGGCGAGCTGGGCGGTCTTCGTCATCCCGTAATGGACCATTTCCACCGGGATGTTCACGCCGGACTCGCTGGAGATGAAGACCACCCGGCCCCAGCCGCGCTCGACCATGCCGGGGGTGTAGGCCCGCGCCAGGCGCACGCCGCTCATCACGTTGGTGTCGAAGAACCGGTGCCAGTCCTCGTCGGGGATCTCGAAGAACGGCTTCGGCTCGAAGATGCCGGTGTTGTTCACCAGGATGTCGATGTCCGGCAGGCCGGAGACCACGCGGGCCGCCCCGTCCGGGCTGGCGACGTCGCCGGGCGCCCCGATGAAGCCGGCATGGCCGGTCTCGCGCTTCAGGCGCTCGACGGCGTCGCGGACGCGGTCCTGCGTCCGCCCGTTGATCGCCACGTTGGCCCCGAGCTCGCCCAGGGCCTTGGCGATGGCGTAGCCGATGCCGCTGGTGGAGCCGCTGACGAGGGCGCGCTTGCCGGTCAGGTCGAGGTTCATGGGATCGTCCTTCGGTGAGGCGGTGCCCGGGTCAACGCGCAGGTCGGCCGCTGGTGCGATCGCGGGGGATGCGTCAGGCGCGGGGCTGGCGCCGCAGGACGCTGGTCACCGCCCCGAGGCTCGCCAGCCCGACGGCGCACCACAGGGTCGCGGTCACCGGCCCGGACGGCGGGCCGCCCTGGTGCAGGCCGAAGATCACCGCCACCAGGGCCGCGCCGAAGGATTGCCCGGTGAGGCGGGCGGTGGATTGCATCCCGCTCGCCCCGCCGCTGCGGTCCCGCGGGGCGCTGGTGATGATGACCTTGTTGTTGGGCGACTGGAACAACCCGAAGCCGAGGCCGCACAGGGTCAGGCGCCAGGCGATGTCGGGATGCGACGCGCCCGCCGGGAGCAGCGCCGTCGCCGTCAGGCCGGTGGCCATCAGGGCGAGGCCGAGGCCGCCGAGAAGGCCCGGGGCGTAGCGGTCGGCGAGGCGCCCCGAGATCGGGGCCATCAGGGCGATGGCCAGGGGCCAGGGCGTCATCAGGAAGCCGGTCTGGGTCTCGGAGAGATGCAGCACGTCCTGGAAGTAGAAGGGCAGGGCGACGTAGGCCATCATCTGGGCCGCGAAGGAGGCGACGGAGCTCGCCATCGACAGGGCGAAGGCGGGGATCCGCAGGAGATCCACGGGCAGGAGCGGGCGCGCCAGCCGGGTCTGGGTCCAGACGAACACCGCGCCGATCGCCAGGGCCGCCCCGATCTCGGCCAGCGCCACGCCGCGGGTCGCCGGGTCGCCGAGGCCGTCGACCCCGATGATGAGCAGCCCGAAGGTCACGGCGTTGAGGAGGGCGCTGCGGATGTCGAAGCGCCCGCCGTTCCGCGGCGTCACCGGGAGGGTGCTGGCCCCCACCGTCAGGGCGATCAGCCCCACCGGCAGGTTGACGAGGAACAGCCAGGGCCAGGTCGCCACCGACAGGATGGCGGCCGCCACCGTCGGACCGGCGGCGGAGGCCATGGCCACCACCAGGGCGATGTTGCCGACCCCGCGGCCGATCATCCGCTGCGGGTAGATGAAGCGCACCAGGGCGGTGTTCACGCTCATGATGCCGGCGGCCCCGAGCCCCTGCGCGATCCGGGCGGCCACCAGGGCTTCGAAGCTGGGGGCGAAGGCGCAGGCGACGGAGGCGGCCGTGAACACGGCGAGGCCGGCGAGGTAGATCCGGCGATAGCCCAGGATGTCGCCCAGGGCGGCCAGGGGCAGCAGGGCGGCCGTCACGGCGATCTGGAAGCTGTTGGTCACGAAGATCGCCGCGGAGGGCGCGACCCCGAGATCCTTGGCCATCACCGGCAGGGCGACGTTGACGATGGCCCCGTCGAGCACCGCCATGGTCATGGCGAGGCCGATCGCGAGCAGCGCCAGCATGCGCTCGCGCACCGGAATGCCGTCCAGTCCGGGCTCGGGCGAGGTTGGGCGATCCCGGCTCTCGGCCGTATCCCGGCCCCGGGATACGGCCGCGCCCTGGCCAGCCTCGTCCTGTGCAAGCGTGTCCTGTGCAGGCGTGTCCTGTGCAGGCGTGTCCTGGGCAGGCGTGTCCTGGGCAGGCGTGTCCTGGGCAGGCGTGTCCTGGGCAGGCCTGTCCTGGGCAGCCTTGTCCTGGCCAGCCTTGTCCTGGGATGTCGTCCTGTCCTGGCAGGACGGTCGGCCGCGCGGATCCTGGCCGGGCACGTCGGTGGTCATGGCCGAGCCCTGGGACGCGGCGCCGGAAATCGCAAGGGCCGGGGAAACGCGGGGTGTTGTTTGTCACCGGGATCGCGCGACGCACGGTCGGAACCTGCGCTATGTCAGCCCCGTGCGTAAGACTGCGCGCCGTTGCCGGGAACCCACATGGACGCGCTCCTCAAACTCTCCGCCCTGGTGCTGGCCGCCCAGCTGGCCGTGGCGCCCGTCGCCGCCCAGCCGGCGGCCGACGACGCGGCGCCCCTCGGCATCGCCCTGGAGGGCTTCGCCTACCCCTATCCGGTCTTCTTCCTCGAGCGGATGCGCGACGGCGAGCGCCAGCGGCTGGCCTACATGGACGTGCCCGCGGCGGGGCAGGCCAACGGCCGGACGGTCCTGCTGCTGCACGGGCGCAATTTCCCGTCGAGCTACTGGCAGCCCGTGATCCAGGCGCTGACCCGCTCCGGCTACCGGGTTCTGGCTCCGGACCAGCTCGGCTTCGGCAAGTCGGCCAAGCCCGTGGGGCCCTACACCTTCGACGCCATGGCGGCCGACACCGTGGCGCTGCTCGACTCCCTCGGCCTGGCCCGGGTCGACGTGGTGGCCCATTCCATGGGCGGGATGCTGGCGGTGCGCCTGGCGCGCAACGCCCCGACCCGGGTCAACAGCCTCGTCCTCGAAGCGCCGATCGGCCTGGAGGATTACCGGTTCACGGTGCCGCCGGTCTCCGACGCCACCCTGCTGCGCCTGGAGGGGGATGCCACGGCGGAGTCCTACCGCCGCCAGCTGATGACGAACTACGCCCTGTCGCTCCCGGCCTCCGCCATCGAGCCCTTCGTCTCGCTGCGCGAGCGGGTGAAGGGCTCGGGCGAGTATCCCCGCTGGCTGCAGTCCTTCGTCAATTCCTACCAGGCGATCTGGGGACAGCCGGTGGTGCACGAGATCCCGCTGCTCCCGGTTCCAACCCTCTTCGTCATGGGCGAGAACGACCACAACGCCCCCGGCCGGTCCTTCGCGCCGGAAGCCCTCCGGGCCGGGATGGGGCGCAATGCCGAGCATGCGCGGACCCTGGCCGGCCAGATGCCGAGCGGCCGCGCCGTGGTGCTGCCGGGCATCGGCCACCTCGTCCACATGGAGGCCACCGACCAGTTCAACAGCCTGACGCTCGAATTCCTCGACGGTCACTGAGCGCCGGGCACCGCGACGGGAGACAGGACATGACGGTGAGCATGGATGTGGGCGTGATCGGCCTCGGCCGGATGGGCCGCGGCATGGCGGCGAGCCTGGTCCGGGCCGGGCACAGGGTCCGGGTCTGGAACCGCTCGCCGGGCGCGGCGGAGGGGCTGGCCGGGGTGACCCCGGTGGCGAGCGCCGCCGAGGCCTTCGCCGGCGATGCGGCGGTCACGATGCTGGCGGACGACGCGGCTCTGCGGGCGGTGATCGTCGAGGGCGGCCTCCTCGACGGCGCCGCGCGCCCCGGCCTGCACCTCTCGATGAGCACCATCTCGGTAGCCCTGGCGCAGGATCTCGCCGCCATCCACGCCCGCGCGGGCGTGCCCTACATCGGCGCCCCGGTCTTCGGACGCCCGGACGTCGCCGAGGCCGGCGCCCTGAACATCGTGGCGGCCGGCGACCCGGACGCGATCGCGCGGGCCCAGCCGCTCCTCGACGCCATGGGCGCCCGGACCTGGGGCTTCGGGCCCGAGCCGCACCGCGCCAACGCGGTGAAGCTCGCGGGCAACTTCATGCTGATCGCGGCGATCGAGGCGATGGGCGAGGCGGCGGCCCTGGCGGAGGGCCACGGCGTGACCGGGGCGGACCTCCTCGACCTCCTGACGAACACCCTGTTCGCCTCGCCGGTCTACAAGAACTACGGCGCGCTCATCGCGGCCCGGCGCTACGAGCCGCCGGGCTTCAACCTCAAGCTCGGCGCCAAGGATGTGGGCCTCGCCCTCTCCGCGGCCGGGGCGGCCGGGGTGCCGATGCCCTTCGCCAGCGTGCTGCGCGACAACCTCATCGAGGCGATGGGCCACGGCGACGCCGAGAAGGATCTCGCGGCCCTCGCCGAGGTGGCCCGCCGGCGGGGCCGGACGGCCTGAGGCGCGGCCTTCGCCTCAGCGGTTGAAGACGAACAGCGAGACGCCGACCACCACCGGCACCAGCGCCGCGAAGCCGATGAACAGCGGCATGATCCAGCCGCCGCCGCTCTCCGGCTTGGCGGCCGCCCGCGCCTTCGGCGGCGCGGCCTCGGTCTTCCGGGCGAGCGCCACGCGGGCATGCGAGGGGGCGTTGCCGGCGGCCTCGTCGTCGGTGCCGAGCTGCGACAGGCCGGGATCGTAATGGGCGACCTTGTCGCCGGTCCGGCCGCTGTCGATGTCCGCCTTCAGCATGGCGGTGGTGGGCCGCTCGGACTCGGGCGGCGTCGCGACGGCGAGGTTGCCCGGGGCCGGGGGTGTCTCGGATCGTAGGGTCATGGGGGCTCCGTGTCGGCGGCATACCTGTGGGGGAGCAACGCGCCATGCCGTCGCCCGTTCGCCGCCCGCTCTGACGCAGGACCGCTCCGACGCCCTCAGGCCGCGCCGCGGGCGAGGCGTTCGTCCGCCGCCGGGGTGACCTGGTTCCGGCCCCGGTGCTTGCTGCGGTAGAGGGCGGCATCGGCCCGGGTCACGAGGCTGTCGCTGGACTCGCCCGCCCGGAGGGCGGCGATCCCGAAGGAACAGGTCCGGGCGCCGACCACGGGCAGGGGCGTTGCCGCGACGCGCTGGCGCAGGGCCTCGGCGAGGGCGGCGGCGGCGTCCAGGCCGGTCTCCGGGCAGAGGATCATGAACTCCTCGCCACCCCAGCGGCCGAGGATGTCGGCGGGGCGCACGCCCTCGGCCAGGAGGGCCGCGAGGGCGACCAGCACCCGGTCGCCGACCTTGTGCCCGTGCCGGTCGTTGATCCCCTTGAAGTGGTCCACGTCCGCCACGATCACGCAGAACGGCGAGCCGTCCGCCGCGGCCCGGGCGGAGGCGGCCTCCAGCGCGCCGTCGAGGCGGCGTCGGTTGTCGAGGCCGGTGAGCAGATCGGTGTTGGCGAGGCGCTCCAGCTCCTGCGTGCGCTCGGTGACGCGCGCCTGCAGCGAGGCGTTCATGTCGCGCAGTTCCTGCATCAGCCGGGCATTGTCCTCGAAGGCGCGGCGCAGGCGGCGGACCATCGTGTTGAGGGCCTCCGCCAGGGCGTGCAGTTCGTGCCGTCCCCCGACCCGGAGCATCAGCGGTCGCGTATCGAGGGTGTCGGCGTCGAGCTGCGCCAGGAAGCGGCTCATCTGGGCCAGGGGACGCCCGACCATGTGGCGGATCACCACGAAGAAGATCAGCCCGAGGACGAGGGATTTCAGTGCCGAGTTGATCAGGATCACCACGAGGGTGTTCTTGACCTGATCGATGGCGAGGGCGTCGTTCGCGTGGAGCGTCCAGGAGCCGACGCGGTAGTGCTGGCCGTTGCGCTCGGTGTGGACCAGCTCGAAGGTGCGGCTGAACGGCCGCCCGTATCCGAGGGTGACCGGGTGCTCCTGGCCGTTCCGCGCCACCTGGACGCTGCGGCCGTCCGGCCCCGTGAGGGTGCCGAGGGCCTGCACGCGCTGACCGGCCTCGTCGCGCACCTCGACGCCGAGGACGACGGGGATCTCGGTCATGCCCGCGAGAATGCCGCTCAGCACCGCGGCGTTGAAGCGCCAGAGGGCATCCTCCAGCCCGGGGCTGAAGGTCCGCTGCATGGCGGCGACGTCCTCCCTCAGCCGGTCGCTGGCGCGCCGGTACTCGATCGCCATCTGGACACCCGTCAGGGCGATCGCCACCACGATGTAGCCGCCGAAGATCACCCGCATCAGCCGGGCCGCGAGGGCGCGACTGGGGATCGGGGCCTCGGCACCCGCGGGCGGACCGGCGGGTCCGGCCCTCCGTCGACGGAACGGCGCTCGGAGCATCGGCGACCCTACTCGCTCGAGAGGAAGGACGAGTCGTAGACCGCCCGGAGGGTGGCGCGGTCCTCCGGGGCGGACCACGCCTCGACGATCTGCCGGAACGCGTCCGTCGGGCGGACCTCCGTCAGGATCGCGTCGATCCGGTCGATGACCGCCCGCCCCCAGGGGGTGCGCGCGCACATCACCCGGCTGAAGACCGGCTCCGGATTCTCGGTCATGGGCAGCCCGATCCAGGGCCTGGGCTCGCCCAGCGCCCGGGCGTAGTAGGCCGCGATGTCGGCGTACTCGATCACGTAGTCGAGGCGACCGTTCTGGAACATCCGGAAGGCCTCGTCGAACTCGGAATGCAGCTGCGGCGCGCCGGCCCCCCGCAGGATCGGGTCGATGGCCGGCCCCATCGAGCGGTTGCGCAGGACGCTGGTGCGGAGCTCCGGATGCTCGGTGAGGAGGCTCCGCAGCGAGAGCGGCCCGAGGGCGTCGAAGCGGGCGCGCTCGCCCTCGCGGACCATGATGCGCAGGGGGTAGAACAGGCCGGTGGGTCGGGAGAAATACGCGAAGGCCTCGCGCTCCGGCGTCCGGACGCCGCCCACGAAGCACCACTCCGCACCCTGCTTCATGCCGCTGATCGCCCGGGGAAACGGCACGGTGATCGTCTGGTGCGCGTAGTCGTCGAGGCGCGCCATCAGGAGGTGCCGGACCCGGTCCGAGATCCCGGTGCCGGCCTCGGGGCCCTCGGTGATCATGTAGGGGGCGGCCGTATAGACGGTCCAGGTGATCTGCCGGGTCGCCGGCGTCGGCGCGTCCGCCTCGCCTGCGCCCGCCGCCGGGGCCAGGACGAGGGGGAGTGCGAGGGCGAAGATCAGGCCGAGCCATCCTGCCAGGGGCGTGAGGCGGACGCGACGCCGCGGGCGTCGAGGGGGGCGGGCCATGGCTACGGCGTGCCCGCCAGGGCGGGGCGGCTCGGCGCGCCGACGGGCGCAGGGCCCGGTCGCGAATTTCGGCGGTGGAAGCCTTGCGGCATGGTCGGCGATCCGGTTGTAAGTCTCACGACTTATGCCACCGGAAGGCTCAACGGCAGGTTAATCCAAGCGAAAGAGCGCGTCCTAGTCAATGGTCTAACAATAGACAATCGCAACGCGTCGCGGGCCGACAGGATGATCGGCGGTCATTTTTTCGGCTCGCCGCGTGAAATCTATCCGTTTGTCTCGACCCGCCCGAATTTTGCAATCTGAGGCACCGCCCCTGCGGTGTTCGCAAGTAACGCGACCTGTTGGGTCGGGCATTTCCGGCGACGAAGACCTGCCGGATGGCCGCGGCGACGGCCCCGCGGTCCGGAAGCCGGAGGCCCGTCAGCGCCGGAGATGGCCGAGGGGCAGGGCGGTCGTGTACTTCACCTGTCCCAGGGCGAAGCTGGAGCGGATGCTCGCGACGCCGGGAATCCGGGTGAGATAGTCGAGCACGAGCTTCTGGAACTGGCCCAGGTCCTCCACCACGACGCGCAGCATGTAGTCGGCCTCGCCGCTCATCAGGTAGCACTCCATCACCTCGGGACGGTGGCGCACCGCATCGTCGAAGGCCTGGAGCGCATTCTGGGTCTGCTTCTCCAGCGTGACGTGGACGAAGACGTTGACCGCCAGCCCGAGGGCGATCGGATCGGCCACCGCGACGGAGCGCTGAATGACGCCGCTGGCCTTCAGGTCGTTGATCCGGCGCCAGCACGGCGAGGTCGAGAGCCCGACCTCCTGGGCCAGGTCGGCGACGCTGATCTCGCTGTCCCGCTGCAGGCGTTCGAGGATGCGCAGGGAGGCGTCGTCCAGCGTGATCGATCTTGGCGGCATGATCTGTCTCCAGACCCGATGGATGCGGTATGTTTTGCCGCGTGTGTGGGTCTAACCGGAAAATCGGGACGAACATACCGGCGGGCCGGACATAAATATCCTGGGGTGCGGCCTCGTCCGCGATCTGTCCGCGGACGTCCCCAATGGTCGATTCCTGCTCGCCGCGTCTGGCCGCGTCAGCCTTGGCGCCCGCCCGTCCCCGCATCGCGGTGCCGACGGGGGTCTGGCTGGCCCTGATGGTCCTGCTCTGGGGCCTGAGCTGGCCGGCGATGAAGCTCTGCCTCGACGCCGCTCCGCCCCTCTGGCTCGGGGCCCTGCGTTTCGCCAGCGCCGGCGCGGTGCTGTTCGGGCTCCTCGCCCTCACCGGCCGCCTGCGCTGGCCGCCCCGGGCCGACTGGCCGGTGCTGGCCAGCGTCGGGCTCCTGCAGATGATGGCCTTCACGGCCCTCGGCCTGATCGCGATGCGCCACACCGATGCGGGCCGGGCGGCGCTGCTGGCCTACACGACGCCGGTCTGGGTCCTGCTCGGCGCCTGCCTGGTGCTGCGCGAGCGCCCGTCGCGCCGGCAGGGCCTCGCGATCCTGCTGGGTCTCGCGGGCGTCGCCGTGGTGTGCTCGCCGGTGGGCATGGATTGGACCGATCCCGACGTGCTCCTGGGCAACGGCCTGCTGCTCTTCTGCGCCCTCTGCTGGGCCGGCGTGATCCTGCATGTCCGGCACCACCGCTGGCGGGCGCATCCCCTCGACCTCGCGCCCTGGCAGATGCTGCTGGCGGCGGTCCCGCTCGCCGCCCTCGCCTACGCGGTGGAGGGGCCGCTCGCCGTCGCCTGGTCGCCGCGCCTCGTCGGGCTCCTGGTCTTCATCGGGCCCGTGGCGACGTCGCTCTGCTTCGTGATCTTCGCGACGATCGGCCGGCGCATCGACAGCTTCACCATGGCGAACGCCACCCTCGGGGTCCCGGCGGTGGGCCTCCTGTCCTCCGCCCTGCTGCTGGGCGAGCGCCTCGGGCCCGCCCTGCTGGTCGGCCTCGGCTGTCTCGCCGCCGCCCTGGTCACCGCGGCGCAAGACGCGCGCCGCGCCTGAAAGGACGCGCGCCGCGCCTGACAAGATGCGCGCCGCGCCTGACAGGACGCGCGCCGCGCCGGACCGGGATCGGTCGGGCGATACCCCGCGCGGACCCTCGGCGGGCGGCGCGGGACCGGATCTGGTCCCACTCCTGCTTCCACGGGGGACAGGGGCACGGGACGGATCGAAGCGACATGCAGGACGACGAGACGCGGGTGGAGAGTCGGGACCGGGTGGGCTCGATCTGCCGCTCCCTGCGCCGGGCCATCGTCGAGCGGGCGATCATGCCCGGCGACCGCCTGCCCGAGGACGCCCTCGGCGAGCGCTTCGGCGTCAGCCGCACCATCGCGCGCCAGGCCCTCGGGCAGCTCGCGGGGGAGGGGCTGGTGGAATTGCGGCGCAACCGCATCGCCGTGGTGGCGACCCCGAGCTGGGCCGAGGCGCGCGACACCTTCGACGTGCGCATCAGCCTGGAACGCCTCGTGGTGGCGCGCCTCGCCGGGCGGCTGACGCCGGACCAGCAGGCGGCGCTGCTCGCCCATATCGGCCTGGAGGCGGCGGCCCAGGGCGGGGCGGACGGCGCCTCCATCCGCCTCGCCACGGAGTTCCACCTGCTGCTCGCCCAGATGACCGGCAGCCCCGTGCTCGAGCGCTACGTGGCCGAGCTCGGCTACCGCTGCGCCCTGGTGCTCTCGCTCTACAGCCGGCCGCATTCCGCCGCGTGCGGGGTCGCTGAGCACCGCGCCCTGGTGGCCGCCCTCATCGCGGGCGACCCGGAGCGGGCCGTGGCGCTGATGGACCACCACCTCGACGCGGTGGCCGAGCGGGCGCGGATCGTCGCCGCCCCGCCGCGCGAGCGCGACCTCGGCCGCCTGCTCGCCCCCTATATCGAGCCCGTGGGTGGCTGAGCGCCCCTCGCGTCGGATCCGCCCGATCCCTTCGGGCTGGCGGATCCGGGCTTCGCGCGAACGCCGCCCCGGCTCGGCGATCCGGGCATCGCTTCGCGCGCGCAGCCCGGATCAGGTGTTCAGGCCGTGCTGGCTGAGGAGGCGCTCGGCGCTGTCGTTCCAGACCTCCATCGTGACGATGAGGCCGTCCCGCACGGTGAAGCGGTCGACGTAGCGGTTGCCCTCGAAGGGCGTCCCGTCCGGCCATGCGCCGTAGAGGGTGCCGAGGCTGTAGACCGTGGTGACGCCGTCGCCCGGCACCACGTCGAGGCGCTCCATCCGCTTCTTCACCCAGGCGTAGCGCCCGGCATTGAAGGCCGTGACCTCCCGGGGATGGCCGAAGGTGCGCCCGCCCGTGAACACGATGGTGATGCCCGGCGCCATGTAGGTCGCCGCCCGCTCGGGGTCGGGCACCATCGAGGCTTCGAGATAGGCGGTGACGTTGGCGGCGTCGCGGGCGGTGGTGTCGGTCATGATCGGCTCTCCGGGGACACGCTTCTCCCTGCCGCAAACGCCGCCAAAGTGCATGCAACAACTGTATGCACTTTGGCGAATGTGCAGGCACTCGGCGGCACTTCACGAAAATCCACTAGCAAAATCAAGGCCGAAGTGGCTGGCATGGGGGTTGCGGGGTCTGTGCGACGCAGCCGCCGGAGAGAGCCCATGCCCCGCCGATCCACGCCCCTGACCCGCCGCCTCGCCCTGGGCGCAAGCGTCGTCCTGAGTTCCTGCCTCGTCCTGAGTTCCTCCCTCGTCCTCGGCCTGTCCGCCGCCGGATCGGCCCGGGCCGCCGAGCCGATCCGGATCGGCCTCGTCACGGCGCTCAGCGGCCAGTCGGCCAAATCCGGCGAGGCGATCTCCCGCGGCATCGGGCTCGCCATCGACGAGATCAACGCCGGGGGCGGCGTACTCGGGCGGCCCCTGGAACTGGTGGCGCGGGACGACGAGGCCAACCCGTCGAAGGGCGTGCTCGCCGCCCGCGAGCTGATCCAGCGGGTCGGTGTGGTGGCCCTGGTGGGCGGCCTCGACACGCCGGTCTCGATGGCGCTGGTGCCCATCGCCAACCAGATGAAGGTGCCCTTCCTCGGCCCCTGGGCCGCCGGCACCGGCATCACCCGCAACGGGGCTTCCGACAACTACGCCTTCCGGGTCTCGGCCGTGGACGCCCTGGTGGACGAGGCCCTGGTGGCCTACGCGGTGAAGACCCACGGGGCGAAGAAGCCCGGGATGATCCTCGTCAACAATGCCTGGGGCGAGTCCAACCAGCAGGGCCTGACCGCGGCGCTGAAGGCCGCCGACCTGCCGGCCGCCGGCATCGAGAAGTACGAGGCCGCCGACCTCGACATGGTGCCCCAGCTCACCCGCCTGCGGGAGGCCGGCGCCGACACCCTGTTCCTCGTCGGCAATGTCGGGCCCTCGGCCCAGGTGGTGAAGTCCCTCGACCGGATGGGCTGGAGCGTACCGGTGGTCTCGCACTGGGGCCCGGCCGGCGGCCGCTTCGACGAGCTCGCCGGCCCGAGCGCGGCCAAGGTCCACTTCATCCAGACCTTCACCTTCGCGGGCAACACCAGCCCGAAGGCCCTCGCGGTCCTCGACGCTCTGAAGGCGAAGTACCCGGCGATCAAGTCGATGGCCGACGTCACCCCGGCGGTGGGCATCGCCAACGCCTACGACGCCACCCACCTGCTCGCCCTGGCGATCAAGGCCGCCGGCTCGACCAAGGGGCCGGAGGTGCGCGACGGCTTCTACAAGGTCGCGACCTATCCGGGCCTGATCAAGACCTACGACAAGCCCTTCGCGCCGGGCCGGCACGACGCCCTCGGGCCGCAGGACTACGTCTTCACCCGCTTCAAGGACGGCGAGATCGTCGCCGTCACGAACTGAGGGGGCGGGGCCGATGCTCACGGGAACGCTCATCACCGGCCTCGGCCTCGGCAGCATGTACGGGCTCGTGGCGCTCGGCTTCCACATCACCTACGTGGTCTCGGGCACGGTGAACTTCGCGCAGGGCAGCGCCGTCACCCTCGGGGCGGTGCTGGGCTACACCCTGGCGGTGACGCTGGGCTGGCCGATGCCGGCGGCGGTCCTCGGGGCGCTGCTCGGCTGCGCGGTCCTCGGGGTCGCGGTGGAGCGGCTGCTGGTGCGGCCCTTCGTCGAGAAGGGCTCGGAGGCCTGGCTGCTCGCCACCGTGGCGGGCGGCATCGTCCTCGACAACGCGATGCTGTTCACCTTCGGCAAGGAGCCGCGCAGCCTGCCCTCGTCCCTGGCGCTGACGCCGGTGGAGATCCTCGGTACCGGCATCTACCCGCTCCAGCTCCTGATTCCCGTGGTCGGGCTCTCGGTGGCGGTGGCGATCCGGACCCTGTTCCGCCGCACCGATCTCGGCCGGGTGCTGCTGGCGGTGGCGCAGAACGCCGACGCGGCGCGGCTGATGGGCATCGACGTCCGGCGCACGGTGGCCTGCGCCTTCGCGCTCTCGGCGCTGCTGGCCGGGGCCGCCGGCCTGCTCATCGCGCCGCTGTTCTCGGTCTCGGCCGAGATGGGGGCGCTGTTCGGGATCAAGGCCTTCGCGGTGGCGATCCTGGGCGGCATCGGCTCGGCCACCGGCGTGGTGCTGGCGGGCCTGCTCTACGGCCTGGTCGAGGCCGGGGTCACCGCGACCCTCGGCTCCACCTACACCCAGCTCGTGGTGTTCTCGGTGATCATCCTGGCCCTGGCCCTGCGCCCCGACGGGCTCCTCGGCCGCGCCGCCATCAACAAGGTCTGAGCCCGATGCTTGCCCTGCGCGCCCCGGCCGCGATGCCGCTCGCCATCCTGGCCCTGACCCTGGCGGGCCTCGCCCTGGTGGGGCTGACCGGCGGCTACAGCCACTTCGTCATCGCCCTGGTGGCCCTGACCACGGTGGCCGGGACGGGGCTCAACGTCCTCCTCGGCCTGACCGGCCTGATCTCCTTCGGGCATGCGGGCTTCTACGCCATCGGCGCCTATGCGAGCGCGATCCTCACCGGGGCCGGCCTGGACTTCTGGCTCGCCCTGCCGGCGGCCGGCCTGCTCTCGGGCCTGGTCGGGGCCGGCCTCGCGGTGCCGGCCATGCGGGTGAAGGGCCCCTATCTCGCGATGGTCACCATCGCGTTCGGCGTCATCGTCGAGCACGCCCTGATCGAGGGCGGCTCCCTCACCGGCGGCCAGAACGGCCTCGTGGTCACCGCCGGGCCGAGCCTGTTCGGATTTCCCTTCGCCGAGCGCGAGCTGGCCGTCCTCGCCGTCCTCGGCGCGGGCCTGAGCCTCTACGGCTTCCACCGCCTCGCCCGCAGCCGCCTCGGCCGGGCCATGCGGGCGGTGCGCGACGCCGACGTGGCGGCCGCCTCCCTGGGCTTCGACCCGGTGCGGGTGAAGACCCTCGCCTTCGCGCTCTCGGCGGCCCTGACGGGCCTCGCCGGGGCGGTCCTGCCGCCCCTGATGCTGTTCATCGCCCCGAGCTCGTTCCCGTTCTCGCAGTCGATCCTGTTCGTGCTCTCGGTGGTGGTCGGCGGCGCCGGCACCGTGCTGGGTCCGCTGCTCGGCGCCCTCGTCACCGTGCTCCTGCCCGAGACCCTGGCGGGGCTCGCCGAGTACCGCCTGCTGTTCTTCGGCCTCGCCACCCTGGTGGTGCTCTGGCTGGTGCCCGCGGGGATCGTCGGCAGCGCGGCCCGGCTGCTGCCGCGGCCGCGGAGCGGCGCCCGGCCGCCGGCCGTGGATTTCGCCCGGCTCATCGGCCAGCGCGGGGGGGAGGCCCTGGTGGTCGAGGACATCGGCATCCGCTTCGGCGGCATCCGCGCGGCCGAGGGCGTCTCGGTCCGGGCGGAGGCCGGGGCGGTGACGAGCCTGATCGGCCCCAACGGCGCCGGCAAGACCACCGTGCTCAACATGATCTCGGGCTTCTACCGGCCGCAGGCCGGGGCGATCCGCCTCGGAGACCGCGACCTCGCCGGGGCGCCGGCCCACGCCATCGCCCGGGCCGGCATCGCCCGCACCTACCAGACCACGCGCCTGTTCGGTTCGCTCGGCGTCCTCGACAACGTCGCCCTCGCCCGCGCGCCGGGCCGCCTCTGGCGCCGCTCCGGGGCCGAGGACCGCGCCGCCGCCGCGGCCCTGCTGGACTTCGTGGGCTACACGGGCGACGTCGACCGCCCGGCCGCCGAGTTGCCCCATGTCGACCGCCGCCTCGTGGAGATCGCCCGGGCGCTCGCCGGCCGGCCGCGCATCCTCCTCCTCGACGAGCCCGCCGCCGGCCTGACCCGGGCCGACACCGACGCCCTGGGCGGCCTCCTGCGCCGGATCGCCGGGCAGGGCATCGCGGTGGTGCTGGTGGAGCACGACATGCCCCTGGTGATGGGCGTCTCCGACGCGATCCTGGTCATGGATGCCGGGCGGCCGATCGCCCACGGGACCCCGGCCGCGATCCGGCACGACCCGGCGGTGATCCGCGCCTATCTGGGCGGGGCCGACACGCCGGCCCGGCCCCGCACCGCCGCCTGGACGCCCCCGGCCGACGCGGTGCTCACCACCCAGGCCCTCACCGCCGGCTACGGCGCCGCCCCGGTCCTCGACCGCGTCGCCATCGAGGTCCGCCCCGGCGAGACCGTGGCGCTGCTGGGCGCCAACGGCGCCGGCAAGTCGACGACGATGCGGGCGCTCGCCGGCCTGCTCCGCCCCGTGGACGGACGCATCGTCCTGGAGGACCGCAGCATCGCGCATCTCCCGGCGCACGCCATCGCCCGCCTCGGCCTCGCCCTGGTGCCGGAGGGCCGGCAGGTCTTTCCCGAGCTGACCGTGATCGAGAACATCCGCCTCGGCGCCCATGGCCGCGCGGCGCCCATCGACCCGGCCGAGATCGAGGCGCTGCTCACCCGCTTTCCGCGCCTGCGCGACCGGGCGACGAGCCGGGCGGGCCTGCTCTCGGGCGGCGAGCAGCAGATGCTGGCGATCGCCCGCGGGATGATGGCGCAGCCGCGCATCCTCCTCCTCGACGAGCCTTCCCTCGGCCTGGCGCCCGCGATGATCAACGCCCTCTACGCCGTGGTGGCGGACCTGCGCGACCAGGGCGTCACCATCCTGATCGTCGACCAGATGGCGGCCCTGGCCCTGACGGTGGCCGATCGCGGCTACGTGCTGGAACAGGGCCGCGTCGTCACTGCCGGCACCGCCGCCGAACTCAGCGCCGATGCCGGCCTGGAGGCCGCCTATCTGGGGGCTGCCTGACGGGGCGGCCGAGTCCGACCGGTCGCCCCGGCCGGCCCGGGGCGGTGTGAACGAGGCTCGCGGCCAGGCCCGTGTCCCGTCAGACCTGTCAGATCGACCGGATGTCATCCCTGACAGAAGGCGAGGACACGTCCGGGCGGCTTTCGCTGTCGGCCATCTGCGGACGTTTGAGACGTGTGCCGCCCCTGAGCTGGTCGCGTGTAACCACCGACCCGTTCGGCGCGAAAGTCCCGATGCATCACCCTGCAGCGCTTATCCGCGCGGCGGCTCTGACGCTACGTAAGTCGGTCGGTCGTTGGAGCATAGCATGTATGATCCTCGCGTTCCGTTGAATCGGCGTATACTATTGAGTGCAGGCGGAGCCGCACTGACGTCGACTGTTTTCGCAGTTCCGGTTCAAGCCTCACCTCTCGCTCCTGAATTCGTCGGCATCGAGGGCTGGCTCAACAGCCCCGCATTGACCATGCGAGGGTTGCGCGGACAGGTCGTGCTGATCAATTTCTTCGCACGAGCGTGTTCCAACTGCATCGCGGCGGTTCCCTACATCCGAGAATGGCATACCCGCTACCGGGACAAAGGATTTACCGTCGTCGGTGTTCATACCCCGGAATTGGCGGCCGAAAAGTCGCGACCGGCGTTGGAAGCTGCGGTTCAGCGATTCGGTTTGACCTATCCGATCGCCATCGATAACGCGTCGGAGACTTGGAACGCATGGGGTAATCGGTATTGGCCAGCCGAATACCTTGTCGATCAGCAGGGCAAAGTCATTTATTCGCATTTCGGCGAAGGTGCCTACGCCCAGACGGAAGCGCTGATCCGACGTTTGATCGCGGTTTGATATCCGAGAAGACGGCTCGGCGCCCACGACCACGAGGCCTGGAATGGGAACTGTACGAGCCTCGTTCGTGCACGGAGGCGCGCCCTGTATGGCACCGTGCCCTCGCCATGCGCATAGCTAAACGTTGTCGGGTATCACGTGCTTCCGCCGTCCCACATCGTCGTGGTGGCGAAAGCCGTGAAGGACGAAAATCGAATCTCTGCTTGCGGACGGAAGGCCAGGGTTCGCTCCCGACCTCCGGTGGACGTTCCAAGGGGTAATCGGCTGAGCGCTTGACCCTCGGGATCAAGGTCTCGGTGCCGACCGGTCTCGATCAGGAAACGCCGTCACGAGGTGGCCGTCCCGCCCTCGGTCGGAGCAGGGCGCGCGCCACCACCGAAGGCTCGGCCCGCCTCCGCCCGAGACCGCTCACCCCACCGTGCCGGCGCCCGCCTCATGGAGCAGGGCCTCGGCGCGGGTCCGGGCGCGGGCCCAGCGTCGGCACTCGCGACGGGCGTCCGAGAGGGCGCGGTGCTCCGCCGCCGGGTCGTCGCGCGCCTCCAGCCGCAGGGTCGCCAGGAGCTTGCCCGCCAGGGCGTCGCGGGCGGTCGGCGCCACGCCGCCGGCCGCGAGCACGTCGAGGATCACGCGGCGCTGCGCCTCCGCGGTGGCCTTCAGCCGGAGGGCGTGACGCGGCAGGCCGGCGGCGCGCAGGAGGCGGCTCAGCCACTGCCCGTCCCAGGAGGGCGCCGAGGCGTAGAGCGCCACGTCGCGCAGGGCCGTGAGCATGTGCAGCGCCACCCAGTCATGGGCCGCGCCCTCGCGCACCAGGCGCGCCCGGGCGAGCCCGTGCACCGCCTCGGCCTCGGGCGCCCAGTCGGTCCAGCCCGGGGCCGGGCGGATGAGGAAGCTCTCCGACGCGCCGTCGGGAAACACCCAGGCGACCTCGATCGGGTAGCTGGTCTGGGCGAGGGAGGACGCCTCGAAATCCAGGAAGGCGATGCGGCTCAAGGCAGGACCATCGGCAGGACCATCGGGGGAACCATCGGGGCTCGGAACCGGAACGGGGTGGGGAAAAAGGAACGCCTCCGGGCAACAAACCGGCGCACAGCCGAGTTCCGGCTTCGACCAACCACGAAGGATGCCGGGTGAGCGACGCAACTCCGATCTCGATGCCCGCGCGCGGGACGCGCCGCGGGCTCGCCGAGGCCGCCTCCCTCGTACGATCTTCACTTTCCCGATCAACCTTCGACAAACCCGTCGCCCGCTTCGGCCGGCTCTCGGCCGCCCTGGCCGCGCCGCATCCGGCGCTCTGGGGCCTCGCCCTGGCGGTCGCCCTCCTCGACGCGGTCTGGCTGCGCCGGGCCGGGATCGCCCTGGCGCCGTTCGGCTTCGGCGTGGCGGCGGGCCTCGTGGCGGCGCTCCTCGCCCTCGCGGTCCTGTTCGGCCCGATCCTCTCCGAGCCGAAGCTGCGGGCCATGGCGCTGGCGAGCGCCAGCCTGATCGCCGTCACCGTGCCGATCGCGGTGCTGCACTACCTCACCGCCACCTGGGCCCTGCCGCTGGCCGATGCGCGGCTGGCGCGGGCGGAGGCCGCGCTCGGCTTCGACTGGCCCGCCTACCTCGCCGCCCTGCAGGCGCATCCGCGCCTCGCCTGGTGGCTGGCGCTCGCCTACCACACCAGCGGCCCGCAGGTCGGGCTCACGGTGATCGCGCTCAGCGCCACCCTCCGGGTCGGGCGGCTCTGGGCTTATGTGCGCCTGTTCGCGGTGCTGCTCCTGACGGTCGTGCTCATCGCCGCCCTGGTGCCGGCGGCCGGACCCTTCGTGCAGTACGGACTCGCCACCGTGCCGGACGGCTCCATCGAGACCCTGGGCGCCCTCTGGCACCTCGACGCCCTGGAGCACCTGCGGGCCGGGACCCTGCGCACCCTGGCCCTGGAGGACATCCGCGGCCTCGTGACCTTCCCCTCCTTCCACGTCTGCCTCGCGGTGCTGACCGCCTGGGCGCTGGCGCCCATCCGGGTCCTCGGCCCCCTGGCCATCGCCCTCAACGCGGTGATCGTCGTGGCGACCCTGGGGGCCGGCGGTCACTACCTGCCCGACCTCCTCGCCGGCTTCGTGCTCTCGGTCACGGTCATCGGCGGCGCCGGCCTCCTGCGCGGCCGCCGCACCCGCGCGCCGGGCCTGCGCTCCGAACCCGCCCCGCACGGGGTGCGTTGTCCCGGGTGAACGCGCGCCGCGAAGAACCCGCCCCGCGCCCGACCCCACTCCCTCTCGAGAGGATCGACATGCGTCCGTCCCGCCTCGCCCTCGCGCTCACCGTGGCCTGCGCCGCGGCCACCGCCCTGCCGCCGCCGGCCGCGGCCCAGAGCACCGGCTACGTCACCGGCTTTCCGGGCAAGGACCCGGCCGGCGACGACCCGATCGGCTGGGGGCCGGCCTATCGCCCGGAGACCAGCTTCTCGCAGCCGGGCACGCCGCCGACCCCGGGCGACTTCGCCGGCGCCGCCTACCGGGCGCGCACGGGGCGCGGCCCCTACGACGCCGTGCAGGGGATCGCGCCGGGACAGCGATACGGCCTGCGCGGTGCCCGCTTCGCGCCCGACGACGCGGTCGAGGCTCCGCCCCGTCGGCGCCACCGCGCCGTCCGCCAGGCCCCGGCCCGGGGCCGGCCCGCAGACCGCTGAGGCTCCCCGCCGGAGGGCCGGACACCGGGACCGGCCGGATTTGCCTTGTGGGGCGCGGCGCCCCACCTCGTGTCCAGAGCGTGGGGCGCGGCGCCCCACCTCGTGGCGAGAGCCGCCCGCCGCGCCGCACACGGGACCCAAGCCCTCGATGACAGCCGCCATTCCCTTCGCCAACACCTATGCCCGCTTGCCGGAGCACTTCTTCGCATCGGTGACCCCCACGCCCGTGGCGGCGCCCCGCCTGATCCGGGTCAACCGGGCGCTCGCCGCGGAGCTCGGGATCGACGTCGCCTGGCTCGAGAGCCCGGAGGGCGTCGCGGTCCTGGCCGGCAACCGGGTCCCGGAGGGCGCCGAGCCCCTGGCCATGGCCTATGCCGGCCACCAGTTCGGCAACCGCGTCCCGCAGCTCGGGGATGGCCGGGCGATCCTGCTCGGCGAGGTCGTCGGGCGCGACGGCCTGCGCCGCGACATCCAGCTGAAAGGCTCGGGCCCGACCCCGTTCTCCCGGCGGGGCGACGGCCGCGCCGCCCTCGGGCCGGTGCTGCGGGAATACGTGGTCAGCGAGGCCATGACGGCCCTGGGTATCCCCAGCACCCGCGCCCTGGCGGCGGTGCTGACCGGGGATTCGGTGATGCGCGAGACGATGCTGCCCGGCGGCGTCCTGACCCGGGTCGCCACCAGCCACATCCGCGTCGGCACCTTCCAGTACTTCGCCATGCGGGGCGACGTCGACGGCGTGCGGGCGCTGGCCGACCACGTCATCGGCCGGCACGACCCCGAGCTGGCGGACGAGCCCAACCCCTACGCCGCCCTGCTGACCCGGGTGGTGGAGCGCCAGGCCGACCTCGTCGCGCGCTGGCTCCTCGTCGGCTTCATCCACGGGGTGATGAACACCGACAACTGCGCCGTCTCCGGCGAGACCATCGACTACGGGCCCTGCGCCTTCCTCGACGCCTACGATCCCTCCGCGGTCTTCAGCGCCATCGACGAGTACGGCCGCTACGCCTACGGCAACCAGCCGGGCATCCTGCACTGGAACCTGACCCGGTTCGCCGAGGCGCTGCTGCCCCTGCTGGCGCCCGAGGCCGAGGACGGCATCGCCGTGGCGCAGGACCGCCTCGCCGCCTTCGGTCCCCGATTCGAGGCGGCCTACTACGGCGGCCTGCGGGCCAAGCTCGGCCTCGGCACGGAGCAGGATTCGGACCGCGAACTCGGCCGCGCCCTGCTGGAGGCGATGCAGGCGGGGCGCGCCGACTTCACCCTGACCTTCCGGCGCCTCGGCGCGGCGGCCCTCCGCCCCGAGGGCGACGGCCCCGTGCGCGACCTCTTCGACGACTCCACTGGATACGACGCCTGGGCGAGCCGCTGGCGCGCCCGCCTCGCCACCGAGCCGATGGACCCGGCGACGCGCCGGGCGGCGATGGACCGGGTCAACCCGGCCTTCATCCCACGCAACCATCGCGTCGAGGCGGTGATCGAGGCGGCGATCGCCCGCGACGACTTCGCGCCGTTCCATGACCTCGTGGCAGTGCTGGCCCGCCCCTATGACGACCAGCCCGAATCCGCGGCCTATGCTGAGCCGCCCCAGCCGCACGAGCGCGTGCTGCAGACCTTCTGCGGCACCTGAACCGAACCGGCACCCCTTGGACAACGTGCAGACCGGACAGTCGGACGCGGCAGAGGGCCGAGCGGGTCCGGCTTGAGGACACGGGTTCCCCCTGTGCAGAGGGAACGCCGCTAGGCTTGCGGCATTTCTGGTATATTGTATTTCATAGCTGCTCGTCAGCGCATGCCAGGGGTGTCCCGATGACCAAGACACTGAAGCCGGACCGTCCGATCTGGTCCTCCGTCCCGGACGATCGTCCTCCGCCCCGGGCCACCCGACCGGAGACCCCGGCCCCCACGATCGATCCCGCGATCCTCGAGCGGCCCAAGGCCGACGAGGCGGCGCGCCAGCGCGTCGGGTTCGAGGGTTTCGGCTCGTTCTCGAGCTGACCGTCTGCCCTCACGCCATGTAGGCCATCGGGTGGTCCGGCAATGCCGATTCCGCCGCGGTGTCCGCGGCCCAGTCCACCGCGAACAGCACCATGTCGCGGGTGTCCCGGCACTCCGACGGGGGCATGTTCGCGAGCTGGAGCGATGCCCGTGTGGCCGGCCCGATGAGGCGGATCACCGCGTCCGAGGCTGCCAGGGTCAGGTCGGCGGCCTTGGCCCGGGCCTCGATCCGCGCGAGCCGGTTCATCGCCGTGCCCAGCACCGTGAACTCCGCCCGATGCCCATCGTCGAAGACCCCGACCAGAACCTCGCCGGCATGCAGCGCCATGGTGATGCGCAATTCCGGCCGATCCTCCCGGCGGCGTTCCGCGTTCAGCGCCGCCAGGCGGGCGACGATGGTTCGGGCGCAGGCCATCACCGCCTCGGCCTGGGTCTGCGGACGCCCGACGATGAACTGCGCCAGGATGCCATCGCCGACATACTTGTCGACGATGCCGCCATGCTCGCTCACCGCCACGTGGGTCAGGGCCCGGACGTCGAGCAGCGCCCGCACGACCTCCTCCTGGTCGTGATCCCGCGAGAAGGCCGAGAAGCCGCGCAGGTCGAGGCCGAACAGGCAGGCGTGGCGGGACTGCACCGCGCCGACGCCGCCGCCGCTCTGGGCAAGTTCCCCCGCCACGCGGCGCGGCACGAAGCGCGCGAGATTCGTCCGCTCCCGCTCCATCCGCAAAGCGGTGGCCACCGCCATCTGCAGCCGGCGCACGCCATCGATCACCACGAGGCTCGCCGCGAGGAAGGTGAGGAGGCCCGGAATCTCCTCCTCCAGGGTCACGTGCGGGCCGAGGAGGGCACTCTCGGGAGCCAGGTAGGCGAGCAGGATGGTGCCGCCCCAGGCCAGGCTGACCAGCCCCGAGAACGCGACGGTGTGCCAGACCCGCATGCTGAGTCCGGTCTGGAGCAGGAGCAGGAAGGCCGGCAGGCGGCTCACCGCGGTGGCGGTCTCCTCGGTCTCCACCGCACCGAGCAGGATGTGCTCGACGATGAGGAACAGGGCCACGCCGGCATTCAGCAGGGTCGCGGTCCAGGCCAGCCACTCCGTCCCGCGCTCCGTGCCGCCGTCCCGCTGCGAGGCGCGCCAGTCGGCGATCCCGAGGCCGAGGGAGAAGACCGCGTAGACCCCGAGGCCGATCCAGTGATGCGTGGAATGGGCCGAGCCGTCATAGCCCTGGGCGGTGGCGACCAGCACCAGGACGATGACGAGGTAGAGCAGCAGGGAGCGGCGGCCCGAGGCGGCCTGGAGCCGTCGCAGGATGGCGGGATCACCGTCGTTGGGACGGCGACGGGAGGGCAGGCGCATGCAATTGGCAATCGATGAGGGACGCGGGGTTCCTTACCACGTCGGGCCGCCCACGCAGCGGCGGCGATTCGCCGTGCCTCAGAGCGCACCTTCGCGGATGGCGCCGGGATCGGCCAGGGCGTGCAGCAGGCGCGCGGCGCTGTGGGCGAAGCGCAGGGTGACGGCCTTGCGCCGAGGGCCGCTCAGGGGATGATCGGGCGGGTCGCGCAGGATCGCGGCGCCGAAGGCGTCGGCGACGATGAGGCCGGCATCCTCCGGGGTCAGGGTGGTGGAAAGCGTCTCGGGGATCGCGAAGTAGAAACGGTCGCAGTAGTCCCGATAGTCCGGCCATTTCCGGTCGGCCCGGAAGTCCGCGACGCTGGACTTGATCTCCACGATCGTCAGGCGCCCGGCCGGACACAGGGCGATGACGTCGGCGCGGCGGCCGTTCGCCAGGGAGAATTCCGGGATGGTGACGTGGCCGAGTTCGGCGAACAGGCGCCGGACGCCGCGCTGGACCTGAAGCGCGGTGGCCGACTGGCGCCGGTCGGGCGGAAGGATCACGGACGCGAGGGCTGCTGACATACGGCTCTGATGCATCGGAACGATGTCCCGAATCGGGACCGTCCCCAGGAAACCAGCCGCGGCGCGGCTTGTCACCTGCGACCCCTTTGCCCCGGCCGGGGTGGAGCGTCGGCGCGCTTCGTGGCACCCATCGCGATGGAGCGGAGGCGCAGGGAGGTAAGTCTGCCGCAGAACGGAAGCGCAGCCCGGACGGCAGATGTCGCGCGCGTCGCGCGTGAACTCGCGCGGTTGGAGGCGCTCGCGGTCCGGCGTCGCCTGCGGGTGCGTTTGCTGCGGGCCGCCCGCGGCTTCCTCGGCGCCGCCGCGACCCTGGCAACGCTGATCAAGCTCAAGCTTGCGGGTTCCCTGGTGCTGAAACTCGGCATCGCCCTGCTGGTGGGTCTCGGCCTGGCCTGGCCCTTCGCAGCCCTGGCGGTGGTGGTGCTTTTCGGCTTCATCCTGGCGCTGGCCAGCCTGTTCGAGGGCGGCTCCCTCGACTGTCCCGATGCCGCTTCCTGCGACGGCTGCGAGCACCGGGAGAAGCGGGCGGCCCGCCTTCGCCACCTCATCGCCCGGCGCCGGACCTGGCTCGCGGCCCCGTCGGGACCGCCCCCCAGCGCGGGTCGGCGCGAGGCCGACCCGCCACGGGCCTCGTGAATCCGTTCAGCCCACGTCCCGCAGGGCGGCCCGGATCGCGTCGAACCCGTCCGTTAAAGCCGCAGGGCCGGGCTGCAGGATCAGCGGCGACTTGATCTCGTGGATGCGCCCGGCGGCCACCGCCGGGATCACGTCCCATCCCGGACGGGTGCGGATGTGCTCGCGGTTCACGCGCTTGCCGCACCAGGAGGCGAGGATCACGTCGGGCCGCGCCGCGATCACGGCTTCCGGGCTCACGATCCGGTCCCGCGCCGCTGCCTGGCGACTTTGTTCAGGGAAAACGTCGTCGCCGCCGGCCGCCGTGATGAGGTCAGAGACCCAGCCGATGCCCGAGATCATCGGCGAGTCCCATTCTTCGAAATAGACGCGCGGCCGCGGCCGTCCGGCGCTCTCCGCAGCCGCCTGCGCGATCCGGTCGGCCAGCCGCGTCGTCAGGGCGTCGGCCTCGGCCGGGACGCCGGTGAGGGCACCCACCGTCCGGATCATCGCCAGGCAGCCGGGCAGGTCGCGTTGATTGAAGAGGTGTACGGCGACGCCGGCTCGGGCGAGGTCTGCCACGATCTCGGCCTGCAGGTCGGAGAAGGCGAGGACGAGGTCGGGGGCGAGGGACAGGATCTTGGGCAGGTCGGCGCTGGTGAAGGCCGAGACTCGCGGCTTCTCCCGCCGGACCCGGGCCGGGCGCACCGCGTAGCCCGAGACGCCGACGATGCGGTCCTCCTGGCCGAGGAGGTAGAGCGTCTCGACGGTCTCCTCCGTCAGGCAGACGATGCGCTCGGGCGGAAACCGGCGCACGGCGCCTCAGCCCTTCAGGTAGCCGAGGAGCCCCGCCCCCGGCGCCAGCATGAGGAAAGCCCAGGCCAAGGCCGAGGTCACGTTGGCGATCTGGAACGGCAGGCGCTTCACCCCGAACACACCCGCGACCAGCGGTACCACGGCCCGGGCCGGCCCGATGAAGCGCCCGATCAGGATGCCGCCGGCCCCCCACTTCCGGCAGAATTCCTCGGCCCGTGCGACGATGGCGGGATAGCGCCGCATCGGCCACATCTGCTTGGCGCCGTCCTTGTAGTAGTGCCCGAACTCATAGGAGACCCAATCGCCCAGCGCCGCCCCGAGGGCGCCCGCCAGCATCACCGGCCAGAACGGGATGCCGATCGACCCCATCAGCGCCCCGATGCCGAGGAGCAGGAAGGTGGCGGGCACTAGCAGCGACAGGAAGGCCAGGGACTCGCAGAACGCGAGCACGCCGACGATGAGCGGCGTCCAGCCCTGGTTCGCCTCGACAAAGGCGAGGGTGCTGGTGCGGATCGATTCGAAGTCCATGGGTCTCGCTTGAGGTTCGGCACCTCGCTGTGACCGAGGGCGCGCATCGGGGCAAGCGCGCAGAGCGCCCGTGGGGGTGCGTCTGAATGGAAAACCGGGTTAAGGGCTGGCGCCCCCGCTCCTCCGCCGTGCGACCTCGGGAGATTCCGGCATGAACATCCTCTCGATCCAATCCCACGTCGCCTTCGGCCACGTGGGCAACGCTTCGGCTGTGTTTCCGATGCAGCGCCTCGGCGTCGAAGTCTGGCCGATCCACACGGTGCAGTTCTCCAACCACACCGGCTACGGTGCCTGGCGCGGGCGGGTCTTCGACGGCCCGGCGATCGAGGACCTCGTTGCGGGTATCGCCGAGCGCGGTGTGCTCGGCACCTGCGACGGCGTGCTCTCGGGTTACATGGGCTCGGCCGACATCGGTACTGCCATCGTGCGGGCGGTCGCGTCGGTGCGAGCGCTGAACCCGCTGGCCCTCTACGCCTGTGACCCCGTGATGGGTGACACCGACCGGGGCATCTACGTGCGCCCCGGCATCCCCGAATTCATGCGCGAACAGGCGGTGCCGGCGGCCGACATCGTGACCCCGAACCAATTCGAGCTGAACCATCTCTCGGGGCTGCCCACGGACACGCTCGCGGAGGCCAAGCGCGCGCTGGCCTCCGTCCAGGCACTGGGGCCCCGCGTCGTCCTCGTCACCTCGCTGATCACCGACGACACGCCGGGGGATGCGATCGACCTCCTGGCGGGGGAGGGGGGGCATTTCTGGCGCCTGCGCACCCCGCGCCTCCATCTCGACGTGAACGGCGCTGGCGACGCCATCGCGGCCCTGTTCCTGGTGCACTACGCCCGGACGCGCTCGGCCGCCCTGGCCCTCGGCATGGCCGGGGCCTCCGTCTACGGCCTCCTGCGCCGCACCGCAGAGGCCGGCTCGCGCGAGATCCTCACGGTGGCGGCGCAGGACGAGTTCGTCACGCCGAGCGAGACGTTCCCGGTCGACACCGTCTAAGGTTGATTCTTCGAGAGCCTGGAGACCCCGCCATGCCACGCCGCTTCGTGACCCTCGACGTGTTCACCGACACGGCGCTGACCGGCAATCCCCTCGCCGTCGTGCTCGATGCCGAGGACCTTGATACCGCCGCGATGCAGGCCCTGGCCGCAGAGTTCAACCTGTCCGAGACCGTGTTCGTCCTCCCGCCCGAGACGCCCCGGCACCGCGCCCGGATGCGCATCTTCACCCCCGCATCCGAGTTGCCCTTCGCCGGACATCCCACCCTCGGCACCGCCATCCTCCTCGCCCTGCGCGACCAGCGGGCGGGACTCACCGCCGCGATGGCCTTCGGGCTCGAGGCCACGCTGGGGACCCTGGCCTGCGTGGTCGAGCCTGGGGATGGACGCGGCACCGGGCGCTTCAAGATGCCGGTGCTGCCGGAATATCTGGGAGAGGGGCCCGAGGCGGATGCCGTCGCCGCTGCTCTGGGCTTGGAGCCGGGCGAGATTGGATTCGCCCGCCACGTCCCAAGCCGGCATCGGGCCGGGCCGGCCTTCCTGTTCGTGCCCCTCGCCAGCCGGGCGGCCCTCGACCGGGCCCGGGTGGTATCCTCTGCGCTCGACGCGCTCGGCACCCCGGCTGCCCTCTACTGCTACACCCTCGATCCCGAGGAGGTCGGCCACCGCTATCAGGCCCGGATGTTCGCGCCCCATCTCGGTGTCCCCGAAGACCCCGCCACCGGCTCGGCGGCAGCGGCCTTCGCCGGCGTGATGATGCAGTTCGAGCCCTTGGGGGACGGCGAGCACGACATCGTTCTGCGTCAGGGCGTCGCGATGGGCCGGCCGAGCACGATCGGGGTCCAACTCGTCATCGAGACCGGCGCCCTGCGTTCGGTGGAGATCAGCGGGGCGGCGGTCTTGGTGAGCGAGGGCACACTGCTTGTCTGACGGCTTCACGCTGACGCCGGTCCGGCGGATCGAAGCCCGGCTGGTGCCCTCCGACTGGGCCTGGGCCCGCGACGAGGCCGCGTCGATCGCCGAGACCTGGGCGCGGCGGCGCGCCGAACGGCCGGACCTGTTCGACGGACGGGTGCTCCTCGCCCGCGACTGCCGCGTCGACGGATCGACCTGCAGGATCGATCTGTTCGAGGTGGCGTATTCCGAGTTCCTCGCCTTCCGCCTGGCGGGCTCCCCCGATCCGGCGGTCAAGAACGCTTTCGCGGCGGTGGTGCCCTGGAGCGCCGACGGCGCGGCCCTCCTCGGCATCATGGGCGAACACACCGCCAATGCCGGGCAGATCTACTTCGCCTGCGGAACACCGGACCGGGCCGACATCCGCGACGGGGACCGGGTCGACCTCGCCGGCAGTGCCGAACGGGAGTTCCGGGAGGAGACGGGCCTCGTGCTGCCGGCCGATGCGCCGGAGGCGTGGGTCCTGGTCGCCGGCCAGAGTCAGCGCGCCTTCCTGCGCCCGGTGCGCTTCACCGAGACGGCCAACGCGTTGCATGGCCGCATGGAAGCCCATCGCCGAAGCGAGGCTGCGCCGGAGCTCACCGGCTTCACCCTCGCGCGTGGGCCGGACGACCTCGATGCCACCCGGATGCCCGGTTTCGTACGGGCCTATCTCACCCGCGCGTTCGCAGCCAACTACCGGTAGCCGTAGCGCGCCTTGGCGGCGCCCAGCAGCCCGAGGGCTTCGCGCTCGCGTCCGCCCGCGCAGGCATCGGCGGCGTGGCGCAGGTCGGCGCTAAAGCGCTCGCCCACGGGCGGGTTGAGGTTGCCGGTGGCGACGTCGCTGTCGACCACCGCCTGGGTGCGGGCGATGGACGGACCGCAGCCGGTGCCTTGCGGCAGGGGAGTCGCGACCACGGGGGCTGCGGCGACGGCGACCGCGGGCGGTGCCGAGGCGGTCGGCTTGCAGGCGCCGAGCAGGGCGGCGGAGAGAAGGACGGCGACGGCGAGGCTGACCCGGGACACGGCGGCTCCTGACTGTACCCGTGCCGGGAAACGGCACAGCTTGATCCGGGGCGGTTTTGCGCCGAGTGCTCCGGCCGGTCAATCGGGTGCCGGATCGGACGAATCTGCAGGGGGAGGGCGGCTCGGAGGGAGCCGCCCATGGTCTTGGTCCGCTGACGCGGATGCGCTCGAAGAGATCCGCTTACTTGGATTTGTCCGCGATGGCCTTGAGGCCTGAATCGTAGATGCCCGAGATCGCGTCGATGGCCACGGCGTCAGGGGCACCCTTGGCCTTGAAGCTGCCGGTCCAATTCACCGTCGAGCCCGTGCCCTTCGGCATCACCGAGATCGTCGAGGAATAGTCGCTTACCGGAAGAGGGCCGGAGACGATGGCGTAGGTGTAGGACATCGCCTTGTCGTCGCGCTTCGTCTGCGACTCGACGATGGTGCCGCCGCCCTTGAGGCTCAGGGTCCGCAGGGTCTTGCCGCCATCCTGCGACAGCACGCATTTCTCGATGGCCGGATGCCACTGACCGATGCCGCAGAAATCGCCGATCGTCGCCCAGACCTTGGCCGGAGGGGCGGCGACATCGATGGTCTTGGCAGCATCGAGCGCCAACACGGGCGCCGTTCCGGCGAGCAGGGCGAGGACGGGCAGGGCCAGGGTGCGCGACAGCATCCGCGACATGATGAGGTTTCCTTCCAGATTTTTCTTGCGTGGACGGACTGATTTCGCCGCCGAATCGTATTCGATCCGTCAGCGAAGCTAGGCGGAGCGAACCCAACGGCAATGCATCCGGCCGAAACGATTGCGAATTCCGGCAAGACCTTGTGGGGAACCAGGCTCCGAGGCCGAATTCCGCCCCGTCAGGCGGTCGGGCGCATCGCTGGGCGCGCCGCGTCGAAACTTGTCAAGTGAGCCCTCAGCGGCTAGGTAAACCGCCTTCGCAAGCGTTCGTGCGCCGCCGCGGCGCGCCCTTGCCTCTCGGGAGAGACGAGCCTTGGCCAGCGCCGGCTCCACGCGCAGCACGACCGACGCCGCCTTCGCGGCCGCTCGGTCACGCGCGTCTCTCGCCGTCCTGCTCCTCCTTACCCGCCCCTGAGGGCCGTCCGGGCGCATGCGCCTGGGCTCTCAGGGGAGCGCAGTTCGCGATGGTGGGTGCCCGCAGTGCGGCGCTTGCCCGGACCTCTACGATTTCCCGACGCCGCGTCCCCCGATTCCGGACTCGCGTCCCGACAGGATAGCCAGCATGACGACCTCCCCAACTCCGGCGCCCGAAGCTCGTGCGAAGGACCGCGTTCTGATTTTCGACACCACCCTGCGCGACGGCGAGCAGTGCCCCGGCGCCACCATGACCCTCGACGAGAAGCTCGCGGTCGCCGAACTCCTCGACACCATGGGCGTGGACATCATCGAGGCGGGCTTCCCCATCGCGTCGAACGGTGATTTCGAGGCGGTCTCCGAGATCGCCCGGCGGGTCAAGCGTGCCACCGTCGCGGGTCTCGCCCGCGCGATTCCCGCCGACATTGCCCGGGCCGGCGAGGCCGTGCGCCAGGCCAGGCGTGGCCGGATCCACACCTTCGTGTCGACCTCGCCGATCCATCTCGCGCACCAGATGCGCAAGTCCGAAGATGACGTGGTGGAGATCATCCTGAAGACGGTGTCTCAGGCGCGCGACCTCGTCGAGGACGTGGAGTGGTCCGCCATGGACGCCACCCGCACGCCTATCGACTATCTCTGCCGCTGCGTCGAGGCGGCGATCCGTTCGGGTGCCACCACCATCAATCTGCCCGACACCGTGGGCTACGCCACCCCGGACGAGTACCGCCGGATGTTCCAGGATGTCCGGAACCGGGTGCCGAACGCCGACAAGGCGATCTTCTCAGTGCATTGCCACGACGATCTCGGCCTCGCCATCGCCAATTCGCTGGCCGGCCTCGAGGGCGGCGCGCGCCAGGTCGAATGCACCATCAACGGCATCGGCGAGCGCGCCGGAAACGCCGCTCTGGAGGAGATCGTCATGGCGATCCGTACCCGCGGGGACGTCATGCCCTACGAAACCGGGATCGAGTCCACGATGCTCACCCGCGCGTCGAAGCTCGTCAGCCACGCGACCAACTTCCCCGTGCAATACAACAAGGCGATCGTCGGCCGGAACGCCTTCGCGCACGAGAGCGGCATCCATCAGGACGGTATGCTCAAGCACACGGAGACCTACGAGATCATGACTCCGGCCTCGGTCGGTGTCGCCAAGACGTCGCTCGTCATGGGCAAGCATTCGGGCCGGGCCGCCTTCCGCTCGAAGCTGGACGAGCTCGGTCTCGTGCTGAGCGACAACCAGATGCAGGACGTGTTCGAGCGCTTCAAGGCGTTGGCCGATCGCAAGAAGCACGTGTACGACGAGGATATCGAGGCATTGGTCGACGAGAACCTCGCCACCGCCCATGACCGGATCCGCCTCGTCTCCCTGTCGGTGATCGCCGGCACCCGCGGTCCACAGCGGGCGACCCTGAAGCTCGACATTGCGGGTCGGATCGTCACCGAGGAGGCCGATGGCAACGGCCCGGTCGACGCGGTGTTCAACGCGATCCAGGCCCTGGTGCCGCACGAGGCCGATCTCGAACTCTATCAGGTACACGCGGTCACCGAGGGCACGGATGCCCAGGCCGAGGTCTCGGTACGCCTGAAGAGCGGCGAGCGCAGTGTGACTGCCCGCGGTGCGGACCCGGACACCCTGGTCGCTTCGGCCCGTGCCTATCTCTCGGCCCTCAACAAGCTCGAAGCCTGGGCGGAGCGCCTTCACGCCCAGAGCCCGGCCGCGGTTTAGCCGAGAAAATAACGCCCCTGGGGTGGACACCCCCCGGGGCGTTTGCTATCAGCCCCCTCGTCGCGGCGGACTTGGTGGGCCGCAGCGATCGCCGCAAGGCGTTGGGTGCATAGCTCAGTTGGTAGAGCAGCTGACTCTTAATCAGCGGGTCCAAGGTTCGAACCCTTGTGCACCCACCAATTCCCTTTCTGACTTAGCCGATTGTCTTAACGCCGTATCGGTACGGCGTATTGGGCTGAAATGTCTCGCCCTCGCTTGCACGATCAGGTCGGCAGATTGGGTGTGACAAGGTCAGCCATTACGGATCTTGCACGCCTATTTGCCTGGGCTCCGCCGAAACGAGCCGGTGACGGCCGGTTCGGCCAGGGCGACTGAGAAGGGGTTCAGGCCTTGCCGGTCGACGATGGCGGCTGAGTACAGGGATCCCACTGCCAGTAGCCCCACTGCGACGATGGTTTTCACCGTGATCCAGAGCCGCCACAAGGACACGTGCATGGTTCGATCCCAAATCTGTCGACCCAGTTTGCTCCCTTAAGGTTACGGCCGGCTTAAGAACTGGCGGAGGCCGAGCATTCCAGATTGCAGTGCGAGCGTTGCGCAATGTTCGACATTCGCAGCCGTGGAGGTCTGCCCGCCAGGGCGCCGCCTAAGCTGTCTGTGATCAGCGACAGATAGCAGGGCTCAATGCCGCCGAGCACCTTGGGAGAAGCGTTTTCTAGGCCGAGGCCTCCCTCTTAGCTAAGAGTCCGTCCGATAAGTCATGAGGCGCGTCCCAGCCGTCGAACGAGGATCATGACGGCAGCGGCGTAGAGGAAGGCTTGGGCCGAGGCGAGGGTCGCCTCCGGGTCTTTCCAAAGGCGTCGGTTGCGGCTGATCCAGCCGAAGAAGCGTTCGACCACCCATCTGCGGGGGTGCACGGCAAAGCCGACTTGATCCTTGGGTTTGCGCACGATGTCGACGGCGATGATCGTTGCAGTCGCGGGCCTATCGCCCGCATAGCCTGCATCGGCGAAGGCCTTGGCGATGAACGGGAAGGTCCGCCGCGACAGGCGCAGCACCGGTCCGGCCCCATCGCGATCCTGCACGTCGGCGGGCTGTGGGTCGAGCACGAGAGCGCGCCCGTCCGTATCGACCAGGGCCTGACGCTTGCGGCCTTTGATCTTCTTTCCGGCGTCGTAGCCCCGCGGGCCACCGCTCTCGGTGGTCTTCACGCTCTGGCTATCGAGCACCGCGGCGGTAGGTGAGGCATGCCGACCAGCCCGCTCGCGGTCCACCATGACAAGGTGATGGTTGATCCGGCCGAACAGGCCGTCGTCGCGCCAGCGCGCGAAGTAGCCGAACGTCGTGCTGCGTGGAGGCAGGTCCTTCGGAATCAGCCGCCAGGCGATACCGCCTCGCAGCACGTAGAAGATGGCGTTCAGGACCTCCCGCGTCGTCCAGACTGGTGGGCGGCCACATGGCGCCGGCTCCGGCATCAGAGGTGCGATCACCGCCCACTCGGCATCTGTCAGGTCGGTTTCATAGCGCAGGCCCGCACGGCTATGCTGCCGCCGGGTGGTCGGGGTCCACATGGCAGATCCAGGTCAGGTTTCAGCACCCTCTTGGAACCACTGCCATCCCGGCCACTCAACCCTGCCTCAGACCCTTATCGGACGGGCTCTAAGAGCCGATAATCCGCTGATGCCCTGGGAACCCGGGGCCGCGCACGATGCGAACAGAATCGGCACCGCCGATCCGCGGGGCCCGGTACGGCCTTCCCCTGACTCGGCGCATGGACCGCGTACCAGCGACACCCCATCCAGGTACGACGCCATCTTTCCGGACGAGTTTTCCAAGTTTTGGGCAAGTCCGTCGAAGGCCTCCCTCTGCAGGCACCATCTAGCAAGAGGATGGCGTGAGGCGCCGTATGCATCTGGTTCGCTATGCTCTTTCGCGATCCGGGCTTGCGCTTTCGCTTGCGCCCCGACAGCTTTCGGTTTCATCGGATCGGGATTGGGCCGCATGCTCTCAGAGCGTCAGAACGCCATCATGGACCTTGCGCGTAACGAGGGACGGGTGCTTGTCGAAGCCCTGTCCGTCCGCTTCGCGGTCAGCGCGCAAACCATCCGCAAGGACCTGAACGACCTGTGCGATGCGCGGCTGCTGTCGCGCGTGCATGGCGGCGCGGTCCTCGGATCAGGCGCGGAAAATCTCGATTACGAGGCCCGTAACGTGATCGCCGCACAGGAGAAGGCTGCGATTGCGCGCGCGACGGCCGACCTCATCCCGGACCGCTCGTCCCTTTTCATCAACATCGGCACCACGACAGAAGCGGTCGCCCGGGCGCTCCTGGGCCATTCCGGCCTGATGGTGATCACCAACAACCTCAACGTCGCCCACGCCCTGCGTGCCAGCGCCGACATCGAGTGCATCGTGGCCGGGGGCCTGATCCGCCGCTCCGACGGAGGGATCGTCGGTGAGGCGGCCGTGGACTTCATCCGTCAGTTCAAGGTGGACTTCGCCGTCATCGGCGCGTCGGCGATCGACGAGGACGGTTCGCTTCTCGACTTCGATTACCGCGAGGTACGGGTGGCCCAGGCGATCATCGCCAATGCCCGGCACGTCGTCCTGGTTTCAGATTCCACGAAGTTCGAGCGCACGGCACCGGTGCGTCTGGCCCAACTCAGCCAGATCGGGACCTTCGTCACCGATCATTGTCCGAGCGAGACGGTACGCGACCTCTGCAAGGCATCCGGAGTCCGGCTCGTGGAAACTGGCCGCTAAGCGTCGGCGCTTGTGATTGACTTTCGATTTGTTTCGTATTTATTCGTCTCACTTTCGTAATCGCATCCGATAGCGGCGATACGAAAGAGGGGAGGACCATGCGCACGTTCGATGTTGCCGTCATCGGCGGGGGAATCAATGGTTGTGGCATCGCCCGAGATGCCGCCGGCCGAGGCTACTCGGTGTTCCTCGCGGAACAGAACGACCTGGGCAGCGGCACTTCGGCCTGGTCGACGAAGCTGATTCACGGCGGCCTGCGCTACCTCGAGCACTATGAGTTCCGCCTCGTTCGTGAGGCCTTGGCCGAGCGCGAGGTCCTGTGGG
Source organism: Methylobacterium sp. BI1 (assembly GCF_056680125.1). NCBI lineage: Bacteria > Pseudomonadati > Pseudomonadota > Alphaproteobacteria > Hyphomicrobiales > Methylobacteriaceae > Methylobacterium > Methylobacterium sp. BI1. The sequence continues at coordinate 4,933,208 of NZ_CM155267.1, read as the reverse complement.
GCATCGCGCCCCATATCGTTCGCCCCCTCCGCTTCGTCCTGCCCCTGCATGCAGGTCTGCGGCCGGCCTGGCTGCTGCGCCTCGGCCTCTTCCTGTACGATCATCTCGGTGGTCGTAAGCGCTTGCCGGCCACCCGTCGGGTCGACCTCACGGGTCCGATCGGCGCTCCGCTCAAAGCCGAGTTCCGCCGCGGTTTCGAATATTCGGACGCGCGCGTGGACGACACCCGCTTGGTCGTCCTGAATGCGCGGGATGCCCGTCTCAAGGGTGCCGAGATCGCGGTTCGCACGCGCGTGGTGTCCGCCCGCCGGGTGGGCGATCTGTGGCACATCGTGCAGCGTGACGGCGCCTCAGGACGTGAGGAGACCGTGGCCGCGCGCTTCCTCGTCAATGCGGCCGGTCCCTGGGTCGACCGGGTGATCCAGGGTCCCCTGGGGCAGAGCGAGGCGCGGCACGTCCGTCTCGTGCAGGGCTCGCACATCGTGGTGCGCAAGCTCTACGACCACGACCGCGCCTTCATCTTCCAGAATGCGGACGGGCGGATCATCTTCGCCATTCCGTACGCGAACGACACCACCCTGGTGGGAACTACAGACCGGGATTTCGCCGGCAATCCGGCGGATGCGGTTATCAGCGAGGAAGAGACCGAGTACCTCCTTCGGGCCGCGAGCGAGTACTTCGCGGAGCCGCTGCGCCGTGACGACATCGTCTGGACGTTCTCTGGCGTGCGCCCACTCTTCGACGACAAGGCGTCGAAGGCGCAGGAGGCGACGCGCGACTACGTCCTGCAGACAGAGGGCACGGCCGGCCAAGCTCCCGTGCTGAACATCTTCGGCGGGAAGATCACGACCTATCGCAAGCTGGCCGAGGACGCCCTGGTGGAGATCGGCCGCCATCTCGGCGCACGTGGCGGACACTGGACGGGGACAGCGCCCCTTCCGGGTGGCGACTTCCCGGTGGATGCGGTTGATGGTGTCGAGGACCGACTCGCCCACGCGGCACCCGGTCTGGCACCGGGCACCGTCCGTCGCATGGTGGCGGCCTATGGGACAGACGCTCTGCGGATCGCCGAGCGGTTGGGCGACGACCTCGGTCACGGCCTGCACGAGGGCGAGTTGCGCTGGCTGATGACGCACGAATGGGCTCGCACCGCCGAGGACGTGCTCTGGCGCCGTTCCAAGCTCGGGCTCGCCTTTTCGGCGGACGACACCGCAGCCCTTGCGGCTCGGATGTCGACCTCTCAGGCGCAGACCGGGGAGCCCGCCGCCGTAGCCGCGGCCGGCTGAGCTGGAGCGACCGCACCGCACGACGCGCATTCTCAAGGACGACCAACAAGGGCAGCCCGGTCCCGGCCGGAGATATGCCACGACTCAGGAGGAACAGATGCTTCGACCGAACGAGACTGATCGATCCCCCGGCAGGGCGGGTGCGACAGGCGCCTGATTCCAAGACCCCATCGACCTGCGCCGCCGCAGCCTCGTCGTCCAGTCCGAAGCACGAAAGTTCGCCATGATCGGTTTCCTGGCCCCTGCCTCCCACCGACCCCTCCTGCCCGCGGACCGCGTCGACCCGACGTATCGCCGTCTGCGCTGGCAGATCTTCGCCGGAATCTTCATCGGCTATGCGGGCTACTACCTGCTGCGCAAGAACTTTTCCCTGGCCATGCCGTACCTCGTCGAGCAGGGCTACAGCCGCGGCGAACTCGGGACCGCCCTCTCCGCTGTCGCCATCGCGTACGGCCTGTCCAAGTTCCTCATGGGTCTGGTCTCGGATCGTTCGAATTCCCGCTACTTCCTGCCGATCGGCCTGGTGCTGTCGGCACTGGTGATGCTCCTCTTCGGCTTCGCGCCCTGGGCGACCTCGAGCGTCAGCACGATGTTCATCCTGCTGTTCCTGAACGGTTGGTTCCAGGGCATGGGCTGGCCGCCGAGCGGTCGGACCATGGTTCACTGGTGGTCCCAGAAGGAGCGCGGCGGCGTCGTATCGGTCTGGAACGTGGCTCACAACGTCGGCGGTGGCCTGATCGGACCGCTGTTCCTGATCGGGCTGGCCTGGACCAATGACTGGCACTCAGCCTTCTATGTTCCGGCGGCCGTGGCACTCGGGGTGGCGGTCTTCGCGTTCCTGAACATGCGTGACACGCCGCAATCCTGCGGCCTGCCCTCCGTGGAGACCTGGAAGCAGGATTTCCCCGAAGGTTACGACGCCAACCATGAGCGCGAGTTTTCTACGCGGGAGATCTTCGTTGAGCATGTGCTCAAGAACCGCCTGCTCTGGTACATCGCGCTGGCCAACGTCTTCGTCTACTTGTTACGCTACGGCGTCCTGGATTGGGCGCCCACATACCTCAAGGAAGCCAAGCACTTCTCCGTCGACAAGACCTCCTGGGCTTACTTCCTGTACGAATGGGCCGGTATCCCCGGCACGCTCCTGTGTGGCTGGCTTTCCGACAAGCTGTTTCGTGGCAATCGTGGCGCGACGGGCGTCGTCTTCATGGCCGGGGTCATGGTTGCGACACTCGTCTATTGGCTCAATCCGGAAGGAAATCCGGGCGTCGACCTCGGAGCGCTGATCTGCATCGGCTTCCTGATCTACGGGCCCGTCATGCTGATCGGCCTGCAGGCCCTGGAACTGGTGCCCAAGAAGGCAGCTGGAACGGCCGCCGGCTTCACAGGCCTGTTCGGATACCTCGGCGGCTCGGTGGCAGCGAGTGCTCTGGTCGGCTACACGACGGACCACTACGGCTGGAACGGCTGCTTCATCCTCCTGCTGGCGTCCTGCGTCCTGGCGATCGTGTTCCTCGGCCTGACCCTTAGCCATCACACGGTGGTCGCAGAGCCGCGCTCCTGACGGGGGGGCGTTCAGCAGGTGGATCCGGGGCGGGAGTACGTCGAAATGCCGAGGAACGGTCGCTGGCGGAGTGGACGCACTCCGTTCGCGGTGAACGCCGGCGCTAGCCCTTGATTCGCAAGGCAGTCCTTCCGTCGATGCCGAGTGGCTGCGGGAGAAGTGACGCCCGCAGGCGAAGCTGGTCGCCGGAGAAGTCCGGCCGGTGCCGAATCATCTGTCCAGAACTTTAGATCCGCATCCAGCAAAGACGGTTTGCGCTTGTCCGCCTCCGCGTGAGTGCTCGAAAACACATGGAAGATCTATGGAGCGGGCGATCGGGATCGAACCGACGACATCCAGCTTGGGAAGCTGCTCACGGAAAACTTACCAATGCTTGGGTTATTCAGCATAAAGCTTTCAGAAGGCTCCAAAAACAGGCTATCTCCCGTATTCATTCGAGTCTCGTGAAGTCAATACGTTTCACGGTTTGAGTGTACGTTTTGTGCACGGAGGCGGCCTACGAAAAAGTCGAAGTCGTGTGCAGAGGACGGACATCATCGACTCCTTCGTCGTCGATGTGAATCGTCAGGCCGAGGCAGGCCAATTCGAAGGCTGCATCAAGGAATGGTGGGACGCCGACTTCATCCGCTTGGTTCTGCGTGGTCGAGGCAGGGCGGTCGCCGTCTACTATCGTCGCCGGGATGTGACAGTCAGGCTGGGGTATGCCGATGTCATCGACGTGAAGGAGGCGCGATTTAGAGGGGCCCTCGTTCACGAGGTACTCGAACAAGGCGGTTCCGTTCGCGAAGCGAAGGAGGCCATTCGCGTCGTCGAGTGGCCTGCCCCCATTTGGTGGCCCAGGTTCGAAGTCAGTGCATCGTCGGTCTGGACTTGACCCCGTTTGTGGTCCACGGCTTATGCAAGTTCTCGGGCTATGGCAGCTTGGTTGGCGAAGGCTCGAGGCGTCAAGCCGCCCAGAGCCATATGGGGTCGATCTTCGTTGTAGTGGCACCTCCAGTCCTCGATGCGCTCACGGGCATCGGCCAGCGACAGGAACCACGAGGCGTTCAGGCATTCCGCTCGTAGACGGCCGTTGAACGACTCGATGTAAGCGTTGTCGGTCGGCTTGCCCGGTCGGGAGAAGTCGATCTCGACCCCGTTCAGGTAAGCCCACTGGTCGAGCATGCGCCCAGCGAACTCCGGTCCATTATCCACCCGCAGGCTCTTGGGCCGTCCCCTCAGATTGACCAAGGCGTCGAGCGCCTCGGTCACTTGGTAGGCGCGGAAGTTGGCTCTCGGCGTGAGCGAGAGCGCCTCTCGCGTGTGGCAATCGACGACCGTCAGGATCCGGAACGGACGCCCGTCGAAGATGCGGTCGGATACGAAGTCCATCGCCCAGACCTCGTTAGGTCCGCCGATCGCCGGTCGCCCCTGACGGTAGCGCCACGCCCGCTTGCGCTTGGGCAGCTTGGACCGGATCGACAGGCCCTCGTCGCGGTAGATCCGGTAAGTGCGCTTGTGGTTCACATTCCAGCCCTCCCGTCGCAACAGGATGTGCAGCCGCCGGTAGCCGTAGCGGACCCGTGCGGCAGCCAACTCCTTCAACCGCATCCGCAGCGCGACCTGCGGATCAGAGCGTTTGGTATAGCGCTGGGACGAACGGCCGAAGCCGGTGGCCTGGCAGGCCCGACGCTCACTGATGTCGTAAGCCACCTGCAAATGACCGGCGACCTCACGGCGAACGGCGGGCCTCACCACTTTCGTTTGAGCACGTCCTGCAGCATCGAGCGGTCCAGCGTCAGGTCAGCGACCAGCCGCTTGAGCTTACCATTCTCGTCCTCCAGCTGCTTGAGCCGTCGGATCTCCGGCACGCCCATGCCGACGAACTGCTTCTTCCAGCGATAAAAGGTCGGCTCGGACACGCCCATCTTCCGGCAAACTTCGTCCACCGAGGCGCCGTTCTCCGCCTGCCGCAGGGCGAAGGCGATCTGTTCATTCGTGAAGCGTTTGCGAGGCATGGCATCCACCCTCCTTCAGGGTTCAGGATGCCCGAAAAACTTGCGCTCAGCGCGGACCAGTTTGCTGGGTCAGGGTCAGGTCGCGTGACGATGGCGGGGTGAGCGAGCGGCCCTGAGCCGCTCGGTTCGGATGGCCAGATGACGACCTCGGGCGCAGGCGGCTGATAGCCGAGCGACGAGTGCGGCCGGATGCTGTTGTCGTGCCTCCGCCATTGCTCGATCACGACGCTGGCCTCCTTGAGGGTGTAGAACACCTCGCCGTTGAGGAGTTCATCGCGCAGCTTCGCGTTGAAGCTCTCGCAATAGCCGTTCTCCCACGGACTGCCCGGCTCGATGTAGCGGTTGTCGATCCCACCGCCGCGATCCAGTCCTGAACGGCCTTGGCGATGAACTCCGGCCCGTTGTCCGAGCGGATATGCCCCGGCACCCCGCGCAAACTGAACAGATCCGAGAGCACGTCGATCACGTCCAGCGCCTTCAGCTTACGGGCGACCCGGATCGCCAGGCACTCGCGGGTGAACTCATCGATGACGTTCAGCATCCGGTACTTGCGTCCGTTGTGCGTGCGGTGCTCGACGAAGTCGTAGGACCAGACGTGGTCAGGCCGCTCGGGCCGTAGTCGCAGGCAGGCGCCGTCATTGAGCCAGAGGCGTGCCCGTTTCGGCTGACGAGCGGGAACTTTGAGCCCCTCGCGCCGCCAGATCCGTTCGACGCGCTTCACGTTCCCCGTCCAGCCGTCACGCCGGAGCAAGGCCGTGATCCGACGGTAGCCGTAGCGCCCATACTGGACGGCCAATGCGATGATCGCGGCCGTCAGAGCAGCTTCGTCCTCGACCACCACGGCGGCCTTGCGTTGGGTCGAACGATGCTGGCCCAGGACACGGCAGGCGAAGCGTTCCGATACGCCATGCTCGGCAACGACGAAGTCGACACAGGCCCGGCGGCGAGCCGGGCTCAGATGGGGTATTCGGGGTGCGTCGCGCGGTGGAAGCGGCATGATGGTGCTCCGAACCAACCTCGGAGCCCTGCCATGGACCAGCAGCACCACGTCGGCCTCGATGTCTCCGTGAAGGAGACCGCGATCTGCATCGTCGATCCCCACGGCAAGGTCGTGCACCGCGCCACGGTCGAGAGCCATCCCGAGGTTATCAGCCGGCATCTCAGCGACCTCGGGCACAGCTACGGGCGTGTCGGCCTGGAGGCAGGGCCGCTCTCGCCTTGGCTCTACGCCGGCCTAGTCGAGGCAGGGCTCCCGGCGATCTGCGTTGAGACCCGTCACATGCACGCCGCCCTCTCGGCGCGCATCAACAAGACCGACCGCAACGACGCCATGGGCATTGCCCAGATGATGCGGGTCGGCCTGTTCAAGCCGGTTCACGTCAAGACGCCGGCCAGCCAGCAACGCCGCCTGCTCCTGACCTCGCGCAAGCTCCTGCAGCGCAAGGCCTACGACATCGAGAGCGACCTACGCGGCCAGTTGCGCAACTTCGGCCTCAAGGTCGGCGTCGTGGGGGCTGCCGGGTTCGAGCAGCGCGTGCGCAACCTCGTGCTTGATCTGCCGTTCGTCGCGGCCGTGGTCCTGCCGCTGCTGGAGGCACGCTCCGCGCTGCGGACCCAGCTCGCCAAGCTGCACAAGATGCTGCTGGACCAGGTCCGTACCGATCCGATCTGCCGGCGGCTGATGACCGCGCCCGGTGTCGGGCCGATCGTGGCGTTGACCTACCGCACCTGCGTCGACAATCCGGCTCGGTTCGGGCGCTCGCACTGCGTTGGGGCACATTACGGTCTGACGCCGCGGCTCTACCAGTCTGGCGAGACGATGCGGATCGGACGGATCTCGAAGTGCGGGGACACGATGATGCGTGCCGCGCTGTATGAGGCCGCGCTCGTGCTGCTGACCAGCCCGCGCGGCCGGTGGTCCTCGCTGAAGGTCTGGGGACTGGCGGTGGCCAAGCGGCGGGGCATGCAGAAGGCGCTCGTGGCCGTCGCCCGCAAGCTGGCGATTGTGCTGCACCGCATGTGGCGCGACGAGACGGACTTCCGCTGGTCGGTCGCGACCGCTACGGCGGCCTGAGGCCCGCACACCAGCATCACGCAACACCGAGCTCCTCCGGCGTGGAGGAGGTCCCTGTGGGGACGACGGGAGCGGGTGAGACCGAGGAAACTCAAGCGTCGGTTCTGCCGAGCGCGCGGCTTGAGAATCGCTCCACCCACTCCCTCTGATCCCATCATGAGGCGGCCCACGCCGACCTCGGAGAGAAGCAAGAGCTCCACAGGACCGTTCACGCGCCGAACTAGGATGCGCACGAAAGGGAGTTGACCGATGAACCCCGAATAGAGAATAAGTTTCCCGAGGCTGCCTCCTTCAGGATGAGCTTCTCCAGGGTCAGATCGGAGATTGCTCGACGAAGGCGCTGGTTCTCGGTCTCCAGGGACTTCAGCCGCTTGACCTGGTCACCCTTCAGACCGCCGTACTCGGAACGCCAGCGGTAGTACGTGACCTCGGTCACCTCGATGGACCGGATTGCTTCAGCAACTTTGCGGCCCTGCGGGACCAAGACATCAACTTGGCGCAACTTGGCGACGATCTCCTCACCCGTATGCTTCTTCCGTCCCAGGAACATCCGCCACATGGCGCGAAGCCATACCTCAGAAAGGACCACTCTCCAGGAGACAGGCCATGGCGCTAGATGTTTGGTCCCGGCATGTGGTGTGACGGATCGAGCCTGAAGCATTCTGGCTCTTTCGTCCAAGTGTGGCAGATGAATTCGTAGGGCGTGAGGCCGCGCAGGGTCTTGAGCCGACGACCGTAGTTGTAGGCATCTACGAAAAGCTGCAGGTGCTGCCGGAGCTCGTCATGGCTGGCGTAATGGTAGCGCTTGACCGTGGCGTCCTTGATGGTTCGGTTCATCCGCTCGACTTGACCATTCGTCCACGGGCAGCGCGGCTTGGTCAGGCGATGCTCGATCTTGGTCTGCACGCTGAGCCCAATCGAACGAGTGCCAGCGGTAGATGCGCGGCCGATCCTGGATCGCCCAGTAGGCGGCCGCCTTAGCTTCAGCCTCCTCGTCCACCGGATGATTGTCGGTGAACTGGATGCCATTGTCCGTCAGCACCGTGTGGATCGTGTACGGCACGGCGGCGACTAGATCGTGTAGAAAGGCTGCCGCAATGCGTTGCGTCGCCTTCTCGTGCAGTTGGACGAAGGCAAATTTACTCGTGCGGTCGATGGCCACGAACAGGTGCAGCTTGCCCTGTTCGGTGCTGACTTGTGCGATGTCGATGTGAAAGTAGCCGATCGGGTAGGCTTTGAAGCGCGAGCGCTTAGGTTTGTCGCCGTCGATATCCGGCAGGCGGCTGATGCCGTGACGCTGTAGGCAGCGATGCAGGGACGAGCGGGTCAGATGCGGCAGGCTCGACTGCAGCGCGTAGAGGCAGTCATCGAGCGGCAGCAGGGTATGCCGCCGGAAGGCCACGATCACCGCCTCGTCCTCCAAGCTAAGTACGCTGGATCGGGGCTCCTTCGGTCCCATCCGAGCATCGGTGCTGGTTTGGCGTGAGCGCCACTTCTGCACCGTCGTGGCGCTGATGCCGTAGCGCTTGGCAGCGGCCCTTACGCTCTCTTGACGAGCTTGGATTGCGCGACGGACCGTCTCAGTCGTCGTGGCGCTGCCGTGAAGAACCTGTCCCATAGCGCGTCCCTCCATGCGGCATCAGTCGTACCACCACACAGTGGGACCGAACATCTAGCTGGAATGTCCGTAGTCATTCGCCTCCACCATGATTCCGAATTGCACGTGGCTGGATCGCTGCGTGGATCAGATCACGAAGTAGATCTGGCGCCAACTCCGGGTCATCTTGCGGAAGCTCGGCCTCCCGCGAGGCGGCCTTCAGACACTTGGCACTCTCTGCGATGCGTGTTTCGATGTCGCCAACGTCGGTCGAAGCACTCTGAACGTTTGCGCTGATCCAGTCGCGAACGAAGTCGGAAGGATTCTCGACCATGGCGCTCCCTGTGTCAGGGGTAAACACCTCCCCGTCGAACTAAGTTCGAAAGGGCGACGAAAGCGACACGACAATTCCTGGCCTACTGCCCGCCGCTGTTCATAATGATTCGTAATTGTTCGTCCGTTGATATACTACAATCTTATCGATTTGTTCGGTGATTATTGTTATGATCTAAGTGTGATTGTTCAGCTGCGTGGCTACTAAAGTGCTTGGGCGACATAGGCGTAGAGGGCGAGGGGGCTCCTTCATTAAGGGCGACGTGGCCAGCTCAATGACAATCGCTCCGTCTCCGTGGCCCTCGCCGCTTAGGCGAGCAAGAGACGGTCAAGCTGCCGCTACTGGGAGAGGTAAGGACAAATTTCGTTGGTGGGTGGGGGCTCGAAACTGCGAGCGTGGTCGAGCTTCACGAGCCCCACGGATGGACATAAGGCACAGTCGCCATTGATACTCCTCAAAGGGCGCGCCAGACGTCCACGGGAGGACGTCGATGCCGAGGTTAGCGCTACTTGGGGCTTGCATCCTGTTCGGGCTCACTGTGACGGTCCAATCCGAGCCCGCTCCAGTGCCCCCCAATGTACCGGCAACCTTCAAGCCGGCCCAGCGTGAGGGCTACTTCTTCGTCGGCGGTCGCTACGAGACCGTTGCCGGAAAGGACCTCGCTACCGGGCAGATGTTCGTCCAGTTCCATGCCCCATCCGAGGTGACGCAGCCTTTCCCGGTTGTGATGGTACACGGCACCGCACAGACCGGGGTGAACTTCCTGGCCACACCTGATGGCCGGCGTGGGTGGGTAGATCACTTCGTCGACCGTGGTTTTGCCGTCTATGTCGTCGATCAGGTCGGCCGAGGTCGGTCAGGCGACAACCCGGAGGTCTACGGTCCCTACGCTCGCCTCGCACCCGGGGACCTGGAAAGCATCTTCACGGGTCAGGAAAGGTTCGACCTCTTCCCGCAGGCCAAGCTTCACACTCAATGGCCCGGCGGTCCCGGCGTGAAAGGCAATGCGGCCTTCGACCAATTTTATCTCTCGCAGGTGCCGTATATCGCCAGCGCGCTGAAGAGCGAGGAGCTAGTCAATCCGGCGCTTATCGCCCTTCTTGAGAAGATCGGCCCTTCGGTGGTCTTGACTCATTCGCAGGCTGGGGTGTTCGGCTGGGCCGTCTCCGATCAGCGGCCCGATCTCGTCAAAGCGCACGTTGCCGTCGAGCCGAACGGGCCGACCTTCTATGACATCAAGTTCAAGGGTGGAGAGGAATGGTACGAGCGCGTCGGTGAGGCTCGCGCCCGGCCCTACGGCATCACCCGTGTGCCGCTCCGCTTCGAGCCCCCTGTGAGCTCCCCGGCCGACTTGAAGGTGGTACAAGCCGGCCAGCCAACCCGACCGGGTCAGATTCGCTGCTGGCTCCAGGCTGAACCAGCTCGGCAGCTCCCGAACCTTGCCAAGGTACCGGCCGTCATCGTCACCGGCGAAGCCTCGTTCCGGGCAACGATGGATGACTGCACGAGTGCTTTCCTGGCTCAAGCAGGCGCAAAACCGGATCGTCTCGCCCTCGCCGAGCACGGCGTCCATGGCAACGGGCATATGATGATGCTGGAGATGAACAACGGCGCAATTGCCGATGCCATTATCGATTGGATCGCAATTAAGGCCCGTTGAGACCGCCAGGCACACTAGCCTCGTTCCTTGTCTTTCATCGTTCGCGCTTCCCCGACGACAGAGCGCGACGATCACCCCCAAGGGCAAAGCCGAGAATCGGGGCCAAATATTCAGGGGCGAGGAGCCCGATTGTGTTTCACCGTCGAACGATCTGTTTGTCGGTCGGACAGTGAGGCTGGCAAACAGGAATGGCGATGACCACCCTCCCCAAATTACCCCCTGAGGCATTTGCCAAGCAGGACCAGTCGCCGGATGCCTTGTTCTACGCGCAGCCGCGCTTCGTGACGCATATCGACGATCCGGCCATCGAAGCTGTCACCGACCTCTACCGCATGCTGCTGCCACCCGGCGGACGCATCCTCGATCTGATGTCCAGTTGGGTCAGCCATCTACCTGCGGAAGTCGCCTATTCCGCGGTAATCGGGCATGGTTTGAACATCTCGGAGCTTGTCGCCAACCCACGCCTGACAGAGCATTTCCTGAAAGATCTCAATACCGATCCGATGCTGCCGCTCGAGACGGCCAGCATCGACGCTGCCCTCATCTGCGTCGGAGTGCAGTACCTGCAGGATCCCGTAGCCGTGCTGCGCGAGGTTGCGCGTGTGCTGAGGCCCGGCGCACCTTTGATCATAACCTATTCGAACCGCTGCTTTCCAACCAAAGCTGTCGCCATTTGGCGCGCTGTCAGCGGAGCCGATCACGCTCGCCTCATCGACCTCTACCTGCGACATGCAGGATTCTCCGCTATCGAAGCCCGCGCTGTGCTGCCGGAAGACGGCTCGAGTGACCCGCTCTATGCCGTGGTCGGCCGTACATCACCGCCGGAGAGGGGCGCATGAGTCAGCCTGAAACCTGAGCGGGCTTCGGCCCACCGCGCGGCAGCGGACATTCAGTTTTAGCTAGGAGATCGCCCGGTATCGCACAAAATGCGGACGGAGAGGGATCGCGATGCGGCACCCGGAAGCAGTCTCTGCCAAGATCTCGATGCTTCAACCGCAGCAGCTTGACCGTTGTCTCTCGTTCACGGGTACGCTATCGTTTCTGTGTCGGAAAAGGCAGACTTGGTCTGGTAAGCCCAAGTCCTTCCGGTAACGGAAGCTCTGGTCTTTGGCCCAGTGCCTTTGATCCCCGCGGCGAACTGAAGGACGCGCCTGCGCGTCCGACCGTTCGTCCGCGCGGGTCTCGGTGTCGGGAAACGCTCCGGTCGAACAGCGACCCTGGAGCTCTGCTATGTCCGCTTCCACCCCGCTCTACGACACGATCATCGGCGGCGCAGGTCCCGTAGGCCTGCTCCTCGCCTGCGAGCTGTCGCTGGCTGGCTGCTCAGTACTCATCCTCGAACGGAGCGAGGATCCCTCCTCGCCGCTGAAGCGCGCGCCGTTCGGGCTACGCGGACTGTCCGTCCCAACGATCGAGAGCCTCGACCGCCGTGGCTTACTGGACGAGGTCGAGGCTTGCGCGGCCACCCGGACCACGCCGGGAACGGCGCATTTCCTGATGCAGGGCCGCCGACCGGGCGGGCACTTCGCCGGCATCCAGTTCTTCCATGATCGGATCGACACCGCACGCTGGCCATATCGCTTGTCCGGTGCTGTCGGCAGCATCGCCGCCGAGATGGCGAGCATCGAAGCCGTCCTGACCGCGCGTGCCGGGGCATCGGACGTCAGGATCATGCGGGGCATGGGCATCGAGGGCTTCACCCAGACCAATGAGTGCATCGTTGTCCAGGCGGGCGGCCAATCGTTCCGGGGGCGATGGCTCATAGGCTGCGACGGCGCCCGCAGCACGGTGCGCAAGGGGGCCGGTATCGCATTCACCGGCACCGAGCCGGAGTTCACCGGCTACTCCGTCCAGGCCGAACTCGCCGGTGCGGATGCGCTCAAGCCCGGCCGCCACTACACGACGGAGGGCATGTACCTGTTTATGCCGCCCGACACGCTTGCGATGGCCGATTTCGATGGCGGCGCCTTCCATCGCTCCGCACCGGTTACCCGCGAGCACGTAGAGGCGGTACTGCGGAGAATCTCGGGCACCGATGTCGCGGTGACGACACTCCACCTCACGACCACCTGGACCGACCGTGCCCATCAGGCGAGCGCGTATCGCGACGGCCGCGTGCTGCTGGCCGGGGACGCGGCGCACATCCATTCGCCGCTGGGTGGCCAGGGCCTCAACCTCGGGCTCGGCGATGCGATGAACCTCGGCTGGAAGCTTGCGGCCACGATCCGGAGAGATGCGCCGGCCGACCTCCTCGACAGCTACGAGCGCGAGCGGCATCCGGTCGGGGCCCGTGTCCTGGACTGGTCGCGGGCCCAGGTCGCGCTGATGCGGCCGAGCCCGAGTTCGCGCGCGCTCGAAGCCATCGTGCGCGACCTGATCGAGACGCCGGATGGTGCGGCCTACTTCGCCGAGCGCGTTTGGGGCATCTCGCTCCGCCACGATCTCGGCGACGGCCATCCGCTGGTCGGATGCAGCGTTCCCGATTTCAGCCTAGGAGACGGGAGGAAGGTCGCGGCCGTGATGCGCGACGGTAGGGGCCTGCTCCTCGACTTCGATCCTCGCGCGCCGCTGAGGCCCCTCGCGGACCGCCATGCCGCGAGGATCGGCTACGTCGCGGGTTCCGCGCACGACGGCCTGGGCCTGCAGGCCGCGCTCGTGCGGCCCGACGGGGTCGTCGCCTTCGCCAGCGACACGCCTCCCGACGAGTCGGCCCTCGGTTCGGCGATGACGCGATGGTTCGGTCGATGACGGGGCACGGAGGCTGCAAACCACCCGGGCGGCCAGTCGACAACCGGTTCGGCTTAGCGCCATCCCCACCGCACTCTCGCTCCTGACGGCGCCGAAGAGGGGCCGGGAGGCGCGATTGTTACAATCGGACAACATTTCGCATGAGCGTCGCAAAATTGGTCGCGTCAGATTCCCCCGCACTGGGTTTTGAGGCCGCCATTTCCTGCGACGGATGGGTCGCAGGCGGGCGTGGTCGGCCCGGGTCACGTCACGTCATGATCTGGAGGGCCGACATGCGAACCGAACTCGTCACCGTCGCAATCGGCGCATCGTCGTGAGCACGGCCGATACGGTCAACGACCGCATCGAACGCCTTGGCCAGGTCAGCGCCTATCCGTGGAATCTGACGCGGCGCGTCTTCAGTCCCCAGCAGGCGGAAGCCGAGGGGCTCGTCCTCGGTTGGATGGAGGAGGCTGGCCTGTCGGCCCGGCGCGATCCCGCCGGCAACCTCATCGGCCGACTCGAGGGGTCGATACCCGGAGGCCCGGCCGTCGTCATCGGGGGGCACGTCGACACCGCTTCGGACGCCAGCCGCTACGTCGGAACGCTCGGCGTGCTCATGGGCATCGCGGCCGTCGAACGTGTCGTCCAGCGTGGCTCTCCGCTGCGACATGCAATCGAGGTCGTCGCTTTCGTCGAGGACGCGGCAGGCCGGTTCGGCATACCCAGGCTCGGCAGCAAAGCCGTTGCGGGCCGGTTCGATCCGCATATGCTGGACATCGATGACGACTACGGCGTTACTCTGCGGCAAGCCATGGAGGCGCACGGCCTGAACCTCGAGGGGGCCACGTCCGCGCGGCGCATCATGGACGACGTCCTCGCCTATCTCGAAGTCGCGGCCGAGGCTGGTCCGGTGCTTGAGCAGTCAGGATCACCGGTCGGAGTCGTTCCGGCCTTGTCGGGGTCGATGATCCTGCGGGTCACGCTGAAGGGACACGCCGTCAGCGCTGCAACGGTCCCGACGAGGGACCGGCGCGATGCCCTGGCCGGGACGGCGGATTGCATCCTCGGAGCGGAGCGCATCGGATTGGCGCGGGAGGATGTTGCGGTCACCATCGTGCGCCTCGACGTCGAGCCTGTGCCGACGTCCGTGATCACAGGTTCGGTGACGTTCGGGGTCCTGGTCGAATCATCCGACGATGCCGGGCGACGCGCGGCCGCAGTGGAACTCGTCGCGGCGTTCAAAGGAATAGCCGCGCGCCGCCGACTAAAGATCATCATCGAGCACAGCGTCGATCCGGACGCCACTCGGTGCGATCCGGGGATCGTCCAGCTATTCGAGCGCGCCGTCGAGGCGTCCGGCCACCCTGTCAGGCGGCTGGCGCAGGGTATGGTGACCGATGCATCCAATATGGCTTTCATCGCACCGATGGGGTCGGTGCTGATCCGGAGCCGAGGCGGCGTGGGTTGGGGGCCGGCCGGGACCGTGGATCCCAACGATATTGACGCCGGCCTGGACGTGCTGACCTTCGTCATCGAAGATTTGGCCAACGGTTCGAACACACCGGAACGTGGGATGTCCGACGGCCCCCGCCACCCATCCTAACTGTCCGTGGCTGGAAGCGGCCGGTCAGATCCGGAGGAAACCTGGGGGAGAAAGGGACCGCCTTCTGTCGACGCATGCCAGCCGGGCAAACCACCTTCGTCGCTTCTCCGAAGCATCCGTTCGTCGTCCGTCTGGCAGCTTCGCCTCGGTAGTCTTCAGGGCATCGATTGAGCTTTACCGCTGTCGGCGCGTTCACTCCCGTGTCCTCATCCGAACGGGAGCCCCGATGTCGAGCCTATCCGAGCGAAAGGCTCGCCTGATCGTCCATGGCGATCGGCCCTACAATGCCGAACCGCCTCTGGGCCAACTGCGCGCCTCCTATCGGACACCGGTGGAAATCTTCTATGTCCGCTCGCACGGCGATCTACCAGACCTCGACCCGGAAACCTGGCGCCTTACCGTCGATGGCGGAGCCGGTGTCACGCTGGAGCTTTCACTGCATGACCTGCGCACCCGTTTCCGGGAAGCCATCGTCACGGCAACGATGCAGTGCGCCGGCAATCGTCGCGCCGACATGCGCGCGGTTGCCCCTGTATCCGGTGATCCGTGGGATGCCGGTGCTATTGGGACGGCCGCTTGGACTGGGGTCCGTCTCGGCGACATCCTGCGCGAGGTGGGTGTCGCGGATGCCGCAGATCTCCATGTGGCCTTCGAGAGCCACGACCGGGTGGATGGTCAGCCGTACGGCGCATCGATCCCGCTCGCCAAGGCAATGGCGCCCGAGACCCTGTTGGCCTACGCCATGAACGGGGAACCGCTGCTGCCCGAGCACGGCTTCCCGGTCCGCGCGGTGGTACCGGGCTTTGCGGGCGTGCGCAGCCCCAAATGGCTCCGGCGCCTTACCGTGCAGAACCATCCGTCCGACACCCCGATCCAGGCAGACGATTACAAGCTGTACCCGCCCGACGTGACCGCGGAGACGGCGGACCCGGGCCAAGGGCACACCATCGACACGATGCCGCTGAACGCCGCGATCTGTGAGCCGGAGCGCGGGGCTGCCCTCAGGGCCGGACGGAACAGCATTCGCGGCTACGCCGTGGCCGGCGACCGGGCCATCGTGCGCGTCGATGTCTCCGGGAATGGCGGCCGGAGCTGGAGGCAGGCTGATCTGGAGCACGAGCCGGATGCGCCGTTCGCCTGGACGTTCTGGAGCGTGGAACTCGATCTGCCTCTAGGGCCTGTCATCGCTTGAGCCAATCGAGGGCCGCGGCAAGACAGAGGACGCCCATGAAGCTGACGGTCGTCTTCTCGTAGCGTGTGGCGATGGCGCGCCACTCCTTGAGCCTGGCCCAGAGGCGCTCGACCTGGTTGCGGTTGCTGTAGATCCAGTCCGGGCAGGCGACGGGTGCTTCGTGGCGCTGAGGCGGGATCGCGGGCCGCGCGCCCATGTCCCAGATGTGCTCACGAAAGGCGTGGCTGGTGTAGCCCCGGTCCCCGACGACCCACTTGGGCACACCCGGAAGCTGGTCGAGCAGCGGAACCGCATGGGGCAGTTCATGGGCCTGACCGGGCGCCAACCGGAAGGCGATGGCGCGACCCCGTCCATCCGCGATCACGCAAGCCTTGGTGCCATAGCCGCCACGTGAGCGGCCAAGAGCTTCACGAGCATCTCGCTCGGGCCCAGATCCCCCCTTTTGGCAGCTCCCGCCGCCTTTTGGTGCGCTCGCATGTTCGTACCGTCGAGGAACACCATCCCGAGTTGGACGCCCCGCTCCTGCACGAGGCCAAGCAGTCGCTCCCAGACGCCGGCACGGGACCAGCGGATGAAGATCTGCGCAGCGCGCCACCAGGGACCCAGATCCTCCGGAATAGCCCGCCACTTGGCCCCGTTCTGATGCCGCCAGAGGATGGCTGTAAGCGTGCGCCGAAGATCCTGTGGGGGCGTCTTGGCCTTGGGCCGGCAGGCCTCCACCAGGGGCTCCAGTTCAGACCACTGCGCGTCGCTCAGCATCGTCCCTCCTGCATCAGAGAGACGAAAACGAAAGCCAAACCAATCCGTTCAGGCGACGACAGACCCTAGGTGAACATGAGCTGGCCGTTCGCGCTTGGGACGTGGCCGGCCAGACGCAGCCAGCGCTGCCGGACGACACTTGGAACCACAAAGGCTACCTCTGCACCTGCTGGCACCGGGTGCGAATCAGTGTGACCGAATAGAAATTGGTCATTTAATCCCCGTTTCGAACGGCCAAGGCGGCTCGTGAACGGGTGGGTACGCGACGTCCGCTCTGACGGCTCCATCGTACGGAACCGGACCGGAAGAGATCCACCCAAACAAGACATTCGTCCTATTTGCTACGTTGTCGGGTATCCGACCGTTTCCCGTCACTCCTGCGGGGGCTGGTCCGAGTGCCCTAAAACAGCATCGTTTCTGTCGGGAAAATATGAGCGGATTCAACGCGCCTGAATCACTATCCCGACATGCTCGTCGGATATGCCCGCGTATCCACCGTCGACCAGAACCTCGACCTGCAGCGTGACGCGCTGACACGAGCCGGGTGCGAGCGCCTGTTCGAGGAGAAGAAGTCCGGCAAGGCTGGGACCAAGCGTCCCGAGTTCGAGGCAGCGCTGGCCTACCTTCGACCCACCGACGTGCTCGTGGTCTGGAAGCTCGATCGCCTGGGCCGCTCCCTCGTCGAGATGATGCGGACGATCGACGCCCTGCGCGTGAAGGAGGTCCACCTCCGCTCCCTCACCGAGCAGTTCGATAGCGACACGGCGCACGGACGCTTTGCCCTGCGGACGCACGGCGCCATGGCCGAGTACTTCCTCGATCTCAACCGCGAGCGCACCATGGAGGGGCTGAAGGCGGCCCTGGCGCGAGGACGTAAAGGGGGACGACCCAAGAAGCTGACGCCAGCTGACATCGAGGTCGGTCGCGCCCTGCTGCACTCGGGCACTATCTCGATCGCGGCCATCGCCAAGCGCCTCGGGGTCAGCCGGGATACCTTCTACAGCTACTTCCCCCAGGCGCGCACGCGCAGCCAGGCCGACCTTGCCGCCGCGGCGACCCGACGGGCGTCCTCCTGATGCCGATCCGGCGTGAGCACCGCTTCTTCTATCCCATCGACTGGCCCCAGCTCTCGGCCGTGATCCGCTTCGAGCGAGCCAAGGGACGTTGCGAGGTCTGCGCCCGTCCGCATGGACAGCGCGTCTTTCATCTCGGCGATGGGCGCTGGTGGGATGGAGAGGCGGGCTCCTGGCGCGATGGGGCGGGGCGCTTCATCTGTCTGGCGATGGGGTCCGATGATGTTCTGGGAAGCGTGCGCACCACGCGCGTGGTTCTGGCCACCGGACACCGCGATCACGACACGGCGAACAACGGGCCCAAGAACCTCGCCGCTTTCTGCCAGCGCTGCCACATGAACCACGATCGGCCCGAACATCAGCGGCGGCGCTGGTATACCTTGTTCAAGCGCAAAGCTTTGGGCGATTTCTTCGGCGGGCCGTACTAAATTTTCGCCCGTCCAATGTCTAATCAAATGTTCCGCGTTGCCACAGAATTATTTTCTGGATTATTTTCATTTTTTGTTAACTCGGCAATCGGGATATTGGCCCAACGTTGATGTATTAATACAACAAGATGGTATAGCAAATGCTTGATCGGCGGCGCTTTACGCGACAACAGTGCAATCTCGAAGCAAGGATCTTCGCGCCGCTCTCCAGCAATCCCATTCCTTGCCTTATTACAGATATTTCCACGCACGGAAGCTTCGTTCGAACGCCAAAGAACGCGCCCATCCCGGCAAACTTCGATCTTGCGATCGGCATGAGTACTCTGCCCCGTGCGTGCCGCATCGCCCGGCGAGAAGCGGATGGCTACGGCATCGAATTTCTTGATCCTGTTCGCCATGAGGTCGAGGAGATCCTCATCGAGACCGCGTTCAAGGAGGACCTCGTCTTCGAAGCGCTCAATCCAGCCTTGGACAGCCAAGCTACGATGACCCGCGTGCGCCTTCGTCGAGCCGTCGATGCGGTCATGGATCTGATCGAGCGGCGCAACGCCATGGGCTGGGCGCACATCGCGCCCCTGCCGGATCCATTCGATCGACCGCGGGAAGGGCTTCCCAGCACCAGCGCCGCTCCGATACTCGCATCGCCTGCAAAGCTCCTGGCACCTCCATTCAGCAAGGGGCAAGGCCGTCGTTCGACGGCAATATGACCGGCGCACCGCGAGTGGTGTTTCTCGTTCGTTCCCCACGATCGTACGCCTGACCAAGAACGAGGCGTGCGCCCTGGAGATGTTTCGCTGGGACATTGGGCCCGGTGGAAAGCTGTACGAGCGCTGCGTGCCTGGCGCTCCTTGGAAGCATGTCAGGCTCTCGTGACTGCGGTGCCACATCCACTTCAGAACCACTGGATCGGACTGCCCGGCGCCGCAATCGCATCGTATCGTGCCCTGGTCTTGACGGCGCGTGAACCAGCGCCCGTCCAGGCTTCCAGTGAGATGGGCGTGGAGATGCGAGTGTTCGGAGCCTTTGGGTTCGGACGTATGACGGCTGGCAGTATGGTCGGCATGACGGCGCTCGCCCTGCTGACGGGCTGCGCCGGGCGTCCCAATGGCGTTCTCCTGCCCGTCGCGGGTGCCGAACAGGTCGCAGGCACCTCGCGGGTCGACATGCTCGTTGCCACGACCCGCAAGTCCGCCGTCGACCGCGGCGTGCTGTTCTCGGGCGAGCGTGGCGAGGCGGTGACCTACACCGATCTGGCGGTTTCGATCCCACCCGATGCCATCCGTCAGCCGGGCTCGGTCCAATGGCCGAAGTCGGTCCCCGGCAACCCAGCCACCGACTTCGTCGCCCTGCGCGCCGATCCGATCGAGCGCGAGAAGGTCCCCGCCTGGACGAACCGGGCCGTCCGGGGTTCGGCCAAGCGCCACGTCCTCGTCTTCGTGCACGGCTTCAACAACAAGTTCGAGGACGCCGTCTTCCGCTTCGCTCAGATCGTGCACGACTCCGGGGCCGAGGTCGCGCCCGTGCTGTTCACCTGGCCCTCGCGCGGCTCCGTCCTGGCCTACGGCTACGACCGGGAGAGCACGAACTTCTCCCGGAACGGACTCGAGACTCTGCTGCGCGACCTCGCGAAGGACCCGAACGTCGGCGAGGTGACGATCCTGGCCCACTCCATGGGCAATTGGCTGACCCTCGAGAGCCTGCGCCAGATGGCCATCCGGGATCGCCGGATCGCCCCGAAGATCCGCAACGTCATCCTGGCCGCCCCCGACGTCGATATGGACCTCGCCCGGGCCGCGTTCCACGACATGGGCCGTGACCGCCCCCGCCTGACCCTGATGGTCTCCGGCGACGACCAGGCCCTCGCCGTATCCCGCCTGGTCTGGGGCGACAGCGTCCGCCTCGGCGCCATCGATCCGACGGTCGAACCCTACCGGACGCAGCTGGAGCACGAGAACGTATCCGTGCTGAACCTGTCCGCAGTGAAGTCGACCGACGCCCTCAACCACGGCAAGTTCGCGAGCGGCGACGTCGTCGCTCTCCTGGGCAAGCGGCTCGCGGACGGACAGCCGATCTCGGACGGGCAGATCGGCATCGGCGACCGTCTGGTCAGCACGGCCGCCGGCGCGGCCTCTACGGTCGCCACCGGAGCTGCCCTGGCCGTTGCCGCCCCTGTAGCCCTGATCGATCCTCAGACCCGCGAGACCTACGGCGAGCATCTCTCGAACGTGGGATCCGGATTGCGCGACACTGTCGGATCAACGGTCGATCTCGCCGGCGCACCGGTGCGGGCGCTCGGAACCAGCGGGCGCTAGCTGTTCACACGGCTCGGGTGCGGAGAGGGATCGCCGAACAATCCACTTTGACCTAAGATCGAACGCGTGACGTTTCAGGACGTTCGATGCTCTGGCTCCGTTCGGAGCACAAGGATGTTGGAGGCAGCCCTGAACAAGCTCGTCATTTACACTTCACCCTCAGCCTTTCCAAACCCCCAGCGTGTCCGGCTTCTGGTTCACGAGAAGGGTATCGCAGACCAGCTCGAGGAGCGGGTGCTCGACATGGCGCCGGTCGGCGAACAGCGGGGTTGGCGCCACCTCGCGCGCAATCCGTGGGGTGAAACGCCGACCCTCGAACTCCCAGAAGGTGGCTACCTCGCGGAGAGCGTTGCCATCGCCCGCTACCTCGATGGGACATTCCCGGGTCGCAAGATCCTGGGGGAGACACCCTTGGAACAGGCCCAGGACACCATGTGGAACGACCGGGTCTGGGTGCAGATCCTCTATCGATTGACCACTCTGTTCCACGTCTCACACCAGGGCCTCGGACCGAAGCTCGAGCTGACCCACAATCCGCAATGGGGCGAGCATTGCCGCAAGGAGGCCATCGGCCATGCAGCTTTGGTCGAGCGTCACCTCGCCGACGGGCGGGACTGGCTGCTCGGTGGAGCCGATCCGACTTTCGCCGACATCACCCTTTGCACCGCCATCGCTTTCTCGAAGTTCGGGCCCGTGGCAACACCCCTGGATGAACGCTTCGAACAGCTCGACCGCTTCTGGCAACGTTGGAAGACGCGATCCAGCTTCCGGATAGCCTATGCGGATGGCGGCGGCTTGCAGGAGCTGGATGAGATGAAGACAGCCTGATGATGGCTGAGATCCGACGCCTCGCGCGTCGGATCGGCAGGAGGCCTTCTTGCAGCGCGAAGCCGAGCCGCGGCCGGGCGCCGCGCTAGCCGCGATGGTGCTGCCGGGCTCGCTGAGATAGACCCGCCACCCCAGCAGGAATGGGGTATGGGGACGGAATGAGCGATCAGCGCAGCACCGACTTCCTTGCCCTGGTCATCGAGAATGCGGAGCTCCGCCAGCAACTCGCGGATGTTCAGGACCAGTGCGTCGAGTTGGCGGTCGACGCGGGTGAACAGCACGCCGAGAACGAGGCTCTGCGTCTCCGACTGGCGCAGGCCGAGCGTGAGCGCGATACCTGGCGTGCAGAGGCCGAACAGGGTCGGCGCACGGGCTGAACGAGCGGGAGGCCGTATTATCCGACCAGCAGTCCGACGGATCCAGGCTCGCGAAAAACGGTCGGTCCAGGCCAAGCCAAAAGCCCTCCTGCACGTTCCATCCCGTGTCGACGGCAGCCAATGCCGGGACGGTTGAACGGAGGGGGGATATGGACGGATTGCCCGCGGAGACGGTCGACGTGCTCGATGACTTGATCGCCCAGAGTGAGGCGCATCGGGATGAGCATATCGCAACCCTTCACACCCTCGTCAGCCGGGGGGAGAGTTCGACGGCGATCCGAGAAATCCTGGGGCAGATCGAGGACACACGCGCCGCAATGCGGTCGCGTCGCGCTTATATGCACGCGCTACAGCCCCGCACCGGGTGACCCCCTGCCGCGCAGCTCACTCCCAATCGATCTCCAGGGAACGCTCGAACGCCCCATCGCCGAGTTCCTTGCCTTTGGGATCGACGACCACGACGTCCCGGAAGCCCCGGCGCCGTAGCTCCCAGGTCTTCTCCATCGCCTGTTCGTCCGTGCCGCAGGCAAAGCTCATGGCCCTCCCGCTCGGATCGATCCCCTTCACTGTGAACACGATATCTTCTCCGCTCTGGACCGAGATATAGGGTTGGCACGCGAGGGATCGTAGCCCGGACCGGATCTCGGATGGGCAACGGAGGCAAGTTTGATCCTCGGCCCGACATTCCAGACCATGACCGTATTTGGTATACCTACATCGATGGCAACGCTTTAGAAGGCGTCGTCCGATCTCGTACCAGATCAGCTGAGGTCAGATTTGTGGCGTCCGGCTTTAATCCAGCGCATGACGTGTCCCCTGACACGTCAAGAATGAAAACGGCTTCCCATATTAATTTCAGACAGAGAGAAACGGGCCAGACATTTGGTTCGTACTGTGAAGGAGCTAGTAAGCCACAATGAAGACCCGTATCGCCGCCCTCGCCACCGCCCTTGTCCTTGGCGTTGCTCCGATCTCGTCCGCCATGGCCTATGACAGCCCCTCCCGCTACACCTCGTTCGCGCCTTACGATGTCGAGACCACGGGCTTGGTCAACGATATGCGGCGTCCCCCGGCCTATCTCGGTTGCCCGATGAGCTCGGCCGCCGAGGGCAATGCGAACCAGCAGAACTTCCCCACCCAGCAGTACGGCCAGACCTCCGGCGGAAACCGCTGCTGATCGGACCCGCAACGGAGACCCCCATGCTGCTGAAAGGCTTCTCCTACGCCATGGTCGCCGCCTTCGCCGGCGGCCTCGTCTTCACGGTCTTTGGAACGGCCAACGCCTTCCTGAGTCTGTAAGGGCCCAGCCGTACGATCCCTGCTTTGAGACCCGCCCGGCGCTGTCTGCGGCGGGTCTTCTTCTGCGCCAGACGATCGCGCTACGAGGACGCTTCGCGTGAGGGTTAACGGCTCGTAAACGAATTGCGAGGCATGTCGTGATTCAGCGGCGCTGGTGCGCCTGAGCCACACCTCGACAGGACCTGAGATATGATCACGGTAACCTTCCTCGGCATGATGACGGCAGCCCTGACCGCTGCAGTCGCCGGCGCGATCAGCGACCCAGGAGCCCGATAGTCGGCCAACCACCAGGGCTCCAAAGTCCTGACGCTTCAACCAGGATCGCGCGGCCAACAATTTATGTGACCGCCACGCTACGGCAGGCTTTTCTCACGCACTCGGGCGCTACGAGCCCTCACATCGGCATAGTTGGTCGATCAGGAAGAGGCCGCACGCCCGCTCCTGGTCCCAGTTGATGTCACGCACCCGCTCCGTCTTACGCAAGCACCGCGAGGTCGCCGCCGTGGTGGCCACCTACGGGATGTTTCTCGGCGGCATTCTGGTGCTCGCCTGGGCGATGGCTTGACCGGCGGCTTCAGGCGGGAGAACGCCGAGGGGCGTTAATCGATCGGCTCACCACACAGATGAGCGGTTCGTGCCTCCCGTATATCAAGACCCGATCGCCTCCGGATCGAGGGAGGGCGAGCTTAAGAATGAGAGTAGACCCGGGGACGAAGACATGCGGGTAGCGCAAGCATTGACGGCAAAGTAAAACCCCCTCGCGACACGATGAGATTAGGCTGCAATGCGAGCTGTCAGAAGGCGTTCGGCGGGCGCTATTCGCTCTGACGATCTTCGCCCAATGGCTTGGTTTTCTGCCCAGGACTACGCCGTGATTAGGGACGTCATTTTAAGACAGGAGATGATGCCGGCTCGTTATGAGGATTGGCAAATAACATTTGAAACGAGGTTCTCGAAAGCCAAGCTCGACGGTAAACATCCCATCAAGGTTGAAGTCGAGCCCAACGATTACCTTAGCTGGTGCCACGCCAATGCGTTCAAGGTCAACCGCACATCTTTGGCAAGTTTCTGCCATCGGCGCATGAATGTCATGTTGGAAACGTCTGACACGCTGGCCGCAGATTGATCCGCGTCGCTCCATCAACGTTCTTCTGCACGCAGTAGTCCCTGCCGCCCGATCTGATGACGGATCAGCGGGTCCGCATCATCTATCTGACCTCGAGCCTGTGACTTGGCGAGCCCGCTCTGGACCGGACTGAATGTGAGCCCCAGCGTAACGCTAGCCCCTGGCAAGGAGTTTTTGCCGCCTATCCCCAGTCTGCACAGGTCATCCACAAAGCGTTTGACCCTGGGCTCGAGAGGATGTTCCTGCTTTGTACCAAAGCAGGACAAAGGTTATGACTGCAGCACAGATCGCCGAGCCGGCTTCCATGAGCGCGGCCGAAATGATCGCCCTGGCCTACGAGGAAGCGGCCGGCGGCGACGCGCGTCGTGCCCTGCTGCAAGCCATCGAGGACATCATCAGCCTGGAGGCAAGGCTGGCGACGGCCGAACGGCGGATCTCCTATGGCTACGTTCGTGGTGCCGTCTCCAGTCAGGGCACCTGACATGGAGCGCCTGTGCGATGTGCGCGCCGAACGCATCGTCATCGCGTGCAGTCCCTGCGGACGGCGCGGATCCTATGCCCTTGGGCGGCTGCGCCAGCGCTTCGGGGCGCATGCCTCGGTGCTGGACGTGTACCTGGCCCTGACGCAAACCTGCCGCTTCCAGCGCGAAGTTGGAAGCCGGACGCCCAATATCTACGGCATGACGTGCCGGGCCAAGCTCGATACCACGGGTGGCCCAACAACGACGGGGCTGCCGTCGAGGACCTGAGCCATGTGCAACCTCTACAGCCTGGTCACGCCGCAGGCCGAGATCCGTGCGTCCTTCGGAGTCTCGGTGGATCACGCCGGCAACCTGCCGCCGCTACCGGGCATCTTTCCCGATCAGCGCGCCCCCGTCGTGCGTGTGGCCGAGGACGGTGAGCGTGTCCTGGAGATGTTCCGTTGGGGCATCCCGGGCCCGAAGCAGTTCGGCGAGCATCCCGTCACCAACGTGCGCAACGTGAAGAGCCCGCACTGGCGGCCCTGGTTGAAGCCGGAGTACCGCTGCCTCGTGCCGGTCTCCTCGTTCAGCGAATACGCCGACACCAAGCCCAAGAAGACGCCAACCTGGTTTGCCCTGAACGAGGACCGGCCGTTGTTTGCCTTCGCGGGTATCTGGCGCCCCTGGACGGGCGTGCGCGGCACGAAGGCCGAGAACCCCGACCGTATTGAGGAAGAGCACCGCCTGTTCTCGTTCCTGACCTGTGAGGCCAACGGCATCGTCGGCCCGGTCCATCCGAAGGCCATGCCGGTGCTGCTGACAACGCCGGAGGAATGGAGCACCTGGCTCGCGGCCCCCACGGAGATCGCCCTGGAGCTTCAGCGTCCCCTGCCGGATGCGATGATGCGGATCGTGGCAACGGGCGCCCGGAAAGATCCGTCTGAATAGGTCTCCGGCAGATTCACGTCGTCAGGCCTTGTCGTTTGATTAACTCAGCCACCAAACAAGCATATTTGGCCAAAACAATCTGCAGTGGGCTGCGTTATCGAGCCACCCGGTCGTGAGGGGCAAAAATCTACTCACGCAACGCCTGATGGTAGAAACGAAACCCTGCGATGATCCACCAGCTTGTTTATTACAGCCGCAACGTCGTCCTCGGTAACGACCGGGCGATGCTGACGAATTTGCGAGAGATCGTCGCGGCCTCCCAGCGCAACAACAGCCGCGACGGGATCACCGGGTTCCTGATCTTCGACAAGACCTGGTTCATCCAGATCCTTGAGGGTGAGCAGGCACAGGTGAGCGCGACCTACACCCGTATTGCACGCGATCCGCGCCACACGACGGCAACCATCATGGATGCGCGCAACAGCCCGAGCCGATCCTTCCCCAACTGGACCATGGGCGGCGCCATGCGGACGCCTGAGGTCGAGGAGGTCTACCTGCAGCATGGCATCGGCAGCGCGATCGAACCCACACGCCTGAAAAGCGCGCAGATCATCAACCTCGCCCTGGATCTTCAGGCCTTCGATGCCGCCAAGCGTCAGGCGCAGCGCCTTGCCAGCTAGACGCTGACAGTCAACCGTCGCGACCGCAGTTCATGGAACATGCAAACGGCGCAGGGCCTGCAAGGCGCTGCGCCGCTCGTTGTGGTCGTCGAAGGGGGGCAAGACGACGACCGCACGTGTGATGCATCCGAATTCGGGGCGCGGATGTGCGGTTCAGCACGGTCGGTGGACGCGTTCACGCGGCCGGTAGATCGTCTCCTGGATCGCCGCACCGCTCTGGTCAGCCTCCGAGTTCGCACGACGATGCAGCGCCGCCTTCGCTTGGCATGGCGCGACCATCGGCGTCCCACGGCTCCCCGTTCGGCTCGGCGTCGACGTCGTCACGTCGATCGGGCTACGAATGACGCCGTCGATATGCAGGAGACCGGAATGGCAGGCGAAGCACCGCGCCCTCAATCGCGACTGGCCCTGGCCCTGACGGTGGCCTGCGGGATCCTCGTCGCTGGCTTCGGAACGATCGGCTGGCGCTGGTACAGCTACGTGACGTCCGGGGCCTCGCCCTACGACGAGGTGGGCATCGAGGTGAACCGTCGCCTGCCCGCATCCTTACGGTCCTGGGGCTGCGAGCGCATCAAGGATAGGTTTCCCCGCGCCGTCCCACCCTACGGGTGTCAGCCGGGACAGATCTGACCAGGAAGTGTGATAGCAGTTCGCCGTGGTCGCGTAGCATCGGAGCGCGCGATGCCCGTGATCGGAACAGCCATGCGCATCTCTCGACTCATCGCTTGCCTTTGCCTCGGGGTCGCTCTGCCGTGCGCAGCATTGGCTCAACCTGTGCCCTCACCAGCGGCACCCGCCACGACATCCGATCCGGCCACGCTGAAGGCGGTCCGCGAGGTGGTCATGCAGATG
Source organism: Methylobacterium sp. BI1 (assembly GCF_056680125.1). Taxonomy (NCBI): domain Bacteria; kingdom Pseudomonadati; phylum Pseudomonadota; class Alphaproteobacteria; order Hyphomicrobiales; family Methylobacteriaceae; genus Methylobacterium; species Methylobacterium sp. BI1. Next base: position 4,906,088 of record NZ_CM155267.1, on the reverse strand, counting down.
CAGGGCGATCGGACCGCACTCCTGAACGCGATCGCGACCCCCATGGTCGGGATGATGCAGCAGATCGGGATCAAGCAGCAGGATCAGGCGCAGACCCTCGTGCAGGAGGTCGTGATGCCGACCCTGACCGCGCATTACGATGAGCTTCTCGACATCCAGGCGCGCAGCTTCGCAGCGGCCCTCGGGAAGGACGACCTGCAGGCGATCGCGGCGTTCTACGCGACGCCGGCCGGTAAGCGCCTGGTCACGGCGCAGCCGCAACTCGCCCAGGCGCAACTGGCTGGAACGCAGCAGTGGATGCAGTCCGTGATGCCCGAGATGCAGGGCAAACTGGCCAAGGCGATCCAGGCACACGGTTGGACCACGAGCGGCCAGGGAAAGGCACGCTGATATCCCCGGTCATCGAGGTCGAAGAGGAACCGCACCATGACGAGCGATGACAGTGGCGCCCAGGATCGGCGTGAGACGAAGGCCGCCAAACATCTGGAACGAGCGCGCGCCGGAGGCGAGGCCCGAGCCGACTACGACGCGACCCAGCAGGCGACGGAGGACAAGACGGCGCGTCTCAAGGCCCTTCGGCTTGCCAAGGAAAAAGCGGACAAGGGCTCGTAGCGCTCCACGCGTTCATGATGCATCCCAGCGGCGAGCGCTCGCTCTGCATCGATAGGGCCTCAATGGCACCATGGCGCCGCCCCGCACCAGCGCATCGATCTCTGGTCGATCGAGCCAGTCGCTTCCGGCTCGCTCTGGTCTGATGCCGCGACGATCGGCTGGCCCGTTCGGTTCGCATCGACGAGCCGCGAGCCAACGAACCCGCCGGAAGCGAGAGCGAAGAGCCACAGGATCAGCCGGCCGGTCTTCTTCATCGAGCGCTTGGTCATACGGCCGAGCGTGGGACGATCGCGGTTAGGAGAACCTTAAAAGGGCTCCATGCGGCTCGCAGGCCACGTCGCGGGGCCCCAGGCAGAAGAAACGAAAGCGCCTCGAGGATGACTCCTCGAGGCGCGTTACGACGAAAGCGGCCAGGTGATCGGGGCTGGGGACGCTCAGGCCGAACCGAAAAGCCCCGTCGATCCTAGTAGGAGCCGAACTTGTAGTTCAGGCCGGCGCGGACGACGGCGAACTCGGTGTCGCGCACCTGACGGCCGCCGCTGACCAGGACGACGCCCGGGCTGGTGGTGGTGACGACGTTGCCGACGTTGTTGACCGCGAAGGCGCCGTTGTTGCGGTTGCCCTGGTCGAGGTTCACGTACAGACCTTCGATCTTCAGCGTGACGGCCGAGGACTTGAAGAAGTTCAGGAACGAGTCGGTGGGGAGCGCGTACTCGACGCCGCCGCCGGCAGCCCAGCCGGTCTGGAAGTCGTCGCGGCTGGAGTTGGTCAGACCGAAGTCGCGACCGCCGCCCGAACCGTAGGCGAAGCCGCCGGTGCCGTACACGAGGGTGCGGTCGAAGGCGTAGCCGAGGCGGCCGCGGACGGTGCCGAAGTAGTCGAGGCCCGAGACGCCGGCCGGGTTGAAGACCTGCTGGGCGGCCAGCGGGCCGGTCGAGGAGAAGCGGTTCCGGTCACGACCGAAGTCGACGTACTGGGCGTCGGCCTCGACACCGATCACGACACCGGAGCCCGGGGTGAACTGGTAGTTGTAGCCGATCTGACCACCGCCGACGAAGCCGTCGTTGCTGCGGCCGTTGCCGAAGGCGACGACAGCGGTCGAGCCCGGCAGGACGAGCGTGCTGGCGCCGTTCACGCCGATGACGGTCGCCTGGTTGTTGCTGGAGGCGTCGAAGCCGTAACCGGCGTTGAAACCAGCGTAGAAGCCGGTCCAGGTGAACACCGGCACCGGTACGAACACCGGCGGGGGAGCCTGACGACGCGGAAGGTCAGCGGCGGAGGCGGCGCCGGCGAGGAGGGCCGTAGCGGCGCTGGCGAGGATGAGCGTCTTGATCATGGTCGGTCTGCCGGGGAGATCTGATGCGCACTCTCGGTGCGGTGTGAAGTGACCTTACAGACAGGGTAGACCTGACCACTAGTGCAGATGCGCAACACTCAGATCAGATTGGTGAAGCCTGGATTGATCCAGCAATGCGTTAGGGTTTTACTTACCATATTGGTTGGGGGCGCATAACTCGCAGCCACGCTATTGGTTCCAAAATACGCGAGGGCCGCGAAGCCGTAGACGGCTCACCTGCCCTGAGGCGACGAACAGGACGCCGGTCATCGTGCGCGGGGCCTGATCCAGAGCCACGCCGGCAGTTTTCTTATGGATGCCGCCTACAGCAAAGCCTGAACGGTACGCCGTGGAAGGCGTCAGCCATGGTTCAGCCGCTAGGGCGCAGCTTTGATCTTGCCGGTCGGTTGAGCAGATGACCGGACGCCAAATGAGGTTCAGGTCATGGTGCGCGTGAAGGCCTTCGGGATCGCTACGGTGATGGCCGCCGGACTCGCTCTGGCAACGTCCGCCCATGCGGAATCCCTCTCATTCGATCCCTACGAAGGGGGCCGCGGTGAGCCCGCCATCGAATTCGTGGCCGGCGGCTGCGGACCCGGCTTCCATCCCAATCCCTGGGGCCGCTGCCGCCCGAATGACCGTGGCTACGGCTATGGGGGCTACGGTGGGCCTCGCCGGTTCTACGAGGGACGGCCCTTCGGGTACGCAGACGGGTATGGCCGTCGCGGTGGTTACGACTACGACCGTCCGCGTCGGTTCTACGACGGCTACTGAAATCATCGGGGCTGGCGATCCTCAGGCCGCCAGCCGTTCAAGCCGGCCCAGGCCTTGTCGATGATGCGCCTGCGCCGCTCGGCACGATCTTGGGCCGCCCCGGCGACGATGCGCAGCGCAGCCTCCATGGCGTCGGGGCCGCCGGCTGCCGCCGCTTCCTCGCCCTTTCGCCGGATCGCAGCCTGGAAGGCTTTCACCGCGGGGCCGGCTGTGGGACCACTCTCGACGGCGGCAACGAGGCTCAGCAGAGCTTCAGCGATCGGTACGATGGCCTCCTGCCAGGGGGGCGCAGGAGGCAGAGACGGATTTTGCGGCGCTGCGGCGGACAGCATAGTCGTTCGTGGTCGGATCAAAACGCCGTACTCCTGAAGTCGAAATGTCGGTGTGATACCTGAGTGCCAAACGGCACGGAATTCCAGCTGCGGCAAGCCTAGATCAAGGTCACTGAACAAGTCACGGCCCACCGCCATTTGACGGAGACCGCGCAAACCCAAGTGGATTGTGCCATGAACACTCGTTTTGCTTCCGCCGCTGCTGCCGTCGTCCTGGGCGTTAGCGCGTTGGCCACGCCCGCCCTGGCCCAGAGCTATACGGCTCCCGCCGGCATCTCTGCCGCTGCGGCGCCCGGTAGCCACGAAGCCCGCAGCTACGACGACATCACAACCGGCTCCATCGGCTACGGCCGGGACTACACCTCCGCTCAGCAGGGCAACGCCGAGCAGAACAACTTCCCAGTCTGGCAGTTCGGCCGTACCTCGGGCGGCACGGCCCGCTAGGCCCTCAACGCCTTGAGACGACCGGCGGCGGAGCGAAAGCTCCGCCGTTCTTGTTTCAGGAACTGGCTCTGAGCGACTTCGTCCGGACATTGCCCGAACGTCTGACATACGATGCCTCAAACCTCGAATCGCATCGGCGCAGTATGACGAATGCCTAAGAGGCTATAGGACATCTGATGTGTACGGGCGCTCAAAGCACGCTACGTTCCTCTTGAACATCAATCTTGTATCGATCATGCCTTTATCTGGGATAAACACAACCAGATGGTAGCATGACGGACAGCGCAGACAACCAAACCACCGATTTGATCGATCTCGCCGGTGACATCGTATCCGCCTATGTGGCGAACAATTCGATCCCGGCGGCCGAACTGCCGGGCTTGATCCAGAGTGTCCATGCGGCGCTCACGCGACTCGCCTCCGGCATGGCGGAGCCCGCTCCGGAGGAAGTCCATGAGAAGGCAACGCCCGCGCAGATCCGCAAGTCGGTAACACCCAGCGGCATCGTCAGCTTCCTCGACGGCCGGACGTACAAGACGCTCAAGCGTCACCTAACCGGCCATGGCCTCGATCCACACAGCTACCGCCAGCGCTACGGCCTTCCGGCGGACTACCCGATGGTCGCTCCGGACTACGCCGCCCAGCGCTCGGCCCTGGCGAAGTCGATCGGCCTCGGCCGAGTCGGGGACAACAGCGCGAACGCGCAGCCGAAGGCCAAGGGACGTGGCAAGGCCGCGTAAGCCCTATGGCCCGGGGTTTGATCGCCATGACCCGCGGCTCGAGCCGGAAGCGCGCGCTCGACGGCGCATTCCCGCATCGACACGCACGACGACACCCAGCTTTGATCCTTTTAGGTAACAGAAGGTCTGCATTCTGATTACGAGCCACGTTGCGTACCGGCTTGACTGTGAGTTGGACGATCCTCCCCGCCGGCCCGTGAGCAGATCGGGCGGCGGGGCAGCTTCATTGAACATTAACCATAATGACCCCATCTCAGGGTCATACCGATCGCGGCTCTACGGCTCGATCGGATGCGGCCACGATGCCGGGATCGGGTGACGCCGGATGTACGCGCACCTCGTTCCAGCGTCCGTGGCCGTTGCTATGTTTGGCCGCAGTGCAAACTTAACGGTTTGTTGCCGATGCGCGTTCAGGATGCCTCAACCTTCGGAGGATCCTTGCCCATGCGCGTGCTGCTGATTGAGGACGACACCTCCGTCGCACAGAGCATCGAGCTGATGCTCAAGTCCGAGAGCTTCAACACCTACACCACTGACCTCGGTGAGGAGGGGATCGATCTCGGCAAGCTCTACGACTACGACATCATCTTGCTGGATCTGACGCTGCCCGACATCTCCGGCTACGAGGTGCTACGCACGCTGCGGGCGTCGAAGATCAAGACGCCCATCCTGATCCTCTCGGGCATGGCCGGCATCGAGGACAAGGTGAAAGGCCTCGGCTTCGGCGCCGACGACTACCTGACCAAGCCCTTCCACAAGGACGAGCTCGTCGCCCGCATCCAGGCGATCGTGCGCCGCTCGAAGGGTCACGCCCAGTCGGTGATCACCACCGGCGATCTCATCGTGAACCTCGATGAGAAGACCGTCGCGATCGCGGATAGCTACGTCAAGCTCACAGGCAAGGAGTACCAGATCCTGGAGCTTCTAGCCCTTCGGAAGGGCACGACGCTGACCAAGGAGATGTTCCTCAACCATCTCTACGGCGGCATGGACGAGCCCGAGCTGAAGATCATCGACGTCTTCATCTGCAAGCTGCGCAAGAAGCTCGCCAACGCTTCGTCGGGCAAGAACTACATCGAGACCGTCTGGGGTCGCGGCTACGCCCTCAGGGAGGGCGTGCCGGAGGTGCGGGCCATTGCCAGCTGAAACGCTTTCCTCGCCTGCCGAGCGGTGAGGCGGTCGTGCCATATTTGACAGGTTGCTAGCGCTGCGCACCAAAGATGCACAGGTGTGAAGGAACCTTTTCGAACGTTTGGTAGCCTTTCCGTACCTTTTCGATTTGCCCGCAATTGTTCGGTAGGTCTTATCGAGGTCGAAGATTGGCACCGATTGCAGTTTTTGACGCTTCTTGAAAACCGCTGAAACTTCCCTGTGAGCCAGTACGTATTGCAGCCCGAAGCCCTCGCTTTAGGGGGGTAACGCGACGGTCCAGCTCCGACGCGCCCATTGTGCTGCCTATAGGGATGTTATCTAAGTTATTGTTTTAATTATTGAACTTTTCGTCGAAGATTTTGCTTCTCTCCAACAGGTTGGTGAAACAACCTGTCTCAGGAGATCCAAAATGAAGAAGACCCTCACGCTTGCCACTCTCACGATCCTCGGCGGTCTCGCACTTGGTGCAGGCGCTGCGTCTGCGGCTCCGATGGTCGTCAACGGCCTGCAGACGGATCAGTCGAGCGTCACGCAGGTTCGCATGGACCGCAGCGAGCGGATGATGATGAAGAAGCGCATGATGCGGAAGCAGATGATGAAGCGCCGCATGATGAAGAAGCGGATGATGAACCGCGGGATGTGATTCCAATCATCAAAATCCTTAGGGAAGCCCGAGCTCGGGCTTCCCGCCCCAGACGCGCACTGGAGCTTCGTGTGATCCCTACTCGCCTATCGGTTCTAGGAACCTGTCTGATGGTCGCTGCGCTTACTCCAGCGTATGCCGCCACGAAGAAGGTCCGCGTGCCGAACCAGCACGATGGCTCCTGGAGCATCGTGGCCTCGACGACCGATGGACCCTGCTCCCCTACAACGACCTATCAGGTGCGGATCAAGGACAGCGATGCGTCGATCCCCGGCGAAGACATCGATGTCAGCGGTGGGGTCTCGGCAGCTGGGGTCGTCCAGGCAACGATCGTACAGGGTCCGAACCATGTGCCGATCATGGGCACGCTCAGTTTGAAGGGCAGTGGTACGGGGACATGGCGCACGAGCGGCGGCCTTGTTGCGTGCAGCGGTAGCTGGAGTGCTAAGCGCGCAGGGTAAGTGACGGCTCGGGATCGTCGGCATCGCAGTCCTTCCCAGCACCGAGGGCACCCGCGAAGATCTCGCCCAGGTGCACAGGGGTTGTTGTAAGCCGTACTGTAGGCGAGCCTTTCGCAAGCCGTGCCGTAGGCCGCAGTGGACGCTGGATCTACCTGGTTTTCAGGTCTTGTAACCGCCGGAAGTCCGAAGCAGACGGCAAGGAGTTGGTTCTGCTCGCGGACGGTCCACGCACCGGCAAAGCCGAAGCCCTTGCGCAGCCACCCGCATCGATCGCCTAGCCCGCTCCATAGGAGACCTCCAGGACATCGTCCGGACGCTCAAAGCACGGGGCGCCATCCTGCAGGCGACCGAACAGCCGATCGACACCGGCACCGCTGCCGGCAAGGCCTTCCTCGAAATGCTCGGGCGTGTTCGCCGAGTTTGAGACCAACCTGCGCCGCGAGCGACAGATGGAGGGCATCGCCAAAGCCAAGGCCGCCGGCATCCACAAGGGGCGGTGCCCATCCATCGAAACGGCCCAGGTTCGTGCCCTCAAGGCCGAGGGCGTGGGGCCTGCCGGGATCGCGCGCCACCGCGGCATCGCCCGGGCTAGCGTCTACCGTGCCCTCGGGGTGAAAGACGAACCATCAGCCGGAAAGGCTGGTTTCGACCCAAATGCGCCTCAGCCGTGAGATCGATCGGTCCTTGAAAGCGGAAGTTCGTAGACGGGCATGGCCCCGGGTCCACAGGCCGTCGATGCCCCCGCCGCGATCGCCGTCCGCCGCGTCCGCCGCTCAGCGCACCGTCGGGTCGGCGGCGAGACGGGCGCGGATGGCCTCCGTGAGCCCGCCCTCGAAGAGCAGGGCCGAGCCGTAATGGTACTCGATGTCGAAGGGTCGGCGCGAGTTCATGGACAGCGAGGCGCTGTGGAGGGCGAGGAGGCGGCCCTCGGCGTCGAACAGGCCCGAGCCGGAGCCGCCGTAGCCGTTGTTGCAGTCGTGGCGGACGCGCCGGATCGCATCCTCGCTCGGTGGATCGATCCGGTGGATCGTGCAGGCTTCGCGGCTGCTCTGGCCGGGATAGTTCGCATGGCCGCCGGGGGAGACCATGACGACCGGGAGCGGCACGGATCCGGTCGGCAGATCGGGTGAGGCCGGCACCGGCTGCGGACGCACGCCCTCGGCCGGCTCCGCCAGGTCGACCAGCGCCCAATCGTCGGTGATGTGCAGCGACATCGCCCCCGGCACGGTGCCGAGGCGCAGAGTCTCGGGGGCGAAGGCGTAGTTCCGGCCGCCGATCTGGAAGAAGCAGTCGGCGATGTCGCGCGTGGGCTCCAGGTGCCGGCTGCGAAAGTTGTGGGCGTTCAGCACCACGAGGCGCGGGCTGCCGATCAGCCAGGCGGCGGCCGCCTTCCGGGGAATGCCGTCCGCCCGGCAGTAGAGGACGCCGGCGCCGGGATAGCGGGCGTAATCCGCCCCCTCCAGTTCGCGCCGGTCGTCCTGCGGATAGAGCGCCGCCCAGCGCTGCGGGCTCTCCGCCCGTCCCGCACCGCTCCAGCCGAGGCCGACGAGCCCCACCCCGGCGAGCGCGAGGCCCACCAGCGCTCCGCCCCCTCGGACGCGCGCCCGAATCGATCGCTTCCGTCCACCGCTGCCCTGGCCCAAGCGCCTACTCGTCGGCGGTCTGGTGGACGGAGACGCAGATCTTCACAGCCTGCTCCAGCTTGGTGTCGCGCGGATTGCCGATATTCGCCGTCTCCTCGAGGCAGCGGACGAAATAGTCCCGGTCGAGCTGCGGCGAGAGGCTCGAGAACGCCTTGCCCATCCGGGTGGCGAAATCGACCCGGTCCGCGGTCGGGGTGCGCGACCAGCTCGCGACCGGATCGTCCAGCGTCAGGCGTGCCGCCTCCGCGCGCGAAGCCGCGCCGACAGCACAGAATAAGAATACAGTAAGATTGCGAACCATATTCAAAAGACTTTCCCGCATCTCTCAAGCTGCACGATCGGACACACCATCCTTCCACGGGAGACATCCTGTCAATTGCCCGGCTGATATTCCTCGAATTGCCAGAGAAAAGGCCTCTATATTCCGGTTTTCACAGCATCGATTGCCGATTGATCCCGATAAAAAAGTGCCAACATCCCGCAGACAGCGCGAAAGACAAATGCTTGTATGAATAGCCAGCCGATCAGTAATAAAACATTCATAAGAAGCTCTATATCTCAAGATGCTCTTATGAATACGACGAGTTCCTGGGATCAATACAGGGACTTGTGCTGACCCGGCGAAATCAAAGGCTGCGCCCGACCGGATGGTCGACGGACGCGGCCATCAGGGTAGGAGACGTTGGGATGAACAGGTTTCTGGCTTCGGTCTCGGTGATGGCGCTCGGCGCCCTGGCGCCGTTGGGTCTGCCGAGCATGGCTGCGGCGAACGACAAGCTCGTCGAGATGGCGAAGGACGACGCCAACTGGGTGATGCCCGGCAAGAACTACGACTCGGACAATTACAGCCCGCTCAAGCAGATCAACACCAGCAACGTGAAGGACCTGAAGGTGTCCTGGACGTTCTCCACCGGCCTGCTCAACGGCCACGAGGGCGCCCCGGTGGTGGTGGACGGGAAGATGTACGTCCACACCTCCTTCCCCAACAACACCTTCGCGCTGGGCCTCGACGATCCGGGCAAGATCCTCTGGCAGGACAAGCCCAAGCAGAACCCGGCCGCCCGCGCGGTGGCCTGCTGCGATCTCGTGAACCGCGGCCTCGCCTACTGGCCCGGCGACGGCAAGACCCCGGCGCTCATCCTCAAGACGCTCCTCGACGGCAACGTCATGGCGCTCAACGCCGAGACCGGCGAGACCGTCTGGAAGGTCGAGAACTCCGACATCAAGGTCGGCTCGACGCTGACGATCGCGCCCTACGTGGTCAAGGACAAGGTCATCATCGGCTCCTCCGGCGCCGAACTCGGCGTGCGCGGCTACCTCACCGCCTACGACGTGAAGACCGGCGCCCAGGTCTGGCGCGCCTACGCCACCGGCCCGGACAAGGACCTGCTGCTGGCCGACGACTTCAACATCCGCAACGCCCATTACGGACAGAAGGGGCTCGGTACCTCCACCTGGGAGGGCGATGCCTGGAAGATCGGCGGCGGCACCAACTGGGGCTGGTACGCCTACGATCCCGGCACCAACCTGATCTACTTCGGCACCGGCAACCCGGCGCCGTGGAACGAGACCATGCGTCCGGGCGACAACAAGTGGACGATGACGATCTTCGGCCGCGACGTCGACACGGGCGAGGCCAAGTTCGGCTACCAGAAGACCCCGCACGACGAGTGGGATTACGCGGGCGTCAACGTGATGATGCTCTCGAACCAGAAGGACAAGGACGGCAAGGACCGCAAGCTCCTGACCCATCCGGACCGGAACGGCATCGTCTATACGCTGGACCGCACGGACGGCTCACTGGTCTCGGCCAACAAGATCGACGACACCGTCAACGTCTTCAAGTCCGTGGACCTGAAGACCGGCCAGCCGGTCCGCGACCCGGAATACGGCACCCGGATGGACCATCTCGGCAAGGACATCTGTCCCTCGGCGATGGGCTACCACAACCAGGGCCACGATTCCTACGATCCGGAGCGCAAGGCGTTCTTTATGGGCATCAACCACATCTGCATGGATTGGGAGCCCTTCATGCTGCCCTACCGCGCGGGTCAGTTCTTCGTCGGCGCGACACTGAACATGTATCCGGGTCCGAAGGGCGACCGGCAGAACTACGAGGGCCTCGGCCAGATCAAGAGCTACAACGCGATCACGGGCGCCTTCCAGTGGGAGAAGATGGAGCGCTTCGCGGTCTGGGGCGGCACGACGGCCACCGCCGGCGGGCTGGTGTTCTACGGAACCCTCGACGGCTACATCAAGGCGCGCAACTCGGACACCGGAGACCTCCTCTGGAAGTTCAAGATGCCCTCCGGCGCCATCGGCTACCCGATCACCTACACCCACAAGGGTGAGCAGTACGTGGCGATCTACTACGGCGTCGGCGGTTGGCCGGGCGTCGGCCTGGTCTTCGACCTGCAGGACCCGACCGCCGGCCTCGGCGCGGTGGGCGCCTTCAAGAAGCTCGCCAACTACACCCAGATGGGCGGCGGCGTGATGGTGTTCTCGCTGGGCGGCAAGGGCCCCTACGACGATCCGAACGTCGGCGAGTACCAGACGGCGGCGGCGAAGTAGGCAGCACGGCAAGGCAGCGCCCGCATCGTGAGCGCGTCCCCTTCCCCCCTGTGGGGAGGGGTCACGGGTGGGGGTGGCTCCGCTGGCCTTCGTCCGTCGAGGGTCACCCGACCACTCCCACCTCCAACGCCTCCCCACAGGGGGAGGAGGGCAGTGCCCGACGCGCCGCGGTTCGGTCCCAGAAGATTTCGACCAACAAGAACAACGGAAACGCTCCCATGTCCTTCGCTACAGCATGCCTGTCCGCCGCGGTTCTTCTCGCCCTCGGCGGGGGCGCCTTCGCGCAAGGCGATACGAAATCCGCCCCCGACGAAAAGACACTGCGGGTGTGCGCCGCCAACCAGCCGCCGCTCTCGCTCAAGGACGGCAGCGGGCTGGAGAACCGCATCGCCGCCGCCGTCGCCGAGGCGATGGGGCGCCAGGCCGCGTTCGTCTGGTCGGACAAGGCGGCGATCTACCTCGTGCGCGACAGCCTCGACAAGAAGCTCTGCGACGTGGTGGTCGGCCTCGACAGCGACGACCAGCGGGTGCTTACGACCAAGCCTTACTACCGCAGCGGCTACGTGTTCATCACCCGCGCCGACCGCGACCTCGACGTGAAGTCCTGGTCCGATCCGCGGCTCAAGACCGTCGACCACATGGTGGTCGGCTTCGGTACCCCCGGCGAGGTCATGCTGAAGGATATCGGCCGCTACGAGGAGGACATGGCCTACCTCTACTCGCTGGTGAACTTCCGCGCGGCCCGCAACACCTACACGCAGATCGATCCGGCCCGGATGGTCAGCGAGGTCGCCACCGGCAAGGCCGACGTGGCGGTCGCCTTCGGCCCGGACGTCGCCCGCTACGTCAAGGACTCCGCCCAGCCCCTGCGCATGACCCTGGTGCCCGACGACACCACCCGCAGCGACGGCCGGAAGATGCCGCAGAGCTTCGACCAATCCATGGGCGTGCGGCGGGACGATGCCGCCCTGAAGGCCGCCCTCGATGCGGCCATCGTCAAGGCGAAGCCGAAGATCGAGGCGATCCTGAAGCAGGACGGCGTGCCCCTCGTCCCCGTCACCAACTGACGCGGCGCCCGACGCGCTCGTCCCCGAGATCCGCTCCCTCGCCGGCGCCCCGACGGGCGTCCGGTCCAGCCCCGCCCGGCCGGTCAGCCGTCCGGCGTCATCAGGTCGAATTCATGCGTGATTCCCACGGCATCCTGGCCATCTGCCTCAGCCTCGCCGCGGTGCTGGGCGGCGTCGCGGCGCTGGCCCAGCCCGCCGCCGGCCCCCAAACCGGCTTCGTCTTCCGCAACACGGTCACGGGCGAGCAGCTCAACGTCGCCGAAGGCAAGGAGGGCGGCCGCGACACCCCGGCGGTGAAGGACTTCTTCCAGACCGGCAAGAACCCCTACATCGACGACAAGTCCTGCCTGCGCAACGGCGAGTCCCTCTTCGCCACCTCGTGTTCCGGCTGTCACGGCCACCTGGCCGAGGGCAAGCTCGGACCGGGGCTCAACGACAATTACTGGACCTATCCGGCCAACACCGAGGACACCGGCCTGTTCGCCACGATCTTCGGCGGCGCCAACGGCATGATGGGCCCGCACAACGAGAACCTGACCCCCGACGAGATGCTTCAAGTCATCGCCTGGATCCGGCACCTCTATACCGGTCCGGTCCAGGATGCGGTCTGGCTCAACGACGCGCAGAAGAAGAACTACACGCCCTACAAGCAGGGCGAGACCTTCCCCAAGGACGTCAAGGGTCAGTGTCCGCCGCTGGCGGAGTGACGTCCGAGGAAGTCACGGGCGCCATCCGTGAGCCACCACGGCGCAGAGCCGCAACATCCGATCACCCCAAACGCGATCGATCAAGGAGACGACCATGCGGACATTCATCACGGCCCTGGCCCTCGGTGCGGGCGCGCTGCTCGCGCTCCCGGCACTCGCCTATGACGGCACCAAGTGCAAGGCCGCCGGGAATTGCTGGGAGCCCAAGCCCGGCTTCCCCGAGAAGATCGCCGGCACGAAGTACGATCCGAAGCACGACCCGAAGGAGCTCAACAAGCAATCCGAGTCGATCAAGGCCATGGAAGAGCGCAACAAGAAGCGCATCGATGCCGCCAAGAAGACCGGCAAGTTCGAGTACGACGTCACCAAGTTGTCCTCGAACTGATCCCGGGATTCCTTTCGAGCCCTTCTGTTCGGGTCTTCGAGCGGGATCGACGGTCGTCCCTAACCCCGCGGGCGGCCGTCGCTTCGACCGCGATCCGGCCGGGCGACCTGCAGACGCGCCGTCCCGGGTCGCGGTCGTTCCTCCAAGGCGAACCATGATGAACCAGTTCCGCTCCGGCGACGCGATGCTCACCGATTGGCGCGAGGCGGCCGGCCGCTTCGAGACGACGGTGGGCGCGGCTGTGCTCGGACAGGCACGCGCGATCCGGCTCCTGACCATCGCGCTCTTCGCCCGCGGCCACGTCCTGCTGGAGGGCGATGTCGGCGTCGGCAAGACCACGCTGCTGCGCGCCGTGGCTCGGGCCGTCGGGGGCGCCTATGCCCGCGTCGAGGGCACCGTCGACATGATGCCCACCGACCTCGTCTACCACACCTACCTCGCCGAGGACGGCCGCCCCCGGGTCGAGCCGGGGCCGGTCCTGCGGCAATCCGAGGACCTGTCGATCTTCTTCTTCAACGAGATCAACCGGGCCCGGCCCCAGGTCCACGCGCTGCTCCTGCGCCTGATGGCCGAGCGCACGCTCACGGCTTTCAATCGGGAGTACCGGTTTCCCAACCTCCAGGTCTTCGCCGACCGCAACCGGGTCGAGCGCGAGGAGACCTTCGAGCTTCCCGCCGCCGCCCGCGACCGCTTCCTCATGGAGATCGGGCTCGAAGCGCCCCGGGATGCCGAAGCCCGCCGGGCCCTGGTCTTCGATCCGCGCTTCCACGACACCGACGCCCTGATCGCCGGCCTCGACGGCGACGTCCTCGACCATGCCGCCCTCGCGGGCATCGCCGCCGCGATCCAGCACGGCATCCAGGCGAGCCCCGCCATCGAGGCTTACGTGATCGGTCTCTGGGAGGCGCTGGTGCGGCCGGGGCAGGCCGGCATCCGCTTGCCCGGCCTCGACATGGAGGGCCTGGTCCAGGGCGGGGCCTCCCCCCGCGGCGTCGCCTTCCTGGTCCGCGCCGCCCGCGTCCGCGCCTGGCTGGAAGGCCGCGACTGGATGGTGCCGGAGGACGTCCGGGCGGTCTTCCCCGAGGTCATGGCCCACCGGGTCTTCCTGGAGCCGATCTACGAGCTGCGCCGGGCCGCGATCATGCCCGAGCTCTGCCGGGCCGTGTTCGAGATCGTGCCGGCGCCATGACGGAGACGGCGCAACCCGACATCGTCTACCGCCCCCGCGGGCGCCTGCCCGGCACCCGCCCCGGCGCCCATCGCGGTCGCGAGGCCGGCGGCCTCGGCACCTTTCGCGATCAGGTGCCGTTCCTGCGGATGCCGGATGCCCGCCGCATCGACGTTCGCGCGACCCTGCGCGACCCCTTCGAGGGCACCGTCGTGCGCCGCTTCGAGGCGCGCACCCCGGTGGAGGTCTGGGCACTCCTCGACCTCTCCGCCTCCATGCGCTTCACCGGCGAAGCAGACCGTATGGCCCTGGCTTCCGCCTTCTGCGTCGGCCTCGCCGCCTCGGCCACGCGGATCGGCGATGCCTTCGGTCTCATCGGCTGTGACGAGAGGGTGCGGGACGACGTGTTCCTGGCGCCCAGCCGCGCCCCGACCCGGGCCGCCGAGGTGGCGCGGCGCCTCGCGGACGCCGCCTGCACCGGCCACGGCGCCGCCGGCATGGTGGGGGCGACCCGCCGCCTCGCCGGCCGGCCGAAGATCGTGTTCCTGCTCTCCGACTTCCGGTGGCCGGAGGCGCTGATCACCGAGGTCTTCGCCGCCTTGGGCCGGCACGACCTGGTCCCGGTGCTTCTCGGCGACGCCGCCGAGGCGGAGGGCCTGCCGGACTGGGGCCTCCTCGAACTCGACGATCTCGAAGGCGCCGGGCGCCGGCTGGTCTTCATGCGACCCGCCCTGCGCCGGCGCTGGATCGCCCGCGAAGCCGCCCGGATCGAGACCCTGCGGCGCCTCGCGACGGCCCATGGCCGCCCGCCCTTCCGTCTCGCCGGCCGCTTCGATCCCGACGCGGTCAGTCGCCACCTCCTCGGCGCCTGAGGCGGACCATGCGTACCCGCTGCCTCGCCCTGATCCTCGCCCTGCTCCTGTCCGGCCCGGCCGGGGCCCAGGTCCGCTCCGTCGAGGTCCGCACGCCGCGCCCGTTCGGCTACTTCCTCGGGGACCTGGTCCGAGCCGAAGTCGACCTCGTGGTCGAGCCGGGCTTCCGGCTCCAGGCCGCGTCGCTGCCGAAGCCCGGGGCGCTCACCTACTGGCTCGACCTGCGCGACCTCGACGCGACCGCGTCGGTATACGGCGACGCCCAGCGCGTGCGCCTCGGCCTCACCTATCAGACCTTCTACGCCGCCCTCGATGCCCGCGCCCTGGAGATCCCGGGCTTCACCGTCACCTTCGTGAGCGAGAGCGATCACGGCGCCACCACCGTCAAGGCCGCGGTGCCGGCCTGGTCGTTCAACGTCTCGCCGCTGCGCGAAGTCCAGCCGCCCGCCCGGGACGACCCGCGCGACTACATGCGTCCCGACGGGACGGTCGGCCCCGGCGATCCGCGGCCCCTGCTCCTCGGCGCCGCCGGCTCCGCCACCCTTGCCCTCCTGGCCCTCGCGGGACTCGCCCGGGACCGGACCTGGTGGCCGTTCAGGGCCCGGCGCGACCGTCCATTCGCCCTCGCGGCCCGCCGGATCCGATCTCTGGCACGCCGGCCGGACCCGACACCCCATTACCGCGACGCCCTGCTGGCGCTCCATGTCGGCCTCGATACGGCAGCCGGCCGTCGGCTGCTCGCCGATGATCTCGACGATTTCCTGAAGACCCATCCGGCCTACGCGCCGGAGGGGCCGGACCTGGCCCGGTTCTTCGCGGCTTCCCGCCGGACCTTCTTCGGTCCCGGCCCGGAGCCGGAGCTCGGCGCGTTCGCCCTGGCCGATCTCGCCGCTCTCGCGCGGCGCCTCGCGCACGCGGAGCGCACCGCATGATCGATGCGCTCGCCCGCTTCTCCGCCGACCATCCGGCGCTGCTCTGGCTCCTACCTCTCGCCCTGCTGCCGCTCCTGACCTCGGCCCAGCGCCGGGTCCCCGTGGCCGCCCTGGCGGCAGTCCCGCCCGACGGCCCGTCGCGAGCGATCGGCGCCCTCCTGCGCGTGGCCGGAATCGTCGCTATCGCGGGCCTGATCCTCGCCCTGGCCGGTCCCTACCGCCGGGGCGAGACCCTCACGCGAACCGGGATCGGCGCCCAGGTCTCGATCCTGATCGACCGTTCGGGCAGCATGAACGAGACCTTTGCCGGACGGCAGCCCTCCGGCGCCGAGGAATCGAAGGCCGCCGCCTCGCGCCGACTGCTCGCTGCTTTCGTGGGCAGCCGAGCACACGACCAGTTCGCGGTCACGGCGTTCTCGACGGCGCCGATGCTGGTGATTCCCATGACCGACCGGCACGCGGCGGTCCGGGCGGCCATCGCGGCCATAGACCGGCCGGGCCTCGACTACACCAACATCGCCCGCGGCCTCGCCATGGCGCTGTCTCAGTTCGGGCCGGCCAGCCCCGCCACCTCCCGGGCGCTTCTGCTGGTCTCGGACGGAGCGGCCGTGATCGACCCGCGCGTGCAGGACACCCTGCGCGCCGCGTTCACCCGCTTGCGGCCGAACCTCTACTGGCTCTTCCTGCGCACGAAGGGCTCGCCCTCCATCTCCGATCGGCCGGCGGGCGAGGACACCCCGCAGGCGGCGCCCGAGCGCCACCTCGACCTGTTCTTCAAGAGTTTGCGGACGCCCTACCGTGCCTTCGAGGCCGAGGGTGCGGAGGCAGTGGCCGAGGCGATCGCCCAGATCGAGCGGCTGGAGCGCGACCCGATCCCCTACACCGAGCAGCGTCCCCGCCGAGATCTGGCAGGGTTCGCCTACGCCGCCAGCCTCGCCGGACTCGTGGTCCTCGTCGCGGCCAAGCTGGGCGAGGCGGACCTCCGTCGAACCCGCAGGTCGGCCGCCCCGGTCCTCGCCATCGCATCCGATCCCGCGAGGCACGCCGCATGACGATGACCGCGATCCTGCCGTGGCGCACAGCGCCACCCTCCCTCGGGCACCGCACCCGCACGCATCGCACGGACCTGCGCGAGGGCTGGCAGCGGTTGCGCCCGCGCTTCCTCGTCCTGCTGCCGATCCTGTTTGGTATAGCTGCGCTGGGCTGTAGCTACGACGCTCGGCGGATCGCGCGCGACAATGCCGCCATCCGGGCGCTCTCCGCCGGCCAGGACGTCGTGGTTCCGATCGGGTCCGCTCCGGCTCTTCTCCTGGCCCGTATCCAGCACCTCGCCCGACGCGGCGCCGTGGAGGCGATCGAGCCTCTCGTCGATGCCCTCGAGCGGCAGGGCGCTGTCGAGCGCGCCGCCCGTGCCCGCTTCGCCCTCGCCAATGCCCATCTGCGTCAGGCCTTCGACCACCTCGAGCGCGGCGACCTCGACCCCGCCGGACCCCGCATCACCCTGGCGCGCCAGGAATACCGGCGCGCCCTCCAGGCTCGGCCGGATTTCTGGGATGCGAAGTTCAACTTCGACGTCGCCTCGCGCCTCCTGCGCGACTTTCCGGAGTTCGATCGCAAGTCCGGGGACGAACTGAAGGCCGAACCGAAGAAGATCTGGACCGAAATTCCGGGCCAGCCGCGGGGCGAGCCGTGACCCTTCCCAGACTGATCCTGCGGAACCTGTCGGATGGACGCCTGCGCCTCCTCGCCGGAGCCCTCGTGCTGGTGGCCCTGGCCCTTTTCGCGCGTCCGGTTCCGTTCGCCCGCGACGGTGTCTCGGTCCTGGCGATCGTCGACATCACCGGCAGCATGAACGTCCGCGACTACGTCGGCGCCGACGGAGTTCCGACGAGTCGACTCGACACCGCGAAGGTGGCGCTGCGCGACCTCGTCGCCGGCCTGCCGTGCGGATCGCGGTTCGCCCTCGGCCTCTTCACCGAGCGCCGACCCTTTCTCCTGTTCACGCCCATCGAGACGTGCGCTGGTTTTGCGCCGATTGATGGAGCCCTCGCAGGGATCGACTGGCGCATGGCCTGGGAGGGCGACAGTCGGATCTCGGCGGGGCTGTTCCGCAGCATCGCCATGGCGGGGGAACTCGGCACTGACCTCGTTTTCATCACCGACGGGCAGGAGGCTCCGCCCCTGCCGAGCCGGGGTGGACCCGCTTTTGAGGGCCGACCCGGCGGCGTGCGTGGCCTCATCGTGGGGGCGGGTGCACCCGGTCTGTCACCGATCCCGCGCTATGATGACCGGGGCCGCGAGACCGGCTTCTACGGTGCCGGAGACGTCCAGCAGGAGAACCGTTTCGGCCCGCCGCCGGCCGATGCCGCGCAGCGCGAGGGCTACAATCCGCGCAATGCCCCCTTCGGCGCGGTCGCTGCCAGCGGCACCGAGCATCTGTCCTCGGTGCGGGAATCCTACATGCGCACCCTCGCCGGCGAGACCGGCCTCGTTTACGCGCCGCTCGACGGACCGCACGGCCTCAGCGCGCCGCTCAGGGGCGCCGCGACGCCACGCCCGGTTCCGGGCCGCTTCGACCCGCGCCCCGTTCTGGGAGCGGCTGCCCTGCTGCTGTTGCTCGCCGCCTTCCTCACACCCCTGCTCCGCGCCCGCGGATTCCCAACTTGGAAAAAGGCCTGATCGATGCGTCTCGGAGTTCTCGCTCTCGTCCTGATCTTCATCTCCGGGGCGGCCCTCGCCCACGGCCCGACGCCGCAGAAAGTCGACCAGAGCATCGTCATCGCTGCCAAGCCGGATGCCGTCTGGAAGGTGGTCGGCGAGTTCGCGGGCATTGGGTCCTGGCACCCGGATGTCGCCAGGAGCGAGGGCAGCGGCGGCAATGGATCCGGCGGCCAGCGGAAGGTCACGCTCAGGGCGGGTGGCATCCTGAACGAAGGGCTCGACGAGATGAGTGCCACCGGGCGGAGCTATTCCTACCGCCTGTCCGATCCTGATTTGAAGGCGCTTCCGGTCTCGTCCTACTCGGCCACCCTTACGGTGTCCCCCGAGGGCGACGGCTCCCGGGTCGAGTGGCTCGGCCGCTTCTATCGGGGCGATACCGGCAACGAGCCGCCGGAGGACCTCAGCGACGAGGCCGGCCGCACTGCCATGAACCGCTACTTCGCAGATGGTCTGAAGGGTTTGAAGGCGAAGGTCGAGGGGAACGCCACTCCATGATGGGGGCCCCGGTGATTGGACGAGGCATCTGGGTCGGCCTGATTCTCGGCCTCGCGCCCTGTATGGCCGGAGCACAGACCGTCTACGTCGCGAGCCAGGGCGCCGGAACCCTGGTCGCTCTGGCGCCTGGATCCACGTCGGGCGGCGCGCCCCTCGCGGTTGGGCGCGGCCCGGCCCAGATAGCGGCGGGTCCCGGGGGGCAACTCTACCTCACACATCCGGATACGGGCCAGGTCACGCTCGTCGATGAACCCGGCGGGTCGATCCGGCGGACCTATCCAGTGTCCGGACAGCCCTTCGGCATTGCGATCTCGGCCGATGGCGCGCAGCTCTACGTCGGTGACTGGGCCGGCAACCGGGTGATGCGGCTCTCTGCCGAAAGCGGCAAATTGGAGGGGACGGTGCCGGTCGGCCGCGAACCGGCCGCCCTCGTTCTCGACGGCCGAGGCACGCTGTATGTAGCCGACCGGGAAAGCCGGCAGGTCAGCGTCGTCGACACCACCGCAATGGCGCGCGTCGCGACGATTCCTGTGGGTGAGGCGCCGTTCGCGCTGACGCTGAGCCCGGCCGGCGACAGGCTCTACGTGGCCAACGTGCGTGGCGGCACCGTGAGCGTCATCGACACCGCCAACCGCCGGACCGTCGCGACCTTCGCGGTGGGCGGCATGCCATACGGGGTGGCCGTGAGCCCGGACGGCGCTCGGATCCTCGTCACCGACCAGCGGGCCGGAACCCTGGTCGTCGTCGATGCGGTCAGCGGCGCGTTGGTGGCCGCCGTGCCGGTCGGGCGCTACCCGGAGGGCGTGGCGGTAGCCGGCCACCGGGCCTACGTCGCCAACTGGTTCTCCGATTCCGTCTCCGTCATCGATCTGACGACGCTGCGCGAGACCCACCGGATCGCCGTACCCGAGGGTCCACGCAGCCTTGCGGTTCCCCCCGGAGCCGGCCGATGAGGCACGCTGCCGTTTCTGCGCCGGCCCTGCCCCTGCTCCTTGTGCTGGCCCTGGGCGTGGCCGCCTGCGACGGCGGCGAGCCCGCGCAGGAGGCGACGGTGGTGGCGACGAAGTCCGATGCTGAGGTACCGGCTTGGCTATCGCCCACCGACGGCATGGAGCCGGCGCTCTGGCTTGCCCGGCGCGAGCCCGGACAGCCGGCGGCCGGCGTACACGTCCGCAGCGACCACCTGCGTCACAGCCTGGCACGGGCCGCCGAGACCTTCATCGAAGATCCCCGCATGATCGCCAACCGCACGGTGCAACTCGGGCAGATGCTCGCCGAGGCCGACGCGCCGGAGACCTATGCCGACCTTCTCGACGGTCTCGAGGAGGCCGCGGCCCCGACCCACCGCAAGCAGCTCTACGGCGAGCTGTGCCAGCACTACTACAACCTTCGGCAGCAGGGATTGGACAGGGCACAGACCCTCGCGCGTCTGACCGAGCGCTACGCCGCGCAACCCGCCGCACCGGCGACCACGCCATGAGGGCGCAGCCGACGAGTATTCTCATCGCAGACGACCACCCCGTAATCCTGAGGGGCTTTCGCACCCTCATGGAGGATGTCGGCATCGACACGATCCACGAGGCGACCACCATCGTGGAGGCCTACCGGGCCTTCTACCGGCAACGTCCGGGCATGGTGATTGCGGACCTCACCTTCGGCGACCATGGCGTTTCGGGCCTGTCCCTGATCCGGCGCATCCGCGATCTGGAGCGTCGGACACGGATCCTCGCCTTCAGCATGCACGACGATCCCACCATCGTGGCACGCGCGTTGGAAAGCGGAGCGAGCGGCTATGTCCTCAAGGATGCGCCGGCTGCGGAATTCCTCAGGGCGTTCGACCAAGTGCGCAGCGGCGGAAGCTACCTCGATCACGACCTCGCCCTGCGAGTGGCCATGCTCAACGCCACCGCCCACCGCTCGACCGCCGTGAATCTCACGGAGCGCGAGCTGCAAGTCCTCACCCTGATCAAGGAGGGAAACTCCTACCAGACGATCGCCGACAAGCTGTCGATGAAGTACAAGACCGTCGTCAACATCATTTCGGCGATCCGCCGGAAATCTGGAACACACAGTTTCGCCGAGCTGATCAGCTTTTCGATAGGGGCCATTAGATAAATTAAGAGCTACTCGAACAATCGAGCTGCAAGATCGCGAGTAGATAAGACGCCATCATCTCGGCTCACACGACGCCCTGGCTCGTCACCTGCCTTGCTCGACCCTCGCGGCTGTCTTCGACCTTCCGTCGACCAGCCACTATCGGGAAGGCCTATTTAATAGCGGTAAGGCCTGTCGGGCCTTCGTCCCGAGCCTTCCTTGGCGGCCCCGTCAGTGGGGCGCTGCCGATAAGAGTCTTCGTCGCAGCCATGCTGGTGGCACTGCCGCCCACCAACGGCTCATGCCCGCGCCTGAACCTCAGCGCACCCAAGGCATGCCCTGCTCGGCGAAGCGCCGCATCTCGGCCTTGAACGGCTGAAATTGCAGCATGAAAAGCTCGATGCCGGCGGCATGGAAGGTGCGGATGCGGTCTGAGACAGTGTCGTAGCTGCCGACGAGGCCAGCCGCCGTGCCGCCGTTAATCCCGACGTGGCGGGAGGCCGCCGCGTCGGTCTTGGCAAACATCACGCTGGCCGCATCGGCGCGCGTGCTCGCGCTCCGCCTCGCGAGCTTGCTACGAAGAGGGCGCGCTGCGCGAAAAGCTGTTCCCGCGCAGCGCCCCGATCCTCAACGCGAGCCATCCCGGCGCGGGCTTCCGCCGAGACGTGGTGAAGAGCTCGGTCGCCATGTAATGACGAAGGCAGAAGGCTTCCGGCTCGTTGCCAGCCACCTCTCGATGTCTCCGAAGCAAGCGTCCTGTGTGGATGGCTCCCGCATTGCAAGGGGCGAATTGAGGTTCTGACGCGCTGGTCGGGTGCAGTCTTGTGTCCGGCCTATTGATGCAGTCGTTCATGTGACCGCTGGCCCTGATGGTATCCGCGAGCTGGGTCCCACTCTGCTTTGCGGGCTATGACGCCCTGGACGTTCGGCGGGGTGTCCCGGCTCCCGGTCTGACCGGTTCGCCATCAACTCTCATCGTCCTCGCAACCTGGAAAAATCTCCTTGCCGTGCTGTCAGGCGGCCGTGGCCGCTGGTGCGCGGTAGGTGCCGCCGCGGGTCATGATCGCCCAGGCGACCCGCGCCGTGCGATTGGCCGCCGCAACAGTCACCACGCGCACCGGCTTGCGCTGCAGCAGCGCCGGCAGCCGCGGGTCGACCGAAGTCGGCGTCGCCTTCGCGCGCCGGACCAGAGAGGTCATGCCGACCACGAGCAGGCGGCGCAGGTAGCGATCGCCCATGCGTGAGATACGGCCCAGGCGCTCCTTGCCGCCGCTGCAGTTCTGCAGCGGTGTCAGCCCCAACGAGGCGGCGAACTGTCGACCGTTGCGGAAGCGCTCGGGCTCGCTCACCGAAGCGGCCAGCGCGGTCGCCGAGACGATGCCGACACCCGGAATCGTCGCCAGGCGCTGCGACAGGTCGCTGTCCCGATGCCAAGCCAACAACGCCTTCTCCAGCCGGGTGAGCTGGATCTGCACGGCGCCGATCTGATCGGCCAGCCCGGTCACCACCCGCTGGGCCAGGGGTGGCACCTCGGCCGCGTCTCCGGCCGAGAGCCGGGCCGCCAGTTCGAGCGCATGGCGCAGGCCCCGCGCCATCTCGATCCCGAACTCGGCGAGCAGGCCGCGGATCATGTTCACCAACTGCGTGCGTTGCTTGACCAGCAGGTCGCGCGTCCGGTGCAGCGCCAGCGCCGCCTGCTGCTCGGTCGACTTCACCGGCACGAACTGCATGCTCGGGCGCGTCACCGCCTCGCAGATGGCGGCGGCATCGTTCGCATCGGTCTTACCGCGCTTCACATACGGCTTCACGTACGCGGGCGGCATCAGCCGCACGTCATGGCCGAGCCTGATGAGTTCCCGGGCCCAGTGGTGGGACGTTCCGCACGCCTCCATGCCGACCAGACAGGGCGGCAGCTTGGCGAAGAACGGCACAACCTGCGCCCGCCTCAGCGCCTTGCGAACGACGACCTGCCCAGCTGCATCGACGGCGTGAACCTGGAAGATGCTCTTGGCCAGATCGATGCCGACGGTGGTGATCTCCATGGGGATGGCTCCTACATCTGCGTAGCTGCTGCTTCGACAGCAACCACATCTTGGCACCGAGATGCCGTCAGTCGGAGCGGGAGCCATCCACCCCATCTGCTTTCTCAACTCGGCACCCGAAAGCAACCGGGCAACTATCTACCCAACCCAGACGCAGGCCCTTGACTCTTCGGCAGCCTGGAGACGTATTCTCAAGGATCCAAAATGGGTCGAGAGTTCGCATTCGCCGGTCGCGCTGGCCGCGCGCTCGGCGGTCATGTTAGCCTATCTGCGTGATGCACCTCAGCACGCTCCAGGACATTGCCTACGGGGCACTCGACCACAGTGTGACTCTGTGGGACTAGGCCTTGCACGACTCGATGCGAGGGCGCGGATTCCAGTCGCGCTTGTCCCGTTGGATCCATCGAGAGATGTGGGCGAAGTGAGTATTTCTGACCTCCCTCGGTGCGGTCACCCGCCTGATAGAGGGGTGGTTGGAAAGCTCGAGGCGGTCCCGGGCGGCGCAGCCTTCGCTCTCGCCGTTCTCGACGAGGCCATCGCGACGATCCGCGCTCAAGGTATCGCACAGCCCTAAGCATTTCACGCGGCGGCGTGCGACCGACTGACGGTCAAGGGCTCGCAGCTGACCTCCTCGATATACCGTGACCTCGCCAGCGGGCGGGAAGTCGAGAACATCGTCGGCGACCTCGTAGGGTGCGCGGAAACGGGCATCGGCATACCGCTGCCCACCGCCTCCAACGCCAGCCTCGGGGTCTGCTGAGGAAGCCTCCGCAGCGCCTGAGTGCTCTTCGACTGGCCCGCTTCATCAAGGCCATCCTCGCGACCCTAAAGGTGCTTGAGGCCGAAGCTTTCCAACAGCGGGAGTAGCTCGTTCCGCGTATGCGAACGATGGCGATATGCCTGTTCCTGCGCCGCCGCGGCATCGCCGGCGCGGATCGCCTCGATGATCTGCTGGTGTTCCGCCACCGACGCTCCCAGTTCGCGCCGGAGCTTGAGCGTCAACATACGGGCGCGGTGCGCCTGGTCGGTGATCGTCTGATTGATCCGGATCATGCGGCCGTTCCCCGCCCTTTCGACCAGCGTGCGATGAAAGCATTCGTCCGCATGGCCCCAGCCGGCAGGATCACCGGTTTCCGATGCGGCTGACATGGCTTCCGTGTGCGCGGCCAACTCCAACGCAGCCAACTCGCGTGCCGCCTCCGGCATCTGCGCAAGCAGGGCTGCCGCCCGTCCTTCGATGGCGATGACGACATCGTAGATCTCACGCATGTCCTCCGGCGCCAAGGCGCAGATCACGATGCCCTTCCGGGGCAGGATTCGCACGAGACCATCCTCCTGAAGACGGATGGCCGCCTCGTGTACGGGCGTCCGGCTCATGCCGAGTCGTAACGCGATCTCCTGCTCGGACGCCTGATACCCAGCCGGGAAGCGCGACTCCCGGATCTCCTCCTTCATCGCCGCATAGGCATCATCGACGAGGGACGGGCGCCGATCCGCGTCCGCGAGTTTCTCGGCACGTCCTCGAACCATCGCCACCTCCAGCGTTCCAATATCAGTAC
Organism: Methylobacterium sp. BI1; assembly: GCF_056680125.1. Lineage (NCBI taxonomy): Bacteria > Pseudomonadati > Pseudomonadota > Alphaproteobacteria > Hyphomicrobiales > Methylobacteriaceae > Methylobacterium > Methylobacterium sp. BI1. The sequence continues at coordinate 4,881,338 of NZ_CM155267.1, read as the reverse complement.
CATCTTCCATGGAAGCTACAATGGGAGGATTAACAGCAGTCTTCGTTCGCCTCTAACTAATGCCATCTTGCATGGAAGTTGGCGCTCAAGACTGATTCGATTGCGGGCCTTCCCTAGGAGGAAACGCTGGATCGGTCGCTCAAGCAGGCGACCATGCGCAGGTGGCCTGCCCCCATTCGGTGGCCCAGGTTCGAAGTCAGTGCATCGTCGGTCGCGTGACGATGGCGGGGTGAGCGAGCGGCCCTGAGCCGCTCGGTTCGGATGGCCAGACGACGACCTCGGGCGCAGGCGGCTGATAGCCGAGCGACGAGTGCGGCCGGATGCTGTTGTCGTGCCTCCGCCATTGCTCGATCACGACGCTGGCCTCTTTCAGGGTGTAGAACACCTCGCCGTTGAGGAGTTCATCGCGCAGCTTCGCGTTGAAGCTCTCGCAATACCCGTTCTCCCACGGACTGCCCGGCTCGATGTAGGCGGTTGTCGATCCCACCGCCGCGATCCAGTCCTGAACGGCCTTGGCGATGAACTCCGGCCCGTTGTCCGAGCGGATATGCCCCGGCACCCCGCGCAGACTGAACAAGTCCGAGAGCACGTCGATCACGTCCAATGCCTTCAGCTTACGAGACACGCGGATGGCCAGGCGCTCGCGGGTGAACTCGTCGATGACGTTCAGCATCCGGTACTTGCGTCCGTTGTGCGTGCGGTGCTCGACGAAGTCGTAGGACCAGACGTGGTCAGGCCGCTCGGGCCGTAGTCGCAGGCAGGCGCCGTCGTTGAGCCAAAGGCGTGCCCGCTTCGGCTGGCGAGCCGGGACCTTGAGCCCCTCGCGCCGCCAGATCCGTTCGACGCGCTTCACGTTCACCGTCCAGCCGTCACGTCGGAGCAGGGCCGTGATCCGACGGTAGCCGTAACGTCCATACTGCAGCGCCAGGGCGACGATGGCGCCCGTCAGAGCAGCTTCGTCCTCGACCACCACGGCGGATTTGCGCTGCGTCGACCGATGCTGGCCCAGAACACGGCAGGCGAAGCGTTCGGACACACCATGCTCGGCCACGACGAAGTCGACACAGGCCCGGCGGCGAGCCGGGCTCTGAAGTTTCCCGAGGCTGCCTCCTTCAGGATGAGCTTCTTCAAGGTCAGATCGGAGATTGCTCGACGAAGCCGCTGGTTCTCGGTCTCCAGAGACTTCAACCGCTTGACCTGATCCCCCTTCAGGCCACCGTACTCGGAACGCCAGCGGTAGTACGTGACCTCGGTCACCTCGATGGACCGGATTGCTTCGGCAACTTTGCGGCCCTGCGAGACCAAGACATCAACTTGGCGCAACTTGGCGACGATCTCCTCAGCCGTATGCTTCTTCCGTCCCAGGAACATCCGCCACATGGCGCGAAGCCATACCTCAGGGAGGACCACTCTCCAGGAGGCAGGCCACGACCAACCCACAACGACGCTGGAGGGCGCTGCAGCAAAAGCAATTCTTGTGGTCATGGACCTTTTGGATGCGAAAGAGCTGGTCTGCGAGATCTCAACCATCTTCTACGGCGAGCCAGGAGCTTTGATAGACGCCAGCGCGAAGCGGCATACCTAAACATGAGCAATGTTTTTCAGTTCCCTCCGAGCCGCCATGCAGCTGCGAGGCAGATCCCGCGCGAAGAGTTCGAGCGCTTGGCCGAACTTGCGCTCGATGTCGTCGACCGGATCGTCGCGCTTCTCGATGAGCCAGATGAGAAGCTTCAGTGTGCCGCAACCCACGAATCGCGTGTCGTATCACTGCGGGGACGGTCGCCTATCTCAAGCGAGCACGAGACGCAGCCTTAAGTCGGAGCGTGCGCTTTGGCGACACAGCCACCCGTGGCTACATGGTGGCGACACACTGGATCACCCGCTCGTTCAGAGCGGCGCCAACCTTTGAAAATTCCATAAGATGCAGTAGGTTAGTTGGAGCGGGCGATCGGGATCGAACCGACGACATTCAGCTTGGGAAGCTGACGTTCTACCACTGAACTACGCCCGCGCGACGCGGAAAGGAGGCCGCGGCGGTGGCCGTGAGGGCCACGAGCGGGACCATATCAGACCCGCACCCGTTGTCCACGGGTCGGCGGCCTCAGGGCGAGTCCGGGGGCGCGTTCACAAGGCTTGGGGTTTCCGTTAGGTTCCGGCCGCCTTCCCGACTTGGCCGGCCCGGGCGCCCATCGAGGTGTTGCATCGGCCGGTCGTTCTCCATCCGCCCCCATACAGGATGCCAACCCAGCGCATGATGGCCCGCACGTGACGACGATCGACGAAACTCCGGCCCCGAGCCGAAGTGCCCGCCTCATCCTAGCCTCCGCCTCGCCTCGGCGTCTCGCGCTCCTACAGCAGGTCGGTATAGAGCCCGATGCTTTGCTGGCAGCCGATATCGATGAGACCCCGCGAAAATCGGAGACGCCGCGTGAACTCGCACGCCGCCTCGCGCGTGAAAAGCTCGCGGCGGCCGGGGCCGCGGCACGGCGGCGGGACGATATGCGCGAGGCCTTCCTCCTCGCCGCGGACACGGTCGTGGCCGTCGGGCGTCGGGTGCTCCCCAAGGCTGAGTTGCCGGACGAGGCAGCCGATTGCCTGCGGCTGCTCTCTGGGCGCCAGCACCGCGTCTACACCGCCGTCTGCCTGCTCACGCCTCAGGATGTTCGCCGTGAACGGGTGGTCGAGACGAGGGTGCGCTTCAAGCGCTTGTCCTCCCGCGAGATCGAGGCTTACCTCGCGTCAGACGAGTGGCGCGGCAAAGCCGGCGGCTACGCCATCCAGGGCTTGGCCGGGGCTTTCGTGGTCAAGCTCGTGGGATCGCACAGCGCCGTGGTCGGTTTGCCGCTCTACGAGACCGTCAGTCTCCTGGACGGCGAGGGTTTTCCGGTCCGCAACGCTTGGGGAGGTCCCGCATGAGTGATCTGACCATCGGCCGCAGGCGCGCTGGACCCGCCAAGCCCGACCCGTGTCCCATTTGCAAGAAGCCGTCTGAGCTTGCTTTCGTGCCGTTCTGCTCCGCCCGCTGCGCCGACATCGATCTCGGCCGCTGGCTGACCGATCGCTACGCCATTCCGACCGCGGAGGACGAAAACGAGGACGCCGACGGCCTCGATCCGCGACCGGATCGCACCGTCTGACGGTCGCCTCCTGGACGCAAAAAGCCTCCGGTAAAATCTCTTCCGATCCAGGCTGGACAGGCCGCAATCCACCCCCTATACCCCCGCTCCAGCCGGTGCCGCTTACGCGAACCGGCCGAGGCCCAGGTAGCTCAGTTGGTAGAGCATGCGACTGAAAATCGCAGTGTCGGCGGTTCGATTCCGTCCCTGGGCACCATCTTCCTTCTGAACTGCATCAGACGTTTGGTTGTCCGTATCAGCCGCGCATGGGTATGGGCGACTTGACGGCATCACCAGCCTCATCGAGCGTTCCGTGTCTGCTGGATCGAGTGTCCGTCATCTCGGATCGACCTTGAACGCAATGCGCCGCCCTTCTGTCGGCTTCTACTTTCCGTTCGAACCATTGCTTCTCGGAGGCGGGTTACACCGCGTCCGACGAGGGAACGAACTGCGCGCAAGGGACGTCATCCTCCGACTCTGCCGAAGTTGAGGAGACTGCCATGGACGACGATCGCGTTTGGTCTTTCGAGAAAAGCTTATGGACCGGCGATGCGGACCGCTACCGGGAGCTGGTCGACGATGAGTGCCTGATGGTCTTGCCGACACCGCCCTTCGTGCTCAGCGGCGCACAGGCGATCGAGGCGGTCGCCGCGACGCCGCGCTGGTCCAACATCGAAATCACGAAGGGCCGGATCTCGCGTCCGCAGGAAGGTCTCATCGTCATCGCCTATCATGCCAAGGCATCGCGCGACGACGAGGCGTACGAAGCGAATTGTACGTCGACCTACCGGCGGATGTCCCATGAGGTGTGGCGGGTCGTTCAGCACCAGCAGACGCCGCCCCTTGCGATTCCCGCAGTGAACGACTGAATGTTCGCGTCTCGGCCCGCCGTCTTGTCGTGGTGGGGTGATGGACCGGACCCGATGTCGCTGTAAAAGGCAGCCAGCGAATGCACGATACCCTCGATCTCGGCCAGCCGGCGCCCAGTGCGCCAGGGCCGGAGGGCCTCCACTTCATCAACATGTCGAGCTTCGGCTCGCGCGCCCTAGCTCCACGCACCACCGACGCGAACATCGAATCGACGCCTTTCATCTGGGCGCCCCGGCATAAGTGATCGAAGGACGTCTGCCATTCGTCTTCCTGCAGCCGATCATGGCGTCGAGGCCCCCCGAAGGGCCGCCAACAGAGTGAGTTCGGCCAGGCGCCCCTGGGTGTGCAAATGGCTTGGACGCCCGGGCGAGGCGTGGACTCCGGCGTTCTCGCCGGCGCCTATCCCTCGATCGACACCAAAATCGTCATCCAGACCCCGGACCCAAGTCTACGCTAATCGACCAATCCAAAACGGTGACGGCTGGAGCCTAACGGGCAATTTTTCTGCGGCACCTTCTTCGACACGCGGTTGTTACGCAGGACCTGCTACCTAGACTTCATCGATCTCGACCTCACGGCCGCGAGACCTTTCACCCGGTGGGAGGTCTGGCCAGTCTCCTTCTGATCGGCCGATCTCTTGATGATCAATTCGGGCTATGCGCGCCAATGCCAAGTCGTCGTGGGCGCCCTCTTGGGCCACAGTTTCGGTCTCGCAAATTGCCAAGCTCACGTCACGCGCGACATCGTCCAGCGCAATTCCGTGAGCCTTGAAATCCGAGGGTGATTGTGTCCCACGGTGCCGATCTCCGACGCGAGGATCGACCGGAGCAAGCGTGTTTTACTCTGCGTGAATTTCCTGGACGAGACCATCGCACGGCGCGCCGTCCTGCGCGAAATGCACGCAAGCCGCCTCACGAGGCGCAACAGCCGGCTCCTTTGCGCGTAGTTTCCTCAGCCGGCGGTTCGCCCGGCTCGATGAGGAGTCGGGCGCATGAGACACAAACCCCTGCGGGACCAAGTCATCGTCATCACCGGGGCCTCCAGCGGCATCGGATTAACGACGGCGCGAACGGCGGCCCAACGGGGTGCTCGAGTCGTGTTGGCGGCACGCAGCACCGAAGTCCTTGCGCGCGTGGTCAGCGAGATCGAGGCCGAGGGTGGTCAGGCCGTCGCCGTGACAGCGGATGTTGGTCGGCGCGACGACGTGCAGGCGATCGCCGACGAGGCGCGGGCCAGCTTCGGCGGCTTCGACACCTGGGTCAACGTTGCCGGGCTGACCGTCTACGGCCCTCTGAGTGCGATCGACGACGCCGACCACGAACGCCTGATCCAAACCAATCTCTGGGGGACAGTGAACGGCTCACTCGTCGCGGTCGAGCACCTGCGTCGGCATGGCGGCGCGCTGATCAACATCGGAAGCGTCGCCTCCGACCTCGCATTCCCGTTCCAGGGCCTCTACGCAACCTCGAAGCACGCCGTGAAGGGGTTCACCGACACTCTGCGCATGGAACTGATCGCGGAGGGTGCGCCGGTTTCGGTCACCTTGGTTAAGCCTGCCTCCATCGACACGCCGCTTCCAAATCGGGCACGCAACTACATGGAGCGGGAGCCGACGCTGCCCCCGCCGATTTATCCACCCTCGGAGGTCGCCAATGCCATCCTCCATGCGGCCGTCCATCCGCAACGGGACATCTTCGTGGGTGGCGGTGGCAAGATGTTCGTGATGGGCAAGGAATTTGTCCCCGGTGCCTATGACGAACTCGCGTCCGCTATCATCGCCCTGCAGAAGCGTTCCGAGACACCCCGGAATCCAACCGGGGCGCTGCATGCCCCCACCCAGGCCGGCGCAGAGCGTGGTGATCCGCCAATCTACGTGATGCGCACAAGCGCTTACACCCGCGCCACTCTCCATTCGCTGACCACCCTGTCGATCGCCGCCGGCCTAGCGACGGCGACAGCCCTGATTCTCGGACGGCGTGCCAAGCATCCATTGTGAGGTCGTCGACCTCAGGGCAGGTCAGATCTCAGGATTGGTTCTGACGGAGAAGCGATCTCGGGCGGTGATCCGATCCGCCACGAGGTCGTGGACCTCGCGCTGGTAGATCTCCCGGCAGAGGAAAGCGCGCTCGAGGTCGAGACGGTCTTCCTCGATGTCGACGTACCAGCAGCGACGCCGCCCGCTCCAGCGGTAGCTTCGCCCTTTCAGAGCGTCCTTCGTGGCGATGGGCGAGCCGGCGGCCCAGACGCGCACTGTCGGCTTGCGCGCCGTGTCGAGCAGGCAGGCGAGAGCGAGGCGCCCGGAAGTCTTCAGGGGCGCCGCAAGGAGTGCCAGCAATGCGTGGCAATCATCGATCGCGCGATGGCCTTTGTGGAAGTAACCGTGGTCGGTGAGCAGGTAGCCAAGCTTGAGACCCTCGTGGCCCTCCGCGCGCCAGGGCACCTGATGGCAGGAGCAGGCCCAGTTTTTCTCGACAAAGACTGGCCAGCGGGTCTCGCACATCTGCCGGTCGAAGCTGGCGTTGTGGGCGATTACCACGGCGGCGTCGGCTGCCATTGCCGCCACGGCTTCGTCGTCGATACGCTGCCCCGCCACATCGGCGTCGCCGATGCCGGTGAGGCGGGTGATCTCGGGCGGGATAGGCCGGCCGGGGTCGTGGAGCTGATTGAGGGTGTCGAGGACGCGGTAGATGCGTCCGCTCGCGCCATACTCGAACTTGACCATGCCGAGTTCGATCACCGTGTCGCGGGTGTAATCGACGCCCGTTGTCTCCGTGTCTACGATCAGGCCGATGAACGTCGGCTCGATTGGCGGCGCCTCTGCGGCCGCGAAGGGCCTGATCTGCCGAAGGACGCGGTACGCGCCCGTCGTTTCCAGGGCCTCCGCGATCGCGTCGAGAGCATGCGTCGGTGCCACGTTGTCCAGGACCGGTAGGTCTCCGATCGCACGAACCCCTTGTCCGGGCGATCTAAGGCGGAGCCTAGGCGCAGATCTGCGCGGTCTGATAGTCGTGTCGGCACGGTATCCCCAGAAGACTCCCAGTGCTGGGGCGTCGGCACGTCCCGCCGTCGAGCATCGGTATGCCGGGAATGTAGTCCGCTAGCGTTGGCGGCTGTCGAGCCCCAGGTGACCATGCGCTTCGGCCGGCGTCATCCTTCGAATGGTTTCCTCCGAAAACCCGAGGGCATGCAGATCAGCTCTCTGACGATTGGTGATCATCAGAGAAACCGCAGGTGAGGTGCGAACTTTCTCATCATCCAGTGGCGCTGTCTCGGTCGCATTGGCAACGCGCTTGTTGAAGACCGCGTCCGCTGAGTCGCGATCGAGGAATCTCAGGAGATCGTCGTCGCCTTGCGCCATCATCCAGTTTGCTCATCCTGCCTGTCGAAAGGCAGCGTTTGCTAACGTGCCCCGTGGGTCGCTGTCGATCGAAACCCATGAAGCCCCGCCATCATACGGTTCACGCACGAAGTCGCCCGCGATCCCACACGGAGCCGGCGACGTGCCTGCCTTCACGGGCTGCCGACGGCCAGCCGTTGATCTGCGCGCTGCTCGATGAGGAACGAGATCGCCCAAATCGCCAGACCGCCCAGGGCCAGAGCAACACCGACCCAGCCGGTGGAGGGAAGGCCGAACCCTGCAGTGAGTGCGAACCCTGCAAGCCAGGGTCCGAGGGCGTTGGCGACGTTGAAGGCGGAGTGGTTGAGAGCGGCGGCAAGCGTCTGTGCATCCTCGGCTACATCCATCAGACGGGTCTGCAGGATGGTGGCGAGTCCACCGCCGCAGCCGATGAGGAAGACGACCGGCCCCAGGGTCCAGAGGCTTCCGGTTGCGTAGGGATAAAGCGCGAGTGCGCAGGCGCTCCAGACCAGGGTTGCGCCGGCCGCCGGCATCAGTGCCCGGTCCGCTGCCCAGGCACAGGCGAGGTTGCCGAACGTGAGGCCCAGTCCGAACAACGCCAGCACTGGCGGAATCGCGCCGGGCGACGCATGGGTGACCTCGAGCATCGTCGAGGCCAGATAGGTGTAGACGGAGAACAGGCCGCCGAAGCCGATGGCGCCGGTGGCGAGGGTCAGCCAGACCTGACCGCGCCGCAGAGCTCCGAGTTCCTGCAGCGCGCTGGCACCCCGGGCCGGTGCCCCGAGAGGAGCGTAGATTCGCACCAGAATCGCGGTCGTTGCGGCGAGTATAGTTACGAGACCGAAGCTCCAGCGCCAGCCCACGATTTGGCCGATACCGTTGGCCAGCGGCACGCCCACCACCGTCGCCACGGTGAGGCCGGCGATCACCCGCGAAACAGCCTGCGATCGCCGTTCGCGCGGGACGAGCGAGGCGGCGACAAGCGCCGCTACGCCGAAATAAGCACCATGCGGCAGTCCTGCGAGGAAACGGAAGGCCAGCATCCAGGGATAGCTCGGAGCCAAAGCCGACAACCCGTTCCCGAGAGCGAACAGCACCATCAGGGTGACGAGGAGGGTCCGCCGAGCGACGCGGGCTGCCAGCACGGCGATGACGGGCGCGCCCACCACGACGCCGAGAGCGTAGGCACTGATGACGTGGCCCGCCGTGGCGGCGTCGATCCCGAGGTCGGGGGCGAAGGCCGGCAGAAGGCTCATGGCGGCGAATTCAGTGGTGCCGATGGCAAAGCCCCCCGTCGCCAGGGCTACGAGGATCAAGGTCGGGTGCGACGCGGGCGCCGGGCGGTCCGGGACTCCGTCCGTCGCCGCGGCAGTATCGAGCGGGACGGTCTCCGGGAGATCGACGCGGCTCATTGTCGGCCTCTGGCAATGCGCGACGCATCGACGGCCGGCATGGGGGGGCTGCCCTGCATCGGGCCGCGCCCGGGGCTCGTGAATGCGATCATGTCTTTCCGGGTCCGGTGCGGGGTCGGCGTTCGAGGTCGGGCCGCGATCAGTTCTTCGGCACCTTGTCCTTGCCCTTGCCCGGGTTCGAGGTGTTGACGAGTTCGGGCGAGGCCTGCGCCCGCAGAGTCTCGCGCTGAGCCTCGGTGTTGATCCGCGTCGCGCGGATGAACGGTTCGAGGCGGACCGGCCCGCCGGTCTTCAGCGCCTCGACGATGCCCTCCAGCACCCGCACGTCGGCGAAGCCCTCCTCGCCGTCGGGCTCCGGGTCGCGGTCGTTCAGGATGCAGTCGGAGAAGTAGCGCAGCTCGCCGCCGAAATGGTCGGTGTTGCGGAAGCTCTCATGCGTCTTGCTCTCGCCGAGGGTGACGGTGTGTTCCAGGGACTTGCCGTACATGTAGCCGGGATTCACCTCGACGCTCCCCTTGGTGCCCACCACGGCGTAGGTGTCGAGGGTGTTGCCGACATAGGACAGCACGAACTGCGCCAGGCGGTTGCCAGGGAAGCGCAAGGTCACCGCGACCGTGTCATCGAAATCGCCGAGACCCGCCTCCGGGTGGCGCACGCCAACAGCCGAGACCACCTCGGTCGGCTCGTCGCCGAACACGTAGCGGGCGGCGTTCACCGGATAGGGACCCATGTCGAAGATCGGGCCGGCCTCGATGCCGGAGTGAGCCCGGTGGTTCTCCGGAGAGACCATCTGGGTGAAGGTCGAGGCGAAGGTGAGCAGGTCGCCAAGCTTGCCCGAGCGGATCAAGTCGATGGTTGCGAGGGTCGCGGGCTCGAAGTGCAGCCGATAGGCCACCATCAGCTTTGCCGATGACGTTTTCGCAACGTCGAGGATCTCGCGGCACTTCGCTGTCGAAACCTCCAGCGGCTTCTCCACCAGCACATGGATGCCCGCCTTCAGGGCTGGGACCGCGAACTCCGCGTGGCGCCAGTTGGGGGTGGCGAGGTAGATCGCGTCGATCTTGCCTGACGCGATCAGATCGCCGAACTGCGCGTATCCATAGGAATCCGTCACGTCATATTGCTTGCCGACGTCCTGCGCCTTTTCCGGGTCGCCAGTGACGAAAGCCACCACTTCGGAGTTTCCGGTGTGCGCCACACCCGGCAGCATCGCCTCCTGGGTAATGTCTCCGAGGGCAACGAAGGCGTAGCGGACCTTACGGCCCGAGGTGAGGCCGAGGACGGATGCGAGGCTCATGCGGGTCTCTGAATTCGAAGAGGTAGCGTGTCGGATCTCGCGAGCGCGGCTCGAGGCCACGCCGCGTTCTCCAAGGCGTGCTCCGTCAACTGTGCGCTGAAGCGGATGTTGCAAAGAAGTGCGGCCCTCTGCGGATGGATGCCTTGCACTGCGTGCAGGTGCCGTCGCAGGACTCCGACAGGTGATAGGGGGGGACGGCCTTCGAGATTACCGTGGCACGCTTGGCCCGAGCCTCGCTGTCGGCCGTATCCCAAACCTCCACCCCCGGAGAAATCGTTTCACCGAAGATTTGCGCAAAGGTGCCGTAGGCGCCGGGCTACCGGTTGAACCTCCTATCCCGTTCCCTCACGACTCGGCGCTCCGGTAGCCGGTCTGCTGGCTGACTCCGTGGGGTTCGACCGGTGCCATCTCTGGAATCTGACCGAGCCGTGCGACCTCGGCGGCCAACTCCTGCAGGCTGGCATCGCCCTTCCGCACCACGCGATCGACGCCGGCGAGCTCGCTTCGCTCGGCCGGAGAGATGTCCCGGGCGCTGAGCACAACCACCGGGATTTCGCTGCAGTCGGCGAGGGTCCGTAGTCGTAACAGGAACGAGAAGCCGTCCATGACCGGCATCGTGAGGTCGAGGAGGATCACGGCTGGGCGCATCTCGTGGACCCGCGCCAGGGCCTCGGCTCCATCACCGGCTTCCCGCACCGACCAGCCGTCGCGCTCCAGGACATGACGCAGACGCTCACGCATTCCCGCATCGTCGTCCACCACAAGCACCCCACCGCCCTCGGGGCCGAGCCGGCTCAGTACCGCTTTGAGCCGTCCCCAATCGACCGGCTTGGGGAGCGCATCGGCTGCTCCCAGCGAGGCACTGAGTGCCGCATCGGCCACGAAGCTGACCATCACGACCGGGATGTCGCGGGTGGAGGCATCGGCCTTCAGTGTCGCCAGGACTGTCCAGCCGTCGACCTCCGGCATCATCACGTCGAGCAGAATGACCCGTGGCGCCAGGGTCCGCGCCAAATCGAGGCCGGTTCGGCCGTCGCCTGCCGTTCGCACCGAAAATCCCTGTCGGATCAGGAAGCGCGCCATGAGGTCCCGCTGACTCGCCTCGTCGTCGACGACGAGCACGAGTCCGCGGTTGCCCCCGGCCTCGTGCTCGGACTGCGCGTCGGATTCCGCGGCGTCGGAAGCCACGATGGCGGGGAGAGCGACCGGCACGGTCAGGGTGAAGGTAGTGCCTCGTCCCTCGACACTCTCCAGCACGACATCCCCGCCCATCAGGCCGGCGAACGCCTTGGTCAGGGCCAAGCCAAGGCCAGTCCCGCCGTAATTGCGTGTCGTCGTCTCGTCCGCCTGGGCGAACCGTTGGAACAGCCCAGCCACCTGATCGGGCGACATGCCGATGCCTGTATCGGCGACGGCGAAGCTCAGCCGGTCCCCAGTCTCCGCAGTGTGACGTTGGACTCGGAGGGTGACAGTCCCACCGTCGGTGAATTTGGCGGCGTTGCCGAGGAGATTGAACAGGCACTGGCGCAGCTTCACCGCGTCGGTGCGCGCCTCGCCGAGGTCCGATGCAAGGACAAGGACAAGGCGATTGCCTTTCTTGGTCACCAGCGCCTCGACCGTCGCAGCGGCGTCGCGAGCGAAGGTTTCGACGACGATGTCCTCGGCATACACGTCCATCTTTTCGGCCTCGACCTTCGAGAGGTCGAGCACGTCGTTGATCAGGCCGAGCAGGTGCTGCGCATTTGTTCGGATCTTGCCGAGATCGGCAAGGAAGCTGTCCTGCCCGAGATCTTCGGCCTCCTCCTCGAGCATTTCGGCATAACCGATGACCGCCGAGAGCGGGGTTCGCAATTCGTGGCTCATGTTGGCGAGGAACCGGCTCTTCGCCCGGCTCGCTTCCTCGGCGGCATCGCGCGCTTCCCGCAGCGCCGCTTCGTAGGCATGCCGCTCGGTGATATCCACATGGACTCCAACCCACTCACGGATCGCATCGTCGGAATCGTGCACCGGGACTGCGCGCACAGCGTAGTGGCGCCAACTGCCGTCCGGGTGGCGGACGCGCTGGTCAACGACGTAGGGCGTGCCCGTTCGGACTGCCGATTCCCAGACGAGGCGGGCGTTCTCCGCGTCGTCTGGATGCAGGACGCGCGTCCACCCGCTACCACGATATTCTGCAAAGGTTTGCCCAGTGATCTGCTCCCAGCCGGGCTGCTCCTCCACGAGCTCGCCCGCCGCGTTGGTGTTCCACATGACCCCGTGGACTGCCCTGACGGCCGAGCGAAACCGTGCCTCACTGACGTGCAGGCGTCGCTGAGTCCGTCCCTGATCGAGGGAGCCTGCCATCATCGCGAGAAACAGGATAACGAACGTCACGCCTGCCACTGCGAGAGCGAGGTTCTGCGGACCGGCCGCCGGCATCGCCCGCTGCGCCGCGTGGGCGCCGGCCTCCGTGAGGGTAAAACTCGCCGCCGCCATGCCGGTGTAATGCATGCCGGCCACGGCGAGCCCCATGATGCAGGCGGCGGCCAACTTCTGCCAGAGCCGGTTGCGGCGGAAGGCGAGCCACAGGGCGGCAGTCGCCGCCGAGACTGCAATGGCGAGCGAGGCAGCCACGATCGCCGGATCGTAGGCCATATCGCCCGGGACCCGCATCGCTGCCATGCCGACATAATGCATGGCGGCAACGCCGAGGCCCATCAGCGGTCCAGCGACCAGGAGCGATCGAAGCGACGTTCCGCGGACCGCAACCCACCCGAAAGCTGCCGCCGTGGCGGTCATGGCAACGAGCAGCGACAGGGCCGTGATCCCGAGATCATAGGCGGCGGGAGCACCCATCTCGAAGGCGAGCATGCCGACGAAATGCATGGCCCAGATCCCGCCTCCCATCGCAACGGAGGCTGCGCCGACCCAGGCCCAGCGCAGGCCCGCCGTCGCGCCGCGGACCCGCGCAGCGAGGTCGAGCGCCGTGTAAGACGCGAAGACGGCGACCGCGATCGAGAGCGCCACGAGGGCGGGGTCGTAGCCGGTATGTACCATTTGAATTGCCCGTACGGTGGCTGCCCGCCTCCATCCGAGGACCCCCGGTGGCCTTGAGGACGATGGGCTTTTCACGGAGGCGACAGGGACCGTCTGTAGACCATGCACGGTCCAGTCGCGGCTTCACGAAGCCGTGCGGCGCCTGCTGCTCCGGGAGACAATTCTGACTCGGCCCAGGGGTCAGACTCAGCCGAGGTCCCCTGGACCCGCCGGAGACGCGGAGCGTGTCCGCATCAAAGAATCATCCAGCTACGAGCCGGTCGAGGAATCCCGACAGGTAGCTCGCGACCACGTCCGGCCGTTCGACGGCCAGCATATGGGCCGCCTGCGGCAGCACGACCAATTCCGCCTGTGGAATCCCCGCGCAGATGACCTCGGCCATGGCCGGCGGGGTCGAGGGATCGTCGCGTCCGGCGAGGATGAGCGTGGGCGCCATGATGCGATCGAGCAAGGGTCGGAGATCCATCCGGCCGATCGCTCCGCACGCGACCGCATAACCGACGGGGTCGCAGGCGACGAACGCCTCGCGGATCGTGCCCAGGATCGTGGGCGCGCGCGAAGCGAAGCCGGCCGTGAACCAACGCTCGAAGGTCGGCTTCACGATCGCCGCCATCCCATCGGTGCGCACGATCGCTGCCCGGTCGTTCCAGCCCGCCTCGCTCGGCAGGTGAGCGGAGGTTGCCATCAAGGTCAGGCTCAGGGCCCTCTGCGGCTGGGCAGCCGCGAATGCCTGTCCGATCATGCCGCCGAGGGAGAGGCCGACGATGTGTGCCCGATGGATGTCAAGGCCATCGAGCAGGCCGGTCAGGTCTCGGGCCAGGTCTGCGATCTCAACCGGTCCATCGCGGGTCGCTGAGCCACCATGACCGCGGATGTCGTAGCGCAGAACGCGGTAGCGCTCCCGCAAGCGGGTCACCACCCCGTCCCACATTCCGAGCGTTGCGCCGAGGGAATGCGAGAAGGCAACAACGGGTGCATCACTCGGCCCGGCCAGGTCATAGTTCAGGGCGAGGCCGCCGACGTGAGCCTGCGGCATGTCGAACTCCCATTCTTCCGCCGGTCCCCGGGCGGTGCAAGATTGCCGAATGTCGATCGATCCTGCGCGTCGGCAAGTGGGCGCCGCCGGCAAGATGCGACCTGCACCGTATCGCTTGCTGAACGATGCCTCGCCTGACTCCGCCGAAGCAGCCTGGCCCCTGGGGACAGCAGCCTGGCGCTCGGGGACGGGAAGAGGGTCCTACACCTTGATGAGGTTCAGCGTGGCGAGCGACCCGAAAGGCAGGCTCGCCAGGGGGCCGCCGAGGTCGAGGGGGCCGAGGTCGATCGGGAAGAAGCCGGCGGTTTCGATCAGGGCGCGAACGTCGCTTTTCGCTGCGGCGTCGTCGCCCGAGTAGAACAGAACACGCTTTCCCCCAGCCGTTTCCGGCTCCACGAGGACGCGGACGTCGAGGTGGTTGAACGCCTTGACCACCCGGGCGCCGGGAACGAACTCCCGGAAGACCGCACTTGAATGGCGGTTGCCGAGGTCGATGGCCTTGATGCCGTAGGCGGCGAGCGGATTGGTCGGATCGTTCGCGTCGGGAGAGTTCGGATCCAGAAACTCGACCGCGTTGGTGCCGTCCACGACAATCCGGCCGTTCCACGCCGGCAGGCCTCGGAGTGCATCGGCGATATGGACCCAGGGCACGGCCACGAGGACGACATCCGCGCTCGCGGCTTCTGCGATGGACCCGGCCGAAGCATTCGGTCCGAGTTCTTCGATCAGGTTCGCCAGCGAGGCTGGGCCACGACTGTTCGAAACGATAACGGAAAGCCCTTTTCGCGTGAACGCGCGGGCTGCGTTGGAACCGAGCGCGCCGGAACCGATGATGCCGATGGTCATGATGATACTCCTGGTGAAGGCCGGGTTGAGGAGGGGTGGGTCATCGGTGCCCGGGAAACCGAGACTCGACCAAAACCATCGGTCACGACGATACATCTAGCACTGTGTCGCCGATTCTATGACAGTTTTGGGGAAAGCTTTACCAGACGAGAGGGATCGAGAATTTGCCGAGCCGGGCAACCTCTGCGGCGATTTCAGCGACTGTCATACATGACAACTCGGCTTCCATCGCCGTCCTGGCGCGCTCCAATGTCGGACGAAGCGCCTCCTGGATGTTGCCGCCGACTGCGCAACTCGGACAGGGCGTTGTCCGGTGGAGCGTGAACAATTCCGTGTCCTCGACCGCCCGATAGACGTCGATGAGCCGAATATCGGCAGCGGCCTTCGCCAGAAGGGCTCCGCCGCCGGCGCCCAACTGAGACCTCGTCAGACCTGCCTCACTCAATCGCGAGAGGAGACCACGGATGACGACCGCTCCCGTATTCGCGGAATAGGCGAGATCCTCCGAACGCAAAGGCTTGCCATCGCTCACGGCGAGGGCGGCAAGGACGTGAACGGCGACGACGAAGCGTGAACTTGTGGGCATTGATCGAGACAACCGCTATGTGTGTAAGTGACGGTACGACACAAATGTATGGGCGTCAAGGGAGATTTTCCTGGAAATTGGAGCTGGTCCAATCGACTCCTCATCTTTGAGTGCCACGGCGAAAGGAGCGGCCCGGATCCGAAGGGCATCCAGAACACGATCAGATGGCACTTGCCTTCAAGAAAAATCTCGCGGCGTCCGCTGCGAAGGTGGTGGGCCCTCGCGAGCCCAGAACGCTGGTTTCCAGATCTCAGGGGCGTGAGGGGCGATGGTGTCCGCGCTTGGCAGCCACTGCGCTCGTCCGGTGAAAGGCACGAGAGACCCAGTAGACCCTCGTCTGCTCAGGACCCGCGCGCGGCCCCCGGGGGGCAAGGCACTTTGCGTCCCCTTTCACGTCGCTGAAAACAATCGGCCATATCAGCTCACTTCCTCAGGGATGGCACAGAATAGACCATTTACGAGGAGAAACTTCACATTATTAATTGGAATTACGCTCATTTATGAGAGAAAAATGTGTCCTTATGCCTGGTCCTTCAAGAATGCCTTCATGGTTTCGTGGTGTTGTTACTCCGTTCGAGGTAGCCATTTTAGGTGGCGCCATCGAGACCAATGAGGTCGATGATGCTTCCGAATTTGGCCTTTGTCCCAATGCGCGAGGCACTCGATGCTATGCATCATGCTATTAGACGCGAGTTTGATATTTGCTTGATCAGAATCTGCAGTAGAATGTTCTCGGAGTCGAGAACGGCATTGCGCGCGAGTACACCAGCACTCTCTGACGCAGGCGGACAATCCGTGGGAATTCGTCGGCGATCGGACGCGCGACGTCTGTCATGTATGGATCTTCGGTTTTCCAATGGCTTGGTTGAGAAGGCTGCAGGGACCGCAGACGTCCCTCTTAACCGGTAGTCCACAATTTGTGTCTCCGCCCGGCGCTGGCGGGACGGAAGTCCACCTTAGAAGCTGGGTTAGCGTGCCCCATCCGGTCTGCCAGGTGTACTGAAGCACGGTCGCCCGATCGCTTCTCAGTCCAATTTTGTCGAAAGCATGACAAGAACTTCTGATAAAGCCGGTCCTCTAAGAGAATCAAAAATCTATAATTAATAAATGACAAAACAGTAGAAATTTTGCGCGCGCGGATCTCTGCTTATGATGAGAAGATGATCTTCAAAAGACGATATCCGAAAATCGATCTCTAGAGACACCTAAGGAAAATTGAACCGTGGACGCTCTTCTCGTCGATGACAGCCAAACGATGCTTTTGCGACTGCAGCGATTGCTTAAGCAAGAGCACGGCGTGGGTGTCACGGCACGGACGAGCCCGAGTATCGCACTCATGGAGGCGCAGACACGAGCATTCGACCTCATTCTGGTCGATCACCACATGCCGGAGATGGATGGCACCACCTTCATCCAACGCATGCGCGCCATCCCACATTACGCGCAGGTCCCGATCATCATGGTCACCAGCGACGTGACCGATGCCGTCAGGCTCGCCGCCTTGGAGGCTGGCGCATCGGATTTTCTCGACAAGCGCCTGAAGGGCATCGAACTGAGTGTTCGCCTGCGGAATCAGATCAATCTCGCGGCGGCGATCCGTCGCCTCGACGATCAGGCTGCCTGGTTGGCGGGTGAAATCGAGACGGCGGTTCGCCACCTGCGCGAGCGTGAAGAGGAAATTATCTTCCGCCTCGCCCTTGCGGTGGAATACCGCGACAACGATACGGGCGACCATACGTGGCGGGTCGCACGCTACAGCCAGATCATCGCCGAAGCGCTCGGGCTGCCGCCCAGCCTGTGTCACCGCATCTATCTAGCCGCACCTCTGCACGATGTCGGCAAGGTCGCAGTGCCGGACGGCATCCTTCTGAAAAAAGAGCGCTGACGACCGAGGAATTCTCGGTTGTCCGCACCCACACCGAGATCGGTCGCCGGATCCTGGACGACAGTGCTTCCGAGCTGATCCGCCTCGCGGCCGAGATCGCCGAGGCGCACCACGAGAAGTGGGATGGAAGCGGCTATCCCAATGGGCTGGCAGGTCCGGCGATTCCACTTGCGGCACGCATCGTGGCCGTGGCCGACGTTTTCGATGCACTCACGACGGTCCGTCCCTACAAGGATGCCATGCCGGCGGAACAAGCTCTGCGGTGCCTCGAGGCCGAAAGCGCCAAGCACTTCGACCCAGAGTGCATCAAAGCCTTTGCTTCACGATGGTCGGACATCGTTGCCGTTCGAGCCCAAGCAGCGGACGCGCGCAAACTAACTTTCGGCCAAGCAACCGAGCCCTGGGCACGAGTGCCGGAGCTTCTTCGGGAGGTCTTGGACGGTCGTGAATCTGCGGAGGCCCTGAATTGAAGGCGTCTCCTTGTTTATGCGATTGAGCGCCAACCTGAAGCGAATGAAGGCACAGCAAACGGTGGGCCGCCATGATCGTTGCTGCAACCACTGATAATGTTCGCGCGATGGAGGATTTTTTAAGAAAGCAAGTGCTGCCTTTCCAGGCCGAAGTAGCAATGGTGGCGTGTCAGCGAGGAAGGGCGGACTTGAACTCGCCGATCTGATCAAAGTGAGGAGAAGCAGGCCGACGTCGAGACCGCTCGGCTTTCATCGAGCTCATCACTGCTCGAAGCAACCGGCATCCAACGACCGAGAAAGGGTGGACCGCGACGCTTTCAAAACCGCATCGAAGGCGGCGCACAGACACGCACCGTCAGAATGGGCTTAGCCCGCCGGCGGCGTCAGCACCAATTTCCCCTCGAAGGGCGCCTTCTGATTGCGGTTACTGGTGCAGGCGTAGGTTTCCTGGCCTGGTTTCAGGGTCCGAATGCGCAGCACGCCTTTCCCATGCTGCTTCACGAGATAACCCTTCTCACTCGCTACATGGACGAGATCGCCGTCAGCGTGCAGGACATTGGCGTTCTCGAACTGACCCGGTGCCGTAATCGTGACGGGATCCGCGGCTTCGCTCACGATGTGAAGTTCCACGTTCGTGTTGGCGGGCAATTTCAGTTCGGCCGGCGCACAGCGGGGCTTGTCGCCGTCCATCGTGATCGTCAATTCAACGGGTGGCATCACATCGCTCGACGCCGGAGGCAAGGGTTTGCTTTGCGCGAGGGCGCCGCTTGCGCATGCCGTGGCCGCCAGCACAGCAAGTCCGAGCAGTAGGTTTCGCATCAGGAACACCTCGACAGAGTAGGGTCGTGTCGAGGAATGGATGGCAGCAACCCAGAGTTCCTGCACGCGGCGGCGCGCCGCAAGGCTGGCCTGGAGAGCACTGTCGCTTGGATATGAGCGACATCGCGCCCGCTTGAGCCCCACAAAGATCGAGCCATCTCGACGAAAGGCAATGCGCCGGCTCTTCCCTTTTCCCTTGTGGCGCAGCCATCCGATTGGATGCATGGCAACATTCTTCACGGCCGACACCCATTTTGGTGATGCACCCCTCGTTCAGCGTCGACGTCAGATCTTCGGGTCCGTGGATGCCCATGACGAGGATTTGATCGCTCGCTGGAATACGGTCGTCGGCGTGGCTGACGAGGTCTGGCACCTCGGTGACTTCGCCGCTGGCGCCAGCCGCGCGCATTGTGCCGCCGTCTTTGCTCGCCTGAATGGCATCAAGCGCTTGGTGCGCGGCAATCATGACACCAACCGAGTCCTCGAACTGCCCTGGACGGAGCCGCCGGTGGAAAGCGCCCGTATCACCGTGAAGGATTCCGATGGCTCGGCGTGGCGGCTCTTTCTCTCCCACTATCCGCACCGGTCCTGGCCGGGCTTCTGGCGGGAAACGCGCCACCTGTACGGACATACCCATGCCTGCCTGCCGGATACGAGCCGTTCGTGTGACGTTGGGGCCGATGCCTGCGATTATCGCCCGGTCGATCTGACGACGCTCATCGCGCGTCAGCACGCGGCATTGCAGGCTCCCGAGGAGATGGCGGTGCGCGGCCTCCGTTGAACCGCTCCAGCGATTCGCCTCCTCCATCATCGCTCGACGTTGATCGAACTCCCTGAGTGCTACAGAGCCCGCGATCGCATCTCCCAGCGGGTGTGCCCTCGGATTCTTAAGCCGCGAAACGGGCGGTCCATGCGCCGATGTGGCTTACAGTAAGTCGAAGATGATCATTGCAGGCTCGCGACGATTGCAACATTCAATCCTACAATAACCGGTTTGGGAAGAGTTGCTTTTCGCCTGAATTTGCATCTGGGCAACTCCTCCGACGTTTGCGCGAGCCTCTTGTTGCGACTGCAGTAAGGCGGAGGGTCCCCGCGCCGTCCAGCACCGGTCCGATCCACGCCGCCCGCTCGCGACAGCGTCTGCCAAGTTTAGATCACACGGGGCGATCCCGATCCTTGGTTCGGCCCCAATCTCTGAGGGGCGGCGACGTCCCAAGACGCTCGGATTGGCGCGGCGCTTCACTGAACGTGCCAGGACGCGGAGCATTCGCGTTGCCGCGAACGATGTCCCCCTGGACGATCGCATGCCCGGAGGCGACCGCCAGGATGAGTTGCGTCGCGTAGGCGCGTGGGCCACTCCCCTTCAGGGACATCCCGGGGCCGCCGGGGCGGAGCTTGTTACCGATCAGGCCCCAAGGCGGTGGAACCGTAAGGCGCCGGATGCCGAGGCCCCGATCGAGCAGCGCTGCCGCGTCTTCGATCTGGCCGGCCAGCAGGAGAAGCCCGGGTCGCGTGATACGAAACGCGTAGTTGCTGTCATCATCCACCTCCACAAGTGAGACGAGCTTCAGGGACAGGGCCTGACAGGCAATATCCACATTGTCGCGCGTGAATTCCGCCTCAAGCGCGAGAGGTTGGGCAGATGTCCGGCAGGAAACCCGTTCCAGGAACAGGCGGCGTCTGAACGTTTGGGCCATGTCCCTCGCACACGGATCATCCACCCCGGATCGATCTTTCGGGGGCCAGCATGCCGTCGCGGAAGTTTCAGACTGGTTGCACCGAGGGGCCCGCAACTCGCTATGAAGAACGCCTCGAACGCCCGTCCCCAACTTCGGTGCGTTGGCGCGAGGGAGATGCCCTGGGTCCAACCGTCAAGAGCGATCGGTTTTCCTGGAGGACTGACCCGATGATCGTTCGGAGATCAATCTCCGTCGAAAGCGACGCCGATCTCGGCCGGGCTGCGCCAGGCCACCCGTGCCGGAAGTTGCTCAGATCCGATTTGCAGGACGAAACGATCGGGGATGCCCAGGACGCTAACCACCCTGAGCCGTGCTCCACTCTCCGAGCGGTCAACGAGGGCGCAACTTACAGGGTTGGCAAACTCGATGAGAATGCGCGCACTCCCAAATTGCCGGGTGCGTCGCTGAGATCGTCTGTCTTCCACCGCATGATGTCCCATCTGCAACCCGATCACAGCATCCCCACCTCTTGGTTCGTTACGCGTTGAAATTGTGTGCGATGGGCACGCGTTGCGTCCTGCCATCTACGCTTCCCCTCCCAGGCCAGCGCCGAATTCCATTTTGCGTCGGCGGTGATCTTGAAGACGAGGGCGGTGATCCGCTGTTGTTCTCCAGCGTCGTCCTCTGTGTGCGACGGGGATCATTCTAGAAGGTTGACCATGACGAAGCTGTTCATTGAAAGGATCCGATCCGCCGCCTGACCCGCAAGGATCACCCTCGTCAGCACGACTTTCACACGGCGACCTGCCGGGAGCGCAACAGGGGGCGAACGACTGATCGGCCGGCTCGAGCAGAACTGTCGCATTGCGACCCGTTGTGAGAAGTACGCTGCCAATTATCTCGCTCTGGTCATGCTCGGCATGAATATGTTCCAGCTCGCGTAAATTCACAAAGACGCACTAGGAAACTATTTAGTTTTTTGAAATTTCTAAATTTCTGATAGAATTATCAATAATAGATTCACAATCATTTACAGTGAAAACTTTGCAGTATAAATTAATTCTTATCTTAATACATTCGGTCTATCACGTTTGTAAATTTCAAGAAAAATATTTGAATGGTATAGTGTAGATAGCATGCAGATCGCTGGACCGATTTTTCGTAACCGTTTTCTGAGGAACACGATCCAGCGCCGAGTCTCTGAAGCTTTGAGGGCCACGCCACGAACTTATCTTCATCGACTGCCGGTGTGAGCTCCCGAGCCCCATGCACCAAGTGTCCGCGCCTCGTCCATGCGCAGTACCTCACAGGCATGGTCGACTTTCACGTCGGACGGGATCCCTCCGAGATTTGTCAGCACTCGGTGAACGATCGTGTCGGTTTCGGCCACTGTCGATGCGAGGCTCGTCACACGCCCGCGGTCGAGCCGTGCGAGTACGCGGCCTGTTGCGGGATCGGCAAAGCGAACGGTGGTCATCCGGCGCAGGCAATCTCGCAGGAAGCGCATCTCTCCGAGCGCATCAGAGGGCAGAGCGCCGAGGTAGACCGCCTCGGGATCGCGGGCCTGGATGTTGATGGTCTGATAGCGATCGATGTTGAGGAGCACCTGTACGTCCAGAATGTTCATCACGCCATTCGCACCGAAAGCGACGGTCCGGGGACGGCGGCCTTCAGGCACACTGTTGTCGAGGAACTCGAAATGAACGTCCTTGTCCGGTCGCAGCACCCAGGTGAAGAACAGGCGCGGCATGCCGGTGTACGCTTCGACATTGTGCGCCAGCAGGTCTTCCACCGCCTTGTAGCGCCCGAACTGCTGGCCGCGTTTCCAGGCCCGTTCGACCGTGGCGTCAGGCGGCGTGATCATGAACTGCATGTAGACTTGGCGTCCGAAGCGCGTGAGGAGCTGACTCCCGAGTTCGGTGCCGGGATTGACCGCAAAACTGTCGAAACGGAAACGGTCGATGAGGAGATGAGAGATCCGGCCGGCCTCGGCCTTCCGCGCCATATAACCGTCGAGCTTTCGGTCGATGATCTCGACCTCATGTCCGGTCAAGGGCCCGGCATAGCGCCGCGCCGATCCGAGGCTATCGTAATCCAGCAGGAACTTGCGCCAGACATCGGGCGTGATGAGGGCGAAATCATCCCAATCCAACCCCAGGGTTTCGACCAGGGAGCGCTGGTAGGGGCGGATGGTACTTTTCCCCGAGGCGGACGAACCCTTCACGTTCAGGATGACAGGAGCGTCCTGCGGCTTCAGGCGCACGTAGCCGCGCTTCGCGACCACGGCCTGCATCCAGGGCTCGATCAGCGCGCCAAGGGCAAGACTGCCATAGCCGTTCGACACGAGCGTGCCGGCGAGCCTCCCGAGCAAGGACGGGTCGCGGATCAGAAAGCCGCGGCGGCCGATCAGAGTAGCAACGACGCAACGCAGCGCGGCGCAGGCTGCTGCGGCCAAAGGATCGTCGGCTGCGACGGCTCTCGCCTGCCAGCTGTCGAGGTAATGCTCTACCTCACGTGTCGGGTCCAAGGTGCGGGGATCGGAACCGAAGGGCTTCCGGTTCTTCCGGCGCGTGCGATCCGACAAGAACCGGAGCCAGCCAGTGCCGCGCTGCTGCACATCCGCTGCTGGGTGACGGCACTCGCCGAACATCCCGGCAATCTCGGTATCGAGAAGTTCCGCAGCGGAGGCTTGGATCTCCGCATGGCGCGCGGCGATCGCTCCGGAATGTTCAGCGATGCCGTCGTTCAGGATGGCTGAGACGATCGCGCGAAAGTTTACGCCGAGATCGCCGTACGTTTCGCCGACCGGAACGGACAGGTCCGCCATGACGCGGATCAGCACCTCGTGGACCACCAACCGCTCAGGGCGGAAGCGGACGAGCGACGTCAGCGGCAGACCGCTGACGTCGCTCAGCTCGAAAGCTTCGGCGAGGGACGTCTCGACATTCGCGCCCCGGAAAACGGTGGCCAGAGGCAGGATCGCGCGCGGAAGACTCGACTCGATGCCAGGGTTCCAAGGCCCGTACCGATCCAAATCAGCGCCGTCAGCCGACCGCCCCACCAAGGCATGGATCGTCATGCCAACGGCCTTTGCTGTCCAGGATGTTCAGAATGCCCGAGATTCGGGCTCTGACTCTGATCTGTAGAGGATACTCAGGCTGCCTGCGGTTCCTCAATGACCTCGAGGCGAAGCTGGTACTGATCGCCCCAGAGTTCTCCGGCCTTCTGATACCACGCCGCATCGAAGTATTTCCGACAGCAAAATTCGCTCGTCCAGATACAGACGGCGATCAGACGACCATCGACCACCTTGACGTGTCGACTGATCAAACCACTCGTGATCCCGGTCGAAGGGCACATGTCGATGCTCGTCATTCCGTAGCTGTTCTCGCCACTGAAAATCACCGGGCAGTCGAGGATTGCCAGGAAACGCATGGGGATCACTCCTTCATCTTCCTCACCGGAGACGACGGCAGACTGCCGAGGCGCCGAACGGTGATGGGAGCCAGCATGCGGACGCTGGCTGTGCCTTACCCCACCCATCGAAGAGCGAGACTAAAAATTTGTATTCAAACGCACCAAACGTCAAGTTCAGAACATTACAAAAGGATCTTCGACCAATCCGCCTGTTATTGCAGCGCAAGAACTCGCTCCAACTGGTCGAACCCATGAACTTCCTCAATAGGATAGAGTTCCGAGCTCGTCTCGCTCCCGACATCAAGCCGCCGATGTGTGCGGAACGCCAGACACACAATCCCAGATGCTCTGGATTGAGTGAAAGCAAAGGCCGTCCATAATCGCGATGTGGTTCGTCTTATGCGCGCAGAACAACTGCAGCCGATCAGCGAGCGGAGTTCGAAGATCGGCGCAGACGAACTCCGGCGTGGTCAGCATCCAAACCAAGCTATCGAGCGTCTCCAAGCCGTGATCGGCGATGGCGCGAAAGATCTCATGCTCTGTCAGTATCCCGATAAAGGAGCCGGTCTTATCACAAGGACCATCGACAACAATCAGGGCGTCGACATCTAGAGCAGACAAAAGCCGCGTCGCCTCGCGGACAGACCGATCCATACGAATATAGCGCACGCGAGAAGCTTCACTGGCGGGCTTCTGACTCGCGCCCATGGCGCCATTCCTCCAACCCTATGAGTTTTTCTCTCCTGACCCTGGTATACACAATTTCAGCTGTCAACGAGTCGGCTGAAATATTTTGCCAGGACGCGAGACAAATCGGCGGCTTTGTCGTTCCGCCTGCATAGGCTCGGCGGCGAGGTTGCGTCCCACCCAGCCTGCGGCTCACAGTTTTTGCACAAGCTCACGCTGCAGCGCAGCATCTCGTATTCAGTCAACACCGAATTTCTGCAACTAAAACGTTTGCAATGATGTCTCTCAACGCGTTCAGGAAGCCCAATCCGCACGGATCGCAAGCGGTAGTATTGTGCGTAAAACAGGCGATCTAACTCTCGATGGCCGCTTGTCAATTCGGGCTTGGATCGATCGCCGGCTGGGATTGTCGGTTTGAGATGAAACCGACACGTTCCGGTATGACCAGCGGCTCGAAACGGATCGTGTTCCGATCGCCTTCGCGCCTGGATACCAAGCAGATCGCACGCCGGAAAACTCTACGAGCGGTGTTGCAGACGAGCTGGCCTTGGCAAGAGCTGAGTTTCTCGCTGCGATGCGGGATCGATTTCTTAGCAAACAACTCTTGACGATTGGTTCGTAGGGAGAGAGGCTGGTATTCCACATACCAAGCCGGCGGCACGTCCGGCGACCAACGGCCCCTACGCTTCAAAATCGGTCGAAGAACCGATCGCGTATCTCGTTTCACCAAGAGCCTACCGGAGGAAAAGCCATGTCGAGGGTGGAGACCACAACCGAGCGCGTATCCGACAGTTATCGATGGGGTCAGCTCGTCATCGGCGTTATCTGCATGGTGATGATCGCCAATCTGCAATACGGCTGGACATTCTTCGTCCCCGACATTCAGAAGAAATTTGGGTTCGATCGCGCCGCCATCCAGTGGGCGTTCACCCTGTTCGTGCTCTTCGAGACCTGGCTCGTTCCGGTCGAAGGCTGGTTCGTCGACAAGTACGGTCCGCGCGTGGTGGTACTATTCGGCGGTCTGCTCTGCGGGATCGGCTGGGTGATCAACTCCTATGCCGGCACCCTGAACATGTTCTACCTCGGCCAGGTCATCGCCGGTATCGGCGCGGGTGCCGTCTACGGAACCTGTGTCGGCAGCGCTCTGAAGTGGTTCCCAGACAAGCGTGGTCTCGCCGCGGGCATCATCGCCGCGGGCTTCGGTGCCGGCTCAGCGCTCACCGTCGCACCGATCCAGTGGATGATCGCCGATCACGGCTTCCAAGCCGCGTTCTTCAATTTCGGCATCGGCCAGGGCCTGGTCGTTGCTGTGCTGGCGTTCTTCTTCACCTCGCCCAAAAAGGGACAGGTTCCGGAGGCTGCCACCAACACAAATGTCATCCAGACCCGGCGCAACTACACGCCCGGCGAAGTAGCCAGACAGCCGATTTTCTGGCTGATGTACTTCATGTTCGTCATCGTCGGTGCCGGTGGCTTGATGATCACGGCCAACCTGAAGCCGATCGCCGCCGATATCGGCGTGGACAAGGTGCCCGTCACCATCATGGGCATCACGATGGTCGCCATCACTTTCGCGGCCACCATTGACCGCGTGCTCAACGGCCTGACCCGCCCGTTCTTCGGCTGGGTCTCCGATAAGATCGGTCGCGAGAACACCATGTTCGTCGCCTTCGCCATGGAAGGCTTCGGCATCTACATGCTCTACCTCTGGGGCCATGATCCCCTGTGGTTCGTGCTGCTCTCGGGCTTCGTGTTCTTCGCCTGGGGCGAGATCTATTCTCTCTTCCCTTCGACCTGCACGGATACCTTCGGTACCAAGTTCGCCGCCACCAACGCAGGCCTGCTCTACACCGCGAAGGGCACTGCCGCCCTCCTGGTCCCGGTCGCGAACTATCTGCAGCAGGCGACCAACAGCTGGGACGGCGTGTTCCTGGTGGCCGCCGGCGCCAACATCCTCGCCTCGCTTCTCGCCATCGCGGTACTGAAGCCCTGGCGCAAGCGGGTCGTCGCCCAGGCCCTTGCGGTTTCCGACGAGACCAAGCCGGCCGCCCGCATCGTCACGGCCTGACGGCCTAACCGAAGCAATCGAAGTAGACCCGCGGGGGCCGGACGAGCAGTCCAGGCCCCCGCGCCCGTTTCGCAGGCCCAATCTGATCCCGTCCGCAGGAGAGCCCAATGTCGCCGCTCGCCCCCTGGCGCCCCATGCACACGGCGCCTCAGACCATCGTGCGGATCTGGCTCAATCATCTGACCCTTGGGCCGATCCTGGCTGAAGGACGTCCGGGCCGCTGGTACGCCCCGAGTGCGGCTCGTCAGGTCTGGCGCTGGTACCGCTCGGCCGACGCGGACGCCCTGGAGCCCTTCCAGGGCTGGCTGCCCCACGAGCCAACGGAGCCGTTTCAATCGGCGATCGGCGCCAACGCGACCAATCTTGTGGCGGATTGCGTAACCAGCCGGGTGAAGGCGGTAGACCCTTCGTGACACGCTGAAGATCAGCGCCTCCGCGTCGCCGCGAATGGCGATGCCGAACTCGCGTCGTCCGATTCTCCTTTGCGTGAGCGTTTGAGGGAGCAGGATAAAATCACGGCTGTGACCGCCCGAGGCTTCGATGTTGGTCGCCGTCTCCCCTGCACGCTTTCTTCGGCCTATGGCCAATCTTGCCCTTCAGGATATCCGATCGATCGTCTTGCCGATCGCGATGGCATCGCCCCGGGCATCGCACCTCATCATGACAAGGCGATGCCGCTTCATACGGGCGGGCTTTCGTGTGCGCGGCATGATTTCCAACGGCTTCGATGTAATGGCGATCAGCAGGCGGAGCCGACACGGACGGAGTCAGGGACGCTCGGAATGAGGCTCGATTGCTTCTTTCTGCAGTTTAAAGATCCAGACCTGCTGATCGACGTCGAAAGAAATCGGCATTTCCATGTATGATCTGCATCTACCCGACAGCGTCTGCTGACGATCCAAGTATCTGACATTTCCACAATGCTGTTGAACGTTTCATATGCCTCCTGTCGAACCCGTACGCCGCTTCGTCATAACCCGTGATTTGAGGCGCTTGCGGCGAAAATTTCAGGATGCGGGTTCCAGATCCGTGAGCGAATAGCGCTTCAGTTTCGATGCAGCCGGCCTGGAGTTCGGGATTGGCGTCGCCGACGGATGCCAGGCACGCATGAAAACGGCGCGTCTCTCGACGCGCCGTCCGGTTGTCTGGTTGCGGCCGCCCGGTGGAGCGGCCGCGATCCGTCTCGACGCTTCAGACCGCGCGGGCCTGATGCAGTTGCTCGATCTGCTGCTGTGTGTAGCCGAGGTCGAGGAGGACCTCGTCGGTGTGCTCGCCAAGCAAGGGCGAGGCCTTCACCTCGACCTGCATGTCGGAGAACTTGATCGGGCTGCCGACCGTCAGGTACGAGCCAAGCTTCGGGTGCGGCACCTCGACCACAGTGCCGCTGGCGCGCAGCGACGGGTCGTTGGCGATTTCCTTCATCGATAGCACCGGCGAGCACGGAATGTCGAACTTACGGAGGATATCGACCGCCTCGAACTTGGTCTTGTCGGCGAGCCAAGCCTCGATCGTGCCGAAGATATCCATGATCTTGTCCTGGCGCGCCCGAGCGGTGTTGTAGGCCGGATCGTCGATCCACTCATCCTTGCCGATCGCCTTGCAGATCGGGGCCCAGGCATGCCCCTGGATCGTGAAGTAGATGTAGGCGTTCGGGTCGGTCTCCCAGCCCTTGCACTTCAGCACCCAGCCCGGCTGGCCACCGCCACCCGCGTTGCCACCGCGCGGCACCACATCCGAGAACTCGCCGTGCGGGTACTGCGGGTATTCCTCGAGGTAGCCGAGGGCATCGAGACGCTGCTGGTCGCGCAGCTTGACGCGGCAGAGGTTGAGCACCGAGTCCTGCATCGAGACGGCAACCTTCTGGCCCTTGCCGGTCTTGTTCTTCTGGTGAAGCGCCGTGAGGATGCCGATGGCGAGGTGCATACCGGTGTTCGAGTCACCAAGAGCCGCGGCACTGACGGTGGGCGGGCCGTCCCAGAAGCCGGTGGTCGAAGCCGCGCCGCCGGCGCACTGCGCCACGTTCTCATAGACCTTCAAGTCCTCGTAGTGATGGCCATCCGAAAAGCCCTTCACCGAGGCCAGGATCATGCCCGGGTTGAGTTCCTGGATGCGCGACCAAGAGAAGCCCATGCGATCGAGCGCACCAGGACCGAAGTTCTCGACCATGACATCGGACTGCTTGATCAGGTTCTCGAGGACTTCCTTCCCCTCGGGAGTCTTGGTGTCGAGCGTGAGAGAGCGCTTATTGGAGTTAAGCATGGTGAAGTAGAGCGCGTCGGCGTCTTCGACGTGGCGCAGCTGCGTGCGCGTCACATCACCCGCCCCAGGGCGCTCCACCTTAATCACGTCGGCGCCGAACCAGGCCAGCAGCTGCGTGCAGGCCGGGCCGGCCTGGACGTGGGTGAAATCGATGATCTTGATACCCTCGAGCGGCTTGCTCATCGTGGCGTTCTCCCTGTTGGCTTAGGCGATTGTCGAAGTTCGAGGCTTGCCCGGTCGATCCGGGTTCTGGGTTGGCCGGAGACCCGTGGCGGGATGTTCCGGCAGTCCGTCGCGCCCCGCCCTCAGGCGACGCGGGATTCGAGGTCCGCCAGGCGGCGGCGCATTTCACGCTCGTCGTTCCAACGCTGGGTCTCGTCGCGGATAATCGCGGCGATGCCCGTGACTGCGTTGTCGGCTCCGTGAACCAGCCCGACCGTGAAGGCGATGGAGAGCGTGTGGCCATCCTTGTGGATGGCCGGAACCCGCAGCACGTCGGCACCGTATTTGGTCACGCCGGTCTGCATGGTTTTGGCATAGCCCTCCCAGTGACGCCGGCGCTGCCGCTCCGGCGTGATGAGATCGAGAGACTGGCCGATCGCCTCTTCCGCCGCGTAGCCGAAGATGCGCGTCGCTGCGGGATTCCACACGGTGATCGCACCGCTCGGGTCCGACACCACGACGGCATCACCGGCTGCTGCCACCAGGGCGGCAAAATCGATCGGGCTCGTCATGCGCTGACCCTCATCTCCCTGTTCGTGCTGCGGATGTCGTCTCCGCTGCCCACCTCACCGATCGGGCGGGCTCGAACCTGGGGCGAGACGATGGTCATCCATGGGCATGAAACACTCCTCTCCTTCTCCGTCAGGCGCAAAACCGTCCGGTGGCGTCGCGAGGACTTCGTCTTCTCTCTGTGCTAACACTGTTGGTATTTGGTATGCCAACGACGGTATGGTGTCAACTCTTGGAGGCATCGGCGACGATCCGAGGGACCTTGCGCCACGGTGACGGCGTTCCCGAATGAAACCGGCACGCCGAGACAACGAGAACCGGCAGGGGAGAACCGCCATGGGTCCGGGCCCAAGCATCACCATCACCCAGGTCGAGGGCTACAAGTTCACGATCGATTTCGGTGGAGTCCTGCCCCACCTGCTGGTCGACGAGGCCATTCCCATCGGCAGCGGCGAAGGCCCGTTCCCCGAACAGCTCCTCGTCTCGTCGGTGACGAATTGCCTATGTGCCAGCCTCGTCTTTGCCCTCGGGAAGTACAAGCAGGAGGGTGGCGGCATCCGGGCCGAGGCATGCTGCGAGGTCACCCGCAATGCCGAGAACCGGCTGCGCATCACCGGCATCACGGTCTCGATCAATCTCGGGGCGACCGCCGAAAGCCTCCCTCGCATCGATCGGGTGCTGGAGCAGTTCCAGCGCTTCTGCACGGTTTCCGAAAGCGTACAGGCAGGCATCCCCGTTGCGGTCTCTGTCCGGGACGGGGCCGGCACTCTGCTCACCTGAGTTCTCCAGCTACTTCCAGGAAGGATTCGCCATGACGACCTCACCGAAAGCGCCGAACCAGAACGCGCCGATCGCCCATGAACCGGAAGACCTCGCCCGCCTCTTCAACGAACGCGCCAATGCAGGCGACGTGGACGGCCTCGTTGCTCTTTACGAACCCGAAGCGGTCCTGGCGGCCGGCAAAGTTGTGGCCACTGGACACGGCGAGATTCGACAGTTCTATGCCGATCTCCTGGCCCGCAAGTCCGAGTTTCCAGCCGCCGAAACCCTGCCGGCGATCCGGAACGGCAATCTCGCCATGACCTTCGCGCGAGTTCCCAATGGAACGATCTCTGCTGAAACAGCGCGGCGCCAAGCCGACGGCGGTTGGCGCTGGTTGATCGACCAGCTGAAGATCAAGCCCCTCCAGGCGGACAAGGCCAATTGACGGATGCCTCCCATTCGTTTGCTGCCGATACCCAGGGGTCTCGCATGATCGATCCTCGACTCGCCGGTCGGCTCGCCTTCGCGCACCGGCTTCCCACGAAGGATCCTTTTCCCGCCGGTCGCCATGCCCTGGGCCTGTTCGCCGAGCGAGATGCGATCCTTTCGGTACCGGCCGGCGTCGATCCACGCCGGCCGACGCCGCTCGTGGTGCTGTTCCATGGCGGCGGCGGTAGCGCAGAGAAGATTCTGCCGATGCTGGAGGCCCATGCCCAGGCGCGCGGCTTCCTACTGCTGGCGCCCCAGTCGATGTTCCCGACCTGGGATCTCGTGATCGGCGGCCATGGCCCCGATCGCGAACGCGTCGATGAGGCTCTGGCAGAGGTTAGCAGCCGCTACCTCCTCGATCCGACGCACCTGATTTTCGCAGGCCATTCCGATGGTGGCAGCTACACGCTCTCTCTCGGGCTTGCCAACGGGCACGTGGTCACGCATCTGCTCGTCTCCTCGGCGGGTTTCCTGTCCGTTCACCTGCAATCGGGCGCGCCGCAGATCTTCCTCTCCCATGGAACCCGCGATGAGCAGATTCCGATCGATCGCAGTGCGCGGGTCCATGTCGCCCAGTTGCGGGAGGCCGGCTACGCGGTCACGGCAGTCGAGTACGACGGGCCGCACGCCTACAATCCGGCGATCGTCGCCCAGGGCGTCGATTTCGTTCTTGCCGGGACTTGAATACCCAGGACCGCACCTTGCGCGAACTTTTGGTCCGTCGGAGGCGGTCCAGGCCCGATCTTCCACGCTTCAGCTGGGTTTGCAGAGGCACGACCTGATCTGGGTCCCGCACAATCGTTTTCGGGTTCGTCGCCCGCTATACCAATCCACCAAGGTATCCTGCCGACCGGGACACGGAAGGGCGACCGGCCGAACGCGTATCGCAACTCTACTCGGCAGACCCGGCGCGTTGGATCCTGCATGTCTGCGCACTCAGCTCACCACCGTGAGATATTCCCACAATTCACATTGGGCCCCCGCCTAGATCGACGATCAGGCTGCTTTTAATCGTCCCTTAACCAGAATAGGGCTCCCTAAAAATAGATAAAGACTACACGGAACTGGATGTGCACGTGATGGAAGCAGCCGAGAAGCTCGTCCTCGTGGACTCGCTCGATCAGGAAGCGGAGCGGATTCGGAACATTTTCAGCACTTCGTTCCCGCATTCGAGCGCCGATCTGAACCGGCTGATTCCCGAAAACTTCACGGATACGGTGTCGCGTAGGTCTGATCCGGCGCCGAAGGCGGAGACCGACGAGTTCGACTGGTCGATTACGCTTGCCAACATCGAAGCAATCGTCGATGCCAGCAACGCCAGCAGAAGCATGGTGGCAGACGCCGAGCGACGGGCCGAAATCGCCGAGGCTAAAGCCCGAGAGGCGATTCATTGGCTTCGCCTTCTTCACGAGGCCGTCTTGAAGGGTATGCCTCACCCTCAGGGCTAAGTGTATGGTCTAGGGCGTCTCTGCAAATTCATGCGGGCCAGAGCATGGTCATGCCGAATGTGACCATGGCGAGGTCGTTGGCTGCCCGCTTTTCGTAGCGCGTGGCGATCCGACGATACTGCTTGAGACGTCCGATCAACCGCTCGACTTTGTTGCGCTGTCGGTAGGCGGTTTTGTCGAAGTCGGGCTGACGCGGCTGATCCTTGCGGGTCGGGATGACCGGCTCGATCCGGCGCTGCCTGAGGCGGCGACGGGCGGGTGGACTGGAGTAGCCTCGGTCCCCGGCCGTTCGGCGTGGCCGCAGACGCGGGCGGCCTCGGCCAGAGCGTGGCACCGCCCCCTTGTCCATTAGCGCGTCCAGGGCGAATTGCTCGTGGCGCTCGCCGGCCGTCAGCACCGCCGCGATCGGTTTGCCGCCGCCTTCGGCGCGCAGATGCAGCTTGGTCGAGAACCCGCCCTGGCTGCGCCCGAGTGCTTCCCCGACGCCTTCGACCGTCGCCTCACCCCCCGATGGCGCCGGACCGGCGTGCACCAGCGGCGTGCTGGTGGGCGCGCACCACCGTGGCGTCCACGAAGTGCAGATCCCCGTCGAGGTCGCCCCGGGCATCGGCTTGCGCCTGCAGGCACCGCAGCACCCGGTCGAACACGCCAGCCTGCCGCCAGCGATAGAACCGGCTCGACACGGTCCCGACAGCACCATAGCGGACCGGCATATCCGCCCAGGGGGCGCCCGTGCGCAAGATCCAGAGCATGCCGTTCAGGAGTTGCCGGTGATCCACTTGCCGGTGATCCTCCGCTGGCCGGCCTGTGTGCGGCTTCTGCGGAGGCAGGAGCGGGGCGATCTGCTCCCACTACGCATCGGTCAGTTCGTAGCGTCGCATTCCGCCCACATGGGGGCGGTCACCCCACCTGTGAACCCTTTGCAGAGACGCCCTATTCCGCAGCTATCCTCGGGACAGTGCCGATAGCGCCCGACTCAGCGATTTTGAGACGCTCGGCTTCGGAGTAGCCGAGGACCTTGGTTAAAATTTCTTCGGTGTGCTCGCCCAGGAGGGGAGACCGTGTGATTTCGGTCTCGCTTGCCGAGAGACGGATTGGGTTGCCCACCGTAAGATACTTACCGCGGGTGGGATGTTCGACCTCCACGACGGTACCGGATTTGCGCAGGGACTCGTCCTCCGCGATCTCCTTCATCGAGAGGATCGGCCCGCACGGCACGTGCAGCGCATTGAGAATTTCCATCGCTTCGAACTTTGTCTTCGACATCGTCCAGGATTCGATGCGGGTGAAGATCTCGTTCAAGTGCGGTAGGCGGGCCTTCGGCGTGGCATAGTCGGGATGCGTTGCCCAGGCAGGCTCGCCGATGACGTCACAGATCTGTGGCCAAGCCGCTCCTTGGGTGATGAAGTAGATGTAGGCGTTCGGGTCGGTCTCCCACCCCTTGCACTTGAGGATCCGCCCCGGCTGACCACCCCCGGAATCATTGCCGGCGCGCGGCACCGAGTCCCCGAACGGAATACCCTCGCCGTACTGACTGTATTCCGGCAGAGGGCCACGCTCGAGGCGTTGCTGGTCCCGCAGTTTGACCCGGCAGAGGTTGAGCACGCCGTCCTGCATGGCGCAGTCGACCCGCTGACCGAGACCGGTTTGGGTGCGGTGGTACAGGGCGGTGACGATACCGAGAGCTAAATGGAGGCCGGTTCCGGAATCGCCGATTTGTGCCCCGGTGACCATCGGGATGTCGGTGCGGAAGCCCGTGGTCGAGGCTGCGCCACCGACGCACTGCGCCACGTTCTCATAGACTTTGCAGTTCTCATAGGCGCCGGGGCCGAACCCTTTCACCGAGGCGAGGATCATGCGCGGATTTGCGGCGTGGATCGCCTCCCAAGTCAGGCCCATTCGGGCGAGCGCTCCGGGCGCGAAGTTCTCGACCAGGACGTCGCACTCACCGATCAGGCGCCACAGCACCTCGATTCCCTTCGGATTCTTTGTGTCGAGCGTGATCGAGCGCTTGTTGTGATTCAGCATCGTAAAATAGAGGCTGTCCACATCCGGAATATCCTGAAGCTGCTGGCGCGTTGCGTCACCCACGCCAGGCCGCTCGACCTTGATCACGTCCGCACCGAACCAAGCCAGCAACTGCGTGCAGGTTGGACCCGATTGGACATGGGTGAAATCGAGGATTTTAACGCCTTCCAGGGCTTTCATGGCACAGGCTCACCTAACCGGGAGACTTCAGCGCGGGGATCCGTTCGGGCGACGAACGGCGGAGGAGGCTCTCCTGCCGCATGGCGCGATACCGCGATGTTCGGAGTACGCGCAGCGGCTTCTCCAGAAGCCGCCCGCGCGTGTCTTGGCACCGGAGACGGGGTCTATCTCCGGTGAGAGCGAGGTGAGGTGCCTCAGACAGTCTTTTTGCGGACGACCGTGCTCGTCGGATTCAGGCTGCCGATGTTGCCGCTCTCGGTGCCGGCAGCGGGATCGATCACGGCGTTGATCAGGGTGGGCTTGCCCGAATCCATCGCCGCATTGACCGCCTGGGACAGCTCGTCCGGCGTCGTGACATGGACGCCGACACCACCAAAGGCCTCCATCATCTTGTCGTAGCGTGAGTCCTTGACGAACACCGTGGTACCGGGATCGCGGCCCGTGGGGTCGGTGTCCGTGCCGCGATAAATGCCATTGTTGTTGAAGACCACGATACAGACGGGCAGGTCATATCGGCAGATCGTCTCGACCTCCATGCCGGAGAAGCCGAAGGCGCTGTCACCCTCCACTGCGAGTACCGGCTTGCCGGTCTCGACAGCAGCTGCCACGGCGAAGCCCATGCCGATGCCCATGATGCCCCAGGTGCCGACGTCCAGGCGCTTGCGCGGCTGATACATGTCGATGATCCCGCGAGCGAGATCGAGGGTGTTGGCGCCCTCGTTGACCAGGATCGCGTCGGGGCGCTCCTTGATGA
Source organism: Methylobacterium sp. BI1 (assembly GCF_056680125.1). Lineage (NCBI taxonomy): Bacteria > Pseudomonadati > Pseudomonadota > Alphaproteobacteria > Hyphomicrobiales > Methylobacteriaceae > Methylobacterium > Methylobacterium sp. BI1. Next base: position 4,846,104 of record NZ_CM155267.1, on the reverse strand, counting down.
TGGTCCGAAGGGCGCCCAGCGCGCCGTGGAAGTCCATCGGAGCCGAGTTCTTCTTCAGCTTCGAGGCCATCTTGGCGAGGTTCTCCTCCTTTTTGGTCCGGATCGCGTCGGTCCAAGCCGATGGGGGCACCTGCCAGGTCTGGCCCATGCCGTCGAGAAGCGCGGTCACGCAGGAGCCAATATCGCCGACCACCGGGGCGACGATTTCGACGTTCGAGTCCATCTCCTTCGGCTCGATATCGACCTGAATGAACTTCTTCGAGCCCGGCGCGCCCCAGGTCTTACCCTTGCCGTGCGAGAGCAGCCAGTTCAGACGTGCGCCGACCAGGAGGACCACGTCGGCGTCCTTGAGGACAAGGGAGCGGGCCGCGCCGGCCGATTGCGGGTGGGTGTCAGGTAGAAGGCCCTTGGCCATGCTCATCGGCACGTAGGGGATGCCGCTGCGCTCGACGAGGTTGCGGATTTCCTCGTCGGCCTGGGCATAGGCTGCCCCCTTGCCGAGGACGATGAGTGGACGCTTGGCACCCTTCAGTACGTCGAGGGCGCGGGTGATGGCGCTCGGGGCGGGCAGCTGTGCGGGAGCCGCGTCGATCACCTTGACCAGGGACTTGGCGCCAGCCTCCGCGTCCATGACCTGGCTGAACAGCTTGGCGGGCAGATCGAGATAGACGCCACCTGGACGGCCGGAAACCGCGGCACGGATCGCGCGGGCAACCGCGATGCCGATGTCGCAGGCGTGCAGGACGCGGAAGGCGGCCTTGCACAGAGGTTTCGCGATGGCGAGTTGGTCCATCTCCTCGTAGTCGCCCTGCTGCAGGTCGACGATCTCGCGCTCGGAGGAGCCGGAGATCAGGATCATCGGGAAGCAGTTCGTGGTCGCGTTCGCCAGCGCTGTCAGGCCGTTGAGGAAGCCGGGCGCCGAAACCGTGAGGCAGATGCCGGGCTTCTTGGTGAGAAAGCCGGCGATCGCGGCGGCATTGCCGGCGTGCTGCTCGTGGCGGAAAGAGATGACGCGCATGCCGGCAGCCTGCGCGAGACGGCCGAGATCCGTGATCGGAATGCCGGGCACGCCGTAGATGTTGTTGATGCCGTTGAGCTTCAGCGCATCGATGACGAGGTGGAAGCCGTCGATCTGCTCGCCTGCATGATCGGACGTGACACCGACGCCGGTGGCGACGTCGTGGACGGCCTGCGTGGATTCGGAGCCAGCGGTTCTATCCATGGTGTTTCCTCCAGTTCGGGCGCTTCTTGTTAAATGGCGCGCCATTCTTTGTGGTAATCGAACGTATGAGCTTGATGTCGGACCGAATTTCGATCCAGAATGACTAAAGATTCCTGGCCGCGTAACGAATCTATCGCCGGACCCCCTGCGGCTTGCCGCCGAGATGCCTAGAAATTCACGAAGCCCGGGACGTTGGAAACCAGATTATATCAGTCATCGGCTGATCGATCACTTGGCGCTCGATGTGCGTTGCGCGATGATCCGGTCCGTGGATTGTGTTGCGTGCAGTGCTGTCAGTCGCGACCAACCAGTTGCCAGTCCGAGAATGGTGGCATACCAAATACCACGTGTCAAACCGGTCTGACTGAGCTTCCGGGGCCGGATCAGCCGCTCGCGGGTTGAGATTCTTCGGCAGGTGTTGGACGGATGAATCGTCGCTTCCGCGAACACGAGCAACCGCTCGTCGTCACGCCTTGGTGAGTCGACGTAGCTATGTTGTTGTTGCAGGGGGGATATTCAAATCTTGTCCCGGGTCAAACGCTCAGGTTTCCTTGTGTTCCGAGAGCGGGTTCGGCATGTTCCAGACCAAATTGACGGTGCCTCAGCGTCCTAGCGATCGTTCCAGGTGTAAGCATGGTTGAGTCCACGACCTTTCAGATCAAGCCTCTCGCGGCGACGTCGAGCTTGCGTGCGCTTGCCTACGATGCGCTGAAGGAAGCCATCACCAACATGAACATCTACAGCCAGCGCGATGAGGTGAGGCTCGACGAGCGCAAGCTTTCCCAGGATCTCGGCGTCAGCCGCACACCGGTCCGGGAAGCCCTCACGGTCCTGGAGCAGGAGGGATTCGTTCGGTTCGAGGCCCGTCGCGGTGTCTTCGTGATCAAGAAGTCGAAGAAGGAGATCGTGGCGATGATCCAGGCCTGGTCGGCCCTGGAGAGCATGGCTGCGCGGCTTGCCTGCCAGCACGCGACCGACGAGCAACTCGGCTGCCTGCGTATCCATTTCCCCGAATTTTACGAGGGACGTCCGACCGATCACATGGATGAGTACTCGGATGCGAACATCCGTTTCCATCAGAAGATCATTTCGCTCGGCGGCTGCGACGTCATCAAGGACATCACCAGCAATCTGTTGATGCATGTCCGCGGCATCCGAAACACCGCCCTGCGCCAGGGCGACCGGGCGGCGAACTCCATCAAGGAGCATGTCGAGATCATCCAGGCCCTGGAAGCGCGGGATGCGGAGCGTGCCGAACGCCTCGTGCGCGAGCATGGCCTTGGCCTCGCTCGCCACGTCGAAAAGTACGGCGACTACCTCGACTGAAGGCTTCGGGACGCTGATCTCGCAGCAGGTCGTTCTCAGTAGCTCGGGACCAGCCGCTCCTCCGGCAGCGGGGCTTCCATGTGGAAGCGCAGTCCGCTCTCCGCATAGTCAATGGCGACGGTGGCGTTGCACTGCTGGGCCAGAACCCGCTGAAGCAGGGTCGAGCCGAAGCCTTTGCGCTGGGGCGGCGTCACCAGCGGCCCTCCCGACTCCGTCCAGTCAAGGGTGAGGCGCCGCCCGGCGCCACCCGCTACGACATCCCATACGATCGTGATCCGGCCACCCGGTTCTGAGAGGGCTCCGTGCTTGGCTGCGTTCGTGGTCAGCTCGTGGAACGCCATGCCGGTCGGGACGGCGAGGTCGGCCGCCAGCTCGATCATCGGACCCTGGAGATGAATGCGCTGGCTCTTCGCGTCGTTGTAGGGGCTCAGCTCATTCTCGAGCAGCTCGTGCAGGGGGGCCGTCTGCCAATAATCCTCGGTGAGGAGCGTGTGGGTCTTGCCCAGGGAGACGATCCGGTTGGAGAACGACTGATAGAACGTCTCGACATCGTGGGTGGACCGTGCAGTCGCCCCGAGCAGCCCCTGCACCGTCGCGAGCGTGTTCTTCACGCGATGATGCAGCTCTCGAATCAGCAGGGCTTGGCGCTCATGAGTCTTCTGGCGCTCGTCCAGGTGGGCCGCCACCTCCCATTGCCGGCGTCGGGCGCGAAGGGCTGAACGCACCGCGTTGGCGAGCACCGCCGGATGGAACGGCCGTTCCAGCAGAGTTACATTGCCGAGCAGACCGTTCAGACGTTCGTCGGGTGAGGCGCCGCGATGGCTGAGCAGGATGAAGGGAAAATCGGACCAGGGAGGCTGCCGTTCCGACCATTCGGCAATCGCCCGTCGGTCCGAGCGCAGGAGCGCCTCTTCGGTGATCACAGCGCAGGCCGCGACATCGAGGTCGGCCACGAGATCCACCAGATTCGCCTTGATCCGCGAATCGATGCCGACCTCAGCCAAGATCGCGGCTGCGATGCGCGCGTCCCGTCCGCCCGGCGCCAGGATCAGCGCGATAGGATCAGGCTGCGCCATGGGAGCCGGTTTGATTGTCGGTGATCTGTGCCAACGACGCGGGCCGGTCATCGAGAAGATCGGCGTTTTTTCCCTCGAACGTTGGCACACCGGTGAGCACGCCGCGGAAATCCTTGAGTACGGCCCCCACCCGGAGGCCCTGGGAGTCGATCCGGAATTCTCGGATGGTGTCCTCGTGCGGGCCGGTGCGCTTCTTCAATACCGAGAGCGCTCGGCGCACATGGCCGCCGGCTTCGAAGAAGCGGAGCATCACCACCGTATCGCTGACATAGGTGAGGTCGACCGGTGCCTCCATCCGCCCCACCATGCCGTGCTGGGCCAGCACCAGGATCGTCACCACGCCCTGCTGGTTCAGGTAGGTCGTCATCTCGTGCATCTGCAGCACCAGATGCGGCTGGCCGCTCATGGCGCTCATGTAGCCCGTGAGACTGTCGATGACGACGACGCGCGCCCGATCGGTCTCGACCGCATCGCGAATACGCCCGGCAAAATCGCCCGCCGAGACATCGGCGGGGTCCATCTGCTCGATCCGCAAGCGGCCGGATTCGATGTGGGGACCGATCGCGAAACCGATCCCGTTGGCCCGCCGCTGGAGGATGCCTGCGGTCTCGTCGAAGCTGATGATCAGGCCGTGTTCGCCCTGATCGAGGGCTGCCATCAGGTAGCCGAGCGCCAGGGTCGATTTACCGGCGCCCGAAGGGCCGATGATGAGGTTCGTGGTGCCCCGATCCAGGCCGCCGCCGAGGACCGCGTCCAATTCCGGGACTCCGCAGGCGACCGTCCCGGGTTCGAACTTGGCGTGATGATCGGCAGCCACGAGGCGAGGAAAGATCCGAACCCCACCGCGCTTCAACACGAAGTCGTGGTAGCCGCTCTCATAGGGAGTACCGCGCATCTTGATGATGTGTAGCCGGCGGCGACCGGCGCCGTAGGTCGGCGTCACCTGCTCCAGACGTAGGACCGCGTGGCTGATCGAATGCAGGTTGAGGTCGTCGTCCTCGGAGCTGAGATCGTCGAGCATCAGCACCGTGGCGTTGTTCAGCAGGAAATAGCTCTTGAGCGCCAGCACCTGCCGCCGGTAGCGCAAGGAGCCCTGCGACAGCAGCCGGATCTCCGACAGGCTGTCGAACACCACCCGGACCGGGTTCACCCGCTCGATCTCGGCCAGAGCCATCCGAACCGTTTCACCCAGTTCGAGGTCGGACGAGTGGATAAGCGTCTGCTGCTGCTCCGAATCCAGGCTGAGCTCCGGCGGCACCAACTCGTAGATCTCGACGCCTTCAAGGGACCAGCCGTGGCGCTCAGCCACAGAGAGGAGCTCACGTCGGCTTTCCGAAAGGGTGATGTAGAGGCCCTTCTCGCCCCGGTTCAGACCGTCGAGGAGAAATTGCAGTCCGAGCGTGGTCTTGCCACTGCCGGGCCGCCCTTCGATGAGATGAGCCCGCTGGGCCGCGTAGCCGCCGTGGAGGATCTCGTCGAGGCCTGGCACTCCGGTCGGGATCGGCGCGGCGTCGCCGGCGACGGGGGTCTGCATGAATGAATCCGCAACGTGAAAACCGGCTCCACCATAGGGAGGGGACCCTTCGGCGTCGCCGGTATTTATGCCACACCGCCGGGGTATGCACCTCACCGGGCGTCGGCTTTGCCCGCAGGGCCGGGCGAGACCAGCCTCCGTCCATCTCCGCCAAAGGTTGCCCTTTGCAGAACCGCGAGGGCACCGTATCAGGGCCGGCCCTTGCCGCGCGGCCGCGAGATACAGCCCGCCTCGCATCTGTCCTCTCGAGCTACCGGAGTGCGGAGCCCCGATGCGCGAACCGAACGCGGTGGATTTCTGGCGGGGTTTGGCCCTCGTCACGATCTTCGTGAATCACATTCCCGGCAACACCTTCGAGCGGTACACCTATTCGCAGTATGGCATCTCCGATGCCGCCGAGCTGTTCGTCTTCCTGGCCGGCTGGTCGATCGGAATCGCCACCCGCAATCGTGACGGGAGCCCCGAGCCGCGGCTGAAGACCGTGCTGCGGCTGATGTCGCGCACCATCGAGGTTTATCGGGCTCAGATCACCACGATGGCGCTCGCCCTCGGCATGATTGCCGGGACGGCCCTGGTGCTCGACAACCCGTTGCTGCTCGAATGGCACAATGCGGGAGGCTTCTTCGCCGATCCGATCCAGACCATGGTCGGCTTCGTGCTGCTGACCCACCAGCTCGGCTTCTTCAACATTCTGCCGCTCTACGTCGTGCTCCTCGGAATCGCGCCCGTCTTCGTACTGATCGGGCGCGTGAGCCGGCTCGCGGCCCTGCTCCTGTCCTTCGCGCTCTATGCCTCTAGCCTCGTGTTCGAGTGGAACCTGCCCTCCTGGCCGGGCGAGGGCGATTGGTTCTTCGACCCGCTGTGCTGGCAGCTTCTCCTCGTTCTCGGCTTCACCATGCAGGACTGGAGCCGGACCTCGCCCTGGCTGAAGCGCTGGTCGCGTCGGCTCGTCCCGGTGGGAGTGGTCATCGTTCTCACCGGCATCGCCCTTTCGGTGCTCGACCTGCGCCCCGATCCGCTCCTTGTTCCTGATCCGCGCCTCGTCTTCACCTTCGACAAGACCTATCTGTCGCCTGCGCGGGTCATCCACTTCCTCGGCGTACTCCTCGCCTTCCAGACGCTCTACGGGTTCCTCGCCCCGCGCCTCGGATGGATCACGGCCTTCCTCGCCAGCCTGGGACGAAATTCGCTCGCAGTGTTCTCAATCGGCTCGCTGCTCAGCCTGGCCGCGCAGCTCGTGCGGTTCTGGACCGGCGGCGGTGTCGTTGTTGACGTTTTCGTCGTAGGGTCCGGCCTGTTCGCACTGGGTTTCACCGCATGGTTCGTCGAATGGCGCTCCCGAAAGCCGCGGGTCTCCTCGCCCTGAGCCTGGCTCTCCTCTGCCCCCTCGGCGGAGGCGGAGCCTGGGCGCAGGAGCCGGCGGCCCATCAAGACCCCGTGAAGGTGGGACCTCCACCGCCGACCGTGGTGTCGCCTCCGAGCGTCGCCGCCGGACAGGGGCCGGATGCGGAGGCTGTGGACGTGACCCTGTCGCCGGAATGTCGGGTGCCTGGCTCGAAGCTCTACACCCTGGCCCGCCTCGGCGCGGTGAAGGCAGCTCTCAAGGAAAAACGCCCGGTCCGCGTGCTCGCGATCGGCGCCTCGACCATGGGGCTCGGGTCGTCCGCCACCTATCCGGTCAAGCTTGAGACCGCCCTCGAGCGCTCCCTGCCGGATGTCGACGTGGTGGTGGAGAGCCGGGGGCTGCAAGGCGAGATCGCATCGGGAGCGGGCGAGCGCCTGCGCAGCATGGTTGCGGAGGTAGAGCCTGACCTCGTCATCTGGCAGGTCGGCTCCCACGACGCCCTTGCCCGGGTGGATCTCGATGCCTTCGGCACGGCCCTCGACGAGACCGTGCAATGGATCAAGGGGCATGAGATCGACGTCGTTCTCGTCAGCCCGGTCTACACCGCGAGCCTCGCCTCGGACGATTATTACACCAGTCTCGTGCGCAAGGTGCAGGAGGTCGCCCTGCGGGAGGGCGTACCCCTGGTCCAGCGCTACGAGGCGATGCGCTACCTCGCCCGCCGCAACGACAAGGGCGAAGGACATCTCCTGGGCAGCCAGTTCCGGCTGAACGATCTCGGGCTGCGCTGCATGGCCGAGCACGTCACCCGCGCGATCACCCTGTCGCTTCTGCAGCCGGATCCGGCCTCGACGGGTAGCGCCGGGCGTCCCACCCTGACCCTGGCGCCCCCGAAGGACTCAGCCGGGACTAAGCTGCCCGCCACGGCGCCCGCCGGGCCCTGAACCAAAGCCTTAACCGCTCGGCTTAACCGCGCCGCAATGGCGAAGGCCCTACACCGGTAGGGATCGGGCGGGGGCCATTCGGTGAGCATAGCGACGGACAGGATCGGAGCCGCCGGCGCGTGGAGCGCCCTGACGCGACTGCGCGGCGGTGCCGCCGGGGCGGCGATCCACGTCTTCGCGATCCGCATCGGCGCGGCCGGCTTCGCCTATGTCGGGCAGGTGCTGATGGCGCGCCTGATGGGCGGCACCGAGTACGGGATCTTCGCGGCGATCTGGGTCTGGATCGCCATCCTCGGTCATTCGGCCACCCTCGGCCTGTCGCAGGGTGCCTGCCGGTTCATCCCGGCGGATCAGGCCCGAAGCGATCTCGCGGCCGTCCGCGCCTACCTCATCGGCGGTGCGACCGTGACGCTGGCGAGCGCGCTCGCCGTCGCCTTCGGGGGGCTCGCCCTGGTCTGGGTCGAGGGCTCCCTGCTGGAGGGCCCCTATGCCGCCCCCCTCCTTGTGGCGGCGCTGGTGCTGCCGCTCTTCGCGCTCCAGGATTACTGCGAGGGCGTGGCCCGCGGTCAGAACTGGGCCGTGCTCGCCATCGCCCCCCCGTACCTGCTGCGGCAGGGCCTGATCATGGCCGCCATGGTCGCGGCCGTGGGGTTTGGCGCACCGGCGGAGGCGCGCGTCGCCGTCCTCTGTACCCTCGTGGCGACCGGGATCGCGGTCTCGATCCAGGCGGCCCTGCTGCTGCTGCGCCTTCGGGCGATCTTGCCCGCCGGACCGCGCCGCTATGCCTGGCGACGCTGGTTCCGCGCCTGCCTGCCGATCGCGGGCAGCGATCTCGCCACCTCCGCTGCCAGCTTCATTGACGTCGTCGTACTCAGCCTGCTCGTCCCGCCCGCCACGGTGGGGCTGTACTTCGCCGCGACCCGGATCCAGCAATTCGTGGTCTTCGTCCATTTCGCCGCCACCGCCGCCACGGCGCAGCGCTTCACCGCGGCCCATGCGGCCGGGGACCGGGTGGGGCTCGCCGATCTGGTCGCGCTGCAGGCGCGTCTCACCCTGGCGGCCACCGCGCTCATCGGGATCGCCGTCCTCGCGGTCGCGCCCCTCCTGCTGGGGCTGTTCGGCCCGGAGTTCCGGGACAGCCTGCCCATCCTCGCCGTCCTCGTCGCCGGCAGCGTCGCGGCCAGCGTCTTCGGCCCGGGTGAGGACCTGCTCAACATGCTCGGCGGAGAGCGTCTGGCCGCCAGCGTGGCCGTCGGCATGCTGGGTCTGGCCGGTGGCCTCTGCATCATCCTGGTCCCGGTGCTGGGGGTGATCGGGGCGGCCCTGGCCATGGCGCTCGCGACCGTGGTGCGCGCCGCCGCCATGGCCTGGGCTGCCTACACGGTGCATGGCCTGGTGACGCCGGTCCGGATCGGTCTGTTTGGGAGACGGGGCCGATGAGCGCCGCTCACGCCCGGCGGGTCGCGCCGGCCTATACCCACGCGATCACGACGCTCGCGTCCCTCGGGCGGGAGGCAGAGGCCTGGGACGACCTCTCGGCCCGCGCAGGACGCGCCCATCCCTTCTTCGGTCGGCACGTGATGCAGGCCCATTTGGCGAGCGGCCTGGCATCGTCGGACCTGCGGGTCGTCGTCGTGCACGGGCCGGAGCGCCTCGAAGCGGTGCTGCCGTTTCGCCGCTCCTACGATATCTGCGGGCTCGGGCGATCCGTCCTGCTGCCGTTCGCGTCGCCCTTCATCACCGCGTCCGCGCCATTGGTGGCGGAGGGCCCGGACAGGCCTGCGATCCTGGCGGCCCTGGTCGAGGGCCTTGCCGTCGCCTCCGGCGGACGGGCGTGGCGCTGGCCGCTGCTCTCGGTCGAGGCGGCTCCGGGCCGCGACCTGCTCGCCGCGATGGCGGAGGCCGGCTGGGATCTCGGAGAGGTTGCCCGGTTCGTCCGTCCGGTCCTCGACAGGCGCCCCGATCATGCCGCCTTCCTCGCCGGGCATCCGCATCCCTCGCGGCTCAAGGATCTGCGGCGCCGGCAGCGCCGCCTCGCCGAGGGCGGTGCGGTCAGTCTCCAGAGCGTGACGCAGGGACCGGCTCTCGCCCGGGCGGTGGAGGTCTTCCTCGAGCTCGAGGCCGCCGGCTGGAAGGGGAGCGCCGGCACCGCCATGGCCTGCCGTACGGCGCATGCCGCCTTCGCCCGCGCCCTGTTCCGGGCCGAGGGAGGCTCGATCGGCATCCGGGCCGACACCCTGACCCGGGATGGGACGACCCTGGCCGTCAGCCTCGCGCTGGTGGCGGGCGGAACCGCGTACCTCCTGAAGACCACTTACGACGAGACCGCCCGGGCCTTCGCGCCGGGCCTCGTCCTGGAGGCCGAGATCGTGCGGGCGCTGCATGCGGAGGGCTTCGCCGAACGCCTCGACTCCGCGACCCTGGCCGGGTCGGCCCTCGAAAGCCTCTACCGCGAGCGCGACACCGTCGCCGAGATCATCGCGGTTCCGGACGGCTCCCGCGGGCTGATCGGGCTGGAGCGGCGCCTTCGGCTCGCGCGCTTGGAGGAGACGGCCCGGGGCGAGGCGCGGCGGCTGCTCCGGCGCTGAGGGCGTGCGGCGAGCCGGATTGTGACGTCCTGGCGAGTCCGTGCTACTGCGCCGCCTCGGCATGCCAGACAGGACCTACCATGCGCCGTCCCCTCTATGCCCTCACCGGAGCCTTGATCCTCGCCATGACTGCATCCGCATCCGCCGAGACCATCACCACCCCCTCGGGCCTCCAGTACCGTGACGAGGTCGTGGGCACCGGCCCCGAGCCGAAGGCCGGCCAGAAGGTCAGCGTCCACTACACGGGCTGGCTCGACGACGGGGGCAAGCCGGGCAAGAAGTTCGATTCCTCGCGGGATCGCGGCACGCCCTTCAGCTTCACCCTCGGCGCCGGGCAGGTCATCGCCGGGTGGGATACGGGCGTCGCCACGATGAAGGTCGGCGGCAAGCGCACCCTGATCATTCCGCCGGACCAGGGCTACGGCCCGCGCGGCGCCGGCGGCGTGATCCCGCCCAACGCGACCCTGATCTTCGACGTCGAGCTCCTCGGCGCCCGCTAGTATACCACGCCGGTCGCGTCGAGGTCGCGCGACCGGCGGCCCCGTTCCGCCTCAGGCGGCGGTACCGGGTCGGGATTCCGGCGGCACCTCGGCCGCGACCGGCCGGTATACCAGCCCGACCTCGCCGGACAGGCGCGCGACGAACGTGATGCCGGCGGCTTCCAGGGCGTTCCGGATGGCGGCCCGCGTCCGCGGTCGCAGCACGGCACCGCCGCTCTCCTCGAATCGCTTGATGCTGGAGCCCGAGACCTCCGCGGCCGCCGCGAGGTCCGGGATCGACCAGTTGAGCATCGCCCGGGCGCTCCGGATCAGCGGCCCGGAAATGTCGACCAGGGCCGGGTCCCGGGGCTGGGTCATCACGCTGGCCGTACTGGTCATGTCGATGACGAGGCCGATCCATTCCCGGACCGAGCGGTCGGGGTTGAGCACCGGGACGGCCCGGCTGCTGACCCAGCGGTAATGCCCGTCGGCGCGGCGCAGGCGGTAATTGGCCTCGTAGGGTTCGTGCCGGCGGAAGGCCGTGGCCCAGGCGCTGGCCGCGCGCTCCCGGTCCTCGGGATGGATCGCCGAGGCCCAGCCGCCGGCATGCCACTCCTCGGGGGTCTGACCCGTGAGGGCGCACCAGCTCGGCGACGGCTGGTGGACCCCGTCCGGGCTCATCAGCCAGACCACGGCCGCGATCGCCTGCACCAGGCCTTCGTAGCGCGCCTGGTTGCGCAGGACCGATTGCGTGGTCTCGTGCCGGCTGGTGACGTCCAGGATCAGGCCGTCGGCCCGCACCGGGCGGGCATCCGCCCCGAGCACCACGTTCCCCTTGAACTCGACCCAGCGCACGGTCCGATCCGGACGGACGATCCGGAAGCCGCGATCGACCGGGATGCCGGTCCGCAGCGCGGCCGCGACCTCCTCGAAGATCAGGCCGTCCTCGGGATGGACGAGGGCGCGCAGGGCCTCCATCCGGGTGGTCTGCTGGGAAAGGCCCGTGAGGCGCCCGGCGCCGTCCGAGAGCGAGAGGACGCCGGACCGGAGGTCGATGGACCAGAGCCCGATCTGGGCCAATTCCTCGACCAGCCGCAGAATCTGCGCCAGCGAGGCGGGAACGGACGGACGCGGTTCCTCCTTCGGCACAGAAATTCCGGAACGGATCACATTCGCGGAAAACAAGGAATCATCTCTCATGACTACGTAAGTGCAGGCACGCATTGCCTGCCCCATGCCGGATTATGAGAGACCATTGTTCTAAGTCCAGTCAAAAGCCCGGGCGCTACATTAAAATCCATTCACAATAGCTCTGATATGCTTCCAGTCCTACGATGTGCTGCTGCGCCGGGAGGACGGGCCCGGGGCGAAGCGCGGCTCCGAAGCGACGCGCCGCGTGCGAGCCAAAGTCCCGCGCCTCCGGCGATCGGCCTTCTGTCTCAACGCGATAGGCGGGAGGGGCGCCCGTCGGACCCGTCCCGGATCCGCGTCCGCACGGGCGTGGAACCGGCGCCGGACCCGGTCATCGCAGGACCCGGTCTCCGCCCTCGATCGTCCTCGGAGACCCGGTTGCCATTCCGGCGCGGGGGCGAATCGCCCCGGAGACCGGCGGTGCGCGGGGCGGCGAAGCGGGCTCCTGATGGAGATGGCACGCCTTCTCTCCTCGCAGGGTCGCGGGCGTTTCGCGGGCCCCGACCGTCACGGACAGACGGTCGATGTCATTGCCCGAAACGATCCGTCTCTCAAGACTGAAAATCGCCGATAAAACCGTGAGTTGTCTTCAAGAATCCGTGATATTCGATGAATAGAGGGCCGGAATGGTGCGTATAGATAGGATGAAGCGCTGATCGCCATACGATCGTCCCATCGTTTCGCGGGATATCCGGCCCGATTGAGCCGGCTGACCGACCCTCGCCGCGCCCAGGGCGCCGTCGCCCCCCGCGCCGCGCGCCGCCTGGAAAGCCTGACATCGACCGCCGGTCGTAGCCGCTCGTGCCCGATCGGGGCGTCCGGCCCTGGAAAGACGGGAGGCCCGATGCTCAAGTGAGGGCGCGGCGGCCATCGCGAGCGAATCGCGGGCCGGCAGAGAGATCGGCGACCCAGCGATGCGCTCCAGCCACCGTCCGTCCGCCCCCCACCCCCTGACGGGCCGTCCCCTCCCGATCGCCGCCGCGCGCCGCCCGGATCGGGACTCCTCGAGTTCGCTCGTCCCGGTTTCGATCGCGCCGGGTCCGATCGCACCGATGCCCGCCGCAAGGACACGCTGACCATGGCACTGGAACGGAACGCCGCCCTGTCCAGCCCCGAGGCCCGGGGCGCCCGCACCGATCTTCTCGGCGCCGCCGCCGACCGGGTGGTGGCGCAGGGAGGCCCTGGCGGCTTCGTCACCGACCTGTTCGGACGGGTGCCGCCCGAAGACCTCGCGCCCTACACGCCGCAGGATCTCGCCGACCTCGCCCTGGCGGCGCGGGAGCACCTGGCCCAGCCCCGGCACCCGGGCGCGCCCGCCAACCTCTCCGTCAGCGACCGCGCCGTCCAGCGCGACGGCCGCAGCCGCGACCTGACCATCGTCGAGGTCGTGAACGACAACCGTCCATTCCTACTCGATTCCGCCCTGGCCGAGCTGACGGAGCAGGGGCTGGCCCCGCACCTCGTCGCCCACCCGATCCTCGGGGTCGAGCGCGACGGCAGCGGCGCCCTGGTCCGGGTGGTCGGGGAGACCACCGCCGACACGCAGGCGGGCTTCGCGCGGGAGAGCTTCATCCACATCCATCTCGACCGGCTCGATGCCGGGGAGGCCCGCACCCGCCTCGTCGAGGGGCTCGCCCGCGTGTTCCGCGACGTCGCCCTGGCCACCGACGACCAGGACGCCATGGCGACCCGCCTCGCCGGCCTCGCGGAGGCCTACGCCCACGCCCCGCCACCCCTGCCGCAGGGGGAGGTGGCGGAGGCGCGGGCCTTCCTCGCTTGGCTCGGCGCGGGGCACTTCACCCTGCTGGGCCTGCGCGAGCACAGCCTGTCCGGGTCCGAGCATGCCCTGGTGGAGGGCTCGGGCCTGGGGCTCCTGCGCGATCCGGCGGTGGCGGTGCTCCGGCGCGGCGGCGCCCTGGTGGACATGACGCCCGAGATCCGGGCCTTCCTCGAGGGCCCGCAGGCGCTCATCATCACCAAGGCCAGCGTGAAGTCCCGGGTCCACCGGGCGGCCCATCTCGACTACATCGCCTGCAAGCTGTTCGGCGCCGACGGCAGCCTGACCGGCGAGGTCGGGATCGTCGGCCTGTTCAACGCCAGCGCCTACACCCTGCCGACGCGGGAGATCCCCTACCTGCGGGAGAAGGTGGCGCAGGTTGCGATGCGCGCGGGCCTCGATCCCACGAGCCATGCGGGGCGCGGCCTCCTCGACGTGCTGGAGACCTACCCGCGCGACGACCTGTTCCAGATCGACGCCGACCGGCTCTACCGCTTCGCCCTCGCCATCGCCCACCTCGCGGACCGGCCGCGCCTGCGGGTGCTGTCGCGGCCCGACCGCTTCGGCCGCTTCGTCTCGCTCCTCGTCTACGTGCCGAAGGACCGCTACGATTCCACCGTGCGGGCACGGATCGGCGCCTACCTCGCCGGTGCGTACGGCGGCCGGGTCTCGGCCGCCTACCCGTACTTCCCCGAAGGGCCGCTCGCCCGCACCCACTTCATCATCGGCCTGCCGGAATCCGGCGCGCCCGAGCGCGACCCGGCGGCCCTGGAAGCCGGCATCGCCGCCCTGGTCCGCACCTGGGGCGACGAATTGCGGGCGGCGCTGGCCGAGACCCGGGACGGCCCGGAGGCGCGGATCCTGGCGGCCCGCTACGGCGAGGCCTTCTCGGCGGCCTATCGCGAAAGCTTCGCGCCCGCCGTCGCCATCGCCGACATCACGACCCTGGAGCGCCTCAGCCCGGAGCGCCCCCGGGCGGCCGATATCGGCCGGCGCGCCACCGACCCGGACGCGCAGATCCGCCTGAAGGTGTTTTCGCGGGGCGCCTCGCTCTCCCTGTCCGAGCGGGTGCCGGTGCTGGAGAATCTCGGCTTCCGGGTCATCAACGAGCGGACCTACCGCATCCTGCCCCCCGGCGCCGACGAGGCCGCCCGGGTCTGGCTGCACGACATGCTGCTGGAGCGCGCCACGGGGGCGGCCATCGACCTCGGCCGCCTCGAGACCCTGCTGGAGGAGGCGTTGCTGGCGCTGGGCACGGGGCTGGCCGAATCCGACGGCTACAACCGTCTCGTGCTGGAGGCCGAGCTGCCCTGGCGCGAGGTCGCGCTGCTGCGCGCGCTGGGCCGCTACCTGCGCCAGCTCCGCATCCGCTACGGCCAGGGCTACCTCGCCGCCACCCTGAGCGCCCATCCGGGCGTCGCCCGCGCTCTCGTCGCCCTGTTCCGGGCCCGGTTCGACCCGGCCGCCGAGGGCGACCGCGACGCGGCCCAGGCCGGGATCCGCGCCGGGATCGAGGCGGACCTCGCCGCCGTGACCAGCCTCGACGAGGACCGCATCCTGCGCCGCTTCGTCAACCTGATCGAGGCCGCCCTGCGGACCAACTTCTTCCAGGTCGCCCCGGGGGGCGGCCGCCGGGAGGCCATCGCCGTCAAGTTCGCCTGCGCCAAGGTCAGCGGCATGCCGCTGCCGCGCCCGTTCTTCGAGATCTTCGTCTATGCCCCCCGGGTGGAGGGCGTGCACCTGCGCTTCGGCTACGTCGCCCGCGGCGGCCTGCGCTGGTCCGACCGGCCGGAGGATTTCCGCACCGAGGTGCTCGGCCTGGTGAAGGCCCAGCAGGTGAAGAACGCCGTGATCGTGCCGGTGGGCGCCAAGGGCGGCTTCTTTCCCAAGCGCCTGCCCCCGGCCTCGGACCGGCAGGCCTGGATGGCCGAGGGCACCGAGAGCTACCGGATCTTCATCCGGACCCTGCTCGAACTCACCGACAACATCGTCGGCGACGCCATCGTGCCGCCGGCCGACACGGTGCGGCACGATCCCGACGACGCCTACCTGGTGGTGGCGGCCGACAAGGGCACCGCCACCTTCTCGGACATCGCCAACGCCCTCTCGGCGGAGCGCGGCCACTGGCTCGGCGACGCCTTCGCCTCGGGCGGCAGCCAGGGCTACGACCACAAGGGCATGGGCATCACCGCCCGCGGCGCCTGGGAGGCGGTGAAGCGCCACTTCCTCGAGATGGACATCGACACCCAGAGCGACCCGATCACGGTGGCGGGCGTGGGCGACATGTCCGGCGACGTCTTCGGCAACGGCATGCTGCTGTCGCGCTCCCTGCGCCTCGTGGCGGCCTTCGACCACCGCGACATCTTCCTCGACCCGAACCCCGACGCGGCCGCGAGCTTCGCCGAGCGCCGGCGCCTGTTCGATCTCGGCCGCTCCTCCTGGCGCGACTACGATGCCGGCCTGATCTCGCCGGGCGGCGGCGTCTACGCCCGCAGCCTGAAGACCATCCCGCTCTCTCCCGAGATCCAGGCGGCGCTCGGCCTCGCGCAGGACGCGGCGACCCCGGCGGAGCTGATGCAGGCGATCCTGAAGGCGCCGGTGGACCTGCTCTGGTTCGGCGGCATCGGCACCTATATCCGCGCCACCGCCGAATCCGACGAGGAGGCCGGCGACCGGGCCAACGACGCGGTGCGCATCACCGGGGCGATGGTCCGGGCCAGGGTCATCGGCGAGGGCGCCAATCTCGGGGCGACCCAGCGCGGGCGCATCGAGGCGGCCCGCAACGGGGTCCGCCTGAACACCGACGCCATCGACAATTCCGCCGGGGTGAACACCTCGGACGTCGAGGTGAACATCAAGATCGCGCTGATGATCCCGGAGCGCGACGGCCGCCTCGACGGGCCGGCCCGCAACGCCCTCCTGGTGGCGATGACCGACGAGGTCGCCGCCCTGGTGCTGCGCAACAACCAGCTCCAGACCCTGGCGCTCTCCCTGGCCCAGCACCGGGGCCTGCCCGAGACGGGCTTCGCCATGCGGACGATGCAGGCCCTGGAGGCGGAGGGGCGCCTGGACCGCACCGTGGAGCTGCTGCCCGACGACGCCGCCATCGCCGAGCGGATGCGCAAGGGGGAGGGGCTGACCCGGCCGGAATACGCGGTGCTCCTCGCCTACGCCAAGCTCGCCCTCTACGACGCCCTCCTGGCGAGCCCGGCCCCGAATGATCCGTATTTCGACCGGGAGCTGCAGCGCTACTTCCCCGCCGCCCTGCGCCAGCAATTCCCCGACGCGGTGAACGGCCACCGCCTGCGCCGGGAGATCATCAGCACGGCGCTCTCCAACATTATCGTCAACCGCGGCGGGCCCTCCCTGGTCACCCGCCTCGTGGAGGAGACCGGCGCCGATGCGAGCGCCATCGCCAAGGCCTACGCCATCACCCGCGACGCCTACGGCCTGATGGAGCTGAACCTCGCCATCGACGGGCTCGCCGGGTCCATCGGCGGCCAGGCGCAGATCGCCCTCTACGCCGAGGTGCAGGACCTGCTCGTGGGCCGGATCGTCTGGTTCCTGCGCAACCTCGACCTCTCGGGCAGCGTCGCGCCCCTCGTCGCCCGCTACCGCGAGGGCATCAGCGCCCTGCAGGCGGCCCTGCCGGAGGTCATGGGGGAGGCGGTGAACGGGCAGCGCGCGGCGCGCGAGGCCGAACTCGTCGGCCTCGGCATGGCGGAGTCGCCGGCCCGACGCCTCGCGGCGCTCACCGCCCTGACCTCGGCCCCCGACATCGTCCGGATCGCCGAGACCGGCGGCGGCGCGATCCCGGACATCGCCGCGACCCACTTCGCCCTCGACCGGGCGCTCCCGCTCTCCGAGCTCGCGGCGGCCGCCCGGGCGGTCGCCACCGGCGACACCTACGACCGCATCGCCCTGGAGCGGGCGGTCGCCGGCATCGCCACGGCGCACCGGCAGCTCACCGCCGACATCATCGGCACGGTGGGCGCCGGCCCCGAGGCGGTGACGGCCTGGAGCCGGAGCCGCGGCGCGGCCCTCGACCATGCCCGCGCCACCCTGGAGGCGATCACGGCCTCGGGGCTCACGGTCTCGAAGGCGACGGTGGCGGCGAGCCTGCTGGCGGACCTGGCGCGGCCCAAGGGGATGCCGGCCCAGGGGTAAGGGCCGGCCCGGGGCGGGGGGCCTTAGCGGGCGAGGACCCGGGCGGCGTCCTTGGTGGTCTCCACCGCGCGGGAGACCTGTCCGATCGATTGGCCGATCGCCTGGATGTTGCGCGAGATCGCCGCGACCGCGCTCGCGGCGTGCTGCATGTTGCCCGACATGTCCTGGGTGACGACGCTCTGCTCCTCCACCGCCGCCGCGGTGCTGATGGCGTATTCGCGCATCTGCGCCACCGAGGTCTGGATGGTGTGGAGGGACTCGCCAACCTGCTGGGAGACCGCCTGCACGTTGTCGATCTCGCCGGTGATCTGCTCGGTGGCCCGCGCCGCCTGGTTGGCGAGGTTCTTCACCTCCTGGGCCACCACCGCGAAGCCGCGGCCCGCCTCGCCGGCCCGGGCCGATTCGATCGTCGCGTTGAGCGCCAGCAGGTTGATCTGGCCGGCGATGGTCTGGATCAGGCCGACGATGCCGCTCATGGCGCCGGCGGCCTGGGTCAGCTTCCGGGTCGCCTCCGCGGCGGCGACCACCTGGCCCTGCGCCGCCTCGGTGGCGACCCGCGAATGGGCCATGCTCTGGGAGATCTCGGCGACGGAGGCGGCGAGCTCCTCGGAGGCCGCCGCCATGGTCTGGACGTTGCTGGAGGTGGTGCTGGCCGCGGCGTCCGCCTCCTGCGTCTGGGTGTTGGAGAGGAGCACCGCGCCGTCGATCTCGCCGAAGTTCTGGGCGATCAGCTGCCGCAGGTTGTTGAGGAGCGTCACCTGCGCGGTGATGTCCGTGGCGAACTTGACGACCTTGTAGGGTCGCCCGCCGGCATCGAGGATCGGGTTGTAGGAGGCCTCGATCCAGACCTCGCGCCCGCCCTTGGCCAGGCGCTTGTACTGGGCGGCCTGGTAGGTGCCCTGGCGCAGCCGGGCCCAGAATTCGGCATAGGCCGCGCTGTCGCGCTCCTCGGGCGCCACGAACATCCGGTGATGCCGGCCGACGATCTCCGGCAGGGTGTAGCCGATGGCGGAAAGGAAGTTCGCGTTGGCGTCGAGGACGGTGCCGTCGAGGGAGAAGGAGATCACCGCCTGGGCCTTGTGCAGGGCGGCGAGCTGCCCCTCCACGTCGGCGTCATGCATCTTCTGCTGCGTGATGTCGGTGGCGAACTTCACCACCTTGTAGGGTTTGCCGGAGGCGTCGAGGATCGGGTTGTAGGAGGCTTCGATCCAGACCTCGCTGCCGCCCTTGGCGATGCGCTTGTACTGGGCGGCCTCGTACGCGCCCCGGCGCAGCTTGGTCCAGAACTCGGCGTAGGCGGCGCTGTCGCGCTGGGCCGGCTCGACGAAGAGGCTGTGATGCTGCCCGCGGATCTCCGCCAGGGTGTAGCCGACGACGGCGAGGAAGTTCGCGTTGGCGGTGATCACCGTCCCGTCGAGGTCGAACTCGATGATGCCCTGCGACTTGTCGAGGGCGGCCAGTTTCGCGGCCGTCTCGATGGACGCCTTGTTCTTCAGACCCAGCATCGTTCGCCCCAAAGTCGGAACCCCGGAAGGGTTCTGGCCGCAGCTCAAGGTCATCCCCCCGGATGATGCCCCACGCCGCCCAGTGAAACTCGGTTACAAACCTTAAGGATCGGAAAATTCGCACGATCCGAGGGACGAATGGGCAACCATTCGTCCCTCGCGCAACATCGGCTTCGAGGGGAAAAGCTCCGGATCGGGCGCCGTATCTTCGCGGATGCCAGTCTTCGCCTCGTCGGACGGATGCGACCACTTCGGAATCCTTCTCGCTGGAATGCCTGCCACGCCGGAAGGGCGGTGCCCGTCCCGAAGGCGACAGCACCTGCGGTTTGTTCCCCCGGCGCCGCGATAATGCGCCCCGGCCGCGGCGAGGCGTGTTGGAACTCGCGGGCGGTTGGTGTATGAGCCTGCCCCAAGTGCAGTTTCTGCGCCGATTCGAGGCCGTCTGACGGACGTCCCGCCCGGGGGAAATCCCGGGTCCGGGACGTTTTGCAGTTCGCGTCGCGGGGCTCCGGGCGGGTCTCAGGGTCGGTGCCGCCCAACAAACATCGTTTCAGAGGATTGAAACCGTTGCAGGTACTCGTTCGCGACAACAACGTCGACCAAGCCCTCCGCGTCCTGAAGAAGAAGATGCAGCGCGAGGGCATCTTCCGCGAGATGAAGCAGCGCAAGGCCTACGAGAAGCCTTCCGTCCGCAAGGCTCGTGAGAAGGCCGAGGCCGTGCGCCGCGCCCGCAAGCAGGCCCGCAAGACCGCGATCCGCGAGGGCCTGATCGCCGCGCCGAAGCCGAAGCCCCGTTTCGGCGCCGGTGCGCCGCGTCGTCCGGGCGGTTCGCCGTTCGCGCCGACCGCTCCGACCGTGCTGCCGCCCGCCGGCAACGCCTGACGTCAGGCCTGCGCAATCGAGGCAGACGACGGCGGCGCAGCGTCGCCACCGTCGGTCTCGCTGTAAAGACGAAACAGCCCGGTCGCTCAGCGGCCGGGCTGTTTCGCGTTGGACTGGACCCCTCAGGCGGCCCGGGCCGCCGTGGTCGCGTGCTCGGCCTGGACCAGCACGTCGAGGGCACGCCAGGGCTTCTGCATGTAGACCGCCTGGGCCGGCAGGGCCGCGCCGCCGCGGGCGTCGCCGCCGGAGGTGAGGACGACGCGGACGTCCGGCCAGCGACGCTCGACGGCGCTCGCCAGGGCGATCCCGTCCATGCCGGCGCCGAGGCGGACGTCGGCGAAGAGCAGGGCGACGTTGCCGCCGGAGCGCTCGAGCACCGAGATCGCGGCCTCGGCCGTGTCGCAGGCGATGACGTCGAGGTCGCTTTCCTCCAGGACGGCAGTCGCGAGGTTGCGGACATCGGCGTCGTCCTCGACCACGAGGGCGATCGGGCAGGGGGCGTGTGAGCGATCCATGAAGTCTCCTCAGTCAGGCATCTGGCGTGGCGAACGCGTGGGAAGGACGGGCGGGACGCGATACGCGGGCACGGGGCAGCCGTCAGCGACCCGGCCTGATCCTTTTGGGGTACTGATTCTCTCGAGGTGATGCTGCGCCGCCACGGTGCAGGGGGCAAGAGTCCGAATCGATGTTCCGGCTATGCGGTTCCCGCATCAATGAACGGTTCCTTCGCCGCATTCCCGCCGGGCTCGCATGATGAGTGCCCCTCGGGCCGCCGCCCGCCGAGATCGTCCGGCGCCCGGACGGTGCGCCTCTTGCATAGCTGGCTCGGCATGAGGCTGGGACCGCGGGATCCGTTAACCACTCGTTCACCGCGGTAGCCTGAACGTTGCCGGGGTACGGATCGAAGAGGTTGCAGGAGACGGACGCCGCCCTAGGGCGGCGACCGGGTCGGTCGCGTCGTCAAGATCAGGGGGTGTTTGTCCGTCATGTGCCGCTTTCTCGCCTATTCCGGTGAGCCGGTCTTCCTGACCGACCTCGTCTGCGCACCGACGCACTCGCTGGTCCACCAGTCGCTCCACGCGGCCGAGGCGAAGACGGAAACCAACGGCGACGGTTTCGGCATCGGCTGGTACGGCGAGCGGGTCGCTCCGGGCCTGTACCGCGACGTCTGCCCGGCCTGGTCGGACGAGAACCTGGTCAACCTCTGCCAGCAGGTGCGGGCGCGGATGTTCTTCGCCCATGTGCGGGCCTCCACCGGCACCGCCACCACCCGGGCGAACTGCCACCCCTTCGCCCATGGCCGCCACCTCTTCATGCACAACGGCCAGATCGGCGGCTATCACCGCATCAAGCGGCGGATCGAGGCGCTGATCCCGGACGCCCTCTACGACGACCGCCGCGGCACCACCGATTCCGAGGCGATCTTCCTCCTCGCCCTGGCGAACGGCCTCGCCGAGGACCCCATCGGCGCCATGGCCCGGACCCTGTCCACCGTGCGCGACCTGATGCGGGCGGCCGAGGCCACCGAGCCCCTGCGCTTCACCGCCGTGGTCACCGACGGCGAGACCCTGACGGCCTATCGCTGGGCCTGCGACGGCTCGCCCCCGAGTCTCTACTACCGCCAGACCGAGACCGGCCTCGTCGTCGTCTCCGAGCCGATCGACGGCTGCCGCGACGGCTGGAAGGTCGTCCCCAAGGGCGGCACCCTCCAGGCCCGCCGCGGCGGCCCGGTCACCGTCACCGGCCCCGAGGCCGTGGCCGAGCGCATCGCCGCCTGAAGCGACCGTTGGCATCGCTCCGGTTCCAGACGATCGGGATGCGCCGGGGGCGGCTTAACCCGACGCGCGCCACCGTCCCGGCCGAACCGTGTGGCGACGCGCACCTGCGCCGGCGACCCGGCCATCCCCCGAAGTGGGTTGCGGCCCGCGCGCGAAGGGCGGACAACCCCGCTCGATTGCCATGCGGGAGCCGCCGATGACGTATCCGAACGTGACGCTGCACATCGCCGGGGCCTGGACCGACGGGTCCGGCTCGGAAACCCTGCCGGTGCTGAACCCGGCCACCGGCGAAACCCTCGGCACCCTGGCGGTGGCGACGCGCGCCGACCTGGACCGGGCGCTGGCGGCGGCCGAGCGGGGCTTCGCCGCCTGGCGAAAGGTCTCGGCCTACGAGCGCGCCAAGGTGCTGCGCCGGGCCGCCGACCTCCTGCGCGCGCGGGTGGAGGACATCGCCCGCCTCATGACCCTGGAGCAGGGCAAGCCGCTGGCCGAGGCGCGGGTGGAGATCCTGGCGGGGGCCGACGTCACCGACTGGTTCGCGGAAGAGGGGCGCCGGGCCTATGGCCGGATCATCCCGGCCCGCGCCGACGGCGTCGCTCAGATGGTGCTGCGCGAGCCCGTCGGTCCCGTGGCGGCGTTCACGCCCTGGAATTTCCCGATCAACCAGGCGGTGCGCAAGGTGGCGGCCGCCCTCTGCGCCGGCTGCTCGGTGATCCTGAAGGGCCCCGAGGACACCCCGGCGAGCTGCGCGGCGATGATCCGGGCCTTCCTCGATGCCGGCGTCCCGGGCGACGTGCTCTCCCTGGTCTACGGCGATCCGGCCGCGATCTCCGGCTACCTCATCCCGCACCCGGTGATCGCCAAGATGTCGTTCACGGGCTCGACCCCGGTGGGCAAGGAGCTCGCCGCGCTGGCAGGCCGGCACATGAAGCGGGCGACGATGGAGCTCGGCGGCCACGCGCCCGCGATCGTGTTCGGGGATGCCGATGTCGACACCGCCGTGGCGGTGCTCGGCGCCAACAAGTTCCGCAACGCCGGCCAGGTCTGCGTCGCCCCGACCCGGATGCTGGTGCACGACTCCGTGTACGACCGCTTCCGCGACGGCTTCGTGGCCTTCGCGGAGGGCCGCCGGGTCGGCGACGGGCTCGACCCCGAGACCACCATGGGTCCGCTCATCCACGCCCGGCGCCTGGAGGCGATGGAGACCCTCTGCGCCGACGCCGTGGCGCAGGGCGCCGAGCTGCGCACCGGCGGCAAGCGCATCGGCAACCGCGGCAATTTCTTCGAGCCGACGGTGCTCTGCGATGTGCCGCCCACCGCCCGGATCATGAACGAGGAGCCCTTCGGCCCGGTGGCGCTGATCCAGCGCTTCTCCGACGACGCGGACGCCTATGCCGAGGCCAACCGGCTCCCGTACGGCCTGGCCGCCTACGCCTATACCCGCTCGGCCTCCCGCGCCGTCGAGGTCGCGGCCCGGGTCCAGAGCGGCATGGTCGGCATCAACCACCACGGCCTCGCCTTCCCCGAGACGCCCTTCGGCGGCGTCAAGGATTCCGGCTACGGCAGCGAGGGCGGCTCGGAGGCCCTGGAGGCCTACCTGACCACGAAGTTCGTCAGCCAGGCGAGCGTCGCGGGGTAGGGGGCGAAAAGGCTGCCGGGATCGCGGTTCGACCCTCCCCCCTCTGCGGGGGAGGGTGCCTGCGGAGCAGGCGGGAGAGGGGTCGACCTCTCCGGAAGCGGCGCTCTCCTCTCCCGACCCGCTTCGCGGGCCACCCTCTCCCGCAGGGGGAGAGGGATCCCGCGGCGACCATCGCTTCAATAATGCGGCGGTGGCGGTTCCGGGGCACCCGAGGCCGGGCGGTTGGCGGCGGCCTCCACCTCCTCCACGAGCTTGGCCATCTGCCGGGTGAGGGCGTCGATCTGGCGCCACTGGGCCGTGATCGTGGCGTTGAGGTCGTCGATCACCACGTCCTGCTCGGTGAGGCGCATCTCCAGGGCGTCGATGCGGGCGGAGAGATCGGTCATCGCGGCATCTCGGACATCAGGGCCTCCGGCGGGTGGTCGGGCCGCTCCACCAGGGCGGGGCCCAGCGCGATGCGGCCGTCGAAGACGAAGCAGTCGCCCGCCCAGCGGTTCTCGGCCGCCGGCACCGTCTCCAGGTAGCGCAGGATGCCGCCCGCGAGGTGGCGCACGTCGGGAAAGCCCTTGGCGCGCATGTAGGCGCCGGCCTTCTCGCAGCGGATTCCGCCGGTGCAGAACATCGCCACGCGGGGATGCGCGGCCGGGTCGAGGCCGTCGACATAGGCCCGAAAGGCGCTGAACCGGGTGATCCCCGGATCGACCGCGCCGGGGAAGCTGCCCAGCGCTACCTCGAAGGCGTTGCGGGTGTCGATCAGGAGGAGACCCGGCGTGTCGAGGAGGGCGTTCCAGGCCTCAGGCGCCACGGGGGTGCCGGCGCCCGTGGCTGCGTCGGTGGCGCCGTCGTCGAAAGTGACGATCTCGCGCTTCACCCGGACCTTGAGCTGGCGGAACGGCGGCGCCTCGGCCCGCGACAGCTTGCAGTCGAGATGGGCGAGGCGACCGCCGAAGAGCGGGCCGCTGCGCAGGGCCGCCAGGAAGGCGTCGATGGCCGCGTCCGAGCCGGCCACCGTGCCGTTCACGCCCTCGGGCGCCAGCAGCAGGGTGCCGGTGATCCCGAGCTCCGTGCACAGGGCCGCGAGCGGCGCCTGCAGGGCGGCGACGTCCGGCAGGGCGACGAACTGGTAGAGGGCGGCGACGGTCTGCGGCATCGGGGGCGATCGGCGGGACAGGGCTCAGGGGACAGGGATCAGGGCGCGGCGGGATCGACCCGGCGCAGCACGAAGGTGGTGCCGACCTCCGGGTCGCGGCGCCAGCGCCCGTCCCCGGTGGCGACGAGGTTCACCACGTGGCCGCGACGGGCGTTGAGCGTGAGATGCCCGTTGGCGAAGCGCCAGGAGACCGGATCGAACACCGTCAGGCCGCCGTCGCGGCAATTGTCGAGGATGCGTACCGGCGCCGGTGCGCTGCCGGGCGTCAGCTCGATGCGGCAGACGTCCTGCTCGCGGTAGCGGTCGAGGGCGTAGGTGCCGGGGGCCGGGCCCTCGCCGGCGGGCGCGGCCTCGGGCGTCGGGGCGCTGCGTGCATCCGGGGCCGCCGAACCGGTCCCGGCATAGCCGGCCCCGGGGCTCGTCGGAACCGCGTCGGTCGGCGGCACCATCGCGACGATCTGGAGCGGCACCAGGCTGAAATGCTCGTCGCCCGCGGCGGCCACGAGGCTGCGGGCATCGACCCGGGCGCTGAATTGCAGCACCGGCCGGACGTCCTTGTCGACGAGGCGCAGGTTGCCGTCGGTGAAGAGCCAGCCGGCGACGTGGTTGAGGATCGGCAGGGCCCGGCGGCACCCGGCCGGGAAGGACAGGCGCCGCCCGGCGGGCCCGCTCGCGCCCGACAGGGTCAGGACGCAGCGCCGGGTGCTGCCGTCCCGCGACAGGTCCCAGGTGCCCGGCACCCCGGCGATGTCGCGGGGCAGGCTCTCGACGAAGGGCTGTTCGGGCGCGGCTTGCGCCGGCGCGGCGCTGGGCGCGGGCGCCTCCTGCGGCGGAGCCGTTTCCGGCGGCGTAGCCTTCTCCTGCGGGGGCGCGGTGTTCTGGGCCAGGGCCGCCGTCGCCGGCGCCAGCATCAGGGCCAGCGCGGTGGCGCAGATCGTGTCGCGGATCATGCCTGGGCCGTCCAGGGCGTCTCCGGCACCGGGGTGAGGGGGCCGCGTCCGTCGAACCAGGCGACGAGGTTGTCCACCACGAGCCGGCCCATGGCGGCGCGGGTCGCCACCGAGGCCGAGCCGACATGCGGCAGGAGCACCACGTGGTCCAGGGCCACGAGCGCGGGCGGCACGTGCGGCTCTTGGGCAAAGACATCGAGGCCGGCGCCCAGGATGGTGCCGGCCTGGAGCGCCCGGATCAGCGCCGCCTCGTCGATGAGGCTGCCGCGGGCGACGTTGACGAGGAGGCCCTGCGGTCCCAGCGCCTCCAGCACCGCCGCGTCGACGATCCCGTTGGTCTCCGGCCCGCCGGGGGCCACCACCATCAGGACGTCGGAGGCCTCGGCGAGGCCCAGCAGGGTGGGGTGGTAGGCGTAGGCCACGTCCGGCTGCGGCCGGCGGCCGTGATACGCGATGGCGACGCCGAAGCCCTCCAGGCGCCGGGCGATGGCCCGGCCGATCCGCCCGAGGCCGAGGATGCCCACCGTGCGCCCGCGCAGGGTCGGGGTCAGCGGGTAGGTCCGCTGCGGCCAGTGCCCGGCGCGAAGGTGGCGGTCGGCCTGGGGGATCTGGCGCACGGTGGCCAGCAGCAGGCCGAGGGCGAGGTCGGCGACCTCGTCGGTGAGGACGTCCGGCGTGTTGGTGACGACGACGCCCTGATCGGCCGCCGCCCGCGTGTCGATGGTGTCGTAGCCGACGCCGAAGCTCGCGATGATCTCGAGGCCCGGCAGGCGGGCCAGCAGGGCCCGGTCCACCGGCGCCTGGGCCCCCGTGGCGAGTCCGCGGATGCGCGGGCCGGTCTCGGCCAGGAAGGCTTGCGGATCGGGGACGATGTCGAGCCGGTGCAGGGTGAAGCGCTCGGCGACGGCGTCCATGACCTCGGGATGCATCGCCTTGAGCATCAGGATGTCGATGGGCGGCATGGGGGTCTCGGCGACGATCGGGATAGGGTCGAAGCCTCGGCGGCTCCGTGCCGACAGCTTTAGGCCGCGGGTCCGGACCGGTCCAGTGACCTTGCGGCGGCGCGCGAAGCCCCATGCGGGCGCCTCCGGGCTGCCATCCGCCCGGCGCAGTGAAGCCACCACTTTCGCTGCCCGCCTTGGAACACTACTAAAGGGACACGGACATCCGTTTCCCGACGAACAACCAGAACAGCCACGCCATGACCGCGCCGCGCACCCTCTACGACAAGATCTGGGACGACCACGTCGTCGATGTCGAGCCCGACGGCTCCACGCTCCTCTACATCGACCGCCACCTCGTCCACGAAGTCACCAGCCCCCAGGCCTTCGAGGGCCTGCGCGTGGCCGGGCGCCGGGTGCGCCACCCCGAGAAGACCCTCGCGGTGGTCGATCACAACGTGCAGACCTCCGACCGCCGCTTCGGCATCGAGGACCCGGAGAGCCGCATCCAGCTCGAGGCGCTGGCCGAGAACGTGCGCGACTTCGGCATCGAGTTCTACGACGCCCTCGACCGGCGCCAGGGCATCGTCCACGTGATCGGACCGGAGCAGGGCTTCACCCTGCCGGGCCAGACCATCGTCTGCGGCGACAGCCACACCTCGACCCACGGCGCCTTCGGGGCGCTGGCCCACGGCATCGGCACCTCGGAGGTGGAGCACGTGCTCGCCACCCAGACGCTGCTGCAGAAGAAGGCCAAGAACATGCGCGTCAGCGTCGACGGCACCCTGCCGCCGGGCGTGACGGCCAAGGACATCATCCTGGCGATCATCGGCGAGATCGGCACCGCCGGCGGCACCGGCTACGTCATCGAGTATGCCGGCTCGGCGATCCGCGCCCTCTCGATGGAGGGCCGGATGACGATCTGCAACATGTCGATCGAGGGCGGCGCCCGCGCGGGCCTGGTGGCGCCGGACGCCACCACCTACGCCTATGTCGAGGGCCGGCCGAAGGCACCCCAGGGCGAGGCCTTCGCCCGCGCCAGGGCCTACTGGGAGAGCCTCGTCACCGACGAGGGCGCCCATTTCGACCGCGAGGTCCGCCTGGACGCCGCCAACCTGCCGCCCATCGTCAGCTGGGGCACCAGCCCCGAGGACGTGGTCTCGATCTCCGGCGCCGTGCCCGACCCGTCGCGGATCGCGGACGAGAACAAGCGCCAGTCGAAGGAGAAGGCCCTGAGCTACATGGGCCTGACCCCCGGCACCAAGATCACCGACATCACCCTCGACCGCGTCTTCATCGGCTCCTGCACCAACGGGCGCATCGAGGACCTGCGGGCGGTGGCCCAGATGGTCGAGGGCCGGAAGGTCCACGCCAACGTCTCCGCCATGGTGGTGCCGGGCTCCGGCCTGGTGAAGCAGCAGGCCGAGGCCGAGGGGCTCGACCGGATCCTCAAGGCGGCCGGCTTCGACTGGCGCGAGCCGGGCTGCTCCATGTGCCTCGGCATGAACGCCGACCGCCTCAGCCCGAACGAGCGCTGCGCCTCGACCTCGAACCGCAACTTCGAGGGCCGCCAGGGCCATCGCGGTCGCACCCACCTCGTCTCCCCCGCCATGGCGGCGGCGGCGGCCGTGGCCGGCCGCTTCGTCGACATCCGCGAGTGGCGCCGCGAGGCCTGAGCCACAATCGACGGGCCGGCCGAAAAATCCGCTGCGATCCGGATTGACGGCCGGCCCCACCCCGCCTAAACGAAACCCCGTCGGCGCCGCAAAGCGGCCCCGGCGAGCCCAGGTGGCGGAATTGGTAGACGCGCTGGTTTCAGGTACCAGTCTTGCAAGAGGTGAAGGTTCGAGTCCTTTCCTGGGCACCAATTTTCTGAGAAGCGTCTACCCCTCAGAAACATAAGCCGGATCAGGTAGTTGAGACAGGCAGGCCGTGCCACAACGGTGTGCCACATGCTCCTCAGGCTCCCTCGTCCGGCGAAGCGGTCAGACTCCTCCGTCCAGCAGTTCAAGCAACGCATTCCCGCTGACGTTCGGCCCGTCGCTGTCGGCCGCGTCCTCTCTGTGCGTTTGGGTTCTGATACCAGCCACATCACCATCACGCCGGGCATGGCGATGGTCCGCTTCTCGCTCAAGACCCGCGATCCCAGCGAGGCGAAAGTTCGGCACGGGCAGGCTGCCTCTGCCACCGAACAACTCTACGCCACCCTTCGCAACTCCCGTCCGGTCACGCTCAGTCACAAACAGGCCACAGTGCTGGCCCGAGACCTCTACCGGGCATGGGCGGACGGCGGCAGGGACTGCACTATCGCCGTAACCCATGCGCCTGCCGGCTGGGTCCGCGACCGAAGCATGCGTTGGCCGAGCCGGTGTCGAGGATTTTGATGAGTTTCCTAAGAAATCCTGCCGGGATTGCGTGACAGCCAATTTAATATCTCCGACCAGTCTCAAGGGACCTGAAAATACGGATTCATAAAAATTTTAGATCAACTTTGAATTATAGAAATTCATATATCAATTTTTGTAAGTATTATGTCTTCGAGATATGATGACAAGTGAGGAATGAGATTTAATTTATGGGTTTTGCTTGGCGAGAACCAGCTTGCTTCAATGATTTCGCGGTTGTCAATTTTTATATATGGCCTTGATTTCGGGTGCCATTCGAACAAGCTTACTCTGTCTTTGCGATACCGAAAGTTATACTCTATATCTCGAATGAATAATAGATCGGTCCGATCGATTTTAAGTTCGATTTCTTCCCTGCATTCTCTAATGGCTGCTTCAATCGAGCTTTCAGATGCTTCGATTGCCCCTCCTGGCGCCGACCAACACGGCTGGTAGGAGTTGCGCACTAACAAAACTTGACCTTGAAACCAAATCATCACGAGGACTCCATGATGATTTGGTCGACGGATAAACCACCAAATGCGCAGATTCAGAAAAACAAAACTTAGTGCGATTTGATAGCATCGATCCAGAAGGGTCATTAACAATTGGACTCTCATGTCTACATTATGTTTTTATAAATATTAAGACTTTGCAATTTGGCAGAACCAGCCTAGCTGTAATCAGCATGCAAAGGGGAGCAACCCACTTTGTGCGGGATCGCGCACTTCGCACGCCGATCTGCGTCTGATTCGCCTTCTGGATCATGTCCTCGGGCATGCAGATCCAGATCAACGTTCAGTTTGAAGCGGTCTCGGTTTCATCAAAACTATCGATCGTTGGGTCGGATATTTATTCCTGCGCCACGTCGAGGGTTTTGACGACCTGTGGCGCGCAGGCTTCCATGAGTTCGATGCCGAGTGCCGTGAGATGGCAAAACGATAGTTGGCCCTGGAACCGGTCGTCGTTGAGATCGAAGGACAACGGCACCCGAACGAGTTTCATCAGACCGAGACTCTCGCAGATCGCGATGTCCCGTTCGATGACGTCGAAGTCCGGAATGCGCAAGTCATACCGTTCCGTCTGGTAGCTGAACACGGAGCTGGCGAGAAACAGGGCGCCCGGACGCTCGAACGAAAAAACGAAGGCTTCGATCATGCTTTCGGGACTCGCATCATCGTCGCAGAGAACACTGTCGATGATCGCCTCAATCTGGATCGATCCAAGCTCGACGGCAGACTCCCGAAGCACCTGTCGGGGATCCTTGAACATTTCGAAACCGTTCAGGGTGGCGCGCTCAAGCAATGCCACCTGTTGGTTCTCTAGTTCAGAGATGATCTGTACGAGCCTCGGGGGAAGACCTCCGGGCGATGCCGCTCTGGCGAGGAGACTCGCCCATCGCTGGACCATCTCACCCTCCGGCACCTCGAGCGAGGCTTTCTCGATAAGGGGCACCAAGACCTTGGGCGCGACCGGCTGAATCGGGATCCGGTCCGCTTCGAGTTGCCTGCGCGCCGTTTCAGCAATCGTGATGGCCACATCTGCTTGATGTAGCCTGATCTGATCCCACCGGAGGCCGTGCGCTCCACTGAAGTGACGAAAGCTGTCCACAACGTAATCGACCAGGCGCCGCATTGGACTCGACGGTTTCGCAGGCTGGGGGCCCTTCGCTGCTTCGGTCTCTAAGTCACCTGCGACTGGAAGGGGGGCTTGTGTGTTGGATCGCTCATCGAGGGCCCGTGGGACTTGTTTCTAAATTGTATCTACCAATCTGCGCTCGCGCACTGAGACGGAAGTCTCTGTAATGCGATAGAACTTGCGTTGTATACAACGCAAACGATTGCCGATTTGTTACGGTCGTAGGCTGTGTCTTTCGTGCAATACAGCCATATTTACGTGTTGCTGTGCACAAAAATGAAAATATCATTTGGTAGGTTTGGTTCACAATATAAGGATGTCCGGCGTCGCGCGAGGTTGCGGCAGATGCGCCGCTTCTGGCGACGCGAAATCGCTCCCAGAAAGCACCCGATCCTCCTGACTACTCATGGTGCCGCTAGGCTGGAGCCGGACGGCCTAACTGGGGTTGGCCACCGACGGGCGCCTCGAGACGCTGATCGCCGCCCTTGAGAATGCGTTCCTGGCCTTCCAGGTCGTGCCGCGCGAGGTGCTTTAAGACAACGTGCGTACCGTCGTTGTGCAACGGAACGCCTACGGTCGCGGGCGTCACCGTTTCCAGGCCGGCTTCCTGAACTTTGCCCGCTATTCCGGCTTCCGGCCCCGGCTGTGCCAACTCAGTCGTGCCCCGATGAAGGGCAAGGTCGAGCACTTCATCCGTTCCCTGCGCGGCGGCTTCCATGTGCAACTGACCAACCGGCTGGGCCAAGAGGGGCTGGTGTTCGACGGGGGAGGTGGCCAACCTGGTGGTGGATCGCGACCTGCGCACGGTCACCAACCAGCAGGTACATGCAACGACGCGTGCGGTGCCGGCCGAGTGCCTGGAAGTGGATCAGGCGCACCTGCAGCCGGTGTCGCCACGCTAAGGTGGCCGTTCGGTCCGCCAGATCCAGGCCTGATCCATCACGTTACCAGCTTCGGCGCTCTACATGCCGAGCTTCGGCAACGTTGCCCGCGGGCGACGGCGCGCGGTGATCGATCGCCGCGGGGCGCGGAGTCGTCGCTCGACAAATCAGGAGATGGCGCCGCCATCCACGGGACAAGGCCGCGTGTCGGTGGCAACCAGGGGCCGCCATCCGGCGTGCGGCGCCTCCAGCCGGTCCTGGACCTGCTTGAGGACCGTCAGGATGAAGCCGTGGTGGAGTTCGATCCGGTAGGACGCGTCGCCCAACAGGCTCGCGGTCCTATGGACGAGGTCTAGGGCCTGTCGTCGCCTGAACGGATTGGGGTCGCTGGCGTTTTCCTCTCTCTGATGCAGGAGGGGTGATGCTGAGCGACGCGCAATGGTCTGAACTGGAGCCCCTGGTCGAGGCCTGCCGGCCCAAGGCCAAGACGCCCCCGCAGGATCTGCAGCGTACGCTCTCGGCGATCCTCTGGCGGCATCAGAACGGGGCCAAACGGCGGGCCATTCCGGAGGAGTTGGGTCCGTGGTGGCGGGCAGCGCAGATCTTCATCCGCTGGTCCCGTGCCGGCGTCTGGGAGCGGCTGCTCGGCCTCGTGCAGGACCGGGGCGTCCAACTCGGAATGGTGTTCCTCGACGGTACGAACATACGCGCGCACCAGAAGGCAGCCGGTGCCGCTCAAAGGGGGGATCTGGGGCCGAGCGAGACGCTCGTGAAGCTCTTGGCCGCTCGCGTGGCGGCTATGGCACCAAGGCGTGCGTGATCGCCGACGGGCAGGGCCGCGCCATCGCCTTCCAGCTGGCACCGGGGCAGGCCCATGAACTGCCCCATGCGGTTCCGCTCCTCGATCAGCTGCCCGGCGTGCCCAAGTGGGTCGTCGGGGACCGCGGCTACACCAGTCACGCCTTCCGCGAGCACATCTGGGACATGGGTGCGCGGCCCGCGATCCCGCCCCAACGTCACGAAGCGCCCGTCGCATGCCCGGACTGGATCTACAACAACCGCAATCAGGTCGAACGCCTCTGGGCCAGGCTCAAGGAATGGCGTGCCATCGCCACCCGATACGAGAAGACCGCCATCAGTTTCATGAACGTCCTCTGCCTCGCCGCCGCCATCGATTGGCTCAAGCGATGACACACCCTAGTCCTTCTCCTCCGTTCCGCGGTTGGTGAATCGTGCGTTGCCGAGGCCGGTGCCGATGGTGAGCACGCCCCATCGGGTCACGTCCGTCCGGTGCGGAACCTCGCTGAGGCCCTGCACCACGGCGTCGTTGTGCATGACAACCATGGTGGGATGATCCCCGATCCGGGGGATCGCGTCCGTCACCCGGTCTGCGAGGTTGAAGTCGCTGCCCTCCCAGTTGCCCGGCAGGTTCTGGCCCCCGCGGTCGATGGTGCCGTCGGCCTCGATCATGCCGGGGCAGCCGATGCCGATGAAGGGGGCCAGGGTGAGGTTGGCCCGGTCCGCCCGGCGGATCAGGTCGTTGAGCATGCCCACCAGACGCTCCACCGCTTCGTCGCGGCTCGGCATGGGATCCTCGTCGCAATGGCGCCAGATCTCCGAGCGCCAGACCTCGCTGCGCGAGAGGTCTGCGGCCTTCTTGAGATTCGTGACCACGACGCCCGCGCGCATGTTGCTGCCGCCGATGTCGACGGCGAGCAGGCTGTCGTAGCCGGAAAACATCCAGGACGGTGCCAGGTGGACCGCGCCGATCAGGCCGCCCTCGTCAGGGTGGTGACGGATCGGTTCGAGGGTGATGTCGAGGCCCCCGGCGCGGAGGAGGAAGCCGGCCCGCGCGACTGCGAGTCGGCCGGCCCGGCTGTCGCTGAAGCCGCCGCCGACCACGATCGCCTGCGTGCCCTCCCAGCCGTCCTGCCCGAGGAAGAGCCGCGCCACCCGGGCGAGCTCCTGCGCGAAGTCCTCGACGGCACTGAACACCACGCCCGCGGCAAGGGGATCGTCGCCGAGCAACATCTGGTCGATGCGGCGCTTCGAGAAATCGCAGCTCGCCTTGTCGCCCAGCGGATCGTCGCCCACGGCGCGCAGGCGTTCCCGGCACGCTTCCAGCATCTCGCGGAACGCCGACTTCGAAACCCGGTCGCCGATGAAGCCTTCGCCGTCCTTCAACTCGATGTTGTAGTCGTCGACCACCACCGACGGCAGCCGTTGCGCCGCGTGCGCGATGCCCGCCTCGCGGATCTGAGTGTCCTTCGCCATGTCGTTCCGCTTGCCCCCCGTCGTGTCGTTCTGCGCAGCTCAACGCACGGCGCGTTCATTTGGGCTTGGCGGTTTCGGTTGGGGCCGGCGCTTTCGGCTCGCGGGCCTCCATCAGGTCCTCGGCCTTGTCCTCGTCGGTATCGCCGCCGCGCTCGATGGTCTTCTCGGGGTTCGCGGCGAGGGCCCGCACGATCTCGACCAGGCGCTCGCACTCGGCGGCGTACTTGTAGGTCTCCAGCACGATGGCTGCGTCGCGCAGGGTGCGCAGATCGCGCACCGTCTGCTTGTTGGCCGTCTCGCGCAGCTCGGCCTTGGCCGCGATGGCCTCCTCCAGCTTGGCGCCCTTCACGTCGCAAGCGGCCGAGGCCGTCGCGGTGCCGGCCAGGAGGACGAGGAGGGGGAGGAACAGATTGCGCATTGGAAGGCTCTGGGCTCCGGCTTCCGAACCCGCGCCGCGCGCGGTCCGGTCTCAGCCGTGATGGGGGTGGGAACGCAGGATCTCGTTGGCGAGGGCCACGAGATGGCTCAGGCGGTAGGGCTTCGGAACGAAGACGGACTGGGTGACGGCGTCGGCCTGCGAGAGGTGGCCGCGTCCACCCGAGGTGTAGACCACCGGCAGGTTCGGCAAGTGCCGGCGCGCGCGATGCGCGAGGGCGATCCCGTTCGTGTTGCGGGCCAGATCGATATCGGTGAAGAGCAGGTCAACGCGCTCCCGCGCCAGGATGTCCTCTGCCGCGTCGGCATCGGCAGCGGTGAGCACGCGGTAGCCCTCGTCGAGCAGCGCTTCGGCGGCGAGCTCGCAGACCATGGCCTCATCCTCGACCACCAGGACGGTCTCGGCGGCGGCGCGCGGGCTGAAGGCGGGATGGGCGGGAAAGGCGCAGGCGAAGGAAATCATGACGCAACTCCTACTCACCCGGCGTGAGCCCCTGGGGGCCGGGCCGGATCGCAAGACAAACGGGTCGCCGAGGCGCATCGTTCGCCGCCGATCACTCCAATTGCGCGGACTTGGTAAGCGAAGCTTTAACCCTGCGGCGGCGGTGAACGAGTGCGCCCCCCGTCGATGACCCGTCCCTGGCATCTCGGCTTCGGCCTCGTCCTCACGGCCCTGGCCGGCTACGTGGACGCCCTCGGGTTCATCCGGCTCGGCGGCCTCTACACCTCGTTCATGAGCGGGAACACGACCCAGTTCGCGGTCTCCCTCGGGCATGGTGACCCGCACCATGCCATCCTGCCGGCGCTGCTGATCGCCGCCTTCCTCACCGGTGGCATCTGCGGCGGGGGCCTCTCGGCCCTGACGCCCGCGCGTTGGGTCACCCCGGTCATCCTCGGCTTCGAGACCGCGATCGTCGGGGCCGCCTTCGAAGCCGCCACGGCCGCGCCGGATTCCGGCATCGCGTCGCTGATGCTGGCCCTAGCGATGGGCGCGCAGAACGCCGTCCTGTCCCATGTCCAGGGCTTCCGGGCCGGGACCACCTTCGTGACCGGCGCCCTGTTCGGCTTCGGCCAGAAGCTCGCACTGGCGCTCGCCCGGCGCGGCGCACGCACCGCCTGGGTCGGCGACGGCGTCGTCTGGTTCGCGCTCCTCGTCGGATCGGTGGCGGGAACGGTCGCCTACGGGAAGCTGGCGTTGTATGCCCTCGCCATTCCCGCCGGCATCGCCGGCCTTCTCGCGCTCGTCGCGACGGTCCTGACGGCGCGCACGGCGCCGGCGAAGGCCGCCGTCGCGAAGTGAGCCCGCGAGCCCCTGGCTGAGAGACCTCTTGCGATGAGTGCCCCCTCCCTCCTCGACCACGTCACGCCGCTGGCGGCCGGTGCCCACGTCACCGCCACGGTCTGGCTGAAGGACACCCTGGCCCTCGCCCTCGGGGACGGCGGCGTGCTCCTGGCTGCCGGCGCCGACCTGCGCCGGGTCGAGGCACATCCGGAGGCCGGGATCCTCGTGGCAGCCGGCGACGGGCGCCGCCTCGTCACCGGCGGCGACGACGGCCGGGTGGTGGCGACCGCCGACACGGGCGACGTCATCGAGGTGGCCCGCGCGAAGAACGGCGCCTGGATCGACGCCCTCGCCCTGCATCCCGAGGGCGGCCTCGCCTATTCGGCCGGACGCAACGTCGTCGCCCGCGATGCGAAGGGACGTGAGAAGACCTTCGCGGCACCGTCCACCGCCCGTGGCCTCGCCTTCGCGCCCAAGGGCTACCGCCTCGCGGTGGCGCACTACAACGGCGCCACCCTCTGGTACCCGAACCTCGAGACCGCCCCCGACTTCATCGAGTGGAAGGGCTCGCACATTGACGTGACCTGGTCGCCGGACGGCCGGTTCGTCGTGACCACCATGCAGGAGAACTCCCTGCACGGCTGGCGCCTGCAGCCCGACCGCGGCCACATGCGGATGTCGGGCTATCCTGCGAAGGTACGCTCGGTCTCGTGGTCCGGCGATGGACACTGGCTCGCCACCAGCGGCGCTGAAGCCGCCATCGTCTGGCCCTTCGATTCGAAGGAAGGCCCCACCGGCAAGGCGCCCCGCGAGTGCGGCGTCCGGCCCGCGCGGGTCTCGCGGGTGGCGTTCCACCCGAAGGCCCTGGTGCTGGCGATCGGCTACGAGGACGGCTGCATCCTGCTCGTGCGCTTCGCCGACGCCTCGGAACTGCTGGTGCGGCCGGCGGTGAAGGGCAGCGCCATCTCGGCCCTGGCCTGGGACGGACGCGGCAGCCGACTGGCCTTCGGCTGTGCCGATGGGCAGGCCGGTCTCCTGACCCTTCCGGCCTGACGCCGATGGCCCTGTTCGGCTTCGGCAACCGCCGCCCGCCGGCGGATCAGGGCGCCCGCGCGGCGATCGTCGACTGGGTCCGCCGCTGCGGTGGCCTCGAGGCGACCGTCACCGTCAAGGCGAGCGAGATCGTCTGCGCCGACCCGGCCTGCCCCGGCATCGAGACCGTCATCCTGATCCTCGCCCCCGGGCGCCCGACCCGCGCCCTGAAGGTGCCCCGGTCCCTGCCCGAGGTCACGGAATCGGATATCGTCGCGGCGTTCGCGGGGGAGGGGGCCGTGCCCGAGGGCTGAACGGGGCGCCGGAACCCGCCGTGCCGTCTCGCCCTTGTCCCCCATCGCCACCCACGTGGAGAGGCCGGTGTTTCGCGTCCTACGCACCCTGGGGCTCGCCCTCGGACTCCTCGGCGGCGCGCTGGCGGCGCAGGCCCCGGAATTCGCCCAGCAATACGCCCAGCGCCTCGGCGGCACCCTGGACGAACTGCGCCGCGTCGTCTCCGGCTTCGAGGCCGATGCCGCCGCCACCGGCCGCAGCCGCGACGACGCGGTGGCGCGCCTGCGGGGCGACGGCGATCCCCTCGTCGCCCGGCGCGGCGAGGCGGCGCACCAGGATATCGTGCGCCTCGCCGCCCTCGATCGCCAGCGTCGGGACCTCGCGGAGGCCGGCGGCCCCCTCGGCCGCGTCGTGGCCCTGATGCGCGATCCCGACCTCGCCCTGGCGCGGGCCACCTATCAGGACTACACGCCCGCGATCCCGACGACCGCCGATGGTCTGACCGCCGGCCTGCTCGGCTTCCTCGCCACCTGGGCGGGCTGGCGCCTCCTCGCCGATCTCGGTCGGCGGCTCCTGGCCGGCCGCAGCCGGCGGTCCGTGACCCGGCCGGCGTGAGGACGCGACTGTTGCCCGGCGTCTACAGCGTGGCCCCCGCGGCTGCACTAGGGTCTGACCGTTAGCGCGCGGGCCTCATCCTGGCGCCGTTTCACGGCCTCCTTCGAACCCATGGCGCGCGTTCCTTCCCCCTCGGTCGACCCTGCCATCGATGCCGCGGCCCTGCTGCGCCGGATCGGCTTCATCGGCCTGTTCGTGATCATGCCGGTGGCGGCCCAGGTCGCCCGCCGCGCGGTGGTCATCCTTGCGCCGATCTCCATCGCGCTGCTGCTCCTGGCCAGCGCCATCGACGGCCGCGCGCGGCCGGTCCGCCCGGCCTCCACGCGCCTGCTGCGCTCGCCCGCCTTCCTGGCCGGCTGCCTGGTGATCCTCTGGTCGACCCTGTCGCTGGTCTGGACGCCGTTCCTGAGCCTCGCCACCGAACGGCTGCTCAACGTGGTGGCGACGCTCCTGATGACGATGGCGGCCTATCTCGCCCTGCCGGACCGCATGCGCTCGGCCAACCTCTACCTCCTGCCGGTGGGCGTGGCGGCTGCGGCCCTCTTCGCCATCGGTCTGGGGCTCACGGGGCAGGGGCCGTTCGGGCAGGGCCTGCTCGGACCCGACGAGGATGCGATCCTCGACCGAGGCCTGATCCTGCTGATCCTGTTCGTCTGGCCGGCCGTGTCGTGGCTCCGCTCCCGCGGGCGCAACGGCGAGGCTCTTGGGCTCGCCCTCCTCGTCTCGGTCGCGCTCCTGGTCTCGCCCGGCCCGACCACCCTGGTCGCCCTGGCGGTGGGCGCCGTCGCCTTCGCACTGACGGCCTTCCGGCCCATGCTGGCGCCGCGCCTCCTCGGCATCACGGCGGCCACCCTGCTGGTGCTGGGACCGGTCCTGCCCTTCGTCGCCAGGCCGATCGGCGCGACGCTGTTCGGCGGGCGTGCCCCCGGCGTCCTGAGCCTGAAGGCCTGGCAGACCATCGTCACCAGCGAGCCGCTGCGTCTCGTCACCGGCCACGGCCTCGAGACAGCCCTGCGGGGGCGCTACGTCAACCTGCTGCCCATGAACGCCCCGCGGACCCTGCTGTTCGAACTCTGGTACGAACTCGGCCTCGTCGGGGCCTTCGCGGCCGCCTTCGCCCTGCACGCCGCGATCCGCCGGGCGGGGCGCGAGGCCTCGGTGCTGGTGCCCGGTGCCATGGCGGCCTTCGCCTCGGCCTTCCTCATCGCCTGCATCGGCGTCGGGATGACGGTGATGTGGTGGCTCACCACCCTGGCGCTCGCGGTCCTGGTCTTCGTCGCGGTGGAGCGCGGGCAGTTCCGCACCCGCCGCCCGAAAGCGAGCCTGCTGCCCTCGGCGCAGAAGGCCTGACGCCTCACGCGTCCGCGGCGGCCTCGATCGCCTCCATGTCGGCGTCCGAGAGGCCGAAATGGTGGCCGATCTCGTGGACGAGGACGTGCGTGACGAGATGGCCGAGGGTCTCGTCATGCTCGGCCCAATCGTCGAGCAGGGGGCGACGGTAGAGCCAGACCTGATTCGGCATCTGCCCCGTCGCCGCCTCGCCGCTCTGGGCCAGACCGATCCCGCGAAACAGGCCGAGGAGATCGAAAGGGCTCTCGCAATCCATCTCCCGCAGGGTCTCGTCGTCGGGGAAATCCTCGACGTGGATCACGAGGCCGGCACAGAGATTCCGGAAT
The DNA here is from genome assembly GCF_056680125.1 of Methylobacterium sp. BI1. Classification (NCBI taxonomy): domain Bacteria; kingdom Pseudomonadati; phylum Pseudomonadota; class Alphaproteobacteria; order Hyphomicrobiales; family Methylobacteriaceae; genus Methylobacterium; species Methylobacterium sp. BI1. Next base: position 4,807,099 of record NZ_CM155267.1, on the reverse strand, counting down.
GCCAGAGGCAGGTTGGCGAAGGCCGCATGCGCCAGATCCTCGATCGCACCGAGGTCCGGTGCCCGGGCCGACGTCCAATCCGGTTCGCCGCCGCTCACGCGAGTTCCGGCAGCACGCGCTGCGCCAGGAAGCCGGCGAGATCGCTGGTGATGTGGTCGATATGCGGTTCGCGCACGGCTTCCTGCTCGAAGGCTTCCCGGAAGGGGTCGATCGTCGGGGGCACCACGAGCACCGTGGACATGCCGATATCGTGCGGCACGATCAGGTTGCGGGCGATGTCCTCGAACAGGGCCGCCCGGCGCGGCTCGACGCCGTGGCGTTTCAGGAACCGCTCGTAGGTGGAGCGCTCGGGCTTCGGAATGAAATCGGCATCGGCGATGTCGAACACGTCCTCGAAGTGATCGAGGATGCCGAGCTTGGCTGCCACGTTCTCGGCATGCCGGCGCGATCCGTTGGTGAGGATGAGCTTGCGGCCGGGCAGGCGCTCGATGGCGTCGCCCAGCGCCGGGTCGAGGCGGATCGACGAATGGTCGATGTCGTGCGCGAAGTCGAGGAAGTCGTGCGGATCGATGGCCGACTCCACCATCAGCGCCTTCAGGGTCGTCCCGTAGCGATGGTAGAAGTACTTCTGCAGGGCCCGGGCGGAGAGGCCATCCAGTCCGTAGAGGCGCATGACGTAGAGCGTGATGCGCTCGTCCACCTGCGGCCAGACGCGGGCGTCGCTCGGATAGAGCGTATTGTCGAGATCGAACACCCAGGTGTCGACGTGGCGAAAGCCGCGGGATTGGGCGGTGGTGAAGTGGGTCTCGCCGGGCAGGAACACGATCGGTCGATGTGGTTCTCGGGTGGGCCGCGAAGCCCGGCCGTTCGAGATGGGGGCCGGACACCGCGAAGGGAAGCGGGGCACCAGCTTTTCAGAGCATGGCCGTTGGCATCCCGCAAGCATCCCAACAGGCCGGAACCCCGGTCCGCCGCGTCCGATCGGTGCGCCGGTGCCGGCCCTACCGCATCGGCTCCAGGTGAATTGACCAGAGATTAGGCAAAAGCGGTCTTATCTGAATTCGGAATAGGCACTCTATTCATCCTTGTCGCGCTATTTTGCTTAGCTCCGGAAAGACCTGATGAGGAGACCGGATTAACTCCACATACACGAACGACCGGTTATTCGATCGGAGCGGTATTGCGCGACATCGACGTCTGCTGCCGGCCCCGTGAGGCGGGAGAAATTGCATTGCTCGCACGCGATTTCATGAACTTCTTCGATGCGTCCCGGCGCCAGGGCGTGATCCTCTCCTTCGGCGGCGACATCTCCGAGAATGTCCTGTTCTCGCTGGGCGAAGTGCTCAAGTTGCGCATGAGCCAGGGCGAGACCGATGCATCGGTGGCCAAGCGCGTCTTCGCGATCTTCGTCGAGCAGGCGCAGAACGTGATCCGCTACTCGGCCGACAAGGTCGTGAAGCCGTCCGGCCCGCAGACGGGCCTGATCAGCAACGGCGTCATCGTCGTCGGGATGGAAGGCGCACGTTTCTACGTCGTCTGCGGAAACGAGTTGCCCGATCCCGACGTACCACCCCTGCGCGCCCGCCTCGACCACATCGCGAGCCTGAACAGCGACGAACTCAAGGCGTATTACCGCGAGAAGCTTCGCCAACCGCCGGACGAGGGCAGTCTCGGCGGCAGCATCGGCCTGATCGAGATCGCCCGGCGCTCCAGTGCGCCGGTCGAGTACGACTTCCAGACGCTCGGCGCCGGGCGCAGCTTCTTCTGCCTCAAAGCCTATATCTGACGGGCCGACCACCGATGGACCGAATCCAGCTTGCCGCCACGGACCGCTCGCCGCGGGTCGATTTCGACTTCGCGACCGGGCACTTGTCCCTGCAGGGCGAATCCTACCCCGAGGATGCGGCCGCCTTCTTCGGCCCCCTGCTCCAGGCCCTGCGCACCTACCTGGCGGACACCTCCGCGACCCCGATCGTGTTCGAGGTCGGCCTGGCCTACTTCAACTCGTCGAGCGCCAAGGCGCTGATGAACCTGTTCATGCCCCTCGAGGACGCCGCCGAGGGTGGGCGCTCGGTCACGGTGCGCTGGCGCTTCGCCGATGGCGACGAGACCATTGAGGAGGCAGGCGAGGACTTCGCGGCCGACTTCTCCTACGCGCGCTTCGAGATGGTGAGGGAGGCCGCATGACCCGCGCGATCAGGGCCGTCGGTGGCCCCGACTCCGAACCCGCTGCCGATTCCTTCAGTCTCTACGATGCCGAGGAGGCGGTGCTGACCCGCACCGAGGCGATGCTCTCGGGGCTCTCGGACGTCGCCGGCGGCGTCCAGGCGCTGGCGGATGCCTATCGCCGGGGCTTTCGCGAGCAGCAGCGGCTGGTCCGGATGAGCGACCGCATGCAACTCGACTTGCAGAAGGCGAACCAGCGCCTCGCCGATCAGCGCCGGGATCTCCAGGCCCTGAACGCCGCCCTGTCCGGCGAAATCGAGCACCGCACCCGTCTCGAGGCCGAGCTGCGCCGCCTGGCCGATACGGACGACCTGACCGGCGCCCTAGCGCGCCGCCGTTTCATGGAGATCGCGGCGCGCGAATGGCTGCGCCACGCCCGCAGCGGCGCCCCGGTCTGCATCCTCGTGCTCGACCTCGACCGGTTCAAGCTCCTCAACGACAGCTTCGGTCACGCGGCCGGCGACGCCGCGCTGGTCTCCTTCGTGGCGATCTGCCGAGCCCACCTGCGCACCCTGGACTTCATCGGCCGCACCGGCGGTGAGGAGTTCGCCATCGTCCTCTCCGATACCGCCCTCGAAGGCGGTGCGGCCTTCGCGGAGCGCCTGCGCGAGGCGGTTGCCGCCACGCCGGTACCGATGATGGATGACGCCATGCGGATCACGGTGAGCATCGGCGTCGCCCAGTCCGGGCCGGGGGAAACCCTGGAGAGCGCCATGCAGCGGGCCGACGCGGCCCTCTATACGGCCAAGGATTGCGGTCGCAATCGCGTCGCGCTCAGGCCCGCCGCGCCGGACGTCTCCAGCGCCGCGATCCAGCCATGACTGCCGAGACCCCAACCCTCGGAGTCGCTCCCGGCACGTCCTCCGGCGACCGGCCTGCCTCCGGCCACCGGCGCGGCGGGTCCCTGCGTGGAGCCGGCCCCCGGCGGAGCAGCGATTTCCTCAGCGCGGCGGGCTTCGTCGATGTCCCGACCGGCGAGCCGGGCGCAATGCGTCCGGGCGCCCTGCGCGGCGCGGCGCAGGGGCGCGACCTCGACAGCCTCGCCCACACCCTCTTCCTGCGAATCTACCCCGTGATCGCGGTGGTCGTGCTGGTGACGCAGATGGGCATCGCCTGGGTCAATTATCGCGACCAGCTCCATCTCTACACCGAGCGCGCCGACCTGATGGCGTCCCTGACCGCCAAGGCCATCGCCGGCCCCGGCTGGAGCGGCAGTCCGGAGGTCTATCGTCGTCCGATGGAGGCTCTGACCCTCGACCCGGCTTTCCGCGCGGCGACCCTGCGTGACGCTGCCGGCACCGTGGTGATGGCGTTGGGCGAGCCGAAGCGCGGACGCTCCTTCGAGCAGATCACCGCGCAGGCGGACCTCGTCACCGGCCCGACCGGCGCCCCAGCGGGGCACCTGACCCTGTCGATCTCGGCCGAGGCCCTGCGCGGCAACGCCGAGAAGCAGGCGATCCTCGCCGTCGTCACCAGCCTGATCCTGATGCTCGCCTTCGTGGTGACCCTGCACGCCAACGTGCGGCGGCACGTGCTGTCGCCACTGAAGCGCCTGCTGCTCGCCATGCGGGAGGTCGAACACAAGCGCTGGGTGCCGGTGGAACTCGATGGGGCGTTCCGCGCCAGCAACGAGATCGACGTCATCTCCCAGGCCTTCAACCGCATGGTCGACGGGCTGCGCTCCGGCGACGAGGCCAAGCAGTTGCTGCAGCAACTGGAGCAGGCGCACCACAAGCTGGCGCAGGCCAACCATCTGGTGATGGAGAGCATCGGCTACGCGCGCCGCATCCAGAGCTCGGTGCTGCCCGACCGCTCGGCCCTGGACGGCACCGGCCTTGAGGTGGCGGTGCTCTGGGAGCCGCTGCATCTGGTGGGGGGCGATTACTTCTGGCTCGAAGAGATCGACGGCCTCGGCATCCTGCTGGTGGCCGACTGCACCGGGCACGGCGTTCCGGGCGCGTTCCTGACGCTCATCGTCGCCACCGCCCTCGACCGCCTGATCCACGAGCGCGGCCTGCGCGATCCGGCCGCCATCCTGGAGGCCCTCGACGGCATGGTGCGGACCCAGCTGCGCCAGGACGGACGGGGATCGGAATCCGACGACGGCCTCGATTGCGGCCTCTGCATCTGGGACCCGGCCGCGGCCGAACTCCGCTTCGCCGGTGCCGGCTCGGCCCTGACCCTGATCGACGGTGCAGCGGTCACCCGCATCCGCGGCGCCAAGCGCGGTCTCGGTTATCCGCAGCGGCCGGGCGAGCGCTTCGCCGTCGAGGAGACGCGCCTGCCCGTCGCCCCCGGCACGACCTTCTACCTGATGACGGACGGCATCACCGACCAGATGGGCGGTGCCGGCTCGGCCCGACGCCTCCTCGGCCATCGCGGCGTGACCGAGATCCTGGGCACCCATCAGGCGGCGCCCCTCACTGAGCAGGTCGCGATCCTCGACGCGGCGCTGACCGCCTATCGCGGCGAGGAGACGCGCCGGGACGACATGACCCTGGTGGCCTTTCGGCCGAAGGCGCTGCCCCGCGCGGCCTGAGCGCGGGGCAGGGCAGGGGGGGTCAGCCCCGGCGGATCAGGGTGCCGGCACCGTAATCGGTGAACAGCTCCAGCAGCACCGCGTGGCTGACCTTGCCGTCGAGGATGACCACCGCTTCGACGCCCTGCTCCAGGGCGTAGATGCAGGTCTCCACCTTCGGGATCATGCCGCCTGTGATGGTGCCGTCGGCGATGAGCCGGCGGCAATCGTCGATCGACAGCTCGGGGATGAGCTTCTTGTCCTTGTCGAGCACCCCCGGCACGTCGGTGAGCAGCAGCAGGCGCTTGGCCCGCAGCGCCCCCGCGATCGCGCCCGCGAAGGTGTCGGCGTTCACGTTGTAGGTCTGGCCGTCCGCCCCGAAGGCCACGGGAGCCAGGACCGGGATCAGCTCGGCCTTCAGCACCGCGTCGAGAACGCCGCGCTCGACGTGCTCGGGCTCGCCCACGAGGCCGAGATCGACCTCCTGCTCGGTCTTGCTCTCGGGATCGATGATGGTGCGGGTGGCCTTGCGGGCCCGGACCATGTTCCCGTCCTTGCCGCAGAGGCCGATGGCGCGGCCGCCCTCGGCCGAGATCCAGCCGACGATCTGCTTGTTGATCGAACCGGCAAGGACCATCTCGACCACCTCGACGGTGGCTTCGTCGGTGACGCGCAGGCCGCCGCGGAATTCCGATTCGATGCCGAGCCGGCCGAGCATCCGCCCGATCTGGGGGCCGCCGCCATGGACCACGATCGGCTTCAGGCCGGACTGCTCCAGGAGCACGATGTCCTCGGCGAAATCCTCCGCCGCCGCCCGGTCTCCCATGGCGTGGCCGCCATACTTGATGACCACGATCTCCTGGTCGTAGCGCTGCATGTGCGGCAGGGCCTGGACCAGGACCTCGGCGCGCACATGGACGTTGGGCAGCGGTTCTTTCATCGTGGGGCTCGTCCTCGATGGCGCGTCGGGCACCGCGCGCGACGCCGGGCTTCTAGCGCAGCAACGCGACGGTGCGAAGCAGCCGGGAAATGAATTTCGCGCGGCGCCGGGTTTCGCCGGCGTCCATCGCCCACGGTCGCTCCCGCAGCCCGCGCGTGGCTCTACGTGGACGCCTCAAGAAAACGATTGCAACCGATCCCTGGTAAGTGTTCCTTAAGGTTGACAAACCATGATTGGTCGGTCGCCGGGGATCCTGCACCATGCTGAATGTCGATCCGTTCGTACCGCGTCCGACCCTGCTCAGCCCGCACCACATCGCGAGCGCGGTCCATCAGATCAACCCTCAGGCGGCTTCTCCCACCGAGGTCTGGCGCCTCCTGACCGAGCGCTTCACCGTCGATCTCGACGCCGTCGCGGCCGTCCTGCCGCGTTCCGAGCCCGAGCCGCACTGGTTGCAGGCCCGCCGCTGAGCCACGGGACGCCAAGTGCGGCCTCCGTCCACGCCGGACGGTGATCCGCGCTTCCGGGGACACGCGGCTGGCACACGCCGTGCTTAGCTCTCTTCAACAACGACGACACGGGGAACACCAAGGCAACGATCACGCGGCCGCTCGCACGCCGGAGCCACACCGCGGACCTTATTCGCCATCTCGAACAAGGGGTCCGTCATGTCCGAACTGCTCTCCGTCGCCCTCGTCTGCGCCGCGACGCTCCTCGCCAAGGATTGCTCGCGCGACACCGCCCTCGACGTCATCGTTGCCCCTGCCCGGACGCCCATGGAGTGCCTGATGCACGGGCAGGTCGCCGCGGCCTCCACGGGCCTGGCCGCCGGCGAGAGCCGCTACCTCAAGGTCACCTGCGAGCGCCGTCACGCCGACCTGCGCCATCTGCGCCGGGCGGGCTACGCCGCCGCCATCGTCCTCGTGCACCGCGACGCGATCTAGACCAGGGCGAGCGCCTCGCCCACCGTCAGCACGCCGCCCTCCAGCACCTCCGCGTAGACGCCGCAATCCGTATGGCCGAGATGCTGCGCGAGCGTGCGGGGAATCGCGAGGTCGCGCTGGCCCGTGACCGGATCGACATTGGTCGCCGCGCAGCGCTGGGTCCGTTTGTGGATGCGCAGGTGCACGCCCCCCGGCGTCGTCAGCGTTCGGTCGACGAGGTCGAGCTCGGCCCAGGCGTCGAGGCCGGAGACGTGGAGGTTCGCCCGGAAGCGGAGGGGATCCACCGCCGCGCCGGTCATGGTCTCCAGGGCCGCGACGCTGGCGAGGTTGAGGAGCGAGACGAAGCCGCGCGGGGAATCGGTGAAGCGATAGTCGGTCGGTGCCGACAGCATCCGGGCGGGCCCCCGCAGGGATCCGGGCATGTACCGGGTCAGGAAGTCCTCGATCACGGCCCGCCCTTCCGGCTCGGCGAGGTCGCCACGGGCCGCGATCGCGCCGCCCTGGCGGATCGTCAGCGTCCCGTCCTCGGGCTCGTAGCGCGTGTCGAGCTGCGCCAGAGCCTCGTCGCGCATCAGCATCAGGAACTTGATCTTGGGCTGATGCACCGGGGCGGCCGGGTCGAAGCCCGACGGGCCATTCTCCACCGCGAACAGGCGGTCGTCCGGGAAGTAGTCTCCGGCCGTCAGGGTGGCGCGGTTCATCGGCTCCGGCGAGAGCCCCTTCACGGGGTAGCGATAGAGGGCGTCGAGGCGCAGGCGTGGCGTGTCGGTCATGCACCGAGCGTGGCCCTGAAATGCGTCCGGGCGCAAGCCTGACCGGCGGCCTTCACCCATCGCGCCGCGGACCCTTGTGGTGCCGATTTACAACACCACATCCACAGGACCGGCGGCCAGGTGGCGCCGGGGTCTCCAGCGGCATCGCCCGTGGGGACGACGTCTCGGCGATCGGTCGTGCCGCGCGGAGCGGGCGGCGGGTCGAGCCGACACGGGGAGGTGAGACACAGATGAATTTCGAGATCTATACCGAGCGCGCCCGCGGCTTCGTCCAGGCAGCGCAGAGCCTCGCGATGCGCGAGGGCCACCCGCAATTCCAGCCGGGCCATATCCTCAAGGTCCTGCTCGACGATCCCGAGGGCCTCTGCGCCGGTCTGATCGACCGGGCGGGCGGTCAGTCGCGGGTCGCGCTCGCGCAGACCGAGGCCTGGCTCGCCAAGCAGCCGAAGGTATCCGGCAACGCCTCCCAGCCGCAGGCGACGCGCGAACTCGTGCGCCTGTTCGACACCGCCGAGAAGGCGGCCGAGAAGGCGGGCGACAGCTACGTCACGGTCGAGCGCCTGCTGCTCGCCCTCGCGGTCGAGAAGGACACCGAGGCCGGCCGCGCGCTGGCGGCGGCCGGCGTCACCCCGGCCTCGCTCAACGGCGCCATCAACGCCCTGCGCAAGGGCCGGACCGCCGACAACGCCACGGCCGAGAACGCCTACGATGCGTTGAAGAAGTACGCCCGCGACCTGACCGAGGCGGCGCGCGAGGGCAAGCTCGATCCGGTGATCGGCCGCGACGAGGAGATCCGTCGCACGATTCAGGTCCTGTCCCGGCGCACCAAGAACAACCCCGTCCTCATCGGTGAGCCCGGCGTCGGCAAGACCGCCATCGTCGAGGGTCTGGCGCTGCGCATCGTCGATGGTGACGTGCCGGAATCGCTGCGCGACAAGAGCCTGCTCGCCCTCGACATGGGATCACTCATCGCCGGTGCCAAATACCGTGGCGAGTTCGAAGAGCGGCTGAAGGGCGTGCTCTCCGAGGTCACGGCGGCCGAGGGCGGGATCATCCTGTTCATCGACGAGATGCACACCCTGGTCGGGGCCGGCAAGGCGGATGGGGCAATGGACGCCTCGAACCTGCTGAAACCCGCACTCGCCCGCGGCGAGCTCCACTGCGTCGGGGCCACGACCCTCGACGAATACCGCAAGCACGTGGAGAAGGACGCGGCCCTCGCGCGGCGCTTCCAGCCTGTCTTCGTGTCCGAGCCCACCGTCGAGGACACGGTCTCGATCCTGCGCGGGATCAAAGAGAAGTACGAGCAGCACCACGGGGTCCGCATCCAGGATGCGGCGCTGGTGGCGGCCGCGACCCTGTCGAACCGCTACATCACCGACCGCTTCCTGCCGGACAAGGCCATCGACCTGATGGACGAGGCCGGGTCGCGCCTGCGCATGCAGGTCGATTCCAAGCCCGAGGAGCTCGACAATCTCGACCGCGAGATCGTGCGCCTGAAGATCGAGGGCGAGGCCCTGAAGAAGGAGAGCGATTCCGCTTCCCGCGACCGCCTCGTGCGGCTGGAGAAGGAACTGGCCGATCTCGAGGAGCAGTCCGCCGCGATCACCTCGCGCTGGAAGGCCGAGAAGGACAAGCTCGGGGCCGCCGCCGAACTCAAGCGCAAGCTCGACGAGGCGCGCAACGAACTGGCCTCGGCCCAGCGCCAGGGCCAGTACCAGCGCGCGGGCGAGCTCGCCTACGGCGTGATCCCGGGGCTGGAGCGCCAGCTCGCCGAGATCGAGGCCCAGGCCGAGAGCGCCGTGGTCCGCGACGGCATGGTCGAGGAGGCGGTGACGCCGGCACACATCGCGGGCGTCGTCTCGCGCTGGACCGGGGTTCCCGTCGACAAGATGCTGGAGGGCGAGCGCGACAAGCTCCTGGCCATGGAGAAGGTGCTGGGCGAGCGCGTCGTCGGGCAGCGCGAGGCGGTGGAGGCGGTGGCGACCGCCGTGCGCCGGGCGCGCGCCGGACTCCAGGATCCGAACCGGCCGATCGGCTCGTTCATCTTCCTGGGGCCCACCGGCGTCGGCAAGACCGAGCTGACCAAGGCCCTGGCCGGCTTCCTGTTCGACGACGACACCGCCCTCGTGCGCCTCGACATGTCGGAATACATGGAGAAGCACTCCGTGGCCCGGCTGATCGGCGCGCCTCCGGGCTATGTCGGCTACGAGGAGGGGGGCGCGCTCACCGAGGCGGTGCGGCGCCGGCCCTACCAGGTCGTGCTGTTCGACGAGATCGAGAAGGCGCATCCGGACGTGTTCAACGTCCTGCTGCAGGTGCTCGACGACGGCCGGCTGACCGACGGACAGGGGCGGACGGTGGATTTCCGCAACACGCTCCTGATCATGACCTCAAACCTCGGTTCGGAATACCTCGTCAACCAGGGGGAGGGGGACGACACCGACGCCGTGCGCGAGGAAGTGATGGGTGTGGTGCGCAGCCACTTCCGGCCGGAATTCCTCAACCGGATCGACGAGATCATCCTGTTCCACCGCCTCAAGCGGTCGGAGATGGGCGCGATCGTCGATATCCAGCTGAAGCGCCTGCAGAAGCTCCTCGACGAGCGCAAGATCACCCTCGACGTCGATTCGGACGCCCGCGACTGGCTGGCCGACAAGGGCTACGACGCGGCCTACGGGGCGCGCCCCTTGAAGCGGGTGATCCAGAAGGCTGTGCAGGATCGGCTGGCGGAGCAGCTCCTGTCTGGGCTGATCCACGACGGGGAGGTGGTGCCGGTTGAGGTCGGCCCCCTCGGGTTGAAGGTCGGCAAGTCCGGCCTCAGCACCGAGCGTCGGCCGGAGAGCGTCACCCTCAACTGAGGCCGGGAGTCATTCCGACACCGCGAGGCCCGCGACGGCAGCCGCCGTCGCGGGCCTCGTCATGCCGGTGGCTCATTGTCCCGAGCGCAGGACGAGGCGGCGGATGCGGCGGTCGAAATCCTGGAAGCTGGCCGAGATGCCCCGGCCGGCACAGGCCGTGAAGGAATCGCCGGCGAAGAAACCCCGCGCGCTCTGTTCGCGGCAGGCCATCAGGGGCGGGACCAGAACGGTGCCGAGTCCCACGACCAGGACCAGCGCAATGTTGAGGATGACCGCGATCAACCAGCCGAGCGGCGACAGGAACGGCTTCTCGAACTCGGTCCTGCCCCGGTCCGGACGGGTCAGGTCGCGCACCTTCGCGCCGGCCTGACGCCGTTCGGCCATCCGCGTATCGAGGTCCCGCACCTTCGAGATTTCGGCCACGAACAGGGTCTCCCACGCGAGAACTGCGCGCATCGTAGCGGTCGAACCCTCAAGGAAGCCTGAAGCGCCGACCCTGACATTCAGGCGCAATCCTCGCCGCCAAGCCTGTGTACCGGGCGGATTTCGTCTTGAGCCGGATCGGCAATTGCGGACAATGCGCCCCCCAAGGCCATTTCCTCGTTCCCAGGACTTCCCGATGTCGACACCCACGCCGGAGCGTCGAGCCGACTCCGCCGCGCTGGACAGCCCCCTGTCGCGGGCCGGCATCCGCTTCACCGCCTGGGCCGAGAAGTGGTTTCCCGATGCCTTCATCTTCGTCGCCATCGCGGTGGTCATCGTCGCCCTCGGCGCGCTGGCCAACGGCGCCCCGGCGCCGGCCATCGCCAAGAGCTTCGGCGACGGCTTCTGGAGCCTGATCCCCTTCACCATGCAGATGGCCTTCGTGACGATCGGCGGCTACGTCGTGGCGACGGCGCCCCCGGTCCAGGCGCTGATCGATCGCCTCGCCGCCATCCCGAAGACCGGACGCGGCGCCGTCGGCTTCGTCGCCGCCGCGACCATGCTGTCCTCGTTCCTGAGCTGGGGCCTGAGCCTGATCTTCGGCGGCCTTCTCGCCCGCGCGCTCGCCCGTCGGACCGAACTGCGCATGGATTACCGCGCCGCCGGGGCCGCCGCCTATCTCGGGCTCGGAGCCACCTGGGCGATGGGCCTCAGCTCCTCGGCCGCCCAGCTCCAGGCGAACCCGGCGAGCCTGCCGAAGGCGCTCCTCCCGATCACCGGCGTGATCCCATTCAGCGAGACCATCTTCCTCTGGCAGTCGATGCTGATCGCCGCGATCCTGTTCGTGATGTCGGTGATCATCGCCTACGCCTCCGCGCCGCGCCCGACCACGGCGGTGACGGCCGAGGATCTCGGCGTGAACGTCGCGCGCGAGAAGGCCGATCTCGGCCGGCCCGAGCAGCCCGGCGAATGGCTCGAGCACTCTCCGATCCTGACGATCCTCTTGGTGCTGATCGCCGGCGCCTGGATCTACCAGGAGTTCGCGCGGCAATCCTGGATCACCGCGATCTCGAACCTGAACACCTACAACCTCCTCTTCATCACCCTCGGCCTGCTGCTGCACTGGCGCCCGAAGCGCTTCCTCGTGGCGGTGGCCAAGGCCGTCCCGGCGACCGCCGGCATCCTGATCCAGTTCCCGCTCTACGCCGCCATCAGCGCGATGCTGACCGGACCGAAGAATGCGGCCGGTATCTCGGTCTCCGAGGTGATCACCCACGCCTTCGTCAGCCTGAACACCACGGGCAGCTTCCCGATCTCGATGGGCGTCTACTCGGCGGTACTCGGCTTCTTCGTGCCGTCCGGCGGCGGCAAGTGGCTGCTCGAGGCACCCTACGTGATGCAGGCGGCCAACGAGCTGCAGGTCCATCTCGGCTGGGCGGTGATGGTCTACAACGCGGCCGAGGCGCTGCCGAACCTGATCAACCCGTTCTGGATGCTGCCGCTCCTCGGCATCCTCGGCCTGAAGGCGCGCGACATCGTCGGGTTCAGCTTCCTGCAGCTCCTCATCCACCTGCCGGTGGTGCTGTTCCTGCTCTGGGCCTTGGCCTTCACGCTGACCTACCACCCGCCGGTGATGCCGTAGGCGGCGAACGGACGTCGGACTGGAAGAAGAACCCCATGCGTGTCGCGATCCTGCCGGCCCTGTCGATCCTTCTGTTCGGGAGCCTCTCCGCCTTGTCCCAAGACCGCCTGCCGCCGATCCCGGCCGATGCCCTGAGCCCGGAGCAGAAGGCGGCCTCCGAGTCGTTCCTCGCGGCGCGGAAGACGCCGGTCTTCGGACCGTTCGTGCCGCTCCTGCGCAGTCCCGAGCTGATGACCAACGCCAGCAACATGGGGCTGCACCTGCGCTACCGCAGCGTGCTGCCCCTGCGGCTGAGCGAGTTCATCATCCTGATCACCGCCCGGGAATGGACGCAGCAGCTGGAGTGGCACATCCATGCGCCGATCGCCCTGAAGGCCGGTCTCGACCCAGCGATCGTCGCCGCGATCCAGGAAGGCCGGCGGCCGGACGCGATGGGGCCGGAGGAGACCCTAGTCTACGCGTTCTCGACGGAGCTCCACCACAACAAGGCGGTGAGCGACACGACCTATGCGCGGGCGGTCCAGACCTTCGGCGAGCAGGGCGCCATCGAGATGGCGGGGATCAACGGTTACTACACGCTGCTGGCGATGAGCATGAACATGGCCCGGACCGCGCTGCCGGACGGCGCGGCACCGCAATTGCCGCCCCTGATCCGCTGAGGGGCAGGGTTCGGCGCCGCCGCGGGGTTGCCGAAGCCGCGCCGCGGGGCCGCCCGTCGGGGCAACACAACGTTCGTCGGAGGGGCGGCCGCAGGCTCGGGTCTCAAGACCGCCGTGTCGGAACGAACGCCGCCACGGCCGCGAGCAGCCAGCCGGCCATGAGGGCGAAGCCGCCGGTCGGGGCCGCCATGGGAAACAGCGGCGTGCCGTGCAGCGCCCGGAGCGCGAGATCCCCCGAGAACAGCGCGAGGCCGACCACGAGAGCCGCCGCCGCGAGGCGGGTCACCGGCCGGTGCGTCGTACCGGTGGCGGCCAGGGCCACGAGCCCGAGGATCGCGGGGGCATGGAACAGCAGGAATTGCGCGGCAGTCTTCAGGCTGTCAGCCCCGCTGAGATGGGCGGCCGCCGCGCTGGCGGCGACGCCCAAGAGACCCGCGAGGGCGCCGAGCGCCAGGAGGGCGCGATCGAAGCCGTTCACGCGCCGCGCTCCCGCAGCAGGCGGGCGACGCTGGCGCGCAGCTCGGGGACGCCCCGATCGTCGCGGCTCGAGGTGAGCAGGATCTCGGGGTAGGCGGCCGGCCGCCGCGCGATGGCGGCCTGCACCCCGGCGATGCGCGCGTCCATCTCGGATTTCTTCAGGGCATCGCCCTTTGTCAGGACGATCTGGTAGCTCACGGCGGCCTTGTCGAGGCCGTCGAGGACGTCCGTGTCGATGCTCTTCAGGCCGTGGCGCGAGTCGATCAGCATGAACACCCGGGCCAGGTTCGAGCGGCCCTTCAGGTAGTCGTGGATCAGGTCGGTCCAGGCCTCGACCTTGGTCTTCTCCACCGCCGCGTAGCCGTAGCCCGGCATGTCGACCAGGGTCAGGCGGCCACCGATGTCGAAGAAGTTCAGCTGCTGCGTCCGCCCGGGCGTGTGCGAGGTCCGCGCCAGGGTGTTGCGCCCGGTGAGCGCGTTGACGAGGCTCGACTTACCCACGTTGGAGCGGCCCGCGAAGGCGATCTCGACGCCCTTCATCGGTGGCAGGGCAGGCACGTTCGGGGCCGAGGCGATGAAGTCTGCCGCGCCCGCGAACAGCAGGCGGCCGGCCTCGAGCAAGGCGGCATCGTCTTCGGCTTGGGACATCGGGCGGCTCCGGGCGAGGGGCGCATCCGCCGCCCTCGCGAGCCGACACGCCGGAAACAGGACGGTCCTCCCCGTCGCGAAACGGAGAGGACCGGTTGGAAGGTCGCGCGCCATGCCGGGCGTCGGGGCCCGGCTCGGTCCGGCTTTCAGCGCTGCGATCAGCTCTTGGCGACGGCGTTCTTGTCGGCGGGTTTGCGCCGGAACATCCCTCGCAGGTTGTCCCACAGCTCCACCTTCACGCCGTTGCGCCGCATGATGACGTATTGCTGGATCACCGACAGGGTGTTGTTCCAGGCCCAGTAGATCACCAGGCCGGCCGGGAACGAGCCAAGCATGAAGGTGAACACGATCGGCATGAAGGTGAAGATCTGCGCCTGGACCGGGTCCGGCGGCGCGGGGTTCATCTTCATCTGGATGAACATCGTGATGCCCATGATGATGGGCCAGATGCCGAGGTGGATGAAGTCGGGCGCCGCGAAGGGCAGCAGGCCGAACAGGTTGAGGATGTTCGTCGGGTCCGGCGCCGCCAGATCCTGAATCCAGCCGAAGAACGGCGCGTGCCGCATCTCGATGGTGATGAACAGGACCTTGTACAGCGCGAAGAAGACCGGGATCTGGATCAGCACCGGCCAGCAGCCGGCGACCGGGTTGATCTTCTCCTTCTTGTACAGCTCCATCATCGCCTGCTGCTGCTTCATCTTGTCGTCGGCATAGCGCTCGCGGATCGACGCCATCTCCGGCTGCACGGCCTTCATCTTGGCCATGGACTGGTACGACTTGTTCGCGATCGGCAGGAAGAGCAGCTTCAGGCAGAAGGTCACCACCAGGATCGACACGCCGAAGTTGCCGAACAGGTGGAAGAAGAAGTCCAGGGCCCGGAACATCGGCTTGGTGATGAAGTGGAACCAGCCCCAGTCGATCAGCAGGTCGAACTGCTTGATGTTCTGGTTCGCCTGGTAGGCGTTGACCGTGTTCACTTCCTTGGCGCCGGCGAAGAGCTGCTGGGTCGCGGCCGCCGAGGCGCCGGGCTGGATCACCTGCACGTTGCCGAGGACGTTGGCCTGATAGACCTTGGTGGCGCCGTCGGTCCGCTCGGTGAAGCTGCCGGTATAGGGAGTCGCCTGATCCGGGATGGCGGCGGCGGCCCAGTACTTGTCGGTGATGCCGACGAAGCCGCCGGTCACGCCCGCCCAGGTCTTGCCCTTGGTGCTGGCATTGCCGAGCGCCGGCTCCTTGGCGAGGTGGTCGTAGGTGTATTCCTGCAGGCCGTCGGCGCCGAGGACGCCGATCAGGCCCTCGTGCAGCACGTAGTAGCCCTGGGTGTGCGGCTTACCCCAGCGCGAGACGAGGCTGTAGGGATAGAGGGAGACCGCGTTGCCGCCCTTGTTCTCGACCTCGTCGCGAACGGTGAACATGAACTTGTCGTCGACGGCGATGACCCGCTTGAACAGCAGGCCGGCGCCGTTGTCGTAGCTCAGCGTCACGGGCTTGCCCGGCGCCAGGGTGGTGGCGTCGGCGGTCCAGAGGGTGTCGCCGTTGGGCAGCGGTCCGGCGTTCTGGCCGACCCAGCCGAACTCGGCGTAGTAGGGATTCTCGGTGCCGGTGGGCGAGAGCAGCACGATGCGCGGGCTCTTGTCGTCCACGGTCTCGTGGTAGTTCTTCAGCGAGACGTCGTCGATGCGACCGCCCTTCAGGGCGATGGAGCCAGCGAGCGCCGGGGTGTCGATGGTCACGCGCGGGGAGCGCGCGATCGCCGTCTCGCGGGGGACGACGCCGCCGCCGGCGCCCGTGGCGCCCGGCAGGGTTCCGGGGACGGGATTGGCCGGGCCGCCCTCCTTCGGGCTGGCACTCGGCACGCCGTCGGGGCCGGCCGGCTGGGTGGCGGCCTTGTTCTGCAGGGCGGCCTGGCGCTGCTGCTCCACGCGGGGGGCGGCGATGAAATAGTTCCAGCCGAGCAGGACCGCCAGCGACAAGGCGATCGCGACGATCATGTTCGTCTTGTCATTACCCATCGGTCGGTCCGTCGCATGCGTTGGGAGAAGGGGAGGGCGCATTCGCGCGGGCCGGTCCATGACCGGCCCGCGCGGCGGAGCCCGTCGCGCCCGAGGCCAATACCGGAGCCGCCGCCGATGCGCCAGACGCGGGCGCGCCTTTGCCGCGTCCCCGCCGGGCGGGCCGCGGATCGGAGGCCTCGGATTTCGGACCTTGCGGCTTCGTCACCACGGCGACGGCACGACGCAGGTCGTCGAGGAGGGTCTCGAAAGGGGCGTGCAGGGCCGGGCGCCGGGCCACCAGCACCACGTCGGCCGGGCGCACCGGAAGATCGCCGGCCGCCTGGGCCACGGCCGCGCGCAGGCGCCGCCGGATGCGATTGCGCTCCGTCGCGTGGCCGACCCGCTTGGTGATGGTGAAGCCGATCCGGAGGCCGTCGCCCGCCGGGTCGCCGGGAGCGACGTCCGAGGACGCCTCCATCGCGCGGACGAGGCCCTGCGCCGACAGGCGTTCGTTGTGGAAGCGACGTCCGCCGGCCGCGGCCAGGAACTCGGAGCGTCGCGTCAGCCGCCCGATCGTCGGTGGGGCCGATGACATGGCCAATCCGATCCCGGCCGGTCCGATCTCGCAGCGGGTCCTGTGGCCGTTGGCCAGACTCATGATGTGGCGCGCCGCCCGTGACGGCGCCGCCGATCTCTTAGGCCGAGAGCTTCTTGCGGCCGTGCGCGCGACGGGCCGCGATGACCTTGCGGCCGCCGGCGGTGGCCATGCGGGCGCGGAAGCCGTGGCGACGCTTACGCACGAGCTTGCTGGGCTGGTAGGTTCTCTTCATGGCGCGATCTCCGAATGGCCGAGGATCGATCCGGGCCGCACCGAAGGCCGCGCCGGATATTCACTCGCCCTGAAATGTGTCTGCAAGCGCGAACAGCGCCGCTCAAGGGCGCCGCGTCGCGATGGCGCGGCTTATGGGGCAAGGTCCCGCCCAAGTCAATTCCGGAGCGTGCCGAAACGGCAGGATCCGGACCCGGATCCGGGAGGCTCGGTACAGAAAAGGACGGCATTCCGTATACCATCCGTTAACCCATCCGCGCCATCCTGTGATCCTGTCCGGTTCTCCCGGACGACGCGCGGGTCTCCTGATTCGCTCGCTTGAACTGCTCCCGAAACTCGCGTTTCAGGCCGCCCGGAAGGGCGGCCTTTTTTTCGTTCCAGGGGCGTCTACTCCCGGGATTTCCTGCGCGCTCCAGGCCTTCGCACGCGCGAAGATTCCAAGCCTTCGCACGCGCGAAGATTTGAGCCCGATGGCCCGCCGGCGGCCGCATCGGGCCTGGCACCGAACGTCTCCGTTAACGTTAACATTGGGTAAAGCCCGCGGGCCGTCGCGTTCGGCGCTAGAGTTGCGCAGACAGCTGCAAACGCGCCGCCGTCGTCCCATCTCGGGACGCCATCGGTCCGGTCGCGGCACAGGAGGCACCATGAGCGGGTTCGACGTCATGTTCCGGGACGAGCGCGACTGGGTGAATTTCGGTGACACCTATGTCACCTCGGAGGCCTTCAAGGTTCTCTTCCGCGAGGGCATGACCCTGGTCGAGGAGGCCGCGGCCTATCTCGACGGGACCGGCCGCGAGGAATCCCGCCTGATGTCCCGCGATGGCACGCTGAGCTACGCCAGCGAAAGCATGCGCCTCACCACCCGGCTCATGCAGATCGCCTCCTGGCTCCTCGTCCAGCGCGCGGTGTCGGAAGGCGAGCTGACCCCCGCCGAGGCGATGCAGGAGAAGACCCGCGTCCGCCTGACCACGCCCGAGACCTTCCGGAGCGACGTGTTCGGCGTTCTGCCGCCGACCCTGCAGGACCTCATCGTGCGGTCGCGCCGCTTGCACAGCCGGATCCTGCATCTCGACGGCCTGATCGCCGACGAGCGTCCCACCCCGCAGCCGCAGGAGAGCCCCGTCGTCGCCCAGCTGAGCCTGCTGCGCTCGGCCTTCGGTGCCGCCTCCGCCTGACTCCGGCGTCACCGCCCGGCCTCGGGCCGGGCGGCGGGACGAGGACCCGAAACGTAGAACGGGCGGCTCCGGGGGAGCCGCCCGTTCTGCGTTGTCCGAGATCGCCGCCGCGTCGTCGCGACGACGATCGACGGTGGCCTTACTTCTTGCCGAAGGAGAGGGCGCCGAAGCGCGAGTTGAAGCGCGAGACGCGACCACCGCGATCGAGCATCTTCTGCTCGCCACCGGTCCAGGCCGGATGGGTGTTCGGGTCGATGTCGAGGTTGAGGGTGTCGCCCTCCTTGCCGTAGGTCGACCGGGTCATGTACTCGGACCCGTCGGTCATCACGACCTTGATGAAGTGATAGTCGGGATGCTCGGTACCCTTGGCCTTGTCGGCCGCGCTCTTTGCCATGACGAAATCCTTGAATAGCCAAGCCGACCGGCCCGTCTGGCGGCCCGCGGCCATAGATCACGCGCAATCGGATGAAGGCGCGCCTATACCTCACGCACCTTCGCCCGACAAGCGTGCGCCGCTCGAAGAGACCGCCGGACGGTCGCTTTTCCTGGAAGACCAACGATGACGAGGCACCATGGCTCGCGGCCGTGACAAGAAAATTCCCGGGGAGGCCCGGCCGAAGGCACCGCTCGGTTCGCTCCGCCCGCTGATCCCGTTCGCGATGGTCTATCGCGGCCGGATGCTCGCGGCGTTCCTGGCGCTCCTCGCCGCTTCGGGCGCGACCCTCGTGGTCCCGATCGCCCTGCGCCGGGTCATCGACCACGGCTTCTCGCCCGAGGGCCAGGGCGTGATCGACACCTATTTCGCCGCCCTGATCGGCGTCGTGGCGGTGCTCGCCCTCTCCAGCGGGGCGCGCTACTACACGGTCGCGACGCTGGGCGAGCGCGTGGTGGCGGATCTCCGCACCGCGGTGTTCCGGCGCCTGACCCAGCTCGACCCCGCCTTCTTCGACCGCTCGCTCTCGGGCGAGATCATCTCGCGCCTCACCGCCGATGCCACGCAGGTGAAGGCCGTCTTCGGCGTCTCGATCTCGATCCTGCTGCGCAACGCCTTCCTGTTCACGGGCGCCGTGGTGATGATGGTCATCACGAGCCCGAAGCTGTCCGTGCTCGTCCTCGCGGCGATTCCCCTGATCGTCTTCCCGCTGATCCTCTCCGGGCGCGGCGTGCGGCGCCGCTCCCGGGCGGCGCAGGATCGCCTCGCCGACGCCTCGGCCTATGCCGCCGAGGCCGTGAACGCGATCCGCACCATGCAGGCCTTCGGCATGGGCCAAACGACGGCGAGCCGCTTCGCCGCGGCCGCTGAGAACGCCTATGCGGCGGCGCGCGATTCGATCCAGGCGCGGGCGCTCCTGACGGGCGTCGCCATCTTCCTCATCTCCGCCAGCGTCGTGGGCGTGATGTGGTACGGCGCGCAAGGGGTCCTGGCCGGTACCATGACGGCGGGCCAGCTCTCGCAGTTCGTGCTCTACGCGGTGTTCGGCGCGAGCGCCCTCGGGCAGCTCTCGGAGGTCTACGGCGAGCTCGCCCAGGCGGCCGGCGCCGCCGAGCGCCTCGGCGAGATCCTGGCGGCCGAATCGACGATCCGCATCCCGGCCGATCCGCTGTCCCTGCCGGTGCCTCCGAAGGGGGCGGTGGCCTTCGAGACCGTGCGCTTCCAATACCCGACCCGGCCCGACCATCCCTCCCTCGACGGCATCAGCTTCACCATCGCGCCGGGCGAGCGGGTGGCCCTCGTCGGGCCCTCCGGCGCGGGCAAGACCACGGTGCTGCAACTGCTGCTGCGCTTCTACGACCCACAATCCGGTCTCATCCGGGTCGACGGCGTCGACATCGCCCGCGTGGATCCGGACAGCCTGCGCGAGCGCCTCGCCCTGGTGCCGCAGGACCCGACGGTGTTCTCCGGCTCCGTCCTTGAGAACATCCGCTACGGCCGGCCCGAGGCGACCGAGGCGCAGGTCCAGCGCGCGGCCGAGCTCGCCCATGCGGACGGCTTCATCCGGGCCCTGCCGCAGGGCTACGCCACCACGGTGGGCGAGCGGGGCGTCACCCTCTCCGGCGGCCAGCGCCAGCGGGTGGCGATCGCCCGCGCGATCCTCAAGGATGCGCCGATCCTCCTCCTCGACGAGGCGACCTCGGCCCTCGACGCCGAGAGCGAGCGCGCGGTGCAGACCGCCCTCGACACCCTGATGCGCGGGCGCACCACCCTGGTCATCGCGCACCGCCTCGCCACGATCCGCAAGGCCGACCGCATCCTCGTCCTCGACGACGGGCGGATCGTCGAGAGCGGCACGCACGAGAGCCTGCTGGCCCAGGGCGCCCTGTATGCGCAGCTGGCGGCACTCCAGTTCACCGATGCCCACGACGACGGCCCGCGTGCCCGGGACTCCCGGCCGCTCGTGGATGCGCTGCCGGCGGAGTAGGCCGGAGAGGCGCGACCGCGCGCGGGGGGGATCAGCCCTCCGCGCCGGTCCCGTTAAGTGGATTGGCCTCGTCCCAGGCGTAGCCGAGGGTCTCGAACCGCATCGCGCGGGTATCAACCATCAGGAGCCGGCCGACGAGAGGCTCGCCGAACTCCGTCACCGTGCGGATCACCTCCAGGGCCATCAGCGAGCCCATGATGCCCGCGAGGGCCCCGAGCACGCCGGCCTCGGCGCAGGGAGCGACGCTTCCGGGCGGGGGCGGGTTCGGGAACAGGCAGCGATAGGTCGGGTTCGGACGGCCGCGCGCGTCGGCCTCGTAGGGGCGCAGCGTCGTGAGCGAGCCGTCGAAGCGCCCGAGGGCCGCCGTCACCAGCGGACGCTCGGCGTGGAAGCAGGCATCCGAGACCGCGTAGCGCGTGGCGAAGTTGTCGGACCCGTCCGCGACCACGTCGTAGGCGCGGATCAGCGCCTGGGCGTTTTCCGGCGTCAGCCGGGTCGGATGCGCCTCCACCGCGACGTGCGGATTGAGGCGCGATACCGCCTCGGCTGCGCTCTCGACCTTGAGCCGGCCGATATCCGGGGTCCCGTGGATGACCTGCCGCTGCAGGTTCGACAGGGAGACGGTGTCGTCGTCGACGATGCCGACCGTCCCGATCCCGGCGGCGGCGAGGTACTGGATCAGGGGCGCGCCGAGACCGCCGGCCCCGATGACCAGGACGCGGGCGGCCTTCAGCCGGGCCTGGCCCGGGCCGCCGACCTCCGGCAGGACGAGGTGGCGGGCATAGCGTTCGACTTCGTCGGGGGAGAGGGCCATGCTCCGCAGATAAGCCCCGCCGCCGCGCGGCGAAAGCCCGGCCGCGAATTGCACCCCCGCGCGCCCGCGCCTATGGCCCTCCGCACCCGGACATCACGCGAGAGTCCCGCCCGTGCCGAACGCGCCCCATGACCGCTCTCCCTTCGACCGCTCTCCCCTCGCCCTCGCCCAGGGCCTGATCCGCTGCCCCTCCGTCACCCCGGAGGAGGGGGGCGCGCTCGCTTGGCTCGCCGGCATCCTCGAAGGGGCGGGGTTCACCGTGGAGCGCCCGCGCTTCTCGGAACCCGGCACCCCCGACATCGACAATCTCTACGCCCGCATCGGCACGCGTGCGCCCTACCTGCTGTTCGCCGGCCATACGGACGTGGTGCCCCCCGGCGATGTTTCCCGCTGGCGCCACGGTCCCTTCGCCGGGACGGTGGAGAACGGGGTGCTGTATGGACGCGGGGCCGTGGACATGAAAGGCGGCATCGCCTGCATGCTCGCCGCCGTCCTCGACTACCTCGACGTGGCCGGCCCGGACGTTCCGGGCTCGATCGGCTTCCTCATCACCGGCGACGAGGAGGGGCCGGCGATCAACGGC
Source organism: Methylobacterium sp. BI1 (assembly GCF_056680125.1). Classification (NCBI taxonomy): domain Bacteria; kingdom Pseudomonadati; phylum Pseudomonadota; class Alphaproteobacteria; order Hyphomicrobiales; family Methylobacteriaceae; genus Methylobacterium; species Methylobacterium sp. BI1. The sequence goes on along the minus strand of NZ_CM155267.1, from coordinate 4,785,173 downwards.
ACGGTGAAGCTCCTCGAATGGGCCCGTGCCCGGGGCGAGCGCTTCGACCATTGCCTCCTCGGCGAGCCGACCAACCCGGATTCCCTCGGCGACATGATCAAGATCGGCCGGCGCGGCTCGCTCACGGGACGCCTGAGCGTGCACGGCCGCCAGGGCCACGTCGCCTATCCGGATCTCGCCGAGAACCCGATTCCCGGCCTGCTGCGCCTCGCCTCGGCGCTCCTCGCCGCGCCGCTCGACGGCGGCACCCAGCATTTCGGCGCCTCGAACCTCGAATTCACCACCCTCGATGTCGGCAACACGGCCACCAATGTCATCCCGGCCGAGGCACGCGGCACCTTCAACGTCCGCTTCAACGACCGCTGGACCGCCGAGACCCTCGAAGCCGAGATCCGCGCCCGCCTCGACGCTGCGGCGGGCCGCAGCGTGCGCTACAGCCTCGACCTGCTGCCCTCGAACTCCCCCGCCTTCCTCACCGAGCCCGACGCCTTCACCGAGCTCGTCGCCGGCGCCATCACGACGGAGACCGGCCGCCGCCCGGTGCTCTCGACCACGGGCGGCACGTCGGATGCGCGCTTCATCAAGGAGGCCTGCCCGGTCATCGAGTTCGGCCTCGTCGGCCAGACCATGCACCAGACCGACGAGTGCGTGCCGGTGGCCGACCTGAACCGGCTGACGGCGATCTACACGCGCGTGCTGGCGGCGTATTTTGCGCCGCGTTAGGCCGTCCGCTCCACGTCACCATCCGGGTTATCGTCGTCGCGCTGACCCGGGGGTGCGTGAGCGCCGTAATCCACGCCGACCAGGGTCAGCCCGCAGGCCGGGGCCAACGGCCCGCAGCGGCTGCGGTCCCGACTCGCCAGGATGTCGCCGACGTCGTCGGCGCTCAGACGCCCGCTGCCGGCCAGCATCAGGGTGCCGACCATCGAGCGGACTTGGTGATGCAGGAAGGCGCGGGCCGAGGTCGCCACGACGATCTCGTCGTGCAGGGCCATCGGCCTGCACGCGACGTCGAGCTGGTCGAGGGTTCGGATCGGACTCTTCGCCTGGCACTCGGCAGCCCGGAAGGCGGTGAAGTCGTGCAGGCCGAGGAGGCGCGTGGCCGCGGCGCGCATCCGGTCCACATCGAGGGGCCAGGGTACCTGCCAGACATGGGCGCGGTTGAGCACCGGGGGGCTGCGCCGGTTGAGGATGCGGTAGCGATAGTGCCGGCGGGTGGCGGAGTGGCGCGCGTTGAAATCGGCGCCGACGATCTCGGCGCTGAGGATCGCCACCGGGTTCGGCCGCAGGTGCGCGTTGAGCGCGTCGCGCACCACGTCGGTGCGCCAGTCCCGGTCCAGGTCGAGATGCGCCACCTGATGGGTGGCGTGGACGCCCGTATCCGTGCGTCCGGCGCAGGTGAGGCCGGCTGCCTCACCGGAGAAGCGCTTGACCGCCGACTCGATCGCCCCCTGCACCGAGGGCTGCGCGGTCTGCCGCTGCCAGCCACAGAACGGGCTGCCGTCGTACTCGATGACGAGCTTGTAGCGCGGCATCAGGCGTGGCCCGGCGCGGTCATGCCAGCCGCGTCCCCGGACTCGCGTGGGTGCCGCGCACGAATTCCGCCCCGCTGCTGACGCCGCCCTTGCCGGCGCGGCGCAGGGCGGTGAGGCGCACGGCCCCTTCGCCGCAGGCGACCGTCCCCTCCGTGTCGAGGAGCGTGCCGGGGACGCCGGCACCCGGGACGGCCTCGGCCGAGAGCACCTTCACGCGCTCCGGCCCCTTGCCGAAATCCGCCTCGAAGAAGGCGCCGGGGAAGGGCGACAGGCCGTTGACGTGGTCGGCGACCGCGCGCGCCGCCCGGCTCCAATCGATGCGGGCCTCGTCGTTGGTGATCTTGTGGGCGTAGACCACGCCGTCCTGCGGCTGGGGCGTGAAGGCGAGGGTGCCCCCCTCCAGGTCCCGGAGCGCCCGCGCCATCAGGTCGGCGCCGAGCGGCATCAGCGCGTCGTGCAGCTGTCCCGCCGTCATGCCGGGGGTGATGGGAATTCGAGCCTCCAGCGCCACGGGGCCGGTGTCGAGGCCGGCCTCCATCCGCATGATGCCGACGCCGCTCTCCGCGTCGCCGGCCATCACGGCGCGCTGGATCGGGGCCGCACCGCGCCAGCGGGGCAGGAGCGAGCCGTGCAGGTTGAGGCAGCCGTGGCGCGGCAGGTCGAGGATCGCCTGCGGCAGGAGCAGCCCGTAGGCGACCACCACGGCGACGTCGGCGTCATGGCCCGCGAAGGTCCCGGCGGCGTCCGGACCCTTCAGGCTCGCGGGCGTCAGGACCGGTGCGCCGAGGCTCTCGGCCATGACCTGCACGGGCGAGGGCTTGAGCGCCATGCCGCGTCCGGCCTTGGCCGGCGCACGGGTGTAGACCGCCGCGATGGCGTGGCCGTCGGCGGCGAGGCGCGCCAGGGTCGGCACGGCGAAATCCGGCGTGCCCATGAAGACGACGCGCATGGCTCCTGACCTCCGCCGCCGGCCTCAGACGTCGCCGCGCTTGGCCGCCTTGGCGAATTTCTTCACCACCCGGTCGCGCTTCAGCTTCGACAGGTGGTCGATGAACAGGACGCCGTCGAGGTGGTCGATCTCGTGCTGGATGCAGGTGGCCAGCAGCCCGTCGGCCTCGATCTCCTGCTCCCGCCCGTCGAGGTCGCGGAAGCGGACCCGCACGCGGTCGGGCCGCTCGACCTCCCCGTAGAATTCGGGGATCGACAGGCAGCCCTCGTCGTAGATCCGCTTCTCCTCGGAGGCCCAGACGATCTCCGGGTCGAGGAAGACCTGCGGCTGGCGGTCGTTCTCGTCCTTCGACGTGTCGATGGTGACGACGCGCTTCGGCACGCCGATCTGGATCGCCGCGAGGCCGACGCCGGGCGCGTCGTACATGGTCTCCAGCATGTCGGCGGCCAGCGTCCGGATCTCGTCGGTCACGGGGCCGACCGGCTCGGAGGCAAGGCGCAGGCGCGCATCGGGCAGGATCACGAGGGGACGGATGGTCATGGGGCGATCGGACTTGAAACGGGTGCGGGGCGGGCGGCGGCCTTGAGCCCCCGCAGATACGGGGGCGCCGGAGGCCGGTCAAATACCGGTTCCGCGCGGTGCGGCCTCAGAACGGTGTGCGGCTGCGGATCGCGGCGGTGAGGGTGCCCTCGTCGAGGTAGTCGAGTTCGCCGCCGACCGGGACGCCGTGGGCGAGGCGGGTCACCTTGAGCCCGTGCGCCTTCAGGGATTCCGTGACGTAGTGGGCGGTCGTCTGCCCGTCGACGGTGGCGTTCAGGGCCAGGATGATCTCCCGCATGGCGGGGTCGGCGGCGCGGGCCACGAGGCTGTCGAGGTTCAGGTGCTCGGGCCGCACGCCGTCGAGGGCCGAGAGCACGCCGCCGAGGACGTGGTAGCGGGCCGTCACCGCGCCCGAGCGTTCCAGGGCCCAGAGGTCCGAGACGTCCTCCACCACGACCAGGGTGGCTGGGTCGCGGCTCTCGTCGCAGCAGATCGTGCAGGGATCGCGCGTATCGACGTTGCCGCAGGTCTGGCACACGACGATGCGCTCCGAGGCCACCCGCATCGCATCCGCCAGCGGTGCCAGCAGCGTCTCCCGCTTCTTGATGAGCTGCAGGGCGGCGCGGCGGGCGGAACGAGGCCCCAGGCCCGGCATGCGGGCCAGAAGCTGGATCAGGCGCTCGATCTCGGGACCGGCGACGGCTTGTGCCATGGACGCAAATTCTCGTGACGGTTGGGACACCCGAGCGGCGGAGGGCGCAGCAGGCGGGCGGAAGAGACGGTGCGGCGGTGCGGGTCGGGCTGTGCCGCAAGTTCTGACATAGGGTTTTCGGCCCGGAATTTCGCCCCCGCCGCCGCCGAAAGGCGCCGAAAAGCGCCCTGCGCGAGCCTGCTTCAAAGGACACTTGGGCGGTAATCCTGTTCATGTAAGTTTTTTTGTTGGCCAACAGGCGGATTGACGGCAAATCCTCCGTCTCTATGCAGGAGGGGCGCGGATTTCGAGCGGTGAACCTGCGCGCGGTGGACCTGACCAACCACGCGGACGCTCGAGATCCGAACGAATACGGAGAGCCGACAGGGCTCCCGTGATGGGTGGCGACGCGATCAGGTGCCCGAGGAGAGATGAGCGTGACCAATATTGGCGAGTTCAATGCAGCGCACGGTTCCGAAGCCATCGGGCTGCGCAACCTGAAGGCGGTTCACTGGAACCTCGAGGTTCCCCGCCTCTACGAGGAAGCCCTGGCCCGCGGCGAGGGACAGCTGGCCCGCGGCGGCGCCTTCGTGGCCACCACCGGGTCCCACACCGGTCGCTCCCCCAAGGACAAGTTCGTGGTGCGCGACGCCGCCACGGAGAACGAGATCTGGTGGGACAACAACGGCGCGATCACGCCCGAGCAGTTCGAGACCCTGTACGCCGATTTCCTCGCCCATGCCGAGGGCCGCGAGCTCTTCGCGCAGGATCTGCGCGGCGGGGCCGACCCGGCGCACGGGGTCAACGCGCGGGTGTACACGGAGCTCGCCTGGCACTCGCTGTTCATCCGCAACCTGCTGATCCGGCCGGATCGCGCGTCCCTCGCGGGCTACGTGCCCGAGCTGACGATCATCGACCTGCCGAGCTTCCAGGCCGAGCCGCACCGCCACGGCTGCCGCTCGAAGACCGTCATCGCCATCGACTTCGCGCGCAAGCTCGTCCTCATCGGCGGCTCGGCCTATGCCGGCGAGATGAAGAAGTCGGTCTTCACGTACCTCAATTATGTGCTCCCCGGCGCTGGCGTGATGCCGATGCACTGCTCGGCCAACGCGGCCCTCGACGAGGCCGGCGACTCGGCCCTGTTCTTCGGCCTCTCCGGCACCGGCAAGACCACCCTCTCCAACGATTCCTCGCGCCAGCTCCTGGGCGACGACGAGCACGGCTGGAGCCGGGACGGCATCTTCAACTTCGAGGGCGGCTGCTACGCCAAGACCATCCGCCTCTCGCGCAATGCCGAGCCGGAGATCTACGCCACCACCGAGCGCTTCGGTACGGTGATGGAGAACGTGGTGATCGACCCCGAGACCCGGATCCCGGATTTCGACGACGCCTCGCTTACCGAGAACACTCGCTGCGCCTACCCGCTCGACTTCATCGCCAATGCGAGCGCCACGGGGCGCGCCGCGCACCCGAAGAACATCGTGATGCTCACCTGCGATGCCTTCGGCGTGATGCCGCCGATCGCCAAGCTGACCGGCGCCGAGGCGATGTACCACTTCCTCTCGGGCTACACCGCCAAGGTCGCCGGCACCGAGCGCGGGCTGACCGCACCCGAGGCGACGTTCTCGACCTGCTTCGGTGCGCCGTTCATGCCGCGCCACCCCAGCGTCTACGGCAACCTGCTGCGGGACCTGATCGCCCATCACGCGGTCGATTGCTGGCTCGTGAACACCGGCTGGACCGGAGGCGGCGTCGGCACCGGGCGGCGCATGCCGATCCGGGTCACCCGCCGGCTGCTCACGGCCGCCCTGGACGGCTCGCTGGCGAATGTCGAGTTCCGCCGCGACCCCTATTTCGGTTTCCAGGTGCCCGTCGCGGTGCCGGGCGTCGAGACGGAGGTGCTGTCCCCGATCGAGACCTGGACCAACAAGGCGGCCTTCCACGAGACCGCGACGCGCCTCGTCACGATGTTCCAGGAGAACTTCAAGCGCTTCGCCGCCCACGTGGACGCCGATGTGCGCGCGGCCGAGCCGGTGCTCTCCGCGGCCGCCTGACCGCGCGCCGTCCGAGGCGCGGGCGCAGGGCATCCGCGTTCCGGCACGGGGTTCGACGCGGGTGCTACGGTTTCGGGATCGCGCCGCCCGCGAACGCGTCGCCGGGCAGGACATCGTCGCTCATGACATCGTCGCACAGGACCTCGGGGGCATTCTCCCGCGCCTCGCGGAAGAGGACGCCGACCTCGGTCCCGCTCGACCAGATCGTCTGTGCCCGATAGGCGGTATCGCCCGGATCGAGGAAGAGGTCGAAGCTGTCCGGAACCTCGACCTCCGTGCAGAAGGCGACGCGGGCCCCGATGGGCGACAGGTTTCGCACGAGGCAGGGCGTCGTCTCGGCCGATGTCCCGTCGAGGGCGACACGACCGGACAGATGCGTCAGGGCCCGAACGGCGTTGCGATGCTCATCCATGCCCCCAGCAGACACGGGCATCCGTTAAGACACACCGACTCCGATCGGTGAAAAGCGGGGCTATCGGCCACAAACAGGTTGATCCCGGTGCGGATCTTGTCTCTGCCCCTGGATCCGGCATGCCGGCCCGCCGACAGGACCCCCGCGGGCTGGCTCAGGCGGCCTCGCGCACCATCGCCTGGCGTACCTTCAGGGCCAATTGCTCCAGGGTGTAGGGCTTGGCCAGCAACTGCACGTCGGCGTCGACGAGCCCGTTATGCACGATGGCGTTGCGGGTATAGCCGGTCGTGAAGAGGACCGGCAGGTCGGGCCGGCGCTCGTGGACGGCCTCCGCGAGTTCACGGCCGTTGACCTCCGGCATGACCACGTCGGTGAACAGCAGCGCGATCTCGGGATGCGTGTCGAGCATCTGCAGGGCGTCCTTCGCGCCCTCCGCGTGGATCACGGTATAACGCAGGTCGCGCAGGGCCTCGACGGCGAGGTCCCGTACCCCGTCCTCGTCCTCGACCACCAGGATCACCTCCCGGGCCGAGCCCTCCGGAAGCATCGTCGGCGTCACGCGCTCCATCTCGGCGGCGTCGCCGAAATGGCGCGGCAGGTAGAGTCGGACCGTCGTTCCGCGGTCGGGCTCGGAATAGATTGCCACGTGGCCGCCGGACTGGCGAACGAAGCCGTAGACCTGACTGAGACCGAGTCCGGTACCCTGTCCGACGGGTTTCGTCGTGAAGAACGGATCGAAAGCCTTGGCGGCGACGTCGGGCGGCATGCCGCTGCCGGTGTCCGTCAGGGCCACGAGGACGTAGGGACCGGCGGGAACGCCGGGATTCTGCGCGGCATAGGCCTCGTCGAGATGGACGTTGTCGGTCTCGATGATGAGGCGGCCTCCCTTCGGCATCGCGTCGCGGGCGTTCACCGCGAGGTTGAGGATCGCGTTCTCCAGCTGGTTCGCATCGGCCTGCGTGGTCCAGAGCGCCGGTGCCGCCACGGTCTCGATCCGGATGGACTCGCCGAGGCTGCGGCGCAGCAGGTCGGACATCGCCGCGATGAGGCGGTTGCAGGCGATGGCCTCCGGGGCCAGGGGCTGCTTGCGGGCGAAGGCGAGCAGCCGGTGCGTGAGGGTCGCCGCCCGGTCGGCGCCCTTCAGGGCCTGCTCGGCGTAGCGCTCCACCGCGCGCTCACCGCGTTCCAGCCGCCGCTTGAGGAGGCTGAGATTGCCGATGATGATCGCCAGCATGTTGTTGAAGTCGTGCGCGAGGCCGCCGGTGAGCTGCCCGAGGGCCTCCATCTTCTGGGATTGCCGCAGGCGGTCCTCCAGCATGTCGCGGGTGGCGGCGGCCTCGATCAGGGAGGCGTTCGCCTCCTGCAGGGCCGCGTGGGCGCGCAGGGTCCGCTGGTGGCGCCGGCTCGCGTCGACCACCGCGTAGGCGCCCAGGAGGACGATCAGGACCACGGCCGCCGCGACGGCGAGCTGCACCTGGCGCGCAGCCTCGCCCGCCTGTTCCTGTCGACTGATCAGGCGGCTGTAATTGTCGGCCTGCGCCTCCCCGAAGAGCGAGCGGACCTCGTCCATGAGGTGCTTGCCCTCGCCGGAGCGCATGCGAGCCAGGGCCGCTTCGACCTGGTCGGCGCGGCGCAGGGCGACGGTCTCCCGCATTTCCGCGAGCTTGGTCTCGGCGGCGCGGCTGAGCCGGGCGATGATCGCCGCCATGCCGGGATTGCGCGCCACGGCTTCGGCGATCGTGGACAGGCGGCCCGGCGTACGCGCGACGGCGTCCTCGTAGAGCTTGAGGTAGGTCTCGTCGCCCGAGAGGAGATACCCGCGCTGTCCCGACTCGGCATCCTGGATGCCGGAATACAGGGTGAAGATGGCGTCCCGGATTCGAACGCTGCGGCGGAGCTCGGCACGATTCGCATCCTGCTCCGCAACCAGACTGGCCGTCGCCGCAACCGTTGCGATCAGAAGCAGAAATCCGATGACCAGGGGCGCGATGTCCCTCAATCGTCCGGGTACAGCCTTGGGCTGTATCGATGAAGCCCGAAGACGAGGCGCATCAAAGTTCATGATCCGGCCGGCGGGAGGACGTTAGATCCCCAACGTTCCACTCCGTCGGCCTTATGGCAACGCTTCGACGACCAAATTGTGATCGATGTTGCTGAATTGCCGGATTGACGGCGTCAGAACAACTTCATGCCCGGGGGGATCGGCAGGCCCTTCGTGAGCTCGGCCATCCGTTCGGCTGCAACCTGTTCGGCCTTGCCGCGGGCGTCATTGACGGCCGCCACGATGAGGTCCTCGAGGATCTCGCGCTCGTCGGCCACGAGCATGGCGGGGTCGAGCTGCACGCCCTTCACCAGGCCCTTGGCCGTCATCGTCACCCGGACGGCGCCCCCGCCCGACGCACCGGACACCTCGATAGTGTCCAGTTCGTCCTGCAGGGAGGCCATCTTCTCCTGCATGGCCTGAGCCTGCTTCATGATGCCCATGAGGTCGCGCATCGGGTCTGCCCTCTCTGTCGTTCCGGAACCGTGATGGACCCCATCTGGGGCGCCGCGGCCCCGGAGGCTATGCCTCGTCGTCGGGCTCGTCGGTTTCGGCCTCGCCGGTGGGCGCGGCTTCGATCGCCGGCGACCCTTCCGGAGCCAAGTCGCGCACGTCGACGATCTGCGCGCCGGGGAACCGGGCCAGGACCTCGCGGACCAGGGGATGGGCGGCGGCGTTCTGGTGGCGGGTCTCGGTGGCGGCGCGCGCGGTGGCGTCGAGGGTCGGGTCGCCGGCCTCCTTCGACAGGGCGACGATCCAGCGCCGGCCGGTCCAGGCGTCGAGGGCGCGGGCGAGATCGTTGGCGATGCTCTGGCGCCCGCCCTCGGCGAGGCGGAACTCGATGCGGCCCTCCTCGAAGCGCACGAGGTGGACCTCACGCTCCAGGGCCATCTTGAGGCCGATGTCGCGCTTGGTATCGGCCAGGGCGACGACGTCGGTGAAGCGGAGAAGGCGTGGCCCTTCGGGCTGCGGCGCGGGCGCCGGGCTCGCCAGGGCCGGGCGCGCGCCGCCACCATTGGCCGCCATGGTCAGGGCAGGGCGCGGCGGCGGCGCCTCCGCGGAGAAGGTCGGGATCGGCGGCAGGGCCGGGCGGGCCTCGGCCATGGCGGGCCCCGGGGACGGCGACGGGGCGAGGGCCTGGGCCGCGGCACCGGAGGCCGCCGCGGGGGCCGTCAGCGCCTGGGCCTTCATCTGGCGCAGGGCCTCGTCCGGAGTCGGCAGGTCGGCCGCGTAGGCGAGGCGCACCAGGGCCATCTCGGCCGCCGCCAGGGGGCGGGTGGCCGTCTGCACCTCGGGAATCGCCTTGAGGAGGATCTGCCAGGCCCGCGACAGCACCCGGATCGAGAGCGTTTTCGCGAAGTCGCCTCCGCGCGACCGCTCCGCCTCGCTCAGGGTCGGGTCGGCGGCGGCCTCCTCCGGCACCAGCTTCAGCCGGGTGACGAGGTGGGTGAAGCTCGCGAGATCGGAGAGGATCACGGCCGGGTCGGCGCCGGCCTCGTACTGCCCGCGCACCTCCGCGAAGGAGGCCGGGATGTCGCCGCGCATCACCGCCTCGAACAGGTCGACGATGCGGCCGCGATCGGCCAGCCCCAGCATGTCGCGCACGCTCTGGGCGCTGACGAGCCCGGCCCCGTGGGCGATCGCCTGGTCGAGGAGCGAGAGCGCGTCGCGCACGGAGCCCTCGGCCGCCCGGGTGATCGCCGCCAGCGCCTCCGCGTCGGCCTCGACGGATTCGGCGGCGCAGATGCGCGCGAGATGCCCGACCAGGGTCTCGGCCTCGACGCGGCGCAGGTCGAAGCGCTGGCACCGGGACAGGATGGTCACCGGCACCTTGCGGATCTCGGTGGTGGCGAAGACGAACTTGGCGTGCGGCGGCGGCTCCTCCAGGGTCTTCAGGAAGGCGTTGAACGCCTTCTCCGATAGCATGTGGACCTCGTCGACGATGTAGACCTTGTAGCGGGCGGAGACCGGCGAATAGCGGATGCCGTCGATGATGCCGCGCACGTCGTCGATGCCGGTATGGGAGGCGGCGTCCATCTCCAGCACGTCCATGTGCCGGGATTCCATGATGGCCTGGCAGTGGCGGCCGAGCTCCGGCATCGCGATGGTGGGGCCGGTATCGGGATGGCCGTCGCGGACGTAGTTCAGGCCGCGGGCCAGGATCCGGGCGGTGGTGGTCTTGCCGACGCCGCGCACGCCAGTGAGCATCCAGGCCTGGGGGATGCGGTTGGCCGCGAAGGCATTGGCCAGCGTCCGCACCATGGCGCCCTGGCCGATCAGGTCGTCGAAGTTCTGCGGCCGGTACTTGCGCGCCAGCACCCGATAGGGTGTGGCGGCCGGGGTCGGCTCGGGAAGGCCGGGCAGGAGCCCGGCATCGCTCAGGGGACCGGAGGTCGCGTCCATGCCGCCTTGCTGGGTTGGTGCGGCTCCGGTCGGAGGGTGCCGCCACGCGAGCCCGAGGCATCGATCGAGGTGGGAGGCTGGACGAAGACCCGCTCGGTCTCGTTAGGGCTGCTTCCTTCCGGACCTGACCCGGTTGGCGAGTGAAACGTCCCTCGCCAACCTCCCGAGGGCTATATGGCCGCCGCGCGCGACGGATGCAAGCGGACTCCGGGTATTCCAGCCGGTCTCGGGGTATTCCAACCGAACTCCAGGTATCCAACGGCACTTGGGCTTCCGCGGGCAGCCCGCGACAGGCCGTGGCCGGCGGGCCGGCGGGCCGGGGAGGCGGTCGCGGCGTGCCCGCAAATCGCCCGATCCCTGCGCCAGCATCTTGGTCCTGCCTGTATCGATGAAGAGGGAGACGCCGATGACGCGGCGGTTCGGCTTGAGCCTGTTGGTGTCCACCTGCCTCGCGGCGGGCCTGATGGCGGCATCCGCCGCGCCCGAAGCGCCGGGAGCCTGGGCCGGGCGCTACCTCTACGAGCACGATGGCGGGCGTACCGTCGGCGGATCGCCGATCGTCGTCACCTACGAGCTCGAGATCGCTCCGGGACGCGGCAACCGGGACTGCCTGCTGCGGATCGAGGGCTTCCAGACCGACGAGACCATCGTCTGCAAGGCGAGCGGTACGGCCGAGAGCGTGTCCGTCGCCTTCCACACCTTCGGCGATGGACGCACGGTGAACGCCTACGGCACGCGACTCTACGATGTCGGGACGAACCTGTTCGAGATGCGCCGGGGCGGCGATGCCGTCCTGACGCAGTGGCGGGCGCTCAATCCGAGTGGTGCCGGCTCGGCCGCGCCGGCCAGCACCTATTTCACCCGCAAGGGCTGAAGGCCGGAGCAATGATCCGGCAAACGGATCCCTGCGGAGCGTAGACCTACTCGGCCTTGCGCTTCACGATGGCGAAGGTCTTCGGGTCGAGCTCCAAATCGAACTGCTTGCCGTTGGCGTCGATGGCGTCGTCGACCTCGATCTCGTCGTCCTCGACCTCGATCTTCTTCCACTTGGTGAAGCCTTCCTGCTTCAGCACAGCCTCGATCTTGGTCTGCTCCTCCGGGGTCGGCTTCCGGTCGGCAAAGGCGGAGCCGGTGAAGGCGACGCCGAGGGCGAGGGCGGCGAGGCCCGTGAGCTTGATCGACATAATGTCTCCCTGTCGTGTTGAGAAATGTTTCTGACCCCCATCGAACCACTCAACCCGGTCGAGGTTCCTGTCGATCTCGCGTGGCGACTACGCCCAGAGGTTGTGTCCGGGGGCGGTGCCGCCTAGGGTCGCCGGATCTTTCCGCCCCCGGGGTCGGTCCAGCATGGTCACGCGCGTCGCCACCGTGGCGTTCGAGGGCATCGAGGCGCGGGCCGTCGATGTCCAGGTTCAGATCGCCCCGGGCATCGTCGCCTTCACGGTGGTGGGCCTCGCCGACAAGGCGGTGGCCGAATCCCGGGAGCGGGTGCGGTCGGCCCTGATCGCCTCCGGCCTCGCCCTGCCGGCCAAGCGCATCACCGTGAACCTCGCCCCGGCTGACCTGCCCAAGGAGGGCTCGCACTACGACCTGCCCATTGCCCTGGCGGTGATGGGCGCCATCGGCGCCCTGCCGGCGGACGCACTCGCGGGCTACTGCGTTCTCGGCGAACTCGCCCTCGACGGCACGATCACGGCCGTGTCCGGCGTGCTGCCCGCCGCCATGGCCGCCAGCGCCCTCGGCCTGGGCCTGATCTGCCCGGCCGCGACGGGGCCGGAGGCCGCCTGGGCCGGCGGCGATCTCGACGTGCTGGCGCCCCGCTCGCTCATCCAGCTCGCCAACCACTTCAAGGGCACCCAGGTCATGGCCCGGCCCGAGCCGGCGGTGGCCGCGCTGGGCGCCGCCCTGCCGGACCTGCGCGACATCAAGGGCCAGGAGGGCGCCAAGCGCGCCCTGGAGATCGCGGCGGCCGGCGGCCACAACCTCCTGATGAACGGACCGCCCGGGGCGGGCAAGTCGATGCTCGCCGCCCGGCTGCCCTCGATCCTGCCGCCGCTGGCGCCGCGGGAGCTCCTCGAAGTCTCGATGATCCAGTCGGTGGCGGGCGAACTCAAGGGCGGAGCCCTCTCGAACCGGCGCCCGTTCCGGCAGCCGCACCATTCCGCCTCCATGGCGGCCCTGGTCGGCGGCGGCATCAACGCCCGTCCGGGCGAGGCCTCGCTGGCCCATGGCGGCGTGCTGTTCCTGGACGAATTGCCGGAATTCACGCCGCAGGTACTCGATTCCCTGCGGCAGCCGATGGAGACCGGGACGATCATGATCGCGCGGGCCAACCATCGGGTGACGTACCCGGCCCGCTTCCAGCTCGTCGCCGCGATGAATCCCTGTCGCTGCGGGCAGGCGCTGGAGCCGGGCTATGCCTGTCGCCGGGGGCCGAACGAGCGCTGCGTCGCCCAGTACGGCGCCCGCATCTCCGGGCCGCTCCTCGACCGGATCGACCTGCGCATCGAGGTCGGGGCGGTCACGGCCGCCGACCTGATCCTGCCGCCGCCCCTGGAGGGCTCGGCCGAGATGGCGGCGCGGGTGGCGGCCGCCCGCGCGCTGCAATCCGCGCGCTACGCAGCCTACGATCCGGACGCCACCTTCACCAACGCCACCTGCCCGCCGCCGGTGATCGAGGCGGTGGCGGCGCCGGACCCGGAGGGAGCCGCTCTGATCCGCTCGGCCGCCGAGACCATGCGGCTCTCGGCGCGCGGTTTCCACCGCACCCTGCGGGTCGCCCGCACCCTGGCCGACCTCGACGGTGAGGCCCAGGTCCGCCGCATCCACCTCGCCGAAGCGCTGTCCTATCGCGGACGATCGGACCAGCCTGCGGCGGCATGACGGTGCGCAAGGCTCTCAATCCGGTGGCGGTCGATCCCCCGGGATCCCCGGTGCGGACACCCGGGACCGGCCACGCGCTCGACCCGACGCGCTATTCGGCGGCCTGGCGGGCGGCGTAGCCGAGGCGCCCGTTCAACTCCTCGATCAGCTTCACCGCGGCCTCCGCGATGACGGTGCCGGGCGGGAAGATCGCCGAGGCGCCGGCGGCGTAGAGGGCGTCGTAGTCGCCGGGCGGGATCACGCCGCCGATGACGATCATCACGTCGCCGCGGCCCTGCTCGGTGAGCGCGGCCTTCAACTCCGGCACCAGGGTCAGGTGGCCGGCGGCCAGCGACGACACGCCGACGATGTGGACGTCGTTCTCCACCGCCTGCCGGGCGGCCTCGGCCGGGGTCGCGAAGAGCGGTCCGATATCCACGTCGAACCCGAGGTCGGCGAAGGCGGAGGCGATGACCTTCTGGCCGCGGTCGTGCCCGTCCTGGCCCATCTTGGCGACGAGGATGCGCGGGCGGCGCCCGTCATTCTCCTCGAAGGTCTCCACGAGTTTGCGAACGGTCTCGACCACCGGCGACATGCCACCCACCTCCCGCTTGTAGACGCCCGAGATCGAACGGATCTCGGCCCGGTGACGGCCCCAGGCCTTCTCCAGGGCGTCCGAGATCTCGCCCACCGTGGCCTTGGCCCGCGCCGCGTTCACGGCGAGTTCGAGGAGGTTGCCCGTCCCCTGCGCCGCGGCCGTCAGCGCTGCAAGGGCGGCGTCGACATCGGACTGGCTGCGCTCGGCGCGCAGGCGCTTGAGCTTGTCGATCTGCAGGGTGCGGACATTGCCGTTGTCGACGCGCATCAGCTCGATGGCGCGGTCGTCGTCGGGCTTGAACTTGTTCACGCCCACGATGGTCTGGCGGCCGGAATCGATCCGGGCCTGGGCCCGGGCGGCCGCCTCCTCGATGCGCAGCTTCGGGATGCCGGCCTCGATGGCCTTGGCCATGCCGCCCAGTTCGTCGACCTCGCGCAGGTGCTCCCAGGCGCGGGCGACGATGTCCTGGGTCAGCTTCTCGACGTAGTAGGAGCCGCCCCACGGATCGACGATGCGCGTCGTGCCACTCTCCTGCTGCAGGAAGAGCTGGGTGTTGCGGGCGATGCGGGCCGAGAAGTCGGTGGGCAGGGCCAGCGCCTCGTCGAGGGCGTTGGTGTGCAGGGACTGGGTGCCGCCCTGCGTCGCCGCCATCGCCTCGATGCAGGTGCGGGTGACGTTGTTGAACACGTCCTGCGCCGTCAGCGACCAGCCCGAGGTCTGGCTGTGGGTCCGCAGCGGCAGCGACTTGTCGCTCTTCGGCTCGAACTCCTTGACGAGTTTGGCCCAGATCAGGCGCGCAGCCCGCATCTTGGCGATCTCCATGAAGAAGTTCGTCGAGATCGCCCAGAAGAACGACAGGCGCGGGGCGAACTGGTCGATGGTCAGGCCGGCCGCCAGGCCCGCCTTGATGTACTCGACCCCGTCGGCCAGCGTGTAGGCCAGCTCGAGGTCGTTCGTCGCCCCGGCTTCCTGCATGTGGTAGCCG
This sequence comes from Methylobacterium sp. BI1, assembly GCF_056680125.1. Taxonomy (NCBI): domain Bacteria; kingdom Pseudomonadati; phylum Pseudomonadota; class Alphaproteobacteria; order Hyphomicrobiales; family Methylobacteriaceae; genus Methylobacterium; species Methylobacterium sp. BI1. The sequence goes on along the minus strand of NZ_CM155267.1, from coordinate 4,770,103 downwards.
GAGATCGAGATGGAGTTGAACTTCGGCATGTTCTTCGAGGTGTAGGCGAAGATGTCGCCGATGATCCGCATCGAACCCGCCGGCGGGTAGATGTAGGTGTTGCGGACCATGAACTCCTTGAGAATGTCGTTCTGGATCGTGCCGGCAAGCTTCTCCGGCGGCACGCCCTGCTCCTCGGCAGCGACGATGTAGAGGGCGAGGATCGGCAGCACCGCGCCGTTCATCGTCATCGAGACGGTCATCTCGTCCAGCGGGATGCCGGAGAACAGGGTCCGCATGTCGTAGATCGAATCGATCGCCACGCCGGCCATGCCGACGTCGCCCGAGACCCGCGGGTGGTCGGAATCGTAGCCGCGGTGGGTGGCGAGGTCGAAGGCGACCGACAGGCCCTTCTGCCCGGCGGCGAGGTTGCGCCGGTAGAACGCGTTCGAATCCTCCGCCGTGGAGAAGCCGGCATATTGCCGGATCGTCCAGGGCTGGGTCACGTACATCGTCGGGTAGGGACCGCGCAGGTAGGGCGCCACGCCCGGATAGGTGTCGAGGAACTCGATGCCTTCGCGATCCTCGGGGCCGTAGACGCCCTTCACCGGAATGCCCTCGGGCGTCATCCAGGGCTCGCCCGTGGGCGGCACCGGGGCCGGGATGGCATCGGCCGCGTAGGGAACGGTCGCGAAATCGGGGATGCGAGACGTCATGGGTTCTGGCTCGTGCGGCGGCGGCGTTCCGGCATTATAGGTACGCGCGCAATCTGGGCTACTCCTAACCGGACTTCGCCCGGATGGGGCCGGCAAAACCGTCACTTTCGCGCAAGCGGCTGGCAAATCTTTTCGGGCCGCTGCCAAATCTTTCTTGTCGGAGGCACCTATTCGGCGGCCATCCGGGAAGGTGCGAGGCCCTGGACCTCGGCGGCCACGGCCGCCACCACGCTGCGCAGGTGCCAGACGAGTTCCGAGAAGCCCGGCGTGATCGCGAGGCTCGCCTCGTTCATGTAGAGGCTGCGGTTGATCTCGATCTGCAGGGCATGGCGCTCGACGTTCGGCTCGCCGTAATGCTCGGTGATGAAGCCGCCGGCGTAGGGCTTGTTGCGCAGGACGCGATAGCCGCGGGCGCGCAGGTGGTGCTCGAAGGCGTCGATCAGGATCGGCGCGCAGGCGGTGCCGAAGCGGTCGCCCAGGATGATGTCGGCCCGCGCCGCCTCGTCGCGCCCGAGGCTCGACGACGGCATCGAGTGGCAGTCGATCAGGATGGCGTGGCCGAACTGGCGCGCCGTGCGCTGGATCAGGCTGCGCAGCGTGCGGTGATAGGGCTTGTAGAGGGTCTCGATCCGCTCGACAGCGGCCTCCACCGGCAGGCGTCCGCGATAGATCTCCTGCCCGTCGGCCACCAGCCGCGGGATGGTGCCGAGTCCGCCCGCCACCCGCATGGAGCGGGTGTTGGCGAAGGCCGGCAGGCGTCCGTCGAACATGCGCGGGTCGAGTTCGTAGGGTTCGCGGTTCACGTCGAGGAACGCCCGCGGGAAATGCGCCCGCATCAGCGGGGCCCCGAGATCGACCACCGGGGCGAACAGCCGGTCCACGTGCGCGTCTTCCGAGCGCCGCAGCGCGAGCCCGTCGAGGCGCGAGGCGGCCAGGAAGGCGGACGGATAGACGGCACCGGAATGCGGGGTGTTGAAGACGAAGGGGAGGGTGTGCGCCGTCGGCTCGTCCACCGTGAAGGGCGGATCAAAGGCAGCCGCTCCGGACGCTTCGGGGGTCTGGAACGGTTCTGTCATCGCGGCGCGGGCGCCTCGGTGCGGACGGGACAACGCATCGACTCACTCTGCGGTTTGCCGGTTCGCCTGTCCAGCAGGACGGAGCCTTCGCGCGGCCGTCGCGGGTGCCGTTGGACACCCCGCCCCGACGGGTCGGCAACGTTCTGTTTACCAAGCCGGTGCTTTGTGGAAAGAACACGTCGAATCAAAGGTACGGGACGCTGCTCGATGAAGATCCTCCTGGCGGAAGACGACAACGACATGCGCCGCTTCCTGGCCAAGGCGCTGCAGAACGCCGGCTACGACGTGCTGTCGTTCGACAACGGGCTGTCCGCCTATAACCGCCTGCGCGAGGAGCCCTTCGAGCTGCTCCTCACCGACATCGTGATGCCCGAGATGGACGGGATCGAGCTGGCGCGCCGCGCCACCGAACTCGACCCCGACATCAAGGTGATGTTCATCACGGGCTTCGCCGCCGTGGCCCTGAACCCGGATTCGAAGGCCCCGAAGGACGCCAAGGTGCTGTCGAAGCCCTTCCACCTGCGCGATCTCGTCAACGAGGTCGAGAAGCTGCTGGCCGCCTGAGAACAAGCGCCGACGCCGCCACCGGATCGAGGCAGTAGGAAGAGCCCGCGCGCTCGCCTATATGCTGTTCGGATTGGGGTGGGGCGTTTCGACGATGAAGCCGGTCACGATCTATACAACCGCGTGGTGCCCGTACTGCTCGGCGGCCAAGAGCCTGCTGCGCGACAAGGGCATCGCGTTCACCGAGATCGACGTCGAGCGGACGGCGGGCTCGCGCACCACCATGGTCCAGCGCGCCGGCGGCCGCACGAGCGTGCCGCAGATCTTCGTCGGCGACACCCATTTGGGTGGCTGCGACGACCTCTATGCCCTGAACGGCGCCGGCAAGCTCGACGCCCTGGTGGCCGCATGAGCGACGCCCCCGGCATGAGCGACGCCCCCAAATTCACGGCCGCCTGCGTACAGATGCGCTCGGGCCGCGATCCCCTCGCCAACCGCGACGCCGCCGTGGCCCTGGTCCGCGAGGCCGCGGATGCCGGCGCGCACTACGTCCAGACGCCCGAGATGACCTCCCTCGTGGAGCGCAGCAAGGCGAGCCTGTTCGAGAAGGTCACGGCCCAGGACGACGACCCGACCCTGGCGGCCCTGCGCGACGTCGCCCGGGCGCGCGGCCTCGTGATCCAGATCGGATCGCTCGCCGTGCGCAACGGCGACAAGGTCGCCAACCGCGCCTTCCTGATCGACGCGGACGGCGCGATCACCGCCTCCTACGACAAGCTGCATCTCTACGACGTCGACCTGCCCAACGGTGAGCGCTGGCGCGAATCCGCGACCTATACCGGCGGTGCCTGCGCCGTCGTCGCCGAGACGCCCTGGGCGGCGATCGGCCTCGCCATCTGCTACGACATCCGCTTCCCGGCCCTGTACCGGGCCCTGGCGGAGGCGGGCGCCACCGTCCTGACCGCGCCGGCCTGCTTCACCAAGCAGACGGGCGAGGCGCACTGGCACGTGCTGCATCGGGCCCGCGCCATCGAGACGGGCTCGTTCATGATCTCGGCCGCGCAGGGAGGGCACCACGAGGACGGGCGCGACACCTACGGCCACTCGCTCATCGTCGATCCCTGGGGCCGGGTCCTGGCCGACGCCGATGGGGCCGAGCCGGGGGTGATCCTGGCCGAGATCGACCTCGCCCGCGTGGCCGATGCCCGCGCCCGCATCCCGACCCTGCAGCACGCCCGGCCCTTCACGATCGAGCGGGTGGGGCGCCCCTCCTGACGCCGCGCAGACACCCGGCCCGAAAACCCTGACCCCATGATCCGCTACACCCTCGTCTGCGAGGCCGAGCACGGTTTCGAGAGCTGGTTCCCTTCGAGCGAGTCCTTCGATGCGCAGGCGGCGCGCGGGCTCGTCTCCTGCCCGGTCTGCGGCTCATTCCGAGTTGGCAAGAGCATGATGGCGCCCTCGGTCGCCCGGACGGATCGCGGGCCCCGCACCCTCCCGGCCCCAGCTGGCCCGCCAGTAGACGCGGCCTTGCCCCCGGCCGCGCCGCAGCTGGCGCCGACCGAGCCCGAGCAGCGCCTCCGCGCCCTGATGCGGTCCCTGCGCGCGGAGGTGACGCGGAACGCCGACGATGTCGGGACGCGCTTCCCGGAGGAAGCCCGGCGGATCCACTACGGTGAGACCGAGACCCGCGCGATCTACGGCGAGGCCAGCCTGGAGGAAGCCCGTGCCCTCGCCGACGAGGGCATCGCGGTGGCGCCCCTGCCGCCGGACGTGGACGACCGGCACTGAGCCTCAGCGCTTCAGCGCGGCGGTCCCGGCGATCGAGGCCAGCACGAAGGCGATGAGCGCGTTCCAGCCCGCCAGGGAGATCCCCGCCAGCCGCCAGGCCGCCGTGGAGCAATCGGCCACGCGCGTGGTTTGCAGCGCGTTCAGGAAATCGCCGACCTCCGCCGGGTTGGCGCCCGCGCCGCCGCCGCAATCGGTCGGCCCGGCCCAGAGACTCCATTCCGCTCCGGCGTGATAGACGCTGAGCCCGGCCCCGTAGAGCAGGCCGAGGGCCGCGAGGCCGAGGACGAGCCGCGTGGCCCAGGCGGGCAGGAACAGGCCCAGGAGCGCCAGCGGGACGGCGGCGTAGTAGGGAATCCGCTCCTGCAGGCAGAGCTTGCACGGCACGTAGCCGAGCCACCACTGGAAATACCAGGCGCCGGCGAGCGTCAGCACGGACCCGACGAGGACGAGGAGGGCAGCGCGGCGCAGGCGCAGGAGCGAGGCGTAGTCCATTCTACAACACCACCTTGTCTACAGGAGCACCTTGAACAGGACGAAGCCCAGGATGATCACCGCGACGGAGATCGCCGCCACCACGTTGAGGTGCCGGTCGAGCACGCCCCGGATCTGAACGCCGTACCGGCCCAGAAGTCCCGCCAGGATGAAGAAACGCGCGCCGCGCGTCAGCAGCGACAGCACCACGAACCAGAAGAGATCGTAGTGCGCGAAGCCCGACGTGATGGTCACGAGCTTGAACGGGATCGGCGTGAGTCCCTTCAGGAGGATCACCCAGTGTCCGTATTCGGCGTAGGAGGCCTGGAAGGTCGCGGCCTTGTCGGACAGGCCGTAGACCCGGAACACCCATTGCCCGATGGAATCGAACAGCAGGGCGCCGATGGCGTAGCCGACGAGGCCGCCCGCCACCGAGGCCAGGGTGGTGATGAGGGCGTAGAACCAGACCCGGTCCGGCCGGCTCACCGCCATGGGGACCAGCATCACGTCCGGCGGCACCGGGAAGAACGAACTCTCGGCAAAGGCCACCGCGCCGAGGGCGTAGGGCGCGGAGGGCTTGCCCGCGAGCGCGAGGATCCACTCGTAGAGGCGACGGATCATGGAAAGTCCGAGAGGGCTGGAAGGGATGGGCGGCGCCCTTTGACCATACGGCGCCGTTCCTGGCGAGCGCACGTGCACCGCACTGCGAAGAAATCGCCTCTGGCCGAAACCGGGAAGGTGTGCGATGAGGCGAACGCTGCGGGCGTGGTGGAACTGGTAGACGCGCCGGACTCAAAATCCGGTTCCGCAAGGAGTGTCGGTTCGATTCCGACCGCCCGCACCACTCGGCTCCCTTGACAGCTGCGTTTCGATCCGGGGCACCCCGGCGCTCCTTAACCCATCGCACCGCGGCGAGCGACTCGCACGGGACAGGCAGACGGTACCGATCGCGCCGAGCTGCCAAACACAGGTCTCGGTATCGTCGAGGATCAGCCGCTGCAGCCCCTGGTTAGACGTAGGCCCGGGAACGGACCACACGGTTCATCGCCGGTATCGCCCACTTGCGAACCGAGTGCGATGCACCGAAGGCCACCTCCGTATGGAAACCGATCGCCCCGGGGCTGCCCTGAAGACGCGTCAGCCTGCCTTCGATGAGTCGCTTTGCCGGAAGCCCAGCGGGATCGAGCGACGCATCGGCTGGTTCGGACGGAAGTGCCGCATGGGGGGGCCGCTCCCAAAGGCAATTGATCGACTCCCTGCCAGGATCATTCTCGGCATGCCTCCGCACTGGCGCGCTAGACGAAGCGAGGGCGGCCGGGAGCCGATCCGGCGCCGGGTTTCCGTGACGGACAGTCTGGTCGGGTTCGACCCTTGACCGACCCGTCATGCCAGAGCGATCCAAGCGAACATAGTGGGCGCTGGCGCCTATAGACGCCTCACGATTCGGCGCGCGATGCCGATACAGGGGGGGCAGCCTTGTCGCTAAGGGTGAATAGACGTGTCGAGGGGAAACGGACCTGCGGCGCGGGGATGCCGTAAATCCGTTTCCGTCCCGGATTTCCCTCTTAGGCGACGAGCAACACGTCGTGACCCTGGCCCGTGAGGAAATCGAGGTTGGTGACGCCGATGAGCTGGAAGGTCTCGCTCAGTCCACCGTGGGCCGCATCCGCCTTGATCGTGTAGAGGTCGATGCCCCCGGCTGCGTGGCTCAGCGTGGCCCCCGTGCCGAAGCCGTAGAACGCCAGTTGGTCCGCCGGCTCCAGGCTCGACCCCACCCTCACGAAGTCCATGACCCTGTCGCCGTTGGTCTCGCCGGCGCGGAACACGAAGGTGTCGGCCCCGCCGCCGCCGGTGAGCACGTCCTTGCCGCCGCTGCCGTCGAGGATGTTGGCCGCATCGTTGCCGATCAGGATGTTGGACTGGAAGTTGCCCGTCCCGTTGATGGCCTCCCGACCCGTCAGCGTCAGGTTCTCCAGGTTGCCCTGCAGCTTGAACGTCACGGAGGCCAGAACGGTGTCGGTGCCTTCCCCGGCCAGTTCGATCACTCGTTCGGTCGAGACGTCGACGATGTAGGTGTCGTCGCCCGTGCCGCCGTAGAACGTATCGAAGCCCGTGCCACCATCCAGCGTGTCGTTGCCGGCCCCGCCGTAGAGGGTGTCGTTGCCCGCGCCACCGGAAAGATGATTGTCGCCCGCATTGCCGATCAGCACGTTGGCCAGGGCGTTGCCGGTGCCGTTGATGCTGGACGCGCCGGTCAGGGTCAGGTTCTCGACCCCGGCACTCAGGGTGTAGGAGACCGAGGCCTCGACCGTGTCGGTGCCCTGATTGGCCACTTCGATGACCGTGTCGCCGGCATTGTCCACGACGTAGGTGTCGTTGCCGGTCCCGCCTGCCATCGTGTCGGCCCCGAGGCCGCCGTCGAGGCGGTCGTTGCCGGCGCCACCGTAGAGCTGGTTGTTGCCCGCGTTGCCGATCAGGACGTTGTCGAGGTCGTTGCCGGTGCCCTTGAGATCGGCCGTGCCGGTCAGGGTCAGGTTCTCGACGTTGGCCCCGAGCTCATAACTGACGGAGGACAGCACGGTGTCGGTGCCCTCGCCGGTGGCCTCGATGACGACATCGCCGCGCGCGTTGACGACGTAGGTGTCGTCGCCGGTGCCGCCGACCAGGGTGTCGTTGCCGACGCCGCCGTCGAGAGTGTCGTTGCCGCCGAGGCCGACCAGCCGATCGTCGCCGGCGCCGCCCGACAGGGTGTTGGCGGCGTCGTTGCCGGTGAGGACGTTGGCCAGCGTGTTGCCGGTGCCGTCGATGGCCTGCGGGCCCGTGAGCGTCAGGTTCTCGACGTTGGCGGTGAGCGCGTAGGAGACCGAGGACAGGACGGTGTCGCTGCCCTGGTTGGTGTACTCGATGACGACGTCCCCGGCATTGTCGACCACGAAGGTGTCGTTGCCAAACCCGCCGTACATCTTGTCGGCACCCAGGCCGCCATTCAGCGTGTCGTTGCCGAGGCCGCCGGTCAGCGTATTGCTGACGATGTTTCCGAAGATCGTATCGTTACCCGAGCCGCCGATGGCATTCTCGATGAGAGAGGCGATGTTGTCTTCGTACAGGAGGGCATTGGCAATATTGCCGATCGCCTGATGCCCGGCTCCGAGCAAGGCCAGCTGGGCTGCGGAAGTTACCGTCCATCCCCCGGGCGATAGGTCGATGCTGAGATCCGTACCATAGCTCGAGAAATCGTAGGTATCGTTCCCACCACCATCCCAGATCGTCTTGAAAATCCGGTTTTCTGATGGAGTGGAAAATCCCTTTCCATCAATCGAGAGCTGGCCCGTTGTGGGACTCCATCGGTATGAATTGTCGCCAGCGTTGATATTGTAATTCGCTCCATACATGTATTGCAGCGCAGCAATATCATACATCATCAGTGATTGCGGGAAGCTATTGGGTTCATTGTAAGCAAATCTTCCATCCGACCCTACATAGGAATTGTAGGTCATGAGGGAGTATTCGCCCGAATTATGCTCGTAGGTCATGGCGCCGAAGACATCGGTTTCCTGACCGTGTTTTAGGCCAAGCGCATGTCCGATTTCGTGGAAGATCGAATAAAGCGCATAATTTCCAACGACAGGATAATCATACCACCCATTCGTGTTTCCATACCAACTGTCGCCGGCCTGGGGAGTATTGCCTGGATAGTAGGCCCAGGCGGTCGGAGGCGTATCCGACATGGCAAAGCGCAGATCGCCGCCGCCTCCGCCGACTTCGGTAAAGGCGACATTCGCCACCGAAGCAACGTAGCTCAAGATGCTCCGGACAGCCTCCTGCTGCCAGTTGCTAAATGCCTCAAAGTGATTGTTCTTCTCGCCGGTGTATTCGTACTGTGCGGGGTCCGTCGGGAAACTGAACGCGATCTGAGATTTCGTCCAGCGCAAGCCTGACAACAATCCGTCGACATCTTGATTGCCGCTTGCTGAGACAGACGTGGAAGTATTGGCCAATTTACCCTCCAGCCACAGTAAATTTGATTTTGTTCATATTATTTTATTAATGCTTGTGTTTGATTTTCGCGAAGAATGAAGGCAGGGAATGCGATTGAGGTTGCCGAATCGATAAACAAGTCTGCACCAGATTGCATCCTCGGAGAATGTCCAGGCGCGTTTATCCTAAAGAATGTGATAACCATGCTTCGCTTGGTTGGGCTGCGCAGATCTCGCTCCGCTGCCGGCCAGGTCGGATCCGGGTGTATTGCGGCCCGTACCGTCCGCATGACTGGCGTCTCATTTTGACACGAAATTTTGCTTAAGCATTTTCCGGTCGAGATATTCAGGGTAGTCTTGTTTGTTCTGAGTTCGTTGCATGAATTGTTTTCTCACTGAAGCCAGTATTCGCCGATCGGGAAATGGATGATGGCGGCGGATCTGCTCCGCCACCGCGCTGCGCCACCGGTCGGCCTTGGTTTGGCTTGGATGCCGATCGAAACGGCAGCGGTCTAGGATTTCGCGATTTGTTCCGTATCGTCGTCTCAATGCTGCTCATCCTCTCCTGTGGGATGCCTCCGGATGCGGTGGCTCGGCCAACGGTACGTCGCGTCCATCTCCCGCTTCAGAGCACGACGGGGGTTTCGGACGAGGGCGATCCTGCCCGCGCCGGAGGTCATCTCGAGGCGGCCCATGCCAGAGCGGAGGCAGCAATGAATGTCTTTGATCGAAGGATCGCGTCGCGGGCCCGCCGCGCCGTGCTGTCGATCTGTGACGGCTGTGCTTCCCCGCGCCGGAGCGTCGAACCGTCCCTCGAACGCATGGAAGCGAGCGCTCGGACTGAGGGCGAGATCGTCGACGATCCAGCCCAGGCCCCCCTAGATTAGCAATAGGGTTACCGGGTGACCTGCGCCGGATCAATCCTGACGCGATCCGGCCGGGCTCGTCCGGGGGGTGCGGTGATTGGCGGCCAGGAGGCCTCGTTCGCTAGGGGCGCCAGTCCACGATTTGGACCCTGTCCCGCAGCCCCTTTCCAGTTCCGCCAGTCACGCACTTCGGCCGAGTCCAAATCGGATGCGAGGCGACCGATCGACTGCTCGCGCTTGAACCGTCAAGCCAGGCTCGTCTGTTCCAGCGCGGCGGTGCTCTGAAATGGCCCGTCAACTTCTTCGGCGGTCCGCGGCCGAACCGCTGCGCGAATCCGGGGCTACCACCAGCGCGTACTGTCGATCGTGCCTTGCCGAAAGGCTTACCCAACCCCGTTGCGCGGCGCCCCCGCATGGGCTACCAGAGCCACACGGTCAGCACCCGTAGCTCAGCTGGATAGAGCGTTGCCCTCCGAAGGCAAAGGTCACACGTTCGAATCGTGTCGGGTGCGCCAACAAAATCAAGCACTTAGCCTCTGATGGTCTGCTTGTCTCACACAGTGAGCCCACATAGCCGTGCTTGTGGAACGTCATGTGCCCTAGCTCGCTGATTTGGAGAGGCCCTGCTACCGTAGGACAAGTTGTCCCGGAGCACCCTACCGATGCGCGCTCTCACCTTCGCCCTGCCCATCATCCTCGGCCTTGCGGTTCCGGCCCTCGCCCAGGCGCCAACCCCCTCGACAGCGCAAAGCGCTCAGCGTGAGCGGATGAAGAGTTGCAACGTCGATGCGGGCTCGCAGAAGCTCTCCGGCAGCGCGCGGAAAGGCTTCATGGCCGACTGCCTCGCCGGCAAGACAGCGACGCCAGCGAAGGAACTGACGCCGCAGCAGGCCAAGATGAAGAGCTGCAACACCGACGCCTCGGCCAAAAGCCTCAAGGGAGCCGAGCGCAGGACTTTCATGAGCACCTGCCTGAAGGGGTGAGGCCGAGCGGCGGCGGGTTGAGGCAGCGAGCTTGGGGCTGCGACCAGCCTTAAGTCGCTGGGTAATGGGTCTCATCGGTTAGTCTGTGCCTGCCTGTCGTTCGAGCGCTCGATGCCGCCAGCGATCAGGTGCGGGCGCATCGCACGGCGGCCGCTCACTTTGTCGACGACGTCATGCGGCTGGTCGATGGAACGCTTCGCTTCCTAGAGCCAGACCAGAGCATTTGGGAGGCACGCCGCGTGGTCCTCGAGAGGCTGGAAGGCATCTCGCTTCTCGTGGACCCAGAGAGAGGTCCGAACACCGTGGGGGCGACCATCGGACAGTAACCCCGTGCCCTCTCGACAGCCCGTGCTCATGCCATTGAAGCGATCGATCACCTGCGGACGAGGAACCTGGGCCAAGGCCGAGTGAACGCCGCTGGCGACCGGGTTGGGCTCGGGCAGGCAGGCGCGCTCATCGGCTGACGGATGCTATCCGCGATACCTTTCATGCCACCGGCATGCACAAGCGTGCTATTTGGCACCATGCCTCGCTGGTTTTTCCTCCTCTTCACCGTTGCACTCGGCCTGTCGGTTGTCGGTGGCGTGCTGATCTTCCTCCGATCACCGACGCCGGTCGACCAGACCTCGAACTGAACCCTCCGGCGCGGGCTTTTCGCTTCGCGCAAATTTGCGCCGGTAACGCGGCGCGGTGCCGCTGCGGGCGTTTGGTCGGTGAAGCGCCGGTCCACCGTGCTACCCGTGCTGGATGGCTGATTCGAAAGCGACCACGGGCGAACTCTACAAGGCGAAGACGCTGACCGAGGTCGACGTTCAAGCCGCGGTCGACGCCTACATGGCGGATCCGGCGGTGACGGCCTTCCTGTTCGGCGACGGCTACCAGATCGACCTCGCCGAGGCCGTGAGCAGCCATGAATGGGCGAAGGTGACCCTGGCGAATAAGGACACCACCGATCACCTGCGCCGAGCTGCGGTGCGCACCGCGATCCTGCTGGCCCGGCCGGAGAAGCCGTGAATGCCGGTCAGAGGCCGTGTCTCCTCAATCCCGGACTCCGATCGCTGGTCTGTCGACGTCGAGGTGCACCCAAGCGAACCGAACCATTGGCGTTGGGTCATCCGTCTAAACGACGAGCTTTTGTGCTCCGGAGGATGCTACCGCTCCGCACGTCGAGCACAGCTCGTGGCCGCCGGCAGTCTGAGGGTGAGGAAGGCCATCCACTACGGCCAGCCTGACCTGCAGGCAAAGGAATGACCATGACGGACCACACCATTGACGAGACCTTGCTACGGCAGGCTGTTCGCTTTTTGCTCGAGCACGGCGCTTCAATCGATATGATCGGTGACACAGATGTGCCCGTCTTCGAGATGGCGGGCGAAACCGTCAGCGCGAGCCAGGTCATCCTGCGAGCCTATGCGGCCGGCATGGGAGACGCGGCTTAGGCGTGCGCCGTCGGCAGCTCCGTGACCTGTGTGGTGTAGCGCGGGCTGCGCATCTCGAACTTCGTCGACCAGATCCGCTTCTCCGTCAGCCCAGCGCGGGCTGGCACAACGGCACCCCGGCCGAAGCGTGCGTTGCAGGCGTCCACGGCGGCCATCATTAGTGCGTGTCGTGAGAACGTCGACCTCAAGCGCAGCCCGAAAGCCGATCCCCTCCGGTACTGGGACTATGACGTCGGCCCGCCCGCGATCACCTGCGTGGTCGAGACGTGGATCCAGATCAAGGACGGGCGGCAACGTAGGGGCGGAGAGAACGGATTAGAGCGCTGAGATGAGCAGCACGACACATTGCTGCAACTTATGCAGTGCTGTGGGGAACGAGCGCTCCTCAGGCGGCTTCGTACGCACTGTCAACGGTTGTAAGCGACTCGTTCACAGACAATGTGATAGCACTTCGTTCAGGGTTTCTTTTTGGGCAGACATCCTTGCTGTTTCGCCCCGGCGGCAGGAGCGCACAATGAGCTGGCAGGCAGATCAAATTCAGGGCGTGCTGTTTCCTCTTCAGGGAAGCAAGCACTCCGACGCAATGGAGTTGTGGAAGGTAATTTCTGGGGGGGACACTCCAGAAAATTACCAGAAACAAGGTGGAATTATCTCGGGCGGATCTAATGCTAGTGGTTTAATCGGCTCCTTCAACTGTATGATTAATTCTCAGGTGGGCCGAATAGACTTTTTTACAACGCCTATTATGCCAGATGAAGACTTCGACTCTCCGCCTCAAATCGAAAACCTCGACCAAGCCTTGGATAGCCATTGGCAGATGATGTCGCAGCTTCTGAAAGCGGCGAAAGTGACACGAATTGCAGTAGTTCTGAACTTCAGCGAGCTCTGTGCCAGCCCCGAAGACGCTGTTGTTCGACTGACCGAAAGGACGGGAGTCGAATTTCCTAAAGAAAGCAGCGATAATCTCTACCAATATAATCTACCTAAAAGTTTTTCTAAAGTAGCACCACATAGAATGAATAGACTTTTTACTTGGTCAACTGCAACACGGCAGCTGGTCAGCGCTGTTATAAACACGCAAAACTCGCAAGCATCAACTTTCCCAACTAAAATATTCCATGTGGCAAGTTTCAAGCTCGATTTGAACTCAGCGACCGTCAACGATATTTCTGATACATCCCTGCCAATGCTGGCTGAGATGATGGGTGAAGCCAAATCATTGATCAACGCTCATGTCGAGATAAGCTCATGATCAATCGCGCAGCTCCAGGGGGAAATGCTGCTGCGGGTATACCGCGGTACGTCTACTCATTTGCGTCGCACTCAAGCGGAGGTGTCGTGCTTAATGAGGCCGTGCGGGATCATGTGACTTTATTGGTTGACTCGACGAGCGAGAAGACCTTTGCGCGGCCTCTCATGTATATTACGGTTGTCCCTTTCTCTGAGCCCCCCGCTGCAAGCTCGGAAATAAATCAAGCCGCCCTCTTACAATACCAGTATATCGAAGAAGAATTGCGCGAACTTGAGACAGAGGGGCTGGAGGCATCCGATCTTGAAGCTGGTGCGATCACAACTGCTAAGGCAATTGTAGCCAGATTAAAGCATCGCCAGCTTGCCCCACCAGAAATTTCCTGGACCGGCGGTGAAGCAATAATCATGCTTTGGGTGCTGAATGAGAAGAGGCTCGCTCTGACCATAACGGACGGGGAATTTGGCTACACTGTTCGTGTTCCAGGAAAAACGCTAGAAAGAAAATCGAATATTGCAGTCGAGGATTTTGATCTCGTAAGGGTACGTTAATATGCCGATCGACGGGGAGGATTTTCTGTCGAGGTGTATAATTTTCTCGAAAGCGTTCAGAGGCGCAATTCATGTAGACGAAGTCTTATTTGTTTTTGGTGCCAGCGCCCAAGATGGGGCTTCTCATGAATCTGCAGTGCTGCGCAGTCTCGCTCCCGAAGATGCCGATGTTCATCGCGTTGGGTGCAAGATTGCAAGTTTTCAAAACGAACGTATCGGTAATCCGCCACCGGGAAAGAAGCGCAGGTACTATTGTGGATTTAGAACTGCAAATGTTAGTAAACTAGTTCTAACTGGCGACGGTTACGAAGTCCGTCTTACGCTCGATGGTGAAGGTGGCGAGCCCTCACATGTCGACGTTGCTGTGCACATATTCTCAGATGATAAAAATCAGCGCGCTGTCATCAAGACGGATGCCGGGTTGGCACTAGCGGAGGCCTTTGGCCCGGTTACAGAATTCGTGTGTGAGGAAGACACCGCGGATGCCGAGCATCCATTGATTAGAGACCCAGATTGTTTAAGGCGTGGGATTCCACAGGCTTCTACTTACTTGGCTTGATCCGCGCAGCAGGCTTGGATCAAAATATTAGATTGAAGAACTAGCCGTTTTTTGCAGTAAAACAATGAACCAACAAGATGTTCGGGCGCACGCTGATAGATTAAGGCTGCTGGATGGCTGTTCCGAATATAAAAATCCGCCGCGGCCGAGCCGGGCGGGTGATGGGTCGCGTAAGGGCCAAGGCGACGACGCCTATGAGACTTTCGAGGCTGCGGGGCCACGGCGCACCACGGGCATCGTCGTAATTGTCGCCCCGGCTGAATCACGAACGACAATCATCCATTTGTGAGCATCGACCTCATGTTCTTCGAGCTCATCCATCTCCACCATGACCGCTTTGGCCTGCAAAAGAGCGTCATTGAGATCGAGGGCCATCACACCTGTTTCGTCGCTAATCATAGTCGCGCCGTCGGTAAGATCGAAGTAGAAACGTTCGGCCAAAACTGCCCCCGTATTCGTTTTGCACCTATCTCAGGGGCACCTACGGCTCGCTTCAAGCGAAGGTTTCAAAGCCGGTATTATGCATCATAGAAAACCCGCCTCGGATTGCTCCGGGCGGGTGAAGTCAGATGATGGGTCCCTGGAAGGGGAGACCTGATTCGTAGCAGATCGACTGCTGGGCGCTTCCCTCATTTGTGGGATTAGGTCGGCGACGATCGTAGTACGACCCACACCGCAGGTCTCCGAAGGCATTCAGCGCATGGCCGAGTATCTGATCGTCTTCGCTGCTGGCATCCTGCTGGGCATTGCGATCCGCAGAGGATCGGGCGGAAGCCCTTAGACTTGTTGGGCACGGGGAGCCCACAGCAGCTAGAGCCCAGCCGGAAAGGCGTCGATGAACCGCCAAAGGAGGGATTTGGATCGTCGTAGGTCGGTGCCAGAATGCACCTCGCGATTGAGAGGGATTCGCGACGGTCTTCGTTTACGGC
Organism: Methylobacterium sp. BI1; assembly: GCF_056680125.1. Taxonomy (NCBI): domain Bacteria; kingdom Pseudomonadati; phylum Pseudomonadota; class Alphaproteobacteria; order Hyphomicrobiales; family Methylobacteriaceae; genus Methylobacterium; species Methylobacterium sp. BI1. Next base: position 4,755,013 of record NZ_CM155267.1, on the reverse strand, counting down.
TTAGCGGTCTATGTGGGCCGTCCGAAGTTTCGGGTGGCGAAGGGATCCTGTGACGTGAGAGCCCTGTACTTTTTGCGGGTTGTTCTGTTGGGAATGGTGATGGCCGCGACACCGGTACAGGCCAACCTGGATCCCTCGCGCGACGTCCTCTGGCTGGCCCTCCAGGGCTGCCTTCTGACGAAGATGACCACAGGTCGCGCCTTTCCTTGCCTTGCAGTCGACCTCGGCGACAAGGACCGCCCCGGAACGGCCGTGCTCCGCGCGCCTGGGCAACCTACCCATACCGTTGTCATGCCGACCGCAGCGGTGGTTGGTCTGGAGGCACCTCCGCTCCAGCAAGCACCCGGAAACGCCTATTGGAAAGCGGCGCTTGCTTCCCGGTCCCACGTGGTCTCAGCACTCAAAAGAGGTCTATCGGTTGAGCAAGTGGGCATAGCGGTGAACGCCGAGAACGGACGGACACAGGATCAACTCCACATCCATTTGGACTGCATCAAGCCGAATGTCCGCGCTGCCCTACAACGCCATTCTCATCACATACGAGAGGCCTGGAAAGGGTTTCCAGTGCGCCTCGAGTGGAGTTACTTCATGGCCCGGCGGATCGATGCGGCGGAGGTAAACAGCTTCAATCCTTTCGCCGCCTTGATGCAACTGCCCGGTCGCGAACCCGATCTGCGTATGACGAGCTTCGCGATCATCCCCGACGCACAAACTGATCGTGGCAAGAATTTTATCATGCTCGCGTACAGGGCTCCCAAAGCCCATGCCGAGATGCTTCTTGACCATAGTTGCGCGGCCATTCAGAAGACAGAATCACAGTAAGCTGAATCACAGAAGCCGATTTGAATGTATCAAATCAGAATGGCGTGCCTCCGATCTTGAACCGGGTCGCCGTTTCGTCGCGCTTGAGCGGCCAGAAGAAACCCGCCACAGCTTTCGCTGAGCGGGTGAAGGTAGAGATGGGTGCCCTCGGGGGGAGGGGCTCCGTTCCGTAGCAGGTCGAGGGACCATCACCTTTCACATTTGAGGGATCAACCAACGCAGCGGATGTCCCGCATGACGCGCGTCAGCCCCTAGATCGCTTCGACCATCTCGCGGTGCTCTTGGTGGCCGTCCTAGGCGAGGCGCTGCCCGTGCTGCCGGCGCCTCATGGATGGTTCGCCGCGGCGTGGTAGGACCTTGGGATGCGTTCCTGGTCCTGCCTCCTCGTCATGCTCCTGGCCACGCCGGCCCTGGCCGACCCGATCGTCGGTCGCGCCTCGGTGATCGACGGCGACACGCTGGAGGTCCGCGGAACGCGGATCCGCCTGCACGGCATCGACGCGCCCGAGAGCGCGCAGCTCTGCAAGGACGCCGACGGCAAGGACTACCGCTGCGGCCAGACGGCGGCTCTCGCCCTGTCCGACCACATCGGCAAGCGTCTTGTAACCTGCGATCCGCGCGACACTGACCGCTATGGCCGGGTCGTCGCGATCTGCCGGGCCGAAGCCGAGGATCTGAACGCCTGGATGGTCCGGCAGGGCCACGCCATCGCCTACCGACGCTATGCCGAGGACTACGCCAACGCCGAGCTCACGGCGAAGGCGCTGCGTCAGGGCATCTGGGCCGGCACGTTTCAGGAGCCGTCCGAGTGGCGCCGAGAGAAACGGGCCGGCGGCGAGCACGCACGGCCCGAGAGCGTCACGCCGCCGAGCAAGGCGAGCGGCTGCAACATCAAGGGCAACATCTCGGCCGGCGGCGAGCGGATCTATCACCTGCCCGGCTCACGCGACTACGAGCGGACCCGCATCAACGACCGAGCGGGAGAGCGCATGTTCTGCTCGGAGGATGAAGCGAAGGCAGCGGGCTGGCGCGCATCCCGAGGCTGAACAGTGGCCCGTTCTCTGCAAATTGTACGCTATCCGACAGGGCTCTGCTGTGCCAAAGGACATGAAGGTTGAGGCGTGACTGTTTGGCCCCAGCCTCGTAGGGCTGAAACACTTCGGCGATCCTTAGGCTCTGCAGGCCGCATGACCATCGTTCCCACTCTGCACTTCAACACCGATGGTCTTGATCCAGCCGATGCCTTTGCAGCATGGCGGGATCTGATGGCGCCGATCATTCGGGTCGAGCAGAGTGAAGGGGCCGCCCCACCGCGTGGCAATCTCTCCTGCACGATGCTCGGCGACATACTCGCCAGCCGGATGGTTTTTACACCGCAGCGAATGATTCGAGACCGCCGCCACGCAGCGGTGACGCCGGATCATCTGACCTTCATGCTCTACGTCTCTGGGGGGCTGACGGGCGAGATTGCAGGCTGCGCGGTGACGCAGCAACGGAACAGGGTGATGGCCGCCGACATGGGCCGGGAGCTCGATGCGCGGGGCGCGCGCTCCAGTGCGATCGGGCTGACGGTGCCGCGTCGGCTCCTGGCAGATATCGATATCGAGCGCATTCCGATGTTCTTCGATCGCGAGCGCAACAGGCTGCTACTCGCACGCCTTTACGCGCTCTATCGGCATCTGCCCTCGACACGAGTTGAGAGAGCTGAGGAGATTGCGGCCGAGCTGACTGGGTTCGTCCGTCGCCTTCTCGATGGCTCCTCGGCGTCGGACGTCTTGCGAGGTCACGAACTCGACGCGAGCGTCGTGGAGATGGCCGAGCGCCTGATCGACCTACACCTGGCCTCGTCGCAGCTCTCCCCAGAGTGGCTTGCAGAACGATTGGGAACGTCACGGACGTCGCTCTATCGCGCGTTTGAGCAAACTGGCGGGGTCATGCACCGCGTCTGGGAGAAGCGGCTGGAGGCGATCCGGACAGCGCTCAAGGATCCGCTTGAGACCCGGTCGATCACGCGTTTGGCGAGCGAACTCGGCTTCAAGACTTTGGCCCACCTCAGCCGTGGGTTCCGAAGCCGATACGGGGTGGCGCCTCGTGAATGGCGCCACACCCATGTCGAGCACGCGGCACTGACGCTTGAGAGTTCCCCGGCCCTGGCGCACGATTGGTACGAGCGTCTCGGCCGGAGCTGAAGCCTCAGTGAAGTCGGCGGGGGCTGAATCATACGACTGTCGTCGCAGCCTCGCCCGCGTTACGCAGCCTTCGCGCGGCCCCGTCCCGACGATTGCTCGTCCGCGCCCCGATCAGCGGTCCGGCCGAGGCCGATCGACTTCGCAAGCTCGGAACGACGCGCAGCGTATTCCGGGGCGACCATCGGATAGTCGGCAGACAAACCGAAGCGAGCTCGGTAGCTCTGCGGATCCAGACCGTGGGTGCTGAGGTGTCGCTTCAGGGTCTTGTAGGTCCTGCCATCAAGGAAGCTGACGATGCCCTCGGGTGTCACCGACTTGCGGATCTGAGCTGCCGAAGGCTTTTCGACCTCGAACTCAGCTGCGGCTTTCGCGGTCCCGTTGTCGAGACCGCTGAGAGCGCCGTAGACGTTCCGGATCAGGTCTGGCAGATCGGAAGGACGAACAGGGTTGTTCGACACATAGGCAGAGACGATATCGCCGGTCAGATCAAGGAAATCAGTCGATTGGAAATCTAAATTCTCAGTCATAATGCTCTTTGATTTCTGCGCCCCCGCAATGGTCATATCGATGATCTAAGACCAGTAATCAAGCGAAGGCATCCACTTTTGCTCGATTACATGTCTGACGTGCACTCAGCGGATAGTTCGCCTCAGCGAAGTTCTCGAATTCTCAACGGCTGAGCGGCCAGAGGGTCGTCGGCTATGGCTGCACCTCCAAGCCACGCCAAAACGGCGTCGAGCGTGCCGAAGGTGTGGTCGACCTTGCTGAACGGATCCGGCCGTCTGGCCAGCGGTGGATCGCCCAGCAGTTCGGCATGCCAGACGGGGGCGTCGCTGCCAGTCGCAACATCGCGAACCACGCCGCCGACGATCTCGCCGTCGAGATAGAGATCGTAGCTACCGGGCGCGAGGCGGTGCAGGCTGTAGGTCATCGACCGCCTGGCACTTCCCTCAACGAGGCTCACGGCGAACAGCCGCCACCTGCGGCCGCTCCTGTTCGTCGTGGGCCTCGTCGAACAACCGAATGGCTGTGGTGGCGCGCGCCCCGAAGGCCGTCTGCAGTTCCCGGCGCTTGGCCGAGTAGGTCGCGGGATTGTAGTCTTCCAGGAGACGGGCCGCGAGTTCCGGGTTCTGAACCACCTCGTCGCGCAGCCGCGATATCGAGCCGGACTGGATCTGCGCCGACTTCCTGCGCAGGTACGTCGCCAGGAGATCAATGCCCGCGATGGTCGGCGAGAGCTGGCCGCGGTGGACGCTGCGCAGACGGCTTGAGATCGAAGCGGCTGACAAGGCGGCGTCATAGCCGGCCCTCATGCCCTGCGCCGTACCCGAGGATCCGGGCCGCCGGGCGCGGGTGGCGCTGTTCGAGCCGGCCAGCGCATCGAACACGTCCGTGATGTCCCGGAGCTGCTCCGGCTTGTCGCGGTACAGCACCTCGGCCACGGCCTTTGTCTGCGGGTCGTTCAGGAAGTCATTGCCCCGCCGGCCGCTGATCTGCTTCGGCTGGTTGACCCCGCCGTCGACCGTGGCCCGGTCCTTCAGCGCCTTCCAGAACGCCGCTCTGGCGTGCTCCGGGTTCGTGCCGGCCGTCGCCAAGAGCCGCTCGGCCGCTTCCGCCGGCTTGGCCGCGCCGAGCACCGTGCGCATCGAGCGAACCGTCCCGGCCTCATCGTAGCGGAGATAGGCGGCCTCCGGCGAACGGCCCGGGGTCGTGAGATCGCGCCGGGTCGCATCGGCCGCGCCGCGCGCTTCCGCTGCCGTGCGGCTGGCCTGGCCGCCGGCGGCGATCTCGTCGCGCAAGCCGGGCAGCTGGTCGAGCAAGGTCGCGTGCCGATCCAGATAGGCGCTGAGCTGGTCCGGCCGGTCGAGCAGGCCGCGATCCCTGATGTTGGCCAGGAACTGATCCCGCAGAGCTGGACGCACGCGCGCATCGCCGCCAGCCTCGCGCATAAGCTGTTGGAGATCGGAGAGGCGGCCTTCCTCGGACTGCGCGAACCGGGGCGCGACGCCGCTGTCGGGCACATCGTAGACGCCCTGGCGCTCGCCGAGCACCTGCGCCACCGCGTTCTGCGGCCGCTCGAACCGATCGGCGAAGTCCCGCCGGGCCGCGCGCGCCGCATCGTACTGACCCCGCAGGCCCTCCGGGACGGCCTGGTCGAGGTACTCGTCGAGCGCGGTCACGTGCTGGTCGATGATGCGGGCTTCGGCCGGGCGGTTGGCCGTGCGTGCGGCGCGCGCATCGTCCGTCAGGGCCGAGCGCAGCCCCGTGACCTCCCGGAGCGGCTGTCGGCTGTTGCCCGGCGCCGGCTCGCGGGTGATGGGGCGGCCCGAGGCGTCGAGAATGCCGGTATCGACCGGCCCGGCGGCCTCGGCCGGCCCGATCAGCCGATCCGGGATGCTGGCTTCGGCCGGGCGGAAACGCTGGCGCTCGGCCACGCTAAGGCCCTCGTCAATCCCGCTGAAGCGCTCGGCCAGCGGCGCCACGTCCACACTCGCGGTCGCCCGATTGATCGGCTCGTAGGCCTGCCGCACGCCGGCGCGGGCCTCGTCGGCCGCGCGCGCCAGGGCGGCACGGATATCCGCGCCGCGCGCTTCACCCGTCATGGTGGCGGTCAGGCGCTGCGCGTGCTCGTCGAGGGTCCGCTGCGCGATCTCGGCCTGAGTCTCGACCGCGGCAACTTGCCGGTCGACGCCGCCCTGCAGATCGGCGCGAAACTGGCCGGACGAGCCGGTCGGCGCCAGCTCGGCCATGCGGTCGCCGATGGCTTGCTGGTTCGCGGCGCGCCTCACCGTGTCGAGGCCGGGGTTGGCGGCCGTATGGCCGAACACGTAGGCGGCCAGCCCGGGGTCGCCGGACCGGTCCGCGATGTCGGAGCGATAGCCCGGGATGGTCGATTCCGCAGCCGCTGGCCGCCGGAGCTGGTCGGCCAGCGGCTGCGCATCGATGGCGCCGCGGTCGATGCCGCTGGCGACCTGCGCTTGCGCATGGCCGGAATTGGCGATGATTTCGTGGGCGACGGCCTCGCGGGCGACGTCGTCGGCGAAGCGCGTCGAACCGCGCGCGGCCGAGGCGAGCGAGCCGACGGCGCCGAGGATCGGCTTGGCCATGGCGAGGGCACTGACGCCGGCGGCCGAACCGGCCAGATCCGAGATCGGGTTCACGTCGTCGCCGGTGACGGCGCGGGCGGCTTCGTTGGCGATGCCGGCCCCGGTCCCGGCCGCACCAGCGCCGAGGGCCTCGCGCGTCAGCATGCCGGACGGGTTCGCGGCCGCGGCCTCCACCGGGCCGTAGGCCAGGGCGGCGAGCGGGTTCTCGCTCGTTGCCAGCGCCCGAGCGCCCTGAACACCGAGGCGGCTACCCGCGACGAGCGCGCCGGCCGCGGGAACGGCCGAGGCGCCGACTTCCTGGCCGACGCGGTTCACGATGCGCTCGGCCGTGCCTTGCGGCTGGTACTCGCGGGCGCCGGCCGCGCGAGGGCCGGCCTGGATGATGTCGGAGGGCAGGAGCGGCTTGTCGCTGATCGGCCCGAAGGACGGCACGACCTCGCGGCCCATAATCTTGTTGACCAGGGCGCCGTTGATGTTGAGGAGCCGCGGCGCCTGGTTCACCGCCTGGACCGGCGCGTCGGCCAGCATGTTCAAGCCGGACACCACGCCTTGTGCGCCGGCCTTCGCCAGGCCGCCGACCGTCGACAGGAAGCCGCCGGCCTCGGCCGGGGCCGCGGGAGGCGTCACACGTGGCGTCGGGCCGCCGAACGTGTCGCGCATGGCCTTCGACATCACATCGTCGGACGTGCCGGCCGGGAACTCGACGATGCTGCCGTCGGGCGCCTCGACTTCGATGATGCCGGGGGCCGGCGGCATCGCTGCGGCCGGCGGTGTCGACAGGATCTCCCTGATCTCGTCGTCAGTGGCATCGCCCGGAACGCTGATGCGACGGCCTTCGAAGTCGATGAGGCGGGCTGGTTTGGACGCCGCTGCGGCCTGCGGCGCGTCGGGGAATTCGGCGAAGGGGTCGACGGGCTTCGCGGGGGCCTGTGGAGCGTCGGGAAGGGCGCTCCATGGATCGGCGGAATGGGCCGGGGCCGGTGCGGATGCCGGCCGGCCCATGATCCGGTCAACGAGGAGCCGGTTCAGCGCCGGATCGAAGGCGGTTCGGGCGTTCGTTTCCATCACGCGGCTCCTTCGTTGCCGAATGCTTGATGGATCCCCGCCAGCAGATCGTTTCGGCGACGGCTGGCCCGCTCCCGGATCTCTTCGACCAGGGTCATGCTGCGCGCATCGTTCCGCAGCAGCGCGGCGTATGCGAGGAGATCGGGGAGAACATGCGGATGCCGCTGCACCCGTGACGCGTCCGTTTCCGCCCAGTAGATGACCAAACCGCGGGCGGCGTTCATGCCAAGCCGGATCTTGCCCCGGTCGTAGCTCGCCGGCAGATGCTCGATCGCGCCGGCCAGCGCGTTCGCCATGACGCCGAGCAATTCGTCCCGGTCATCTCCCGACGGCCGCAAGCCCTTGCGATCAAGCACATGGGACCGGAGGCATCCGAGTGCGTGGTCGAGAGCCCAGGGCAGGTTGTCGCCACCGGCGATCTGCATCAGGTGCTTGCGAAGGTCGAAAACCTTGTAGTCGAGCTCCTCCTCAGCGCGAGAGGGCGGCGCCGGCTCGTCGAAGTCCGGATCGTCCGGGCCTTCCTGGAAGAGGGCGTCTGTCGCGAAGCCTGCCATTGGCGATCGGGCTTTCATCCGAAAATTGATGCCAAACCGTATGGGCGCCATGTGCGCGATAATAGGCGGGATCTATGGGCTGGAATTCGCGCGCATGGCTGCCCTTATGATAGTCGGCGCCACTGGAGAGCCGAGTTTTTCGGCGGCGGCATTTTTCGTTGGCCGTCTGACGCGGTTCTCGGAACGCCGTTGTGACCGGTACCCAAGGGTGGGGTCCGGCTAGCCACCACCGGGTCAGCAAGGCAACGCAGCCCATTGGCCCAGCGTGTCGGCGGGCGCACAATGTCGGCTTGCCACAGGAGATCGACCCGATGTGCCTTCCGGCCGACATGCGCGCCCTTGTCCTTCGCTCCACCCTCGATGCGGTCGCCGAGACGATTCGCCAGGTCGAACTCACGCCCGCGCTGGCCGTGCGCCTCGCTGGGGTGCTGGATGATGCGCGGCTAACTGCAATTGAGCTTGAGGATGCACTACGGCCCATCCCGGCTGCGATTCTGGCTCCGATCCCACCGAGGCCGTCAAAACGCCTCGTGGGTCACAGGGAGCCTGGGTCGAACGTCATCGCGCTCCGAGCCGGATAAATCCGATCATTTTGTAATGCTCTCAAAAGGGCTTTACCCCCCCTGCATCCATATTGTAAAGCTGTTGCCACAAAATTGAGGGTTACAGCCAATGACCACCTACGGCTACAAGCGGGTGTCGACGGACGGTCAGGAAGACGGCACGTCCCTTGATCACCAAGCCATGAAGATCACTGGCCTTGCCATGATGCAGGATCTGGGGAGCGTGACGTTCTTCGAGGATGTGTGCTCCGGCTCCATTTCGCTCGGTGACCGCGAGGGTGGCAAAGCTCTCCTGTCTGGTCTGAAGGCCGGTGACAATGTCATCGTGACCAAGCTGGACCGCGTGTTCCGCAACGCCACCGATGCTCTGTCCCAGGCCGACTGGTTTAAGGCGAACGAGATCAACCTCTACCTGATCGACATGGGAACAGAGCCTGTGACCAACAACGGCATGAGCCGGATGTTCTTCGGGATGCTCGCCCTCATGGCCGAATTCGAGCGCGAACGCATTCGGGAGCGCACCTCGGACGGCAAGGCGGCCAAAAAGGCTAAGGGGGGCCACATCGGCGGGTCCCGCCCTTTCGGCTATGATGTCGTCGGTCAGGGCAAGGAGGCCGTGCTGGTGCCCCGCGTGGGCGAGCACGAATTCATCGCTCAGATCATCGAGCGCAGGAAGACCCATAGCCTCCGTGCAATCTCGGCTTGGCTCGCAGAACAGGGTGTTCGGCTGTCGCACGTGGCCGTCGGACGGGTCATCTCCGGCGCCGAGGGCTGAAACGCGAAAGGGGCGCCGGTCAGGGCGCCCCTCGGGTCTCTATTCCGGCAGGCGCCTATGCCGGGAACAGCACGCGCTTGCATCCGTGGCGCTGCGCCATCTGCATCAGCTCCAGGATCAGCGCGCGAGGGCCGACGACCTCGATAAGGCGCCATGTGCCGCCCCCGTGGTCGGTGGCGACATCACACACGGGATGCGGGAGGCCGGCAGCTTCGCCGAGGGCGTCGGCCTCGGCCGTAAATGCCGGGGCCTGGTCCTGGTGGACGAGCACCTCAATCGAGGAGTTCGGGGACGGCTCCTCCCCGTCCAAGTCAGGGTATCCGGGGACCAGATAGCCCGGGTACAGGCCGCCCGCGGTGAGGGGGTGTGTGAGTAGGTCGAGCGTGTTCGACTGCGCTGCGAGGTGCAGCACGTTGCTGTTGGTGCCCATGATAGATCGTGACTCCGGGAACCGCGTTTCAGGCGGTTGTTGCAGATCCGGGGTTTGAAACACCGGTCACGTCGGCCCTTGCACGCCTTTAGGCTTTCGCCTTGGACATTCGCGTGAAGACCCCGGACCCGCAGGTTCGTTTATGTGACCGCGAGGTGTTTCAGACCCCTTAAAACTACTTACATCACAGTTTATCAGAATGGAACCACAGTCATATGTCTATTTTGTCCATCGACACATTGGACATATGCTTGCGTGACTCTCGGAAGTGGAGGCTATATGCAAGCGCTTTATGAGCCAGATCGTTCTCTTGACGCTTGACGAGGTCGCGTCGCGCCTTCGTTGCACCGTGGCGAAGGTTCAGCGCCTCTGCCTCGATGGTGATTTGACGTTCCTGCCCGGTCGACCGCTGCTGGTGCCGGAGGAAGCTTTGAACGCTTACATCGCGGGCAAGCTCAGACACGGCTGCGAGAGTGCCTCACCAGCTATCCCCGATATCAGATCAGCCGAAGACATAGCTTACGATGAGGTGGAGCTCACGCTCCAAGCTATGGCGAAGCGCAATGGAGGTAAGCTATCCTCGACGCCACAAATCAGAAAAATGATCGAGCCCTTCATGCATCGTCCAGGAATGGTACGAGCTCGAAGGCGCGGCATGATAGCCCGGTATGAATTGGAGAAACAGGAGGCGGCGTCAGCACAGAAAGAGGCCGCAGCTCGGGTGAAAGCGGAAAAGGCGGGGCGCGATCCTAACGCAGAACCGAAACGCCGTAGCAGAAAGACGCGAAAGCCGCGGAGTACGCGCCGTCAGTCGAAAAGGTCCGATCCGCCCTCATCTTGATCAAGGGGCGCCTGGCCCTGCAGCAGGGCGATTAGTGCCTCCGTATCCTGCAGCGTCATCTCGGAAATTGGCTTGTCGCGATCGGGCGCAGGCTTGCCGTCGTAGCCGCCGACGTACAACAGCGCCTTGAGGGCCGAGGCCTTCGCGGTCGCCGGCGCACGCGTGTCGCGACAGATCGCGACGGCGGTTTCGTAGGCGAGGAGCGCCCCTTCCGTCTCCATCCGTTCCCGAAGGTGCCGGCGGACTTGTGCCGGCGTCATCTCATGCGTGTGCTGGCTCATCCGAATATCCCTTCGCTGTATGTCACTGCGATCTGAATCGCCGCCACGGGTTGCTCTCGCTTCAGCCGCGCGACCAACCCTTCCACCTCGGCGATCTTTGCGGCGTTGGCGCCCGGCGCCTCCGGCCGCGCCAAGATCTCGGCGATAGCGTTGTCCTGCGCCGCCCGGTATCGCGCCGCCGACCGTGCGCTGGCCGATCCCGGCTTGTGCGTGCGTCGCCAGCGGTCGTAGCGCTCCCGCTGTTCTGGCGTCATCGCAGCGAGACGCTTCGCCAGCTTCCGTGCCCGCCGGCTCACGTCGGTCAGCTTCCGTTCGAACCGCTCTGTGTCGACCGGTGGGAGTTGGGTGACGTGCCATTGATCCTGTCGAGGGCTTGCGCCGCCATGGAGCCGGCACCGGCCCGAACCGTTCGCCATTGGCGGGTTCTGGCAAGGCTGGCCGTCCGAACGCTTAGTGGCTTCGCACTTCGGCCTCGACCTGTGGAGGGCGTTGAAGCGTAGGCATGCGGCCCGACCCATCGCCCGGAAGCGGGCCGAGCGACGCCAGGCAATTTGGCGAGGCGATGCAGGCGCGTTCGTCCCGAAACCCCGCTTCACGTTGCGGCCCCGTGAGCTATGCGACTTTCGAAGATCCTGCCCGGCCTACGATTACATGGGAGGGCGCGCGATAGCGCCTCCCCTCTCTGTAAGAGTCCCATCGTTCGCATGACCCCCATCGTTGAAATCATTGAGCTTTTTTCCGATGCAAATTGACCTCCGCAGCTCGCATGGCTCGCATCGCCCCCTCCAGCGCAAATTGGTCAACAATTTCAACGATGAGGGTCATGCGAACACGTCCGATTTCGCATCGTTCGCATCATCCGCATTGCCTGAGTAGCGATGCGTTGGCTCGGCTGTTTCGACCGGGCTTAAGGCGACGTGCCACGGCGCTTTGACGCCTACGCCGCTCTGGTAAGCACGCAGCCGGACATTTTGTCCGTCAACTGTGACTGTCATCTCGGCGCCGACGGCCCTGGTGACCAAGCCTATGATGTGAGAGCGATCCTTGGATCGTGAGACGCCAACCTGACAGAGGCGCTCGCACAGGTCGGACAGAATGTCCGTCAGACGCACGTCGGATCGATCATGCATCACGTGAACGACGGCTTGCCCGATTCGGTCGGCTCGGTTGCGCGCCTCTGCCGTTGGATCAGGTTGGCCTACGTGCGGGCGGCTAGACGCAAGGTCGACCAACTCCAGAACCGGAGCGTAGTCGCCCATGAGAACCGGATCATCGCTGAACAGGTCGCTCGCCGTCGGCATGCTCAGGCGCCCATTTCCGACCGGGACGGACATGCGCCTATAGATAAGCGGCGTGGTTGGTTTGCGGCTGTGGCTCACCTTCGCGAAGGTGAGACATACAAAGTCATGGGGTAGGCCGCCGAGCGCCTCAGCCTCTTCCTTACCCACGTGGGTCAGCGTGGTCATGCTCCGGAATTTACCCGCCTGCGCAAAGGCGCCGCGGCCGGCGCCCATGTCGCCCGCCTTTTCACGCGTTGTCTTGGAAGTGTGATGAACAAGCTGAATCGAGATTTGCAGGCGTGCGGCCATACGCGCGAGCTCTTGCGTCAGCGCGTTCATGTCATCGGTGTCATTCTCTGAAAGCCCGCGGGACAGGCTGACCTGGGGATCTAGAATCACCAGTTTGACCCCGTGCTCCTTGATGTACGCTTCGAGTTCGCCGGCACCCGGAGCGCGCTTCACCGGTGAGTTCGCACCGCCGCCTTCGCGATGCACGATCACGATCTCACCGTGATCTAGGCCTGACCAGAGGATGATCGGGTGGCGCAGTTCTTCGACACCGAAACGGTTCATTGATGCAGTGAGCCGGCGCTGCATTTCGGCGTGGCTGTCTTCCGCGTTGTAGACCAGCACGGGGCCGCTGCTGCGGAGCTTCAAGGGCGAGCTGTTACCGGTGCCACAGAGGTGTTTCCCCTCGCCGGTCGCGACGGAGAATGCGACCAGCAAGGCAAAGGTCGATTTGTTGATCGCAGGCTCGCCAACGAGCTGTGCAACGTCGCCGAGCGGCAGCAGCGGCTCGATGAGCCATTGCCGGGTTGGAATCGTCGAAACGTCAGGTTTGCGCGTGATCGGCAGTGCTTTGGGAGGTGGCGCAGCTCCCGCGTTCAAATCCGGTGACGTCGTTGCCGTGGAGGCAAGTGAAGAAGGCGGCGTGATTGCATCAGGGTCGAACCACTTTTCGGAAGCGGTCTGTGGAGCCACTCTACACCGGCCCCAGTCGCGAGCGAGCGTGCGCTCGTCGAGGCCGTCGATGCCGTGAACAGCCGGCCAGCCCGGCGGCCAAGCGTGGATGATGCAGGCGTAATCCTGTGCCTTAAATCCGGCCAGAGACAGGTGCGCCACCAACGAGGCGCGCAGTCCGGATGGAGAAACATCGCCTTCGCCCTTGGCGGTCGGACCGTCCCGGAGAAGTGCATCGAGCTTCCGGTTCGTCGTCCGTGCCGCCTTCAGCCGCTCCGATAGGTCTCCCGGGAGGACGTCAAGGCTTTCACACTGCCCGGCCTCGCCGAGGTCCATTGCCTCCGCCGCCTCCGCGACGGCTCCGCTGAGATCTTCCGCGGGCTTGATGATCGGGGGAACCGCATTCGCAAGTTGGTTCGGCGTATAGGCCACATGCCGCCTATCGATGACGCGAGCTTCGCACTGGGCACGCCCCCACGACAGCTTCTTGACGCTCGGGATATTCTGCGTGAACGGCAGTCGCATGATGCGGTTGATGTCGATGACCGCATCCCCGCCGACCAGACCCGCCATGCCGCGGTTCTGAGCCTCTGCCCACGGCTGCTTGTCAGCGGCCAGCACTTTCTCCTTCAGGCACCAGAAGAATTGGACGCCGCCCCCGCTATCAAGCGTGTACGTGGCAGGGATCTGGGAATTGATGTCCGCAGCGAGAGCCGCAAGGCGCGCCTTTCCGCTTTCGAGCGGCTCGTGCGGTTCGAGATCACGATCCGCACAGATCGCGCGAAGGTTGGCGATGTGTTCTTTGCTCAGCTTTTTGTCCGGAGCTCCAGGGACTGGTTCGTTGACGTGAAAGTAGATGTTCCGCTTGCCGTCGTGCTCTTTTAGCCAGGCATCGATGCCAGCGCGGTCGCCCGGCTTGAACGTCTTACCGGGCCAATCCTGACCGCCGAGGACAAGATTGTGCCAGCCGGTGGGGTCCAAGCTCATTAAAAATTCGACTGCCCGATGCTCTTGCGCTATCGGCGCCAGCACAGCCGACGGAGCGTGCCCGTTCATCAAATTTCCAACGATGTCCCCGAGCTGTTGCGTCGACGGTGTCGACGCGCTTATGCTTCCATTAGCCATTTGAGACCTTTCCGGCCGGCGCCCCTGCCAGGGCGACCGGCCGTTTTTCAAGAGTTTGTGTTGTCGACGATCAGTCTGAGGTAGGCGCCGCGACGGCGCGGTCGGCTGATCTGCACTCCTTCAGGGCCGAGCCGATCGATCAGTGCGGCGATGCTGCTGACGGTGATTTCGGTCGGACTGCGGACAGGAGAGTGAAGGACTGCCAAGCTGCGATCGGTAATGCGGTCGCGGACCCATGAGGTGGATCGGCGGAAGACAGCTGCGGTCTCGCGGACGGAGAGCGAAGTACGCTCGCGCCAGAATTCGAGATCGTTCGAAATTGCGGGCATGCGCGGTCCTGCTGATTTGGCGGAATGGAAGCAGGCAGACTGACGAGGCTTTGCGCGCGATACGAGATGCTCTGAGCAGGCCGCGAATCGCGCGTCTGTCGATCAGGCGACGTTCGGGATCTGCGAGCGCGGGATCGTCGACACGGCCCGATCCATGACGCTCCAGAGATCACGGCTCTCGTGGATTGCCTCAGCCAGCTCACGGCCCCGGATTCCCTTGAACTCGGGGCGCCGGCTGGCATCCAGTCGCACGCGTTCCAGTCCGAGGAAGCTCGTCGAACACAGCAGAATTTCTGCCTGTAAGACGATTTTCGTACGACCGGGCAGGCGTTTGAAGGCGTGCATCACCCGGTCGATGTGATTGCGATCGAGACCGCCTTGAACGCCCGTGGGCAATCCGCCGTTCAGCGCCTCGGCGGCCTTCGTCGAGCCTCCACGGCCGAGCCAGGCGCCGACGATCACCCGGTGATGGGGCGGCAGGGGGCTAAGATCCGATCTCGTTGCCGGCGGGCGCTTGAACGTCTCATCTTTCAGCAAGAAGCCGTGACGTGCGCCGCGGACGTAGTCTGCGACCAGGGCTTCGACTTCCGGTGAAAACGGCGGTGTCAGCTTCGATGCCGGCACACCAGCTGCCGCAAGCTTCGCGACCGCCTCGTCCTCGATCTGCTTGCCGATCAGAACCAGGAGTGGGTTGTGTCGCTTCCAGAAGCTCCGCACCTGGGGCGACATATCTTCGCTGTCTGGCACCGGGGACCACCCGATCGACAGCATCGGCTCTTCGTCGCAGATCTCCGTCGCGGCGACGTGGAACTCGAAAACCGTGCCCGGCACAGGCTTCTTGGCGAAGGAGGAGTAGTGGCGTCGGTTGTTCATGACGCCGCCCCCTATCGCAGGTTCGCACGAGCGACTTCGGCCCGCTTCGATCTCGCAGCGCCACCGCGCTTTCCTGGCCTCCAGGGCTCGGCGTTCTGCACCAACGCGACGACACCCGGCGTCTCGACCACGACGCGGCCTGCAATGCGTTTCAGGGTCAGCTTACCTTCCGCAGCCAACCTGTAGATTGTCGTGGGGGATAGACCGGTAACATCCGTGGTCACGGTCATCCGAAGATGAGGGCGTTGATCCCAGGGGATCGTTTCCGACTTTCGCGGCTGAGAGTTCGAAGGCAGGGGCATCATCTGTCCGTTCTGTCCATAGTGTCGATGGACAGAGACAAACAGGACGGACAGGGAGGGTCACGGGACAGAATTGTGGGGGTTATTTGTCCGTCAAATCAGGCGGTGGAGCGTAGAAAGCACCTAAGCCCTTCGGGACGTGCTCGTCCTGCCACCCATGACGCGACATGCGGCGGTAGGTAGCCCTGTACATCTCCGGTCGCTTCAGGCCGGGGTCTCCCTCCCAATCGTCGCGCTGATCCAACTGTGCCGCGAGATGGAATTCGTCCGGTGCACCCGTATCGAGGCCGGAAGACAGACGTCGTTTCGCCATCACGACAAGCACGAACCGTCGCCAGTTCTCTTGGATATCGACTCTCCTGCCGCGCTTGAGCTGCGGCGCTGCTGAAAGCACGCTGCGCACCAACTTGGCGAGTGGGCCGCCATGCCTGAAATCTCTGATCACCGGGTCAGGGTCTAGCCCTTGCAGAATGGCCCATTCGCGAAGGAGAGCCTCGGCGTCCCGGCTCACGCTGCCACCGCGCCGACCTGAATTGGGTCTTGGGTGTTCATCGAGCCGAGCGACATCACAGCCCGTCGAGCGAGCTCTTCCGTCGCGTCGACGATAAAGGCCGCGTAGTGCTGCTCGATCATCTGGACGCTCGTGTCATGGAGGGCACCGACCAAGCGGACTGGCAGGCCAGCACGGAGGCCTCGGACGATCGAACTATGACGCAGCGAGAGCATTACCGTGTCTGCCGGGACGGCTGCCGCAGAGATCGTCGCCGCCCAGAGCTTGTCGACCTCGTAAGCCTCACGCCACGCTCGTCGGCCATCCCGTTCCCAACGTCCAGGCTGATCCGTCGCCCTGTGCGTCCAGCGGAGAAGCAGCGGCTCGCGCGAGCTTCGATCGCGCAGAATTGGCCCGAGGCGAGACAGCACGTCTGCCCCTACGGGGACAGCGATATGCTCCGTCGGCTTCACAGATCGTCCCTTGCGAGAGGTCGGGACCATGATGCGAAGACGATCGATCTGGACGTCTCCTACCGTCAGCCGAGCGATCTGCGAGAACCGCGCGCCCGTCGCAGCCGAGACCATGACGAGATTGCCGAAGTCACCGGTCGGATCTACGGCGCATGCTGATTCGACGATCCGTCGGACGGCGGCATCCGTGAGGATCTGCTTCCGGGCGTTAGACGGCGTGGGCGTAGCCTTGGTGCCGCTCTTGATCTCACCCACCAACCCAGCCGGTAAGCCTCGGCGGTGCACTTCGGCATCGCTGTTCAGCGCGGCCCGCAGGTCATTCAGCAGCCGATTGATGGTGGAGGGCGCCAAGCGCGTCGGTAACGTTCGGCGCCAGGCTAGAATCACCCCCGCCGTGAGCCGCGACAGATGCGTGCTTGCAAAAGTCTCGTCGGCAAGCACGTACTTCGCCAACCTGCCTTCGGCGTTTCGCCCTGCGCGCTCGGTTCTCGCCTTCCGACCTGCAGCATAGTTGGTCACCGCCGATCGTACAGTCGGAGCCCTAGAGGTTTCTTCGGCGTCTGCGGCCGCTTCGAGACGGGCAAACTGCTGTCTCGCCCACGCCAGCGCTGCTGTTACCGCAGCCGGGTATGTGATCGCGTCTGCAGTGCTGCGAGCATCATCGGCCGGTGCGATCCGCTCCTCAATCCGCTTGCCGTCGATGACGAGCTTCGCGACCCAAGTCCCCCCGCCTTTCTCCGGCTTCCGGTAGCCAAGCGAGACGCCGCCGCGCCCGCCGGACACGCCATGCCAGTACGGGTTTTTGCGGGACGGGAGCTTCGACCGTTTCGCGGCCGTATCAATCGGCAAAGCCTTCGCCATCGGGCGTCCCACACTACGTCTCACACAGGGGACAGGTTACTGAGGACGAATAAGTTTAGCAACAAGAGCGTACTAGATCGTGCCTGTACGTCTTATTTGACTATCAATTGCCCTCCGAAGGCAAAGGTCACACGTTCGAATCGTGTCGGGTGCGCCATAAGCTCATAATCGTCGATGTGAACGTGTCGTCCGCTCTTCTCTGAAGACAGGCTGCCGGCAGCCGCTGTACGGAGCGGGGTCCAATACGGTTTGGGTTTGTTTGACCGCAAAGCTGGGACCTGGTCGCCAGATGAGCGTTTCCATCCGGCCTATTGCGTCGCTGCCTGGTGCATCAAAATATCGTTCGGCTCATCTTGTCGAATTCCGTTCGTCGGGGAGGCTATCACGGCCTTGAACTCTGGGTGGAGGCGCCCAAGCATGGTTCGGCAGACTCTTCGAGGAATCGCCGGATCCATCCGTCGACGCGTGCGCCGTCGGCCGGCGCATCGAGGGAGGCCAGGGCTCGCGCGCGGACAGTCGCGTCGAGGTCGTTCGGGCGGTGGCCGGCGATCAGGGTGCGGGCATAGTCGGTCGTGAATTCCGGATGACACTGGAACGACAGGGCGCGCCGCTCGGAATAGGCGAGGATGCCGTGGGGGTGAAGGCGTTGCCCGCCAGCGTTCGGCTCGCCGGCGGTGTGGCCACCACCTGGTCCTGGTGGATGGCTGGGACGGACACCTGCGGCGGCCCGTCCCTCCAGTCCGCCGTCTCATGGATGGCATAGGTGTGCAGCCCGATCCCCCAACTCTTCGGCGATTTCTCGACCCGGCCGCCGAAGGCGGCTGCCATGACCCGATGCCCGAAGCAGATCCCTACGAGGGGCTTTCCCGGATCGAGCGCGCGCAGGACACCGATCAGCGTCCCGATACAAGGCAGGAGATCGTAGGCGCCGGCCGGTGGGCCCGTCACCAGGGTGGCGTCGAAGGCGTCCGGATCGGCGGGCAAGTCGTCCCGGTTCACCCGGAGAACCGAGACCTCGTGCCCGGGGTCGAGCCGGTCGGCGGCCATCCGGCCGTAGCCGGGGTATCGTCCGGCGAGGCACTCCGGGGGGGGGTGCTTCGAGAATCGCGATCTTCATGCTGGGGATGCTGAGCCGGCATGGGTCCCCCGATACCAGGGCTTCCCCCGCGCGGCCCTACGTTTCTCGCGCGAATCGCGGCGTCGGTGGTCCTTCGCATTCCAGGCATCGGCCGGCGCCATGATCGATCGATGCGGAGATCCGGGGCAGGATCTGGTTTCGCGCGGGCCAGCGTTGTGCGACAGTTCAGGAATACGCCCACATGGTCTTCGCCCACGGGTGCTGTCGCATGGCGTCAACGCGCCAACTTGGGCTAAGTGACTTCATTCGAAACGGAGGATACAACGGCTGGCCGCCGGGAAAGTTCCCTTCATGAGCTATCATCTCGATCAGGGTATCAGGCCAGATACATCCGATCCGCAGCGGCTTGCTAAGCTGGCGGCGCTCGACATCCTCGACACGTCTCCGGAGCAGGCGTTCGATGATGTCGTACAGCTGGCCCGGCTGCTGTGCGCATCGCCCGTGGCCCTGATCAGCCTGGTCGACAGCGATCGCCAATGGTTCAAGGCCCGCGTCGGCTTTCCGCCCTGCGAGACCGACCTGAACGCGTCCGTCTGCGTCTACGCCCTGAGCGAACCCGACCTGCTCGTGATTCCCGACCTGACGGGCGATCCCCGCACGTCCCGGAATCCCCTGGTCACGGGCGATCCGCATATCCGCTTCTACGCCGGCGCCCCCCTGCGGATGCCCAGCGGTCACGTGCTCGGCAGCCTGTGCGTGCTCGATCACCAGCCGCGCCCGGAGGGATTGACGGAGGATCAGGCGGACGGCCTGCGGCGCCTGGCGCGTCAGGTCACGACCCTCATCAACGAGCGCCGGCAGATCGCCCTGGTGAAGGCCGAGGAGGTCTATGCCCGGGCGGCCTCGCTTCGCCGCGCCGCGCTGATCGAGCTCGGGGATTTCCTGCGGAACGAGGCCTCGATCCCGGCGATGACCCACCGGGCGGCGGAGATCGTCGGCCGGACCCTCGATGCCAGCCGCACCGGGTACGGCGAACTCGACGGGGCCGGCGAGCACATCACCATCCATCGCGACTGGACCACCGTCGGCTCGGACAGCCTCGTCGGGCGACATCGCTTCATGGACCACGAGACCCTCGGGCCCTGCCTGTCGCGCGGGGAAACCCTCGTGGTCGATGCCGTCTCCGAGGATCCACGCACCGTGGAGACGGCCGCGCTCCTCTCGCGGATCAATGTCGGCGCGATGCTCAACGTCCCGGTGCGGGAGCGCGGGCGCAGCGTCGGCCTGTTCTTCGTGCACAGCGATGGTCCGCGCACCTGGCGGCACGAGGAGGTCGCTTTCGTCCGCAACGTCGCGGATCGCGTCCAGGTGGGCATCGCACGCCTCCGGGCCGAGGAGCAGCAGGCGGTGCTCAATCGGGAACTCAGCCATCGCATGAAGAACATGCTGGCCATGGTCCAGGCGATCGCCACCCAGACCCTGCGCAGCGCACCCGACCTCGAAACCGCCCAGGACGTGCTGGCCGACCGCCTGATCGCCATGAGCAAGGCCCACGACCTGCTCCTCAGCGGGACCCGCGAGAGCGCCAGCATCGAGGCGATCATCCGCGCGGCGCTCGAGATCCACGACGATGCCCGGTCGGAGCGGCTGCACCTGGACGGTCCGTTCGTCCAGGTCGGCTCCAGGGCCGCCCTTTCCCTGGCCCTGATGGTCCATGAACTGGCGACGAACGCGGCCAAGTACGGGGCGCTGTCGCGATCCGAGGGCTCGGTCGCCGTGATCTGGAGCATCGAGACCGAAGGGCCGGAAGCGATGCTGTCCCTGTGCTGGACCGAGCGTGGCGGGCCTGCCGTCGTCACCCCGACGCGCCGGGGCTTCGGGACCCGCCTGATCGAGCGGGGCCTCGCCGGCGCCGTGGGCGGGGCGGTGCGCACCACCTACGCGCCTACGGGACTGGTCTGTCACCTGGCCGCGCCGCTGCGTGGGATTGAAGCGGAGGAGTAAGGCGCGTAGGGTCCGCCGGCTTGGAGCGCTGGACTTGAGGGTCGCTTGAGGCAAGTGGCGGCAACATGGCCGCTATGCCGGACCTTTCTCGACAGCGAAGCATTGAGGTTCATGACCTACTCCACCTCCTCCAAAGGCTCTCACGCTCTCGTGGTGGAAGATGACGGTCTGATTCGCATGGACGCCGTCGATATTCTCGAGCGGGCCGGCTACGCCACCCTCGAGGCCCAGACCGCCGATCAGGCCCTGGACCTGCTGCGCCGCTGCCATCGCGACGTGTCGGTCCTGTTCACAGATGTCCGGATGCCCGGCACGCAGGACGGCTTCTCCCTGGCGCGGGAAACCGCCCGGACATACCCCCACATCGCCATTCTGGTCTCGTCGGGAATTGCCCGCCCGGTCCTCGGCGACATGCCCGACCTGGCGCATTTCATCGAGAAGCCCTTCAGCGCCCGCATCGTCAAACGCCATCTGCAGCAGATGATCGACGAGAACGGCGTGAAGGTTCAGTAGATCGGGGATCGGATCCGCGTCCGGCTGCTTGTGGGGCGTTCCCGCAGGTCCGCTGTAATTATCCGCCGCTCCTCGCCACCCCAGATCCGCCGAGCGCTCCGGCAGCGTCGCGACCCTCGACGACTTCCACCCGGATTGCGAGCTCGCAGCACCGATCGTGGACCGGCCTGCCGACCATCAAGGCCGGCTTCGTTAGCCCCTTCGCGGCGAGAATGGCGGGCGCCATCCGAACGAGAAGGATCGCGAAGCTCACCGGATCGTAAACCGCCAGACCCGCGAGGTGGAATGGTAGAGGCGTCCGGGTCGAATTCGAAAGCCGAGAGGCATGGGGGTTCGAGTGCCCCCGCCGGCACCGGTGTCGGCCGAGGCGCACCTGATGACGGGCTGGCCGTAGGGTGCCCGCCGAGCCTTTCCGGATCGGGGGGGGGCTATCGCCGCAGGGCCGCCGCCAGGGATCCCGGCGAATGGTATGCCGTGGTGGTCGTTACCTCCACTTCCTGCATGAATCTGGCGACCGTCATCGTCGCAAGATCCATCGCCAGCATCTCTTTGACGATCGAATCGTAGCGATCATGGAGGAGCGTCGAGGTTGGATCCAGGCGTGATATCAGCACTAGGGTCTGTCGTCGCCTGAACGGATTGGTTTGGCTTTCGTTTTCGTCTCTCTGATGCAGGAGGGGTGATGCTGAGCGACGCGCAGTGGTCTGAACTGGAGCCCCTGGTGGAGGCCTGCCGGCCCAAGGCCAAGACGCCCCCACAGGATCTTCGGCGCACGCTCTCAGCCATCCTCTGGCGGCATCAGAACGGGGCCAAGTGGCGGGCTATTCCGGGGGATCTGGGTCCCTGGTGGCGCGCTGCGCAGATCTTCATCCGCTGGTCCCGTGCCGGCGTCTGGGAGCGACTGCTTGGCCTCGTGCAGGAGCGGGGCGTCCAACTCGGGATGGTGTTCCTGGACGGCACGAACATGCGAGCGCACCAAAAGGCGGCGGGAGCTGCCAAAAGGGGGGATCTGGGCCCGAGCGAGATGCTCGTGAAGCTCTTGGCCGCTCACGTGGCGGCTATGGCACCAAGGCTTGCGTGATCGCGGATGGACGGGGTCGCGCCATCGCCTTCCGGCTGGCGCCCGGTCAGGCCCATGAACTGCCCCATGCGGTTCCGCTGCTCGACCAGCTTCCGGGTGTGCCCAAGTGGGTCGTCGGGGACCGCGGCTACACCAGCCACGCCTTTCGTGAGCACATCTGGGACATGGGCGCGCGGCCCGCGATCCCGCCTCAGCGCCACGAAGCACCCGTCGCCTGCCCGGACTGGATCTACAACAACCGCAACCAGGTCGAGCGCCTCTGGGCCAAGCTCAAGGAGTGGCGCGCCATCGCCACACGCTACGAGAAGACGACCGTCAGCTTCATGGGCGTCCTCTGTCTTGCCGCGGCCCTCGATTGGCTCAAGCGATGACAGACCCTAGTCCCGTGGGTGCTGAATCCAAGCAGATGATGTTGAGATCTGTCCGGTGACGCTTGAGCGCGAGAATCGTCCTCCAGACGTCGCCGGTCCACCAGCCGCCCCTGTGCGGCGCGTTCGGCGGTGTTCCGTTCTGGGTTCGATCCGTCATGGGTATCTCGACCGGAATGCAGTCGTGAAGGGCGATGACACCGCACGGCGCCGAATGTCGTTCCGCGTTCATGAAGTCGCGGAGCAGAAACTCGCAGCGATGCATGCCATCGAGGAACGTGAAATCGAGCGCGGATCCTAGCAACGCCTTCGGTGTATAATCCCGAAAGAATCTGTCGCTCTCGAGTTGATAGAACAGACACACAGATTTTTCGCCGATCACTTCCGAGGTGATCTGGAATTTAGGATCGATTGCAATGGATGGGGATCGCGAGAGCGCCAGTGTTCCTCCGGTCAGAGTGCCGATTTCAAGATAGGCTGCGGGGCTCAGTTCGTGATGAAGCTTTATCAATGTGTCTCGATAGCTTTCTCCGGCTAGATCGGGCAAGCAATTGTCGTTGTAAATCATATTTGAACCCTTGAGCGAGTTGTCTGCAAAGGCGAGTCCGGGAATTTTGTTGCGTGTCGGGAGACTGGAAATTTCCAAAAGCTCTTGGGCGAACCGGTTTACATCTTTGATTTTCCGGGAGCAGCTATAGCCGGAAATTTCCAGACTATCAATATTGTCGAATGGATAGAGATATCTTGTGTCTGAGTTATTGAGTTTGTCAAGTATTAAAAAGTTGGTATTGATGAGCTTGTCTAGAGTTATGCAAGTGATTCGAGGTCTTTGCCGTGAAAAGATGTGATTGTGAAATGCCGAACCTGCGAAACCAAAAATATTCTGACGATTTGAAAATAAATCGATCTGTTGCGGAAGTGTAAGTTGTTCCGGGTAAACGATATCGAATCCGAGCGAGACAAGAACATCTTCCAGTTCGACCTCGTTTGCAATGTGGGCGACGCTATTGATACCCATGCGGGATTTGGAAAGCCAGACCGGTCGGGGCTCGCTTGCCAAGGGAGCACCTCTTCCCAGTGCGTCCCCGATCCGCCGCATGGGGGGAAGAAATGCCTCATGGGCGAGTTTCTGTTCGAGGAACGCAGGACCGGGGATCGTTAGCTTCCGGAAGCGCACCTCGTTCGTTGGTGCCACGAAGCGTTCGGGCCTTAAGCCCAATGCGGA
The DNA here is from genome assembly GCF_056680125.1 of Methylobacterium sp. BI1. Lineage (NCBI taxonomy): Bacteria > Pseudomonadati > Pseudomonadota > Alphaproteobacteria > Hyphomicrobiales > Methylobacteriaceae > Methylobacterium > Methylobacterium sp. BI1. The sequence goes on along the minus strand of NZ_CM155267.1, from coordinate 4,731,424 downwards.
CGTGAGAACGCCCATATACCCGCGAAAATGGTCGTGGATCGCATGGTCGGAATGGCATAGCAGAGGCCGATCGACGTTGTCCGGCTGAGCGGCGAACCAGGCTCTCGCGAGGCTGCCGACGAGAAAATGGCCGTAGTGCGGGATCATGGCGCCGAAATAAATGTGCTCGGCCTGTTCGACATCGAGGTTCCGATCGCTCAAGTCGCGTGAGGGGCTTTGGCCGATCAATTGTAGTTCTGGGCCGCGTCGGTAGGCTGCATCAAGTATGAGAGTGCCATCCGTCGTATAAACGCCCCAAGACGGATCGCTGGCGAAAAAGACATCTCGTGAGAAGGGCGCATATACACAATCGACATCGTGTAATACAGCGGGATTTTCCGAATTAACTTCTGCCTCGCCGAAGTATGACAAAGAGGATAAAAAGGGCATCAGGCATCCGCCGCATGTGTCTGAGATGACTAGGCAACTTCTAGCAGCTAAACTATCAACTTCAACCGCTGCCCGAAGCTGGGATAGCCTTCCAGATATCCGGTGGTTGGATAAGCTCGTTACTGTTGTCCCCACGTCCCTCAGGGCCTTCACAGGCATGCGCCCATGAATGGGTCGGCTCCCTTGATTTTCGCTTTTCCTGACGGAGGAGCGTTGGGCGACGCTCAAGGGCCTGGACTGGCGGCCCTGGCCGAAGCTTACCCGAAGGATGTCCAAACCGCCTTCCAGAGAACTTTTGGAGGCGCCTGAGCGGGGTCAAGTGGCGGGACATTCCCGAGGGGTTGAGGTCCTGCTGGCGAGCGGGCTGGCTTTTCCTTCGCCGTTCCGCAACGGCTTCGTTGCCTCGCCGCAACCATCGACTGGGCGAACGATGAGAAGTCCGAGGAAATCCAGGACCACGCCCTCAGAGCACCGCGTCATAGACGGGCTTGCCCGCCGCGGCCGCCGGGGTTGCCAGAGCTTTCGCGGCGAGCACCGCCAGACCCATCAGGACGAGGAAAATCGCGAAGATCACCGGGTTGTAGACGACCAGGGCGACGAAGCAGATCGCGGCCATCAGGAGCGCGAAGGCGGGCGCCGCCGGGTAAAGGGGCGCGCGATAGGGCCTGACCAAGCCCGGCTCGATCCGGCGCAGCCGGAACAGGCTCGCCAGGCTCATCCCGTACATTACCAGCGCGCCGAACACCGCCATGGTGACGATGCTGGCGGTCAGCGACTGCCCCGCGATGGTCACCAAGTTGTCGCTGTAGATCGCCGCGATCCCCACGACGCCCCCCGCGAGGGTGGCGATGTGCGGCGTGCGGAAGCGCGGGTGCAGGCGGGAAAGCCCGCGGGGCAGGAAGCCAGCCCGGGCCAGGGCATAGATCTGCCGCGAATAGCCCATGATGATGCCGTGGAACGAGGCGACGAGGCCGAACAGGCCGAGCCAGACCAGCATGTGCAGCCAGCCGCTGGATTCCCCCACCACGCTCTTCATCGCCTGGGGCAGGGGATCGTTGAGGTTGCTCAAGCTCCGCCAGTCGCCCGCACCGCCGGCGAAGATCATCACGCCGAAGGCCAGGGCCGTCAGGGTCAGCACCCCCGTGATGTAGGCGATAGGGATGGTGCGCCTGGGGTCCTTGGCCTCTTCGGCGGCCATTGCCACGCCCTCGATGGCGAGGAAGAACCAGATCGCGAACGGGATGGCGGCGAACATGCCACCGATGGCCGGCAGGCCGAATTGGTCCGCGCCCGCCCAGCCGTTGGCCGCGAAGTTCGACCAGGCGAAGGCCGGAGCGACGACGCCCATGAAGACCAGGAGTTCGGCCACCGCCAGGATCGTGACGAACAGCTCGAAGGTCGCGGCGATCTGAACCCCGACGATGTTGAGGGTCATGAAGACGAGGTACGCGCCGAGGGCCGCGTGCTTCGGATCGAGGCCTGGAAACTGCACGTTGAGATAGGCGCCGATCGCCAGGGCGATGGCGGGCGGGGCGAAGACGAACTCGATCAGCGTGGCGTAGCCGGCGATGCAGCCGCCCACCGGCCCGAAGGCCCGTCGGCTGTAGGCGAAGGGGCCGCCGGCCTGCGGGATCGCCGTGGTGAGTTCGGTGAAGCTGAAGATGAAGGCGACGTACATCGCCGCCACGGCCGTGGTGGTGATGAGGAAGCCCATGGTCCCGGCGGAAGCCCAGCCGTAGCTCCAGCCGAAATACTCGCCCGAGATGACGAGCCCCACCGCGATGCCCCAGAGGTGGAAGGCGTTCAGGCCCTTGTGGAGGCTGCTCGTCTCGGTCTGCATCGCCCTGGCTCCGTCCCGTCGTCCGCCGCGGGCGGGGGAGCCTCAAGCAAGAGCGCTGCCGCTCCGGCGCCGCGGGTGGACGACCGGCCCCGGCGCGCTCAGGCGGCGCTGGCGCGGGGCCGCGGCCGGCGCCAGGGGGCCCGGCCCGCGGGCTCGGACGCCTTCGTCCGGATGTCCATGGGATTGCCGCGCCACACGATGGCGCCCCGCATCCAGGCGCTGACCCAGAGGGCGGGCACCAGGGCGTCGCGGATTAGGAAGGCGAGGAGCAGCCGGGGGTGCCGGTACCAGCGCGCCCGGGCGGCCAGGGCGATCTCGGCCCCGTACCACAGGCCGGTGAGCCCGAGGAGGAGGCCCGCCAGGGGGATGGACGGCACGGCCGCGAGGGCGAGGGCGAAGGGCAGGAGCGGGCTGCTGCCGATCTCGGGGGCAAAGAACAGCGGGAAGGTGACCCGGCGCAGCCGGGCCCAGCGCAGTTGCCGGGACCAGACCTCGGCGAGGCTGCGCCGTCCGAGGGGCTGGTCGAAGGGCGCGGCCACGAGGTGGACCCGCGCTCCCGCCGCACGCACGAGCTTCGTTGCCGCCGCATCCTCGGCGATCTCGGCCGCCAGGGCCCGGATGCCCCCGCGGGCCTCCAGGAAGGGCTTGTGCCAGAGCATGCTCTTGCCCTGGGCGAAACCGAGGCCGAGGGCCTCGCCGGTATATTGCCAGCGCGCCTGCAGGGTGTTCAGGAAGGCGCATTCCACCGCGGCGAACAGGCCGCTGGGGCGCGCCCCGATCGGCGTCGAGCAGACGAGGCCGGTATTCGGGCGCCAGGCCGCCTGCAGCTGCTGCAGGTAGTCCGGCGGCATCGCGACGTTCGAGTCAGCGAGCACGACCCAGTCGTGACGGGCCGCTTCCCAGCCGCGCACGCAGTTGTTGAGCTTCGGGTTGTCGCTGATCCGCTCGTCGCCGACGATCAGGCGGGCCGGCACGCCGGGATGCGCCGCCATCAGGCGCTCCAGCAGCGGCACGATCGGGTCGGCGCCGTGGGCCACGCAGAAGATCAGCTCGTAGGCGGGATGGGCGAGGGTGAAGCCGCGGGTCAGCAGCTCCTCGCTGAAGGGCTCGACGCCGCAGACCGGCCGTACCAGGGAGACCGGGGCGCCGCCGGGAAACACCGAGGCGCCGTTGCGCCGGCCGATCCGCAGGGCTGCCACCGCGATGCCGACGAGGTTGATGAGGGTCAGGGCGACGCAGAGCCAGAGGGCGACCGCGGCGCCCGGCTCCGACAGCTCCTGCATCGCCTGATCCCACATCCGCGACGTCTCCCGTTCGCGCGGCCCCACCATCGCAGCCCGGCGCGGGTTGGACACCGCGTCGCGTCCCGGACTGCACAGCGCCCCTAACAGCCGTGATGCTTCAGTCGTATGACAGCCACGGATCACGAGGGGGGATGCGGGTGGCGGGACCGGCGCAAGGGACGAGACCGGCACGCGTGGCGATCGTGGGGGCCGGGATGGCGGGGGCGAGCGCGGCCCGCCGTCTCCACGAGGCCGGATTCTCCGTCGCGGTGTTCGACAAGGGCCGGCAGCCCGGCGGCCGCATGGCGAACCGCCACGACCGCGAGACCGGCCTCCGTTTCGACCACGGCGCGCAGGTGATGCGGGCGCACGGCCCCGCCTTCCGTGCCCGCCTCGCCGCGTGGGAGGCCCGCGGTCTCGTCGCGCCCTACGATGCGCCCGGCCGTTTCACCGCCGTGCCGGACATGACCGCCCCCGTTCGCGACCTCCTCGACGGACTCGACGTGCAGGTCGGCCGCACCGTCGCCGGCCTGGCCTGCGCCGCCGACGGATGGCGGCTCTCCCTGGCGGAGGCCGGCGAGGACCGGGTCTTCGACGCGGTCGCCCTGACGCTGCCGGGACCGCAGGCCCTGCGCCTCCTGGGTACCGGCGGCTTCGTCCTGCCCGGGGTCGAACGGGCGGCCTACGCGCCCTGCTGGTCGCTGATGCTCGCCTGCGCGCGGGACCTTCCCATCCTGGACGACCTCCCGGGCGACGTCCTGCGCCCCACGGCCGGGCCGGTCGGTGCGCTGTTCCGCGAGGGCGCGAAGCCCGGACGCCTGACCGCGCCCGCCGCCTACACCGTCCATGCCACGCCCGACTGGTCGCGGACGCATCTCGAGGAGACCCCGGAGACGGTACGGGACGCCCTGCTCGCTGCCGTGGGCGACCTGTTCGGCGGCCCCATCGCGGTCCTGCAGGCCCGCGCCCATCGCTGGCGCTACGCCCTCGTGGAGGAGACCTGCGGCGCGCCTTGCCTCTACGATCCGGGCCGGCGCCTCGGCTATGCCGGCGACGGCTGCCTCGGCCCGCGCATCGAGGCCGCCCACGACAGCGGCCTCGCCCTGGCGGACCGGCTGATCGCGGACTTCGCATGAGCCGGTCACAATGAGCCTGCCCCAATGAGCCTGCCCATCGTCTTCCATCCGGCCTACGAGGCGACCCTGCCGGAGGGCCATCGCTTCCCGATGCGCAAGTACGGCCGCCTGGCCGAGCTCCTGACGGAACGGGGACTGGCGCCGGACGGCTTCGCGCGGCCGGAGCCCGCCGGGGCCGATCTCCTCGCCGCCGCCCATGACCGCGCCTACGTCGAGGCCGTGCTCGCCCTCGACGTCTCCCGCGAGATCGAGCGCAACATCGGCCTGCCGGTGGGCGCCTCGGTGGTCGCCCGTTCCTGCGCCTCCGTGGGCGGCACCCTGCTGGCGGCCCGCCTCGCCCTGGCGCACGGACTCGCGGGCAGCACGGCCGGCGGCAGCCACCATGCCCGGCGCGAGACCGGCGCCGGCTTCTGCATCTTCAACGACGTGGCGGTGGCCGCCCGCACCCTGCACGCCGAGGGCACCATCGGCCGGGCCCTGGTGGTGGATTGCGACGTCCACCAGGGCGACGGCACCGCCGATTGCCTCGGCGGGACGCCCGACCTCTTCACCCTCTCGATCCATGCCGAGAAGAACTATCCGACGCGCAAGATCGCCGGTGACCGCGATGTCGGCCTGCCGGACGGCGTCGACGATGCCGGCTATCTCGCCGTGCTGGCGGCCCATGTCGGGCCGCTGCTCGATGCCCTGCGCCCCGACATCGTGTTTTATAACGCCGGCGTCGACCCCCATCGCGACGACCGCCTCGGCCGCCTCGACCTCACCGATACGGGCCTGCTGGCGCGCGACCGCTTCGTCGTGGGCGAGGCCCATCGGCGGGGCATCCCCTTCGTCGGGGTGATCGGCGGCGGCTACTCCACCGACATCGACGCCCTCGCGGCCCGTCACGCCCTGGTCTTCGAAGCCATGGCCGAACGGGCGGCCTGACCGGGCGCCCGCCCCGTCATAGCGGCGGTGCCCGCGGCTCAGGAGGCCGACAGCACCGCGTGGCGGCCGACGATCCGGTTGATCGTCCGGCCCAGCTGCTCGGCGGAGTAGGGTTTGTGCAGCAGCTCGAAGCCGTGGGCATCCTCCTGTGCCAGGATGTGGCTGTAGCCGGAGGCGAGCAGCACCGGCAGCGTCGGATGACGCCGCTTCAGCTCCTGCGCCAGGGCGACGCCGCCCATGCCCGGCATGACCACGTCCGAGACGACGATGTCGAAGGGCGTGGCGTCCCGCTCGACTTCCGCCAGCGCGCTCTCGGCATCGGTGTGCCAGGTCGGCAGGTAGCCGAAATCCTCCAGGATCTGGCGCGCGAAGCGGCCGACCTCGAGATTGTCCTCGACCAGGAGGACGCGCAGGCCGTCCCCCGAAACGGCCGGGTGCTCGGCGGCGGGGGGCGAGGCCGGAAGCTGGCCGGCCGCCACCTCGGGCAGGTAGAGCGTGAAGGTGGTTCCGACTCCGACCACGCTGCGCACCGCGATGTCGCCGCCGGACTGCTTGGCGAAGCCGAAGACCTGGGACAATCCGAGCCCGGTGCCCTTGCCCACCCCCTTGGTGGTGAAGAACGGCTCGAAGATGCGGTCGAGCTGGTCCGGCGGGATTCCGCTGCCGGTGTCGGTCAGGGAGATGGCCGCGAACCGGCTCGCGCTGCCGCCATGGTTGCGCAGGGGGGGCAGGGGCGCCCGGCATTCGAGCCGGATGGTCAGGGTCCCCTGCTCCGCCATCGCGTCCCGGGCATTGACGGCCATGTTGATCAGGGCGGTCTCGAACTGGCTGAGATCCGCGCGGATGTAGCAGGTCTCGTCGGGCAGCTCGGTGACGACCCGGATGCAGGCGCCCGTCACCGTCTCCAGGAGTTCGGCGACGGCGACGAGCCGCGCCCGGACCTCGAACACCTCCGGCTTGAGCGCCTGGCGGCGCGCGAAGGCCAGGAGCTGGCCGGTCAGCTTGGCGGCCCGGTCGACGGTCTCGGAGACCGCATCGAGGTACCGGCTCTTGCGGGCCTCGGGCAGGTCCGGCCGGCGCAGGAAATCGACCGACGAGCGGATGATGGTCAGGAGATTGTTGAAGTCGTGCGCGACCCCGCCGGTGAGCTGGCCCACCGCTTCCATCTTCTGCGCCTGCCGCAGGGCCTCGTGGGTCTGCTCCAGCTCCGCCGTCCGCCCCGCCACGCGCTCTTCGAGGGTGGCGTTCAGTTCGCGCAGGGCCGCCTCGGCCTCCGCCTGCGCGTAGGCCGACCAGGTCCGCGCCGCGACCTCCATGGTCAGGCGCACTTCCGCATCGGTCCAGTGCCGCGGTTCGGCGGAATGGACGTAGAAGATGCCGCCGAGGGTGAGGCTTCCGCCCTCCTGCCCCCGCATCATCGGCGCCACGATCAGCGCCCGCGTGCCGATGCTGTCCCAGGTGGCCTGGAAGGCGGCCGCCCCCGTCCGCGGATCCGTCCGGCAATCCGTCACCACCAGGGTCTGGCCCCGGCGCAGCTCCGCGATCAGGACGGGGCCGAAGGCGTCCAGCACCCGGGTCTCGCCGGCGAGCGAGCGCATGCGTCCGTCGCACCAGTCGCGCTCGACGGAGATGACCTCGCCCCCGTTCTGGAGGTGTCCGTAGCCCGCCCGCCCGACGCCGAGATGCGCGCCCAGGCCGGCGGCGGCGATCATCTTGAGCTCCAGGGGCATCCCGGCCGTGCGGAGGCGATCCGCGAGGGCGATCTGGAAGCGCAGGTGGCCCTCGTCGGACTTGCGCGCCGTGATGTCGACGGTCGTCCCCAGCGCCCGGACGCAGCGCCCGCTGCCGTCGAAGACACCCCGGCCCTTGGCGGCGACCCAGCGCATCCGGCCGTCGTTCAGGCCGATGGTGCGGTATTCCACGTCGTAGGTCGCCCGCAGGGCGGGATCGAGGGCCGAGGCGAAGGCTTGGCGCGTGGCCGCCAGATCCTCCGGGTGTAGCCCGGCATAGAAATCGTCCATCGTCACCGCGGCTTCCGGCCCGAGGCCGAACATCGCCTTGGTCCGGTCCGACCAGATCAGGGTGCCGCCGATCGGGTCGAGGTCCCAGGTGCCGACCTCCGCCGCCTCGGTGGCCAGCCGCAGCTGCTCCTCCCGCCGCTGGAGCCGCATCTCGGCCTGCCTGCGGTCGTGGATGTCCTCCACCACGCCGTACCAGCGCAGGATCGTGCCGTCCTCGGCCCGGCGCGGAAAGGCCCGGGCCCGCATCCAGCGATGCTCCCCCGATGCCAGGCGGATGCGATAGTCGACGTCCACCGGCTCGCCCGAGGCGAGGCAGGCGGCGAACACGGCGAGGGCCTTCGGCAGGTCCTCGGGGTGGATCGCCCGGGTCCAGCCGTCGCCCAGGGGTTCGCCGGGGGCCTGTCCCGTCAGGGTCAGCCAGCGCGTCGCGTAGGAGGTGATGTTGCCGTGCGGATCGCAGGTCCAGGGCACCTGCGGGTTCAGCTCGACGGCGTGGCGATAATGGTCCTCGCTCTCGCGCAGGGCCGCTTCGCCGATCACCCGGTCGGTGGTTTCCGCGGTGACGCAGAACAGGCCGTTGATCGCGCCGGCATCGTCGTAGACGGGCGAGTAGGTGAAGGACCACCAGCTCTCCTCGGCGCGGCCGGTGCGGGCGAGATCGAGCTTCATGTCGGTGAGGGTGCGCGTCTCCCCCGCGAGCGTCGCCTCGACCAGGGGGCCGATATCGTCCCAGATGCTGCCCCAGACCTCGCGGAACGGGCGGCCGAGGGCCTGGGGCAGCCGGTAGCCGAGGATCGGCCGATAGGGATCGTTGTAGAAGCAGAGCAGCTCCGGCCCCCAGGCCAGGAACATCGGCCGCGGGCAGGCCAGCATGAGCGCCAGCGTGTTGCGGAGGGCCGGCGGCCAGGTCTCGGGCGGCCCGAGCGTCGTTCCCGACCAGTCGCGGGCGCGGATCTCGGCGCCGGTGGCGCTGCCCGCGTCGAGGAACGCCAGGGAAAAGGTCACGCGGCCCGCATCCCGGAGCGATCGCGCGCGCCAGGGATCGCCGCTCCGGCACGAAGGTTGCGAAGCTCGGGCGCAGCGATCCTCCGCCTCGCAAGCGGATACGGCCTTCCCGAGAAGACCGGCATCTCGGAGATTCGGGAATTCGACGCGGTCAGTCCGGATGGCATCTGCAAGACATAGCGCCGCCAAGGCGAACCGTACAGCGATCATCGGTCGCGGGACAGAACAGATCCCGGAAATCCCAACTAAATCTGGCCGGTCGATCTCTTGCGCAATCTGACTTTGCGAGCGCCGAGCCGCGGCCGGCAAGTATCAACCATGAAGCTGCCCGCCAGCATTTCGTTGACCATCTTCTCGATCACAGCCTTGCCAGGGGCCGGCGGCGAAATTCGTCTGCGCCAATACGCAGCAGGGGTCTGCGTCGGCTTTCGTTCATCCTTGTCCGGAAGCGAACGCGCGCTGCATCCGGTTTCAGGCCGGGAGCGGCTTTGGCAGGCTCTGGGCGGCGTTCTCCATGGCGTCGAACAGCTTTTCCAGCTCCGCGCCCTCGAGGCAGTGGAAGCCCAGGGTGCGGGTGAGCAGCAAGCCCAGGGTGGCGAAGGTCAGCATCGCGCCGGCCCCCGGGCAGCAGGCCACGTCCTCCATCTGGGCGAGGCGCTGCTTCAGGAAGGCGTTGAAGCCCGCGAAGGCCTCGGGGTTTTCCGCCGAAGCCAGCAGGAGCGCGCGGGGAAACCCGTCCTCGTCGGCGTAGACCTGACGTGCATGGGCGATCAGGGCGAGGGGGAGGGCGGCCGGGCCCGGACCCTGCTCGGCCTCGTGCGCGGCCACGCTCTCGCGGATCTCCCGCAGCTTGCGCTCGGCCAGCGCGGAGATCAGCGCGTCCTTCGAGGCGTAGTGGTGCAGCACGCCCCCCTTGCTGAGCGAGGCCTCGGCCGCCACCGCATCGATGGTGAGCGTTCGGGTGCCCACGCGCCGGATCAGGCGTTCGGCGGCGTCCAGGATGACCACCGGTCGGTCTTCGCGGCGGGTACGCGCCTTCATCATCGACGATCCAGCCGGTTCACCGGCGGTTTCGGGGGCAGGAGATCTGGTGCCAAGTCCGGCGTAAAGATCGGGAACGACACCGGGATATCGGGGAACGATGGCGCGGGGAAGACGGTTCGCCGAAAAAAGAAACCGTCTGGACGGTCGGTATCGCAGCCGATATGGGTGGCGCCAGACAGGGGCCTTTCGAGTTCGAGGACGCGATGGTGGGTAGGCTGACCGTGTGGCCGCGCAGGTGCGGGGCCGTGGCCCTCGTGCTCGCGGCCTGTGCCGCCGTGCCGGCCCCGGGCGCCAAGGCGGCGACCGAGGCGACGCCCAAGGACGCCGGCAAGGCGACGGACCAGGAGGCCGGGAAGGAGGCGCGTCAGTCCCCAAGTCCCGCCATCGCCGTCGTGCGCACGGCGGTGGCGCGTGCCACCACGATCGCCTCCGACCTGATCTTCACCGGCGACATCCAGGCCCAGTCCCAGGTGAACGTCGCGTTCCGGACCAACGGCAAGATCGCGCAGCGCCTCGTGGAGGTCGGCGACCACGTCACCGCCGATCAGGTGCTGGCCAGGCTCGATCCGCAGGAGCAGCGCGCCAACCTCAACAACGCCCAGGCCGCGCTCACCTCCGCCGAGGCGCTGTTGACCCAGGCCAAGCTGAACTTCAAGCGTCAGGAGCAGCTCCTCGCCAGCGGATACACCACCCGCCCGAGCTACGACGATGCCGAGCAGCAGCTGCGCACCACGCAGGCCTCGGTGGATTCCGCCAAGGCCGCCCTCGGCAGCGCCGAGGAGCAGTATTCCTACACGGACCTGAAGGCCGGCGTGGACGGCATCGTCCTCAGCCGGACCTTCGAGGTCGGCCAGGTGGTGCAGACCGGCCAGACCGTGCTGGCGATGGCCCAGGACGGCCCCCGCGACGCGGTCTTCAACATCTTCGAGGCGGTGCTGGCCGCGCCCCCGGAGAGCAAGACCGTGGAGGTCACCCTCCAGGCCGACCCGCGGGTCAAGGCCATCGGCCGAGTGCGGGAGATCTCGCCGAGCGTCGATGCCGCCTCCGGCACGGTCCGGGTCAAGGTCGGGCTCGACGCGACGCCCAAGGCCATGACGCTCGGCGCCGTCGTGATCGGCACCGGCAAGTTCCGGCCGCGCCAGGCGATCGTGCTGCCCTGGTCGGCCCTCTACCGCTGGGAGAACAACCCGGCCGTCTGGGTCCGCGATCCCGCCGACAGCACCGTCGCGCCCCGTCCCGTCGTGATCGAGCGCTACGGGCCCAACACCATCGCGCTGAAGAGCGGCGTCGAGCCCGGCGAGGAGGTGGTCATCGCGGGGATCCAGCTCCTGCGCCCGGGCCAGACCGTCGCCGTCTCGCAGACCCTGGAGGCGGCGCGATGAACCGCCCGACCCTGATCCGCCCGACCCTGATCCAGCCGATTTTCGGCGCCCTGGCGCTCGGCCTGCTCCTCGGTGCCTGCCAGGCCGCCGAAGAGGCGCCCCCGCCGCCCGTGCGGCCGGTCCTGTACCGGGTCGTGAAGCCGGTCTCGGCCCAGGTCTTCGGCCCCTTCGCCGGCGTCGTGGCCCCGCGCTACCAGTCGGAGATCGGCTTCCAGATCGCCGGCCGGATGATCGCCCGCGACGTCACCATGGGCGACATCGTCCACAAGGGCCAGCGCATCGCCGCCCTCGACCCCGTGGTGACGCGCTTCGCCCTGACCCGCGCCGAGGCGGAGCTCGCCGACGCCAAGGCGCAGGCCGAGAACGCGAGTGCCACGGAAGCGCGGCGCCGGCGCCTGCTGGCCGGCGGCAACGTCACCCAGGCCCAGCTCGACACCGCCGTGGCGAGCCGCGACACCGCCCAGGCCCGCGTCTCCCAGGCGGAGGCGAACCTGCAGCGGGCCCAGGACCAGATGGGCTATACCGAGCTGCACGCGGATTTCGACGGCGTCGTCACGGTGCGCAGCGCCGAGGTCGGGCAGGTGCTCAGCGCGGGCCAGGCCGTGGCGACCCTGGCCCGGCCGGAGGAGCGCGAGGCCGTGGTGGACATCCCCGAGGAGCTCATCGGGACGATGCCCACGGACGGCCAGTTCACCGTGGCGCTCCAGAGCGCCCCGGACGTGACGGCGGCGGCGCGGGTGCGCGAGATCGCCCCCTTCGCCGACCAGACCACGCGGACCCGGCGCATCCGCATGACCCTGATCAAGCCCTCCGAGGCCTTCCGCCTCGGCTCGACCCTCACCGTCACCCTGGCGCGGCCCGAGGCCCCCTACGTGGACCTGCCCGCCACCGCGGTCCTGACGGAGGACGGCCGTGACGCGGTCTGGGTCGTCGCGCCGGACGGGAAGAGCGTCCACAAGCGGCCCGTCAGCGTCATCCGCCGCGACCCGGAGCGCGTCAGCATCGGCACAGGCCTGGACGCCGGAGACCGGGTGGTCCTGGCCGGGGTCCACTCGCTCCAGGAGGGGCAGCCCGTGCGCCTGCCCGACCAGGCGCCCTGATCTCCGGCCCGCCGCCATCCATCATCAGCCGCCACCCCGGTGAGGCGAGAGCAATCCCGTGAAGACCTTCAATCTCTCCGAATGGGCCCTGGAGCATCGCTCCTTCGTCTGGTTCCTGATGCTGATCTCGGTGGTGGCCGGCTTCCTGGCCTACGAGCGCCTGGGCCGCGAGGAAGACCCGCCCTTCGCGATCAAGACCATGATCGTGCAGGCGCGCTGGCCGGGCGCCACCATCGGCGACACCCTCGATCAGGTCACGGAGCGGATCGAGAAGGAGGTGCAGCAGATCGATGCCGTCGATTTCAGCCGCAGCTACACCACGCCGGGCCAGGCCACGGTGTTCGTGCAGCTGCGCGAGACGACGCCGCCCAAGACCATCCCGGCGATCTTCTACCAAGTGCGCAAGCGCATCGGCGACATCCAGGGCACCTTCCCGCAGGGCATCCAGGGGCCGTTCTTCAACGACGAGTTCGGCGACGTCTTCGGCAACGTCTACGCCTTCACGGCCGACGGCGTGACCCCGCGCCAGCTGCGCGACTACGTCGAGCGCGTCCGGGCCGAAGTGAAGAAGGTGCCGAGCGCCGGCAAGATGCAGCTCCTCGGGGCGCAGGACGAGGTGATCTACCTCGACTTCTCCACCCGCAAGCTCGCCGGCCTCGGCCTCGACACGAACTCGGTCATCCGCACCCTGCAGTCGCAGAACGCCATCGCGCCCTCGGGCGTGATCCAGGCGGGCCCCGAGCGGGTCTCCGTCCGGGTCGGCGGCCAGTTCGTCAACGAGGAGAGCCTGCGCGCCGTCAACCTGCGGGTGAACGACCGCTTCTTCCGCCTCTCCGACGTGGCCGAGATCTCCCGCGGCTTCACCGACCCGCCCACCGACCTGTTCCGCTTCAACGGCCAGCCGGCCATCGGCCTCGCCATCGCGATGCAGCCCTCCGGCAACCTGCTCACCTTCGGCCACGACCTGAAGGAGCGCATGCGCAAGCTCGAGGGCGAGCTGCCGGTGGGCGTCGGCATCCACCTCGTCTCAGACCAGCCCAGGATCGTCGAGGAGGCGGTGGGCGGCTTCACCAAGGCCCTCGTCGAGGCCGTGGTGATCGTGCTGGCGGTGAGCTTCATCTCGCTCGGCTGGCGCGCCGGCCTCGTGGTCTCGCTGTCGATCCCGCTCGTGCTCGCCATCGTGTTCGTGATCATGCAGATCATGGGCGTCACGCTCCAGCGCATCTCCCTCGGCGCCCTCATCATCGCGCTCGGCCTCCTCGTCGACGACGCAATGATCACCGTGGAGATGATGGTCGCGCGCCTGGAGGTCGGCGACAGCCTGAAGAAGGCCGCCACCTTCGCCTACACCTCCACCGCCTTCCCGATGCTCACCGGCACCCTGGTGACCGTGGCGGGCTTCCTGCCCATCGGCTTCAACGGCTCGTCGGCGGGCGAGTACACCTACTCGCTCTTCGTCGTCATCGCCGCCTCGCTCCTGGTGTCCTGGGTGGTGGCGGTGCTGTTCGCGCCCCTCATCGGGGTGAAGCTCCTGCCGAAGCAGATGAAGCACAAGGACCACGGCGCCCCGAGCCGGTCCATGCGGATCTTCACCGGCCTGCTGCTCGGCGCCATGCGCTGGCGCTGGACCACCGTGATCGCCTGCGTGGGCATGCTCGGCGCGGCGATCGTCGGCATGGGCTTCGTGCAGCAGCAGTTCTTCCCGGCCTCCGACCGGCCCGAGCTCCTCGTCGACATGACGCTGCCGCAGAACGCCAGCATCGCCGAGACCAAGAGCCAGATGGACCGCTTCGAGGCGACCCTGGTGGGCGATCCCGAGATCGTGCGCTGGTCGTCCTATGTCGGCCAGGGCGCGGTGCGCTTCTACCTGCCCCTCGACCAGCAGCTCGGCAACGCCTTCTTCGGCCAGATCGTCATCGAGACGAAGTCGATCGAGGCGCGCGAGCGCATGAAGCTGAAGCTCGACAGGCTCGCCCGCGAAAAATTCGTCGGCACCGACTTCCTGATCCACTCCCTCGACCTCGGCCCCCCGGTCGGGCGCCCGGTGCAGTACCGCCTCAGCGGGCCCGACCTGCAGACCCTGCGGGCGTATGCGCTCACCCTCGGCAACATCGTCGGCGGCAACCCGCATCTCGACGTGCCGACCTTCGACTGGAACGAGCCCGGCAAGGTGCTCAAGGTCGACATCATCCAGGACAAGGCGCGCCAGCTCGGCGTCACCTCGGAGGATATCGCCGGGCTCCTCAACGGCATCGTCGGCGGCCGCTCGATCACCCAGGTCCGCGACTCGATCTACCTCGTGAACGTGGTCGCCCGCGCGCAGGCCGTGGAGCGCAACTCCCTCGATACGCTCCAGAGCCTGCAGGTGCCACTGGCCAACGGCAGCGTGGTGCCGCTGCTCGCCTTCGCCACCATCGGGTACGAACTGGAGCAGCCCATCGTCTGGCGCCGCGACCGCCTGCCGACCATCACGGTGCGGGCCTCGATCGCGGACGACACCCAGCCCGCCACGGTGGTGAACCAGCTCGCCGAGAAGATCACGGCCTTCCAGAAGAGCCTGCCGGACGGCTACGTGCTGGCCGTGGGCGGCGCCGTGGAGGAGAGCGCCAAGGGCCAGGGCCCGATCGCCGCCGTGGCGCCGGTGATGCTGCTCACCATGGCGATGTTCCTGATGATCCAGCTCCAGAGCTTCCAAAAGCTCTTCCTGGTGGCGAGCGTGGCCCCCCTCGGGCTGATCGGCGTCGCGATCGCGCTGCTCACCTTCAACAAGCCGATGGGTTTCGTGGCGATCCTGGGCGTCCTGGCCCTGATCGGCATCATCGTGCGCAACTCGGTGATCCTGGTGACCCAGATCGACGAGTACGAGCGCGACGGCCTTCCCTCGTGGGACGCGGTGGTCGATGCCACCTGCCACCGCATGCGCCCGATCCTCCTCACGGCTGCCGCCGCCAGCCTCGGCCTCGTCCCCATCGCCCGCGAGGTGTTCTGGGGGCCGATGGCCTACGCCATGATCGGCGGCATCCTGGCGGCGACCTTCCTGACGCTGTTCTTCCTGCCCGCGCTCTATGTCGGCTGGTACCGGATCAAGGCGCCGCCGAAGGGCACGCCGCGCAAGGTCCACGGGGCGGACGGACAGGTCCACGGGGCCGAGGCGCCGGCAGCTGCGGGCTGATCCGCGGACCTGCGCCCGCGCGATGGTTCAGCGCGGGCTCGTCCCGGCCCGGTCCACCGTGGCGCCGGGGCGCGAATCCGTGGTCGCGAAATAGGGCTTGATGTCGAGGAGCGGGGTGCCGTCGCGGCAATCGAGGCCGCGCACCCGCAGGGTCGCGCCGTCCCGCTCCAGGAGCTCGACCACCGAGAGGGCGATGGGGTTCGGGCGCACCGGCGAGCGCAGGGAGAAGGTGCCGCGGCTGCCCTCCGCGTGGCGGGGCCGCTGCAGCGCCAGGTCCCGGGCGGCCTCGTCCATCCAGTAGAGCACGATGAGGTGGCTCGCCCCCTCGACGTTCTGCAGGGCCTCGGCGAAGGGCGCGTCGACGGCGAGCGTGCAGACCGCGTCGGTCTTCAGGCCGTTCTTCGGGCATGCGCCCCGCGTCGCCCAGGGCGTGCGGATGCGGCCGATGAAGTAGAGGCCGGCGTCGAAGCTGTCGGGCAGCGGGATCGCCACTTCGCCGGGACGATGGTCGGTCTCGTCGGTCATGCGCGGCGTCTCTCCTCCGGTGCGGGCCGACGCGCCGGGCCTCTCGTGTCGGCCAAGTCGCGATCGCGGGCAAGCTGGAATGGCGGGCAAGCCGGGATCGCGGGCAAGCCGGGATTGCGAGCTCGCGAGCCTCAGGCCGCCACGGGCGACCGGTGCCGCGCGCCGCGGGTCTGCTGCTCGAATCCGCTGATCGGACCGGGCCGGCCGATGAAGTAGCCCTGCGCGGCGTGGCACTTCTCGGCGACGAGGAAGCCGAGCTCCTCGGCAGTCTCGACCCCTTCGGCGATGACCGGCAGGCCGAGGCCGGCGCCGAGCCCCAGCACCGAGCGCACGATGGCGGCGGCCTGCGGATTCGAGTCGACGGCCGCGATGAAGGAGCCGTCGATCTTGATGGTGTCGAAGGGGAAGAGCCGCAGGTTCGAGAGGGACGAGTAGCCGGTGCCGAAATCGTCCATGGCCAGGCGCAGGCCCAGCGCCTTCAGCTGGCGCAGGTTGGTCAGGGCCCGGTCGGGGTCGCGGATCAGGGCGGTCTCGGTGATCTCGAGTTCGAGGCGCGCCGGATCGAGGCCGGTCTCGGCCAGGATCGCCTGGACCGCCGGCGCGAAGCCGGAATCATGGACCTGAATGCCCGAGACGTTGACCGCGACCGCCAGGGGCGCCGCCCAGCGCGCGGCCTCCCGGCAGGCCTCCCGCAGCACCCAGGCGCCGATCTCCCGGATCAGCCCGCTTTCCTCGGCGATGGGGATGAAGACGGCCGGCGAGACGAGCCCGCGCCCGGGCTGGTGCCAGCGCAGCAGGACCTCGAAGCCGATCACGGCCCCGGTGCGGGTTTCGATCTGTGGTTGGTAGACCAGGCGCAGCTGGTCCTCCGCCAGGGCGCGGCGCAGCTGCTTCTCGAGGACGCGGCGCTCGCGCACGTCCTGCCCCATCGAGGCTTCGAAGAAGCGGTAACTGCCGCGCCCCTCGGACTTCGCCAGCAGAAGCGCCGTATCGGCCGCGTTCAGGAGGTCGTTGCGGTCGCGGGCGTCGTCCGGGAACACCGCGATGCCGATGGTGGCGGCCGGCACGGGTTCGCCCTGGGGGGCGTTCTCCGCCGCCGCCTGGAGGGTCGCCCGGATGGTCTCGGCGAGGCGGCCGGCCGCCACCGCATGGGTGCAGGGCGTCAGCACGGCGAACTCGTCGCCGCCGATCCGCGCCATCGTCTGGGTCTCGTCCAGGAGGCCGCCGACGAGGCGGGCGACCCGCACGAGGGTGGCGTCCCCGATCGGGTTTCCGAAAAGGTCGTTGATCTCCTTGAACCCGTCGAGGTTGATGTGGAGGAGCGCCAGGCGTCCGCTCCCCGCCTGCCGGATGTCCCGATCCAGGCAGTCCTGGAAATGCCGGCGGTTCGGCAATCCGGTCAGGAGGTCGTGCCCGACTAGGAACCGGATCTGGCGCTCCGCCCGCCGCCGCGTCGTGAGGTCCCGCACCGCCAGAGCGACGTGCGGCGTCCGCCCATAGGCGACCGGGCGCATGATGAGCTCGACCGGGAGGTCGGACCCGTCGAGCCGGTACAGGGTCCCCTCGACTACGTCGTCGGGGTTGTCGGCGAGGCTGCGGCGGGTCGCGCTGTCCGGAACGAACTGCGCCAGGGGCAATCCGCTCAAGGCCTTCGCCTCGCCGCCGACCAGGGTCGCGAAGCTGTCGTTGGCACTGACGATGACGCCGTCCTGGCAGATCACCAGGCCCTCGACCGCGGCGTTGGCGAGGCTGAGCAGCCGACCGCGATAGACCTCGCGCTGGCGGTCGCGCAGGTCGACCACCAGGGTCGTGCAGGCCATGATCAGGATCGTCAGGCTCGCCAGCCCCACCGGGAGGGCGAGCCAGAGCGAGGGAACGGTCTCCTCGGGGACGACCACCGCGGGGTCCGGCACAAGCGTCAGGGCCATCATGCCGAGGACGTGGTGGCCGCAGATCGCGCCGGCGAGCAGGGCGGCCCCGACGACCCGGCCCCGGGCGCGTCTGCTGGTCAGCCCGATCCACAGGGCCGCCATGGCGAGCCCGACGCCGAGGGCGACGGAGAGCGTCACCAGGGCTGGGCTCCAGACCCTATGGCCGGCGACCTGAAAGGCCGCCATCCCGGTATAGTGCATCGCGGCGATGCCGAGGCCGACGATGGCCCCCCCGACCAGGGGGGCGCCGCGGGCGCCCCAGAACACCGCGGTCGCGAGGCCGATCCCGCTCACCAGGACGGCGAAGACCAGCGACAGCACCGTCAGGCCGACCGCGTAGGCCGCGGTCAGGCCCGGGTCGGCGGCCAGCATGCTGAGGAAATGCGTGGCCCAGATTCCCGAGCCGCCGGCCAAAGCCGCGACCGCGACCCATCCGCTGCGCCAGCCGATCCGGGTCTGCTGCGCATGGTGCAGAAGCGCGACCGTAGACGTCGCTGCCAGGGCACAAATGATCGCCGCCAGCGTCAGCAGCCACGGATCGTGTTCGGTAATGAAGCAACCGATGACAGTGAGCATCGACGCCTTGTTCCCCCTGTCGTCACCGCTTTTGCCAGTCCGAGGACCCAGTCTTCGTCTCTCCGAGACGAGTCGGATACCTCGCATATGTTAAGGAAATCGGAGCCAAAACGGAATGGTTGTATCGCAACCAAACGGCAATTTGGAATCTCTCAGTCAGCGACGATTTTGGAAAACGCGCCGATCCGCCGTGCGTTCGCGTCCCGGGTTCGCCGGGTGTAAGACCCTGGGGACCGAAGGACCTGGGCAGGAGTCACCGTGATCCGCGACGAGTTGCGACCGATGGAGTCCGTCTCCGATCCCGAGACCGCGGTGGACCGCCTGGCGGCGCTCCATGCGGGGGCGATCGAGGCGCTGCGCTCGGCCCTCGCGCGCTACCTCGACGGCGGGCCGCCGCCGGACGCGACCGAGCGGCTGCAGTTCCGCTATCCGGAGCTGCGCCTCACCTACCAGCCGGCCGGGCCGATGCCGCAGGTCTCCCGCGCCACGGCCAAGCTCCAGGCGCCGGGCACCTACGCCACCACCGTGACCCAGCCGGACCATTTCCGCGGCTACCTGCTGGAGCAGTTGCGGCCGCTGGTGCGGGACTACGCCGTCACCCTGGAGGTCGGCCTCAGCGCCCAGGAGATCCCCTATCCCTACGTCATCGAGCCGGGCGCCGATCTCGGGCGCAGCGGCGTCACCCCGCGGGATCTCGCCACCTACTTCCCGGTGCCGCTGCTCTCCGTGGTGGGCGACGAGATCGCGGACGGGCTCTGGCAGGACCTGCCGGACGCGCCGCGCCCGCTCGCCCTCTTCGACGCGATCCGGACCGACTACTCGCTCCGGCGCCTGGTGCACTACACCGGCAGCGACTGGGGCGACGTGCAGCCCTGGATCCTGCTGACCAACTACCATCGCTACGTGGACGGCTTCATCCGCCACGGGCTGGAGCGCCTCGCGCGCGGCGACGAGGGGTTCGAGCGGATGATCTTGCCGGGCGGCGTCAGCGTCTCGCGGGCGGAGGCCGCCACCGTCGATCCGGCGGCACTGATCGCCGCCTCGCCCTGGCACAAGTACCAGATGCCGGCCTACCACCTCGTGGCGCGGGGGCCCGACGGCAGCCAGCAGGGCACCACCCTGGTGAATATCGGCGTCGGCCCCTCCAACGCGAAGACGATCACCGACCACCTCGCGGTCCTGCGCCCGCATTGCTGGCTGATGGTCGGCCATTGCGGCGGCCTGCGCCAGTCGCAGACCATCGGCGACTACGTCCTCGCCCACGGCTACCTGCGCCGCGACCGCATCCTCGACGAACTGGTGCCGCCGGACGTGCCGGTGCCGGCGCTGGCCGAGGTGCAGCTCGCCCTCCAGGCGGCGGCCGCCCACGTCACCGGCGAGACGAGCGAGGACCTCAAGCGCCGGCTGCGGACCGGGACGGTGGTCACCTACGACGACCGCAACTGGGAGCTTCGCTTCAGCCAGGAGCGGCGGCGCATCAACCTCTCCCGGGCCATCGGCGTCGACATGGAGAGCGGCACCATCGCGGCCCAGGGCTATCGCCTGCGGGTTCCCTACGGCACCCTGCTCTGCGTCTCCGACAAGCCGCTCCACGGCGAGATCAAGCTGCCGGGCGCCGCCAACGCCTTCTACGAGCGCGCGGTGGCCGAGCACCTGCTGATCGGGCTCGCCGCCCTCGACAACCTGCGGGCCGAGCGGCACGGCCTGCATTCGCGCAAGCTGCGCAGCTTCGACGAGCCGCCGTTCCGCTAGAGCGACGTCTCAGGCCGGCTCGGCGAGAACGTCCGGGGGCTCGACGGCCTCGAATTCCGGGAAGACCGCCCGCACGGTGGTGCCCTCGTCGGGCACGCTCTCGATCAGCAGCCGGCCCCGGTGCCGGTTGACGATGTGCTTGACGATGGCGAGGCCGAGGCCGGTCCCGCCCTGGTCGCGGCTCGAGGCGACGTCGACCCGGTAGAACCGCTCGGTCAGGCGCGGGATGTGCTCGGCGGCGATCCCCGGCCCGTAGTCGCGCACGGCGAGCTCGATGCTCGTCCGCTCGGTGGCCGCCTGGGTCTGGCGCCGGAGCGAGACCTCGACGCGTCCCCCGCCACCGCCATACTTGACCGCGTTCTCGATCAGGTTCTCGACCACCCGCAGGAGCTCGTCGCGCTCGCCCAGGATGGGGAAGGCGCCCTCGGCGGCGACGCTGAGCATCACGCCGCGGTCGCGGGCCAGCGGCCCCTGGGTGTTCACCATCTGTCGGGCGATCCGGGTCAGGTCGACGGGGCGGGTCGGCGGGACGTGCTCGCGCAGCTCGATCCGCGACAGCGACAGGAGGTCGTCCACGAGGCGCGCCATCCGCTGCGCCTGGGTCTTCATGATGCCGAGAAAGCGCTCGCGGGCCGGCGGGTCGTTCCGGGCCGGGCCCTGCAGCGTCTCGATGAAGCCGAGGAGGGAGGCCAGGGGCGTGCGCAGCTCGTGGCTCGCATTGGCGACGAAATCGACCCGCATCGCCTCCAGGCGCCGGGCCGAGGTGAGGTCGCGCAGGAACAGCACCACGTTGGGCTGCCCGCCCACCACCCCGTCCGGCATCGGCAGGGCGCCAATCTGCACCTCGAAGGTGCGCTCGGTGGGGACGCGCGTGGCGTAGAGCGTCTTCAGCGAGGCGCCGGTGCGCAGGACCTCCTCGATCCCGTCGAGGACGTCGGGCGCGCGCAGGGCGAAGGAGAGCGGGTGGCGCAGCTTCAGGGCCGGCAGCAGGGCGCGGGCGGCGGGATTGACCTCGATCACCACGGCGCGCCGATCCACCAGGATGACGGGATCGGGAATGTTGGCGAGGAGCGCTTCCGCCACCGAGTGGCGGCTGGGTCCGGGGGGCTCGGGCATCCGCACGATGCGGGGCCGCCCGAGGCTGCCGACGACGCCTCCGAGGCAGAGGACGACGAGGGAGGCCGCGATCATCGGCGCGTCGAGGGTTCCCCGGCCGGCCGCGAACACCCCGAGCCCCACCGTGGCGATGGCGGCGGCGGTCCAGGATGATCGGCGCGCGCCCCGTGCCATGCAGACCCTCCCGGCTCAGCTCCGCGCCTCAGGCCCGGGCCTGCCGGGTGCGCTTGAGGATCTCGTAGACGGTCAACATGGCCAGTGCGATGACAAAGGGCACGAGATAGTAGCAGACCCGGAACAGCAGCAGCGAGCCGAGCACCTGGTCGCGGGGCAGGCTCGACAGCGCCAGCAGGATCGTCGCCTCGAACACCCCGATGCCCCCCGGCGCGTTCGAGGCGATGCCCAGCATGGCCGCCAGGACGTAGATCGCCACGAAGGTGGTGAAGCCGATGGAGGTGCCCGCCGGCAGCAGCACGTAGAGCGTCGCGGCCGCCGCGCAGACGTCGCCGATGCCCACCACCATCTGGCTCAGGGAGACCGAGGCGCCGGGCAGCTCGAGCCGCCAGCTCTTCACCCGGACGTGGCGGCGCTTCAGCGAGACCCAGAGCAGGTAGGCCACGACGGCGAGGAGGGCGCCGAAGCCGACCCCCTGGTTCAGGGCAATGCTGGTGAAGGTGAGGGCGGCGAGCTGGCCGGCCTCCACGATCAGGCTGAGCCCGAGCACGACGCCCATCCCGAGCCAGAAGGTGAAGCCGGCGATCACCGTCAGGGCGGCGATCTTGGCCGCCCCCAGGCCCTTGCTCGAGTAGATCCAGTAGCGGATCGTCCCCGCGGTCAGGAGCGGGAAGCCGAGGGTGAAGCTGACGGCGTAGCTCGTGAACGAGGCCAGGGCCGTCGTTCGGTACGGCACCTTCAGCTTGAGCTGCCGCAGCGCCAGGGCGTCGTAGCAGGTGAGGAACAGGTAGCTCAGCCCGACGAACAGGAAGGCGAAGCCGAGCTGTTCGGCCGAGGCCCCCGTGAAGGCCGCGTGCATCTCGGCCCAGGTAACGGTCTGAACCAGCTTCCACAGGACGAACAGCGAGCCCGCCAGGATGGCGAGGCTGGCGATGGTGCCGAGCCAGGCGTAGCGTCCGCGCATCCCGGATTTCGCCGGTGCCGCCTCGGCCTCCGTCGCGTCGATCGGCGACGCCTCGGGCGCGAGCGCCTCGGCCGTCTCGATCTGCTTCTGCTGTCCCGCAAAGTTCATCGTGTCGGCGTCCGCCTCCGCCGGGTTCCCCGCGCACGGCCGCAACGGCGGCATGGGTCAACCCGAGCTTGTGCCGGACCACGGCCCGTCGCCCGCATTTAGGGGCATCGGCGGGCAATTGCCAGCGAGGGAGGCGCAATGCCCACCGGCGATGCACGCCTGCGCCTCCGCCAGGCCCGCCCGGATGCGCGCGGCCACGGTGGGGGACGTGCAGACATAGGTCGGGCTCGGGTGCGGGATCGCGATCAGCCGCAGGTCCGGGCGCAGGGCTTCGAGCGCCGGCCGCGCCAGGCCCGCGACCCGCCCAGAGAGGACGACGACGCCGAGCCGCGGCAGGCCGGCGAGGAGCGGGGCGAGGCTGGGCAGGGCCTGCCGCACCTCGGACCGGCGCGGGGCGCGGTTGCGGGCGCCGGGGGCGTGGATCACCCACGGGATCGTGTTCCAGATCAGGGTGTCGCGTCGGGCGATCCCCGCCTCCGCGAGGAAGCGGAACAGGTTGGCGGCGGTGCCCGTCGGGTTGTCCCGCGAGACGAAGCCGGTGTCGCGGATGCTCGGCCCCGGAGTCTCCAGGAGCAGCAGCAGGCGGGCCTCGACGCCGCCGTCGAGGGGATCGGGATCGGGCACGTCGGCTCCCTGCGCGACGGCGATCCGCCGGGCGAGGGCGCGGATCGGGCCGATGTGAGGGCTGTCGAGCAGGGACTTGCGCGCGGCCAGGGCGAGGGGGTCGCGCAGGCTCTTCGGTTCGGCGGGCGGCGCCTCAGCCGACATCGGCGACGAGGCGCCCCAGGCTCTCCGGCAGGGTGCCCTGCCGGCGGAAGCGCTCGCGCCCGTCCTCCTGCGCCAGGCGCCGGGCGAGGCCCTCGGGACCGCCGAACTGGAAGCCGAGCTGCGTCGCGTAGGCGGCGCAGGCCTCGGCCTTGGCCCTGCGGCCCTCGGGGCCGGACCGGACTTCCACCTCCGGCAGGTCGGAGAAGCGCGCCCGCAGGGGCTCCTTCGGGGTCTGGTCGCGCACGGTGTAGGGGAAGTCGCGCCACCACAGGACCGGCGCGGTCGGCTCGGCCGCATCGAGGGCGCGGACCACCTGGACGTGGTCGACATGGCCGCCGATGGCCTGGGGCGCGAGGATCAGATCGGGTGCCGTCTCGGCGAGGAGCGCCCGGAACGCGTCGGTCAGGTCGGGCACGATCCCGTCATCGGTCCTGACGGCCTCGAACAGCTCCGGGGCGGAGGCGTAGCCGCGATGGGGCGCCTCGCGGAAGGGCCAGTGGCACGGGGGCGCCAGCCCGAGCGCGCGGATCGCCGCCGCATCCTCGCACCGGCGCAGCGCCATGTAGTCGACCTCCGGCCCGAGCCCCTTGTCGGTCTGACAGGCGAGAGCGAAGCCCGTCGGGTTCGCCACCGAGCCGGTGAACACCGTCACGGTGGCGACCTCCCAGCCCGCCGCGCCGAGGGCGTGGAGGAGGCCGCCACCGGAGAAGGCGGCGTCGTCGAGATGGGGCGACAGGGCGAGGGCGCGGGGCATCGGCTCAGAGCAGGTGCGGTTCGGCGCGGAAGCGGCAGGACGGATCGTGCGGCAGCACCGTCGGGAAGTCGGTGGCCGGCCTCGCATGGGCCACGTCGGCGTAGACGTCCATGATCTGCCGGCCGACCGCGCGCCAGGAGTAGACCCGCCGGCACTCGGCGAGGCCGTCCGCGGCGAGGCGCCGGCGCAGGGGCGCGTCCTCGATCACCCGCGCCAGGGCGTCGGCCAGGGCCGGTACGTCGCCCGGCTGGACCAGGAGGCCGTTCTCGCCGTCGCGCAGGCAGTCCGAGACGCCGACCGAGTGGGTCGAGACCACCGCGAGCCCGGCCGCCATCGCCTCCAGGATCGTGTTGGAGAACCCCTCCGCGTAGGTCGGCGACACGAAGACGTCCGCCGCCCGGTAGAGGTCCGGCACGGTGTCGTAGTCGGCGTAGCCGGTGAAGCGGATCTCGGCCTCGGAGAAGTTCAGTTCCGCCGCGCGGGCCTTCGACGAGTCCACGTCCGGCCCGATGCCGGAGATGATCGCCTCGAACGGGATGGCGCGGGCGCGCACCAGCGCGAGGGCGTCGATGAAGTCGAGCACGCCTTTCCGGCGGTCGACGCGGCCGTGGTAGAACAGCCGCACCGGGCCGGGATGGTCGCCGGGCCCGGGGGTGAAGCGGGCGGTGTCCACGGCGCCCGGCACGATGGTGAAGCGGGCGGGGTCCGAGCCGAGCCGGTCGCAGACCTCCTCGACGAAGGAGGCGCCGCCGATCAGCAGGGCATTGGCATGGGCCAGCACCTCGCACATGGCGACCCGGTGAGTCTCGCAGCAGGAGCCGACCCAGTGGCCGTCGCCGCCCTGGATCGAGACGACGTTGGGCACGCCGATGGCGCGGGAGGCCAGCAGCGTGGCCCAGCCGGTGGGATAGCCGTACTGCGCGTGCAGGATGTCGAAGGGCTTCTTGGCGTGCTCGGCCCGGATCGTCGCCACCATGGTGTCGATGTCGCGTTCGAAGTCGCCGCTCTCCTGTTCGCCGACCTGCTCCAGGCCGATGACGGTGACGCCCGGCACGGCCGGCGGCGGCCCGCCGCCATAGACCCGGGTGCCGAAGGCGTCGCCGCGATACTGGGAGATCATCGTCACGTCGTGGCCGGCCTCGACCAGCTCGCGCAGGAGGTTCTGCGCGTAGACGCTCATGCCGGAGATCGCCGGGAAGTAGCGGCGCGAGACGAAGCAGATCCTCACGCGGAGGCTCCCGGGTTCGGATTGCGGCAGTCGCGGAGGTATTTCAGGGAGGCCGGCACCATCAGGTCGGCCCGGTGGCTCTCGCGGGAGAGTTCGACGCAGACCAGCCGGTCGAACCCGATCGCGTCCAGGGCGCCCAGCACGCCCGGCACGTCCATATCGCCCTCGCCGAAGGGCAGGTGGACGTGGACGCCCCGCGCCATGTCCTCGATCGCCACGGTGCCGATGCGGTCGGAAAATTCCGCCACCGCCGCGGCCGGCTCGCGCTCGCCGGTGACGAGGCAGTGACCGGTGTCGAGGGCGAGCTTCAGGCCCGGCAGGTCGAGGGCGGCGTAGTCGTCCAGGGTCTCGATCAGCATGCCGGGCTCGGGCTCCAGGCAGGCGACCACCTTCTGCTCGGCGGCGTAGGCGACGACCTCGGTCAGGCCCTCGCGCAGCCAGCCCCGGGCCTCGTCGGGATCGATGCCGGGCTTCGGCACGCCGGCCCAGAACGAGACCGCCTCGGAATGCAGGATCGCCGCGATGTCGACGGCACGCTTGAGGAAGCCGATGCGGCGGGCCCGGCCGGCGGCGTCGCCGCTCACCAGGGTCGGCTCGTGCTTGGCCTTGGGGTCGAGGAGGAAGCGCGCACCGGTCTCGATCACCGAGCCGAGGCCGAGGCGCTGCAGGCGGCTCGACACCCGCTGCGCCTCCTGCAGCCAGTTCTCGGCGAAGGGGTCGAGGTGGTGGATGTCGAGGGTCAGCGCCACGCCCTGGTAGCCGGCCTCGGCGATGAGGTCGATCGCGTCGTCGAGGCGGTGATTGGCGGTGCCGTTGGTGTTGTAGGCGAAGCGCAGGCTCATGCGGCGCGGCCCTGCTGGGCCAGGCGGAACGGCGCATGGTGCGATTCCGGCTCGCGGTAGAGCGGGTAATGCGCGCCGACGATCCGGTCGGCCAGCGCGGTGTCGAACAGCGGCTGCCCGCCGAAATGCGCGATCGCCTCCGGGGTCAGGCGCACGGGCTTCAGGGTGTCTGTGGCCTCGCCGAAGCGGATCAGCGGATGGTCGCGGTCGAGGAGCTTCTGCGTGTTGCGCGCGCCGATCCGGTGGTAGCTCATGGTCTCGACCTCGAGCCCCGGCACGATCGCCTTGACCACCCCGACGCGGCCGCCGGGCGGCGAGCAATCCACGTAGAGGACGTCGAAGCCGGCCTGCTCCAGGCGCTCGCGGGCGATGCGGCCGCGGGCATGTCCGTCCGGCGCCTCCGTGGTCGGCAGGTCCGCGAAGCGCTTGGTGGTGCGCTCGGAATAGACGGTGTCGCGCAGGGTCGCGGCAATGCCCTCCGGCGGCTGCACGATCCATTCGAGCATCGCCTTCAGGGCGCGGCTCTCCTCCAGATCGAGGCTCGGCAGGGCCTTGTCGATGAAGGCCTTGACGTAGCCCGGGGGGGTGACCCGCTCGGCGAAGGACAGCGGCCCGTGGCCGAAGGCCTTGCGCACGCGGGCGGCCTGGAACTCCAGGAGCGCCTTGCGCAGGGCCCGCTCGCGGTCCGGATCGCAGGCCTCGCCGCAGGCCGACAGGGCGATCGGTACCGGCGTGTCCGCCAGGTTCCGGTCGTAGCCCACGACGTAGAGGTTGGTGAGGCCGAACTGGTCGGTGGCGAATTTCGGCAGGGCCTTGATCCCCAGCGATTCGAGCCGGTCGAGCATGCCGCGCGTCTCGGGGCCGAGGCCCTCCGAGAGGTCGAGCACCACGCCCTGGTCGAGGGCGCGGAACAGCAGGCCGTTGCCGTCGCGCTGCAGGAGTTCGAGCAGGCCGTGGCCGAGGGCGAAGTCCACGTCCGGCCCGGCGCCGAGGCCGTTGGTGATGAGGTTGGTGAAGGGCTTGTAGCCCTCCGACAGCTCGAAATAGTCGGTGGCGGCGATGTCGAGGGGCATCAGCACCGTCTCGCCGGTCCGCGCACGGATCGCGGGCGTCCATTCGAGGGTGGTGGCGCGTCCCACCGGGCTGCCGGCCGGCAGGCACAGGGTCAGGGGGTCGGCCACGGCACCGGCGCCGTAGACCCGGACGAGGTCGTCGTAGCTGGCGCGCTCCTTCTTGCGCGGCATCACCGCGAGGGACGGCATCAGGTTCTCGGCGATCTCCGCCACCGCGCCGATGATGGCCTCGTCGTCGGTGGCGCCGTAGCCGATGCCGCTCGGCATGGCGCCGACGAAGAACGGGTCGTCGAGGAACAGCGACACGAACCAGACCGGGATGCCGGTGCGGTCGAGGGGCGCCAGGGGGAAGCCGACGATGCGGCCCTCCGGCAGGATGTCGAGATAGGCGCGCACCGGCTCCGGCAGCGCGGCCGGCAGGCCCTCGATCCGGCGGGGGGCGCCGTGGCTGTAGGCGCGCGGCGCCTTGATCCGGCTGTGGCGGGCGCGGTCGTCCTGGTCCTGCTCGTTCACGGTCGTGGTGTTCCGTTCCTCAGGGCAACGCGGCGTAGGCGCGGGCCAGCAAGCGCATGGTGTGAAGGTCGCGGGTCGCGCTGTAGGCGTCGCGCTCCGCCGGCCGGCGCAGGGCCGCGCCGAAGGCCTTCACCTGTTCGAGGAAGGGCGAGGCCTCCCCGTCGAAGGGCAGAGTGTCCGATGCGCCGGTTGACCCGTCGGTGAACGACAGGGTGCCGCCCGCCACCTGGCCCATCGTGTCGATGGCGGTGAGCAGGCCTTTCGTGCCGGTCACCTCCAGGCGGCGGCGGGGCAGGGCGTCCGGGCAATTGTAGGCGACGTGCAGGTTGGCGAGGACGCCCGAGGGCGTGCGCCCGATCAGGAGGGCGCCGTCGTCGACGGCGTAGTCCTGCGCCCGGGCCTGGGTCAGGGCGGCGAGGTCCTGGATCGACTCGTCGAGGAGGAAGTCCACGAGGTCGAGGCCGTGGGGGGCGAGGTCCATCAGGGCGCCGCCGCCGGCCTTGGCCGGGTCGATGCGCCAGTTGTCCTGTCCGGCGAAGGAGGTCCAGGCCCGCGGCAGCCAGCAGGCATAGACGATGCGGATCGCCGTGACGGTGCCGAGCCGGCCCGCGCGGATCGCGTCCCGCATGGCCCGGTGGGCCGGGTGGTGACGCTGGTCGAAGGCGGTGCCGTAGAAGGTCTCGCCGCCCGCCAGGGCCGCCACCATCGCCTCGGCGTCGTCGAGCGCGGCGGCCATCGGCTTCTCGCAGAGGATCGCCTTGCCGGAGCCGGCCAGGGCCTCGATCGCCTCCCGGTGCAGGTGGTTCGGGGTCGCGACGTAGACCGCCTCGACCTCGGGATCGTTCACGAGGTCTTCGAGCCGGGCATAGGCCCGGGCGCCCTCGGCCTCGGCCGCCGCGCGCGAGGCCTCGCCCGGATCGGCGACGGCCACGAGCCGGTGGCCGGCCGCGCGGATGCCCGGCGCCATGTAGTCGCGGGCGACCCAGCCGTAGCCGACGATGCCCCAGGCGACGGGGGCCTGCTCGGACGACGCCATCACCAGCGCTCCGGCAGATCGACATAGGTCCGGTCGCGGACCCGGTCGGCCTCGGGCGCATCAAGGTCGCCCTGCCAGTCGAGGCGGTCGGAACCCGTGAAGGTCTCCGGGTAGGTGGCGCGGGCGGCGTACTCGGCCTCGTAGCGCTCGGACGGCCAGCGGATCGCGTGCCGCGCCCCGCCCTCGGAGACGTAGAGCGGATTGAGGCGCAGGGTCCGGCCGGGGCGCGGCACGGTGATGCCGTCGATCACGGGGCGGGGGGCCGGGCGCATGCCGGGACCCGCCACCACCGAGAAGGCCTCGCAGTCGGTGAGGTCCTGGGGCTTGCGGGGGGCGGGGGCGCGCCGCTCCAGCATGGCGCGGGTCAGGTCGTCGTCGTCGTAGACGAGGCCGTCGGGGAAGAGGTCGTCGATCTCGGCGGCCGAGACGGCGCGGCCCGCCGAGAAGCCCGGGCGGTCGCTGTTGTGGATGTGGCTGAGGGCGAGCCAGCCGTCGTCGCCGGCATTCTGGCGCAGGCATTCCAGCACCTCGGCCTTGCGGTCGAGGAAGTAGAAGGCGTCGTTGCAGACGACGAGATCGACCGGCGCATCCGGGATCGGCCAGTGGGGCGCGTTGGCGTCGAAGCAGACGAGCTGCGCCGGTTTGCCGACCACCCAGTGCCGCGCGACCCAGAGCTTGGCGAAGACGACGTCGGCGCCGGCGACCTTGATGCCGCGGGTCTGGAATTCGCGCAGGTAGTGGCCGATCCCGCAGGCGAATTCGAAGACGCAGACCGGGTTGTTCCAGTGCGCTTCGAGCAGGGTGAGGCCGGCGAGGAAGGTCGGGTCGGTCCAGCGATGCAGGAAGTAGTCGCCCACCCGGCCCCAGCCGAGGAGCCGTACGGCGTCGCGTAAGGAGCGCGTGTCCCGCTCGCGCACGAGTTCGTGCAGGTCGAGGGGGTCGGCCGGCGGCCCCGTCCACCAGTCGTCCTGGTCGGCGAGGAGCCCTTCGAGGGCGAGGTTCGCCTCGCCGGAATCGAGCAGTTTCAGGGTCTGCGCGACGAGATCGGCCCGGTTGGTCCGCAGGTAGGGGATGCCGTCGATCACCGGCCAGCGTGCGCCGCTCTCCGCCTCGCGGAGCGAGTGGGGGGTGTCGGCCTTGAGGGGCTCGCCGGTCTCCGGCGAGCGAAGATCGAAGGGGATCATGACGGGGCGCCCGCGCGGTCGCGAGGTGAAATCACGGGATCTGCATGTCCTTCAGCACGCGGTCGTGGAAGCCCTTCACCGGACCCGCATGGACGAGTTCCATCTCGTCGAGGACCGTGCCCATGGTCAGGGTCGCGGCCCGCAGGTGCTGGGCGATCTGCAGGACGCGGTCGATGCAGTCGGCGGCATGGAAGGCGCGGCCCTCCGCCGTGGCATCGTCGGGCAGGACCCTGCGTGCCCGCTCGACCGTGTCGCGCAGGGCCGGATCGAGCTCGTCGAGGGCCCATTGCGTGGTCCGGGCCATGATCGGCAGGAGGTGGTCGCCCAGCAGCATCTCGCCGGTGAAGCCGGCATCGGGCATCGCCGCGTTGTGGAAGTGGTGCGCCATGGCGGCGAGGAAGACCTGGGTCGGGTCGGCCCGGTAGAACGGGCTCAGTACGACGCCGTAGACCGCCACCATCAGGCAATGCTCGGCATGGTTCTCCGGCGGCTCCAGCAGGATGCGGGGCTTGCCGGGGCAGGTGACGCCGGCGCGGGGCTGATGCGCCAGGGCGGCGACGAAGCCCGGCAGGGGACCCGGCGCGAAGCTTTCCGGTGCGCGCAGGGCCGCCCGGAGGCGGTCCCGCAGGCCGGCTTCGACGCTGTCGGTGACGGCATCGAAGCCTGAGACCAGGACGTCGGACGTCGCCCGCTCGTCGAGCCCGGCGGCGGCGAGGAACGCCGCGTCGAGGTCGCAGAGCCGGGCGGCGGCGAGCGCCTTGGCGGTGATGTCGAGGGCC
Organism: Methylobacterium sp. BI1; assembly: GCF_056680125.1. Classification (NCBI taxonomy): domain Bacteria; kingdom Pseudomonadati; phylum Pseudomonadota; class Alphaproteobacteria; order Hyphomicrobiales; family Methylobacteriaceae; genus Methylobacterium; species Methylobacterium sp. BI1. Next base: position 4,700,762 of record NZ_CM155267.1, on the reverse strand, counting down.
ACCGCCTCCGGCGCGGCGCCCCCGGTGAGGGCGCCCCAGCCCTGCGCGAACAGGCGCTCGGCGATGGAGCCCGTCCGCCCCGCGGCGTGCACGCGCTTGAGGTCGTTGACCTCGACGAGGAGGGCGCGAAGCGCCAGCGGGGCCGCGGGACCGGCGCCCTCCGTCCGGGTCGACATCAGTGGGTGCCGAGCCACTCGAGCAGCATGGTCTGCTGCTTGCCGAAATCGTGCTCGGGACCGTGGCCGTTCTTCACCATCGGGGCCTTGAAGAAGCTCGAGAGCTGCTCCTGGACACCGCCGTCGCCGCGCTGCTTGGCGAGTTCGAGGACGCGGGCGATCTCGATGACGAGGGGCGCGGCCAGGATGGAGTCCTTGCAGAGGAAGTTGACCTTGATCTGCATCCGCTGGCCCATGAAGCCGCTGACGTCGATGTTGTCCCAGGCTTCCTTGTCGTCACCGCGGGGCCGGTAATAGTGGATGTGCACCAAGTGGTCCTCGACCGGGTAGCCGAGGATCGAGTCGAGCACCGTGCCCTTGGTGTTGAGCTTCGACTGGAGCGAGTCCTTGTCGTTCAGGGCGAGACCGTCGCGGTTGCCGAGGATGTTGGTGGAGAACCAGCCGTCCACGTGCAGGGCGCGGGCCTTGAGGGCCGGGGCCAGGACCGTCTTCATCATGGTCTGGCCGGTCTTGCCGTCCTTGCCGGCCACGGGGACGTTCATCTCCCTGGCCAGTTCGAGCAGGGCTGGCACGTCCGCGGCGACGCTGGGCGTGAAGTTGGCGTAGGGCACGCCGCTCTTGATCGCCGCGTAGGCGTAGAGCATCGCCGGGCTGATCGACTCGTCGCTGCTGTCGAGGCCCTTCTCGAAGGCGGCCGTCGAGTTCAGGGTCGGGTCGGTGAGGTCGGGCCAGCGCTCGGTGGAGGCGAGGTTGATCACTACGACCTCGTCGAGGTTGCTCTCGGCCTTGAAGCGGCGCAGGTCGTTGGCGATGACCGAGACCGCCTCCCGGTGGTCCTTGGCGACGATGCGGTTGGCACCCTCGATGTTCTTGCAGAACTTGGCGCTGCCGACGGCCGGCCAGGGCTTGATGCCCTTCAGGACCTGGGCGCCATTCTCGATATCCTGGGCGGTGAGGACGCCGTGGCCGGTGGCGGCGGAGGCGAGGTCATCGTCGTTCAGGTCCCATCCGCCGAACACGAGGTCCTTGTAGTCGGCCATCCCGGCGACGGGGACGCCCGCGAGGGGCAGGCCATCAAGGCGGTTCGATCCGGATTTAATCATCTCGATGCCTGCGATGGCGGTGGTGGCGACAGCGCCACCCATGCCAACGAACGCAACGCCGACGCGGCGACCGGTCTGCATGCTCATTGGGAAACGGCTTCCTTCTTCAGGCGAACGGGAGCCTGTCCCAACCTGGGGGCCGTTCCGCTCAGCCCTCACTAACTGGGCTTCCGGGGTTGCGTTCCAACCCTGGCCAGGACGCCTTTTTGACGCGGTGCGCCTGAACGGCCTCCGAACGAACCGTTAAAAATTCGTAAATACAATGGCTTAACCCAACGTTAAGCCTGCCATCGTTGAATCACGGAGCTGTCCCATTCTGGTCACAGCAACCGGCGAGACGTCCCCTCGCTGAACGACAACGAAGCCGCGCCCGACGAAGGCAGCGGTACGAACAAGGACCAATGATGGGGGTTTTCCCGGAGCCGGCGCTCTGCGCCGACGACGTGAGCCGTCTCGTGCCCAACGAGGCCTTCAACGCAGACCTGACCGTGGCGTGGCTGCCGCGGACCGAGCGCAGGACGCGCCGGACCTTCGCCACTCTCCGCCGCCGGACCCTCGCGACGCTCGTCACCGGCGCGCTGCTGGGCGGCGCGCTGCCGCAGAACGCCCTGGCCCCCGCCGCGGCGGCCCATGACCGGATCGACGAGCGCGCGCTCTCGGCGCAGGCGCTCGTTCGGGAGCAGGCACAGCCCGCACCTGAAGCTCCCAACGCGTCCGACTGGACCGGGGTTCCCGTGGTGGAGCAGGAACCCGCGACGCTGTCGCTGATCGAGAGCGACCTCGCCGCCCTCGCGCCGAGCCGCGATGCCTCCGGCGCGGAGCGCCTGCGCTTCGGCGACATGGCCGTGCCGCGCGAGATCGTCGACACCATCCTGCGGGCCGCCACCGAGACCGGGGTCGACCCGGTCTACATGATGGCGCTGGCCGACAAGGAATCGAGCTTCTCCACCACGGTGAAGGCCTCGACCTCCTCGGCCGAGGGCCTGTTCCAGTTCCTGTCCGGCACCTGGCTCGAACTCATCCGCGCCTACGGCGCCCGCCACGGGCTCGCCGACGAGGCGGCGGCGGTGAAGGGCCGCGGCAGCGCCATCACGATCGCCGACGAGGCGACGCGCACCCGGGTGCTGCGCCTGCGCCAGGACCCCTACGTCGCCGCCCTGATGGCGGGCGAGCTCATCAACCGCGACAAGGGCCGGATCGAGCAGCGCATCGGCCGCGACCTCTCCACCGCGGAGCTCTACTTCGCGCATTTCCTCGGTACCGCCAGCGCCGGCCGCTTCCTCGAGCTCACCGCCGAGAAGCCGGGCCAGGTCGCCAAGCAGGTGTTCAAGGCCGCCGCGAAGGCGAACCGCAGCCTGTTCACCGAGAAGGCCGGCAAGGGCCGCCGCAGCCTCACGGTCGCCGAGGTCCGCGAGAAGATCGGCGGCATGATCGACCGCCGCCTCGACCGCTACGAGGGCGTGGCCGCCCTGGCGGGGCCCGAGCTGAAATCGGAGGTCACCCTCACGGAGATCGAGACCGACACGGCGCCCGTCCCTGCGCCGGCCGGACGCGTCCACGTCACCGAGGCGACTACGCCGGCCGACTGACTCAGTGCCCGGCCGGCGCCCCGCCGCCGAGCTTGACCTTGCTGAGGATCATCGCGAGCGGCACCGCCGCCCCCGAGACGAGGCAGAGCGACCAGAACACGTCGATGTAGCCCCAGTACGCCACCTGGGTCTGGAGCTGCTGGCCGATCCAGGCCATCGCCTGGTTCTGCGCCTCGACGCCGGACGCCCCGTGGGCCTGGAAGTACTGCGTCGCCGCCCGCAGGGTCTCCTGGTAGTTCGGGTTGGCGCTGGAGATGCTCTCGCCCAGCCGGCTCTGGTGGAATTGCTGCCGGTAGGCGAGGACGTTCTGGGCGAGGCTCACGCCCATCGAGCCGCCGACGTTGCGGGCGACGTTGATCAGCGCCGAGGCCTGATCGGTCTGCCCCTTGTCGATGCCCTCGTAGGAGGCCGCGGTGATCGAGATGAAGATCATCGGCAGGCCGATGCCGATATAGATGCGCGACCAGGCGAAGAACCAGAAGCTGGTGTCGCCGTAGAGGCGCGTCAGGTCGTACATCGCGGCGGAGACGATCGCGGCGCCCAGGGCGATGAGGTATTTCGGCTGCACCTTGCCCGAGATCCGGCCGATCACCAGCATCATGAACACCGTGACGAGGCCGCCGGGCGCCAGGACGAGGCCCGCCAGGGTGGCGGTGTAGCCGTAATATTCCTGCACGAGCTGCGGCACGAACTGCGTCGTGGCGATCAGGATCGCGCCCGTGGCCATCATCACGAGGAAGCACGAGCCGAACTGGCGGCTGCCCAGCAGGCGGAGATCCACCACCGGGTTCTTCCGGGTCAGCTCCCAGGGGATCATCGCCACGAAGGCGACGGCGCAGATCACCGCGAACACCTCGATGAAGTTCGAGCCGAACCAGTCCTTGCGCTGGCCCTCGTCGAGGACGACCTCCAGCGACCCCAGGAAGGTGGCGACGAGGAGGAATCCCACGAGGTCGAAGCGCACGCCCTCGCGGCGCAGGCGATGGCGCTCCTTCACCGCCCCCGGCGGGTCCTCCAGCAGCACGTGCATCAGCCCGAGGGCGATCAACCCGATCGGGCCGTTGATCAGGAAGCACCAGTGCCAGGAGACGTTGTCCGAGAGCCAGCCGCCCAGCGTCGGCCCGATCACGGGCGCCACCACCACGGCGAGGCCGTAGAGGGCGAAGGCCTGGCCGCGCTTCGCCGGCGGGAACGAATCGGCCAGGATCGACTGGGCCAGCGGCGCCATGCCGCCCCCGCCCAGGCCCTGGAGCACCCGGAAGACCAGGAGCGATTCGAGGTTCCAGGCGAAGCCGCACAGCACCGAGGCGACGGTGAAGAGCGCGATGCTCCACATGAAGAAGGCTTTTCGCCCAAAGCGCTTGGCGAGGAAGCTCGACGCCGTGAGCACGATGGCGTTGGCCACGAGATAGCTCGTCACCACCCAGGCCGCCTCGTCAGGGCCGACCGCGAGCCCGCCGGAGATGTAGCGCAGGGCGACGTTGGCGATGGTGGTGTCGAGCACCTCCATGAAGGTCGCCAGGGAGACCACCAGGGCGATGGCCCAGGGGTTGTGCCCGCCCGGCGCCTTGCCAGAGGCGGCCGCCTTGCCGTCTCCGCTGCCGCCCCCTTTGCCGCCCCCTTTGCCCTCCGCCTTGCTCCCCGACCCGCCGCCCGACTGCGCAGCCGCGGCGCTCACCGGACGTGGACCCGGGGCACGATGGACATGCCGGGCCCGATGGCGACGTCGGTGGGCCACTGGTCGACGACGATCTTCACCGGGATGCGCTGGACCACCTTCACGTAGTTGCCGGTGGCGTTCTGGGCCGGGAGCAGGCTGAAGGCGGTGCCGGAGCCGGGCTGGACGGAATCCACGTGCCCGGTGATCTTGCGCTCGGGATAGGCGTCGATCTCGATATCGGCGTGCTGGCCCGGCCGCATGTCGGTGATCTGCGTCTCCTTGTAGTTCGCGATCACCCAGATGTCGTCGGGCACGAAGGTGGAGAGCGTCTGCCCGGCCTGGGCGAACTGGCCCTTGGCCCCCGAGAGCTGTACCACCCGGCCCGGCTGTGCCGCCTTCACGGTGGTGTAGCCGAGGTTGAGCTCGGCCTGCGCCACCTGGGCCTTGCCGGTGGCGAGGCTGGCCTCGGCGCCCGCCTTCTGGGCCGCGAGGGCGCCGACCTGGGTGCGCGCCGCGACGAGGGTGGCCTTCGCGCGATCGTAGGCGGCCTGCTGCTGGTCAAGGGTCGAGGCGGAGGATTGCGAGCGCTGGACGGTGCCCGCCCCCTTCTCGGCGAGGTCCCGGTAGCGGGCCGCGTCCTCCCGGGCGAATTTCAGCGAGGCCTCGGCCTGGGTCACCTCCGCCTCGGAGGCCGCGACCTGCGCCTTCTGGCCCTCGATCTGCGCGTCGAAGTTGCGGATCGAGGCCTCGGCCGAGGCGACCTGCGCCCGGGCCTGCGCCAGGGCCACCTCGTAGTCGCGCCGGTCGATCTGGAACAGCACGACCCCGGTCTCGACATGCTGGTTGTCGGTGACCGGCACGTCGACGATGTAGCCGGCGACCTTCGGCGCGATGGAGAATTGCCGCGCGTCGACGAAGGCGTCGTCGGTGGATTCGAACGGGTGCAGGCGGGTCAGCCAGTAGACATAGGCGCCCGCCGCCACGGCGACGACCGCCACCGCGATCCCGAGCGCCCAGAACGGATGCCGGCGCAGGATGTTCGGCTTCTTGTCCGCCTCCCGGTCGGACTCTTCGCCGGTATCGGACCCGTCATCCGCATCGGCTTCTTGGCGGGAAGGCTGCTGGCGGGAAGGCTGATGGGAGGAAGGCTGGGCGGACGGGCCGGCGTCGTCGCGCGTCCCGGCATCCCCGGGGGACCGCGCCGCGGGCGCTAGCCCCTGAGCTTCGGACCCTTGCGCATCGGAGGGCCGCACCGCCTCGCCCCGTGCGGGCTGGCGCCCCACGGCCTGTTGATCCTGAAGCATCGACTGATCGTCCGAACGCATCCAGGGGCCGCGCGATCGAAACCACGCCGCCCGAAACTCCCGCCTCGGCGACAACAAGAAGTAGCGCAGGCGATTGTTCCCGGGGCGGATCACATTTGCGGGCCGCGTCCGTCACCGGACGGAACGTCCGAAATCCAACGCGCGTTCTCGGGCCTGACGGGCCGGGTTCCGGTTCGTTCGCAAGCTGCAGGAGGCGCGTATGACAGCCGGTACTCCCCTGTCGCCACCCGGTGCCGCCGGTCCGGGCGGCCTGGATCGTCTCGACGCCGGCGCGCGTCTCGATGCGATGAGCACGGTGCTGGCCCGCAACTGGTGGTTGATGGCCCTGCGCGGAGTCGTCGCCATCCTGTTCGGGCTGATCGCCTTCGTGGCGCCGGGCGCCTTCGTCCTCTCCCTCGTGCTGTTCTTCGCCGCCTACATGCTGGTGGACGGCATCGTCGGCGTGGTCGCCTCGGTGCGGGCGGCCCAGCGCCACGAGCGCTGGGGCTTCCTTCTGCTGGAAGGCCTCCTCGACATCGTCGTCGGCGTCGCGGCGGTGCTCGTGCCGGCGGCGGCCGTCTGGGCCTTCGTCTATCTCGTGGCCTTCTGGGCCCTGGTCACCGGCGGCCTGATGGTGGCGGCGGGCTTCCGGCTGCACGCCCATTACGGGCGCTGGTGGCTGGTGCTCGGCGGCGTCGTCTCGCTCCTGTTCGGCATCGCGCTCCTGATCAATCCCGGCATGTCGGCCCTGGTCCTGACCTGGTGGATCGGCAGCTACACGATGGTGTTCGGAATCCTGCTGGTCCTCCTGGCCTTCCGCCTGCGCGGTCGCCACGCGGAGGCGGGCCGGCCCGGCCCCCTGGGGCGCCCCGGAACGGCGTAGCTTTGGCCGCGCGAGATGGTCTAGAACCGGCGGGACAGTGCGGGGCGCCTCGACGCCCGAGCCCCGCCCCCCGTGACCATGGCCCGCGATGACCTCCCCCGACCCGGAACGCCCGCGCCACGAGAGGGTCGACCCGCCCCGGCCCGCCCCTGAGCCCGAGGCCCGGAGCGCCGCCGGGCCGGACGATGCGGACACCCGCGCCGCGGCACGGGAAGCCGCCGCGGCGGCGCGGATCCTCGGACGCCAGCTCGGCGTGCTCGCCATCGGCGCGGCCCGGGGGGCCGGACGCCGGGCCGCCGGCGCGGCGCGGGCGGCAGGGCCCGCCTGGCAGGGCTGGGCCGACCGCATGCGCCCCCGCGCGCCGGCCGAACCTCCGCCCCCGTCCGCCGCCGCACCCGCGTCGGGGCATACGCCCAAGCCGACGCCTACGTCGCCGCCCGAGCCCGCACGCGCGACGGCGCCCCGCGCCGCCGGCTGGCCGGCCCGCCTGCGCCGCCGTCCCTGGCTCGCCGCCGCCCTGGCGGTGGTGCTGCTGCCGCTGCTCGCCCTGGCCGGGCTCGTCCTCTACAGCTTCGCCACCCTGCCGCCCCTGGGCGGCGTGGTGCCGGAGGCCGGCCAGCGGGCGCTCACCGTCGAGGCCGATGACGGCCGGGTCTTCGCCACCCGCGGGGCGTTCCAGGGCCAGAAGCTGACGGCGGCGGAGATGCCGCCCCATCTTGGGCAGGCGATCATCGCGATCGAGGACCGGCGCTTCCGCTCCCACTGGGGCATCGACCCCCGCGGCCTCCTGCGCGCCCTGTACCGCAACGCCGTCGGCGGCGGCGTGCGCGAGGGCGGCTCGACGATCACCCAGCAATATGCCCGGCTCGTCTCCCTGAACCAGGAGAAGTCGCTGCGGCGCAAGATCCAGGAGGCCTTCCTCGCCCTGCGCGTCGAGGCGACGATGTCGAAGGACGAGATCCTGCTCGGCTACCTCAACACCGCCTATTTCGGGGCCGGCGCCTACGGCGTCGATGCCGCCGCCCGGCGCTACTTCGGCAAGGGCGCCAAGGCCCTGACCCTGCCGGAGGCGGCGATGCTGGCCGGCCTCGTGCGCGCGCCCTCGCAGCTGGCCCCGACCCGGAACTTCGGCGGCGCCAAGGAGCGCGCCGACGTGGTGCTGCAGGCCATGGTCGAGACCGGCGCCATCACGGCGGCCGAGGCCGACAAGGCCCGGGCCCAGACCATCACCCTGCGCACGCCCCCCGAGACGCCGCCCGGCACCAACTACTTCCTCGACATGGTCTCGGCCGAGTCGAAGAAGCTCGCCGACGCGCCGGGCGACGTCACCGTGCGCACCACCCTCAACCTCGACCTGCAGAGCCTCGCGGAGGGCGTCGTCGCCCGCCGCCTCGACGCCGAGGGGGCCAAGAAGAAGGCCGGCCAGGGGGCCATGGTGGTGCTGAACAAGGAGGGCGCGATCCTCGCCCTCGTCGGCGGCCGCGACTACGAGGACAGCCAGTTCAACCGGGCCACCCAGGCCAAGCGCCAGCCCGGCTCGCTGTTCAAGCTCTTCGTCTACCTGACCGCCTACGAGAACGGCTTCAACCCCGACACGGTGCTGGTCGACCGGCCGATCCAGATCGGCGACTGGGAGCCGCAGAATTCCACGGGCCGGTTCAAGGGCGCGGTGCCCCTGCGCAGCGCCTTCGCGCAATCGATCAATACGGTGGCGGCGCAATTGGCCGACGAGGTCGGCATCCCGGCGGTCATCGCCACCGCCCACCGGCTGGGCGTGACCGCGGAGCTGCCCAACGTGCCGAGCCTGGCGCTCGGCTCGGCCGAGGTGACGCTGCTCGAGATGACCCGCGCCTATGCGGGGGTGTTGGCCGGCACCGTGCCGGTGGACACGCACAGCGTCCACGCCATCCGGGGCGCCCAGCCGCAGCCGCTCTACCTGCGCGCCGACGCCAAGGGTGGCACCGCGATCCCCACCGAGGCCCGGGCGATGATGCTCGATTCCCTCCAGGCCGTGGTCGACGGCGGCACCGGCAAGGCCGCCCGGGTCGCCGGCCTGCCGGTGGGCGGCAAGACCGGGACGACCCAGGACTATCGCGACGCCTGGTTCATCGGCATGACGCCGGACCTCGTCGTCGGCGTCTGGGTCGGCAACGACGACAATGCCTCGATGAACCGGGTCGGCGGCGGCGATCTCCCGGCGAGCATCTTCCACGACTTCGTCCAGCGGGCGACGGCGCAGCTGGCCAAGGGTCGCAAGCGCCCCTCGGCGGCGCGGGGCGAACCCGCCCGGGCCGAGCCGGTGCCCCCCCGCGAAGTCCCCGCCGGCGTCGCCGCCAATGCCGGCGCGCCCGGTGTTCGCGGCGTGCCGGAAGTGGTCGATACCGGCACCCTGGCCTTCCGCGGCCGCACCGTCCGCCTCCTCGGGGTCGAGGGGGAGGGTGGGGCCCTCGCCCGGCAGCTCGCCCGCTACCTGCGCCGCCGCGAGGTGACCTGCGCCGCCGCATCCGGGGCCGAGGCGGCGGGCGAGCCGCTTCGCTGCCAGATCGACGGCGACGACCTCGCCTCGCTGATCCTCACGGCCGGCGGTGCCCGCGCCGCCGAGGACGCGCCGGCCGACCTCCTCGCCGCCGAGGAGCAGGCCCGCTCCGAGCGCGCCGGCATCTGGGGCCGGCGGCGGTAGGGGAGGCCGCGCTCGTGCGGGCCTGAATCGCGATCCTGTGGTTGCAGCGCGCCGATGATCGACTATCTCGTTGATCGCCCGCGAACGGATGTGGGTCGCAGCGCCGATGCGGTCACGTGCCGATCCGAGGGGACGATCGCTTTGATCAGGGACGACACGGCCCCCGAGCCCGCCGGCCGGATCGTGCCGCACCGGACGGTCCTGATGAACGAGGTCCCGAACGCCTTCGGGATCTACCACGACCTCGTCCGGGCGAGCGGTTCGACCACCTACCGCCTGGGGGAGACGTTCGAATCGGCGGTGACGGCCTACAGCATTCCCCGCTGCACGCTGTTCGACCGGCAACTGGTCGGGGTCGAGCATCGACGCGACCCCGCACAGATCCGGCGCGACGGCTTCGAGCACTTCCACCTTCAGGTTCTGCGGTCGGGCCGCATGGCCGGGGGGCCCTTCGCCGAGGAGCGGAAGCTCGCGCCGGGGGACGCGATCCTGTTCGATGCGACGCTGCCGCAACGGACCCTGGTCGAGGATGCCGACTACGTCACCGTGACCTTGCCGCGTGAACTCCTCGATGCCGTGCTGCCGGAGGCCCGACGCCTGCACGGACGAATCCTGCCGCGGCAATCCGGTCTCCTGGGGGCGGCCGTCCTGTCCCTGGCGCGGCAGGCCTCCGGCCTCGGGGTCGATCCCGGCGCCGACAGCGCGGTCCTGATCGCGGACCTGCTGGCGGCATTGGTTGGGAGCACCCGGCTGACCGGCCGGGAGCGGGTCGACGAAGCAGAGATCGATCGGTCCAGGCGGCTCCGGGCGGAGCTGTTCATCGACGCCAACCTGAGTCGTCAGGAGCTCGACGTCGAGGCCGTGGCCCGCGGCACCGGCCTGTCACGGAGCGTCCTGTATCGGACATTCCAGAGGTCCGGAGGAATTGAGCGGGAGATCATCCGCCGCCGCGTCGCTCGTCTGAGGTCTGCGCTCCTGACGCCGGATGAGGACCGCCGCATGAAGGTCATGGCCTTCGATTTCGGCTTTGCGAGTCTGAGCCACTGCTCGCGCGTCTTCAAGGATTTCTATGGCGTCGCACCGAACCGGCTTCGGGGCGAACTGCGCGGGGCGGCCGGCACGAACGCGCAGGATCTGCGGGTCGATCGTATGGACGCCTGGTACCGGGAGCTGAACCTGTCACCACACGCGTCGGCCTAGCCGCCCTCCGTCTTGCCGCAGCGCGGCGCGCGGCAAGCGCGCTCGACGGCCCTCGCCGAGCCCCTTGACCTTCCCACCATGGGAACCCCCACATGGGGGACATGGACAAGCGCCCGACTCTCGATGCCACGATTCCCACGCCCGGCCGGAGATTCGCCTTCCCGGTGGACGGGCTGACCTGCGCCTCCTGCGTCGGGCGGGTGGAGCGGGCGTTGCGCGCCCTGCCGGGAGCCTCGGAGGTCTCGGTCAACCTCGCCACCGGTCGGGCCGAACTGCGTCTGCCGGGGCCTGCCGCCGCGGCGGTGGAGGCCGTCGCGCGGGCGGGCTACGGGGTGCCGGAGGCGGTCACCACGCTCGAGATCGGCGGATTGTCCTGCGCCTCCTGCGTCTCGCGGGTCGAGCGCGCGCTGGCTGCCGTGCCGGACGTCGCCGCGGTCTCTGTCAACCTCGCCACCGGCCGCGCCGCGGTGCGCCACCCCGAGGGGCTGGTGGTGCACGGGGATCTCGCGGCGGCGGTCGCGAAGGCGGGTTATTCGGCGCAGGCCCCGGCCGAAGCCTTCGCCGAGATCTTCGCCGAAGCACCGGCCGCGGCCCGGGAGAGCCGTCAGGCGCGGGAGAGCGCGGCCCTGCGCCGCGACCTCGTCGCCGCGGCCGTCCTCTCGGCGCCGATCGTCGTCCTCGACATGGGCGGCCACCTCGTCCCGGCCTTCGGACACGCGGTCCACGGCGCCCTCGGGGCCTGGGTCGGCTGGCTCCAGGCCGGCCTCGCCACCCTTGTGCTCGCAGGACCCGGGGCCCGCTTCTTCCGCCAGGGCCTGCCCGCCCTGGTCCGCGGCCATCCGGACATGAACGCCCTCGTGGCCCTCGGGTCCGGCGCCGCCTACCTGTACTCCCTGGTCGCGGTCCTGGCGCCGGCCCTGCTCCCGGCGGGGACGGCGCATCTCTACTTCGAGGCCGCGACCCTGATCGTCACCCTGATCCTCCTCGGCCGGACCCTGGAGGCGCGGGCCCGGGGGCGGACGGGCGCGGCCATCGCCCGCCTCGTCGGCCTCAGCCCCGCCACCGCGCGGGTGATCCGCGACGGCGTCGAGATCGAGGTGGCTCAGGCGAGCCTCCGGCGCGGGGACGTGGTCCGGGTCCGCCCGGGCGAGCGGGTGGCCGCCGACGGTGTCCTGCTCTCCGGGTCGAGCTACGTCGACGAGAGCATGATCACCGGCGAACCGGTGCCGGTGGCCAAGGCGCCCGGCGATCGCGCGGTGGGCGGCACGCTCAACACCCATGGCAGCTTCGACCTGCGGGTGGACACCGTCGGGACCGAGACCGTCCTCGCCCGGATCGTCCGCATGGTCGAGGCGGCCCAGGGCGCCAAGCTGCCGATCCAGGCCCTGGTCGACCGGGTGACGGGCTGGTTCGTGCCGGCGGTCATCGCCGCCGCGGCGGCGACCTTCGCGGGCTGGCTCGCCTTCGGCCCGAGTTCCGACGGCGCCCCCGCCCTCGGCCTCGCCCTCGTCAACGCCATCGCGGTGCTCATCATCGCCTGTCCCTGCGCCATGGGCCTCGCCACCCCGACCTCGATCATGGTCGGCACCGGCCGTGCGGCGGAACTCGGCGTGCTGTTCCGCGACGGCGGCGCGCTCCAGCGCCTGCGCGCGGTCCGGGTCGTCGCCCTCGACAAGACCGGGACGCTCACCCTGGGCCGCCCGACCCTCACCGATCTCGTCGCCGTGCCGGGCCTCGCCACGGACGAGGCCCTGCGCCTCGCCGCGAGCCTCGAATCCCGCTCCGAGCACCCCATCGCCCGCAGCATTGTGGCGGCGGCCGAGGCGCGGGGCCTCGCCCTCGGGACGGTGACGGACTTCGCGGCGGAGCCCGGCTACGGCATCGCCGGCACGGTCGACGGCCGCGCGGTCGTGGTCGGGGCGCAGCGCTTCCTCGATCGCCGCGCGATCCCGGCCGGAGCCCTCGCGGCCGAGGCCGACCGCCTCGCCCGTGCGGGCCGCAGCCCCCTCTACGTCGCCCTCGACGGGCGCCTCGCCGCCGTGATCGCCGTGGCCGATCCGGTCAAGCCCGGGGCGGCGGACGCGGTGGCCGCGCTGCGTGCCCGCGGCCTCGCGGTGGCGATGGTCACCGGGGACGGGCAGGCGGCCGCCGCGGCCGTGGCCCGCACCCTCGGCATCGACACGGTCTCGGCCGAGATCCTGCCCGGGGGCAAGGTCGCGGCGGTGCAGGCCCTGCGCGCCTGCCACGGCGCCGTGGCCTTCGTGGGCGACGGCATCAACGACGCGCCGGCCCTGGCCGAGGCCGATGTGGGAATCGCCATCGGCACCGGCACCGACATCGCGGTGGAGGCCGCCGACGTGGTGCTGATGTCGGGCGCCCTCTCGGGCCTGGTCGGCGCCCTCCGGCTCTCGGCCGTGGTGATGCGCAACATCCGCCAGAACCTGTTCTGGGCCTTCGCCTACAACGTCGCGCTGATCCCGGTGGCGGCGGGGCTGCTCCACCTCGTCGGCGGGCCGCTGCTCTCCCCGGTCCTGGCGGCGGGCGCCATGGCGCTGTCGAGCGTCTTCGTCCTCGCCAACGCCCTGCGCCTGCGCCGGGCCGGCGGCCCGGTGGCGACGACGGGGGCGGGGGCATGAGCGCGGGGGCGATCACCATCGGCGAGGCCGCCCGCGCCAGCGGCGTCTCGGCCAAGATGATCCGCTACTACGAGGAGACCGGCCTGCTGGCGCCCGCCGGCCGGACGGCGGCGGGCTACCGCCTCTACACCGAGGCCGACCTCCATGCCCTGCGCTTCGTGCGCCGGGCCCGCGACCTCGGCTTCACCCTGGAGGACATCAAGGCCCTGCTCGCCCTCTGGCACGACCGCACCCGGGCCAGCGCCCAGGTGCGCCGCCTCGCCCTCGACCACGTGGCGGACCTGCGCCGCCGGATCGACGCCCTGGACGGCATGGCCCGCACCCTGGAGGACCTCGCCGCCCATTGCTGCGGCGATGCCCGGCCCGACTGTCCGATCCTCGACGACCTCGCCAGCGGTCCCCAGAGCGCGCCCGGCGCGACGTCCTCTCAACAAGTCGCGCCCGGCGCGACATCGCGGCAGGGGGAGCGCGCCCCCGGTGCCGCGCCTTCGCGGCGCGGGACGCGTTGACCCCATCCCTGGCCTCTTGTTTGCTGGGTCAACGGCGTCGCAACCCCGGCGCGTCCCCCCTTGAGAGCCGTCGCCTCTCGAAAGTCGCTGTCCATGCCCGTCCTCGACCGGATCGCCGCCTTCGCGGACGAGATCGCCGCCTGGCGCCAGGATCTCCACGCGCATCCCGAGCTGCAATACGACGTCCACCGCACCGCCGGCTTCGTGGCCGACAAGCTGCGGGCCTTCGGCTGCGACACGGTCGCCACCGGCATCGGCCGCACCGGCGTCGTCGGCGTGATCCGCGGCCGCGCCCACGGCTCGAACCGCGCCATCGGCCTGCGCGCCGACATGGACGCCCTGCCGATCCAGGAGGCGCGCGACCTGCCCTACCGCTCCGCGGTGCCGGGAAAGATGCATGCCTGCGGGCATGACGGGCACACCGCGATGCTGCTCGGCGCCGCGAAGTACCTTGCCGAGACCCGCGACTTCGACGGCACGGCTGTGCTGATCTTCCAGCCGGCGGAGGAGGGCGGCGGCGGCGGCGAGGCCATGGTCCGCGACGGCCTGATGGAGCGCTTCGGCGTCGAGACCGTCTACGGCATGCACAACATCCCGGGCCAGGCGCTCGGGACCTTCGCCATCCGGCCCGGCCCGATCATGGCCTCCACGGACCGCTTCACCATCACCGTCACGGGCCGGGGCGGCCACGCGGCCCAGCCGCACAACGCCGTCGACAGCGTGCTGGTGGCGAGCCACGTCATCACGGCCCTGCAATCGGTGGTCGCGCGCAACGTCGATCCCCTGGAGAGCGCCGTGGTGTCGGTCTGCGCCCTGGAGGCGGGGGAGGCCTTCAACGTGCTGCCGCAATGCGTGGTCCTGCGGGGCACCATGCGGGCGCTCTCGAAGCCGATGCAGGCCCTGATCCAGGAGCGGATCCGCGCGATCGTCACCCACGTGCCACGGGGCTTCGGCGCCACCGGCAGCATCGACTTCAACAGCGGCTACCCGGTCACCGAGAACCACCCGGTGGAGACGGACTTCATCGCCGACGTGGCGGCGGAGCTCGTGGGCGAGGCGGGCATCGACCGGGCGGTGGCGCCCATGATGGCGGCCGAGGACTTCTCCTACATGCTCGCCCACCGCCCCGGCGCCTACATCTTCCTCGGCAACGGCGACAGCGCCGGCCTGCACCACCCGGACTACGACTTTAACGACGCCGCCGCGCCCTACGGCGCCTCCCTCTGGGCACGGGTGATCGAGACGGGGCTGCCGATCCGGCAGGCGTGAGGCGGATCGAGACGGATGATCCGGCCCTGGGGGCGGATTCCGGGCGCGACCCTGCCAGGGGCGACCGACGCCTCGACGATGCCCCGTGCCGGACCAGGGCGCCCGTCGGGCGGGATGGAGCCAGGGCGCGGGACCGGTTTGCGGCATCGGATCGGAACCGTCGCGTAAAGTTGCCTCTCGGGCTCGGTGGGTCGGACGCATTCCGATCACCGCACGTGGGTCCGAGCGATGCGGCGGCGCGAGCATCCACCGGATCCCCTCTGGCACGGGATGATTCCGAGGGCGATCCGGTCCTCGGGACCCGGTTCGCGGTCCCTTCCTCAGGCCTTCCCATGCCGTATCGCCCGCCGGGCGACGATCACCGAGAGGACGACGTTCACCACCGCGATGCCGAGCATCAGGTCGAGGAGCACGTCGAGGCCGAACCAGTCCGTGAGATAGCCGCAGGCCAGGGGTGTTGCCGCCTGCCCGAGCAGGGGGAGTCGCGCGAGACGGCCCATGACCGCCGCGTAGTCGTGCTGGCCGTAGAGGGTGAGGGGGAGGGTGCCCCGCACCACCGTGCGCATGCCGTTGCCCGCGCCGTAGAGGACGATGGCGAGCCAGGCGAAGGCCGGCGCCGTGGCCAGGATCAGGAGGCCGAGCCCGACGCTTCCGCTCGACACGAGGAGCGCCCAGGCCGGATGGGCGCGACGCCCGAAGACGAGTTCGAGGATGCGGGCCCCGACCTGGGACGGTCCGATGAGCGCGCTGAGGGCCACGGCGGCCCCGGCGGAGACACCCTTGGCCTGAAGCAGCAGCAGGAGCTGCACCGAGACCGCCGTCATGATGACCGCCGCGCTGGTGAACGTCACGGCGAGGATGTGTTCGCCCGGCAGGCGAGCCGCCCCGGTGGATGGCGCGAGCGGCGTCGCCCCCGCGGCCGGCGGGGGGAGGACGGCCGCGATCCGGTCCCGGCGGGGCAGCGCCCAGGCGAAGAGCGGGGCCACCACCAGGACCGCGAGCGCGGCGTAGACCACGCACGTGCCGCGCCATCCGACCTGGACGACGAGGAAACGGGTCGCCGGCCAGCACACGGTGATGGCGAAGCCGGACGCGATGGCGATCTGGGTCATCGCCCGGCGGGCCGAGGCCCCATAGGCCTGCCCGATGGCGGCGAAGAGCGGATCGTAGAGGGCCGCCGCCATGCCTGCGCCGATGACGGCCCACGCGAGCAGGAAGATCGGCAGGTTCGGGGACACGGCCATCAGGATCTGGCCCGCGGCGATGACCAGGGATCCGGCGACCAGCACGGTCCGGCCGCCATGCCGGTGGATCATCCGGCCGATCCAGGGCGAGAGGACCCCGGAGACCAGGATGGCGAGAGACAGGGCCCCCACCACCATCCCCTGCGGCCAGCCCGTGGACTGGACGATCGGATCGGCCAGCACGGCGATCAGGAAGAACGAGCCGCCCCACAGGAAAATCTGCGTCAGGCCGAGGGCCACGTTGCCCGGCATGGTCGGTCCGGCGAGTGCCGCCGGAGGCGGCGCGGGCGAGGTCTCGGGCAAGGGGGGTCTGGACAACGAGGCTCCGCTCCGCATTCCGGGCCATCGATCGTCGGGCCCGAGAGGATCGCTGTCCGGCGGTGACGTCGGACGGCCGATCCTCTACTCCACCCCGCCGTTGCGCGCGACGAGATCCGCCGCGATGCCCCGGATGGTGCCTCGGACGACGCGGGCCGCGCGGCTCACCCTCCGCGCGGCTTGCCGGGTACGAGGCTTGCCGGCGGGGAGGTTTGCCGGCGGGGAGGTTTGCCGGCGGGGAGGCTTGCCGGCGGGGAGGCTTGCCGGCGGGGAGGCTTGCGGGTGGGGAGGCTCATCGGCCCATCGGCGAGGTCGGCGATCACGCGTGTCCGGGATCGGGTCGGATCGACCCGGGGGGCGACGCTGCGGTCGCCCCGCCACCCCGGGGGGTCGAGCGGAGGCAGGGGCCGCAGCGTCGTGGCCGCCCGCACCGGGTCGATCCGCGACGGAAACCGGCCGGATTGCTCGTTCGGACCGAGCCGGGTGGCGCCTGCCGCAGGGTCGTTGCCTGCCGCTGCTCTCGGCCCCGGCGTCTGCCCGTCAAATTTGAAACCCCAAACCGGACTGGCGGAATTCCACCCGCAGCGGCCATTCCGGTTCCGACCCCAACCAGACGCCGGAAGCGCTGTCGGCGTTCTCCCGAAGCGGACGTTCGTCAGCCGTCCGGCAAACTCAGCTCGGGGTCGACAGCGGAGGCCAGATGAACACCTGGCGAGCGTCTGGTTTCGTGCCGAGATGGACGATCCGGGCGCTCGCTGAACTCCGGACGGCAAGGATCAGAATTCGATCGAGTCGCTTGGGTGGGCGACACGCTCCTTCAGGGCGTCCGACATCGGGAAGTTCAGGTTGTCGCCGTTCGGTGGAATCGGACTCTCGAACCACTTGGCATAGAGCTTGGTGAAGGCACCCGACGCCATCATGCCCTTCAGGACATCGTCCGTAAGCGCCTTGAGCTCCGCGTCGCCCTTGGGCAGCATCAGTCCATAGGGAACCAGGGCGTAGGTTTCGGGCAGGAAGGCGTACGAGGCCGGATCGGGCGTGCGGGCCTTCAGGCTGGCCAACAGGATATCGTCCTCCATGAAGGCCGCTGCGCGCCCGCTCTGGAGCGTGAGCATGGACTCTCCGTGGTCCTTGCCCTGGATGATATTGAAGGTGCCGCCCTTGGTCTTGATGCCGAACGCGAAGTTGGTGGCGTTCGAGCCCTGGGTTACGACAACGGCCTTGCCGTCGAGCCCCTTCACGTCGTGGATACCCGACGAGACCTTGGTCAGCCACCGTGCCGAGGAGACGAAGATCGCGACCGAGAAGGAGACTTGCTTGAGCCGGGCGGCGCTGCTCGAAGTCGCCCCGCACTCCATATCGATGGTTCCGTTCTGGATCAGCGGAATGCGATTGGAGGAGTCCACCGGCTGAAGCTTGACGTCGAGCTTGTCGAGCTTGAGATCGGCTTTGATCCTGTCGACGACCTTGGCGCACAGATCGAGTGCAAAGCCAGTCGGCTTCTGGTCCTTGCCAAGGTACGAGAACGGGATCGAAGCCTCGCGATACCCGAGCATCACGCTGCCGGTCTGCTTGATCTTGGCAAGCGTTGGACTATCCGCGCGGACTGCACTCGTGATGAAGCCGAAGGCGAGCGCACAGGATACTCGTGTGAAAACGCGACCTGAGAACATGACTTTTCTCCTTTCGATAAACTTCGGCTCTTCCCGGTGTCGGACTTGGATGAGGTGAGGGCGGTTTTCGGCCGACTATCCGAGCTTCGAAAGGACAGCCGTGCGCGCCTGCGGTGTCGTCGGCACGTTCCTGGCGCGGATGGCTTCGACGAGCTGGTCGATGTCGGCGGTGGTGTTGAACATGCCGAGGGAGACGCGGATGCCGTCCCGCTCGGGCGAGACCCGGATGCCGGTGCGGGTGAAGTAGTCGAGCCATTCCGCCGCCGGCAGCGCGATGACATAGATGTGCGGCGCGCGGTGCTCCCGCTCGCGCGGGCCGACCAGGCCGACATCAAGCTCGTCGAGACGTTCGATCAGGTAGTCGCCGAGTTCGAAGCAGTGGTTCTGAATGTTCCCGATGCCAATTTCTTCGATGAGATCGAGCGCCGCTCCAAGCCCTTGGATGGCTGGCAGGTTGAAGTTGCCGAGTTCGAACCGCCCGGCGGTCGCCGGCAAGGCCATGTTGTCCGCCCGCGCGATGAAATCCGCGGGCGGTTTGGCGAGGCTGGCTGCCGCCAGATACGCGGGCTCCAGCTCGATGCGTGCAGCATCCCAATAGAGCAGGCCGAGCCCCTGAGGCACCAGCAGGCCCTTGTGCGTGCCGGAGCCGATGAAGGTGGCCTTCATCGCCTTCGCGTCGATCGGCACGACGCCGATGCCCTGCATCACGTCCACGACGAAGTAGAGGTCGCGCTGTGCGCAGAGATCGCCAACGCTCTCTACGTCGAAGCGATGACCGGCGTGGAAGGTGACGTGAGACATGGAAATCGCTCGCGTCCGCTCGTCGATGTAGGGCGCGAAGCTTTCTGCGTTCACCACCGGGCTCATCGGAATGAAGACGATCTCTACGCCCTTCCTCTGCAAGTTGAGGAAGGCGTAGGCATTGTTGGGATGATCCCCATCGATCATCAGAACCTTGTCGCCGGCCTGCAGGGGAAGCGCATTGGCGGCGATGTTCATGCTCTCCGAGGTATTTTTCGTGAAGGCGATCTCGCGGGGTTCAGCGCCGAGGAGGGTTGCGACTTTGGCGCGGGTCTCTTCCAACCGGTTGAGCCAGATCTGCTTCGGACCGGCCGTCTCGAAGCCTTCCTGCAGGAAACGCTCGTAGGCCGCCTTCACGGGCCTGGAGAGCGGTGTCTGGAACCCGCTGTCGAGATAGACGACGTGCTCGACAGCCGGGAACGCCTGACGGACAGCGGCAACGTCATAATACTGCTTCATGCTCATCTCTCGCGACGCGGACATGACGAAGCATTCGCGCCGGCCAGGGCCAGCGGCAATCTTCGCTCAGTCTCGATGTCTATGTGACGCGGAACTGCGCATACTGATTATGATGTAGTCACATCAGTTGCGCGCATTCGAAAATACACGACGTGCCCAAAGCGTCGAGACTCTAACTCGAAAAACGAGAGAGTTAATTCCGAAAAATGAGAATTTCAGATATCTTCGTTGTCTTGCAGGATCGTCTCGGAGAGAAGGGCGGCCGCCTTCTGAAGGGGACCGATGAAGGTATCGAGCTTTGCAAAGCCGACTCTCGCCACGGGCACCGACACGCCCAGGCAGGCAATCAGGTCGCCCGCCGGTGAGACGATCGGTACGGCGCAGCCGACGACCCCCCGCACGAATTCCTCGTTCGTCTTGGCCCAGCCCCTGCGCCGCGTTTCTTCGAGGCTGGCGAGCAATTCCCCGGGATCGACGATCGTCGTGGGCGTGTACCGGGCCAGGACCAGCGAGTGAGCCAGGCGGTTCTTCGTTTTTGCCGGCAATCGGCTCATGTAGATCTTGCCGGTCGAAGTGCAGTGCATGGGCGCGGAGGCACTGGGGTTGAACTGCAAGCCTTGGTGTTCCTTCGACCGCACGCTATCGACATAGACCACGGTATCATCGCGCACGACGCCGATCTCGCATTGCTCGCCGATACGATCGGCTACGGCGCTCAGGACTGCCTGCCGACGTACCGTTCGGAACGCGGCTCCGATCGTCTTGGCGGAGAGCGTGACAAGCTTGCTGCCAACGACGTAGCGCTTCGTGCCCAGGGCCTTCTGGATCAAGCCCCGATCTTCCAGATTGCCGATGAGGCGATGAGCCGTGGGCAAAGGCAGCGCGAGCGCGGCGGCGATCTCCGCAGCCGAAAGGGCCTTCTTCTGCTCGGCGACGAACGTCAGAATAGCGATAGCCCGATCCAGCGGTCCGACGGGCGACCTGTCCTGTTCGTCGGCCACGGTCCATTCCTTCGCGCGCGTGCAACTCGGCTGCGTCCTACAGCAGATTGCCGCCAAAGGCTCCCGCCGACCGAACGACGGCAATCCTGCTCACATCATTCCTTCCGGGGGGGCGCGAAGGGTCGTGAGCGGGCGCAATGGCGATGTCTGCTTCGGCCGATTCCTGTCCGCAAGCGGACCGGCCGGCCCCCCCCTCAGCGGCCCTTCACGCAGGCGCACAGATCGCGTCTCGGCCTGAGGGCGCGGAACGTCTTAGCCTGCCCAGACCAAAGGATCGTGTCCCGGATCTGCTCCCATTCTGCATTCCTTCGCCCGCCTTCGCGTGCGCGGCGCGGACCCTCGCCCATCCGGGGGGACCGGCTGGCCGGCGTTCGCGCTGCCGATGTCGGGCGGCGCGGTTCCGCGCCGGGGCGCAGGCGGTCGCCTCCCGGATGCAGGTCTCGTCGATGGATGGCGGCCCGTCGCGGCACGGGGCGCCCCGATCGGTAGGCGGTGGAGCCCCGGGGCCCGCGGAGGGTGGCAAGCGCTCGACCCCGCGGGGACAGGGGACTCAGGTCGGGCGGTTGGCCGTCCCGCCGAGGTGGAACACCCGGTGCGGCACCAGTTCGCCGCGCTCGACATCGCCCACCGCCACGAGGATGCCGCCGCAGGTGGCGAAGGCCTTGCCCTCCACCGGAGCGTCGCGCCCGCGCAGGATCACCGGCTGGCCGCGCATCAGCCGCAGGGCCATGTCGCGGGAGACCGGCACCGACGGGACCGCGTCCAGGGCGGTCTCGACGGGGTGGAGATGGCCGGCATTGCCGTCCGGCCCGGCTTCCTCGAGGGCGGCGACCTGGCAGGAATCGGCCTCGGTGAAGGGGCCGACGCGGGTGCGGCGCAGGGCCGAGACGTGGCCGTAGCAGCCGAGCAGGCGGCCGAGGTCGCGGGCGATGGCGCGGACATAGGTGCCCTTGCCGCAGGCGGCCTCGATCACCGTGCGCTCGGGGCTGTGCTCCACCACCGCGAGGTGGTCGATCTGCACCGGGCGGGCCACCAGCACGACCTCCTCGCCGTCGCGGGCGAGGTCGTAGGCGCGTTCGCCGGCGATCTTGATCGCCGAGTAGCGCGGCGGCACCTGCTCGATGGCGCCGATGAAGGTCGGCAGCGCCGCCTCCACGGCCTCGCGGCTCGGGCGCGCCTCGCTGGTGGCCACCGGCCGGCCCTCGGCGTCGTCGGTGTCGGTCTCGATGCCCCAGGTCACGGTGAAGACGTAGGCCTTGCGGCCGTCCATCACGAACGGGACCGTCTTGGTCGCCTCGCCGAGCGCGATCGGCAGGATGCCGGAGGCCAGCGGGTCGAGGGTGCCGGCATGGCCCGCCTTCTTGGCGTTGAAGGCGCGCTTCACCACCGCGACCGCGTGGGTCGAGGTCATGCCGACGCCCTTGTCGAGGATCACCCAGCCGTTGACGTCGCGGCGCTTCGGCCGGTCGGGACGCGGCGCGCCCCGCGGCGGACGCCGGCCCTCGGCGGCCACGGGCCGGTCCGCCGGATTCGGCAGCGCTGAGCCCTCGGTGCGCTCGACGGTCGGTTCGTTGATCATGGGGTCCTCGGTCACTGCTCATAGGGGGCGGGCGGCACGTCCTGCGCCGTCATCCGTCCCGGTCGGGGTTCGCTGTTCGGTGTCTCCGTCGCCTCGGGCCGGAGACCCTGCACCGGTCAGGCGCGGTGCGCGTCAGGCCGCATCGGGGTCCGAGGCGCCGTCGTCCTTCTCCGCGGCCGGTGATTCGAGGTCACGGCGCACCTTATCAGTCCGCAGCAGGGCGTCGATCCGGTCGGCCTCGTCGAAGGTCTCGTCGCGCAGGAAGCGCAGGTCGGGGGCGTATTTCAGGTTCACCCGGCGGGCGACCTCCTGGCGCAGCGCCTTCTTGTTGCGCGCCAGGGCCGCCAGCACCGGCGCCTCGTCCAGGCCGCCGAGCGGCATGATGTAGGCGGTGGCGAGCTTCAGGTCCGGCGACATCCGCACCTCCGGCACCGTGATGACGTGCGCGCTCAGCACCGGGTCCTGGATGTCCCCGCGCTGGAGAACCTCGGCGATGGCGTGGCGGATCAGCTCGGCGACGCGCTGCTGGCGCTGCGAGGGTCCGGTGGGGGTCTGTCTCTGGGCCATGTCGGGTTCTGATCGTCTTGTCGTCCAAACGGTTCGACACCGGCGCGCCGGGAGCCGCGGACGATGCGTCGCTGAAACGGAACATCGAGGTGCCGCCGCACGGAAACGCCGAGCCGGCTGAAACGAAGCGGACGTCGAAGGCGATCCTCTTAGCGCAGATCACCGTCCGGGATATAGGCCCGTCGCGCACGTTTCCGCGTCGTCGGTCATGCAACACGCGGCATCCGGGGCTCCCAAATGCGCAACGGGGCCGCGACCTCGTCGCGACCCCGCTGGTATTCCGAAGCGATCCCGGCGCTCAGAGCGTGCGACGGATCTCCTCGACCCGGTAGCACTCGATGGTGTCGCCGGCCCGCATGTCCTGGAAGTTCTCGAAGGACATACCGCACTCGTAGCCGGCGGTGACTTCCTTCGCGTCGTCCTTCAGGCGCTTCAGCTGGGCGAGCTTGCCCTCGTGGATCACCACGCTGTCGCGAATCAGGCGGACATGCGCCCCGCGCTGGACCACACCGTCGAGGATGCGGCAACCGGCGATCTTGCCGACCTTCGACACGTCGAAGATCTGCAGGATCTGGGCTTCGCCGAGACGCTCCTCGCGCAGCGTCGGCGGCAGCATGCCCGACAGGGTCGACTTAATGTCATCCACGAGATCGTAGATGATGTTGTAGTAGCGGATCTCGACACCGTTCCGTTCGGCCGACTCGCGCGCTTCCTTGTGGGCCCGCACGTTGAAGCCGATGACGACCGCCTTCGAGGCCTCCGCCAGGGTGATGTCCGACTCGGTGATGCCGCCGACGCCCGCGAGCAGGATCCGCGCCGACACCTCGTCGTTGCCGAGCTTCTCCAGCGCGCCGTTGATGGCTTCCACCGAACCCTGCACGTCGCCCTTGACGACGAGCGCCAGTTCCTTGCGGCCGGCGCCCTCCTTGAGGTCGCGCATCATGTCCACGAGCGAGCGGTTCGCGCCACCGGTACGGGCGGCCAGGCGCTCGCGCTTCTGGCGGGCACGATACTCCGTGACCTCGCGGGCCCGGGCCTCGTTCGGTACGACCACGACGCGGTCGCCCGCATCCGGGGTGCCGTTGAAGCCGAGCACCTCCACCGGGACCGACGGTCCGGCGTAGGGCACGTTCTCGCCCTTGTCGTCGATGAGGGCGCGCACGCGACCCCACTCGGCACCCGCCACGACGATGTCGCCGGTGAATAGGGTGCCGCGCTGGACCAGGACCGTCGCCACCGGGCCACGACCGCGATCGAGCTTGGCCTCGATGACCGTGCCTTCGCCGTCGCGCGTCTCATTGGCGCGCAGGTTCATGATTTCGGCCTGGAGCTGCAGGCCGTCGAGCAGTTCCTCGAGACCGTCACCCGTCTTGGCCGAGACTTCGAACTCGAGGGTCTCGCCGCCCATCGACTCGACCTGGATGTCGTGCTGCAGCAGCTCGGTGCGGACCCGCTGGGGGTTCGCCTCGGGCTTGTCGATCTTGTTAATCGCGAGGATCAGAGGCACGCCGGCGGCCTTGGCGTGGGAGATCGCCTCGACCGTCTGGGGCATGACGCCGTCATCGGCCGCCACCACGAGTACGACGATATCCGTCACCTTGGCGCCGCGGGCGCGCATGGAGGTGAAGGCCGCGTGGCCGGGGGTGTCGATGAAGGTGACCATGTCGCCGCTCGGGGCTGCGACCTGATAGGCGCCGATGTGCTGTGTGATGCCGCCGGCCTCGCCGGAGACCACGGTGGTCTTGCGGATCGCGTCGAGGAGCGAGGTCTTGCCGTGGTCGACGTGGCCCATGATGGTGACGACCGGGGGACGCGGATCGAGATCCTCCTCCAGCTCCGGCTCGTCGCTGAACAGGCCTTCCTCGACATCCGACTCCGCGACGCGGCGCACGGTGTGGCCGAGTTCCTCGGCGATGAGCTGAGCCGAATCGGAGTCGATCACGTCGGTGATCTTGTGGATCTGACCCTGCTTCATCAGCAGACGGATCACGTCCACCGCCCGCTCCGACATGCGGTTGGCGAGTTCCTGGATCGTGATCGTCTCCGGGATCGTCACCTCGCGGGAGAGCTTCTCCTTCTGCTCCACCTGCCGATTGCCGCTCATGCGCTGCTGGCGGCGGCGGAACGAGGCGACGGACCGCGTCCGCTCGTCCTCACCCGAGGTGGCCGTGGCGATCGTGAGACGGCCGCGGTTGCGATCGCCGCCCGGCTGCTTCGGGGTCTTGGGCGGCGTGATGATCTTGAGCGGCATGCCGGGGCGGCGGATCACACGCTTCTGCTCGCTCTCCTCCTCGGCAGCCTGCGGGCGGCCAGCCGTGCGGGCCGGCGTGGCGCCACCGGCCGGACGGGCAGCGGTGGCTGCGGTCGGAGCGGTGGGCTCAGGCTCCGGCGCCGGAGCGGGACGAGCCATGAAGTTCAGATCGCGCGGCTTGCGCACGTCGGCCGTGATGGTCTTGCGCGGCTCGGCCGTGGCCGGACGCGCCGTCAGCGGCGGGCGAGCCGCCGGACGGGCCGGAGTCGCTGCTGCAGCCGGACGGGTCGGCGCGGCTGCGGCCGCGGGCCGCTCGGCGGCGGGAGCAGCTGCAGGAGGCGCCGAGCGAACGATGGTCGGGGCCGCGGGCATCGGAGCGGTCTTCGACACCGTCGGGGCCGCGGCCGGGGCAGGCTGTGCCTTCGCGGCATCCTGTGCCGCAGCGTCGGCGGCGCGCTGCGCCTCCTCGGCGGCACGGCGCTCCTCGTCCTCCTTGCGGCGGCGAGCTTCTTCCTCGCGCTTCTTGGCTTCGGCGGCCTCACGCTCGCGCTGCTCGGCAGCCAGGCGCTCACGCTCCGCGGCGGCTTCCGCCTCGGCACGCTTGCGGGCCTCCGTCTCGCGACGCTGGGCGTCGGCGAGTGCGGCGGCGCGGGCATCGCGCTCCTGCTCGCTGAGGGTCCGCAGCACGACGCCATTGGCCGAGCGCTGGGCCGGACGGGGTGCGGCCGGCGGCGGGGGCGGAGCCACCCGCGTGGCAGGGGCGACAGGCGTCGTCTCACGTGCGGGGGCGGCCGGCGCCGCGCCGATGACACGGCGCTTCACCGTCTCGACCACGACCTGCTTGGAGCGGCCATGGGAGAAGCTCTGACGCACCGTTCCCTGCTCGATCGGACGCTTCAAGGACAGCGGCTTCGAAGGGGGTCTCGCCTGCGTCTTGTCGCCCGGATTGTTCGTATCGCTCATTCAGTCCAAACCCTGAGGGTTTCCATCGTCCCGTGAACCGGCAAACTGCTGTGCGCCGGGTAGATCCGTCACTTCAATCGTCGTGCAGATCGGAAACGGCCTGCCCAATACGGGCGGAGCCGGCCTCCTCGGCCGTCGTCGCCAAACCTTCGAAGGAGCGGAGCCGACGCCAACGCGCAAGGCAGCCGGAAGCTCCGACTCCTGCGACGAGAGCCGCATGTATCACATGATCCCGACCCAAGGCCATGTCCAATTCTTCGTTGGACAGGTCATCGATGACGGGAATGCACGATATGGCACTGCCATGCCGCCGGTGCAATGCCGCGACGATCTTCCGCCGCCCGTCGGCGCTGCCGTCCGACGCCTGGATCACCGCCGCCACGCCGGCCTTGTCACCGATGGCAGACTCCACCTTGGCGAACCCCGCGACCACACAGCCCGCCTTGTTGGCCAGGGACAGCGACTGACGCAGGTCGGCACGCAGGCCCTCGGCGATGCGGTCGGCGAGGTCGGGGGCCACCGCATCCTTGCTCTTGAAGGCGCGCTGGAAGGCGCGCCGCTTCACCGCTTCGTTGACCACCGCTCGGGTCGGGGTCAGCCAAGCGCCGCGACCGGGCAGGCGGGCCTTCAGATCCGGTACCACGGTGCCATCGGGCCCGAGCACGAAGCGGATCAAGCCGGATGGCGCCTGCGTCACGCGCGTGACGAGGCATGTGCGCAGAGCATTGGCGCGCCCCCGCCCTGGGCCTGGATCGAGCAGAACGCTCGGATCCGGCTCGACGGATGCGGCGGTCACATCGGCGGTTTCGCCCGTCATGCGGCGTGGGATTCTTTCGTCGACAGGAAGATATCCCCGCGATCCGGGACCGCGGGGAACATTGATTCGCTCGCTCAGGCCGAGGCGGGTTCCTCGTCGGTGGTCTCAGTGGCGTCGGGCTCGGCCGGCGCCTCGATCCAGCCGGCATGGACGCGCGCCGCCATGACCATGGCTTCCGCTTCGGCCCGCGAGATCTCGAAACCCTCCAGGTAGCCCGCGTGGCGCTTCGCCTCGGGACCGCGACCTTCGGTGTAGCCCACCAGATCGTCGGTGGCGCAGCCGGCGAGGTCTTCGATCGTTTTCACGTCGTTCTCGCCCAGGGCCACCAGCATGGGCGTGGTGATGCCGTCGATCTCGCGCAGCTCGTCCTGCACCCCGAGCTCCTGGCGCTTGGCATCGAACTCCGATTCGACGCGGGCGAGGTGATCCTGGGCGCGCGCCTGGATCTCGGTGCCGCTCTCCTCGTCGAGGCCCTGGATATTCGCGAGTTCGCCCGGTTCGACGTAGGCGATCTCCTCGACGTTGCGGAAGCCTTCCGCCGCCAGGAGCTGGCCCACCGTCTCGTCGACGTCGAGCGCTTCCATGAAGATCGCAGTGCGCTCGGAGAATTCCTTCTGGCGGCGCTCCGACTCCTCGGCCTCGGTCAGGATGTCGATGTCCCAGCCCGTGAGCTGCGAGGCGAGGCGCACGTTCTGACCACGGCGGCCGATCGCCAGGGAGAGCTGGTCGTCCGGTACCACCACCTCAATGCGGTCGGCCTCCTCGTCCAGCACCACCTTCACGACTTCCGCCGGCTGCAGCGCATTGACGATGAAAGTCGCCTGGTCCTCGGACCACGGGATGATGTCGATCTTCTCACCCTGAAGTTCGCCGACCACCGCCTGGACGCGGGAGCCGCGCATGCCGACGCAGGCGCCGACCGGGTCGATCGAGCCGTCCCGCGAGATCACGGCGATCTTCGCACGCGAGCCGGGATCGCGGGCCACGGCCTTCACCTCGACGATGCCGTCGTAGATCTCCGGCACTTCCTGGCCGAAGAGCTTCGCCATGAACTGCGGGTGCGAGCGCGAGAGGAAAATCTGCGGGCCGCGCACCTCGCGACGCACGTCGAACAGGTAGGATCGGATACGGTCGCCCGGACGGAAGGTCTCGCGCGGGATCATCTCGTCGCGGCGGACGATTCCCTCGCCGCGGCCGAGGTCGACGATGACATTGCCGTACTCGACGCGTTTCACGAGGCCGTTCACGACCTCGCCGATGCGGTCCTTGTACTCGTCGTACTGGCGGTCCCGTTCGGCGTCGCGCACCTTCTGGACGATGACTTGCTTGGCCGACTGGGCGGCGACGCGGCCGAAGTCGAAGGGCGGCAGGGTGTCGGAGATGACGTCGCCCACGAGGGCGCCGGGGTTGTAGCGGCGTGCCTGCTCCAGGGTCACCTCGCGCGCATCGTTCTCGACCTGATCCACCACCACGAGGTGACGCGACAGGCGCAGCGCGCCCGTCTTCGGGTCGATCTCGGCGTGCACATCGGTCTCAGCGCCGTAGCGTGAGCGCGCGGCCTTGGCGATGGCTTCCTCCATCGCGTCGATCACGATGGAGCGGTCGATCACCTTCTCGCGGGCGACCGCTTCGGCAATCTGCAGGAGTTCGAGCCTGTTGGCGCTGACGACGGCCATCGGTTTTCGTCCTTCTCTTCGTCGTGTTCTGTCGCGATGCCCTCCGCCGCTCGGGGGAGCGGGGATCCGGGCGTGTTAGTGGAGCTTGCCGTCTTCCTTCACCCGCACCGCCTTGGTGCGGACGGGCTTCGCCTTGTTTCGGGCCTTGATGGCGAGACTCTCCTCGGTCTCGACCTTCACGGGCTTCGGCCGCTGCGAGGCCTTCGGCTTCAGGGGACGGGAAATTTTTTTCTTGAGCGGAACAGGAGCGGGCTCCGTTTCATCCACCTCGGTATCGTCCATGTCGTCGTCGTGGACGGGCGGACCGCCGCGGCGCAGCGATTCGCGCACCAGTTCGTCAGTGAGCACCAGATAGGCGTCGCCGAGATCACGCAGCGGCAGGTCGATCCGGCTCGGCAGGCCCTCCTTCACATCGGGCAGATCGATCGGCACGGTGAGGCCGTCCGGGTTCGGGGCACCGATGATGCCGCGGAAGCGCTTGCGGCCGTCCATCGGCACCGCAAGCTCGACCTTCGCCTCGTAGCCGGCCCAGCGCGCGAAATCGACCGCCCGCACCAGCGGCCGGTCGATGCCCGGCGAAGAGATCTCGAGGTAGTAGGGCTTGCCGATCGGGTCATCGAGATCGAGCAGCGGCGAGATCGCACGGCTCACCGCCTCACAATCGTCCACCGTCATGGTGCCGTCGGGTCGCTCGGCCATGATCTGAACCGTGCACCCGTTGGCGCTCGACACCTTTACCCGGACCACGCGATAGCCGAGGCCCTGGATCGAGCCCTCGATGACCTGCACCACCCGCGCGGCTACGCCGGTCTCGGTGATGAGGCGCTTCTCGGTGAGATCGCTGTTGAGCGGGTCGCTGTTGAGGTTGTCCGCCATGCTGCGCTTGAAGTCCGGCCTTGTCCGAGGCGATCCGGCGCAGGAGGCATTGCGGCAATAAAAAAGAGCGGACCCGGTGGGGCCCACTCCCGAACCGCAGTCTCACAACTGCAACCAGAACTGATGTTTTCAGACGTAGGCTGGTTCGCTTCGTTTTTCAAGATATTTCGAAGCGGTCGACCATCAGTTTCTGCCTACACTTCGCGAGAGGCGTACCATCCGGCGGACAGCGCCGCAGGCTGCCCTGTGCCCAACTGGACGACCTGCGTCCGCCTCCGGAACTCCGGCCTGACCCACGATCGAGCCCAAAGCAAACGCCGCCCCGCTTGAGGGACGGCGTCGATGATCGTCGTGGACCCAGGGCCGGATCCGGGATCAGCGTCGAAGATCAGGCGGCCTGAACCCGCTTCAACAGCTTGCGGTTCACCAGCATCTCGGCGATCTGCACGGTGTTGAGCGCCGCACCCTTGCGCAGGTTGTCGGCGACGCACCAGAACGAGAGGCCGTTCTCCACCGTGGCGTCCTCGCGGATGCGGGATACGTAGGTAGCGTCCTCGCCGGCTGCCTCGTGAGGGGTCATGTAGCCGCCGGGCTCGCGCTTATCGACCACCATGAGGCCGGGGGCCGAGCGCAGGATCGCGGTGGCCTGCTCGGCCGAGATCGGACGCTCGAACTCGACGTTCACCGCCTCGGCATGGCCGATGAAGACCGGCACGCGCACGGCGGTGGCCGTGAGCTTGATCTTGGGGTCGAGCATCTTCTTGGTCTCGGCGACCATCTTCCACTCTTCCTTCGTGTAGCCGTCCTCCATGAACACATCGATGTGCGGGATGACGTTGAAGGCGATGCGCTTGGGGAACTTCTCGGCCTTGATCTCGCCGGCGGTGAAGACCGAGCGGGTCTGCTGGAAGAGCTCGTCCATGGCATCCTTGCCGGCGCCGGAGACCGACTGGTAGGTCGCGACGACCACGCGCTTGATCGTAGCCGCGTCGTGGAGCGGCTTCAGCGCGACCACGAGTTGCGCCGTGGAGCAGTTCGGGTTGGCGATGATGTTCAGCTTTGAGAAACCGTGGATGGCGTCCGGGTTCACCTCGGGCACGATCAGTGGCACGTCCTGATGGTAGCGGAACGCCGACGAGTTATCGATCACGACGCAGCCGGACTGGCCGATGCGGGGCGACCACTCCTTGGAGGTCTCGCCGCCGGCCGACATCAGGCAGATGTCGGTGTCGGAGAAATCGTAGGAATCGAGGGCCTTCACCTTCAGGATCTTGTCGCCGAAAGACACGTCCTGGCCGGCCGAGCGGCGCGAAGCGATCGCCACCACCTCGTCCGCCGGAAAGGCGCGCTCGGACAGGATGTCCAGCATCTCGCGGCCCACATTGCCCGTGGCACCCACGACGGCGACCTTGTAACCCATTGCTCTTCACTCCGCTCTGCGCGGGCGCCGAGGGCCGGTCTAGGGCCCGCCGGTCTGGCGAGCCGCAGCGTCCGGGTCCGGCGCCGTTCTCAAGCCTCCCTGCCGTGCGCCGAGCCACCTGCGGCGGCCGGCGGCCCGCCGGCCGCGAAGGTTCGCGGTCCGCTCCCGGTCCGCTCTGTCTGGTACCCGCCGCATCGCAGCATGAGTCGCCAAGCGCGGGAGCAAGACGCTTCGCTCCCGCCGCTGTCAAGGGTTGGGCGGCCCGATCACGCCACCAGCGCAGCCGGGGCGCGGCTGAGGGCGTCCCGCGCTTCCGCCAGAATGGCGTAGGAGCGCCGCCGCGCATCCTGGTCGTGGATGGCCGCTGCCACCATGATCTCGTCGGCGCCCGTCTCGCGGATCAGGTCGGCAAGTCCGCGCCGCACGGTCTCGGGCGAGCCGACGAGGGCCCGCGCCAGCATCCGCGAGGCCTGCGCCTTCTCATGCGGGGCCCAGTAGGATTCGATGTCGTCGATGGGTGGCCGCAGGAGGCCGCGCGTGCCGCGCACGAGGTTGGTGAACTGTTGCTGGGCCGAGGTGAACAGCCGACGCGCCTCGGCATCGGTCTCGGCCGCCACGACGTTGACGCCAATCATCGCGTGCGGCCGGCTCAGCTGGGCCGAAGGTTGGAAGCGCTCTCGATAGATGGCGAGTGCTGGAAGCAGCTGATCGGGCGCGAAGTGTGAGGCGAACGCGTAGGGGAGCCCCAGCATCGCGGCGAGCTGCGCGCCGTAGGTGCTCGAGCCGAGAATCCAGAGCGGCACCTTCAACCCGGTTCCGGGGACTGCCTGAACCGCTTGGCCCGGCTGTGGATCGCCGAGGAGCGCCTGCAGCTCCAGCACATCCTGCGGGAACGTGTCGGCGGCATCGCTGGAGCGCCGCAGGGCACGCGTGGTGCGTGGGTCGGTGCCGGGGGCGCGCCCGAGGCCGAGGTCGATCCGGCCTGGGAAGAGGGTCTCCAGGGTGCCGAATTGCTCGGCGATCACCAGCGGTGCGTGGTTCGGCAGCATGATGCCCCCTGCGCCGACGCGGATCGCGCGGGTGCCGGCCGCCACGTGCCCGATTACGACAGCCGTTGCGGCGCTGGCGACCCCGATCATGTTGTGGTGTTCGGCCAGCCAGAATCGACGGTATCCGTGTTCCTCTGCGTGGCGGGCAAGGTCCACACTGTTGCGCAGAGCATCTGCGGGCGTCGCGCCCTCCGGCACGAAGGCAAGGTCGAGGACGGAAAGGGGAATCATGGGTTCCTTGATCTGTGTCTCGCGGTGCTGCCCCGGAACTCACATCGCGACGGTCCCGCCCCACTGCAAGCCGGGGCCGGCATGTGCCGTCCGCATAGGTCGACACGATGGATTCACCCTGTTTCTCGAAAGGCGGCTTCCGCTGCGTGTCCGGAAACCTAGGCTTGCCGGCGCGCGGAGCAGGATCGGCTTGGGCGGCGCGCGGCCGCCGGAGAACCCCGGAACGCGATGCGAACGGTTTTCGAGCGAGACGGATTCGGCACGGATACGACGGAGCGGAAGCGCCTTTCTCGTCCGTCGGCCCACCACCTCATGCAGGTGGTTGCAGCCGGTGCCGTGGTTGCGGTCTTGAGTTGGGCGGCACGGAGCGGAGGGTCCGACGCTGTCGTCCCGGTTATGGAGACACCGTCAGGGCTCGGCTTCGTGTCGATCTCGGCGCAGGCCGTCCGCCCGGCGACACCCCTTGCCCTATCGGCACCGCGCTTCCGCCTCGACGATCCCGAGGCGATCGAAGCGCCACGCGCGGAGGCGGCCCGGCTCAATCCGGCGAGCGGCCGGCGCGAAGATCTTCTGGTCCAGGGCGGCTTCGACACGATCGAGGCGCCATACCTGCGCCTTACCGTCACCGACGTGTCCGGGGTCGAGCCGGGCCCTGGCCTGTTCGTCACCCTGGCCCGACGGGCCGCGGACGGCCAAGCCCTAGCCGTGATCCGTACGGGGGAGCGGGGTGTGATCGAGACCAAGTTCGGTCCCATGGAGACTCTTGAAGTCACCCTCGGCCGCGAGGGCAAGCGTGTCTGCACGGGCTTTGCCAGCTTGAATCCCAGCGCGCTCCGCCTGGATGGCTGGCTCTGCGCACCCCTGGGACAGGCGCCCGAACCACGGTCCGTCACCTGTCTCCTCGACAAGGTCGCCCTGAACGGTCAAGCGTCGTTAGACATGGTGGCGGCCTTCGCGGGCTTCGAGGCCCGGCGTAATTCCGGCTGTGGCCCTCATGCCCCCCTCGCGAACGGATCGCCGCGGGAAATCGGAATCGAGACGGGATCGATCCCAAGCCAACCTAATGGAAAGAAGCCGGGCCACACGAAAAAATGAGGCCAAACTGCGGCGATCGCGCGAAGCGCGGCCATATTTCGGGAACCTCGGCGGCCCTGGCACGTCTTCATCCCATAAGAAGGCCTCAGTTTCTTAAGGAAGCCCGGCCTACAGTCCCACAGCTTCAACGAAGGTGCGTCATGCGCTCTGTCTCGATTGCCCTGATGGGTGCCCTCACGCTCGCAGCCGTCGGCGCGAACACCGCTGCCGAGGCCCAGGGGCGCTACGCGCCGGCCGGCTATCGCGTCAGCCAGCCCTTGCCGATCCGCATCCGTCCGCGCAGCTGGCTCGATGCTGGCAATGTGGTCGAGGCGAACAACGGCTCGGTCAGCAACCCGGCGACCAACCCGCAGTTCATCACGGCCAGCTACCTGAACTCGCCGCCCTATGGCCGGAACGACCGCTTCGGCGGCGGCATCCTGCCCGATCCGATCACCAACGGCCCGTTCATCGGCGCCCGCTCGAGCGCGATCCGCAACGTGGACTTCTCGGCGGTCGATGCGATCGATCCGACCTCTTACGTCTCGCGCTTCGGTAATCCCTACTAAGTCCAGTTTAACAGGCCGGACATGCGACGGGCCCCTTGCGGGGCCCGTTTTCGTTTGCGCGTCGTCCGCTCGTAGACGGCGTGACCCAAATTAGGCGGCTGCGTGCTTGAGCTCGCGGATGATCGCATCGCCCATTTCGGCGGTGCTGATCGGCGTGGTGCCCTCGGCCGCGATGTCCCGAGTCCGATTCCCCGAAGCGAGGGTGCGGGTGACGGCGGAGTCCAAGAGGTCGGCGGCCTCGCCCAGTCCGAAGGAATAGCGCAGGCACATGGCGAGCGACCCGATCATGGCGATCGGGTTCGCGTAGCCCTTGCCGGCGATGTCCGGCGCTGAGCCGTGGACGGGCTCGTAAAGGGCCTTGCGGCTGCCCTTGGCATCGACGGCGCCCAGCGAGGCGGAGGGCAGCATGCCCAGTGAGCCGGTGAGCATCGACGCCACGTCCGAGAGCACGTCGCCGAACAGGTTGTCGGTGACGAGGACGTCGTATTGCTTCGGGCGACGGACGAGCTGCATGGCGCAGTTGTCGGCGAGTACGTGCTCCAGGCTGACGTCACTGTACTCGGCATGGACCTGGGTCACGACCTCCTTCCAGAGGACGCCCGACTTCATCACGTTGTGCTTCTCGGCCGAGGCGACCCGGCCCGAGCGCTTGCGGGCGAGGTCGAAGGCCACGTGGGCGATCCGCTCGATCTCGGCCGTGGTGTAGACCTGCGTATCGACGGCGCGCTTCGAGCCGTCCGGCAAGGTGGTGATCTCCTTCGGCTCGCCGAAATACACGCCGCCCGTGAGCTCGCGCACGATCATGATGTCGAGGCCCTCGACCAACTCGCGCTTCAGGGCCGAGGCATCGGCGAGGGCTGGGTAGCAGATCGCCGGGCGCAGGTTGGCGAAGAGGCCGAGATCCTTGCGCAGGCGCAAGAGGCCCGCCTCGGGCCGGATCTCGTAGGCGACATCTGCCCATTTCGGTCCGCCCACCGCGCCGAGCAGGATGGCATCGGCAGCATCGGCCCGTGCCAGGGCCTCATCGGTCAGCGGCTTGCCATGGGCATCGATTGCGCTGCCGCCCACGAGGTCGCGCTCAAGCTCGAAGCGGGCGAGACCCAACGTGTCCAGGGCGCCGATCACCTTCTCGACTTCTGCCATCACCTCGGGGCCGATGCCGTCGCCGGGGAGGAGGAGGAGGTTGTAGGAGGTCATGGGATCAACTCGCGAAGGATGTTCGAAGGACGGAGGCGGTCGGTCCGCCGCTGGACCAGGCGTCAGACCTTGCGCGCCACCGTAAATCGCGCCGCCTGGCGCAGGGTCTCGGCCTTGTCGCCCCAGGATGCCACGGCCTCTTCGCAGACGCCGACGAGGCGGTCACACTCGGCACGGGCGCCGTCGAGGCCGAGACGGTCGACCAGGGTCGCCTTGCCGGCATCCTTGTCCTTGCCGGTGGCCTTGCCCATGGCCTCGGACGACGCCTCGCGGTCGAGGATGTCGTCGGCGATCTGGAAGGCCTGACCCAAGGCGTGGCCGTAGCGCAGCAGTGCCTTGCGTTGATCCGGCGTCGCACCGCCGACGATCGCACCGGCTTCCACCGAAAAGGCCAGGATCGCGCCGGTCTTCATCGCCTGGAGCTGTAACGTGTCGTCGACGTCGAGGGAGACGGGGCCGAAACGGCCTTCCGCGCCGAGATCGAGCAGCTGGCCGCCGACCATGCCACCGAGGCCCGAAGCCTTGGCGAGGCCGAGCACCAGGTCGGCGCGCACCGACGGGTCGGGCTGCCAAGCGGCGTCGGCCAGGATCTCGAAGGCCAGGGTCTGGAGGGCATCGCCGACCAGGATCGCGGTGGCCTCGTCATAGGCCTTGTGCACGGTGGGCTTGCCGCGGCGCATGTCGTCGTCGTCCATGGCGGGCATGTCGTCGTGGACGAGGGAGTAGCAGTGCACCAGCTCAATGGCCGAGCCGGCCGCGAGGGCGCCGGTCTCGGACCCGCCGAGCATCAGGGCGGTCTCGATGGCGAGGAAGGGGCGCAGCCGCTTGCCGCCACCGAGCACGGCATGGCGCATCGCTTCCATCAGGCGAACCGGACGGGTGATCTCGCCGGCCTGCGTCTCCGGAGTCAGTCGCTCGGCGAGGTAGGCCTCGACCCTGTCCGCGACCGTGGCAAGCCTGTGGGAAAACGCGTCGACCGGGGCATCCGCCTTGACCGAAGCGTGGGATCCTTGCGTTGAGGTCATGTTCGGTCGGGCCTTCGGTCAGACGGTGTCGTGTCGTGGGCGGGGGAGGTTCGAATTCAGGATCGGGAGGAGAGCGCGGAGCAGCCGTTGCGGCAGGTTTCGGCGCGCCCGTTGCCGATGCGCGAGGCATCCGGCAGGAAACGGGCGGGAGGCTTGCGACGGATCGTCAACCTCATCCTGCTCCTCCCCGTCATCGGCCTCGTCCTCTTATTGTCGCTCGCGCTCGTCTATAGTGCGCTGACCCCGCCCTCAACCCTGATGCTGGGACGATGGTTGACGCTGCGGCCCGTCGACCGGCAGGCGGTGGGGCTCGAGGCGATCTCGCCCCACCTCGTCCAGGCGGTCATCGCCTCGGAGGACCAGCGCTACTGCCTTCACAACGGTGTGGATTGGGGCGCCCTGCGGGATGTGGTCGACGACGAGGAGGGCCCGAGCCGTGGCGCCTCGACGATCCCGATGCAGACGGTGAAAAACGTCTTCCTGTGGCCGGGCCGCTCGGTGATCCGCAAGGCCCTGGAGATTCCCCTGGCTTTGATGGCCGACACCCTGTGGGGCAAGCCGCGCACCATGGAGATCTACCTCAACATCGCCGAGTGGGGGGAGGGGGTGTTCGGGGCCGAAGCCGCTGCCCGGCGCTGGTTCGGCAAGCCGGCGCGTGCCCTGACCCGCGGCGAGGCAGCGCTGCTGGCCGCTGTGCTGCCGAACCCGATCCTGCGCAATCCGGCCCTGCCGTCGCGTGGCGTCCGGGCTCAGGCCGCGCGGATTCAGGCGCGCATGAACGGCGTCTTGGGGCTGATGGGCTGCCTCAAACGGTAGCCCGGCGCGACGGGATCGGCTACCTGCCGCCCAGACCCTCATCGCGGTGCTGAAAACGGCCGCGACTACGATGTGCCCCGCGCGGCCCCACGGGCGAAAGACCGACGATGACCCAGCCGACCTTCGAACTCACCCTCGAGCGCATCGCTCTGATTCGCCGGATGGTGGTGGCCTGGAATCCCGAGGGCGTGGGTGCGCCCATCGTCCATCCCGACGCGCCCTACGGCAGCACGGATCGCGACGGCGACATCTTCAACGTCACGGGCGACGACGACGGCGCCGACGAGGAGCACCGGGCCCTGGGCGATGCCCTCGCGGTGTTCACCGCCAATGCCGTCCTCAAGCCGGGGCGCTACGCCTACCACAACACCCTGGCCAAG
The DNA here is from genome assembly GCF_056680125.1 of Methylobacterium sp. BI1. Classification (NCBI taxonomy): domain Bacteria; kingdom Pseudomonadati; phylum Pseudomonadota; class Alphaproteobacteria; order Hyphomicrobiales; family Methylobacteriaceae; genus Methylobacterium; species Methylobacterium sp. BI1. Next base: position 4,663,767 of record NZ_CM155267.1, on the reverse strand, counting down.
CTCGCCTCCGACGATGTCGGCGACGTCTTTCGCGATGAGGCTACCGGGGAGACGCCCGAGCACGTCACCTTCGACGTCACGACCGAACAGGTCGCCCGCGTCAAAGCCCTGGCGATCCGCTGGGACGCCGCCCGCGACGTGCCGGCCGTCGACGCGGCCGAACCCTACGGCACGGGCGCCGACCTGCCGAGCGAGCACCGTGAGATGCAGCCGGTGCTCCAGATCTTCCTGCGCTACGCCGATCTCGGCCCAGGCGATTTCTCCCGCACCGCGTCGGGCTGGCAGCCGGCCTGAAGGTCTCGAACGACGCAGGAGGCGAACAGATCGGCCCGCAGGAACGTTGCCGAGGTGTCACGAACCGAGGACCATGACGGATGCTGCAACGCTGGCCGAGCCGGATCTGGGTCGTCCGACACGGCGAGAGTGCGGGCAACGTCGCGCGCGACGCCGCCCATGATGCCGGGCTGGAGCGGATCGACATCGCGGAGCGCGACGTCGACGTCCCCCTGAGCGAGCGTGGCCGTCTGCAGGCCGAGGCCCTGGGGCGCTGGTTTTCCGAAATGCCCGACGGCGAGCGCCCGAACGTGGTGCTCACCTCGCCCTATCTCCGCGCGCAACAGACGGCTGCGGGCATTCGCCGGGCCGGCGGCATCGCGTCGGACGCGGCCGACGTCACCGTCGACGAGCGATTGCGCGAGAAGGAGCTTGGTCTGCTTGACCGGCTTACGCGCACGGGCGTCGAGGCGCTTCATCCGGAACAGGCTGAATTGCGGGCCCGTCTCGGGAAATTCTACTATCGCCCGACCTGCGGCGAGAGCTGGTGCGACGTGATCCTGCGCCTGCGCGGCGCCATGGACACGATCTCCCTCCACTACGGTGAGAAGCGCGTCTTGATTGTCGCCCACCAGGTAGTGGTTCTCTGTCTGCGCTATCTCATCGAGAATCTCACCGAGGCCGAGATCCTGGGCATCGATGCCGAGGGCGACGTGCTGAACTGCTCGGTGACGGAGTACGCGTTCCAAGAGAAGGCGGGCTCCACCGGTCGCCTGCATCTCGCGCGCTACAACTTCGTCGCCCCGGTGCAGCGGGCCGGCGCCCCCGTCACCGCCGAACCCTCGCCGCAGGAGGATGTGCGATGACCGGCACAAAACTCGGCGCGGATTGCCTGCGGGCGCGTCCGCTTCCAACCCCGGAGGCTGGCAGCAAGGACGATCGCGGTAGCGTTCTCGTCCTGGGCGGCTGCGCCGAAGTGCCGGGTGCCGTCTTCCTCGCCGGCGTCGCAGCCCTGCGAGCCGGAGCGGGCAAACTGAAGATCGCCTCTGTGCGGAGTGTCGCCGTGGCAATGGCCCTGGCCGTGCCCGAGGCACTCGTCATCGGACTGCCGGAGACCGACGAGGGCGAGATCGCGGCGGAGTCCGCGGCCCCCCGCATCGCCAAGGCGGCCCAGCGCTGCGACGCGGTGCTGCTCGGCCCCGGCATGAACACCTGCGATATCACCACGACGCTGGTGAAGACGCTTCTCGCGGAGCAGAATGAGACCGCCTACGTGCTCGATGCCGGGGCAATCTGCGGCCTCGCGGCCCACGCTGAGACAGTCCGCGCCCTTAAGGCCCCGCCGGTGCTGACGCCCCATGCGGGCGAGATGGCGCAACTCCTCGACTGGAAACGCGAGGCGGTCGAGGCCGAGCCCCTGACGGCGGCCCTGCGCGCCGCCGACCTCATGCGGGCGGTGGTGATCATGAAGGGGGCGGAGAGCTGGATCGTTGCCCCCGACGGCGCGCACTGGCACTACGACGGCGGCGGGGTCGGCCTCGCCACCTCTGGTTCGGGTGACGTCCTCGCAGGCCTCGTCGCAGGGATCCTCGCCCGGGGCGCCGATCCGCTGACGGCCGCCCTCTGGGGTGTCTACCTGCACGGTGAAGCCGGAGCCCGGCTCGCGAAATCGATGGGACCCTTGGGGTTTCTCGCCCGGGAAATCTCAAGCGAGGTGCCGCAGATCCTCCGGGGCTTCTCCGCGCGTCCGTCCGTGTAGCCGGGTCCCCGGTGAGGGGGGCCCGACCCGTTTCGCCTCAGGCGCCGAGCTTCTTCTTGCGCTGAGCGAGGGTGCGCAGCCGCAAGGCGTTGAGCTTGATGAAGCCGGCTGCGTCGTGGTGGTCGTAGGCGACGGCGCCCTCCTCGAAGGTGACGAGATCCTGGTCGTAGAGCGAGTTCGGGCTGGTGCGGCCGATGACGTGGACGCCGCCCTTGTAGAGCTTCAGCCGGACCTCGCCGGTGACCATCTCCTGGCTTTTGTCGATCAGGGCCTGGAGCATCTCGCGCTCGGGCGAGAACCAAAAGCCGTTGTAGATCAGCTCCGCGTATTGCGGCATCAGCTGGTCCTTGAGGTGTGCGGCACCGCGGTCCAGCGTGATCGACTCGATGGCCCGGTGGGCGGGGAGCAGGATGGTGCCGCCCGGTGTCTCGTACATGCCGCGGCTCTTCATGCCGACGAAGCGGTTCTCGACAAGGTCCAGGCGTCCGATGCCGTTGTCGTGGCCGAGCTGATTCAGCTTGGCGAGAAGGCTCGCGGGCGACAGTCGCTCGCCGTCGATGGAGACCGCGTCTCCCTTCTCGAAGCCGATGGTGATCACGGTCGGCGTGTCCGGCGCCTCCTCGGGCGAGCGGGTGCGCGAGTAGACGTAATCCGGCACCTCGTCGGCGGGATCCTCCAGCACCTTGCCCTCCGAGGACGCGTGCAGGAGGTTGGCGTCCACCGAGAACGGGCTCTCGCCACGCTTGTCCTTGGAGATCGGGATCTGGTGCTGCTCGGCGAAAGCGATCAGCTGCTCGCGGCTCTTCAGGTCCCACTCGCGCCAGGGGGCGATGACGGTGACGTCGGGCTTGAGGGCATAGTAGCCGAGCTCGAACCGGACCTGGTCGTTGCCCTTGCCGGTGGCACCGTGGCAGACGGCGTCCGCGCCCAGCTTCTCGGCGATCTCGATCTGCTTCTTGGCGATCAACGGCCGGGCGATGGAGGTGCCGAGGAGGTAGACGCCCTCGTACTGGGCATTGGCCCGGAACATCGGGAACACGTAGTCGCGGACGAACTCCTCGCGCAGATCCTCGATGAAGATGTTTTCAGGCTTGATCCCGAGCAGTTCCGCTTTCTTGCGGGCCGGCTCGAGCTCCTCGCCCTGCCCGAGATCGGCCGTGAAGGTGATGACCTCGCAGCCATAGGTGGTCTGCAGCCACTTCAGGATGATCGACGTGTCGAGTCCGCCCGAATAGGCGAGCACGACCTTGTTGACGGGCTTCGGGTTCGCGTCGGTCATGGGCTCGCTTCCGGTTCGGGCGTCGTGTGCGTCGGCGTCTTGCGCCTCCGCGTCGGGATGTCGGCGGCTTATCAGCGGAGCGCGGGACCGTGCAACCGCTGTGCCGTCGGACGCGTTCGCTCGGCGTGGCCGTGGTCGTGAACCGCCTTGTCGCGAACCTCCGGGCGGGCGACACTCACGCCCATTCTCGATCCCGGAGATTCGACGCATGCCGCGCAGGCCGACCCTCGAATTCTGGTACGAGTTCGCTTCGACCTATTCCTACCTCTCGGCCATGCGGATCGAGGCCCTGGCGGCGGCGGCGGGCGTCGAGATCCGCTGGCGGCCCTTTCTCGTCGGGCCGATCTTCGCCGCACAGGGCTGGAATTCCTCGCCGTTCAACCTCTACGCCGCCAAGGGACGCCACATGTGGCGCGACGTCGAGCGCGAGGCGGCCCGGCTCGGCCTCCCGCCCGTCAAGCGCCCCGATCCCTTTCCACAGAACAGCCTGAGCGCCACCCGCGCAGCCACCTACGGCATGGACCACGATTGGCTCGTGCCGTTCTCCAAGGCCGTCTACGAGGCCGAGTTCGGCCGCGGGCAGTCGATCGCCGAGCCGCCCGCCGTGGTGTCGATCCTCAACGGCCTCGGCCTCGACGGCACGATCATCCTGAAGCAGGCGGCGGCGGAGACCAACAAAGGGCGGCTGCGCGTCAACGGCGAGGAGGCACGTTCCCGGGGGATCTTCGGTGCACCGACGTTCCTGGCCGACGACGGCGAATTGTTCTGGGGCAACGACCGGCTGGAACAGGCCCTCGCCTGGGCGGCGGGGGACCGGCCGGGCGCGATGCGCTGAGGCCGGTCGGCGCGGCGCCGCTGGCGGTCGGGCACCGGCGGGTCTAGAACCCGGGCGGCTTTCCCCTCGCTTTTCCGTTCCCCACGCTACCAGGGCCGCCCCATGAGCTTCGCGTTACCGGGCCTCGATCGCCGGCGCTTCCTTCTCGCCGCCACCAGCCTCGCCACTGGCGTCGCGATGGGCGGGGAGGGGTCGGCACAGGGCTACGGCCAGGCGTTCAAGGTCGACAACGACGAGGGCCGCCCTGTCGCGAACATGCGTCTGCCCGGCGAGATCGTCGGCGAGATTCCGGGCTTGCGCGGCGTGACCTATGTCGGATCGGCCGAGGCCGAGACGACCCTGTACGAATTCTTCGACTACAATTGCCCCTATTGCCGGAAGGCGGCGGGCGACATGGTCTCGCTGAGCGAGAGTGATCCGTCGTTGAGAATCGGCCTGATCAACAATCCCATCCTCGCGGTGCAGTCGGCCCAGGCCGCCAAGGTTGCCCTGGCGATCCAGCGCAAGCTCGGTTCGGCCGCGGCCTGGACCCTGTATCGGACGTTGCTGGCCAAGCCCGGCAGGATCGACGGGCCCGGCGCCCTCCAGGCCGCCGTCAAGCTCGGCGTGCCCGCCGCCGAGATCGAGGGCATCGCCGACAGCGAGGAGGTGCGCCTCGCCCTCAAGGCGCAGATGCGCATGGCCGCCGATCTCGGCCTCACCGCGACCCCCTCCTACGTTCTCGGCAACACGGGGCTTCTCGGCCATCCCGGACCGAAAGCCCTGGCCCGGATGGTCGCCGCGACCCGGCGCTGCGATCGCATCGCCTGCTGAAGGCGGCCTCACCTTCGCCACCGTTTGCCCGCATCGGAACGGGGTTCGGTATCTCGCGTTGCACAACGCATCGGCGCAAGTTCCCTCGTCTTGCGCCCCCCGGACACGCATGCTAGGCCCTCGCCGCGCCGGAAGGGCGGGCTTTTCATGGCCCGCGCAGACCGGCACGTTCCCAATCCTGACGGTTTCAGAGCCCGCGCCGGACACGGCGCGACGCGGCCGGAGCCCTCAGGCAGGATTGAAGAGAGAGCGGCGCGTGGCGCAGAACGGTTCCGAGGCGGGTTCCCCGGTTGCAGGCGTAGCGGCGCGCTACGCATCGGCCTTGTTCGAGCTGGCGCGCGATGAGCGCGACGTCGATGGCGTGGCGGCAAGCCTCGACCAGTTCGACGCAATGCTCAGGGAGAGCCCCGACCTGCGCCGTTTCGTGCGCAGCCCGATCTTCACGGGTGCCGAGCAGGAGGCCGCCATCGTGGCCCTGCTGGAGAAGTCCGGCATCGGTGGAATCGGCGGCAACTTCATCCGCCTTGCAGCTGCCAACCGCCGCCTGTTCGCGCTCCCTGACATGATCCGCGCCTTCCGCACCCTGGTGCGCGAGTCGAAGGGGATCATCCGCGCCGAGGTGACCGTCGCCGAGCGTCCCTCCGACGCCGTCGTCGAGGAGATCAAGGCGTCGCTGCGCGACGTCGCCCGCTCCGAGATCGACCTCGACCTCAAGATCGACCCCAGCCTGATCGGCGGCCTCGTGGTCAAGATCGGCAGCCGCATGGTGGACGCCTCTCTGCGCACCAAGCTCAACGGAATTCGCCTCGCGATGCGGGAAGCCCGGTAAGGACCCTCGAGGCCCGACCGCTTCCCGTTCCCAGCCCCATTCATTCAATCCAAGACAAGAGGCCCGACGATGGACATCCGCGCCGCCGAGATCTCCGCGATCCTGAAGGATCAGATCAAGAATTTCGGCCAGGAAGCCGAAGTCACCGAGGTCGGTCAGGTTCTGTCCGTCGGTGACGGCATCGCCCGCGCCTACGGCCTCGACAGCGTCCAGGCCGGTGAGATGGTCGAGTTCGAGTCGGGCGTGCGCGGCATGGCCCTGAACCTCGAGCAGGACAACGTCGGCATCGTGATCTTCGGGTCCGATCGCGACATCAAGGAAGGCCAGACCGTCAAGCGCACCGGCGCGATCGTGGACGTTCCGGTCGGCAAGGCGCTGCTCGGCCGCGTCGTCGACGCGCTCGGCAACCCGATCGACGGCAAGGGCCCCATCGCCACCACCGAGCGTCGCCGCGTCGACGTGAAGGCCCCGGGCATCATTCCGCGCAAGTCCGTGCACGAGCCGATGGCCACCGGCCTCAAGGCCATCGACGCCCTGATCCCCGTCGGCCGCGGCCAGCGCGAGCTCATCATCGGCGATCGCCAGACCGGCAAGACCGCCATCGCCCTCGACACCATCCTGAACCAGAAGCCGGCCCATGCCGGCACCGACGAGAACGCCAAGCTCTACTGCGTCTACGTCGCCATCGGTCAGAAGCGCTCCACCGTCGCCCAGTTCGTGAAGTCCCTCGAGGACAACGGTGCGCTCGAGTACTCGATCGTCATCGCCGCCACCGCGTCGGACGCCGCGCCGATGCAGTTCATCGCGCCCTTCGCCGGCTGCGCCATGGGCGAGTACTTCCGTGACAACGGCATGCACGCCGTGATCGTTTACGACGATCTCTCCAAGCAGGCCGTCGCTTACCGCCAGATGTCGCTGCTGCTGCGCCGCCCCCCGGGCCGCGAGGCCTACCCGGGCGACGTGTTCTACCTCCACTCGCGCCTGCTCGAGCGCGCCGCCAAGATGGGTGATGCTGCCGGCAACGGCTCGCTGACCGCGCTGCCGGTCATCGAGACCCAGGCCAACGACGTCTCGGCCTACATCCCCACCAACGTGATCTCGATCACCGACGGCCAGATCTTCCTCGAGACCGACCTGTTCTACCAGGGCATCCGCCCGGCGGTGAACGTCGGCCTCTCGGTCTCCCGCGTGGGCTCCTCGGCCCAGACGAAGGCGATGAAGAAGGTCGCCGGCAAGATCAAGGGTGAGCTCGCGCAGTACCGTGAGATGGCCGCCTTCGCGCAGTTCGGCTCGGATCTCGATGCTTCGACCCAGAAGCTCCTGAACCGCGGTTCGCGACTGACCGAGCTCCTGAAGCAGCCGCAGTTCTCGCCGCTGAAGATGGAAGAGCAGGTAGCGGTGATCTACGCCGGCGTGAACGGCTACCTCGACAACCTGCCGCTGAACAAGGTCCGTCCCTTCGAGGACGCCCTGCTCTCGGCCCTGCGCACCAAGCATGCCGATCTCCTCACCAAGATCCGCGACTCGAAGGACCTGTCGGACGACAGCGCCAAGACGCTCAAGGGCGTCGTCGAGAGCGTCGCCAAGTCGCTCGCCTGAGGCGAGGCATCGACAGCGAAACCGGTCGCCCGCGGGCGACCGGATCTTGAGCGAGCGCAGGCGCCCGGGTCGTCCGGGCGCCTCGCCTTGAGCGGCAGCGGATGGATCTGGAAGTCACCCCATGGCGAGTTTGAAGGATCTGCGGAACCGCATCACCTCGGTGAAGGGCACGCAGAAGATCACAAAGGCGATGCAGATGGTCGCCGCCGCCAAGCTGCGGCGCGCCCAGATGGCCGCCGAGAGCGCGCGTCCCTACGCCGAGAAGATGTCCCAGGTACTCGGGAATCTCGCGGCCAACCTCGTCGGCGGCGTGCAGGGCCCCCGGCTTCTGTCCGGCACCGGCTCGGAGAAGACCCACCTGCTCATCGTCTGCACCGCCGATCGCGGCCTGTGCGGCGGCTTCAACTCCTCGATCGCCCGCCTCGCCCGTGACCATGCCCGCAAGCTGATGGCCGAGGGCAAGACGGTGAAGATGATCACCGTCGGTAAGAAGGGCTACGACCTCCTTCGTCGCCAGTTCCGCGACGAGATCATTGAGAACCGCGACCTGCGCGGCAACAAGGCGGTCGACTACGAGTTCGCTGCCGAGATCGCCGACAGCATCATCGCGCGCTTCGATGCCGGCGAGTTCGATGTCGCGACGTTGTTCTACTCGCGCTTCCGCTCCGTGATCTCGCAGATCCCGACGGCGCAGAAGCTCATCCCGGCCGAGCTGCCGGAGACCGGCGCCACGGCGCCGGACGCCGCCCTTCAGTTCGAGCCGAGCGAGGAGGCCATCCTCGACACGCTGCTCCCGCGCAACCTCACCGTCCAGGTTTTCCGTGCGCTCCTGGAGAACGCCGCCTCCGAGCAGGGCGCTCGCACCGGCGCCATGGACTCCGCCACGCGCAACGCGGGCGAAATGATCAAGAAGCAGACGCAGATCTACAACCGGACGCGTCAGGCCATGATCACCAAGGAACTCATCGAGATCATCTCGGGCGCCGAAGCGCTCTAAGCGCAGACGACGCCCTGACCGCAACATATCCAAAGGACCCGTAACATGGCGAACACCGCGATCCCCGGCGCCGGCTCGAACAAGGTCGGCAAGATCACCCAGGTCATCGGCCCCGTGGTCGACGTTCACTTCGACGGCCACCTGCCCGAGATCCTGAACGCCCTGGAGACCAAGAACAACGGCAGCCGCCTGGTGCTCGAAGTCGCCATGCAGCTCGGCGAGAGCACCGTGCGCTGCATCGCCATGGACACCTCGGAAGGCCTGGTCCGCGGCCAGGAGGTCACCGACACCGGCGAGGCCATCAAGGTTCCGGTCGGCTTCAACACCCTCGGCCGCATCATGAACGTCATCGGCGAGCCGATCGACGAGGCCGGCCCGATCCAGTCGGACACCCTGCGCGCCATCCACCAGCCGGCGCCCGCCTATTCCGAGCAGTCCACCGAGTCGCAGATCCTCGTCACCGGCATCAAGGTGGTCGACCTCCTCGCCCCCTACGCCAAGGGCGGCAAGATCGGCCTGTTCGGCGGCGCCGGCGTCGGCAAGACCGTGCTGATCATGGAGCTCATCAACAACATCGCCAAGGTGCACTCCGGCTACTCGGTGTTCGCCGGCGTCGGTGAGCGCACCCGCGAGGGCAACGATCTCTACCACGAGATGATCGAGTCCAAGGTGAACATGGACCCCAAAGAGCACAACGGCTCCGCCGAGGGCTCCAAGTGCGCGCTGGTCTACGGCCAGATGAACGAGTCCCCCGGCGCCCGCTCGCGCGTCGCCCTCACCGGCCTGACCATCGCCGAGGACTTCCGCGACCAGGGCCAGGACGTGCTGTTCTTCGTGGACAACATCTTCCGCTTCACCCAGGCCGGCTCGGAAGTGTCGGCGCTCCTCGGCCGCATCCCGTCGGCAGTGGGCTATCAGCCGACCCTGGCCACCGACATGGGCGCCCTCCAGGAGCGCATCACCACCACCACCAAGGGCTCGATCACCTCGGTGCAGGCCATCTACGTGCCGGCCGACGATCTGACCGATCCGGCGCCGGCCGCCTCGTTCGCCCACCTCGACGCCACGACCGTGCTGTCGCGTTCGATCGCCGAAAAGGGTATCTACCCGGCCGTGGATCCGCTGGACTCCACCTCGCGCATGCTCAACCCCGCCGTCCTCGGCGAGGAGCACTACGAGGTCGCCCGTAAGGTCCAGCAGACCCTGCAGCGCTACAAGGCCCTCCAGGACATCATCGCGATCCTGGGCATGGACGAGCTCTCGGAAGAGGACAAGCTCACCGTCGCCCGCGCCCGCAAGATCGAGCGCTTCTTCTCGCAGCCCTTCTCGGTGGCCGAGATCTTCACCGGCTCGCCGGGCATCCAGGTCCCGCTGGCCGACACGATCAAGGGCTTCAAGGGCCTGGTGAACGGCGAGTACGACGACCTGCCGGAGGCGGCGTTCTACATGGTCGGCACGATCGAGGACGCCAAGGAGAAGGCGAAGAAGATCGCCGCGGCGGCCTGAGGTCTTGAACGCCAAAGTCGTTCTCCTCCTCGTCGGTCTCGTGGTCGGTGGCCTTGCAGGGTATCTCACCCGACCCGAGGCGGCCGAGATCAAGATCGGGTCGTTCAGCCTGGAGGTTCAGGGGGATTCGCCGGCGGGAACCCGCGGCGGTTCCCTGACCACGGGTCAGATGCAGCATATCGGCATCTTCGCCGTCATCGGCGCGGTGCTGGGCCTCGGGATCGGCTTCGTCGCCGATCGCCGCAGGGCCTGACGACGAACACGACGGCGCGCGCCTCTTTCGGGCACGGCGCGCCGTCCTTCCGCACAGACAACCCGAGCCGGGATCCTCGACCTCATGGCTACCTTCCAGTTCGATTTCGTCGGTCCCGAGCGGACGCTGTATTCCGGCCAGATCGAAGCCGTGCAGCTGCCCGGCATCGAGGGCGAGATGACCGTGCTCCCCGGTCACGCCCCCGTGCTCACCGCCCTCAAGGTCGGCGTCATCGTGATCAACGAGGCCGGCCATACCGGCAAGCGTGTCCTGGTCCGTGGCGGCTTCGCCGATATCGGCCCGACCTCCGTCACCGTCATCGCGGAGCGCGCGAACCCCTTCGAGGAGATCTCGCCGGAATCCCTCGATCGCGACATCGAGGCGGTCGAGATGCTGCGCGACGCCACCGAGGACTTCGCCAAGAAGGACGAACTCACCGGCCAGATCGTTCAGCTCCGCGACGCCAAGGTCGCGCTCAACTTCTAAAGGCCGATCGGCCGCGAGACCCTACCCGGCCGCGTGCTCGAGCAAAGCCTCGCGTGCGGCCGGATCGTCCGGGCAGCCGAGATCCAGCCACCGGGCCCGGGCCCGGGCGAGCCGACGACCGATCTCCGGGCCGGGCCGAACGCCCCGCGCCACCAGATCGGCCCCTCCGAGGGGAAATGTCGGTGCCGTGATACGGCCATCCGCCAGATCATCGAGATACCGGTCGGCTTCCTTCGAGAGGGCCGGCGTCGGTTCGCCCCGGGTGCTCGTCCGCGCGAGGGCGAGGCCCAGGCGGTCGTGATCGGCGGCCAGGCGGCGAACCTCCGTACCGTCGATAATGGCCCGTCCATGCAGAGCTCCGAGGGCTCGCCCATAGGCCACGAGGGCCGCAACGTCCGTCTTCGAGAGCCGTAACCCAAGCTCGAGACGCCCGGCATCCGAAGCGGACCAGACCGCCAGCGCCGCCAGTCGTTCGATCGCGGACGTCGTCTCGCCCTTTGCGAGGGCGCGGGCGAGGCGTCCGCGATCCCCGAACCCGCCGATCAGCCGCAGGAGCAGGCCGGTCTCGCTCAAGGTCGCGACCGCCGTGGCCACGCCGGGCGCCAGCAGCAGCTTGAGGAATTCCGCCCGGATACGCTCCCGCGAGAGCCCGTCCAGGGCATCGCGGGCGTCGATGCAAGCCGACAGGCCTTCAGGGTCGGGCGGTCCGGCCCCGTAGCGGGCATGGAACCGGAAGAAACGCAGGATGCGCAGGGCATCCTCGCGGATGCGGGTCCGGGGCTCGCCGATGAAACGAACGCGTCCCGCTCTGAGATCGTCGACTCCGCCGGTCGTGTCGCGGAGCTTGCCATCGGGCGTCAGGGACAGCGCGTTGATGGTGAAATCCCGGCGCTGCGCATCGAGGGCGAAATCGCGCCCGAACCGCACCACGGCGTGACGGCCGTCGGTTTCGACGTCCTCCCGCAGGGTGGTGACCTCGAAGGCCGCCTTGTCCGCGAGCAGCGTGACGGTGCCGTGCTCGATCCCGGTCGGGATGGCGCGCAGGCCGGCCGCCTCGGCCCGGGCGATCACCGCCGGTGGCAGCAGCGTGGTGGTCAGGTCGATGTCGTCGCCGGCACGCCCGAGCAGCGCATCGCGGACGCAGCCACCGACGAGCCGGGTCGCTTCACCCTCTGCCGACAGGGCGGCGAGCACGCGACGGACTCCCGGTCGGTCGAGAAGTTGGCCAAGGCCATCTTGGTCGATGACGTGCTCGCTCACTGGAACCGCCCGGGCACCACTTGGCCGTTCTCCAGGTGGGGCGGCACGTAGCCGCCACGGTGGCGCTCGCTGAAGAGTCCCGTCGCCACGAGGGAGAGGATGACGAGGACGATGCCCGCCAGGGTCAGGCGGAAGGCCTGCCCATCCCAGTGCACGCCATGATCGGGCCGGCGTCCGCGGATCGCGAGGTAGAGCGCGTAGAGGAGGAACGGCGAGAGGAAGATCAGGAGCTCTTCGAGGACGCGGCGGATCATGACTGTCTCGAATGGCGGTGGGGCGGGCGCTGCGTCACGGGAAGAGGCGCTCCTGCAGGTTGTTGACGATCCCGGCGGTGACGCCCCAGATCCGGAACTCGCCGTAGGTGATGGCGTAGTAGCGTCGCTGCCGACCGCGCCAGACCGCGCTCTCGATTCGGCGCTGGGCCGGATCGAGGAGGTGGCCCAGCGGGACCTCGAAGGTCGCGGCGACCTCGTCGGGGTTCAGGAACAGGTCTGCCTCCGGGTCGACGAGACCGAGCACGGGCAGGACCAGGAAGCCCGTGGCCGAGAGATATGGATCGAGGTAGCCGAGCACACGGATCGCCTCGGCGGGAAGCCCGACTTCCTCGCGAGCCTCGCGCAGGGCGGCATCGGCCGGGCTCGAATCCACGGCGTCGATCTTGCCCCCCGGGAAGGCGATCTGCCCCGAATGATCGCGCAGATGCGCGGCCCGGACGGTGAACAGCACGTGGGGACCGTCGGCGCGAGGCAGCACGGGCACGAGCACCGCCGCGCGCCGATGCGGCCGCTCCGGCACCACCGCTGCATCGGCTCCGTCGAGGTCGTGGTCACCGCGCGGATTCGCCGTCGGAGCGCCATCGCCCGGCGGCTCCGCGGACAGGTACTCGGCGGCCCGGGCGACGAGGTCCGCCAGCGCAGGGTTCTCCCTCATGCGCTATCGGCGGGTGCGACGCGGTGAAAGGTGCCGCCGGCCATCACGCCGAGCCAGCCGTCCTGCTCCTCCGCGAGGGCCAGGAGGTCGAAGGTCAGAGCCCGGGTCAGGAGCGCCCAGAGATCGCGGCGGACATGGACGTAGGGACGCAGGCCGCCGCCGGCATCCTGCGCGAAGCGCAGAGCATGATCGGCATCCACCGGCACGAGGTCGTCGACATTGGTGCGGAAGGCAATGCGCCGCCCCGGACCGTCGCCCTCGACCGCCATCTCCACGGCCACGAAGGGGGCATCCTCCACCGTGATGCCGACACTCTCCACGGGGGTGACCAGCACGTAGCCGCCGTCCGGTTCGCGACGAAGGATTGAGGCGAAGAGCTTGACCAGGGCCGGGCGGCGGATGGGCGCGCCGTCGTGGTGCCAGGTGCCGTCGGCGGCGATCCGCATGTCGATCGGCCCGCAGAAGGGCGGGTTCCAGCGTTCCACCGGGGGCGGACCGCGACGCGCCGCGTCGCCGAGGGCGGCGCTGAGGCGGTCGATCGTCGGATCGGCGGCGGGAGGGCTCGGGTCGGTCATGCGATCACAAGATAGCGCATTCGGATGACGGGGGAACGGCGGTGCGACGTCCTCTCAGCGGCGGGCGAGGTCTGCGCGCGCCAGGGCTGAACCCTGCGTCGTCGCGCCGACCTTGCCAGGGTGCCGCAAAGGGCGCCACACTCTCCCACAGACGGCCGACGCCAGGCCCGCCCCTCGATGGCGCATTCCCGCCGTGCGCGGCCCCTCGACGGCCGACGCGGAGAAGCCAGGACCGACACGCATGATTCAGGGCTCCCAGCCGGCCACCACCCTCGATGACGGCATCGTCGCCACGGCGGAAGCCTGTCTCGGTTCGGTGGGGCAGGCCCGCGAGGCGATCCACAAGGTCATCTTCGGCCAGGAGCAGGTCGTCGACCTCGCCCTGGTGACGATCCTGGCCGGCGGCCACGGCCTGCTGGTCGGTCTGCCTGGCCTTGCCAAGACCAAGCTGGTCGAGACCCTCGGCACCGTCCTTGGCCTCGATGCCCGCCGGGTGCAGTTCACGCCGGACCTGATGCCCTCCGATATCCTCGGCACCGAGATCCTGGACGAGGACGCCGATCGCCACCGCTCCTTCCGCTTCGTCAAGGGCCCGGTCTTCACGCAACTCCTCATGGCGGACGAGATCAACCGCGCCAGCCCGCGCACGCAGTCCGCCCTGCTGCAGGCCATGCAGGAGAACTTCGTCTCCGTGGCGGGCGAGCGCCATGACCTGCCGCGCCCCTTCCACGTGCTGGCGACCCAGAACCCGATCGAGCAGGAGGGCACCTATCCGCTGCCCGAGGCGCAACTCGACCGCTTCCTCCTGGAGATCGACGTCGGCTACCCCGACCGCGCCGCCGAGCGCCGCATCCTGATCGAGACCACGGGCGTCGACGAGCACAAGCCGGTGGCGGTGATGTCCACCGAGTCCCTGCTGACGGCCCAGCGCCTCGTGCGCCGTCTGCCCGTCGGGGACGCGGTGGTGGATGCCATCCTCGACCTCGTGCGCGCTGCGCGCCCCGACGGCGGCGATCCCGCCCTGACGGGCAAGCTCCTCTGGGGGCCGGGCCCCCGCGCCAGCCAGGCGCTCACCCTGGCGGTGCGCGCCCGTGCCCTGATCGAGGGCCGGGTCGCGCCTTCCATCGCCGACGTGAAGGCACTGGCCGAGCCCGTGCTCAAGCACCGTATGGCGCTGAGCTTCGCGGCCCGCGCCGACGGCGAGACCATCTCGGGTCTCATCGCCCAACTTGCCGGCAAGCTCTAGGGCATGGCGATTCCCCGGCCCGGCGGCGGCGCCACCCAGGTCCTCGACCGGAGCGCCCGCAATCCCGGACGCCGCGAGACCGAGAACGCGCTCGCCCTGGCCGAGCGCATGCCGCGGCTGATCCTCGAATCCCGCCGGGTGTCCTCGACGCTGGCCCATGGCATCCACGGCCGCCGCCGGGCCGGACCGGGCGAGAGCTTCTGGCAGTTCCGGCCCTTCGTCGCCGGCGAGGCCGCCGCGCGCATCGACTGGCGCCGCTCGGCCCGGGACGACCGGCTCTACGTGCGCGAGCGCGAGTGGGAGGCCACCCACAATATCTGGTTCTGGATCGACCGCTCGGCCTCCATGGGCTTCGCCTCGCACTTGGCGCAGGCGCCCAAGGTCGAACGCGCGCTGGTGCTCGGCTTTGCCCTGGCCGATGCTCTGGTCGAAGGTGGCGAGCGCACTGGCCTGCTCGGCCTCACCCGCGCCACCGCTTCCCGCCGCATCGTCGAGACCATGGCGCAGGCCCTCGTCGCCGACGCCAAGGGTCAGGACGACGACGCTCCGCCGTCAGCCACGCCGGGCCGGTTCGACGAGGCCGTTCTGATCAGTGACTTCCTGTCGCCGCCCGAGGCCGTGAAGGCGTCGGTGGATCGGCTTGCCGGCCGGGGTACCCGGGGCCACCTCGTGATGATCGTCGATCCTGTGGAGGAGACCTTCCCGTTCACGGGGCAGGCGGTCCTGCACGATCTCGAATCGAAGCTCAGCCTCAATGTCGGGGATGCCGGGGCCTGGGGCGAGGCCTACCGGGTTCGGATCGCCGCCCATCGCGACCGCCTCGCGGAAATCGCCCGGACCCAGGGCTGGACCCTGACGATCCATCGCACCGACCGTCCGGCGAGCGAGGCGGCCCTGCGCCTCCTGACCCTCGTCGCCGCGGCGCGCGGGACCGGCTGAGGATCGCCGCATGCTCGGATTACCCCTCACCTTCGCCGCGCCCCTGGCGCTCGCCGCGCTCGTCGCCCTGCCGGCGCTCTGGTTTCTGCTGCGGGTGACCCCGCCGCGGCCGCGCCGCATCGACTTCCCGCCCCTGCGGATCATGGCCGACCTGATGGGGAAGCGCGAGACGCCAGCCCGGACACCGCCCTGGCTGCTGATCCTGCGCATCCTCGCCGCCGCCTGCCTGATCCTGGCGGTGTCCGGCCCTGTCTGGAACCCCTCCGGCACCGGCGCCGCCACGGGGCGGACGCCGCTCCTCGTCGTTCTCGACAACGGTTTCACCGCCGCTCACGACTGGCGCGACCGCCTGCGGGTGGCCACCGACGCGATCGAGAGCGCGGCCCGCGACGGCCGGCCGGTAGCTGTGACGGCCCTGGCCGAGCCGGCGGCGGCCCTGGAGTCCCGGGTGCCGGCCGCCGCCCTGGAACGCCTGCGCGCCATCGCGCCGCGTCCGCACCTCGCCGACCGCGCCGCGCACTTGGCCTCCCTGACCGCCTTCCTCGATCGCAACCGGAGCACGGCGATCCTCTGGATCAGCGACGGCGTGGCCGGACCGGGCGAGGAGACGTTCGGCAAGAGCCTCGCGGACCTAGTCGGCCGAACCGGAGCCGCGCTCACCATCCTGAAGGCCGACCAGCCGCCGGCCCTCGCGCTCTCGGCCGCGGAAGCCAGCGGCCAGCTCACCGCGCATGTCCTGCGCGCAGCACCGAACGGCCGCGATACCGGCCTCGTGCGCGCCGTTGACCAGAAGGGCCTGCCCCTGGCCGAGCACGCCTTCACCTTCGGGCCTGACGCCACCGAGGCCGACATCGGGTTCGACCTGCCGGTGGAGCTGCGCAACAGCATCAGCCGGATCGAGGTCGCGGCCGAGCGCTCGGCCGGGGCCGTGACCCTGGTGGACGAACGCGGCAAGCGCCGCCGCGTCGGCCTCGTCTTCGGCGGGACCAGCGATCAGGCTCAGCCGCTGCTGGCGCCGACCTACTACCTGTCGCGCGCGCTCAGTCCCTACGCCGACGTGCAGGAGCCCCGGGGCGCCAAGGGCATCGCGGAATCCATCGGGCAACTCCTCGACAACCAGGTCTCGGTCCTCGTCCTGGCCGATGTCGGTGCCCTCGACGGTCCGACGCTCGCCCGGGTCGAGCAGTTCGTCGACGAGGGCGGCCTCCTGCTGCGCTTCGCCGGGCCCCGCCTCGCCGCCGGCAACGATCCCCTCGTGCCGGTGCGCCTGCGCCGCGGCGGCCGCACCCTCGGCGGCACCCTCTCCTGGGACAGCCCCAAGACCCTGGCGCCCTTCGCTCCCGAGAGTCCCTTCGCCGGCTTGACACCGCCTGCCGATATCGGCGTGCGCCGGCAGATCCTGGCCGAGCCCGACGGCGACCTGCCGGGCCGGACCTGGGCGTCCCTCCAGGACGGCACCCCGATCGTCACGGCGCAGAAGCGCGGCCAGGGCCTCGTCGTGCTCTTTCACGTCACCGCCGACACCACCTGGTCGAACCTGCCCCTGTCGGGCCTGTTCATCGACATGCTGCGCCGGGTGGTGAATCTCGCCGGCGCCAAGGCGCTGCCGGCGGGCGATGCCGGCGCGCGGGCGACGGCCGTGCTCGCGCCGCGTCTCACCCTCGACGGCTTCGGCGCCCTCGGCGCACCGCCGGCCGGCGCCACCGCGGTCTCTGCCGATTACGGCGATCGGGCGACCCTGGAGCACCCACCGGGCTTCTACGGACCGGCCGACGGCGGCATCGCGGTCAACGCCCTCGCGGCGACGGACCGGTTGAGGCCCCTCGATTTCGCGGCCCTGTCCGGCGCCCGCCTCGGCTCGCTCGCCGGTGCCGAGACACTCGATCTGCGCGCCACCTTCTTCACCCTGGCCCTGATGCTCCTCATCCTCGACACCCTCGCGGGCCTCTGGCTCGGCGGCTTCCTGCGGCGCGGACGGGGCTTCGTCTCGCGGCCGGCCGCACTCTTCTTCACCGGGCTGGCGCTCGGCGCGCTGATCGGCACGCCCGTGCCGGTACGGGCCCAGCCGGCCCCGCCGGTGCGCGCGGGCGCCTTCGACTCGGCCCTGGCCACACGGCTCGCCTACGTGATCACCGGCGACGAAGCGGCGGACACCGCGAGCCGGGCCGGCCTCTCCGGCCTGACGCAGATGCTGGCGAGCCGTACGGCCCTGGAGCCGGGCGACCCGATCGGGATCGATCCCGCGAAGGACGAACTCGCCTTCTACCCGCTGATCTACTGGCCCATCGTCGCTGGGCGGCCGCAGCCGAGCGAGACCGCGATCCGGCGTATCGACGCCTTCATGCGCAACGGCGGCACCGTGATCTTCGACACCCGCGACGCGCTCACCGCGCGGCCGGGCGGCCCGCCGACGCCGGAGGGCGCCTATCTCCGCAAGATGCTGGCGACCCTGGAGGTCCCCGAACTCGAGCCGGTGCCGCCCGATCACGTGCTGACCAAGGCCTTCTACCTGGTCGACAATTTCCCGGGCCGCTACGCCACAGGCCAGACCTGGGTCGAGACCCTGCCGCCGGCGGGGGAAGGCTCCGAACGTCGTCCCGCGCGCGCCGGCGACGGCGTCTCGCCCATCGTCATCACGAGCAACGACCTCGCGGCCGCATGGGCGGTGGGCAAGCGCGGCGAGCCGCTCTACCCCATCGTCGGCGGCGACCAGCGCCAGCGCGAGATGGCCTTCCGCGGCGGCATCAATTTCGTGATCTACACCCTCACCGGCAACTACAAGGCCGATCAGGTTCACGTCCCGGCGCTGCTGGAGCGGCTGGGCCAGTGACGTTCCCTGTATCGGAGGCCATCCGCCCATGCTGAGCCTCAGCTTCACCCCCCTGGTGCCCTGGCCGGTGCTGATCGGCTTCGGCGTCCTCGTCGCGGTCTTCGCCGTCCTGGCCGTCCTGGCCCGGGGCCGCACCGCGATCCTGAGGGCGCTCGTTCTGGCGCTGGTTCTCCTCGCGATCGCCAACCCGTCCCTGGTGCGCGAGGACCGTGAGCCGGTGAAGGACATCGCCGCCATCGTGGTCGACCGCTCGGCCTCGCAGGGCCTCGGCGACCGGCCAGCCATGACCGATGCGGTGCGCGCGGAGTTGCAGCGTCGCTTCGGCGCCCTGACCAACATCGAGCCGCGCTTCATCGACGTTCCCGACGCCAAGGAGGGCGACGAGGGCACCCGGCTGTTCACGGCCCTGTCGCAGGCGCTGGCGGACGTGCCGGCCGAGCGCCTTGCGGGCGTCGTCATGCTGACCGACGGCGTGGTCCACGACATTCCGGCTTCGGTGGCGGCCCTGGGCCTGAAGGGGCCGCTCCACGTCCTCGTCACCGGCCATCCGGACGAGCGCGACCGGCAGATCAAGCTGATCGAGGCACCGCGCTTCGGCATCGTCGGACGCGACCTGACCATCCGGGCCGAGGTGATGGAGCGTGGCGGCACCGGCAGCGCCACCCTCACCGTGCGCCGCGACGGCGAGGAGGTCGGCCGCCGGACCTTCCCGACCGGCCAGCCCTTCTCCCTGACCATGCGGATCGAGCATGGCGGCCCGAACGTGGTCGAGATCGAGGTGGAGCCGCTCCCGGGCGAGCTCACCACCATCAACAACCGTGCAGTCCTGCCCATCGAGGGCATCCGCGAGAAGTTGAGGGTGCTCCTCGTCTCGGGTGAGCCTCACCAGGGCGAGCGCACCTGGCGCAACCTCCTGAAGTCCGACGCGAATGTCGACCTCGTACACTTCACCATCCTGCGCCCGCCCGAGAAGCAGGATGGCACCCCGATCTCCGAACTGTCCCTGATCGCCTTTCCGACGCGCGAGCTGTTCGTTCAGAAGATCAAGGATTTCGACCTGATCATCTTCGACCGCTACGCGAACCAGAGCGTGTTGCCCTCGGCCTATTTCGACAACATCGTCCGCTACGTCCGCGAAGGCGGCGCCCTGCTGATCGCGGCGGGTCCCGAATTTGCCTCACCCTCGAGCCTGTCGCGCACACGCCTCGCCGCGATCCTGCCGGGCGAGCCCAACGGGCGGGTGGTCGAGCAGCCTTACAAGGCGGCCCTCACGGCCATCGGTAACCGCCATCCGGTCACCCGGGCGCTGCCCGGTTCGGAGGCTTCGCCGCCGGCCTGGGGCGACTGGCTGCGCATCGTCTCCGCGCAGGTGAAGCCCGGCATCCAGCCGATCCTGCAGGGGCCGAACGCCCTGCCGCTCCTGGCCCTGTCGCGCGAGGAAAAGGGGCGGGTGGCGCTTCTCCTGTCCGACCACGCCTGGCTCTGGGCCCGCGGCTACCAGGAGGGCGGCCCCTATCTCGACCTGCTGCGCCGCCTCGGGCACTGGCTCATGAAGGAGCCGGCCCTGGAGGAGGAGGCCCTGCGGGCCCAGACCACCGGGCATGGCCGCGAGGTCCGCGTCGAGCGCCAGACCATGGCCGACACCGTGGAGCCCGTCACCGTCACGGGTCCGACCGGCAACCAGCGCACCCTGACCCTAACGCAGGGCGAGCCGGGCCTGTTCGCGACGACCTTCGAGGCGGCCGAACTCGGCCTGCACACCCTGCGCTCGGGCAATCTCGTCGCCTTCGTGAGCGTCGGTCCGCCGAATCCACGCGAGCTCGCCGACGTCTTCAGCGACACCGAGCGCCTGAAGGCTCTGGCGGAGGGTACCGGCGGCTCGATCCGCCGGGTCGCGGAGGCCGGCGGCGGCACCGTGGTGCCGCGCCTGCAATCGGTCCGTAGCGGCCGCCTCAGCGGGGCCGACTGGATCGGCTTCCGCCCGAGCGACAGCGCCAATATCCGGGGCGTCGAGGTTTATCCGCTGGCCCTCGGCCTATGGGCGCTCGCCGCCCTGGCGGCCGCCGTGCTGGCGATGTGGCTGGTGGAAGGACGTCGCGGCCGAGCGGCGTAGGGTAACCGACTCTCCCCCCTCTGCGGGGGAGGGGGTCGCGGAGCGACCAGGAGAGGGGAAGCCCTATCCGAAAAGGTCGCTCCCCTCATCCGTCCCGCTTCGCGGGCCACCTTCTCCCGCAGGGGGAAGAAGGATGACGTGGTCGAAGCGACACCGACGCAGATCAGTCCGGCAGCCCTTCGAAGAACCGCGCGATCTCGGCCGCGGCCCGGTCGGGGTCCTCCCGGTGCGGGAAGTGGCCGACGCCCGGAAATGGCGCGAGATCGAGTTCCGCGAAGGTCTCGCCGAGGCGGTCGGTCCAGGCATAGGGGAACAGTGGATCGCGATCGCCCCAGCGGATGCCGGTGGGAACGGTGATCGGCGGCAGGCGTGGGGCCTCGCCGCGGATCATGGCCAGGCGCCCCTCCTGGGCGCTGACGTACCAGTTGAAGCCGCCCTGCAAGTTGCCGGGCGCCAGGAAGTTGTCGACGAAGCTCTCCAGCACGTCGTCGAAGGCGGCCGGGTTGCCGCCGGCCCAGTGACGCAGGAAATGGCCGATATAGAGCCGGCAGCCCTCGCGCGAGGCCCCGACCTGGGCCGCCGCGAAGGGCTTCACGTGGTAGGACTGGTACCAGATCTCAACGAGCATCTCAGGGACGGCGAGGCGCGGGCCGATGCCCGGATAGGGGCAATCGAAGGTGAACAGCCCGGTCAGCCGCTCCGGCGCGGTCCGACCCAGGGCCTGGACCACGTAGGCCCCGACATCGTGGCCGACGATACCGGCCCGGGGGATACCGAGGGCATCAAGCAACGCGACGATATCGGCGGCATGCACGTCGGCGCCGGCCTTGTCGGATGGGTTGAGGTCGGGCTTCTCGCTGGCGCCGAAGCCTCGCAGGTCCGGGGCGATCAGCTCGAAACGGTCGGCGAGGCGCCGCATCACCGGCTCCCAGGTCAGCCAGAATTCCGGCCAGCCGTGCAGCAGAACCAGGGGGCGGCCGCGCCCCAGTCGCGCCACGTGGAGCGCCACCCCGTTCGCCGTGATCGTGTCGTGTCGGATCGCGGAATCATCCATCGAGTGTGGTCCCTGCCGGCGCCGGTCGACGCCCTCGGCGGGGTCAACGCCGGCGGAGGGCGGTCACGTTCCCGGAGATCGTAGCGGCCGCGCTGGGCCGGAGCTCGCGCCAGAGGAAGCGGGCCGGGTCGACGGGGGAAGGCGGGACGAGGCGTCCGGGCGGGATCGGGGAGAAGCCGAAGCGCCGGTAATAGGGCGCGTCGCCGATCAGGACGACGAGGCCGTGTCCGGCGGCGGTCGCCGCATCGAGGCAGGCCGTCATCAGGGCAGCCCCGATGCCGCGGCCCTCGAAGCTCGGATCGACGGTGAGCGGCCCGAGCACGAGGAGGCGATCGCCCGCCTCGGCCGGCCCCACGCGCACCGAGCCGACGAGATAGGTCGCCACCAGGGCGGTGAAGCAGAGCTCGGCCACCGGTACCGTGCCCTCGCGCAGGCGGTAGGCGGTGCGGGCAAAGCGGCCGGGACCGAAGGCGCGGGCATGGAGACGCTCGATCGCCTCGGCGTCGCCAGCGTGCTCATGTCGGATGACGAGGGGGAGGGTGGTCACGTTGCCCGCGCCGAGAAGTCGATGCGCGGGTCGATCCACGTGTAGATCAGGTCGGAGAGCAGGTTCACCGCCAGGCCGAGCAGGGAAAAGATGTACAGGGTCGCGAACACCACCGGGTAGTCGCGCCCGACGATCGAGGTGAAGGACAGGAGCCCGAGGCCATCCAGGGAGAAGATCGTCTCGATCAGCAGTGAACCGGTGAAGAAGGCCGAGATGAAAGCCGCGGGAAAGCCCGCGATCACGATGAGCATCGCGTTGCGGAAGACGTGGCCGTAGAGAACCCGGCGCTCGGACAGGCCCTTCATCCGGGCCGTGAGCACATATTGCTTGCGGATCTCGTCGAGGAAGGAGTTCTTGGTCAGCAGGGTCGAGGTCGCGAAGGCGCCGAGCACCAGCGCCGCCAGCGGAAGCGTCATGTGCCAGGCGTAGTCGACCACCTTGCCCCACAGGCTCAGGGACTCGAAGTTCTCGCTGGTGAGGCCCCGGATCGGGAAGATCTGCACGAAGGAGCCGCCCGCGAACAGGATGATCAGCGCGATGCCGAAGAGGAAGCTCGGGATCGCGTAGCCGATGATGACGACGGTCGAGGTCCAGAGGTCGAAGCGCGAGCCGTCATGCACGGCCTTGCGGATGCCGAGCGGAATCGAGATCGCGTAGGAGATCAGCGTCATCCAGAGGCCGAGCGAGATCGACACCGGCAGCCGCTCGCGGATCAGTTGCAGGACCGAGACGTCGCGAAAATAGCTGTTGCCGAAGTCGAACCGGACGTAGTCCCAGATCATCTTGGCGAAGCGCTCGGGCGCCGGTTTGTCGAAGCCGAATTGCTGCTCGAGCTTCTTGATGAAGGCCGGGTCGAGCCCCTGCGCCCCACGATAGCGGGCATTGGCCTCGCCCCCACCGCCGCTGCGTGCGGCGCCACCGAGGTCGCCGGCGCCGCCGGTCACCCGCGACAGGCTACCCTCGTTCTGGCCCTGGAGCTGGGCCAGCACCCGCTCCACCGGGCCGCCGGGGGCGAACTGCACGATGACGAAGGTGATGAGCATGATCCCGAAGATAGTCGGGACCATGAGCGCGATGCGGCGCAGGATGTAGCCGAGCACGGGTGTCCCTCAGGTTCGGCCGATGCGCCGGGCCTTGGCGGCATCGTACCACCAGACGTTCGGCACGCCGAGATCGTAGGTCGGCCCCTTGGCCGGGCGGCCATAGACATCCCAGAGGGCCAGCCGGTGGTCGGCCTTGTACCACATGGGCACCCAGTAGCGTCCGGCCCGCAGCACCCGGTCGAGGGCGCGCGCGGCGTGGATCATGTCGGCGCGGGAGGTCGCCTCCGTCACGCGCTCGATCAGGGCATCGATGGCGGGGCTGGCGATACCCGCCAGATTGTTCGACCCGGGCGTGCCGGCGGCGCGCGACCCGTAGGCCTCGCGCAATTCCGGCCCCGGGGTGAGCCCGGACCCGAAGCGACGCGCGGTTAAATCGAAGTCGAAGTCCTTGACCCTGGCCTGATACTGCGAGGGATCGACCAGCCGGATGCTGGCGCGGATGCCGATCAGCCCGAGATTGCGGATGAAGGGCTGCGTCACCGGCTGGAATACCGGGTCGTTGTCGAGAAACTCGATCTCCAGCGGCTTGCCGGAGGGTAGCCGGATCACGCCGCCGTCGCGGGTGCAGCCAGCCTCCCGCAGCAGGGCCACGGCCCGGCTGAGCAGGGCGCGGTCCTGGCCCGAACCATCGGAACTCGGCGGACTCCAGGCCTCGCCGAAGACCTCCGCCGGCAGGTCGCCCCGCATGGGGTCGAGGAGGGCCAGCTCCTCCGGTGCCGGCCGGCCGGCAGCCTTCAAGTCCGAATTCTCGAAGTAGGAGGCTGTGCGGATATAGGCGCCGTACATCAGGTTGGCGTTCGACCAGTTGAAGTCGAAGCACAGGCCGATCGCCTCGCGCACCCGGGGATCGCGAAAGGCCTCGCGGCGGGTGTTCATCCACCAGCCCTGCGTGCCCGAGGGGCGGGCATCGGGCACCACCTCCTTGCGGACGCGGCCCTCCTGCACGGCAGGGAAGTCGTAGCCCGTGGCCCAGACCCGGGCGGTGAATTCCTCACGGAAGGTGAAGGCGCCGCCCTTGAACGCCTCGAACGCCACCTGCCGATCGCGGAAATACTCGTACCGGATGGCGTCGAAGTTGTTCTGGCCGACATTCACAGGCAGCTCGGCGGCCCAGTAATCCTTCACCCGCTCCAGCTCGATGAAGCGGCCCGCCTCCAGGCGGCTGACCTGATAGGGGCCGGACCCGAGCGGCGGCTCCAGGGAGGACGCCTCGAAGTCGCGCTTGGCGTAGTAGGCGGCCGAGAACACCGGCAGGGTGGCGACGAAGAGGGGCAGGTCGCGACTGCGGCCGGGGGCGAAGCGCAGGGTCACCGTGCCGTCGTCCTCGGCGACGGCCTCGGCGAGGTCGCGGATCACCTGCGAGATCTCGGGATGGCCCTTCTCCTTCAGGAGGCGCATCGACGCCGCCACGTCGTGGGCGGTCAGACGCGCGCCGTCGTGGAAGCGGGCCTGCGGCCTCAGGGCGAAGCGGTAGGTCAGCCCGTCCTCGGAGATCTCCACCGACCGGGCGAGGAGGCCGTAGAGCGCGTCCGGCTCGTCCAGCGCCCGCACCATGAGCGAGTCGAAGGTCAGGTTCATGCCGGCGGCGCCGTCGCCGCGCAGGACGTAGATGTTCAGGGTGTTGAAGGTGTCCGAGGCCTGGTTGCCCAGGGTGGAGGCGAGCTGCGCCGAGAAGCGGCCCCCCCGCGGGGCATCCGGGTTGACGTAGTCGAAGTTCGGGAAATCGGCCGGGTACTTCAGGTCGCCGAAGCTCGACAGGCCGTGGCTGGTCCGGGTCGCCGCCCGGGCGGGAGGCGGCAGCACCAGCGTGGCCCCGAGGGCGCCGGCGCCCGCGACGACGGCGCGCCGGGTCGGCCCGACGCTCATCGCGGCGACCCGGTCTTGGCGGCTAGGGCCTCGTCGTACCACCAGGTCGCGGGGAAGCCCGAGCTGCCGTATTTCGGCAGTACCGCCGGATGCCCGAAGCGGTTCCAGCGCAGGGTGCGCGAGACGTTCGAGCCCCATTGCGGCACGACGAAGTTGTGGGCGAGCAGCACCCTGTCGAGGGCGTGGGTCGCCGCCAGCACGCCGGGGCGATCCTTCGCGAAGATCACCTTCTCGATCAGGGCATCGACGGCCGGATCCTTGATGCCGATCAGGTTGCGCGAACCGGCCTTGTCGGCGGAGGCCGAGCCCCAGTACTCACGCTGTTCGTTGCCCGGGGAAAGAGATTCCGGCCACGAACTCGTCGTGATGTCGAAGTCGAAGGCCCGCAGGCGGTTCTGGTACTGGGCCTGGTCGATGACCCGCAGGGTGCTGTTGATGCCGATCAGCTTGAGCTGTGCCGCGTAAGGTAGCACGACCCGTTCGAACACGCTCTGGAATTCCAGGAACTCGACGGTGAGCGGCTCGCCGCTCTTCACGTCGGTCATCTGACCGTTGCGCAGCTCGTAGCCGGCCTCCTTCAGAAGGCCGACGGCCTCCCGCAGGTTGGCCCGCACCGCGTCCGGCGTTCCGTTGACGGGGTTCGTGTAGGGCGTGGTGAAGACCGAGGCCGGGACCTTGTCCTTCACGCCCTCCAGGATCGCAAGCTCGTCGCCCTCGGGCAGGCCGGACGAGGCCAGCTCCGAGCCGAAGTAGTAGGAGTCGATCCGCTTGTAGAGGCCGAAGAACAGCGACCGGTTCATCTCCTCGAAGTTCATCGCGAGGTTGAAGGCCCGGCGCACCCGCGGATCGGCGAACTTCGCCCGGCGGGTATTGAGCACGAAGGCCTGCATGTTGCCGTTGCCGCGATCGGGGAACTCCTCCTTGATCAGGCGGCCGTCCTTCACGGCGGGAAAATTGTCGTAGGCCGTGGCCCAGTTGCGGGCCACGTTCTCGGCCCGGAAGTCGAACAGGTCCCCCTTCAGCGCCTCGATCAGCACCGTCGCATCGCGAAAGTACTCGTTGCGCATGGTGGCGAAGTTGTTGCGGCCGACATTCACCGGCAGGTCCTTGCCCCAGTAATCCGCCACCCGCTCGTAGGTGGCGCTGCGGCCGGCCTCGAACTTCGCCAGACGGTAGGGGCCGGAGCCCAGGGGGATCTCCAGGGCGGTCTGCGTGACGTCGCGTGGCCGCCCCTGCGCGTCGGTGCCGGTCCACCAGTGCTTGGGCAACACCCGGAGCTGGCCGAGCACCTGCGGCAGTTCGCGATTGCCGGCCTCCGAGAAGGTGAAGGTCACCTCGCGCGGACCGGTGACGGCGGCCTTAGTCACGGTCTGGTAATAGGCCGAATAGAATGGGCTGTTGGCCTTCAGGACCTCGAAGGACCAGACCACGTCTTCGGGCGTCACCGGCTGGCCGTCATGCCAGCGTGCGCCCTCGCGCAACCGATAGGAGACGGCGGACAGATCAGCGGCGAGGCGAACGCCATCGGCCAGGAGGCCGTAGGAGGTGAACGGTTCATCGGCCGATTCCGTCATCAGGGTATCGTAGATCTGGACGACCCCGCCCTCGAGATCGCCCTTCAGCCCCGAGACCACGTAGTTGAAGTTGTCGAACCCGCCCTGGGCGCCGAGGCGCACGAGGCCGCCCTTCGGCGCGTTCGGGTCGGCATAGTCGAAATGCTTGAAGTCGGGGCCGTATTTCGGTTCGCCCATCAGCGTGATCGCCGGCATCCAGGCGCCTTTGGGCGCGGCGGGATCCGGATCGGGGGCGGCCCGGGCGGGCAGGCCACAGGCCAGGAAGGCGAGGGCGGCGACGAGGCGTCCGATCAGGGCAATTCGCATCACGGGCAGGCGGTCTCCGGATTCCGGGGTCGCGGTTCCGCCGCCGCACCGGCGACGGCAGGCGGGTGTTCTAGGACGGACCGGCGGCGAACGCCAACCGGGCGCGTGCGCGCAGGATCAGCGAGTGCGTACGCGCTGGAGCCCAAGACGATGTCTCCGTGCGCAGGATTGCCAAACCAGGATCGCCAAACGAAAAGGCCGGGCGATGGCCCGGCCTTGTTGGCTCCGTCAGAGGTCCTCGGGGTTCCCCGCAGACCGGCCCTACGGCTGGGCCGGCTTCTCGGCCGGCACGGTCGCGGCCGGGGCGGGCGGTGCGGGGGGAGCCGCGCCGACCGGGGTGTCGTCGGCGGGCTTCACCGAGGCCGGCTTGTTCGCCTCCTCGCCCGCGACGGTGGGCTTGGCGGCCGTCGCCGGGTTGGCGACCTCAGGCTTCTGATCCTCGGCCGGCTTGCTGGCGTCCGCGGGCTTCGGTGCCTGCTCGCGCCGTACTTCCGCGGCGGGCTTCGACTCGGGATTTGGCTTGGCGTCGGCGGGCTTGGCTTCTGCCGGCTTGGCGTCGGCGGGCTTGGCATCCCCGGTCTTGGCGGCGGCCGGCTGGGCCTCGGCCGGCTTGTCGCCCTCGGCCTTCTTCTCCACGGCCGGCAGCGGCGCCGGCGTGTCGGCGAGGCTGCGGAGATAGAGGATGACGTCGGCGCGCTCGGTCGGCGAGGTGATGCCCGCGAAGGCCATCTTGGTGCCGGGCACGTAGCCCTTCGGGTTCGTCAGGAAGTGGTCGAGCTCGTCATAGGTCCAAGTGCCGCCCTTTTCCTTCAGTGCGGCCGAGTACTCGAACCCGGGCTCGTGGGCGCGCTGGCGGTCGACGACACCCCAGAGATGCGGGCCGACCTTGTTCGGTCCGCCCTTCTCGAAGCTGTGGCAGGAGGCGCACTTCTTGGCCGCGGCCTGACCTTTGTCCACGGTGGCGCTGGCCAAACGGATCGGCAGGGGCTCGGCCTTCGCCTCGGGCGCGGCGCCGCCGGCGGCCTTCGCCTGCGGCTCGGGGAGGGCATAGCCCGCATCGCCCGCGGGCTTGGGATGATAGATCAGCTCGGCGACGAAGCCCGACCCCACGGCGAACAGCAGCGCGCCGAGCGCGGCACCCGCAACCTTGTTCAGCTCGAAAGAGTCCATTCTCGACAACTCCGGTGCGGCCGGCCTGAGGGGGGAGAATTCAGGGCGAAGTCCAGCGCGTGCCTGTGCCGGACTTTGGAAACGGTCGAGGGTGCTTAGCCGTTGAAGCCCGACCTTGACAATGGCCGAGTCGCGCTTCGCGTAGTCGCAGACGGGCAAGTGTCGCCGCCATCCCTCACTTCTTCAGACGCGGGTGGGCGCATCCGGTTCCCGCTCAGGCGGACGCGGTGCCACCGGCCCGGCGCGACACCTCTAGCATGACAATCCGGGGCGCCGCTGTTAAGCACCGGCCCCAGCCGGAGCAGGACCCAGACCGATGTCCGATCCCATCGTCCTCATTCCCGCGCGCATGGCCGCGACCCGCCTGCCCAACAAGCCGATGGCCGACCTCGCCGGGGAGCCGATGATCGTGCACGTCTGGCGCCGCGCCGTGGAGTCCGGCATCGGCCCCGTGGTGGTGGCCACCGACACACCCGCCATCGTCGAGACCATCGAGGCCGTGGGTGGCCTCGCGGTCCTGACCCGCGCCGACCATCCTTCCGGTTCGGATCGCTTGGCCGAGGCGCTGGAGATCATCGATCCGCAGGGCAACCACGACGTGGTCGTCAACGTCCAGGGCGACCTGCCGACCATCGACCCGGGCATCATCGGGGCGGCGATCCTGCCGCTGGCCGACCGCTCCGTCGACATCGCCACCCTCTGCGCCGTCATCACCGAGGAATCCGAGCGGCGCGATCCCAACGTGGTCAAGCTCGTGGGCCATACGGTGGGCACCCGCCGCCTGCGTGCGCTCTACTTCACCCGCGCCGAGGCGCCCTGGGGGGAGGGGCCGCTCTACCATCACATCGGTCTCTACGCGTATCGCCGGAAGGCGCTCGCCCGCTTCATGGCCTTGTCGCCCGGTGAACTCGAGACCCGCGAAAAGCTGGAGCAGCTCCGCGCCCTCGAAGCCGGAATGCGCATCGACGCCATCGTGGTCGACGACCTGCCGCTCGGCGTCGACACGCCCGCCGACCTGGAGCGCGCCCGCGCCATCCTGTCGGCCCGCCGCCTGAACTGAAGCGCCTCGGAAAGACCAGCTCGCATGCCCCAGCACATCGTCTCGTACCAGGGCGAGCCCGGCGCGAATTCCCACATCATCTGTGCCCAGGCCTATCCAGATTGGACGCCGCTGCCGTGCCCGACCTTCGAGGACGCCTTCGCGGCCGTGAAGGAGGGCCGCGCGACCCGTGCGATGATCCCGATCGAGAACTCGATCGCCGGACGGGTGGCGGACATCCACCACCTGATCCCGACCTCGGGCCTCCACATCGTCGCCGAGCACTTCCTGCCGATCCATTTCCAGCTGATGGTCCTGCCCGGCACGCCCGTGGAGCAGATCCGGACGGTGCACAGCCACGTCCATGCCCTCGGACAATGCCGCAAGATCATCCGGCGCCTCGGCGTGCGCCCCATCGTGGCCGGCGACACGGCGGGTGCCGCGCGCGAGGTGGCCGAGGCGAGGGATCCCACGCGCGGTGCCCTGGCTCCCGCGCTCGCGGCCGAGGTCTATGGCCTCGACATCCTGGAGCGCGATGTCGAGGACGAGAGCCACAACACCACCCGCTTCGTCGTGTTCTCGCCCGAGCCCGAGCCGGTCTCGCCCGAGGCCGGCCCGATGGTCACGAGCTTCGTGTTCCGGGTCCGCAACATCCCGGCCGCCCTCTACAAGGCCCTGGGCGGCTTCGCGACGAACGGCGTCAACATGTCGAAGCTCGAGAGCTACATGGTCGACGGGCAGTTCGTCGCGACCCAGTTCTACGCGGAGGTGGACGGCCACCCGGAAGAGCCTGGCCTGTCGCGGGCGCTGGCCGAGCTCACATACTTTTCGCGCGAGATACGCGTGATCGGGACCTATCCGGCGCATCCCTACCGCGAGGCCAGCCGGATCGCCGCCGAATAACGGGTCCGCCCTGCCGCCTCGTCGAAGAAAGAAGGATTTCTCCCGGGCCGGTGGCAGCTGCGCCATACCTGACGGCTCTCGTCGACGTCGCGTGGGCCGAGCCGGCGCGCGTCCGGCGATCCGGAGAGGACGCATTGGCGTCCATCGACAACCTGCAAGATGATACACGGCAACGGCTTGCGGGCATGGCCTGATGGCACCCGCACGTCCCAAACGACATTTCATTCCCTGGTATATTGCATACAACGAATTTTGGTGCATGCTGGGTCCATCGGTGCGAACAATCCGATCAAGAAGGAATTCGGGATGGAACGTCAGGACTCACCGTCCGCCAAATGGTGGCAACTCGCCTTCGGCGTGCTCTGCATGGCGATGATCGCCAACCTCCAATACGGGTGGACGCTGTTCGTCGACCCCATCGACGCCAAGTTCCACTGGGGCCGGGCGGCGATCCAGTTCGCGTTCACCATCTTCGTGGCCACCGAAACCTGGCTGGTGCCGATCGAAGCCTGGTTCGTCGATCGCTACGGTCCGCGCATCGTGGTCTGCTTCGGCGGCATCATGATCGCCCTGGCGTGGTTCGTGAACGCCCACGCGGATTCCCTCTTCCTGCTCTACGCGGCGGCCGTCATCGGCGGCATCGGCGCCGGCTCGGTCTACGGCACCTGCGTCGGCAACGCCCTGAAGTGGTTCCCGCATCGCCGCGGCCTCGCCGCAGGCGCCACCGCGGCCGGCTTCGGTGCGGGCGCGGCCGTCACGGTGATCCCGATCGCCAAGATGATCGCCACTAGCGGCTACCAGGACGCGTTCCTGTACTTCGGTCTGGGACAGGGGGCCATCGTGGTCCTGCTGTCGTTCTTCCTGCGCAAGCCGTCACTGGCGGTCCCGGTCCAGCGCAAGACCCTGCGCCTTCCGCAGGCCAAGGTCGATCGCACCCCGCGCGAGGTCGTGCGCACCCCCGTCTTCTGGTTGATGTACGTGATCTTCGTGATGGTCGCCTCCGGCGGCCTGATGGCGGCGGCGCAGATCGCCCCGATCGCCCACGACTTCAAGGTCGCGGACGTCCCCGTCAGCCTGTTCGGCCTGCAGATGGCGGCGCTCACCTTCGCGATCTCGCTCGACCGCATCTTCGACGGCTTCGGGCGTCCGTTCTTCGGCTTCGTCTCCGACAATCTCGGGCGCGAGAACACGATGTTCATCGCCTTCTCGATCGCCGCCCTGGCGATCATCACCCTGCTGACCTACGGCACCTATCCGCTGGTCTTCGTCTTCGCCACGGCGGTGTATTTCGGCGTCTTCGGCGAGATCTACTCGCTGTTCCCCGCGACCTGCGGCGACACCTTCGGGTCCAAGTTCGCCACGACCAATGCCGGCCTGCTCTACACCGCGAAGGGCACCGCCTCGTTCCTGGTGCCGATCGCCAGCGTCATCTCGGCCAAGTATGGCTGGTCGGCGGTGTTCTCGATCATCATCGGCCTCAACGTCGTGGCGGCGATCCTGGCGATGTTCGTGCTCAAGCCCCTGCGCCTGCGCTTCCTGACGGACGAGACCGTCGCGACCCCCGTGGCGGCGGCGCGGCCGGTGCAGGCCGCCTGACGCGCGGGGCCGTTCCGCCTGCGACGCGAGCCGAAACCCGGGGCTCGTCCACCCGCCCTCATTCATCGGGCGGCCCAGGACATGCGACGCGACGACGTCGACCCTGGAACGCCCGTGTCCGATCGGCCCGAGGGGTGCCGATCGGACGCGGGACCGATCCGACGGTCGGGCTGAATTCGACGCCGTCCGAGGACCCATCCCTACCGAGAACCGACGTCGTCCACGAACCGAGGTTGTCCATGAACATTGCGGCGGCACTCACCCTTCAGACGGTCCCGTTCGCCGGGATCGTTCTGGCCGGTCGTGAGGACAAGGATCTCTTCGCGGTCGTGTATCTGGGGGCAGTGGGCTTGATCCTGACGCTGATCATCCTCACCGGCGAAAGTCCGAGCTACGTTTCATCTTTCGCCGCGGACCTCGAAAGCCTGTCGCTCAACTGAATGCTGCGCTGCGAAATCTAGGGTATGCAGGAGGAAGTTCTTCTCACGAAGGCTGGGTCAACTTTGGAGGTTCGGGAGTCGAGCAATGCGGCGCTTGCCTAGCGGGAGCCCCTCGCAAGCGCAGTCAGCGAGAGCCCTGCGTGGACGGCATGAGTGGTGTGTAGAATTTGGTATACCAACAGAAATGGTGCGGTGCCATATCAGGCTCAACGCAACCGCTCTGGAACACCACCGATGATCGCTCTTCTCGTTGTCGCCGCCGCTGCTCTCAACGTCTCGCTGGTCTTCGTGGCTGCGAACCTGCTGACCCCTGCCAACGGCCCGCTCTCCAATTCCGGTCGTTTCATCGCCAACAACGAGAACGCCCCGTCGACGATCCGCCTCGCCGCCTGAGCGCGGTTCTGCCGGGCGTTTGCTTCCTGGCAGAGAGTTCTCGAGAAGCCCGCCCGGCTCGGCCGCGGCGGGTTTTTTCGTATCCGGCTATTCGCGCTTGAAGATCCGGTCCACCACGAGATCGGACCAGAAGCCGGGGCGGAACGAGCGCTTCAGCGCCTCAGGATCGTACTCGGTCTCGACCCAGGTCATGAAGTCGAGGCCCTTCGGCTCGCCCTCCCGTCGGTAGAGCGCGAAGAACGCGTCGAGGATCCCGGTCTTTGCGAACCGGAAATGGCCATAGCGGGCCGAGAGCTGACCCATGGCCTCCGCCACCGGCAGGCCCTCGTGCAGGATGAGGTAGAGCGCCGCCGCAAGGCCAGCTCGGTCCGCGCCCGATTTGCAGTGCATCATCGCCGGGTACTCGACCCCGTCGAAGAACGCCTTGGCGGCCAGGATGGTCTCCCGCGAGGGTGCCTCTCGCGAGCGCAGCACGAATTCCACCAGGGTCAAGCCCTGGCGCTCGCAGGCCTCGCGCTGGAGCGGCCACGAGCCGTGCTCGCGCCCGCCCCGCAGGGAAATCACGGTGCGGACCCCCTGGCGCTTGAACCAGGCCAGCTGGTGCGGCGTCGGCTGGGCCGAGCGCCAGAGCTTCCCCGCGCCGATCCGGTGGCGGTTGAGGTAGGCCAGGCGGAACACGCCGTGATCCACCAGCAGCATGTTCGCCCAGGCCTTGGCCCGCGAGACCGGGCCGGCGATCGGGCGCTCGAAGCGCGCGATCCGCGCCATGCGCCGGGCGTAGCGGGTCTCGTACGAGAGAAAGCGGTTGAACACGGGGACGGCGGGACCGGTCTGGCGGGGAAAGGGGAGGGGCTGATCTACCAGCGCGCGGCGGCCGCGGCAAACACGCTGTGGAGAGCGGGGAGCAACCGGCATCGACCTTGCGTTGGTTTCCGTCGCCTTGTCTTCGCCCGGATCGTCGCCTCCGATGCGCGTGTCGACACCGATTGCGAACCGTCCATCGTCTTCATCGAGCGCGGGGATCCGTCATGCGAACGAGTACCACCAGCATCCGCCGCGCCCGCCCGGCCGACGCCGACCGCCTGGCGGATTTGTTCGACGAGACCTGGCGCGAGGCCTATCGGGGAATCATCCCCGGGGTCGCCCTGGAGCGGATGATCTCCCAGCGCAGCTCGCAGTGGTGGCTCGGGGCCACCCAGCGCAGCCGGCCCCTCGTGGTGGTCGAGCAGGAGAGCAGCATCGTCGGCTACGCGGTCTACGGACCGGCGCGGGGCCGCATGCTCCAGGCGCCCGGTGAGATCGACGAACTCTACATTCGCCCGACCTACCAGGGGCTCGGGCTCGGCCGCCGCCTGTTCCGTGCGGTCTGCAACGACTTGGCCGACCATGGCCTGACCCGGGTCGGTGTCTGGGCCCTGGAAGGGAACGAGCGGGCCTGCGCCTTCTATGCCGGCCTCGGCGGCACCGCGATCGGCCAGGCCGTCGACCGGATGGCCGGAACGGTTCTGTCCAAGGTCGGTTTCCGCTTCGACTGACTTCGCCGAAGCCTGCGCCGCCCCCGCGGTCCGGTCCGGCGGATCGGATCCTCGGGCGAGCGAGCGGGACAACGAATGAGCGTGACGGCGGCGGATTGGGACAGGCGGGTCACGGACCTCAGCGCGAAGCTACCGGATCGCATCCGCCGGGCCGTGGACTGGCTGCGGGAGCCCTCCCGGTTCTGGGTCCGCCTCATGGCGGCGATCCTCTTCATCCTCGGCGGCATTTTCGCGATTCTGCCGGTGCTCGGCCTGTGGATGCTGCCCGTGGGCCTCGCCCTCCTAAGCCAGGACGTGCCCGCTCTGAAGGTGCCCCTGGAGCACGCGGCCCGCTGGATCGAGCGCATGGTCCGGCGCGTCGCCGCGGCTTGGCGCCGGCGCTTCGGGTCCTCCGACCGCTCCTGAAGGGCACCCGACAATTTCGTGCAAACGTCGCCGCCTGCCGCAAGGTACGATTTCCTTCGCGGCGGAAGGGTCTTAAGACACCCGGCAACGGGGCTGGAATGCCCCTGCTTGCGGGAGCATGGATATGATCATCGACGCGGTCTCGATCGGCAAGAATCCGCCGGACGACGTGAACGTCATCATCGAGGTTCCGATCGGTGGCGACCCGATCAAGTACGAGATGGACAAGGAGGCCGGCGCCCTGGTGGTCGACCGCTTCCTCTATACGGCGATGCACTATCCGGGCAATTACGGCTTCATCCCGCACACCCTGTCGGGCGACGGCGACCCGTGCGACGTGCTGGTGGCCAACACCCGCGCCATCGCCCCCGGCGCAATCATCAGCGCCCGCCCGATCGGCGTCCTCGTGATGGAGGACAATTCCGGTGAGGACGAGAAGATCATCGCCGTTCCGTCGCGCCACCTGACCATGCGCTACGACCGGATCGAGAACTACACCGACCTGCCCGACATCACGATCCACCAGATCCAGCACTTCTTCGAGCACTACAAGGATCTCGAGCCCGGCAAGTGGGTGAAGATCAAGCGCTGGGGCGGCAAGGACGAGGCGCACCGCCTGATCCTCGAGGGCATCGAGCGCGAGAAGGCCAACAAGGCCGCCAAGGGCAAGTAAGGCCGCCAAGGGCAAGTCAGGCCCCGGGCGGATCGGTCTTCCAGAGGTGGAATGCGCGGTGCGGCGGCCCCTTCCTGACGGATGGGGCCGTTTCACGTTTCAGAGCGCCTCGCCCCGCATCAGCCGGGGCTGCGGTCCGCGCGCGGCGGCCGCTTCGCCGATGAACAGCCGCTTCAAACCGGGCAGCCGGTCGACGAGGCCGAGGCCGAGATCGCGGACGAGGCGCAGCGGCGTCACGTCGTTGGAGAACAGGCGGTTGAGCCCGTCCGTGACGGCCGCCATCGCCACGGTGTCGAAGCGGCGCGCCCGCTCGTAGCGCTTCAGCACGTCCGGGCTCCCCGGATCGAGACCGAGGCGGAGTGCGTCGGTCACCGCCTCCGCCAGGACTGCCGCGCCGGCGAGGCCGAGGTTGAGGCCCTGGCCGGCGATCGGGTGAATGACGTGCGCGGCATCGCCTAGGAGCGCCAGGCGCTCGCCCCGGAAGCTCCGGGCCATGCCGAAGGCGAGGGAGTGCGCGCTCGGTCCCCGCTCCAGCGTCAGGCGCCCGAGATTGAGGCCGAAGCGGCGCTCGATCTCCGCCAGGGTCTCGTCCGGGCCGCCCCCCGTCAGGGCCGGCACGTCGGCGGCCCGCTCCGTCCAGACGATCGACGAGCGGTGCCCGAGGGCGCCCCCGTCCACCAGGGGGAGAATGGCGAAGGGGCCGCTGGGCAGGAAATGCTCGTAGGCCCGGCCTGCATGGTCGCGCTCGTGCCCGATCGTGGCGACGAGACCCATCTGCGGATAGGACCAGCCGACCCAGCCGATCTTCGCGGCTTCCCGGAGGCGCGAGCGCGCCCCGTCCGCAGCGACCAGGAGCGCGGCCTGCAAGACGCGCCCATCGGCGAGGGCGACGCGGGTGCTGCCGCCGGCGGGCACGGCCTCGACGATGCCGGTGGGCTCGAACACCACCCCGGCCGCCTCGGCCGCCGTGAGCAGCGCGGCCACCAGGGGTTCGGCCTCGACCATGTGGGCGAAGGGCGCGCCGGCCTCCGCTTCCTGCGCGAAGGTGAGGAAGACCGGGCGCACCGGGTCGGACAGGCGGCTGTCGCTCACCACCATGTCTTGGATCGGCTGCGCCGCCCGCTCCACCGCGTCCCAGAGGCC
The DNA here is from genome assembly GCF_056680125.1 of Methylobacterium sp. BI1. NCBI lineage: Bacteria > Pseudomonadati > Pseudomonadota > Alphaproteobacteria > Hyphomicrobiales > Methylobacteriaceae > Methylobacterium > Methylobacterium sp. BI1. The sequence goes on along the minus strand of NZ_CM155267.1, from coordinate 4,627,498 downwards.
GAGGCGCGCGAACATGCGTCGTCCCCCGGCCGCCACCGCATAGGCCCGCCCGGCGTGGCGCGCCGCTCCGGCGCTGAGGCCGGGATCGCAGAGCGTGACCGTCAAGGCCGGGCCGTTGGCCTGGGCCAGCGCCAGGGCGAGCGTCAGCCCGGGAATGCCGGCGCCGGCGATGACCACGTTGCGCTGGTGTCCGCGCTTCTCCGATCCGTCCATGCCGATCCCCGCCGCCCTCGCTGCCAGGGAGGAAGTGCCACTCCCCGGCGCCGGGGGCAACGCGTGGCATCGGGGATCGGACCCGCGCCATCGTCGCTGGCCACGGTCACCGAAACCGGCGTCGCCGGGCCCCCTGAACCCGCCATCGATCCTCGCTGCCCCGTATCCGTGCCAGCCCGAAATCCTTGCCCGGCCGAAATCCTTGCCAGCGCGATGGTTCACATGTGAAGGATCGCCCGAGGCGCCGCGGCGCTATGCGGCCCGGGTATCCCCGGGCGACCAGGGAAGCGGCATGACCGGCATCGTCACCGAACTCCTCGATACCCTCGACCTGAAGAGCCTGGAGCCGGACCTCTACCGGGGCGAGAGCCTGCAGACGGGCTGGTTCCGGGTCTTCGGCGGGCAAGTGGTGGCGCAGGCGCTGGTGGCGGCGACCCGCACCGTGCCGGAGACCCGGCCGCCGCATTCCCTCCACGCCTACTTCCTCCTCGGCGGCGACCCGAAGGCCCCGATCGACTACGCGGTGGAGCGCATCCGCGACGGCCGCAGCTTCACCACCCGCCGCGTCGTCGCGCATCAGCACGGCCGGGCCATCTTCGCCATGTCGGTCTCGTTCCACGACGCGGAGGAGGGCGCGACCCACCAGGCGACCATGCCGGACGTGGCACCCCCGGAAGCGGTGCCGGAGGCGCCCGCCGCCACCGCCGAGGCCGCCCGGCACGGGCTCGCGATCCCGGCGCCGATCCTCTCCTATTTCGGCCGTCGCCGCCCGATCGAACTCCGTCCCGTCGAGATCGAGCGCTATCTGCGCCGGGCGCCGCGGGAGCCGCGTTTCCACGTCTGGATGCGCGCCGTGGATCGCCTGCCCGACGATCCCGCGATCCACCGCGCCGTCCTCGCCTACGCCTCCGACATGACGCTGCTCGACGCCACGCTGATCCCGCACGGGCAGACCGTGTTCGATCCGGAGATCCAGTCGGCGAGCCTCGACCACGCCCTGTGGTTCCACCGGCCGTTCCGGGCCGACGACTGGCTGCTCTACGCCCAGGACAGCCCGAGTGCCGAAGGGGCCCGGGGCTTCGCGCGCGGCCAGATCTTCACCCGCGATGGAACCCTCGTGGCCTCCGTCGCGCAGGAAGGAATGATCCGGCCGCGCCGCGCCGAGGCCTGACGTTCCAGCCTCGACCGGCGCGAACCGCACTTCCGGTGTACGAAGTGCCTACACCATCAGCTGTTTGCTTATTTTGCAGGCAAGCTCGGCCTTAGAAACGCCGCGTCCTGAGTCAGTGCCCGGATACTTCTTGGGCAGATACGCATCCGGCGAAAAAGTTCCGTTGGCATAGTCCTTGAATATGGGTGCGGGCGAACGGGTCGGAAGCGGCCCGGGCGCACCGGCCGGTCCGATCGTGTCGCGACGCTTGCGTGCGCCGGCCGGTGGCCTCCACGCGCGCAAGTTTCCGTCCACCCGGTTCAACTCGTCGAACTCAACTCGTAGCTTAAGGGGGCGTCGCCCATGAAAATCGTGATGGCCATCATCAAGCCGTTCAAGCTGGAGGAGGTGCGCGACGCTCTGACCGGCATCGGCGTCCACGGCCTGACCGTCACCGAGGTGAAGGGCTACGGCCGCCAGAAGGGCCACACCGAGATCTACCGGGGCGCCGAGTACGCCGTGAGCTTCCTGCCCAAGCTCAAGATCGAGGTGGCCGTCGCCTCCGACCTCGTCGCCAGCGTGATCGACGCGATCGCGGCCGCTGCGCGCACCGGCCAGATCGGTGACGGCAAGATCTTCGTCGTGCCCCTCGAGAAGGCCGTCCGCATCCGTACCGGCGAGACCGACGTCGACGCCCTCTAATGCAAATGCCTGTCCGGACGATCGCGTCCGGGCGCCCCTGACCTGCCCCCTTCACATCAGCATCGCACCGCGATCGGGAGTCTCGTTTCCATGAAACTTCGCAATGCCCTGGCGCTCGGGCTGGGGGGTGCCGCGCTGGCACTCCTGTTCATCGAGCCATCCCTCGCGCAGACGCCGACGGCGGAGGCCGTACCGGCCGCCGCGAGCGCCGCGCCCGTCCCGAACAAGGGCGACACCGCCTGGATGCTCATCTCCAGCGCCCTCGTGCTGCTGATGGTCGTGCCCGGTCTGGCTCTGTTCTACGGTGGCCTCGTCCGCACCAAGAACATGCTCTCCGTGCTGACGCAGGTCTTCGCCATCGCCTGCATCTCCTGCCTGCTGTTCGTGATCTTCGGCTACAGCCTCGCCTTCACCAACGGCGGCGGTCTCAACGACTTCGTCGGCGGCCTGTCGAAGGCCTTCCTGAAGGGCATCGACGCGAACTCCACCGTCGCCACCTTCTCGAACGGCGTCGTGATCCCCGAATACGTCTACATCTGCTTCCAGATGACGTTCGCGATGATCACCCCGGCCCTCATCGTCGGCGCCTTCGCCGAGCGGATGAAGTTCTCGGCCCTGGTCGTGTTCATGATCCTCTGGACCACGCTGATCTACTTCCCGATGGCGCACATGGTCTGGTACTGGGGCGGCCCGGACGCGGTCGGCAACGCCGCGAAGGCGCTGGCCGCCGCGACCGACGACGCCTCGAAGGCGACCGCCCAGGCGGCCCTCGACGCGGTGAACGCCGATGCCGGCCTGCTCTTCAAGTGGGGCGCCCTCGACTTCGCCGGCGGTACCGTGGTGCACATCAACGCCGGAATCGCGGGCTTCGTCGGCTGCCTCATGCTCGGCAAGCGCATCGGCTACGGCCGTGACCTGCTCGCCCCGCACTCCCTGACCATGACGGCGATCGGCGCCTCGCTCCTCTGGGTGGGTTGGTTCGGCTTCAACGCCGGCTCGAACCTCGAGTCCAACGGCACCGCCGCCATGGCCATGCTCAACACCTTCGTCGCCACCGCCGCCGCGGCCCTCTCCTGGCTGCTCGTCGAGTGGATGCTGAAGGGCAAGCCGTCGCTGCTCGGCATGCTGTCGGGCGCCATCGCGGGTCTGGTCGCCGTCACCCCGGCCGCCGGTTTCGCCGGCCCGATGGGCTCGATCATCCTCGGCCTCGTCGCCGGCGCGGTCTGCTTCATCATGTGCTCCACGGTGAAGAACGCCCTCGGCTACGACGACTCCCTGGACGTGTTCGGCGTCCACTGCATCGGCGGCATCCTCGGTGCCGTCGCGACCGGCCTGCTCGTGAATCCGGACTTCGGCGGCGTCGGCCTGCCCGACTACACCTCCAAGCCCGGCGAGCTCGCCGTCGGCGCCTACGAGACCAGCGCCGCCCTCCTGAGCCAGATCAAGGCCGTCGGCTTCACCATCGTCTGGTCGGGTGTCGGCTCCGCCATCCTGTACAAGCTCGTCGATCTGACCATCGGCCTGCGCGTCACCCAGGACGAGGAGCGCGAGGGCCTCGACATCGCCGATCACGGCGAGCGCGCCTACAACTACTGAGGCTCACGCACTCAGCCACGCGACGCCCCCGGGCATCGAACGGAAAGGCCCCGGTCCCTGCGACCGGGGCCTTTCTCGTTATGGCGATTCCGGCGGGGCGGGATTTCCATGGGGGACTAGCGGCCTCACGGCGCCGTGAAAGGGAGCTTGCCCGGTCGCGCGCCACCTGCCCGCGAAGCGCCCAGCTCGTCGCAATCGTCCAGGGCACGATCGACCCGAGAAAGGCTCGCCCCAGGTCATGATCGCCCCAGGGCGCGATCGACCCTGGACGCGATCGACCCTGGACGCGATCGACCCAGGACGTGATCGACCCAGGACAGGATCGGATTGCGACGGCCTGCGCAGGGAAGTCTCAACCTTAGCCAGCCGTTAACTCCGCCGACGCTACCGTCCCCGGACAGTTTCCCATCGTGTCTGGTACCGCATGCGCTCGCTTCGCCGTTCCGCATCGCCCTACGATACTTTCGTCGACAGCTTTCGCCCGTTCCTGGCCAAGCGGATGACGGAGTTGGGCGGTCTCGTGCTGTTTGCCGGTGCCACCGCGCTGACGGTCGCCCTGGCGACGTGGTCGATCGACGATCCGAGCCTCAACCACGCCACCGACCATCCGGCCCACAACGTCCTGGGCACCGGCGGCGCCGTGATCTCGGACCTGGCGATGCAGCTCCTGGGACTCGGCTCCCTGGCTTTCGTGCTGCCCCCGGCGCTCTGGGGTATCCAGTTGATGCGTACGCGGGCGCTGCCCCGGGGCGGGCTGCGCCTGACCCTGTGGATCATCGGCTTCTTTGCCGCGAGTGCGGTGGCGAGCGCGCTGCCCTCGACGGCCCGCTGGCCCCTGCCCACCGGCCTCGGCGGCGTCGCCGGCGACGCGCTGATGCATGCTGCCCGGACGATGCTCGGCATCGTGGCGACGCCGCTCCTCGCCTTTGCGGGCTTCCTGTTCGCCGGTGTCGCGATCCTCTGCCTCACCGGCGCCTGCCGGGTCGGCGAACTCGATGCCGAGGATTTCGACGCCTACGACGCGCCGCCGGCCCCCGCCCACCAGCCCGCACGCGGTCGGCCCGATGCCAGCCAGGACGGACGCTACGAGGACGACGAGCCGAGCCTCGGCATCGTCTCCCTCGGGGCGATGGCGCAGGCCGTGATGGGCGGGCGCGCGGCCCTGGCGGCGCGCATCGCCGACTGGCGCGCCGAGCGCGCGGCCGCCGCGACCGCGCTCGCCTATGCGGGGGCCTCACCGGCCCTTGCCGCGCAACGCGCCTTCGCGGCGCCCGAGGACGCTCCCTGGGCGACTCACGCTCCCGATGCCCGGGTGGCTCCGTCGGACGGCCGGCGGGAGCCGGTCTTCGATGCGCCGCCGCAGGCGCCGGCCGCGTCCCGGCGCCCTCCGGCACCCGTGCATCACGAGGACGAGGAGATCGACGAGACGGACGCGTTCGAGGCGGAGCCCGTCGAGGCCGCCGCACCGGCGCGCTCCCGCGTGGCGCCGGCGGCCCCACCGCCCGTCCCGGCCGCCCCCCGCCGCGCCGCCCCGCCCCAGCCCCAGAACGCCGAGAACTACCGGCATCCCGCTCTTGAGCTTCTCGCCGACGCTCCGCGCCTGCCGGCCTCGAGCCAGATCTCGTCGGAGGCGCTCGAGCAGAACGCCACCCTGCTGGAGGCCACGCTCAGCGATTTCGGCGTCCGCGGCGACATCCTGGCGGTGCGTCCCGGCCCCGTCGTCACCCTGTACGAGCTGGAGCCCGCCCCCGGCACCAAGTCGAGCCGCGTGATCTCGCTCTCGGACGACATCGCCCGCTCGATGTCGGCGGTCTCGGCCCGCGTCGCCGTGGTCCCGGGGCGCAACGCCATCGGCATCGAGCTGCCGAATGCCCGGCGCGAGACGGTGTACCTGCGCGAATTGCTGGCCTCGGCCGATTTCGCCGAGACGAAGCAGAGCCTGGCCCTGTGCCTCGGCAAGAACATCGGCGGCGAGCCGATCATCGCAGACCTGGCCAAGATGCCCCACCTGCTGGTGGCCGGCACCACCGGCTCGGGCAAGTCGGTGGCCATCAACACCATGATCCTGTCGCTGCTCTACCGGATGAAGCCGGAAGAGTGCCGCCTGATCATGGTCGACCCGAAGATGCTGGAGCTCTCCGTCTACGACGGCATCCCGCACCTGCTCTCCCCCGTGGTCACGGACCCGAAGAAGGCGGTCATCGCCCTCAAATGGGCTGTGCGCGAGATGGAGGAGCGCTACAAGAAGATGTCGAAGGTCGGTGTGCGCAACATCGACGGCTTCAACGCCCGCCTCGCCGAGGCGCGCGGGCGCGGCGAGATCCTGACCCGGACCGTGCAGACGGGCTTCGACCGGGAGACCGGCCAAGCCGTCTACGAGACGGAGGAGATGGACCTCTCGGCGCTGCCCTACATCGTGATCGTGGTCGACGAGATGGCCGACCTGATGATGGTGGCGGGCAAGGACATCGAAGGCGCGATCCAGCGCCTGGCGCAGATGGCGCGCGCGGCCGGCATCCATCTGATCATGGCGACCCAGCGTCCCTCGGTCGACGTGATCACGGGCACGATCAAGGCGAACTTCCCGACCCGGATCTCCTTCCAGGTGACGAGCAAGATCGACAGCCGCACGATCCTGGGCGAGATGGGCGCCGAGCAGCTCCTGGGCCAGGGCGACATGCTGTTCATGGCCGGCGGCGGGCGCACGACCCGCGTGCACGGGCCGTTCTGCTCGGACTCCGAGGTCGAGAGCGTGGTCGCCCACCTCAAGCGCCAGGGCCGGCCCTCCTACCTCGAGGCCGTCACGGCGGAGGAGGACGGCGCCTCGGGCGGCAAGGGCGGCGCCGACGAGATCGAGGTGGACGGTGCGGTCTTCGACCAGGGCAGCTTCGGCGAGGCCGGCGGCGACCTCTACGACCAGGCGGTGCAGGTGGTCCTGCGCGACAAGAAGGCCTCGACCTCCTACATCCAGCGCCGGCTGCAGATCGGCTACAACCGCGCCGCCTCGCTGATGGAGAAGATGGAGATCGAGGGCATCGTCGGCCCGGCCAACCATGCCGGCAAGCGCGAGATCCTGGTCGAGCCGGACTCGCATCACGGCTGAGGCATCCGGCGGCGCCGGACGGCCGACCTACGGCACGGTGCCGAACCGGTAGGTCGTGGTCGCCCGGAACGGCGCGTCCGGCCGCAGGACCGTGCTGGGAAAGTCCGGGTGGTTCGGCGCGTCGGGAAACCCCTGCGCCTCGAAGCAGACCGCGTCGCCCGCGCGGTAGAGCCCGCCGCCGGAGCCCGTCACCGTCCCGTCGAGCATGTTGGCGGTGTAGAGCTGCAGCCCCGGCTGCGTCGTCGCCACGGTGAGGCAGCGTCCGCTCTCCGGATCGACCGCCCGCGCCACCACGCGCAGGGTTCCGTCGCCACCGAGCACGTAGGTGTGGTCGTAGCCGTGGGCCAGGGCGAGCTGCGGGTGCGCCGCCCGGATGCGCGCGCCGAGCGCCGTCGCCGTCCGGAAATCGAACGGCGTCCCGGCCACGGGCAGGATCGCGCCCGTGGGGATCTGCTCGGCATCCGTCTCCAGCAGCGTGTCCGCCGCGACGGTGACGACGTGCCCGAGGGCCGAGCCCGCCCCCTCGCCGGCGAGGTTGAAGTAGCTGTGATTGGTCAGGTTGACGATCGTCGGCCGGTCGGTGACCGCGGCATAATCGATGGCGAGGGTGTCGTCGTCCTCCAGGCGGTACGTGACGGTGACGTCGAGATTGCCCGGAAACCCCTGCTCTCCGTCGGGGGAGCGGTAGGCCAGGGTCAGGCTCGTGGCATCGGCGGCCTCGACCTGCCAGACCCGGCGGTCGAAGCCCTCCGGCCCGCCATGCATGGTGTTGCGCCCTTCGTTGCGGGGCAGCCGGTAAGTCTGTCCGTCGAGCTTGAAGCGGCCGCCGGCGATCCGGTTGGCGTAGCGCCCGATCAGGGCTCCGAAATGCGCGTCGCTCGCCGCGTAGCCGGCCAGATCGACGGCCCCGAGGACGACGTTGGCCACGCGGCCGGCCCGGTCCGGCACCTCGATCCGGCTGACGATGCCGCCGTAATCGAGCACCTGCACACGCAGGGCGCCACGCGCGAGGGTATGGCGCATCACGGCCACGCCGTCCGCCGTGGTTCCGAAAGGCTCTGCCTGCATCGATCTCCGAGTCCCGCTCCGGCCGGCTCAACGCATGGCGGGCGGATCGGTCCCGTCAGGCCGGCACGGCCGCGTCCTCGGCGTCGCCGGAGAGCTGCATCCGGTGGAGGCGGGCATAGGCGTCCCCCGCCGCCACCAGCGCCTCGTGCCGTCCGGTCTCGACGATCCGCCCGGCCTCCATCACGACGATGCAGTCCGCGTCGCGCACGGTGGAGAGGCGATGCGCGATGACCAGGGTGGTGCGGCCCCGCATCAGGCGCAGGAGCGCGTCCTGCACGAGGCGCTCGGACTCGGAATCGAGGGCGCTGGTCGCCTCGTCGAGGAGGAGGATCGGGGCGTCCTTGAGGAAGGCGCGGGCCAGGGAGATGCGCTGGCGCTCGCCCCCCGAGAGGCGCCCGCCCGAAGGGCCGACCGAGAAGTCGTACCCCTCCGGCAGGCGGCTGATGAAGCCGTGGGCCGCCGCCGCCTCGGCCGCCGCCTCGATCTCGGCCCGGGTCGCGCCCGGCCGGCCGAAGCCGATATTGGCCGCGATGGTGTCGTCGAACAGGACCACGTCCTGCGAGACCACCGCCACCGCCGCCCGGAGCGAGGCGAGGGAGACGGTCCGGATGTCCTGCCCGTCGATGCGCACCGCGCCCTCGGTCACGTCGTAGAGGCGCGGCACGAGGTTGAGCAGGGAGGACTTGCCCGAACCCGAGCGCCCGACCAGGGCCACCGTCGCCCCGGCCGGGACGGTGAGGTCGATGCCCTCCAGGGCCGGCGCGTCGGCGCGGTAGCGGAACTGCACGCCGGTGAAGCGGATCTCGCCCCCCGCCACCTGCAGGGGGCGCGCGCCCGGCGCATCGCGGATCTGCGGCGCCTCGTCCATCAGGGCGAAGTAGCGCTGGAGGGCGGCCCCGGCCTCTTGGAGGATCGCGTTCAGGGTGCCCAGCGTCCGGATCGGCTGCGAGGCCAGGAGCAGAGCGGTGACGTAGCCGGTGAAGTCGCCCACCGTGCGGTCGCCCGAGGTCACGCGCTGGCCGACCAGGGCCAGCACGGCCGCCACCGCGAAGCCACCGCCGATCTCGAGGAGCGGGTCGAGGCGCCCGCGGGCATTGGCGGCCTTCATCTTGAGGCGGCGCACCTCGTCGAAGGCGCCCTGCGCCCGGCCCTTGAGGTAGCCTTCGAGCGCGTAGGTCTTGGCGATGCGCGCGCCCTGCAGGCTCTCGGTGATCAGGCTGGCGGTCAGGCCCATCCGCTCCTGCGTCGCCGTCGAGACCCGCCGTAGCTTCTTGCCGACCCGGCCGATCGGCCCGGCGACGAACGGTACCACCACGCCGGCCACCAGGGTGAGGACCGGGTCCATCCAGACCAGGGCCGCCACCAGGGCGATCAGCATGGCGATGTCGCGCAGGAGCACGGTGGAGATGCGCGTCAGGGCCTCCTTGATGAAGGCGAAATCCGTGGTGAAGCGCTGCGTGAAGGCCGCAGGGCTCTCGCGGCCGAGCTGGGCGAGGTCGGATTCGATGAGGTGTCCGTAAAGGGCGGCCTGCATGTCGGCCTCGACCCTTGTGACGACCCGGTTGGTCAGGACATTCTGCCCGAACAGCGCGAAGCCGCGGATCGACGTGATGGCGATCACGATCACCGGGCCGTAGGCGAGGGCGGCCATGTCCTTGCGGTCGAAGGCGTCGAAGGCGAGCTTGATCAGGGTCGGGTACAGGCCCGTGGCCGCGCCCACGATGGCGATGAGCACCAGAACCACCGCGAGGGTCGCCCGGTGCGGACGCAGCCATTCCCGCCAGACCCGGCCAAGGAGGGGAAGGATGTCGCTCTTGGGAAGCGCCCGTCGCGCCATCTGATCCGCTCTTTCCGTGTCATGCCCGCCCGCCGGCGCGCGGGCCGCGACTGCGGGGGTGTTTGCGTCCGCCCGCGGGCGAGATCAAGCGAAAGCCATGGGGAAGCAGTTCGGGGTCCGGCTAGGAAATGTGATAATGTTACAGTAGAGCGTGGGAGCTTACCGAAAGGATCGTCCCCGATGCCGCTCCGGCTCCCGTTCCCGCGCCTGCCCTTCCGTCTGCCTTTTGCCCTCGTGCTCCTGCTCGGCCTGTTCGGTCCGGCCTCGGCGGTGGAAACGAAGCTGCGGGCCGTCGCGACCTTCTCGATCCTGGCCGATCTGGTGACCCAGGTCGGTGGAGACCATGTGGCCGTGACCTCCCTGGTGCAGCCGAACGCCGATGCCCACGGATACACGCCGGCGCCGAGCGACGCCCGCACCCTGGCGGATGCGAGACTCGTCGTGGTCAACGGCCTCGGGCTGGAGGGCTGGATCGACCGGCTGATCAAGGCCTCTGGCACCAAGGCTCCGGTCATCGTCGCCTCCGCCGGGGTCAGGCCGATCGAGGCCGAGGACGATGACCACGGGCAGTCCGGTCACGCGCACGGCCACCACGACGATCCCCATGCCTGGCAGAGCATCGCCAACGCCCGGATCTACGTCGGCAACATCCGGGATGCCCTGGTGCGGATCGACCCGGACCATGCGGCAGCCTATGCCGACAACGCGAAGGCCTATCTCGCCACCCTCGACGCCCTCGACGCCGAGGTCCGGACGGGGATCGCCGCGATCCCGCAGGCCCAGCGCCGGATCATCACCACGCACGACGCCTTCGGCTACTTCACCGCTGCCTACGGCCTGACCTTCATCGCCCCGCAGGGCGTGTCCACCGACAGCGAGGCGAGCCCCCGCGACGTCGCCCGGATCATTCGCCAGATCCGCCAGGAGAAGATCCCGGCGGTGTTCCTGGAGAACATCAGCGATCCGCGCCTGATGCAGCAGATCGCCCGCGAGAGCGGTGCCGTGGTCGGGGGCAAGGTCTTCTCCGACGCCCTGTCGGGGCCGGACGGCCCGGCGCCGACCTACGTGGCGATGATGCGCCACAACCTCGCGGCCTTCACGGCGGCCCTCGGCAAGCGCTGAGTGGAGCGACCCGGCCGCCGGTCGGCGGCGGCAAGGGCTGAGGCAAAGGCCTCACTTCTACCTCATGGGGAAAAGGGGCTGAGGCTGGAGCCTCAACCCCCGGTCATCGGCGGGAAGAAAGCGATCTCGGAGGCGCCGGCGATCGGCGCGTCCGGCTTGGCGTGGACCCGGTCGATCGCCGCGCGAACGATGCCGGTGGTCTCGAAGGCATAGGCGTATTCCTCGCCCCGGCCACGCAGCCAGTCGACGAGATCCGCGACCGTGACGATCCCGGCGGGGAGGTCGACACGCTCCTCGGCCTTGCCGACGCGCTCGCGCACCCAGGCGAAATAGACGAGCTTCATCCCGTGGTGTCCCTCAGCGCGGGTCGTCGATGACGTGCTTGATGCCGGCGCGCAGGTAGTCCCAGCCGGTATAGAGCGTCAGCGCGGCGGCGATCCAGAGGAGGACGGTGCCCGCCTGGATCGTGCCCGGCAGGATCGATTCCCCGGCCGGGCCGGCGACCAGGAAGCCGATGGCGATCAGCTGCACGGTCGTCTTCCACTTGGCGACCTTGCTGACCGGAACGCCGACCTTCAGCTCGGCGAGGTACTCGCGCAGCCCCGAGACCAGGATCTCCCGGCAGAGGATCACGATGGCGGCCCAGAGGGTCCAGCCCACGATGGTGTTGTCCGCGGCCAGCATCAGGAGGCAGGCCGCCACCAGGAGCTTGTCGGCGATGGGATCGAGCATCCGCCCGAGGGCCGAGCTCTGGTCGTAGGTCCGAGCCACGTAGCCGTCGAGGTAATCGGTGATCGCCGCCAGGATGTAGACCGCCAGGGCGCCGAAGCGCGCGCCCGGCTCGGTGGGCCAGTACAGCAGCGCGACCACGACCGGCACCGCCACGAGCCGCCCGTAGGTCAGGCAGTTCGCGAGCGTCCAGGCTGGCGACCGGCGGCGGGTGAGGACGGGATTCATCGCAGGCGTGAAACCATGTGCGGCGGTGGGGGTCAACCGCTCGGACACGCCGATCTCGTCACGCATGGGTGTGAAAGAAGTCGTAGACGGCGCGGGCCGTGGCGGCGTTGACCCCCGGGGTCTTCGCCAGGTCCTCGAGGGCCGCGCGCTGAATCGCCTTCACGGTGCCGAAATGGTGCAGAAGCGCGCGCTTGCGGCTCGGGCCGATTCCCGCGATCTCGTCGAGGGGGTTCTTGACCATCTCGCGCTTGCGCTTGGCCCGGTGGCTGCCGATGGCGAAGCGGTGGGCCTCGTCGCGCAGGCGCTGCACAAAGTAGAGCGTCGGGTCGCGCGGCGGCAGCTTGAAGGGGGGCCGTCCCGGCACGAAGAATGTCTCGCGGCCCGCGTCGCGGTCCCGGCCCTTGGCGATGCCCACCAGGGCGACGTCGGTGACGCCGATCTCGTCCAGGGCGGTCCGAGCGGCGTCGAGCTGCCCCTTGCCGCCGTCGATCAGCACGAGGTCGGGCCAGGCCGGCAGGGTGTCGCTCTCCGGCGGCGGCTCCGCCACCGGCGCCCCGGCGCCGCCCTCGCTGGCGGCGATCGCGGCCTCCCGGGCGGTGCGCGGGTTCTCCTTGACGAGGCGCTTGAAGCGGCGCTGCAGCACCTCGCGCATCATTCCGTAATCGTCGCCCGGGGTCAGCTCCTCGGACTTGATGTTGAAGGTGCGGTAATGCTGCTTGGCGAAGCCCGTCGGCCCGGCGACGATCATGCCGCCGACGGCGTTCGTGCCCATGATGTGCGAGTTGTCGTAGACCTCGATCCGCCGGGGGGCGCCGGCGAGTCCGAAGGATTGGCCGAGGGCGGCCAGGAGCTTGCCCTGCGAGGCGGTGTCGGCCAGGCGCCGGCCGAGCGCTTCCTTGGCGTTGCGCTGGGCGTACTCGACGAGATTCTTGCGCTCGCCCCGCTGAGGCTGGTGGATCTCCACCCGGTAATCCGTGCGGCTCGACAGGGCGGCGGCCAGGAGCTCGGCGTCCTCGATGGCGTGCGAGACGAGGACGCTGCGCGGCGCCGGCTTGTCGTCGTAGAACTGCCCGATGAAGGAGGCCAGCACCTCGTCCGGCGTCATGGTGCGGTCGGCCTTGGGGAAGTAGGCGCGGTTGCCCCAGTTCTGGAAGTTCCGGAAGAAGAACACCTCGATGCAGAACTGGCCCGCCTGCTCGTCGAGGGCGAAGACGTCGGCCTCCTCGACACCCTGGGTGTTCACGCCCTGGGTGCCCTGGATCGCCGACAGGGCCGCGATGCGGTCGCGGAACCGGGCCGCGCGCTCGAACTCCATCTTCTCCGAGGCGTCCTGCATCTCCTCGCGCATCCGGTCCTTCACGGCGTTCGACTTGCCCGCGAGGAAGCTCTTCGCGTTGTCGGCCAGAGCCCGGTAATCGGCGAGGTCGATCTCGCCGGTACAGGGGCCGGAGCAGCGCTTGATCTGGTAGAGCAGGCAGGGCCGGGTGCGGTTCTCGTAGTAGCTGTCCGTGCAGGTGCGCAGGAGGAAGGCCCGCTGCAGGGCGTTCACCGTGCGGTTCACCGCCCACACGCTGGCGAAGGGGCCGTAGTAGCTGCCCTTCCGGCGCCGGGCGCCGCGATGCTTGATGATCTGCGGCGCTTCAGAATCCGCCGTGACGAGGATGTAGGGAAACGACTTGTCGTCCCGCATCAGCACGTTGAAGCGCGGCTTCAGCTGCTTGATGAGGTTGGCTTCGAGGAGGAGCGCCTCGGTCTCGGTGGCGGTGGTGACGAACTCCATCGCCGCCGTCTGCGAGATCATGCGGGCGATGCGGTTCGAATGCGCCTGACCCCTCGCATAGGAGCCGACCCGCGCCTTCAGGTTCTTGGCCTTGCCGACGTAGAGCACGTCGCCCTTGTCGTCGAACATCCGGTAGACGCCGGGCGAGGTCGGCAGGGTCGTCCAGAACCGCCGGATTACCTCGGTGCCGGCCTTGACCGCGCCCTCCTCGAAATCGAAGTCGATCTCGGGGGCGTCGTCGGCCTGGACGTGATCCTGCGCCTCCGCGGACTCGTCCTCCTCGGAGCCGGCCTCCGGGAAACCGTCCCGCAGGAAGCCGTCCTGATCGTCGAAGCCGTCAGGCGGAAGATCTTTCGAGGCGTGGTCTTTCGCGGGCGCGCGGCTCATGCCGCTGACTTAAGCCTCGGGGGAAGGTGAGGGAAGGGGCGATCGAAGGGGCGGCGGCGTGCGGGGCGCCTGGACCCCGTCGCCTCAATCGAACAGCGCGTCGATGTCGCCCTGGTCGACGTGGCCGATATCGTCCTCGAGCTTCGGCCCGTTGAGGAGCGAGCTCTCGTCGTCGATGTCGATCTTGGCGGGATGGGCGCCGAGCAGTTCGCTGAAGCTGTCGAGGCCGCCCCAGGCCTCGATCATCCGGTCGAGGTGTTCCTCGATGAACTTCAGAACGCCGACGATCTTGTTGATGCGCTGGCCGGTGAGGTCCTGGAAGTTGCAGGCCTCGAAGGCGACTACGACGCGGTCGAGGATCGCGTCGATGTTCTCGCGTCCCGCCATGGTGGTGGTCATGGCGCGCAGCATGCTGGCGTTGGTCTCGATCTCCTCGATCGCGCCCAGGATCGTGCTGGTGGCGCGCTCGGTGGAGTCCACGACGGCATCGAGTTCGCCCGCCACGCGGCGCATGCCCTTGCCGGTGTTCTCCGAGCGGTAAAGCGTCGCGATCTCCTGCTTGGTGCGGGTGATCGCATCCTTCATGATGTCGAGCTCGGAGCGCATCGCGAAGGCTTCGTTCAGCTCGCGCCGGCAGGCTTCGATCGTCTCGACGGTGCTCGTCTGCGTGACCTTCCGCAGATCCTGGATCGCCGCGAGAATCTCCTCGAGGCGCTTGCTGTTCAGGGTCACCGCCTCCGACGAGGCGGCGGCTTCGACGGCCACGGCGGGACCTGCGAGCCCGAGGCTGTCCTCGATGCGGTAACGTTTGAGAGTCATCGGTCGCGATCAGCCGGAAAGAGTGAAGCCCGGTGACGATGCCGCCAACAGATTGCGATTTCTTGAACGTCGCAACGGGCCGGCAACCTTTACCGGCCGTTCACGCTGAATCCGACGATCTGTTCGAAGCCGCACCGGGCTGAACGATTCACCATGTTCCTTCACCGGGTCCTCGTCCCGGTCTCCGATCCTTCGGGCATGGCGGACCCGCGGACGGGTCCGACCGGGCTTGGAGCGTGGACGAGCATGCGGTTCGATTGGTGCGTGGTCGTGACCTGCCTGACGGTGGGACTGGCGGGGCAGGGGGCACAGGCGCAGGCGCAAGGGGCGGCGCGGCCCGGCGCCTATGGCGGGGGCTTCATCGAGTACATGCTCGGAAGCGGCTCGGCCGCGCGCCCGGCCGCGCAGACCCCGGTCCGCTACGTGTCGGGCAATCGCTTCTCAGACCCGCGCGCGATGGCGCCCGAGGCCGGCGTCGCTCCGGCGCCCCGCCTGCTGCATTCCGGCGACCGAGTGCCCGAGGAGCGCTTCGAACCCCGGTCCTTGCCGCCCGTGGCCGCGGCACCCGCCCGGGCGCCGATCCGCCTCGCCGCCCTGCCGTCGACCCAGGCGATGGAGCCGGCGGTCGAGACCATCGCCCGGGCGCCCGATCCGCGCTACGCCCGTCAGGTCGTCGCCTTCGACGGACCCCAGCGCCCGGGGACGATCGTCGTCGATACGCCCGGCAAATTTCTGTATCTCGTCCAGCCCGGCCATCAGGCCATCCGCTACGGCATCGGCGTCGGCCGGCCGGGCTTCGCCTGGTCGGGCCTGAAGACGATCAGCCAGAAGCGGGAATGGCCGGACTGGACGCCGCCCCAGGAGATGATCCGCCGCCGTCCGGACCTGCCGCGCCACATGGCCGGCGGCCCCGGCAATCCGCTCGGCGCGCGTGCCCTCTATCTCGGCTCCTCGCTCTACCGCATCCACGGCACCAACGAGCCGCATACGATCGGGCAGAACGTCTCGTCCGGCTGCATCCGCATGATGAACGAGGACGTCATCGATCTCTACGAGCGCACGCCGGTCGGCACCCGCGTCGAGGTCCTCTGAAACCTCGGGTCTGAACGAACCAGGCCCTGAAACGCGAAGAGCCGGCGCCCCATCGAGGCGCCGGCTCTCCGTCGTCCGGGATCAGACCCAGTCGTCGTCCCCGCCGCCGCCGAGGTCGCCCCCGAAATCGCCGCCGGAATCCTCCGTGAAGGAGGCGTCCTGGAGGTCGTTGCCGCCGCCGAGGGCCGATCCGAGATCCTCGTTGCCGCTACCGCCAAAGAAGTTGTTCTCGGTAATGTTCGGCGCACCGCCGAGCCCGGCCGCCGCTGCGCTGCCGAGCTGGGAATGGCCGCCCGCGAAAGCGTTGGAGAGGGCGCTACCGAGCAGCATGCCGCCGGCGGCACCGGCCGCCATGGGCAGGGCCGTCGCCATGAAGCCGCCGCCGCGTGCCGGCGCCGCCTGCTGGCCGCCCCAAGGGCCGCCCTGCTGCGGACCGCCATAGCCCGGCTGCTGTCCGTAACCCGGCTGCGGCTGACCATAGCCCGGCTGCTGCGGCTGGCCGTAGCCCGGCTGGCCACCCTGGTTGCCCCAGGCCCCGCCCTGGCGGGGCGGCTCGGGCTGGCGGGCGGAGGAGCCGCCGCCGAAGATGCTGGACAGGAAGCCGCCGCCGCCCTGGGGCTGCTGCTGACCGGCCCGACGGAGCTGCTCGAGCTGCTCGTTCAGGCTCTTGATCGCTTCTTCCTGCACGTAGATGAGCTGCGCCATGGCGTAGGGCGCGTAGGGCTGTGCCCGGATCTTGTCGGCAATGAAGCGCTCGGCTTCCGCGTCACGGGGCTGGCTCGAAGCCTGCTCCAGGCGCTGGAAAATGCCGCCGATGACGTCGCGTTCTTCGCTGTTCATGGAGTTGTCCTCCTGGGGCAAGCCGGCGGGTGACCACCCGCACGGGCGGGTCACAGATGGGGGTGCCGCCGGCCTTTGTCAGGGGTTCAACGCAAACTTTGCCGTCCCGGATGCATGTGCCACTTTCAAATGTGCGCAGAACGCGGAAAAGCCCGGCCTTGCGGCCGGGCTTTCCTGAGAATGCGCGCCCCCTGGGGGAGCGCGATCAAATCGGGTCCTAGTAGGAGCCGAACTTGTAGTTCAGGCCGGCGCGGACGACGGCGAACTCGGTGTCGCGCACCTGACGGCCGCCGCTGACGAGCACGACGCCCGGGCTGGTGACGCTGACTTCCTGGCCGGCATTGTTGACGGCGAAGACACCGTTGTTGCGGTTGCCGCGGTCGAGGTTCACGTACAGACCTTCGATCTTCAGCGTGACGGCCGAGGACTTGAAGAAGTTCAGGAACGAGTCGGTGGGGAGCGCGTACTCGACGCCGCCGCCGGCAGCCCAGCCGGTCTGGAAGTCGTCGCGGCTGGAGTTGCTCAGACCGAAGTCACGACCGCCGCCCGAACCGTAGGCGAAGCCGCCGGTGCCGTACACGAGGGTGCGGTCGAAGGCGTAGCCGAGGCGACCGCGGACGGTGCCGAAGTAGTCGAGGCCCGAGACGCCGGCCGGGTTGAAGACCTGCTGGGCGGCCAGCGGGCCGGTGGCCGAGAAGCGGTTCCGCTCACGACCGAAGTCGACGTACTGGGCGTCGGCTTCGATACCAACGACCACGCCCGAACCCGGGGTGAACTGGTAGTTGTAGCCGACCTGACCACCGCCGACGAAGCCGTCGTTGCTCTGGCCGTTGCTGAAGGCGATGGCGGCCGTGGTGCCGGGCAGGACCAGGGTGCTGGCGCCGTTCACGCCGATGACGGTCGGCTGGCTGTTGCTGGAGGCGTCGAAGCCGTAACCGGCGTTGAAACCAGCGTAGAAGCCGGTCCAGGTGAACACTGGCACCGGCACGAACACCGGCGGGGGAGCCTGACGACGCGGAAGGTCGGCGGCGAAGGCGGAGCCGGCGATCGCGATGCCGGCGAGCGCGGTGGCGCTGCGAAGGAAGGATTTCATGATCTGGTCCTCTAACCGTTACGCAGCGGCGCCACTTTTACGGGTGGCGTCCGCTGCAGTTCCCCGTCTTTAAGCCAGCAGCGTGCGAGAAGCTGTTGCGTTACGATCACGCCAGCCGCAGTGAACACGGCCCCTTTGTGGCGATACTCGTCTTATTCTCACCCACTCCGTGAACACCGAACGCGCATCAATGGCCAAGGTTCGCGCACGGCCACGCTTTTTTCCGCATTGGCTTTTGACAAAGTGTCGCAGGGGCTGGACGGCTCACGCCGACAGGGCGATCGCCGAGATCAGGCGGCCATAATCCGCCTCGCCGCGATGGGTGGTGCGGCGGAAGCTGTAGAAGCGCTCGGGATCCGCGTAGGTACAGCACCCGAGATCGCTCGCCCGGGCGATCCCGGCCTCCGCGAGGCGCGCCAGGATGAAGCCCGGCAGGTCGAACTGGGCGTGGCCCTCACGGGCTCCGGGACCGAGGAACCGCTCGAAGCCGGGGGCGTCCGCCCGGAACCGGGCGATGAAGTTGGGTCCGACCTCGTAGGAGGCCTGCGCGATCGTCGGCCCGAGAACTGCCACGATACGGTCGCGCGCGGCGCCGAGGTCCTCCATCGCTGCGAGGGTCCGGTCGATCACGCCGCCGAGGGCGCCCTTCCAACCCGCATGGGCGGCGCCGATGACGCGGTTCTCCGGGTCGGCGAACAGGATCGGGCCGCAATCGGCCGTGGCGATCCCGAGTGCGAGGCCGGGCACCCGGGTCACCATCCCGTCGGCCTTGGGGCGATCGGCCAGGGCGATCGGACCTTCGACCACCACCACGTCGGGCGAGTGGACCTGGTACAGGCTGACGAGGGCGTCCTCCGGAACGTCCAGATGGCGGCTCATGCGGCGGCGGTTCTCGCCCACGTGCACGGGCGCATCGTTCGAGCCGAGGCCGCCATTGAGCGCGGCGTAGATCCCCTCCGAGACGCCGCCGCGCCGGGTGAAGAAGGCGTGCCGAATGCCCGGGAGGCCGGCGAGATGCGGGGACTCGAGAGCTTCGGCATGATCGAAGGTTTCGGGATGTTCGCGCGTCATGGGCACTTCGATCCTTGCGGAGAATGGCATCGCTGGGGACGGGGCGGGGCGCGTACGGCCCTCGCCACGGTGAGGCCCGCGGGCGGGACCTTGGTGTCTCTCGGCGACACCCTGACGGCGCGGCTCTTTACGGTTCGTTAAGCATGTTTTGATCGGATGCGACTCAAGAGTCGAGGATCAGCCGATGTCGGAAGCAGCCCGTCACCCCGCCCCGTACGAAACGGCGCCCCGGCCTCAGCCCGGTCCGCTGCGCGACTGGCTGGCCGCCATGAAGGCCGCGACCCATCCGGCGGGCGCCGAGCCGCAGGCCGCCATGGCCCCCGTCGCCCTGCCGGAAGAGCCGCGGGCCGCCGAGCAGGGCAAGTCCTGGACCCCGCGGGTCGTGACGCCGGCCCCCGCGCCGGCGGATGCCGTCGAGGGCGACCTCTCGGACCTCATGGCCGAGAACATCATGCTGAAGGCCAAGCTGAAGGTCGAGAACGACCGCTACGACGCCCTCCAGGGCGTCATCGCCCGTGAGCTGCGTAACCTGCGCGCCCATGTCGAGGCCGAGATGCAGGAATTCGAAGAAGCGCGCCGCGAGCGCGACCGGCTCACCGCGAGCCAGGGCGAACTCGAGAGGGAGGTCCACGACCTGCGGGCCAAGGGCGCGGACGATGCCGCCCAGCTCGCCGAGATGCGCAGCGAGCGCGACCTCTGGGCCGCCCGGGCCGAGGCGCTGGCACAGCCCATCTTCCAGAAGCGCAGCGGCCTCTGAGGCTGGCGCCCCGACGTCATCCCCTGAAACGACGTCACCCCCCTGAAACATCGAAGGGCCGCCCCGTGAGGGGCGGCCCTTCCATTGCCGAACCACTCGTGTCCGGCCGGAACTGTCGTGGTCGCGTCGAGCGCTAGAAGGCTGCGCCGGAGGCGACGGTCCAGGTCCGGGAGGCCGGGGTGAGCGGCTGATGACAATGAGACACTGGATCACCTCCTTTCGTTCGTTGCGGGTGAGCCGAAGTTAGTCAGCCCCTTCCGGTTTGAAAAGGCCCGCGCCCGCGCCCATCCGCCGCCCCCCTCGGGGACGGTGCCGCCCCCCCTCGGGGACGCTCCACGGTGCCGCGGGGAGCCGGCTGGCCTCCGCCCCGCCGGAGGTCTAAAGGTTCCGGCCTTCCCCTCGCGCGGCGCGGCATCGGCCTCGCGCCCGCCGGCCACGGACCCGCGCCCCCCCATGTCCACAGCCCTGCGCATGCCGGCGCCCGACGAGGCGGCGCTCGACCCGGACGCCATGCGCCAGCCCCTGCCCGACGGCTGGTACTGCGTCGGCCGGTCCGAATCCCTGAAAGCGGGGTCCCTGCGCGCCGTCGAACTCAACGGCGAGCAGATCGTGCTCGGTCGCGAGGCCTCCGGCGCCCCCTTCGCCCTGCGCGACCGCTGCCCCCATCGCGGCATGGCCCTGTCGAAGGGGCGCTTCGACGGCGGCGAGCTGACCTGCCCGTTCCATGGCTGGCGCTTCGGCACCGACGGGCGCTGCCGCGACGTGCCTACCCTCTCGGCCTCGGACACGGCCGATTTCTCGCGGATCGCGGTGCAGCGCTTCCCCATCCGCGAGAGCGCGGGCTTCGCCTGGGTCAATCCGTATCTCGGGCCGGAGACCGGTTCGCCTCCGGCGGCGCTGCCGGAACTCGGCTTCACCCCGGCCGGCTCCCTGGTGGTCGAACTGGTGGTCGAGGCCTCCTTCGACCTGACGACGCTCAGCCTCGTCGATCCCGGCCACGTCGCCTTCGTGCACGATTCCTGGTGGTTCCGGCCCTCGAAGGAGCTGCGCGAGAAGGTGAAGACCTTCACGCCGACCCCGCACGGCTTCACCATGACGAGCCACGCCACGACGACCAGCTCGCCGGTCTACCGGCTCCTCGGCGGCGTGCCCGCGGTGGAGATCGAGTTCCGCCTCCCCGGCGTGCGGCTGGAGCGGATCGAGGCCGGCACGAAGCGGGTGGCGAACTACACCTTCGCCACGCCACTGACCCAGAACCGGACCATGCTGACGAATGCCCTGTACTGGAACATGCCGGCGCTGAACCTTCTCAAGCCCCTGGCGCGGCCGCTGATGCGCCAGTTCCTCACCCAGGACCAGCAGGTGCTCCAGCACGCCCAGGCCGGCCTCGACCGCAAGCCGACCATGGTGCTGTTCGGCCAGGGCGACCTGCCCTCGCAATGGTATTTCCGCCTCAAGCGCGAGGCGCTCCAGGCGGCCCGGGAGGGGCGGCCCTTCGCCAATCCCCTGGCCACGCAGGAGCTGCGCTGGCGCTCCTGACCGCCGGGCGCCCGCGACCCGGGGGGATGCTGCGTCTTCGGGACGCGATGCCTGGCTGCGGCGCTTGATCGGCGCGCCGCAACCGCCATCTCGGAGCCATGAAACGGCACAGTCTGATCAAGGCGTTGAGCGCCGCCACGGTGATGACGCTCGGCGGGGTCGGCTATGCCGCCCACAAGCGCGGGCGCAATCCCTATTATCGCGGGCCGCGCAGCGACCATTTCGACGGGGTCCGCTTCCACAGCCCGGACCAGCCGGCGGACAAGACCCTTGGCGACATCGCCCGCTGGCGTTCCCGGCGCGGGGTCGACAGCCCCCTGCGCCAGACCTGGCCGGCCTTCCACCCGAGCCCCTACGCGCGCGACGTCCCGCCGGAGCGGGTCGGGGGCCTCCGTGTCACCCTGATCGGGCATGCGAGCTACCTGTTCCAGGTCGCCGGCCGAAACATCCTGGTCGACCCCGTCTATGCGCGCCGGGCGAGCCCGGTGCGGTTCGCCGGGCCGAAGCGGGTGAACCCGCCGGGGATCGCCTTCGCCGACCTGCCGCCGATCGACGCCGTCCTGATCACCCACAACCATTACGACCATCTCGACGGTCCGACGATCGCGCGGATCTGGCAGGCCCATCAGCCGCTGATCCTGGCGCCGCTGGGCAACGAGGCCGTGCTGCGCGCCTACGACGACACCATGCACGTGGAGACCCGCGACTGGGGCGATTCGGTGGATCTCGGCGGCGGCCTGACCCTCCACGTCACCCCCGCCCACCACTGGTCGGCCCGCGGCCTGAACGACCGGCGGATGGCCCTGTGGTGCTCCTTCGTCCTGACCACGCCGGTGGGGGTGCACTATCACTCGGGCGACACAGGTCTCCGCGACGGCGCGACCTTCCGGGAGGCCCGCGCCCGCTTCGGGCCGCCGCGCCTCGCCACCCTGCCGATCGGGGCCTACGAGCCCCGTTGGTTCATGAAGGACCAGCACATGAACCCCGCCGAGGCCGTCGAGGCCGGGCTCCTCCTCGGGGCCGACCAGATGCTCGGCCACCACTGGGGTACCTTCCAGCTCACCGACGAGGGCATCGAGCAGCCGGTGGACGCCCTGGCGGAAGCCTGCGCCGCGCAGGGCCTGGCGCCGGAGCGCTTCCTCGCGATGCGGCCTGGCCAGGTCTGGGAAGCCTGACGCGGTCCGGATCGCCGATCGATCTTTCGTACAGTTTAAGACAAACAGCCTGATAGATGATCCGAGGCCAGTTCAGGTGTTCGCGACCGAGGTTCGACCATCCGGTTTCAAATCGCGCCATCTGGATCCGTCGTTAAGAGGTTGATAGCGTCTCTCAGCCACGTCTAGATCGTACATTGAATACGATCGTTGACGGGCTGCACGATGATTCACCTCAGGACGTTGACCGCGAAGGTCATTCTGCTGGCCGCCGGCGCCATTGTGCTAGTGTCCGCGGCGTTGTTGCTGGTGACCGGCTACGAGATCGGCTCACAGCTCGAGGCCAAGCAGCGCGCCGACGGCGAGCGCCACCTGCGCACCCTGGGCCTCGTCGCGGGCGACCGGATCCCGCAGGCCGAGATCGCCTTCGACGGCGACCGGGTCCGGACGGCGCGCATGCCCGACCTCGGCGGCCTGTCCGACGCGGCGATCGTCGACCGCACCGTGGCGTATGTGGGCGGCAGCGCGACGGTGTTCGCCTACGACCCGGCCGGCGACCGTTTCGTGCGCCGGGTGACCACGATGAAGAACGAGCGCGGCGAGCGGGCGGTGGGCACCGCCCTGGCCACGGACCATCCGGCCCAGGCCCTGATCCGCGCCGGCCAGGCCTATAGCGGTCCCGCGACCCTGTTCGGCCGCTCCTACCTCACGGTGTACCAGCCGACCTTCGACGCGGCGGGCCGGGTCAACGGCATCCTGTATGTCGGCGTGCCCCTGGAGTCCTACGAGGCGGTCTACGCCCAGACGATGGCGGCGATGCGCTGGACCATCCTGTCGGTCGCGCTCCTGGCCTGCCTGCTCGTCGGCCTCGTGGCCGTCCGCCTGTTCCGGCCGATCCGGGTGATCGCGGAGCGGACCTCCGGCCTGGTGGCCGGCGACTACGAGGGCGCCATTCCCTACCGGGACGCCCAGGACGAGGTCGGCGCCGTCGCCCGCGCCCTGGAGGCCCTGCGCGACACCAGCCTGCGGGCGCGGGCGCTGGAATCCGATCGCTCCGCCATGAGCCAGGTGACCCAGGACCGCCGGGCCCTCCTCGACGCCGAGATCGCGCGCTTCCGCAGCCAGGTCTCCGAGGCCCTGAGCGCCGTCGGCGCCCAGACCGGCGACCTGCGCACCCGCTCGGCGGCGATGTCGAGCGCCTCGGCCGAGGCCTCCCGCGCGGTGGACGGCGCCTCCGCCGGCTCGCGCGAGACCTCGTCGCACGTCCAGACCGTGGCCAGCGCCGCGGAGGAACTCACTGCCTCCATCGTCGAGATCAGCGGCCGCCTCGAAGCCGCCAAGGGCGAGGTCGACGCCGCCTTCGACGAGGCCTCCAGCACCAACCACCGCATGGGCCAGCTCGCCGGCACGGCCCAGCGCATCGGCGACGTGGTCGGGCTGATCCGCGCCATCGCCGACCAGACCAACCTGCTGGCCCTCAACGCCACCATCGAGGCGGCCCGGGCCGGCGAGGCGGGCCGCGGCTTCGCGGTGGTCGCCTCCGAGGTCAAGGCGCTGGCGAGCCAGACCGCCAAGGCCACGGACGAGATCGCCAGCCAGGTGGCCTCGGTCCAGACCTCGACGGGGCAGGCGGTGGACGCGATCGGCCGCATGACTGACCGGATGGGCACGATCAGCGCGATGACGAAGGATCTCGCCGCCGCGGTCGCGATGCAGGGCGAGGCCACCGGCGAGATCTCGCGCAACGCGGGGAACACCGCCACGACCTCGGTGGCCATCGCCCGCGACCTCGGCACCGTCTCCGACGCCACCCGCCGGACGGCCGCCATGGCCGAGAGCGTCCAGGGCAGCGCCGCCTCCGTCGAGGACGTGGCGGCCGGCCTCGAAGCCGAGATCGGCCGCTTCCTCAGTGCCGTCGCGGCCTGACCCGCGACGCCATTCGGGTTCGAAGGCTCACGCGCTCAGAGGATGAACCGGCTCAGATCCGCGTTGGCCGCCAAGCTCTCGACGCGGGCGCGCACGTAGGCGGCGTCGATCGGCACGGTCTCGCCCGCCCGGTCGGTGGCCGTGAAGGAGATCTCGTCGATGACGCGCTCCAGCACGGTCTGGAGCCGGCGGGCGCCGATGTTCTCGACCGAGTTGTTCACGTCGACCGCGACCCGGGCGAGCGCGTCCACGGCGTCCTCGCTGAACGTGAGGGTGACGCCCTCGGTCTGCATCAGCGCCACGGTCTGCTTCAGCAGGCTCGCCTCCGTGGACGTCAGGATCTGGCGAAAATCCTCGACGGTGAGCGGCTGCAACTCGACGCGGATCGGCAGGCGGCCCTGCAGCTCCGGCAGCAGGTCGGAGGGCTTCGAGACGTGGAAGGCGCCGCTGGCGATGAACAGGATGTGGTCGGTCTTCACCGGCCCGTGCTTCGTCGCCACGGTGGTGCCCTCGATCAGGGGCAGCAGGTCGCGCTGCACGCCCTCGCGGGAGACGTCGGCCGAGGAGCGGCCCTCGCGGGCGCAGATCTTGTCGATCTCGTCGAGGAAGACGATGCCGTTGTCCTCGACTTCGCGGATCGCCTCCTGGGTCAGGGATTCGGCGTCGACGAGCTTGTCGGATTCCTCGGCCAGCAGGGGCGCGTAGGCGTCCTTCACCGTCATCCGGCGCGGCTTGCCCTTCTGGCCGCCCAAGGCCTTGCCGAGCATGTCGCCGAGATTGACCGCGCCCATGGAGGCGCCGGGCATGCCGGGGATCTCGAACATCGGCAGGCCGCCCGGGGCACCGCCCGCGAGCTCGATCTCGACCTCCTTGTCGTCGAGCTCGCTCGCCCGCAGCTTCTTGCGGAAACTGTCGCGGGTGGCCTGGCTCGCGGTCGGGCCCACCAGGGCGTCGAGGATGCGGGCCTCGGCCGCCGCCTCGGCCTTGGCCTTCACCGAGCGACGCTTGTCCTCGCGCTTGAGGCCGATGCCGACCTCCACGAGGTCGCGGACGATCTGCTCGACGTCGCGGCCGACATAGCCGACCTCGGTGAACTTGGTGGCCTCGATCTTGAGGAACGGCGCACCGGCGAGGCGCGCGAGGCGGCGGGCGATCTCGGTCTTGCCGCAGCCCGTCGGGCCGATCATCAGGATGTTCTTCGGGGCGACCTCCTCGCGCAGGGGGCCGGTCAGCTGCTGCCGGCGCCAGCGGTTGCGCAGGGCGATGGCGACGGCGCGCTTGGCGTCGGCCTGCCCGACGATGAAGCGGTCCAGTTCCGAGACGATCTCGCGGGGGGAGAAGGTGGTCATCACGCTCCGATCGGGTGCGGCAGCCGCGCTGCCAGGGGCGGGGGAAGGGCGCGCAGGATGAGGGCGCGCAAAGGGTGCCACCCGGCGCTGAGCGCCAGGATGAAGGCCCCGAGGGTGAGGAGGCTCAACGGGACGGTGCTGCCGGAAAACCCGGCCTCGCGCACCAGGGCGCCGAGGGCGAGGCCGGCATAGACGAGGCCGGAGATCAGGAGGGCGCGCCGGTCCACCGCCAGGGCGATGCCGGCGAGGCCGACGACGATGCCCAGCACCCCGAGGGTCGCGGCCTGGCCGCCGCCGGCGGTCAGGCCGCCCAGGATCGGGTGGACGATGAGCGGCGCGGCCAGCAGGTGCAGCCAGAAGGCGATGTCGGTGCGCCGGGTGACGCGGGCCGGGTCCGACAGGTCGAAGCGCATCGCGAGCGCGAAGACGCCGAGGCCGGCGGCGATGAACAGCCCGTTGCGCGCGGCGCGCGTCAGGTCCGGCGCCACGGCGAGCAGCAATCCGAAGATCAGGGCGCAGAGTGCCGCTGCCCCGGCCGCCACCGTGATCGGCACGGCGAAGCGCCGGTAGTGCAGGGTGACGAGGGCGAGGGTCGCCAGGGCGCCGCCGATCAGCGGGAGCGGGCCGAGGCGGGGATCGGCCGTGAGGTCGAGGAGGGTCGGCCAGCTCGCCCCGGTGCGGCCCGCTCCGGCCAGCGCGAAGGCCGCCGCCGACTGCACCGCCAGGGCGAAGATCACGAGCAGCACGAGGCTCGGCAGCGCCATCCGGCGCCGGCGGGTGAAGAACTCCGCGAGACCCCAGGCGAGGGCGGCGATCAGGGCGTAGCCGGACGCCGGGCCCAGGGCCGACCAGCCGAAATGCGCGCAGGCGCCGAGGAACAGGAACAGCCCGAGGGTGACGAAGATGTCGGCGAAGCCCGAGACGAAGCGCAGGCGCTCGTCGTCGCGCGGCACGTCGAGGCCGGCCTCCGGCCCCGGATTCGCCCGGGCCAGCCGGTCGAGGGCCGCGGCCTGGATCTCGGTGATGATGCCCTCGGCCACGGCGCGGCGGAGGTGGTCGGCGGTGATCACGACGGGACCTCGCGGTGGGTCGCCCTGCGGGAAGCGAGGGCGATGCCGCGTCGGGCGGGACAGGGAGCTGGGCGACGCACGCACCCGACTTAAGCGCGCCGCTGCCCCCTTTCCAGACGTTCCCGTGTCTTAGGCGGCGCGGATCGAGCCCACGAAGTGCGTAACCTCGCCGTCGAGGGCGCTGGAGCGGCGGGCGAGCTCCGCCGCCGAGGCCAGGACCTGCGCGGCCCCGGCGCCGACCTCCACCGCGGCCCCCTGGACCTCCGCCATGGTCTCGGTGACGTCGTGGGTGCCGCGGGCGGCGTCGCTGACGCTGCGGGCGATCTCCTGCGTGGCGACCTGCTGCTCCTCCACCGCTGCGGCGACGCCGAGGGCGATGCTGTGCACGCTGCCGATGGTGGTGCCGATCTCGCGGATCGCCTCGACGGTCTCGCGGGTAGCGGCCTGGATCATGCCGATCTGCGCGGTGATCTCGTCGGTGGCCTTGGCGGTCTGGGCCGCGAGAGTCTTCACCTCGGTGGCGACCACCGCGAAGCCACGGCCCGCCTCGCCGGCGCGGGCCGCCTCGATCGTGGCGTTCAGGGCCAGCAGGTTGGTCTGCCCGGCGATGTTCGAGATCAGGGCGACGACGTCGCCGATGCGGGCAGCGCCCTCGGCGAGGGCTTCCACCCGGGCGTTGGTCTGGCGGCTGCTCTCTACGGCGGTGGCGGCGGCGGCCGAGGTCTGGCCGACCTGCTGGCCGATCTCGTTGGCGGTGGCGGCGAGTTCCTCCGTGGCGGCGGCCACGGCCTGGACGTTCTGCGCCGTCTCCTGGGCGGCGCGCATCACCGCGGCCGATTGCTGGTTGGTGCGCTCGGCCTGTGCCGACATCGAGCGGGCGGTCTCCTCCATGGCGGCCGCGGCGTCCGAGAGGTCGCCCACGAGGGCGCCGACGCTGCCCTGGAAGCGGTCGGCCAGCTCGGTCCGCTCGGTGCGCCGGCGGGTCGAGGCGAGCCCGGCGGCCTCGTCCTGCGTCATCCGCAGGGTCTCGGCCTCCCGCATGGAGCGGGCGAAGACCTGCATGCTGGCCCAGATCGCGCCGATCTCGTCGCGGCCCGGCTTGACGGCCGGCAGGTCGAGCTGGCCCTCCGACAGGCGCCGGATCGCCGCGGTGACCCGGGCGAGGGGAGCGGCGATCTGCCGGTGCCCGATCAGGATGCCGAGCACGAGGCTCGCGAGGGTGCCGCCGGCCGCCAGGGCGATCAGCAGGGCGAGGCGGCTGTCGTAGAGGGCGTCGGTGGCGGCATCGATGGCGCCGACCTGGGCCTGGCCGCTGGCCACCAGGGCGTCGATGGAGTCCTGGAAGGCCTGGCGGTTGGCGCGGTTGGCCTCGTTGAAGCCGAGATCGGCCGCCGCCTTCGGGGCGACCGCGGTGCCCGCCCGGGCGATCTCCTCGCGCAGGCTGGTGAAGGTGGCGGCGCCCTGCACGACCCGAGCGAACTGCGCGCGCTCCGCCTCGGGCACCCGGCGGCCGAGGGTGGCGAGGAGGTCGTTCATCGCCGTCAGGTTCTGGCGCATCCGGTCGGCGTATTTCTGGGCATCGGCCGTGTCCTTGGCGGCGTAGACGCCGCGGGATTCCAACACGACGTTGCTCACGAGCCGATTGACGTTGGCGGCGTCGAGGGCCCGGCGGGCCGCCTGTCGGGACTCGACCATCGCGGCGTTGAAAGCCGAGAGCGTGCCGATACCGACGCCCGCGACGACCAGGGTGATCGCCCCGCAGGCCAGGACGAACATCAGTATCTTCGCCTTGATCGTCATGTCCGGGACCCTGTCACGAGCTCTGACCTAAGCTCGTAAGCAGTGTCTCGAAAACTTCGGTTAACGCGTCGGCGCTCGGTCAGCTTTCGGACGTGTCCAAGCTCTCGAGTACGAGGCTGTCATTCGTGTAGACGCAGATCTCGGCCGCGATGCGCATGGCCCGGCGAACGATTTCTTCTGCATCGTGACTGCTGTCTTCGAGCGCACGGGCGGCCGAGAGGGCGTAGTTCCCGCCGGAGCCGATCGCCATCACGCCGCTTTCCGGCTCCAGCACGTCGCCCGCGCCCGAGAGCAGCAGGCTGACCTCCTTGTCGGCCACCAGCATCATCGCCTCCAGGCGGCGCAGGTAGCGGTCGGTGCGCCAGTCCTTGGTCAACTCGACGCAGGCCCGGGTGAGCTGCCCCGGATACTGCTCGAGCTTGGCCTCAAGCCGCTCGAACAGGGTGAACGCATCGGCGGTGGCGCCCGCGAAGCCGCCGATCACCGAGCCCTTGGCGAGGCGCCGGACCTTGCGGGCGTTGCCCTTGACGATGGTCTGGCCGAGACTGACCTGCCCGTCGCCGCCGATCACCACCCGGCCGCCCTTGCGGACCATCAGGATCGTCGTGGCGTGCATCTGCGGCGGACCGCTCGCTTCGGAATGGGACAAGACAGGCTCCGGTTCGGTTGGGAACCCCGCTCACGTAGTCGCTCCCGGGGTCCGCTCCAAGCACCGCAGGACAAGCACCGCAGGACAGGCAACACTGCCGGCGTGGCCTATCCGGGATACCGCGGAAAGGCCGGCAGCGCGTCGAAGCGGCCGAACCATTCATGGGCGTCCGCGACCTGGATGCGGATCGACGGGGGCAGGGCGTCGGGGTCGTCCAAGGTCGCCGTGTGGAGGTCGACCTGGCCGGGAAAGACGGCCCCGTTGCGGTAGAACAGGTTGGTGCCGCAGGTCCCGCAGAATTCGCGGATGACGCCGGGCGAGGATTCGTAGGCGGCCGGCGTGCCGGTGATGGTGAGCCGGTCGTCCGGGAACAGCGCGAACCCCACCGCGGGCGCGCCCGAGGACCGCCGGCAATCGGCGCAGTGGCACAGGGCGCTGTGGCTCGGCTGGCCCTCGGCCACGTAGTGGATGGCGCCGCAGCGGCAACGTCCGGTCAAGGCCATGCGAATCTCCTCTCGTTCGCACCCGTTGTCCCCGAGCGGCCGGGATCTCACAAGCCGCGCTACACCACCACGGTGATCCGCTTCGCCGCCCGGGTCAGGCCGGTATAGAGCCAGCGGGCCCGGTGCTCGCGGAAGGCGAAGGATTCGTCGAACAGCACGACGTCGTCCCATTGCGAGCCCTGCGCCTTGTGGACCGTGAGGGCGTAGCCGTAGGTGAACTCGTCGGTCTCGCGCTTCAGGAAGGCCGGGATCTCCTCTTCGGAGCCGGACATCACGGCCTTGAGGACTTTGATGTCCACGGGGCGGCGGCGCAGGGCCGGATCGTCCTCCGGCACCACGTCGAGGCGCACCGTGTCGGTGCGCGGCGAGGAGCGCTGGGCGTGCACAGTCCAGGTCGAGCCGTTGAGGAGGCCCTTGGTCCGGTCGTTGCGCAGGCAGACGAGCTTCTCGCCCACCGCCGGCATCGGGTCGGTGTGGCCGGCGAGCTCGCGCAGGCGGTTGTTGTAGAGCCGCCGGGTCTTGTTCATGCCCACCAGCACCTGGTCGGCCTGCAGCACCACGGCCGGGTCGATGGACCTGCGCGAGACGATGCGGCTCTCGCCGTACTCGCCGATGGCGAGGCGTCCGCCCTCGCGCACCGTCATCGCCATCCGGACGATCGGGTCGTCGGCGGCCTGCCGGTGGACGTCGGTGAGCATCACGTCGGGCTCGGCCTCGGTGAAGAAGCCACCCCCGCGCACCGGCGGCAGCTGAGCCGGATCGCCGAGCACCAGCACCGGCCGGTCGAAGGACAGGAGGTCGTTGCCGAGATCGGAATCGACCATCGAGCACTCGTCGATGACGATCAGCTCGGCCTTCGAGACCGGTCCGGTCCGGTTCAGGGTGAAGGCCGGGCCGCCATCCTCAGTCTCCTTGGTGCGGTAGATCAGGCTGTGGATCGTCGCGGCGTCGTGGCAGCCCTTCTGCCGCATCACCGAGGCGGCCTTGCCCGTGAAGGCGCCGAACACCACCGTGCCCTCGACGTCGTCGGCGATGCGCCGGGCGAGGGTGGTCTTGCCGGTGCCGGCATAGCCGAACAGGCGGAACACCTGCTGGCCGCCGGACTTGCGCCACGCGGAAATCGCCTTCAGGGCCGCGTCCTGCTGCGGGGCGAAGCGGGTCGGCAGATCGGTCTTGGTCGCGGTCTTAGTCGCGGTCTTAGTCGCGGTCTTGCCGTCGGTCTCCGCCATCAGAGCACCGAGGACCGCTGGAGGTCGAAGAGGTCGGTGCCGCGCGCGGCGAACAGGTCCTCCAGGGCATCGCCCCCGGCCTCCTGCGCGAAGGCGTACTCGGCATCCGAGATCGGCACGGCCTGCAGGAAGGCCAGCGCCGGATCGGACGCGGGGAGCGTCTGCAGCCGGGCCTCGAACAGGGTCGGCGGCACGAACAGGACGTGCGCGAGGCTCGCCGAGAGGCCGGTGAGCAGGCCGGGGAAGACGATGCCGGGGGCCAGGAACCAGCGCCCGCCGATGACCTGGAAGGCGCAGGCCGCCAGCATCCGCGCCACGTCCGGGTCGCGGCTCACGCCCAGGATCTCGCAGCGTCCGGGGAATTCGACGCCGTCCCGGTAGAGCGGGTGGTTGGCCAGGGTCACCGTCGCGCAGGCGGTGAGGCCGGGGCGCGGGGCGTCGCGGCAGGTCAGGATGTCGACGTGGCTGCGCCCCGTCTCGTCGGCGTGACGGGCGACTGAGGGCGCGCCGCCGAAGGCCGCCGCCAGCATCCGCGCCACCGCGCGGTTGGTCTCGGTGATGTCCGCCGGAGGGGCGGCCGGGGCGCTCACGGCCAGCGCACCGTCGGGGGCAGCGACGACAGGATCGAGGCGACGTTGCCGCCGGTCTTCAGGCCGAAGATCGTGCCGCGGTCGTAGAGCAGGTTGAACTCGACGTAGCGCCCGCGCCGGACCTGCTGCTCCAGCCGGTCCGCCTCGGTCCAGGGCGTCGCCAGGTTGGCGCGCACGATGGCCGGGTAGGCCTTGAGGAAGGCGCCGCCCACGTCGCGGGTGAAGGCGAGGTCGGCCTTCGGGTCGCCGGTCCAGTGATAGTCGTAGAAGATCCCGCCGATGCCGCGGGGCTCGTTGCGGTGCTTCAGGTGGAAGTACTCCTCGCACCAGGCCTTGTAGCGGGCGTAGTCGGCGGCCGGGGCGTGGGCGTCGCAGGCCTCCCGCATGGCGGCGTGGAACGTCAGGGAATCCGGGTCGTCCTGGGTCCGGCGCCGGTCGAGCACGGGGGTCAGGTCGGCGCCGCCGCCGAACCACGTCTTCGTGGTCACCACGAAGCGGGTGTTCATGTGCACGGTGGGCACGTTGGGGTTCCAGGGATGCGCGATCAGCGAGATCCCGGTGGCGAAGAAGCGCGGGTCCTCGGCGGCGCCCGGCATCTGGGCGCGGAACTCCGGGGCGAACTCGCCGTGCACGGCCGAGACGTGGACGCCGGCCTTCTCGAACACCCGGCCCTTGATCATCGCCATGGTGCCGCCGCCGCCGGGCGCACCGCTGTGGTCGGTGCGCTGCCAGGGGGTCTTCACGAAGGTGCCCGGCTCGGCCGGGGCGTCGGGATGGAAGGGGCCCGTCGCCTCCGCCTCCAGGGTCTCGAAGGCGGCGACGATCCGGTCGCGCAGGGTGGTGAACCACGCCGTCGCCTCGGCCTTCACGGCGTCGCGCTCGGCCTCGGGCAGCGGGGGGACGGAGGATTCGGGCATGGTCATGCCGGGGGATGTCCCATCCCGCCGCCCGGCCGTCAATTCACCGGGCCGCGGTCGGGACGCGGCGCTCAATCCTTGACGGACATCAGCAGCCGCTCGGTCTTGGCGTCCTCGATCCGGTTGACCATGCGCCGGCCCTCGTGGACGTCGCGGATGGTCTTGGTGGCGGTGATGCAGGACTGCACGAGCATGATCGTGCCCATGGCGAGGTAGCCCTTGATCCAGATGTCCATGGGCATGAACAGGATTCCGAGGCCCACCATCGCGGCGGAGCCGAGGAACGACGCGTAGGTGAAGGCGACCCAGGCGCCGGAATGCTGCGTGGTCTCGTTGGTCATGGTCGTGCTCCTTGGGGTGCGGGTCGGGGTCAGACGGTCGGCTGGCGGGGCGCCTCGGCCCGGGCGCGCAGGCGGTCGAGGATGGCGGAGGGGGCCGGACGGGTGCTCGGGCCGAAGCCGGCGCGCTCCATCCGCTCGGCGATGTCGAGGCCGGGCTCGGCCTCGCGCAGGGCCGCCTCGGTGTCGTCGGCCTCGGCCTGGAGGCTGCGCAGGCGCGCCAGGGTCGCCTCGGCTTCCTTCAGCGTGGCCCGGTCCTCCGGGGCGGCACACACCCGCAGGCGCCGGGCCGTCTCGGCGGCCGCGGCGAGGCGGCGGCCCCGCTCGAGCTCCGCCTGGCGCCGGGTGGCGTCGGCGACCTTGGCGCGGATGCGGGCCAGCTCGGCGGCGAAGCGGCCCCGGGCGGTGCGGATCGCGTCGCGCTCGGCCTCCAGTTCGGCGATCGCCTCCGCCGCCTCTGCGGCGAGGTCGTCGCGGCCAGACTGGAGCGCCGCCACGGCCCGGGTCTCGAGATCGGCGGCGCGGGTCTCCACTTCGGCGAGGCGGCGTTCCTCGGCCTGGTCGCCCGCCACCGAGGCGGCGAGCGCCTGGCGGCTGCGCTCCAGGGCGGCGCGGGTTTCGCGGATCTGCTGGTCGAGGATCAGGAGGGCGTTGCGGTCGAACAGGTCTTCTTCGGCGCGGGCGGCGGCGCCGCGGGCGAGGGTGCGAAACAGTCTGAGCATCGTCGGGCTCCGGGTCGGTGGCTGCTGTCCACGCCCCGGTTGTCGCAGCTTTTGAACACTGTTCAAGTGCGCAATTGCACGGCGTTCAATCCGGCATCGGGAAGCCGTCGGTCTGGCGCAGGGCCTCGCCCAGGATCATGGCGGCGCAGACCGCGACGTTGAGCGAGCGCAGCTCGGCGCGGATCGGCACCACGACCCGGGCATCCGCTGCGGCGTGGACGGCCTCGGGTACGCCGGCCGATTCCCGGCCCATCAGCAGGCAATCCCCGTCCCGGTAGGCGAACGCGGCGTAGGGCAGGGCGCCCTGCGTCGTGGCGAGGACGAGGCGGATGTTCTCCGCGCGGCGCCACGCCGAGAACGCGTCCCAGGAGCGGTGGCGGGTGACGGCGACGCGGTCGAGGTAGTCGAGGCCCGAGCGGCGCAGGTGCCGGTCCGAGACGTCGAAGCCGGCGGGCTCGATGATCTCCACGGCGGCCCCGAGGCAGGCGGCCATCCGCAGGAGGGTGCCTGTGTTCTGCGGAATGTCGGGCTGGTAGAGGGCGAGGCGGAGCATCGGCGGCGTCTCGGAGGAGGGGTGGGCGGTTCCGTGCGGCATCGCCCCCCGGTTGGCAGACGGTCAAGGCGGCATAGCTAAGGGAGCGCTGCAGCAACCGGATGTTCTCATGTTTCTCGATTGGCTCGAGCGCCGGATCGACACCTTCGCGCCGTTCGACGACGGCCGCATGCCACCGAAATCCGTGCTGGGCTTCGCCGGCTTCTATCTCCGGCCGATCCGGGGCGCCCTGGCGATCCTGTTCGTGGTGGCGGTCCTGGCCGGGTCGGTGGAAGCCTCGCTCTACCTGCTCATGGGCTGGTTCATCGACCTCCTGAACAAGGCCGACCGCGCCACCCTCTGGCAGGAGCACGGCACCGGCCTGATGCTGGCGGCCGGCCTGCTGCTGGTGGTGCGCCCGATCACGATCTGGCTGCACGAGATCCTGTCCAACCAGCTCATCGTGCCGCAGGCGACGAACCAGATCCGCTGGCGCACGCACCTCTACACCCTCGGGCACTCGCTCTCGTACTTCCAGGCGGACTTCGCAGGGCGCCTCGCCAACCGGGTGGTGCAGGTGGGGCCGGCGGTGCGCGAGCTCGCCGTCGTGTTCATCGACACCCTGCTCTACGTCGCGATCTACGCGGTGACGGCGGTCGGCCTGTTCGGCTCGATCTCGCTCTGGCTCGCCCTGCCGGTGGTGGTCTGGATCGCGGCCTATGCAGCCCTGACGCGCTGGTTCGTGCCGCGCGCCCGGTCCCGCTCGCTGCTCACCGCCGACACACGCTCGGCCCTGATCGGGCGCATCGTCGACAGCTACACCAACATCCTCACGGTGAAGCTCTTCGCCCGCGACCGCGAGGAGCGGGCGGCGGTGCGCGACGCAGTGGACGTGCACACCAAGGCCTACCTGCACCAGTTCCGCCTGGTCAGCAGCACCACGACCCTGCTCGGCCTCCTCAACAGCCTGCTGATCCTGTCCACCGCCAGCGTCTGCGTGATCCTGTGGCAACGCGGCGGCATGACCACCGGCGAGGCCTCCGCCGGGCTCGCCCTGGTCCTGCGGCTGATGGCGATGTCTGGCTGGGTGATGCAGACCGTGCGGGGCATCTTCGAGAATGTCGGCGTGATCCAGGAGAGCATGCAGACGATCGCCCGTCCGCACGCCATCACCGACCGGCCCGATGCCGGGACCCTGGCGGTCACGGGCGGCGATATCCGCTTCGAGGACGTCAGCTTCCATTACGGGCGCGACGACGCCGCGATCATCGAGAGGCTGAACCTGCACATCCGGCCGGGCGAGAAGGTCGGCCTCGTCGGCGTCAGCGGCGCCGGCAAGACCACGATCACGGCCCTGCTCCTGCGCCTGCACGACTTGGAGAGCGGCCGCATCCGCGTGGACGGCCAGGACATCGCCGGGGTGACGCAGGGATCGCTGCGCAGCGCCATCGCCATGGTGACCCAGGACACCTCGCTGCTGCACCGCTCGATCCGCGACAACATCGCGTATGGCCGCCCCGACGCCACCCAGGCCGAGGTCGAGCGCGCGGCGCGGCTGGCCCAGGCCGACACGTTCATCCGCGATCTCGTCGACCACAAGGGCCGCACCGGCTACGACGCCCAGGTGGGCGAGCGCGGCGTGAAGCTCTCGGGCGGCCAGCGCCAGCGCATCGCCATCGCCCGGGTCATCCTGAAGGACGCGCCGATCCTCATCCTCGACGAGGCGACCTCGGCCCTCGATTCGCAGGTGGAAGCGGCGATCCAGGAGAGCCTCGATACCCTGATGGAGGGCAAGACGGTGCTGGCCATCGCGCACCGTCTCTCGACCATCGCGGCCCTCGACCGCCTGATCGTCCTCGATACCGGCCGGGTCATCGAGGAGGGGACCCACGCCGAGCTCGTGGCCCGCGGCGGGCTCTATGCCCGCCTGTGGGAGCGCCAGTCCGGCGGCTTCCTCGCCGACGGCCTCGCCGCCCAGCCCTACGAGGCCGCGGCCGAGTAGGCGACGACCCTCCGGCAGGCCGATCCATAGGTCGGTGATGTCCAGTTCCGGGATATCCGTGCTGCACCGCACATGGGCTCCGCAAGTCTCTGCCGGAGCTTTGAGCAGACAGCATCGAGCGGGGCGGGTTACGAGCGTGAAAACCATAGCGTCAAGAGGAATTTAGACGCGTTCTGCGCAGGGCTTGAGCATGTGCTGCTCGTTTCATGTCCATCCTGCATAGCAGACCGGCCGCATCAGCCCTCGTGCTGCGGTGCGGCGAAGCCTACATCAGGCCCATGGCGACGGGGCACAGACCCCGTGGCACGAACAGTTTCGGACCCGACTCCCATGGTACATTCGATCATCAACCACATCCGTTCTTCCTGGAAGGAGAACGCCTCGGCGCGCCAGATCGCGGATCTGACCGACCAGCAGTTCGCCGACATCGGTGGCGACCGCCTCGACAGCCGCTTGCTCGACAAGGCCCGCCGCCACCGGGCGCGCGAGACCGTGCAGTTCCACAAGTCGGTAGGTGTGTTCTCCTACCCGACCGCCTAAGGTCTTCCGGCTACCCCGGCCGTCAATCCGACGGTCGGGAAGCCGGTAAACCGAGGGGCGTCGCTTGCGGCCAGGCAGTCTGAATCTGGGTAACTGGAATTCGGGCGGCCGGCCCCGGCCCCATCCGGATGACCGGCGGAGCGCCGTCGCGTTCCGTCTCCGAGCCGCCCTCGCGGCTCTTCTCTTTTCGGCGATGCCGGTCTTTCTGGCGATGCAGGCTGCGGCGAGCGCCGCCGAGCCCGTCGTCATCACCGTCGATCCAAGATCCGGCGCAACCGCTCCGACTCAGGCCATCGGCAACGCCGTCGTCGCCACCCTGCCGGACGCCCTGGCCCTGCGCAGGACTTGGCAGAGGACGTGGCATAAGACTTCGCAGAAGTCTGGGCGCCGCTCCGATCCCCGGCGGTCGATCGACATCGTCCTCGCACCCGGCCTGCACCGCCTCGACAAACCCGTCCGGTTCGGTCCCGAGGATGGCGGCACGTCCGCCGATCCCCTGGTGGTGCGCGGCAGCTCCGAAGGCAGCAGCCGCCTCGTCGGCTCCGTCCCCCTGCAGCCCGCGCCCGGCGGCATTCCCGCCGATCTCCTGGCGCGCCTGCCCCCCGCCGCCCGCGCCCAGGTCCGCGCCTATCGGCTGCCGCCGGCGGCCGGCCTCGAACTCCGCATCCAGGATCCCCGCACCCTCGCGCAGCGCGACGCCCGGGTGAACCTCGCCGTCTTCGACGGCGCCGGAGCGCTCTGGCCCGCGCGCTGGCCGAATGCCGGCTGGGCCAAGGTCGCCTCCGCCACGGACGGGGAGGCCGGCTTCACCGTCGCCGATGGGCGCGCGGCCGGCTGGCGCGGCGAGCCCGACCTCTGGGCCGAGGGCTACTGGCACTGGGACTGGCTGTTCGAGGCTTTTCCGGTGGTCGGCCTCGACGGGGCGGCCCAGCGCCTGACCCTGGAGGCCCGACCCTACGAGGGCATCGTCCGGGGCGCCCGCTACCGGATCGTCCACGCCCTCGCCGAGCTCGACGCGCCCGGCGAATGGTGGCGGGACGTCGGCTGGGGCATCCTCCTGGTCTGGCCGCGCGATCCCGCCGCTGCGCCGGAGGTGGCGGTCACCGACACCCTGCTGGCGGTGGAGGGCGCGTCGCACCTGCGCCTGAGCGGCCTCACCCTCGAACAGGCGCGCGGCGACCTCGTCCGCGTCTCGGACGCCACCGACGTCGTCCTCAGCGACATGACCCTGCGCCGGACTCCCGGCCGCGCCCTGTCGATCGCGCGCGCAACGGCCAGCGGCCTCGAACGCAGCCGCGTGGCGGAGACGGGCATCGGCGCCCTGCGCCTATCGGGCGGGGACCGGGCCAGCCTGACCCCGGCCGGTCTGTTCGTGCGGGATTGCCGGATCCGCGACTACGCCGAAGTGGCCCGGACCCAGAGCCCGGCCATCACCCTGGAGGGCGTCGGCCAGAGCGTGGAGGGCAACTACATCCACGACACCGACGAGTACGCGATCCTGCTCCGCGGCAACGCCCACCGGGTCGCCGGGAACGAGATCGCCCGGGTCCTGTCCCATTCGACCGACAGCGGCGCGATCTATTCCGGGCGCGACTGGACCGCCCGTGGCACGGTGATCGAACACAATTACCTGCACGACATCCGCGCCGCGCCGGGCTTCGAGATCAAGGGCGTCTACCTCGATGACATGGCGAGCGGCTTCACCGTGCGGGATAACCTGTTCGTCCGCGTCGACCAGCCCGTCTTCCTCGGGGGCGGCCGCGACAACCGTGTCGTCGACAACCTGTTCGTGGAGTCGAGTCCGGCCATCCACGTCGATGCCCGCGGCCGGACCTGGGCCCGGGACGCGATCGCGGACCCGCAATCGGAGTTGCGGGCGGCCTTCGCGGCGATGCCGGTCGGCTCCCGCCTCTGGCGCGCCCGCTATCCCGGCCTCGCCACGATCCTTCAGGACGATCCGGCGGCGGCGCGCAACGGCCTGACCGGGAACGTCTTCCTGGGCAGCGACCCGTTCCGGTTCGGCGACGGCGCCCGGGCCGACGAGCAGGTCGTGTCCGGCAATCGCGGGCCGGATGGCCTGCACCTGCCCGCCGACGCCCCCGCGCAGGGCGCGGCGCGCTTCGGCACGGTGCTCGACGCCGCCGGCGCGGTGGTGCGGCAGGCGGATCTCAGCCGCCTGGACCGCGACGTGCGCCTCGCCCCACCGCTCGTGCCCTCGGCAGGACGATAGTTCCGAACCGCGCGCATCCGCGTCCTGACGGTCGGAACACGTCACACCGCCAGTATCGCGAAGATGATCTCCCTGCCGCCATGCCGCCGGAGCGGCGCGCGGCCTCGCTCGCGCAGCCACGACATCTGTTCACAGGCGCGACGCATCGGCGCCCCGACGGCCGCGTTCGTCGCGGAGACATCGCCTGCCTGGGTCGATACGGTGGCGGACGCCTGAGGATCGCGGACGTGCTGCGCAATCTGGTCGCGTGAGCGCCGGCTCCCACCCGGACCCCTGACGACGACGGCGGCATCATCCTGCAACGCGAGGCGGTTCGGATCCGGCATGCGATACGGCGAGACGAAGACGGTGCTGGTCACCGGCGGGGCGGGCTTCCTGGGCTCCCACCTCTGCGAGCGCCTGCTGGAGCAGGGCCACGAGGTGCTCTGCGTCGACAACCTCTTCACCGGCTCCCGCCGCAACATCGCGCCGTTGCTCGACAATCCCCGTTTCGAGTTCATGCGCCACGACGTGACCTTCCCGCTCTACGTCGAGGTGGACGAGATCTACAATCTCGCCTGTCCCGCCTCGCCGGTGCACTACCAGTTCGATCCGGTGCAGACGGCCAAGACCAGCGTCATCGGGGCGATCAACATGCTGGGGCTGGCCAAGCGGCTGAAGATCAAGATCTTCCAGGCCTCGACCAGCGAGGTCTACGGCGACCCCGAGGTGCATCCGCAGCCGGAGGAATACTGGGGCCGGGTCAACCCGATCGGGCATCGCTCCTGCTACGACGAGGGCAAGCGCTGCGCCGAGACGCTGTTCTTCGACTACCACCGCCAGCACAAGCTCTCGATCAAGGTGGCGCGGATCTTCAACACCTACGGCCCGCGGATGCATCCGAACGACGGGCGGGTGGTGTCGAACCTCGTGGTCCAGGCCCTGCGCAACGAGGACATCACGATCTACGGCGACGGCTCGCAGACCCGGGCCTTCTGCTACGTCGACGACCTCATCGACGGCGTCCTGCGCCTGATGGCGACCGGCCCCGCCGTGACGGGCCCGATCAACCTCGGCAATCCGGGCGAGTTCTCGATCCGCGCGCTCGCCGAGCTGGTGATTGCGCTGACGGGCTCGCGCTCGCGCATCGTCGCCCGCCCGCTGCCCCCCGACGATCCGCGCCAGCGCCGGCCCGACATCGCCCAGGCCAAGGCGCTCCTAGACTGGGAGCCGACGGTGTCGCTGCGCGAGGGGCTGATGCACACGATCGGCTATTTCGACCGGCACCTCGGCGCCGACACCCCCGCCTGATGGGGGCGCTCCGGCGCCTCAGTCGAGGGCCTCGGCCTCGGTGAGCACGAGGCCGACGAAGGGGCGCGGGCCGATGGCCGCGAGCGCCCGGTCGAGGGTGGCGTAGCGGCTCTTTCCGTGGCGGACGGTGACAAGCACCGCCGTCACCCGCGGATCGGCCGCCAGGCGCTCGGCGACGGCATCGGCGCCGATCAGGCCCACATGGATCACCACGAGGTCGTAGGCGTCCTGGGCGCCCAGGATGCTGTCGACGTAGTGGCGCAGGTCGCTGCGTGCGGTCTGGCCGTCCTGCGGGATCAGGGCGAGGCCGGAGCGGTGGCGCACCAGCACGTCGGAGAGGTCGGACCGGCCGGCTGCCGCACCGGCGCGCCGGGGCGGCAGCCCGACCTCGCGGGTCACGGTGCCGTCGGCGGAGGCGTCGACCAGGAGGACGCGCTCGTTCTCCTGGGCGGCCGAGGCGGCGTAGTCGAGGGCGAGCATCGAGCGGCCGGCCACGTCGTCCGCGGAGGTGACCACGACGACGTGCGGACGCTTGGCCGGCAGGTCCCGCCGCAGGCGGTTGCGCAGGCGGGTGATCGCGACCTCGTAGGGGCCGCTGCCCAGGCGGTCCGTGCCGTTGCGGGCCCCGCGCGGCAGGGTCGGCAGGAGCCCGAGGACGAGGCGCTGGGTCCGGGCCTCCAGGCGGGTGCGCGAGCGGATGCGCCCGCTGAACTGCTCGGCCATCAGGCTGCCGCCGATCCCGAGGCCGAGGCCCGCCACGAGGGCGGCCGCGAGGACGATGGCGGCGGGCGGCCCCTGGCGCCGGGTCGGCGGCAGGGCCGGCGAGATGATGCGCGAGGTCGAGGTGTCGAGCTGCTGCTGCTCCTGCAATTCGCGGGTGCGCACCAGGAAGGCCTCGTAGACCCCGCGCCGGGCCTCGACCTGGCGCTCCAGCTCACGCAGCTTCACGAAGCTGTCGCCGACCTTGAGGGCCTCGGCCTTGCGCTTCTCCAGGGCCTGCGAGAGCTCGGTGACGTTGGCGAGGCTGGCGCGGTACTCGTTGCGGATGGCGGCGCCGATGCGCTTCACCTCGGCGTCGATCTGATTGCGGGCGCTGCGCACCTGCACGTCGGAGGCGTTCATCGCCGGGTGGCGCTCGCCGAGGCTCAGGGCGGCGTCGGCGCGCTGGCGCTCGGCCTGGGCGAGCTGGCCCCGCAGCTGCCCGATGGTCTGAGACTGCAGCACCTCCTGGATCGAGTCGAGCTTGGCCGGGTCGCCGCCGGCGGCGCCCTCGATCTGGCGCAGCTTCGCCTGCTGCTCCGCGGCCTTGGCGCGGGCGGCGCCGAGCTGGTCGCTGAGCTGGCCGAGCTGCTGCTCGCTCACGAGCTGGGTGCGGGTGCCCACGAGGTTGTTCCGGGTGCGGAAGGCCTGGGCGGCGGTCTCGGCCTGCTGGACGCTGTCGCGCAACTCGCCGAGGCGGCTGTTGAGCCCCTCCCGCGCCCGGCGGATCGCCTCGGAGCGGTTGCCGATCTCGGTGGCGAGATAGGTCTCGGCGATGCTCTGGGCGAGGCGGGCGGACTTCTCGCGGTCGTTGGACGAGACCGAGACGTCGACCGCGAAGCTGCGTTCCAGGCGCCGGGCCGACATCCGGTCGCGCAGGGCCCGCAGGGCCGTCAGGGCGGGGTCGGCCTCGGGCTCCGCGGGGCGTCCGAGGAGGTGGCCCACCCAGGCGCGGAAGCGGTCGAGCGCGCCGGGCTCCACGAAGTCCGGGTCGGTGGCGAGGTGCTGCGCGGCCACGACCTTGCGCAGGACGTCGTCGGACTGCAGCACCCGCAGCTGGCTGTCCACGAGGAGCAGGGTGGATTCGTTGGCCTGGCCCTGCGGGTTGGCCTCGTCCTTCAGCACGGCGAGGCCGCGCGGGTCGATCAGGAGCTGGACCGTCGCGGCGTACTGGGCGGGCAGGGCGAGGAAGCCCGCCGCCAGGCCCAGGAGGACGAGGATCGGCAGGATCACGGTCAGCCAGCGGCGGCGCAGGATGCGGCCGACCTCGCCCATGTCCAGGAACCAGGGCAGGGACTCGCGCGACGGCTCGGTGCCGGCACCGAGGTGCTGCAGGATCGCTGGGGGGGCGCGTTCGATGACAGCCATGGACGCTTTCCGTTACGCAATCGGCGGGGGCTGGGGCCCGGGGGCCCCGATGTCCCGACCTGGGACACCGGGGGCCGCCGAGTCCCGGCCCGGTCGGTCGATCCGGCCGATTTCGGCACGTCGCGCGCCGAAATCCGCCGGGTGGGGGCCGCGTTTCATGAAATGCGCCACGCGGCCGGGACACCGGCCTCGGGAACGGGCGCGCTCGAGACCGGCGCGGGCGCGCGGGGATTGGCCGGGGGATAGGCCGGCACGCGCCCGTCCGGCGGCAGCTGGACGCGGATGAAGGCGAGCAGGCCCGCGAGCGCCAGGACGTTGACGTTCCAGTCCTGGAAGATTCCGGGCGTGGTCATGCCGTTGAGCACCAGCATCAGCACGGAGGCGGCGACGAAGCGGCGCCCGCCGAGGTCGAGCTTCATCCCCCAGGACAGGGTGGTGAGCAGGACCACCAGGGCGAAGCCGAGGCCGATCAGGCCGGTGCCCGCCCAGGCGCTGAGGAACATGTTGTGCGAGCTGGTGATGAAGACGTCCTCCCGCCCCAGGGTCTCGGCGAGGGCCGTGGTGGGGATCAGGAGCTGGATGAAGCGGTCGCCGGCCGAGAAGCCCGATCCGGCCAGCCGGTCCTGCGTCGCCGCGATGAAGGTCGGCCAGAAGGTCGAGCGCCCGGTGCCGTTGGCGAGCTCGATGGCGGGCTTCTGGAGGATCGTGGCCAGGAGGTCGAGGAGCGCCGGGAAGGCGGCGAGGTCGAGCATCAGCAGGACGAAACCCACGATGGCCAGGAGGGCGCCCGCGATGCCGAGGCGGCGCAGGACGGCATGGCGCGAGGACATTAGCAGGGCCGGCCCCACCGCGACCAGGGCGCCGGTGCTGGCCGCCGAGCCCGCGATGACGAAGCCCGCGAGGGCGAGGGCGAGGTAGGCCCGCCGGCGCCGCTCGGGGGGGCGGAAGATCACAAGGAAGCCCAGCATCGCGCAGACGAAGGGCATCATGTTGTTCTTGGCGGCCGAGAACACGATGCCGTGCGCCAGGCTGTCCAGGATGATCGGCAGCACGGCGACGAGCCAGGCCACGGTGATGATCGCCAGCAGGTCGGCGAAGCGCCGTTCGATGTCGGTCCGGTCGAAGATCACGATCGAGGCGTGATAGAAGATGAACAGTTCGGCACTGCGATAGAGGGTATAGGGCGGCACGATCGACCAGGCCGCACTGAGGGTGTTCACGCCGATCATCAGGGTGAAGGGCAGGTAGGGCATCGCGAAGGGCAGCAGTGCCACCCGCCGGTCGAGGGCGATCTTCGCGAACAGGTACAGGCCGGTCAGGCCGGTGAGCACCAGGGTGATGATGTTGGAGGCGCTCAGGCCTTCCTCCAGCACCGCGTTTCCGTCTTCGCGCGGCACCGTGAAGACCAGGGGCATGAACGCGAAGGTGCAGACCAGCACCATCGGAAGCACAAGCCGGGCATCCAGCGGGCGAACCGCTGCCGCGAGCCTGCGCCGAAGCATGGGGTAGAGCATCGCGAACCAGGCGGGAATCGCCAGGACGAGGAACAGGTTCAGCACGCGTGTTCCTCCCTGGTGGCCAGCGGACCCGACGATGACGACACTTCCGGTGTGAAGCGTTTCATCGATGTGAATTGCTCCCCAAACACGGCCGGACTTCGGCATTATCGTAAATGCCGGCCGAACGGTCGCGACGACTCTCGGTCGCGGAAGACGCGGTCGGAGAAAAGCTTGTGGACGCCCGGGTCCGAGCGGTTAGCCCGCCATAGACCTCGCCACCGAGGTCCGGGCCGGCCGGCGAATCCTGACGAAGTGGTCCTCTCCTCCAATGGCGATGCGACGAGCCGGGCTTCTCGATCGACTTGAGCTTGTCTGAGCCTCCCGTGTGAAAGTACGGACACAGCACAGGCCGGGTCGGGTCGGGGCCGGCAGCGGGCATCCCCGGCCCAGGACGGTCCACGACGCGGCGCAGACCCTCGAACGAGATGCAATGTCCGAAAACCCGAACTCCGAAGATCCCGATTCGGAGATGCCCGATCCGCAGGATCCCGCGTCCGAGGACCCGGGCGCCGCGATCCCGTGCGACCGG
The DNA here is from genome assembly GCF_056680125.1 of Methylobacterium sp. BI1. Taxonomy (NCBI): domain Bacteria; kingdom Pseudomonadati; phylum Pseudomonadota; class Alphaproteobacteria; order Hyphomicrobiales; family Methylobacteriaceae; genus Methylobacterium; species Methylobacterium sp. BI1. The sequence goes on along the minus strand of NZ_CM155267.1, from coordinate 4,583,316 downwards.
TTCCGCTTCCCCGACGACCCGGCCCGGTGGGCGCGCTCCTGGGAGGAGCATCTCGCGTCGATCTACGCGGTCACGGTCGCCCGCGATGCCGACCCGTCGGCGGGCTTCGGCCTGACGACCTACAATTTCGGGTCCGTGCTGCTCGGCAGCGTCTCGGCGCCGGCCCAGCGCCTGAGCGCAACGCCCGCATGATCGCGCAGCAAGGCATCGACCACATCCTGCTGCAATTCTACACGGTCGGGCGGAGCAGGGTGGCGAATGGGCGCCGGGCCGCCGCGGTGAAGCCGTGGCAGCTCGTCGTCTTCGACATGGCCCAGCCGGTGGTGACCGAGGCGGAGGCCGTCTGCGCCACCAACATCATGCTGCCCCGCGCGCTCCTGGCCGAGCACGGCGCGACGATCGAGGGCCTGCACGGCCAGTCCCTCGATTACGGCGGCACGCCGGTGCGCCGACTGTTCCACACCTTCCTGTCCGGGCTCGCCGCTTGCGCCGGGGGTTTGAGCGCTCACGAGGCCCGCCACCTCTCCCGCTCGGCCGCGTACCTGTGCAGCGCCTGCTTCCGGCCGGAGGAGGGCGCCGCCCGGGCCTCGGACCAGCTCACCGGCATCGCGATCCGGCGCTTCGTCGAGGCGGAACTGGGCTCGGAGGCCCTGGATGCCCAGGCGATCCTCGCCCGGTTCGGCCTCTCCCGCTCGAAGCTCTACCGCCTGTTCGAGGCCGAGGGCGGGGTCGCCGCCTATATCCGCGAGCGGCGCCTGTTGCGCGCCATGCGCCTGCTCACCGCCCCCGGGGGCAAGCCGCGCGTCTCTTCCGTGGCCTACGCCACCGGGTTCTCCAGCGAGAGCGCGTTCAGCCGCGCCTTCAGCCGGCGCTTCGGCGTCCTGCCGCGGGATGCGGGCCTGAGCGAAGCCCTGTCCGGCATGGGCCGCGAGGCCCGGCCGCCCCTGTTCTCTTGGATGAAGGCCCTGGCGGCCTGACCCCGCGCGGCGCGGGCATCCGCCGGGTCGGTCGCGGCACTCAGCCGATCGGGGCCGAGCGCCGGCGCATGGTCAGGATCAGGTGGGTCGCCGAGACCGCGTGCCCGATCGTGATGACGAGGGCCGCGCCGGTGATGCCGTCATAAGCGATCAGTGGCACCATGATCGCCAGGGAGACGATTAGGCTCACCACGAAGGCGCGGAAGACCGGGCCGGTGTCCTGGATCGCCCGGAAGTACTGGGTCACCATATCGCGCAGGAAGATGCAGGCGACCGCCAGGGCCAGGATGCGCACGCTGGCGGCGTAGTCCGCGAAGGCCGGCCCGAAGACCAGGGTGAGCCAGGTCCCCGCCGGAAGCGCGATGGCGAGGAGGAGCAGGGCGACGACCGGGCCGAGGGTCAGCGTGGCCTTCTCCAGATAGGCGCGCAGGGCGCTCTCCCCGCCGGACTCGTAGGCCCGCGCCGCCGCCGTGGGCAGGATGTTTTCCGTGGCGGTCAGCAGGATGATGACGAAGCCCACGAGGTACTGGGCCGCGCGCAGGCCGCCGATCGCCTCGTCGCCGAGCATGATCCCGGCGAGGATCCAGGCCACCTGCTCCTGCCCGAAGGTGACGAAGACCAAGGGGAACATCCAGCGGCCGATGCCCCAGTGCCGGCGCGCTACCGGCCTCAGGCGCAGGGTGCGCCGGGGCGCGCGCCAGATGCCGTAGGCCAGGGGGGCGGCGGTGACGAGGGCGGTCCCCGCCAGGGCCGCGGTGGCGAGGGCGGCGTCGAGCGGCAGCCCCGCCCACCAGACCGCCCCGAGCACCAGCGGGAAGGCGACGGCCCGGGCCGTGTCCATCGCCACGGCGACGAGGCCGCGCCCGCGGGCGAACAGCGTCCGGCGGACGGTGAGCTGGAGGTTCTGCGCCACGGTGAGCCCCGCACCGGCGATGACCACGCCCGGTTCGACGGCGTGGTGGCGCAGGGCGAAGATGCCCACGAGGGCGAGGGCCACCCCGGCGGCGGCGACGAGGGCGGCCAGGAGGGTCGCGGCCAGGACGGTGGCGTCGTAGGTCGGGGCCGACCGGCGCCCCTGCGCCGCGAGCGTCATCATCGGGGCCGTCACCAGGGCGTTGTGCAGCCCCTGGGCGAAGGCGGTGACGATCAGGATCAGGACGAAGAGGCCGAACTCCTCGATGCCGACGAGGCGTGCGGTGGCGATCCCGCTGACGAAGCCGAAGCCGCTGACGACGGCCTGGTCGAGCAGGGAGGCCAGGGCCGGCCGCCGGGCGAAGCGCCGCGCGCGGGCGACGAGCCCGGCTTCGTCGCCGAGGGGCTGGATTACGGGAGCTTGCGGGACCATCGACCTCCGGGGGATGCCTCGCTCAGCGATAGGACAGGAATGCCGCCGCGGCATCCCGCAGGCGGGGGGTGCGGCCATAGATCCAGCGCGGGCCGCTCAGGGCCGGCCGCTTGCTCAGGCCGTGCTTGAAATCGAACACGCCGCGATTGTTGGCCGGGTCGATGCCGCCGAAGTCGAAGGTCTCGCGGCCCTCCGCATGGGCCTGCTCGACGAAACGCCAGACCGCCAGGGTGGGCGCGGCGCAGGCCCGGGCCCGGTCGGTCGAGGCCGTGTAGAAATCGGTGAAGCGCCGGCCGGAGACGTGGGCGATCCGCACCAGGACGCGCTCGCCCTTCTCCCGCACCTCCAGGATGCGGTGATGGGGGTCGCGCGCGACGAGGTCGCGGAAGAGCGGCCCGTTGAGGCTGTCGCTGAACCCCTTCTGGGCCTGCAGCGCGCCGTACATCGCCCAGAACGCGTCGAAGGCCGCGAGGCGCTCGTCGAGGTCGGTGAGGAAGCGCGTGGTGAGATCCGGGTTGCGCTCGGCCTTGCGCAGGGCCTTGCGCCAGCGCTGGTCCATCGCCTGCAGGATCGGCTCGGTGCCCCCCGTCAGGTCGAGCTCCAGGGTGAAGTACTTGGCCGATTGGGCCGGCACGAAGCCGTGGCCCAGCAGGGCGAGGAGGATGGCGTCGGACTGGAAGTGCTCGAAGCTCACCGCCAGGAGATCGAGGCGCCCGAGGGCGAGGTGCTCCAGCAGCAGGCCGACCACCGCCTCGGCGTGTTTCTCGCCCTTCTCGGTCAGGAGCGGGCAGCCCTGGAGCAGGACGAAGCGCACGAAGCCGCGGCGCTTCACCTGGTACTGGATCAGCGCCACCGGCGCCTCGCTGGCGTCGCGCACGATCAGGCGGGTCACGTCCCAGCCGACCTGGGACTTGTAGGTTCCCCACATCCACGACGCGAAGACGTTGCCGCGGGGCAGGGCCCAGATGGCGTCGTCCCAGGCCGCCGGATCCAGGCAGGGACGGATGCTCAGTGCCGCGCTCATCGGAGCTTCATGCCTCGTGTCCTCGACGCATCCCTCGCGGGACGCGCCTTCCTACGGCGAAACGCTTGCCATCCCGCCCTGCGGACCGAAGATCTCCCGCCCAGACTGTGAAGATCCTTAATTTAACGCTGTTCGCGAATGCTGTCGGGGATCGCCGTCCCGTCCGTGCCGTGGAAACGGCGAAACTGCTAACATTCCTCAATGCCGAGGTCGCTCGAACATCTCATCCGCGACACGCCCGTCCTGCGCGAGGCGGCCCTGCGGGTGCGCGCGCTGTCCCGGTCGATGGCGGCGGCGCCGGCGGGGCTCTACGTGCTCTGCTACCACCATGTCGCGCCGGGCGAGCAGGCGCGCTTCGCCCGGCAGATGCAGTTCCTCGGCCGCCACGGCCGCTTCGTCTCGGCGGACCGGGCCGCCGATCTCCTCGCCGACGGCACGGCCGGGCAGGACCGTTACTTCCTCGTCAGCTTCGACGACGGCTACGCCGACAACCACGCGGTGGCGCTCCCCGTCCTGCGGGCGCTGTCGATCCCCGCGATCCTGTTCCTCGTCAGCGACTGGGTCGACGCGCCCCCCGGCGGGGACCGGGCCGGCTACATGGACCGCGCCGCCGTGGCCGACTGGCTCGCCGCCGGCCTCGATATCGGCTCGCACTCGGCCCGGCATCGCAACCTCGGGCGCCTCAATGCGACGGACGTCGCCGAGGAGCTGACCCGCTCGCGCCGGGACCTCGAGGCGATGACCGGCCGTCCGGTCCGGCACTTCGCCTGCCCCTGGGGCGTGGCCGGCACCGATTTCGACCCGGACCGCGACCCGGCGCTGGCCTGCGCGGCCGGCTACCGCAGCTTCCACACCACCCGGCGGGGCGTGGCCCGGGGGCCGGACGATCTCCTGCTGATGCCCCGCCACGTCCTCGAACCCGCCTGGGGGCTCTACCAGATCGACGCCCTCGTGGGCGGGCCGACCCGCGCCGCCCGATGAGCCGCCCGATGAGAGTCGCCCGATGAGCCGCTCCGCATCCGGACGCCGCGACGGGCCCGTCGTGATCGTGATCGGCGCCCGCGCGCCCTACATGCACCGCCTCTACGAGCGCCTCGGCGCGACCCTGGACCGGCCCCTCCACGTCCTCGCCTGCAGCGCCCGCGAGGCGGCACGGCAATGGGAGATGCCCGAGCCCGAAGCCTATCGCTTCGCCGTGGTCCCGGGCCTGCGCTGGTACCGCAGCGCCGTGAGCAACCTCTACATCAACCCCGCCATCGTGCCGCGCCTCGCGGCCCTGCGTCCGAGCCTCGTCGTCGTCAACGACTTCGCCCCCACCATGCTGATGGCCGCCGCGGCGGCGCGGTGCCTCGGCGTGCCCTACGGCCTGCGCACCGACGGGGTGCCGGAGACCGATCCGGGCCGGCGCTCGCGGCCGCACCGGGCGATGCGGCGCCTGCTGGTGCCGGGGGCGCGCTTCGGGTTCGGGCCGAGCGCCGGCAGCCTCGCGCTCCTCGAAGGCTACGGCCTGCCCGCCGACCGCCTGGCGCTGGCGCCGCTCTTCCCCGCCTGGGACCCCGGCCCGGCGGCGGCGATCCCGGAGGCGGAGCGGCCCTACGACCTCCTGTTCTGCGGCATCCTCAACGAGGCGGTGAAGGGGGCGCGCTTCTTCACCGACGTCGTCCTCGCCTGCCAGGCCCGGGGCCGGAGCCTGCGGGTCCGGGTCGCGGGCGACGGCCCCCTGCGGGCGGAGATGGAGTCGCGGTTCGCGGCGGCCGGGATCGCGGCCCGGTTCGACGGCTTCGTGCAGCAGGCCGACCTCGGAGCGGTCTACGCCTCGGCCCGCCTCTTCCTGTTTCCGAGCCGGGGCGACGTCTGGGGCATCGTGCTGCAGGAGGCGCTGCAGAGCGGCGCCGCGGTGCTGGCCTCGCCGCATTCGGGCGCGGCGCGCGAGCTCGTCGCGGCCTGGGATTGCGGCGAGGTCCGGCCGATGACGGTGGACGGCTGGGCCGAGGCCGCGCTGGCGCTCCTCGACGACCCTGCCCGGCGCGCGGCCGACCGCGCTCGCGCCGTCCCGGCCCTGGCGCGGTTCTCCCTGGAGGCGGCGACGCAGGCCTACCGCGCGGCTCTGGACCCCGCCGCCGCCTGAGGCGCGCCCGGTCTCAGACCGAGCGGACGCCGTTCGGGGGCGCGGCCGGCTTGGCCCGGCGCGCCCGGTCGAAGGCCACGATGGCGAGGAAGCGCGGCACCACCTGGGCGTAGCGGGCCCGCAGGCGCTTGGGCTCCTGGATCAGCCGGAAGAGCCATTCGAGGCCGCACCGGGTCATCAGCCGGGGCGCGCGCGGGATCGTGCCGATGTTCACGTCGAAGGCGGCTCCGACCCCCATGGCGATGACGCCGGGCAGGAAGGGCGTGTGCGCCTGCATGAAGAGTTCCTGCTTGGGCGTGCTCAGGCCGATCCACAGGATCTGGGTGCCGTTGGCCCGCAGGCGCGCGTAGAGGTCCTGGGCCTCCGGCTCCGTCAGCGGCCGGTAGGGCAGGGTCTCGGCCCCCGCCACGGCGAGGCCCGGCGCGCGCCGGGTCATCTCGGCGGCGAGTTTCTCCGCGACGCCGGGGCCGCCCCCGAGGAAGAAGTGGCGCCAGCCCGCCTCGACCCCGGCGCGGCACACCGCCTCGACGGATTCGATGCCCGGCACCTGCGCGATGGCCCTGTGGCCGCGCAGGCGCCCGACCCAGGCCAGGGGCCGCCCGTCGGCGCAGACCAGGAGGGCGGCATCGTGGGCGGCCCGCACCTCGGGCTCGTCCTGCGCCCGCACGATGCCGTGGGCGTCGCGGAAGACCACGAAGGTCCCGGGACCCGGAACCCGCCGGCTCAGGCGGCGCCGGAGGGCGCCGACCAGGCCGGCCATGTCGGTGATCGAGACGGGGACGCCGCCGAGGAGGAAGTGGGGGACGTCCGGATCGTGGCCCCAGGCGCGAGCAGGCATCTCGTTGTCCGGTGTGAGGGGGCGCGTCATGCGGCAGCCCGGGGTGTGTCGGCGGAACGGGTGGCGATGGCTTCGCGGTAGATCGCGAGGGCGCGTGCGGTGACGGCGTCCTCGGTCCAGTCGCGCTCGTAGGCGAGGCGGGCGTGGCGGCCCATGGCCCGCGCGGCGTCCGGGTCATCGACGATCCGGTCGAGGGCCTGAGCGAGGGCGGCGGGATCGCGCGGCGGGACCAGGAGGCCGGTCCGGCCATCCGTCACGAGGTCGGCGAGGGCGCCGATGCGGGCGGCGACCACCGGCGTGCCGAGGCTGAACGCTTCCGCGATCACCATGGGCAGGCCCTCGTACCAGTGCGAGGGCACCACCAGGGCGGCCGCCCGCGCCATCGCCGCCTGCACGGCGGCGGGGGCCTGCCGGCCGAGGAGGGTGAGGCCGGGCTCGCGGCCGAGGGCCTCCGCCTCGGGGCCCTCGCCGATGACGGTAATCGGCGCCCGGGTCAGGCGCGCGGCCGCCAGCAAGGTGCCGACGCCCTTCTCGGGCACGAGCCGGCCGACGAACAGGATGCCGGCCCGGGGGCCGCCCGGGTCGAGGCCCGGATCGGCCAACCCGTTGGGCTTGATGCGGATACGGCTCTCCGGCAGTCCCGCGGCCAGGAAGCGGGTGCGGGCGAAGGGCGTCAGCGCGATGAAGCGGTCGACGTCCCGTGCCCAGGTGCCGGCCCGCCGGTGCACGTCGATCATGCGCGCCACGGCGAGGGAGCCGAACCGGGAGCCGCGATAGCAGGCGTGGCGCACCGCCCGATAGGGCGAGCCGGTCACGCAGTCCTCGCATGGGCGGGACTCGCGCATGAGGATGCCGTTGGCGCAGGTCACGCGGAAGTTGTGCAGGGTCTGGACGGTGGCGACCCCCTCGGCGCGCACCGCGGCGTGCATGCCCGGCGAGACCTGCGGGAAGGTGTTGTGCGCATGGACCACGTCGGGACGGAAGGATCGGACGGCCTCGACCACGGCAGCGATCCCGCGCGGGGCGTAGGGCGCCTCGTAGGCCGTGCGCAGGCGGTCCCAGCCCGTCCGGATCGTGGCATTGTCGAAGAACAGGGTCTCCACGACCTGCCCGGCGCGGCGCAGGCTCGCGACCTCCTGGGCCACCACCGAATCCTCGCCGCCCCGCACCTGATAGCGATTGTGAACCACGAGGATGCGCAGGGCCGCGCCGGCGCCCGTCGGGCTGTCCTGCCGGGCCGGATACCCTCCGGTCGGACGACGCTGTGCGACCTCTGGTTTCATCATCGCAGCCTGCCAAGCCTGGGACACCGGCAGCGGGGCTGCCGGCGAAGAGCGAGACGATCGTGACGCGACCGTCGATATTTTGCAAGAATAAGCGCAGTCCCTTTAAGATTTACCACCGCGCCTGAACAAGCATTGTGCACTGCCGTTCACCATCGTCTTACCAAGTTTGTTTCCGTTGCGGCAGAACCCGAGGAGATCCATGCATTGCCCGGCATTGAAGGTCCGGTGGCGAGACGTTTCGGGATCGGTGTCGCGACAAAGAGTCATGGTTCACGGTGCGGGCCGTGCGCTGGACTGTGCCTCCCGTGTCTTAAGAGCCAACGCCGTTTCGGCGCGGCCGTTCGGATCGGTGGCCGCGAAGCCAATTTATGGTTGACGATGGCCTGCCCGCGTCGTGCGCACCCCGACTGGTCAGACGCCGGTCGGCCCTGTCGGCAAGCCCAACCAGCCGGGCCGGCCCAGTCGGCATGCCCGAGGTCCGCAAGCCCGAGTGGGAATCGCGGGCAGTGGGTTGTTATCCACGCAGATCAGGCGCGCGCGACCACGGGGACAGGAACATGGGCCGGGGCCTGTCGTTGATGGGGCAGACTGATCGCACGGGCGGCGAACGCCGCCTGTCCGAGATCACGTTCAGCCGACATCGGAGGCTCGGCGTCGCGCCCGCTCAGGCTGCGGGTTGAGCGACGCGCCTTCCATGAGACTTGAAGGACGAAGTGAATGGCCGATTCCAAGACCCAAGATTCCAAGACCCAAGCCGGAAACCAGCGTCTCCACGAGACCCAGAACGGCACGAAGTCCAACGCGAAGAAGGTTTCGATCGAGGTGCTCAACGCGCGCCTGTCGGACGGGATCGATCTCGCCCTCGACGTGAAGCAGGCGCACTGGAACCTGAAGGGTCCGCAGTTCATCGGCATCCACGAGATGCTCGACGGCTTCCGGACCGAGCTCGACGACTACAATGACAAGGTCGCGGAGCGCATCACCCAGCTCGGCGGCACCGCCCGCGGCACTGCCCAGGCCGTCGCGTCGGCCTCGCAGCTGAAGGCCTACCCCCTCGACGCCTACGCGATCGCCGACCACCTGGCCGCGCTGATCGACCGCTACGGCGTCTACGCCAACGCGGTGCGCCAGAACATCGACGACACCGACGAGGCGGGCGATGCCGGCACCGCCGATCTCCTCACCGAGGTCTCCCGCGGCGTCGACAAGCAGCTCTGGTTCCTCGAGGCCCACGTGCAGGAGCCCACGGGTGCCCTGCGCGACGGCGACCACGCCGGCCAGCGCTGAGCGCTCGCCAACGGGTCGACGGATCAGGGGACGCCGAGAGGCGTCCCCTTTTTCGTGGGCGGAGCGCCGGTGGCGGCCGATCGGCACCCGGGGGCCGTACCGTGAGCGCACCCGGGCCGAGAGCGCCCGCAGCCGGTCATCGACGCGGGCCGGCCGCGCCCGTCTCCAGGAACCCGCCCGCGATCCGCGAGAATTCCGGCGTGCGCAGGTAACCGTAGGACTTGTGGTGGTTCGCCTCGCCGGTGGGTCGCCGGTAGTCGTTCACCACCCGGTGGTCGGCGATGGCGACCCCGGTGTCGCTGGGGGCGTAATCCTCCGCGAGGGTGCCGGTGACGGTGACGATGTCGTTGCCGTCGGCGAGGTTGGTCCAGTGCCCGAGGTTGTTCGGCACCCGGGTGGCGCCGAATTCGCTCGCGATCTTCATCTTCACTTTCGCGAGACCGAGGGGCGAGCCGACCGTGACGAGGTGCTCGACGTGCAGGTCCGGCGCGTCGCGCTCCAGCAGGCGCAGGACATCGTAGGCAATCACCGAGCCCATGGAATGCGCGACCAGCAGGATGCGGTGGCCGCGGAATTCCGCGAGGCGCTCGCTCAGGCGGGTCCGGACCTCGGCCGCGAAGGCGCGCTCGCCGTGATAGTGCCAGAGATCGTCGAAGCGGTGCTCCAGGATGACGTCGTCGACCAGGGTGATCCCCGTCAACGCCTCGATGCGGTCGATCCCGGCATAGAGGGTGGCCAGCACGTCCTGGCCGGTCAGGCCCGGCGCGTCCGCCTCGGCGGGGAGGGGTTCGGAGGCCGCCTGCGGGCGGTAGGGCTCGGCCAGCGCGTCGCTGGCCAGCGGCGTCTCGTAGCGCAGGTCGGCCCAGTACACGAAGGCGAAGGCGAAGGCGGCGCCGTCCAGGCCCTCGTTGCGCGACAGGCCCTCGGTGATGGCGTCCCGCCACCAGCGCGTCTTCTCATCGACCGGCGGCTTGTTGGCCAAGCCGTGGATGCCGATGATGACGGTGGGCCGTTCCATGGAGTCCGAGGGGTTCCTGATCGTGGGCGGCGGCGCGGCCGCATCACCTGAGGATCTAGGGCCGCGGGCGCGCCCGGCGACCGGGCGAAAGGTCGCCCGGAGGCGGCAGGCGGCTCAGCCGGCATCTTCCCAGTAGCCGCGGACATCGGCTGCCGTGGCCGTGAGGTGGACGTGCTCGTCCACCCGCTCGACCCAGGACAGCGGCAGCAGGTGGTGGCGGCCATGGGCCGCCGGGTCGGACCGGGTCAGCTTGATCAGGGTGTCGCCTTCCATGTGGTCGACCGTGCCGACGTGCAGTCCGTCCGACGAGCGCACCTCCATGTGCGCCGCGATATCCTGCGCCGTGATCTCCGATGGCTCTGCCATGTGGCCTTTCCGCTTTGGACCCTCCTGCCTCAACGGCCCGGCGCCGCCCTGGTTCGACCCCGCGGGCGCTTCGCCACGGGGCCTCAGGCGGGCCGCTTCCTGAAACCGATATCCGCCGCCACCGCCCGGAGCCGTTCCGGCTCGCGCTCCTTGCGCTCCGAGTAGCGGTCGACGAGGTGATCGGCCCGTTCGCGGGTCAGGAGCGTGAACTTCACCAGCTCCTCGCAGACATCGACCACGCGGTCGTAGAGCGGCCCCGGATTCATCCGGCCGGCCGCGTCGAACTCCTGGTAGGCCATCGGCACCGAGGACTGGTTCGGGATGGTGATCATCCGCATCCAGCGCCCCAGCACGCGCAGGCCGTTGACCGCGTTGAAGGATTGCGAGCCGCCGGAGACCTGCATCACCGCGAGCGTCCGCCCCTGGGTCGGGCGCACCGAGCCCTCCGACAGCGGCAGCCAGTCGACCTGGGCCTTCATCACGCCGGTCATGGCCCCGTGGCGCTCCGGGCTGACCCAGACCTGGCCCTCGGACCAGATCGAGAGGGCGCGCAGCTCCTGCACCTTGGGATGGTCGGCGGTCGCGTCGTCCGGCAGCGGCAGGCCGTGCGCGTGGTAGATCCGCACCTCGCCGCCCATCGCCTCCAGCAGGCGCGCCGCCTCGTAGGCCAGGAAGCGGCTGAACGAGCGCTCCCGCAGGGACCCGTAAAGGATCAGGAAGCGCGGTGCGTGGGTGAAGGCCTGGGGGACTCCCAGAGCGGCGGAGGTCGGAACCGCGAAATGCGCCCCGCTCAGCGCCGGAAGGCCATCGGCGAAGGGCTGCGGGGGCTGCGCGAGCGCGGTCGTGCGGGAATCGGCCTTGTCCAAGGGATCGGTATCCTTTACGTTTCAATGATGTTTGAAATATTGACATCATGATGGACGAGGGGCAAGCCGTCGCCGCCTTCGCGGCCCTCGGCCAGGCGCATCGCCTCCGCATCGTGCGCCGCCTCGTCACCGCCGGGCCGGACGGGCTGGCCGCGGGCCTGCTCGCGGAGGTGGTCGGCGTGTCGGCGACCAACCTGTCGTTCCATCTCAAGGAACTGAGCCGCGCCGGCCTCGTCACCGCGCAGCGGGAAGGCCGCTCGATCCGCTACCGCGCCGCCTACCCGGACCTGTCGGCGCTGATCCAGTTCCTGATGCGCGATTGCTGCCAGGGCCGGCCGGAGGTCTGCGCCCCCGCCGTCGCCGCCCTCGCGACCTGCTGCCCGGAGACCGCCTGATGGACGTCGTCATCTACCACAACCCGGCCTGCGGCACGTCCCGCAACACCCTGGGGCTCATCCGCAATGCCGGCATCGAGCCGCACGTGATCGAATACCTCACATCGCCCCCCGCCGGCGCGCTGCTGCGCCGCCTCGCGGAGCGGGCGGGCCTCGGGGTCCGCGATCTCCTGCGCGAGAAGGGCACGCCCTATGCCGAACTCGGTCTCGGCGACCCGGCCCTCACCGACGACCAGCTCCTCGACGCCATCGCGGCACACCCGATCCTGCTGAACCGGCCCCTGGTGGTGAGCCCCCTGGGCGTCGCCCTGTGCCGCCCCTCGGAGACCGTGCTCGCCCTGCTGCCGCCCCAGCAGGGGGCCTTCGCCAAGGAGGACGGCGCGTCCGTCGTCGATGCGCAGGGGTGCCCGGTCGCGGGTCCCTGATCTCGCCCGGGCGCACGATCTCGCAAGACGTCGTCGCGACACGAACAGAAAACGCCGATGCTCGCCCTCGCCATCTTCGTCGTCACCCTGGCTCTCGTCATCCTCCAGCCGCGGGGACTCGGGATCGGATGGAGCGCCCTCGCGGGGGCCGCCATCGCCCTGGCCACCGGCGTGATCCAGCCTGGCGACATCCCGCTGGTCTGGCACATCGTCTGGGACGCCACCTTCACCTTCGTGGCGCTGATCGTGATCTCCCTCCTCCTCGACGAGGCGGGCTTCTTCCAATGGGCCGCCCTGCACGTCGCCCGCTGGGGCGGCGGTCGCGGCCGCCGCCTGTTCCCGCTCGTGATCCTGCTCGGCGCCGCCATCGCGGCGGTCTTCGCCAACGACGGGGCCGCCCTGCTGCTCACCCCGATCGTACTGGCGATCCTGCTCCGACTGGACTTCCGGCCGGCGGCCGCGATGGCCTTCATCGTCGCCTGCGGCTTCGTCGCCGATTCGACCAGCCTGCCGCTGGTCATCTCGAATCTCGTCAACATCGTTTCGGCGAATGTCTTCGGCATTTCCTTCGGGCGCTACGCCGCCGTGATGGGGCCGGTGAACCTCGTCTCCCTGGCCGCGACCCTCGTGGTGCTGTGGCTGTTCTACCGGCGCGACCTCGACACGACCTACGCGGTATACCGCCTGGACCTGCCGGCCTCCGCCATCCGCGATCCGGCCGTGTTCCGGGCGGCCTTCCCGCTCCTCGCCGTGCTGCTCGGCGCCTACTTCGTCACCGCCCCGTTCGGCGTTCCGGTCTCCGCCGTCACCGGCGCCGGCGCCCTCATCCTGCTCGCCCTGGCCGGCCGGAGCGGCGTGATTCCCCTGCGCAGGGTCCTCGCCGGCGCCCCCTGGCAGATCGTCCTGTTCAGCCTCGGCATGTACCTCGTGGTCTACGGCCTGAAGAACGCCGGCCTCACCGAGCTCCTCGCCCAGGGCCTGGTCCGGCTGGCCGGGGCCGGACCGGTGGTCGCCACCCTCGGCACGGGCGTCGCCGCCGCCCTGCTGTCCTCCGTTATGAACAACATGCCGAGCGTCCTGATGGGCGCGCTGGCGATCCAGCAGGCCCCCGACCTGTCGCCCCTCACGCGGGAATTGATGATCTACGCCAATGTCATAGGCTGCGATCTCGGCCCGAAATTCACGCCGATCGGCAGTCTCGCGACCCTGCTGTGGCTGCACGTCCTCGCCGCCAAGGGCCACCGCATCAGCTGGGGCCAGTACATGCGGGTCGGCCTCCTGATCACGCCGCCGGTCCTGCTGGCGAGCCTCCTCGCCCTGGCCCTCTGGCTGCCGCATCTCGGGACGCCCTGAGCCGCCGGCGGCGCGAAATTGCCCTGGCGACCAACAATCGTGAATGCACGTTTCCGTTTGTTGCTGGAACTTGTCCGCTCACCGAGGCTCCGAGGGGGTCCCATGAGCATGGCGTTGGAGGAGGGGCTCGCGGCCCTGGAGCGGATCATCGCCGCGGCCGAGGAGCGCCGGGTCGACCAGATGATCCGGATCGCCGTCCTCCTCGCCGAGGAGCAGGACCCCTCCGACGTGCAGGACGCATTGCGGCGGACCGAACGCCTCCTCAAGATCATGCGGACCCAGCGGACCCTGCTGATCGGCGTCCATCCGGTGCCCACCGCCACCGTCGGGGAGGTCGATCCCGTCCTCGCGGCGGCCCTGTCGGGTTCGGCACCGGGCCACGCCGCGCGGCTGTAGTCTCACCGCTCCAATGCGAGCGGAAAGCTGAGGTCCGTGGTGCCGGCCGGAGTCAGTAGCGGCGCAGGCGGCGGGCTGAAGGGGCCCGCTGCGCGGACCAGCCCCCGCGCCCGCTCATCGAGATCCGGAACGCCGGAACTCCGCTCGACCTCCACCCGATTGACGAAGCCGTCGGCCGCGATCTGGACCCGGACCACAACCGTTCGGCGCCCGCGCCTGCGCCCCGCAGCGGCGGGAGGCCGCTCGGCCATGTCGATCTTCGCGATGACCGCGGACACCCAGCCTGTCACCTCCGGAGAGGGTCGCTCGCGTGCCTGGAGTCCCGCGCCGCTCACGAGCGTCGCGCCGAGGCTGATCCAGCGAACGACCGAGCGCAGTCTCATCGGTGGTACTCCAGCACGCTGCCATCGGATGGATCAACCGGTCCGGCTCGCCGGTCCCGTCACCCCGCGGCGCGGATAAAACACAAACGGCGCAGGGCCTTGAGGCCGCTGCGCCGCTGGTTCTGGCCGCCGAGGGGGCGAAGGCGGCCGCTGGTGTGATGCGCCCGGATCGCCAGCGCGGATGTGCGCCGAAGCACCCCCGATGCGACGAGCCTGTCGCGATCGCCTCCCTGAAGGACGGCAGGAGGCCTTGCCGGCCTGCCGATTACGGGACCGCGGGTTTGATCGGTCCGCTCCGCGTCAGGCGCAGAGGACGATAATCCAAGTTCGCGTGATGTGGACTGGGGTGCCGCACCTTGGACGGGCGTCCCGCTGCGCGCATCCGCTGATCCGCCTCGGTCCAGGATGGCGGGCCCGACTCGGGTTGGATCCAGTGAACCACCGAGGCTTCGTCGCACCAGTGAACCAGCTTTGGCATCGCCTGCCGATGGGCACCGGCCATCATGTACCGGCGCATGGCGGCCTCGTCGTCCCAGACGGTCATGGTCCAGAAGGTCCAGGCCCGGTCGGCCAGGATCGCCCCCGCCCGGAAACCCGTGGCCTTGCGCGTCTGCCTCTGCGTGCGGAAGGCGTGGACGGCAAAGCCTGGTAGGAACCGAACCGAGCGGATTCTCAGGCGGGTGATACTGACGAAGGGCACGTCCAGCTGTCCCCGATCGCGTCCCGGCGAAGCCGCCTGGCGACAGCGTAGACCATCATCCGATCGCGGGGGAAGTTCGAACGGCCACGCGGTCATGATCCAGTGGCTGCGAACCGAACTGTGCGTCCACGCGGATTTTGATCTCTCTCGCATCCATGATTGTGCGCTGACGCCGTGCCAAACGGCACGGAGTTTCCGATTATGGAAGCCTAGATCAACACCACTCAACAAGTCACGGCCAGCCGCCATTCGACGGAGACCGCGCAAGCCTGATTGGATTGTGCTATGAATACGCGTGTTGCTTCTTTTATCATGGCCATTGTTTTGACCGCTGGCGCGGTTGCTTCGCCCGCCCTGGCCCAGAGTTATACGGCGCCGGCCGGCATCACTGCGGCTGTGGCGCCTGGCGGTCATGAAACCCGCGCCTACGACGATATCACCACCGGCTCCATCGGCTATGGCCGCCAACCCTCCTCCGCACAGGAAGGCAATGCCGAGCAGAACAGCTTCCCGGTCTGGCAGTACGGCCGTACCTCCGGGGGGACCGCACGGTAACACCGGATATCGGGCGGCGGGGTGAAAGCCCCGCCGTCTCCATGTCCAGCCCCCGCCTTTAGGGCGCTGCCGACGGAATCTCCTGAGCCACCCGCGTAGTCCTCCCGCGCCGTGTCATACCGCGGGAGACCCAAACAGCGCGACGATGTCCCGCGACATCATCGGATGGCGGCAAAAGACGCTTCGACTCCCTATCTATCGACCAGCGATGTCACGCTTCGAACCGAGAGAGGGAACCATGAGCCAGGAACGCGCAGTGCTCGCAGGGGGATGCTTCTGGGGGATGCAGGACCTGATCCGGCGGCAGGAGGGCGTCGTGTCGACCCGTGTCGGTTATACGGGGGGCGATGTTCCGAATGCGACCTACCGGAACCACGGCACCCATGCTGAGGCGATCGAAATTACTTTCGATCCCGAGCGCACGAGCTTTCGCCGGGTGCTGGAGTTCTTTTTTCAGATCCACGATCCGACAACCCTCAATCGACAAGGAAACGATCGCGGCCTAAGCTATCGCTCGGCGATCTATTACACCGACGACGCGCAGCAGAAGGTCGCCGAAGAGACCATCGCCGACGTCGATGCCTCCGGTCTCTGGCCCGGAAAAGTCGTCACGGAACTGGCTCCCATGGGGCCCTTTTGGGAGGCTGAGCCTGAGCACCAGGATTACCTCGAGCGCCGACCCGATGGTTACACATGCCACTTCGTCCGCCCGAATTGGCGGCTTCCCGTGAGGACGGCCGCCCCGCAGGACGCCTGACCGTCTGTAAGGTGTTGGACCCGCTCCCTCCACGGCGGCGGGAGAGGGTGCTGGCCTGGCTGGGCGTCGGTCCGATCGCAAGGTTTCTGAACCGCCCGGCCCGAATCGGCCACGCAGGCACGGGTCTTCGTCACATTGAGGCCGTCGCGAACGCTTCGGCTCCAAGACGACAAGCCGCGCCGACCACTGACCCTGGGATGGGCGCTCCATTGCCGACAAACTTCTCGACGATGGACGCGCAGCATTCGGCACCGTGACGAGAAAAACCGTCCTCTCCCGATCAATCGGATTGTGGTGCTGCCCGGGAAAGAAGTGGTGCCGCAAGAGGGATTCGAACCCCCGACCCCCTCATTACGAATGAGGTGCTCTACCAGCTGAGCTATTGCGGCCCGGTTCCGGATCAGGCGCTGCTGCCGACGGGACCGTTCGGGTGAGGGTCATATCGGTCGTGGCGTGGAATGGCAAGCTTCGGCCGGCCCTGCGGGCGGTGGAATGTGTCCGCAAAAGCGATGCAGCACGGCCACGGTGCCGGGGCATCGTGCTGGCAGCTCGGCCGCTTGCTTGACGACTCGATGGTCGCCCTCGAAGGATTCGGGGCGTTCCAAGGATCATCATGTCGCTGCTCGCCCGACTCCGCGCCTATGCCGCCGAATCCTTCGGTCTGGGAAGCCATGCTGCGGCGACCGAAGAAGCCGATGAGCGCTTGGCGGCGATCGCGCTCCTGGTGCATGTGGCACGGGCCGACGGTATTCTCGCTCCGGAGGAGACCGAGCGCCTGGGCCGATTGGTCGAGGGCCGGTTCACCGAGACCCGGGCGGAGGCGGAGGCGCTGATTGCTCGGGCTGCCGCGTTCGACGCCCAGACCCGCGACATGGCACAACTCGTCGAGATGATCGGGCACGAGGTCGGTCCGGACCGACGTGCCCGGCTCCTTGCCATGGCCTGGTCGGTGGCCGGAGCAGACGGCAGTGTCCACGAGTTCGAGGAGGCCCTGGTCTGGCGTCTCGGTGGCCTTCTCGGCCTCGACGAAGCTGCCATTGGCGAGGCTCGGCGCAGTGCCGCGGAAGGGCAGGTCTCGCTCAGCTGAGCACGCGTCCGCGATGATCCTCAGCCTCACCCTGATTCTCCTGGCGCAACTCATCGGCGAGGCGCTGGCGCGGGCGACCGATCTCCCCGTCCCCGGCCCGCTGATCGGCATGGCGTTGCTGCTGCTATTCTTGGTCGTTCGGGATCGCGCCTCCCGCTTGGCGCCCCGGGTTTTGGCACCCCCCTTGGTGGACGGCCGTCTCGAGAGCACCGGCAAGGGGCTTCTCGCCAATCTGTCGCTGATGTTCGTGCCCGCCGGAGCCGGCATTGTCGGGCGCCTCGACGTGCTTGCCGTGCACGGCATCGCACTGGCAGTGGTTGTTGTTGTCTCGACGGTCACGACCTTGGCCGCGACCGCCTTGACCTTCGTCGCGGTGTCGCGCTGGCTCGCCAAGCCGAAGGCGCGGCCGTGACCGGCGACTTCGCCGTCTGGGTCTATCTCTCGCGGACGCCGCTGCTGTGGCTGACCGTGACACTCCTCGCTTACGTGGTCGCAGATCGGATCGCCCTGGCGACCCGGCGCCATCCGCTCGCAAACCCGGTCCTCATCGCCATTGCGCTGACCGCTGCCGTCCTCGAATTTACCAAGACCCCCTACGCCACTTATTTCGAGGGCGCCCAGTTCGTGCACTTCCTGCTCGGCCCAGCCACAGTGGCCCTGGCGATTCCTCTCTACGAGTATCGTGCCACGGTCCTGCGCTCTCTCGCGCCGATGCTGGCCGCCCTCGTGGTCGGTTCGTTGGTGGCGCTGAGCTCGGCTCTGCTGCTGGGCCATGCCTTCGGTATTCCACGGGATGTCATCATCTCGCTGGCGCCGAAGTCCGTGACCACCGGCGTCGCGATGGGCATCGCTCAGACGCTCGGCGGAGACCCGACGCTGGCCGCCGTCATCGTCATGCTCACCGGCATGACCGGCGGTATCCTCGTCACGCCGCTGATGAACGCCCTGCGCATCCGGGACATGCGGGCCCGCGGATTCGCAGCCGGTCTCGCCGCCCACGGCGTTGGCACCGCGCGCGCCTTCCAGGTGAACGAGGTGGCGGGCGCCTTCGCAGGCATAGCCCTTGGCTTCAACGCCTTCCTCACCGCAATCCTGGCGCCGATCGCGGTGACGTTCCTGCGCTAAGATCTACTCGGCCGCGACGGGCGCCGGAACCTCCCGCGGCACGAACCGGCCGTCATTGGCCGGCTGCATATCGAGGCGGCGCTCGTGCAGGTCGTGCAGGGTCGATCGATGGCCGATGGAGACGATCGTGGTGCCGGGCAGTCGTTCGCGCAGCATCCGGTAGATCGCGGCCTCGCTCGGCTCGTCCAGGGCGGCGGTGGATTCGTCCAGGAACAGCCAGTCTGGCTTGGCGAGGATCGCCCGAGCCATGGCCAGCCGCTGCTGCTCGCCGCCGGAGAGGCGCTGATCCCAGGCATCAACCTCGTCGAGACGGTCGACCAGCGCCGGCAGCTGGGCAGCCGCCAGGGCGTCGCGGATCGCCTCGTCCGGAAACATGTCCGTGGTGTTCGGGTAGACGACGGCGCCGCGCAGGGTCCCCAGGGGGATGTAGGGGCGTTGCGGCAGGACCAGGGCCGACTGTCCCTTGGGCAGGTCGATTCGGCCCTTCGCGAAGGGCCAGATGCCCGCGATGGCCCGGAACAGCGTCGACTTGCCGGAACCGGAAGGTCCCGTGAGGAGCGTCGCACCGCCCTTGGTGATCGTCAGCGCGTCCGCGGCGACGATCTCCCGTCCGTCCGGCAGGCCGAGGCTGAGCTTCGAGGCAGTGACGTCACCCTTGGTGTCGTTACCCTGGAACAGGCCTTCGCCCGTTCCTCCGATCGCCTCCGCCTTGGTCATCGCCTGCTTGAACGAGGAGAGACGGTTGGTGTTGGCACGGTAGGCTGCGATGGTGACGTAGGAATTGATGAAGAACGACAGCGAGGACTGTACGCTGCTGAAGGCATCGCCGGTCTGCTGGAACTGCCCGAGGGTGATCTTTTTCAGGAAGTACGAGGGAGCGGCAAGGATGTAGGGAAACACGACGCTGATCTGGCTGTAGGACAGCGTGAAGCTTCCGAGTTTGATCCGCCGGACGATGATGTCGAGGTAGTTGTCGACGATGGCATGGAACAGGCTGCCGAGGCGTACCGTCTCGGCGCGTTCGCCGCGCAGGAGCGCGATCTGCTCGCCGTAGATGCGGGTGCGGGCCAGGGAGAAGCGGAAATCGGCCTCCACCTTCTCTTGGCGGAAGTCGAGCCCGATCAGCGGGCGGCCGATGACGTGCGTCAGCCAGGTTCCGACCACCGCGTAACCAACCACGAGCCAGACGAGGAACCCCGGTACCACCGTATCGGTGAAAGGCAGGACGAAGTCGCGCGACAGGCCCCACAGGATGACCATGAAGGACACCAGGGTGGCAGCCTGCGACAGGAGCCGGATGGAGAGCGTCGTGGTCTGAGAGATGAAGAGGTTGATGTCGCTCTGGATGCGCTGATCCGGGTTGTCCGCACTCTCCCCGGTGAAGGGGACCCGGTAATGCGTCCCGGCATCTAGCCAGCGCCCGTAGAAGCTGCGGGTGAGCCAGGTGCGCCAGCGGATGTGAAGCGTGGCATCCACGAAGGTGTCGAACATGCCGACCACGACCCAGATCGTGGCGAGCGGCGTGAACACCCAAACCAATTGATACCAGAAAGCGTCGGCGTTGTATTCCTGAAGGGCGTTGAACAGGTCGCGGAACCAGAAGTTCAACCTGAGCTGCAGGGCGACCTGCGCGAAGGTGATGAAGATCGACAGGGCGACGAGACGCTGCCCGACCTTGCCCTCGGTGCTGCCGAACAGGCGGAAAGGCCCGATCTCCCGGGTGGGCTTGTCGGCGGTGGCGAAGTAGGGGTCCGCGATCAGGGTGATCGCGCGGATCGGCTCGAGGTACGAGATCGCAAGGACGATCCCGGCGAATACCACGGCTCCGGTGGCGGCGAAGCTCGGCGGCAGCAGAGCGGCAAGGGTCGGGGGCAGGAAGCCCATAACCGCCAGTTGTTTGGCCCCGGCGAGGAACAGGTAGCCGATCCCGTAGACCGAGACGAAGACCTTCAGGTAAGACGAAAGACGCGCCGACGCGAGCAGAATGCCCGCCATGGCGAGGCCGCTGAGACCGACGTAGAGCGGCGAGCTAACACCAGGTAGAACCAGAAGCGCGAGGGCGAAGAACGCCGTGATGGCGGCTTGCAGGCCGAGGCCTGTCCTCAATACGGCCACGCGCGTCTCCCCTCAGTTCTTGCCATCGTCCGGCGCTGTGCCCCGGGGGGGACCGCCTATGCATCGGCATTGAAGGCCGGTCGTGGCGAGATCGTGGCGCGTGGCTGCGGCTGACTATCCTCGTGCCGCCGGTCGTCTCACCAGTCCCAGTCGCCGAATTCCGGCTCGCGACAGCGATAGCCGATGGGACATTCGGGATTGTCGCGGGTGGGTACGAAGCGAAGTTCGGCGATTTCGGTGAGATTGCACTGGCCCCGGTCGCGCACGAAACGCTCCGGCGCTCCACCGGAACTGATCGCGACCGAGCCTCGGCTCTTCACCAGAGCCATCGCATCGGCACAGGTCATGCGCTGGGTCGTCGAGAGGGGGCTTTGGGCACCGGCCGGCGTCGCCAGGGCGACGCAGACGGCGAGTGCGAGGCGTCTCGTCACGATACTCGGCGCCACTTTTCAGTTTCGACACGGTCAAGCATGGCAGTTTCCGACTGGCGCGGAAAGGGCTTGCCGTTCGCTTGCCGCAATCGGACGCTCTATCCACCGGGATTGCGCCATTGCAGCGGCGCTCCCACCCAGCGCGCACCCGCCCGGACCCGGCCCGGTGTGCCCGAACGGACGAACGTCGAAGCCATGACGGGATTGTCGATCCTCAACCTTGATGCCGTGCGGGCCGCTCCGGTCTCGCGAGAGCCCTACAGCTTCTTCCTCGGCAACGACGTGCTCAAGCCCGAGGCGGTGGACGAGATCCGCCAGGATTTTCCCGCGATCGCCAAGCCCGGGTATCTCACGGTCGACGAGGTCGCCCTCAAGGGCCGGTTCAAGGCGTTGATCGACGAACTGGAGAGCGACGCGTTCTCGCGCATCATGGGCGAGAAGTTCGGCATCGACTTGGTCTCCTGCCCGCGCCTCACCACCATCATGAAGCGCAGTCAGCTGAAATACGGCTCGATCCACACCGATGGCCCATCCAAGGTGATGACGATGCTGATCTACATGAACGACGCCTGGGACGCCCCGGCCGCCGGCCGCCTGCGGGTGCTGTACGACGGCAAGAACTACGAGCCCTTCGCCGTCGAGGTACCGCCCACCATGGGCACCATGTTCGCCTTCCTGCGCGCCGACAATTCCTGGCACGGCCATGAGCCGTTCGAGGGCGAGCGTCGGGTGGTCCAGGTCGCCTGGGTCAAGGATGCCAATGAGCTCGAGCGTAAGAAGAAGCGCAACCGGACTGCCCAGTTCCTCAAAGGCATCTTCGGCCGCTAAAGCCGCCCCGAACCCACGTTTGCCCTGGTCTTGAGGGACTGGGGCCCGCCGCTCGATCGGTAGTGCACCGTGCCTCGCAATCCCAGCAGCAGGACGGACAGTTCGCGCATCGAGAAGCTCAGGCCTCGGCGACTGTCTGGTCGCGTCGGCTGACCCTCCATGCCCGGCGAAGATCGCAGGCGGCATGAGCGTGAGACTGACGATGCGGCGAGATCGCAAACCCTCCTCGCTTTGCTACGCCGATATTGCTCCCTCCTGACAACCGTGCGTTGCCGTGACCGATGGGGGATGCCTGTCGGTCGTTGACGTTCGACGCATCGAACTGCGCCGCTCGCATGATTCGCGCGTCCGGTGCGTTCGATCCCCCGATTTGCGGCGCGCCGTCCCGACCGCTGGCGACGGGAAACGACTTTGGGGGGAACGGGCATGAGCGAAACCGCGCGCCGGCCACGGATGCACGGCCGGCTGATCGCCGTAGCGAACATGAAGGGCGGCGTGGGCAAGACCACGACGGTGGTCATGTTGGCCGAGGCATTGGCCGCGGACGGAGCTTCGGTGCTGGTCATCGACCTCGATCCGCAGGCAAGCGTCTCGGTCTGCCTCGCCGGGGAAACGGTCCTGGCCGAAATGATCACCCGGGGCCGAACGCTGGAGGCTTATCTCGCCCTCAAGCTCGTGAGCCGAGAGAAGCCACGCCTGGCACCCCGCGTCCGGGATCAGGTCAGCGTCACGATGCACGGAAACGAGCCGTTGGCGCTCGCACTACTCCCGGCCGGTCCCTACCTTCGATTGGTCGAGCGCGAGATCCTCTACGAACTCACGGCGCGCAACTTCTCCATGCGCGCCATCGACGGAAAGCTCCGGACGATCTTCGAGGACGAGTTCGTCCCGCTCTCGGAGCGCTATGACTACATTCTCTTTGATTGCGCACCGGGCATCTCTCCGCTGACCGAGATCGCCATCCGGCGGGCTGACCTCGTCATCGTCACGTCGATCCCGGACTATCTCTCGACCTATGGGCTCGATGCATTCATTCAAACGGTATGGGGCGACAGGGATCGAGGGTACGACGCGGTCGTACCCGCGCGTCTGCCGCACGTCCTGGTGACACGGTATCAGCCGCAGGTTCGCCAGCATCAGCACACGCTGGCACGACTCCAAGCGGAAGCGAGCGCCGAGGACGCGGGGTTCCGCCTCCTCGCTACGCGCATTCCCCAGTCCGCGGCGCTGGCCGGAGCGCTCATGCCACGCCGGGATACGCCCACGTTCTCGGCCAAGTACGGCATCCATGTCTCCACCATCCTCATCCCGCTGGTCGCGGAAGTTAAAGGGGTCTTCGATGGCGCTTGATGTGGATGGTTTCGTAGCCCTCGGGGCGATCGCGCGTTCGCCGGAGGTCTTTCCGGATATTCGGGCGGACCTCGCCAGGACCGTCCGAACCCTGGTGGTGAAGCAATTGAAGGTCAAGAATCTGACGATCGATGGCCTGCGGCGTGTGCGCAGGTGCCTAGGCGCCGAAACCTACGTTCTCATCGTCGATGGCCTCAGCGAGGCCGAGGCGCGGACGTTGATTGGACGCCTCGACCAGCATCACGCCGAGGCGAAGCTCGCAAAAGCCGATTGGCTGAGACGCCGCCTGGCCGATCTCGCTGCCGGTGCCGAGCCCGCCGTCAGAGCGAAGGCGCCTCCGCAGCGCCGATCCGGATCCGCCGCTGAGTCCCGGCGCGTCGCTCGCGCGCTCGGATCTCCTGCCTTCACGGCATCCTGGGACCGCAAGGATCACGACGGAAGCGAGAGGGTCGAAACGCTTGCGGCTAAGGCCAAGGCGGCGCGGGGCAAGAAAAAGCGCACCTGACCCGCCTCCGGCAATCGTGCTGCAATCTTGGCCGGCGAGCCGCCGCAGGTTGTGCTGCAAATGAAAAAAGGGGCCGCCTTGCGGCGACCCCCATACCGATCCGGTGCGGTTCGGACTTCTTAGAAGTCCATGCCGCCCATGCCGCCGCCGCCCGGCATCGCCGGGGCGCCGCTGTCCTTCTTCGGAGCATCGGCGATCATGGCTTCGGTGGTGACGAGGAGGCCGGCGATGGAGGCGGCGTCCTGCAGGGCGGTGCGCACGACCTTGGCCGGATCGACGATGCCGGCCTGGATCATGTCGACGTACTCTTCGGTCTGGGCGTTGAAGCCGAAGGTGATCGAGGAGGTGTTGTCGGTGATCTTGCCGACCACGATCGAGCCTTCGACGCCGGAATTGGCGGCGATCTGGCGGATCGGGGCCTCAAGGGCCTTCAGCACGATCTTGATGCCGGCCTGGACGTCCGGGTTGTCGCTCTTGAGGGCGCGGACGGCCTCGCGGGCACGAAGGAGAGCGGTACCGCCGCCGGGGACGATGCCCTCTTCCACCGCAGCGCGGGTGGCGTTGAGCGCGTCGTCGACGCGGTCCTTCTTCTCCTTGACCTCGACCTCGGTCGCGCCGCCGACGCGGATGACCGCGACGCCGCCGGCGAGCTTGGCCAGGCGCTCCTGGAGCTTCTCACGGTCGTAGTCCGAGGTGGTCTCCTCAATCTGCGCCTTGATCTGGCCGACGCGAGCCTCGATGTCCGACTTCTCGCCGAGACCGTCGATGATCGTCGTGGTCTCCTTCTCGATGCGGATGCGCTTGGCGCGGCCGAGCATCGGGAGGGTAACGTTCTCGAGCTTGATGCCGAGGTCCTCGGCGATCATCTGACCCTGGGTCAGGATCGCGATGTCCTCGAGCATCGCCTTGCGACGATCGCCGAAGCCCGGAGCCTTCACGGCCGCGACCTTCAGGCCGCCGCGCAGCTTGTTCACGACGAGCGTGGCGAGCGCTTCACCCTCAATGTCCTCGGCGATGATGACGAGCGGCTTGCCGGTCTGCACCACGGCCTCGAGAACCGGCAGCATCGCCTGGAGCGAGGACAGCTTCTTCTCGTGGATGAGGATGTAGGGGTCCTCGAGCTCGGCGACCATCTTCTCCGCGTTCGTGATGAAGTACGGGGAGAGGTAACCGCGGTCGAACTGCATGCCTTCGACGACGTCGAGTTCGGTCTCGGCCGTCTTGGCCTCCTCGACGGTGATGACACCCTCGTTGCCGACCTTCTGCATGGCATGGGCGATCATCTCGCCGATTTCCTTGTCGCCATTGGCCGAGATGGTGCCAACCTGGGCGACTTCCTCGGAAGAGGCGACCTTCTTGGCGCGGCCGGTGATGTCCTTCACGGCGGCGGTGGTGGCGAGGTCGATGCCGCGCTTGAGGTCCATCGGGTTCATGCCGGCGGCGACGTACTTGGCGCCTTCACGGACGATGGCCTGGGCCAGCACGGTGGCGGTGGTGGTGCCGTCACCCGCGATGTCGTTGGTCTTCGAGGCAACTTCGCGCACCATCTGGGCGCCCATGTTCTCGAACTTGTCGGCGAGCTCGATCTCCTTGGCGACGGTGACGCCGTCCTTGGTGATGCGCGGCGCACCGAACGACTTCTCGATGACGACGTTGCGGCCCTTGGGGCCGAGCGTGACCTTCACCGCGTCGGCGAGGATGTCGACGCCACGGAGCATCTTCTCGCGGGCGTCGGAGGCGAAGCGGACTTCTTTCGCTGCCATGTCAGATCCTTGTCAGTGATGGGCCCCGAGGCGCCGGATGGCGCCCTCGAAGGGCTCGTGAAAGGGAGGAGAACCGGAAAACCGACTTAGGCGACGACGCCCATGATGTCGGATTCCTTCATGATCAGGAGGTCCTGACCGTCGATCTTGACCTCGGTGCCGGACCACTTGCCGAACAGGACACGATCACCGGCCTTGACGTCGAGCGGGTTCACGCGGCCGGCCTCGTCACGGGCGCCGGGTCCGACGGCGACGATCTCGCCCTCTTGCGGCTTCTCCTTGGCGGTGTCCGGGATGATGATGCCGCCCTTGGTCTTCTCTTCGCCTTCGATGCGGCGGACGACGACACGGTCGTGCAGCGGACGGAACTTCATGAGCTGCCCTCTTGCTTCAAATTCGTGGATGGCGTTGATGCGGCGCGGCAGCGCGCTCAACCCAGGCCGTTAGCACTCGCCTCGGGTGAGTGCTAACGATGGCGCCGAGTTAGGCGCGGAAGCCCTACGAGTCAAGACTGTCGCAGGCTCCGACGACGATCCGGCGACAGGATCATCCCCCGAATCCACACGCCGACGGAAAGTCCTTCGCGGATGATCAAGCTTCATGGTCCGCAGGGCGCGGTCGAGCCCGACGTGCAGGCGCCCGCGACAGCCTACCCGTCGGAAGTCGTATGGATCGATCTCGATGATCCGAGCGCCGAGGAGGCCGAACGGGTCGAGGCCTGCACCGGCATCCGGGTGCCTTCGCGCAAGGCCCTCAGCGAGGTCGAGAATTCGAGCCGCCTGAGGCGCCTGAAGACCGGATTCTCCCTCTCGACGCCGATGGTCACCTTCGACAAGCTCGACACGCAGCTGAAGCCATTGGGCTTCGTGCTCACCCGGGATCGCCTCGTGACCGTGCGCTTCCACGAATTGCGGGCCTTCGCGGAGGTCAAGAAACGCATCGACACCGGCGACGGGCCGGGCACCACCTCCACCGAGATCTTTCTTCTCCTGATGGAGGAGCTGGTCGACAGCCTGGCAGATTCCCTCGAGGACATGGGCGCCGACCTCGACGAGTTGTCTACGCGGATCTTCGATTTCGACGTCCGCAGCGGTGCGCCGGCAGGGGACGCCAAGCTGCGCAACCAGACGCCGCGTCGGCGTGACCTGGCGCTGCGCCGAATCCTGCGCGGCATCGGGCGCCGCGGAAAGACCCTTGGCAAGATCCGTTCTAGCCTCCTCGGCTTGGAGCGGATCGTGCCCTTCGTCGCCAATGAGTGCGAGCACATCCTCGGCGAGGAACAAGTGCCGCGCTTCGAGGCCGTGCGGCGCGACATCGCCTCCCTCGACGAGTTCGAGATTCGGCTATCGGAAAACGTCCAGTTCCTTCTCGATGCAACCCTCGGCCTGATCAGCATCGAGCAGAACAACACCTTCCGGGTTCTCACCGTGGCGTCGGTGGTCGGTATCCCGCCGACCCTGATCGCCTCGATGTACGGCATGAACTTCAAGCACATGCCCGAACTCGAATGGGTCTACGGCTATCCCTACGGCTTGGCGCTCATCTTGATCAGCGCCATCATTCCGATCGTTTTCTTCCGCATCCGGGGCTGGTTGTGACCGGTTGACGGAATGTTGGGCGCCCTGCGCTAGAGCTTAGCGCGGCGATGCCCCGTGTCGCCGGTATCCGAGGATGACCTGTCCGCGCCATGGCCGTGATCGCTGCCTTCGTCCTCAATGCCGGCCTGAACTTCGTCCTCGGTCTCCTCATCGCCAAGCTGCTGGGCCCGGCCGAGTTCGGCCTGTTCGCTCTGGCGACGGCGGGTGCGATTGTGGCCAACACCGTCTTGTTCGAGTGGCTGCGTCTCTCGGCGACGCGCTTCTATTCTGGTCGTGTCCGGATCGAGGAGCCTTGGATTCGCCAGGGACTGGACCATGCCTACCTGATCCTGACCCTTTTCCTCTTCGTCGCGGCCGTGATCTGTGCGGGCCTCGGATTCACCATCGAGCCCAGCGCGGGAAGCCGCTTCGCGATCACCGCCGGTGCCGCGATGGCCGCTCTCGGCATCGGCGTGTTCGACTACCACGCGGCGCTCGCCCGGGCGCGATTCGACGGTCGGCTCTATTTCAATCTCGTGGCGGTCAAGAACGGTCTTGCCTTCGTGCTGATGGCGGGTGCCGCCTGGTTCTCCCCCCAGCCCGTCTGGGTCCTGACGGCGGCCGGGATCAGCCAAGCCTTCGCGATCCTGCTGCTGCATCGGCCGCTGCGCGACCCGGTCGCCCCCCGCGTCCGGCTGAAGCTGCGGGAGGCCTGGCGGCTCTTCGTCGCCTACGGTCTCCCTCTCATCGCCGCCAATGCGATCTACCAGCTCCTGCCGTTCCTCAACCGGGGCAGCATCGCGGCGCATGCGGGCCTTGCCGAGGCGGGCTACTTCGCCCTGGCTGCCGACGTGACCACCCGGAGCATCGGTACCCTCGGGACCGCGCTTGACCTGCTGCTCTTCCAACTCGCGGTCCGGGTCGAGGAGGAACAGGGGCGTGCCGCGGCCGAACGCCAAGTCGGTCTCAACATCGGCGTTGTGGTGGCGCTGCTGCTGCCTTGCGCCGTCGGGTTCTGGGCGGTGCTGCCTGCGCTCGAGGCACTGGTCGTGCCGGAGGCCTATCGCGGTCCCTTCGCCGCCTATGCGGGGCTGATGGTGCCGGGTTTCTTCTGCCTCGCGATGACCAACTTCGCCCTCAACCCGATCTTCCAGATTCGCCGGCGCACGCGCCCGGTCATCGCCGCCGCCCTGGTGGGGCTCGCCCTGAACGGGCTCGGGTTGTGGCTGCTGCCGTCCCGGTACGGTCCCGAGGGCGTCGCGATCGCCCAGACCGTCGGCCTCGGGGCCGCCACCCTCATCCTGGCTTGGCGTGCCCTCACCGGTCCCGAGCGCCTGCACCTGCCCTGGTGGGAGATCCTGGCGGCCGGCGTCGCGTCCCTCGCCATGGCGCTCTGCCTCTTGCCCCTGCGCCATATCGAGCCGACCAGGGCGCTGCTGCTGTCCGTGCCCCTCGGCATCGTGATCTATGGCGCGCTCGTCTGGCTGTTCGACATCGCAGGCTTGCGCGGTCATGTGGCGGCACGTTTCAGCCGCGCGCCATCGGAAACCGCGCCTGCCGAATAGCCGATCCGGACCAGATGCCATCGGCACGAACCTCCTCTAAGGTGTTGCCACAGGAACAGGATCGAGGGCGCCGCAGAGTGCCCCGGATCGGGCAGGAAACGATGCGTACATATGAGCCTCACGACGAGGGCGCCGCGGCCGAGATCGTCCGCGCAGCGGTCGGCAGCCCGGAGCGGCTTCGCCTCGTCGGCGGAGCGACCAAGGCCGGGATCGGCCGACCGGCCCAGGACGAGGCGACGCTCTCCAGCGTGGGCCTCAGCGGCATCACGCTCTACGAGCCCGCCGAGATGGTGGTCGCTGCCCGGGCCGGAACGCCGCTGGCCGAGGTCCAGGCCCTCCTCGCGGCGCGCGGTCAGATGCTGCCCTTCGAGCCCATGGACCATCGCCCCCTGATGGGCACGACCGGCGAACCGACCTTCGGGGCCGTGGCGGCCGCCAACAACTCCGGACCGCGCCGGATCAACGCGGGCGCCGCCCGCGACAGCCTCATCGGGGTGCGCTTCATCAACGGTCGGGGCGAGGCGATCAAGTCGGGCGGCCGGGTGATGAAGAACGTCACCGGCCTCGACCTGGTGAAGCTGATGGCCGGGTCCTGGGGCACCCTCGGTCTTCTCACGGAGGTGACGTTCAAGGTGCTGCCCGTTCAGGAGCGGGTCGCCACGCTCGCGTTTCCGGACCTCGACGATGCCCGCGCTATCGCGGCCCTGAGCGCGGCCCTCGGCTCGCCGTTCGAGTTGACCGGCGCCGCCCACCTGCCGGCCGGGATCGAGGGGGGCGCGGCGCGGACGCTGATGCGGATCGAGGGGTTCTCGGAGTCGATCGATTACCGCCTCGGCGAATTGCGTCGTCTTCTCAAGCGCTTCGGCCAGCCCGAGATCGTCGAGGACGAGGCGGGGACCGCGCTCTGGGCCGGCATTCGCGACGCCGCGGCCTTCGCGGAGCCGCGGAGTGCCGCGGTCTGGCGCATTTCCGTGGCACCGACCCGCGGCGCCGCCGTCACCACCGCGATCGGCGCCCGGCGCGACGCCCGCTGGTTCTACGACTGGGGCGGCGGGCTGATTTGGCTCGCGACGGAGGCTTCCGGCGATGCCGGCGCGGAGGTCGTGCGGGCGGCCGTACGGGCACAGGGCGGGCACGCGACCCTGGTCCGGGCGCCCGATGCCGTCCGGGCGGCCGTGCCGGTCTTCGAACCGCTGGCCGAGCCCCTGATGCGGGTCACCGCGGGCATCAAGGCGGCGCATGATCCCCACGGTCTGTTCAATCCGGGGCGGATGTATGCCGGCCTCTGAGGGAGGGGCGGTGCGGGTCGAGGTCGCGCCGCACGCGCTGTTCGGAGCGATTCCAAGGCTCGGCAACCGGCGCGAGACCCTCTAAACAGACGGGATCAAGAAGACGATGCCGACGCGGGCGGGCCCGATGGACGGCACGAGGGTGGACCCGAGGACGCACCGTGCAGACCAATTTCAGCCTGACGCAGCTCGCCGATCCGAGCATGGCGGCGTCCGAGAAGATCCTCCGGACCTGCGTGCATTGCGGGTTCTGCACCGCGACCTGCCCGACTTATCTCCTGCTCGGTGATGAACTCGATTCCCCGCGCGGGCGGATCTACCTGATCAAGGACATGCTGGAAGGCGGAAAGCCGGCGGTGCCGGAAGTCGTCAAGCATGTCGACCGCTGCCTGTCCTGCCTGTCCTGCATGACGACTTGCCCGTCGGGCGTGCATTACATGCATCTGGTCGACCATGCGCGGACCTATATCGAGGAAACCTATCGGCGTCCGTTGAGCGATCGGCTGCTCCGCAGCGTGCTGGCCTTCGTGCTGCCCTACCCGAACCGCTTCCGGCTGGCGCTCCTGGGGGCGAAGATCGGCGCCCCGTTCCGGCCCCTGGTGGCGCGCCTGCCGCGGGTCGGAAACCGCCTCGCGGCCATGCTCGACCTCGCCCCGGCCCATCTGCCGAACCGCAATCCGACCGACCGGCCCGGCACCTTCCCGGCCGAGACCCGGGCCCTGGAAGCGAGCGCGGCGTTGCATGGGTATACCGCACCGTCGCGTCGAGGTCGCGTGGCTCTGCTGCGCGGTTGCGCCCAGAGCGTGCTGCGTCCCGATTTCAACGAGGCGGCGATCCGACTCCTCACCCGGCACGGGGTCGAGGTGGTCCAGGCCGCGGGGGAGGGATGCTGCGGCGCGCTCACCCATCACATGGGCAAGGCGGATTCGTCGCATGCCCAGGCCCAGCGCACGATTGACGCCTGGATCGCCGAGATGGACGGCGCCGGGCTCGACGCGATTCTCGTCACCGCCTCGGGGTGCGGCACGACGATCAAGGATTACGGCTTCATGTTCCGCGAGGACCCGGCCTACGCGGAGAAGGCGAAGCGGGTCTCCGCCATCGCCAAGGACGTGACCGAGTACATGGCCACCATCGGCTTGATGCCGCCGATCGTCGAGACCGACCTCGTGGTCGCCTACCACTCGGCCTGCTCGATGCAGCACGGCCAGGGCATCCGCACCGAGCCGAAGAACCTCCTGAAGACGGCGGGCTTCACCGTGAAGGACGTGCCCGAGGGGCACATCTGCTGCGGCTCGGCCGGCACCTACAACATTCTCCAGCCCGAGATCGCGAACCGCCTGCGGGACCGGAAGGTCGCCAACATCGAGCGGATGCGCCCCGACGTCATCGCCACCGGCAACATCGGCTGCGCCACCCAGATCGGGAAGGGCACGGCGATCCCGATCGTCCACACGGCGGAACTGCTGGACTGGGCGACCGGCGGCCCGAAGCCGGCGGCCCTGGAGGGCCTGCCCGCGCGCACGCTGCTGGCGGCGGAGTAGGGGCGCGTCAGCGCCCGGGCCGATCTGCCATCGGAATCCAGCGGTATCCCAGTCCGTCGCGGGTGACGTGGCCCAGCGACGGGAAGGCGGTGTGATAGCCGGCGACGAGAATGCGGTCGGTGGCCGCCATGTCGTAGATCGCCCGGCGGGTCGCGGCACCGGCCGCCTTGTCCATGTCGAACAGGGCGTGCCAGTCGGGCCGTGCCAGCGAGGCGACCTCGTGGTGGGCGCAATCCCCCCAGACCAGGAGGCGCTGCCCCTCGCTCTCCAGGTGGAAGGCGAGGTGGCCCGGCGTGTGGCCGAAGGCCGCCACGGCGTCGATGCCCGGCACCACCGTCTGGCCCGGCGATACGAGGCGGATGCGCTCGGCGAGGGGCAGCAGGTGGCTGCGGAACACCCGCGCCGAGGCGTACGCATTTCCGTCCGGCGGAGCGCCGAGGCGTTCGTCGTCTTTCCAGAATGCGAATTCCCGGTCGCCCAGCACGTACCGGGCGTTGGGAAACAGAGGCTGCCCGGCTTCCAGGAGCCCGCCGATATGGTCCGTGTGGCAATGGGTCAGCACCACGAGGTCGATCGCGTCCGGTGACAGGCCGGCCTGCCGAACGAGCTGCGCCAGCCGACCGCCGGAAGGGCGCGGGATGAAGCCGACCTCGCCGTTGCCGGTGTCGAATAGGACGGTCTCGCGGCCGGTCCGGACCAGGATCGGCGTGAAGCCCGGCTTGAAGCGGTTCGGGGGCAGCCGGTTCTCCCGCATCAGCGCCTCGACCTCCGCCTGCGGTCGGTCCTCGCCCACGATCGGCCAGGGGCCATCGATCATGGCGTCGGCGTCGCGCAGGGCGATCACCGTGAAGGCGCCGAGGCGGATCTGATGCAGCCCGTCGGGCAGGGGCGGCGGGGAAGGTGTCGGCAGGGTTCGCATCGGCATGCCGGCGAGCGCGGCCTGCGGCAGGGCGAGGCCGGCGACCAGGGTCGCGGCGAGACGACGGCGGGTGAAGTCGATCATCGCTGGGAGTTTCCCGAGGGGCCCGGTTCCGTCAGGATGGTCGCGGGACCGGTCCCCGGCGGTCTATCGCGGTGGGAGGGCTTCGCGCTTGAAGGAACGTGCTGCGCCGGCGGGCGCGTCGCCCAGACCGATCTGGCATGTGGAG
Organism: Methylobacterium sp. BI1; assembly: GCF_056680125.1. Classification (NCBI taxonomy): domain Bacteria; kingdom Pseudomonadati; phylum Pseudomonadota; class Alphaproteobacteria; order Hyphomicrobiales; family Methylobacteriaceae; genus Methylobacterium; species Methylobacterium sp. BI1. The sequence continues at coordinate 4,550,890 of NZ_CM155267.1, read as the reverse complement.
GGCGCGCATACGCTCTTCGCCGGGCCGCTCGCCTACAATGCCCGTCACCAGCACGGTGCACCGGTCTACCTCGCGGGGCTCTATGGCGCCTTCCGGGTCCGGTTCGCGGCGGGGGACTGGATCCGCTGCCGGACGGCCTTCATCCCGGCCGGAATTCCGCACGAGCTGGCGTGCGGCGGCGATCCCATCGGCGTCCTCTATTGCGAGCCCGATGCCGGGGCGCGGGCCCTCGCCGGGCTGATGGGGCCGGCCGACACGGTCGGTTCCGCCCTCGTGGGTGGGAGCGGGGAGATCGGCGTCCTGCGCGCGCTGTTCGAGCGCGGCGACGCCTGCGACTGGGCCGGCGCGGCCGTCGCCGACCTGTCCGGCTTCGCGGCCCGGCGGGCCGATCAGCCGGTCGACCCGCGGATCGCCAAAATTCTCGTCGCTCTGCGCGCCCGGCCGGAGGCCGGGATGAGCGCGGGTCGGCTCGCTGCGGCGGCGTCCCTGTCCTCCTCCCGGATGCAGCACCTGTTCAGCGCCGCCATGGGTGTTCCGTTCCGGCGCTATCGCGCCTGGCTGCGCATGCGCCGCGCCATCGAAGCCGTCGTGTGCGGCGCCAATTTCACCCGGGCCGCGCACGAGGCGGCCTTCGCCGACCAGGCGCATTTCGCGAACGCCTTCCGCCGGACCTTCGGCGCACCGGCCTCGTACAGCCTGCAGCACATTCGCCGCCCGGGCCCATCGCGACCGTCAGGCCCGGTCCCGGACCGCCGCCAGCACGAACACCCGGAGGGCGGATGAGAGGTTCTGGCCGTCCCGGCCGGCATCGATGGCGCCGATCAGGGCCTGGACGGACTGGCCGCGGGCCGCCGCGATCTCCCGCAGGGCCTCCCAGAACGGGTCCTCCAGGGACACGCTGGTCCGGTGGCCGGCGATCATGACCGAGCGCTTGGTGATGCCGGCGGTCATCCTCTCCGGACCTTCATGTCCAATGCCCCACGCCAGACTCACCCGCGCGTCTCTCTTCCCCTTGTGGGGAGAGGTTAGGCGTGGGGGTGGTTCCGCCGGCCTCCACCGGTCGAGGGTCGCCCAGCCACCCCCACCTCCATCTCCTCCCCACAAGGGGGAGGAGGGCCGGGTCGCGCCGATGTTCGAAAACGCGATCTCGGCAGCGGTTTGGAGGAGGGCCCGAGAGGGCCATCCCCATCACCCCTCCGAGTCAGGGCCCACCAGCTTGTGGCCCTCGTGGCGCGAGACCTCGATGGCCTTCTTGGCCTCCGCCAGGGTCCTGGCCTTCTTCGGGCGGCCGAAGGCGATGCGGTTGTCCGCCGCCTTCGCCTCCTTGGCGTCGCGGGCCTTGGCCTTGCGGGCCTGGCGCAGGTTGATGATCTCCGCCATGCCGGTCGGCTCCCTTATTCGGCGCTGGGCGCCAGCATCGTCTCCGGGCGCACCACGCGCTCGAACTCGTCGGCCGTGACGTAGCCGAGGCGCAGGGCCTCCTCCTTGAGGGTGGTGCCGTTTTTGTGCGCGGTCTTGGCGATCTCGGCGGCCTTGTCGTAGCCGATCGAGGGGGCGAGCGCGGTCACCAGCATGAGCGAGCGGCTCATCAGGTCGGCGATCTTGTCCTCGTTGGCCTTGATGCCGACGACGCAGTTGTCGGTGAAGCTCACGGCCGCGTCGGCGAGGATGCGGATCGACTGCAGGACCGCGTTGGCGATCACCGGCTTGAACACGTTCAGCTCGAAGTTGCCCTGGCTGCCGGCGAAGCTCACCGTGGTGCCGTTGCCGATGACCTGGGCGCAGACCATGGTCAGGGCCTCGCACTGGGTCGGGTTGACCTTGCCGGGCATGATCGACGAGCCGGGCTCGTTCTCGGGCAGCGAGAGTTCGCCGAGGCCCGAGCGCGGGCCGGAGCCGAGGAAGCGGATGTCCTGGGCGATCTTGAACAGGCCCGATGCCAGGGCGGTCAGCGCGCCCTGCGTGAAGACCAGGGCGTCGTGGGTGGCCAGGGCCTCGAACTTGTTGGCGGCCGAGGTGAAGGGCAGGCCGGTCAGCTCCGCGACCTTGGCGGCGAACTTCTCCGCGAACTCGGGATGCGCGTTGAGGCCGGTGCCCACCGCGGTGCCGCCCTGGGCGAGCGCCAGCACGCCCGGCAGCGTCGCCTTCACGCGCTCGGTGCCCAGGGCCACCTGGGCGACGTAGCCGGAGAATTCCTGGCCGAGGGAGACCGGGGTCGCGTCCTGCAGGTGGGTGCGGCCGATCTTGACGATGGAGGCGAAGGACTCGGACTTCGCCTGGAGCGCATCGTGCAGGTGGTGCAGGGCGGGCAGCAGCCGGTCGTTGATCTCGCGCGAGACCGCGATGTGCATCGCCGTCGGGAAGACGTCGTTCGAGGACTGGCCGCGATTGACGTGGTCGTTGGGATGGACCGGCGACTTGCCGCCGCGCTTGCCGCCGAGCAGCTCGTTGGCAAGGCTGGCGATCACCTCGTTGGCGTTCATGTTCGACTGGGTGCCGGAGCCCGTCTGCCAGACCGCCAGGGGGAATTCCTGGTCGTGCTCGCCGGAGACAACCTCGGCCGCGGAGGCCGCGACGGCCTGGGCCACCTTCGGGTCGAGGGCGCCGAGGTCCTGGTTCACCAGGGCGGCCGCCTGCTTGACCATGCCGAGGGCGTGGACGAGGGGCGCGGGCATCTTCTCCGTGCCGATCTTGAAGTTCTGGATCGAGCGCTGCGTCTGCGCGCCCCAGTAGCGATGCGCCGGGACCTCGATCGGGCCGAAGGTGTCGGACTCGGTGCGGGTGGCGGGCGTCTCGGTGGGCGACATCGTGGCCTCTTCGTCTGGTTCAAGCGGACCCTACTTAAACCGCACGTGATCCAAGTGCGATGGCGCATGTCCAGCGGGCCGTGTGCCCGGCGCCGAATTGTCATGGCTTATCAGCCCTCAGCCCGGGCCCGGAGTTGTCGTCGATGTCGAGTGCCGCCGCCCGCGTTGAAGTCCCTCTCGACCCCGCCGCGCCGGTCCGCTTCCGGCCGGCGGTCCCCAAGCCCCTGCGCGAGCAGCCGGGCCTGTTCGGCTTCCTGAAGGCGGCCCGCGCCAACCCGCTCACGACCTGGCTCGACGTGCATTTCGAGAAGCCGGTGGTGGCCGCCGACGGCGCCCTCGGCCGCGTCACCGTGGTCAGCGACCCGGCCCTGATCCGCTACCTCTACGTCGAGAACGCCGCCAACTACCGCAAGGACGACCTGCAGCGGCGGGTCCTCGCCCCCGGCCTCGGCAACGGGCTGCTCACCGCCGAGGGCGAGGAGTGGAAGCTGCAGCGCCGGACCCTGGCGCCGATCTTCTCGGCCCGGCACGTGCTCGGCTTCAACGCACCGATGAACGCCGCCGGCGCCCGCATCGCCCGCCGGCTGGCCCGTCGCGACGGCACCCGCATCGACGTCGCCCTGGAGATGACCCGCGTCACCCTCGACGTGCTGGAACGGACGATCTTCACCCACGGCCTCGCCAGCGACCCCGACGCCCTCGGCCGGGCGATCACCCGCTTCCTCGAATCGGTCGGGCCGATCGACCCCCTCGACGTGTTCGGGGTGCCGGGCTTCGTGCCCCGCATCGGCCGGCTGCGGGCGCGGCCCGCCATCCGCTTCTTCGCCGAGGTGGTGGACGAGCTGATCGACCGCCGCCGCGCCCTGATCGCGCAGGGGACCGCGCCCGCCGACCTGCTGACCCTCCTCCTGAAGGCGCAGGACCCCGAGACCGGCAAGGGCCTCACCGACCTCGAGGTGAAGGCCAACATCGTCACCTTCATCGCCGCCGGCCACGAGACCACGGCGAATGCCCTGACCTGGGCCCTCTACTGCCTGTCGCAGGACCCCGCCGCCCAGGCGCGGATCGAGGCGGAGGTCGATGCCGTGCCGGCGTGCCAGGATTTCGACGCCGACGCGCTGCCCTACACCAAGGCCGTGATGGAGGAGACCATGCGGCTCTTCCCGCCGGTGCCGTTCCTGAGCCGGCAGGCCATCGCGGAGGACCGGATCGGCCGCATCAAGATCCCCAAGGGATCGCTGGTGATGGTGGCGCCCTACGTGCTCCATCGCCACAAGACCCTGTGGCAGGAGCCGGGCGCCTTCATGCCGGAGCGCTTCCTGCCCGAGGCCCGGGCCGCGATCCCGCGCTTCGCCTACCTGCCCTTCGGGGCCGGCCCCCGCGTCTGCATCGGCCAGAGCTTCTCGCTGCAGGAGGCGGTGGTGGTGCTCGCCCACATCGCCCGCGCCGCCCGCTTCACCCTGGCCGACGACCACGCCCCGGTGGTCCCGCTCCACCGCGTCACGCTGCGCCCGGAGCACGGGCTGCACATGACGGTGAACCCGCGGGGGTGAGGACGGGAGGCACGACAGAGCCCTCCTCCCCTTTGTGGGGAGGAGCGGGAGGTGGGGGTGGTTGGGCGACCCTCGACCTGGGGAGGCTGGCGGAGCCACACCCACACATCGCCTCTCCCCGCGAGGGGGAGGGGGACGCGTTCTGGGTTACGCCGCTTCGATCAGCTCTTCTTGCGGAAGGCGTCGAGGCTGACGACCTCGGCGCTGGTCTCGCTGCCGTCCTCGGCCTTCTTGGAAGCGGGCTTGGACTCGTCCTCGGATTTCGTGGCGCCCTTGGCGGCCTGGGCGGCGGCGGGCACCGGGGTGGTACCGGAGCCGATCTTGGGGACGGCGCCGCCGATGGTGGCGAGGCCCGTGCCCTTCGGCTTGATCTCGGTCGGCTCGGACGCGGCGCCCCGGGGCGGGGTCTTGCCGGCGAGGGCCGGCGCGTCGTCCGACTCCTCCTCCTCCTGGGCGACCGCCTCGTTGCCCTCGCTGAGGTCGAACTTCAGGCCGAACTGGACGGAGGGGTCGAAGAACCCGGTCAGGGCGTCGAAGGGCACGAGCAGGCGCTCGGGCACCCCGGAGAAGGAGAGCCCGACCTCGAAGGTGTGCTCGGTGACGCCGAGGTCCCAGAACTGGTGCTGGAGCACGATCGTCATGTCCTGCGGATATTTCTCGCGCAGGCGCTGCGACATGCGCACGCCCGGCGCCTCGGTGCGGAACGAGACGTAGAAGTGGTGCTCGCCCGCGAGCCCCTCGCGCGCCGCGTCGGTCAGCACCTTGCGCACCACGCCGCGCAGCGCGTCCTGCACCAGAAGATCGTAGCGGATCAGGTCGTCTGCCATCTGCGGTCGCTTATGCCCGGTCACTGCCCGCCGTCACACGCCGCGATGGCGCTCCGGGTCGGATGAAAATCGAATGGGAAGGCCGGTGCCCGGCTCCCCCAGAACCCTGCCTGAACGGCCGGCGCGGCCACCGGCCGAAATCCGAGCTTCCGCCAAAACCCAGGGCCTGTCGAGCCTCGGGCCCTTGCGTCCAAAAGCCCGTGGTCCGCAGCGGGGCTGACGGGTTACCGTTCGGGCCTCGAAGCCGTTCCGGCACCGCCGGATCCCCGTCCTCGCCGAGCCTCTCGGCCAACGCCTTGATTATAGTGGGAGTGCCGCCGCTTTTGAAGCCCGATGATGGGGCGCCGATGCCCGAGATGCCGGCGGCTTGGTCCGCCCCCGCGCGGCCCCGGCCGTCCCGGGTCCGCACCGGCCTCGGGGCGGCGACGGCGCTCGTCGGGCTGGCCTTCGCGGCGTTCCTGGCGCTGGCGGTGGCGACCCTCCTCGCCGTGGTGATCGTGCGGGTCGGCGGTGACTGGATCGACGGCGTCGCGGTCCTCGGCGGGGACCGGCCGCGCCTGCACCCCCGCCAGCTCGCCATGCGGGAGCTCGCCGTGGACGTGGTGCGGCAGGTGGTCCTGGCCCTCCTCGTCGTGGGGGCGGTGCGCTGGCGCGACGGCGCCGCCTGGCGCCGGACCCTGGCCCTGGTCCCGCCGGAGCCGCCGCCCTGGGGGGCCGGCGCCCCGGGCCTGTCGGCGCGCCACTTCGCCGTGATCCTGCTGGTCTGGCCGGTGCTCCACATCACCTGGGTGACCGGCACCGCCGAGCTGTTCCGGATGCCCATCGGCCGGCACACGGCCCTGTCGCCCGGCCTCACCCCGGCCGCGGCGGCCCTGTGGTTCGCCTACGTGCTGGTCCTGGCCCCGGTGGCGGAGGAACTCCTGATGCGCGGGGCGCTGTTCGCCCGGGCGCTGGAGGCCTTCACGGCGCGGGGCGCGATCCTGGCGACGGCCGTGCTCTTCGCCGGGGCGCACATCACGCCCGCGGGCTTCGCCCGGCCGCTCTCGCTCATCCCCCTCGCGCTGATCCTCGGCTGGGTGCGCTGGCGCAGCGGACGGCTCTGGCCGGGCATCCTGCTCCATGCCTGGAGCAACCTGGCGATGATCGCCTACGTGCTCGGGCCGGCCCTGGACTGAGGCCGGAGGGGCGCCGGCACGAGCTGTTGACGCCCCGGCCCGCGACCTCGCCAGCCCCGGCGCTTCGGGGTATTCCGGGTGCCCCCCGCCTCGGAGCCGCGATGCACGCCTATCACCAGCTTCTCGAACGCATCCTGCAGGACGGGGTGCGCAAGGACGACCGGACCGGCACCGGCACCCTCTCGGTGTTTGGGCACCAGATGCGCTTCGACCTGGCGCAGGGCTTTCCCCTCGTCACCACGAAGCAGCTGCACCTGCGCTCGATCATCCACGAGCTGCTGTGGTTCCTCACGGGCGACACCAACGTGCGCGCCCTCCAGGCCAACGGCGTCAGCATCTGGGACGAGTGGGCGGACGCCAACGGCGACCTCGGGCCGGTCTACGGCCACCAGTGGCGCTCCTGGGCCAGGCCCGACGGCGGCAGCGTCGACCAGATCACCTGGGTGCTCGACGAGATCCGGCGCAACCCGGATTCGCGCCGCCTGATCGTCTCGGCCTGGAACCCGGCCGACCTCGACCGGATGGCGCTGGCGCCCTGCCACTGCCTGTTCCAGTTCTACGTCGCCGAGGGGCGGCTCTCGTGCCAGCTCTACCAGCGCTCGGCGGACGTCTTCCTCGGCGTGCCCTTCAACATCGCGAGCTACGCCCTCCTGACCGCGATGATCGCCCAGGTGACGGGTCTGCAGCCCGGCGACTTCGTCCACACCCTGGGCGATGCCCACCTCTACGTGAACCACCTCGAGCAGGCCCGGCTCCAGCTGACGCGGGACCAGCGGCCGCTGCCGCGCCTCGTCCTCAATCCCGCCGTGACCTCGCTCTTCGACTTCCGCTTCGAGGACATCGCCGTGGAGGGGTACGAACCCCATCCGGCGATCCGCGCCCCGGTGGCGGTCTGATGCCGGCCCCCCGCATCACGATCATCGCGGCGGTCGCCCGCAACGGCGTCATCGGCCGCGACAACGACCTGATCTGGCGCCTGCGCAGCGACCTGCGCCGGTTCAAGGCCCTGACTATGGGCAAGCCGCTGCTGATGGGGCGCAAGACCTTCGCGTCGATCGGCCGGCCGCTGCCCGGCCGGCGCACCATCGTGCTCACCCGCGATCCCGCCTTCGCGGTGCCCGAGGTCGCGGTGGCGCACGACTGGGCCGGTGCCCTGGCGGCGGCCGAGGGAGCCGAGGAGCTGATGGTGGCCGGCGGCGGCGAGATCTACGCCCTGGCGCTGCCCCGGGCCGACCGCATCCACCTCACCGAGGTCGATCTTGCGCCCGACGGGGACACGGTGTTCCCGCCCTTCGACCGGGGCCGCTTCCACGAGACGCACCGCGAGGCGCATCCCCCCGGCGATCACGATGCCTGCGCCTTCAGCTTCGTCGATCTGGAGCGCACGGCGTGACCGCGCCGTAAACCATGGCGCCGCGACCCATTGCGCAATGGCGCGCGGTGCGGTTGTCTTTCCCGCGCCCGATGCCCAAGTGGCAATCTTGACAGGATCCCGCGCGCCCACGCAGGTGCCAGGGTCGGGTCACGACGAGATCAACACTCTTGTCCACGCGGGGGAGTTCCGGCCCGCCTCCTGAGGAGGCCGGGTCGGGGAGCGCGGGTGGGCTTCGTGCGCGGCGCAGACGCTGCTGGAACAGGAGAGATCGGCGAGCATGCCTTGGAGCAATCAGAGCGGCGGCGGTAGCGGCAACGGGGGAGGGCCCTGGGGCCGAGGCGGCGGCGGCAATGGCGGCGGGGGTGGCCCGTGGGGTGGCGGCGGCGGCGGGGGTGGCAAGACCCCGCCCGACCTCGAGGAACTCCTCCGGCGCAGCCAGGACCGCCTGCGCGGCGTGCTCCCGGGTGGATCGTTCGGCGGAGGCCGCGGCCTCCTCATCGCCGGCGGCATCGTGGTCGCCGTCTGGCTCGCCACCGGCTTCTACACCGTGGCGCCGCAGCAGGTCGGCATCGAGACGGTGTTCGGCCGTTACCTCAGCACCACCGGCCAGGGCCTGAACTACAACTTCCCGGCCCCCATCGGCGCCGTGACCAAGCCGAATGTCGGTCAGGTCAACAGCGTGCAGATCGGCTACCGCGCCGGCCTCGGCAGCCAGACCCGCACCGTCGACAAGCCCGAGGAGAGCCTGATGCTCACCGGCGACGAGAACATCGTCGACCTCGACTTCGAGGTGCAGTGGCGCATCAATCCCCTGAAGGCGTCCGACTTCGTCTTCAACCTCGAGAACCCCGAGGGCACGATCAAGGCCATCGCCGAGAGCGCGATGCGCGAGGTCGTCGGCCGCCGCAACATCCAGCCGATCCTGACCAACGAGCAGTCGAGCGTCGCCCAGGAGGTCCGCGAGATCACCCAGAAGGCCCTCGACGAGTACGGCGCCGGCGTGCGCATCGAGCTCGTGCAACTCGTCAGCGTGCAGCCCCCGCCCGAAGTCCGGCCCGCCTTCTTCGACGTGAACGCGGCGCAGCAGGATGCCGAGCGCGCCAAGAACGACGCGCGCACCTACGAGAGCCAAAAGGTGCCGCTGGCCAAGGGTGAGGCGCAGAAGATCATCCAGGCGGCGGAAGCCTACAAGACGCAGTCCACCGCCGACGCGACCGGTCAGGCCGCCCGCTTCAGCCAGGTCTACGAATCCTACAAGGTCGCCCCGGTCATCAGCCGCGAGCGCATCTTCCTCGAAACGATGGAGCGGGTCCTGGGCTCGGTCAACAAGGTGATCATCGACCAGAACGGCGCCGGTGCCGGCACGGGCGCCAGCGCCGCCGGCGTGCTGCCGGTGCTGCCGCTCGCCGAGTTCGGTCCCCGCAACGCTGCCGGTGGAGTGGCCCGATGAACAACCAAGCCCTCCGCACCGGCCTGATGATCGTGGCGGCCGCCATCGTCGTCGGCCTCTACGCCTCGGTCTTCACCGTCGGCCAGATGCAGCAGGCCCTGGTGCTCCGCTTCGGCGGCGTCCGCGCCGTGCTGAACCAGACCGGCACCGACAAGCCCGGCCTCTACTTCAAGCTGCCGTTCTTCGAGAACGTCGTCCTGTTCGACAAGCGGGTGCTCGACCTCGACCTGCCGGTCCAGACCCTGCTGACCACCGACCGCCAGAACCTCGAGGTGGACGCCTTCGCGCGCTACCGGATCATCGATCCGCTGAGGTTCTACCAGTCGGCCAACAACATCCCGCGCGCCAACACCCTGCTGGCGAGCTTCACCAACTCGGCCCTGCGCAACCTGCTCGCCCGCTCGACCCGCGACGCCATCGTCCGGACCCAGCGCGCCGAGCTGATGAACCAGATCCAGGCCGACGTGAACAAGCAGGCCAAGGAGCTCGGCGTCGAGATCGTCGACCTGCGCATGACCCGCGTCGACCTGCCGGCCCAGAACAGCTCGGCGGTCTACAAGCGCATGACCACGGAGCGGCAGCGCGAGGCGGCCGATATCCGGGCCACCGGCGAGCAGGCCGCGGTCACGATCAAGGCAAAGGCCGACCGCGACGTCACCGTGCTGCTCTCGGAAGCCAACCAGACGGCCGAGACCCTGCGCGGCCAGGGCGACGCCGACAAGAACCGGATCCTGGCGGAGGCCTACGGCAAGGACGCGGACTTCTTCAGCTTCTACCGCTCCATGCAGGCCTACGAGAGCGGCCTGAAGGGCTCCGATACGCGCCTGGTGATCAGCCCGTCCTCGGACTTCTTCCGCTACTTCAGCGATCCGCAGGGCCGGACCCCCGCGACCCCGGCTGCCCGCACGCGGGCCCCGGCCGAGCCCGGCACGACGGGCAGCACCCGCTGACGGGACCCGATGACACGCCGGCGGCGGACCCTGGTTCGCCGCCGGACTCTTGATCGGGGCACGGCGCGGACGATCTAACACCGGCCAGACAGACATGAGGTCGACCATGCTTCCCGTTGCGAGCGCCGTCCGGGCGCCCCGTTCCCGAGCGCTCCAGCGCAGCCTGCGCTCCGCCCTCGCCGCCGCGGCGCTGGCGACCGCCCTCGCCGTGACCGGCGCCCCCGCTCCGGCCTTCGCCAAGGGTCCGGAATCCCTGGCCGACCTCGCCGATCAGGTCACGGACGCCGTGGTGAACATCTCGGCCTCGACCACCGTCGACGCGCGACCGAATACCCGCTCCGGCCCGCAACTCCCGCAGGGCACGCCGTTCGAGGACCTGTTCGAGGAGTTCTTCAACAAGCGCGGCCAGCGCGGCGGGGGCGACCGCAGCGAAGCCGACCGGCCGAAGCCGCAGCAGCGCAAGTCGAACTCGCTCGGGTCGGGCTTCATCATCGACGCCTCCGGCATCGTGGTGACGAACAACCACGTCATCGGCGACGCCAACGACATCCAGGTCATCCTGCACAACGGCACCAAGCTGAAGGCCGAGATCATCGGCAAGGACGCCAAGATCGATCTCGCGGTGCTGCGGGTGAAGCCGGACGCCGGCAAGCCCCTGAAGGCGGTGCCCTTCGGCGATTCCGAGAAGATGCGCCCGGGCGACTGGGTCATCGCCATCGGCAACCCGTTCGGCCTCGGCGGCTCGGTCTCGGCCGGCATCGTCTCGGCGCGGGGCCGCAACATCGAATCCGGTCCCTACGACAACTACATCCAGACCGACGCGGCCATCAACAAGGGCAATTCCGGCGGCCCGCTGTTCAACATGAACGGCGAGGTCATCGGCATCAACACCGCGATCCTGTCGCCCACCGGCGGCTCGGTCGGTATCGGCTTCGCGGTCCCGTCGAACAACGCCTCCCAGGTCATCGACCAGCTGCGCGAGTTCGGCGAGGTCCGCCGCGGCTGGCTCGGCGTGCGCATCCAGAACGTCGACGAGACGACGGCCGAAGCCCTCGATATGAAGGACGGGGTCAAGGGCGCGCTCGTGGCCGGCGTCGACGAGAAGGGCCCGGCCAAGGCCGCCGGCCTCGAGATCGGCGACGTGATCGTCAAGTTCAACGGTACGGCGGTCAAGTCCTCGAGCGACCTGCCCCGGATCGTCGCCTCGACCCCGGTGGGCAAGACGGTGGACGTGCTCGTCATCCGCAAGGGCGCGGAGACGACGAAGTCGGTCACCCTCGGCCGCCTCGAGGACACCGAGAAGCCGACGCTCGCCAGCGTCAAGCAGCCGGAGGCCGAGAGCGCCGTGCGCCAGGTGCTCGGCCTCAACCTGTCGGGCATCACCGACGAGGCCCGCAAGCGCTACAGCCTCAAGGACGGCCTCAAGGGCGTCCTCGTGACCCGGGTCGATCCCAACTCCACGGCGGCCGACAAGCAGATCAAGCCGGGCGAGGTGATCGTCGAGGTCGGGCAGGAGGCGGTGAACGCCCCGGCCGACGTCGGCAAGCGCATCGACCAGCTCAAGAAGGACGGCCGCAAGTCCGTCCTGCTCCTGGTCGCCAGCGCCAGCGGCGACGTCCGCTTCGTGGCCCTCGGGATCGACTGACCCACCACGCCACACCGACACTGCCAAGCCGCCGCCCGAGAGGGCGGCGGTTTCGTTTTGATGGGAGGAGCCTCCCGTTCGAGGCCGCCTGATCGTCGACCGGAAGCACGGTGTCGGAACCTGCTTGCAGCATCCCGGGGTCACGCAGCGGAGCGCGGGAGTCAGAAACGCAGCTCAACCGTCAGCAGATCTGGATTGGACGCCTCCGGCGCGCGCCTTCGAGGCTGGGCTCGCTTGCAGCGCCCTGGAATGACGGAGTGGGGCCGTCTTTCCGACTCACCCACTCCGGCTTGCCCCGATGACGGAAAGAGAGCGCCTCCCGTTCAGCGCTTGATCTGCACCGGGCCGTTCATGCCGGGCCAGTCCGAGTAGCCGTTGGCGCCGCCGCCGTACCAGTACTGCTTCGGGGCCTCGGCCAGGGGCGCGCCGGTTTCCAGGCGCTGCACCAGGTCCGGGTTGGCGATGTAGGGCCGGCCGAAGCTGAAGAGGTCGGCGCGGCCTTCCGCGAGGTCCTTCTCGGCCAGCTCAAGGGTGTACTGGTTGTTGCCGATATAGGCGCCCTGGAAGCGCTTGCGGATCTGGCCGAAATCGACCGAGTCCGGCACGTCGCGGGTCTGCTGGGTCACGCCCTCGATGGTGTGGACGTAGAGCAGGCCGAAGGCGTTCAGGGCCTCAACGTAGGCACCGAAGGTCGCCTTCGGGTCGCTGTCGAGGGGGGTCTTGCCGGGCTCGGTGGTGGCCGGCGACAGGCGGATGCCGACGCGGTGGCCGCCGCCCCAGACCTCCGTCACCGCCTTCACCACGGCCAGGGGGAAGCGCAGGCGGTTCTCGATCGAGCCGCCGTACTGGTCGGTGCGGTGGTTGGTGGAATCGCGCACGAACTGCTCGAGCAGGTAGTTGTTGGCCGAGTGAATCTCGACGCCGTCGAAGCCGGCGCGCTTCGCGTTCTCGGCCGCCCGACGGTAATCCTCGACGATGCCCGGGATCTCGTCCGTCTCCAGGGCCCGCGGCGTCACGTGCGGCTGCATGCCGGATGTGGTGAAGGCGGTGCCCTCGGGCTTCAGGGCCGAGGGGGCCACCGGCAGCTGTCCGTCCGGCTGCACGTCGGGATGCGAGATCCGGCCGGTGTGCCAGAGCTGCAGGAAGATCAGACCGCCATTGGCGTGGACCCCCGCGGTGACGGGCTTCCAGGCGTCGACCTGCGCCTCGCTCCAGATGCCGGGCGTGTAGGCGTAGCCCACCGCCTGCGGCGAGATGTTGGTGGCCTCGCTGACGATGAGGCCGGCATTCGCGCGCTGGGCGTAGTAGTCCACCGCAAAGTCCGGCGGCACGCCCTCGGTGGAGGATCGGCTGCGGGTCAGCGGCGCCATCACGACGCGGTTCTTCAGGGTGAGGTCGCCCAGGGTGAAGGGCTGGAGGATCGGGCTCATGCGGTCGGCTGTGTCCTGGATGGGACCGGGCGCGCAACGGTGCCCGGTTTCAGCCGGGACAAGCAGCGGCGCCGGAGGGTGTTCCGCCGGGGCGTCTGGACGCAGCCCTGCCCTGCTGCACCGGTCGCTTCGGGCGGGCGCTCAGCGCTCCACCCGCCCGCCATGGGCGACGACGCGCGCGAGCATCGTCTGGCCGAGCACGTGCTGGCGGACGTCGAGGTGAGTGATGTCGATGTTGTACGCGTCCGGCGCGCGACGCCCGAGCAGGCCGGTGCCCCCACGATCGAACAGGAGCCGTGGCGGCAGGGGCGTCCGCAGGCTCAGGCGGACGGACGCGGCCTTGCCCCGGACGAGGCGTGCCGACGCCACGTCCGTCCAGCGAATCGTCCGGCCGGAACGCCCGTCGGTGACGCCGTCGGCATCGACGATGAGGGTCGGTCCGACGCGGGTGAAGTCTTCCAGACCGAACAGCGCCTGCGGCATGAAACAGAGCAGCATGAACGCCAGGGCGCACAGGACCAGCGCCGATCCGCCGGGATCGGCCGCGACTGCGGCGTGCCAGAGCAGCATCACGAACAGCACCAGCGTGGGCATCATCAGGCACCACGCGATGGCGGTGACCGCCGCCTGCCCGAAGGTGCGGGCCCGGGCGATCAGCGGAAGCCGCACCGGGATCGGCGGGATGTTGTAGGTCCGCGAGAAGGTGATCTCACCGGGGATCTCGACGATCATCGGGCCGCCTCTGTCCGTGGCCGGACCGTCCGCAGGCTCGGCGCCGCGGGACCGATCCGGGCTCCTCGGTAACTCCGGCTCGCTCAGTACCCCTTCGCGGCGATCGCCTCGCGCCAGTTCACCGCCCGGCGGGCCATGCCGATGTGCTGGCGCTCGTACATGCGCCCTTCGATCTTGATCGCGCCGCGCTTGGCGTTCTCCGGCCGGTCGAAGGCCTCGATGACGAGGCGGGCGCGGCGGACCTCCTCGTCGGAGGGGGCGAAGCAGGTGTTGGCCGGCTCGAGCTGGTTGGGGTGGATCAGGGTCTTGCCGTCGAAGCCGAGGTCGCGGGCCTGCTGGCACTCGGCCCGGCAGCCGTCGACATCCGCGATGTCGTTCCAGACGCCGTCGAGGATGGTCAGGCCCTCGGCGCGGGCGGCCGCCAGGGTGAACATCATCCAGGGCAGCATCGGCACGCGGCCGGGCACGAGCTGGGCCCAGGTGTCCTTGGCGAGATCGTTGGTGCCCAGCACGAAGCAGGTCAGGCGCGTGCGCCGGTCGCGCTGCGCCTTGGCGATCTCCTGGATGTTCAGGATCGCCGCCGGGGTCTCGATCATCGCCCAGACGGCGATGCTCTCCGGGGCGTCGAGGGCCTCGAGGTGGTTGGCGATGCTCTCCAGCACGGCCGGCGACGACACCTTGGGCATCAGGATCGCGTCGGGGCGGGCCTGGATCGCCGCCTTCAGGTCGGCCTCGCCCCAGGGGGTCTGGGGAGCGTTGACGCGGATGATGATCTCGCGCTCGCCGTAGCCGCCGCCCTTCACCGCGGCGCAGACCTGCTCGCGGGCGATCTCCTTGGCGTCGGGTGCCACCGCGTCCTCAAGGTCGAGGATCAGCGAATCGGCCGCCAGGGTCTTCGCCTTGTCGAGCGCCCTCTGGTTCGAACCGGGCATATACAGCACGCTGCGGCGCAAGCGGAGGTCGGACATCTGGCGTTCCCTGATTTTCGGTGAAGCTTAGTGCAACACGCCGGGCGAGACACCCCGAACCGGGCGGAATGACGTGGCATTCCAGCGATTTTGTTGCAATGCACGCGGCGCCGTCGTTCGGTCCCGTCCGGGACTCCGGGCAAGGGCCTGGACGGATCGGACGCGATCCCGCATCGGTGACGGATGCGCGAGCCCTATCAGGTGACCCCGGACGGCCTGCGCCTCGCCCTGCGGCTGACCCCGCGGGCGGGCCGCGACGGGCTGGACGGCCTCGTGGCGGATGCGGAGGGGCGCGTCGCCCTGCAGGTGCGGGTGGCCGCGCCACCCGTCGCGGGCGCCGCCAACGCGGCGCTCATCGCTTATCTCGCCAAGGCCCTGAAACTTCGCCGGTCCGAGATCCGGATCGTGTCCGGCGAGACCGCCCGCCTCAAGATCGTCGCCCTGTCCGGCGAGGGCCCGGCCCTCGCCGCGTGGGTGGCCGACTGGACGCGGGAGGCCCCCTTACGCCGCTGAGCGGAATGCCCCTAGTGGCGGAGCGGCGCCGTGAGGCTGAAGACGACCGTATAGTCGGGGTTCTCGACCACCGGGTCCTCCGGGGAAAGCTGGTACGAACCGGGATCGGCCGGCTCGATGGCCTCCAGGATCGGCACCATGGTGAAGGGGGCCGCGCCGTCGAAGGGCCGGATCGTGATTCCGGCCTCGGCATCCACGGTCTCGACCCGGCCGAAGACCTGCTCGCGGCGGATCAGGGTTCCGTCATGGTCGAGATAGGTGATGCCGACGAAGAGCGTCGCGCCGATCAGCTGATCGGCGAACCCGTCGTCCCACTCGATGCCGGATTCGTCGTGTCCGTGGTCGCTCATGCGGACAGGGATGGCGAAAAACCGACCGTCGGGCAACCCGCCCTCAGAACAGGCGGCTGCCGTTCGGCACGGCCTGGTCCGGGCGAAACAGCACCACGGCCCCGTTCGGATCGGCGAATCCGAGGGTCAGCACCTCCGACAGGAACTTGCCGATCTGGCGCGGCGGGAAGTTCACCACGGCGGCGACCTGCCGGCCGGGCAGGTCCTCGGCCCGGTAATGCTCGGTGATCTGGGCGCTCGACCGCTTCGTGCCGATGGCCGGCCCGAAATCGATGACCAGCTTCAGGGCCGGCTTGCGCGCCTCCGGGAAGGGCTCGGCCGAGACGACCGTACCCACCCGGATGTCTACCGCCAGGAAATCGTCGAAGGTGACGGCCGGGGCGGCCGGCGCATCGGCGGGATGGGTGACGTGCATGGGCGCTCAGGCCGTGCGGAGCTGGCGGCGCTTGCCGGCGGACGAGACCTGCATCAGCGCGACCATCACCAGGATGGTGCCGAGATAGACCAGCACCTGCATCCCGCTCGGGCGGTCGGTGTAGCCCACGAGGGCGTGGAGCACGCGCCCGACGAGGCTGTCCTCCCGCAGGACGGCGGAGGTGTTCCACAGGGGCCGGTCGAGCACGGTGATCAGGCCCGCATTGGTCAGGAACTGCGCCGCCTGCGCCGCGAGGCCCGCCGCCAGCAGGACGATGAGGCCGCTCGTCACCGAGAAGACGTAGCGGGTCGGGATCGCGGCGAGGCCGAAATAGCTCACCGAAGAGGTCGCGGCGCCGACCGCGACGCCCGCCAGGGCGCCGAACTGGATGTCCGGCCCGGAGGTGCCGGAGGCCACGAGGCCGTAGAGGAACAGCACGAGCTCCGCGCCCTCGCGCAGGATCGCGGCGCCGACCACCAGGGCGAGGCCGGCGGCCGTGCTCTGGCCGGTCCGCACCGCCTCGCCGGCGGCCCGCAGCTCGCCCGCGAGCTCGCGCCCGTGCTTGGCCATCCAGGTGTTGTGCCAGATCAGCATCAGCACCGCGACGATGAGGACGCCGGCGTTGAGGATCTCCTGTCCCGCGCCCTCGAAGGCGTCGGAGATGCGTTCGGCGAAGAGCGCCACCAGGCCCGCGCCCGCGAGGCCGCCGAGGACGCCGAGGGCGATCCAGCGTCCGCGCCCGGCGATGCCGCGGGTGGCGGCGAGCACGATGCCGATGATGAGGCCCGCCTCGATGACCTCGCGGAAGGCGATGACGAAGGCTCCGATCATGCGGAGGATTCCTTTTCGCGTGTTCGCAGGAGCGGCCGCGCCGGCCGCCCTACCAGATCCAGAACAGCAACACCCAGCCGGAGACCGAGAGGGTGCAGGCGGCGGCGATGCCGAGGGTCGCGCCGATCCGGCGCAGGCCCCGCGCCGAGAGGCCGGCCACAGACCAGGCGAGCCAGACGCTCCACAGGCTGGTGCCCAGCAGCAGCGCGGCGCGCATCTCCGAGACGTAGGGGATGAGGATGCCGTCGCCGCGCAGGAAGGTGACGGTGAGGGCCGAGAGGCCGAGGAAGACGCCGCAGCCCGCCACCGGGATCAGCGTCTGGGTGAGATGGTGGAAGCGGGCCCGCGACCAGCCGAGGGACAGGGTGGCCAGGGCCACGAGGCCCGAGAGCGAGAGGCCGAGGACGATCGCGGCGGCGGCGATGTAGCCCAGCAGCAGGGCGCCATCGAGGACGCTGAGCACGTCGTTGTGCTCGGGGTAGTTCGTCAGGATGTACCAGGGCAGCGTGGTTTCGAGGGGCCAGGTCGTGCCGCGCTCGATCAGCCAGGTGGCCAGGGCCTGCTTCACGTCGATGAACCAGGGGCTCGACGACCACTGGAAGGCGCCGACGGCCAAGCCCATCATGCCGAACAGGATCAGCACGGTCTGGTCGAGGCTCGGCTCGGTGCCGGCAACGTGGACGATCTCGTGGGTGGGCGAGCGCCGGGCGAGGCGCACGGCACCGCGATAGCCCGAGCAGCGCCCGCACATGTGGCATGCGCCGGCGCCGTTCATGGTCTTCACGGGCACCAGCGGCGCGCAGTTGAAGGCCTCTCCGCGCGGCGTGGATGCGGTGGCGCCGCGAGGCTTGGGCGAGGCCGCCCAGGCGGCATGGTCAACCTGGAAGCTCACCGGCGCGAGCTTGGCCAGCACCGCGAAGACGCCGTTGACCGGGCAGAGGTAGCGGCACCAGACCCGCTTGTTGCGCCCGTAGAGCAGCCCGACGAGGATTGCCGCCACGGTGGAGCCGCCGAGCACCGCCAGCACGGGCTTCGGGTAGCCGTAGACGCTGACCATCTGGCCGTAGACCGTGGTGCCGGCGAAGGCGATGAAGGGCCAGCCGCCCCAGGTGATCCAGCGCGGCACGGCGCGGCCGAGGCTCCAGCGGCTGGCGAACTCCGTCAGCGCGCCCTCGGGGCAGAGGATGCCGCACCAGGCCCGGCCGACCACCACCATGCTCACCAGCACGAAGGGCCACCAGATGCCCCAGAACGCGAACTGGGCGAAGACGGTCAGGTTGTTCCACAGGTGCGCGCTGCGGTCGGGGAGCGGCAGGAAGGCCGGCACCGCGACCAGCACGAGATAGACCGCGACCACACCCCACTGGATGGTGCGGATGGTACCGCCGTGGCGCTGCATCCACTGCCCGAGATCCGCGAGCTTCGCGTCGATCCAGGCGTCTCGGGCGTCGCGCGGCGTGCGGGCGTCGCGCGGCGTGCGGACGTCTTGCGGCTTGAGGGACGTCGAAGCTGCCATTCCGGTTCGGTTCGCCTGGGCTGTCAGGCCCGCTTCACTTCGCCACCAGGGTGGCCTTGGAGTTGGGGTGGAAATCGTCGAACACGTCGTAGCTGCCGGGATCGACGGTGCGGAACACGATGGAGGAGGTCGCCCCCGCGGCAAGCGCCTTCTCGCGCTTCAGTTCCACGCTCTCGAACTCCACCGGGCTGGTGCCCGTGTTGGTGATCTCGAGCTTGAACCGGGTGTTGGCGGGCACCTCGATGACGTTCGGGGTGATGGTCCCGTCCTTCATCTCGACCTTGATGACCGGCAGGTCCTCGGCACGGGCCGGAACGGCGGCGAGGAGACCGGCCGCGAGGGCGGCGGCGAGGGTTCGGCGGAGAACGGCCATGGAGCTCAGTAGGCTCCTTTCTTGCCGATACCCGCGAAGGTGAAGTCCTGGATCAGGTCGAAGGGCTTGAACCACTCGGCGACGCCGGTCTCCTTGTCGACGTGCCGGCCGAAATGGCTGTGCGGGCCGGGCGGTGCGACGGTGAGCTTGAGGCGGTAGCGCCCCGGGCCGGAGAGCTTGACGTTGTCGCCGTAATGCGGGCCGTCATTTGCGACCATCGGCATCAGCGAACCGGTGACCTTCGGGCCGGTGGCGGCCTCGCCCTCGAGCTTGGTGATCTCGAAGCTCACCGTCAGGGACGGAACCCAATCGCCCTCGGCGAAGCCGTTGCGGTTGTCCTTCGCGGCGTGGATGTCGGCCTCCAGATGGATGTCGGACTGCGCGGCGGCGCGCATCATGTCCGGCGGGTCCATCTCGATCGGCTGCAAGTAGACGGCGCCCACCTCGATCCCGTTCTGGGTCACGTGCGGGCCGATGGGCGTCTCCTTCGCCTGGGCCGCACTCCCGAGGGAGAGGCTGCCGGCGATCAGGAGGGCCAGGGCGAGGGAGGAGCGGAGATTCTTGCGCATCGTGGCTAGCGCGTAGACCAGACGTTTAAACAAGCAAAGAGGCTTTTTCGTCACGTTTCTTAATCAGAACAATTCCAAACTAAGGTTTTACCTGCGCAGTCAAGTAAATCCCCGTCGCTGTCGCGACAGCTGACCTTGTACGGCCTTCGACTTGCAGATGCCGCCGCACGACATGCGGTTCGGCGTCACGCAGGCGTGAATTCACCCGCGCGCTTATCCAGAGGAATTCCGCCCGCCTGGGCGAAAGTCCGGCGCGTCAGGCCGGGATAGGCCAGGGCCTGGCTGATCCCGCGCCCGGCCAGCAGGATCAGGAACGAGAGCCAGAGGCCGCCATTGCCGAGGCCGGCTGCGTGAGCGGCGACCAGGGCGAGGCCGTAGACCGCGCTCGCCACGAGCATCAGGTTGCGCATCGCCCGGGTCCAGGTCGCCCCGATGTAGATGCCGTCGAAGGCGAAGGGCAGTGCCGCCAGGAACGGCGCGAGGGCCGCGGGCAGCAGGTAGATCCGGGCCATCGCCCGCACCTCCGGGCTCGTGGTCACGGCGTCGATGAAGGCGTGGCCGGCGAGGAGGAAGCCGCCCGCGATGGCGCCGCCGAAGGCGAGACACCAGAGCAGGCTCAAGGTGGCGGCCCGGCGGAACCGGGCCTCGTCGCGGGCGCCCACCGCCTGCCCGCACAGGGTCTCGGCGGCGGTGGCGAAGCCGTCGAGGAAGAAGCCGCCGATCATGAAGAGATTCCACAGGACGGCGTTGGCGGCGAGCACCACGTCGCCCGAGCGGGCGCCGAGGGCGGAGAACAGGGTGATGCAGCCCACCAGCAGCAGGGTCCGGATCATCACGTCGGCGTTGACGCTGAGCATCCGGGCGAGCGCCAGGGGATCGCGCACCACCCGGAAGGGGACCGCGAAGGGTCGCGAGCCGAGTCGCGCCAGCAGGATCAGGCCGAGGCCGGCGCCGGCCGCCTCGGCGATCAGGGTGGCGAGCCCGGCGCCGGCGACGCTCATGTCCCCCCAGAGGACGAAGGCGAGGGTGAGGACGATGTTGGTGAGGTTGATGGCCACCTGCAGGATCAGCCCGAGATCCGTGCGGCCGCGCCCCAGCACCGAGCCCAGGATGGCGTAGTTCGCCAGGGTGAAGGGGGCGGCGAAGATGCGGATGTGGAAATAGGCCGAGAGCGCGGCGATCACCGCGGGGCTCGCACCGCTCACGGCGAAGGCCGCCCGGCCGATCGGTCCCTGCAGCACGACGATCACCAGTCCGACCACGACGGCCGCCGCGAGGGCGCGGGCCAGCGTGCGGTCGACCTCGGCGGGGTCGTCGGCGCCGACCGCCTGCGCGGTGAGCCCGGCGGTGGCCATGCGCAGGGAGCCGAACGACCAGAAGATCGCGTCGAAGATCACCGCGCCGAGCGCCATCGCGCCGAGGAGCGCGGCGTCGCCGAGCCGGCCGATCACGGTGGCGCCGACGAAGCCGAGGAGCGGCGTCGTCACGTTGGCCAACGTCATCGGCAGGGCGAGCGCGAGGACGCTCCGGCTCGTCGCCGGGCTGGTCGAAGGCGTCATGTCACGGGTGTCCTGCAGCGGCCGTCCGGGCGGCGGTCTCGATCCGGTCAGTGGCAGCCGCAGCCGCTGCCGCAACTCCCGCCCGTATCGCTTGGCGGTGCGGCCGGCTTCGCACTCCGGCGCACGGGATCGCGGCTGAGGCCACGGTCCTCCAGCTCGGACAGGTAGGTGGCCCAACGGTTCCGGTACTCGCGCCCGAGGTCGTAGAGGTAGCCCCAGCCGAACAGGCCGGTGTCGTGCATGTCGTCGAAGGTGAGCTTGACGGCGTAATTGCCGATCGGCTCGACCTTGAGGATCGCCACGTCGCGCTTGCCGCCCACCACCTTGCGCTCGGAGGGCGAGTGCCCCTGCACCTCGGCCGAGGGGCTCGAGACCCGGAGGTATTCCGCCGGCAGGGCGAAGCGGCCGCCATCCTCGAAGGCGACGTTGAGGGTGCGCTTGTCGCCCGAGAGGCGGATCTCGGTGGGCCAGCGCTCGGGTGCGGCCGGGGCCGCGTGCGGATCAACAGCCTGTTGGGTCATGGTGGCTTCCTTCCGGCCGCGTCGGCCCCGTGGATCACGGGAGGTCGGCCTTGCATGGCCCCTGCGACCGACGCAAACTTGCTCGCGAGGCTCCGAGACCTCATATGACGTGCCATGTTAGGTTCGTCACGCGACCGCGCCAACGTTTCCTCACCCCAACAGAGCACAGAATCCCGCATGTGGGGTCCCCGCGCCACCAACGACGCCGCCCCGGTCGCTCCTGCGCCGCTGATCGACCCGTTCCAGCGGGCGATTACCTACCTGCGCATCTCCGTGACCGATCGCTGCGACCTGCGCTGCGTCTACTGCATGTCCGACGACATGCAGTTCCTGCCCAAGCGCGACCTGCTCTCCCTGGAGGAACTGGACCGGCTCTGCGCCGTCTTCATCCAGCGCGGCGTGCGGAAGCTGCGCATCACCGGCGGCGAGCCGCTGGTCCGCCGCGACATCATGCACCTGTTCCGGCGCCTGTCCCGTCACCTCGACACGGGCGCCCTGGAAGAGCTGACGATGACCACCAACGGCACGCAGCTCGGCCGGTTCGCGCCGGAACTCGCCGCGCTCGGCGTGCGCCGCGTCAACGTCTCCCTCGACACCCTCGACCCCGACAAGTTCCACGCGGTGACCCGCCGGGGCGACCTCAAGGTGGTGCTCGACGGCATCGAGACGGCGCGCAGGGCCGGCATCAAGGTCAAGATCAACGCCGTGGCACTCAAGGGCGTCAACGAGGACGAGATCGCCGACATGATCGCCTGGGCCCACGGCGACGGCATGGACATGACCCTCATCGAGGTCATGCCGCTGGGCGAGATCGAGGGCGACCGCACCGACCAGTTCCTGCCCCTCTCGGTGGCCCGGGCCCGGCTCGAGCAGCGCTACACCATGACCCCCTTGCCCGACCGCACCGGCGGCCCGGCTCGCTACGTGCGCATCGCCGAGACCGGCGGCCGCCTCGGCTTCATCACGCCGCTGACCCATAATTTCTGCGAGAGCTGCAACCGGGTGCGCCTGACCTGCACCGGGAAGCTCTACATGTGCCTCGGCCAGGAGGACGCCGCCGACCTCCGCGCGGCCCTGCGCGCCTCGCCCGACGACGCCCTGGTGACCCAGGCGGTGATCGACGCTATCGCCCGCAAGCCCAAGGGCCACGACTTCGTCATCGAGCGGGCCCGCCCCGCCGCCGTGCCGCGCCACATGAGCGTCACCGGCGGATAAGTCTTCGCCCGGGGGATTAAGCCCGCGCAGGCGTTTGACCCCCGCGGGCATCGCTCCTAGACCCCGATCGTATTCAGGATACGAGCGGAGAAGATGATGGCGAAGGTCGCATTTCTGGGCCTCGGCGTGATGGGCGGCCCGATGGCCCGCCACCTCGCCGCGAAGGGCCACGAGGTCACCGTCTACAACCGTACCACCGCCAAGGCCGAGGCCTGGGTCGCCGCGCATGGCGGCGCCTTCGCCGCGACCCCGCGCGAGGCCGCCAAGGGCCAGGCCATCGTCTTCGCCTGCGTGGGCAACGACGACGACCTGCGCAGCGTCACCCTCGGCCCGGATGGCGCCTTCGCGGGCATGGAGAAGGGTGCGGTCTTCGTCGACCACACCACCGCCTCGGCGGAGGTCGCCCGCGAACTGGCCGAGGCCGCCGGGGCCGCCGGCCTCGGCTTCATCGACGCCCCCGTCTCCGGCGGTCAGGCCGGCGCCGAGAACGCGGCCCTCACCGTGATGTGCGGCGGCGAGGCGGAGACCTACGCGGCGGTCGAGCCCGCCATCCTGTGCTTTGCCCGCGCCAGCCGCCTGATGGGTCCGGCCGGCTCGGGCCAGCTCACCAAGATGGTCAACCAGATCGCCATCGCGGGCCTGGTCCAGGGCCTGTCCGAGGCGGTGCACTTCGCCAAGCGGGCGAACCTCGACGTCGAGGCCGTGCTGGAGGTGATCTCCAAGGGCGCCGCCGGCTCCTGGCAGATGGAGAATCGCGGCAAGACCATGAACGCCGGCAAGTTCGACTTCGGCTTCGCCGTGGACTGGATGCGCAAGGACCTGGGGATCCTGCTCGCCGAGGCCCGGCGCAACGGGGCCCAGCTCCCCGTCACCGCCCTGGTCGACCAGTTCTACGCCGACGTGCAGGGCATGGGCGGCAACCGCTGGGACACCTCGTCCCTCATCGCCCGCCTGGAGAAGCAAGGCCCGAAGGCCTGAGCGCGGCCTGCGCGCGCCCGAGGGCCTCCTCGGGCGGCGTCCACAGCCAGTCCGGGCCCATCTGGTGCCGGAACCAGGTGAACTGGCGCTTGGCGTAGCGCCGGGTGTCGCCCTGCCCGCGCCGGATCGCCTCCGCCCGGGACAGGGTCCCGTCGAGATGCGCGATCAGGCCCGGCACCCCGTGGGCGCGCATGATCGGCAGCATCGGGTCGAGGCGCCGGTCGCGCAGGGCCTCGACCTCGCCGAGCGCCCCTTCGGCGATCATCGCCTCGAAGCGCGCGTCGATGGCCCGGCGCAGGGTCTCGCGCTCGGGCGCCAGGAACAGCTTCAGGAGCGGCAGGCCGGCGAGCGGCCCGGGCGTACGCGCCCCGTGGAACGCCGCGATGGGCCGGCCCGTGGCGGCGAACACCTCGAGGGCGCGCATCACCCGGGCCCGGTCGCTCGGGCGCAGGGCCGCCGCCCCGGCGGGATCGCACGCGGCCAGATCGGCGTGGAGGTCCTCCGTCGCCCGGCCCTCGGCCCGCGCCCGCAGGGCCGACCGGACGTCGTCGGGCACCGGCGGCAGTTCCGAGAGCCCTTCCTCCAGCGCCCGGAAATACAGGCCGGTCCCGCCGACGAAGATCGGCAGGCGGCCTTCCGTCCGCAGCGCCCGGATCAGCGGCTCCGCCTCACGCGCGAAGTGGCCGGCGGAGTAGTTCACCGCGCCGTCCACGTGGCCGTAGAGCCGGTGGGGCGCGAGCTCCGTCTCGGCCGCGCTCGGCCGGGCCGAGAGCCGGCGCAGGTCGGCATAGACCTGCATCGAGTCCGTGTTGATCACCACCCCGCCAAACGCGCGGGCCAACGCCAGCGCCAGGCCCGACTTGCCCGAGGCGGTCGGCCCTGCGATGAGGATGCCCGCCGGCAGGGTGGGCGCGTGCGTGCGTTGCATGACCGGCGGCACTGGCGTGGAAAGCTCCCGGATGACCCTCGTCGCGATCCTGATAGCAAACGAGAGCCGCCCCGCCATCACCGATGCGGTCCTGGCCGAGACCCGCGCGGTGATGCGCACGGAGCACCAGCCCCGCATCCTGCACGGCGAGGTCGCGGCCGAAGTCCTGGTGCCGGGCGCCGAGGCGGACGCGCCGGCCCTGGCGCGCCGCCTGCGCGCAGCCCTGGCCTCCGAGCCGATCGACGTCGCGGTGCTCGGCGCCGGACCGCATCGGCGCAAGCGCCTGTTCCTGGCCGACATGGACTCGACCATGATCGAGCAGGAATGCATCGACGAGCTCGCCGACACCATCGGCCTGAAAGACCACGTCGCCGCCATCACCGAGCGGGCGATGCGGGGCGAGATCGCCTTCGGCCCGGCCCTGCGCGAGCGCGTCGCCCTCCTGCGCGACGTGCCCGTCGAGAAGATCGACGCCCTGATCGCCGAGCGCATCACCCTGACGCCGGGCGGCCGCACCCTGGTGCAGACCATGAAGGCGCACGGCACCCACACCTGCCTGATCTCCGGCGGCTTCACCCTGTTCACCGGCCCGGTCTCGGCCCGGATCGGCTTCGACGAGGCCCACGCCACCACCCTCGGCATCCGCGACGGCCGCCTCACCGGCGAGGTCGTCGAGCCGATCGTCGACAAGGCGACGAAGCGCGGGACCCTGATCGCCCTGCGCAGCCGCTTCGGCCTCGATCCCGCCGAGACCCTGGCGGTGGGCGACGGCGCCAACGACCTCGACATGCTCGGCGAAGCCGGCCTCGGCGTCGCCTTCCGGGCCAAGCCCAAGGTGGCGGCGGCCGCACAGGTCCGCATCGACCACGGCGACCTGACGGCGCTGCTGTACCTGCAGGGCTATGCCTCGGCCGAATTCGTGGGCTGAGCGGCGCCTGAGAGAGTCCGCCGTAGCCCTTCTCACCCGTCCGGGAAGGTGTCGAAGGTGCCGGGGATTGGGGGACCACGCCGGTGGTGCCGCAGGAAACTCTTCGGCTGACACATTCGCAAACGATACTGCTCCATTATTCCAGGACGCAGCATGCAAGGCCGGGATTCAATCTCGATTTTTGTTTAAAGTCTTACACTGCCTGCGTTTCTGGATCCGAGGCTTTGCTGCGCGGACCCGGGATGACGACGTGCTGACCCCACTCTTTCGGTAGAGGGGCGATGCGCCCGGCGCGAGAGGGCGCTTACGTGTGCAATTGCGCCAGCACCGCATCCCCTGCCGGGCTGGCGGCGTAGCGGGTGCGCTGGGTTCGCGGGTTGCGCTCCTGCAGGGCGAGGAGGCCGGCGTCGCTCGCCAGCGTCTCCACCGCCCGCAGGACCAGGGCGTGTTCGAGGCCGAAGACGCGGGCGAAGCTGCGGCTGTCGCGGGCGAGGTCGAGATGGAGGGCGGCGAGGATGCCGGCCTCCAGGGTCGAGAGGCCGGGCTGGAGGGCGGCCACCGAGTCGGTGACCGCCAGGAAGGTCTCGGCGTCGGCCGGCGGTTCGCTCATGCGGCGGCCGGTGCGCGCAGGCGCACCAGCACCGACTTCGAGGTCGGCGTGTCGCTGCCCTCGCCGAAGGTCGAGAGCGGCACCAGGACGTTGAGTTCCGGGTAGTAGCCGGCGAGCGACCCGCGCGGCATGTCGAAGGGCACGAGGCGGAAATCCTCGGCCACCCGCGTCACGCCGTCGGCATGGGTGCCGACGATGTCGACCCGGTCGCCGGTCCGGGCCCGGATCTCGGCCAGGTCGTCCGGATGGGCGAACACAACGCGACGCTCGCCGTAGACGCCGCGGTAGCGGTCGTCGAGGCCGTAGATCGTGGTGTTGTACTGGTCGTGGCTGCGGAAGGTCTGGAGCACGAAGGTGTCGGCCGCCCGCTGGGCCTGCTGGTGCTCCGTCGCCGCGGGGAGGGGATCGGCGGAGAAGGTGGCCCGGCCGGTCGGCGTCTCGAAGCTGCGCTCGGCGGCGAGGTTCTTCAGCATGAAGCCGCGTGGGCGCCGGACGCGCAGGTTGTAGCCGGTGAAGCCCGGGATCGTGCGCTCGATCAGGTCGCGGATGCGGTCGTAATCGTCGGCGAGGGACGCCCAATCCACCCGTGCCGAGCCGACCGTCGCCGCCGCCATACCGGCGATGATGCCGATCTCGGAGCGAAGCTCGGGCGAGGCCGGCTTGTTGATGCCCCCCGAGCCGTGGACCATGCTCATGGAATCCTCGACCGTGACGATCTGGGTCTTGCCCTTCGTGTTCCGGTCGATCTCGGTGCGGCCGAGGCAGGGCAGGAGGTAGGCGACGCGGCCGGGCACGAGGTGTGAGTGGTTGAGCTTCGTCGCGATGTGGACGGTGAGGTCGCAGGAGGCCAGGGCCTGGGCCACCCGGGCGGTGTCCGGCGTCGCCCGGGCGAAGTTGCCGCCGAGACCGATGAAGGCCTTCGACGACCCGTCGAGCATGGCCCGGATGGCGGCGAGCACGTTGTGGCCGTGCGTGCGCGGCGCGGGGAAGCCGAATTCCCGCTCCAGGGCGTCGAGGAGGGCGGCTGGCGGCTTCTCGTTGATGCCGACGGTGCGATCGCCCTGCACGTTGGAATGGCCGCGCACGGGGCACAGGCCGGTGCCCGGGCGGCCGACATGGCCGCGCAGCAGCATGACGTTGGCGAGTTCGCGGATGGTGGCCACCGAGTGGCGGTGCTGGGTCACGCCCATCGCCCAGGTGCAGATCACCTTGTCGGCCGCGAGGTAGACCTCGGCCGCGACCTCGATGTCGGCGCGGGCCAGGCCCGACTGGTCCTCGATCGCGTCCCAGGACGTGGCATCGACGGCGGCGCGATAGGCCTCGTATTCCGCGGTGTGGTTCCGGAGGAAGGTCCGGTCGAGACGCGACGGCCGGCCGGCGGCCAGCGCCGCGTCGTCGGCGGCGAACACCGCCTTGGCGATGCCCCGGAACGCCGCCATGTCGCCGCCGAGGCGCGGCTGGTAATAGTGGCTCGCCACCGGCGCGCTGGCGCCGCGCAGCATCTCGACGGTGTTCTGCGGATCGGCGAAGCGCTCCAGCCCGCGCTCCCGCACGGGGTTGAATACCACGACCTTCGCGCCGCGCTGGGCCGCGCGCCGCAGGTCGCCGAGCATGCGCGGATGGTTGGTGCCGGGGTTCTGCCCGACGACGAAGATCGCGTCGGCCTTCTCGAAGTCCTCCAGCAGCACGGTGCCCTTGCCGACGCCGATGGCCGCCTGCAGGGCGATGCCGCTGGCCTCGTGGCACATGTTCGAGCAGTCGGGGAAATTGTTGGTGCCGTAGTGCCGGGCGAAGAGCTGGTAGAGGTAGGCGGCCTCGTTCGAGGCGCGGCCCGAGGTGTAGAACTCGGCCTGGTCCGGGTGGTCGAGCCCGCGCAGGGTGGCGCCGATCTCCGCGAAGGCGGCGTCCCAGCTGGTGGCGACGTAGCGGTCGCTCGCCGCGTCGTAGCGCATCGGGTGCGTCAGGCGGCCCTCGCCCTCGAGCGCGTAGTCGGTCCAGCCGCGCAGCTCGGTCACGGTGTGCTTGGCGAAGAACTTCGGCGGCGTGCGCTTGTCGGTGGCCTCCCAGGAGACCGCCTTCACGCCGTTCTCGCAGAATTCGAACGAGGAGCCGTGCTCCGGGTCGCCCCAGGCGCAGCCGGGGCAGTCGAACCCGTCGGGCTGGTTGGCCTTCAGCATGGCGCGGGCGCCCGACAGGGGCGCCCGGCTGCCGAGCAGGTGCTTGCCGCAGCTTTTCAGGGCGCCCCAGCCGCCGGCGGCGGAGGAACGCTTCGGGGACGCGGCCGGGTGATCCATCGGGGAGTCCTGAGGCAGGGGGCTGAAGCACGGCTGGCGCGGCCGACGATCGGGCGCCAAGCGGAGCAGTCTCCCTTCAGCGATATCGCGATGCACAGCGCGCGCTCAATCACGCGAAAACGCAGGCCAGTCATGCCGTTAGGGGTACCATGCGTTTTTTGCAGGGCGGGTGAAGGGCGGGTTAAAACCGTTCCAGACCGCGCCGCGGCATCGGCGCAGGATCCACCCTGGCGGCGGGCCCGCCAATCGCTTAACCCTCCGGTCGAAACGGCGCGGGAGGACGGGCAGGATGCGGACGCCGGTGAGGATCTTCGCGGCGGCGGCCGTCGGCCTCGCGGTCGGCCTCGCGGTGATGGCACATGACCGGCAGATCGGTGCCGAATGGGCCGTGTCGGCCGAGCAGATCGCCGACGCGCAGGCCTACGGCAAGCCGGGCGTCGAACTGCCGCCGGGGCACATGGTGACCGAGCCCCAGCGCAGCGAGGGCGCGGAGCGGCTTCCCCTGAAGTGGATCCTGCTCGGCCTCGCGGCCGGCGGCGCCGTCCTGGCCGGGACGGGCCGCCGGCGGGAGCCGGCGCGGAAACCGGAGGGACGACGCTGACGCGCGGCCTGCCTCGTCCGGCGCCTGTCGCCGGCCGGGCACACCGGCCTGAAAACCCCGTCCGGCCATTGACGGCGCCCCCGCGCATCGGGCCTCCTGCCACCCGACGGTTCCTCTTCGTCGAGGATCAAAAGGGAACGCGGTGAGGACGGGAGTCCAAGGCTGCGGCTGCCCCCGCAACTGTAAGCGGCGAGCTCCTCATCAGCACGTCACTGGGTGAACGGTCCGTCAGGACCCGGGACCTGGGAAGACGATGAGAGGGCGGTGACCCGCGAGCCAGGAGACCTGCCGTCAGTCGTGGTCACACGCGAAACGCATCGGGCGGGGTGTCCTGGTGGGTGTCGGGGTGGATGCCGTTCGGCATCCAGGCCGGCCTCGTTCGCGGTGACGTGCCACAGACGTCGCCCGAGGTCCCATGTCGTCCTCTCGTTCCCGATCGTTTCCCCGTTCACGGCCCAGCTATCGATCCTGGCTCCTGGCCTCCTGCGCCGGCCTCGCGTCCACCGGCGCCGCGCTCCGCGATGCCGGCGCCCAGACCGCGCAGGCGGACCTCGCCGAACTCTCCGTGACCGCCGAGGCGCCGCCGACCGGCGGGGCCGGACCGGCCGCCAGTGCCGGGTTCGTCGGCGGGGTCACCGGGATCGGCGGCGGCCTCCGGACCGTCGATGCGGCGAGCGCCGGCGTGATCTCGGGCGCGGCCCTCAACAGCCGGCCGATCACCCGGCCCGGCGAGGTGCTGGAGAGCGTGCCCGGCCTCATCGTCACCCAGCACTCCGGGGAGGGGAAGGCCAACCAGTTCTTCCTGCGCGGGTTCAATCTCGACCACGGCACCGACATCGCCATCTCGGTGGACGGCATGCCGGTGAACATGCGCACCCACGCCCACGGCCAGGGCTATGCCGACCTCAACTTCCTGATCCCCGAGCTCGTCGGCGCGGTGGAATTCCACAAGGGACCGTACTTCGTCCGCGACGGCGATTTCGCCTCCGCCGGCTCCGTGCGGATCGACTACCTCGACACGGTAGCGCGCAACCTCGCGCTGACCTCGTTCGGCAGCTTCGGCTACAAGCGCGCCCTCAGCATCGCCTCCGCGCCCCTCGGCGAAGGCCACCTGCTCGTGGCCGGGGAGGCCCAGACCTATGACGGGCCCTGGGACGTGCCGGACCGGCTCGCCAAGCTCAACGCCGTCTTCCGCTACAGCCAGGGCACGGCCCTCGACGGCTTCGCGCTGACCGGCATGGCCTACTGGGCCAAGTGGAACGCCACCAACCAGATTCCCGAGCGGGCGGTAGGGGAGGGCCTGATCGGCCGCTTCGGCTCCCTGAACCCCACGGATGGCGGCGATACCGGCCGCTTCTCCCTCTCGGGCCGCTGGAGCCGGACGAGCGACGCCGGAGTCACCCGGGCGAGCGCCTACGTCATCCGCTACGGGATGAACCTGTTCAACGACTTCACCTATTTCCTCAACGATCCGGTGAACGGCGACCAGTTCCGCCAGCGCGACAGCCGGGTGCTCGGCGGTGGGGAGGTCAGCCACACGATCCAGGGCAGCCTGTTCGGCCTGGCCATGGAGAACGAGATCGGCCTCCAGACCCGGACCGACGCCATCCGGGTCGGCCTGTTCAACACCACGGCCCGGCAAGTCCGCTCCACCGTGCTGGACGACCGGGTGCTGGAGGCGAGCGCGGCGCTCTACTACGAGAACCGGGTGCGCTGGACCGATTGGCTGCGCACCAGCGTCGGCTTTCGCGCCGACGGTTTCCACGCCGATGTCCGCTCGGACACGCCGGCCAATTCCGGCACGGCCCGGGACGGCATCGTCAACCCGAAGCTGGGGCTCGTGCTCGGCCCCTGGTTCGACACCGAATTGTTCGTGAACTACGGCGGCGGCTTCCACTCGAACGATGCCCGCGGCGTCACCGCGACGGTCGATCCGACGAGCCCCCTCTTCAACATCAGCCGCTCGCCCTTCCTCGTGCCCTCGACGGGCTCGGAGATCGGCCTGCGCAACCGCAGTCTCAGTGGGTTGGAGACGGCCGTGACGCTGTTCCAGCTCGACTTCGCCTCCGAGAACCTGTTCCAGGGCGACAGCGGCACCACCGAGCCGAGCCGCCCCACCCGCCGCTTCGGCGTCGAGTGGACCAACCGCTACGCGGTCACGCCCTGGCTCTCCCTGGAGGGCGACCTGACGGTGACGAACGCCCGCTTCGCGGACCGCGATCCGATCGGCAACCGGGTGCCGGAGGCACCGACCACCATCGCCTCGGCCGGGTTCACCTTCGGCGAGGGGCCGGGCTGGTTCGGATCGATGCGCGTCCGCTATTTCGGGCCGCGGCCGCTGATCGAGGACAATTCGGTGCGCTCGCGTCCGACGGCGCTGGTCAACGGCCGGGTCGGCTACAACTTCGACAACGGGATCAGCCTGTCCCTCGACGTGCTGAACCTGACCAATGCCCAGGCCGACCAGATCACCTACTTCTACACCTCCCGCCTGCCGGGCGAGGCGGCAGACGGCGTCGCCGATCGGCACTTCCACCCCGTCGAGCCGACGGCGGTGCGGTTGACGTTGGCGGGGCGCTTCTAGGCCCTCGGACGGCCGGGTGTCTCGGGATCCGGCCGTTGTTCAGGCCCGTGGCCTCCGCTCACGCGTCCAGCTCGAGGTGGCGGGCCACAATCCCGGTGCCGTCCCTCTCGGACTTTGTCACGGGCGGGCCTGGGCGTCCGCAAGGGAATCGTTGCACCGGCCTCGACAGAGGTACGCACCGGACGCGGCGTCCCGGATGCGAGGCTACGCTCTCGCTGCGCCAGAGCTTCGGTTCCTGCTGCCGCGCGGACGGTCGGCGATACCCAATGGGGACGCGCTCAGGGATTGCGGCGCCAGGTCATCCAGTCGAAGGCCAGCGCGATGTCGGCGGGTTCGAGCGAAAAGGCGCCCGAGCCATCCAAGTTCGCCGCGCCGATGAGGTAGCCGGTCTGGTGACCCAGGACGCCATCGATACCGGATTGGAGGAAACCCAGTTCCTCTCGGTTGTCGCGGGCTGCCACGACGAGCGCCCCGGGATCCGAGAACATGGAGCTATGCAGACCGGAGCCGTATTCGCCGACGATGGTCCCCGCGTGTTGGAACAGCGCGACTTGATCCGGCACGCTCAGCAATTCCGGCGATACGATCGTAAATCCGCGCGACCTTGCGGTCTCCTCGAACAGCTGGCGCTGGATCAGCACCCGCGTGTTGTGGGCAAATCTGTTCGTCGGACGCGATACGAACAGCTTCGTCCGGTTTCGGGAGGGACGCGTTCGCCCGATCGCCGCCTGCCGCATAGCGGCGCTCGCCTTCGCGAAGAGCTGCGACACCCGCGTTCCAAATCGCAAAGTGGAGGGAACGATCAGCTCATCACAATCGATGATCTCGCGGGTTCGATCATAAAATCGGCACTGGCTCGGCTCCACGTTCAGCAGGGCAAGCCAATCTCGTGCAAAGCCGGGAGTGTCGGAGGGCAGAAGAAATCGCAGTCGATCGATCCTGTAGCCTGCCAACCGTAGCAGATGGATCTTGGGCAGGAAGTCGACGATCCAATGGCCGTACCCGAGGTGGCCCGGTCCGGCCAACAACACCGACGGCCCCGGTGCATGCCGTCGCACCGCACCGGTCTGCCATGCGCGCGTGTTCCGATGATGGGTGTTCAGGTAGTCGAGACTGGTTTGCAGATCGTAGCTCACATTGAAGCGGCCATCGGTGATGATCATGCCTTCACCGATCACCGAGGCGTTTCGTAGGTTATAAATCGACGTGCCAAGGACGATATGCTGCGAATGATAGAGTCGGAGCAGATCCGGGGTGACGGACCCGGCGAGGAAGGCCGGCGGATCGAAACGTGTCGTATCCGACCGCGTCAACGCGACCATCGAGCCGCGCCCGGCTTCGACGTTGCTGCGCAGATCGATCACATCGTCGGCAGCGAGCCGGGCCACTTCGTCCATTACAGGTACACGCTCCCTCTCCTCGGTAAGATGACGGTGGCGGATCGGAGACAGTCTCGTAGCACCTGCGATGCCGACCTGTCCGGGTGCGCGACGTCCGCGTCATAGACCGGCAGGCCGGTCCCGGCGGAAGTGACGCCGCGAGGGAAGGGCGGGATCGATGCCGGACGCCGCCCTCACCCCTGTTCCCAAGGTCCGCGAGGGCGCCGTGGGAGGATGTTCGAACACCGGGGCGATCACGGCTCCCTGTTCGGGGCGTTCCGCGATCTGGCGCGCACGGCGCGGACGGCCTTCGTCCGCGATGCCCTGGCCGGCGACACCGCCCCCTGCCGGGCGAGGGGGCGGACGGCGTCGCCGGTTGGCACGTCCACCTGGGGTCAAACCGTCGGCGGTGCGGCTGACGCCGGCGGGGCGGTTCTTGGCCGTCAGTCCGTCAGCTTCGCCAGGGCGGCGGCGTCACGCCCGACCAGGGGAGCAAGCTGCGCGGCGCCCTCGGCCTTCATCCGCGAGACGAGGCCGGCCTTGATCTCGGGGATCAGGCCGGGACCGGCATAGACCAGGCTCGAGTAGAGCTGGAGCAGGCTGGCGCCGGCCCGGATCTTGGCCCAGGCGGCCTCCGCCGAGTCGATGCCGCCGACGCCGACCAGGGGGAGTTTTTCGCCGACGCGGAGATAGGTCTCGGCGAGGAGCCGGGTCGCCGCCGCGAAGAGCGGCCGGCCGGAGAGGCCGCCGGTTTCGCGGGCGAGGCTCGCCTCGCGGAGGGTGCCGGGGCGGGCGATGGTGGTGTTCGAGACCACCAGACCCTGCACGCCGCGCCGGAGTGCCGTGGCCGCCATCGCGTCGAGGGCATCGAGGGTGATGTCGGGCGCGATCTTCAGCAGGATGGCGGTGGCCGGATGGGTCGTGTCCCGGGCCTCGACCACCCGGGCGAGCAGCTCGTCGAGGAAGGCCTCGCCCTGGAGGTCGCGCAGGCCGGGGGTGTTCGGTGAGGAGACGTTGACGGTGACGAAATCCACCAGCGGCGCCAGGGCGCGGGTGCAGGTCACGTAGTCGGCGAGGCGGTTGGTGGAATCCTTGTTGGCGCCGATGTTGACGCCGACGCGGCCCGGACGGCCCTGGCGGGCGGCCAGGCGCCCGCGCACCACGTCGAGGCCCTCGCTGTTCAGGCCGAAGCGGTTGATGACCGCCCGGTCCTGTGCCAGCCGGAAGACCCGGGGCCGTGGATTGCCCGGCTGCGCCTTCGGCACCACGCCGCCGACCTCGACGAAGCCGAAGCCGAGCCCGAGCAGGGCGTCGGGAACCTCGGCGCCCTTGTCGAAGCCCGCCGCGAGGCCGACCGGGTTCGGGAACCGGTGGCCCAGGACCTCGACGGCCAGGCGGGGATCGTCGGCGGGCGGCCGGCGCGGGGGCAGGGCGGCGAGGCCGCGCAGCGTGAGGTTGTGCGCCGTCTCGGCGTCGAGGCGGTGCAGCAGGGGCTTGGCCAGGGGGAAGAGGGCGCCGATCATGCCGAGGGCCCCCCGGCGAGATCGCCCGGGAAGACGTGGCGTCCGTCGGCCCCGAGGGGCAGGTCGGTCACGGAGCGGACGGCCGTCAGGTCCAGCTCGGCGTAGAGATGCGGGAACAGCTCGCCCCCCCGGGAAGGTTCGTATCGCAGGGCCGGCCCGAGATCGTCGGCGTCCACGGCGACGAGAACGAGATCCGCGGCCCCGGCGAAGTGGCGGGCCGCGGTCTCGGCCACCTGGGCGGCGGTGGAGAAGTGGATGTAGCCGTCGGTGCGGTCGATCGGGGCCCCCTCGAAGCGGCCGATATCCTCGGCCCTGCGCCAGAGGGCCCGGGGGGAGATCTTGTAGATGAGCGCCATGCCCGCTCCGTAACGGGTTTCGCAGGGCCGATCAAACACCGTCGGAGCGCGTGAAGCCGCAACCTCACGGACACAGTTGACATCATGAGTTGTCAGGGCCTCACGATGAACCCGTCGGCCGGTTTCGCAGCCTTCGCACCATTGCTATCCGAGAAGAATAGTTCTACTTTCCTAACTCTAGGCTGGACGTCTTAACCGTAATACGCTTTGAGCTTTCGATGCTGTCTCATGAACAGATTTGGACCGCAATCGACCGCCTAGCGGAACGCCATGGATTTTCCGCGTCCGGTCTTGCGCGGCGTGCCGGACTGGATGCGACGAGCTTCAATCGCTCGAAGCGCATCGGCCCCGACGGCCGAAAGCGCTGGCCCTCCACCGAGTCGGTCTCGAAGGTGCTGGCCGCCACCGGGGCGAGCCTCGACGAATTTCTCCGGCTGATCGAGGCGCGCGAGGGGCCACCGCGCACGATGATCCCGCTGATCGGCATGACCCAGGCCGGCGCCGGGCGCCTGTTCACCGACGAGGGCATGCCCACCGGCGGTCCCGGCTGGGAGGAGATCGAGTTTCCCGACCTTGCCGACGACCGTGCCTTCGCCCTGGAGGTCCAGGGCGATTCGATGGCGCCGCTCTACCGCGACGGTGACGTGCTCATCGTGTCGCCGACCGCCGGGGTCCGCAAGGGCGACCGGGTGGTGGTGCGGCTCGCGGCCGGGGAAGTGCTGGCCAAGGAACTCAAGCGCAAGACCGCGCGCACGATCGAGCTCGCCTCCCTCAATCCGGATCACGCGGACCGGGTCGTCAACGTCAGCGACATCGCCTGGATCGGCCGGGTGATGTGGGTGCGCCAGTAGCGGCGCCGGCACAGCTTTGCCGTTTCCGCGCTTGCGGCTATGCCTTGCGGCCGGAGGGGCCGCGTGCCCCGGATCGGCGGACAGGCCATGGCATCGCCCCGGACGGACGATCACCCCGCGGAGCGCGCGCCGGAGGCCGGCCTCGCCCGCCTGCTGGCCGCCTCGGCCGTGCCGGCCGCGCTGCTGGCGCCGGACGGGCCCGGAAGCCGCATCCTCCTGGCCAACAACGCGCTCCGCGAACTCGTCCGGCGGCCCGCCGATGCCCCCGCCGACGGCGACCTGCGCGACTGGCTCGGGCTCGCCGGCGACCGGGACTCGGGAAGCCTGTTCGCGGCGGCCCTCGCCGACGGGGCACCCAAGGGCGTCGAGGTTCTAGCGCGACCCGGCGGTGGCGGCGCGTTCTGGGCGCAGGTCTACCTCGTTCCGGTTCCGGAGACGCCCTACCGGCTCGCACAGGTGGTGGACGTCACCCGCCGGCACGACGCCGAAGGGGCTCTTGCGCTCTCCCGCCAGCGCGAGGCTCTGGGCCTGCTCACCAACAGCGTAGCGCACGAGTTCAATAACTTTCTCCAGATCCTCATCGGCTACATCGACGGGCTGAAGCGGCGCCTGGGCGACCGCGACGAGCCCTTCATCCAGCGCGCCATCGTCCGCTCCACGGACGCGGCCGAGCGCGCCACCACCCTGACCCGCCAGCTCCTGGCCTTCTCGCGCCGCATCGCGCCGGACGTCCGCCCGGTCGACCTGAACCGGCTCATCGAAGCGTTCGGCGCCCGGATCGGCCCCACGCTGCCGACCCGGATCACCCTGGAGACCCGGACCACGCCGGGGCTCCCCTGCGGCCTCAGCAATCCGACCCAGATCGAGCTCGCCCTCAACCACATCGTGGCCAATGCCTGCGAGGCCATGCCGGCCCCCGGGCGCATCGTGATCGCGACCTTCGCGGTGCCCCCGGGGGACCGGGCCCTGCAGCGGCCCGGCGACGGTGCGGTCGGCATCACAGTGACCGACGAGGGCCAGGGCATGTCGCCCGAGATGGCCGCCCGCGCCCTCGCGCCCTTCGTCACCAGCCGCGAGGCCGGACGCGGTGCCGGGCTCGCCATCGTCCACGGCCTCGTGAAGCGCCAGAACGGGACGGTGTCGATCGACTCGAAGCCCGGCGAGGGCGCCACGGTCCGGATGGTGTTCCCCGCCGCGCTCTGAGGCGAATCCACGGGATTCTGTCAAGAACAGCGGACTAAAACTCCGGCGCGAACGTCACCATATCAGGAGCGGCGTCATCGCCGGACTTCCCAGTTGTTCATCAGAGGCGTTTTCATGCTCACCTCCACCACTCGCCGGAAGCGCGCGGCGTCCATCCTCGCGCTCGCCGCGACGCTGGTTCTCGCAGCGCCCGTCGTCGAGGCGCGTCCCGGAAGCGGCAGCAGCGGTGGCATGGGCTCGCGCGGCTCGCGCACCTACGCGCCGCCCTCGGCCACCACTACGGCGCCCGGCGCCCCGGCCCCGATCCAGCGCTCGCAGACCCAGCCCGGCCCGGCCATGGGCAACCCCGGCATGAACACCGCCGCACAGCCTGGACGGCGCTTCGGCGGCGGCTTCATGGCCGGCCTCCTCGGCGCGGGCCTGCTCGGCGCGCTCCTGGGCGGCGGCTTCTTCGGCGGCCTCGGCGGCATCGCCTCCTTCCTCGGGCTGATCCTGCAGGTCGGCCTCGTGGTCCTGCTCGTGTCCTTCGCCGTGCGCTGGTTCCGCCGGCGCCAGGGCCAGCCGGCCGCGGCCGGCCTGTCCCGCTCGAACCTCGACGGCGCCGGCCCGACCCCGAGCCCGATGGGTGGAGCCCCTCTCGGCGGCGCCCCGATGGGCGGCGGCTACGGCAACGCCCAGCGCGGTCCCGCCCCGGTCCAGCCGGTGCAGGCGCGCCCGGTGCAGATCGGCCCCGGCGATTTCCAGAGCTTCGAGATCGCCCTCAACGACGTCCAGGCGGCCTATGGCCGTGAGGACGCCGCCGCCCTGCGCAACCTCGCGACCCCGGAAATGGCTGGCTACTTCATCGAGGAGCTGCGGGCCAACGAGGCGCGCGGCGTCGTCAACCGGATCTCGGACGTGAAACTGCTGCAGGGCGACCTGTCCGAGTCCTGGGGCGAAGGCAACGCCGAGTACGCCACGGTGGCGATGCGCTACGCCATCAAGGACGTGACCTTCGACCGCCGCACCGACCGCGTCGTCGAGACCGGCGAGCCGGAGGCTGTGGAGCTCTGGACCTTCGTGCGCGAGCGCGGCGGACGTTGGGTCCTCTCGGCGATCCAGCAGGGTCGCTGACACCCGGCATCGTCCCACCCGACCCGAAAAAAAGGGCCGCCCGGAGAGATCCGGGCGGCCCTTCTCGCGTTTCGGACGACTCGGCCGTCCGAAGATCAGACGGGCCGGTAGGCCTGGGCCATCGCCACGAAGGCGGAGACCGGGACCTCCTCGGCCCGCGCCGTCTCGGGAATGCCGGCGGCCTCCAGCAGCCGGGCCGGGTCCGGCACCGCCGCCTTGAGGCTCTGGCGCAGCATCTTGCGGCGTTGCCCGAAGGCCGCCCGGGTGATCGCTTCGAGGGCCTGCACCGAGCAGGGCAGGGGATCGCGCCGGGGGGTGAGCCGGACGATGGAGGAGGTCACCTTCGGCGGCGGCACGAAGGCCGAGGGCGCCACGTCGAACAGGATGTGCGCCTCGGTGCGCCAGCCGCAGAGCACGCCGAGGCGGCCATAATTCGCCCTGTCCTCCTCGTCCGCCACGATGCGCTCGGCGACCTCGCGCTGGAACATCAGCGTCAGGGACTCCCACCAGGGCGGCCAGGGTCCGCCCGCGAGCCAGCCGACGAGGAGCGGCGTGCCGATATTGTAGGGCAGGTTCGCGACGATCCGCACCGGCCCCGTGCCGATCAGCGGCACCGGGTCGAAGCTCAGGGCGTCGGCATCGACCACGTCGAGGCGCCCGGGATAATGCGCCGCGATCTCGGCGAGGGCCGGCAGGGCACGGGGATCGCGCTCGACGGCGATGACTCGGGCGGCGCCCTCCGCCAGCAGGGCGCGGGTGAGGCCGCCGGGGCCCGGGCCGATCTCGACGACGGTCACGCCCTCCAGCGGCCCGGACGAGCGGGCGATCCGTCCCGTCAGGTTGAGATCGAACAGGAAGTTCTGCCCGAGCGCCTTCTTGGGCTCCAGGCCGTGCCGGCGCACCACCTCCCGCAGCGGCGGCAACCCGTCGATGCTGACGCTGCCGTCCTCGCTCACGCGCCGGCCTTCACGAGGCGGGCGGCGAGGCGAAGCGCCGCCATCAGGCTGTCGGGCCGGGCGATGCCCTTGCCGGCGATGTCGAAGGCGGTGCCGTGGTCCGGCGAGGTGCGGATGAAGGGCAGGCCCAGGGTGACGTTGACGCCCTCGTCGAAGGCCAGGGTCTTGATCGGGATCAGGGCCTGGTCGTGGGACGGCGTCAGCGCCACGTCGTAGGTCTCGCGCGCCCGGGCATGGAACAGGGTGTCGGCGGGCAACGGCCCGCGGATGTCGATGCCCTCGTTCTGCAATTGCAGCACCGCCGGCTCCAGCACGTCGCGATCCTCCGTACCCATGGTGGCGTTCTCGCCCGCATGGGGGTTGAGCCCGGAGAGGACGAGGCGGGGCCGGGCGATGCCGAAGCGCCGGCGCAGGTCCTCCGCCACGATGCGGGCGGTGCGCAGGACGAGATCCTGCGTCAGCAGGTCGGGCACCCGCCGCAGGGCGACGTGGATGGTGATGGGCACCACCGCGAGCGTGTCGCTCCACAGCATCATCACGGGGAGGGGCGGGGTCTCGCCGGGCTCCACCGAACAGGCGGCCAGGAACTCGGTATGGCCCGGATGCGCGAAGCCGACCTGGGTCAGGACATACTTGGCGATCGGGTTTGTGACGAGGGCGGTCGCCGCCCCGGAACGCACGAGGGTCACCCCCGTGGTGATCGACTCGAGCGTCGCGCCGGCATTGGCGGAGTCGGGGCGGCCCGCCGCCGCGTGGATCGCGGCACCGCTCGGCAGGGCCATCACCGGCAAGGCGCGCCCGAAGACTTCGGTCGCGAGGTCCGGGCCGACATCCGCGATGGGAACCTGCAGGTTGAGCTCGCTCGCCCGCCGCTCGACGAAGGCAGGGTCGCCGATCAGGAAGAACGGCGGCAGGCCGGGGCCGGCATCCCGCAGCCGCCAGGCCATGAGGGCGATTTCCGGCCCGATGCCGGCCGGATCTCCGAGGGTGAGGGCGATCGGCCCGTGCAGGCTGCTCACCGCATCACTCCGTGTCGTTCCAGGGGCGGGCCGCCTCAGCGGACCGTCGAGATGCCGTCGGCCGTGATGGCCGTGTTCAGGTTCTGGCGGAAATCCGCCTCGCCCAGGGTCTTCAACTCAAGTCGCAGCAGGACGGTCCGGTTACGCTCGCTGGTGCCGAGGGCGGCCGCCACCGGCGAGACGATGTAGTTCACCGAGACCGTGGTGCACTCGTCCTGGTAGCCGCCGCCGATGCTCATGCCCGAGAGATAGGCGCGGCCCGGGTTGCGGTAGACGGGCGCGTCCCCGACGGGGTTCGCCAGGTAGGAGGCGTAGGCGGTCTGGAAGTTGTCGCGCACGTCGAGGTAGTGCGAGAGGTCTACCAGGGCCGAGCCCGTGACGAACCAGTTCGGCGTCACGTGGTAGGTCGCCGAGGCGGTGACGCCCTCGCGGCGGTTGGCGAAGCCGAGGGCCGGCTGGGCCTTGTAGTAGGAGTAGAAGGCCGAGAGATCGATCGGCGCGAAGGGCGCGAGGCGGGCGATCACGCCGGTCTCGACCCGGTTCACCCCGAGATCGGCGTGATCGAAGCGGCCGCGGGTGATGAAGGTGATGTGCTGGTTCGGCGAGAGCTGGAACCGGCCGACGAAGTCCGAGGCCCGGCTGTCGAGCCCGGAATCGAGGCCGACATTGGCGATGTCGCCGCGGCGGAACGAGTTGACGCCGGCGATCTGAATCGACTCGCCGAACATCACGTTCGCGTACCAGCCGGCGGGCGTCACGACGGAGTACTGCGCGCCGAGATTGGTGCGGACACCGCCCTCGACCCGGTCGTAGCCCGAGAACTTGTCCCATTCGAACAGCGACGTGTCGTCGAAGATCAGGCTCTGTGCGTCCTCGTTCGGCAGGCGGCCGATATGGGTCTCGCTCGGCCGCGCGATGACCTGCGCGATCGGCTCGATCGTGTGGACGCCGAGCGGCCCGAAATTGCTGACGAACGGGTAGCGGTAGTCGATGCCGACGGCGGGCAGCACCCGGCCGGAGAAGTCCGCATCCTGCGTCGCGATGTTGGCGGACAGGGCGTTCTGGTAGCCCGAGGTACGCGGATCGACGAAGAACGCGTCCGTGCGCAGGTAGGCGAAGGGCGTGAAGACCTGGCCGACATCGTCGATGAAGCTGCGGCGCCAGGAGAGCTGGGCCGAGGCGCGCGTGTTCGTGCCCGCGAGGCCCCGGATCACGCACTGGCCGCGCGAGAACGAGCTGCAGGTCTCGTAGAGGTAATAGGTCCGGCCGTTGATCGTCGGCGTCTGGAGATAGGCGGTCGGGCTCTGGACGGCCTGGAAATCGGTCGCCTGCCGGGTCAGGCTGGTGATGTTGGCCTCGAACCGCACCTCGCCGCCGAGGAAGCCCGGCCCGTTGATGCGCTTGTCGTAGTCGATCACCGGCGCGACGAACGGCTGCTCCTTCTGCCAGTCGAAGCTCGACAGGCCCTTGAAGTAGTAGCCCCGCGCCTCGAACCACGAGCGATCGCCCTGGCCGATCAGGTAGGCCGTCGAGACGGCCTCACGGAAGTAGTCCGTGGTGATGCTCTGGTTGCGGATGCGGTAGTTGTCGAGGAACCACTTGTCGGTGACGCCGACGACGTCCCAGCCCGTGCGCCAACGGTCGTTGATGTAGAACTGGCCCTTCGACTCGACCGAGCCGCGGAAGTCGCGGTCGCCCGCCCCGAGCGGGCCGGGCAGGAAGGCGCTCGGCGTGGTCTGGAAGATGCCGGAGAGGCGCAGGTTGTACGAGCCGGTCTCAAGCCGGTGCCGGAACTCGGCCTGGCCGAGGACGCCCTGGTTGCTCAGGAAGGCCGGCGACAGCGTCAGGTCGTAGTTCGGTGCCAGGTTGACGAAGAACGGGGTCGCGAGGCCGGAGCCCAGGGCCGTCGAGGTGAGGAAGCGCGGCGTCAGGAAGCCGGTCTTGCGCTTCACCGTCGGGTCGGCGGTCTCGAAATACGGCAGGTAGGCGACCGGGATGCCGCCGATCTCGAGGGTCGATTCCTCGAAGGCGACGGTGTGGGTCTGGTTGTTGTGGACGATCTTGGTGGCGCGGATCTGCCAGAGCGGCGGCGTCTCCGGATTGTTCTTGCACGGCTCGCAGGCGGTGTAGGTGCCGTAGTCGAAGCTGGTGCTGTCGCCCTCGATCCGCTCGGCGCGGGGCGCCGAGAAGCGGGTGCGGACGGTCTGCCCGTTGAGCTGGACGCTCTGCTGCACCCGGAGCGCGTCGATGAAGCCGTTCTTGAAGTCGTCGGTGAGCTCCATCTTGGAGCCGGTGACGACCGCGCCCGAGGCCTCCGTCAGGCGCACGTTGCCCTCGGCGAAGACCCGGCTCGCCTTGCGATCGTAGATCACCCGGTCGGCCTGCAGGGTGCGCGGGCCGTAATGCAGCTCGGCGTTGCCGCGGGCCGTCACGGTGTTGCGGTCGTTGTCGTAGATGAGCTCGGCGGCCTCCACGAGGAGGCGCTCGGCGGGCTTGCCAGATTCCGGCTTGCCGGCGGCCACCGGCGGGGTGCCGGTCCTCGATCCCCCCTGGGCGAGCGCCTGCCCGCCGGGCGCCGCGGGAGCGACGGCCGTGAGCAGCACCACGAACCCCGTGGCCAACGTGATGTCGGCGACCTTACGCAACGCCAGTCCCAACTCCTGCCAAGGCCTGCGCCCCTTCGCCACCACCGAGTCCGACATCAGCCGTCCTCCTGATAGAGAAGCGTGAGCGTACCAAGGAGACTCCCTACCACGGCCGGGAACCACGCCGCCACAGCCGGCGTCACGATTCCCGAGGCACCGAGGCCTTCCAGCACCTGTCGGGCGACGTACAGCACGAACCCCGCCGCGACGCCGCCCAGCACCAGTTTGCCGACACCACCAAAGCGGAAGAACCTTAAGGAAACGCTGGCCGCCACCAGCACCATGGCCAGGAACAGGACGGGCCGCGCCAGCAGCACGTCGTACTGGAGTCGGTACCGCGTGGCATCGAGGCCGGCCCGCTCGGAGCGTGAAATGGTCTCCGGCAGTTGCCAGAAAGGCACGGATTCCGGCGGCGTGAAGCGCTGGCGCACCTGCGAGGGCACCAGGGTCGAGGCGATCAGGTAGGTGTCGAAGGTCTCGGCCGGCTCGCCCTTGGCCATCACCCGGGCCTGGCTCAGTTCCCAGTAGCCGTCGTGAAGGCTGGCCTTGGCCGCCTCGATCTGCGCGGTGAAGATGCCGGCCTCGTCGAAGGTGAAGACCGAGACGCCCGCCAGCGTGGTGGTGCCCTCCACGGCCGTGTCGGCCCGGATGATCGCCTGCCCGTCGAGGCTGCGCTGGCGGATCCACAGGTCCTTGCCCGAATTGGCCTTGGTCGAGCGGGCGAAGATCTTCGCCTCGATCTCGGTGGAGCGCTGCTTCATCAGCGCCGAGACCGGGTTGTAGACCCCCACCGTGAAGGCTCCGATGGCCAGGGCCACGAACGCGCCCGGCTGGAGGAACTGCCAGGCCGAGATGCCGGCGGCCCGGGCCACCACCAGTTCGAGCTTGCGCGAGAGCTGGAGCAGCGCGGCCATCGACCCGAACAGGATTGCGAAGGGCAGCACGCCCTCGGCCACCGCCGGGGTCCGGTAGAGCGAGAGCTGCGCCATCAAACCTGTGGACGCCCCCTCGGCATCGCCGGCGCGCCGCAGGAGCTCGACGAAATCGAGGGTGTAGACGAGCGTGAAGACCGTGAGGAACACGCCCAGGATCGTGCGCACGAAGCGCATCGCGAAGTA
The DNA here is from genome assembly GCF_056680125.1 of Methylobacterium sp. BI1. Lineage (NCBI taxonomy): Bacteria > Pseudomonadati > Pseudomonadota > Alphaproteobacteria > Hyphomicrobiales > Methylobacteriaceae > Methylobacterium > Methylobacterium sp. BI1. The sequence continues at coordinate 4,507,030 of NZ_CM155267.1, read as the reverse complement.
GCGGCCGAGGGTGGCGCCGATCAGCATGCCGTCAGCTCTGCCTCACTGCACGCCGAGGCGCGGGCGCCGGCCGAGGCGGCCGAGGAGCCCGGTCGCGGCCCGGCCCATCCGGGTGTTCCAGTCCCGCACCGCCGCGCCGTTGAAGATCATCACCGCGGAGATCAGGATGGCGAGGAGGGGCACGGCGTAGACCGCCACGACGGCGCCCTGGCTGCGCGCGGCCGCGCTGGAGGCCGCGAAGCCCCCGATTCGCACGATGACCACGGCGAGGACGGCGCCGGCCACCGCGAGGCCGCGCCCCTGGCGGGTGGTGCGCGGGTCGCCGAGGGCGGCGAAGGCGATGAAGGTCAGGGCCAGAGGGTAGAGCCAGGACGAGAGCCTGTCGTGCAGCTCGGCCCGGAAGCGGCCCTTCTGCTGCTTGTAATAGGTCTCGCTGGTGTCGGGGAACAGCAGCTGCGCCGTAGCGCGCTCGCGCGGCTTGTAGACCAGCTCCGCATCGGGCGGCGTGAAGGCGGCGAGGTCGACCGTGTAGCGCTCGAAGGTGATGATCGAGGCGTCGCGGGAATCCTTCTGCTGCCGGTGGATGCTGCCCTTTTCCAGGGCGAGATAGCTCTGGCCGCCATATTCCAGCGCCTGTCCGCGCTCGGCGAGGTAGACCACCGACTTGCCGGCCTCGCGCTTGTCCTGGATGAACAGGCCGAGCAGTGCACCTCCCGGGCCGCGCTCGCGGAAGTGGAAGGTGATGCCGCTGTCGAGGCTGGTGAATTGTCCCTCCTTGACCACGTTGGCGATAAAGTCGCCGCGCACCCGGGTCAGCACGTCCCGCAGCTCCTGGAACGAGGACGGCATCACCTGGATCGTCAGGAAGGCCACCGCGAGGCTGACCGCGAGGCCGAGGCTGAGGAACGGGCGCAGGATCTGCCGTGGCCGCATCCCGGCCGCCGACATCACGATGAGCTCGGAATCGCCGTTCAGCTTGTTCAGGGCGTAGACGACGGCGATGAACAGGGCCACCGGGGCGATCACGGTGATCAGTGTCGGCAGCGACAAGCCGGTGATGAGGAAGAAGATCACCAGGGTCTGGCCCTTGGCGGTGATGAGGTCGAGCTCGCGCAGGGCCTGCGTCACCCAGATCGTGCCGGTGAGGCCGACGAGGCAGGCGAAGAAGGCCCCGAGCGCGATTTTGAAGATGTAGCGCTCGATCTGCGTCATGGGTTCTCGTGGATCGGCGTCTCGCGGAACGCCCCCCGCATCGCCCGACGAGGCCTCGGCCCCGCCCGTTTCTACCCGTCCCGCCCCCCGGCCGTCGACTCCGATCCGGGCGCGCCGATTCGGGCGCTTTCACGGCCGTCCGATCGCGTTGCGTTCTCTGCCTCAACAGGTACACAGAAGCGCCGGGAGTGGCACGTCCGATGCCGTGCCGCTCCGCACATCCTGCACGCACCACTTCGAACGCACGGTTCGTTCGAGACCAATCCTCGGAAAGCTAGCGTCATGGCGGACGGAATTACGATCGCGTTCGGGCCCCTCGGCCCGGTGGGCCGGGGCGACGTCGTCCTCTTCGTCGGCGACGACCTCGCCCTGGCTCCGGCCGTCGCCCAGGCGATCGGCGGCAACGTGGCCGATCTCGTCGCCCGCGCCGCTGCCAGCGAGCGCTTCAAGGGCAAGTCGCTGTCGGCCCTGTCGCTGCCCGCGCCCGCCGGCCTCGATGCCGACCGCCTCGTGGTGGTGGGCCTCGGCTCGGAGAAGGACCGCGCCAAGATCGACTGGCCGGCCCTGGGCGGCTTCACCGCCAGCAAGGTCTCGGGCCGGAACGCCCAGGCCGCACTGATCTTCGCCGGTCTCGACGTCACCGCGGCGAACGCCGCCGACTTCGCCCTCGGGGCCCGCCTGCGCCACTACAGCTTCGACCGCTACAAGACCAAGAAGAAGCCCGAGGGCGAGGACGCCAAGAACACCGCGCTGACCCTGATGGTGGCCGATGTCGCCGCCGCGGAATCGGCCGCGAAGATCTCCGAGGCGGTCTCCGACGGCGTCATCCTGGCGCGCGAACTCATCAACGAGCCGCCGAACGTTCTCTACCCCGAGGAGTTCGCCCGCCGCGCCGAGGCGCTGACGCAGCTCGGCGTCGAGGTCGAGGTGCTCGGCCCGGGCAAGCTGGAGGCGCTCGGCATGCGCGCCCTCCTCGCCGTGGCGCAGGGCTCGACGAAGGAGGCCCGGGTCGTGGTGATGCGCTGGAACGGCGCCGCCGACCCGTCCGAGGCGCCCCTGGCCTTCATCGGCAAGGGCGTCTGCTTCGATTCCGGCGGCGTCTCGATCAAGTCCGCCGGCGGCATGGAGGACATGAAGGGCGACATGGGCGGCGCTGCCTGCGTCGTCGGCACGATGCATGCGCTCGCCAGCCGCAGGGCGAAGGTGAACGTCGTCGGCGCCATCGGCATCGTCGAGAATATGCCGGACGGCAACGCCATGCGCCCGAGCGACATCATCACGTCGATGTCGGGCCAGACCATCGAGGTCATCAACACCGACGCCGAGGGTCGCCTCGTCCTCGCCGACGTGCTCTGGCACATCCAGAGCGCCTACAAGCCGAAGTTCATGATCGACCTCGCGACCCTGACGGGGGCGATCATCGTCGCCCTCGGGCAGGACATCGCCGGGATGTTCTCCAACGACGACGCCCTGTCGGCCAAGATCACGGCGGCCGGCGAGGCGACCGGCGAGTCCGTGTGGCGGATGCCGCTGATCCCGGCCTACGACAAGGCGATCGACTCGAAGTTCGCCGACATGAAGAACTCCGGCGGCCGCCACGGGGGCGCGGCTACCGCGGCGTCCTTCCTGAAGCGCTACGTCAACGACGTGCCCTGGGCGCATCTGGACATCGCCGGCGTGGCGATGTCCTCGTCGGCCAGCGAGATCAACCGGAGCTGGGGCGCGGGCTGGGGCGTGCGCCTGCTCGACCGCCTGGTGCGCGACAACTACGAGGCCTGACCCACGTGCTGCCGGCCGTGATCCCGCTGGCAGCAGCGCTCCTGGCGATCGGGCTCGCCTTCGCCACCGGCTTCGACCAGCGGGTGGCCCTACCGCCCGAGCTGGACGCCCGCTTTTACGGCTTCTTCCTCGATCGCTATCCGCTCTTTTCGGTGGCGATCGTCTACGGGCTCGCCTGCCTCGGCCTGTGGATCCTCCGGCCGGGCCGTGCCGGCTGGCTCCGCCGCCTCGTCGGTGGAGCCCTGGCCCTGGCCATGTTCCTGGCGGCCTGCCTCTATCCCACCTTCGGCGGCGCGGCCCTGCGCCTCGCCTTCGCCAGTGGCGGCACCGCCTTCATCACGCAGCAGCCGATGCCGGCGGCCTACGCCCTCGGCTCGGCCCTGGCCGCCACGGTGTTCGGGAGCGTCCTGGGCCTCGGCGCCCTGCTCATCGGCAACGGACCTGCGCGGCGATCGCAGCCCCGGCGCTGGCTGCGGGCCGCGGCCAACCTCCTGCTCCGGTACCTCGCTCTCTGGTTCGCCCTGGCCGTGCTCGGCCTTGCCCACGCGGCGGGTTTCGGCATCTGGCCGCGCCGATCGATGACGATGGGGGATGCCCTGTTAGCCGGTGCCCTGGCGTGCATCGCGTTTCTGCCGCACCTGAGTTGCAACGCACTGGCGATGCGGCGGGATCGTTCGCCCCAGAATCGTGGGTGGCGGGATCGTTGGCATCCGTCCCGTGCCGCCGCTTGATCCCGCCGCCGAGATGGCCGAGGATGGTTTAGATGTGAACTAAGGAGGCAGAAAGCCGCCGGGTCGCATCGCAGGGAGGATCGACATGGCCGAAACCCGGAGCGCCGCGCGCCCGTGGCTGTCCGCATATCCGCCGGGTATTCCGGCCGAACTCGACATCGACGGCCTCGGAACGCTGGTCGATCTGTTCGACGAGTGCATGACGCGCTCGGCCGCACGGCCCGCGCTGGAGAGTTTCGGCGCCCGCATTTCCTACGCGGCGCTCGGGGCATCGTCGGAGGCCGTCGCCGCGTGGCTGGTGGCGCAGGGCCTCAACAAAGGCGACCGCGTCGCGATCATGATGCCGAACGTCGCCGCCTATCCGGCGACCATCTTCGGCGTGCTGCTCGCCGGCTGCACCGTCGTCAACGTCAATCCCCTCTACACGCCGCGCGAATTGACGGCGCAGCTGAACGATTCGGGCGCGCGTATCCTCTTCGTCCTGGAGAACTTCGCGCACACCGTGGCGCGGGCCCTGCCGGACCTCACCCTCGACCGCGTGGTCCTGGCCGGTCCGGGCGACGGCCTCGGCCTGAAGGGGCGCCTGATCACCCTGGCCTCGCGTCACCTGAAGAAGGCGGTTCCGGCCTATCGCCTGCCCGAAGGACTGGCGGTCCGGTTCGATGCGGTGATCCGCGCGGGCACCGGCAAACCCAAGGTCCGGGTGCCCGTCGGACAGGACGACCTCGCCTTCCTGCAATATACCGGCGGGACCACGGGGGTCGCCAAGGCCGCGATGCTGACCCATCGCAACATCATGGCCAATGTCGAGCAGAGCCGGATCTGGTTCCGCGTCTCGGCCGAGGACGGCGCGGCGCGCGTCATGGTCACGGCGCTGCCTCTCTACCACATCTTCGCCCTGACCTGCTGCTTCTTCTTCTTCATGAAGGTCGGCGGCTGTTGCCTGCTGATTGCCAACCCGCGTGATGCCGACGGCTTCATCAAGACCCTCAAGGGCACGCCCTTCACCCACTTCTCGGGGGTGAACACCCTGTTCAACCTGCTCATCAACCACCCGAAGATCCACGAGGTCGACTTCTCGAAGCTCGATTTCGTCATCGCGGGCGGCATGGCGGTGCAGGCGACCGTCGCCGAGAAATGGAAGGCGATCACCGGTCGGGCCATCGTCGAGGGCTACGGCCTGTCCGAGACGTCCCCGGTGGTCTGCGTCAACCCGCCGGACCTCACGGCGTGGAGCGGCACGATCGGTTATCCGTTGCCCTCGACCGACGTCTCGATCCGTGACCTCGACGGGCGCGAGGTCGCCACCGGCGAGGCCGGCGAACTCTGCGTGCGCGGTCCCCAGGTGATGGCCGGCTACTGGAAACGCCCGGACGAGACCGCCCGTGCCACCTCCACCGACGGCTATTTCCGCACCGGCGACGTGGCGGTGCTGAACCCCGACGGACAGGTCCGCATCGTCGACCGGATGAAGGACATGATCCTGGTCTCGGGCTTCAACGTCTACCCGAACGAGATCGAGGACGTGCTCGCGAGCCATCCGGGCGTGCTCGAATGCGCCGTGGTCGGCGCGGTCAACGACGAGACCGGCGAGATGGTCGTCGCGCACGTGGTGCGCAGGGACGACGCGATGACCACCGATACCCTGCGGGCCTTCGCCCGCTCGCAGCTCACCGGCTACAAGGTTCCCCGCCGGGTGGTCTTCCACGACACCCTGCCCAAGACCAACGTGGGCAAGGTGCTGCGCCGGGCCCTGCGCGACGATCCGCCTCCTCCGTGACCGCGTTCCGCCCGTAACCCGCGGCCGATCCCCGGCGAAGGGTGACATCGAGACGGCTTGCGCGCGCGCCGCGGCCGGCCAATGTCAGGGCAACAGGCCGGCGCGCCGCGATTCGCGCCGAACGGAGGGAACGACATGCACATCCGACGCACCCACGCCTGGGAGATCCCCGAGCATCTCGCGACGCCGGAGAGCGTCTTCCTCGATCGCCGAAGCCTGCTCGGGGGCGCCGCCGGTCTGGCGGCCGCCTCGCTGATCGGGACGCAGAGCGCATGGGCGGCGTCCGACCTCACCGCAGACCTCTATCCGGCCAAGCGCAACGAGGCCTATACCCTCGATCGCCCACTGACCCCGGAAAAGTTCAGCGCCGACTACAACAACTTCTACGAATACGGCACCTCGAAGTCGGTGCTGCCGGCCGCCAACGCTCTGAAGACGCGGCCCTGGACGGTGGCCATCGATGGCCTCGTCGAGAAGCCGATGACCCTCGGGATCGACGACCTCATCCGCAAGATGCCCCTGGAGGAGCGCCTCTACCGGCACCGCTGCGTCGAGGCCTGGTCGATGTCGGTGCCCTGGACCGGATTCCCGCTCGCGAAGCTGGTCGCGCTGGCGAAGCCCACCGCGGGAGCGAAGTACATCCAGATGCAGACCTTCCTCGACCGGTCGATGGCGCCGGGCCAGAAGTCGTTCCTGTATCCCTGGCCCTATACGGAGGGACTGACCCTCGAGGAGGCGGGCAACGACCTCGCCTTCGTCGCCACCGGGGTCTACGGCAAGCCGCTGGCCAACCAGTTCGGCGCGCCGATCCGCCTCGTGGTGCCGTGGAAGTACGGCTTCAAGTCGGTGAAATCGATCACCAAGATCTCGTTCGTGGCCGAGCGGCCCAAGACCTTCTGGGAAGGTCTGCAATCGGCCGAGTACGGCTTCTGGGCCAACGTCAACCCAGCCGTGTCGCATCCGCGCTGGAGCCAGGCGACGGAACGGGTCCTGGGGACCGACCAGCGTGTGCCGACCCTGATCTACAACGGCTACGGCGAGCAGGTGGCCGGCCTCTACAAGGGGCTGGAGAAGGAGCGCCTGTTCGTCTGACAGATGCGCGGCGGGGCAGAGCGCTGCCCTGCCGCGTCACCCGTCCGGCGCCGGTCCTAGTAGGTCCAGCGCTGCGCCTTGGCGACGAGAAAGTCGCGGAAGGCCTGGACGCGGGCCACCGAGCGCATCTCCTCGGCATAGACGAGGTAGCTCTCCATGTGCGGCATCTCGGTCTCGCGCATGACCTGCACCAGGCCGGCCTGACCCTCCGCCGCGTAGTCGGGCAGGATGCCGATGCCGGCGCCGGTCTCGATGGCCTGCTGCAGGGCCGTGATGTTGTTCACCGTGAAGTGGATCGTCCGGCGCTCCTGGCCCTCGCGGCCGACGGTGGAGAGCCAGTGCGTCGCCAGCAGGTAGGACGGCTCGTTGCCGCCGAACGAGACCAGGCGGTGGTTGTCGAGGTCGGCGATGGATTTCGGCTCGCCGAAGCGCTTCACGTAATCCTGCGACGCGAAGGCGTGATAGTGGACCGTGAACAGGCGCCGCTGGATCAGGTCCGGCTGGGCCGGGCGCCGCATCCGGATCGCCACGTCGGCCTCGCGCATGGCCAGATCGAGCTCCTCGTTGGTGAGGATGAGTTCGACGCGCACGTCCGGGTAGAGGTCGAGGAATTCGGCGACGCGCTGGGCGAGCCAAGCGGTTCCGAGACCGACGGTGGTGGTCACCTTGAGGTCGCCTGTCGGCCGCTCGCTCGTCTCGACCAGGCGCGCCTTGGTGTTCTCCAGGCGCAGCTTCATGTCCCGTGCGGCGCGGAACAGCAGGTCGCCCTGCTCGGTCAGGATGAGGCCGCGCGCGTGGCGGTGGAACAGCGGCGCCTTCAACTCGCGCTCGAGGGCGCTGATCTGACGGCTCACGGCCGATTGGCTCAGGCCGATGTCGTCGCCCGCGCGCGTGAAGCTGCCGGCCTCCGCTACGTTGAGGAAGATGCGGATCTTGTCCCAGTCCACGGCGTCCACTCCCGTACGCAACCCGACGCCGGCTGACCAAGGCCTTCCATCCCGCGGCAAGCGGGTCGGACATCCATGCCAGGCCCGATCGACCCGGGCCTTCCGGCCCACGCAGCACGTGGGGCGGATCGATTCGAGTCATGCGGGTGACGCCGACGGCTCATGCCGTCAGCGCTTAGGTTAGTGGTTCGACCTTGCGATTGTCTTGACGCCGCGCGCAAGACGCATGGCGCACTCGTCCGCCAGAATCTTCCTATTCTGCGGCGGCTTGCTGGGGCGTTTCGCCGACTTCGAGGGCGGCGAGGTACTTCTCGGCATCGAGGGCAGCCATGCAGCCCATGCCGGCGGCGGTGATCGCCTGGCGGTAGACGTCGTCGGTGACGTCACCCGCGGCGTAGACGCCGGGGATCGCCGTATGCGTCGTGCCCGGCGCGGTCTCGATGTAGCCGCCGTCGCGCATGGCGAGCTGGCCCTCGAAGATCGCGGTCGCCGGCTGGTGGCCGATGGCGATGAACACACCATCCGTCCGGCGCTCCGTGATCTCGCCGGTGCGGGTGTCCTTGAGGCGCACATGGGTCACCGACGGCGGCTTCTGGCTGCCGCAGATCTCCTCGACCGCGTGGTGCCACACGACTTCGACGTTGGGGTGCTTGAACAGGCGCTCCTGCAGGATGCGCTCGGCGCGGAACTCGCCCCGGCGGTGGACCACGATGACCTTGGCGGCCAGGTTGGCGAGGTACAGCGCCTCCTCCACGGCGGTGTTGCCGCCGCCGACCACCACGACCTCCTTGCCCCGGAAGAAGAAGCCGTCGCAGGTCGCGCAGGCCGAGACGCCGAAGCCCTGGTACTTGGCCTCCGACGGCAGCCCGAGCCACTTGGCCTGCGCTCCCGTGGCGATGATGACGGCGTCGGCCGAGTAGGTCTCTCCGGAATCGGCCTCCAGCCGGAACGGCCGGACCTGGAAATCCACCTTGGTGATGTACTCGGACACGATCTTGGTGCCGACATGCTCGGCCTGGAGGCGCATCTGCTCCATCAGCCAGGGACCCTGGATCGCCTCGGCGAAGCCCGGATAGTTCTCGACATCGGTGGTGATCATGAGCTGGCCGCCGGGCTGGAAGCCCGAGATCATCAGCGGCTCGACCATCGCACGGGCGGCGTAGATCGCCGCGGTGTAGCCGGCGGGACCGGAGCCGATGATGATGAGTTTGGAATGGGTGTGCGCCATCGCTCTCGTCTCCTTCAGGCCCATCGCGCGCGGTGTTCGGCATAGGCCTTGGCCATCGCGCCTGCGATGACGGGTGTCGCATCCAGGGGCTGGTAGTGCAGTTCCTCCAGGCGGCCGACGAAGGGCTTCAGGGCCCCCGCCATCGCGAGTCCCGCGAAGAGCCGCCTGTGGCGGATATAGGTCTTGGGCAGGTCGAACAGGAGGACGGGAGCCCCGGTGCTCACGGCCTCGCCGACCATGTTGGCCGAATCCGAGGTGACGACGATCGAATCGGCGATCGCCAGCATCGAAACATAGGGATTGGGGCTGCCGCCGTCCCAGAAGAAACCGCCCTTGGTCGCCACCATGGTCCGCAGCGCGTCCCGCAGGTTCTGCGGCGTGCGTCGCGACACGGTGACCATCAGCGAACAGCCGCCGTCGGTCAGCTTGTCGAGGTCGCGCAGGAGCCGGCGCATATCCGCCGGGCGGTAGCTGAGATGCCGGCTGTCGCCGCCGATCAGCACGGCGATGCGGGGCCACGGCAGGGCGGACAGCCGCGGGTCCGGCTGGGCGCGCGCCTCGGCGAGGCGCTCCGGCGTGACCTGATGCGGCGGCGTCAGGGTGGTGAAGACGTTGGGGCCGCGCAGGTCGTCGTAGTCGGGCACCCAGACGAAGTTCGCCGCATCGTGGCCGATGCGCGGATCCTTCAGGAAAGCCGTGAAGGTGCGGCCCCCGGACGCCGCGCGCACGGCGCGGAGGTACGGGACGGAGCGGCGCCCGGAGGCGATCAGCAGGTCGGGGAGGGGCCCGGACAGGACACCGCGCGGATTGCCCGGCCGGTCCCGCGGGTCGGTCGGTCCCCAGGGGGCCATCCAGCCGAAGGGCGGGCGGGGCGCGATCCGGCGGATCTCGAAGGGCAGGCCCAGGGTCTCGGCGAGGCCGACGCACTGGTTCTCGTCGCCCGCCTTGCCGTCGGTGACGATCCAGGTCCGGGCCTGAGCGAGTTCGGGAAGCGGCACGGCGGCGCCGGTGGGGGAGGGCATCGCGGACGCTGCCGACATCAGGTGATCCAGGTCAATCCTCGAGCGGAGCCATCCGCCGCGCCGTCCACTCAATCCTGGGGCAGGGCGCGCCGGAGCCAGCCCGCATAATGCTGGGCGATGGCGGTCACCCGGCGGCGCTCGGAAGCCGGGTCGTACCACGCCCCGCCCGAACTCGACGGGACCGCGGAGAGCTGAGGGTGGCGCGCCAGGACCTCGCCCCGACGGCCGACGAGCAGGGCCTCCCCATCGAGGTAGTCGCTCTGCGTGCCGCCGCCGAGGCGACCGCGTCCCCCGTCGCCGCCCGCATAGGGATTGAGCGAGAGACCCGTGATCCGCACCAGCAGCACGGGCCCGCGGCCACCGAGCCGGTCTGCGAATTCGGCCTTCAGGGCGGCGAGAAGATCCTCGCGCAACGCCAGGGCCGGGGTGCCGCCGCCGAGTGCGACCAGCGGGCGGACATCCACGTCGACGCCGGCAAGGCGCTCGCCCCCGAGGCTCGGAAAGTCCTCGGCCCGGGCCGATCCGAGCAGTGCGACGAGACCGAGCAGCGCCGCCGCTGCCCGGAGGAGGCCCGACCGCATGGGCGGCTCAGCCGCCGTACTGGACGGCGACGACCTCGTAGGACTTGCCGCCACCCGGCGTCGTCACCTCGACGGTGTCGCCGACACCCTTGCCGATCAGCGCGCGGGCGATCGGGGAGGTGATGGAGACCAGGCCGGAGCGCACGTCCGCCTCGGGCTCGCCGACGAGCTGATAGGTCTTCTCTTCTTCGGTGTCTTCATCGAGGAGCTTCACCGTGGCGCCGAACTTGATCTTCGTCCCCGAAAGCTTCGACACGTCGATCACCTCGGCGCGCGAGATCATGCTCTCCAGCTCGAGGACGCGGCCCTCGTTATGGGACTGCGCTTCCTTGGCGGCATGGTACTCGGCATTCTCCGACAGGTCGCCGAGGGCGCGGGCCTCGGCGATGGCCTGGATGATCCGCTGGCGCTCCACCTGCTGGCGGTGCTTCAACTCCTCCTCCAGCGCCGCGTAACCGCGCACCGTCATCGGAACCTTGTCTATCGTCATCGTCTCGCGCCACAATGAATAAGCCCGGCCAGGAGCGTGCCGCTCCTTCCGGGCCAGAGTAAGTTACTCCTGAACCGCCAACAACACGGCTTCCGTTCAACACGGAAGCCGTGCGAGAATTCAGGCCGCGAAGTATTCCTGCAAGGCGCGGACCTTGAGATCGCCTCCGAGATAGGCCTTGATCCCCTCGGCCGCCGCCATCGCTCCTGCAAGAGTGGTGTAGTACGGCACTTTATGCAAGAGGGCCGCGCGCCGGAGGGATCGGGAGTCCGAGAGCGCGCCGGCGCCCTCCGTTGTGTTGAAGACGAGCTGGATATCGCCGTTCTTGATCGAGTCGACGACGTGCGGCCGGCCCTCCAGGACCTTGTTCACGCGCTCGGTCGGAACGCCCTCATCGGCGAGATAGCGCTGGGTGCCGCCGGTCGCGACGATCGAGAAGCCGAGCTCCGACAGCAGGCGGATCGCCGGCAGGATGCGCTCCTTATCGGCGTCGCGCACCGAGACGAAGACCGCACCGCCCTTGGGCACCAGGGTGCCCGAGCCGAGCTGGCTCTTGGCGAAGGCGACGCCGAAGCTCGAATCGAGGCCGATGACCTCGCCGGTGGAGCGCATCTCGGGTCCGAGCAGGACATCGACGCCGGGGAAGCGGGCGAAGGGGAACACCGCCTCCTTGACGGCGATGTGATCCAGGACCTTCGGCTTGAGGGCGAAGCTCGCGAGGGATTCACCGGCCATCACGCGGGCCGCGATCTTGGCGATCGGATCGCCGATCACCTTGGCGACGAAGGGCACCGTCCGCGAGGCACGGGGGTTCACCTCGAGCACGTAGATCGTGCCGTCCTTGATGGCGTACTGGACGTTCATCAGGCCGCCGACCTTCAGCGCCAGGGCCATGGCCCGGGTCTGCCGCTCCAGTTCGGCGATGATCTCCGGCGAGAGCGAGCGGGAGGGCAGCGAGCAGGCGGAATCGCCCGAGTGGATGCCCGCCTCCTCGATGTGCTCCATGATGCCGGCGATGAACACGTCCTTGCCGTCGCAGATGGCGTCGACGTCGATCTCGGTGGCATCCGACAGGTAGCGGTCGAACAGCAGCGGGTTCTTGCCCAGGACCGTGTTGATCTGCCCGGTCTTGTCGTTGGGGTAGCGCGCCTTCACGTCCGACGGGATCAGGCTCGGCAGGGTGTCGAGGAGGTAGTCGGCGAACTGGGCCTCGTCGCGGATGATCGCCATGGCGCGGCCGCCCAGCACGTAGCTCGGGCGCACCACGAAGGGCAGGCCGAGATCCGAGGCGATGAGCCGGCTCTGCTCCACCGAGTAGGCGATGCCGTTCTTCGGCTGCTTCATGCCGAGCTTGTCGAGGAGGCGCTTGAACTGGTCGCGGTCCTCGGCGAGGTCGATGGCATCCGGCGAGGTGCCGAGAATCGGCACCCCGGCGGCTTCGAGGGCGCGGGCCAGCTTCAGTGGCGTCTGGCCGCCGAACTGCACGATGACGCCGTGGAGCGTTCCGGCCTGACGCTCGGTCTCGATGATCTCGAGCACGTCCTCCTGGGTCAGCGGCTCGAAATAGAGCCGGTCGGAGGTGTCGTAGTCGGTCGAGACCGTCTCCGGGTTGCAGTTGACCATGATGGTCTCGTAGCCGGCCTCGGAGAGCGCGAAGCAGGCGTGGCAGCAGCAATAGTCGAATTCGATGCCCTGGCCGATCCGGTTCGGGCCGCCGCCGAGGATGATCACCTTCTTGGCGTCGGTGGGCCGCGCTTCGTCCACCACCGTGCCAGCGAAGGGCGCCACGTAGGTCGAGTACATATAGGCGGTGGGCGCCTGGAACTCGGCGGCGCAGGTGTCGATGCGCTTGAAGACGGGGCGCACGCCCAGGGCCCGGCGCGCAGCCCGCACGCTGTCCTCATCGGTCTTGGCCAGCACGGCCAGGCGGGCATCGGAGAAGCCCGCGGCCTTCAGCTGGCGCAGGGCCCCGGGGGTGTTCGGGATGCCGTGTGCCTTGACCCGGTTCTCCAGGTCGATGATCGCCTGGAGCTGCTCCAGGAACCACGGATCGATCTTGCATGAGGCGTGGACCTCCTCGTGGCTGACGCCGAGACGCAGGGCCTGGCCGACCTTGAGCAGGCGGTCGGGGGTCGGCGTGCCGAGGGCGGCCTTGATCGCGTTGTGGTCGTCGCCCTTGCCGAGCCCCTCGATCTCGATGTCGTCGAGGCCGGTGAGGCCGGTCTCCAGGGAGCGCAGGGCCTTCTGCAGCGATTCGGCGAAGCAGCGGCCGATCGCCATGGCCTCGCCCACCGACTTCATCGCGGTGGTGAGCGTCGGCTCGGCGCCGGGGAACTTCTCGAAGGCGAAGCGCGGGATCTTTGTGACGACGTAATCGATCGACGGCTCGAACGAGGCCGGGGTGGCACCGCCCGTGATGTCGTTGGCGATCTCGTCGAGGGTGTAGCCGACGGCCAGCTTGGCCGCGACCTTGGCGATCGGGAAGCCGGTGGCCTTCGAGGCGAGGGCCGACGAGCGCGACACGCGCGGGTTCATCTCGATCACGATCATCCGGCCCGTGGCCGGGTCGATGGCGAACTGCACGTTCGAGCCGCCGGTCTCGACGCCGATCTCGCGCAGCACCGCCAGCGATGCGTCGCGCATCACCTGGTATTCCTTGTCCGTCAGCGTAAGGGCCGGCGCGACGGTGATGGAGTCGCCGGTGTGGACGCCCATCGGGTCGATGTTCTCGATGGAGCAGACGATGATGCAGTTGTCGTTCTTATCGCGAACGACCTCCATCTCGTATTCCTTCCAGCCGAGGACGCTCTCCTCGATCAGGACCTCGTTGGTCGGCGAGGCGTCGATGCCGCGCTCGACGATGTCGAGGAACTCCTCCCGGTTGTAGGCGATGCCGCCGCCGGTTCCGCCCATGGTGAAGGAGGGGCGGATGATCGCCGGCAGGCCGACCTCGGCGAGCGCGATCAGCGCCTGCCCGATGGCGTGCTCGCCGTAGCGCTTGCGTCGCTCGGACTCGCCCCGGTGCCAGGTCTTCTCGAAGGCCGCGAGCGCCGTGGCACGGGCCTCGCCCTCGTTCGCCGCCTCGATGCGGGCGACCTCGGCGAGGTACTTCGCGCGGTCGGCCTTCTTGGCCGCGGAGGCATTGGCCAGCGCCGATTTCGGCGTCTCCAGGCCGATCTTGGTCATCGCATCCCGGAAGAGGTGGCGGTCCTCCGCCTTGTCGATCGCCTCCGTGGTGGCGCCGATCATCTGGACGTCGAACTTCTCCAGCACGCCCATCTTCTTGAGGGACAGGGCGCAGTTCAGCGCCGTCTGCCCGCCCATGGTCGGGAGCAGGGCGAAGCCGCCCGGAATGGCGTGACGCTCCTTCTCGATGATCTTGGCGACGATCTCGGGCGTGATCGGCTCGACATAGGTCGCGTCCGCCATGTCCGGGTCGGTCATGATCGTGGCCGGATTCGAATTCACCAGCACGATCCGGTAGCCCTCCTCGCGGAGGGCCTTGCAGGCCTGGGTCCCGGAATAATCGAACTCGCAGGCCTGACCGATGACGATCGGCCCCGCACCGATGATCAGGATCGAGGAAATGTCGGTGCGTTTCGGCATCGGGCGCCTTGGCTGCAGGCACGCGCGCCCGGCCATGCGCAGTGCCGGAGAAGCGGCACGGGCCTGGGGGCGCTAGCGGCGTGGATTGTCGTTGATCTTGGCACTTACACGCAGCCCGTCGCCATTGGAAGGGCGCGAGCGGAAGGTGAAGCGCCGAAGCGTCTCAGAAGCCCAGGTAAAGAGCCGAGACGGCGCGGTCGATCGACAGGTAGAACACCCCGAAGGCGACCACGGCGGCGGCGGCGAATTCGAGTGCCGCATTGGAGAGGGTCTGGCTCCGGCGGAGCATCTCGCGGCCGAAATACAGGCCGATCCAGGCGAGCGTCATCACCACCGGCAGCGCGAACAGGAAGGACCAGGTGCTCTCGACGCGGTCGAGGCTCGCGGCCGGGTCGATCAAGGCGCGGATGTTGCGGACCCACGGCGCGTAGCAGGCCGAGTAGAGAGCGGTCATCCACGCGAGGCTGACGGCCACGCCGAGATGAAACGTGAAGAGGCGATGCAGGCGCGAGAAGTCGTCGCGCGCGTCGTCGAACGTCATGTGGAAATCCCCGGCAAGCGTCGGAATCGACCCGGCGGCGATCTTCGAACGCCGTCCTTAGCGGGCCGTTAACGATGCCGGGATGCCCCGGAATGCCGGATTTTTTGTGACGCGGCGGGAACCTTTTCGCGGTTGGCATCGCCTGCGTGCAGGGCTGGCCTGCAGCCGCCGCGGCGGCCGGACGGGGCATCGCCTCCGCCCGGCCATACGGATCAGTCGGCGGTGGTGACCAGGGTCTCGGGCTTGCCGGCCTTCATCAGGGCGACGAAGCGCTCGAACAGGTAGTGGCTGTCCCGCGGGCCGGGCGAGGCCTCCGGGTGGTGCTGCACCGAGAAGGCCGGGCGGTCGGTGAGGGTGAGGCCGCAATTGGAGCCGTCGAACAGGGAGACATGCGTCTCCAGGGCGGTCTCGGGTAGGCTCGCCGGATCCACGGCGAAGCCGTGGTTCATCGAGACGATCTCGACCTTGCCGGTGGTCTTGTCCTTCACGGGGTGGTTCGCGCCGTGGTGGCCCTGCGCCATCTTCACGGTTCGGCCGCCCAGCGCCAAGCCCATCAGCTGGTGCCCGAGGCAGATGCCGAAGGTCGGCACCTTCTCCTGCAGCAAGGCCCGGATCACCGGGACCGCGTATTCGCCGGTGGCGGCCGGATCGCCCGGGCCGTTCGACAGGAACACCCCGTCCGGCTTCATCGCCATGATCTCTTCGGCGGTCGTCGTCGCGGGCACCACGGTGACGTCGCAGCCGGCCTCGGCCAGCAGGCGCAGGATGTTGCGCTTCACGCCGTAGTCGATCGCCACGACCTTGAGCCCGGTTCCGGGCTTGCGGTCGCCGTAGCCGGTCTTCACGCCCCAGGTGGTCTGGGACCATTCCGAGCGCTCGCGGCTGGTGACCGGGGGGACGAGGTCGAGACCTTCCATCGGTGCCAGGGCCGCGGCGCGGGCCTTCAGCGCCTCGCGGTCGAAGCGACCCTCCGGATGGTTGGCGATGACGGCGTTCGGCATACCGTTGTCGCGAATCAGCGCCGTCAGCGCGCGGGTGTCGACGCCGGTGATGCCGACGATGCCGCGAGCCTTGAGCCAGGCGTCGAGATGGCTCGACGAGCGCCAGCTCGAGGGCTTGGTCACCGCCGAGGCGATCACGGTGCCGCGCACGCCGGAGGCCGGCGCTGCATCGAGGCTCTCGAGGTCCTCGTCGTTGGTGCCGGTGTTGCCGATATGCGGAAAGGTGAAGGTGACGATCTGCCCAGCATAGGAGGGGTCAGTCAGGATCTCCTGGTAACCCGTCATGGCGGTGTTGAAGCAGACCTCGCCGTCGGCGATTCCGGTCTGCCCGATGCCGAAACCCTCCAGCACGGTCCCGTCCGCCAGGACCAGGAGAGCGGTGGCCAGGGGCTCCGCCCAGGGAGCGGGGGGCGCGGGCACGGCAGGCGTGTGGACGCCTTCATCTTGCAGCATCGGCGTGATCTCGCTTATGTCCGGCCGATCCCGGCGCCGTGAGCGGCGCGTGCGGGCGGCTTATCGTGCGGCGCTCATAGCGAGCGTGCCGCGTTGGGGTCAATGTGGCCCCGGCGGCGGCGCGTCTCAAGAACCCCGGTTCGCGCAGCAATTCGCAGACCACGCCCTCGATCCGTCGTCCGAATCCCGCTTTTTCCGGGGTCCCGCTATTTCAGGAGTCACATGATGCTGCGCGCCCGTCTCACCACCGAGATGAAGGAAGCCATGAAGTCCGGCGACAAGGCGAAGCTCGCCACCGTCCGGATGATTCAGGCCGCCCTGAAGGACAAGGACATCGAGGCGCGCGGCCTCGGCAAGGAGCCGGCCTCCGAGGAGGAGATCCTCGCGCTGCTCCAGAAGATGATCAAGCAGCGGAACGAATCGGCCGCGGTCTACGACCAGGGTGGCCGGCCCGAACTCGCCGAGAACGAGCGCAACGAGGTCGCGATCATCGCCGGCTTCCTGCCCCAGCAGATGGACGAGGCCGAGACCCGGGCGGCGATCGACAAGGCCGTGGCTGAGGTGGGCGCTGCCGGCCCCAAGGACATGGGCAAGGTCATCGCCGCCCTGAAGAGTGCCTATGCCGGCCGCATGGACTTCGCCAAGGCGAGCGGCCTCGTGAAAGAGGCGCTGAACGCCAAGGCGTGAGGGTGTCTCGAACCTCGTTCGCGAGCCCGCCGGTCGAGATTCCTTAAGCGCCTTACGCTAAGATTGTCGGCCGCAGAGGTCCCATGCGTTACCCGCCCCACATCCTCGAAGAGATCCGTGCGCGCCTGCCCGCATCCGATATCGTGGGGCGTCGCGTGCGTCTGAAGAAGGCGGGTCGCGAGTGGCGCGGCCTGTCGCCGTTCAATGCCGAGAAGTCGCCCTCGTTCTACGTGAACGACCAGAAGCAGTTCTACCACTGCTTCTCCTCCGGCAAGCACGGGGACGTCTTCACCTTCCTGATGGAGACGGAGGGGCTGAGCTTCCCCGAGGCGGTGGAGCGCCTGGCGGCGGAGGCCGGCGTGACCCTGCCGGCCCCGAGCGCCGATGCCCGCGAGCAGGAGACCCGGCGTGCCGGAGCCATCGAGGTCATGGAGATGGCGGCCGTCTTCTTCGAGGAGCAGTTGCGTGACCGCGCCGGCGCGGAGGCGCGCGCCTATCTCGACCGGCGCCAGCTCGGGCCTGAGATCCGGAGCCGCTTCCGCCTCGGCTACGCTCCGGGCGACCGCTACGCCCTGCGCGATCATCTCGCCGCCAAGGATGTCGACCGGGACCTGATGATCGAGCTCGGCCTGCTGGTGGCCGGCGAGGACATCCGCGTTCCTTATGACAAATTCCGCGATCGGGTGATGTTTCCGATCGCCGATTCCCGCGGGCGCGTCATCGCTTTCGGTGGCCGGGCGATGCAGAAGGACGCCAAGGCGAAGTACATGAATTCGCCGGAGACGCCGCTCTTCCACAAGGGGCAGCTGCTCTACAACCTGCACCAGGCCCGGAAGCCGGCGCACGATCGCGGCGTCATCATCGCCGTCGAGGGTTACGTCGACGTCATCGCCATGACCCTGGCGGGCCATCCCAACGCCGTGGCGGGCCTCGGCACCGCGCTCACGGAGGAGCAGATCGGCCTCCTCTGGCGCAACGCCGACGAGCCGATCCTGTGTTTCGATGGCGACGGCGCCGGCCAGCGTGCCGCTTTCAAGGCTCTCGATGTGGCCCTCCCGGGGCTGACGCCGGGCAAGTCCCTGCGTTTCGCCATGCTGCCTGAGGGGCAGGACCCCGACGATCTCTTGCGCAACGAGGGCAAGTCGGCGATCGACCGGGTGCTCGACGCCGCACGCCCCCTGGTCGAGGTACTGTGGTCACGCGCCACCGACGGGGCGCCCCTCGATACGCCCGAGCGGCGGGCCGGCCTCGCCAAGTCGCTGCGCGAGATGGTCGCTTCCATCCGCGACGAGACCGTGCGGGGCTTCTACCGGGACGAGATCGAGGGCCGCCTGCGCGCCCTGTCCCCGCAGGCCGCCTCGGGCCGTCGCGGCCCGTGGGAGCCGCGGACAGGCTCGGCCCGTCCGGCCTTCCAGCGCAGTCCCCGGCCCGGCGATCCGCCGCCGTCGCCGCGAATCACCACGAAGTTCAACCCCCTCTACGCCGGCGAGACGAATGCGTCCGGCCCGGTCGCCTTCCGCGACCGGGAGGCGATGATCGTCTCCAGCCTCCTCGTCCACCCGGAACTGCTCGGGATCGAGGCGGAGGATCTCGCCGAACTCGAGCTCGGTGACCCGGATGCGCAGGCTCTGCGCTCTCTCCTGCTCGACAGTCACGCCGACGCAGACCAGCCCGGCGTCGAGGTTCTGGAGAGCCGCTTGAAGCGCGCCGGACTCATAGATGCTGCGGTTCGGCTCGCCAGTCATGTGCGCCCGGGCGATCGATGGACCCTTGACGCGCATGCCGATCCTGTGCGTCTCGAAGACGCATTGCGTCAGGCCGTGATCTTGCACCGCAAGTCTGGAGCGCTAAATAGCGAACTCCGCTTGGCTGAGCGGGCCCTGGTCGAGGACGAGACGGAGGCGAACTTCGCTTGGCTGTGCGACGTAAAGGCCCGTATGGCCGTCATCGCTGGTGCGGAGGCGGACGAGGTGGTGCCGGATGCAGATGAGGCATCGGCACACTGAAACGCGCGCCGCGAACGAATTCGGCCGCCATCGGCGGCTCATGGTTAACAATCGGTCAAGCGTCTCGCTTGCATACCGGGATCTGATATCGACGCGGCTGTCACTTCGGCGGTCCGCACATCACATGCATTTCGGCGTCGACGACGCGGAGTGAGCGACACGCTCCCGCGCGACGCTGACACGACAACCATAGGCGGACCATGGCGACGAAGGCAACGGAACGGGACGAGACGGATGCTGCTCCGGAGCAACAGACCGACGGGCCGCTCCTCGATCTGACGGATGCCTCCGTCAAGCGGATGGTGAAGCTCGCCAAGAAGCGCGGCTACATCACCTACGAGGAGATCAACGAGGTTCTGCCCGACGGCCAGTCCGACCCCGACCAGATCGAGGACGTGCTCTCGCAGCTCTCGGAGATGGGCATCAACGTCGTCGAGGCGGAAGAGACCGAGGAGACGACGGAGGCCAAGGCCAACGGCGAGGCCGACGACGAGGAAGGGGCCGAGGGCACCGAGGTCGCGGAGATCGCGCCGACCAAGCCCGTCGCCCTGCGCGCCGAGACCACCAAGGAACCCACCGACCGCACGGACGATCCCGTGCGCATGTACCTGCGCGAGATGGGCTCCGTGGAGCTCCTGTCCCGCGAGGGCGAGATCGCCATCGCCAAGCGCATCGAGGCCGGTCGCGAGGCGATGATCGCCGGGCTCTGCGAGAGCCCGCTGACCTTCCAGGCCATCATCATCTGGCGCGACGAGCTCGTCGACGGCCGGGTGTTGCTACGCGAGATTATCGACCTCGAAGCCACCTATGCGGGCCCGGACGCCAAGAACGCGATGCAGATCGCCGACGGCGCCGAGGAGACCGAGGACGGCGAGGGCGATGCGCCGACGCCGCCGGAGGGCGACGACGAGGACGACATGGAGAACAATGTCTCCCTGGCGGCCATGGAGACGGAGATCAAGCCGCGCGTCCTGGAGACGTTCGACAACATCGCCAACAATTACCGCAAGCTGCGCAAGCTGCAGATCGAGCATGCCGAGCTGAAGGCCTCGGGCGGCACCCGCACCAATGCGCAGGAGCGCAAGCAGGAGGAGCTGAAGGACGCCGTCGTCACCGACGTGAAGTCGCTCTCTCTCAATGCCAACCGTATCGAGGCCCTGGTCGAGCAGCTCTACGACATCAACAAGCGCCTCATTTCCCATGAGGGCCGCCTGATGCGCTACGCCGAGAGCCACGGCGTCGCCCGCGACGAGTTCCTGCGCCACTACCAGGGCTGGGAACTCGACCCGAACTGGATGGAGCGCGTCGGCAGCCTCGGCGGTCGCGGCTGGAAGAATCTCGTCGAGAAGGGCTCGAACGAGGTGGCCCGCCTGCGCGAGCAGATTCTGACCCTGGCCTCCGAGACGGGCCTGGAGATCGGCGAGTACCGCAAGATCGTCAACATGGTCCAGAAGGGCGAACGCGAAGCCCGTCAGGCCAAGAAGGAGATGATCGAGGCCAACCTGCGTCTCGTGATCTCAATCGCCAAGAAGTACACCAACCGCGGCCTGCAGTTCCTGGACCTGATCCAGGAGGGCAACATCGGCCTGATGAAGGCGGTCGACAAGTTCGAGTACCGCCGCGGCTACAAGTTCTCGACCTACGCGACTTGGTGGATCCGGCAGGCGATCACCCGCTCGATCGCCGACCAGGCCCGCACGATCCGCATTCCGGTGCACATGATCGAGACGATCAACAAGATCGTCCGGACCTCGCGCCAGATGCTGCACGAGATCGGGCGCGAGCCGACCCCGGAGGAGCTGGCCGAGAAGCTCGCCATGCCGCTGGAGAAGGTGCGCAAGGTTCTCAAGATCGCCAAGGAGCCGATTTCCCTCGAGACGCCCATCGGCGACGAGGAGGATTCGCACCTCGGCGACTTCATCGAGGACAAGAACGTCGTCCTGCCCATCGACGCGGCGATCCAGTCGAACCTGCGCGAGACCACGACGCGCGTGCTCGCCTCGCTCACGCCCCGCGAGGAGCGGGTGCTGCGCATGCGCTTCGGTATCGGCATGAACACCGACCACACCCTCGAGGAGGTCGGCCAGCAGTTCTCGGTGACCCGCGAGCGCATCCGTCAGATCGAGGCGAAGGCCCTGCGCAAGCTCAAGCACCCGAGCCGGTCGCGCAAGCTGCGCAGCTTCCTCGACAACTGACGTCTTAGGTTGTGCCGGCTCGCCCCGGCCGACGCCCCCTGCGAAAGAGCCGGTTCCTCTCGGGGCCGGCTCTTTCGTTTCGACGGTGTTCCAGGCCATCGGCGCGCATGAGGCGTGCCGCACGGCGTCGGCTCCGGCGCCCGGCCCGGTCTGCGATGTTGAAGCGGCCACGCCTGCACGATACTCACAAAACCCGAGTGGTGGCCGTTGCCGGACGCCGTCTCCCAACCCACCTTGGCCATATGCTCGATCGAGGCCCGCCCCAGCCTTCCCCCACCGCCGAAGCCGACGGCTCGGAGGCGGCCGACGTGCCTTTCGGCGCCCTGCAGCAATGCGTCGCCCTGCGCGACTGGCTGCTGAGCGAGGGCGCGCGCATGCCGAAGGCGGAGGACCTGCTCTCCGGGCTCGCCGAGCGCCTGATCGCCCTCGACGTGCCGGTGGACCGCGCCACCACCGCCATCGATGCCCTGCATTCCGAGTATTCCGGCGTCGGGCGGTTCTGGACCCGCGAGAGCGGTTCCACGGTCCGCCTGTTCCCTCACGGGGAGGCGTCGGACAGGGCCTATCGCGCCAGCCCGTTCTTTCGCGTCCACGAGACCGGCGAGTGGCTGATTCTCGATCTCGCAGAGACGCCCGATGATGCCTTCGCGGTCATCCCGGACCTGAAGGCCGAGGGGTATCGGCACTACATCGTCGCGCCGCTGTTCTTCACCAACGGCACCCGCAACGGCATCTCGTTCGCGACCCGATCCGAGGCGGGATTCCGCGACGAGGACGTGGCGATCCTCCGCTTCGTCATGCCGACCCTCGCGGCCGTAATGGAGATGCGCAGCGTCAACAAGCAACTCGACCACGTGCTGCGGATCTATGTCGGGGACGAGCCGCACAAGGCGATCCTCGGCGGCTCCATCCGACGCGGCCACGTCCAGCGCATCCGCTCGGCGATCCTGTTTGCCGACATGCGCGATTACACGCGCATCTCCGCCGACATGACGCCGGAGGAGGCGGTCGACCTCCTGAACATCTTCTTCGACTGTCTGGTGCCGGCCATCGAGCGCGAGGGCGGCGAGGTCCTGAAGTATCTCGGCGACGGCCTGCTGGCGATCTTTCGCGAGCCGGGCGACGACCTGGGCGGCGCGGCCAAGGGCGCGCTCACGGCGTCGCAGAGCGCGATGGCGGCCCTGGCCGAGGCCAATGCCCTGGGCCGGTTCGCCAACCCGGTGGCCGCCGGCATCGCCCTGCATCACGGGGAGGCCGCCTACGGCAATGTCGGCTCCGGCGCGCGGCTGGACTTCACGGTCATCGGCCGCGACGTGAACCTCGCGAGTCGCGTCGCCCGCCTGAACCGGACGCTCGGCGAGCCGATTCTGATGACGAAGCCCTTCGTCGATTTCCTCTGGGACATGCCGGAGCCCCTCGGCGAACACGCGCTCGACGGGTTCACCGAGTCCATGGGCGTCTATCGGCCGGCGCGTCCGCCCGCCGCCTGAGCCCCCCGCGGGGATTGACCCCGGCGCGTGGACGGCCCACATCAGGGATGTTCCAGGGAGATCCCCGGCAAGGGGCTGAGAAACCGATGGCCGTCCGTTCGCGGATGGCGGCGCGGAAATCCTTCGAACCTGACCCGGTTCATACCGGCGTAGGGATTGGACCGCGGGTTTCTCCTCAAGCCCGGCACGCTTCACCATTCGAAGCTGCAGCCCACCAATCTCGACGCCTGTCGCGGAGATTGCGTTGGACGTGACCCCGAGTTCCTTCCTCAACCTGCGGCGGACGCACGGCGCTGCCCCGCCGGCCGCCGTCGCCCCGGCCCGCAGTGACGTGGTCGTCGTCGGCGCCGGCCTAATCGGGCTGTCGGCGGCGTGGCGCCTGGCCCAGGCCGGACTTTCCGTGACTGTCCTGGAGCGCGACACCGTCGGGGCCGGGGCGAGCCTCGCCGCCACCGGCATGCTGGCCCCCGCCGCCGAGCACGAACCCGGCTCCGACCCGCTCCTGCCTCTGGCCCTTGAGAGCCTGTCGCGCTGGCCGGGCTTTCGCGACCAGCTTCAGGCCGCGGCCGCCCTCGACATCGACTACCGGGAGGAGGGCACCCTGGTACTCGCCATCGGACGGGACGAGGTGGAGCGCCTGCGCTTCCGGCACGACCTTCAGAAGCGCTCCGGCCTTGACGCTCGATGGCTCACCGGTCCGGAGGTGCGGGCCCGCGAGCCGCGCCTGCGCCCCGCGGTCACCGCCGGCCTGTTCTGCCCGCATGACCACCAGGTCGATCCGAGCCGGGTGATGGCCGCCCTCGTGCGGGCTTGCCTCGCAGCCGGGGTTGCCATCGTGGAGGGAAGCGCGGTCGAGGCCCTGGATTGGAGCGCCGGGCGGGTCACCGGCGTGCGCACGGCACAGGGTATGAGCCGGGCCGACACCGTCGTGCTCGCCTCCGGTGCCTGGAGCGGGGAGGCGGGGCTCCTGCCCGACCATCTCGCTCTTCCGGTCCGGCCCCTGCGCGGCCAGTCCCTCGCCCTGCGGACCACCGCCCGCACTGGCACCCTCACCCACATGGTCTGGACCGAGCAGGTCCACATGGCACCGAAGAGCGACGGCCATCTCATCGTCGGCGCGACGGTGGAGGATTGCGGATTCGTCCCCGGTGTCACGGCCGGAGGTCTCTACGCTCTGCTGGAGGGAGCCCGCCGCATCCTGCCCGGTATCGAGGAGATGGCGGTGGAGGCGGTCTGGAGCGGCTTCCGGCCGACCTCGGACGACGATGCTCCGATCATCGACGCCCTGGCGCCCGGCCTCGTCGTGGCCACCGGCCATCACCGCAACGGCTACCTCCTGGCCCCCGCCACCGCCGATGCGGTCGCGGCCCTCGTGACCGAGGGCGCCCTCCCGGACTACGCCCGGAAGTTCGGCCGGGCCCGCTTCGCGCGGCTGCCGGAAAGGGCTTTCGCATGAGGCTCACGGTGAACGGCGAGGCCCGCGACAGCACGGCCGCTGACCTCGACGCCCTGTTCCGCGAGGAGGCCGAGGAGACCGGCATCGAGAGCCCGCAGGGCATCGCCATCGCGCTCAACGGCTCCGTGGTTCGGCGCCGGGACTGGGCCACCACCGCCCTCGGCGAGGGCGACCGCGTCGAGATCGTCCGCGCGATGCAGGGCGGATGATCGGGAAGGAGGACACTATGGCAGGAAGGCCCGGAATGACCGAGATCGCGAACGACACGGACACGCTGGTGATCGGCGGTGTGAGCCTCGGCTCGCGCCTGTTCATCGGCACCGCCGGCTATCCCACTCAGAGCATCCTCTTCGATGCGGTGGCCGCCTCCGGCGCCGAGGTGGTCACGGCCTCGATCCGGCGGGTTTCGCTCCAGGGGCACGGCTCGGACACCCTGCGGCGGCTCGAGGGGCACCGGTTCCTGCCCAACACCGCCGGCTGCGAGACGGCGCGCGACGCGATCATGACCGCCGAGCTCGCTCGCGAAGCCCTCGACACGAATTGGATCAAGGTCGAGGTCATCGGCGACCGCGAGACGCTGTATCCCGATGTGGCCGAGCTGCTGGAGGCTTGCCGCCACCTCGTTGACGACGGATTCACCGTGCTGCCCTATTGCAACGACGATCCGGTGGTCTGCCAGCGCCTCGCCGATCTCGGATGCGCCGCCGTGATGCCCATGGGCTCGCTGATCGGTTCCGGCATGGGGGTAGCCAACCCGGCCAACCTCGAACTCATCTGTCGGCGATCCCCGGTGCCGGTGATCGTCGATGCCGGCATCGGCACCGCTTCCGACGCGGTGATCGCCATGGAGCTCGGCGCCGCCGGCTGCCTCCTCAACACCGCCGTCGCCAAGGCGGACGATCCCGTGCGCATGGCCCGCGCCATGCGCAATGCCGTCCAGGCTGGCCGCGACGCGTATCTCGCCGGCCGCATCCCGAAGCGGGGCCGGGCCGAGCCTTCGAGCCCGCAGCTGGGTCTCGTGGGTTCGTGAGCCGGGCCGCGAGCGACGCACCGGCCCCCGGCGCGCGGCGATGAGCGGCCTGCCCGCGCGGCTCCTGGTGGTGACGGACCGCTCGGCGACCGACGCGCCGGAGGTCGCCGCCCGGCAGCTTCGTGCCATCCTCGAACGCCTCCTGCGCGCCGGCGCCTGCTGGGTCTGGTTTCGCGAGCGCGACCTGGCACCGGATGCACGGCGTGCACTCTCCCGGGACATCGCGCATCTCGTTCGGCGCGAGGGCGGTTTCCTCACCATCGGAGCCGATGCGGCGCTTGCGGCCGACTTAAAGGCGGACGGCGTCCATCTGCCCGGTGGGACCACCGCCACCGAGATCGCCCGAGCCCGCCGATGCCTGCCCGGCGGTCGCATCGGCGTTTCGGCGCATACGCCGGAGGAGGTCGCGGTCGCTGCCCGGGCCGGTGCCGACTACGCCACCCTCAGCCCGATCTTTCCAACGCCGAGCAAGCCGGGCTACGGTCCCGCCCTCGGAGTGGAGGCACTCCGAACCGCCGCCGCGTTCGGCATGCCGGTCATCGCCCTCGGGGGAATCACGGTCGATCGCGTAAGCCAATGCCGCGAAGCGGGGGCCGCCGGTGTCGCGGTGATGGGCGCGCTGATGCGCGCCGCGGATCCGGAGGACGGGTTACGCGCCTATCTCGCCCGCCTCGGCGCGGCATCCGACGAACGGTGACGGGCCAGGAGCCAGCGCATGTGGGGTCAGAACCGCTTTCTCGAGCGCGTCGCGGTGCGGCACCCGATCATCCAGGCGCCGATGATCGGGCCGAAGCCGGCCCTCGCCGCCAGCGTCAGTGCGGCCGGCGGTCTCGGCTCCCTCGCCTGTGCGGCGATGACCCCTGACACGGTCCGCACCGAAGCGAAGGCGATCCGGTCGAGGACCGATGCACCGTTCAACCTCAACTTCTTCTGCCACGTGCCGGAAGCGATCGATGCGGCGCGCGAAGCGGCCTGGCGCAGCCGGCTCGCCCCCTACTATGCGGAACTCGGCCTCGACCCGGCGGCTCCGATCGCCATGGCGCAGCGGTCGCCCTTCGACGCGGCGATGCTCGACGCCATCGCGGAGATCCGCCCCGCGGTGGTGAGCTTCCATTTCGGCCTGCCGGAAGCGGCTCTCCTCGACCGCGTGCGGGCGCTCGGCTGCTTCATTCTCTCGTCCGCCACCACCGTGCGGGAGGCGCGCTGGCTCGCCGAACGCGGAGTCGATGCCATCATCGCCCAGGGCGCCGAGGCCGGTGGGCACCGCGGCCTGTTCCTCGGCAACGATCCCGCGACACAGGTCGGCACGATGGCGCTGGTGCCCCAGGTGGTCGATGCGGTGGACGTGCCCGTAATCGCGGCCGGGGGCATCGCCGATCGGCGTGGAATCTCCGCCGCGTTCATGCTCGGCGCCTCCGCTGTTCAGATCGGCACCGCCTACCTGCGCTGCCCGGAGGCCGGTCTCTCGCAGCCGCATAGCGATGCCCTGCGCCGGGCGCGCGACGAGGACACGGCGATCACCAACGTGCTGACGGGTAAGCCCGCCCGCGGTCTCGTCAATCGCGTCATCCGCGAACTCGGGCCCTTGCGCGCCGACGCGCCGGTGTTCCCCACGGCGGCCATCGGCCTGCAGCCTCTACGGGTCGAGGCCGAGCGGCGTGGTTCGGGCGATTTCTCGCCGCTCTGGGCAGGGCAGGGTGCGCCGCTCGCCCGTGAGACGGAAGCGGGTCGCCTGACGAACGAGCTTGCGGAAGGTGCGCTCAGGCTCCTCGGTGGCCCGAGGGCCTGATCATTTCGCCGTCGCCGGGCCGTAGGGCGGCCGGGGGATGGCCCGGTGGGCGGCGCGCAGGGCCGCCGACCAGCGCTCGCGCAGGTCGTGGAAGTAGCTCTCGCCAGCCTCGATCCGGTGGTTCACCTCGAGGTCGAGGGCGTTGCGGCGGGCGACCGCGATGTCGATGGGCAGGCCGACGCCGAGATTCGACCGCATCGTCGAATCCATCGAGACGAGGCCGACCTTGAGGGCGTCGTAGAGGTCGGTCTCGTACTTCACCGCCCTGTCGAGGATCGGCTTGCCGTACTTGTGTTCCCCGATCTGCAGGAAGGGGGCGTCGCCGCTGCACTCGATGAAGTTGCCGGCCGAGTAGATCAGGTAGAGCTTCATCGGGTCGGAGCCGATCTGTCCGCCGAACAGCAGAGAGACGGAGAAGCGCAGGTTGGCCGCCTCGAACCCCGCCTTCTCGATCTCGCGAACCCGCCGGATGGCGCGGCCGACGAGCTGGGCCGCCTGGAACATGGTCGGCGCCTCGACGAGCTTCATCTTCGGCTCGCCGGCATCGCCCTCCACGCCCTCGGCCAGGAGGCTGAGGACCGACTGGGTGATCGAGAGATTGCCAGCGGACGCCAGCATCATTACGCGCTCGCCCGGCACGTTGAAGTGGTGGAGCTTGCGATAGGTCGAGATGTCGTCGAGCCCGGCATTGGTCCGGGTGTCGGCGATCATCACCAGCCCCTCCTCGACGAGGACACCGACGCAGTAGGTCATGGTGCGGTCTTTCTCGCGCGTCCGCCCGCGATCAGGACTGGACGGAAGCCTGTGCCTGCTCGACGCGAAGCGTCACGTCGAGTGTTTCTGTGCCGCCGCCCATGCGGCTGCCGCGGATCGGGGCCGCCCCGAGATAGTCGAGGGCGACGGCCACGCGGATATGCGCCTCGGTGGTGGCGATGCCGTGGGCGGCATCGAAGCCGATCCAGCCGAGCCCCGGGACCAGGGATTCGGCCCAGGCATGGCCGGAGCCCTGATCCGCGTCCCGGTCGGCGTGGTGGTAGTAGCCCGAGACGTAGCGGGTGGGAATCTCCAGGTGGCGCGCTGCCGCGATGAAGAGATGGGTGAGGTCCTGGCAGACGCCCTTCTCCTGCGCGAAGGCCTGCGCGGCGTTCGTGCTGGCACTGGCCGGGCCGGGGACGAAGGCGACCCGCTGGTGCACGGCGGCGAGCAGCCGGTGCAGGCAGGGCAGGGGGGCCGGATCGCCGGCTGCCGCGACCTCCTGGGCGAAGGCCTGGATGGCGTCGTTGGCCAGCGCGAGATCCGAATCCCGCAGGTAGAACACGTCCGGCAGGCGCTCGATGGTGCCGCGCACGATGCCGTGCATCTCGAGCGTGTCGACCTCTCCGGTGACCCGGATCGACAGGGCCTCGGCCGGCTCGTCCGCCGTGAACCAGTGCACCACGTTGCCGAAGCCGTCCTCGCGCTCGCTCACGCGGCCGTCGACGGAGGGCTCGATGCGCCAGCGCCGGACGTACTGGCCGTCGTGGTCGCGAGGGCGCAGGCGCAGGACCTGGATCAGCCCGCGGGCGGGCTGCTCGTAGGTGTAGTTGGTCTCGTGGAAGACGCGAATTCGCATGCGGCGACCTTTGCGCGGCGTCGGGCCGGGGCCGGCCCTATACCAGATATTGCTCGATGACCGCTGCGCCGAGGCGATTGTTCTCGACGATGAACTCCGTCACGAACTCATGCAGGCCGGAGGAGAAGATGCGGTTGATATTCTCGCCCTCCAGGCGCGCCAGGGTGTTGCTGGCGAGGCGCTGGCTCGCGCCGCGCCGCCCGTAGGCGTCGGCGATGAGGTCGAGGTGCTCCACCAGCATGCCGTAGCAATTGGTGAAGGAGCGCGGCATCTGTCGGTTCAGGATCAGGAGGTCGGCCACGAGGAGCGGCTTCACGCTCTCGCGGTAGACCCAGTGATAGGCGTTGAAGGCCGAGACCTCGCGCAGGATCGTGGTCCACTGGAAATAGTCGAGGCTGCCGCCGACCTTCTCCGACGCCGGCAGCAGGATGCGGTATTTCACGTCAAGGATGCGGGCGGTGTTGTCCGCTCGCTCGATGGCCGTGCCGAGCCGGGTGAACCAGTAGGCGTCGTTGCGCAGCATCGTGCGGTAGGCCGAGCCGTCGAAGGCCAGGGAGACACCCTTCACCCAGTCGAGGAAGCGGGTGAACTCGTCGCGATTGAGGTCGCGCCCCTCGTAGTTGCGCAGTTCGAGCCACGCGCCGTTGATGGCGTCCCACATTTCCGTCGTCAGCGCCGTGCGGACGCTGCGGGCATTCTCGCGCGCGGTCTCGATGCAGGAGCGGATCGAGGAGGGGTTGTGGGGGCTGAAGGCGAGGAAGTCGCAGACGGTCGCTTCCGTGACGCTGGCGTAGAGCGGCTTGAACACTTCCGGATCGCCCGCCGAGGCCAGGGCCGAGGCCCACTCGTTGGTCTCGCCGCCGCCGTAGCTCGACGGCAGCGCAGCCAGGCGCAGGGCGGCATCGAGGATGCGGGCGACGAACTCCGCCCGCTCGGCGTAGCGCGAGAGCCAGTACAGGTTGTCGGCGGTCCGGGACAGCATGGGGTTCCATCGGGACGTCGGCCGGCGTCGGAAATGCTGGCCGTTGGGCGGAAAGGACTATGCCGGAGCCGGCATGGGCTTGGAAAGGCACCCGGCACGGAACCTCCGGCCGGATGTCGCGCGATGTCTCAGGCGTCGAGGACCCAGGTATCCTTGGTGCCGCCGCCCTGGCTCGAGTTCACGACCAGCGACCCTTCCTTCAGGGCGACCCGGGTGAGCCCGCCGGGAACGATACGGATCTCGTCCGAGCCGCACAGCACGAAGGGGCGCAGGTCCACGTGCCGGGGCGCGACGCCGGACGCGACGAAGGTCGGGCATGTGGAGAGCGCCAGGGTCGGCTGGGCGATGAAGCCGTCCGGGGCGTGCTTCAGCTTCCGCCCGAACTCCTCGATCTCGCGCTTGGTGGCGTGCGGGCCGACCAGCATGCCGTAGCCGCCGGAGCCGTTGACCTCCTTCACCACGAGGTCGCCGAGATTGTCCATGACGTAGGCGAAGGCCTCCTTCTCGCGGCAGCGATAGGTTGGCACGTTGTGCAGGATCGGCTCCTCGCCGGTGAAGAACTTCACGATCTCCGGCATGTAGCTGTAGACCGCCTTGTCGTCGGCGATGCCGGTGCCGACCGCGTTGGCGAGAGTCACCGTCCCGCGCTCGTAGGCGTTCATGATACCGGGGACGCCGAGCACGGAGTCGGGCCGGAAGACCAGCGGATCAAGGAAGTCGTCGTCGAGCCGGCGGTACAGCACGTCGACCCGGCGCGGCCCCTCGGTCGTCCGCATGTAGACGACGTCGTCCTTGGTGAAGAGGTCCGAGGCCTCGACGAGGTCGACGCCGAGCTTGTCGGCCAGGAACGAGTGTTCGTAGAAGGCCGAGTTGTAGCGGCCCGGCGTGAGCAGCGCGACGGTGGGGTCACGGGTCGCCGTGGAGGGCGCGAGGCTGCGCAGGGTCGCCAGCAGGGCGTCGGGATAGTTCTCCACCGGCGCGACGCGATGGCGGGAGAACAGCTCCGGGAACAGCCGCAGCATGACCTCGCGG
The DNA here is from genome assembly GCF_056680125.1 of Methylobacterium sp. BI1. Classification (NCBI taxonomy): domain Bacteria; kingdom Pseudomonadati; phylum Pseudomonadota; class Alphaproteobacteria; order Hyphomicrobiales; family Methylobacteriaceae; genus Methylobacterium; species Methylobacterium sp. BI1. The sequence continues at coordinate 4,476,288 of NZ_CM155267.1, read as the reverse complement.
TTCTCCAGCATGTAGGAGACGCCGGAGGGGGTCCGGGCATTGTCCTCCAGGACGAAGAAGTCGTTCTCCCCGGTGCGGACGATGTCGATGCCGGCGATGTGGACGTAGAGGTCGTGGGGCACCCGGAAGGCGCGCATCTCCATGCGGTAATGCGGGTTGCGATAGACGAGGTCGGCCGGGATCACGCCGGCCTTGATGCATTCCTGCGCGCCGTAGATGTCCTTCAGGAACGCGTTGATGGCGGTGACGCGCTGCTTGAGGCCCCGCTCCAAGAAGCCCCATTCGGGCTTGGTGATGACCCGTGGGATAATGTCGAAGGGGATCAGCCGTTCGGTGGACTCGTTCGCGCCGTAGACCGCGAAGGTGATGCCGATGCGCCGGAACAGCATCTCGGCCTGGCTGCGGCGGGTGTTGAAATGTTCGGGCGGCGTGGTGTCGAGCCAGTGCTTCAGGCTGTCGTAGGCTTCGCGCACGGCGGGGTTGCTCAGCGCCCCATCGGGCAGCCCGGTCATCTCGTCGAATGCAGCGAGCGCCATTCGCGTCTCCCCCTTGAACACCGTTCTTGTCTAGGCAAGAGGCGCGCCAGCGACCTGAGATCGAAGTGCGCGCCCACCGCCCTTGCGTGTACGGTAGCACGTTCAGATCAACTTCAAGCCTTTGAAGCTGGCGTGACCCTCCCGACCCAGGATGATGTGATCGTGGATCAGGATGCCGAGGGGGTCCAGCACCCCGATGAGCTCGCGGGTCATCCGGATGTCGGCGGCCGAGGGAGTGGGGTCGCCTGAGGGATGGTTGTGGGCCAGGATGATGGCGGTGGCCGAGAGTTCGAGGGCACGGCGCGCGACCTCGCGCGGGTAGACCGGCGTGTGATCGACGGTTCCCCGTCCCTGGACCTCGTCGGCAATGAGGTGGTTGCGCCGGTCGAGGAACAGCACGCGGAACTGCTCGCGCGCCGCGAAGGCCATGGTAGCGCGGCAATATTCGAGCACGGCGCTCCAGGAGGAGAGCAGGGGCCGGTCGGCGATCGCCCCGCGGGCCAGCCGATGCCCGGCCGCCTCGATGAGCTTCAGGTCGGCAATGACCCCGGGACCGATGCCTTCAATTTCAGCAAGTCGCGCCGGCTTTGCGCTCACCACCTCGGCAAAGCTGCCGAAGCGCCGGATCAGGGCCTTGGCCAGGGGCTTCACGTCCCGGCGGGGAATGGCCCGGAACAGGGCGAGTTCGAGAAGCTCGTAATCCGGCAGGGCCTCGGCCCCGCCCTGGGTGAAACGGGTACGCAGGCGATCGCGATGGCCGAGGTAATGCGGTTCGCCGTCCAATGGGTCGGGCGTGGACGGCGGCCGGGCGGTCATGGCCCCGGGATCAGCCCGCCGTTGGCGCGGGCTGATGCAGGCCCTTGGGCGAGAGCGTGAAGATCTCCGCCCCCATCTCCGTCACCGCGACCGTGTGCTCGAACTGTGCCGAGAGCGAGCGGTCCCGGGTGACCGCCGTCCAGCCGTCGGAGAGGACCTTCACGGCCGGGCGGCCGAGATTGATCATGGGCTCCACGGTGAAGAATTGGCCGGGTTGAAACTTCACGTCGTAGCTCGGCTCGACGTAGTGCAGGATGGTCGGGGCGTCGTGGTAGGTCCGCCCGAGGCCGTGTCCACAGAAGTCGCGCACCACGGAGCAGCGCTCCGCCTCGGCATAGGCCTGGATCGCGCGGCCGATATCCGTGGTCGAGCCCCCCGGCTTGATTGCCGCGATGCCGCGCATCAGGCATTCGTGGGTGATCTCGCACAGGCGCTGGGCCTTGCGCGGCACATCGCCGACATAGGCCATCCGGCTCGAATCGCCGTGCCAGCCATCGACGATGAGGCAGATGTCCAGGTTGACGATGTCCCCCTCGCGCAGGGGCTTGTCGTTCGGGATGCCGTGGCAGACCACGTGGTTGATCGAGGTGCAGATCGACTTCGGGTAGCCGCGGTAGAGCAGCGAGGCCGGGTAGGCGCCGTGATCCATCGCGAAGGTGTAGGCGAGCTTGTCGAGATGGTCCGTCGTGACGCCGGGCGCGGTGGCCTCCATCAGGATGTCCAGGGCCTCTGCGGTCAGACGTCCGGCCTTGCGCATGCCCGCGAAGGCGTCCGGTCCATGGATCGGCGGCTGGGGGGCGCGGCGCCCGCTGTCGGACACGGCCTGTTCGTTCTGGGTCATGGGGACGTTTCGCGGAGGAGAACCGGGGGAGAACCGGGGCGGAGCCCGTCCCTATGTACGGTGACGTGCGCGCGAGGCCAACCCTTCGCGCGCTGCGCACTAGGCTTGCGCCGGGGGAGAGGCTAGAGACAGGTCCCGGCAGACCCCGACAACACGGATGCCCGCGCGAGGACGCGTCCTCGACGGGCCGGCAGGCAGGACGAGGCGATGGCTGACAAGGCGGTCCCGCATTTCCACAACGAGCCCGGCGTGGCGGTGATTCACGTCGGCTCCAAGGAGTTCATGTGCATCGGGGCCAAGCCCCCCTTCGACCATCCCCACATCTTCCTCGACATGGGCACGGACGACGAGACCATCTGCCAGTATTGCTCGACGCTGTTCCGCTACCGGCCCACCCTGGCCGCCGGAAACGCCGACCCGGCGATCTGTGTCTGGGACGACCGGACCTCGGCCGCCGCCTGACTCCGCGGAGCGGCTCCGTGCCGGCACTGAACATCGCCATCGTCGGCGCGGGCATCGGCGGCCTGACGGCCGCGCTCACCCTCGATGCCGCCGGCCATGCTGTCACACTCATCGAGCGCCGCACCGGCTTCAGTGAAGTCGGTGCCGGGATTCAGCTCTCCCCGAATGCCAGCCGGGTGCTGATCGGACTCGGGCTCGGTGCTGCGCTACGGCGCGCGGCGAGCGAACCGCCAGCGGTGGTGGTGCGCGCCCTGACGAGCGGGGCGGTCATCGGGGGCGTCACCCTGGGCGCCCACCTGCGCGAGCGCTTCGGCGCGCCCTACTACGTCATCCACCGGGCCGACCTGCAGACCCTGCTCCTCGATGCCGTGCGCAGCCGCCCGGGAATCCGCCTGCTGGTGGGACGGGACGTGACCGGTCTGGCGGAGCGAGCGGACGGTGTCGACCTCACCCTGGAGAGCGGCACGGGCACGCGGACCGAGCGCTTTTCCGCCGACCTCGTCATCGGCGCCGACGGAGTCCGCTCCCGCCTGCGCGGCCACCTCGACGGCAAGGACCTGCGCTCGGGGCGTGCCGCGGCATGGCGGGCGATCGTTCCGCGGGAAGCGCTGCCGCCGGAACTGTCCGGGGAGGCCACGGGCCTCTGGCTCGGGCCGGCGCGCCACGTGGTGCATTACCCGATCCGGGGTGGACAGCACATCAACGTCGTCGCGGTCATTCCGGAACGGAAGGGCAGCGAGGGCTGGGGCCAGCTCGGTGAGCCCGCCGTGCTGCGCGCCCGCTTTCGCGACGCGGCCGCCCCCCTCGCGGCCCTCCTGGCCGTGCCGGATTCCTGGCTGGTCTGGTCCCTGGAGGATCGCGGTGCGGCACGTCCGATGGCGCGCGGACGCTTGGCCCTGATCGGCGACGCCGCCCATCCGATCCTGCCATTCCTCGCGCAGGGCGCCGCCCTTGCGATCGAAGATGCGGCGATCCTCGCCCGGGAACTCGGTGCGGACGACGTCCACCTCGAGGCTGCCCTGGCCCGATACGATGCGGTGCGCCGTGTCCGCGTGCGCCGCGTTCGCCGGGCGGCCCGCGCCAATGGCCGGACCTATCATGCGGGTGCTCTCGTCGGCACGATCCGCAATGCCGTGATGCGCCGTCTCGGCCCGGACGGGATGAACCGACGCTATGCCTGGCTGTACGGCTGGACGCCTTGATCTGCGGAGGCCGCCCCGCTACCGCTGATGCCGGCATGCGGACGTGGCGAAACCGGTAGACGCACGAGACTTAAAATCTTGCGGCTGAAAGGCTGTGCGGGTTCGAGTCCCGCCGTCCGCACCAAACCATTGAAATTGTGAACGGTGCCAGTAAGATGCTGGCAACAAGGTGTTTTTCGGCGCTCCTCGCTACAAAGGGCGCTACAAATGGCCGTTCCGATGACCTCCCTCAGCCGTGCTCCCAATGGGGATTGGTTCGCCCGTAAGGGCATCCCGAAGGACGTTCGCGAATCATACAAGCGCGCGTTCGGCGTCTCTCAGGAGGAGCGTTTCCGTCGCCCTGGGAGCTTATCCACGGGCTCTGCGAAGGCTGAGCTGCGCGAGTGGGACGCGACCGTGACGGGCCGTATCGAGGCGTTGAGAGCTGCTGCAAGGGGTGAGGGGCGCACCCTGAACCACCGAGAGGCTCATGGGCTGGTAGGCCAGTGGTACGCGTGGTTCGTCGCAAGGCATGAGGCTGAAGCCGATCCACCAGAACGGTGGGACGGCCTACACGAAGCGCTGGAAGATGCCCGGTTGCGCTTTGCTGGCCGGGACGACACGCATAGCCCTGACGATCCTGTGGAGAGCCCGGCCGCACGGAGGCACATCCGTGGGGTCGTGGGAGAGCTGGGGCTCATCGCAACGTTCCTCGGGGAGCAGGGCATCTGCCTTACCAAAGAGGCGACAGACGCGTTCCTCGACATTGTCGAAGGCGAACTCCTCGCTGCCGCTTCCACCCTCAGACGACGTGCTGACGGAGATTTCTCGGCTGATGGACGCGTGGAGCGATACCCGGAGTTTCGTCAGGCCGTTCCTGGGAAAGCGGCTGGGCTCACCTGTTGGTCCTTGTTCGAGGCATGGGTCTCCGAGCGCAAGCCTGGGGCAGCGACGGTGGATCGCTGGCGTGCCGTGTTCAAAGGGCTGGACGCCTTCTTCGAGGGCCGAGACATCGCTGCTATCACCGGGGACGACGCCATCGGGTGGAAGAACACCCTTGTTACGGCTGACCGCTCTGCTCGGGTCGTGAATGACGTGTGGCTCCGTGCAGCTCGCGTGGGTTTTGGTTGGGCGCTGGATAACAAGACGATCGCTCTCAACCCCTTCGCTGGGGTGAGCGTGGCTGTCGGTAAGGCGCAGCCGAAGGTGCGCGAGCGAGAGTTCTTGGAGGAAGAATGGCAAACCATCCTCAAGGCCACCCAGAGGCCACCTGAAGGGCGGATGGCATCTCACAATATCGCAGCTCGGAGGTGGGTGCCTTGGATTTGCGCCTACACAGGCTCACGTCCAGGGGAGGTCACGCAGCTCCGTGCTGAAGATTTTACCCAGCATCGGGACGGCTTCTGGCTGATGAAGATCAACCCTGAGGCTGGCACTGTGAAGGGTGGACAGGCTCGAACGGTGCCGCTTCACGAGCACCTTCTTGAGCTGGGGCTGATCGAGTTCGTGACAGGCGCAGGGCAGGGGCCGCTGTTCTATGATCCTGCTGCGAAGCGCGTAGTGCGGGACGATCCGACCAACCCCGTTCAGGCACCTTGGGTAAAGCAGCGTAACAAGCTGGCCGAATGGGTGAGAGGGCTTGGTGTCACCGATACGAACATCAGCCCAAACCACGCATGGCGACACACTTTTAAGCGCCGAGCGGCACGCGCGAAGATCGAGAAGCGCATCCGATTTGCCTTTTGCGGACACGCCTCAGACGATGTGGGCGACGACTACGAGACGCCCACTATCGAGGACATGGCAGCGGAGCTGAAGCTGTTTCCTCGCTACGCTATCTGAAAAGCTATGAGGAACCTCCAACAGCCCGCTTCGTGGGAGGGGTCCTCGTCTATATCCTCGCTCAGGCCCTTACCAAGATAGCTTATCGCGAACGCCGCGCGCCTCGATGATGGCTTGGATTGCTGCACCTTTGTGGGCAGGCAGGCTGTCGAGGAGGACAGTGTCGCCTAGCGTGGAGGTTAAGGCGAACACCTGCTCCACAGGCGAAAGGGCGCCACGAAGATCGTCGTGAGCCAGTGGCCACGCGGGATGCCCGAGCGGAAGCGCTGACCGCGACCACAACGACCTTGAGGTATCACCAAGAGAAACTCTACGTGCTCATCGTGACAGCCGCAGGGCTAATTATATCGTCCAAAAATATCTGCAAATAAAATTCTCAATCGCTATCAATATTCGAAATATCAGAGTACGATGTAGCTACGATTCAAGATGCAGGTCTAGAAATTATTTTTCTTAACTCTATTATTTTTGTGTAGCGGAGGAAGTCAATGCGTGTCGCCCTTAAGTTCGGCCGCAAGGTTACCTTGCCTTCCTCTATTCAAATCAAGCATGACCTGAGGATGATGACTGCTTCTGACAAGCTCGCTATGGCATTGCAGAATGAGGACTGCACACAAAGCGAACTCGAAGACGTAGTTGCAAAAATCTCCGGCAAGTACGGAGTTCCGATTCACGTGGCCCAACAGCTTAGTAGGCGCTTTGAGCGGGATAATAAGTCGGTGTCCTCAAATGTCTCTGAATGGCAAGAATGAACGATTAGCATAATCCAGCATTTGTCTCGGGAGGTAGCCGTGAGCTTGATATTTCTGCTTCGCGACCCTTTTGTCCGCGATGACAAAGGTGCTATCCTTGTAAGCACAGTGACCCTGCTAACTCTTGGCTGTCTACTTCTCGGATTTTTTTGAGGGTTTATCAGGTGCCCTATTTGAGATTCGGTAGATAGATTGCTCAATACATATGTTGCCCGCTGGCATGCCTCCCACCACAGGTACAAATTAACCCTGTTGAACCATGGTATCGGCGAAGCCGTTCCTCGGAGAACATACCGAATCAGCCAGGGGGAGAGCGATGAAAGTCACAGTGAACATCGATTGCAGCCCTCAGGAAGCCCGAGCTTTTCTTGGGCTACCAGACCTTCAGCCCATACAGGCTGCGGTCATGGCTGAAATGGAAAAGCGCATGCTGGCTGAGATGGACCGCTTCTCACCTGAGACCGTGCTGAAAAGCTGGATGTCACTCGTTCCTCAGAACCCTGAGCAAATGCAGGAAGCATTCATGAAGTTGTTCCAGCAAGGCTTTGGCGGACCTAAATCACGCTCGAAGTGATCTCTCGTTTGCCTAGGCTTGCGACGGTCCACGCAGCATCCAAGTGGCCCCGCCTACTACCCCCACCACTTCAATTCCCCTTTGCCGATGTGGCGACCCATGCCCTCGTAGTCCGCCGAATAGTGCCGGACACAAGCCCCGTTGGCGATACCGTGCTACAAGACCGTCCGGTTCACAAAGCGACCGGCGGAAGCCAGCCATGTCGACTGTGTGCGTCGTTGCCGTCAGACCTAGTGGTTATGGCGAGGTCCTGCTCGACGCTCACGTACGTCCCAAGGGTCTCTCACCGCCCTCGAAAATATCCGGCGGCAAGCAATTGATCCTTCTTCAGGTCGCAATTCAAAAGAACTTTCAGAAATTTCTCGATGCCACGGATGTTCTAGATGCCAACTTTCGGGAGCCCTACTCTGCTGAAGGCTTGGGCTTTCTAACTGCCATCTATAACACATATGATAAAATTGTTGACGACGAACACAAGTCTCTGACGATATTTAGTCGGCGCGGAGATGTTCGGTTCATGATTAGTAGTGAGGCGTTCTCTTTGCGAGTCCGGAACACGATCCGGCGAAATGCTGGATACGATCCCCAGTGGTTTCCATACGGCATGAAGACCATTCTTGTAGGGTTTTGACGCTGACTAGCGCATCCGGCCCTCACCAAATGACGTACATCACGAATAAGATGGCGCGGGGTTCGAAGAGAGCGCACGGTGCACCTCAATCGCAGCACGGGATACTCGTTATGGGCGATATCGTGCGACCGGATTTTAGCCCGAAGGCTGGGGTGAGCCCAGCGGTATTAGCCCTTGACCCATGTGAACTGGTGAGGAGTTACGGAAAGGTCGGGTCATACGGTGTGGCGCTCTACGGCATCAACCACCCAGGCTCGTACCGTATGCTGAACGTGAAGCTCACCCACTACGAAACAAACATGAGTTATCCCTTAGCCGTTCTCCCAGCGACGGAGGAGGGAAACTCTGAGGCCCGTGCAATCGCCGGTGCAGTGCTCGAAGCGTTGCGCGTAATGGCCCTTATCGACTCGTGGCCTTGAGACGAAGGCCCCTTCTGTCCTCTCAGCAAGGTACGCGCGCTTAACTCCGTTTGCTCTGGCTCTTTGCGAACCCTGCCAATCCGATTGCCCGACGCTGGACCAGCTTGCTCATACCCGCCTCAATGGCCTCAAGGTCCATCGTCTCAGGATCGAAGGGGCCACCGTACCACTCCAGCATCGCTTTCTTCTCGCGGTGCCGAGGCTTGGTCATGGCCTCTACGAACTCTTCGAAGCCCCAAGTGCCCCCAACGTCCTCAGGAGGTGCCCTTCGCTCGCCCGCTACGAGGCGCGGATAGGCCACCGATGGGTCCGCTTCGGTGACCGCTTCGACAGTCACCGTGTGTTGCCAGTTGTCCCCGAAATCGTAGGTGTAAAGGAACTCTGTCGCCCCGCGCTCAAGGATCAGCCCAAGCTTTGTTGACTTCGCGTCGCGGGTCTCCGGACCATCGAACTCTGGGGCGGGGATGGCATAGCGTCGCTCACCCACTCGGAAGTCGAACAGGTGGTAGTCCTCGAAGGGCATCGCCGCCTGGATGACTTCATGGAGGCCCTTGAGGCTGGTCGTGAGCGGCGCCTCGACAGTGCGCCAGATGGGCGGCTCAGTGTCGTTGAGGGTGATGCGCAGGCGCGCAATGCGATCCACGTAGCTCATGGATGGGAGCTAACCAGGGGAAGGCGTAGGGGCGCAAGGCTTACTGTCAGAACCGTGCCTGAACTCCTCGCCGCAAGACAGGCAGCGTCGCCAGTGACCAGCCCACCAGCACACCAATGCTCCCGCCTGTTGCCTTGAAGAGGAAGTCCCCCATGCGACCGTGGCGCGTGGCCTCCAACAGTTGGAACGCCTCCAGCCCCGCAGCGGCGATGATGACGAGAGCCAGCACCTGCACCGGACGCTTGGGGTAGCCAAAGGCGAACAGGAAGCCCAACACCGCGAACGCACTGAGGCGCTCCAGGCTAACCGGAGCACCCGAAACAGGACGCAAGCCGATGGGAGCGACCGTTACGAAGACGAGAGCGGCCAGAGCGAACCAGCCGAGAAGGCGTGCGATACGGTGCATAAGGCTCATGTGAGAGGGAAGCGCGGCCATACGAAGGCGGCAAACAAGTTCGGGGCCAGAGGGGCTATAGCGGCGCCGCGCCACGCGCGCGGCTGAGTGCGAAACAATCTCGCCGCCCTTGACCGAACCCATCGGCCTGTGGCGTGTTCCTCATCCGTTCTCATTGCGGATCAAAGGGGCATCGTCACGTGGCACCGAGAGAAGACACCCGGCCACCCATCGCCTCCTGTCCTATCGAGGCCATCGCCCAGGCCTACCTCCTGACAACTGCAGGCAACGAGGGACAGGCGCTCCGCATCGCCATCACGGACGCCCTGGCGGACCTCATGGAAGGCGACAGGCGAGCCCGAGCGCACAGCCGCCTCATCTCGCGAGGGTATGTGCGGGGTGGTCTAGACGATGCCGCCGAGGAAGCCTGATGCCGTTCCGAACCTCGCGGCCTATCCGTATGTCGTGGTCCGCGTGGCTTGCACCATGTGCCCGCACCGGACGGGGAGTTACAGGCTCGCGAGGCTGGCCGCACGGTTCGGCCCTGAGACGCCGCTGGAGGATGTCTTGAAGCTCATCGCCCTGGACTGCCCGCATCGGGACCACCCTGGGCGGCGGAAGGGGAATCAGTACGTACCCCGCTGCCATGCACACTTCCCGGACCTAGAGCGAGCGCCCACGCCGCCAGACTTGCCGCCTGGGCTGATGGGCCTAAGACTCATTCAGGGCGGGAGGCGATGAGGAGGAGCCTCACTCCATCGCCTGCATTTCTACGCCAGGATATGCCTCGCGACTGACATCGTGCCCAAAAGATTCGGCACTCGGCTAGCCCAGATTGGCCCGCGCCGCCTCATATGTTTGATGGATTTAGGGCTAAGCAGATTATGGTATCCACCAACGCTGCACCCCGCATTTACGGAAGGGTTGGTTGGATGGAACAGAGTCGTGAATCTCTGAAGACGGCGCATGACAACCTGACCAAGGCGATGGCTGAATTTGCCAGACTCGTCCTATCCTCGGATGCGAGCCGCACCTCTCTTCCCGATGACCTAAAAAGCCTGTCAATCGCTATTACTCAGCCGGGCCAAATGAAGGTGTTTCGCAAAAACGGCTGGTGTTACATCTATGACGATGCACAGGGCGTTTGCCGACAGTGCACGGCTGAAGAAGACCAAGGAACCATCGATCTTCCTCATTAGCTAGCTTTGGTGTCTGGGCGGCGGGACCAGGGTGCCCGTTAGAGACAGCATCTCATCCATCTTCGCGCTCGGTTGGCCTCACGCCGGGGGGCTTTCCGTTTGGGGCAGCGACCTCTCATTCAACTATGGCCTAGACGATGCGAGCCTCACCCGGCTTCAGCTTGATGCGCTTGACGGTTAAGGACCCAAGGGTCCCGACATGCCGAGGGCTTGCGCCGTTGGGCTCTTGGGCAGCCGCTATCTCGACTGCTTCACTCTCGGTCTGCGCCAGGATTGCGTAGGTGTGGTCCGTAGCGTCGGGCTGGCGAATGGCGATTAGGAAAGCCACTGTTGTAGGTGTCTTCGGCATTATTGGCGAGTGCCCCAGGTCACTGCCGAGGTGCCCGGCTGAGGGCAGGCGTCGCGGGATCGTTCGGCTGCGGTGAAGGCGCCCTGGGTGCCTGTGGGGCGGGGTTGGAAGGCGCCTGTTGCTGCGGTGTCTGAGGCTGCACGCCCTGGTCCTCCGCTATCGCCTGATTGGCTTTGTTCTGGAGGCCGTCAGCGGTCTGTTGGGTGATGAGCCCGTAGGACACCGCGATTGCCAATGCGATGGCGATGACCGCTCCGAGTATCGTCCTCTTGAGCTTGTCCGTCATCGATGCAGCCTTTCAGGTTCGATACGTGCGAAGACGACCTACGAGCTGCGACGGCAACAAGTAGCATTCTGCGTCTCGGAACTACCTAGGTCGCGCAGTTGCGTGTGGCGAGGCTGCCCCAGGGCGCGTGAGGCGGCCCTGAGGAGCACACCATGAACATGCTGAACCCCATCCCGCACGGGCTCACGATGTCGAGCCTGGAGATCGCAGATCGCACCGGTAAGCGCCACGCTGACGTGATGCGTGACAATCGAGCCATGCTTTCCCAGCTCGGTCTTAACGAACGCAGTTTTGCGTCGGTCTATCGAGACGCGAAGGGTGAGGAGCGCCCCTGCTATCTCCTCCCCAAGCGCGAGTGTCTCATCCTCGTCTCGGGCTACTCGGTGTAGCTTCGGGCCGCGATCATCGACCGCTGGCAGGAGCTGGAGGCGCATCAGGCACCACGCATCCCCACGCACATCGAGGCCCTCAGGCTGGCCCGTCATCAGCCAAGCAGCGCGGTTGGATGTAAACTGAGCGATCATCCTGTGATTTTTTTCGACCATTCACCAGCGCCACACTTACCGCCACACGGCTCACGATGATCGAGAATGAGCAGCTGGTGGCCCAGGTAGATCAATAATTTGGCTTCGAATAGCTCGACCACACACAGAGACTTTAAGTCTCGTTCATTGAAGCAGGGGCAATGATCTGATGAAATAGCACGCTTGACGTTGCTGCGAGTGGCTGTGACAGATGCGCCTATCCGATCAACCACCTTGTACAGCGGCGTATACGTGAGCCATCCAACTCCCTCAATCGAAGTTGCCAAGCTCATCAGGATCACCCGCGCTGCCAGACATGCTGGGAATGTCAGGCGAGAGGATGGGAGGTGGCTCGACTTAATGACGCCTCATGCGCTTCAGATCGTTCTTGAGATTGCTCAGCAGCCTGGGATCAACATGAAGCAGCTAGGTACGGCAGCGGGGCTTGCACACGCTTCCATCTCAAGGAACCTCATGGCTCTTGGCGAGTGGCACCGTAGGGACATGCCGGGCCTTGGCCTGATTGAGACGATAGACGACCCGCAGGAGTACCGCAGGAAGGTAGCGTTCTTGACGCGGAAGGGGCGAGCGTTCGTGTCGGAACTTGTGTCCATCCAGTTGGGCGAGAAGGTCACCCTATCGGCTCCGACTGCCGTAGAGTTCCTGTCAGGCTGGGGCGGAGACGACAGGAGCACTTTATCCAAATCAATCAGATGATTGTTTCACGGATGGATTGATTTCACTCCTGTAATACCATTTGCGCATTTAAGCTCTATTTGGGAGCCAGATCAATCGAGCTTCTTGCCGCGTGGACATCTTCGGAGCTTATCTGGATAACCGCAGTCGTCCACCGCTGATGTGGCCGAGTGGTAGGGGTGAAAACGATGCTTGTGAAGTTCTTGGGCTGTGAGTTGGAGTTCTGTCTCAGTCGCTGCTACGTAGATGTCCCTCATTTCGGTGAGTTATACGTCAGTCGGACCCCAGATAACTACGGGAGACGGTGGTTTGAGTGTGTCAGGCAGAGCAGCTCCATTCAGCTCCATCTAGGAGCGACACACATCATCCTGTGCCGCCCGTGCAAGCCCACCAGCGGCCTGGATGGTCTTTCCGCCGCCTGACTACCTTCACACCGTTCACGCCCCCTGGTGGGCACTACAGTGGCGCTTGAGATGGGCATCCGAACAGGGTGCCCATTGTCTTTAGGGCTGGACATTCGACTACCCCAGGCTCCCCGCGATCCGCCAGAACGGCATGTACGTCCAGGGCAAAGAGAAGCTCGATCCAAACAGTCTAAGAGCCGAGCTTCGCATCGGAAGGCAAAATGTTTTCCGCAGATTTACGAGGCGGCATCGACACATTCGAGTTCGCCAGTTTCCCCCTCGGCACCCCTCGCGCGGCATGGCGTGGTATCGCCCGCGAGTATCGCGCTCAGGCGCACGTGAGAAGCACGCGCGTAACCGCGACTGGGGGTGATGGCAGGCGGAACGGGCGTGGTCTGATAGGCTTGCTGACAGGCGGATCAGATGCTGCCTCCCGCCACACATGGAGCGTACCGCATGGTGACTGTGCATCACTTCCGGGTATGGGATGCCGCGAAGGACGAATGGGTTTGCCCGCCGCTCAAAAGCCCGAAGAGCCGCATCCGAGATGAAGCGCGCGGCGAAATCCTTCCCGGTACGGCTGAGGACGTTGACGCTTCCACTTTGGATGAGTTCGGGTGCTACGATCCCGCAAGGCTCAACAAGTCCCCTTGAAGCGCAGCCGCTCACACCATTCTACGCGCCTTGACGGTAAGCCAAGCTCAGCATAACAATCTGGCCAACGTTCGTTGACTGGAGTGTGATGGCCATGGCGCAGGGTGCTTTCGTCGCCTACTACCGCGTGAGTACGGCTCGACAGGGCGCGTCAGGTCTCGGCCTGGAGGCGCAGAAGGAGACCGTGGCTCGCTACCTGAACGGTGGTGACTGGAGCATCCGCGCGGAGTTCGTGGAAGTTGAGAGTGGACGCAAGAGCGAGCGTCCCGAGCTGGAGCGTGCCCTCGCCACGGCTCGCCTGCATCGCATCCCGCTCATCGTCGCGAACGTATCTCGGCTTACCCGCTCATCGGCCTTCCTCCATCGGCTTCTTGAGGCAGGCGTTGATGTCCGGTTCTGCGACCTCCCTGAAATCGAAGGACCAACAGGGCGCTTCCTGCTCCAGCAGATGGCCTCAGTGGCAGAGCTGGAAGCCGGGATGATAGCCAGCCGCACCAAGGCTGCCCTCCAGGCTGCGAAGAAGCGTGGACAGAAGCTCGGAGGTAATCGGGGCGTGGTGATGTCGGATGCCACCAGGGAGGCGGGTCGAGCCACTCGGACAGCCAAGGCGAATGGACGGGCTGCTGACCTCGCGCCCATTATCGAGGAGCTTCAGGCCGCTGGAGTGACCTCCTACGGTGCCCTTGCACGAGCCCTGAACGAGCGCGGCATCCCCACTGCACGAGGCGGGGAGTGGTCGCCCATGCAGGTGTCGAGGGTGCTCGCAAAGGTCGCCTAACGCCCGCTGTAGCGATCCTGGGAAACCATGCGGTCCCTCAGGCGCTTGTCAGGCATGTTCTTCTTCTTTTCCAACCGCCTGGGCTGCCTGGGCTCTATCATTATCTCGGCGGTGCTGACGCTGATCGTGCTCGCGCTCATTCGAGGGTTCTAGGCGGCTGTGCGTGCGCTGAGCGTGCCTCGAATATAATCTTTGTTTATCAGTCACTTAGCTACAAAAACCAAGGTTGCCCCGCACACTAGGAAGCAGCAATCGCCAACTGCTACGACCGCCTGTGGGGGATTTACCCGACACACTTGGTAGAGGCCCATCTCGCGGTTGGGTTCTTGCAGCGATTACCCCGCACACTTGCAGGACAGCACCTTGCTACGACAGGGCCTCGGCTCCGATTGTCCCGCACACAGGCAGGAAGCGCATCGCCCACTCCGCAGGGCCATCCTCTGCCTGCGCATCTGTCCCTCAAGGGACGGCCTCAGTTCCCCTTCTAGGCCGACTTAACGCCGCCTCGCGCAGCCCTTACGGCCTCCTACCCAGGATCATCACACATGACAGTCCGATCTTGCCGTGCGCCCGGCTGTGGCGCGCGAACGTCTCGCTATGGGGCGTTCTGCCAGACCCATCGTTCCCGCTCTCGTCGTCACGGCCACCCGGAGCAAGAGAGCATCACCAAGGCTGACCTCACCCAGTACCTGAAGCTCGTCCGAGCACGCATCGCGAGGAACGAGACAAGCCCGCTTTGGGCCGAGTGCGAGGCTCGATGGAACGCGGTGCTGGAGCACGCCCGACGCATCCAGGCAGCCTTCCAGCGTGGTCAGGCAGGCTATCGCCCTGACCGGATCGCAGCCCAGGAGGTGGTCCAGCTTGCGAGCAACGTGGAGCCGTCAAAGGTGGTCGAGACGACCTTCGCGATGTTCCTTTTGCAGGATCGTCAGCCTCGACGGTTCCGGTCAGATGCTGCCTTCCGTTTCCAGCTCGTCAGACGACTGCGTGGGCTAACCGAGCTAAACGCGGGCTCATGGTACAACCACAAGACCGGAAAGACCCACAAAGCCTACCGTGAACTCACGCCGCGTGCCGTCATGGTCTTCGGTCAGTGGGTGGCCGATGCCCTTGGTGGTGTCGGTTTGCACCTCGCAAAGCTCGAACGGGAGCAGGAGGAGGCGAAACAGCAGCGCATGATGTCTCTGGCGGGAGCCCTGGAGGCGCTTCAGTGACGGTGACGACACAGGAGCCGTCACAGCGGCTTCATTGGCTCGATAAGTGGCTTGGGGTGGGCTCCGTAAGGACCATCAGGCTTGTCGAAGAAGCCGCTTCCTTGGTGGCCCAGTACGAGCACCAGACACAGGCACGGAAGCGCCAGCGCAAGGAGGTGGACGAGGCGAACCACAGGGTGATGGTGGAGGCTGTGGTGATGAACCTTGCTCGTCACTCGCTCCTACCACCGTCAGGCAACCTTGCTGTCCTCACGGGCAAGGCCAGGAAGCCACGCACCCGCTACGATCACCCCGCCTTCGGTGACACCTTCGCGAGCACCATCAGCAGCCTGGAGGGCATCGGCTGGCTCACCTTCCATCCGTCACCCGGCATGGGTGAGGCATCAGCCATCGCACCGAGTTCTCGTTTCAGGGTCAAGGTCCACGAGATCGGCATCACCCTTGATGAGTTTCGACATTCTGCGGGGGAGACCATCATCCTCTCGCAGAAGGAGCGGCGCGGGCCTGTCGGAGAAGGCTTCTCACGCGAGCTAGTGGATTACCCAGACACCAGCACCACTCTCGCCATGAGGAGTCAGATGGAAGGGCTGAACGCCTTCCTGATGGGTGCCGACCTGGGCTTCCGATACGATGGCCCGGAGTTCGTAGACACGTTCCAACGCCAGCAGCGGCGGTGCTTCACTGCCAAGGAAGACCACCTCATCAGCCATGATCGAGGAGGGCGGATGTTCGGTGGGTGGTGGTCGAACCTCAACAAGCGCCGAAGGGGCAGCATCAGGATCGAGAATGAGCCTGTTGCGATCCTCGACTTCTCTTCAATGTTCGTCAGACTGGCCTACGCTCATAGGGGTTTGGCACCGCCTGAAGGGGACCTCTACGCGATCCCTGGCCTCATAGGGCATCGCAGAGCTGCCAAGCTCATCGTGAACTGCCTCATGTTCGATGAGCATCACAGGTGCCGTTGGCCGAAGGTGACTGCTCCAGACGAGGTGATGCCCAAGAGCCTAACGATGCCTCATGTCAGGGAGGCCATCCTTCACCACCACCCTGATCTGGCTCCTTGCTTCGGGGAAGGGCTCGGTCACCATCTCATGTTCACGGAGAGCAACATCCTCATGGAGGTGCTGCTGGAGCTGAAGACGAGGGGTGTGGTGGGGCTTGGCCTTCACGATGGTCTGATGGTGCCCTGGTCCAGAGCATCCGAGGTGAAGGTGCTGATGGAAGAGGTGTCCAGGCAGATCACCTCCCATACCATCCCTGTCACCACCGAGTACCCTGCTACCCAGTCACCTTCAGTATCTCTCTCAGCTCCTCCCTATACGAGGGTCATAAGCCCTCAACCGACGTGCCCAAGCTAAGGCGAAGCTATGCTGGGGTACTGAAGTACCAACGAGAAAAGGGCCACCTTTCGGTGACCCCTTTCGCTCAACCAATGCCGACTGCTCAGTAGCCGTTGCCGTAGTAACCGCCGCCACCGTAACCATAGGCCGGGGCGTAGCCGTAACCAACGGGACGGTCGTAGCCGCCGTAGCCACCATTGTAGGCCCCAGCGACTGCTGCACCCGCTGCAAGGCCCGCGATACCAAGACCTACAGCTGCACCAGTTCCGATCCCACGACGCCCGTATCCACCGCCGTAACCGCGTGCAAACCCACCGTGGCCATACCCGCCATGCCCGTAGCCACCACCGTGCCCAAATCCACGGGCCTCTGCCGGTGCTGCGGCAAGCACTCCGAGGCTAAGAACTGCCGTCGAAACGATTGCGAACTTGCGCATTCGGTATCTCCTGCTGAATGACTGATTGCTAAACCAACGGTCTCGGCAGGCACTCGTTCCGGTTTACCGGTTTGCAAAAGGTCGCACGCAGGCATTGGCAGCTGATTCACGCCGATGAACGCGCAATGAACGTCAGCAGGAACTTACGCTGCACGATCTGTATGGCAGCGCATCGATCTTCTAACCTTTGAGCCAATCGGCTCTTCAAACCTTAATCCTTTAACATCGCGAGAACCGCATGAACGATCCCGTCCCGTCACAGGGCGCGAGCGAAGGCACACCCGTGTCCGCTCCTCAGCTTTCCACCAGCTCAAACCGCACGATGAAGGCCCTCGAAGACGAGGCGAACACGATCACAGCCCCTGACGGGACGAAGCACGTCTTCAAACCCACTGTCCCTCATCCGGTGGCCGGGTCGCCTACCCCCGAACCAGTCACCCTCCCGGAGCAGGCCGTAACAGCCCCTGTAGTGGCCCCTGAAGCCCCCTCAGCGCCCGCCAAGCCTACCCCGGCACTCGCCCAGCCTCCTGCCCCGATGCCTGCTCCTGAGGCTCCTACGGGCATCCAGCCGCCCCGCATCGTGCAGCCTATCGTGGCCCCGGTATCGAACGGTCCATGGGAGCCCGAGCTGGAGCGTTCATCCGCCTCAGCGGGTGTTGACGTGAACCTCATGCGCCGCGTGGCGACCACGGAGAGCACCGATAACCCGAACGCTCGTGCCCGTACCTCCAGCGCCAAGGGCCTGTTCCAGATCGTGGACGGGACGTGGAACGACCTCTCAGCCCGCTACCCTCAGCTCGGCCTAAACAACCGGATGGACCCCATCCAGCAGGCCCGTGTGGCCCCGTACTACATGCGGGAGATCAACGAGAACCTCACGCGCGTCCTTGGGCGTGCGCCTACGGCCTCTGAGAGCAAGCTCGGGTGGGTCTTCGGTCCCACGGGTGGTGCCATGATCCTGAAGGCGTCCCCCGACACTCCGGTGGATCGCGTCCTCGACACTCAGGCCATCGCTTCCAACCTCAACATCTTCAAGAACGTGCGGACGGTCGGTGACCTCTACACATGGGCAGGGGGGAAGATGGGCGAGGAGGGGGCTCACCCGAAGCCCCGCATCGACCTCAAGCCCTTCCTGGCTCCCGGCCACGATGCCGAGCACCTCGATAAGATGGACTGGGACCTCAAGTCCCGCCTTGCGAACATGGTCGCGGACATGCCCGAGAACCTTCGGGCCAAGTTCCAGATCAACTCAGGCTTCCGTTCCCCGGAGCGTCAGGCCGAGCTGTTTGCTGCTGCCGTCAAGAAGTACGGCTCGGAGGAGGCTGCACGGAAGTGGGTCGCCCCTCCCGGCAACTCGATGCACAACCACGGTAAGGCTGCCGACCTCAACATGAACGGCGACCCTGCCGTGAAGGAGTGGCTCCACGCCAACGCCGCTAAGTACGGCCTTGGGTTCCCCATGAGCCACGAGCCGTGGCACATCGAGGCCCTGGACGCGCGTGCCTCGAAGATCGCCCGCATGGGCATGACCAGCGACCCGGCCAGCACCTCTCAGCGCATCCCCTTCTCCCGTGAGGATGACCGTCAGCGGGTGAAGGCTGAGGAGGACAGGGCCTACTCCCTCGTCCAGGCTGCCCAGGCATCCGCCACGCAGGACTGGATGATCGCCAATGCCCTGAAGTCCAACAACAAGGCCGTCTACGATCCTGCGTTCAAAGTCACGAAACAGCTCCTTCAGCAGGACGAGATCAAGGAGCTTGATGCACGCTATCTGCCTTACCTCTCGATAGCGTCGTCCGAACAGGACTGGGACTTCCGCGTAAGGCAGGCCCAGGCAGACGCGGAACGAGAGCGTAGGCTTGCCGCCACGAAGTATGGCTCTCTCGTCCGCATGGCAGTTGGGCTAGCTGATCCTGCGGGCCTCGCCATCTCCTTCCTGGCACCTGTGGGCGCGGTGGCAAAGCTCGCTGGCGCTGGACGGGTGGCCCGCTTTGGCGCAGCGGCTGCCGATGGTGCTTTGGGAGCGGTCGCGTCCGACATCCCCGCGATGCTCAACAAGCCCGGTTACGAGACGCAGGACGCGCTCTGGGCTGGCGTGATGGGCACTGCGGGATACCTGGCTCTCAACCGTCATGCCTGGAAGGGCACACACATCGAGGAGACGGCAGAGCAGGCGGTGAAGTCCATGCATACCCTCCGCACCGAGCTGGAGAGTGGAACAGCGTTCGACAACAAATCTGCCGGTGCTGCCGCCGTGCCCTGGCAGAGGGATGCCGTCCGCTCCGACACCTACGAGATGAGCCTCCTTGAGACGGAAGCCACGGGCGACGCCTTCGTGAACCCGATGCGGTTCGACATGGCCCGTCACAAGAACTCAAAGAACCCTCTCGTTGCCGCTCTGACTGACACCCTGGTGCAGGATACGGTGGGCAACAAGAACACCTCCAAGGCCGTCTCCATCCCCGTGGAGGCCCAGGCACGGCAACTTCAGGAGCAGGCCAACACGGCTTGGTCGCGTGAGTACGAGGCTGCAACGGGCGACTACCGGAAGCGGAACAACATCTCGTGGTACGACTGGGAGTTCGGGGGCAAGGAAGTGGAGTTTCAACGCTCCATCTCCTACGCCGTCCGCAACTCCGATCCTCTGGCTTCAGTCGATCCTGCTGTGAAGCAGATGGCGACCGCGTGGCAGAAGCAGTCCGAGAGCTGGCGTGAGTATGCCCGTAACCCTGGCTACAAGCGTGGTGAGACCATGCGCCCCTTACCGGGGGCCGAGGACTGGGCAGACAACCCGAACTACCTCCCGCGCTACACGAACTGGGGGCGGTTCAACGAGCTGAACATGGAGCACGGCAACGAGCTGCGCCGCCTCCTGGGCACCGCCATCGAGCGAAAGAACCCTGACCTCGACCCGAAGTTCGCCGCTAAGCTGGGCTCCTACTACTACGACCGCCTCGCAAAGGTGGACGCAGGGCAGGAGCTGTCCACCATGAAGGCCCTCTCAGGGTCTGATGTGGAAGCCCTACGCTCCGATCTGGTGAAGTACGGGCTCGATGAGGTGGAGGTGAACCAAGCCCTCTATCAGATTGAGCAGAAGTCCGGTGACGGGAAGTCCATCACGAGCCGCCAGAAGCGCCGCACGGTCATGGACGAGAACTTCAAGATGACCCTGGAGG
This sequence comes from Methylobacterium sp. BI1, assembly GCF_056680125.1. Lineage (NCBI taxonomy): Bacteria > Pseudomonadati > Pseudomonadota > Alphaproteobacteria > Hyphomicrobiales > Methylobacteriaceae > Methylobacterium > Methylobacterium sp. BI1. The sequence continues at coordinate 4,456,132 of NZ_CM155267.1, read as the reverse complement.
GACGCAACGGGCGTCGTGAGGTCGCCATCGCGGACCTCTGGGAGGACAACATGCACGCCATCGTCCACGCCTACAACAAGCAGATGTCGGGGGCCGTAGCCTTCGGACAGATGCGGATCGAGAACCCGAAGTGGCACCCTGACGGGGACGCTCCGAAGTTCCTCGTGGACGGCATCCACTCCGATGGCGACTGGCAGAAGCTCATGGCCCAGGCACGCGCTCTGGACAGCGACCTTCGCCCTCTAGACCGCGCCAAGACCCTGGAGAGGGAGCTTGGTGACCTCCAGTTCGCCTACGACACGATCCGTGGAGTGCCACAGAGCGTGGACCGGACGCGGCTCGGACAGGCCATGCGGGTGATCCAGAACGTCAACTTCGTGCGCCTGATGTCCCAGGCCGGTTGGTCCTCAGTGGCTGAGTTCGGTCGCATCCTGGGTGAGTTCGGCGTGAAGCACATGCTCCAGACCATCCCTGGCTTCCGTGACTTCATGCGGGACGCCAAGACCGGCAAGCTCCTTCGGGACGAGTTGGAGGACTGGGAGTACGCCTTCACCAGCGGTACGGACCACCTCCGTGGCTCTGGGATCACTTGGCAGGGCAACGACGTGGCCTCTCAGATGGCTGACGGTGCCTCCAGAAGCTCCCGCCTCGATGCCGCTGAACAGATCACCAAGAAGGCTTCACGCTACACCTCGATGGTCTCCCTGGCCCCCATCACCACGTTCCAAGAGCGTTGGGCGATGAAGGCTGCGGTCGCGAAGTTCCGTGCGGCTGCTTTGGAGGATGGTGCCCTTTCAGAGAAGCGGATGCGCCTCATCGGCCTCGATCAGGACATGCAGAAGCGGGTGCTGAAGGAGATCAAGACGCACAGCGCCACCATCAAGGGTGAGAGTGGACGCGACATCCAGATACTCGGTCTGGAGCAGTGGGAGCCTCAGGCTCGCTCTGCCTTCGAGCACGCGATCACGACGTGGACCCGTAGGACCATTCAGCAGAACGATCTGGGCCAGATGAACGCGATGCTGGGTTCGCCCTTCGCCAAGATACTGTTCCAGTTCAGGAACTTCGTCATCGGCGCTTGGTCGAAGCAGACGCTCTCAGCGGTTCATAATCACGAGCTGAACGACCTCTTTGGGTTCATGGCTTCGATGATGTTCGGGGCCATGGCCTACACCGTTCAGACCAACCTCAGCCTCATTGGCATGTCCGATGAGGACAAGAAGAAGGCCGCGAGCGACCGCCTGTCGGATGCCAAGATCGCCATGGCAGGGTTCCAGAGGGCGGGTGCTTCGTCCCTCATCCCTGGTGCCTTCGACTTCGGAGCGGGGATCGCGGGCTTCGACCCGTGGTTCAACACCCGATCCACTCAGAACCCTTCAGCAGGCTTGCTTGCCAACCCCACTGCCGGGCTCGCTGACGACTTCCTGAAGGGGGTCGGTGGGGTCACCAGCTCCTTCCACGAGGGCGGCAAGCTGGTCAGCGGGGACGTTCGCAACCTCTCCAGGGCGCTGAACGTGCTCCACAACTACCCGCTGATGCTCCAGACCATCAACGCCACATCATCGCTCCTCCCGGCCAAGTAACCGGGAAGGGCGCATCACACACGACCAACCGGGAGGGGCTCGCAAGGGCTCCTCCCTTTTTCGTTTCAGAACAGGATCACGGACCATGTCAGACGCGATAACGCAGAGCACACCACGCGAGATCACCATTGCCTTTGACGGGGCCTGTAAGGGTAACCCTGGACGAGGAGGTTACGGGGCCATCCTCGTGAACACCCGCACAGGCGCGGAGAAGATCGTGAAGGGCCGTGAGACCAGCACCACGAACAACCGGATGGAGCTGACGGCAGCCATCGCGGGCCTGGGAGCCCTGAGCCCCGGTGCCGTGGTCACCATGCTGGGTGACAGCAAGTACGTCATCCAGGGCATCACCGAATGGCTACCAGGGTGGAAGGCCAAGGGCTGGAAGGCAGCCGGGGGCAAGCCGGTGGCGAACAAGGAGCTATGGCAGATGCTGGAGATGGCCGTAGCGCGGCACGAGAGCGTTACCTGGGTGTGGGTGAAGGGGCACGCTGGACACGAGCTGAACGAGCGCGCGGACGGGATTGCAAGCAGAGAAGCTGGCAGGGCATAGAGGCTCAGAGTAATATCGCGGACAGGGGGCTGAGCTTATTTTGGAGGGCTTGCATCAACGATTCTTCAGAAGAGATGCGGGTTAACGCTGCAGCCTCATAATCTCCGCGCCCCTGGAATCGAAGCGCTTTCGCGATTGCGTCGAGTGCTCCTGTCTCCCTGACTGGATACCGCGAAATGATTGCGTCGAGGTTTCCCGCAGCAATTAAGGCTTTCAACCGGGACAGTTCCTCCTCATAAAGCGATGGAATTGTTAAATTGATCGGCCCGGCATTAAGCGCCATCATAGCTTCCCTGGATGGCAGAAGCGAAATCAACTTATCTCTTAGCTGCCGCTGAGCTATGCGACTAGCTAAATGCTGAGTGCGGTCTCCATGCACAACTGCAGCCAATGCCTTTGTTTTCGCATCAGCCAAATATGCCTCTGCTACCGCCCTCTGCTCTGCCTCATTTGGCTTAGCCGTTCCAGCCTGCCGGAGTGCAACGGCGGACATAACTTCCGGTGAGTAATATAGACTCTCTACGGCAAATACAGACAATGGAAAGACACCACTTTCCATCAGAGAAGCGGACTGCTCGCCGGACATGCCGTCGTTATCGATCAATCCATATGCCTCCGTATGATGTAGCTCGAATGTTCCTCTCAATCCTGCAACTGCTCTTATTACATCGCGACAGCTTTCTTTCGGGCGAACCGAGATTTTTGGGAAAAGGACAGCATACATTGGGCGATCAAGGCTGTCTGCTTTGCCTTCAATGAATAGAACCTTTCGGCGTGACCCGAGAACATCGCTACGGAGGTCTTCAGGTATGGTCGCCGCCTCGATAACATCTACATCCCACGTAGCAACATTCCCATGCAGCCAATTCGCAGATCTAACGATACAAACTCTCGCATCTCGTACCTCGGCTGGGAGTTCAAGCTCGTGAGTCGATATAATGAACTCGCACAATGGCCGAGTTTTCACGAGAGCTGCAATAAGAGGAACTATGATTGCTCTATGAAGATGAAGTTCGGGCTCATCAATTAGGAATACGGCACCGTCTACCGCAGAGACCACCTCTGCGATGAGTATTAGCGCAATACGCTCGCCGTCAGACATGCGTGCGAAGCTATAAATGCTTCCACTTTGAGCAGCTTTGATTTCAGCATTATCAATTATAATTCGCACAGGCAAATTAGATTGCTCGAGAAGCAGGTTAACCTTGTCCAATGGCGAGTCGTTAGACTGCAGCCTTTCTATGGCTACAGCCGTGTCGCCACCAGCAACTTGATTTGCCAAATCTAGTTTGTACTGTATTTCTGAAGCAGTTAGATCATGTACCGCTTTTTCGTTGCGTTGGTTTCCGACAATTACTTTCCAACGTGTATCTGGAGAGCTGTCCCATCCAAAGAGATTTTGAGCAAATTGACGTCGACTGACTGGCGTCATGCCTAAGCCTTCTCCGTCAAATACTCCAGTCCTCGTTCCAGGGAGATATACAGCCCGTCCCGCTAGCTGCTGCTGCAATGCATGTACTAGCGCAGACTTTCCCGTCCCGTTACGCCCGAGAATGAACAGTGGCTTCGCAGGCAGAATCTCCAGGATAATTTGTCCGGAAGGGCTGGGAATCGTAAGCGTCGACATCGTACCTCATTCGCACAACCTGGGTCTATCAGGAGGAGTTTAGACAAAAAGTATTTTGATTCAAGCGAACAGGCATTGCAGTGCGTTAGTTTCAGCTCGGCATACCGGACCTTCTAAATCTTCCTCTACAGCATCGCAGCTTTCAGCCCTTATCCGTACAACGCATCTAATCCGTATCTATCCGTACGCCAGCTCCCGAGCGCCTGAATATGCCCAGAGCCAATCTTAGCATCCCATAGCGCGTCCAAATGATTAGGCCTGAAGCTGTGGAATAAGGCCTCTCAGAGTGGGTCGAGCTTCCGAGAGGAACGACAGTTGGCGCTGCCGCTTTCCGCGAGAGCTTCCGACCTTGTTAGACGGGGATGCGCTCCTGCGCTTCCTTCATGGTCGCAAGGGTGACCGTTCCGTAAGCCCTTGGAGCGCTATCAGGAGCGTGCCCTACAATGGCTTCCTCAAAGCTGTCGTTGATCCTCAGAGTCCAAGCGAGGGTCTTGAAGCGGTACCGCCACGCGTCGAACGAGTCTTTCCTTGCTGAACCCTCTCTTCTCATCTTACCGGAACGCTCCGGTCACACCTTCGGTTGGCATACCACGACCAACGGAGGACCACGCCATGAAGACCACTTTCGCACTCGCGGCCTGTCTCGCCCTTAGCCTTCTCGCCAACGTGAGCCCGGTGGAAGCCAAGGGCTGCATCAAGGGCGCTATCGTCGGTGGCGTGGCTGGCAAGATGGCTGGCCACGGCAAAGTGGGTGCCGCTGCTGGGTGCGCAGTCGGGCACAGCAAGGCCAATAAGAAGGGCTGAGGGCTAACTGCTGGGCGGCAGGCTGCTGGCCTGCTGCTCAACGCACTTGGCAGACGAACTAGGAGGTCGAAATGACCGACGCTGAGTACCAAGATGATAAGGGCAGGGTGGCTGGGCAGCAGGGCTTCAAGAAGCCGATGCCCGGGATTGAGGGGCCGGTGTTGAAGGATCAATCTAATGATACCCTCAGCACCGTCACAGGTCAGGCCAAGGAGACGCTAAGCGCCGCTACCGATCAGGTGAAGGACGCCGTGAACACCGTTTCAGGCCAAGCGAAGGAGACGCTTCGTAGCGTCAGCGACCGAGCCCCTGAGATGGTGGACGATTTCTTCAGGCGTGGTGCTGACTACTACCGCCAGGGCAGGCGCGCCGTGAGCAACCCCGACAGCACCACGTTGGCCAGCATGTTCATCGCAGGGACTATTGGGTTCGGCATCGGGTGGCTGGTGTTTGGGCAGAAGTCCTACTCAGGCGACTACGTTGCGCGGCGTATGAGCGACAGCAGCGACCGCAGGTACTGACCGAACTGACGCACGAGGTTTGCAGCGTGATTGGACGCTCACCTCGTGCGTCTTAGAAGCCTTCAGTTCGGTCAGTGTCTCTGAATGAGGGCAGCGCGGCTCTGAACTTCCCGCTCAACCCCTCGCCAGCCACTACAAAGACCGCTACAAAGCCCTCCGAAGTTGCCTGAAAAACATCAATGTTTACAATGATCTGGACTGGTACGAAGGGTCTCCCGCCGTCCGCACCAATCCTCTCGATTTTGTCCCACCCTCGGACCACGGCAACGCTCAGCGCTGCGACCGGCGGAGATAGGCGAGCAGCGCCAAGGCGCCCACGAGGGCCATGCCCGCCAGCGTCTTCGAATGCAGGGGTGTGCGGGTGGGTCTCGCGCCGGCCGCCGACAGTCGCTTCGCGGCGCGGTCTCCGTTGAGGATCCAGGCGAGCGAGCGGCGCAGCTCTTCGGTGGCATCGCGGTCGAACCACTGGCCGTGAGCGAAGATCACCCGGTCCGGGTGGAAGGCGACGAGGCGGCGCGCGGCCTGGACCGTGTCCCGATGGTTCAGATGCAGGAGGAGCCGCAGGTAGAGCGGAGCCTTGCCCTCCGGCGCGACGATGCCGAGCAGCCGGGCCAGGGGGCGTGCGAAGACCGGCAGAAGGTCGCCCTCCAAGTTGATGATCAAGTCGGTCAGTAGAAGCGTCCGGCTCGGGCGATGGAAGAGACAGACTTCCTTGAACACGGGTCCGGCGACGAGGACCTGATCGATCTCTTTGGCCCAGACGCGGGGTGGCCGGTCCGTCAATTCTGCATCGATCGCCACGCCCGCTCGGCGCACCTGGCTCCGGTCCTCGAGCCCCGGGACCGCCCAGGTGATCGCGTTGGGACAAGCGGCCTGCCAGTCCCTCAGAAACATCCAGTGCCCGACGCTCGGCGCCACGAGGTGACCGATGCGTCCGAGTTCCTCCACGGCGCACTGGAGAGCCGGATGATGCGGAACAGGCGAATGGAGCAGTAACTCGCCGCCGGCCAAGCGCAAAACCGTCATCCGCAAGGGCAGGGGAATGCCGCCCGCGTGAATCGGTGCGGCATCGACGACCCAGACGCCGTCCGCCACCTCCTTCGGCTGATCCAAGGGCGGATAGCTGAGGTCATGCGCCAAGGTCCGGCACTCCGCATCGACGACGAACACGGTATGAGAACGCCGCGGCGGAACCGGGAGGTCCATCCGCCGAGGGCAAACACGATCGACCTGGGCATTGGGCTCCGTCCGGAATCGCCGGAACTAAAACTTCCGAGGCGGACCTGCCGGGTGCGGATCGCTACGCTTGGCGATACATCACGCATTTCGAGGATTCGGCCGCGGGACCGTGTCCCTTGCGCGGGGGGGAGCGAGAGTATGCGATTCCGGGCATCCCGCACCGAACCCGCCGCGCCCTGGGTCGGCCGCGATCAGCCGTCCGCTTCGTGAGGCGGCACGAGGGCAGCAACCAGCGCCTCCAGGGCGTTCGCCATCCGGTCGGGAAGGTCGCCGTCGAGCGGAGGCGGGAACGAGAGTGCCAAGGCGCGGTCGACACCGACACGGAAGGGAGTCCGGTTACAATTGTCGGGCCGGGGAAAGCAGAAATACGGGTATTCGAAATCCATCTCGACAGTCGGCTGCGGCGCCGTTCGCTGACGGATAGTGTATCTACCCGCGAATAGTGACAACGCCGGTCGGCACAGACGGTTGCGACCCTGTCCGTGACGACGCGCGAAGGAGGCCAGCCGATTGCCCGGCTGGCCCCCGATCGGTCGAACTACCAGCCACCGTGACCGTAGGGGCGCTCACAATCCTGCCGATAGCCATACCGGGCGCGGCGATAGCCATATCCGGCGAATCCTTCATCGTAGTTTGGAACCGAGACACGTGGTCTGCGATAGACCGGGACCGCGTCGTACTCGTAAGGGCGGACTGCGGGAGCCGGCCGGTAGCGCACGACCGGAGCCTCGTCGTCGTAGGCATAGCGGGGTTCGGGATGGCGATGCCCGTACCCGTAGGCGGAAGTGTCGTGCGCCTCCGAGACGGCGGCGCCCAGGAGGGCCCCCGCCGCGAGCCCTCCGATCACCCCGGCCGCGATCGCGCCGCCCTGGCCTCGGGCCTGAGCCTCGGGGGTTCCGATCGTGCCCATCGCGACAAGTGCAACGGCCGTCAAAGCTGCCAACGTCTTCATCGCCCATCCCCTGTTTCGTCGAGGAGGCCGGCATCGTGCACGGTCTCGGTGACCCAACCGGTGCTGTCCCGGCTGTCGAGGGACAGAGTGCCGATTCGGTCATGCATCCCAGCTGAAGCGTTCTGGCAGGCTTCGTTCAGGTCGGTCGGCCGAACGTCCGCCGCAGGAAACCGCCCCAGCGGAACAGTCCGTTTTGCGGTTAGGACACCATTCCCTCTTGTGGGATGTCGCTGCCGGCGCAAGAACGTCGCACGCATCCGCGCCGCGATCACTCCCTCTCATGTCGAGCTCCGCATGACCCCGGAACAAATCGTTCTCGTCCAGGACAGTTTCGCCAAGGTTCGGCCGATCGCCGGCACGGCGGCCGATCTGTTCTACGGACGTCTGTTCGAGATCGCACCGCAGGTTCGCCCGATGTTTCCGGAGGATATGCGCGAGCAGAAGAAGAAGCTGATGGCGATGCTGGGCCTCGCGGTCACGAACCTGCACAAACCGGAGACGGTGGTGCCGGCGCTTCAGACGCTCGGCCGCCAGCACGTCTCGTTCGGAACGCAGGCCGCTCATTATGAGCCGGTGGGCGCGGCCCTGCTCTGGACGCTTGAGCAGGGCCTGGGCCCGGATTTCACGCCTGCAGTCCGCGAGGCCTGGGTGGAAACCTATACGCTCGTGGCGAACGTGATGAAGACGGCGGCGGCCGAGGTTCGGCGGCCGGATCCGGCCGCTGGCACCTGATCCGTGCCGCGCTGGAACCAACGCACGCCGCAAGCGTAGGCGTTCCAGCTTCGTTCGTGGTCTCCGAGGGGTTCGATGCGCACCCGCCTGACGTCACTGGTCTCTGGATTCGCCCTGGCGACGATCCTTTCCTGTCCTGCCCGGGCGGAGGTCCTGATCGCTGTCGACAAGGACGCGCAGCGCATGACCGTGACGGTCGACGGGCAGACCCGTTACGACTGGCCCGTCTCTACGGGCGTGGACGGCTACGACACACCCAGCGGAGCCCATCGCCCGTTCCGGATGGAGCGCACGCATTTCTCGCGCGAATTCGACGACGCGCCGATGCCGAACGCCATCTTCTTTACCGGGCAGGGCCACGCGATCCACGGGACCAATCACACGCGACGTCTCGGCAGCGCGGCCTCTCATGGCTGCGTCCGGCTCGCACCGAAGAACGCCGCGACCCTGTTCGGCCTCGTCAAGGCTGAGGGCATGGGCAAGACCCGGGTGGTGATCGAGGGCAGTTCCGTGATGGCTTCGCATCGCCGCCGCGGTGACGAGGACGGTGTCATGTCCGCCGGTATGCAGATGGGGCGCGAGCCGTACGGAGCCTATCGGGCGGCCGCCGTCGTGCGGCCGGTGCCGCGCCGCGCCCCCGTCTACGAGGTCCGGGACCCGGCCGGGGAGGCCTATTTCGTCGATGACGGTCTCGATTAGACGGTTCGAATCAATCGGTGTTGTCCGTGGGTAGACGTCGTCAGCCGAAGGCGCTGGTTCGAGCCCCGTCGGAATTGGCCGATACCGGTGCCAGAGTCGTGGTTTCCACCCGATTCCGTCCGCCGCGCTTGGCCCGATAGAGGGCATCGTCCGCAGCCTTGAGGAGATCGGCGGCCGTCGTCGCAAGGGATCCCAGGCTTCCATGCGCCGTCGCGACTCCGACGCTGACGGTGACGCAGGCGCCGTCGGGGAGACCCGGATGGGGATAGGCCAGGGCCTGAACCGCGAGGCGCAGGCTCTCACCGATCCGTACCGCCTCCGACGGGTCTGCACACGGCCGGAAGACGATGAACTCCTCGCCCCCGTAGCGCGCCGCCTGGGCGTCGTGACGGGCAGCCGCCGCCGCGAGCGCCTGGGCGACCAGTCTCAAACACCGGTCGCCTTCGGGATGGCCGGCGGTGTCGTTCAGACGCTTGAAGGCGTCGATGTCGATGAGCATCAGCGTGGCCCAGGCGCCGTCCGCGCAGGCGTCAGCCCATCCGGCCTGCACGCGCGCATTGGCGCTGCGCCGATTGCGAAGTCCGGTGAGGCTGTCGGTCTCGGACAGGATCGTCAGGCGCGCATTGGCGGCTGCCAGATCGACGTCGCGGGCGGATTTTTCCAAGGTGAGGAGAAACGCTTCCTTGCAGGTCCACTCGCGGGAATAGGCGAGCTTGATGGGCACGAGGGTGAGGCTCGCGATCAGGAGTGGCAGTCCGGTCGCCTCGCTGCGCGGAAGAACGAATCCGACGACGTAGGCCGCGTAGAGGCTGAAGGCGCTTCCGCAGAGCACGAGGCTGTGCCGGAAGGAGAGCGGCGCGATCATGCCGACGACCATCGGGACGATCACCGCGAGGATCAGGTAGGTATCCGCGTGGGTCTGCGGTGCGATCCGGGCGCTGTTCAGGACGATCACCATGTCCAGCACCGAGATACCGATGACGATCCCGGCCTGACGCCGAGCGCTGGTGATGCCGTGCAGCGCCGCGATCGCCGCGAGACCCGCAGGCAGAAACACACCCAAGGTCAGGAAAGCTGGAACCCCAAACTGCTCCGGACCGAATAGGTCGAAATCCATCTTCAGTGACAGAACATTGAAGACGATGAAGATCAGGAGCCAGGACTGGATGTAGGTCGCCCGAGACCAGCGCGTCGTCTCGGTAAACTGTGCTTCGAGGTCCTTTGGCAGTCGCAGCCGATACCAGGGCCTGCGGCGCGCAGCCTCGATCAGGCTGGAGTTCGTTTCGGGCATGAGGCTCGTTCACCGACGATCGCGGAGAGCTTATACGCTTCTAGCTTGCACGCACGTAAACGGCCTACGTGCTTCGCTTGGAGCGACGGACCCTTCCCGGCGCTGCCTCCGCTCCCATTGCGTCGCGGCATAATCCTGTTATGACCCACCGCATGTTGAAGGATCGAGCCAGATTGTACGCACGGCCCACGCCGCCGTAGCTCCGCTCTCCTCAGCGCCTGCGCTCCATCCAGGCTCCATGTGGCTGTCCCGCGACGCGTGTCGGATGGCCTGTCTCGCATTCCCCGTCTCGATTCCCAGCCGCTCGACCGCGCGCGGGAACGATTGGATTTCTCATTTTCATGACCCTGACCAATCTGCGGAGCCAGTGGGCTCCCAATATCACGCGTGAAATCTTGGCCGGCACCGTCGTCGCCCTGGCCTTGATTCCGGAGGCGATCGCCTTCTCGCTCATCGCCGGGGTGGACCCGAAGGTCGGCCTCTACGCGTCGTTCTGCATCGCGGTGATCACCGCCTTCGCGGGCGGACGCCCGGCGATGATCTCTGCCGCTACCGGGGCCATGGCCCTGGTGATGGTGTCGCTGGTGAAGGAGCATGGCCTCGGCTACCTCTTCGCCGCGACGATCCTGACCGGCCTGCTGCAGATCGCGGCCGGCTTCCTGCGCCTGGGAAATCTCATGCGCTTCGTCTCGCGCTCCGTGGTGACGGGATTCGTCAATGCGCTGGCGATCCTGATCTTCCTGGCGCAGATGCCCGAGTTGGTCGGGCAGGGGACCACCGTCTACCTGATGACGGCGATCGGTCTCGGCCTGATCTACGGGCTGCCCTACCTGACCAAGGCGGTGCCTTCGCCGCTCATCACGATCCTCGTCCTGACGGCGTTCTCGATGGCGATGGGCCTGCCGATCCACAAGGTTGGCGACATGGGATCCCTGCCCACCGAATTGCCGGTCTTCGCGCTGGCTGAGGTTCCGCTCACCTGGGAGACCCTGCGGATCATCCTGCCCTACGCGCTGACGCTGACCATGGTCGGGCTGCTGGAAAGCCTGATGACGGCGGCGATCCTCGACGAAATGACAGACACGGGCTCCGACAAGAACCGCGAATGTGCCGGGCAGGGAATTGCCAATATCGGCGCCGGCCTGTTCGGCGGGATGGCGGGCTGCGCCATGATCGGGCAATCGGTGATCAACGTCTCGTCCGGCGGCCGGGGCCGGCTGTCCACGCTCTGGGCGGGGGTATTCCTGCTCTTCCTGATCGTCGTACTCGGCCCCTACGTGGCGCAGATTCCCATGGCCGCCCTGGTGGCGGTGATGATCATGGTTTCGATCAACACCTTCCAATGGGGCTCCCTGCGGACCCTCCTGACGCATCCGAAGAGTTCGAGCGTCGTCATGGTCGGCACCGTCGCCGTGGTGGTGGCGACCCACGACCTCGCCAAGGGCGTGCTGTTCGGGGTGGTGCTGAGCGGTCTCTTCTTCGCTCACAAGGTCACGCGCTACTTCTCTGTGGCGTCCGAGCGGACCGGTACGGCGCGGACTTATCGGGTGACCGGACAAATCTTCTTCGCGACCGCGGAAGCCTTCCATGGCGCCTTCGATTTTCGCGAGGCCGGTCTGACCGGGGTCGTCATCGACCTCGCGGCGGCCCACTTCTGGGATATCAGCGGGATCAACGCCCTCGACCGCGTCGTGCTGAAGTACCGCCACCACGGCGTGGCGGTGGAGATCGTCGGCATGAATGTCGCCACGGCCACGATGGTCGAGCGCCTGGGCACGCACCACAAGCCCGGCGCAGCCCTCGCGGCGGGAAGTCACTGACGGACGGCTTGGCCCGCAACCTGCAGTCGGTGGTGGCCAGGCCAGCGCCCGGATGCCATTGACGGCGCGTGGGTCGGATTGTCATCAGACCCCGTGATCGCGGCGCTGTCGCGGTGGCGTGATCGGTCGGCGCTGGCGCGGGTCATCGCGCCCGGCGCAAGCTGGCGGCGGGCATTGCCCGGATTCGAGGAGGAATTGGCCATGAGCGCGCTTCACCCGGAAATCGCTGCCGTCACGGCGCGCGTGGTCGAACGCTCCGGACCAACCCGGAAGGCCTATCTCGATCTGATCGCCCGCGAGCGCGACTCGGGTGTCCACCGCCCGATGCTCAACTGCGGAAACCTCGCTCACGGTTTCGCCGCCTCGGGCGAGGACAAGGCGGTCATCAAGTCCGGTCGGGCTATGAACATCGGCATCGTCACCGCCTACAACGACATGCTCTCGGCGCATCAGCCCTACGGCCGCTACCCTGAGCAGATGAAGCTGTTCGCCCGTGAGGTCGGCGCTACCGCGCAGGTTGCGGGCGGCGTGCCGGCGATGTGCGACGGGGTCACCCAGGGTCAGCGCGGCATGGAGCTGTCGCTGTTCTCGCGCGACACCATCGCGCTCTCCACGGCCGTGGCTCTGAGCCACGGCATGTTCGACGGCGCGGCCCTGCTCGGCATCTGCGACAAGATCGTCCCCGGCCTCCTCATCGGAGCGCTTCGGTTCGGCCACCTGCCCATGATCCTGATCCCGGCTGGCCCGATGCCCTCCGGGCTGGCCAACAAGGAGAAGCAGCGCATCCGCCAGCTCTACGCCGAGGGCAAGGTCGGCCGCGACGAGCTGCTCGAGAGCGAGTCGGCCTCCTATCACGGCGCCGGCACCTGCACCTTCTACGGTACCGCCAACTCGAACCAGATGATGATGGACGTGATGGGCCTGCACATGCCCGGTGCCTCCTTCATCAATCCCGGCACGAAGCTGCGGCAGGCCGTGACCCGGGCGGCGGTTCACCGCCTCTCCGAGATCGGCGCCACGGGCAACGACTACCGGCCGCTGGGGCGCTGCATCGACGAGAAGGCCATCGTGAACGCGGTCGTCGGTCTGCTGGCCACCGGCGGCTCGACCAATCACGCCATTCACTTGCCGGCCATCGCCCGGGCGGCCGGCATCGTTCTGGACTGGGCAGATTTCGATCGCCTCTCGGCCGTTGTCCCGCAGGTGGCCAAGGTCTATCCGAACGGCTCCGGTGACGTGAACCACTTCCACGCGGCCGGCGGGATGTCCTACGTCATTGCCAGCCTGATCGATGCCGGTCTCCTGCACGACGATCTCCTCACCGTGGCCGGCGCACGCCTGCGTGACCACGCCCGCGACCCCAAGCTGATCAACGACAACCTCGTCTTCGAGGACGCACCCGACCGCTCGCACGACGAGACCATCCTGCGCAGCCCGGCCAACGCCTTCCAGCCGGACGGCGGCATGCGACTGGTCAAGGGCAATCTCGGCCGGGCCACCTTCAAGACCAGCGCGGTCGATCCGGTGCGTTGGACGATCCAGGCTCCGGCCCGCGTCTTCGACGACCAGGACGACGTCATGGCGGCCTTCAAGGCCGGCGAGCTCGATCGTGACGTGGTGGTGGTGGTGCGCTTCCAGGGGCCCCGGGCCAACGGCATGCCCGAACTGCACAAGCTGACGCCGCAGCTCGGCGTTCTTCAGGATCGCGGCTTCCGTGTCGCCCTCGTCACCGACGGGCGGATGTCCGGCGCGTCCGGCAAGGTGCCGGCGGCCATCCATCTCAGCCCCGAAGCGCTCGGCGGCGGTCCCCTGGCCAAGATCCGCGACGGCGACGTCGTGCGCCTGAGCGCGGAGGACGGCTCCCTGGAGGTCCTCGTCGACCCCTCCGACTGGGAGGCTCGGGACGAAGCCGCCGCGCCGCCGCCTGCCTTCGGCACTGGTCGCGAGCTCTTCGCCTTCATGCGCCAGGGTGCTGATGGTGCCGAGCAGGGCGCCTCAGCCATGCTCGCGGCCGCCGGCCTCTAAGTTCACCGTCTTCCTCCGCCAAGGACGCTGCCCATGACCACCATCGATGCCTTGATGCGCTCCGTTCCCGTCATCCCGGTGCTGGTGGTGGAGGAGGTCGCCCAGGCCGAGCCGATCGCCCGTGCCCTCGTGGCGGGCGGCTTGACCGCCCTGGAGGTCACCCTGCGCACGCCGGCGGCCCTCGACGTGATTCGTGCGATGTCGCGGGTGGAGGGTGCCGTGGTGGGGGCCGGAACGGTCCTGAACCCGCGCGACCTCGATGCGGCGATGGAGGCGGGCGCACAGTTCATCGTGAGCCCCGGCCTGACCGATCCGCTGACGCGTGCCGCGCTCGCCCGCGGCGTGCCCTACCTGCCGGGCGTGGCCAATGCGGCGGACATCATGCGCGGGCTCGACCATGGCCTCGACCGGTTCAAGTTCTTCCCGGCCGAAGCCGCCGGCGGCATCAAGGCCCTCAAGGCGCTTGCCGGTCCCTTCGGGCAGGTCCGGTTCTGCCCGACCGGGGGCATCTCCGAGGCGACGGCCGCTGACTGGCTCGCCCTGAAGCCGGTTCTCTGTGTCGGCGGAAGCTGGGTCGTCCCGCCGGGCGCGCCGGAGCCGGATCTCATTCGACGCTCGGCCGAGGCAGCCCGTCGCCTGCGTGCAGCCTGAGGAGTCCTCTGCCGAGCGACGCCCTCGAAGGCGGCGCTTGATTGTGGCCGGAAAAAGGCTAGCCTCCCTCGACGAGCGCCTCGAGCGGCACGTTCCGGCCCGGAGTTTCATCCCCTGGCCGTTATCGTGACCTCGAGCCTGGCATGCCTCGTGCAGAACCGTTCCGGGTGAACCGAAAACTTGGTTCCTCGAGCGGGGCGGTGGGGAAGAGCGATGCAGTCCAGGCTCACCACGTACATCTTCATTGGGATGTTGCTCGGGATCGCCGTCGGCTATCTCTGCAACATCACGTGGCCCGATCCACAGACCTCGAAGGAGATCTCCGGATACATCGCACTAATCAGTGACGTCTTTTTGCGCCTGATCAAGATGATCATCGCGCCGCTCGTCTTCTCCACGCTGGTCGTCGGCATCGCGCATATGGGTGACACCGCCTCGGTGGGCCGCGTCGGCGGCAAGGCGATGCTCTGGTTCGTGGGTGCCTCGCTCTGTTCGCTGCTCCTCGGCCTGGTGATGGTCAACATCCTTCGGCCCGGCGACAACCTGAACCTGCCGTTGCCCGATGCCGGCGCCACCACCAACCTCAAGGCCGCATCCCTCTCCCTGAAGGAGTTCGTCACCCACCTCGTGCCGAAGAGTCCGGTCGAGGCGATGGCCAACAACGAGATCTTGCAGATCGTGGTCTTTTCGATCTTCTTCGGCGTCGCGCTCGCAGCTCTCGGCCAGAAGGGCAAGCTGCTCGCGCAGGGGATCGAGGGCCTCGCCGACGTGATGCTGAAGATCACCGGCTACGTCATGGGCTTCGCCCCGATCGCCGTCTTCGCCGCGATCGCAGCGACCATCACCACTCAGGGCATCGGCGTGCTCGTGACCTACGGCAAGTTCATGCTGGAGTTCTATTTCAGCCTGGCGATGCTGTGGTGCCTTCTTGCCCTGGCGGGTTTCGCTCTCGTCGGATCGGCGATGAAGCGCCTTCTCGACCTGATCAAGGAGCCGTTCCTCCTGGCCTTCTCCACCGCCTCCAGCGAGGCGGCCTATCCAAAGACCCTGACCAATCTCGAGCGCTTCGGCGTGCCGAACAAGATCACCTCGTTCGTGCTGCCGATGGGCTATTCGTTCAATCTCGATGGGTCGATGATGTACTGCACCTTCGCGGTAATGTTCATCGCGCAGGCCTACAACATTCCCCTGACGCTCGGGCAGCAGCTCACGATGCTCCTGCTTCTGATGGTGACCTCGAAAGGCATGGCGGGCGTGCCGCGCGCTTCCCTGGTGGTCATCTCGGCGACGCTCACCACCTTTCAGATCCCGGAGGCGGGCCTGCTGCTCATCATTGGCATCGACCAGTTCCTCGATATGGGCCGCTCGGCCACCAACGTGCTGGGCAACAGCGTGGCGACCGTAGCGGTGGCCAAGTGGGAGGGCCAGCTGACGCTCACCGACCAGCGTCTGGACCGTGACGTCAGCCCGTTGCCCGAGCCGGCCGAATAGCAAACGGCCGCGTGCGCGTCGCGCGGCGACATCCGGTGCCCGGGCGTCGGTTCTTGGCGAGGTCTCACATGTCAGCACGCTGTGCCATCATCGGGGCCCTGGCCGGTGTCGGGTTGCTGGTCGGCAGCGGCTCGGCACGGGCGATCGACGTTCTCTCCGGTACCCTGAAGACGATTGCCGAAACCGGCACCGTCCGCCTCGGCTACCGGGAAAGCTCCCTGCCTTTCTCCTTCAAGGATTCCTCCGGCCAACCCGTCGGCTACGCTCTCGACCTCTGCCTCGAGGTGGTCGACGACATCGGCAGGGAGATCGGGCGCAAGGATCTGAAGGTGGTCTACGAACCGGTGACGTCGGAGACGCGGATCGCGGCTGTGACGTCCGGCCGGATCGACTTGGAGTGCGGCTCGACCACCGCCAATGCCGAGCGGCGGAAGACGGTGTCCTTCTCGCCCATCACCTATTTCAGCGCGACCAAGCTCCTAGTGAAGCGCGGTACTCCGGTCGGCTCGTTCCGCGATCTGGCCGGTCGAACGGTGGCGGTCACCGCCGGCACCACGAACGAAGGCGCTCTGCGGGCGCTCTTCGCCCGCCTCGGCATCCCCGTCACGCTCGTCACCGGGCACGACCATGCGGAATCGTTCGCGATGGTCCGGGACGGACGGGCCGATGCCCTCGGTCTCGACGACGTCCTGCTCTACGGCCTGATCGCCGCCGCGGGATCTGACGGATCCGCCTACACGGTGCTGCCCGACAAGCTGTCGTTCGAGCCCTACGGCCTGATGTTCCGGAAGGATGACGTGCAATTCGCCGGCCTCGTCACCGCGACCTTCCAGCGTCTCGCCGAATCCCGCGAGCTGCGCTGGATCTTTGAGCGCTGGTTTCTCAAGCGCCTGCCGACCGGCATCCGTCTCAACGTGCCGATGTCGGACGAGCTTCACACCAACTTCCAAGTGATCGGCCTGCAGGATTGACGATCGGGCTGATTCCGGGCGGACGCGGCACGCTTCCCTCATACCCAGCCCGATTCGAACCCGGTCATCGAAAGCTGTCCACTGCCTGGATCCGTTGCGGGTGTGTTTTGAACGGGTGCACAGCATTTTGCGCGAGGTGCCTCGCAGATTAGCGCGGTGTGAACGATTCCGAAAAATGGTCCACGTGCGCCGCGGCGCCGAAATGTGTCAAAAATCACAGATTATTCCGTATTTTCGAGGACTTGCTCGTGCCTCCCTCCATGGGAACAGAGCGTAATTCGGTGCCTGAAGCTCCGAAAACCTGCCCTCAGAACAGTCACTTAGCCGTCTGCTGAACGTTGCAACGCCGCAACAGCGCCTTGGAACCGCCACCTCGATCACGATTCCGAGTTGCCGCCAGGAACCGCCTCGCACAGAGTGATCCTGCGCTGGGGGCAACGCCAGGGCAGCAAGACAATTTCCAGCGGTCAACGCTCGGTCATTCAAGAACAAAGGGCCACGCGACACCGGGATCCATAGAGGTCTCGGGCGCAGTAAGCCTTCCCTCGGGTCTCGAAGCTTTTGGAGATATCAATGAAGCTCTTGAAGAGCTCGCTTCTCGCCTCCGCGGCAGGTTTTGCTGCGGTCGCCGGAGCACAGGCAGCTGACCTCCCGGTCAAGAAGGCTGTTCCGATCGAGTACGTCCGCGTCTGCTCCGCCTACGGCGCCGGCTTCTTCTACATCCCGGGCACCGATACCTGCATCCGTCTCTCGGGCCGCGCCCGCCTCGACGTCGGCTACCAGCCCACTTCGGCGCGCAGCAGCCTTCAGAACCAGGGTGATACCACCGGTTACATCGGCCTCGCCCGCATCAACGTCGATGCCCGCACGCAGACCGCCTACGGCACCCTGCGTGCCTTCGTGCGTCTCCAGTTCGCCTCGCGCACCGGCGCCACCGGCGGCCTCCGCTCCGGCACCCAGGAGCGCATCGGCAACGCCTTCGGCGCCACCGGCCAGGACCAGCTCGGCCGCGCCCAGCAGTTCGTGAACACCGATAAGGCGTTCATCCAGTTCGCCGGTCTCACCGCAGGTCGCGCATCTTCGTTCTTCGACTTCTACGCCCATGACTTCGAGTTCGCTGGCGCGACCGCCAACTCGGACCTGCAGTCCACCAACCTGCTCGCTTACACGAGCAAGCTGGGCGACAGCGGCCTCTCGGCGACGGTCTCGATGGAAGATCCGACTTTCCGCCGCAACACGATCTTCTCTCAGGAGAACGTCGCAAATACCGCAGCGTCGCCGGATCGTGTCCTGATCTCGACGAATGCCGTCGGCGTGCCGACCTTCGGTACGATCGACGCCACGCAGCGTAACCGCATGCCCGACTTCGTCGGCGTGCTCCGCTACGACGCCGCCTGGGGCTCCGCTCAGCTCTCTGCCGCCGTCAAGGAGCTGAACACCAGCAACATCATCGGAAACCCGACCGTTGTCGGTGCCGCCAACGGCTTCGCTCCCGGCCTCGTCGGTCCCGGTCCTTCCGCCTCCAGCGAGTACGGCTGGGCCGTGCAGGCTGGTGTGAAGATCAACATGCCCTTCATCGCTCCGGGCGACACCCTGTACCTGCAGGGCGCCTACGGCGAGGGCGCGACCCTCTATACCGGCTACTCCTCGTACAACGGCAGCTATACTCGTTCGGCGAGCACCATCAACGGCCCCGGCTTCGACCCCTTCATGTCGGACGCCACTCTGAACCCGCTCACCGGCAGGATCGAGCTGTCCAACAGCTGGACCGTCACGGCTGCCTACCTGCACTACTGGTCGCCTGAGTGGCGCTCGGCTGCCTTCGGCAGCTATGGCGAAATGGCCTTCGCTCGCGGCGCTCGCGAAGCCAATGCCCTCGCTTATGCCGGTTCGACCTTCGCCGGCAACGCGAGCTCCACCCTGTTCGTCGGCGCTCCGGGCACCCGTTCGTTCGCTCTCAGCCCCACGCTGCGTGACAACAACCAGTTCGTGGCTGGCGGCAGCCTGATCTGGTCGCCGGTGAAGGACCTCGATATCGGTGTCGAGGGCTTCTACACCCGCGTCGCGCTTCAGAACGGCCGTGTGGTTGACCAGTACAACAACGGCACCCTGACCGCTGCGCAGATCAATGCCGGTGCGGCTGTCCGCACCGTGAACTCCGCGGATACCTTCCAGATCCGCGGCCGCGTCCAGCGCGACTTCTAAGCCGACGGAACGGCGCGATCCGGGCTCCTCGTGAGCCCGGATCTTCATGGATCCAAAACTTCGAGACATGCGATTTGGCCCGGCTGAAAAGTCGGGCCTTTTTGCATGCTGCCGATCTGTTTGTGGGAGTTTGACCTGACGCAACCTCCATAGCGGACCCGTTCGGCACGACCTTTGCCAGGGGCGGGGGCGTTGCCAGCTTGGACAGCGCGAAAACAACGATTGCGGCGGCTCGCGCCGCTGCTACGTTGCCCAAGTCAGTCCTGTCGATCGCCGAACCGTGATCGACCTCCCGGAGTCAGCCCGCAGATGCGTTCGTGTCACCAGAGATCCACCCTGTCCGCCGTTGCCGTCAGCGTCGCGCTGTCCGTGCTCGCGGCAGGGAGCGCCCAGGCGCAAGAGCTCACCGGAACCCTGAAGAAAATCAAGGAAACCAATACGATCACCATCGGCTACCGGGATGCGTCGGTTCCGTTCTCCTACCTCGACGGCGATCAGAAGCCGGTCGGCTACGCCCTTGAGATCTGTCAGAAGATCGCCGAGGCCGTGAAGACCAACCTGAAGCTTCCGAACCTCGAGGTGAAGCTGAACCCGGTCACTTCGGCCACCCGTATCCCGCTGATCGCGAATGGCACCATCGACCTCGAGTGCGGTTCAACGACGAACAACGCCGATCGCCAGAAGCAGGCTACCTTCACCAACACCCACTTCCTGACGGCCACCCGCTTCGTCGCCAAGAAGTCGGCGCATCTCGACAAGATCGATGATCTGAAGGGCAAGACCGTGGTCTCGACCTCGGGCACCACCAACATCCGCCAGATCAACGAGGCGAACACCGCTCGCAATCTCGGCCTGACCATTCTGCCGGCCAAGGATCATGCCGAAGCCTTCCTGATGGTCGAGACGGGCCGCGCGGTCGCCTTCGTCATGGACGACGTGCTGCTGGCCTCGCTGGCCGCGAGCTCGAAGGATCCGGGTGCCTATGCGATCTCCAGCGAGGCGCTCTCCAAGCCGGAGCCCTACGGCATCATGCTCCGCAAGGATGACGCGCCCTTCAAGGCCGTTGCCGATGAAGCCACCGCCAAGCTCTACAAGAGCCCGGAGGGCAAGGCTCTCTATGACAAGTGGTTCACGAAGCCGATCCCGCCGCGCGGCATCAACCTGAACCTGCCGATGAGCGAGGCCATGGTGAAGGCCTTCGCCTCGCCGAGCGACAGCGCGGACCCGGCCGCGTACTAAAATCGACGCACCAGCGCTGCGAGCTTCGACGCCTCGCCCCTCACGGGGCGGGGCGTTCCTTAGTAAGGGCGGGCATGTCCGAATGGTCGGCCGGTTCGATCCGCCCCGCGAGACGCTCCAGCGTCGCGAACAGTACCGGCCACTCGATGGGCTTCGCGACATGTGCGTCCATGCCGGCGGCGCGGCACCGCTCCATCTCCTCCGGCATGGCATTGGCGGTCAGCGCGACGATCGGGATGGGAGAGCGCCCGTCCTGACGTTCACGAGTCCGGATCATCTGGGTCGCCACAAGACCGTTCAGGCCCGGCATCTGCACGTCCATCAGGATCAGATCAGGCCGTTCGGAACCGGAGGCCGCCGCCACCGCCTGTTCGCCATCGTCCACCACCGTCACGGTGTGACCCTTGTGGCGCAAGACCGTGCCGATGATCTCCTGATTGATCGAATTGTCTTCGGCGAGCAGGATGCGCCAGCGCTGTGGAGACGGCCGGCCAAGGCTGGCAAGGCGGGAGCGTTCGGCTTCGTTCTCCGCTTCGGCGAGCCGCAGCGGCACCTCGAACCAAAAGGTAGAGCCTTCGCCAACCTGACTCCGCGCGCCGATCGCGCCACCCATCAGGTGAACCAGACGCTTGCAGATGGTGAGGCCGAGACCGGTTCCGCCGTAGCGTCGCGAAATCGATTCGTCCGCCTGCGCGAAGCGCTCGAACAACTGTGGCAGCGCGTCTTCCGGAATGCCGATTCCCGTATCCTCGAGTTCGATCAGCAGGGTCGATCGATGCCGCGGACCGTCGTCCGGCGCCGGCTTCCAGGCCGCCCGTATGGTGACAGAGCCGTGCGGCGTGAACTTGATGGCATTGGTGGTGAGGTTGAGGATGACCTGGCGTAATCGGGTCGGGTCGCCCAAAACCCAATCCGGAATCTCGGGTCCGATCTCCGTCGCGATGCGGACCTCGCGCCCCTGTGCAATCTCGACACTGAGTTCCCGACAGCCCTCGATCAGCTCGATCAGGCTGAAGGGGAGCGACTCGATCACGAGGCGACCTGCCTCGATCTTCGAAACATCGAGGATGTCGTTCACGATGGTCAGCAGCGAGCGTCCCGCTTCCTGCGCGAGACCGACGAGGCGTGCCTGGTTTCGGCTCAGGCTGGAATCGCCTTGAAGGAGGTCATGCACGCCGAGGATGCCCGCCAGCGGGGTGCGCAGTTCATGGCTCATCGTGGCGAGGAATTCGGCCTTCGCCCGTACAGCAGCTTCGGCCGCGACGCGGGCATTGTGCAGGTCGGCTTCCTGTCTCTGTCTCTGCGTGACGTCGCGGATTGCTTGAATGACCTGGATCTCGCCCTGCTCCTCGATACGCCGAAAGGCAGCCTCGACCCAGAGGTCATGCCCGGAACGATGCCGCATCCGATAGATCACCGACCCCGTCGGCTGCCTGGAGCCGAGCGCGTGAAGGAGAGCCGAGAGGTTTGCGATGTCCTCCCGGTGGACGAGGGTCCGAAGTCCGATGCGGTTCGCCTCCTCCACGGTGTAGCCGAGCATGCTCGTCACCGCGGGCGAGATGTAGAGGTGGCGGCCACTGACATCGTCAAGGACGATGAGGTCCGAGGTATAATCGGCCAAGAGGCGATAACGCGCTTCGCTTTCCCGTAGGCGCTCATCCGGGGGGCGCGGCACGTTCGGCACCACTGGGATCGAAGCCGGTGACTCCTTGGTCGGGCGGTCATCCGTTCGATCCCGCTCCGAGACCGGTTCGGTGTACGATCGAACGTTTTCGCCGGCTTCCTGTCCTCTGACAGCCGCCTGCTTTACGTCGATGGTGGGACGAACAGACTCCGGCGGTGCGGTGTCCGCCAGCTGCACGGGCCCGAGTTCGCGCAGACTGACGAGGACACGTCGAATCGCCTTCGCGTCCGTCGCCCGCAAGGGGACCAAGGTCGCTTCGCAGCCATGCTCCTCCGCCGAATGCGCGGTCTCGGTCCGAATGCGAAGGCTCCTACCGGCCTCGCCCACCTGCTCAACGCCCGCGCGCACCAGCGCCATGAGGCCTGCAGGCAGCAGATCGGCAAGTGCGCGATCGATCGATTGGGTGCGGCCGTAACGGCCTCGTGCCATCGCATTCCAGGCCTCGAGCCGCATCTCGCCACCGGGCTCGACCGCGACGATGAATTGCGGGTCTGGAAAGGCCTCGAACGCGTCCTGCAGGACCTCGGCGTCGTGACGCCCTCGCTCCGCCGCATCACGTCGCCCGCGCAGGAGCATGTGTCTCATCCCTTCGATGGATCGAAGGCCCAGGCGTGCGCCCTTCACGTGACATCTCCCGCCCGCGCCGTGCGTTGCCGCGAGTGGACCCAATCCACAACGTCCGCCAACGGCACGGTGTCCGCATCCGGCAGGGTCGCCGGCGGGTCACCTTGCTTGACCATGACCAAGGCAAGCGGATCGGGGTCGATCATTCCACCGACCATCCGCAGACACCGCATTGCCAGCAAGGACGAGGCCACCAGGGTGACGGCGATGGGCGGCAGGAACTGCGGATGACGGGTATCCATCGAGTCTTTCGGCCGGACGGAGTGACCGGACGGATCGATCGAGCCCGTCCCACTGCGATACGCTATCTCGACGAACACGCACAGCCGGCAAGAGGTGGAGGATCATTGGAAGACATGCAACCAGAGCGAGTGCAGATGACGGGTGAATTTGACCCGTGTCCTGTCCTGGCTGCCTCGGACGTCGCCAAGCGGCCACGCTGAGGACTGCGTCCACCCCAGGCCGGGTGAAACCAGCAATGCGCGCAATCGGCGATATCCTTCCGAGCCACAGCCTGTGGGACGGTGTCCGCGATACCCCCGGCATGTGCATGACCGCCAACAGGAATCGGATCGGTCCGCGCATCTGTGCATGTCTTCTGTGGTCTTCCTGCGCCACCTTCGGAATGGGGTCGCTCGACCAATAGAAACCGCGCGTTCTGCAAGGCTTCGCGCCTTGACTTCGGGTGACGCGGGGTCGCATTGCACAATCATGTGGGATGGTGCTTCCGTCCCGCCGGGATGACATTCCTTTGAAAGCCTCTAAGGTCCCGGCCGGCCCTGACCGCAGGGTTGGGATCAGGGTCGCCCGGCGCAATCATGCTTGGAGTTTGACACTTGGCGAACACGGCAGCCGATCCCGAGAGCTCCCACGGCGCGCCGGACGGCACGCGTCGCGATTTCATGTTTCTCGCGACGGGCGCGGGACTAGCCGTCGGGGCCGGTGCCCTGGCTTGGCCGTTCGTCGCCTCGATGGCGCCCGACGCCGAGACCATCGCGGCCGGCGCACCGCTGGAAGTCGACCTGACGCCGATCCAGGAAGGCCAGATCGTCAACGTGTTCTGGCGGGGCAAGCTCATCTTCGTGCGCAGTCGCTCCGAGAAGGAGATCAAGGAAGCGTCCGAGGTGAAGCTCTCCGATCTCATCGATCCGCAGCCGGACTCGGCACGTGTGAAGCAGGGCCACGCCAAGTGGCTCGTCGTCTACGGCAACTGCACGCATCTCGGCTGTGTGCCGATCGGCCACCAGGGACAGTACGAGGGCTGGTCCTGCCCCTGTCACGGCTCCCTCTACGACACGTCAGGACGGGTGCGCCGGGGTCCCGCCCCGACGAACCTGCCGATCCCCCCCTACGTCTTCGAGTCGGACTCCAAGATCCGGATCGGCGAGGAGGGCGGCAAGGCCGTCGCCTGACACCCTGAAACAGGATTTGGAGCGGGTCGCCCCATGAGCGGACACGGCAATACCTACGTTCCCAAGAGTGCCTTGGCGAAATGGTTCGAATCGCGCCTTCCCCTGATCGGGCTGGTGCATTCGTCCTTCGTTTCCTTCCCGGTGCCGCGGAACCTCAACTACTTCTGGACCTTCGGCGCGATCCTGATCGCCATGCTGGTGTCGCAGATCGTCACCGGCGTCTGGCTGGCGATGCACTACGACCCGTCGGCCGCGAATGCGTTCAATTCCGTCGAGCACATCATGCGCGACGTGAACTACGGCTGGCTGCTGCGCTACATGCACGCCAACGGCGCTTCGATGTTCTTCGTGGCGGTCTACGTCCACATCTTCCGGGCGCTCTACTACGGATCGTACAAGGCCCCGCGTGAGGTGCTCTACATCCTCGGCGTGATCATCTACCTGCTGATGATGGCAACCGCCTTCCTGGGTTACACGCTGCCGTGGGGCCAGATGAGCTTCTGGGGCGCCACCGTCATCACAAACATCCTGGCCGCGATCCCCGTGGTCGGCGACACGATCCAGAGCCTGCTCTGGGGCGGATACTCGGTCGGCAATCCGACCCTGAACCGGTTCTTCTCGCTGCATTACCTTCTGCCGTTCATGATCACCGGCGTGGTGATCCTGCACGTCTGGGCGCTGCACGTGACGGGCCAGAACAACCCGGCTGGCATTCCGATCAAGTCGGGCAAGGACGCGGTGGCCTTCACGCCCTACGCGACGATCAAGGACGTCTTCGCGTCGGTGGTGTTCTTCGCCTTCTTCGCCTACTGGATCTTCTATCAGCCGAACTATCTCGGTCACGCCGACAACTACGTGCCGGCCAACCCGGCCGTGACGCCCGCCCACATCGTTCCGGAATGGTACTTCCTGCCGTTCTACGCGATCCTGCGCGCGGTGCCGGACAAGCTCGGCGGCGTCATCCTGATGTTCAGCGCGGTGCTCATCCTGGCCCTGGCACCCTGGCTCGATACGTCCCGGGTTCGCTCGTGCAACTACCGCCCGATCTACCGTCAGTTCTTCTGGCTCTTCGTGGTGGTGTGCATCGTACTTGGCTGGCTCGGCGCCAAGCCGCCGGAAGGTGGCTATGTCATCGCCGCCCGAATCTGCACCGCTTACTACTTCTTGCACTTCCTTCTCGTGATGCCGCTCGTCGGCCTGTTCGAGACGCCGAAGGCTCTTCCGGGCTCGATCCTCGAGACGGTCACGGGTCCCGGCAAGCAGGTGGGCGGGTCCGGCATGCCGGTCGGCGCCGCAGCCGCACCGTCATCCAAGGGTTGAGGGCAGGGGACTTTTGAGAACCATGAAAACGACCCGCGTCCTCGCCGCGTCCCTGCTCGCGGCCGTCATCAGCGTCACCGTCGCGTCGGCGGATGAGGGAACTCCCCATCCGCCCCGGGAGAAGTGGAGCTTCGCCGGTACCTTCGGCCGCTTCGACCAGGCCCAGCTTCAGCGCGGCTTTCAGGTCTACAAGGAAGTCTGCTCGAGCTGCCACAGCATGAGCCTGGTGCGCTTCCGCAACCTCTCGGAGGAGGGTGGCCCCGGCTTCACCACCGGGCAGGTGAAGGAGCTTGCCGCCCAGTACAAGGTGAAGGAGCAGAACGATGCCGGCGAGGACGTCGACCGTCCCGCCCGTGCCGCCGATGCCTTTCCGTCGCCCTTCTCGAACGAGAAGGCGGCTGCCGCCGCCAACGGAGGCAAGGCGCCGCCGGACTTCTCCGTGCTCGCCAAGGCCCGTACCTACGAGCGCGGCTTCCCGTGGTTCGTCTTCGACGCGATGCCGTTCATCGGCTTCTCCGAGCAAGGCGTCGACTACATCCACGCGCTCCTGAACGGCTACGAGGATCCGCCGGAAGGCAAGGAGATCCCGGCAGGGACCTACTACAACAAGTACTATGCCGGGCACCTGATCGCGATGCCCAAGCCGATCAGCGATGGTCAGGTGACCTACGCCAAGAACGACAAGGGTGAGCCGGTCGTACCTGAGACAGTGGACCAGTACTCGCGCGACGTGGCGGCGTTCATGGCCTGGGCGGCCGAGCCGCACATGATGGCACGCAAGGCTCTCGGCCTGCGGGTGATCCTGTTCCTGCTCGTGCTGTCCGGCCTGCTCTACTACGTGAAGAAAAAGATCTGGGCGAAGGTCGGCGGCGAGGTGCATGGCCTCCAGCCCGAGCTGCACAAGACCTACTGAACTGGTTCGGGCGGTCCATCCGGACCCGCCCGGCCTTCGTTGACACGATCCGCGCCGGCGCCCCAAGGAGGGGCGACCGGCGCGAATGTTATGGAGACCAGGATGACGGCAGCGGTGCTCGGCGTGATGGGCGGGTCCGGGGTCTACGACCTTCCCGGCCTGGAGGATGTCCGCGAAGAACGGATCGCCTCGCCCTGGGGTGAGCCCTCCGACGCCCTGCGCATCGGCCGCATCGGCGAGACCAAGGTGGTGTTCCTGGCCCGCCACGGACGGGGGCACCGCTTCTCCCCCTCGGGCATCAACTATCGGGCGAATATCGACGTGCTGAAGCGGGCCGGCGTCACCGACCTCGTCTCGCTCTCGGCCTGCGGCTCGTTCAAGGCCGAGCTGCATCCCGGGCTCTTCGTGCTCGTCGACCAGTTCGTGGATCGCACCCATGGCCGCGCCAGCTCGTTCTTCGGGGATGGCTGCGTCGCCCACGTCTCCCTGGCGCATCCGGTCGGCCCGGCGCTGCAGGCACGCATCGCTGCGGCGGCGCAGGCTGAGGGCATCGCGATCCATCGCGATGGAACCTACGTCTGCATGGAGGGGCCGCAATTCTCCACCTATGCCGAGTCCACCACCTACAAGGCGCTGGGCTATGATGTGATCGGCATGACCAACATGCCGGAGGCGAAGCTCGCCCGGGAGGCCGAGATCACCTACGCGACGATCGCGATGGTGACCGATTTCGACTGCTGGCATCCGACCCACGATGCCGTCGACGTCGCGGCCGTGGTCGCGGTCGCGCGGGCCAATGCCGACAAGGCCGCGCGCCTCGTCGCCCGCCTCGCCCGCGATTTCCCGGCCGAGCGCGTGCCGTGCCCCGTCGGCACGGAGCGTGCCCTCGACGGCGCCATCATGACGGCTCCGGCGCAGCGCGACCCGGCCCTTCTCGCCAAGCTCGATGCGGTGGCGGCCCGAGTCCTGAACGGCTGAGCGGCCGGTGGCGCCGGTGAATTCGGCGCCGTCCGCCCTTTCCGCGACCCGGTCTTCCCTCTAGAAGGCGGGTTCGTCCCCGAACCGGAACCGGAACCGAACCCGTGACCCAAGAGGCCAAGCGCGCCGCCCGCATCAGCCGCAAGACCGCGGAGACCGACGTGCAGGTCGCCCTCGACCTCGAGGGGACGGGCCGGGCCCAGGTTTCGACGGGGGTTGGCTTCTTCGACCACATGCTCGAGCTGTTCGCGCGCCACGCGCTGTTCGACCTCGACGTGGCGGTGACGGGCGACCTCCACGTCGATCACCATCACACGGTGGAAGATACGGGTATCGCCCTGGGACAGGCCTTCGCCCAGGCCCTGGCCGACAAGCGCGGCATCGGACGCTATGCCGACATCCACCTGCCGATGGACGAGACCCTGACGCGGGTCTCCATCGACATCTCGGGGCGGCCGTTCCTCGTGTTCCGAACCCAGTTCCGGGTCGAGAAGATCGGGCAGTTCGACACGGAGCTCGTTCGCGAGTGGTTCCAGGCCTTCGCCATGAACG
This sequence comes from Methylobacterium sp. BI1, assembly GCF_056680125.1. NCBI lineage: Bacteria > Pseudomonadati > Pseudomonadota > Alphaproteobacteria > Hyphomicrobiales > Methylobacteriaceae > Methylobacterium > Methylobacterium sp. BI1. The sequence continues at coordinate 4,428,246 of NZ_CM155267.1, read as the reverse complement.
CCGGCATCACGCTGCATGTCGAGACGCTCTACGGTGAGAATGCCCACCATATCGCGGAGAGCTGCTTCAAGGGCTTGGCCCGTGCCTTGCGGCAGGCGGTGTCGATCGATCCCCGCGAGGGCGGTCGCGTTCCCTCGACCAAGGGATCGCTCTGACCCGCCGTTCGGGTCGGCAGGAGGATGCGAGACGTGATGCGCACCTATACATTGCACCCCGCGCGGGGCGCCCTCGTCGGCGAGGCTCATGGTCTCGAGCGGGCGCACCTCGTGCCGGACGGCTTCTCCTGGCCGGCCTTCGCCTTCGGGCCGCTGTGGTTCTTCTTCCACCGGCTCTGGCTCGCCGGTCTCGGTGTCCTGGCCCTGCTGGCCGTGGTGGCATTCGGGGGGCGGTTCCTCGGCCTGACGCCGATCGCAGGTTTCCTCATCACGCTCCTCGTCTCGCTCCTGATCGGCCTGGAGGCCTCGTCCCTTCGCCGGTGGACCTATGCCCGTACGGGGCGTCCGGTGCGCGATGCCGTGACGGCCTCGAATGCCGAGGAGGCCGAGATGAAGGCCGCTGCGCGCTGGCTGGACGGCGCTCCCATAGGGCGCGGCGGATCGGCGCCCCATGTCGGCGTTTCGGTGCCGCCGAGCGACCTTGCCATCGGCATGTTTCCCTTCAGCGAGGGTCGGCGGTGAGCGCGGAGACGGTTGCGATCATCGATTACGGCTCGGGCAACCTTCATTCCGCCGCCAAGGCGTTCGAGCGGGCGGCGCGGGAGGCCGGGCTCGACGAGACCCGCATCGTCCTGACGAGCGAGGCCGAGACGGTCGCCAAGGCCGACCGGGTGGTTCTGCCTGGCGTCGGCGCCTACGCCGATTGTCGGCGCGGCCTCGACGCCGTACCCGGCATGGTTGAGGCAATGACCCATGCGGCGCACGCGCGCGGGCGTCCCTTCCTGGGTATCTGCGTTGGCATGCAACTCCTGGCAACGCGGGGACTTGAGCACGATACGACCGCCGGCCTCGACTGGATCCCCGGCGACGTCGGTCCGATCCAGCCGACCGATCCCGGCCTCAAGGTTCCCCACATGGGCTGGAACACCCTCGAGATCGACCGGCCGCATGCCTTGCTGTCCGACATCCCGACGGGGGAAGGCGGCCTGCACGCCTACTTCGTGCACAGCTATGCGCTGTCGCCGGAGCGGCTCGATGATCGTGTCGCCCACAGCGATTACGGCGGGTCCGTCACCGCGATGGTGGCGCGCGACAACGTTGCTGGCACCCAGTTCCACCCGGAGAAGAGCCAGCGGCTCGGGCTTGCGCTGCTCGCCAACTTCCTGCGCTGGCGTCCCTGAGGCGCAGCCCCCACTTTTTGAATCGTCCCACCCGAAAGCGAACCGACGCGTGATCCTGTTTCCGGCCATCGATCTCAAGGAAGGGCGCTGTGTCCGCCTCGTTCAGGGCGACATGGCCCAGGCCATCGTGTTCAGCGACGATCCGGCGGCTCAGGCCGCGGTCTTCGAGGAGCAGGGGTTCTCCTGGCTGCACGTGGTCGACCTCGACGGCGCCTTCGCGGGCGCGCCGATGAACGCGGACGCCGTCGATGCGATCCTGGCCCGGACCAAGCTTCCGGTACAGCTCGGGGGCGGCATCCGCGAGATGCGGACCCTGGAAGCCTGGCTCGCGAAGGGCGTCAGCCGCGTGATCATCGGGACCGCCGCGGTGCGCGATCCGGCCTTTGTGCGGGAGGCGGCCCGCCTCTATCCCGGCAAGATCGCCGTCGGCATCGACGCCAAGGACGGTCGGGTCGCGGTCGAGGGCTGGGCCACCACGTCCAGCATGACGGCCGAGGAACTCGGGCGCCGGTTCGAGGATGCCGGGGTCGCGGCCATCATCTACACCGACATCGCCCGGGACGGCATCCTGAAGGGCCTCAACATCGAGATGACCCTAGGTCTTGCCCGTGCCGTGACAATTCCGGTGATCGCCTCCGGCGGCCTCGCCTCGATCGAGGACGTTCACCGCATCCTGGAACCGGACTGTGCGCTCCTGGCCGGCGCCATCACGGGCCGTGCCCTCTACGACGGACGGATCGATCCGCGCGAGGCCTTGGCGGCCATCCGGCGCGCGACTGGTACGCCCGACGCCGCTCCGTTGGCCTGACATTTCCGAGGCAGCCCGTGCTCAAGACCCGCATCATCCCCTGCCTCGACGTCAAGGACGGCCGCGTCGTGAAGGGCGTTCAGTTCCTGGAGCTGCGCGATGCCGGCGATCCCGTGGAGGCCGCCAAGGCCTATGACGCCGCTGGTGCCGACGAGCTCTGCTTCCTCGACATCACGGCGAGCCACGAGGATCGTGGCACGCTCCTCGACGTCGTTAGCCGCACGGCGGAAGCCTGCTTCATGCCGCTCACCGTCGGTGGCGGCATCCGCACGGTGGCGGATATTCGCACTCTTCTCTTGGCCGGTGCCGACAAGGTTTCGATCAACACGGCGGCCGTGAACGATCCCGACTTCGTCGCCCGCGGCGCCGAGAAGTTCGGCAGCCAGTGCATCGTCGTGGCGATCGATGCCAAGCGAACCTCCGGCCCCGGCGAGCCACCGGAATGGCAGATCTTTACCCATGGTGGGCGTAAGCCCACCGGCATCGACGCCATCGCCTTCGCTCGGACCGTCACGGCACGCGGTGCCGGCGAATTGCTCGTGACCTCGATGGATCGCGACGGAATGCGCTCCGGCTATGATCTCGGCCTGACGCGGGCCATCTCCGATGCCGTCTCGGTGCCGGTCATCGCCTCGGGCGGCGTGGGTGGCCTGGACGATCTGGTGGCTGGAGTCCGCGAAGGAGGAGCCAGCGCGGTTCTGGCCGCCTCGATCTTCCATTTCGGGCAGCACACGGTGTCCGAGGCCAAGACCCACATGGCTGCGGCCGGCCTCTCCATGCGCCTCGATCTCTGAGGCCGACCTTCGCAGCCCTTGCGTCATGATCCATCGTGCCGCACGCTTGGTTGCACGGCACGATAGGCCCGGTTCGCCGGGACCAGGATTGTATGACCCAGTTCACTCTCAGCGATCTCGAAGCCCTCGTCGCGGATCGCGCGGCGGCGTCCCCCGAGACTTCCTATACGGCGAAGCTCCTGGCCGGCGGCCCGGCCAAACCCGCCAAGAAACTGGGCGAGGAGGCCGTCGAAGCGGCGATTGCCGCCGTGCAAGGCGACCGTGCCGGCCTCGTGAGTGAAGCGGCAGACGTGCTGTACCATCTTCTGGTCGTGCTGCGCTGCGGCGGCGTTGCCCTGGAGGAGGTGCTGGCCGAACTGGAGCGGCGCACCGTGCAGAGCGGGATCGCCGAGAAGGCGTCCCGGAGCCCCGCGTGAACGCCGAATCGCCCATCACGATGCCGCCCGTCGCGACGGAACGCCCGACGGCCCAGGGCCAGGACCCAGTCACCGGTCAGGGTTCCGAGCGGCTCTCGCCCTATCGCTTGTTCACGCGCGAGGAATGGGCGCAGCTGCGCGCCGACACGCCGCTGACCCTGGCGGCGGAGGAGGTGGCGCGGCTGCAATCTCTCAACGATCCGATCTCGGTTGAGGAGGTGGAAGCGATCTACCTGCCGCTCTCGCGCCTGCTCTCGCTCTACGTCGCGGCGACCCAAGGCCTGTTCAAGGCGACACAGCGCTTCCTGCTCGCCGAGCACGAGACCAAGGTGCCCTACATCATCGGCCTCGCCGGATCGGTCGCCGTCGGCAAATCGACCTCCGCGCGCGTGCTGGCTGCGTTGCTGGCGCGCTGGCCCAACACCCCAAAGGTCGATCTCATCACCACCGACGGCTTCCTGCTGCCCAATGCCGAGCTGAAGCGGATGGGAGCGATGGAGCGCAAGGGTTTTCCCGAGAGCTACGACACCGCCGCGCTGCTGCGTTTCCTCACCGACATCAAGGCCGGTAAGAAGCGGGTCGCGGCGCCGCTCTATTCGCACCTCGTCTATGATGTGGTGCAGGGCGAGGAGCGGGTCATCGAATCCCCCGACATCCTCATCGTCGAGGGCCTGAACGTCCTGCAGCCGGCGCGCCTGCCCCGCGACGGTACCGCGATCCCGTTCGTCTCCGACTTCTTCGACTTCTCGATCTACCTCGACGGCCACGAGGACGACCTGCACCGCTGGTACGTGAATCGGTTCCTGCGCCTGCGCCAGACCGCTTTCCGCGATCCGCTCTCCTATTTTCGCAAGTACGCCGAGGTGACGGAATCCGAGGCGATCGAGATCGCCGATACGCTCTGGACGACGATCAACCTGCCAAACCTGCGCGACAACATCCTGCCGACCCGGCAACGGGCGAGCCTGATCCTGGCCAAGGGGGCGAGCCACCGCATCGAGTCGGTGGCGCTGCGTCGGCTCTGACCTTTCCGCTGGGGCGCTCCTATCCGAACGGGTAGGCCGCCTCGACCACGTAGGGGCCGCCGCCTCTCGATTCCCTTGCCGAGAAGAGCGCCACCCGCTCGGCCATGAACGTAAGGGGCGTAAACAGGCCGCGCTCACCCAGATAGGCAGCCACATCCTCTGCGCCGGCCTCGCGTCGCAGGCGTGCGAGCGTGACGTGCGGCGTGAACTTGCGCCGTTCCGGCTCGGCCCCGGCTTGGCGAGCCAGGCGTTCCTGTTCGGCCTGAAGGTCGAGAAGTTCCGGGGACGGCAGTACCGTGGCGAGGATCGCGCGCGGCCTGTCGCCGCCGAAGCTCGCCAAACCGTCGAGGGTCACCGCGAAGGGAGACCGGGGTCGCGCCTCGATCAGGCGCTCGTGCACCGCCTCCGCGACCTCGACCTCGACATCCCCAAGGAAGCGCAGGGTGATGTGATAGTCCGAGGGCTCGATCCAGCGGCTTCCGCGCAGCGCGCCGCGCTTCAGGGCCAGCGCCTGCGCAAGGTTGGGTGGAATTTCGAGTCCGGTGAACAGGCGGGGCACGGACTCAGCGCGCCTGCGTGTGAAGACGATCGAGGAAGGTCTCGACCGTCGGCAACATGCCGGCCACGATCGTCTCGACGCCCTTGGCGTTCGGATGCAGGCCATCGTCGAGGTGGGCTTGCCGGTCGCCGACGATGCCGTCGAGGAAGAACGGGTAGAGGACGAGGTCGTAGCGCTTGGCGAGATCCGGGTAGATCGCGTCGAAGCGCGTGACGTAGTCCGGCCCGAGGTTGGGGGAGGCCTTCATGCCCGCGAGCAGGACGGGGATGCCGCGTGCCTTCAGCCGGGCGATCATTGCGTCGAGGGCTTTCTGCGTCACGGCCGGGTCGGTGCCGCGCAGCATGTCGTTGGCGCCGAGTTCGAGGATGACGCCGTTAGTGTCGTCGGGGACCGACCAGTCGAGGCGATCGAGGCCGCCGGTCGTGGTGTCGCCCGAGACACCCGCATTCGCCACCGTGACGGCACGCCCGCGTGCCTTCAGGGCCCGCTCCAGCACCACCGGGAAGGCCGCGTTCGCAGGAAGACGATATCCGGCGGTCAGGCTGTCTCCGAATGCCACCAGCTTGACGGGCGGCGTGTCCGGTGTGGCGCTCAAGGGGACAGGGGCGAGACTGACTGCGGCAAAGAGCGTCATGAGAGCGGCGAGGCCGAGACCGGCATGGCGCACCGCCCATGGGCGGACCATATCGGCGAGGCGTGAGACTCCACACAGACCCATTCGATCACAACCCCGACCCTTGCATTCACCTTGCCCGCCGTCACGACGACGCCAGCTGCACACAGATCGGTCGCCCGTTGAAGTCCGACAACCCCACCGCGCCGACGGCGCAGACCATCGCCCTCTCCGATATCGACCTCAGCCTCGGCCGCGGGGCGGCGCGGGTCCATGTCCTGCGTGGAATTTCCCTCGAGGTGGCGCCGGGCGAAGCAGTGGGTCTCGTGGGTCCCTCGGGCTCGGGCAAGTCGACCCTGCTGATGCTCATGGCGGGCCTGGAGCGGCCGGATTCGGGGCGCATCTTCGTCGAGGGCACGGACCTCGGCAGCCTCGACGAAGATGCCCTGGCGCGCTTTCGCGGGCGCCGCATCGGCATCGTGTTTCAGGCCTTTCATCTCGTTCCGACGATGACGGCCCTGGAGAACGTGGCGCTGCCCCTCGAACTCGCCGACCAGCCCGACGCACATCGCCGGGCACAGGTCGAGCTGGAGGCGGTCGGACTCGGCCACCGCCTGCATCACTATCCGGCCCAGCTCTCGGGCGGCGAGCAGCAGCGCGTCGCCATCGCGCGGGCCATCGCACCCAACCCTGCGATCCTCGTGGCCGACGAGCCGACCGGCAATCTCGATGAGGCGACCGGTCGTCAGATCGTCGACCTCCTCTTCGCCCTGAAGCGAGACCGCGGCGCGACCCTGGTGCTCGTCACCCACGACCCCGGACTCGCACGCCTCTGCGACCGCACCGTCCGCCTCCGCTCCGGCCGGGTGGAACTGCCAGTACCCGTGCAGGCCTGAGCCGATGCATGGCACCCTGCCCAAGCCGAGCGGACGGTCCTCACGGGGGCGCATTCCGCTCACCCTGCGCCTCGCGCTTCGTGAATTGCGCGGCGGGCTGGCGGGTTTCACCGTGTTCCTCGCCTGCATCGCCCTCGGCGTCGCGGCCATCGCCGGCGTCGCCTCGATCTCGCGCTCCCTCACCGACGGTCTCGGACGGGAGGGCGCGCGCATCCTCGGCGGCGATCTCACCTACAGCCTGATCAACCGGGCGGCGACGCCCGAGGAGCGCGCCGCCCTGGACGCGCAGGGTCGCGTCTCCGTGGTGACGACCCTGCGGGCCATGGCCGTGGCCGGCGAGACCGGCGCTGCCCTGGTCGAGCTGAAAGCGGTCGGCGCCGACTATCCTACCACCGGCGAACTCGTCACCGATCCGGCCGAGCCGCTCGCCGATCTCCTGGCCGAGCGCGACGGCGCCGACGGCGCGGTGGCGGATCCGGCCCTGCTCACCCGCCTCGACCTGAAGGTCGGTGACCGGATCACCATCACGGGCAAGCCGTTCGTGATCCGCGCCACCCTCGTGTCGGAGCCCGATCGCATCGCCAACGGCATCGGCTTCGGTCCCCGGGTCCTGATCACGCACGAGGCCCTGGCGGCCTCCGGCCTGATCCGGCCGGGCAGCCTGAACCGCTGGAGCTACCGCCTGCAGATTCCGGGAGCCGGGGACGCCGACCTGGAGACGCGCGCCGCCGCCATCGCAAAGGCCGCCCCAGATGCGGGCTGGGAAATGCGGGCGCGCACCAACGCGGATCCGCGCTTTGCCAAGAGCATCGAGCGTTTCACCCAGTTCCTCACCCTGGTCGGCCTGACCGCGCTCATCGTCGGCGGCGTGGGGGTCGCCAATGCGGTCGCTGCCTTCGTCGAGCGAAAGCGCGGCTCCATCGCAACCCTGAAGAGCGTCGGTGCGCCGGGTGGGCAAGTGGTGGTGCTGTACCTGACTCAGGTCCTCCTGATCGCCGCCCTGGGAATCGCGATCGGCCTTGCGGTGGGCGCGCTCCTGCCCTTCGTTCTCGATGCGCTGTTCCACGATGCGCTGCCGCTGCCGCTGAATCCGACCGTCGCGCCCGGCGAGCTCGCTCTAGCCGCTGCTTATGGATTCCTGACGGCGCTCGCCTTCGCCATCCTGCCCCTGGGGCGCGCCCATGACATTCCCGTCTCCGGGCTGTTCCGGGACGTGGTCGATCCGGGCTCCGCCCGCACCCGGCTGCGCTATCGCCTGATCCTGGCCGCCGCCCTCCTGGGGTTGGTCGGGCTGGCCCTGGTCACCGCCTACGACCGGCGTCTGGCGCTCATCTTCATCGTCGCCGCCGGGCTTGCCTTCGCGCTGCTGCGCCTCGTCGCCCTCGGGTTGATGGCGGTGGCGCGACGCCTCCCCCGCCCGCGCCTGGCGGCCCCCCGCATGGCCTTGGCAAACCTGCATCGGCCGGGAGCGCTCACCCCCGCCATCGTGCTCTCCCTCGGCCTGGGCGTGACGCTGCTCGTCACCCTGAGCCTCATCGATGCCAACGTCCGGCGGACGTTGACGAATTCCCTGCCGGCCAAGGCGCCGAACCTGTTCTTCCTCGATATCCCCTCGAGCGATGCGGACGCGTTCCACGCCTTCCTCGGCGGCCTGTCGCCTGGGGCGAAGATCGAGCGTGTTCCCATGATGCGGGGGCGGATCACCGCCCTGAACGGCGTGCCGGCCGGCGAGATCAAGGCGCCAGAGGACGCCGCCTGGGTGCTCGACGGGGACCGCGGCATCACCTACGCCGACGACCTCCCGGAGGGGTCTTCGTTGGTCGCCGGACACTGGTGGACCGCCGAGGAGGCTCGGACGCCGCTGGTGTCCTTCGATGCCGAACTGGCGGGCAAGCTCAACCTCGACGTCGGCAGCACCGTGAGCGTCAACGTCCTGGGGCGGACGCTGACGGCCAAGATCGCCAACCTGCGCAAGGTCGAGTGGCGCTCGCTCGGCATCAACTTCGTCATGGTGTTCTCGCCCGGGACGTTCCGGGGCGCGCCGCACTCCGACCTCGCGACCCTCACCCTTCCGAACGGACCCGACGCCAAGGCCGAGGCCACGATCCTCCGGGATGTGGCCCGAACCTATCCATCGGTCACCAGCGTGCGGGTGAAGGAGGCCCTGGAGGCCGTGAGCGACATCGTCGCCAAGCTGGTCCTGGCCATTCGCGGCGCCAGTGGCATCGCCGTGGTGGCGAGCCTGTTCGTCCTGGCCGGCGCCCTCGCCGCCGGCCACCGGGCCCGGCTCTACGACGCCGTCGTGCTCAAGACCCTGGGCGCCACGCGGGGCCGGCTGCTGGCGGCCTACACCCTCGAATACGGCGCCCTCGGGCTCGCGACGGCGATCTTCGGGCTCGCCGCCGGCACCCTCGCGGGCTGGGTCATCGTCACCCGGGTGATGAAGCTCGCGTTCACCCTCGACCTGTCGGGGGCGATCGTCGCGGCGGCCCTCGCGGTCGCGTTCGCCATTATCCTCGGTCTCGCAGGGACTTGGCGCATCCTCGGCCAGAAGCCGGCGCCCTACCTGCGCCAGTTCTGACGGTCGTCACAGGACCTCGATGCCGGCGGTTCCCCCTGCGGCGTAGCGGGCGCCGGCGACCGAATCGGGGTGGAACAGCCCGTCGAGATCGGCGATCTCGGGCGGCGTGAGCGCCAGATCCATGGCCGCGGCGTTCTCGGCGAGGCGGTCCACCCGTCGGGTGCCGGGGATCGGCACGACGCCCGGGGACCGATCGACGAGCCAGGCGAGGGCGATCTGGCCGGGACGGGCGTTCCGGCGCGCCGCGATGGCGCCGAGCCCGTCGAGCAAGCGCTGATTCCGGGCCAGGGCGTCGGTTTGGAAGCGCGGATTGCCCCTGCGGAAATCGTCCGCGGCGAGCCGCGCCGGGTCGAGATTCCCGGCGAGGACGCCGCGGCCGAGCGGTGCGTATGCCACGAAGGTGACGTCGAGGTCGCGGCAGGTCTGCAGCATTCCGTCCTCGGGCGCACGGCTCCAGAGGGAATACTCGCTCTGGACCGCCGCGATCGGGTGAATCGCATGGGCGGCCCGCAGGGTTTCGGGCGAGACCTCGGAGAGGCCGAGTCCGCGCACCTTGCCCTGCTCGACCAGGCGCGCCATCGCGCCGATCATCTCGGCCAGCGGAGTCTCCGGGTTGCGGCGGTGGCAGTAGTAGAGATCGATGGTCTCGACGCCGAGTCGGCGCAGCGACGCTTCGCAGGCCGCGGTGAGATAGGCCGGCGTGTTGTCGATCCGGCGCTCGGTGCTGCCCGGGGCGCGGACGATCCCGAACTTGGTGGCGAGCACGACCCGGCCGCGCCGGCCCTTGAGGAAGCGCCCGAGCAGGGTCTCGTTGTGGCCGAGGCCGTAGGTGTCGGCGGTGTCCAGGAGGCCGTAGCCGCGGTCGAGCGCTGCCGCGAGGGTGTTGAGGGATTCGGTCTCTTCGGACGGCCCGTAGAACTCGGACATCCCCATGCAGCCGAGGCCGGGGACGGAGACGGTGAGGCCGGTCTGGCCGAGGGGCTGCTGTCGCATCGCGGTGCCTGGGTTCGGGGTTCGCCGCGCCGGTGTGTCACGGCGCCGGATCGGCGATAAAATCAATGCTCCGGGACGAACCGTTGAGCGAGACTCATCAATGCAGCGTGCCGACCTCGCGGACCTGGCGGCCTTCGCGGCCATTGCCCGGCACGGCAGCTTCCGGCGGGCTGCGCTCGAACTCGGCGTCTCGACCTCCGCGCTGAGCCATGCCCTGCGGGCACTGGAGACCCGGATGGGTGTGCGTCTGCTCCACCGGACCACCCGCAGCGTCGCGGCGACCGAGGCGGGGGCAGCCCTGCTGGCCCGGATCGGACCGGCCCTGGACGAGATCGCCGCGGCGGTCGGGGCCGCGGGCGCGTTCCGCGAGACCCTCGGTGGCGTCCTGCGCTTCAATGCGCCACGCTCGGCCTGCCGCCTCGTCCTGATGCCGCTGGTGGCGCGCTACCTCGCGCGTCATCCCGGCGTCCGCGTCGAGGTGACGGCGGACGATGCGCTGACCGACGTGGTGGCGGCCGGCTTCGATGCCGGCATCCGGTTCGGCGAGCACCTCGCCGGCGACATGATCGCGGTGCCGCTCGGAGGCCCCCAGCGCTTCGCCCTGGTGGGCGCTCCCGCCTACCTGGCCGGGCGCCCGACGCCCGAGGAGCCGGCCGATCTCGTGGAGCACCGCTGCATCCGGCAGCGCTTTCCCGGCGGCGCCCTGTATCGCTGGGAGCTCGAGAAGGATGGCCGCGCGCTGGCGGTGTCCGTCGACGGTCCCCTCATCGTCAACGATCAGGCGATGATCGTGCAGGCGGCCCTGGCGGGGCTCGGCCTCGGACTGGTCTTCGAAGACAGCGTCGCCGACCACCTCGCGTCCGGCCGCCTGGTCCGGCTGATGCCCGAGTGGTGCCCGAGCTTCCCCGGATTGTTCCTCTACTATGCCGGCCGGCGTCAGATCCCGCCGCCGCTGCAGGCCTTCATCGACCTCGTGCGGCGGCCGGAGGCCGGGCTCACGGCCAGACCTTGATCGCGAGATTGCGCCGCAGGAGATCCCGGTCGGAGGTGATGGTGCAGCCCTCGGTGCGCAGGGTGACGTAGGTGAGGAAGGCCGTGTCGCCGGCGTCGTCGAAGTTGCGGCCCCGGGCGTCGGGGTCGAGCAGCGACGGGTAGGCGATCAGTCCGCCGGGCGCCCGGCAGGGATCGTCGTACAGGGTGGCGCCGGCCAGGAGCAGGCGCGGCGCGTCCCAGGCCAAGAGGTCGCGGGAGGTGGTCCAGTAGAAGCCGGATTGTGGAAATCCCGGTTGGGCCTTGGCCATGAAGATCGCGATCCAGGCGCCGCTGCCCCGGTGGCGCACCACGGCCCCGACCGGCGTCGGGAACGGCGCCACGGGCGCGCAGGTCGCCGCCGCCTTGACGGGCTTCGCGTAGGGGTCGGGGAAGGCCGCCGTGAAGCCGGTGCCGGTCCAGGCACGCCAGCTCGCCGGGTCGGCGGGATCGCGGCTGCGGAACAGGCAGACCCCCGCGGACTGGTCGCTGCCCGGCTGGGTCCAGCCCGTCGTGGAGGCCAGGAAGTAGCGCCAGGTCCCGTCCGAAAAGATGTTCGACGGATTGAAGAAGCCGCGATGGCTGCCCTGCCCGACCTCCTGGCGGAAGGGGGCGCCGGCGACCACCACCGGCGGGGCCGCGCGGGTGAAGCTGCGCCCGCCGTCTGTCGAGGCGGCCGCCACCACGCTGTTGTACCAGCAGGCCATGTAGTCCTTGGCGCGGCAGCGCCCCGGATGCTCGTTGGCCCGGTACTCGTGATGGACCAGTGCGGAAACGGCGCGCCCGTCGTCGGTCCAGGTCGCGGTGATCCACGAGGCGTCGTCGTAGGCCGCGGGATCGGCATTGCCGCCGGATTCGAGCACCACCGCGCAGTCCAGTTTCAGCGCGTCCAGGCGGGGGCCGCGGAAGGCGCGGTTCCGGTAATGCATCCCGAACAGGGCGACCGCGCCGGAAGCCTCGCGGAAGGCGCGGGACGAGGCGTCGGGGACGTCGACCCCGTCGCAGGCGTCGCGGCCGGCCTTGAACACCACCACCGGGGGCCCGACCAGGGTCAGGGCGGAGAGCGGCGGCTCGGGCGCCGCCCGGGCCGGGCCGGCGAGGCAGAGGAGGCCGAGCAGGAAGCCGGCCGCGGAGGGAAGGGGGCGCGTCATCGGGTGTGCCTGGACATCGGCGGCAGATTGCGTTTTGAACCGTTACAGTTGGATTGTGCGCAGGCGTTCGAGTCCGGGCCTGTCCACATGTCCCCGTCGACCGTCCGCGAAGGCCTTTCATGCTCCTCCTCATCCTCGGGCTCGTGCTCTTCCTCGGCACGCACGCCTTCTCCATGGCGCGGGCGCGGCGGGCGCGGGTGATCGATCAGGTCGGCGAGGGACGCTACAAGCTCGCCTACACCCTGTCGTCCCTCCTGGGCCTCGTGCTGATCGCCTACGGCTTCCATCTCTATCGCGAGTCCGGCTACATCGCCGTCTGGAACCCGCCGGTCTGGACCCGCCACCTAGCCCTGCTCCTGACCGCCCTGGCCTTCGTCGCCCTGGCCTCCGCCTACCTGCCGGGTCACATCCGCGCCCGGGCCAAGCACCCGATGCTGCTGGCCGTGAAGATCTGGGCCACCGCGCACCTGCTGGCCAACGGCGATCTCGGCTCGATCCTGCTGTTCGGCAGCTTCCTCGCCTGGGCGGTGATGGCCCGGATCAGCGCCAAGCGACGGGCGCTCGCACCCGGGGCCGTGGCCGCGCAGCATGGCGGGCCCGCCGCCGCACCGGCCGGCTGGCGCAACGACGCCCTGGCGGTGGTGATCGGCCTCGGCGTCTGGTTCGTGTTCGCGCGCTACCTGCATCCGCTGCTGATCGGCGTCGCTGCCTGGCCCGGTCAGGCCTGAGGCGGATCCGGAGCCCTCGCGCCGCGCCGAGGCCGGTCGCAACCCGTCGAGGCGGGTAACGCCGTATCCGAGCGGGTCGCCCGCGTGGAAGCCGGTCGCCAACGGCCCGCGCCTGTGATAGGCGCAGGCCTTCATCTTCATGCAGCGGCCGCTCGGTTCCCGATCGGCGTGAGACGACATGGCCGAAAACAACGAGTTCATCCGCGAGGTCAACGAGGACTATCGCCGCGATCAGGTCGCCGAGATCTGGCGCCGCTACAGCGGCGTGATCATCGCCCTGGCGATCCTCGTGGTGGCCGCCGTCGGCGGCTGGCGCTACTGGCAGCACGACCAGCGCGTGCGCGCCGAGGCGGCGTCCGAGCGCTTCGAGGTCGCCAACCGCCTCGCCCGCGAGGGCAAGACGGCGGAGGCCGACAAGGCTTTCGCGGCGATCGAGAGCGATGCGCCCTCGGGCTACGCCCTCCTGGCGCGCTTCCGCTCCGCCACCGAGACCGCCAAGGGCGATCCGAAGGCCGGTGCCGCCGAGTACGACGCCCTGGCCAACGACACCAAGGTGAGCACCGGCCTGCGCGACCTCGCCCGCCTGCGCTCGGCCCTGCTGCGCCTCGACGGCGCGGAGCCCGACGCCGCCCTGGCGACGCTCCAGGGCCTCGCCGCGCCGAACGGCCCGTTCCGCCACACCGCCCGCGAGATGCTGGGGCTCGTCGCCCTGAAGCGCGGCGACTACGACGGCGCCGGCCGCTGGTTCGACCAGATCAACGCCGACCCGCAGACGCCGCAGAACCTGCGCCAGCGCATCGAGGTCTACGCGGCCCTGGTGGCCGGCGGACCCGTCACCGTGACCGCTGCGGCCCCCGCCGCCCCGGCCGCTCCCCCACCCGTCACGCGCTGAGCCCTCGACCCGCTTCTCCCGGACGCCTGATCGAAACGAGCACACCATGGATATGCCGACCGTCGCGATCGTCGGACGGCCGAACGTCGGCAAGTCGACCCTGTTCAACCGCCTCGTGGGCAAGAAGCTCGCCCTGGTGGATGACCGCCCCGGCGTGACCCGCGATCGGCGCGAGGGCGACGTCAATTTCGGTGGTCTCGTCTTCCGCATCATCGACACCGCCGGCCTCGAAGAGGCCGATCCCGGCTCGCTGATCGGCCGGATGCGTGCGCAGACCGAGGCCGCGATCCTCGAGGCCGACGTGGTGCTGTTCGTGATCGACGCCCGCGCGGGCGTGCTCCCGGCCGACCAGCCCTTCGCCGAGATGGTGCGCCGCGCCGGCTGCCCGGTGATCCTCATCGCCAACAAGGCGGAGGGCGGTGCCGGCCTGTCCGGCGCCTACGAGGCGTTCTCGCTGGGCCTCGGCGACCCAATCCCGTTCTCGGCCGAGCACGGCGAGGGCATCGGCGAGTTGCACGACGCGCTGATCGAATCCCTGCCGAAGCCGGACGACGAGGACGAGGACTACGACGACGATCCGTCGAACCGCTCCCTCAAGGTCGCCATCGTCGGCCGCCCCAATGCGGGCAAGTCCACGCTGATCAACCGGATGCTCGGCGAGGAGCGCCTCCTCGTGGGTCCCGAGGCGGGAATCACCCGCGACTCGATCTCCCTCGACTGGGAATGGCGGGGCCGCCGGATCAAGCTCCACGACACCGCCGGCATGCGTCGCAAGGCGCGCATCGACGACAAGCTCGAGAAGCTCGCGGTCTCGGACGGCCTGCGCGCCGTGCGCTTCGCCGAGGTGGTGGTGGTGCTCCTCGACGCCACGATCCCGTTCGAGAAGCAGGACCTGACCATCGTCGACCTGATCGAGAGCGAGGGCCGCGCCCTCGTCATCGGCCTGAACAAGTGGGACCTCGTCGCCGACCAGAACGGTCTCCTGAAGAAGCTGCGCGAGGACTGCACCCGCCTGCTGCCCCAGGTCCGCGGCGTCGCCGTGGTGCCGCTCTCCGGTCTCGCGGGCGAGGGCATCGACAAGCTGATGCAGGCGGTGACCAACGCCGAGGAGACCTGGAGCACCCGCGTCTCGACCTCGCGGATCAACGACTGGCTCAGCGAGGCGCTGCAGCGCAATCCGCCCCCGGCGGTCTCGGGCCGGCGCATCAAGATCCGCTACGCCACCCAGGTGAAGAGCCGCCCGCCCCACTTCGCCCTGTTTGGCAACCAGCTCGACGGCCTGCCGAAATCCTACACCCGCTACCTCGTCAACGGCCTGCGCGAATCGTTCGCGCTGCCGGGCACGCCGATCCGGCTCTCGCTGCGGACTTCGAAGAACCCGTTCGACCGCGAGAACAAGGGCTGAGGCTCGGGCGCACCGCTCAGGCGGTGCCGCAGGTCGTCTCCGACAGCCAGTCCACCACCGCGTCGAGGGCCTGGCGGTTGGAGGTGTCGCCGTTGCGCGTCGCTTCGAAGGTCGCGATCTGGCGCTCGGCGCTGGTGCCGTTCGTGAGGATGCTCCGGGCCTGGGCGACCTCCGGCTCGCAGCCGAGGGCGGCGGCATCCTCCGCGATGAGCGCCAGGAGGGTATCCAGGGCCTGCGCGAAGGGCAGGGCCTCCTCGCTCGCCTCGTCGATCAGCTCGGCCTCGGTGCCGCTGCGCTGCGCCCGCCACAGGTTCTCCTGGGCCAGCGCCCGCGAGACGCCGTCGAGGTTCGCGTTGAGGTCCAGCCGGCGCACCACGAGGCGCACGAGGCAGCGGTAGAGTGCCGCGATGGTGAGCGCGTCCTCCAGCCGGGAGCAGGAATCGGCGATCCGCAATTCCAGCGTCGGGAACTTGATGGAGGGGCGGAGTGACCACCACAGGAAGCTGGCATCCTGGATCGAGCCCGCCCGGGTCATGATGCGGACGTAGCGTTCGTAGGCCGCCGTGTCGGTGAAGAGATCGGGCAGGCCGGTGCGCGGCAACTCGCCGAAGGCGCTCAGGCGATAGGCGCTGAGGCCCGTCGGCTTGCCCTGCCAGAACGGCGAGGAGGCCGAGAGCGCGAGCAGCAGCGGCTGGTAGGGTAGCAGCCGGTTCATCAGGTCGATGCGGGCGTCGGGGTCCGGCACCTCGACGTGGACGTGCATGCCGCAGATCAGGCTGCGGCGCCCGGCGAGGCCGACGTCGCGCAGGATGCCGCGATAGCGGTCGCCCTTGGTGGGGAGCTGGCGCGCCCAGTCGGCCACCGGATGGGTGCCGGCCGCGAAGACCAGGAGGCCGTGCTCGCGCCCGAGCTTGCCCAGGGCCGAGCGCTGGCGGGCGAGGACGTCGCGCGCCTGGGCGAAATCGGTGGAGGGCGGGGTGCAGACCTCGACCTGGCACTGGAGCAGTTCGCGCCCGATCTCGGGCAGTTCCTCGCCGGCCTGGACGTGGAACGGCTTCACCGAACGACGCGGGGTGCCGCGCGTCTCCGCATCCGCCAGGAAGTATTCCTCCTCGATGCCGAAGCGGTAGGGGGCTGAGGTCATCGGGAGCCTTGTGGAATGGTCGCTCCCCTCAACCCGTCAGGAGACGGTTTGTGCCCGCGCGGGGCCGCCCACGAGCCAGGCCGGGTCGAACCAGCGGTCGGCCTCGCCGTCATAGGGCAGGCGGGTGATGTCCCAGTGCTGGATGTACTGGGCGTAGACGTCCCAGACCGCGATGCCGCCGCCCACGAAGATGCGCCGCCCGGGATAGCGCGCCAGCACGGCCTCCGGGTCCTCGTGGCTGCGGATGACGTCGATGGTCCGGTCCTTGAACGCGAAGTCCGGCACCGACGCGACGGTCTTCGGCCCCGCGATCAGGACGTGGCCCATGGTGATGGCGAAGAACCGCGTCACGTCCTCCACGAAGAGCGGATCGGTGTTGCCCTCCCAGGGCAGGTGCCCGTTCAGGCCGAGCTGTCCGCGGAGGCCGATGGCGCAGATGCAGCGAACGTCGATCATGGGTGTCTCGGGAAACGGGAGCAGGGGGGAGCGGCGTCCGGGCGTCAGCTCGCCATCTGCGGCGTCAGGATCCGGTCGCTCGGGAAGTCGTAGATCTTGCCGGACTCCGAGAAATCCGGGCTCGCAAGGCGCACGAAGTGCGGCGCGAGATCCTCCGGGGTCTTCAGGGTCATCGCGTCCTCGCCCGGCATCGCGGCCTTGCGCATCGCGGTCCGCAGCGGGCCGGGATTGAGCAGCATGGCCCGCACGGGCGTCGTTGCGGTCTCGGCCGCGTAGGTCCGCACCAGGGCGTCGAGGGCGGCCTTCGAGACGGAATAGGGCCCCCAGTAGGCCCGGCACTTCTGCGCCGCGCCGGAGGTGACGAAGATGGCCCGGCCCGCATCGGAGGCCCGCAGCAGCGGGTCGAAGGAGCGGATCAGGCGGTAATTCGCCGTGACGTTGATCTCCATCACCTGCGCCCAGGTCTTGGGCGTCACGTGCCCGATCGGCGTGAGGTTGCCGAGGATGCCGGCATTGCCGACCAGGATGTCGAGGCGCTTCCAGCGCTCGTGGATGCCCGCACCCAGGCGGTCGATGGCGTCGTAGTCCGTGAGGTCGAGGGGCACCAGGGTGGCGTTGCCGCCGATGCCCCGGATGGCGTCGTCGAGCTCCTCCAGGCCGCCCTGCGTCCGGGCGACCGCGACGATGTGCGCGCCGGCCTCGGCCAGGGCGAGGGCGGCGGCGCGGCCGATGCCGCGGGAGGCGCCGGTGACGACGGCGAGGCGGCCGGCGAGCGGCTGGGTCGGGTGGCTCATCGTGGGCTCAATCAGCTTCGGCGAGCATGGCGAGGCGGCGCGGCCCCGCGATGGCGAGATCGGTCAGGCCCGTCGGATAGTCGCCGGTGAAGCAATGGTCGGTGTATTGCGGGCAGGCCTCGTCGCGCCGCGCCTCGCCCATGGCCTTGTAGAGGCCGTCGATGGACAGGAAGGCCAGCGAATCGGCGCCGATGTAGCGGCGCATGCCCTCGAGATCGTGGGTGGCGGCCAGCAGCTTCTCCCGCTCCGGCGTGTCGATGCCGTAGAAGTCCGGGTAGGTGATCGGCGGCGAGGCGATCCGGAAATGTACCTCGCGGGCGCCGGCCTCGCGCATCATGCGCACGATCTTCACGGAGGTGGTGCCGCGCACGAGGCTGTCGTCCACGAGGACGATGCGCTTGCCCTCCACCACCGCGCGATTGGCCGAGTGCTTCATGCGCACGCCGAGCTCGCGCACCGATTGGGTCGGCTGGATGAAGGTGCGCCCGACATAGTGGTTGCGGATGATGCCCATCTCGAAGGGCAGGCCGGTCTCCTGGGCGAAGCCGAGGGCCGCCGGCACGCCGGAATCCGGCACCGGGATGACCACGTCGGCCGCGGTGGCCGATTCCCGGGCGAGCTCGTGGCCGATGTTCTTGCGCACGGCGTAGACGCTCTTGCCGTTCACCACCGAATCCGGCCGGGCGAAGTAGATGTACTCGAAGATGCACGGGCGCATCGGCTGCGCCGGGGCGAAGCGGAGGGACTCGATGCCCTCTTCCGAGATCACCACGATCTCGCCGTTCTCCACGTCGCGGATGAACTTGGCGCCGATGATGTCCAGCGCGCAGGTCTCGGAGGCCAGGATGTAGCGGCCGTCGAGCTCGCCGAGCACCAGGGGGCGGATGCCCATGGGATCGCGGGCGCCGATGAGCTTCTTGTTGGTGAGCGCCACGATGGCGTAGGCGCCCTCGATCTGGCGCAGGGCCTCGGTGAAGCGCTCGACGATGCGCGGCGCCCGGGATCGCGCGGCGAGATGCAGGATCACCTCGGTGTCGGAGGTCGACTGGGTGATGGCGCCGTCGCGCACGAGGTCGCGGCGGATCGACAGGGCGTTGGTGAGGTTGCCGTTATGGGCGACGGCGAGGCCCCCGCTGGCGAGCTCGGCGAAGAGCGGCTGCACGTTGCGCAGGATGGTGCCGCCGGTGGTGGAGTAGCGGACGTGGCCGATGGCGGCCGGGCCTTCGAGATGCTCGATGGTCGAGCGGTCCGAGAAGGAATCGCCGACGAGGCCGGGCCGGCGCTCGGAATGGAAGACCGCCCCGTCGAAGGAGACGATGCCGGCGGCCTCCTGGCCGCGATGTTGCAGGGCGTGCAGGCCGAGGGCGACGATCGCGGAGGCATCGGGGTGGCCGAAGATGCCGAAGACGCCGCATTCCTCGCGCAGCGTGTCGCCGTCGCGGTCGAGCCCGTCCACGACCTCGACAGGGGGGCGGGCGCTCGACTTGGCTACAGACATGATGATGTCGTTCCCTGCTTGGTCCCGCGCGAATCCCGGGCGGGCACCGTCAAGAAGCCGTCATGTAGTCGGCCTTCGCGCTGCAACCAAGCGCGCAGACACGCAGATCAGCGTCGCGGAGCAGGCGTGGCTGGGGCTTCGGTGCGGCGCTGGGCCGGGATTTCCCCTTCGGGCGGCTCGACCGGATCGGCCGGTGTCTCGGTCTTGGGCTTCTTGAACTGCTTCAGCAGGCCTTCCGGGTTCTCGGGCAACTGGGCGACCAGGGCCTCGCCGGACTTCTCCAGCATCGGGCGGCTGCGCGCCTCGGAGGCCCAGGGCGGCATCTTGCCCTGCACCAGCCAGGCCAGGAACACCCAGCCGATGACGCAGATCAGGAAGCCGCGGCCGGCGCCGAACAGGAAGCCCAGGGACCGGTCGATCGCGCCGATGCGCGAATCGAGGATCATGTCCGAGACCTTCACGGTGATGATCGAGACGACGATCAGCGTCACCAGGAAGATCGCCGCGATCGAGGCCACCAGGGCGACGGTGGCGTTCGTGACGTGCTGGCTGACGGTGGGCAGCAGGAGGGGATGGAACTTCCACGCAATGGCGGCGGCGGCGACCCAGGCGATGATGGCGAGCACTTCGCGGGTCGCGCCGCGCACGGCCGCCAACAGCGCCGAGACCACGACGATACCCAGCACGACGAGATCGAGAACGGAGAACGGCATCTCTGACGATTGTCACTTCATGGGGCGGAGCGGCGACGATGACCGGATCGTGCGGCTTCCCCCGGCCGCGGCCCTGTATATCGCGCGGAAACTCGGCCGTCACCCTGGCGTGAAGGCCCATTCCGGTCGGGTGCCCGCGCGGTTCCGGCTCGACGCGCCCCCGGCAGGACGGCGTCGCCAGGCCGTTCCGAAAGATCGGCCGGCCGGCCTGGGGCCGGATCGTCCGGCAGAGGACCGGGCGTCGTCTTGTTCCACGGCGAAAAGATCCTCGCGGTCGCGGGCCTGACCTGCCGGGGGGGCGGGATCGTCTGGCGGCGCTCCGTCCGGGCCGGCGTTCTCCGCGCCGAGATCTCCGGGGCAGGCTCCCCCGCCCCGGCCGAGGACCTAATCGTCGTCGCCGTAATCGGGCGGGTTGTGGCCGCGGCGCTGCGCGACCCGGCGAGGGCCGTTGCTGGCGATGCCCGCCACCATGTCGGCGATGTGGCGCAGGGCCTCCGTCGAGAGAGCGCCGTCGCCGCCCTCGCCGCGCCCCTGCGGCGTCACGGCCTTGGCGAAGCCGAGCTTCAGCGCTTCCTTGAGCCGGGCCGGCGCCTGCGCCACCGGGCGGACCGCGCCCGAGAGGCCGATCTCGCCGAAATACACCGTCTCCGGGGGCAGCGTCGCCCCGGAGAGGGACGAGACGAGGGCGGCGGCCACCGCGAGATCGGCCGCCGGCTCGGAGATGCGCAGGCCGCCCGCGACGTTGAGATAGACGTCATGGGTGCCGAGGCGGATGCCGCCATGGGCCTCCAGCACCGCCAGCACCATCGAGAGGCGGTTCGGGTCCCAGCCGACCACAGCCCGCCGCGGCATGCCGAGGGAGGAGGGGGCGACCAGGGCCTGGATCTCGACCAGCAGGGGCCGCGTGCCCTCCATGCCGGCGAAGACCGCGGTGCCGGGGGCGGCGTGGTCGCGCCCCGCCAGGAACAGCGCGGAAGGGTTCGGCACCTCGGCGAGGCCGCCATCGGTCATCTCGAACACGCCGATCTCGTCGGTCGGCCCGAAGCGGTTCTTTACCGCGCGCAGGATGCGGAAGTGGTGGCCCTGGTCGCCCTCGAAGGAAGCGACGGCATCGACCATGTGCTCGACCACCCGGGGGCCGGCGATCTGTCCGTCCTTGGTCACGTGCCCGACGAGGATCACCGCCGTGCCGGTGGTCTTGGCGAAGCGGATCAGGGTCTGGGCGGAGCCGCGCACCTGCGTGACCGTGCCGGGGGCGGATTCCACGGTCTCGGTCCACATGGTCTGGATCGAGTCGATGATGGCCAGCGCCGGGGGGCGCCCCTGCGACAGGGTCTCGACGATGTCCTCGACATTGGTCTCGGCGGCGAGCTCCACGGCCGCCGAGGACAGGCCCAGGCGCTCGGCGCGCAGGCGCACCTGCGCCACCGCCTCCTCGCCCGAGATGTAGACGACGCGCTCGCCGGTCCGTGCCATGGCGGCGGAGGCCTGCATCAGCAGGGTCGACTTGCCGATGCCGGGATCGCCGCCGAGGAGGATCACCGAGCCGCGCACGAAGCCGCCACCGGTGACGCGGTCGAGCTCGTTGATGCCCGACGGGATGCGCGGGGCTTCCTTCACCGCGCCGGTGAGGCCCTCCAGGGCGAAGACCCGGCCGCGGGCGCGGCTCGGACGCGTCTTGACCGGCCCGGATTGCGGGCCGGTGGCCCCGGTCTCCTCGACGATGGTGTTCCAGCCGTTGCAGGCCTCGCAGCGCCCGCGCCAGCGATTGTAGACCGCCCCGCAGGACTGGCAGACGAAGGTCTGTTGGATCTTGGCCATCGCGATTCCGCTGGGAGGGACGTTCCGGCGCCGCCCCGTCCGGCGGGGTTCAGGCCTCAGGTCCTGTCGCCTCGTGTCCTGTCACATAATGGCGAACATAGCGAGAACCCAGCCCCGTCAGGATCTCGTATCCGATGGTGCCGGCGGCGCGCCCGACCGCATCGACGTCGAGGCCGTCGCCGATCAGGGTCGCGGCTGCGCCGCGCCGGGCCTCGGGCGCATCGGTGACGTCGAGGATGATGAGGTCCATCGAGATCAGCCCCAGAATGGGGCAGCGGACGCCGTCGACCAGGGCGACCCCGCGTCCGCTCGCGGAGCGCGGATAGCCGTCGGCATAGCCCATCGAGAGGGTCGCCAGCCGCCGGGGTTCCGGGGCCCGCCAGCGTCCGTTGTAGCCGCAGGTCTCGCCGGCGGCGACGTCGCGGATCTGCGCGACCTGGGCCTCGAGACGCACCACCGGCCGCATCGGATTGGGCTTCCACGGGGTCGGGTTGCCACCGAACAGGGCGTAGCCGGGCCGCAGCAGGTCGTGATGGGCCTCCGCCCCGAGATAGATCCCCGAGGAATTGGCGAAGGAGCCGGGCAGGCCGGGATGCGCGGCCCGGACCCGCACGAAATCCGCGACCTGGCGGGCATTGACCGGGTCGCTCGCCAGTTCGGCGCTGACGAGGTGGGTCATCAGCAGGGCGACGCCAGCCTGCGCGATCAGCGGATCGCCCGAGAGCGCCAGGGCCTCGTCCACGGAGAGGCCGAGACGGTTCATGCCGGTATCGACGTGGAGGGCCGACGGGAGGGCCCGTCCGGCGGCCTGAACCAGGGCGGCCCATTCGGCGAGTTCCTCCCGGCTCCCCAGGACCGGTCGCAGCGCGTGCGCGGCCAGGGTCGGGCCGAGGCCGGGCAGGAGGCCGTTCAGCACGTAGATCGTCGCGTCCGGCAGGACGCCCCGGGCCTCCAGCGCCTCGCTCAGGTGCGCGACGAAGAACGTCCGGCACCCGGCCGCCCACAGCACCGGGGCGACCTGGGTGAGGCCGCAGCCATAGGCGTCCGCCTTGACCACGGCGGCGCAGGTCGCCTCCGGGGCCTCGGCGGCGAGCCGCCGCCAATTCTCCGCGATGGCCGTGAGGTCGATGGTGAGGCGGGCGCCGTGGGTCGCTTCGCGCATCGGGCGCCGTTCCAAATCATTCAGGCCTAGGATGGGTCGCGCGCCTTCTCATCGGCCGCCGGGGGCCAGGAAATCGTGCGGTTCAGGACCGCGTCGATGCCGTAGGGAGACGCCTCCGGAAAAGTCGCCTCCGCGAGGTTCGTTTCGGCCGCCGCCTCGATGCGGGCACGACAATAGGCGCGTTCCAGGAGCGCCTCCATCTGGCTCCCGAGGCTCGGGCTGTCCTCGATCCGTTCCTGGACCGCGAGACGCTGTACACGGATGGACGTCGTCCAACTCCGGGTCCGCAGGTCCGGTTGATGATCCCATTTCAGCATGTGGAGCAGGATGATCCGCAGCGCGCTGGTCAGGGCATGCCGTTCCGCGCGCGCCACCGCTTCCACCTCGTCGATCAGATGCGGAATGTCGAGCTTCGCCCAGGCCCGCCGGCGCAGGTGCGCGGCCTGCTCGGTGGACCAGGCTGCGAGGTCGACGTCATAGGCAGTGCCGGGGCGCGGATCGGCCTCGACGCGCTTGGGATGTGCCACGGTCGCTCCTTCTCGCGTGCGGGTGCGACGGTTCAGGGGTCCCGTCGACCATACGGGATTTCGCGGTCGTCCGCGAGACGCGCCGGCCAGCCCCGACGGAGGCCGCCAGCCTACATCTGCTCCGGCAGGCGGTCGGACTGGGCGAGGTTCGAGAAGCGCGTGATGTTCGCATCGAACTGCAGCTCGACCGTGCCGGTGGGGCCGTGGCGCTGCTTGCCCAGGATGACCTCGGCCTTGCCGTGGACGCGGTTCATCTCGGCCTCCCAGGCGAAGAACTCCTCGGTGCCTTCGCGGGGCTTCTTGTTGTTGACGTAGTATTCCTCGCGGAAGACGAACATCACCACGTCGGCGTCCTGCTCGATCGAGCCCGACTCTCGCAGATCCGAGAGCTGCGGGCGCTTGTCCTCGCGGTTCTCGACCTGACGGGAGAGCTGAGACAGGCCGATGATCGGAACGGCGAGTTCCTTGGCCAGCGCCTTCATGCCGGTGGTGATCTCGGTCATCTCCTGCACGCGGT
The DNA here is from genome assembly GCF_056680125.1 of Methylobacterium sp. BI1. NCBI lineage: Bacteria > Pseudomonadati > Pseudomonadota > Alphaproteobacteria > Hyphomicrobiales > Methylobacteriaceae > Methylobacterium > Methylobacterium sp. BI1. The sequence goes on along the minus strand of NZ_CM155267.1, from coordinate 4,404,388 downwards.
TGTCGCTGCGCTTGCCCGAGCCCGAGAGCAGCTGCAGGTAGTCGACGATGAGGAGATCGAGGCCCTTCTGGCGCTTCAGGCGGCGGGCGCGGGCGGCGAGCTGCGCGATGGAGATGCCGCCGGTCTGGTCGATGTAGAACGGGATCGTCTGCATGTCCCGGGCAGCATCGGTGATCTTGTAGAACTCCGCCGGCTGGATGTCGCCGCGGCGGATCTTGTAGGACGGCACGCCCGATTGCTCGGCGATGATGCGGGTGGCGAGCTGCTCGGCCGACATTTCGAGGGAGAAGAACCCGACGATGCCACCGTTCACCGTCTTGACGACGCCGTCGGGCCCCTTCTCGCCCTGATAGGCCTTGGCGATGTTGAAGGCGATGTTGGTCACGAGCGAGGTCTTGCCCATGGCCGGACGGCCGGCGAGGATGATGAGATCGGACGGCTGCAGGCCGCCCATCTTGGCGTCGAGGTCGGACAGGCCGGTGGCGATGCCGGAGAGCTTGCCCTCGCGCTGATAGGCCTTGGCGGCCATGTCGACGGCGGTGGTGAGCGCCTCGGAGAACTTCTGGAAGCCGCCGTCGTACTTGCCCGATTCGGCGAGCTCGTAGAGGCGCCGCTCCGTGCCCTCGATCTGGTCGCGGGGGGAGGATTCCACCGGGGCCTCGTAGGCGCCGTTCACCAGGTCCTCGCCGATGGTGATGAGCCGGCGGCGGATGGCGAGGTCGTAGATGGTGCGGCCGTAATCGCCCGCATTGATGACCGTGGTGGCCTCCGCCGCGAGGCGGGCGAGGTACTGCATCACCGTCTGGCCGCCGAGATCGGCATCGCCCAGGTAGGTCTTCAGGGTGATCGGCGTGGCGAGCTTGCCGGCCTTGATGAGCTGCGAGGCCACCTCGAAGATCTTGCGGTGGACGTCCTCCATGAAGTGCTCGGGCAGGAGGAAGTCCGAGATCCGGTAATAGGCGTCGTTGTTCACCAGGATCGCGCCGAGCAGGGCCTGCTCGGCATCAATGTTGTGGGGCGCGACGCGGAATTCCTGCGCGACGGGCTGAAGGTTGGCCGTCAGGGCGTTGGGCAGGGCCATGGGCTGATTCGAGGCTCCGACTCGTCGATTCATCGTCCGCGCGGGGGTTCGCCGCCGTCCGTCGCTATCGCCCGACCATGGCGCCGGCATGGTTAGCCGAACCTTAGCCGATTCGCGCTTTGCGGCCTTCGGCGCCCGCGACGCCGCCTTCTCCCGAAGGGCGCGCGGGCGCGGTCGCACAAACGCCCGCCATCCGGGGGGATGACGGGCGTCCATGCTGGAACAAACGAGGAACTAGTCAACCGCTAAGGGCACTCATCCCCATTGTTCACCGCCGTGTGGCGCGATTACTCGCGGTCGTCGCCGGCCTCGGCGAGGGCGGCACCGACCTCGAGGCCGAGGTCGTCGAGGTTGAAGGCCTCACGCTCGGTGGTGGATTCGCCGCGGGCCTGACGCTCGGCCTCCTCGGGCGAACGGGCGACGTTCACCGTGATGCTGACCTCGACCTCGGGGTGCAGCACGACCGGGACGGTGTGCAGGCCCAGGGTCTTGATCGGCTGGTTGAGGGCGAACTGGTCGCGCCCCACGGTGAAGCCGTCGGCAGTGACGACCTCGGCGAGATCGCGGGTCGAGACCGAGCCGTAGAGCACGCCGGTCTCGCCCGACTGGCGGATGAGCACGAAGCTCTTGCCCTCGAGGGTCTCGGCGACGGACTGCGCCTCGGACTTGCGCTCCAGGTTGCGGGCCTCGAGCTGGGCGCGCTGGGTCTCGAAGTGCTTCTTGTTGCCTTCGGTCGCGCGCAGGGCCTTGCCGCGGGCGAGGAGGAAGTTGCGGGCGTAGCCCGGCTTCACGTTCACGGTCTCGCCCATCTGGCCGAGCTTGGCGACGCGCTCGAGGAGGATGACTTCCATGGTGTTGGTCCTTCGGTTGGGGTGGAGGGTCAGGGTCGTCCGGCCGCGTCGCGGGGACGGCGGCGGTCGAGGGCGGTATCGGCGATGCCGAACAGGGTCAGGGCGAGGAGTGCGACGCCCTGGGTGAAGAACAGGATCAGGTAGAGGCCGAGGAGGAGGGCGAGGCGCCCCGGCCGGCCGCGGCTGCGGTCGTGGAAGGCCGCGAGGCCCTGGATCGCGAAGGCGGCGCTGAGCGCCCCCGCCACGGCGACGCCGAGCACGCCCGGATAGCCCGGCACCAGGGCGAGCACCATGGCGCCCGCCAGCACCGCCAGCACCCGGCGGGGCATCATCGTGGCGGCGAGGTCCGGCCAGGGGCGGAGCAGGCGTCCGGAGATGCGCACGATGCGGGCGGCGGCCCAGAGATAGAAGGTGAGCAGGACCGTGAGGCCGTGGGTGGCGAGGCCGGGCGCGATGGCCGCGAGGGCGTTGGCGACCTCGGTCCGGGTCGCCTCGGCGGGGTCCTGCGGCGCCGACCCGGCCGGGGCCTCGGCGCCGGCCTCGGGCGTGTCCGGCTTCGGGGCGGGCGCCGGCGGGGTAGTGGCACGGTCGGCCCGGACCTGGATCAGAGTCCGGGTCATGCCCCGGAGCTGGGACTGGAAGGTCTCGTAGTTCGGGGCGGCGATCACCGCGATGGCCACGAAGGCGAGCCCGGCCGTGCCGGCGGTCCAGGCGAGCAGGCGCCCGGTCGGGTACCATTCCATGGTGCCGTCGGCGCCGGGGCGGCCGAGCAGCGCCAGGTAGGCGAGCCACCAGGCGGGCAGGGCGAGATAGGCGAAGAAGCCGAGGCCTAGGAAGGGCTGCACCACGAGGGCGAGGGCGAGGGCGCCGGTCACGGCGGCGACCAGGGCGGCCCGGTGGCTCCAGCCGAGGCCCACGATCAGGATCGGGAGCGGGGCGAGCAGGTAGAGCAGGATCGCGAGCGCCGTCGCCTTCAGCAGCACGCCGAAGAGGAGGGCGGAGACGAGGCCCGCGCCGATACCGATGCCGAGAAACTGTGTCATCAATCCCGCTGTCCCACTGTCCCGTCCCGGGCAGGGTTAGAGGCGCGTCCGGCCCCAACGACTCCCGGCCCTCCTGGTGGATCGGCCGGTACGAACCTGTGTGCCGCGCGAGCGGCGTGGCTCCCGGCCCACGCGGGGCGGGCCGGGGGCCGGAGCGCTTACTTGATCACGTAGGGGAGGAAGCCGAGGAAGCGGGCGCGCTTGATCGCCTGGGCGAGCTCGCGCTGCTTCTTGGCGGACACCGCCGTGATGCGCGACGGCACAATCTTGCCGCGCTCGGAGACGTAGCGCGACAGGAGCTTGACGTCCTTGTAGTCGATCTTGGGCGCGTTCGCGCCCGAGAAGGGGCATGTCTTCCGACGACGGAAGAAGGGGCGGCGTCCGCCGCCCGCACCACCACCAGCACCGCCAGCGGCGGGTGCACCGGGTCCAGCACCAAATGCCATGACTTAAGCCTCCCCGCCGAAGCTGCGCTCGGGGCGGTCGCCCCGGTCGCCGCGATCACCACGGTCGCCGCGATCGCGGTCGCCACCGAATCCACCACCGCCGAAGCCTTCGTCGTCACGACGACGGCCGCGCTCACGATCCTTGCGGTCGTCGCGGTCGCGCTTCTGCATCATCGCCGACGGCTCGGACTCGAGCTCCTCGACGCGGACGGTCATGAAGCGGAGGACGTCCTCGGAGATCTGCATCTGACGCTCCATCTCAGCGAGGGCCGCCGGGGGGGCGTCGACGTTGAGGAGCGTGAAATGCGCCTTGCGATTCTTCTTGATGCGGTAGGCGAGGGACTTCACGCCCCACATCTCGATCTTCTCGACCTTGCCGCCATTGGCTTCGATGACGCCCTTGTAGGTCTCGACCATGGTCTCGACCTGCTGGGCCGTCACGTCCTGGCGCGCCAGGAAGACGTGTTCGTAGAGAGGCATTAACGGGCCCTTCATATCCAAAGGGACCCGACGGCACGGGATACGTGCAGGAAAGGGAGCGTCGGGCCGGTTCACACGCGATCGCCCGGCGCCAAGCCCTTCGAGCCGTTTGAAGGCCCGAGCGGTTGATCGAAGGCGGAGACACGGGACGACGGGATCGGCCCTTCGCGGGGCTTGACCCTGTGCCGAACGAATCGGCACCGTCCGTTCAGCCCCCAGCCGGAGCGAACGCGAGGGGTGGCGCATAAACGAGTCGGTGGGGATTGGCAAGGCGGCGGAGGGCCTACGGGTCGAAGGGCCGGCCGTCGCGCGCCATCCGCCGCCGCCCATCCGCCGCCCGATCAAGGCGGGCTCACTTGTCCGGCTTCTCCGAGAGGATCGCGCCGGTCTTCGGGTCGGCGTGGAACTGCATCTTCACGCCGTTCTTCACGCCTTCGCCCTCCCAGTGGCCGTCATCGGCCTCGAACTCGGTGATGCTGGTGTAGCCGGCGGCCATCAGCTTCTGCTTGACCTGATCGGCGGGCATCCAGTCGGCGCCCGGCGTGTCGGCCAGGGCGAGCTGCGCCGGGCCGGTGCTGAGCGCGAGGGCGAGGAGGAGCGTCGAGAAGCGGTTCATGCGGATCACCCGTCGGTTCGGCGTTTGCCGATCCAACAGGCGGTGCAGGGTCCGGTTCCGGGCGGATCAGGCCGCTTCGCCCGCGAAGATCGCGGTGATCTCGGCTTCACCGAGGACCCGGTGTTCGCCCGGCGGCAAGTCGTCCGGCAGGCCGAGGCCGCCGACTCGGTCGCGGTGCAGGGCCGTGACGTGGTTGCCCAGCGCCGCGAACATGCGCCGGACCTGATGATAGCGGCCCTCGTGCAGGGTCACCACGGCGCCGGTCGCGCCATCGGCCTCGAACCCCACCGGCAGGAGCGGCCTCTCCTCGCCCTCCAGCATCAGCGTGCCGGAGGCGAGGGCAGCGCCCTCGTCGCCCCTCAGCGGACGATCCAGGGTGACGCGGTAGCGCTTCGCGACGTTCGCCTTCGGGGCGATGATCCGGTGCAGGAGGGCGCCGTCATCGGTGAGGAGCAGGAGGCCGGAGGTCTCCTTGTCCAGCCGTCCGACCGTGGAGAGGGCGGGGTCGCGCCGGCGCCAGCGCTCGGGCAGCAGGCCGTAGACGAGGGGGCCGGCTTCCTTGTGGGAGCAGGTGACGCCCAGGGGCTTGTGCAGCATCAGGGTCAGGCCCGGCGGCGGGTCGAGGGGCTCGCCGTCGACGGTCATCCGCTGCGCGAGGTCCGGCGTGACCGGGATGCGCTGATCCGCGTCGCGCAGGGGCGCGCCGTCGAGGGCCACCAGCCCGGCGCGGGTGAGGAGGGCGATCTCCCGGCGCGAGCCGTAACCCATGTTGGCGAGGAGCCGGTCGAGGCGCAGCTGCGCGATCTTGGCCGGGCGCGTCATCGGCGCGCCTCGTAGATCTTGTAGCCGCCGGCCGAGGCCTTCAGCTCCACGCTCTTGAAGGCCGCCTTCAGGGGCGCCTCGTAGGGCAGGTGGGTGTTGGCGGTGAGCCAGAGGCTGCCGCCGGGACGCAGGGCCTCCGCCGCGCGGCCGATGAAGGCCTGGCCCAGGGCCTGATCCTCGGCCCCGCCGTCGTGGAAGGGCGGGTTCATCACCACGAAGTCCAGGCGCGTCAGGCCGAGGCCGCCGGCGCGGATGTCGGCCCAGCGCAGGGTGGCGCGCGGATCGCCGACGTTGCGCGTCGCCATCTCGATGGCGCGCCGGTCGAGGTCGATCAGCGTCAGGGCCGTCACCTTCGGCGAATGCAGGACGGCCCGGGCCAGGATGCCGAGGCCGCAGCCGAAATCGGCGCCGGTGCCGGCCATCGGCGGCAGGTTGGCGAGGAGCAGGGCCGTGCCGGGGTCCAGGCGGTCGTAGGAGAAGATCCCGGCCTGGGTGCACAGGGCGAGGTTGTCGATGTGGCGCGGGCCGCCCTCGTGGAGGGCGTCCTCGAGACCGCTCACGGTCTCCGGGCGGGTGCCGACGCAGATCCGGTGATGGCGCCGCGCCTCCTCCTGGACCGTGCAGCCGAATCCGGTGAGCTCCTTGGCGAGGCGGCTGCCGCCGCGATCCTTGGGCGCCAGCGCCGTCAGGCGTCCGCCGGGCCGCAGGGCCTTCAGGCCGAGCGCCAGGACGTAGCGCCGCTCGATCGTCCCGGCCGGGGCCAGGATGTCGAGGCGCTCCAGGGTCCCGGGCTCCAGGTCCTCGAGACGGGCCGCCCCGGGGCTCAGGGGCGAGACCTGGACCGCGTGCGCGGGCACCGCCACCAGTTCCAGGGGCGGCGCGCCGTAGACGGCTTCCGAGACAGGCATGGTGGACATCGTAACGGGATCCGGCGCGACGGCGCGCGCGCCTCGACGGCTCAGGGCGTGACAGGAAATCGGGAGGCTCGGCCAGCGCGCGACAAGAATCGTCGCGGCGTCGATCTCCCTTTCTCATAGCCCATGCTCAGCCGCGCGGGAACTCCAGACCCATCTCCCGGTACCGCGCCGGATCGTCCGCCCAGTTCTCGCGCACCTTCACGTGCAGGAAGAGGTGCACCGTCTGCTCGGCCGCTTCCGCGATCTCGTGGCGGGCCGCCTGGCCGATCGCCTTGATGGTCTGGCCGCCCTTGCCGAGCACGATGGAGCGCTGGCTCTCGCGCTCCACGAAGATGGTCTGCTCGATGCGCACCGAGCCGTCGGGCCGCACCTGCCACTGGTCGGTCTCGACGGTGGAGCGGTAGGGCAGCTCCTCGTGCAGGCGGTCGTAGAGCTTCTCGCGCGTGATCTCGGCGGCCAGCATGCGGATCGGCGCGTCCGAGACCTGATCCTCCGGATAGAGCCAGGGGCTCTTCGGCATCATCCCGGCCAGGGTCGTCTTCAGCGTCTCGATGCCGTCGCCGTTCAGGGCCGAGACCATGAAGGTGTGCTGGAACGGGATGCGCTCGTTCAGGGAGGCCGCGAGGGCCAGCAGGCGGTCGCGCGGGATCAGGTCGATCTTGTTGAGGATCAGCACCTTGGGGCGCTTCACGTCCGGCAGCTTGGCCAGGATCGCCTCGACCTCCTCGGTCACGCCCTTGCGGGCGTCGATGAGCAGGCAGACGGCGTCGGCATCCGAGGCGCCGCTCCAGGCCGAATGCACCATCGCGCGGTCGAGGCGGCGCTTGGGGGCGAAGATCCCGGGGGTGTCGACGAGGATGATCTGCGCGGTCTCGTGCATGACGATGCCGCGCACCAGGGCGCGGGTGGTCTGCACCTTGCGGGAGACGATCGAAACCTTGGTGCCCACGAGGCTGTTCAGCAGCGTCGACTTGCCGGCATTGGGGATGCCGATCAGCGCCACGAAGCCCGCGGTGGTGTTCTCCGGCATCGTCACGGCGGGCAGCGGCTGCAGCGGCGGCGGGGCGAAATCGTCCTCGCCGTCGAAATCGTCGTCGGGCGAATTGTCGTCGGGCAAATCGGCGTCAGGCATCTGGGGTCTGTCCTTCAGCGACGTCCGCCGACGTCTCCTTGGTTCGTGCGGGATCGGGGGTTCGGTCGGGACCGGGGCCGGTGATCTCGCGCTCCAGCACGAGGCGGGCGGCCTCCTGCTCGGCGAGGCGCTTCGAGGGGCCGACGCCGATGCCGGCCTCCAACCCTTCGACGCGGACCGCGATGTGGAACACCGGCGCATGGTCGGGGCCCGAGCGGTCGACCACCTCGTAGAGCGGGATCGGGAGGGCGCGGGCCATGGCCCATTCCTGCAGGGCCGACTTGGCGTCGCGCCCGCGGGGCGCCGCCGTGTCGGTGTCGGGAGTGAAGGCGGCGTTGACGATGCCCTTGGCGACGTCGTAGCCGGCATCGAGGAAAACCGCGCCGAGGATCGACTCGCAGACGTCGGCCAGGATGGTCTGGTTGCGCCGTCCGCCGCTCTGGACCTCGCCGGGTCCGAGGGCGAGGTGGGGGCCGACGTCCCAGGCGGTGGCGACGGCGGCGCAGGTCTCGCGCCGGACGAGCCCGGCGAGGCGCCGCGACAGCTCGCCCTCGTCGGCCTGCGGAAAGGCTTCGTAGAGGAGGTCGCCGATGGCGAGTCCGAGGACGCGATCGCCGAGGAATTCCAGGCGCTGGTAGCTGCCGAGCCGGCCGTTCCCGCCGGCCTTGCTCACGTGGGTGAGCGCCTGGACCAGCAGCTTCGGGTCGGCGAAGACGTGACCGATCCGCGCCTCGAGCACCGCGAGGTTGGGCTTCGGACGGGGCGCGCGCCGCGCCCGGCTGGAGGGACGCGCCTCTTCGGTCACGATGGGTTGCGTCCTAGTGGATGGTCGTGAACAGCCGGTTCCAGCGCACCTTCGCCGGCCAGTTCCAGATCTGCCATGCCGGGGTGCCTTCGTCGATGGAGAAGAAGATCATCTCCGCGCGGCCGACGAAGTTCTCGAACGGCACGAAGCCGACATTGGCGAGATCGCGCGAATCCGTCGAGTTGTCGCGATTGTCGCCCATCATGAAGAACCGGCCCTGCGGCACGGTGTAGGGCTCGGTGTTGTCCCAGTAGCCGTTGTCGCCGTCGCGCTCGATCACCCGGTGGGTGACGCCGTTGGGCAAAGTCTCGAGGTACTGCTCGGCCTTGGCCTGCTCGCCGTAGGGCCCGGTGGTCTCGAAGGGCGCGATCTTCTCGCGCTTCACCGGCACGTCGTTGATGTACAGCAGCCCGGCCTTCATCTGGATCTTGTCGCCGGGCAGGCCGATGACGCGCTTGATGTAGTCGGTCGAGTTGTCCTTGGGCAGCTTGAACACGGCGATGTCGCCGCGCTTGGGCTCGGCGGCCCAGATCCGGCCGTCGGCCGTGAAGGGCAGGTACTCGCTCAGGGGCAGGGAGTACTTCGAGTAGCCGTAGGAATATTTCGAAACGAACAGGTAGTCGCCGATCAGGAGCGTGGGAACGAGGGAGCCCGAGGGGATGTTGAACGGCTGGAACAGGAGCGTGCGCACCACCAGGGCGATCAGCAGAGCCTGGCCGCCGACCTTCAGCGTCTCCTTGATGCTCGCCCAGGTGCCGGTGTCAGCGGCCTTCAGGTCACGCTTCGTCTGCTGGTCCACGCGGGCACGTTCCATCTGGCTGCCATCTCCGGTCCGACGCTCGCACCCGGATTCCGGGCGGCTTCCGTCGTTGACGGTCGACCGGCGGCATAGACCATGCGGAAAGGCGCCGCAACGCACGCCCTTATGAGGTTGGTCCGGGTCGTGCTCCCGGACACGAACCAGCCATTCCGCTAGGCAGCGTCCTGCGCGAGCGGGTAGGGCCGGGCAAGGACGGCCAGGGGCAGGTGCCAAGCGGCGTGGAGAAGGCGGATCTGATCCAGCGTCAGGGCACGCCGCCGATTAAGGATCTCCGAGGCGCGCGAGCGCGACCCGAGCAGTTCGGCGAGTTCGCTCTGGGAATGGCCGAGCTCTCGGATCGCATAGGTCAGGCAGTCGACGGGATCGACGGGGTCGACGGGATGCTCGGCATCCTCATAGGCCTGGATCAGGGTCGCCAGGACATCGAAGCGATCGGCCTCTGGACTGCCCGCAGCCGGCGGGCGCTCGAAGTATGGGGCGATCTCGGTGATGGCCCAAGCGAGATCCTGATCGGTCCGGATCGGACGAATATCCATGATCATACGGTCTCCGGATCGATGCGGTCGTATTCGGCGTGCGTCCCGACGAATTTGATCAGGACGCGGCGATACGCATAGGCGACGTGTACGATGAGTTGAAACTCGTTGTGCCGGATATCGAAGATCAGGCGATTGTCGCCGACAAAGTCGACGCTTCGCCCGAAGAGTTGCTTTACGTCGGCCAGACCTGCCCATTCGGCCTGATCCACGAGGGTGAACCACTCGCGAAGGGGCTGCTCGGCCCGGGGGTGTCGTGCCCAGAACGCCCGCAGCGTCCGCTTCGCAATGATCTGCATCGCCCCGACAATCGCATGTTCCCTAAGTGGGAACAAGGTGTAGATCGGGGTTCAGGCAACCGTCACGTGTTGTCCGCCTGCGCGCTCGGCACCGCCTCGATGATCACGAAGGCCTGCGCCATGGGCGGGTCGTCCGTGAGGGTGATGTGCAGCTTCGGCACGTGGCCGGCCGGGACCATCGCGGCGAGGTGCTCCGCCGCCGCCCCGGTGAGGCGGAGGCTCGGGCGGCCTCCGGGCAGGTTCACTACCTCCATGTCGCGCCAGAAGACGCCCCGGGCGATGCCGGTGCCGAGGGCCTTGGCGCAGGCCTCCTTGGCGGCGAAGCGGCGGGCATAGGAGGGCGCCCGCGCCGCGCGGGCATCGCACTTGGCGCGCTCGCCCTCGGTGAAGACCCGGTGGGTGAAGCGCTCGCCGTAGCGCTCCAGCGACGTCTCGATCCGGCGGATGTCGCAGAGGTCGGAGCCGATGCCGAGGATCATGCGCGGGCCGCGTCCATAGCGGCGCGCATGTCGCGGATGGCCTGGGGCAGGCCGACGAAGATCGCCTCGCCGATCAGCGCATGGCCGATGTTGAGCTCGGCGATCTCCCGCAGGGCCGCCACGGGACCGACGCTGTCGAGGGCGAGGCCGTGGCCGGCATGGATCTCGAGGCCGAGTCCCGCCCCGTAGGCGGCCGCCCGGGTGATCCGGTCGAGCTCGTGCGCGGTGCGCGTGGCGTCGCCCTCGGCCACCGCCTCGCAGTAGCTGCCGGTGTGGAGCTCGACCACCGGCGCCGCGAGCCGGCGGGCCGCCTCCATCACCGCCTCGTCCGGCTCGACGAAGAGCGAGACCCGGATGCCGGCCTCGGACAGGCGGGCGATGCGGGGGCACAGGGCGTCGTGGGCGCCGATGATGTCGAGGCCGCCCTCGGTGGTGCGCTCCTCGCGCTTCTCCGGCACGAGGCAGGCGGCGTGCGGCTTCAGCCGGATCGCCATGCCGATCATCTCGTCGGTGGCGGCCATCTCGAAATTGAGCGGCACCGTCAGGGTGCGGGCCAGGGTCTCCATGTCGGCGTCGCGGATGTGCCGGCGATCCTCGCGCAGATGCGCCGTGATCCCGTCCGCCCCGGCCGCGACCGCCGCGCGGGCCGCGCGAATCGGATCAGGCGCCGTGCCGCCGCGGGCGTTCCGCACGGTCGCGACGTGGTCGATGTTGACGCCGAGCCGGAGGCGGCTCGGCCGGGAGGCGGGGGACGACATCGGTTCGGACTCCGGGCGCGGGCTTGGGGCAGAGGCGTGGCGCCCTGACGGAACGGCGGACGCGCCCCTACATAGGCGAGGCGAGGCTTCAGGGGGATACGGCGCGCGATGGGTTTTCTCGATGGACTGCTCGGCCATGGCAGCGACCTCTCGCCGGCGGAGGTCAACGAGCAGATGGCCGGCATCCTCACCGCGGGCGAGCCGGTCCAGGTCGCCTTCCGGATCCTGCGCGACCTCATCGTCTTCACGGACCGGCGCCTGATCCTGGTGGACAAGCAGGGCATCACCGGCCGGAAGGTCTCGTACCTGACCGTGCCCTACCGGGCGATCACCGCGTTCTCGGTGGAGACCGCGGGCAGCTTCGACCTCGATTCCGAGCTCGCGATCTGGGTGTCGGGCCGGGCCGAGCCGATCCGCAAGACCCTCAAGCGCGGCGCGAACATCCTGGCGATCCAGCAGGCGATCGCGGCCTCGATCCGCTGAGCGGAGTCGCGTCGGCAAACCTTGCCTCGGGGGCCGGGCTCTGTTAAGGCCCCGCCCATTCCACACGCGGAGCCGGCCTCATGCCTGAATGAGGCGTTTCCGGTGGTCGTCTCCCCTTGGGCGCGATCGCTTCCTCCGCGGCGGTACCAACCGGAGAGTACAAAGACATGGCCGTTGATTTCACCATGCGTCAGCTTCTCGAGGCCGGCGCCCACTTCGGACACCAGGCCCACCGCTGGAACCCGAAGATGCAGTCCTACATCTTCGGGACGCGCAACAACATCCACATCATCGACCTCGCCCAGACCGTGCCGGCCCTCCACCAGGCCCTGCAGGCGGTGAGCGACACCGTCGCCAAGGGCGGTCGCGTGCTGTTCGTCGGCACCAAGCGCCAGGCGGCCGACACCATCGCCGAGGCGGCCAAGCGCTCGGCCCAGTACTACGTCAACTCCCGCTGGCTCGGCGGCATGCTGACCAACTGGAAGACCATCTCGGGCTCGATCCAGCGCCTGCGCAAGGTCGACGAGACCCTCGACGGCGGGGCCCAGGGCCTCACCAAGAAGGAGCGCCTGATGCTCGCCCGCGAGAAGGACAAGCTTGAGAAAGCGCTCGGCGGCATCAAGGACATGGGCGGCGTGCCGGACCTGCTGTTCGTGATCGACACCAACAAGGAGCAGCTGGCGATCAAGGAGGCCCAGCGCCTCGGGATCCCAGTGGCGGCCATCGTCGACACCAACTGCAACCCGGACGGCATCACCTACGTCGTCCCCGCCAACGATGACGCCGGCCGCGCCATCGCCCTTTACTGCGACCTGATCGCCCGCGCCGCCATCGACGGCATCTCGCGCGGCCAGGGCTCGATGGGCATCGATCTCGGCGCCTCCGAGGAGCCGGTCGCCGAGGAGCTGCCGGCCAACGACGACGGCGCCACCTCCGTCGAGTCGGGCTCGGTCAACCAGGCCGACGTCGCCGCCCTCGTCGAGTCCACCGAGCACTTCGAGCTGCTCTCGGCTCCCCGCGGCGCGCCCGACGACCTGTCGAAGCTCCACGGCGCCGGCCCGCAGATCGTGCAGAAGCTCAACGAGGCGGGCATCTACCACTACTGGCAGCTGGCCTCCATGAGCGCCGACGACGTCGCCAAGGTCGATGCCGACCTGAAGCTGAACGGCCGCATCGGTCGCGACGGCTGGGTCGACCAGGCCCGCGGCTTCGTCGAGGCTGCCGCTGCCGCCTGATCCCGCTGCAGCGGCCCGTCATCGGGCCGCCATCGCCAGATCGGACACTGCTTCCTGAAGCCCGGTGCTTTTCACGAGCGCCGGGCTCAGTCGCTTCAAATGACTTCGCTTCACTCAACCGTTCGCTTCAGGAGACTTCCCCGGGGAAGCCTTCGCATCTGACAAGACACGGAAAGGACCCGCCATGGCCAACATCACCGCCGCACTGGTGAAAGAGCTCCGCGAGAAGACCGGCGCGGGCATGATGGACTGCAAGGGCGCGCTCAACGAGACCGATGGCGACATCGAAGCCGCGGTCGACTGGCTGCGCAAGAAGGGCCTGGCCAAGGCCGCCAAGAAGGCTGGTCGCGTCGCCGCCGAGGGCCTCGTCGCCGTCGAGTCCGCCGGTCACCACGCCGCCATCGTCGAGGTGAACTCCGAGACCGACTTCGTCGCCCGCAACGACAGCTTCCAGGCCTTCGCCCGCGAGGCCGCCAAGCTCGCCCTCGACACCGACGGCACGCTGGAAGGCCTCGAGGCCGCCACGTTCCCCGGCGCCGCGACGACGGTGAAGGAGAGCCTCGCCAACCTCATCGCCACCATCGGCGAGAACATGACCCTGCGCCGCGTCGCCAAGCTCGACGTGACCAAGGGCGTCATCGCCTCCTACGTCCACGGCCAGGTGGTCGAGGGCCTCGGCAAGATCGGCGTGCTCGTCGCGCTCGAGTCCGAGGGCGACGTCGAGGTGCTCTCCACCCTCGGCCGCCAGATCGCCATGCACGTCGCCGCCACCAACCCGGTGGCGCTCGACGCCGCCGGCGTCGACCAGGCGACCCTCGACCGCGAGATCAACATCCTGCGCGAGAAGAACGTCGGCAAGCCCGAGAACGTGCTCGCCAAGATCGTCGAGAGCGGCCTGAAGAGCTACTACAAGGAGGTCACCCTCCTGGAGCAGCCCTTCGTGCACGACGGCTCCAAGACCATCAGCCAGGTGCTGAAGGAGGCCGAGGGCAAGGCCGGCGCGCCGGTCAAGCTCACCGCCTTCGTGCGCTACGCCCTCGGCGAGGGCATCGAGAAGGAAGAGGCGCCCGATTTCGCCTCCGAGGTGGCCGCCGCCGCCCGCGGCTGAGCCTGTCCTTCCCGCGTCGAAACGCGCAGGAAAGCATCGGTTTGTCAGGAGGGGCGGCGGCAGAAATGCCGCCGCCCCTCGACGTTCCGGCCTGCCTTGGGCTAGACACCCCTCCGCTTCCGATTGGCTCCCCGACCTGATCCAGGCCGGGTTAGAGGGGACTGGCTCGATGCCGGAGACCACACCGTTTCGCCGCGTCCTCGTGAAACTCTCCGGCGAGGCGTTGGCCGCACCGGACGGATACTGGCTGCACCCCCCGACCCTGGCGGGCATCGCCGACGACATCGCCCGCACCCGCGAGGCCGGCGTGCAGATCGCCCTGGTCGTCGGCGGCGGCAACATGATCCGTGGCGCACGCATCTCGGCCGCCGGCTGGATCGACCGGGCCACCGGCGATTCCCTCGGCATGATGGCGACGGTGATGAATTCCCTGGCCCTGGAAACGGCCCTGAACGCCGCCGGCGTCCCGGCCCGCACGATGTCGGCAGTCTCGATGCCGACCATCTGCGAGACCTATGCGCGCCAGCCCGCCCTCCACCACCTCGACAAGGGCCAGGTGGTCGTCCTCGCGGGCGGCACCGGCAACCCGTTCTTCACCACCGACACCGCCGCCGTCCTGCGGGCGGCCGAACTGCGTTGCGACGCGGTGCTGAAGGCCACGCAGGTGGACGGCGTCTATTCCGCCGATCCCAACCGCGACCCCACCGCCACGCGCTACGACCGGCTGACCCATGACGAGGCCATCGCCCGCGACCTCAAGGTGATGGACACCGCCGCCTTCGCCCTCGCCCGGGAGAGCCGCCTGTCGATCGTGGTCGGGTCCGTGCACGCACCGAGCTCGATCCTGGCGATCCTCACGGGCGGTGCCCCGGCGACCCAGGTCGTTCCGTAGGCGCATCCGCGGACGTATTCCCAGCCGCTGCCTTCCTCGTCGGCCCCGTCCTCGGACGTCGCCGGCGGGAATGTCTCGAACGACTCTCAGTCTTCGTTGAGGGTTTGCGGGTTTCCTGCCGTGCCGAGCCGCCGGCAATTGGGTAGAGCGGTCGCCGGGCACCGCCATGTCCCTCTCGCAGATTGTCTTCTACAGTCGCAACCTCCTGACGTTGCATGGTGGGACCATGCGTGAATTGGTCCGGGACATCCTGGCATCCTGCAATCGCTATGATCGGGCGTCCGGATTCACGGGTGCTCTGGTCTTCAACGAAACGTTCTTCCTTCAAGCCATGGAGGGAGACCCGGTTGCCCTCTCGGACCAGCTCTGGACTCTTGCGGCGGATAGCCGCCACAGCGGCATGGTGCTGATCGCCGCGCGCGCGATCGAGCAGCGCGACTTCCGCGGCTGGACGGTAGGGTATGCCGGGCACACCGAGCCCCTCGAGACGCTCTATCTGCGGTACGGCGCCAAGCCGCGGCTCGATCCGACGCAGATGTCCGTGGCCGGGGCGGTCGCCCTGCTGCGGGCCTTCACCGAAGTCGAGGGAAACCACTGCGTGCAGCGCTCCGGACCGGCTGCGGCGGGCGCGGCGAAGGTTTAGGCGCGCAGCGCACGCGCCCCGCACGGGCGTTTCCGGCCGAAACGACGCGAACGCCATTTGCGACCCACCGGATTTTGGTTCATTGAGGCCCACGAACGGGCCCCGGCGGCCCGACCCATTCCCTCAAGTTCGCGTCGGGATAGTCCAGCATGGCAGCCATTCCAGAATTCGACCTGAACGACCTCAAGCGTCGCATGCAGGGCGCCGTGACGTCGCTGAAGGGGGATCTCGGATCGCTCCGCACCGGCCGCGCGACCCCGAGCATCCTCGATCCGATCCAGGTCGATGCCTACGGCGCGATGATGCCCATGGCGCAGGTGGCGACGGTGAGCGTGCCCGAGCCCCGCCTCCTCAGCATCTCGGTCTGGGACCGCGGCATGATCGCGGCGGTCGAGAAGGCGATCCGCGAATCCGACCTCGGCATGAACCCGCAGACCGAGGGCCAGACCATCCGCCTGCGCGTGCCCGAGATGAACGAGCAGCGCCGCAAGGAGATGGTCAAGGTCGCGCACAAGTACACCGAGGAGGCGCGCGTCGCCGTCCGCCACGTCCGCCGGGACGGTCTCGACCATCTGAAGAAGCTCGAGAAGGACGGCGCGATCAGCGAGGACGATGAGAAGCGTCAGGCCGGCGAGGTCCAGAAGGCCACCGACCAGTTCATCGCCGAGATCGACGGCGTGCTCGCCGCCAAGGAGAAGGAGATCATGCAGGTCTAGGATCCCGGAGCGGGATCGGGACCACGTGTGATCGGCACGAGAGACGGTTGGGGGAGAAGCGCGTTGGGTCGCTCAGAAGGCGCGCGTCAGATCGAGACGGCGAGGGTGCACGGCACGGACGTCGCGCTGGGCGCGGCGGAGGCTGCCGCAGCGGCCTATCCGGGCTCGCCCGTGCCCGCCTTGGCGGCGCCCCCGACGCATGTCGCCATCATCATGGACGGGAACGGCCGCTGGGCCGCCGATCGCGGCCTGCCGCGGGTCGAGGGGCATCGGCGCGGCGTCGAGGCCGTCCGGCGCGCGGTGCGCTCGGCCATCGAACTCGGCGTGCGCTACCTGACGATCTACAGCTTTTCCTCCGAGAACTGGCGCCGGCCGCCGGCCGAGGTCGCGGACCTGATGGGTCTGATGAAGCTCTTCGTCCGCCGCGACCTGGCGGATCTCCACGGCAACAATGTCCGCATCCGGATCATCGGTGAGCGCGAGGGCCTGCCGGCGGACATCGCCGCATTGCTCGACGAGGCCGAGCAGCGCACGCGGGCCAATACCGGCCTGACCCTCGTCGTGGCCTTCAACTACGGCGGCCGGCAGGAGATCCTGCGGGCGGTCCGGAGCCTTGCCCGCGACGTGGCGGCCGGACGGCTCTCGCCCGAGGCCATCGACCTGAACGTGCTGACGGGCGCCCTCGACACCACCGGCATCCCAGACCCGGATCTGGTGATCCGCACCTCCGGCGAACAGCGCCTGTCGAACTTCCTCACCTGGCAGACGGCCTATGCGGAATACGTGATCGTGCCGGAGTTCTGGCCGGATTTCGACCACGCCGCCTTCCGCGCCGCCGTGGACGAGTATCACCGCCGCGACCGCCGCTTCGGCGGGCTCAGCGGCAAGGTCGGCTGATCATGGTACCTGGAGAGGCGGCACCCGCCTCGCAGCGCGGCCTCCTCGCCAGCCGCGAGTTCCACACCCGCCTGGTGTCGGCCATCCTGCTCGGTGCGATCGTGCTCTCCGCCCTCGTCCTCGGTGGCTGGCCCTTCGCGGTGATCTGGCTCGCCGCCGGGATCGTCTTCGCCGCCGAATGGATCGGGATGAGCGCGGTCGCGCCCCGGCGTCTCGTCCTGTCGCTCACGGCCGCCACCCTGTTCGGCCTCGTCCTCTGCCTGCACAGCGACGTGGCACCCGGGATCAGCCTCGGGGTCGGTGCCGTGGGGGCCGTTCTCGTGGCGGCCGTGGCCCGCGGCGGGGCGGGACGCGGGCGGGCGCTCGCGGGCTTGGCGAGCTCGGCCGTGATCGCCCTGGTTCCAACCGCCCTGCGCGACGATCCGGCCATCGGTATCCTCGGACCCGCCTGGATGTTCGCCGTGGTCTGGTCCACCGACGTCATCGCCTACTTCACCGGGCGGACCTTCGGTGGTCCGAAGCTGATGCCGAAGGTCAGCCCGAAGAAGACCTGGTCCGGGGCGCTCGGCGGCCTCGCGGCGGGCACGCTGGCCGGTGTCGCCCTGGTGATGGTCGCCCGCGACCATGGCTGGAGCGACCTCGCCACCACCCCGCTCGCCCTCGTGGCCCTCGTCAGCGCCGCCGCCTCCATCCTGAGTCAGGGCGGGGACCTCGTGGAATCCGCCCTCAAGCGCCGCTACGGGGTGAAGGATTCGGGCCGTTCCATTCCGGGCCATGGCGGCGTCATGGACCGCCTCGACGGCTTCTTCGCCGTGGCCGTCCTGGCCGGCTTCTATCTCATCGCCCGCCGCCTCGTGGCGGCCTGAAGGACCCATCCGTTGCTGACCGTCACCATCCTCGGCGCCACCGGCTCCATCGGCCAATCGACCATCGACCTGCTGCTGCAGCATCCCGAGCGCTTCCGCATCGGCGGCCTCGTGGCCGGGCGCGACGTCGAGGCCATCGCTCGGCTCGCCGGCAACCTGCAGCCCGATTTCGTGGCCCTGGCGGACGAAACCGCCGGTCCGGCCCTGCGCGACGCCCTGGCCCATACCGGCATCCGGAACGGGGCGGGGGAGGGCGCCGTCCTCGAGGCGGTCGCCCGGGACGCCGACATCGTGGTGGCCGCGGTGAGCGGGGCCGCCGGCCTGCGCCCGACCCACGAGGCGCTGAAGCTCGGCCGCACCGTCGCCCTCGCCAACAAGGAGAGCCTGGTCTGCGCCGGCGACGCCTTCATACGCGATGCCAAGCGCTACGGCGCCACGCTGCTCCCGGTCGATTCCGAGCACAACGCCCTCGCGCAGGCCCTGGGCGACGGTCGCCTCGACGACGTGGCGAAGATGACCATCACCGC
The DNA here is from genome assembly GCF_056680125.1 of Methylobacterium sp. BI1. NCBI lineage: Bacteria > Pseudomonadati > Pseudomonadota > Alphaproteobacteria > Hyphomicrobiales > Methylobacteriaceae > Methylobacterium > Methylobacterium sp. BI1. The sequence goes on along the minus strand of NZ_CM155267.1, from coordinate 4,385,936 downwards.
CTCCGGCGGTCCGTTCCGGACCTGGACCCGCGAGCGCATCGCCGCCGCCTCGCCGACGGAGGCCGCCGCCCACCCGACCTGGTCGATGGGCATGAAGATCAACATCGATTCGGCCTCCCTGATGAACAAGGGGCTGGAGCTGATCGAGGCGCACCACCTCTTCGCCCTCGAACCCGAGCGCCTGGACGTGATCGTCCATCCGCAATCGATCGTGCACGGCCTGGTCTACTGGCGCGACGGCGCGGTGACCGCGGGCCTCGCCATGCCGGACATGCGGGTGCCGATCGCCCATTGCCTGGGTCTCGGCGAGCGCCTGACGATCGCGCGCGGCCGCCATCTCGACCTCGCCGCCGCCGGCAGCCTGACCTTCGAGGCTGCCGACGAGGCGCGCTTCCCCTGCCTGCGCATCGCCCGTGCGGCGCTCGCCGCCGGGGGCGCGGCCCCGACCGTGATGAACGCGGCCAACGAGATCGCGGTCGCGGCCTTCATCAAGGGTGCGATCGGCTTCTACGGCATCGCCGACCTGGTCGAGCGCGCCTGCGAGCACTTCGCCGGACAGTACCGGACCGCGCCCGCGGATGTCGACGAGGCCCTGGCCATCGATGCCGAGGTCCGTCGCTGGAGCAGCCAGGCCGTCGCGGCGGCCTGACGCGGGCTCAGGCCTCGGGGCTGTAGCCGGCCAGGAACACGCGGACGGCCTCGCCGACGTTGTGCTCGATTTCCGCCTGGGAGACGCCGTCGCCGGCGTTGAACAGCAGGCGCGTCAGCAATCCGGCCTGGCAGATCTGCAGGAATTGGCGCGCGGCGAGATTCGTATCCGCCGGACGCAGGCGCGAAGCCGCCACCTGCGCGTCGAGATAGGCGGCGAGGCGCGTCGTGCCCTGCACCGGACCGGCCTCGAAGAAGGCCTGTCCCAGGCGCGGGAACTTCTCGCAGGCGCCGATCACCATCCGAATCACCGTGACGTGCTCCGGCCGGATCATCTCCGCGAGGTAGCTCCGGCCGAGGCGGGTGAGGACCCCCCGCACGTCGGGATCGTCGGCGTCGAGCCGGAACAGCACCTCCGCCAGACCCCGCTTCTCGGACAGGGCCAGATCCTCGAATAGGGCTTCCTTGCTGTCGAAGTAGACGTAGAGCGTGCCCTTCGAGACGCCCGCGGCCTTGGCGATCTCGCCCATGCTCGCCCCGTCGAAGCCGGAGGCCATGAAGACCGCGCGCGCGCCGTCGAGGATCTGACGGCGCTTGTCCGTTTCCCCCGATGTGCGGTCCCGCGCATCGAGCGCGGCCTCTGCGGTCGCCATGGTCTTCATCCTTATTGACCGAACGGTTCGGTCATAATATCTCATTGCCCCGGGCCGCGCCAGCGTTTGCGGCTCCGAAAATGACCGAACGGTTCGGTCAATGCTTTCGAAGAGCCGGATCGAGCCCATGAGCCTGCGCGAGGACGACGAATTTCGAGCGGAGTCGGCCCCGGGCGACTCCTCCCGGGTCGACACCGGCGGCGGGTCGACCTTCTCGGCGCCGGCCGCCGCCGTTCCGGCTCCGGCGATGACGCCGGCGGTCATCGCGACGCCAACGGGTGAGGCGCGTCCCAGGCCCCGGCGGATGCGAAAGGTCGTGCTGGCGACCCTGCTCCTCGCCGCCCTCGGCGGGGGCGCCTACAAGGCGCATGCCTGGTGGACCGTCGGGCGCTTCTTCGTCAGCACCGACGACGCCTACGTGCAGGCCGACATCTCGGTGCTGGCCGCCAAGATTCCCGGCTACCTCGCGGCAGTGCCGGTCGTGAACGGGCAGATGATGCACAAGGGCGATGTGATCGCCCGGATCGACGACGGCGATTACCACCTCGCCGCGCAGGCCGCGCACGATAAGCTGGTGACGCAGCAGGCGGCCATCGCCCGCATCGCCCGGCAGGTCGAGGCCGCCCAGGCGCAGATGCTGCAGGCCTCGGCCCAGATCGACGCCAACCGGGCCGATGCAGTCCGCGCGGCGGCCGACTATGCCCGTCAGCAGCAGCTCGAGAAGGTCGATTTCGTCGCGAAGGCGCGCATCGAGCAGGCGCGGGCCGATCGCGACCGGACGGACGCCGCCGTGAAGGGGGCCGAGGCCTCCCTCGTGGCCATGCGGGCCAATGTCGAGGTGCTGCGCGCGCAGGGCAAGGAGGCGGAGGGGCTCGCCGCCGAGCTGCGCACCGCCGAGGCACGGGCCGCGCGCGACGTCGCGTTCACGACGATCCGGGCGCCCTTCGACGGCGTGATCGGCAACAAGGCCGTGGAGGCCGGCGCCTATGTCTCCCCGGGCTCGCGCATCGCCGCCCTGGTGCCCCTGGAGAGCGTCCGCATCGACGCGAACTTCAAGGAGACCCAGGTCGAGCGCATGCATCCGGGCCAGCGCGTGCACATCGCGGTGGACGCCTACCCGGACCGCGACATCGTCGGCGAGGTCGAGTCGCTCTCGCCCGCCTCCGGCTCGGTCTTCAGCCTGCTGCCGCCCGACAACGCCACCGGCAACTTCACCAAGATCGTCCAGCGCCTGCCGGTGCGGGTCCACGTGCCGGCCGACGTCGCCCGCGAGGGCATCCTGCGTCCCGGCCTCTCGGTGACCGTCCGGGTCGACACCCGCGAGACCGGCGAGACCGCGGCCGTGGACGACCGCCTGCGCACGGCCTCCCGGCACTAGGCGCCGACGATGGCCGCGACAGCCACCCTGGGACAGGCCGCACCGGCCGCCGAGCCGCCGCTCGACCGCCGCCGCATGGTGGCGTTCGTCTGCATGGTGTTCGGGATGTTCATGGCGATCCTGGACATCCAGATCGTCTCGGCCTCGCTGGCCGAGATCCAGGCCGGCCTGTCGGCCTCGGGCGACGAGATCCCCTGGGTCCAGACCAGCTACCTGATCGCCGAGGTGATCTCGATCCCGCTCTCCGGCTTCCTGTCGCGGGTGGTCTCGACGCGCTGGATGTTCGTGATCTCGGCCGGCGGCTTCACGCTGATGAGCCTGATGTGCGCCACCTCCACCTCGATCAACGAGATGATCGTCTGGCGGGCCGCCCAGGGCTTCATCGGCGGCGGCATGATCCCGACCGTCTTCGCGTCCGCCTTCACGATCTTCCCGCCGTCCAAGCGCTCCATCGTCTCGCCGATGATCGGCCTCGTGGCGACGCTCGCGCCCACCATCGGGCCGACGGTGGGCGGCTACCTCACCGACCTGTTCGACTGGCACTGGCTGTTCCTCGTCAACGTCGTGCCGGGGATCTTCGTGACCGTGTCGACCTACCTCCTGGTCGATTTCGACGAGCCGAACCTCGCTCTGTTCAAGCGTTTCGACTGGTTCGGCCTCGTGTTCATGGCGCTGATGCTCGGCTGCCTCGAATACGTGCTGGAGGAGGGGCCGAACCACGACTGGCTCGCCGACGAGGCGGTCCTTGCCTGCGCGGTGGTCTGCCTGACCGCCGGCCCGGCCTTCTTCTGGCGGGCCTTCACGGCCGCCGAGCCGATCGTCGACCTGCGCGCCTTCTCCGACCGGAACTTCACGGCCGGCTGCATCTTCAGCTTCGTCCTCGGCATCGGTCTGTACGGCCTGACCTATCTCTACCCGGTCTATCTCGGGCGCGTGCGCGGCTACTCGGCGCTGCAGATCGGCGAGACGATGTTCGTCTCGGGCCTCTGCATGTTCGCCACGGCGCCGATCGCCGGGCGCTTCTCGGGCAAGGTCGACCCGCGCCTGATGATGGGGCTCGGCTTCCTCGGGTTCGCCACCGGCACCTGGATGGTCACCGGCCTGACCAAGGACTGGGACTTCTGGGAACTCCTGGTGCCGCAGATCCTGCGCGGCTGCTCGCTGATGCTGTGCATGATTCCGATCAACAACATCGCCCTCGGCACCCTGCCGCCGGCCCGCATGAAGAACGCCTCCGGCCTCTACAACCTGACCCGGAACCTCGGTGGAGCCGTCGGGCTCGCGCTGATCAACACTATCCTGAACGACCGCTGGGATCTCCACCTCGCCCGCCTGCACGAGCGCTTCACCTGGACCAACACCGCCGTCCTCGAGCGCCTGGAGATGACCCGCCGGCAATTCGAGGTGCTCGGCGGCAATGCCGACGCGATGGCGCTGAAGGCCTTGATGAACACCGTGCGCCTGCAGGGCCTCGTGATGGGATTCACCGACGTGTTCCTGGTGCTGACCTTCCTGTTCGTGGCCATGGCCTGCGCCGTCCCCTTCATCCGGCGGCCCCGTGCGGCGGCCGGCGCCGGCGGCGGTCACTAGCCGGTCCGTTCGCCGGTCCGAAGCCGGCGCGGTTCTTTACCCTGACCCCGGGAATGCGGGGACAGCCCGGCGCGAAACGCCCCCCTGCGACCGCAAAACCCCCGTCAAGGGTTTGCGTTCGCGTTCCACGCATCCGATCTGCTACAGCGGAACGACGGCCCCGGGGGAGGCCGAGAGGATCGACCAATGGACTTTCTGAACGCCATGGGCGGCACGGCGAGCGGCTTCTTCGGCGCCGTGATCCCCTTCCTGATCGTGCTGAGCATCGTCGTCTTCGTGCACGAGATGGGACATTTCCTGGTGGGGCGCTGGTGCGGGGTCGGCGTCCACGCCTTCTCCCTCGGCTTCGGACCGGAACTGTTCGGCTTCAACGACCGGCATGGGACGCGCTGGAAGCTCTCGGCGATCCCCCTCGGCGGCTACGTGAAGTTCCACGGCGACGCCAACGGCGCCAGCGTCCCGGATCCCGAGGCCGTGGCCCGGATGTCTCCGCAGGAGCGGGCCACCAGCTTCCCGACCCAGTCGCTCCCGAAGCGCGCCGCCATCGTGGCCGCGGGGCCGATCGCCAACTTCATCCTCGCCATCGCGCTGTTCTCCGGCGCCATCTATTTCGGCGGGCGGTACGAGACGCCGGCCCGCGTCGAGGCCGTGATGCCCGACAGTGCTGCCGCCCGGGCCGGCTTCGAGCCGGGCGACGTGATCCGTGCCATCGGCGGGTCGCGGGTCAACAGCTTCACCGACATGCAGCGGACGGTCTCGGGGGCGGCCGGCTCCAGCCTGACCTTCACGGTCGAGCGCGGCGGCGAGACCCGCGAGCTCGTGGCCGTGCCCGAGCGCAAGGAGGATGTGACGCCCTTCGGTCGTCACCGCTTCGGCCGTCTCGGCATCCAGGGTCCGAAGGCGAGCGAGGCCAAGCTCGTGCATTACGGTCCGGTCGAGTCCCTCGGCCTCGGGACCTACGAGACCTACTTCGTGGTCGACCGGACGATCGACTATATCGGCAAGCTGGTGACCGGCCGGGAATCCCCCGACCAGCTCTCCGGACCGATCGGGATCGCCCGCGTCTCGGGTGCCGTGGCCCAGAGCGGCGGCCTCGGGGGCCTCATCGGCCTGATCGCGCTGCTGTCGGTCTCGATCGGCCTCCTCAACCTCTTTCCGGTGCCCCTCCTCGATGGTGGCCACCTGCTGTTCTACGCCTTCGAGGCCGTCCGCGGCCGGCCCCTGAGCGAGCGGGCCCAGGAGATTGGCTTCCGCATCGGCCTCGCCCTGGTTCTGTTCCTCATGTTGTTCGCCGCCTGGAACGACATCCTCAATCTCGGTGCGTCCTGGGGTGCGCGCGGAACCTGAGCACCCGCCCGGGTTTCGCGGGACGGTCCCGATCCGGGACACGCAACCGCCTCGATCTTAACCACAATCCCAGCCGCGCGCGGAACCTCCGGGTTTCGCGCGCAACCGTTTGTTGACCCTGTTCGACGATCGGCCCGGGGCGTTAAGTGACCGGAAGGCCACGTCTCCCCAAAATCCCCAGTGAGCGGGACCCCCCAGCGTTTGCTTAACGTGGGAATCCCGATAGAAGCTGAGCTTGGGACCAGATGTCAGGACGCCCGGAAAACGGGCGCCTGATTGCGGGTGCAAACTCGCGCTGAAGATATAAAGAGACGGGCGATTACATGATGTCGATGACGGGGAAGCGCCGGCGTAAGTCGGCGGAACAGACCATCGTCCTAGTCGCCGCGGCGGCCGCTGGCCTCGTTCTCGGTGGAACCGCTCAGGCGCAGCAGATCGTCGTCCAGGGTAACAAGCGTGTCGATGCCGACACCATCCGGTCCTACGTGACCGGCACCGCCTCCGGCTCGCCCGAGGAAGCCCGCCGCAACCTGCTGGCGAGCGGCATGTTCTCCGACGTGAAAGTCTCCCGCAACGGTGCCAGCACCGTCGTCAGCGTCCGCGAGAACAACCTGATCAACCGGGTGGTGTTCGAGGGCAACAAGAAGATCGAGAAGGCCACCCTCGAGGGCGAGGTCGAGGCCAAGGCGCGCGGCGCCTTCAGCGAGGCCGTGATCCAGGCCGACATCCAGCGCATCAAGGAAGTCTACCGCCGCGCCGGCCGCGGCACGGCGAAGGTGACCTACCGGACGGTCGATCTGCCGAACGGCCGCCTCGACGTGATCTACGTGATCGAGGAAGGCGACAAGACCGGCATCAAGGCGATCAACTTCGTGGGCAACAATGCCTACTCGTCGTCGAAGCTGCGCGAGCTGATGTCCTCCTCGGAGATGAACTTCCTCAGCTTCATCAAGACGTCCGACGTCTACGATCCCGATCGCATCACCAACGACCTCGACATCGTCCGGCGCTACTACCTGAAGAACGGCTACGCCGATTTCCGCGTGGTCAATGCCGATGCCCGCTACGTCGAGGGCGAGGGCGATGCCGGCTGGGTCATCACCGTCACCGTCGACGAGGGTGAGCAGTACCGCGTCGGCGCGGTGGCGATCGATTCCCGCCTGCCGGGCCTCGACACCCAGAGCCTCGATGGCGAGATCCGCGCCCAGGTCGGCGACGTCTACAACGCCGAGGACGTGGAGCGCACCCTCAACGGCGTGACCAACCAGGTCGGGCGCCAGGGCTACCCCTTCGCCCAGGTGCGTCCCACCGGCCAGCGCGACCGCGCCACCCACACCGTGGCCCTGGGCTTCGTGGTCGAGGACGGACCGCGCGTCTACGTCGAGCGCATCAACATCCGCGGCAACACCCGCACCCGCGACTACGTCATCCGGCGCGAACTCGATATCACCGAGGGCGATGCCTACAACCGGGTGCTGACCGACCGGGCCGAGCGGCGCCTGAACGGCCTCGGCTTCTTCAAGAAGGTGCGCTTCTCCAACGAGCCGGGCTCCTCGGCCGACCGCGTGATCATCAACATCGACGTCGAGGATCAGCCCACGGGTTCGTTCTCGGTGGCAGGCGGCTACTCCACCCAGGACGGCATCATCGGCGAAGTCTCGATCTCGGAGTCGAACTTCCTCGGCCGCGGCCAGTACGTCCGCGTAGCGGGCACCGGCGGCCAGTACTCGCGCGGCTTCGACTTCTCGTTCACCGAGCCGTACTTCCTCGGCTACCGCCTCGCCGCCGGCTTCGACGCCTTCTACAAGTACAGCGACCAGACCCGCTACTCGCGCTACGAGACCACGGTCTATGGTGGCCAGCTCCGCGTCGGCCTGCCGATCACGGAAGAGTTCGGCATCACGATGCGGTACTCGCTCTACAACACCGAGCTGAAGGTCCCGAACACGGTCAAGCGCCCGTACAACGACTGTTCGAACCCGATCCCGGGTTACACGGTGTTGACGAATGGTGCCCTCGCGACCGGTGCGGCGGGCGAGCAGGCTGCCTACCCGAACTGTGCGTTCGACGGCGAGGCCTCGATCGCGCTCAAGGGTTCGCAGGGCAACACGCTGACCTCGCTGGCCGGCCTGACGCTCGCCTACTCGACCCTCGACAACCTGGGCTCGCCGCGCAACGGCCTCTACGCCGAGCTGAAGCCCGACGTCGCCGGCCTCGGCGGCGACTCGAAGTTCTTCCGCGTGACTGGCGATGCCCGGTACTACAAGGAGCTCTACGAGGACGTGGTCGGCTTCGTCCGCTTCCAGGGCGGTCACATCACGGCCCTGAACGACCAGCCCCTGCGCATCACCGACCAGTTCTTCCTCGGCCCGTCGCTGGTCCGTGGCTTCGCGCCCAACGGTATCGGCCCGCGCGACGTCGGCATCAGCGACAGCCGTTCGAACGCCATCGGCGGCTCGACCTACTTCGGCGGCACCCTCGAAGTGCAGTTCCCGCTCCCCGGCGTGCCGCGGGATCTGGGCCTGAAGGGCGCGGTGTTCGCCGATGCCGGTACGCTGTTCGGTTATAATGGTAAGACCCAGTTCAACGTGAACGGCGATGCCTTCATCAACGGTATCGCCCCGGGCGGCGCCTGTAACTTCAACCAGAACACCATCGGCGTCGAACCCGAGTGCGTGAACGTGCGTGACAAGATGACGATCCGGTCCTCGATCGGTGCGTCGATCCTGTGGAACTCGCCGCTGGGCCCGATCCGCTTCGACTACGCCTACGCCCTCTCGAAGGATGAAGGCGTGAAGGCCTACGATGCGACGGGCAACTACCTCGGCCGCGTCGGCAAGGATCAGCTGCAGGCCTTCCGGTTCTCCGGCGGCTCGCGGTTCTGACCCGGAGCGCTGCCTCCTTTCGGGGAGGCAGCGCGTTGTGACGGCATGTCAGATCCGATCTTCTTCTCCGCGACCACCACCCTCAGCCTCGGCGCCATCGCCGAGGCTGCTGGCGTTTCGCTCCCCGAGGGCACGAACCCGGACGGCGTGATCACCGGCGCCGCGCCGCTGGAATCCGCGACGCCGACCGACGTCGCCTACATGGACAACGCCCGTTACGGTGACGCGCTCGCGGCGACCCGGGCCGGGCTCTGCCTCGTCTCGCCCCGCTTCGCCCCCCGGGTCCCGGCCGAGACCGTGGCCCTCGTCCTGCGCGATCCCTATCGGATCTATGCCGGCCTGCTCGCCCGGCTCCACCCGGAGGCGATGCGGCCCGCCTCGCTCTTCGGCTCGGCCGGCATCGCCCCGGGCGCGCATATCCATCCCGAAGCCCGCCTCGAGCCCGGCGTGCAGGTGGATCCGGGCGCCGTCATCGGCCCTGGCGCCGAAATCGGCTCCGGCACGGTCATCGGCCCGAATGCCAGCATCGGCCCCAGGGTCCGGATCGGACGCGACTGTTCGGTCGGTGCCGGGGCCACCCTGACCCATGCCCTACTCGGCAACCGGGTCATCATCCATCCGGGCGCCCGCCTCGGCCAGGACGGCTTCGGCTTCGCCATGGGGCCCGGCGGACACCTGAAGGTGCCCCAGATCGGCCGTGTGATCGTTCAGGACGACGTCGAGATCGGCGCCAACACGACCATCGATCGGGGCGCCAGCCGCGACACGATCATCGGTGAGGGCACCAAGATCGATAACCTCGTGCAGATCGCCCACAACGTCGTCATCGGACGCCACTGCGTGATCGTGTCCGGGGTGGGCATCTCCGGGTCGACCACCCTCGAGGACTACGTCGTCCTGGGTGGTCAGGTTGGCGTCGTCGGCCACCTGCGAATCGGGATGGGCTCGCAGATCGCCGGATCGTCGAACGTGAACCGTGACGTGCCGCCGGGCAGTCGGTGGGGCGGGACGCCGGCCAAGCCCGTGCGGGCCTGGTTCCGGGAATTGACCACGCTCGCGCGCCTGGCCGAGCGCTCCACCGGCGGGGACGAGCCGAAGGCCTGAAAGCCTCAGCCGCGCGGGTGCCGATCCTCCAGGTGGAGGTAATCGCCCCCGAAGCCGGCAAGCGCCTTCAGCCCGCCGGGATCGCGGATCGCCAGCATCCCGTCGGTCTGTGCGACGAGACCGCGGCTGGTGAGGTCCTGGATCGCCCGCGTCACGTGCACGCTGGAGAGGCCGGTCGCGTCCGCGAGGTCCATTTGCGTCAGGCGCAGCGGGAAGCCCTCCGGGCCAGCCAGCCCGACGACCTCGAATCGGGCCTGCAATTCGCAGAACAGGTGCGCGACCCGCTCGATCGGCCCGCGCGACCCGAGACCGACCAGCCATTCGCGCAGGGTCGCTTCGTCCACCAGGGTGGTCTTGCGCAGGGCGGCCGCGATGTTGGGATGGTCGCGGATCAGGTCGAGCACGGTCGCCCGGTCGAGGCGAGCCACCCGACTGTCCGTCAGGGTCATGATGGTGTGGTCCATCCGGCTGAGCAGGGCGACGTCGAGGTCGCAGAAATCGCCCGGAAGCAGGTAGGCCGTGATCTGGCGGCGATCCGGGCCGATCCGCCGATAGCGGCAGGCCATGCCTTCCAGCATCAGGAACACGCCGCCGGGGCGGTCGCCCTCGCGGATCAGGTCGGTCCGGGCCGGAACCGCGACGGTCTCGTCCGTCAGGCGCTGCAGGTGCCCGCGATCGGCCGACGAGAGCGGTACGAAGCCGTGCAGCTTGCGGATGAAGGGGTTCGCATCGGCCTGCGCCGGCGCGCTGCGACGGGCCGCGCGGGCGGGCTTCGCCGTGGGCGCCTGCGCCGCGTGGCCGGACCCCCTCAGCGCCAGGACGACCAGGCCGGCGAATTGCTGCAGGATCCGGGCGTCTTCCGCATCGAACCGCGCGGTCACGTCGTGATGGATCGCCCACAGCACGCCGCGAACCTGTCCGGAGGTGTCCCGTACGGGCGTGAACAGGCCTTCCAGCAGGGGCGCACCCGCCTCGTCGGCGAGGCCGGCGAAGGGACGGCTGACGAGGAGGGTCTCGCCCGCGTCCAGACAGCGGCGCTGCGCGTCGGCATCGTGGGGAAACCGCAGGCCGGCCTGATCCGCAAGGCGGCCGGCGACGCGGCTCCAGACCAGTGCCTCGGTCCCGTCCTCGCGGAGGGCGAGCCCCGCCGAGCCGCATCCGCAGAGCCGGAGGACCGCGTCGAGGATCGCATGGCCGGCGGCGCCGGGGTCCGGCACCAGGCGGGCGGCGACCGCACCGAGGGCCGCGGCCGTGGCGGCGACGTCCGTGGCGCGGGCGGGGCGGTGCGCGAGATCGGCTAAGATGACGACATCGCCAGGGCGCAGCGCCTGAACGTTGTTGCTGGCTGAAACGTCGTTGTTCCCTGGTCTCGCGGCGGCGCTATGAGCGAGCCGATCCTTGTCGGGTGAAACCATCAGGTCTTGTCCTCGGAAAGGGAGGTCTTCGGACAACCGCCGTTTCTGCGTCGGCCCTTTTGGATTCTGGGGCTCGCGAGGGCGACGTCAAGATCGTGTGAATTCTACTCAAACGATAGCCTCCACACCGAGATGACAACGTGGCGATCGGTCGCCCCGAATCCCGGGCGGGGTGGCCGGCCGGGCGCCGCATTCGGGCCTGAGGGCTTGCATCCGCGGGCCATCTGCCGAATGAAGGCGCTTCCTCCAGGACTGGCGGCGAACGGGAACGAGGCGGGGCGGCGGGGGCGCCGACGCGCAGTGGGATCAGACAATCGATGAGCGACATGCCGCGTGAACTCGGCTCGGCTGATATCCAGAAGGTTCTGGAACTCCTGCCGCACCGCTATCCCTTCCTGATGATCGACCGGATCATCGAGATCGATGGCGACCAGAGCTGTATCGGGATCAAGAACGTCACGATCAACGAGCCGCAATTCACCGGGCATTTCCCCGGCCTGCCGGTGTTCCCCGGCGTCCTGCTGATTGAGGGCATGGCCCAGACCGCGGGCGCCATCTGCTGCCGCCACATCATGGGCGACGAGCTGCGCACCAAGCAGGTGTTCTTCATGACCATCGACAAGTGCAAGTTCCGCAAGCCCGTCGTGCCCGGCGATACCGTCCGCTACCACATGACCAAGACGAACCACCGCCGGACCATGTGGTGGTTCCGCGGCGAGGCGCGGGTCGACGGCGTCCTAGTCGCCGAAGCCGAGATCGGCGCGATGCTGGTGACCGAGTGAGCGCCGCCGCGGAGATCCACCCGAGCGCGGTGGTCGAGGACGGCGCGACCCTCGGCGAAGGCGTCCGGGTCGGCCCGTTCTGCCATGTCGGCCCGGCCGTGACACTCGGGGCGGGCTGCGAACTGGTGAGCCACGTGGTGGTGGCCGGCCAGACGACGATCGGTCCCCGGACCCGGCTCTACCCCTTCGCCTCCATCGGCCATCCGCCGCAGGACCTCAAGTTCAAGGGCGAGGCCTCGACCCTGACGATCGGCGCCGACTGCCTGATCCGCGAGGGCGTGACCATGAATCCCGGCACGGCCGGGGGCGGCCTCGAGACCACGGTCGGCGACAACTGCACCTTCCTCGCCAACGCCCATGTGGGCCACGATTGCCGGGTCGGCGACGGCGTCGTGTTCTCGAACAACGTCATGCTCGCCGGCCATTGCAGCGTCGGCGATTACGCGATCCTCGGGGGCGGCGCCGCCGTGATCCAGTTCGCGCGCGTCGGGGCCCACGCCTTCGTGGGCGGCCTGTCGGGTCTGGAGAACGATTGCATCCCCTACGGCATGGCCCTGGGCAACCGGGCCTACCTGTCGGGCCTGAACATCATCGGCCTGCAGCGGCGGGGCTTCGCCCGGGAGGACATCCACACCCTGCGGCGGGCCTACCGGCTGCTCTTCGCCAACGAGGGCACGCTGATGGAGCGCCTCGAGGATGTCGCCGCCGAATTCGAGACCCACCGCGCCGTGGCCGAGATCGTCGCCTTCATCCGCGCCGGCGGCAAGCGTTCGCTCTGCACCCCGCGCGAGACGCCGAGCGCCGCTTGAGCGCGAACCCGGCGCCGGCCGCGCGCATCGCGCCCGCACCGGCGGCGCTGGTCCTGGTGGCGGGCGCCGGCCGCCTGCCGGAACTCGTGGCCACCTCCCTCGACCGGGCGGGGCGTCCGTTCCGCGTCCTGGCTATCCGGGGGTTCGCCGAGCGGGCGATGCGCGCCCGTGCGGCCGCCACCGTCGATCTCCTCGACATCGCCGGCATCCTGGCGATCCTCAAAGCCTGGGGCCCGGTCACCGTGGTGCCGGCCGGTGGCGTGTCCCGGCCGAACCCGGCCGCGATCCTCAACGCCGCCGCGGCCCTGCGCAACCGCGATGCCCTGAAAGCCATCTCCGGCGGGGGCGACGACCGGCTCCTGCGCGGTGCCCTGGCGCTGCTGGAAGAGCACGGCCACGGCGTCGTCGGCGTCCACGAGGTCGCGCCCGATCTCCTCAGCCCCGAAGGCCTGCTCGGCCGGCACATACCCGATGCCGCCGCGCGCGACTCCATCGCCACCGGCCGCGCCCTGCTGGCATCCCTGTCGGATTTCGACGTCGGCCAGGCCACCGTCGTCGTCGGGCAGCGGGCCCTGGCGGTCGAGGGCCCGGAGGGGACGGACCGGATGCTGGCCCGCGCCCGGAGGCTCGGCCGCCGCCCCCTCGGCTACGGCAGCGCGCAGCCCGGGACCGTACTGGTGAAATGCGCCAAGATCGGTCAGGACCTGCGGGTCGACCTGCCGGCGATCGGCCCGCGCACGGTGGCGAACGCGGCGGCGGCGGGCTGTTCGGGCCTGGCCGTCCAGGCGGGCTTCACCCTCATCATCGACCGACCGGCCACGATCGCGGCCGCGGACCGGGCGGGCCTGTTTCTCCTCGGCCTGGGTGCCGACGCGGGCGGTCCTGAGGCGAGAACGGGATCGGGACCATGAGCGAACCGCGCAGCGAGCGGACGATCTGGCTGGTGGCCGGCGAGGATTCCGGGGATCAGCTCGGGGCCAAGCTGATGCGCGGCCTGCGCGAACTCTCGGACCGGCCGATCCGCTTCGGCGGCGTCGGCGGCGAGGCCATGGCGGCGGAGGGCTTCGCCTCGTTGTTTCCCATCGATGACGTGGCGGTGATGGGCTACCTGCCGGTGGCCGCCCGGCTGCGCACCCTGCTGCGCCGCATCCGCCAGACCGTGCGCGACGTGGTCGAGGCCCGGCCGGACGTCCTCGTCATCATCGACAGCCCCGGCTTCACCCACGCGGTCGCCGCGCGGGTGCGCAAGCGGATGCCGAACCTGCCGATCGTGGACTACGTCTCCCCGAGCGTCTGGGCCTGGCGCCCCTGGCGGGCGGCGAAGATGCGCCCCTTCATCGACCACGTCCTCGCGCTTCTGCCGTTCGAGCCGGAGGCGCATCGGCGCCTCAACGGCCCGGCCTGCACCTATGTCGGCCACCCGCTGATCGAGCGGCTCGGGGATCTGCGGCCCGGCTCCGCCGAGGCCGAGGCCCGGATGACGGGGCGCCCGGTCCTAGCGATCCTGCCGGGCTCGCGCCGCTCGGAGATCGAGCGCCTGATGCCGGTCTTCGGCGCGACCCTGGCGCGACTCACGGCGCGCTTCGGGCCGATCGAGGCGGTGCTGCCGGCGGTGACCCGGCACAGGGCCCTGATCGAGCGCCTCGCGCTGGCCTGGGACAGCCCGGTCACCCTCGTGCACGGCGAGGCGGCCAAGCACGCCACCTTCCGCCGGGCCCGGGCGGCCTTGGCGGCCTCCGGCACCGTCACCCTGGAACTGGCCCTGGCCGGCGTGCCGATGGTGGTCGCCTACAAGGTCTCGCGGATCGAGGAAGCCGTGGCCCGCCGCCTCATCCAGGTCCCCACGATCGTGCTGCCGAACCTGATCCTGGGCCGGAACGCCATGCCGGAATTCATCCAGGCCGAGTGCACGGCCCCGCGCCTCGCCGACGCCGTCGCACCGCTCCTCGCGGGGGAGCCGGCGCGGGACGCGCAGGTGGCCGCCCTCGCGCGCATCGACAGCCTGATGCGACTGCCGGACGACGATCCGCCGAGCCGCAGCGCCGCCCGCATCGTCCTCGCCGCCCGCCGGGCGGCCTGACCGGTCACGCCGCCCCGGGGACCGGGCCGTACCGGTTGGCTCCCGGGCTCCCGGTCCGGAACACCGTCTCGACGAAGAACCAGACGAAGAAGCCGAGCATCGCCAGCACCAGGGCGATGACGGGGAGGGGATGGGCGTCCACGGCCCGCTCCAGGGGCAGGACGCTGACGGTTTCCGCCAGGACGTACAGGCCGAGCCAGCCGCCGCTGCGGTCCCGGTCGTGCAGGCGCCGGATCGTCTGGATCGCCGTCGCGCCCATCACCGGCAGGATCCCGGCGACGGCCAGGAACCCGGCCCAGCGCAGGCCGAGGCTCGCGAGCCAGATGCCGAGGCAGAGCAGCCCGAAGCCGAAGAGCAGGGTGCGGATCAGCCAGTGCCGGTAGGCCGGCGCCGCGAGCCGGCCCCGCGGATCGAAGAGGGCAAGGGTGTAGCGCAGGCGTCCGCTCACGTGCCCCTCGGCTTCACCCGGCGGGTCGGCGGCTCGGCGACCGGGTCCTCGGGCCAGGGATGGCGCGGATAGCGTCCGCGCATCTCCGAGCGCACGGCGCTCCACGACCCGCGCCAGAATCCCGGCAGGTCGCGGGTGATCTGGATCGGCCGCGAGGCCGGCGAGAGCAGGTGCAGCACCAGGGGGATGCGTCCCCCGGCGATGCTCGGATGGCGTTCGAGCCCGAACAGCTCCTGCACCCGAACGGCGAGCACCGGCCCGCCCTCGGCCTCGTAATCGAGGGCGATGCGCGAACCGGTGGGCACCGCGACATGGGTCGGGGCCTCCGCGTCGAGCCGGGCGCGAAGGGACCAGGGCAGCAGCGCCTGGAGGGCGCGCCCCAGGTCGTCGGCGTCGATCGCGTCGAGGCTGGTGCGCCCGACGATCTCGGGGGCGAGCCACGCCGCGATCGTGGATACGAGGTGGGCGTCGGACAGGTCGGGCCAGGTCTCGGGATCAGTCGCCCGCAGGAAGTGCAGGCGAGCCCGCCACTGCGTCAGGGCCGGCGTCCACGGCAGGGCCTGAAGACCGATTTCGGCGACGCCCCGCGCCAGGATTTCCGCCGAGGCGAGGTCGGCCGGGACCGGCAGGGTGCGCTCACCTAGGGTGAGGGCTCCGAGGCGCCGCAGGGCACGGGCCCGCAGGGCGCGGGAGCTCCGATCGAAGGCGACCTGCGTCGCCGCCGTGATCGTCGATCCGAACAACGCCTCAATGGCTTCCAGGGTGATCGGGGCCGCCGCGAGGATGCGTCCCTGCGCGGCTGTGCCGGTGAGTTCGGCCACCACGAGGAACGGTGCGCGGGCGAGGGCGGAGGCCGCATCCACGCGTCCCGCCCGGCCATTGGCCATCACGAACTCGCCGTCGCGGCCCCGGGCGCGGGCGACACGGTCGGGATAGGCCAGGGCGAGGAGCGGCCCGGCCTCGCTCATGTCGAGGCCGGCCGGTGCCCCGACCCGTTCAGCGGCAAAGCTCTCCGCCTGCCGGGCCCAACCCTGGGCGAGGCGTCGCATGTCGCTGGCCCGCTGGCCGCGGTCGCGGGTGAAGCGCTCGGCCCGGTGGGTGACGTCGGTGTCGTCCCCGCCGAGGCCGCGCTCCACCAGCACCGCCGCGAGATCCGCCGCCGCGCGGGCCGTGCCGTATCCGGCCGCACCGACGACCATGCGGGCGAGGCGCGGCGGCAGGGGCAGGGCGCGCAGGGCCCGGCCGGTCTCGGTGAGACGCCCGTCGGCCGCGATCGCCCCGAGGTCGCGCAGCGTCGCCTGTGCCTCGGCCAGGGCGGGCGCGGGCGGCGTATCGAGGAAGGCCAGGGACGCGGGATCGGACACGCCCCAGGCGGCGCAGTCGAGCAGCAGGCCCGAGAGGTCGGCGGCGAGGATCTCCGGGCGGGTGAAGGGCTCGAGGGCGTTGGTGGCGGCCTCGGCCCAGAGGCGGTGGCAGATGCCGGGCTCGGTGCGGCCGGCGCGCCCCCGGCGCTGGTCCACGGAGGCGCGCGAGGCCCGCGCCGTGACGAGGCGGGTCAGCCCGAGGCCGGGCTCGTAGACGGGCACGCGCGACAGGCCGGAATCGACCACGATGCGCACGCCCTGGATGGTCAGCGAGGTCTCGGCGATGCTGGTGGCGAGCACCACCTTGCGCCGTCCCGGTGGCGCGGGCGCGACGGCGCGGTCCTGCTCGGCGGGCGTCAGCGCCCCGTAGAGCGGCGCGATCTCGGTGGTGGCGTCGACTTTGTCGGCCAAGAGTGTCGCGACCCGGCGGATCTCACCCTGGCCCGGCAGGAAGGCCAGGACCGATCCCGGATCGGCCCGCAGGGCCCGCAGGATGGCCTCGGCCACGACCTCCTCGATCCGCCGGTTCGGGTCGCGGTCCCAGTAGCGCGTCTCCACCGGGTAGGCGCGCCCTTCCGATTCGATCACCGGCGCCGTGCCGAGCAGGCCGGCGACCCGGGCACCGTCGAGGGTCGCCGACATGACGAGGATCCGCAGGTCCTCGCGCAGGGCTCCCTGCGCATCGAGGGCCAGGGCGAGGCCGAGATCCGCGTCGAGGGAGCGCTCGTGGAATTCGTCGAACAGGACGGCGCCGATGCCGGTGAGTTCCGGGTCGTCGAGGATCATGCGGGTGAAGACGCCCTCGGTGACGACCTCGATGCGGGTGCGGCCGGAGATCTTCGAGCCGAGGCGGACCCGCAGGCCGACCGTGTCGCCGACGCGCTCGCCGAGGGTGGCGGCCATGCGCTCGGCGGCTCCGCGGGCGGCGAGGCGGCGCGGCTCCAGCAGGATGATCTTGTCGGCGGGCCGCAGCCAGGGCGCCTCGAGGAGGGCCAGCGGCACCCGGGTGGTCTTGCCCGCGCCGGGCGGCGCCACCAGCACCGCGGCCGGTCCTCCGGCGAGGGCGTCGCGCAGGGCCGGGAGGGCGTCCTCGATCGGCAGGTCCGATACGGCGTTGGCGGAGCTTGGGTGGGCCATCCCGGTGCTGGTGACGCGATCCAGCGCGAACCGCAAGCCGGGGGACGAGCCCGTGAAGGCCGATGGCCGCCATGCCGAAGCCCCCGGTCGTGCTGGGCCTGGCGATCCGCTATGGCTGTGCCCCGACGAGCGGCGATGCGCGCGGCCAGCCAAACGGGCGGCCCCGAGGGACAGCGACATGACGGTTTCGAGCGACGACGACCTGGCGGCCCTGAAGCGGATCGGGCGCATCGTCGCCCAGACCCTGGACGCGATGGGCAAGGCGATCGAGCCCGGGATGACGACGGCCGAACTCGACCGGATCGGACGCCGGCTCCTCGAGGCGGCCGGCGCCCAGCCCGCGCCGGAACTGGCCTACGGCTTTCCCGGGGCCACCTGCATCAGCGTGAACGAGGAGGTCGCGCACGGCATCCCGGGGGACCGCCGGATCGCACCGGGCGACCTCGTCAACATCGACGTCTCCGCGGCCAAGGACGGCTACTTCGCCGATACCGGCGCCTCGTTCCCCGTGCCGCCCGTGACCCGCGCAGTGGAGCGGCTGTGCAAGGACGGTCGCCGGGCGATGTGGACGGGCCTGCGCCAGGTCGGCACCGGCAAGCCGATCGCCGCCATCGGCGAGGCGGTCGGCGCCTTCGCGCGCCGGAACGGCTACACGCTGGTGCGCAACCTGGCGAGCCACGGCGTCGGCCATTCCCTCCACGAGGAGCCGACCGAGATCGCCACCTGGCCCGACGCGTCCGAGCGCCGGATCGCGACGGAGGGCCTCGTCTTCACCGTCGAACCCTTCCTGTCCCTCGGGGCCGAGTTCGCCGAGGATGGGGACGATCCCTGGACCCTCTACAGCCGGCCCCAGGCGCCCACCGTCCAGTACGAGCACACGGTGGTCGCCACCCGCAACGGCCCGCTCATCGTCACCATGGCGAGCTGACGACGCCGCGACCGGTCCCGCCCGCGGCCATCTCCGGTCAGGGCGTGGGCGTCGTCCCCATGGTCGAGGCCTTCAGTTCCGGGTTCTTCAGCTGGGCGTAGGTAACGCTGGCGAAGCTGCCGATCACCGCGTGCCAGCCGGCCTTGTCGTAGCGGGTGTCGTTCCGCCCGGCCTTGCAGAAGGCCGTCGTCAGGCCGTTGACGATGTCGTCGCCCTTGGCGTCCGGCACGGCGGCCTTGATCTTCGGCAGCAGCGCGTTGACGGTCGGAATGAAGTTCTCGGGGTCGAGCCCGGCGAGGCTCTGAGCTGCTCCCGAATCGGCCACCGCCTTGGCGATGTCGGGCTGGGCGATCTCCGCGCAGGGTGCGGTGCCGGCCAGCATCGTCTCGGTCGCCTTGCGCGCCGTGGCGACGACGCCGCGCTCGCTGATCACCGGGGCGGCATTGCCCCAGGCGTTGCGGACGTAGTCGGTGACGTCGGCCACCTCCTGGTCGGTCATGCCGGCACCGATGGCCGGCATCGGCGCGTAGCCGTTCTGAGCCGAGAGTCCGCCGAGGATGACGCGGATCACCGTCTCGGGCCCTTGCGCCTGCACCGAGGTGTTGCCGGCGAGCGCCGGGATCGCCCCCTCGACGCCCTTGCCGTCCGGCTTGTGGCAGGAGGAGCAATAGCTGAGATAGGTCGCGGCGCCCGGGGCGTCGGCCTGGTTGAAAGCCTGGATGTCCTTGACCTTGTAGCTCTCCTTGGCCTTCTGCGTGCGCAGGTAGGCCACCATCGCCTTCAGGTCGGCGTCGGTCATCTTCGACAGGGATTCCTGGATGGTCTGGCGCATCGGGCCCGCCGCGACGCCGGGCTGGTTACCCGGGGCGGCGCCGGTCTTCAGGTAGGTCACGACCTGCTCGTCGCTCCAGCCGCCGATGCCGGTGTGGTCGTCGGGGGTGATGTTGGGGGCGTACCAGCCGTCGATGACGCCGCCGCCGAGCTTGCCGGCCAGGCCGCTGTTGCCCACGATCTTGTTGGCGTTGTGACACATGCCGCAATGGCCGAGCCCCTCGACGAGGTAGCCGCCGCGGTTGACCTCGGCGCTCGCCTGCGGGTCCGGCTGGAATTCGCCGGCCGTGAAGAACGCGGTACGCCAGGTGATGAGCGCGGTGCGGATGTTGAACGGGAACGGAATCTCGGAAGGCTTGCGCGGCTCGTGCACGGCCGGCAGAGACTTCAGATAGGCGAAGATCGCGTCGGAATCGGCCCGGGTGACCTTCGTGTACCAGGCAAAGGGAAAGGCCGGGTAGAGGTAGGAACCGTCCTTGGTGATGCCCTCGTGGAAGGCGCGGTAGAAGTCGTCCGCGCTCCACGTGCCGAGGCCGGTCTCCGGGTCCGGGGTCAGGTTCGGCGTACGGATCTTGCCGATCGGCGTGTTGAGCACGTAGTTGCCGGCGAAGGGCTTCCCGTCCGGCGCCGTGTGGCAGGCGACGCAGTCGCCGGCCGTCACCAGGTACTCGCCGCGCTTGATCAGCTCGGCATCCTGCGCGGCGGCGCCGTGGGCGGCGAAGCCCAGGACGAGGCCGGTCCCCAGGCGGAGAGCGGTGCGGCGGTGGTCCATGACGTCTCTCCGGATCTGTGGTGACGGGGAATTTCAGGCGCGCGTGTCTCGGGG
The DNA here is from genome assembly GCF_056680125.1 of Methylobacterium sp. BI1. Classification (NCBI taxonomy): domain Bacteria; kingdom Pseudomonadati; phylum Pseudomonadota; class Alphaproteobacteria; order Hyphomicrobiales; family Methylobacteriaceae; genus Methylobacterium; species Methylobacterium sp. BI1. The sequence continues at coordinate 4,365,711 of NZ_CM155267.1, read as the reverse complement.
ATCGCGAAGGCGGACTGGCGAGGCGAGGAGGCCGAGGCGCAGCGCCATCTCGGTGAGGTGCGCGAGCCCGGCCAGGGCGAGGCATCCGGCGATCACGGGCCAGCCGGCACCCGTGAGGGCGCCGCGCAGGGCCAGCATCAGGGCGGCGCCGGAGGTCAGGTTGCACAGGAGGGCGAGCGGCCAGACGCCCTGCGCCCGGCGGCTCCACAGGATCAGGCCCAGCGCCTCGACGGCGACGAGCAGCAGGATGGCGTCGACGAGGTGACCGCTGGCAAGAAGTGCCTCCATCGCTCACGCGCTCCGGAACGGACCGTTGAGACGGACGATCGCGCGGTTCAGGCAGGCGGCGACCCCGACCCAGACGAGGTAGGGCAGCAGGAGAAGGGCAGCCATCCCGTGCACCCGCCCTGTGACAATGATGAGCACCCCGATCGAGAGCCAGAGGAACAGAACCTCGACGAAGGCCCAGTCCGGCCGGCGCAGGCGGAAGAACAAACCGCTCCAGGCGATGTTCAGGACGGCGTTCACCGCGTAGGCGGCCCCCAGGGCGGTGCGGAATGCGGGGCTCGCGTCGGCGTTCCAGGCGAGCACGGCCGAGATCGCCGTCAGCGTGAAGATCGTGGTCCATACGGGACCGAAGGCCCAGTCCGGCGGCTTCCAGGCGGGACGCCTGAGGGCCTGGTACCAGGGGCCGGTCGTGGTCAGGAGCCCGCCCGCCAAAGCCACCAGGATTGCGGTGACGGCGGCGATGCCGGCCGGTGCCCATCCACCCGTCCCGTCGAGACCCATCGCGAGATTGCTGGTGACACTCACGGGGAGACCCAGCGGAACAGGTGCGCGAGGTCCTTGAAGAAGATCCGCGCGTGGGCCGCGGGTTTGGCCCGGACCAGCTCCTTGTTCATGTAGGAGTCCCAGGTCAGCTGCTGCACGTCCCGGTCCCGGCAGATCGAGACGAAGCGCTCGCGCAGGCCATCGTTGCGGTACCAGACCGCCTGCATGATCCGCAGGATCAGGAAGACCCGCCCGTGCAGGCGCATGAAGTTGCGTCGCGCCTCCGCCAGTGCCCGGGCCTGGCCGGTGGCGAGGAAGGCCTGGGCCGCCTCGGCGGCGAGGCGTCCGCCGAGCATGGCGTAGTAGATGCCCTCGCCGGACGCCGGCGCGACGATGCCCGCGGCGTCCCCGGTGAGGAGGACGTCGCGGCCGTTGTCCCAGCGGCGCAGGGGCTTCAGGGGCAGGGGGGCGCCCTCGCGACGGACGGTCTCGCCCGCCTCGAGGCCGGTGGAGGCCCGCAGGGCCCGAATCGCGCCCCGGAGGGAGAAGCCCTTGCGGGCACTCCCGGTGCCGATGCTCACCGTGTCGCCGTGCGGGAAGACCCAGGCGTAGAAGTCCGGCGAGAGCTTGCCCTGGTAATAGACGTCGCAGCGGGTGGCCTCGACGTCGTGCGCCACCCCCTCGGGCAGGCGGACGATCTCGTGATAGGCGAAGACCTGCCGCATGGCGGCGTGGCCTGGGATCTCGGCGCGGCCGACGGCGGAGCTCGCCCCGTCGGCCCCGATGACGAGGCGGGCCCGGGCCGCGCGGGGAAAGCCATCCTGGAGGTAGTGCACGCAGGTCCCGTCCGCGTCGCGCTCGACGTGCCGGAAGGTGGCGGGCCGAAGCACGGCGCCCGCGGCGGCGGCGCGCTCCCGCAGCCAGGGATCGAAGTCGGCCCGGTCGACCATGCCGACGAAGCCGTCGCCGATCGGCATGTCCACCCGCTTGTCCTGGGGCGAGACCATCCGGGCCGAGCGGATCCGGGCGACGAGGAGATGGTCGGGGATGGCGAAATCGCGGATCAGGCGCGGGGGGATGGCGCCGCCGCAGGGCTTGATCCGTCCGGGCTTGTCGAGGAGCAGCACGCGCCGCCCGCTGCGGGCGAGGTCGGTGGCCGCGGTTGCGCCGGCCGGGCCGCCGCCCACAACCACCACATCGTAGGTTTCGAGGTCGGTGTCCCGGACGGCTGCCATGATCTCACCTCGTGGAAAGCGAAGCCTCGAACGACGGTTGACGACGCCGGCCCCGCGGCACCTGCGTTGCAGGAGCGTGCGCGATGCGCAGGGCGAGGGCGGCGGCGAACACGAAGAGCAGCGCCTCGGCGGCGAATACGCTGGCATAGGCGTCGACCACCCGCGGCGTGACGAGGCGGGCCAGGTCCACCGCGACGGTGCCGAGGAAGCCGCCGGCGCCGAAGGCGACGCCCTGGGCCGCGCCCCAGACGCCCATCCGCGTGCCGCGCTCGGCCTCGCCGCCGGCTCCGGCCAGCGCCATCATCGAGCCGATCGCCGCCACCGCGAAGATGCCGTTGAACAGGCCGAGGGCGAAGACCGGCACCCGCAGGGGGAAGTCGGCGCCTGCGAGGCCGCCCGCCGCGATGGCGAGGAGCGCCAGGGCCGAGCCGAGGCAGCCGAGGGTGGTCCAGACCTTCAGGGAGCCGAGCACCGGACCGCCGATGCCCATGGTGAGGCCCGCCACCGTCAGCATGCCGGCGAGCACGCCGCCATGCTGCAGGCCCGCGAGCTTGGTGGTCACCCCGGGCGTCATCGCGAAGACGAGTCCGGCGAAGGGTTCGAGGATGAGTTCCTGGGCGCTGTAGGCCAGCATCGCCATGAAGATGAAGATCGTGAAGCGCCGGGATTCCGGCTCGGCCCAGACCCGCGCCAGCACTTCGCGGAACGGACGCTTCTCCGCCGCCTCGGTGCCGCCGGACGCCCCGGCCGCCGGCTCGACCCCGCGCAGCGCCAGCGCCGCCATCGCGAAGGCGAGGAGCGAGACGGTGCCGGACACCGCGATCAACCGCGCGCCGGAGAAGGGATCGAGGAAGTGCCCGGCCAGGGGCGCCGTGATGGCGAAACCCGCGATCATCATGACCCAGACCACGGTGGCGGCGGCCCCGCGGCGGCGGGCGTCCACGCCCGTGGCGAGGAGCACGAGCAGCGAGGTCCCGGCGGCCCCCGCGCCCATGCCGACCGTGAGGAACGACAGCACCGCCAGCGCCAAGCCCGCGGCCTGGTGCGTCTCGGCGAGGGCGGTGGCCACGGCCGCGCCGAATCCGCCGAGGGCCAGGGCCGCCATGCCGCCGACGATCCAGGGCGTGCGCCGGCCGGTGCGGTCCGAGCCGTAGCCCCAGCGCGGACGCAGAACCTGCACCGCGTAGTGCAGGGCGATGAGCCCGCCCGGCACGATCGCCGGCAGCGCGAGCTCCACCACCATCACGCGGTTGACGGTCGAGGTCATCAGGACCACGACGGCACCGAGGGCGGTCTGCACGAGGCCGAGCCGGACGATGGCGAGCCAGCCGAAGCTCGGATTCGGCATCAGAGGCCTCCCTGGACCAGGGGCCGCAGGGCGAAGGCCGCCACCAGCATGCCGAGCACGTAGAGGGTGGTGCCGGTGCCGTTGTACCAGGCGGCGCGCTCGCGGGGCGCGGCCAGGAGGCGCCGCATCAGGATGAACTGCCCGAGCAGCAGGACGCCGATGACCGTTCCGTGCCAGGGCCGGTTCCAGGCGAACAGGCCGAGGATGACGGCCAACTGGGGTGCGGCCATGACGAGGCAGGCGAGGCGGGCGGCCCCAAGCGTGCCGAGCTGGACGGGTAGGGAGCGGATCCCGGTGCGGCCGTCGCCCTCCACCGACTTGAAGTCGTTCAGGGTCATAATGCCGTGGGCGCCGATGGAATACAGCAGGGCGACCAGCAGCACGCGCCCGTCCGGCACGGCCGCGGCCATCACGGCCGCGCCGGTGAACCAGGGCAGGCCTTCGTAGCAGATCGCCACCGCCGAATTGCCCCACCAGCCGTTGCGCTTGAGGCGCAGGGGCGGCGCGCTGTAGATCCAGGCCAGCACGAGGCCGAACAGGGCGGCGCCGAGGATCCACGGACCGAGGGCGGCGGCGACGAGGAGCGACAGCACGGTCCAGCCCGCGGCGACGTAGAGGCCCCAGCGCCCGGGCATCCGGCCCGAGGGGATCGGGCGGTGCGGTTCGTTGATGGCGTCGACGTGGCGATCGTACCAATCGTTCACCGCCTGCGAAGTGGCGCAGACGAGGGGGCCGGCCAGGATCACCCCGGCGGCGATCACCGGCCATTGCCCGGTGGGCGAGGCGCCGGAGGAGACCACGCCGCAGGTGAAGGCCCACATCGGCGCGAACCATGTGATCGGCTTCAGAAGCTCGATGAGGGCGCTGGGTGCAGGCGTTGCCATGGCGACGACGCTAGAGTTTTACAGACACGAGTGTCAAGTTTGATTTACAACATGTTCGTGAGCGCTGGCGTGCCCGACGACACCTTGCCCGAATCCATTCCTGCAGGTGGAAGAGCTTCAGCGCGACGCGGTTCAGTTCGGCGGGACCTCAGGCGTCGTCGGAGACGTCGCGGCCCTCGAGATCGCCGATGCCGTAGCGGTGCATCTTGGCGTAGAGGCCCTGGCGGCTGAGCCCCAGCATCTCGGCGGCCGAGGCCCGGTTGTCGCGGGTGATGCGCAGGGCGGCCTCGATGCACAGGCGCTCGATGAGATCGGTCGATTCGCGCACGAGGTTCTTCATCGAGACGCGACCGACGAGCTCCGTCATCTGCTCGACGGAGCGGGGCAGCTCGCGACCGCCGGCCACGGCCGCCGCCCGCCGGGGCGTCGCCCGGAGGGTGAAGCCGATGCAGGGCTGGCTGCCGCCGGTGACCGAGACGGCGGCGACTTCCACATCCTCGATGCTGCCGTAGGTGCCGCGGATCTGCGTGGGGAAGTGCCGGACGGAGCCGTGCTGCGCCAGGGTCGCGAACAGGGCCGCCGCCTCGGATTCCTCCCGCCCGATCCAGGTGTCGAGGGACTGGCCGCGCACCTGCTCCTCCGTGGCGAGCTGGACCAGATCGAGGAAGGCGGGGTTCGCGGTCAGGACCCGCCGGGCCGGGTCGGTGACGACGAAGCCCTCGGGCAGGTTGCGCAGGACGTCGAGGGCGCCCGCGCCCGTGCGGGCCGCGCTCGTTTCCAGCGGCTCGGGCGAGGCCAGCCGCAGCAGGATGCTGGTGGCGTTCTCTTGCCGGAACAGCGAGGCGGCGACCCGGACGGCGCCGCGCCCATGCCCGAGCCGGGCTTCCAGGTCGGCCGCCTGTCCGGTCATCCGGAGGCCGGCGAAGAGCGATTCGAGGTCGCGCACACAGGCGCCATCGAACAGGTCGACCGCGTCCTGCCCGACGATGCGCTTCTCGGCCCGGCCGATCAGCCGGGAGGCGGCGGGGTTCACCTCCGTTACACGACGGGTCGCGGCATCGACCACGAGCACGGGCTCGGAGCCGAGCTGGAACAGCAGGCGGTACCGGGTCTCGGCGCCGCGCATGCGCAGGTAATCCCGCTCCAGTGCCTGCTGCGTCTCGGCGAGCGTCCGCTGCAGCGAGGCCATGGCGCGCAGGTTTCGCCCCAGGACGAGGATCTGGCCGTCCTTGGCGAGCCGCATGGCGGCGTAGCGTACGGGGAGGTCGGTGCCGGTGGGCGAGACGTGGTTCACCTGGCGCCAGCGCGTGACGGCGCCGGGCGCGGCATCCTTGAGGAGGGCGGCGATCTTCGGACGGCTCTCCACCGTCACCGTGTCGACCCAGGGGCGGCCCAGCCAGGTGTCGCAGCCCTCATCCGCGAGATCGGCGCTGCCGAAGGTCGCTTCCCGGATGACGCCTTCGCCGTCGATGACCAGGGACAGGTCCGTCGCCGCAGCCACCAGCAAGCCCGCCGCCTGCGCGTCGAGGGGTCCGAGTGACTTTTGAAGCGCCGCAAGCGCATGGCTCGCGGCAGGAAGCGCCAGGCTGGTCACGGATCACCACGTCGGGATGTGATCGGGCAGGTCGGATCGGGGAGGGAGGGTAAATCTATCGTGATGTCTTTCAGCAGGGTCTGACCGGCAGATCAAGCAAGCATTCCGCAACGGACAGGGCCGTGCGGGCGTCACCGGCGCTCGCGTCGGCCCCTACGCGCCGGAAGCTGTCGGGATTGGCGGCGAACGCCGGACCTCCAACCAGGACCCGGAGCGCATCGTTCCGCGAATTCCGGCGCAGCGCCGCCACGGTCTCGGTCATCGCGGGAAGCAGGGCCTCGCAGGCGAGGGACAGGCCCACGATGTCGAACCACTCCTCCTGGACGCAGCGGAGGCTGTCCATCCCAGGCTGCGTGACCGACGAGGTCACCGACCATCCCGCTTCCCGAAAGAACTGCTCGACCAGGGTAAGGCCAAACCTGTGGGAATCTCCCGGACAGGGCAGCAGCAGGATCTTCCGGTTCACGGCGGGGGCCGCGGGCTCGTGGCGAAAGCGGCTCGTGATCTCGCGCATGATGCGCTGGATCCGCCCCATGGCGCGGGTCACCTCGACGAAGTCGCAGAGGTCCTCCTCCCACAGAACGCCGAGGTGGCGGGCCGTCGGCGCAAGGAGGTCGAGGAGGAGGCTGTCGGTCCCCAGGCCGCTCGCCAGGAGTTCGGCGAGCCGGCCCTCCACGTCGTCGCCGGCCGGGTCCAGCATGAGGGCCGTGAAGGCCGCGATCTGCGCCTCGCTCGGCAGCACGTCCGTCGGCTCCGGGCTCGGCTCGATCCGGTGCGCCAGCATCAGCCGGGGAATGATCTCGGCCTCCACGACGCGCGCCAAGTCCCGCTGCAGCCGGATCGCCTGCCCGAAGACCGCGAGCTGCGCGCTGATCCCGGATTCGCACAGGTCCGCGACATCCCGGCTGGATGGTTCGTAGCGCAAGCGATCACCGAACTGCCTCACATCATCCATTGGTCCCTCCCAATGTGTCTGACGGCTTTGTCTGTCGGTTCGATCTTGTGCGTCGAATTCCGGGATGTCTGAGCACACGCCTCAGTACCCCGGCGCCGGGGAGGGCCAGCTTGACCGGCCTCTGCAATCAAGCTGCACGATACGCCCGAAACGGACTTTATCAATACGCGTCTTATAACTATTTTGCATTCAATCTGTCATTCGGTTTTGACGTAAAGCTGGCTTGACACATGGGGACCGCCTTCCTAACCTCCCTTCAACGAGACCCGGCGACCTGGTCGCAAGGGGTCTCCGCAAGGGGGCGGACAGCATGATCCGGAGAGCGGACAGGCCCAGACGACCTCTCTACGACGCCGAGCAACGCGCCCGTCGCGATGCCACCCGCTGGACCCTGGTCCAGGGTGTCCTGGCCCCGCTTCAATTCCTCGTGTTTGCCGTGAGCCTCGGGCTCGTCCTGCGCACCCTGTGGACAGGTGAGGGCGCGACCGCCGCCAACGCCTCCGTGGTGGTGAAGACCCTGGTGCTCTACGCGATCATGGTCACCGGCTCGATCTGGGAGAAGGCGGTCTTCGGGCGATACCTGTTCGCGCCGGCCTTCTACTGGGAGGACATGGTCAGCATGCTCGTGCTGGCCCTGCACACCGCCTACCTCGTGGCGCTGGCCACCGGCGCCCTCGACACTGCCGGCCTCATGGGCCTCGCCCTGGCGGCCTACGCCGCCTACGCGATCAACGCCGCGCAGTTCGTGCTGAAGCTGCGCGCCGCCCGGCTCCAGACGATGCCGCCCCGCCTGATGGCGGAGGCCGCGCGATGAACGCCCACGCGCCGATCCCCACCCTGGAGACGGGCTGCGACATCCGCCAGGAACGCGGCCAGCGCGCGGTGTTCTGCGGGCTCACCGGCATCGTCTGGCTGCACCGCAAGATCCAGGACGCCTTCTTCCTCGTGGTCGGCTCGCGCACCTGCGCCCACCTCATCCAGTCCGCCGCCGGCGTGATGATCTTCGCCGAGCCGCGCTTCGCCACCGCCATCATCGACGAGCGCGACCTCGCGGGCCTCGCCGACGCGAACGAGGAGCTCGACCGGGTGGTGCGCCGCCTCATCGAGCGCCGCCCCGACATCCGCCTGCTGTTCCTCGTCGGCTCCTGCCCCTCCGAGGTGATCAAGCTCGACCTCTCACGGGCAGCGCAGCGCCTCTCCCGCAGCGTCCATCCCGACGTGCGGGTGCTGAGCTACTCGGGCAGCGGCATCGAGACCACCTTCACGCAGGGGGAGGATGCCTGCCTCGCCGCCCTCGTGCCCGAGATGCCCCGTGCCGCCGAGACCGGTGCGCCCGCGCTCCTCGTGGTCGGCGCCCTGGCCGACGTGGTCGAGGACCAGTTCGCGCGGATCTTCGCGGATCTCGGCCTCGCCACCGTGGCCTTCCTGCCGGCGCGCCGCGCCGGGGCGCTGCCTGCGGTGGGACCCGACACCCGCTTCCTCCTCGCCCAGCCCTTCCTCGCCGACACCGCCCGCGCCCTCGAGGCGCGGGGCGCGAAGCGGATCCCGGCGCCGTTCCCCCTCGGGGTCGAGGGCACGACGGGCTGGCTCGCCGCGGCCGCCGAGACCTTCGACGTGCCGTCCGAGCGCTTCGCCCGCGTCACCGCCCCGGGGCGGGCCCGCGGCGCCATCGCCCTCGACCTCTACCGGGAGCGGCTCGCCGGCAAGCGGGTGTTCTTCTTCCCCGATTCGCAGCTCGAACTGCCGCTCGCCCGCTTCCTCGCGCGCGAGATGGGTGCGGAACTGATCGAGGTCGGCACGCCCTACCTCCATCGCCAGCACCTCGCCCCGGAACTCGCCCTGCTGCCCCCCGGCACCCGGGTGGTGGAGGGCCAGAGCCTCGACGTGCAGATGGACCGCTGCCGCGCGGCCCAGCCCGACCTCACGGTCTGCGGCCTCGGCCTCGCCAACCCGCTCGAGGCCGAGGGGCTGGCGACCAAGTGGTCGATCGAGCTGCTGTTCACCCCGATCCAGGGCTACGACCAGGCCGGGGACCTCGCCGAACTCTTCGCGCGCCCGCTGAAGCGCCGCGCCCGGCTGGAGGTCTGAGGCTATGCAGCTGACGCTCTGGACCTACGAGGGCCCCCCGCATATCGGCGCCATGCGGATCGCCACCGCCATGCAGGGCCTGCACTACGTGCTGCACGCGCCGCAGGGCGACACCTATGCCGACCTGCTCTTCACCATGATCGAGCGGCGCGACGCGCGCCCGCCGGTGACCTACACCACCTTTCAGGCCCGGGACCTCGGCGCCGACACCGCCGCGATCTTCCAGGATGCCGTGGCGCAGGCCTACGCCCGCTTCCAGCCGCAGGCGATGATCGTCGGCGCCTCCTGCACCGCCGAGCTGATCCAGGACGACCCGGGCGGTCTCGCCCGCGCGCTCGACCTGCCGATCCCCGTCATCGCGCTCGAGCTCCCGGCCTACCAGAAGAAGGAGAACTGGGGCGCTTCGGAGACCCTCTACCGCCTCGTCCGCGCGCTGGCCGGCTGCACCGCCGAACCGCGCGCCGGGCGCCGTCCGCTCTGCAACGTCCTCGGCCCCACGGCCCTCGGCTTCCGCCACCGCGACGACCTCGTCGAGGTCACCAAGATCCTGGCCGCGCTCGGCATCGACGTGAACGTCGTCGCGCCGCTCGGCGCGACGCCCGCCGATCTCGGGCGCCTGGGCGCGGCGGACTTCAACGTCGTGCTCTATCCGGAGATCGCCCGCGCCGCCGGCCTGCACCTGCAGAAGACCTTCGGCCAGCCGATGGTCGAGATCGTGCCGATCGGCGTCCAGGCCACCATCCGTTTCGTCGAGGCGGTGGCCGCCGCCGCCGGGGTCGATCCCGCCCCCGTCCTCGCCGGCGCCCCCTCGCGCCTGCCCTGGTACGCGCGCTCGGTCGATTCGACCTACCTCACCGACAAGCGGGTCTTCATCTTCGGCGACGCCACCCACGCCCTGGCCGCCGCCCGGGTCGCCGCCACGGAGCTCGGCTTCAAGGTGGTGGGCCTGGGCACCTACACCCGCGAATTCGCTCGCGAGGTCCGCGCCGAGGCGGCGCTCCACGGCATCGAGGCCACGATCACCGACGATTACCTCGACGTCGAGGCGGCGATCCAGGCCGCCGGGCCGGAGCTCGTGCTCGGCACTCAGATGGAGCGCCACATCGCCAAGCGCCTCGGGCTGCCCTGCGCGGTGATCTCGGCCCCGATGCACGTCCAGGATTTCCCCGCGCGGCACTCGCCGCAGATGGGTTTCGAGGGCGCCAACGTCCTGTTCGACACCTGGGTCCACCCCCTGATGATGGGCCTCGAAGAGCACTTGCTCGGCATGTTCCGCGAGGATGCCGAGTTCCACGGGGAGGCGACGCCGTCGCACCTGCCCCGTCACAGCGCCGCGCCGGCCGCGACGCTCCCGGAGGTCCTGCCCGCGCACGCCGACCCGATCCTCGTCACCTGGGCGACCGATGCCGAGAAGGAACTGAAGAAGATCCCGTTCTTCGTGCGGGGCAAGGCCCGCGCGAACACCGAGCGCTTCGCGCGGGAACGCGCCCTGCCGCTCATCACCGTCGAGACCTTGTACGATGCCAAAGCGCATTTCGGACGCTGAGCGCCCGGCGCTCCGGGTCGTCCTCGTGACGATGGACAACCATGTGGCGAGCGCCCTGGAGCGCGCCCGCCAGCGTCTCGCGCGCGACCTGCCGGGCCTCGTCCTCGACTTCCACGCCGCGGCTGCCTGGGACACCGACCCGGCTGCCCTGGAAGCCTGCCGCGCCGACATCGCGCGGGGCGACATCGTCATCTCCACCATGCTGTTCATGGACGAGCACGTCCGGGCCATCCTGCCGGCCCTGCTGGCGCGGCGCCCCCATTGCGACGCGATGATCGGCTGCCTCTCGGCGAGCGACGTGGTCAAGACCACCCGCCTCAACCGCTTCGACATGGACGGCAGCAAGCGCGGCGCGCTCGATTTCCTGAAGAAGCTGCGCGGCAAGCCCGGCGCCCAGGGCAACGGCGCCCGCCAGATGGCGATGATCCGGAAGCTGCCCAAGATCCTGCGCTTCATCCCGGGCTCGGCCCAGGACGTGCGGGCCTACTTCCTCACCCTGCAATACTGGCTCTCGGGCTCGGACGAGAACATCGCCAACCTCGTACGCTTCCTGGTCGGGCGCTATGCCGCCGGCCCGCGCGAGGGCTGGCGCCGGATCGCGGCCGCGCCCGCGCCCCTCAGCTATCCCGAGACCGGCCTCTATCATCCGCGCATGGCCGGGCGGATCGGCGAGGACGTGACGAAGGTGCCGGCGCCCGCCGGACCGGTGAAGGGCCGCGTGGGCCTCCTCGTCATGCGCTCCTACGTTCTGGCCGGGAACACCGCCCATTACGACGGCGTCATCGCCGCCCTGGAGGCGCGGGGGCTCGCCGTCGTTCCGGCCTTCGCCAGCGGCCTCGACAATCGCCCCGCGGTGGACGCCTTCTTCCGCCGCGACGGGCGCCCGACCATCGACGCCCTGGTCTCGCTCACCGGCTTCTCCCTGGTGGGCGGCCCCGCCTACAACGATGCCGCCGGGGCCCAGGCGCTGCTCGCCGAACTGGACGTGCCCTACCTCGCGGCCCACGCCCTGGAGTTCCAGACCCTCGAGCAGTGGGAGGCGTCCGACCGGGGCCTCTCGCCGGTCGAGGCCACCATGATGGTGGCGATCCCCGAGCTCGACGGCGCCACCGCCCCGATGGTGTTCGGCGGGCGCTCCAGTCGCTCGCTGGGCACCAGCGCCCGCGACATGGTCGTGCATTCCGAGCGCGCCGACATGCTCGCCGCCCGCATCGAGCGCCTCGTGGCCCTGCGCCGGACCGCGCGGGCCGAGCGCCGGGTCGCGGTCGTCCTGTTCGGCTTTCCGCCCAATGCCGGCAGCATCGGCACCGCCGCTTTCCTGTCGGTCTACCAATCGCTGCACAACACCCTCATCGCGATGAAGGCCGACGGCTACGCGGTCGAGGTGCCCGAGAGCGTCGACGCCCTCCGGGACGCCGTGCTCGCCGGCAACGCCGCCCGCTTCGGCACCCCCGCCAACGTCCATCACCGCATCCCCGCCGACGAGCATGTCCGGCGCGAGCGGCACCTCGCCGAGATCGAGGCCCAGTGGGGACCGGCCCCGGGGCGCCAGAACAGCAACGGCGCCCAGATCTTCGTGCTCGGTGCCCAGTTCGGAAACGTCTTCGTCGGCGTGCAGCCGGGCTTCGGCTACGAGGGCGACCCGATGCGGCTGCTGTTCGAGCGCGGCTTCGCCCCGACCCACGCGTTCTCGGCCTTCTACCGCTATCTGCGCGAGGATTTCCGCGCCGACGCCGTTCTGCATTTCGGCACCCACGGGGCGCTCGAATTCATGCCCGGCAAGCAGACCGGCCTCTCCGGCGCCTGCTGGCCGGAGCGCCTGATCGGCGCCCTGCCACACGTCTACCTCTACGCCGCCAACAACCCCTCCGAGGGCCTGCTCGCCAAGCGCCGCTCCGCCGCGACCCTGGTGAGCTACCTGACCCCCAGCCTGGCCCAGGCCGGGCTGTACCGCGGCCTCATCGACCTGAAGGCCTCCATCGAGCGCTGGCGCGGCCTGGAGCCCGGCGCGGTGGCCGAGCGCCGGGACCTCGCCGAACTGATCCAGGCCCAGGGGGCGGGCCTCGACCTCGTGGCCGCCGAGCCGGCCTGGGATGCCGACCTCGCCGGCCACGTCCATCGCCTCGGCGTGGCGCTTCACGAACTGGAGCACACCCTGATCCCGCACGGGCTGCACGTGGCGGGGGCGGCGACACCGCCGGAGGAGCGGACCGACATCCTCCTCGCCCTCGCGGAGGCCAGCCACGGCCTCGCGCCGGCCCGCGGCGGCCTGGAGGCCCTGGTCGCCGGTGCGGCGATCGAGGCTGCCCTGGCGCAGGGCGGCCTCGCCCTTACCGACGCGAACCGGGACGCCTTCGCGGCCTTGCGCGAGACCGATCTCCTGTTGTCACAGGATTACGAGATCCGGGGCCTGCTGGCGGCCCTCGACGGCCGCTTCATCGCCCCCGTCGCCGGCGGCGACCTCCTGCGCAACCCGGACATCCTACCCACCGGGCGCAACCTGCACGGCTTCGACCCCTACCGCCTGCCGTCCGCCTTCGCCCTCGCCGACGGCGCCCGCCAGGCCGCGCGCCTGCTGGCCCGCTACCGCGACGACGGCGCTCCGCTGCCCGAGAGCATCGCCCTGGTGCTCTGGGGCACCGACAACCTGAAGAGCGAAGGCGGCCCCATCGCGCAGGCCCTGGCGCTGATCGGCGCGGCCCCGCGCTTCGACGGCTACGGCCGACTCTGCGGCGCCACCCTGGTCCCGCTGGAAACCCTCGGGCGGCCCCGCATCGACGTCGTCGTCACCCTGTCGGGGATCTTCCGCGATCTCCTGCCCCTGCAGACCAAGCTGCTGGCCGAGGCCTCCTACCTCGCCGCCACCGCCGACGAGCCGGCGGAGCGGAACTTCGTCCGCAAGCACGCCCTGGCGCTCCAGGCCGCCCACGGCCTCGACCTCGAGACCGCGGCGCTCCGGGTCTTCTCCAACGCGGAGGGCACCTACGGCGCCAACGTCAACGCGCTGGTGGAATCCGGCCGCTGGGAAGAGGCCGACGAGATCTCCGAGACCTTCGCGCGGCGCAAGTCCTTCGCCTACGGCCGCACCGGCGTGCCGACGGCCCAGCGCGCCCTCATGGGCGCCGTGCTGGCCACCGTGGACCTGGCCTACCAGAACCTCGACTCGGTCGAGGTCGGCGTGACCTCGGTGGACCACTACTTCGACGGTCTCGGCGGCATGGGCCGCGCCGTCGCCGAGGCCCGCGGTGCCGCGGTGCCGATCTTCATCAGCGACCAGACCCGCGGCGAAGGCGTGGTCCGGACCCTGACCGAGCAGGTCTCCCTGGAGACCCGCACCCGGATGCTCAACCCGAAATGGACCGAGGGCATGCTCGGCCACGGCTACGAGGGCGTGCGCCAGATCGAGGCGCACCTCACCAACACCATGGGCTGGTCGGCCACCACCAACGGCGTCGCCCCCTGGGTCTACCAGCGCATCACCGAGACCTACGTCCTCGACCCCGCCATGCGCGCCCGCATGGCGGCTCTCAACCCGACCGCTTCGGCCAAGGTGGCTCACCGGCTGATCGAGGCGCACCAGCGCGGCTTCTGGACCCCCGACGCGGAGACGCGCGACGCGCTCGACCGCGCCGAGGAGGAGCTCGAGGACCGCGTCGAAGGCATCACCGCAGGGGTCGCCGCATGAACATCGCCATCCGTAATCCCGTCGCCTCACGCCAGCCCGAGGGCAGCGTCCAGGTCGAGCTCGACCCGAACCTCAAGATCGGCACCGCCAAGGTGTTCGCCGTCTACGGCAAGGGCGGCATCGGCAAGTCGACCACCTCGTCGAACCTGTCGGTGGCCTTCTCCAAGCTCGGCAAGCGCGTGCTGCAGATCGGCTGCGACCCGAAGCATGATTCGACCTTCACGCTGACGAAGCGCCTGGCGCCGACGGTGATCGATGCCCTGGAGGCCGTGCAGTTCCACTCCGAGGAGCTGCGGATCGAGGACTTCGTCGCCGAGGGCTACAACGGCGTGATGTGCGTCGAGGCCGGTGGGCCGCCGGCGGGCACCGGCTGTGGCGGCTACGTCGTCGGCCAGACCGTGAAGCTCCTGAAGGAGCACCATCTCCTCGAGGACACCGACGTGGTGATCTTCGACGTGCTCGGCGACGTGGTCTGCGGCGGCTTCGCCTCGCCCCTCCAGCACGCCGACCAGGCGCTGATCGTCACCGCCAACGACTTCGACTCGATCTTCGCCATGAACCGGATCGTCGCCGCGATTCACGCCAAGGCGAAGAACTACCCCGTGCGGCTCGGCGGCGTCATCGCCAACCGCTCGGCCAAGACCGACGAGATCGACCGCTTCAACGCCGCGACCGGCCTCGAGCGCATCGCCCATTTCCCCGACCTCGACGTGGTCCGGCGCTCGCGCCTGAAGAAGTCGACCCTGTTCGAAATGGAGTCGACGCCGGAGCTCGAAGCCGTGACCGCCGAGTACATGCGCCTCGCCGCCCATCTCTGGGCCGGCGGCAAGCCGCTGAACGCGCTCCCCATGAAGGACCGCGACCTGTTCGAATTCCTCGGCTTCGATTGAGCGGGCGCCGCACCATGACCTCGCACAGCTACGCCGCCCGCCGCTCCCAGCTCACCACCTATTTCGACCGCACCGCGGTCGAGGCCTGGGCCCGGCTGACCTCGGACGCGCCGGTCTCGAAGATCCGCGCCACGGTGCGGGCCGGGCGCGACGCCATGCGGGCCAACCTCCTGTCCTGGCTGCCCGCCGACCTCACCGGCCGCCGCCTGCTGGATGCCGGCTGCGGCACCGGAGCGCTCAGCCTGGAGGCCGCCCGCCGCGGGGCCGAGGTGGTCGCCATCGACGTCTCGCCGACGCTGATCGGGCTCGCCCGGGAGCGCACTACCCTGGCGGGCGCGGGCTCCATCGATTTCCGGGTCGGCGACATGCTTGATCCCGCGCTTGGCCGGTTCGACTTCGTCGTCGCGATGGATTCGCTGATCCACTACGCCACCCCCGACATCGTGCAGGCGCTCGCCGCCCTGGCGGCCCGGACCGACGCCCGCATCCTGTTCACGGTGGCGCCCCGTACGCCGCTCCTTACCCTGATGCATATGGCCGGCCGCGCCTTCCCCCGCGGCGACCGGGCCCCTGCCATCGTGCCGGTCGGCGAGGCGGACCTGCGCCGCCGTCTGGCGGCGGAGCCGGCCCTGGCCGATGTCCGGCTCGACCGGGCGCACCGGGTGAACAGCGGGTTCTACCTGTCCCAGGCCTTCGAACTCCGGCGGGTTCCATGACCCGTCTCGGCGCCTCCATGTCCCGCGCGATCCAGCGCGTCGGCCCCGGCTTCCTCCCCTTCGCCGACGCGGCGACGGCGGAGCTGCCGATGGGGCGGCTGCTGCGGCTCGCCCTGTTCCAGGTCACGGTGGGCATGGCCGCGGTGCTGCTCATCGGCACGCTCAACCGGGTGATGATCGTCGAGCTGGCGGTGCCGGCCTGGATCGTCGCCGTGATGCTGTCCCTGCCGCTGATCTTCGCGCCGTTCCGGGCGCTCGTCGGATTCCGCTCGGACACCCACCGCTCGGTGCTGGGCTGGCGCCGTGTGCCCTACATCTGGTTCGGCACGCTGCTGCAGTTCGGCGGGCTGGCCATCATGCCCTTCGCCCTGCTGATCCTGTCGGGCGACACCACCGGACCGGCCTGGCCCGGCCACGTCGCCGCCGCGCTCGCCTTCGTGATGGTCGGCGCCGGGCTCCACACCACCCAGACCGTCGGGCTGGCGCTGGCCACCGACCTCGCCCCGGCCCATGCGCGGCCGCGGGTGGTGGCGCTCCTCTGCGTCATGCTCCTGGCCGGCATGGTGGTGAGCGCCGTCGCCTTCGGTCTGCTGCTGGCGGATTTCTCGGCCCTGCGCCTGATCAAGGTGATCCAGGGAGCGGCCCTCCTCACCATCGTGCTCAACGGCATCGCGCTTTGGAAGCAGGAGCCCCGCGCCCCGGGCCGTACGGCCCGGGAGCTGCCCCGACCGGCCTTCTCGGAATCCTGGGCGCTCTATGCCGGCAAGGGGCGCGCCCGCCGCCGCCTCGTCGCCACCGGGCTCGGCACCGCCGCCTTCTCCATGCAGGATATCCTGCTGGAGCCCTATGGCGGGCAGATCCTGCACCTGCCGGTGGCTGCCACCACCGCGCTGACCGCGCTGCTGGCCGCCGGCGGCGGCCTCGGCCTCCTGATCGCCGCGCGCTGGCTCGACCGGGGCGGCGACGCCTTCCGGGTCGCGGCCTCCGGCGCCGTGGTCGGCATCGCCGCCTTCTCGGCGGTGGTCTTCGCCGCCCCCCTCGATTCGGCCCGGCTGTTCGCCGTGGGTGTCGGCCTGATCGGCCTCGGCGGCGGCCTCTTTGCCCACGGGACGCTCACCGCCTCGATGGCGAAGGCCGGCCCGGAGGATACGGGCCTCGCCCTCGGCGCCTGGGGCGCGGTCCAGGCGAGCGCCGCCGGCCTCGCCATCGCGGCGAGCGGCATCCTGCGCGACCTCGGCGCGCATCTCGCCGAATCCGGCCGGCTCGGCGAGGCGCTGAACCTGCCCTCCACCGGCTACCTCATCGTCTACCATCTGGAGATCGCGCTGCTGTTCGCGACGCTGCTGGCCATCGGCCCGCTCGTCCGGCCCGAGAGCCGCTCGACTCTCCCGCACTCCCTGCCTCGCTCAGCCTGAAGGAGACCGGCCATGCCGAGAGGTGAAATCACGGGCTACGTCGACGTCGCGCAGCTGGTCCTCTACGCGTTCTGGATCTTCTTCGCCGGTCTCGTCTTCTACCTGCGCCGCGAGGATCGACGCGAGGGCTATCCCCTCGAATCCGAGGCCGCCCGCGGACGGGCGATGCCGCCGGACCCGTTCCTGATCCCGTCGCCGAAGGCGTTTCTCCTCTCCAACGGCCACGTGAAGCACGCGCCCCCGATCGGCCCGCGCACCCCCTGGAACTACCGCGGCCACAAGCACGAGGTCTGGCCCGGCGCGCCGCTCGAGCCCGATACGGATGGCCTGCACGACGCCATCGGGCCCGGCTCCTACGCCAACCGCGAGGACAGCCACGACGAGACTTGGGATCGCGAGAAGCGCATCGTGCCCCTGCGGGTCGCCGATCATTTCGTGGTCCACGAGCTCGGCCCGAACCCCATCGGCATGTCGGTCTTGGGTGCCGACCGGCAGGTGGCCGGGACGGTGAGCGACCTCTGGGTCGATCGCGGGGAATCCATGGTGCGCTACTACGAGGTCGAGCTCGGGGCCGGCGGCCGGCGGGTGCTCATGCCCGCCACCTTCTGCCGGACCGGCCGGTTCTCGCAGCGCGTGACCTGCGAAGCCCTGCTGGCGCACCAGTTCGCCGACGTCCCGACCACCAAGGACCCGGATTCGGTCACCCTCAACGAGGAGGAGCGGATCATGGCGTTCTACGGCGGCGGCACCCTCTACGCGACGCCCACCCGGCAGGAGGCCATCCTGTGAGCCGGTTCACCAGGCGGCCCACGCCGCACCTCGCCAAGACGCGGCCCGTGCCGCACCCCGCCAAAACGCGGACCGTGCCGCATGCCGGGACGAAGCGGCCCGTGCCGCACCTGCCCGCCAACGCCTTCGACGCGCCGCCCGGCCTGCCGGCGCCGCTGCCGGCCGGCGAGAACATCCTCTGGCAGGGACGCCCCTGCGGCTTCGGAATCGCCTTCCGGGCGCTGCACCTGCGGCTCGTCGGCCTCTGGTTCGCCGGACTGGCGCTCTGGGCGGCGCTCCCGGCGGCCCTCGACGGACAGGCGCGGGAGGCCGCCGCCCTCGCTCTGCCGACCCTGGCGATCGGCACCGGCGCGGTGCTGCTCCTCGGCCTCCTCGGCTGGCTCTCGGCCCGCACCACCACCTACACCATCACCAACCGGCGGGTGGTCATGCGGGTGGGCATCGCCCTGCCGATGACCCTCAACCTGCCGTTCGCCCTGGTGGAGGCGGCCGGCTGCCGCCTCCACCGCGACGGCAGCGCCGACCTGCCCCTGCGCCTGCGCCCCGGCAACCGCGTCGCCTACCTCCATCTCTGGCCCCATGCCCGGCCCTGGCACGTGAACCGGCCCGAGCCGATGCTGCGCACGGTGGCGCAGGGGGCGGAGGTCGCGCAGATCCTGGGCCGCGCGCTCGCGGCCCATCGCGAGGCACCGGAGGAATCGGCCGGCCCCGTCATCCTGCGGCCGCGCGTGGCTCCCGGCCCGCGCCTCGCAACGGCGAGCTGATCCGATGACGGTCGCGAACCCGCATCCCCTGGCACGCACCGCCGGCCGCACCTCGCGGAGCCTGGTGGTCGGCGTCGGCCTCCTTCTCGGCTTCGTGGTGGCGGCCGTGACCGTCGGCCGGGTCGAGAGCATCGGCCTGACCCGGATGGAGCCGGCGCGCCCCGTCCAGAGCCTCGCCCTCCGGGTCGACGACGCGGCCGACGGCTCGATCACCCTGCGCGACGCCGAGCACGGCGACCTCGTCGCCACCGTCCGGCCGGGCGCGGACAACTTCATCCGCGCCACCCTGCGGGGCTTCGCCCAGGGGCGGCTCCGGGCCGGCTTGCCGCGGGACGTCCCCTTCCGCCTGACGCGCTTCGACGACGGCTCGCTCCGGCTCGACGACGCGCTCACCGGGCGCAGCGTCGATTTCGGCGCCTTCGGGCCCTCGAACTTCGCCGCCTTCGCCCGCCTGATGCCCCAGAACGGAGCCGCACGATGATGGCCTGGCTGAACGGACGCCGCAGCGTCGACGTCCCCTGCACAGTGGAGATCGAGCAGACCCCCGAGAGCCTGCACGCCCACGTGGTCCTCGACGCCAGCTTCGAGATCGAACCCGGCGACGCCGTGCAGGTGCACGACGCGCCCACCTCGGTGCCCTACGGCGAACGCCTCGTGGTGCGCCGGACCGCCACAGTGATCCGCGCCGGCCGCCTCGAGCGGCTCTGGACGAAGCTCGCGGGCCACCTCGAGCTCACCGAGCTCTACGAAGTCAGCTTTTCCGAGAGGAGGCGCCTGTGACCGCAGCCACCCAGCAGCCCATCGCCCAGCAGCCCAACGGCAAGGCTCCTGCCCCGAAACTGCCCCTCAACGAGGCCACGAAGGCCGCGCAGGAAACGACGTTCCTGTCGCCGCGCTTCTACACGACCAATTTCGAGGAACTCGACCGCACCGACGTCGAGCCCGTCCGGGCCGAGTGGAACAAGCTCATCGCCGAGCTGCGCGCCGACCCGAACAAGCGCCACTTTACCCGCAACGCGGACTTCGACTGCGACATGTCCGGGCTCGACCCGGCCCTGCGCAAGGAATTCATGGACTTCCTCGTGTCGTCGATCACCGCCGAGTTCTCGGGCTGCGTGCTCTACGCCGAGATGCGCAAGCGCGCGAAGAATCCCGACATCCGCGAGCTGTTCGGCTTCATGAGCCGAGACGAGGCGCGCCATGCCGGCTTCATCAACGACGTGCTGAAGGATTTCGGCATCGGCGTCGACCTGGGCTTCCTGACCAAGTCGAAGAAATACACCTTCTTCCGGCCGAAGTTCATCTTCTACGCCACCTACCTCTCCGAGAAGATCGGCTACGCCCGCTACATCACCATCTTCCGCGAGCTGGAGCGCAAGCCCGAGCGCCGCTTCCACCCGATCTTCAAGTGGTTCGAGAAGTGGTGCAACGACGAGTTCCGCCATGGCGAGGCCTTCGCCCTGCTCATGCGCGCCAACCCGAAGCTGACCTCGGGCCTCAACCGCTACTGGATCAAGTTCTTCCTCCTGGCGGTCTTCGCGACGATGTATGTCCGCGACCATTGCCGGCCGGCCTTCCACGAGGCCCTCGGGGTCGATCCGACCGACTACGACTTCCAGGTCTTCCGGATCACCTCGGAGATCTCCAAGCAGACCTTCCCGCTGACGCTGGACCTCGACAACCCGCGCTTCAAGCAGGCCCTCGACCGGCTGCTGGCCTGCTCGGTGGGGATCGCCGACGCGAAGGCGCAGGGCGGCCTCCTCGGTAAGCTGAAGCAGGGTGCCTGGGTCGCCGCCTCGGCGGTGAACTTCGCCCGGCTCTACGCCCTGCCGACCCTCGACAACCCGATGCCGGCGGAGATCCGCCTCGAGCCGGTCTGGTAGGATGGCCGCCTACGCGCTTCCCGCCTTCTACGCGGTGCTGGTCTGGTGGTTCTCCACCGGCCTGATCCTGCTCCTCGACCACCGCCCGCGCGCGACGCACGGGGTCAGCATGGCGGCGGGCACGGGCGTGCTCGCCCTGGCCCTCTGGGCCATCGGCGCCTCGGCCGGGGATGCCAGCGCGGGAAGCGCCTACGTCGCCTTCACGGCGGCCCTGGTGGTCTGGGGCTGGCAGGAGATGAGCTACTACATGGGCTTCGTCTCGGGCCCCCGGGCCGAGGGCTGCCCGCCGGATGCCCGGGGCTTCCGGCGCTTCCGGGCGGCGGCGGCCACCAGCCTGTGGCACGAGGCGGCCATCGTCGCGGGCGGCCTCGCGATCTGGGCCCTGACCTGGCGCCAGCCGAACCTGTTCGCCCTGTGGACCTACCTCGTCCTGTGGGGGATGAACCTCTCCGCCCGGCTGAACCTCTTCCTCGGGGTGCGCAACCTCAACGCCGAGTTCCTGCCCGAGCACCTCGCCTATCTCGGCAGCTACCTCCGGGTGCGGGCCATGAACCCGCTGTTCCCGGTCTCGGTGACGGCGGCCGGCCTCGCCACTGCCGCCCTGGTCCTGGCGGCGTTCGCCGAAGGCGTCACCGCCCACGAGGTCGCCGGCCTGAGCATCCTGGCGACCCTGATGGCGCTCGCCACCCTGGAGCACGGCTTCCTGATGCTGCCGCTGCCCTCGGCCGCGCTCTGGCAATGGAGCCTGCCGAAGCTGGACCGGGGCGGGCCCGTGCCGTCGCCGGTCCCGGCCGCCCGCGGGGAGGGCGCCCGCGCCGGCGAGCCGCGCATCGCCGAAGCCGACGGACGCTGACATCACCCCGGTCCGCGTGCGCGGGCCGGCTCTATCGACGCCGCCGCGGCGGCAGGATGGGCGAGCGGGCCAGAACCCGCCGTGCAACGAGGGAAGGGGACAGGCATGAACTACGAAGAGATCTTCGGCTCTGCTTTGGCCGGCCTGCATCGCGAGGGGCGCTACCGCGTCTTCACCGACCTCGAACGGCAGGCGGGCCGCTTCCCGCACGCCACCCACCACACGCCGTCCGGCACGCGGCCGGTGACGGTGTGGTGCTCCAACGACTACCTCGGCATGGGCCAGAACCCGGTGGTGCTCGACGCCATGCACGAGGCCCTGGACCGCTGCGGCGCCGGCGCGGGCGGCACCCGCAACATCTCGGGCACCAACCACTACCATGTGTTGCTGGAGCGCGAGCTCGCCGACCTCCACGGCAAGGAGGCCGCGCTGCTCTTCACCTCGGGCTACGTCTCGAACTGGGCGGCTCTGGGCACCCTCGGGAGCCAGCTTCCCGGCTGCGCGATCTTCTCGGATGCCGGCAACCATGCCTCGATGATCGAGGGCATCAAGGCGAGCCGCGCCGAGCGCCACATCTTCCGCCACAACGACCCCGAGGATCTCGACCGCAAGCTGCGCCTGGTCGACCCGGCCCGGCCGAAGATCGTGGCCTTCGAGTCGGTCTACTCGATGGACGGCGACATCGCCCCGATCGCGGAGATCTGCGACGTGGCCGAGGCGCACGGTGCGCTCACCTACCTCGACGAGGTCCACGCCGTCGGCCTCTACGGCGCGCGCGGCGGCGGCATCTCCGAGCGCGAGGGCCTCGCCCACCGTCTCGACGTCATCGAGGGCACCCTCGGCAAGGCCTTCGCGGTCCATGGCGGCTACATCACCGGATCGGCGCGGCTCTGCGACTTCGTGCGCAGCTTCGCCTCCGGCTTCATCTTCACCACCTCCCTGCCCCCGGCGGTGGCCGCGGGCGCCGCGGCCAGCATCCGACACCTCAAGGCGAGCGGGGCCGAGCGGGCCCGGCACCAGGAGCGGGTCGCCGCGGTGCGCGCCCGCCTCGACGCCGCCGGCATCCCCTATCTCCCGAACGACAGCCACATCGTGCCGGTGATGGTCTGCGATCCGGTGCTGTGCAAGGCGATCAGCGACACCCTGCTCGACGAGTTCGGGATCTACGTCCAGCCGATCAACTACCCCACGGTGGCCCGTGGCACCGAGCGCCTGCGGATCACGCCCTCGCCGCTGCATTCCGACGACGACATCGATCACCTCGTCGGCGCGCTGAGCACGATCTGGGGCCGGATGGGCGTCCAGCGGGCGGCGGCCGAGTAGGACGCGCATCGTCACTCCCCCCGCTGCGGGGGAGGGACCCCGCACCAGGCGGATGAGACGAAGGCGGGAAACCAGACCCATGATCGTGAACGGATCGATCCGAGCGATGCCCCCGAAACCGGTTTCCGTGGCCGCTGCCGGCGAGGCGCCGATCCTCCGGGCCGCGAGCCCGGCCAAGGCGCCGCGCGCCCTATCGGCGTCCCCGCCGACCTTTCCCTTCTCCGCCATCGTCGGCCAGGACGAGATGCGCCGGGCGCTCCTCATCGCGGCCGTCGACCCCTCCGTCGGTGGCGTGCTGGTCTTCGGCGACCGCGGCACCGGCAAGTCGACGGCGATCCGCGGCCTCGCCGCCCTGTTGCCGCCGATGTCCGCGGTCGTCGGCTGTCCCTATGCCTGCGATCCCGGCCGGCCTGCCGAGCAGTGTCACCAGTGCCGCGAGAAGGCGGTCCTGCGCGCCGAATCCATCCCGGTCCCGGTGGTGGACCTGCCGCTTGGCGCCACCGAGGACCGGGTCGTCGGCGCCCTCGACCTGGAACGCGCCCTGACCCGCGGGGAGAAGGCCTTCGAGCCGGGCCTGCTGGCCCGGGCCAATCGCGGCTTCCTCTACATCGACGAGGTCAACCTGCTGGAGGACCACCTCGTCGACCTCCTCCTTGACGTCGCCGCCTCCGGGGTGAACACCGTGGAGCGCGAGGGCCTGAGCATCCGCCATCCCGCCCGGTTCGTCCTCGTCGGCAGCGGCAACCCGGAGGAGGGCGAGTTGCGACCGCAGCTCCTCGACCGCTTCGGCCTCGCCGTCGAGGTGACGACACCCACCGACCTGCCGACCCGCATCGACGTGGTCCGCCGCCGCGACGCCTACGAGCGCGACCCGGCGGCGTTCTGCGCCGGCTACGCTAAGGCCGACCGCGCCATCCGCAAGGCGCTCACCGCCGCGCGCGCCCGGCTTCCCGCCCTGAGCGTGCCCGACGCCACCCTCGAAGCGGCCGCCCGCCTTTGCCTGGCGCTCGGCACCGACGGCCTGCGCGGCGAACTCACGCTGATGCGCACCGCCCGGGCGCTCGCGGCCTACGAAGGCGCCGAGACCGTGGGCCTCGACCACTTGGCCCGGATCGCCCCCTCGGCCCTGCGCCACCGGCTGCGGCGCAACCCCCTCGACGAAACCGGCTCCACCGCGCGGGTCGCCCGCGCCGTGGAGGATCTCCTCGCCCGATGAGCCCGGCCTGGGCCCGGGCCCTGCGCGTGGCGCACCTCGTGGCGCGCGACCCTCACGCCTGCGGCGGTGTCGTCGTCCGGGCCGGGGCCGGCCCGGTGCGGGACCTCTGGCTCGACGGTCTCGCGGATGCGCTCGGACCCGGCCGGCCCTTCCGCCGGATGCCCGCGGGCATCGCCGACGACCGCCTCCTCGGCGGACTCGACCTCGCCGCGACCCTGGCCGCCGGGCGCCCCGTCGCCCAAACCGGCCTCCTGGCCGAGGCCGATGGCGGGCTCGTGGTGGTGCCGATGGCCGAGCGCCTGTCGCCCGGCACCGCCGCCCGCCTCGCCGCCGCCTTGGATGCCGGCGCGATCCGGGCCGAGCGCGACGGACTGGCCGCGCAGGCGGCGACGCGGATCGGGCTGATCCTCCTCGACGAGGGGGAGGGCGACGAGGCCGGCGTGCCCGAAGCCCTGGCCGATCGCCTGGCCTTCCGCCTCGACCTGACGGGGATATCCTGGGGCGACACGAGAGGGGCGCCGCCCGAGGCCGGGCCGGAGCCGGCGGCTCACGACGTCGATGCCGACGCCGCGGTGGCGGATCTCTGCGCGGTCGCGGCCGACCTCGGCATCGCGTCCCTGCGCGCGCCGCTGCTCGCCTTGCGCGTCGCCCGCCTGCTGGCCGGGGGCGATGCGCGCGCCGCCGCGGATTTCCGCGAAGCCGCCGCCCTCGTCCTCGCCCCCCGCGCCACGCGCCTGCCCCCGAACCCCGAGGCGCGGGACGCAGCGCCCCCCGAGCCCGCCGAGGCGCCCGCGCCGTCCGAGGCCGACCCGTCCGAGGCCGGCCTCGAACCGGGCGCCGAGAGCCTCGTGGAAGCGACTCGTGCGGCGATCCCGCCGGATCTCCTCGCACGGCTGGGCGAGGCCGGCGGAACGCCGCCCGCAGCGAAGGCCGGGCGGGTGGGGGCGGTGATGCAGGCGCCGCGCAGCGGACGCCCGGCCGGCACCCGGCCCGGCTCGCCCCGCACCGGCCGCCTCGCCCTCCTGCCGACCTTGCGGGCCGCCGCGCCCTGGCAGCGCCTGCGGGCCGGGGCGGAGGGTGCCCCGCGGCTGATCGAGGTGCGCAGCGAGGATTTCCGCATCACGCGCTTCCGCCAGCGCAGCGAGACCACCACGATCTTCGCCGTGGATGCGTCCGGCTCGGCTGCCCTGGAGCGTCTGGCCGAGGCGAAGGGCGCCGTCGAGCTGCTCCTGGCCGAGGCCTATGTCCGCCGCGACAAGGTCGCCCTCGTGGCCTTCCGCGGGACCGGCGCCGAGATAGTGCTGGCGCCGACCCGGGCCCTGGCGCGCGCCCGGCGCGGCCTCTCGGCCCTGCCGGGGGGCGGGGGGACGCCTTTGGCCTCCGGCCTCGACGCCGCCGGCACCCTGGCGCGCGCCGTCCGGCGGGCCGGCGGCACCCCGGTGGTGGTGGTGCTCACCGACGGGCGCGCCAACGTCTCGCGCTCCGGTGCCCCCGGCCGGGCCGCGGCCGGCGCCGAGGCCCTGAACGCCGCCGGCCTCCTGCGGGCCGACGCCATCCGCGCCATCCTGATCGACACCGCGGCCCGGCCGCAGGACTCTGCGCGGCGCCTCGCCGAAGCGATGGGGGCGCGCTATGTCCCGCTTCCCTATGCCGATGCGGCGGCCATGAGCACCGCGATCCGCTCGGCCCGCTGAAGGATCTGCGATGCCTGCGCCGAGCGACCGGCCCCAGTGGGAGCGCGACGGCGCGGATTGGCCCAACCGCGCCGCGAGCCGGTTCGTCCGCGCCGCCGACCTGACCTGGCATCTGCAGGAGTTCGGCGCGCCCGACGCTCCCGTCGTCCTGCTTCTGCACGGCACCGGCGCGGCCACCCATTCCTGGGCCGGCCTCGCGCCTTTGCTCGCCGAGCATTTCCGGGTGATCGCCCCGGACCTGCCGGGCCATGGCTTCACCGATCCGCTGCCCGCGGGGCGCCTGTCGCTGCCGGGCATGGCCGCGGCGATCCGCGACTTGCTCCGCACCCTCGACGTGTCGCCGGACCTCGTGGTCGGGCATTCCGCCGGCGCGGCGATCCTGGTGCGGCTCTGCCTCGACGGGCTTGCGCCCCGCCTCCTGGTGGCCCTGAACGGCGCCCTGACGCCGTTTCCCGGCCTCGCCTCGGTGCTGTTTCCGGGGCTCGCCCGGATGCTGTTCCTGAACCCCGTCACCCCGCGGATCTTCGCCTGGACCGCCGACCGTCCGGCGGTGGAGCGCCTGATCCGCGGCACCGGCTCGCGCCTCGACGCCCGTGGCCTCGAACTCTACCGCCGCCTCTTCCGCTGCCCGGGCCACGTGGCCGGGGCCCTCGGCATGATGGCGAACTGGAATCTCGCCGCCCTCGACCGCGACATCGGCCGCCTCGCCGTACCGACGCTGCTGCTCGTGGGCGGGGACGACAAGGCGATCGCCCCCGAGACCGCCTTCGCCCTGAAGGACCGCCTGCCCAACGCCCGCGTCCAGCTGATCCGCAATCTCGGGCACCTCGCCCACGAGGAGGCGCCGGCACGCATCGCCGAAGCAATTCTCGCGGCCTACGCGGCGCAGACGGCCATCCCCGCCCACCCTTCCGCCGGGGCTTGACGCGGGCGCGGCCCGGCCGCACCGACGGGGGCGGGATCTCCGATGCCGGAGGTCCGAAGACGGCGCCGTCCCGGCCTCCGTCACCGAGGTTGCTGTCCATGGCGCTGACGCCCGTCACTCTCTCCGGCCGGCACGTCGAACTCGTGCCGCTCGCGCCCGACCACGCCCCGGCCCTGGCCGAGGCGGTGCAGGACGGCGAGCTCTGGCGCCTCTGGTACACGGCGATTCCCGCCCCGGAGCGGATGGCGGCCGAGATCGAGCGCCGCCTCGGCCTGCAGGACGCGGGCACGATGCTGCCCTTTACCGTCCTCGACGGACCCGGTGGCCGTCCCGTGGGGATGACCACCTACATGAACGTCGATGCCGCCGGGCCGCGGGTGGAGATCGGCTCCACCTGGTACGCCGTGCGGGTGCAGCGCACCCACCTGAACACCGAGGCGAAGCGCCTGCTCCTCGGCCACGCCTTCGAGGCCCTCGACTGTCTCGCCGTCGAGTTCCGCACCCATGTCATGAACCAGGCGAGCCGGCGCGCCATCGAGCGCCTCGGCGCGCGCCTCGACGGCATCCTGCGCCATCACCAGCGCCTCGCGGACGGCTCCCTGCGCGACACCTGCGTCTACAGCATCGTGGCGCCGGACTGGCCGACCGTGCGGACCCACCTCACCTGGCAACTCGCGAAGCCGCGCTAGCGAAAATCCGGCGCGGCTTTCGCCCAGGCCGGCCCCCATCCAGCCCTCTCACGAAACAGGACCCGCGATGCCCGGCACCACGAGCCTCCTCGCCTTCGCGGCGATCGCCCTCGGCATGGCCCTGACGCCCGGGCCGAACATGGTCTACCTGATCTCGCGCTCGATCTGCCAGGGACCGCGGGCCGGCCTGGTCTCCCTGGGCGGCGTCGCCCTCGGTTTCGTCGTCTACATGCTCTGCGCCGCCTTCGGCCTCACCGCCCTGGTCCTGGCGGTGCCCTATGCGTATGACGCGATCCGCATCGTCGGCGGCCTCTACCTGCTCTGGCTCGCCTGGCAGGCGGTCCGGCCCGGCGGGCGCTCCCCCTTCGAGGTCAAGGCCCTGCCGCAGGACGGCCCCCGGAAGCTGTTCCTGATGGGCTTCCTGACGAACCTGCTCAACCCGAAGATCGCGGTGATGTACCTGTCGCTGCTGCCGCAGTTCATCGATCCGGCGCAGGGCAGCGTCTTCGCCCAGGCCCTCGGCCTCGGGGCGATCCAGATCGTCCTCAGCGTCATGGTCAACGCCACCGTCGCGGTCTCGGCCGGGGCGATCGCCCGGTTCCTGACGCGCCGGCCCTCCTTCGCCGTCGTCCAGCGCTGGATCATGGGAACGGTCCTGGCCGGCCTCGCCGTCCGGATGATGACGGAATCCCGGCGCTGAAGTCTGCCGCCGGTCGGTTGCCCGGGGACCTGGCCTGGCACAGCTGACGGGCGCGCGCAGAATCGCGCTTGCACCCGACGCCCGGTCGCGAATAGTGTCAGCTGATGTTGACACTCGCCGACTCGCCGAGCCTCGCGACGACCCGGTCTTCCCGTGCACACGCGGTGGTGATCGGGAGCGGCTTCGGCGGGTTGGCGGCGGCGGTGCGCCTCGGCGCCCGGGGCTACCGGGTGACGGTGCTGGAGCGCCTGGACCAGCCCGGCGGGCGGGCCCGCGTCCACCGCCAGGACGGCTTCACCTTCGATGCCGGGCCGACCATCGTCACGGCCCCGTTCCTGTTCGAGGAACTCTGGAGCCTGTGCGGGCGGCGCATGGCCGACGACGTCACCCTGGCGCCGATGCTGCCGTTCTACCGCATCCGCTTCCCGGACGGCGCCACATTCGACTACAGCGGCGACCCGGAGGCGATGCGGGCCGAGGTGGCGCGGTTCTCGCCCGAGGACGTCCCCGGCTACGAGCGCTTCATGGAGCGCAGCGCCGCCATCTGCCGGGTTGGGTTCGAGGAACTCGGGCACGTCGCCTTCTCGTCGGTCCGCGACATGCTGCGCATCACGCCGTCGCTTCTGCGCCTCGGCGGTCACCGTTCGGTCTATGACCTCGTTGCGCGCCATATCCGGGACGAGCGCCTGCGCACGATCTTCAGCTTCCACCCCCTGCTGATCGGCGGCTCGCCCTTCCGGGCCAGCGCCATCTACTGCCTGATCGCCCATCTGGAGCGCCGCTGGGGCGTACACTTCGCCATGGGCGGCACCGGCCGCCTCGTCGACGGCCTCGTCGGGTTGATCGAGGGGCAGGGCGGCACCCTGCGCTGCCGCGCCGACGTGGCCCGCATCGATGTGGCCGCCGGGGCGGCCACCGGCGTCACCCTCGCCGACGGCACCCGCATCGCCGCCGACATCGTCGTCTCGAACGCCGATTCCGCCGAGACCTACCTGTCGCTGCTCGGCGGGGAGGGCCCGTCCTGGCACCGGGCGAAGCTGAAGGCCTCGTCCTCCTCCATGGGGCTCTTCGTCTGGTACTTCGGCACCAACCGGCAGTTCCCCGACCTCGCCCACCACACCATCCTGATGGGGCCGCGCTATCGCGAACTGATCGAGGACATCTTCGTCCGCAAGGTGCTGGCGCCGGATTTCAGCCTCTACCTCCACCGCCCCACCGCCACCGATCCGCTCCTGGCGCCGCCGGGCTGCGATGCGTTCTACGTGCTGGCGCCGGTGCCGAATCTCGCCGGCGGACAGGACTGGTCTGTGCTGGCGGAGCCCTACCGGAAGGCTATCGCGGACAGCCTGGAGGCCTCGGTGATGCCGGGCCTCTCCGAGTCGATCGTGACATCCCGCGTGACCACCCCGGCGGATTTCGCCGGCGACTTCCTGAGTTTCCGCGGCTCCGGCTTCGGTCTGGAGCCCGTGCTGACGCAGTCGGCCTGGTTCCGGCCGCACAACGCCTCGTCGGCGTTCCGCAATCTCTACCTCGTCGGCGCGGGCACCCATCCGGGTGCCGGGCTCCCCGGCGTCCTCTCCTCGGCCAAGGTCCTCGACACGGTGGTGCCGGATGCGCGTCTGTTCGCCTGACTTGTCCCGGCCTGATTCGGCCCAGGGCGAAACCGCGTTCTTCGACGCCGTCAGGCGCGGGCCGGAACGGCCGCCCCTCTGGGCCATGCCCCATGCGGATGCGGCCGACCATGCCGCCTGCCGGGCCGCGATCCGGGACGGCTCGCGCAGCTTCTTCGCCGCCTCCGCCCTGTTGCCGGCGCGGGTCCGGCGCCCCGCCTACGGGCTCTACGCCTTCTGCCGCCTCTCCGACGATGCCGTCGACGACGCGCTCGCCCGCGATCGTCCGGCGGCCCTGGCACGGCTCGCGACGCGCCTCGCGCGCATCTACGACGACGCGCCCTCCGATTCCCCGGCCGACCGGGCCATGGCCGACCTCGTCGCCGCCCACAGGCTGCCCCAGGGCCTGCCCGCCGCCCTGATCGAGGGGCTAGCCTGGGACGCGCAGGGGCGGCGCTACGAGACCCTGTCGGACCTCACCGCCTACGCGGCCCGGGTCGCCGGTAGCGTCGGCGCGATGATGACCGTGCTGATGGGCGTGCGCGACGCCGCCGTGCTCGCCCGGGCCTGTGACCTCGGCGTCGCCATGCAGTTCACCAACATCGCCCGCGACGTCGGCGAGGATGCCCGGGCCGGGCGGCTCTACCTGCCGCTCGCCTGGATGCGGGAGGCCGGCCTCGACCCCGACGCCTTCCTGGACGATCCGGTCGCGGGGCCGGAGCTGCGGGCGATCGTCGGCCGCCTCCTCGCCGTCGCCGAAGGGCTCTACGCCCGCGCCGAGGCCGGCATTCCCGGACTTCCGCTCGATTGCCGGCCCGCCATCCGCGCCGCCCGCCTGATCTACGCGGAGATCGGCCGCGACCTCGAGCGCCGCGGCCTCGACCCCGTTGCGACCCGCGCCCGGGTTCCCGGCCGCCGCAAGGCCGCCCTGATGGCTCGTGCGCTGCTGCCGCTCGCCGCCGGACCGGACCAGGCCCCGCCCGACCAGACCGCGCCGGCCCTGGCCGAGACCGCTTTCCTGGTGGAGGCCGTCGCCAGCCAGCCGGTGCCGGTGCCCCCCGCCTGGTGGAACGTTCCCGCCCAGGTCGCCCGGGTCCTCGATCTCATCGAGACCCTGCGGGCGCGCGAGGCCGCGTTGCCGGCCGGCCCGTGACCGACCCGCTCTTCGCCGCCTTCGACATCGGCCTCGTCTTCGCGCTCGCCCTCGGGCTGGCGATCTGGCAGCTCGTCGTCCTGAAACGCGGCATCCGGCGCGACCGGGCGGACGCCGAGCGCGCCGCGGCCGAGCGGGCGAAAGGCCCGCCGGCCTGATCCCGCTCACCGCGTCCGGCGCGGCATCCGGAACGGCAGCATCAGGCGCACCAGCGGATGCTGGAAACGCGCCAGCGACAGGCTCTCGTGGACCGGCCGCACCCTCTCGCCGCGGAGCGTCGATTGCAGGTACGAGCGGGCATAGAACGGCGTGTCCTCGAAGGTCCGCGCGACCTCGGCACGCCCATCGTCGCTGCGCGTCTCGCGCGGCATGCGCCAGAACCGCGTCGGCGGCAGGGCGACGCGGCGCGGCGGATCGATGTCGCGGGGCGTTCCGTCCGCGGCAAAGCACAGGGTGAGCGCCTGCCGTGTGCCGTCCGCCCGGTTCACGTCGTAGAGGATCGCGGCTCCCTCGCGCAGGTCGGCCCGGCACCAGGTCCAGTCGCGGAAGGCGGCCTCGAGCGACGTGTCGCCGTGATTGGTGTCGAAATAGGCGGTTCCGCGCCAGGCGATCCCGGGCTCCTCCAGCGCCACCTCGACGGGCGAGGAGGGCGCCATCGGCCACCAGCGGTGCTGGCCCCGGGCGTCGAGGTGGTGCGGGCCCGGCGTAAAGCCGGCCGGGCGCAGGCGCACCGTCCCCCGGACCCGCGAGGGTATTGGGGCCGTCACCTCGTCGAGGCGGATCGTCAGCGTGGTGCCGTCCCAGGACAGGCCGCTCGGGCCGATCCGGATGTGGTCGGCATCGCGGTGGAGGCTCGCGCGCCCGCGCTCGGTCATGCAGAAGCGGTTGGCCCGCTCGCCGTAGAGCACGACGTTGACGGCGCAGTGATCGAAGGGGTCGCGGGCGGGGTCCCAGGCGTAATAGGGCGAGAACACGCTGCCGATGAAGGCGATGATGGTCAGGCCCTGGCGGCCGTCCTCGCTCAGGGCATCGACGTACCACCAGACGTAGCCGTCGCGATCCACCCGCGTATCGAAACGCGGGCGCCACTCCGGTCCCGCAGCAGGCTGTCCGCCGCGATCCGCCCGGACTGCGCCGCCATCGGCACCCCCGGACCCGGATGGACGCTCCCCCCCGCGAGGTAGAGGCCCGGGATCCGTGTGCGGGCGCCCGGGCGCTTGAACGACGCCATCCAGCCGTGGGACGCCCGTCCGTAGAGGGCGCCCGCCGATCCCGGGAACAGGCGCGCGAACTCCGCCGGACCCGTCGTCACCGGTTCCGCCGTCTCCGAGAGGGTCAATCCGCTCGCGCTCAGGCGCCGCCGCATCGTGGTCACGCATGTCTCGATCTCCGAGGGGCTGAAGGTCCGGGCCGGGGCGTTGACGAGGCAGAGCAGGCGCTCGGGCCGGCCCGACGGGGCCTGCGTATCGCTCCGGTCCTGCGCGCAGACGTAGACGGTGGGATCGTCCGGCAGGTGCCCGGCCCGGATGCGCGCGAACTCCGCTGCGTAGTCGTTCGAGAAGAACACGGTGTGCCGCGCCAGCGGAAAGCCCTCCGCCCGGGCCTGCGCGCAGAGCGTCACTGCCGACAGCGACCGTTCGGAGGGCGGAACGCGCTCCGCCGCCCGGGCCGCGTCGCGCCCGAGCAGCCCGTCGGCCAGGGCCGCCACGTCGGCGTTGCAGACCACGGCGTCCGCCGGGAGTCGCTCGCCGTTGTCGAGATCGACACCGACGACGCGGCCGCCCTGCACGGCGATGCCGCGGGCGGCGGTCCCGTAGCGGAATCCAGCGCCGCGCTCCGCCGCCAGTTCGGCGACCGCGCCGGCGAGGCGGCTGAGGCCGCCGGACACGTGCCAGACGCCCTCGCTCTCCACATGGGCCACCAGCATCAGGGTCGCGGGGGCGGCGAAGGGCGAGGACCCGCAATAGGTCGCGTAGCGGCCGAAGAGCTGGCGCAGGCGCGGATCGGCGAAGTAGTCGCCGAGCGCACGCCACAGGGTGGTGAAGGGCTGGATCCGCCAGAGGTCGCCCAGGCCCGACAGGCCGGCCTGGCGGGTCAGGTCGATCGGGCTCGGGCGCGCGCCGCGAATGAAGGGCCCCTCCAGGGTGGCGTAGACCTCGGCCGCCCGGGTGCGGAAGCGGCGGTAGCCGTCGCGCTCGCGCGGCCCGGCGAAGTTCGCGATCGCTGCCTCCGACGCCTCCGGATCGGCGTGGAGGTCGAGCTCTTCGCCCGGCCCCCAGGCATGGCGGGCGAGGATCGCGGCCGGTTCCAGACCGACATGGCCGGCGAGATCCGCGCCGCATTCGGCGAAGAGCTCTTCGAAGACCCAGCGCATCGTGAATACGGTCGGGCCGGCATCGACCGCGGTCTCGCCCACCGGCACCCGCCGCATCTTGCCGCCCGGCCGCTGGCCCTGCTCCAGCACCGTGACGTCGAGGCCCGCATGGGCGAGGCGCAGGGCCGCCACCAGCCCTCCGATCCCGGCCCCGATGATGACGACCTTCACGCGGCTCCCTCCCGTCAAGCGGATCCGTCTTGACGACTGTCAATAAATACTGACACTTTGAGTCGGTAAGAACAAGTGACACGGGAGGTACGGCCAATGGACGCCAACCGTCGCATCGAGCAAGCCCTCGACGCCGCTGTCTCGCACCTGGAGGCACCCGGCGCGCCGCCCCGCCTCGCAGAGTCGATCCGCTACGCCGTCTTCCCCGGGGGGCACCGGATCCGCCCACGCCTGTGCCTGTCCGTGGCGCGGGCCTGCGGCGACGACGATCCGGCGGCCTCGGATGCCGCGGCGGCGGCCATCGAGCTCCTGCACTGCGCCTCCCTCGTCCACGACGACCTGCCGTGCTTCGACGATGCGCCCCTGCGGCGCGGCCAGCCCTCCGTCCACGCCGCCTTCGGCGAGCCCCTGGCGGTGCTCACCGGCGACGCGCTCATCGTCTCGGCCTTCGAGACCCTGGCCCGCGGCGCCGCCCGGAGCCCGAAGCGCCTCGCCGCCCTGGTCGGCCTCGTCGCCCGGGCGGCCGGCTCGCCGTCCGGGATCGCCGCCGGCCAGGCCTGGGAATCCGAGCCCACCGTGGCCTTGACCGAGTACCAGCAGGCCAAGACCGGGGCGCTGTTCGCCGCCGCGACGGTCACGGGGGCGGCCGCCGCGGGCGCGCCGTCGCTGCCCTGGCGCCTCCTCGGTGAATGCCTGGGCGAGGCCTATCAGGTGGCCGACGACCTGCGCGACGTCGCCTGCCGTCAGGAGGAGGTCGGCAAGCCCGTCGGGCGCGATTCGACCCTCGGTCGCCCGAACGCCGCCGCGCTCCTCGGCATGAGCGGGGCGCTCACGCGGCTGAAGCGCCTGGTGCGCGAGGCCGTCGAGGTGATCCCGGATTGCCCCGGCGCCGAAACGCTCCGCGCCGAGATCGAGGCGCAGACGCGGCTCTTCCTGCCGGCGAGCCTCGCACGGGAGCTGGCGTGAGGTGACGCGGGGCGCCGCCCTCGATCCACCGGCTCGGCCCGGCACCGGCGGGCTCCTGGCGCGCTGGTACGCCTTGCGGGCCCGCCTCGTCGCCGATCCGCGCTTCCAGCGCTGGGCGGCCGGCTTTCCCCTGACGCGGCGGATCGCGCGGGCGAATACCCGCGCCCTGTTCGACCTCTGCGCCGGCTTCGCCTACTCGCAGACCCTCTTCGCCTGCGTCCGCCTCGATCTCTTCGGCCTCCTGGCGGACGGCCCGGTGCCGGACGCGGCGCTGGCCCATCGGATGGGGCTCTCCCCCGAGGCCGGGACGCGTCTCCTGAAGGCCGCGGCCTCCCTCGGCCTGATCCGCAGGCTGCCGGACGGCCGCTATCTCCTCGCCGATCTCGGTGCCGCCCTGGTCGGCAACCCGGCGATCGGGCGGATGATCGAGCACCACGCGCTGCTCTACGACGACCTGCGCGACCCCGTGGCGCTCCTGCGCGGCGAGGCCGGGCCAACCCGTCTCGGCGGCTACTGGCCCTATGCCCTCGGAGACGGGGCCGAGCTGCAGGCCGACTCGGTCGCGTCCTACAGCGGGCTGATGTCGGCCTCCCAGGCCCTGATCGCGGAGGACATCCTCGAGGCCTACCCGATGCGGCGGCATCGCTGCCTCCTGGATGTCGGCGGCGGCGAGGGCGCCTTCCTGGCGGCGGCCGGCCGCGTCGCGCCCTCGCTTCAGCTCAGGCTCTTCGACCTGCCGGCGGTGGCCCGTCGCGCCGAGGCGCACATCCTGCGGGCCGGCCTCGCGGATCGCTTCCAGGCCTTCGGCGGCAGCTTCCGCTCGGACCCCCTGCCGCTCGGCGCCGACGCGATCACCCTGGTGCGGGTGGTGCACGACCACGACGACGCCACCGTCCGCGTCCTGCTTCGCGCCGTACACGCGGCGCTTCCCCCCGGAGGCCGCCTCGTCCTCGCCGAGCCCATGAGCGGCACGCCCGGGGCCGAGCCCATCACGGACGCGTATTTCGGCCTCTACCTCCTGGCGATGGGCAGCGGGCACTGCCGCACCGCACCGGACCTCACGGCGCTTCTCTCCGAGGCCGGGTTCCAGCGCACCACCGAGGTCGCGACCCGCCGCCCGCTGCTGACGCGACTCCTCGTGTCAACGCGATAAGACATCCTCACTGTAAGTTTGGCTTGACGTTCTAAAGTGTCTATCTAGGATGACATAAGAGGTTCGAAGCCAAACGAACCGAGTCGCTGGATCGGGAGGGCAGACGCGATGCAGACAGATGCCGTCGTCCTCCATGATCCTGGCCATCTCAGCCTCGAAAGCTTGCATCTCGACGATCCGACCGCGGCCGATGCCGTCGTGGCGATCCGCTGGAGCGGCATCAGCACCGGAACCGAGCGCCTTCTCTGGTCGGGCCGGATGCCGTCGTTTCCGGGCATGGGCTACCCGCTGGTGCCGGGCTACGAATCCGTCGGCGAGGTCGTCGAGGCCGGGGTCGAGAGTGGCGTCCGGGTCGGCCAGACGGTGTTCGTCCCCGGCGCCCGCTGCTTCGGCGCGGTCCGTGGCCTGTTCGGCGGCGCCGCCGCCCATCTCGTCAGCGCCGGCGAGCGCCTCGTTCCCCTCGACGAAGCCTGGGGCGAGCGCGGAACCCTGATCGCCCTGGCGGCCACGGCACGCCACGCCCTGGCGGGGATCGACCTGAGCCGGCCCCTCCTCGTCATCGGCCACGGCGTCCTCGGCCGCCTCGTCGCGCGGATCGCGGAGGCCCTCGGCGCCGCGCCGCAGGTCTGGGAGACCAACCCGGTCCGACGCTCGACCGCCCAATCCTATGCCGTCCTCGCCCCGGACGACGATGCCCGGCGCGACTACGCCACGATCCTCGACGTCAGCGGCGATCCCACCATCCTCGACGCGGGGATCGCGCGCCTCGCCCCCGGCGGCGAGGTCGTCCTCGCCGGGTTCTACGAGGGCCGGCTCGGCTTCGACTTCGCACCCGCCTTCCTGCGCGAAGCCCGCATCCGCGTCGCCGCGCAGTGGCGGCCGGAGGATCTCGCCGCGACCCTCGCGCTCGTCGCCGAGGAGCGGCTTCACCTCGACGACCTCATCACCCATCGGCGCCCGGCCGCGGACGCTCCGGACGCCTATCGCACGGCCTTCGGCGAGCCCGCGTGCCTGAAGATGATCCTGGACTGGAGAGCCGCATGAACATCCAGCTGAAGAGCCAGCAGCTGAACGGCGGCGCCCTGAAGGCCTCCGAGTCCCTGCGCGCCGAGGCCGGCATCGAGCCGGATCCCGTGCCGGTGGTCGCCACGAAAGCCACGCAGATCATCGCGATCTACGGCAAGGGCGGCATCGGCAAGTCGTTCACCCTCGCCAATCTCAGCTACATGATGGCCCAGCAGGGCAAGAAGGTCCTGCTGATCGGCTGCGACCCGAAGAGCGACACCACTTCGCTGCTGTTCGGCGGGCGCGCCTGCCCGACCATCATCGAGACCTCGACGAAGAAGAAGCTCGCGGGCGAGCAGGTTGCGATCGGCGACGTCTGCTTCAAGCGCGACGGCGTCTACGCCATGGAGCTCGGCGGCCCCGAGGTCGGGCGCGGCTGCGGCGGACGCGGCATCATCCACGGCTTCGAGCTCCTGGAGAAGCTCGGCTTCCACGACTGGGGCTTCGACTACGTCCTGCTCGACTTCCTCGGCGACGTGGTCTGCGGCGGCTTCGGCCTGCCGATCGCCCGCGACATGTGCCAGAAGGTCATCGTCGTCGGTTCGAACGACCTCCAGTCGCTCTACGTTGCCAACAACGTCTGCTCGGCGGTGGAATACTTCCGCAAGCTCGGCGGCAATGTCGGGGTCGGCGGCCTCGTCATCAACAAGGACGACGGCACCGGCGAGGCCCAGGCCTTCGCCGCCGCGGTCGGCATCCCGGTCCTGGCCTCGATCCCGGCCGACGACGACATCCGCAGGAAGAGCGCGAACTACGAGATCATCGGCCGGCCCGAGAGCCAATGGGGCTCCCTGTTCGCCGACTTGGCGCAGAACGTCCACGCGGCGGCGCCCAACCATCCGACCCCCCTCAGCCAGGACGGCCTGCTCGGCCTGTTCAAGGGCGAGGCCGTCGGCCGGGGCGTCACCCTGGTGCCCGCCACCTTCGAGGACATGTGCGGCACGACGCAGGTCGTGAAGCCGTCCCTCGAAGTCGTCTACGACGAGGTCTGACGCATCATGGCCGTCACCCTCGACATCGCCGATCTCCGCGCCCGCCGGGAGCGCCCCGCCTCGACCCTGGGACCCGTCACGGCGCCCGCCGAGGTGGTGAACCTGGCCGCCGCGCGCGAGGACGGCCACGGCTGCCACGCCGGCAAGGATGCGATGCGGGCGGCCGCCCAGGCGGCGGGCCTGAGCGAGACCCTTGAGACCTACGCACGGGACTACCCCACCGGCCCGCACGACCAGCCCCAGAGCATGTGCCCGGCCTTCGGCTCGCTCCGGGTCGGACTGCGGATGCGCCGGACGGCGACGATCCTCTCCGGCTCGGCCTGCTGCGTCTACGGCCTGACCTTCACGTCGCACTTCTACGGCGCCAAGCGAAGCGTGGGCTACGTGCCCTTCAACTCCGAGACCCTGGTCACCGGCAAGCTGTTCGAGGACATCCGCGAGGCGGTGTTCCAGGTCGCCAAGCCGGCCGATTACGACGCCGTCGTCGTCATCAACCTCTGCGTGCCGACCGCCTCCGGCGTGCCGCTCCGCCTGCTGCCGAAGGAGATCGACGGCGTCCGCATCATCGGCATCGACGTTCCGGGCTTCGGTGTCCCGACCCATGCCGAGGCCAAGGACGTCCTGGCCGGCGCGATGCTGAAATTCGCCCGGACCGAGGCCGAGCAGGGACCGGTGCAGGCCCCCCGTGCCGGCCGGTCCGAGCGTCCCACCGTCGCGCTTCTCGGCGAGATGTTCCCCGCCGACCCGGTGGTGATCGGCGGCCTGCTGGAGCCGTTAGGGCTCAGCGCCGGCCCGGTGGTTCCGACCCGGGAATGGCGCGAGCTCTACGCCGCCCTGGACTGCACCGCCGTGGCGGCGATCCACCCGTTCTACACCGCGTCCCTGCGCGAGTTCGCGGCCGCCGGACGGCCGGTCGTCGGGTCCGCCCCCGTCGGGCACGACGGCACGGCCGACTGGCTCGACCGGATCGGGGAAGCCTGCGCCGTGCCGCGCGCCACGGTGGAGGCCGCCAAGAACCGGGTCCTGCCGATGATCCGGGGGGCGCTCGGCGCCAACCCGATCCGGGGCCGGATCACCCTGTCGGGCTACGAGGGCTCCGAGCTGCTGGTCGGCCGCCTCCTCGTCGAGAGCGGTGCCGAGCTCGCCTACGTGGGCACCGCCTGCCCGCGCACGCCCCATTCCGAGGCCGACCGGGACTGGCTCGAGGCCCGGGGCGTGACGGTGCGCTACCGGGCGTCCCTGGAGGACGACCTCGCGGCCCTGATGGACGTCTGGCCGGATCTGGCCATCGGCACCACCCCAGTGGTGCAGAAGGCCAAGGCGCTCGGGATTCCCGCCCTCTACTTCACCAACCTGATCTCGGCCCGCCCGCTCATGGGCGTGGCGGGTGCCGGCTCCCTGGCCAAGGTCATCAACGCGGCCCTGGGCAACCGCGCGCGTTTCGACGCCATGCGGGACTTCTTCGACGGCGTCGGCGAAGGCCATGCCGCGGGGATCTGGGAAGACGTGCCAAAGCTCCGCCGCAACGTCGCCTCGGCGACGCGGGCGAAGCCCACCCAAGGAACCTTCGACCATTCGCCGATCGGGGAGATGGCCTGATGCTCGTCCTCGATCACGACCGGGCCGGCGGCTACTGGGGCGCCGTCTACGTCTTCACCGCCATCAAGGGCCTGCAGGTCGTCATCGACGGCCCGGTGGGCTGCGAGAACCTGCCGGTGACCTCGGTGCTGCACTACACCGACGCCCTGCCGCCGCACGAGCTGCCTATCGTGGTCACGGGCCTGGCCGAGGAGGAACTCGGCCGCCACGGCACCGAGGCCGCGATGAAGCGGGCCCACGCCACCCTCGACCCGGCCCAGCCCAGCGTGGTCGTCACCGGCTCCATCGCCGAGATGATCGGCGGCGGCGTGACCCCGGAGGGCACCAACCTCCAGCGCTTCCTGCCGCGCACCATCGACGAGGACCAGTGGCAGGCCGCGGACCGTGCCATGGCCTGGCTCTGGAACGAGTACGGCGCGCGGCGCTTCGCCAAGAAGGGCATCCCGGCCCGGCCCCCGCGCCAGGAAGGCGTGAAGCCCCGGGTGAACCTGATCGGGCCGGCCTACGGCACCTTCAACATGCCCTCCGACCTCGCCGAGATCCGCCGCCTGGTGGAGGGCATCGGCGCCGAGGTGAACCTCGTCTTTCCCCTCGGCTCGCACCTCGCCGACGTGCCCGCCCTGGTGAACGCCGACGCCAACATCTGCCTCTACCGCGAGTTCGGCCGCCTGCTCTGCGAAGCCCTGGAGCGCCCCTACTTCCAGGCCCCCATCGGGATCCACTCGACGACGCGGTTCCTGCGGGCCCTGGGCGAAGCCCTCGGCCTCGATCCCGAGCCGTTCATCGCCCGGGAGAAGCACACCACGATCAAGCCGGTCTGGGACCTCTGGCGCTCGGTGACGCAGGACTTCTTCGGCACGGCGAGCTTCGGGATCGTGGCTTCGGAGACCTACGCCCGGGGCGTCCGGCACTTCCTCGAGGACGAGATGGGCCTGCCCTGCCATTTCGCGGAATCCCGCAAGGCCGGTGCGAAAACCGACAACGCCGCCATTCGCGAGATGATCGCCAAGAACCCGCCCCTGGTGCTGTTCGGCTCCTTCAACGAGCGGATGTACGCGGCCGAGGCCGGCGCCCGCGCGGTGTTCGTGCCGGCCTCCTTCCCGGGGGCGATCATCCGGCGCCACACCGGCACGCCCTTCATGGGGTTCGCCGGCGCGACCTACCTCGTGCAGGAGGTCTGCAACGCCCTGTTCGACATGCTCTTCCACATCCTGCCGCTGGCCCGCGACATGGACAAGGTCGAGGCGACCCCGGCGCGGCTCCATCGCGAGCTGCCCTGGGACGAGGCCGCCCGCGCCCGCCTCGACGAACTCGTCGAGGCCCATCCGGTGCTGGTGCGGATCTCGGCGGCCAAGCGCCTGCGGGATTCCGCCGAGCGCGTCGCCCGCGGCGAGGGCGGAAGTCGCGTGATCGCCGATCATGTCGAGCGCGCCCGCGCCGAGGCCAGCCTGGGAGCCGCCGCATGAGCGCGCATCCCGGCCTCAGCCCCCATTCCCTTTCCGGCTGGAACGGCGCGGCGCCGTCCAGCCGGTCGATGCCGATCCCGCGCGTCCCGACCCGGACGCGTCCCGCCGCGGAACGCCAGGAGGAGACCCATCCCATGCAACGTTCGCTGAATCCGGTGTCGCGCCTGCATCAGGACGAGGTCCAGTTCCGGATCATCCTGGCCAGCACCTATCCGTTCTTCCTCGTCGCGGCCCTCGTGCAGCGCGTGATTCCGCAGGCCCGGACGCCGCTGCCGCAGCGGCGGCGCTCGGTCTTCGCCGAAGCCCGGGCCATGGCCGTCTCGGCCATCCCCTTCGTCTTCATGGGCTGAGTTCGCCCTCGGGTCGAGGCGTTCCGCCCGCCCCCGATCGACCTCCCGTCCGAACAGGCGGGAAGGACCGCCGAGGCCGCACCGAGCGGTCCGGTGACACCCACCGTACCCGGACGTGCGGGCGCGGCTAGTCAAAGCGGAGGTTTGAACCAATGGCCAATGGCATTGTCGAGAAACCGAGCAGCCTGTCCGGGCTGACGGAACCGGAAGCCAAGGAGTTCCACGCGATCTTCTTGACCAGCTTCATCATCTTCACGGCGATCGCCGTGGTCGCCCACATCCTCGTGTGGCTGTGGCGCCCGTGGCTGCCCGGACCGAAGGGCTACGCCGCCCTCGAGACGGCGGCCCAGGGCGTCGCCTCCCTGCTCTCCTGAGAAGGACCCTCATCATGCACAAGGTCTGGCTTCTCTTCGATCCGCGCCGCACCCTGGTGGCGCTCTTCACCTTCCTGTTCATTCTGGCGCTGCTGATCCACTTCATCTTGCTCAGCACCGACCGGTTCAACTGGCTGGAAGGCCCCAAGGCACCGCGCGCCGCCAACGCGCAGACGCTGGTCCTCCCGACGATGCCCGCCTGACGGGCGCGGCCTCGACAACAGAGGACCTCGAACACGGATGATCGGCGGGTGGGCGCCAGGCCCCCCGTCGGTCGTCGCGGAGACTCGTGATGGTGGGCCCGGGAGGTCGCGATGGCGATGCTGAGTTTTGAGCGAAAATACCGCATCCGCGGCGGCACCCTGGTCGGCGGCGACCTGTTCGATTTCTGGGTCGGACCGTTCTACGTCGGCTTCTTCGGGGTCACGACGCTGTTCTTCTCGGTGCTGGGCACGGCGCTGATCATCTACGGCGCCGCGCTCGGACCGACCTGGAACATCTGGCAGATCAACATCGCGCCGCCCGACCTCAAGTACGGGCTCGCCCTGGCGCCGCTCCAGGAGGGCGGCCTCTGGCAGATCATCACCTTCTGCGCCGTCGGCGCCTTCTCGTCCTGGGCCCTGCGCGAGGTCGAGATCTGCCGGAAGCTCGGCATCGGCTACCACGTACCCTTCGCCTTCGCGGTGGCGATCTTCGCCTACGTCACCCTCGTGGTGATCCGGCCGCTGCTGATGGGCGCCTGGGGGCACGGCTTCCCCTACGGGATCCTCTCGCACCTCGATTGGGTCTCGAACACCGGCTACCAGTACCTGCACTTCCACTACAATCCGGCGCACATGCTGGCGGTGACGTTCTTCTTCACCACGACGCTGGCGCTCTCGCTGCACGGTTCGCTGATCCTGTCCTCGACCAATCCGGGCAAGGGCGAGGTGGTGAAGACCCCCGAGCACGAGGACACGTTCTTCCGCGACACCATCGGCTACTCGATCGGCACGCTCGGCATCCACCGGCTCGGCCTGTTCCTGGCGCTGTCGGCCGGCTTCTGGAGCGCGGTCTGCATCGTCATCAGCGGCCCGTTCTGGACCCGTGGCTGGCCCGAATGGTGGGGCTGGTGGCTCAATCTCCCCGTCTGGCGCTGATCTCGGAATCGGGAGGCTCGTGACACCATGGCCTACTACCAGAACATCTTCTCAGAAGTGCAGGTCCGACCGATCGAGCCGGAACACGGCATCCCGGTGGATGTCGACAAGCGCTGGGGCACGCCGTTCAACTCCTACCTGTTCGGCCTCATCGGCAACGCGCAGGTCGGCCCGATCTATATCGGCTATCTCGGGGCGCTGTCGTTCGCCTGCGGGTTGATCGCCTTCGAGATCATCGGCCTCAACATGTGGGCGAGCGTGAACTGGGATCCGGTCCAGTTCGTGCGGCAACTGCCCTGGCTCGCGCTCGAGCCGCCCCGCCCGCAATACGGGCTCAAGATCCTTCCGCCGCTGGCCGAGGGCGGCTGGTGGCTGATCGCCGGCTTCTTCCTCACCGCCTCGATCCTGCTCTGGTGGCTGCGGCTGTTCCGCCGGGCCAAGGCCCTGGGCCTCGGCTACCACGTGCCCTGGGCCTTCGCCTCCGCGATCTGGCTATTCCTGGTGCTGGGCTTCATCCGGCCTGTGCTGATGGGGTCCTGGAGCGAGGCGGTGCCCTTCGGCATCTTCCCGCACCTCGACTGGACCGCCGCGTTCTCGCTCCGCTACGGCAACCTGTTCTACAATCCCTTCCACATGCTCTCGATCGTCTTCCTCTACGGGTCGACGCTGCTCTTCGCGATGCATGGCGGGACCATCCTGGCGGTGAGCCGCTTCGGCGGCGAGCGCGAGATCGACCAGATCGTCGACCGCGGCACCGCCACCGAGCGCGCCGCCCTGTTCTGGCGCTGGACCATGGGCTTCAACGCCACCATGGAATCGGTCCACCGCTGGGCCTGGTGGTTCGCGGTCCTGACGACGCTGACCGGCGGCATCGGAATCCTGCTCACCGGGACGGTCGTCGACAACTGGTACCTCTGGGCCGTGAAGCACGGCGTGGCCCCGTCCTACCCGCAGGTCTATCCGCCGGTCGTCGATCCGTTGAGTGTGTCGCCCACCACCATGCCCGGGGGAGCTCCATGAAGACCTTCTTCGCCGTCCTCGGCGCTTCCATCGCCTTCTTCCTCACGGTGGCGATGGTTGGTCTGACCGATTGGGACCGGCCGCCCCTCGCGGTCCACCAGAACGGCTTTCGCGGCACCGCGATGGCGCAGGTCCATACCCGCGAGGCCGTCGAGGACATCCGGGAGGCCAACCTCGCGCCGGCCCCCGCCGATCCGGCCGAGCCCGGCGAGGAACTCGCCGGC
Organism: Methylobacterium sp. BI1; assembly: GCF_056680125.1. Taxonomy (NCBI): domain Bacteria; kingdom Pseudomonadati; phylum Pseudomonadota; class Alphaproteobacteria; order Hyphomicrobiales; family Methylobacteriaceae; genus Methylobacterium; species Methylobacterium sp. BI1. The sequence goes on along the minus strand of NZ_CM155267.1, from coordinate 4,322,092 downwards.
ACGACCTACGAGAACGTCCAGGTCCTCAAGAACGTCAGCGTCAACGAGTTCAACCGGCTGATGGCGTCGATGACCGAATGGGTCAGCCCCGAGCAGGGCTGCACCTACTGCCACAACACCGAGAACATGGCCGACGACAGCCTGTATCAGAAGAAGGTCGCCCGCCGGATGCTGCAGATGACGCAGCACATCAACAGTTCCTGGAAGGAGAACCATGTCGGCGGTGCGGGCGTCACCTGCTACACCTGCCACCGCGGGCAGCCGGTTCCGGCCAACATCTGGTTCACACAGCCGAGTCCCAATCGTGCGGGCGGATTCATCGCCCGCAACAACGGGCAGAACATGGCCGCGCCGTCGGTTGGCCTGGCGTCACTGCCCTACGACACCCTGACCGAGTACCTCGCCGACAAGACCATCGACAACAACGCGATCCGGGTGAACGCAACCACGGCGCTGCCCACGAGCAAGGGCAAGCCGATCCAGGATGCGGAAAAGACCTACGGCCTGATGATCCACATGTCGGAGGGGCTGGGGGTCAACTGCACCTTCTGCCACAACACCCGGGCGATCTCGAACTGGTCGCAGAGCACCCCGCAGCGGACCACCGCCTGGCACGGCATCCGAATGGTGCGGGACATCAACGGCAACTACCTCGAGCCGCTGCTCTCGACCTTCCCGCGAAACCGCCTCGGCGTTCTCGGAGACGTGCCGAAGGTCAACTGCACCACCTGCCACAACGGGGTGAGCAAGCCCCTGAACGGTGCGCACGTGGTCGATGCCTATCCCGAGCTCACGGCGTCGACCGAGGTGGCAAGCGCCGCCGATACTAAGGCTCCCGCCACGACAGCCCCCGTCACGACGTCACCCAGTCCGGCATCGCCGAGCCCGACACCCCCGGTTCCGGATCAGCCCGCGACACCGGCTCCGGCGCCGCAGTAAGCCGGCGGCACGGCGCTGAGACGCGAAACGCCGCTGGACAGACATCCAGCGGCGTTTCGACGTTCGGGGTGGTCCGCGACGCGCGACGCGCGGGCCTACTTCTTGGAAGCGAGGTAGGCGATCACGTCGTCGATCTTCTTGTCGTCGGGGTAGCCGGCGAACACCATTTTGGTCCCCGGCACCTTCGCCTTCGGGTTCTTCAGCCACTCGTGCAGATTGGCCTCGTCCCAGGTGATCCCGGAGCCCTTGAGCGCGGCGGAATAGGTGTAGCCTTCCTCCGACGCGGCCTTGCGTCCGACAACGCCCGTCAGGTTCGGTCCGACACCGTTCTTGCCGAAGGCGTGGCAGGCTTTGCAGGGGGCGAACGCCTTCTCACCCGCCGCGGCGTCACCCTCGGCATGCGCGGCCATCGGGAGGAGGGCGGCAAACAGGGCACCGTAGATCGTGTATCGCATGGGGTTTCCTCGCAGATCGTTCTGGTGGCGAGGTGTAGCTAAAGCTCGGCTTTCAAAAGTAATCGGAGGCCTGTCACGTCTCACGTGAACGTGATCCGGCGCGCGGGATTAAGGCCGCGTGCCGTATGGCCGCGATGTCCGACACTCCTACCCTTAAGAGCCTCTGTGCAATCCATCGCCCCAGGTGGGTCATCGCCTCAGGTGGTCATCGCCCCAGGTGGAGCCATGCCGGTCCAACCCGCCGACGTCTGCCAGTTCCTCGATCGCACCGGCTGGAGCCAGGCGCGCCTCGCCTGGGAGCTCGGGATCAACCAGCCGCGGATCTCACGCTTCCTGAACGGAATGAAGAAGCCGAGCCCGGACCTCGTGCGTGTCCTGGAGGCCTTTTTCGCGGACGGTTCGCGGGCCTGCCTCCCAGTGCCGAGAGGCGACGGGGAGCGGCACACCCCTCCGCGTCCGTAGGCATCCTAACCCCGTTGCGCCGGCGCGGATCGATGCCGTTCCGGTATCGATCCATCCAGTCTTTGAGTTGGACGATCGCCCGAGGCGCGCCGTAGCCTTCACCCTGCAAACGGTCGCCGAAGTCCCCGCAGGGCGCTTTCGAGAATGACCGATGTCCACCGAGGCGAAGGCCGGGTGGTCCGCTCTCAGGGAGAGACGCCATGGGCGCCGGTCTGGTCATGACCGCGGCGAAGCGGAGCCGTGTAAGGCTCCTCATCGTCACGATGCTGTTTATCGCCACCACCATCAACTACGCCGATCGCGCGACGCTCTCGATCGCGGGTCCGTCCCTGGCCAAGGATCTCGGCCTCGACGCCGTGTCCATGGGCTACGTGTTCTCGGCCTTCGCCTGGTCCTACGTCCTCGCCCAGCTGCCCGGTGGCTGGCTGCTCGACCGCTACGGCGCGAAGTGGGTCTACGCGGCGGCCATCTTCCTGTGGTCGACCTTCACCCTGATGCAGGGGGCGGTGGGCTTCTTCACCGGTTTCGCGGCCGTGGCGGTGCTCTTCAGCCTGCGCCTCCTCGTCGGCCTCGCCGAGGCCCCGGTGTTTCCGGCCAATGCGCGCATCACGGCGGCGTGGTTTCCCACCTCCGAGCGCGGAACGGCCTCGGCCTTCTTCAATTCCTCGCAGTACTTCGCCACCGTGCTGTTCACCCCGCTCATGGGCTGGGTCGTGCACCATTACGGCTGGCACCACGTCTTCACCCTGATGGGGGCCCTCGGCATCGCCTTCGCGCTGCTCTGGACCCAGGTCATCCATGGGCCGAAGGACCACCCGGGGATCAACCAGGCGGAACGCGACTACATCGAGGAGGGCGGCGCCCTGCTCGACATGGACGGACGCGGCGCCAGCGCCCCCGCCGACGCGGGCAGGACGATCAAGCAACTGCTGTCCAACCGGATGTTGCTGGGCATCTATATCGGCCAGTACTGCATCACCACGCTGACCTACTTCTTCCTGACCTGGTTCCCCGTCTACCTCGTCAAGGAGCGCGGCCTGTCCATCCTGCAGGCGGGCTTCGCCGCCGTGTTGCCGGCCTTGTGCGGCTTCATCGGCGGCATCCTGGGCGGCTGGCTCTCGGACCTGCTGCTCAAGCGCGGCTGGTCGCTGACTGCCTCGCGCAAGATCCCGATCGTCGGCGGCATGCTGCTCTCCATGAGCATCATCGGCTGCAACTACGTCCAGGCGGATGCCGTGGTGATCGGCCTGATGGCGCTGGCCTTCTTCGGAAAGGGCATCGGGGCCCTCGGCTGGGCGGTCGTCTCCGACACTTCGCCGCGCTCGACCGGCGGCCTGAACGGCGGCCTGTTCAACACCTTCGGCAACACGGCCGGCATCACCACCCCGATCGCCATCGGCTACATCGTCCAGCAGACCGGATCGTTCAACGGCGCCCTGGTCTTCGTCGGGCTGAACGCGCTCGTGGCGGTGTTCTGCTATCTCGTCATCGTCGGCGAGATCAAACGGGTGGAGCTGCGCTGACCGGCGGCCCGCCCGCGAACCGACACGCGCAACGCGGCCGTGGGGAGACCCGCGGCCGCATCGTCGTCGCGAGGCAAGATGCTCGATTTCGGCCAACTCCGCTGCTTCGCCGCCGTCGCGGAGGAACTGCATTTCGGTCGCGCGGCGGCGCGGCTGAACATGACCCAGCCGCCGCTGTCCCGGCAGATCCAGGTGCTGGAGCGGGTGCTCGACGTCCAGCTTCTCGACCGGACCAGCCGCTCGGTCCGGCTCACCGCCGCCGGCCGCAGCTTCCTCCCCGAAGCCCTGCGCATCCTGAGACTGGCGGAGACCGCCACCTACGTCACCCGGCAGGTCGCGGCCGGACGGGCGGGTGTGCTGAAGCTCGGGTTCACCGCCGCCTCGGCCTACGACTTCCTGCCGCGCCTCGTCATCGCCTGCCGGCAGGCGATGCCCGACGTCACGCTGTCCCTGCGCGAGATGGTGACGAAGGATCAGGTCGAGGCCATCCTGTCGGGGCAGATCGATGCCGGCTTCATCCGTCCGCCCGTCCATCATCCCGAACTGAAGGCCGAGCGGGCGCTGGCCGAGCCCCTGATCGTCGCGATGCCGGCGGACCATCCCCTTGCCGAGCAGGCGACCCTCAGCCTCGAAGATCTTCGCGGCGCGCCGTTCGTGGGCTATGCGCCCCACGAGGCCAGCTACTTCCACGATCTGCTGATCGGCCTGTTCGCGGGGTCCGGCCTGCAGCCTCGCATCGTCCAGCAACTCACGCAGATCCACTCGATCCTCGCCCTCGTGCGGGCCGGAATCGGCATCGCCCTGGTCCCGGCCGCAGCCGAGCGCCTGCGCTTCGAGGGACTCGCCTTCCGGCCCCTCGCCCTCGCCGCGCCCCGTCCCGCCGAGCTGTACCTTGCCTGGAAGCAGGAGAACGACGTGCCGTTGCTGGCGCATCTGCGCGCGCTCCTGCACGCGCTGACCTGAATGGCGGCGGATCGATGCGTTCCCGGCATCGATCGATCCAGCCTTTGGTTTGGACCGGCATCGTCGGGGGTCCTAGAACCGAGGGCGTCAGACGGCGCGCAGACGCCGCGGCACTCGGTTCGGGAGAACGTCCATGAGCTTCGCTTCGTCCGCCACCTCCACTCGCGGTGCGTCCCGCACCCCGACGGTCACCGCCCTCAAAGTCGTGCCGGTCGCCGGCCGCGACAGCATGCTGCTGAACCTGAGCGGCGCGCACGGCCCGTTCTTCACCCGCAATCTCGTCATCCTCACCGATTCCACCGGGGCCACCGGGCTCGGCGAGGTGCCCGGCGGCGAGCGCATCCGCCAGACCCTCGAAGAGGCCGGCGACCTCGTCGTCGGCCGGCCGATCGGCGACTGGCAGGCCGCGCTCAACGCCATGCGCACGCGCTTCGCCGACCGCGATGCCGGCGGCCGTGGCCTGCAGACCTTCGACCTGCGCGTGACCATCCACGCCGTCGCGGCGATCGAGTCCGCCTTCCTCGACCTGCTGGGCCAGTTCCTCGACGTTCCGGTGGCGGCCCTCCTGGGGGAGGGCCAGCAGCGGGATGCCGTCGAGATGCTGGGCTACCTGTTCTATGTCGGCGACCGCCGCCGCACCGATCTGGCCTACCGGGAGCCGGAGGCCCGCGACGGCTGGTTCCGGCTTCGGGACGAGGAGGCCCTGACCCCGGAGGCCGTCGCCCGCCTCGCCGAGGCGGCCTACGAGACCTACGGCTTCAACGATTTCAAGCTGAAGGGCGGCGTCCTCGCGGGCGAGGACGAGATCGCGGCGGTGACCGCGATCCACGCGCGCTTCCCGCAGGCCCGCGTCACCCTCGATCCGAACGGCGCCTGGTCGCTGGAGGAGGCCATCGCCCTGTGCAAGGGGCGCGGCGACGTGCTGGCCTATGCCGAGGACCCCTGCGGGGCCGAGAACGGTTTCTCCGGCCGCGAGATCATGGCCGAGTTCCGGCGGGCCACCGGCCTGCCCACCGCCACCAACATGATCGCCACCGACTGGCGCCAGATGAACCACGCTATCCAGCTCGGTTCGGTGGATATCCCCCTGGCCGATCCGCATTTCTGGACCCTGGCCGGCTCGGTACGCGTCGCCCAGCTCTGTCGCGACCACGGGCTGACCTGGGGCTCGCACTCGAACAACCATTTCGACGTGTCGCTGGCGATGTTCACCCACGTGGCGGCCGCCGCGCCGGGCCGCGTCACCGCCATCGACACGCACTGGATCTGGCAGGACGGCCAGCGCCTGACGAAGGAGCCGCTCCAGATCAGGGGCGGCCTCGTGCGGGTGCCCGAGCGGCCCGGCCTCGGGATCGAGCTCGACTGGGCCGAGGTGGAGGCGGCGCATGCGCTCTACCGGCGCCACGGCCTCGGCGCCCGCGACGACGCGTCGGCGATGCAGTTCCTGATCCCGAACTGGACCTTCGACAACAAGCGCCCGTGCCTGGTCCGATAAATCGCGCCTCGTGCGCTGAACGCCAAAGTCCCGGAGACGCGACGATGACCGACATCCTGACCAACCGTTTCAAGGCGGCCCTGAACGCCGGACAGCAGCAGATCGGCCTGTGGTGCAGCCTCGCCAGCCCGATCTCCACCGAGGTCGTGGCCGGCTCGGGCTTCGACTGGCTGCTCCTCGACATGGAGCATTCGGCCAACGACCTGCGCGACGTCTACGCCCAGGTGCAGTCGATGATGGAGAGCCGGGCCCACGCCATGGTCCGGGTGCCGAGCGACGAGCCCATCACCATCAAGCGCATCCTCGACACCGGCGTGCAGTCGCTGATGATCCCCAACATCGACGATGCCGACCAGGCGCGCCGCGCCGTCGCCGCCACTCGCTACGCCCCCCGCGGCGTGCGCGGATTCTCGCAGGCGCCCCGGGCCGCCCGCTTCGGCCGCATTCCCGACTACCATGCCCGCTGCGAGGCGGAGATCTTCGTGGCGGTGCAGATCGAATCCCGCCGCGCCCTGGACAACCTGGAGGAGATCGCCGGCGTCGAGGGCGTCGACGGCGTCTTCATCGGGCCCGGCGACCTCTCGACCAGCCTCGGCTATCTCGGCCAGCAGAACCACGCCGATGTCGTGACGGTGGTGCAGGAGACGATCGCCCGCATCCGCGGCACCGGCAAGCATGCCGGCATCCTCACGGCGAACGAGGACCTGGCCCACCGCTACATCGCGGCCGGGACCCGCTTCACCGCGATCGGCTCGGATATGGGCCTCCTCGCCCGCACCTCCGAAGCGCTCGCCGCGCGCTTCCGCTGACGCCACCCCCTGGGAGACGCACATGAACGTCGGATTCATCGGCCTCGGCATCATGGGCGCGCCCATGGCCGGACACCTCATCGCGGGCGGGCACAGCCTCGCCCTCAAGACTCGCCGGCAGGTGCCCGAGGCCCTGGTCTCGGCCGGCGGCCGGGCCTGTGCCAGCGCGGCCGAGGTCGCGGAGCGCTCGGATGTCGTGGTCCTGATGCTGCCCGACACGCCCGACGTCGAGGCCGTGCTCTTCGGCGCCGACGGCGTCGCCGCGGGCGTCCGGCGCGGCGCGGTGGTGGTCGACATGAGCTCGATCTCGCCGATCGCGACCCGCGACTTCGCCGCCCGCCTCGCCGAGCGCGGCGTCGACTACCTCGACGCCCCCGTCTCCGGCGGCGAGGTCGGGGCCAGGAACGCCGCCCTGTCGATCATGGTCGGCGGCAAGGCCGACGTCTTCGAGCGGGTGAAGCCGCTCTTCGACCTGATGGGCAAGACCGTGACGCATGTGGGGGACACCGGGGCCGGTCAGGTCGCGAAGGTCGCGAACCAGATCATCGTCGCCCTGACCATCGAGGCGGTCGCGGAAGGCCTGCTCTTCGCCTCGAAGGCCGGCGCCGATCCGGCCAAGGTCCGTCAGGCGATCACCGGCGGCCTCGCCACCTCGCGCATCCTCGAGCTGCACGGCGAGCGCATGATCAAGCGGACCTTCGATCCGGGCTTCCGCATCGCCCTGCACCAGAAGGACCTCAACCTCGCCCTGGAGGGCGCGAAGGCCCTCGGCCTCGCCCTGCCCGGAACGGCGCTGGCCCAGCAGCTCTTCGCGGTCTGCGCAGCCAACGGCGCGGGCGACAAGGACCATTCCGCCCTGGTGCGCGCCCTCGAGATCATGGGCAACCACCCGGTGGCCGAGGCTTGAGCCTCCGCGGCGTCTCGCCCGGTCAGGTCCGGGCGTAGGCGGCCGCATCCGCCACCTGCGCGTCGGTCGGCGTCACGCCGGTGTAGCGGACGAACTGTTCGAGGCCCTGCAGGACCAGGACCTCGTGCCCGGTGATGACGGGCTTTCCGAGGCGCTCCGCCGCCCGGAGGAACGGCGTCCACGCGGGCAGGGCGACCACCTCGAAGGCCACGGCGCAGGCGGCGATGGCGGCGTCCGGAAAGGCGAGCGCCTCGGCGTCCGGGCCCTCCATGCCGAGGGGCGTCACGTTGACGAGGAGCGCCGCCGTGCGGTCGCCGAGCGCGGTCGCGTGGGCGAAGCCGTAGCGCTCCGCCAGGGCCGCGCCCGCCGCCGCGTTGCGCGACACGATCGTCCCGTTCCGGAAGCCCGCATCGCGCAGGGCCGCCACGACCGCCTTGGCCATCCCGCCGGAGCCCCGCACCAGGAAGTCCGTCGCCGGATCGATCCCGTGCCGGGCCAGCAGGCCGCGCACCGCGACGTAGTCGGTGTTCGCGCCGGTGAGCCGGCCGCCGTCGTTGACGATGGTGTTGATGCTGTCGATCGCCCGCGCGGAGGGATCGAGGGCGTCGAGGAGGGGGATCACCGCCTCCTTGAAGGGCATCGAGACCGCGCAGCCGCGGATGCCGAGGGCGCGGATGCCGCCGATCGCCCCGGGCAGGTCGGTGGTCGCGAACGCCTTGTAGACGTAGTCGAGCCCGAGCAGCGCGTAGAGCCGGTTGTGGAAGCGCGACCCGAAATGGCCCGGCCGCGCCGACAGGGACATGCACAGGGTGGTGTCCCGCCCGATGGGGGGACGCGCGGGCAGCGACCCGTCCGCCTGGTCCGCCGGCCCGTCCACCCTCAGGGCTGCGAGCCGGCGTAGAACTTCGGGTCCAGGGCGGCGAGGGCCAGGAGGGGCGGGGGCATGATGACCCCGGCGACGCGCATGGCCCGCGCGGCCGCGCGGCAGCCGGTCTGGTCGTTGGCCCCGGCGGCCGTCTCCAGCTGGGCCAGGACGGCGGGATCCGGCTTCGGGCTCGGTGCCGGCGCACCGGGCGGCGGCGGCGATTTGGCGGCGGCATTCGCCTGCGCCAGCACGGTGTTGCCGGCGCTGACGGGCGCGCGCGTGTCGCTGGTCGGCGCTTTCGCCTCGCTGGACGGCGCCTTCGCCTCGCTGGACGGCGCCTTGGTCTCGGTGTTCGTCGGCCCGCTCAGGCCCGACTTCTGCTGCGTGTCGCCGGCCCCCGGGGAGGGCTGCCCGTCGCTCTTTCCGGAGGAATTGGAGACGGCGGTGGCCTGCTTCGCCGGCGTGGCGGCCTCCTGCTTCTTCTCCTCCGGCTTCTGCACGAAGGCGACCAGCTCCTGGCACAGGTTCGCCGGACCCTTCACGGGCGCCGGCGCCGGGGCGGGGGCCGCGTCCTGGGCGAGGGCCGCGGGCGCCGCGAGGCAGCTCGACAGCAGCAGCGCGGCGATGGGCAGGCGTCGGATCATCTTCGGTCCCCTGTGGTCCGGGCGCTTCGTTGGGTTCGGCGATCGCAGGATGGATCAGGACCGCTTCGGGTGGGACGGCTCTCCGGTCGCCTTGCCGTGGGCCGATTCGCCCATGTCGTTCGTGCGCGGATCGCCGTTCCACTTCTCGCCGACGAGGTTGGTGCCCGGCTCCGAGACGCGGGCGCCCGAGGTCGCGAAGGCCTGGTAGGCGAACTTCTGATTGCTGGTCAGGGCGTACATGGCGACGACGCCGAGCCCAATGGCCGCGATGACGGCGAGGATGAAGGCTTTCATGGTCGGTTTCCCCGTCGCCGTGCAGGCGTCCTCAGGCAGCTTCGGAAGGTCACTCGGCGGCGGCGGGATGGCGCCCGGAGAGCTGCGGACCGCTCGCGGTCTTGGCCTGCTCCTGCTCCACCCAGAGGTCGTGGTGCGCGCGCGCCCAGGCCAGGTCGACCTTGCCGCTGCCCATGGCGTCGTAGGCGCCCTTCATGCCGAGCGTGCCGATGTAGATGTGCGCCAGGATGCCGGCGATGAAGGCGATGCCGATCAGCGAGTGGATCACCTGCATGACCTGCATGCCGTTGATGTCCAGCAGCGCGAACGGGAACAGCATCATCAGGCCGGTGACGCTCATGGCGACGCCGAAGCCGGCGACCATCCAGAACACGCCCTTCTGGCCGGCGTTGAAGCGGGCCGCGTGGGGGTGCTTGTTGCCGATGAAGCCGCCGCCGGCCTTGATCCAGGCCCAGTCCAGCCGATTGGGGATGTTGTCCTTGATCCAGACCACGAACATCATCGCGACGCCGAACATGAACGGCCAGGCCAGGTAGACGTGGCTGTACTTGGCCCATTGCGCGAGCGCGCCGAAGGCCTCGGGGCCGATCAGCGGCATCAGCAGGCGCTTGCCGAAGATGTAGTTCAGGCCCGAGAGCGAGAGGATGATGAAGCACACGGCCGTCATCCAGTGGGTGAAGCGCTCGAAGGTGTTGAAGCGCAGGATCTTGCGGCCGGATTCCTGGCTGTGCTCCGTGAGGATGCGCCCGCGCCAGAGGAAGAACGCGCCCAGCGCGGCGATCATGCCGAGGATGAAGGCGGCGCCGATCCACGGCAGGTAATGTTCGCGGAACGACTGGTACTCGCGCCCCTGCGGCTGGATCAGGTTCGCGGCCTTCCGGTCCGGGATGCTGATCCGGCCGGTGATCTTGTCCGCGTTCTTGAAGAGAAACTCTTCGTTCACCGAATCCGCCGTGGGCTTGGCGCCCATCGGGTTCTGCCCGTCCTGCGTGATCGGATTCTGGGCCCGGGCCGGTTCGAACGCACCCGGCGCGGCCAGGAGCGTCGTCGCGACGACGAGGGTGCTGAGGAGCGTGACTGCCCGCCGCATCGGCGTTCCTTTCGATGGCGTGTCGTCTTGGAGCCGCCGGACGGCCGCCGGCTCCAGGGGCGAGGGAGCGCTCAGAGCGCCACGGTCTCGCGGTAGGCCGTCTTCCAGCCCCAGGCGCCCGAGCCGTAGCCGCGCTTGATCACGCGCTGCTTGTAGATCTCGGCGATCATCTCGCCGTCGCCGGCGAGCAGGGCCTTGGTCGAGCACATCTCGGCGCAGAGGGGCAGCTTGCCCTCGGCGAGGCGGTTCGAGCCGTACTTCTCGTACTCGGCCACCGACAGGTCCGGCTCCGGGCCACCCGAGCAGTAGGTGCACTTGTCCATCTTGCCGCGCGAGCCGAAGTTTCCGACGCGCGGATACTGGGGCGCGCCGAACGGGCAGGCGTAGAAGCAGTAGCCGCAGCCGATGCAGATGTCCTTGGAGTGCAGCACCACGGCATCGGCCGTGGTGTAGAAGCAGTTCACCGGGCAGACGGCGGCGCAGGGCGCGTCGGTGCAGTGCATGCACGCCATCGAGACCGAGCGCTCGCCGGGCTTGCCGTCGTTGAGCGTGACGACGCGACGGCGGTTGATGCCCCAGGGCACCTCGTGCTCGTTCTTGCAGGCGGTGACGCAGGCGTTGCACTCGATGCAACGGTCGGCGTCACAGAGGAACTTCATACGGGCCATGGTCGATGCGCTCCTCTCACGCGGCCTTGATCTGGCATAGGGTACACTTCGTCTCCTGCATGCCCGTCACAGGATCGAAGCCGTAGGTGGTGACCGAGTTGACGCTCTCGCCGAGCACCACCGGGTCGGTGCCCTTCGGGTAGTAGTCGCGCATGTCCTTGCCGTCGTACCAACCCGAGAAGTGGAAGGGCATGAACGCGACGCCCTTGCCGACGCGGTCGGTGACGAGCGCCTTGACCTTGGCCTTCGAGCTGTTCTCGGCGCCGCTGACCCAGACCCAGGACCCGTCCTTGATCCCGCGCTCGGCGGCGTCGCCGGTGTTGATCTCGACGAACATGTCCTGCTGCAGCTCGGCGAGCCACGGGTTCGACCGGGTCTCCTCGCCGCCGCCCTCGTATTCCACGAGGCGGCCCGAGGTGAGGATGATGGGGAAGTCGCGCGCGACGTTGCGCTCGACGGCCGCCTTCTGCACCGACAGGCCGATGTTCGGCATGCGGAACTGGCGCTCGTCCGGCCGGGTCGGGTACTTCGCCACGAGGTCGGGGCGCGGCGAGTAGACCGGCTCGCGGTGCACCGGCACCGGATCGGGCAGGTTCCAGGCATTCGCCCGGGCCTTGCCGTTGCCGAACGGGATCACGCCGTGGTCGAGGCAGACCCGCTGGATGCCGCCCGACAAGTCGGTGGCCCAGCTCACGGTGTCGGGCTTGTCGCCGCCGATCTTCAGGATCGTGGCGAGCTCGTCCGCGGTCAGGTCCTTGTCCCAGCCGAGCTTCTTGAACACCCCGAAGGTGAATTCCGGGTAGCCGTCGGTCAGGTCGGAGCCCTTGGTGAAGCTGTCCTCGGCGAGCAGCGTCTGTCCGTTGCGCTCGGTGCCGAAGCGCGCGCGGAAGGTGCTGCCGCCCTCCTTCACGTGCAGCGACGTGTTGTAGAGGATCGCCGAGCCGGGATGGCGCAGCTCGGGCTTGCCCCAGCACGGCCAGGGCAGGCCGTAATAATCGCCGCCCACCTCCGGGTCGTCCTTGGGCGCCCGCAGGGTGATGAGGTCGAACTTGTGCTGGTTGCGCATGTGCGCCTTCAGCCGCTCGGGGCTCTGGCCGGTATAGCCGGTCGACCAGCCGCCGCGGTTGATCTCCCGCAGCAGGTCCTCGGCCGACGGGACGTTGTTCTCGACCTTGATGTTCTTGAACAGCGTCTCGGCGAAGCCGAGCTTCTTGGCCAGGAGGTAGAGCACCTCGTAGTCGTTCTTCGACTCGAAGGCCGGCTTCACGATCTGCTCGCCCCACTGGATCGAGCGGTTCGAGGCCGTGCGGGACCCGTCCATCTCGAGGGAGGTGCAGATCGGCAGCAGGTAGGTGTTGTCCTGCCGGGCATCGAGGGCCGCGAAGGTGGTCGGGTGCGGATCGGCGACCACCAGCAGCTCGAGCTTGTTCATGCCCTCGATCGCCTCGGGCAGACGGGTCACGGTGTTGCCGCCGTGGCCGAAGACCATGAAGGCCTTGATCGGGCTGCGCTGGTCGATCTGCTCCGGCGGCAGGTTCACGGCGTCGAACCAGCGCGTCGAGGTGATGCCCGGCGCTTCCATGTTCTCCTTGCGCGAGCGGGCCTTGCGGCCGGCCGCGGCGGGAACCTCGTCGAAGCGGGACTGCAGCCACTCGTAGGGCACGTCCCAGACGCGGGCCCAATGGCGCCAGCCGCCCTCGACGAGACCGTAGTAGAGCGGCAGCGAGGTGACATCGAGGCCGAGATCGGTGGCGCCCTGCACGTTGGTGTGGCCGCGGAAGATGTTCGCGCCGGTGCCCGGCTTGCCGACGTTGCCGGTGGCGAGACACAGGATGCAGAGCGCGCGCACGTTGGCGGTGCCGACCGTGTGCTGGGTCGCGCCCATGCACCAGATCAGGGTCGCGGGCTTCTCCTTGGCGAACTTCTCCGCCACCCGGCGCAGCTGCTCGCCGGGTACGCCGGAGACGCGCTCGACCTCCTCGGGCGTCCACTTGGCGACTTCCTTGCGGACGTCGTCCATGGCGTAGACGCGCTGGCTGATGAACTCCTTGTCCTCCCAGCCATTCTGGAAGACGTGCCAGAGGATGCCCCAGACCACCGGGATGTCGGTGCCCGAGCGGATGCGCACGTACTCGGTGGCGTGGGCGGCCGTGCGGGTGAAGCGCGGATCGATGACGATCATGTTCGCGCGGTTGATCTCCTTGCCCGACAGCACGTGCTGCATGGAGATCGGGTGCGCCTCGGCGGGGTTGCCGCCCAGGATGATCATCGTCTTGGCGTTGCGGATGTCGTTGTAGGAATTGGTCTGGGCGCCGTAGCCCCAGGTGTTGGCGACGCCCGCCACCGTGGTCGAGTGACAGATGCGCGCCTGGTGATCGACGGAGTTGGTGCCCCAGAAGGCGCCGAACTTGCGCATCAGGTAGGCGGCCTCGTTGGTGAACTTGGCCGAGCCGAGCCAGTAGACCGAGTCCGCACCGTTCTTCTCGCGGATGGCGCCGAGCTTGTCGCCGATCTCCTCGATCGCCTGCTCCCAGGAGACGCGCTGCCACTGTCCGCCGACGAGCTTCATCGGGTACTTCAGGCGCCGGTCGGACGAGACCAGCTCGCGGATGGCCGCGCCCTTGGCGCAGTGCGTGCCGCGGTTGATCGGGCTCGCATAGGACGGCTCCTGGCCGACCCAGACGCCGTTCACCACCTCGGCCGTGACCGTGCAGCCCACCGAGCAGTGGGTGCAGACGTTCTTCTTGATCTGCACGTCCGGCCCTGTGGCCGAGGCGCCGGCCGCGCGCGCCTGGCGCACCGACCCGAGCTGGATCGTACCGGCCGCCGCGAGGGCGCCGGCGGTCAGCCCGGACTTCTTCAGGAAGCCGCGGCGGTCGAGCACGCCGGCCGCGAGGCCCGCGGCGACGGCCTGATGCTTGGTGCGGCTCGCCTCGCCGCTCTTGCGCTTGGTCAGCATCGCAGGCTCACTTCTTTCCGGCGTTCGTGCTGTTCTGGAGGGTCTCGTAGCCGTTCGTCCGGTAGAACGCCTTCACCTCGTCCGTGAGGCGGTAGCGCGACCGGGTCTCGTCCGTGCCGGGGTCATAGGCCTGCGCCTCGGTCACCGAGATCGGCGACGCCATGCTGGCCGCGGCCGCTACCGTGCCGCCCCCGAGGGCGCGGAAGAACTGGCGACGGCCGAGCTGGTCCTTCTGATCCTGTCCCATCGCCCAAACTCCCCATGTGGCGTCCGCCCGACCGGGCATCACGCCAAGATCCACAGTGCAGGATGCCGAAGGCATCCATCGATCCACAGCGACGAATGCCTCAGGCATCCATCGCGAAAGCCGCCGCCTCGATCTCGAGGAAGGCCCGTCCCAGAGTCCCCACCGGGCGGTAGAAGCGCGCGGCCTTCGCGCGCTCCAGATCGGCGAAGAAGCGCTCGCCCCACGGCGCGATGTGCCGGAGGAAGAACGCGCGTGACGCCCCCGGCTCCGCCTCGAGGCGACCGGCCGTGAGCCCGGCCATCACATCGAAGAGAATCGCGAGGTGATCCTCGGGTTCGATCGTCGCCGGGTCGCGCTCGATGCCGAGCCCCGCCAGATCCTCGCGAACCCGCGCCAGGGGCCGCTCGTTCAGGAATCCCGTCAGGTAGTAGGAGGCGTAGGGCAGAAGCTCCCCCCGTCCGACACCGACGAAGAGCGCGAAGTACTCCCGCTCCACGGCATCGGCCGGAATCTCCCGGGCGAGGGCGGCGAGCGCTGCCACCTCGCGTCCGAGGACGCTGTCGCCGCCCGCGAGGCCGGCCAGCGCGCGAAGAAGATCTTCAGTCGGAGGGCGACCCAGCAGGACCGCGAGCAGGTCGTATTGCTGCGCGCGCAGGTCATCGACCTCGTCCAGGGCCATGCTTGCCGCCGTGGCCTGGTCGATCCGATCCGTCACCCCGAAGCCCACTTCCCCTGGCGGCTCTGAAAACGGCGCACCGGAACGCATACCACTCCTCGACCCTTGCGGCCCCCGCCGCTCCACCAGAGGTGCGGTCTAGTTTGTATTGATAATAAAAAGCGTTTCGCCGGACGGCAATCGCGTTTCTTCCGATTAGCTCGGCATCGCGCCGCCATGGCGTCGCAGGGGCGAAACAATCGGAGGCGATTGAAATGCGCGCGCGCTATTTTTCGATGGATGAAGATCCCCGACATCGACGTGCATCGGCGGCGCCTCCTGGGTCACGAGCGCGGGCGCGTCCGTGGCCGCTTCGCCCGTGACGGGGGCAGGCGAGGCCGCGACCTCGACGTCACCCTCTGGTATACCGAGGGTCTCCCCGGGCGTCTCTTCAGACGTCACTTCTGGCGGACGGGGGGCGTGCCCCGTCATGATCCGCTCGACCATCGCCTTGATGTCGTCCGTCGGCAGCATCGGTCCGAGACCGGGCACCCCACCCGGCGTATTCCAATCGTAGGCGTAGTCTCGGGCCTCGCTGACGAAGTCGCGAATCGCCGGATCGACCGACCACATCCGCCGCAGGGCGGCCTTGCGCAACGCGGCCGGGATCCCCGCCCGGAGGAACGGCGCGAGCTCGGTCTCCGCCGTCAGATCCTCGATCTTCGGCAACCGCGCGATCGCGTCCGCAAGGCTTGCGTCGTCGAGCGGTTCCTCGGTGAAAACCTCATTGTCGGCAAGGGCTTGCGGTTCGGATTGGACCGTCGGAGCCGACGCTTCCGCGCGCGTTTCCGCGCGTTCCTGCCGGCGGACCTCCTGCTTGCGCCGTGCCCAGCGGGAGAGAAGACCCTCGCTCATTCGCCGCGTCCCTTGCCCTGACCACCCCGCGCCAACGCCTCCGGATCGGCCCGGTCGCGCTTCCGCTTCTCGAACTTCCGCTCCACGTGGAACGCCTCGAAGAAGGCGAGCAGGATGCCCTGGCACTCCGTCGGCATCGGGACCGCCTCCACGATCTCGCCGATGCCTTCCGCCATGGCCTCGCCCTCGTAGGGGTCCGCCGTCACGGTCGCGATCGCGTAGGATTCCTCGCCGAGCTTGCGCAACGAGACCCAGAGCGACGGGCGCCCCGATACGAGATTGTCGCGATAATGCGAGGTCTCCGCGGGGTGGAGGAGGACGTCATACGCACCGGCGTAGAACGTCGATTCCTCTTCGTTCCCAGAGAGTTGGGTCCAGTCTGCGACGGGGGGCGCGGCCGGAAGCGCGGCGACGGGCAGCCACGCGTGGGTCGCCCAGGGGCCGCGCAGACGCCGGCGGGCCACGAGAATTCCCACCTCGAAATGGTTCTGCGGCACGAGCCGATCCTGCACGGGTTCGGGCATCGCCCGCCCGGCCGTATCTTCGTTGCGGGATGTCGGATCGTTCGCCATCAGCAGGCTGCCTGCGCTGTCTTGAGCGGGAGACCCGCGATCAGATTCTGCGGCTTGAGCGTCACGAGGTTCGCCCCCGTGGCCGCCAACAGGAGGTAGACCGGACGGTCGCCGACCGAGTCTTCGAGGCGCGTCCGATCGTTGAACGTCAGGCTGAAGAGCGCGATGACGCGTTCCTGGTCGGTGGTCGAAACCGCTTCGCCGCGCCACAGGGCGTTGCCGATCCGGGTCGCTTCCGCGTCCAGGCCGACGAACCAGCGCCAATCCGAATCCTCGAGCTTCTCCAGGGGGTTGACCCGAACCTCGACGTTCAGCAGGTGCCCGACGAAGGTCTCGATCACCCGCGCCAGCGCCGTGCGGCTGCGTACGCTGGAGCCGAGGTTCAGCGCCATCGAGAAGGCATCGGAGCGGCTCCAGTAGCTCCAGGCATTGTCCTCGTTCAGGACGTCGAGCTCGTTCGCTGCGTCCTTGCCCAGCATGCTCACCAGCGGCGACAGGGGCGCGCTGCCCTCACGCGCCTCGATCACCTCGGCATCGGCCAGGAGGACGGCGCCATCGAGCCGACTGATCCGCTGAGGCCGGAACAGCAGCTCCGCCGCGCGCAGCACGAACGGGTCGTCGCACCCGTCGAGGGCGTTGCGCAGGATCAGGTGGACCAGTTGGTTCAGGAACAGCGAGGGGATGCCCTGTAGGCCCTCTCGGACCATGCCGAGATAGGCCGCCTCGATCGAGCGCGCCGCCAGCAGGCGGTCACGGAAGGCGAGCAGCACCTCCCAGTTCTCGCGCGCATCCGGATCGGCAATGGCCCGCACGGCCTCCGCAGGCACGACGCGGCGTGGCTTGGCGCAGAGGCCGGCATACAGGGCGCGCTCCGCGGCACAGGCGTCGTCGGGTGGCAACACCTCCGGGCGGGCCAGATAGGCGAGGATCAACTCGTCGGTGACGGCCAGCCCGCCGCCCTCGGTGCGCTGCGTGAGGTGGTGGCCGCTGGAGACCCAGAATTCGGTCATGGCAGGGTCTGTCCCGTTACGAAAGCGTCCATCGATCAGGCCCGCGAGGAACCGGGAGCCCGCGCGAGACCGATCAGATCGGCGCGTTCCTCGGGCTCTTCCTCGTCGGTCTCGACAAAGCGGAAGGCGCGGGCATGGGCGTGCAGGCGGTCGGCTCCGGGCGTTCCGGCATCGCGCTGGTGGAGCGTCCGGAAGGCTTCCGCGATCTCGCCGTCCGCCTGGGTCCGGTGCATCGCTACGACGCTCCCGACGGGAATGCCGCAGAGGGAGGCGGCGAAGTCGACTTCCTCGCGGGCTGCGGCTCGCGCGCTCGCCCGGTCCGGGGCACCGAGCCGCTCCTGAATATGCTGTGCCAGAGCCTCGACTGCGGCATCGCGCTCCGCCTCGGAGGCTTCGCTCACCACCACGAGGGTCGAAAATCCGAGCGACGTCACCCCGACGAAACCGGACCGAAAGGCGGCGCGGGCCTTCCCTTCCAGGGCGGAAAGGTCTTGGTCCCAGAAGAGAAACGATCCCGTCACCGCCCATTCTCCGGGCTCGGCCGGGTTGGCGAAGACGAAGGTATCGGAGGGGTCGAGCCGCAGGGTGCGCGGCAACTTGAGCTCCGTCATAGGCGGACCGTCCCGGTCACTGGATCGCGCCACGCGGGTTCGCACAGCAATCGAGCCAGAGGCCAACGCTCGGACTCGCCCAGGATGACGTCGCCGCCCCGATCGATGCGGACCAGCACGCCCGGCGGTGTCGGCAGGTGTACGAGGTAGCGAGCCGCGATCCCGTCGAAGCCGTCCTCGTTCCAGAGCGAGAACGACCGGATCAGATTGCGGGCGAAGCTTTCCACCAGCGGATTGCGGATGTCCGCTGGAAATCCCTCTTCATCCAGCGCCGTCGACCCCGGGGTGAGCCCGGGATCGCCGGCCCCGGCCTTCGAGAGGAGGAGCATCGCCGAGAAGACGAGCCAGTCCGGCGTAGCGTCCTCGGCGCAGGCAGTAGGCCAATCCAACCGTCCGCCGCCGAGCCGTGCACCGTCGAAGACGACCACATCCGGCCAGACGAACGTCAACGGCATCTCCGGCGGACCATGAGCCCCGACAGCGTCGGCGAGGGCGGTCATGCCCGCCAGGAATGCACGACGGGCCGAAGCCAGCGGCTCGTCCGGCGCCAGGATCAGGGCAAGATCGAGCACGTCCGCGCGATCGGCGAGAACGAGGGTGCCCGCCGCGTCAGCCCCATCGCGTTCGGCCAGCGCCCGGGCTTCCGTCAAGGCATCGCGGGCACCCTGCACCAGCCGGCCGGTGAATGCCGGTGGCAGAGCAAGCGCTGGCGATCGGATGTCGAGGTCTGGGACTGTCATCACGGAGGAGGCAAGACTCGCGAAGAACCGGTTGCGGGTGGGATATGCTCACCGACATGTTCTGCCGACGCCCGAGTCACAAGACGCGCGCAGCAAGAAGCGCGCAGGACGTGTCGTCGCTGCGCTCCGGTGTCGGATCGCAGTTTTGAACCATTTGAGTATATGAGATACGCACAACGACGCGAAGAGGCCATCGGTTTTGCCGGCCCGTCGTCTGCCTGCGCTTCCTCCAGATCCATCCAGGGTTCGTCCGTGTCCGATCGTATCGTATTCGCCTGCTCCTGCGAGAAGACGATGTCGCTCGACGCCGAGGCGATCGCGCGCGGGTGCGGCGGGACACTCAAACTCGCCGATCAACTCTGCGGCCGGGAGCTCGACCGCTTTCGCGCCGCTGTGCAGGGGGGCGGTACGGTCACCGTCTCCTGTACCCTGCAATCCCCACTCTTCGACGAGGTCGCCTCCGAGCTGGGCGCCGACGACCGTGTGTCCTATGCCAAGATCCGCGAGACGGCCGGCTGGTCGTCAGAGGGTGACGAGGCCGGCCCGAAGATGGCCGCACTGCTCGCCGCCAGCGCCGAGCCGGTCCCGGATGCTGCCACCGTGGCGATCGAGAGTCAGGGTGTCGCCCTGATCTATGGGCGCGATGCCACCGCCATAGAGGTCGGCCGCCGCCTCGCCGAGCATCTCGACGTAACGGTGCTCTTGAGCCGACCCGTGGCGGTCGAACCGCCCATGCGCAACGACTTCCCGATCGTGCAGGGTACGATCACCGGCGCCGAGGGACGGCTCGGGGCCTTCGATCTGCGCATCGACGACTACGCCCTGCCGGCACCGTCCTCCCGATCCCACCTCCTCTTCGGACCGAGCCGTAACGGAGCCAATTCAACCTGCGACATCGTCATCGACGTCACCGGTGGGACCGCCCTATTTCCAGCCCACGAGGTCCGACTCGGCTACCTGCGCGCTGATCCGCGGGATCCAGCGGCGGTCGAGCGCCTGATCGCAGAGGCGTCACACCTCGTCGGCACTTTCGACAAGACGCGCTTCGTGGATTTCCACGCCGAGCTTTGCGCCCATTCCCGCTCGCGCATCACCGGTTGCACCCGATGCCTCGAGGTTTGCCCGACGGGGGCGATCGCGCCGGCCGGCGATACCGTGGCGATCGATCCCTATATCTGTGCCGGATGCGGAAACTGCGCCTCGGTCTGTCCGACCGGAGCAGCCGCTTACGCGCTGCCGCCGGCGGACGCCCTGATGCGACGTCTGCGGACCCTGATGCTCGCATACACCGTGGCCTGCGGCCGTGACGCCGTGGTCTTGTTCCATGATGGCGACCATGGCGAGCCCCTGATCGACGCGCTCGCCCGCCATGGTGACGGCCTGCCGGCCAACGTTTTGCCGGTGCGCGTGAACGAGATCACGCAACTTGGGCCGGAAGCCTTCGCAGCGTTGTTTGCTTACGGCGCCGCTGGGATCCGTATCCTCGCCCGCGGCCGGCCCAAGCACGACCTCGACAGTCTGCGCCGGGCTATGACCCTGGGCGACACCCTGGCGCGCGGTCTCGGTTACGGCAGCGGGACCTCGGGACCGATCGTCTCCCTGATCGAGACCGACGACCCAGACGTTTTTGGAGCTTCCCTGGCAGGGCACCGGGTCGGGAAAGTCGCCGGCGCGCCCTCTCGCTTCATGCCCATCGGCGGCAAGCGTGAAGTGTTGCGCTTTGCCTTCAACGAGATGCATGCGGCGGCCCCAGAACCGGTGGCGCGGATCCCGCTGGCCGCGGGGGCACCGTTCGGCGGTCTCGCGTTCCGGACCGAGGACTGCACGCTTTGCCTGGCCTGCGTCGGCGCCTGTCCGACCCATGCGCTGTCGGACAGTACCGACCGACCGTTCCTCGCGTTCGAGGAGAGCCTGTGCGTACAATGCGGGCTCTGCGTGAATACCTGCCCCGAGAGTGTCATCACCCTGACGCCCGGCGTCGATTTCGAGGCCTGGGCCGCGCCGCGACGGGTGGTGAAGGAGGAGGAGCCCTTCGCCTGCATCGCCTGCGCCAAGCCCTTCGGCACGCGCAGCACGATCGAACGCGTGGTGGAGAAGCTGCGTGACCGCCACTGGATGTTCCGGGGCGAAGCCGGCGAGGCGCGCGTGCAAGCCCTCATGATGTGCGAAGACTGTCGTGTCGAGGTCGCGGTGAATCAGGGTTTCGATCCCCATGCCGGACCGGAACGCGACCGTCCGCGCACCACGGAGGACTACCTGCGCGAGCGCGCCGCCCGCGGCGAGGCGATCTAGCCGGATCGACTGCCACCATGGGTGCCCGGACGTGAACGCCTGTAAATGGCGGAGCATGAAGGTGGGCGACCTCGGGCAGGTCGTCGCGCTCGCCGACCGGCTGTTCCCCGATCATCCCGAGGAGGCAGGGCATTTCGCCGAACGGCTGGCGCTGGGCGCCGGCCTGTGTCTGACACTGGCGGAGGCTGGCTCGGGCGTCGCGGGGTACGCGGTCGCGTATCCCTGGCCGCTCGGACGTATTCCGCCCCTGAACGGACCGCTCGCGCCCGTGCCGCCGGCGGAGGGCGCGGCCTACCTTCACGACCTCGGCATCGACCCGGCGTTCGGCGGCGCCGGGCATGCCGGCGCCGGCCTGGCCTTGCTGATCGGCCGGATGCGATGGGCCAGGCTCGAAAACCTGGCTTTGGTCGCCGTCAACGGGACAGCGCCGTTCTGGGAACGACACGGCTTTCGGATCTGCGAGCCCAGCGACGCGATGGTGAGGAAGCTCGCCAGTTACGGCGGCGAGGCCCGTTACATGATCCGTAGTTTGTGAGCTGTCTCAGCGCACGGTCGTCGCGCTCTCCAGGAACTTCACCAGCGCCTCTCGATCTTCCACCCGGTTGATCGTCTGCTCCGGCATTCGCGTTCCCGGCGTGTAGCGGGCGGGGCCGACCTCGAACAGCTGGGCGATGGTCCGTGCGTCCCAGACGATGTCCATGCTCTTCAGCGCCTCGGAATAGCGGTAGCCGGGCGCAGTGGCGATGCGCCGGCCCATGATGCCGGCGAGCGTCGGTCCGGCGCGGGGGCCGTCCTGCGGGGTGAGGGCGTGGCACGCGACGCAGGCCCGGAACACCTCGGCGCCGCGATCCCCCTGATAGGCGGCCAGCGTATCGGCCGGGCGCGGCATCGCCAGGGGGCCGATCGGCGCGCCGGTCTCAGCATCCCACCGCCGGATCAGCCTGTCGCTTCCGCCGGTGAGAAGTTCGCGTCCGTCCGGGCGCCAAGCGATCGACCAGACCGGCAGGCCCGGCCCGACCAGCCGGTGCAGGATCGTCCCCGAGCTCCGGTCAATGATCGCGACCGCGCCACCGGCCGTGGCAGCAGCGATCCGGTGGCCATCGGGGGAGGGCGCAAGGGCGATGACCGGGTTTGGCCCGACATCGACCGCGACGCGGACCGATCCGTCCGGGCGCAACAGGCGGACGATCGCATCCCCGCCCGCGACTGCGACTTCGCCGTCCGGCGTGATCGCCAGGGCGTTCAGGATGCTGGGGAGCGTAAAGACGATTGGCACGCCCGCCGGGTCGTCGGCCCGGGGCCAGATCCGGACGGTCGCATCGTAGCCGACGGTGACCGGTCGCCCATCCGGCAAGAAGCTGACGGCGTTGACGTTGCCCTGGTGCCCCTCGAGCACGCGGGCCGGCCCGCCGGCCAGGGGGCGGATGCGGGCGGTTCCGTCCCAGGAGGCCGAAGCCAGCAGCGACCCGTCGGATGAGATGGACAGCGCCGCCACCGGCCCCGTGTGCTCTGCGAAAACGCGCTCGGGATCGGGCCTGCCGGCGCGCCAGAGCGCAATGCGGCCATCTTCCGAGGCCGTCAGGAAGCCGCCTTCGGACAGGGCGGCGACGGCGTTCACGGCTCCATCGTGGAAGCGCAGGACGGTGAGCGCTGTCCCGCTGTCGATCGCCCACAGAATGGCGGCCTGATCGAAGCCGCCCGAGATCGCGAGGGTACCACCCGGCGCGACGGCTAAAGCCCGAACCGGGCCGCCATGCCCGCGCAGCTGCGCAGTCGCCGGTGATCCCGATAGAACGAAGACGAGAAAGCAGAGTGCGAGGGTGCGCAGAGACGGAGCTCGATCGACCAAGGGTTTGCCGGATACCTGCAATGCCTTACCCGCGAAGAACCACCGGGATACCGGTTCGGCATGCAAATCTAGACGATCCCCCAGGGGAATGTCGCGGTGCGAAGACGGGACCCGGTGACGCGGTAGACCCGAGGGGCGCTTGATCATGGCCCGGCGATGGCGCATCGCTCGATGCATGATCGTTTCCGCCCGCAGCACCCTCGAAGAAGAGGCCGGCTCGCCCGCATCGATACCCGGGCAGCGCCGGACCGCATCCTCGGCCCTCATGCCCCTGACGCAGGCCGTTCGGCTGCTGACGGAGCATCTCGTTCCTGTCGCACCGGAGGCTGTGCCGCTCAGTGAGGCCCTTGGCGGGGTCAGCGCGATCGATTGTCATGCGCCGCGGGCTATGCCGGACTCCGCGACGGCCCTCCGCGACGGTTGGGCCGTGCGCGGCGCGGACGTCGTCGGCGCCTCCGCTTTCGCACCGATCCTCGCCGCGCGCCGCCCGCCCTGGGTCGAGGCCGGAACGCGGTTGCCGGAAGATACCGATACGGTCCTGCCGCCCGAAGCAGTCGAGGGATCGTCCGTCGTGGCCGATGCCCCGGTTGGGGAGGGCGTACGCGCGGCCGGTGCCGAAGCCTCCTCCGGCACCCTGCTCCTCGCCGCCGGCCAGCGAGTGACGGCCCTGCACCGGCTGGCTCTTCAGGCGGCTGGGTTCGCAAGCATCGCCCTGCGCCGTCCGCGCGTGACCCTGATCGTCGCGGGTGCGCCCGAGGCCGACACCCTCTCCACCCTTCTGGCCCATTGGATCGCCGAGGCCGGCGCATGCGTGGCCGGCATCATGGCTGCCAACACACCGGACGCGATCGCGGATGTGCTCCGGACACAGGACGGCGACGCCGTCGTGACGATCGGGGGGACAGGCTTCGGGCACAACGATCACGCGTCCGCCGGGCTGACCCTGGCGGGAACGACACGAGCGCACGGCATCGCCCTTCAGCCCGGAGATACCGCGGGCTTCGGTGACGTGGAAGGGCGGCCCGTCATTCTGCTGCCGGGGCGTCCCGACGCGGCGCTCAGCGCCTTCGTCACCCTCGTGCGCCCGGTGATCGCGAGTCTCGCTGGCACGCGACCTCCAGCCGGGACCGGCGCACCGCTCCTCGGCAAGATCGCATCCACCGTCGGAATGAGCGAGATCGTCTTCGCCCGGCGGATGCCCGAGGGGCTCCAACCGCTGGGCGGAAGCGACCTCGCGCTGGCCAGCCTGATCCAGGCCGATGCGGCGATCCTAATCGGACCGGAATCGGAAGGCTATCCGGCGGGTAGCGTGGTTGCGGGCCTCCCGCTGTGAGCGTCGCCGTGCCCACCGGAAGCGCCGCGACGGAGGACGGCTTCCTCAGGCGGCTGGCGCAGGCCGCGCACCAGGAACAATTCCTCACGGTGGTTAGCCGTGAAGAAGCGGTCGAGCGCTTCCGCTCCGCCGTGCCGCACGCGCCCCTGGCGGCGGAGACCATCCTTCTCGCCGACGCCCTCGGGCGGGTCCTGGCCCACGATATCGCGTCGCCCATCGACGTGCCGCCCTTCGACCGCGCTCTCGTGGACGGATTCGCGCTGCGCGCGGCCGACACCGAGGGGGCCGACGAAGCGAAGCCGCGCCGCCTGATCCTGAACCAAGAGGTCCTTGCCTGCGGGGTCGCGCCTGCCCTGTCCGTGGCACCCGGCACCGCGACGCCGATCGCCACGGGCGGAGTCGTCCCGCGTGGTGCCGACGCCGTCGTGATGGTCGAGCAGACCCAGTTCCGCGCCGAAACCCTCGCGATCGACCTAGTCCGACCGGCGCGGCCGGGTCAGTTCATTGGCTATGCCGGCGCCGACATGGCGTCGGGTGAGACGGTTCTCCGCAGGGGTATGCTCATCACCGCGCGGGAGATCGGTATGCTGGCCGCCTGCGGTCTCGGCGCGATCGACGTGGTCCGTCGTCCCCGGGTTGCGGTTCTGTCGACGGGCGACGAACTGGTCGCGCCGGGCGAACCTTTGAAGCCCGGCGGGATCTACGATTCCAACGGGCCCATCGTGGCCGCGACCGTCACGGAGAACGGCGGCACGGTTCGGCCGCTCGGCATCGTTCGGGACGACGAGACCGCCCTCGAATCAGCCCTCCGCGCTGCCGTCGCCGACAGCGACATCGTGGTCCTATCGGGGGGAACCTCGAAGGGGGCCGGTGACGTTTCACACCGCATCCTTCAGCGCCTCGGAGAACCCGGCATCCTCGTGCACGGGGTTGCCCTGAAGCCCGGCAAACCGCTCTGTCTGGCGGTCGCAGGTCAGACTCCCGTGATCGTCCTGCCGGGCTTTCCGACCTCGGCAATGTTCACCTTCCACGATGTCGTGGTTCCGCTGGTTCGTGCGATGGCCGGCCTGCCGCCCCGGGAGGAGACCAGCGTCACGGCGATCCTGCCCCAGCGCGTACCCTCCGAGCGCGGGCGCACGGAATTCGTGATGACAGCCCTGGCCGAAACGGAGGACGGTCTGCGCGCCCTGCCGCTGCCGAAGGGGTCCGGTTCGGTGACGGCCTTCTCACAAGCAGACGGTTTCTTCGCGGTTCCTGCAGCCCGGACGGGTCTGGAAGCGGGGGAGACTGTGTCCGTCACCCGCCTCGGTACCGGCGTCCGGCCGCCGGACCTCACGATCATTGGCTCTCACTGCGTCGGGCTCGACCGGGTGATCGGGCGACTGGCGGAGCGCGGACTTCGCGCGCGGCCCATCTGGGTCGGCTCGGCCGGAGGACTCGCCGCCCTGGCCCGGGGCGAATGCGACCTTGCCGCGATGCATCTCCTCGATGCCGAGACAGGCGTCTACAATCGACCCTTCCTCGCGTCCGGAATGTCGTTGGCAGAGGGGTGGGGACGCCTGCAGGGCGTCGTCTTCCGGCCTGGACATTCGCAGTTCGTGGGCCGCTCGGTGGACGAGGCCGTCGCCGGCGCCTTGGCCGAATCCGAGATTGTGATGGTCAACCGGAATACCGGCTCCGGTACCCGTGCCCTGATCGACGGCCTCCTCAAGGGCGCCCGCCCGCCCGGTTTCTGGAACCAGCCGCGCTCGCACAACGCCGTAGCGGCAGCCGTGGCTCAGGGGCGGGCCGATTGGGGCGTCGCCATTGCTACCGTGGCACGGGCCTACGGTCTCGGCTTCCTGCCGCTCACCGATGAGCGCTACGATTTCGCGTACTGCACGGAGCACCGCCACCGGCCCGCACTGGCCGCCTTCCTTGCCTGCCTGCACGACCCCGAGACCCATGCCCTCCTCATCGAAGCCGGGTTCTCGCCTGCGGAGGCGACATGAATCCCGCCCGGGTCATCGGTCTCGCCGGCTGGAGCGGCGCGGGCAAGACCACGCTTCTGTCGCGGCTGATCCCGCTGCTCGTGGCGCGAGGGCTGAAGGTCGCGACCATCAAGCACGCGCATCACGCCTTCGACGTCGACCACCCCGGCAAGGACTCCTACGTTCACCGCGAGGCCGGCGCGTCCGAGATCATCGTGTCCTCGTCGCGTCGCTGGGTTCAGATCCACGAGATCGGAGAGGAGCCGGAAGCGCGGCTCGGCGACCTGCTGCGTCGGCTCTCATCCTGCGACCTGGTGATCGTCGAGGGCTTCAAGCGCGAGGCACATGCCAAGCTCGAAGTCCACCGCACCGCCAACGGCAAGCCGCCGATCTTTCCCGACGATCCCCGGATCGTCGCGGTAGCGAGCGACCAGACTTTCGCCGATGCGGCTGTACCGGTAGTCGATCTCGACGCTGTCCAGCGCATCGCCGATCTCGTTGTCGCCTTGGCGGAACCGCTGGAGACGACGCTGGCGTACCTGGAGGGGCCATGGCCCAGCTGACAGACGACTGCTTCGCCTTCGGCGGCGCCCTGATGCGCATCGAGGACGCCGTGGCGCTGATCGGCGAGCGCCTGCCGGTCCTGGCCGGAACCGAGTGGCTGCCCCTCGGGCAGGCTGATGGACGCGTCGCGGCCGAGCCTGTCCTGGCCCTCCACGACGTGCCGCCGTTCCCGAATTCCGCCGTCGACGGCTACGCGATCCACCACAGCGACCTTAATCTTGAAGGCGAGACGCGGCTCCCAGTCCGGGGTCGGCTCCCCGCGGGGGCGCCCGCGGAGGGAATCTCGGGTGATGGCGGCGCGATCCGAATCTTCACCGGCGCTCCGATGCCGCCGGGGGCCGATACCGTGTTCATGCAGGAGGACGTGCGCCGCGAGGGCGACGTCGTCGTGCTGCCGTCCGGGCTGAAGCGCGGCGCCAACGCCCGGGACGCCGGCGAGGACATCGCGCGCGGCGCCTGCGCGATCCCGGCCGGGCGACGCCTGCGGCCGCAGGATCTCGCCCTCGCGGCCGCCTCCGGCCACGACCGGATCGCCGTCCGCACGCGCCTGCGGGTCGCCCTGTTCTCCACCGGCGACGAGCTCACCGAACCGGGCGCGCCGCTTCCCTCCGGCGCGATCCACGATTCCAACCGGGTGATGCTCGCGAGCCTTCTCACCCGCCTCGGGGCGGAGGTCGCGGATCTCGGTATCCTGCAAGACGAACCCGAGGCCCTCGCCGAACGTCTGCGGCAGGCCGCCCGGGATCACGACCTCATCCTGACCTCGGGCGGTGTCTCGACGGGGGAGGAGGACCACGTGAAGGCCGCCGTAGAGGCGATCGGCGCGCTGATGTTCTGGCGCTTGGCGATCAAGCCCGGTCGGCCGGTGGCAATGGGCGTCATCGGCGGTACGCCGTTCGTCGGGCTTCCGGGTAATCCCGGAGCGGTCTACGTCACGCTGCTCTTCGTGGTGCGCCCGCTTCTCGCTCGGCTCGGCGGCGCGCTCGACCTCGCACCGCTCGGACAGCCTGTCCGGGCCGCCTTCGCCTATCGGAAGAAGACGGGCCGACGCGAGTTCGTCCGTGTCACCGTCGCCCTCGGGGCCGACGCGGTTCTGGAGGCGGTGAAGTACCCCCGCGAGGGTGCCGGCGTGCTCTCGTCGCTGACCGAGAGCGACGGGCTCGTGGAACTGGACGATGCGGTGACGGTCGTAGCCCCGGGGGACATCCTCACCTTCTACCCGCACGCCGTGCTCTGGTAGCCGAGGGTCATGGACGCCGCCCGTCCGGCAGCCTCCGTCAACGCGGCCAGCATCGCTTCGTCGACGGTGGTGCGGGCCGCGAGGAAGTAGGTTTCCCAGCCCAGGGATTCGAACGCGAGCCCGAAGCGCTCGGCGATCGCGGGTGTCCCCATGCCGACATCCGCGGTTCCGGTGGCGATGAGGGCGGCGACAGCCTGATGGGTGAATTCCTCGGTCTGCGCCCCTTGGATCGCGCGGCTCTCCAGCCCGGCCTCGGCGCAGAGGCGTTCGAACCAGATCCGTGTCCCGGCACCGCGCTGTCGGTTGACGAAGCGCAGGCCGAGGCGGGCGATATCGCGGACGCCGGTGACGCCATGCGGATTGCCGGGCGCGAGCATCAGGCCCTGCTGGCGCCGGAACAACGGCGTGATGCAAAGTTCCGGGTCCCGGAACAGGGCATCGAATGGCTCGGGTGCCGGACCTTCGGAACCATAGTGGAAACCCGCTGCGTCCGCGGTCCCGGAACGCAGGTGCGCGAGCGCGTCGAGGCTTCCGGCGATGGCGAGTTCGACGTCCGACCGAAGCTCGATGACGCCCAGCAATAGGGGGTCGTGACTTGCCGCAAGCCTCAGGAGGGCCGGCCGGTGGATTTCCAGGGCGTGCAAGGCCTCCGTCAAGCGCCTTGCTTCGATGTGCAGAAGGGGGGCGAGGCGATCGTACATCTCCGCCAGCGTCGCATGAACATCGCGGCCATAGGGCGTGAGTACCGTACCGTGGCCTTTCGTCTTGACCGCGATCGGCTGCCCGAGCGCCGCTTCGAGGGCCGAGACCCGGCTCCAGGCCGAACGATAGGATACCCCGAGTTGTCGCGCCGCGACGAGCAGTGAGGTCGACGTGGAGAGAGCCTGGAGCAGGGCGAACGTCGGCTGCAGCGCAAGGCCATTCCAGTCGCCATCGGCCTGCAGCGTGATGGCTGTCGGGTCGCGCATCGGCAAAGCCTTTCCTATTGATCTTTTCGCCTGCCCCGTATCATCCCGCGAGGCCCCGCGCAGCCCGGTGACGATGCTTCAGACCTTTCAGGAGACGATCTCGCGTCTGACGACCCTCGACCGCGACGTTCTCGCGATCGCCTGGCTCTCCCTGCGTGTCAGCCTCACCGCTGTCGGCATCGGCCTCTGCATCGGGATTCCGGTGGGAGCCTTCCTGGCGGTCGCGGGATTTCCAGGGCGATCGGTCGTGGTCGGGCTCCTCAACGCCTTCATGGGGCTTCCCCCGGTGATCGTCGGCTTAGTGCTCTACCTCGTGTTGTCGCGCTCCGGCCCTCTCGGATCGCTCGGCCTCCTGTTCACGCCGGGCGCGATGGTGGCGGCCCAGGCCGTGCTGGCGACACCCCTTGTCGCGGCGCTCACCCGGCAGGTGATCGCCGACGCGGAGGCGCATCTCGGTGAGCAATTGCGCTCCCTTGGGCTGTCGGCATGGCGCCGGGCGCTCGCGCTGATCTACGATACGCGCTTCTCCCTCGTGACGACGGCGCTGGCCGCCTTCGGCCGCGCGATCTCGGAGATCGGCGCCGTCCTCGTCGTCGGAGGCAACATCGACGGTCACACCCGCACGATGACCACGGCGATCTCGCTGGAGACCCAGAAGGGTGATCTCAGCTTGGCCCTGGCGCTCGGGCTCGTGCTGATCGGGCTCGTCATCCTGGTGAATGCGGTGGCTGCGATCCTGCGGGCCCACGCCGCGCGCGCCTACGGCTGAGTCGATGCCCGCGATCGAACTCATCGACCTCGCACTGGCCCGGAACGGCACTATCATCCTGGATGGTCTGAGCGCCCGAATTCCCGCCGCCGGCATCACCGCGCTGATCGGGCCGAACGGCGCCGGCAAGAGCGCGACGCTGCGGGTCGTCGACGGCGTCCTCGCGCCCGATGCCGGGTCGGTCCGGATCATTGGCGATGCTCCGGTGCGGCGTGCCTTCGTGTTCCAGCGACCGGCCCTCCTGCGGGCCAGCGCAATCGCCAACGTCGCCCTCGCGCTGACGCCGCTCCGCCTGTCGCGGAGCGAGCGGACGCGGCGCGCCCAGGCGGCCCTGGCGCGTGTCGGTCTCGGCGACCGAGGCGCGGCACCGGCCACTCGCCTGTCCGGCGGCGAGCAGCAGCGCCTCGCCCTGGCGCGGGCCTGGGCGGTGGAGCCCGATCTCCTCCTGGCCGACGAGCCGACCGCCAACCTCGATCCGGGCGCCACCGACCTCGTTGAGGGCCTGATCGCAGAGATCGCGCGGCAGGGCACGAAGGTCGTGCTCGTATCTCATAATCTCGGACAGGTCACGCGACTCGCCGCCGACGTCGTCGTGCTCGCCCGCGGTCGGGCCGTCGAGCAGGGACCGACCCACACGCTTCTCACCTCGCCCCAGGCCCCTGAGACGCGGGCCTACATCACCGGAGAACTCCCTTGGACATCCTTCGCCGCGGCCTCCTGACCTTCGGCCTCCTGTTCGCGCTCGGTGCCGCCTCCGGCGTCCGAGCCGAACCCGCGTCCATCGTTGTCGCCTCCACCACATCCACTGAGCAGTCCGGCCTGTTCAAGCACCTGCTGCCACTCTTCGAAGCGAAGTCGGGCATCGCCGTGAAGGTCGTCGCCCTCGGTACCGGACAGGCCCTCGACGCGGCCCGCCGGGGCGATGCCGACGTGGTTCTGGTGCACGATCGGCCGGCCGAGGAGAAGTTTCTGGCCGAGGGCTTCGCCACGAAGCGCTGGGACGTGATGTACAACGACTTCGTCCTGATCGGACCGAAATCCGATCCGGCCGGCGTCCGCGGGGGCGACGTGGTCGCGGCGTTCGGGAAGCTCGCATCGGCCAAGGCGCCGTTCGTCTCGCGGGGCGATCGCTCCGGCACCCACAGTGCCGAACTGCGGACCTGGAAGGAGGCCAACGTCGATCTCGCCACCGTCAAGGGTGACTGGTACCGCGACATCGGCCAGGGCATGGGTCCGGCCCTCAACACCGCCTCGGCCGTGAATGCCTACGTGCTCGCCGACCGCGGGACCTGGCTCTCCTTCAAGAACCGCGGCGATCTCACAATCCTGGTCGAGGGCGACAAGCGCCTATTCAATCCCTACGGCGTGATGCTGGTGAATCCGGCCAAGCACCCAACCGTGAAAGCGAAGGAGGGCCAAGCCTTCATCGACTGGCTGATCTCCCAGGACGGTCAGGCTGCGATCGCGAGCTACAAGATCGAGGGCAAGGAATTGTTCTTCCCCAATGCGAGCAAATAGCCCCGAGGCCCGTGTACGGGAGCAGAATCACCTGGCGTCGCCATGGGTCGACCCGCCCTCCGGGCGGGAGGCAGGCACCAAGAGAGCTGTCGGCTCAGGGTTGTGCCCCGCGTGGATGCGACCCGCGGGGCGCGGCGTGAAACTATCAACAGCGGCGCAGGCGGCCGTACTGCGTTCTGACCCTCTTTGGCCTGGCACCCCACCTAGCCCAACACGGCTCCAATCGAACAGCCGCAAAGCCTCCGCAAAAGGCACTCGCGCCATCTCGATCTCTTGCCGCTAACTCGCGACAAGGCCTATCGGTGGGGCATGATCGACTTCATTGAGCACACGGACGGCCAGGAGGTTCTGGAAGACGGCCATGGGGTTCGCTTCATCCTGCCAGCAAGGCGGTTCGACCTTCCGGTCACCCGCGGAGTGTGCTGGGACGTGCTATCGGACGGTCGAAGGGTGCGGACGTTCAGCATTCAGAAGGGGGACGTCTCGGCGAATGAGGCGCGGCACTACGCTGGCCGGCTACAGGATGCGCCGGCGCGGGCGATGGCGGTCTACGACGCGAGCCGACGCGAGATACACCCAGCCGGCCAATTGATGCGGGCGCGTTTCGCAATCAACGTCCACCCGGGCTTGCTGATGACGCACGATTGGTGCGTCGTCGGTCAATACAATGCCCGGCCTAGCCCGGGCGAACGCTGGCGGAACCCGCCCTTCGCGATCGGGGTCAAGCCACAGGCCCCTCACGCTCGGGAGGAAGTGCTCTACATCGATCTCGCGACTTTCCCGACGGCCGGGTCTCAGGACCAGGGCCGCCGCGTCGATCTGGGACCGGAGGCCATCGTCCCATTGCGCCGAGATCGCTCCTACGCAGTCGCCATCGATTTCGTGGACGGGGCCGGGAGCAACGGCCTGCTGAAGGTACGAGTCGATGACAGGCTGATCGTCGATTACGTCGGCCCGACGGGCTACGCCAACTTCGCCGGATGCTTCTTCGCCTACGGTCTCTACCGCTCACCCTGGTGCCCCGGATGCGAAGGTCTGACAGCGAGCTTCACGGACGTCTTTGAGGGCGTCTCAGCGTAAACACAGCGCCGACGTCCGCATCGGATCGACGAATTGCTTCGACAGCGACTCGTAACGCTTGAGGCCCGGGCAGAATCGCGTGCCCGTCAATCTCCTTGAATGGCCGGGCAATCCCGCGACTGCCTGGCGCTGGGGTCCGGTCAGTGCCGATCGCGACGAACGACGGCGGCGCCGTGGTCGGCCCTGGCACGATCCCGACTCACGGCACTCCGACCGACCGCCGCGGCGTGATTGTCTCGGCGCAGACCCGCCGCGTCCTGATTGACGACTGCCTGATCCCGCGAAACGGCCGCCCGGTCTCCGCGCCGTTCGTCGCGTCGGAGAACTGCGCCATCATGATAAGCCCTCGCTCGGTCCGTACCGACGGATCTGCGATCATCGGCGCTCGATTGCTCGGCGCGGTTCAGATCGCGGCGCTCCGCAGCCGCTCGCCCGTTGTCGCGGCGCTGGATCGCCGCTTCAGACTGCGCAAGGGCTGGCAGCACTGCTGAGGCTGAGAGGAGGATTGATAAGGTGGCGAGCGTGACTTTGGATTGGGTCATGTGTTGAACCTCGTCCGATTTCTGAGCCCCTCGGGCCCGGTGGAATGCCCAGAACATCTGCCTTGTGGGCTGTCAGTTCGATGAACGCCGGTCCCCTGTCGCGGAACCGGCGTTCACGAAGTAACGATGGGATCGACGAGCCTCGTACTCTCAGCGGATATTCCCCGATTGCCGGCGCCGGGCGACATACCAGACCGCCAGCGCGACGACCGCGATGACGAGGCTGAGCCAGATCCAGTTGAAATCCGTGGCGGCCGCGTTGGCAGCTGCGGAATTCGAGCCGGCGGGTCCGGTCTCCGGGATCGGCGGCGCGGGATTGGTTTGCTGCGCGAGTGCGCTCCATAGGGTCGCGGTCCACAGGACGGCGCTCGTGGTGAGGGTGCGGGTCATCGGCATCCTGCTCTCCACTGCTACTTGTCGGCCTTGCGGGCCGCCCCGTACCGGAAGGCCGGTGCCGCGTTGAGCTGTGCTTTCGTCATGCGGATCTCGGCCTCGACAGGCACACCGCCGGCCAGCGCCGTGGCGCGATCCGCGGTCGGCTTCCGGTTCTCGTCGACGGTGCCCGTTGTCGCCGTGACCTGGTCGGTGTGCTTGTTCTGGACGGCGCCGAGAACCTCGCGTGTCGTGTCGGCGCCCGGCATCGTCTCGGGCTGGACGCGGGCGGCCGCGTCGATGCTGGGCTTCGTCTCCGGCGTGATCACCGAGGTCGGCCCGCTCGTGAGGGGGACGTCCTCCATGTTCCATGCGACCGTATCGTAGGGGATTGCCACCAGCTTCTCGCCAATGCCGAGGAAGCCGCCGACGCCGATCACCACCGCCTCGACCTTTCCGGCGTCGCCGATGAGCACGTCCTCGATCGACCCGACCCGCACGTGATCCATACCGACTACCGGAAGGCCGATCATCTTGGATCCCCGCATCGCCCCCGGCTGCGGCTGGACAAAACCGGCGCCGCCTCCGTCTGCCGCCGATTGCGCATGGGCCGGTCTCCCGAACGCCACTGGCAGGGTGAAAACGGACAGGGCGAGGAGCAGAGCGCTCCGGCGGCGGATGGACATCGCAAACTCCACGAAAACAACGGGCTTCGCGGAACGCGAACGACCGGTGGACAACGCGCGGTTCGTCTCCGGAGTTCAGGGTCATCCGCTGGACGACCGCTTCGGCGATTTGACTCTCCGTGCCGGGCAGGGCTGATCTCAGACGGGTTCGCCATGCTGTTCACTCACCTGTCCGACGATCTCTTCAAGCCACTCGCCTCTTCGAGCCGGGCCTTCAATGCGGCGCTCCTGCTGCACCTGCACGGCCGCGTATTCGGGGACACCGCCGAACCCCTGCGGAAGAGCGAACTTCTGGCGGCGATCGGTGATTTCGCCGCCGATTTCGTGGACCGCGAGGTGGACGACGACGCGACCGGCACGGTTGAGCCGAGCGAGCGCCGCTCGGTCGTCTATCGCCGCTTGCTCGAGGCCGGCTGGCTGGTGGAGCGGCGGGAGCGCTACGTTCCGGTGGTCGAGTTCGACCCCGAAGCCCGCATGGTCATCGAGGAGCTGGCGCGCCTCGACCGGGGCGAGCGACGCTCCTATGGCGGTGCGGTCCTCGATGTGCTGGGCAGCCTGGAAAGCGCAATCGCCAATCCGGCCGAGCGGTCCGAGGCCCTGGTCAACGCGGCCAAGTCGGCCCGCACCTTCCTGAGCCACCTGCGCAGCCTGGCTGGTTCGATGCGCAAGAGCGAGGAGCGGATCCTGCGCGAGGCCGATCAGGGGGTCGCCCTGCGCCTCTATTTCGAAGAGTTCGTCGCGCGCCACCTCGTCAGCGACTACCGGACGCTGCACACCCGCTTCAATCCGTTCCGCTTCCGATCCGGGATCGTGCGCGAGGCAGGTCGCGCCCTGCGCGACCCCCTCACCCTGCGCGCGCTGACGGATGCGGGTCTCCGGGAGGGCCGGGCACCCGATCGTGAGACGGCCGAGCGCGCCGTCCGCGGCGACCTAGCCGAGATCCTGGCAATCTTCGAGGGGCTCGATCGTCACCTCGACGCGGTCGCCGACATCGTCGCCCGGCTCGAGCGCCGGATCGCCGCAACCCTGCGCTACCTCGACCATCGCGATTCCGACCGAATCGAACGCACGGCCGCGGCCCTGCGGGCGGTGGCCGGCGGCGGTGACGACCTCCCCGGCCTGCCCGATCCACATGTCTCGCTGTTCCGTCCACCGATCGGGGAACCGCATTGCTACGCACCGCGCCTGCGCCGGGCGGCGATCGAGTTCGAGCCGCTGCCCGAAATCGAGATCGACCCGGTCATCGAGGCCTTCATCGCTGCCAAGGACGCGTTCCGCGAGCGCGTCGCGGTTACGCCCGAGCGGATCGTGGCCTTCGTCGAGGCACGGCTGGGACCTGAGCGCGCCATCCGAGGTTCTCAGATCCAGATCACCGACGTCGACGATTTTGTCGTGTTCCAGCGCCTGCGCGAGATCGACGTCCTGTTCGACGGAAGTCTGCGGACCCGCTACCGGCTATCACGCATGGATGGGCGGGTCTCGAACGGCTGGCTCGACTGCCCGGACTTCCTGCTGGAGCGTGCGCCGGCCCTGCGCCGCTAGAACCAAGTCCGACCGCGTTTCGCCGTGGCTATGCTGGATTCTCGGCTGAGATTTCCCGATGACGGCGATCTTTCGCAACTGCTCGATTGATCATCCCGGTTTAATCCCGGGCCTTGGCAAAATACCGTGACGGGTTCATGCTCCGCTCAATTTCATGCGCACGCTGCGACACGAAATCCGAGAAGACTGTGGGAGCGTTCGTCCATGACCAGCGCCAAATGCCTGATCAAATCCGCCTGGATCGCCGCGGAAGTCGGCCGTGAGCGTTGCGAGCGCGTCTTGGTGGTCGAAACCTACATCGCAGTCAGCCCATTGGAGCCGAACTACGATCCATCCCGCTACGAGGCGATCGTGGCCGAGGTCCAGCGCGTTCTCGCGGCGAACCCCTCGCTCGACCGTGCATCGATTCTCAGCATGCATCGTGACACGGCCTGCCTCTCGCTCTTCCGTGCGACCCCGGCCGTCGCGGCCTGAAGGATTTCACGGCACCGGCGACTTCCTTTGGTGGAACACGCGCTCCGGCACGATTTTTGGCCACGACACTGGTCACGACGCTTGGCCCCTGCTCTTGGCGGGCGTCGAAGCGAGGCTCTTGGCGGGCGTCGCCGCGAGGCGCTAGAAACATCGGCCGGCGCGGGAAGACCCCGCGACCGCGAGGCCTGCTATGCTCGAACCCTTTCGCGCCATCGTCGACGGCGAGGACTTGTCGCCGCCCGGAGCCCGCGCGCCTTCGGAAGAGGAGCTGACCCGGGCCCTTCAGGTGCTTCTGAAAAGCCAATGCGTCTATGCCGGAACACCGGGCATCGGGCGTTCCTACGAACTCGCCCGGCACTACGCGCCCTTCTTCCAGGCCTACTTCGCATGCCTCGGCTATCAGTTCGAGGTGATGCACCGCGACCAGATGGTGTGCCTGCGGGTTCCGCCCGAGGGCATCCGGCACGATGCCCAGGCCGAGCGCCTGCGTAAGGACGAGACTTTGGTGCTCCTTGCCCTGCGTCTCGCTTACGAGGAGGGCCTGCGCGCGCACCGGGTCACCACGGAGGGTGTCGTGGAATGCACGACCGACGACATCGTCGAGTCGATCCGCACTGCCACGCGGAGCGACCCCCCGGAGGAGGCGCGACTCACCGAGATCCTACGTCTGTTCGCACGCAAGGGCGGCTTGCGCCTGGGCGAACGCGACAAGGTCGAGAAGATCACGCCCCTGATGGTGATGCCGGGCATCGCGGTGTTGTCGCCGGATGCCTGGATGGATCAGGTCCGGGCCTGGGGGGCCGCGCGGGGCGACGAGGAGGCCTGACGTCTCGTGACTGGAGCCGGACGCGATCGCCCGGGGAAGCGAGGCCACCGGGCGGTTGCGTCGAGCGTCAACCGCTTGCCGCCTCGGTAGGCATGGCTGTCCGCGCGTTTTTCTCGATGCTTGCTGGCGAGCGCCTGTCCCCATCGCCCGGTGTCTCCGCGTCCCCAGGCCGGCGTCCGCGCCGGCTTGCATCCCGGGCGCGCAGCGTTCATGCGAGGGGGCTTCGCGAAATTGGGACCGTCAGCGCCGGCCGTGTACCGCCTTACCGACATCGTCCTCTCCAACTGGTACCTGATCCGCCGCGAGCAGATTCGGATCCGGGGCGCGGCTGCACTGGTGGGGCCGACGGGAGCCGGCAAGTCGACCATCTTCGATGCGGTCGGCACCGTCCTGGCGGGCAACAATGCCAGTCGCCTCGCCCTCAACGCCTCGGCCTCGGGACGCAGCGCCCGGACCGTGCGGGATTACTGCCTCGGCTGGATCAGCGATCCGGCCGAAGGGGGACGCCCCACCCGTGAAGCCTGCGAGACCCTGATCGTTCTGGTCTTTGAGAACGAGACCACCGGGCGCGTGGTGTCCGCCGGACT
Source organism: Methylobacterium sp. BI1 (assembly GCF_056680125.1). Classification (NCBI taxonomy): domain Bacteria; kingdom Pseudomonadati; phylum Pseudomonadota; class Alphaproteobacteria; order Hyphomicrobiales; family Methylobacteriaceae; genus Methylobacterium; species Methylobacterium sp. BI1. The sequence continues at coordinate 4,284,657 of NZ_CM155267.1, read as the reverse complement.
CGCCATGGCGGCGCGGGCGGAGGACAGTCGTGAGACCACCCTGTCCCGCTTCGTCCATGTCGGCCACCGCTTCGAGATCGCCGATTACGTTCGTGAGGCGCCGGGTGGAAGCTTCGTCGCGCCCTGGGCAGAGATCGCCAAGGATCTGCGCGCCCGCGGGACTACCTTCGACGAGTACCGAGCGTCCGGCGAGCGCTTCACCGCCGAACTCCTTGGAATCCTCCGCGAAGGGGCGGCGGTCCCGGAGCCGCGCCATTTCCTGCGTACCTTCTCCAACGCCGTGGCGTTCAAGCCGATCTTCGATTCGTCGGCGTTCGTCCGGTCCTTCGTGCTCGAACCCGAGCCCTTGGACGTCGCGCGCATCCGGCAATCGGTGGAGACCTGGCGGCGCCTCCTCGAGACCATTGAGGAGCTGGAGCGGCGGCTCGCGCATCTCGCCCGGATCGTCGGGCGCTACGAGACCTGGGCCGAGGCGAGCCTTGCCTCGGCTCTCGGAGAGCTCCGCGCCGCCGACGCGGACCTGCGCCGACGCATCATCGACACCGTCACCGCCCGCCAGTCCCTGAGGGACGTCGCCGAGCGCCTGCGGATCGCGCGTGAGAGCGTCGCCACCAGCCAGGGCTTCGTGCGCGAGATCGACGGTGAGATCGCGGGCAAGAAGGCGCTGCTCGCCGGCACCGCCGCAGAGGGGCGTCTCGCCGCCTCGAATGCCGGCCTCGCCATGCTGGCCCGTGACCGGCGGGATCTGGCTGCCCGAGTCGCCGATCTCGTCGGGATCGTCCTCGACACCGGCAAGCTCGCGGTGATCATCGGCGAGATCCGCAAGGTCTCGCCGGACGCCGCGCGCCTGGTGGAGGCCTGCGCGCGATCGGGCCTGCGCCGCGAGGCCAATCCCGAGGAGACGCTGCGGTCCGACGGACCGCTTACCGCGTTGCTCGCCGGATTGGCCGGGATGACCCCGATCGCCACGCCGCTGGAGCGGGCGGCCGAGGACGCAGCCCTGCGCGCCCGCGCCCTGGAGAACGAGGCGCAGTCCCGGGCTCCGGCCCCGAGCGCAGGGCGGGGGACGGCACCGCGCCTGTCCTCCGACGTGGCGGCGTTCCGCGAGGAACTGTCCCGCCTCGGGATCAACGCGACGCCGATCTGCGAACTCGCCGAGATCGTCGATCCGAAATGGGGCCAGGCCCTCGAAGGCCTTCTCGGGGGCGCCCGCGAGGCGCTCGTGGTGCAGCCGGACCGCCTCAACGACGCCTTCGCGCTGCTCGAGGCCCGCAAGAGCCAGTTCTACCGCTGTCTCCTCGTGAAGACGACGGATACGGCCCGCCGGCGCGGCGGCCGGGACGATGAGGGCCCGCTCGCGCTGATCGAGACGGCCGATCCTCACGCACAGGCCTTTCTCGGCGCGCGGCTCGGCGGCTACGACCTCGCCCCGAACGACGCGGCCCTCGCCCATATGAGCCGGGCCGTGGCCCCGAGCGGGCGGTCGACCTCGGGCATGGCCTATTCGGTGGTGCGCCCGGTCCAGCTCATGATGACCCGCGGCCATCGCGGGCCGACTGTCGAGAGCCGCCAGGATTGGGAGCAGGCGGTCGCCGAGGCGCGCCGGGCCCGGGCCGAGGCGGATGTCCTGCGCGAGGCGGCCCGGATCGGCGCCGCCCTCGCACGCCGCCTGTCCGAGACCAGCCTCGACCTTGCGGAGTTGCGGGCGGAAGCGGACGCGATCGAGGGCCGCCGCCGCAGCCTGACCACGGAGCGGGAGAGCGTCGAGCGCGCCGAGACCGGCGTGCTGGAGGCCGAACTCGCCGAACTCGCCAAGGAGCGCTCGGCGTATCTTACCGAGCTCGTTCAGGTGCTTGAGCCGAAACGCGACCTGCTTCTGGGCGAGGAGGCTGGCCTGAAGGCCAAGGTCGCAGCGAGCCGCGAGGCGGCCCGTGCCGCGCTTCAGGCCCGCAGGGCCGCGTATCAGCGCTGGACCGGTGGCGACAGTATGCGCATCCGGCTCGTGCGTCCGGACGCGTTCGATCCGCAGGCGCTGGCCCAGCTGCGGGCCGAGCGAGCAGATTTCGACTCCAAGGCACTGGCGGGCCTCGCCAATGCCGGGCGCGCGCGAGCCCGTGAGGCGGCGGAGACGGCGCGAACGCAGGGGAGGGCGGCCGAGCGCGACCTCGCCGAGTACTGCGTGCAATGGCGCGTCGAGAATCCGTTGGGGGCAGGCGATGCGCCGGCCTCCTTCGGCTACGGCTGGGCGAAGCGGGCCTATGACGAGGTGGCGGGGCACGAATTGCGGCGCTACCGCGATCAGGCGCGGCGGGCGGAGAGCGAGATGCGCCGCCTGATGATCGAAGATCTGCTGACCCGGCTCGCCGACAAGTTCGAGCGGGTCCGCGCCCGGCTCGAAGCCCTGAACGAGCGCCTGTCGAGCCAGACCTTCACGGGGCAGACCTACGCCTTCGAGGCGGAGGTGGACCGGCGCTACGCGGCGGTCCACGCCCTGGCGACGGAGGTCGCGCGCTCGCCGGATGCGGCTCAGGCTATCCTGCCGGACGAGGGGGGCGCGATCCCCGATGGCCCGCTCGCCGCGGCGATCGACGAAATTACGGCCTTGATCGCTGGCGAGGAGAGTGCCGCGCGCCTCGCGGATTATCGCAACTACTTCGTCTACGAAATCGGAATGCGCGACCGGGCCGGGAATCGCACCACGATGTCGAACCGTGCGCTCCGCGGATCGGGTGGCGAAGCGCAGGCGCCGTTCTACGTGGCCATCGCGGCGTCCCTCGCCTCGGCATACTACCCGGGCGACCGGCCCGGCGACGAGAACCCCGGCCTCGGCCTCTGCCTGCTCGACGAAGCGTTCTCGAAGCTCGACGTGCGCAACAGCCAGGCCTTGGTCGACCTCTACCAGGCGTGGGGGCTGCAGCTCCTGATCGCGGCGCCGGAGGACAAGCGGACGACGCTGACGGAGGTGATGGATACCATCGTCACCGTCTACAAGAGCCCGGACTTGTCCTCCGTGCGGATCGAAGCCGAACATCCCCTGGAGGCGGCCAAGCGCGCGCTCGCGGCAATCAATCCCGAGCGCCAGGGCATCGAGGGCTTTCGGATCACCGACGCCGCCGAGTAGGGGGCGGCGCGCCCTACCAGACCGACTCGGGACCGTACCAGGTGAAGTGCTTCTTGATCGGCTCGATCACGTCCCAGGTGCCGGAAAAGCCTGCCGGCGTGACGAAGGCATCGCCGGCTCGGTAGGTCTTGGAGAGGCCCTCGGCGTCCGTCACCGTCACCACACCCGCGAGCAGTTGGATGAATTCCGCCCGGCCGAAATCGATGCGGAACTTGCCTGGCTGGCAGGTCCAGATGCCGGCGGCGAACAGGCCGTCGGGGCTCTTGTAGACATACGTCGCCGTCTGTTCCGGTTTACCCGACAGGATGTGTGAGCGCTCGGGCCAATACGCGGATTCCTTCGGCTGCACCGCGGGGAAGTCGACGGTCCGCTGGAGCGCTCCCTCCAGAACCGGGGGCGGTGCAGGGCTTTGCCGCCAGGACGGCATCGTTCCGACGAGGGCCATCATGGGGCCGGCAAAGGTATGAAGCAGGCGTGCAATTTCCATTGGCGATCCTCTGACTATCTCGCTTCGAAAATCGCGGATCCACGCACAAATCGCAATCAGTTCATCGGATTTCGGTGCCTGATCTGACACGAAGACTGAATCGATCATTAAATACAGGCTGCGTAAACCAATCCGTCGATTTTATCCTCGATCGGGGGATGATTCACCGACGCGCCCTCCGAGCAATGTGATGGCGACCGCCACAGTCGTGGCTCAGGGTACAATCGCGAAAGAGCATCTGCGCGAAGACGCATGCCCGAGCCTTCATCCATCCTTTCAGCACTACACCCTGAGGTGTCATGCAACGCGGACAGATATCACTGCTTATCAAATGATTGTTGGGTATCGCACACACAGTCAACGCAAGGGATCAGACAGTTGGAAACCCAGGGCTGCACTTGCGTTGATTGTTAAATCGGGTCTTACTTGTGCGCGGAATCTGACGGAATCTGCATCCATCTCGAAACCAGGATCGAGCGATGAAGGAAACCGGAACACCCCGCGTACTGGTCGCGGAAAGCGACGTGATTGTTGCCCTGGACTTGTGCGTACCCCTGCAGGAAGCCGGTGAGCGCGTGGCCGGTCGGCTGGCGAACGTGGCGGCGACCGAAGCGCTTCTGGAGGGTGAACGCATCGAGCTGACCGTCTCCTCGACCCTTTGCTCGAGGACGACGACGTCTCGAGGACCCTCTGGCGCGTCCCCAGGCGCGGCGTTTCCTTCGTTCTGCAAACGACCTGCCATCGCGAGGGTTCAATCGCGCGCGGCTTTGGCGACGCGCCCTGTCTCGCGAAACTCGAGATCCCCTGAAGCATCGTGATCACCCTCGACGAATTTGCGATCGGGAGTTTGTGACTATGGTACAGGCCCTTAGCAGTCAGGCGGTCGGGGACCGTGTCCTCTTCCCCATGGCGGAATCGCCCGCCTCCGCGCTGATTCAGAAGCTCGAAGCGTTTCAGAACCTGTCGTTGGGGGATCGGAACGCGTTGTCGCGCTTCGTGACGTCGGCCCGGGACTACCCCGCTCACTCAGACATCCTGCACGAGGGAGAACCTGCCGAAGGCGTCCTGATCGTCGTCAGAGGATTCGCCTGTCGCAACCAGTTTCGTCAGAACGGTGCCCGGCAGATCACCGCCTACCTGGTGCCCGGTGACCACTGCAACCTGGAAGCCGGCCTGATTGGTCGGATGGACCACACCGTGAGCACGCTCTCACCATGTCGGATTGCACGCGTGAACGCAGAGGCGCTGCAGGCGATTCTGCGGCAACATCCCGCCATACGACAGGCCCTGCGAACGAGCATCCTCGTCAACGAGGCCACGCTCCGCGAGTGGATCGTCAACATCGGATGCCGAACCGCCATCGAGCGCATCGCGCATCTGTTCTGCGAACTTCACCAGCGCTTGAGCGCAGTGGGGCTGACCCGTGGGATGACCTACGAATTGCCCTTCACGCAGAGCGACATTGCCGTCACGGTCGGGTTGTCGAACGTGCACGTCAACCGGTCCCTCCAGGCCCTCCGACGGCAGCGCCTCATCGCCCTGTCCGGCAAGCGGCTGACGATCCTCGATTGGGCCGGCCTGAGCGAATTGGCCGAATTCAATCCGAGCTACTTGCAGCTCGGTCGCCGTATCTTCGACGGATGATCCGAACCGAGGCGGTGTGCCCCGGTTCGGGGTGTGCGTGCCGACGTCGGCGGTTGCTACAGCGCCAGGGGGCTGGCTGGGCTCAGGCTTTCGTGGACGATTGGGGATCGATCGCCCCGGTGTCGCTTTCCGAACGATCGTCGGCAGCCTCATCGAAGGCCTGCAACCAGGCCGCTCTGTCCTCGCTGCCCTCGGCATAGGGGCAGCTCTCACGCTGCTTACCGTAGAGGCGAGCATTTCGGCCCTTGATGAAGGGGCTGTCGCTCGCCGTTGCGCCGTCGCTCATGTCACGTTTCCCGATGGTTGTGCGTGCGCGTCGAGGGGACGTCCCATGACGTCCGTCCGTCGAACGGGCCTGTTGCAGGTCAACCCGGCGCCGGTCGATCCAGTTCATCCGAGGCCCATCACGAGCGAGATGTCACGCATCGCGTCTCTGATCCGGGCCATGCGCCACCGCACGACGGAGAATCCGGGACAGATCCTCGACCGAGTAGGGCTTGCGCAGCAATTCGAAGCCGTGGGTGCCCTGCTCGGCGATGACGTGGCTGTAGCCCGAGGCGAGGACGACGGGCAGGCCGGGATAGCGCGCCCGGATCGCCTGTCCGAGGTCGATCCCGTTCATGCCGGGCATGACGACATCGGAGAAGACGATGTCGAAGGGGCGATCGGGCGATTCCGGAAGGGCGGCCGGCTCCAACACCTGAAGTGCCTGTTCCGCATCCGTCACCCAGCGAGTGACGTAACCGAGTTCCTGCAGAGCCTGCGTCGCGAAGGCACCGACTTCCAGGTTGTCCTCGACGACCAGCACCCGCGTGCCATGACCATCGGCCAGAAAGGCTGGTTCGGGCAGGATGGCCTGGGGCGCGACTGGCGCCCGGACGCGGGGCAGAAACAGGGTGAACGTCGTCCCGCTCCCCAGGGTACTGTCCACCAGCACCTCGCCCCCGGATTGCTTGGCGAAGCCGAAGACCTGAGACAGTCCGAGACCCGTACCCTGGCCGACGCCCTTGGTCGTGAAGAACGGCTCGAAGATGCGATCCAGCATCTCGGGGGGTATGCCCGAGCCCGTGTCCGACACCGAAACCGCGACGAAGTCTCCTCGGACGCGGGGGTGCGCGCGGACGGCCGGGATGGTCAGGGCCCGGTTCACCCGAATTCGGAGCCGACCTTCGCCATCCATGGCGTCCCGTGCATTGACGACCATGTTGACCAGCGCGGTATCGAATTGGCTCGGATCAGCGTCGACCAGATAGGTCAGTGGCGTGCCGTCGGTGGACAGGCCCGGAACGATTTCGGTCTCGACCCGGATCCGGGCCCCCGTCAGGGTGCCGACCATGTCCGCCACGGAGGCGACGCTCCGGGCCACATCGAACACCTCGGGACTCAGGGCTTGCCGGCGCGCGAAGGCGAGAAGTTGCCCGGTCAGCTTTGCCGCCCGTGAAACCGTGTCGGAGATCGCTCCGATGTAACGCTGGCGCCGCTCCTCCGGCAGGTCGGGCCGCTTCAGGAGGTCGGTGGACGACTTGATGACGGTCAGGAGGTTGTTGAAATCGTGGGCCACGCCACCGGTGAGCTGGCCCACCGCCTCGAGCTTCTGCGACTGTCGCAGCTGCTCCTCGAGGGCCTTCCGTTCGGTCACGTCGCGACCGGCGGCGTAGAAATGGTCGCCCTGCGGGATGGCGTTCCAGGAGACCCAGCGGAAATCCCCATCGGCCGTCGTCATGCGGACGTCGAGATTGTCGAGGACGCTGCCCTCGGTCAGGCGGGTGAAGGCGGCGGTCGCCGGCGGGACATCCTCCGGGTGAAGGTAGTCGTCGAACCGCGCGCCGATCAGGGCATCCGCCGGCCAGCCCAGCATCTCGGACCAGGCGGGATTCACAGACCTGTAGACGCCGTCGAACCCACAGATCACCAGGAGGTCTCGGCTGGCGCGCCAGACGAGGTCGCGCTCGACGGTGCGGTCCCGCGCTGTGGTCCGCAACACCGTCTCCGCCTCGCGCCGATCGGTGATGTCGTTGAAGAGGATCGCAACCCGATGCTGCACCGGCTCGCCGACGCGCAGCGCATGGACGTCGAACCAGCGGCCGAGGGCGACCGCACCGCTCTCGAACCGGGCGGGTCGGCCCGTCAGGGCGACCTCGCCGTAGGTTTCGAGCCAGCGCGGCTCGAGATCCGGAATGACGTCGCTGACCCAGCGCCCCACCACGTCGCCGAGGCCGGCCTGGCGCTCGAAGGCCGGATTGATTTCCAGGAAGCGGTAATCGACCGGTCGGCCACCGGAGTCGAAGCGCATCTCCACGATGCAGAAACCCGCATCGATCGCATCGAAGAGGGTCCGATAGCGCGCTTCGCTCTCGGCGAGCTTGCCCTCCTCGGTGCGGAAGCGGGTGACGTCGAGCTGACTGCCGAAAAAATAGATCAGCCGGCCCCCGCGGTCGAAGACCGGGCTGACGTAAAGCTCGTTGCGGAATGCGCTCCCGTCGCGATGGTAGTTGACGATCTCCACCACGACGTCGCGCCGGGCCGCGATAGCGTCCCGCACGCGGGCGACTTCGGCCGGATCGGTGCCGCTGCCCTGCAGGAAGCGGCAGTTCCGTCCGAGCAGTTCCGCCGCTCCGTATCCGCACAGGTCCTGGAAGGCCCGGTTGGCGAAGACGATCGGATTGTCCGGTAAATTCGGGTCCGTGATGATCATCGGCATGCGGGTCTTCTCCGCTGCCGTGAAGAGCAGATCGGGGCTCGCTGCCGAGGTGCGCTGGCCGGGATCAGGTGCCCGAATCCGGGCGTCCCGCTCCGCGTGCAGCGCCGCGATCTCCGCCTCGAGTGCCTGTGCTTTCAGACGAAGCCGTTCAACCGCGTCGTCCATGACCCTCCGAATGCATCCTGAACGCAGCACGTCGTATCGTGATTCGTTCCATGTGCCGCCTCCCTATCCCACGCCCGCCAGCACGTCGATCACGTGCCGTAAAGGAACCCGGTCTAGGAGGCGGAACCATTGCGCGGACCGTGGATTGCGATAGGCGCTAACGTTAGACCTGTGCCTGCAGTGGGTCGGCCTCGTCCAAGGGCCGACCCTGCACCCCCACCGCGTTGTTCACTGGCCAGCGACATCGCTGTCCGTTCCGGGAAACGATCGTTCGTGCCGAGCTTTGGACCGATGCAGACGTTCGATACAACCACGACCACCTTGCCAACCCTGCGGCGCGGTTCGCAGCTGTATGAAACCGAGCGCCGACTCAACGCGGTTCTCAACAACGCCTCGGTCGCCATCTTTCTGATGGATGACCGGCAGCACTGCGTCTACATGAACCGCGCAGCCGAACTGCTCACCGGTTTCAGCCTCACCGAGGTGCTCGCGCGCGATTGCCCGCTGCACGATATCGTCCATCACACGTATCCGGATGGCCGCCCGTTCCCGCTCGCGGAATGCGCCATCGACCGCGCCTTTCCGGAGAACAATCAGGAGCGGGGCGAGGAGGTCTTCGTTCACAAGGATGGACATTTCTATCCGGTGGGGTTCACCGCCAGTCCGATCCGTGACGACGAGGCGCGCATCATCGGAACGATCATCGAGGTGCGCGACATTACCGAGGAGAAGGCGGCCGCCGAGCGTCAGCGCCTCTTGACCAACGAGCTTAACCATCGGGTCAAGAATACGCTGGCGACCGTCCAGTCGATCGCCGCGCAGACCTTCCGAGGCAACACGGACACCGTGGCGCGCCAGACCTTCGATGCCCGGATGGTCGCTCTGTCGAACACGCACAACGTGCTCACGGCGGAGAACTGGGAGAGCGCGAGCCTGCGCAGCGTCGTCGAGGGCGCCCTGGCACCGCACGCTCTGGCCGAGCTCGATACGGCGCGCTTCGACCTCGTCGGTCCGGACACCCGCCTGCACCCCAAGGTCGCCGTGACCCTCGCGATGGCGTTGCACGAACTCATGACGAACGCGGCCAAGTACGGCGCATTGTCGGTTCCGGAAGGCCGGGTCGGCGTCTCCTGGACCCTGGAGCCGGCAGAGGCGGGCGAGCGCCTGGAACTCGTCTGGACCGAGACGGGCGGGCCGCCGGTCGCGGAGCCCACCCGCAAGGGATTCGGCAGCCGGCTGATCGAGCGCCAGTTGCCGATGGAATTCGACGGCAGCGCGGACCTGATCTTCGCGCAGGGCGGAGTGACCTGCCGGCTCCGTATCCCGCTGACGGCTCTCGGCTGGCACGGGCAGGAACAGGTGACCGGACGGGCCGCCCGATGAGCGGCCTTGAGGGACGGCGCGTTCTGCTGGTGGAGGACGAGAGCCTCGTCGCCATGCTCGGCGAGGACATGCTGCTCGACCTCGGCTGCGAGGTGGAGGTGGCCATGCGTCTCGACAAGGCGATCGCCCTGGCCCGCGGTGCGGACCTCGACATGGCAATCCTCGACGTCAATCTCGGCGACGCTTGCAGCTATCCCGTGGCCGACGCCTTGTTCGAGCGCGGCATCCCCTTCATTTTTGCCACCGGCTACGGTTTGTCCGGCATCGAGCCCGCTTACAATGCCATCCCGGTGATGCAGAAGCCCTACCAGATCGCACAGATGGAGCGACTGCTGAAGCACCTGCTCACCTGCGAAACCCCGGCGCCGAGGGGGGCCATGCAGCCCTCGCCGTGCGGGTGCTCGTTCTGGGCGAAGATCGTCGGACCCCACCAGATCCGGGCGGACTGAGGGGGTTCTCTGCGGCCTTCGGTCTCCCGGCGCCAGCGCTTGCCGCCGGAGCTTTCCGACCGATGTTGCGTTCGCTCCCTGCGGTGACGGGCCAACGAACACGAACGCGCATGCAGATACATCTCGACGCCCTCGGCGGCGTCGCCGGCGATATGTTCGCCGCCGCTCTTCTCGATGCGTTTCCGGACCAGGAAGCTGGTGTGCTGGCAAGCATCCGGGCCGCCCTGCCGGGGGTTTCCTGCGAACTCGTCGGACACAATGACGGCATCCTCGCCGGTCGACGCTTCGTCGTCGCGCGCAGTCCCGGCGATCGGGATGGCGGCGCGGCCGGTCACACGCATCGCCGTCACGACCACGCGCACGAGCATGGCCACCGCCACGATCACGAAGGCGCTTCCCATCACGGGCATCGCCACTGGTCGCAGATCCGCGCGGACCTGCGGGCATGTCCGCTCGATCCGGTCGTCAGCGGCCACGCGATCGGGATCTTTACGCGCTTGGCGGAGGCCGAGGCGCGGGTTCACGGCATCGCCGTCGAGGCGGTGGCCTTCCACGAGGTCGGTGCCTGGGATTCGATCGCCGACATCGTGGCGGCCGCCCACCTGATCGCGGCCCTCGACGCGGAGGCCTGGAGCGTATCGGCTCTACCCCTCGGCTCGGGCCGCGTCCGAACCCAGCACGGACCGCTGCCCGTGCCGGCCCCGGCCACGAGCCTCCTCGTCGAGGGCTTCGAGACCCTGGATGACGGCGTGCCGGGCGAGCGCGTCACCCCGACGGGCGCCGCCATCCTCCGCTACTTGAAAGACATCGCACCGCCCCTGCCGGCGGCGCCGCGCGTCCTGAAGGGATCGGGCATCGGCTTCGGCACGAAGGTCCTGCCGGGCCTGAGCAACTGCCTGCGGGCGATGGTGTACGAGGCATCGAAGGCGAGCGGGAGCGGCGAGCACCGCGACCTCGGCGTGATCGAGTTCGAGGTGGACGATCAGTCGGCGGAGGATCTCGGCCTCGGCCTCGATCGCCTGCGCGCGCATCCCGACATCTTCGACGTCGTCCAGATGCCGGTCTTCGGCAAGAAGGGGCGGATGATGACCCATGTCCGGGCGCTCGCCCGCGCCAGCGGGCTGGAAGCGGCGGTGGCGGCCTGCTTCCGCGAGACCACCACGATCGGCCTGCGCCATCGCGTCGTCTCCGGCGCCGCACTCCCGCGCCGGATGCACTCGGTCACGGTCGAGGGTCGGCCCGTGCGGGTGAAGGTGGTCGACCGGCCGGGCGGCCGCACGGCCAAGGCGGAGGCCGACGACGCCGCGGCGCACGAGACCCACGCCAGCCGCGCCGGCCTGCGCCGTGCCGCGGAAGCCCTCGCCCTCCGGGCGGATGCAGAGGACGGAGGGACCGCATGAGCCCCGATCTCCAGCCATGCCTGGACGAGGTCCTCCTGGGGATCGGGCCGCTCGCGGTCGCGGTCAGTGGCGGCGTCGACAGCCTGACCCTCGCCGAGACCGCCCATCGCCTCCTCGGCGCCGACCGGGCGCTGATGGTGCATGCATCCTCACCGGCCGTGCCTGCGGAAGCGACGCGGCGGGTTCGGGACGAGGCGGCGCGGGCCGGCTGGTCCCTGCGCGTGGTGGAGGCCGGCGAGTTCGCCGACCCGAACTACCGTGCCAACCCGGTCAACCGCTGCTTCTTCTGCAAGACCAATCTCTACGGCACGATCCGCCGGGTGACCGACCGGACCATGGTGTCGGGCGCCAATCTCGACGATCTCGGCGAGTATCGCCCGGGCCTCGACGCGGCCCGCGAGCACGGCGTGCGCCACCCCTACGTGGAGGCCGGATTGGACAAGGTCGCTGTGCGGGCGCTCGCCCGCGACCTCGGCCTCGGCGCGGTAGCGGAACTGCCGGCGGCACCTTGCCTGTCGAGCCGGGTCGAGACCGGAATCCGGATCGAGCCCGAGACCCTCGCCTTCATCCATGCGGTCGAGGGCCTGGTGACCCGGACCCTCGAGGCCGGGACCGGTCCGCGCCGGGCCGTGCGCTGCCGCGTCCGGGCCGCCGGCATCGTGGTGGAACTCGACCCCGACAGCCTCGCAGCACTCGACGGTTCGCGCCAGACCGCCCTGGCCGCCGAGATCCGCGCCGGTGCACCCGCGAACCTGCCCGAAGCCCCGGTGCGCTTCACGGCCTACCGCACCGGCAGCGCCTTCCTGACGGGAGCGGCCCCATGAGCGTCGCCGACGAATTCGTCCTCGATTTCGCCCGTCCCGAGCGGATCGGTCTCGAGGAGGCGATCTACGCCGCCGGCAAGTCGCCGATGCAGATCGACGCGATTCTGGACGCCGCCGCGGCGCGCGGAGCGCCCCTCCTGCTGACGCGCCTCGACGCCGACAAGCACGCGGCCCTCGCCGCGCCGCACCGCGACCGGATCGATTATTGCGCCGTCTCGCGCACCGCGATCTTCGGACGGGCCCGTCCGCTCACCGGCCCGGCCCGGATCGGCATCGTGGCCGCCGGCACCTCCGACGTTCCGGTCGCCCGGGAGGCCGAACGGACCCTGGCCTATCAGGGCCACGCCACCACGCTCTTCGCCGATGTCGGGGTGGCCGGACTCTGGCGCCTCACCACCCGGCTCGACGAGATCCGTGCCCATCCGATCCTCATCGTGGCCGCCGGCATGGACGCGGCCCTGCCCAGCGTCGTCGGCGGCCTCGTCGCCAGCGCCCTGATCGCCGTACCGACCTCCGTTGGCTACGGCGTGGCGGAGGGCGGTCGCACGGCCCTCGACGCCATCCTCGCGAGCTGCGCCCCCGGCATCACCGTCGTCAACATCGACAACGGCTACGGCGCTGCCTGTGCCGCGATGCGCCTGCTCCAGGCCGCCCGCGCCCTCTCGGACGTCACCGCCAACGACCGGATGCGCGCCTGACATGCCGCGCGCCATCCGCACCAGCACCGTTCACATCGGAGAGCAGACATGGAACGCCGCAGCTTCCTACAGGGCGCCGCCGCCGGCGCCGGACTCGCCGCCACCACCAGCGCCGGCGCGGCCGTGACAGCGCCCGGCCTGCCCAATACCCGGCCGAAGGATGCGGCCGACCTGCCGTTCGTCACCGATCTCGGTGAGCGCCGGGGCGAGATGCTCTACCGGTCCTTCGGCCGCCATAAGGAGAAGATCTCGGCGATCGGCATGGGTGGATTCCACCTGGGCAAGAATGCGGTCTCCGACGACGAGGCGACCCGCCTGATCCATGCCGGCATCGATCGCGGCATCACGTTCATGGACAATTGCTGGGACTACAACGGCGGTCGCTCGGAGCTGCGCATGGGCGTCGCCCTCTCGCAGGGCGGCTACCGCGACAAAGTCTTCCTGATGTCCAAGATGGACGGGCGCACCAAGCAGGAGGCGATGCGTCAGATCGACGAATCTCTCAAGCGCCTGCGCACGGACCGCATCGACCTCGTGCAGCACCACGAGATCCTGCGCTTCGACGACCCCGACCGGGTCTTTGCCGAGGGCGGCGCCATGGAGGCCTTCGTGGAGGCGAGGACGGCCGGCAAGCTGCGCTATATCGGCTTCACCGGCCACAAGGACCCGCGCATCCATCTGCAGATGCTCGAGGTCGCCGAGGAGCGTGGTTTCCAGTTCGATTCCGTTCAGATGCCGCTCAACGTCATGGACGCGCATTTCCGCTCGTTCGGGCACCTTGTGCTGCCCTACCTCGTGCAGCACGGCATTGCCGCGCTCGGCATGAAGACTTTCGGCGACGGCGTCATCCTGAAGAGCGACGCGCCGATCAAGCCGCTCGAATATCTGCACTTCTCCCTGAACCTGCCGACCAGCGTCGTCATCACCGGCATCGAGAGCCAGCGCGACCTCGACCAGGCCTTCGAGGCGGTGAAGACCTTTCAGCCCATGGACAAGGCCAAGGTCGCCGAGCTCCTCGAGCGCAGCAAGCCCTACGCGCTCCAAGGCAAGTTCGAGCTGTTCAAGACCTCCGCTACCTTCGACGGCACGGCCAAGAACGCGGCCTGGCTCGGCGAGGATGTCGAGAGCGTCAAGAAGCTCGCGCCGACGATGGAGTGAGATTGGATAGCCCTCTCGCGCCGATGAGTCCGTATCGGCCGAAGCCTTTCCGCAGGATCTCGGGTAGCACCCCGTCGTCCCGGGGCCGCGCAGCGGAGTCCGGGATTCAGGACCGCAGGTGCAGGCGTACCTGGCACCATCGGCGGTTCAGAATTCAGGGGTCGCCGACGCCGCCTGGAGTGGCGCGGTGCTCTCCATGCTGGTTTCAAGAGGCGACGTTAGGAATGTCGTCGCGACGCTCAGCAATCCGGTGCAGCCGGCGAACTTCGTGACGATGCACGCCGGTGCATCGATCAGCTTTCCTTGAAACCGTAATCCGGCACGCCTTCCTCATTGCCGTAATACTTGTACGGCAGAAACTTGCCCGACATGTTCATCTTCACCCGGTCGCCCTTGTTGTTGGGCTCGCGCTCCATGGTCATGTTGAAATCGATCGCCGACATGATGCCGTCGCCGAATTCTTCCTGGATCAGCTCCTTCCAGGTGGTCCCGTAGACCATCACCAGCTCGTAGAAGCGGTAGATCAGCGGGTCGGTGGGCGGCATCTGCGCGATCGAGCCGCGGTAGGGCGCCTCGTTCAGCATGCGCTCCTCGGACTGGGAGAGGCCGAACAGGGCGGCGGCCTTGGCGGCCTGGGCCTTGGGGAGCTTCATCTGGCCCATGCAGGCGGCGGTGATCAGGATCGGCGAGATGCCGCCGATCTCGTCCTGGATGTACTTCCAGGTCCAGCCCTTCTCGCGCTTGATGTCGAGGAGCTTCTCGGTGAGGTCTTCGCGCTTCATGACGTACGTCTCCGTGACGGGTGGGAAAGGGAAGGTCAGGCGCGCCGGGCCGGCGCGGTGTCCGCCGACAGGGTGGCGGCATCGGCCTCGCTTAGGCTCGGACGGATCACCGGCGGATGGCGCGGGTCGTAGCCGGCCGGCATCGCGTCGCGCAGCGTCTTCGACCGGCTGACGAGGAAATCCATCAGGTGGTTGCGGAGGGCGTAATAGCCCGGCGCGTGGTGCAGCTGCGTGCGATCGCGCGCCTTCGGCAGCGGGTTCTCGACGATCTCCGCCACTTTGGCCTGCGGGCCGTTGGTCATCAGCACGATGCGGTCGGCGAGATAGATCGCCTCGTCGACGTCATGGGTGATCATGAACACGGTCTGGCCGGTCTCGACGCAGATGCGCCGCACCTCATCCTGAAGCGTGCCCCGCGTCAGGGCGTCGAGGGCCGAGAACGGCTCGTCCATCAGCAGGATCTTCGGCTCGATGGCCAGCGCCCGGGCGATGCCGACGCGCTGCTTCATGCCCCCCGAGAGCTCGGACGGGCGCTTGTGCTCGGAGCCGGCGAGACCAACCGTGGCGATGGCTTTCCGCGCCCGTGCCGTCACCTCGGCCTTTGCCGCCTTCCGCCAGCGCGACGACACGGCATAGGCGACGTTGCCGAGCACCGTGCGCCAGGGCAGCAGGGCGTGCCCCTGGAAGATGACCGCCCGGTCCAGGCTGGTGCCCTCGATCGCCTGCCCGTCGACGATGACGACGCCCTCGCTCGGGGCCTCGAGCCCGGCCAGGATGTTGAGCACCGTGGTTTTGCCACAGCCGGAGTGGCCGATCATGCAGACGAATTCGCCCCGCCGCATCGGCAGCCACAGGTTCTCGAAGACGGTCGTGCTCTTGCCCCCCGGCGCGGGATAGCGCCGGGCGATACCCTCGATCGAGATGAACTTCTCCGAGGACGGCATGGTCTGGGACGACATGCGGGCGTCTCCGGTGGGCTCTGGGGATCGGAAGCGGAATGGGAGCAGCGTCGCCATGGCGCTCACTCCGGGAAGGTGACCAGCGCCTGCGCGCGGGCCAGCAGCTGGTCGAGGATCATGCCCACGAGGCCGATCACCAGGATCGAGGTGATCACGTTGGTGATCGAGAGGTTGTTCCACTCGTTCCAGACGAAGTAGCCGATACCGGTGCCGCCCACGAGCATCTCGGCGGCCACGATGACGAGCCAGGCGATGCCGATGGAGATGCGCATGCCGGTGAGGATGGTGGGCGCCGCCGCCGGCAGGATCACCGTGACGGCTCGGCGGAACGGGCCGACCTCCAGGGTGCGAGCGACGTTGAGCCATTCGCGCCGCGTGCCGGCGACCCCGAAGGCGGTGTTGATCAGCATCGGCCAGAGCGAGCAGATGAAGATCACGAAGATCGCCGACAGGCCGGAATCCTTGATCGTGTAGAGGGCCAGCGGCATCCAGGCGAGCGGCGAGACCGGCTTGAGGAGCTGGATGAAGGGATCGAGCGCCCGGCTCATCAGGGGCGACATGCCGATGAGGAAGCCGATCGGGATCGCCACCAGCACGGCGAGGCCGTAGCCGAGCGCCACGCGTCCGATGGAATAGGCGAGCTGAATGCCGAGGCCCTTGTCGTTGGGGCCCCGGTCGTAGAACGGGTCCTTGAGGTGCTTCCACAGGGTTGCGCCGACATCGAGCGGGCCCGGCATGGCCGACTTGCCGGTGGTGGCGCTCTGACCCATGAGGGCCGCGTATTCGGGGTCCATCGCCTCGGTCTTGGCCGTGCCCCCGACGGCGACCTGCCAGGTGAGCAGGAAGGCGAGGAGCAGGGCCAGGGAGACGAGGCCGGCGCGGGCGGAGAGGCTGGTGGCCATGGCTCAGCCCGCCCGCTTGATCTTGAAGGACTCGAGGTATTCCTTCGGCTTGGCCGGGTCGAAGGTCTTGCCCATGACTACGAAGGTCTTCGTGGTCGTCTCGGGCGGGGTCAGCCCGTTCTGCTTCATCAGCTTGGCGGCATCGGTGGCGAGGTAGACCTTGGATGCCACCGCCGCATAATCCACGTCGCCCTTGATCTGACCCCAGCGCTGCATCTGGGTCATGATCCAGACCGCGAAGGACTGCCAGGGGAAGGCGTCGAAATCGACGCGGTCGGGTACCTTGCGCACACTGCCGAGGCCGTCCGCGAAGGTGCCGGTCAGGACCTGCTCCACCACCGTCACGGGCTGGTTCAGGTAATTGGCCGGAGCGATCTGCGCGGCGATCTCCTTCCGGTTCTCGGCCTTCGACGCGTAGGTGGTCGCCTCGATGATCGCCCGCAGCAGGGCCGCGTAGGTGTTCGGCGTCTGAGTGATGAAGTCCTGCGAGGCGGCGAAGGCGCAGCAGGGATGCCGGTCCCAGATCTCCTTCGACAGGATGTGGATGAAGCCGACGCCGTCATAGACAGCGCGCTGGTTCACCGGATCGGGGGCGAGAAAGCCGTCGATGTTGTCGGCCCGCAGGTTCGCGACCATCTCGGGCGGCGGTACCGCGCGGATCTGCACGTCGGTGTCGGGGTCGATTCCGGCCTCGGCGAGGTAGTACCGCAGCAGGTAGTTGTGCATCGAATAGTCGAACGGTACGGCGAGCTTGAAGCCCTTCCAGTCCTTCGGGTCGCGCCGGTCCTTGTGCTTCATGGCCAGGGTGATCGCCTGGCCGTTGACGTTCTCCACCGCCGGCATCGTGTAGGGCTGCGGGTTCGAGCCGACGCCGAGGGAGATGGCGATCGGCATCGGCGCCAGCATGTGCGCGGCGTCATATTCGCGGTTTAGCGTCTTGTCGCGGATCACCGCCCAGCCGGCGGTCTTCACCACGTCGACGTTGAGACCCTGCTTCTCGTAGAAGCCCATGGGCTTCGCCATGATGATCGGCGTGGCGCAGGTGATCGGGATGAAGCCGATCTTCAGGTCGGTCTTTTCCGGTTTGGCACCCTGCGCGAAGGCTTCCGTGATGAAGCGGGTCGGCAGGAACTGGCTGACGGCGGCGAGGGCCGTTGCAGCGCCGACGCTTTTCAGGAAGGCGCGCCGTTCCGCATCGTGCGGGAAGAGCGCCCGCATGACGGTGCCCTCGACGACCCGCTCGATGGCGGCGTCACCGCTCGGCATGGCCGCATCGTGCTCGCTTTGGGAGCCATGCGCACCGCAGGAGCACCCGCCCCGATGGAGGCGGCGGGATGCATCGAAGGGATTGTCGAACAGGGCCATGGCTGCCTCACCGCATGATCGTCTGCTTCGATCAGCAAGTGGCATGCCAGGTGGCGGCAGCGATTTTTCAGAACAGAAACAGTAGCTTGGTAGAGGGATGGACTTTCACGTAATCTCGTGTTTCACGGAATTCCGTGATCTCGATAACGAGATTTCGTGTTGGAGCATCACCATGTCTCCCAAGCCGCCTGGGCATCCCGAATTCGGGCTTGCCTTCGAGGACAACCGCGAGCCGATGATGATTCTGGATCCGCCGGCGGACCGGATCGTCGATGCCAATCCGGCCGCGGCCGACCTCCTCGGCTATCCACGGGCCTCCCTCAGGGGCATGCCCGCCAGCACCCTGCATCCGGGCCAGCGCGCGGCCCTGATCGTGTTCACCCAGGGGGTGGACGCGAAAGGCCACTGGTGGACCCATGCGCTGACCCCGCGGCATGGCGCCGGCAAGGCGCTGCGGCTCGAGTATGCCGGCTCGCGCCTCGCCGCCGCAGCGCCCCTGATGCTGGTGACCTTGGCCGACCTCGACGCGCGCCGTCAGCGCCACGTGGACGCCCAGGCCGACGCCCATATGCGGGCCGGCCTCTCCGAGTGGCAGCGGATGGAGCGGATCTTCCGCGATATCGAGCGCGAGAATCAGCTCATCCTGCGCGCGGCAGGGGAGGGGATCTACGGCGTCAACGCCGAGGGTGTGACCACCTTCGTCAATCCGGCGGCAGAGCGGATGCTCGGCTGGTCCGCCGCCGAACTCGTCGGCCGCGACATGCACGCCACGGTCCACCACACCCATCCCGACGGCGCGCACTACCACCACCGGGATTGCCCGATCTACGCCGCCTTCCGTGACGGAGCCGTTCACCAGGTCGACACGGAGGTGTTCTGGCGGCGCGACGGACGCGCGTTCCCTGTAGAATACACGTCGACGCCGATCCGTGACCGGGGCCAGCTTCTCGGCGCCGTCATCGTCTTCCGCGACGTCGGCCCCCGCCGGGAAGCCGACGAGCGGCTGCGTCAGGCGCTCGCGGAGGTCGACTCCCTGCGAGAGCGCCTGGAACTCGAGAACGCCTACCTGAAGGAGGAAATCCGCCTCGAGAGCCACCACCAGGGCATCATCGGCCGCTCGCCGGCCATCGAGGCCACCCTCCGCCAGATCGACGTGGTGGCCGGCACCGACGCCACCGTCCTGGTCACCGGTGAATCAGGCACGGGGAAGGAACTCATCGCTCGGGCAATCCACGAGGCCAGCCGGCGGTGCGACCGTCCCCTGATCCGGGTGAACTGCGCCGCTGTCCCCCGCGAGTTGTTCGAGAGCGAATTCTTCGGCCACGCGAAGGGCGCCTTCACCGGGGCTGTCCGCGACCGGGTCGGACGTTTCGAATTGGCCAATGGCGGCACACTATTCCTCGACGAGGTCGGCGAGATCCCCCTCGATCTCCAGGGCAAGCTGCTGCGGGTGTTGCAGGAGCGCTCCTTCGAGCGAGTCGGCGAGGAGCGCACCCGTGCGGTCGACGTTCGGCTGATCGCGGCTACCAACCGCGACTTGCGGGAGGAGGTGCGCCGTGGCCGTTTCCGTGAGGACCTGTATTTCCGCCTCAACGTTTTTCCGATCGCTGCCAGCCCCCTGCGTGAGCGCCCGGAGGACATCCCACTGATTGCTCAGCACTTCCTCAAGGGAGCCGCCCGGCGCCTCAACGTCGCCGAGCCGCGGTTGACGGAGGGGGATGTGCGCCGCCTCAGCCGCTATCCCTGGCCGGGCAACGTGCGCGAGCTGGAGAACGTGATCGAGCGCGGTGCCATCCTCGCGGTGCGTGGCCGGCTCCATCTCGATTTGCCGGAAGTCGAGCCGCCACCTCGGGGCCGAGACGCAGTCACCACCGCAGCGCCGATCCTGAACCCGCTGACGGAGCCCGAGCGGCGCGCCCGCGACCGAGCTGAAATTGAGGGAGCTCTTTCGCTGACTGGCGGCAAGGTCTTCGGCCCGGGTGGGGCCGCCGAACTGCTCGGCCTGCGACCGACCACCCTGGCCTCGCGGATGAAGGCCCTGGAAATCGACGGCCGGAGCTTCCGCGGGAGGCGCTGAAATCGCCTCCTATCGCCCGCCGCTTCGGCGCGTAACGGCTTGGTCGTCGTCCTCGGCTGGCCGTTCCAGGTTTGATCCGTGCGTCAGCAGACGTGTCGAAGCCTGGTACCCGGCCCTAGATGTTCTGGACGCTCGTCTTCACTGGAGCTCGTATCCCGATGAATCCCTCTCGACGCGCCATCCTCGCTGGCGCCGGTCTTCTGCCGTTTTCGGCGGCGTTGGTGGGACCGCATGCGAAGGCTGACACGTTGCGATCCGATGGATTGCGGCACCGACCGATTCCTTCTTCCGGCCAAACCTTGCCGGTGATCGGCATCGGGACTTCGAGACGCTACGAGGTCGAGCCGACGCCGGAGGCCGTCGCGCCGCTGCGCGAGGCGGTGCAACGGTTTGTTGCGCTTGGCGGAACGGTGATCGATACCGCGCCGAGCTACGGTACCGCTGAGGACGTGCTGGGGCTGATCTTGAGCGAGGATGGCCTGCGCGAGAAGGTCTTCCTGTGCAGTAAGGTCGGGACGCCGGGGCGCGCGGCCGGCTCGGCGGAGATTGCGCGCTCCTTCCAGCGCATGAAGACGTCGATGATCGACCTCGTCGCGATTCACAACCTCATCGATCCGGACGCGAACCTTGCGACCCTCCGCGACCTGAAGGCCCAGGGGAAGATCCGTTATCTGGGCGCGACGGTGTGGCGCGATACCCAACTCGCGGACTTAGAAGCCGTGATGACGCGTGAACCACTGGATTTCATTCAGGTGAACTACGCGCTCGACGACCGCAGCGCTGCCGCTCGGATCCTGCCCCTGGCGAAAGAGCGCGGCATCGCGGTGATGGTCAACGTGCCGTTCGGGCGCGACCGCCTGTTTAAGGCCGTCCAAGGACGGACTCTTCCGCAGTGGGCTGCAGACTTCGACTGCGCGAGCTGGTCACAGTTTTTCCTGAAATACGTTCTCGGAAACGAGGCCGTGACCTGCCCGATCCCTGGCATGGCCAAGGCTGCTTATGTCGAGGACAACCTTGGCGCCGCTCGAGGCCGTCTGCCCGACGCGGTACAGCGCAGCCGCATGGAGGCCTTCGTCGATGCACTTTGAGTTCATCACACGCCGCGCGACCCTTGCGCTCGCCGCCGGTGCGGTTGTCGCCTTGGCCACTCCGTGTTGGGCACAGACCCCATCTCAGCCGGTACGCATCGGCATCGTCGGCGCCGGCAATATCGGCGGTACCCTCGGCGGCCTCTGGGCCAAGGCCGGCTTTCCGGTGATGCTGTCCTCCCGGCACCCGGAAGAGTTGAAGGGCCTCGTCGCAAGTCTCGGAGCCAATACCCGCGCCGGAACGCCTGCTGAGGCCATCGCCTTCGGTGACGTCGTGCTGATCGCCGTCCCCTACAGGGCCTATCCGCAGATCGCGCAGGACTACGGCTCCGCTTTAAAGGGCAAGATCGTCATCGATGCCGGTAATGCCACCCAGGCCCGCGACGGTGAGGTCTATGGAGAGGTCCAAGCCAGCGGCATCGCCGCGGTGTCGGCCAAGTATCTGGCCGGCGCTCGCATCGTGCGGGCCTTCAGCGCCGCCAACTACAAGCTGTTCGTCAAGAACGCTCACCGCGAGAGCGCCCGGATGGCGATCCCCCTTGCAGGCGACGACCCTCAAGCCGTCGCGGCGGTGTCAAAACTCGTGATCGATGCGGGCTTCGATCCAGTGGTGGTCGGGCCGCTTGCCAAGGCCGACAGCTTCGCGATGGGCTCGCCCGGCTTCGGCCTCGAAGTCACCGCCCCTGACCTGCGCGCCCGCCTCGGTGTGACGCCTTGAGCGGTGAAACGTCCGCCGGCGCCTCGTCGGAGGCTTCGGCTGGGCAGCCTGCTTCCGGCTGGCTCGCGCGCCTCGTCGATGTGCGGCCGGGCGAGGCACCGGCACTCGCCTGGTCCTGGGCGTACATCTTCTCGATCCTGGCGGCCTATTATGTCCTCCGCCCGATCCGCGACCAGATGGGCGTCGCTGGTGGCATCGAGAATCTACCCTGGCTTTTCACTGGTACTTTGGTCGGGATGCTGGCCCTCAACGTGCCTTTCGCTTGGTTGGTGAAGACGCTGCCACGGGCGCGGTTCGTACCGCTGACCTACCGGTTCTTCGCAGCCAACATTCTTGTCTTCGCCGCGGCTCTGTATCTAGTAGGTCCGGATGGCGGTATTTGGATCGGCCGTGCCTTCTTCATCTGGTTGTCGATCTTCAACCTGTTCGTCGTCTCAGTCTTCTGGGCCACCATCGTCGACGTCTTCTCTACGGAGCAGGGCAAGCGGCTCTTCGGCTTCATTGCCGCCGGAGCGACGCTCGGCGCTATCGCGGGCTCGGCGACGACGGCCATCCTCGCTCGCGACGTGCCGACCTGGGTCCTCCTCATCGGCGCGGCAGCGCTGCTCGAGGCGGCGGTCTTCAGCATGCGAGGGCTCGCGCGATTGTCGGATCGGTTGTGCATGGCACCTGCCGCCGGTGATGCACGAGCGGCCGAGGCGATCGGCGGCAGCGCCTTTGCGGGTATCACGCGGACGCTGCGGTCACCCTATCTTCTTAATATCAGCCTGTTCCTGCTGCTGTTCTCGATCACATCGACGTTCCTGTATTTTGAACAGGCTGGCATCGCGAAGCGTAGCTTTTCCGATCGGGGTGCGCAGACGGCCTTCTTCGCCAGTGTGGATTTGCTGGTGAATGTGCTCACGCTCGGCGTCCAATTCTTCCTCACTGGACGAATCGTGCGCCGGATCGGTGTGGGCCCGTCCCTTGCGCTTCTGCCGGCGGCCAGCATCCTTGGTTTCGCGGCCCTGGCCGTGTCTCCGACGATTACCGCTATCGTGGTTTTCCAGGTTCTCCGACGAGCTGGGAACTTCGCCATCGCACGGCCTATTCGCGAGGTGCTGTTCACAGTAGTGCCGCGAGAGGATCGGTACAAAGCCAAGAATTTCATCGACACGGTAGTATATCGCGTCGGTGATCAAGTTGGAGCTTGGTCATTCGCCGGGATCGCAGCGCTCGGGCTCGGCTCGACCGCTGTTGCCGTGACGGCGGTCCCGTTGTCCCTGGCGTGGCTCTTGAACAGCCTCTGGCTCGGACGCCGCCAGATGGAGCGTCAGACGCGTCAGGAGAACGGCACGCAGGGTCATGAGGGGATCGGCACCTAGCGGCCGAAGCGCAGCATTACTGAGCGCGGTGCCTCTACGCGCCGGATGGGGGGCGCTACGATTCGATATCCGATCGGGCGGCATGGACAACGCTCGGTCTATCTGTCGAAGCCAGATGGTTGTGCGGACGGAAGTGCGTGAGCACAGAAGCAATAAACCCGAGTACGCATTCGGGTCCGGCATGTCTGTTGTGGACATCTCTTATCTGTGATGTGCATGTCAGGCATGTTCACCGGCGAATTTGGCCTTGGGCGCTTGATAAATGTCTACGAATGGGCGATCTGCAGCCTTGGGGGCACAGGGAAAAGAAATCTACGCATGTCCGAAAGCACCGAAACTCAAACGACCGACTTCGTCGATCTCGCTGCCGATATCGTCGCGGCGTATGTATCGAACAACCCAGTCCGGACTGCCGATCTGCCGGACCTGATCCGCAACGTGCACGCGGCACTCAACGGTCTCGTCACCGGAGCCGCACAGACCACCGAGGAGGTCGCGCCCGAGAAGCCGACGCCCGCCCAGATTCGCAAGTCCGTGATGCCCGATGGCATCATCAGTTTTCTCGATGGTAAGAGCTACAAGACGCTTAAGCGTCATCTCAGCAGCCATGGCCTCGATCCGCATAGCTACCGCCAGCGTTACGGCCTTCCCGCCGATTACCCGATGGTTGCCCCATCCTACGCTGCCATGCGTTCGGAGCTGGCGAAGTCGATCGGCCTTGGTCAGGTTGCCAACCGCAACGAGGACGAAGAAGTGCCGCCGAAGACCAAGGGTCGCAAGCAGGCAGCCTGAGTCACGCCTTTGCGCTTGGTCGAGGTCTCGCTGTCACTGGATCGCGCGGGACCTCGACGGTCGTAGTACCGACGCGGTATCTACCCTCTGATCGCCCTTCAAAGCCGACGCTCATCGAGGTCAGTCGCGTTCCGATCGGCGATCGATTGGGTGTTGTTTCCCTCCGCCAAGATCACGAAGTCATTGGGACCGACGTCTCGCGTGGCGTAGAAATTCCCGCGCCTGTGAATAATTCGCGGACCACCGTGCAGACGATAGGGGTTCTAACAACGATCGTTGCAAATCCCGACGTAGTGAACACAAAGGGAATACTCCGCTCTCTCGTCAGCTATGGTGTCACTCGCGCCATGGTGACACAGCCGAGGTGGACTCCGAATGGTGCCCCCTCCATCGACGATCCTATCGCCCGGCTAGGGACGCGGGTTGTCCTGGGAGCAGGAGGCGATTGCCCGTATCGACAAGGGTATCGCCCGAAACGCGGTAAATCCCCAAATTCCGATCGACGTAATTGCTGATATAGACGTACTTCCCAGAAGGGCTGAATGCGACGCCCTGCGTGACGGCACCCGCCTCGGCCCAGGACGTGATGCAGACACCCTGTGTAGAAAGGGTCAGCAACGCAACCGCACCATTCTGTGTATACCCTGGACTTCGGTGTGATGCGCTCGAACCCCGCACGACCGAGACGGCGGCGTGCCGGCCGTCTGGCCCGATCACCAAGGCTTCCGGCGTATCACCTATTCCAAGATGATCGATGACGACCGGACGTCGACCATCAGCGCGAATGACGCTGACGGTGTCCGCGTGCCCATCGCTCGGCTGCTGTCCGGTATTTCCGGTGAGCGCGAGCGTTCCGTCGGGCGTGACATCGAGTCCATAGATCCCGGCGCCGACCGGCATGTCCTGTCCCGGTTCATAGCTCACCGAAGTACCCTCGATTGCCAGCACCCCGACCCGCGCCGCCTTGTTTTTAGCAACGAAAGCGCGTCTGCCGTTGGGAGCGATGGCAATAGCCGCGGCCTCATCGCCGACATCAATCGTTGCGACCGGCCGAACCTTCAGTCCGGTGATCGACAGCACGGTGACGCTGCGTCCCTCGCGGTTGGCGACGAGAGCGAGGTCGCCTCTATTCGAGATGGCGATGCCGGATGGTTGCCGTCCAACCTCGATCGTCTCGATCAGGCGAGGCGGCGTCGCGGTCAGATCAATGACATGCAGGCGATTGTCCGCGTGAGCGTACCACGCCGTACCCTCCTGCTGTATCAGGACAGAACTTGCGACCAAGCCGAGCCGTCCATCCGGCGTTATCCGCAGGTTTGTCGGTGGCCCGTACACGGAGTTGTCGAGTGGAAGGGTATGCACCAGCTGAGGCTGCGCCTCATTGGTAACGTCGATGATTCCGACGGCATCCTTCCCATTCGGGCCGTTGCGGCCGCCCTCCGGCTCAAAAAAGGTTTTTCCATCGAGGCCGACGAGGAGGAAGGCGGGTAAGTCTCCTGACGCGGAGGCGCTTAGTGGTTTGAAGACAATCAGGAGGGCGATCCCGAGCGCACGAAAAGCAGTGAATTTCATGTCTCGCACATAGGGCAGCGTGCCCTGAAGTCCCGTTCAGCGAGCCATCCTGTGTTTTCGGCTAACCTGAAGCGCAGGTTGGTACCCTACCGGAACAGACGTAGTCCGGCCCCGAGAAGACCGAGGCCGGCGATCAACAAGGTCCCACCAGCCCACTCCAGGGCGCTCCGACGCTGCGGCGACGCTTGAGCGGCGGCTGCGAAAGCAACGCCTGCCAGCAGGAAACTGGCACTTACCGTAAACATCAAAGACCGCCTCTATTCAGGTTCCGAGCGATCGCGGTCCTCATTGACCGATTGCCAGACTCTCCCAACGCCGGAGTTTTCTCTTTGTCTCCGAAATGCATTCAGAATGGCATACCCCATTTGGGGGATCGAATTGGCTTTCGAACACAAAAAGCTCCTGTTGCGAACCATGCGCCGATACAAATTTCAATTGAACAGTAGATATAGGTACCATCTAGCACTGAAAGGATAAACGCGAAGCATTGATGTGTTTGGGCCCCTCCCACGAAAGCAATATTTCCTGCCAATGCGCCCCGTTTTAAGCATCAGGAATTGGTGTTTGATGTTCGGGATTTCAAGAAATTCTAACTCGTATTTATCTCTGCTAATGACGATCCGTATTGCAGAGCGCCCTCACAGCGTCGCTCTGAACGGTGAGCAAGCTTAATGAATTCGTATCGTCGCCGAGTGCAACGCTTCGGTGTCCTGTCTCGTCCGGGAAGAGCATTTCATGAGTGAGCGGCGCGGTTGCACGACGCCAACCGTCCCGAAGGCCATCACGATGGCCGCGCTCCGGCCCTATTCCGATGCCTCGCTCGGTGTTCAGGCTGACGCCAATCAAGCGAGACAGGGCCTGCCAGCGCGTGCGCTAGCGGCAATCGGGCGTCCTCGCTTCAGATCTCGGTCACACGACGCGAACCGAAACGATCGCGCCTATCAGAGGCGACAATGCCGCGCCTTCAGCGGATGCCGGGCACGACGCGTGTAGCCGAACCGCTGAATCGAGAGGCTGTCAGATCGTCTCCGGGGCTGCGGGCCGAGAAGCGGGTGGCGACGCCGGCTTGCGGCATGACGATCGCAGTCGGTGATCCGTCGAGCTTTGTTTTCGCGTTGGCAAGCCGTACCGGTGCAGCACGGCTGACGGGTTCAACATTTGCGGCAGCCGCAACGAAGAGAGCATGCAACTGCGTGCGCGGATCGGCATCAGCCGATACGAGCGCTGCACGGGATGGCGTTGACGGCGAAAGATTGGCCATGCCGGCATTTCCGAGGCCAGCAAGCTGTACGGTGGGCCGTGGGGGCGGAAGGGGCATTGTCAGGGCAGCGGTCACCGCCGCAAATTCCGCCGGACGTCGGGGGGGCAGTGGCAGGGCTATCAAAGCGACTGCCTCGGAGACTGGCGTTACAGCCGCCGGCGTCTCGCTCGTCAGGAGGCTCTGGGCGTCACGGCCGTCCCGACGCCGGAAATTGGTTGTGAGGGTCTCATCTGTGGCAGGTGCCGCATAGGCAAGTGCTGCGCGAGTGCCGACGGAGTCCTCAGGATCAGCACTGGCGACGACGACGGCTGCCGCCTTCGTGCGCGCCTTCTCATACGCTTTCGTGGCGACCTGAACCTGCGATGCGGGGTCCTGTGTGCGGCCGCCACCGAAGAGACTGGCGAAGAAGCCCTTGATGCTTGGCCCATCGTCCTCGTCCATCTGCGCCACTTCCGTCACCCCAAAGACGGTACCGCCGCGCGCAAGGATCTCGGCACGCGCCATTTCGTATCCGGGTAGGGGACGATTGTCGGAGGGCAGGTGGACGGTCTTTCCGTCTGGAAAGAGGCGGGCCAACTGATCGTGCGTCATGCGCGGCCAAGACCGGACCGAGCCCACATCAAGGTGTACGAACGGAGACCCTGAACGCGGATACCAACCAACGCCGCCTCTCTGCATCCGCATACCGATGGCCCGAATCTGGTCAATCGACACGTCCGGCAGGTAGAAATCCATTGCCTTGCCGAGCATGTGCTGACTGTACTCGGCGACCATCTTGGATCGCCGGCGCAGCATCGCGTTGGTACCGGGCGAACGATAGGCTGAGACGACGTTGATCGGTTCCTGAGAGCCCACCGACCGGTAGGCTTCCCAGACCGTGTCGAACAGGCGAGGGTCCATCTTAATCGGCTCGTCGACACGCCAATCGCGCAGGAGCCAATTTAGCTGCTCCAGCGCTGCCCTGTCGTAACGACCGTCTCGTTTGAAGGTAACCGTCAGGCTTTCCTTCGTATGGGTATGATAGATCGAGAGGGTCCGCGTATCGCCGTTGGCGATGGCGTCCTGGGTCCCGCGGGTTCCGCCTAGCAGCGCCAGACCGAAGCATGCACCGACGACGGTCAAACGTCCGGTGCATTTCCAGAAGACGCGGCGATGGGTGGTCCGGCCGTTGCGCAGAAGCTTACCCACCGTGGTTTCACCCTCAACCCAATCGCGCGCGGGGCACGGATCATGGTGAACGCAAGGTTGCCGAAAACCGTAAATGTCCGGTTTACCGGATCCTCATCGCTTCGCCTCTCGATGCCCAACGGCTAAGTCTGAACCGTGGCAAAATCGTGCCACACTGTGCGCGGATGCACAGCGCGGACCTTTTTCCTAGGTCTTTCGGAAGGCATAGCGGTACGTGCGAGGGAACGGCGAAACGCTCCTGCTACGCCGCCTCATGTCTCCAATTAGACGTACAGGCGCACCAAATCTCCCGACTGACCATCGCGCTCCCGAAACGTAGATCTATGAAATGCTCCAGCTGCATCGAAGTGCCGACACCCACGCGCGAAGTTCTGCGCGTCAAGTCTCCGCTCCGAAGAGCTGAAATCCCATCCATAGCCGCCGGGACGAATAAACTGACCTGCGCCTCGGTGGTAGAAGACCCGCCCCACAACGTTGCCGATCAATACCTCAATGTATCCGTCGACCCAACCGGGAGCGGATAACATGCAACTCTAGCAGTGTGGGCACAGGAACTGTATGGAGCGGGTACCGGGAATCGAACCCGGGTATTCAGCTTGGAAGGCTGCTGCTCTACCATTGAGCTACACCCGCATCGCCGACCTTTGTAGCAGGTCACCGAAAATCGAGACAGCCCGAAGAATTCGGGGATCTCGGTAAAGGTTTGGTGGGGGAAGTAGGACTCGAACCTACGAAGCTTACGCAGCGGATTTACAGTCCGCCCCCTTTGCCGCTCGGGACATTCCCCCAAACCGACCACCTTTCGGCGGCGCGCCGTCCTTATGATGACCGCCTGAGCGGGAGTCAACCGCATCGATCAATCGAAATACGCGAGATCGCAGATGCGCATCTGGGCGCGTTCGGCGCCGCGCCATGTATCAACGGACAGCGTGCCGGCTACGTGCACTTCTCTGCCGATTCCGGAAAGGAGAGCTTGTCCCAGCGGACCCTGTGCCGACCGGAAGGCGATTGCGCCGATGGTCTGTCCGTCCCGACTTCGCAGGCGGGAGCGAACGTGGCCCTGACCAACGACCGCGGCGTCCACGATGCGGTGGCGCGGCAGGACGAAAGTCGGCTCCGGAGCCGCGGACCCGAACGGGCCGGCCCGGTGGATCATGCGCACGAGTTCGGCGGTCACACCGCCTGCACTCATCGATCCATCCACGAGTAGCGCTTCGACAGCCCGTGCCTCGGCTACGGTTGTAGCTAAGACCGACGTCAAGTGGTCGCGAAAACCGCCGACGTCCGATCCAGGCAGCGTTACGCCCGCAGCCATGGCGTGGCCGCCGCCCTTTAAAGCGAGGCCCGCCTCGACTGCCGAGCGGACTGCGCTTCCCAGGTCGGCGCCTACGATCGACCGACCCGAACCTGTCGCGGTTCCATCTGGCCGGAAGGCGAAGGCAAAAGCAGGGCGCCCAAACCGTTCCTTCAGGCGGGCCGCGATGAGTCCGACGACGCCGGGATGCCAGTCGGCGGACGCGGCCACCAGCACCGGACTCTCCGGATCGAGAGTGAGTGCGTGGTCCATCTCCGCCTCAGCCGCAGCGACGGCATCCGCTTCGATGACCTGTCGTTCGCGGTTGAGCCGGTCGAGCTCCGCCGCGATCCGCGCCGCTTCCGCCGGGTCGGCGGTGGTAAGCAGGGTTGCTCCAAGCGCCGCATTCCCGATCCGCCCCCCGGCATTGATGCGGGGACCGACGAGATAGCCGAGGTGCCAAGCCTCCGGCGACTCTGCCAAGGACGCAGCATCCAGCAGCGCCGCAAGGCCGATGCGACCGCGGGCGCGCATCACCTTCAGACCTTGCACGACCAATGCGCGGTTCAGGCCGACCAGTGGAACGACATCCGCTACGGTGGCTAGGGCGACGAGGTCGAGTTCCTGGGCGAGATCCGGGAGCCGATCCGCCAATCCGGATTTGCCGCGAAGGCGCCGATTCAGGGCGACGAGCGTGAGGAAGACGACGCCTGCAGCGCAGAGGTGTCCCAGGCCGGAAAGATCGTCGAGACGGTTCGGATTCACGAGCGCGCAGGCTGTGGGCAGGTGCTCCGGCGCGCCATGGTGGTCGAGGACGACGACATCGAGGCCGAGCGCGGCTGCAGCGTCGAGAGGCGCGTGCCCACTGGTACCGCAATCGACGGTGACTAGCAGCGTAGCGCCGGCCTCCCACAAGGCTTCGACGGCGGCGACGTTCGGACCATAGCCTTCGGTGATCCTGTCGGGGATGTGGATCTGAACCGTCAGGCCGAGGCGGCGCAAATAACCGGCGAGGAGGGCGGCACTGGCCGCACCATCGACATCATAGTCGCCGAACACCGCCACGCGCTCACCGGCCAGAACGGCACGGGCAAGCCGGTCGGTGGCTGCTCCCATATCGACCAGGCAATCGGGGTCTGGCATCAGGTGGCGCAGGCGTGGTTGGAGATACGCTTCTGCCTCGGCGGGACGGATACCGCGCCCCGCCAGAACTCGGGCGAGCAGCTCGGGAAGGGCGTGCGCCTGGACCATCGTCGCCGCGTAGGCCTGCAGGGCCGGATCGGCGCAGCGGTCGCGCCAGGGTCGGCCGAGGACAGAGTGGGAGACATCGAGGAACGCGCGTGGCGCGTCGAGGGCAATGGCAGCTGACACAGGACGATCATAGCGTCATGTGCGGCGCAGGACTGCATCCCAAACGACAAAGGGGCCGACGAATAAGCGCCGGCCCCCTCGAGTTAACGAATGGCGGGCCGTCGCCCGCGGACGCGTCAGAGGTTCTTGAGGATGCTGTCGACCACCTTCTTGGCGTCGCCGAACAACATCATCGTGTTGTCGCGGAAGAACACTTCGTTTTCGACGCCCGCGTAACCGGAGCCCATGCCGCGCTTGATGAACAGAACGGTCTTGGCTTTCTCCACGTCGAGGATTGGCATGCCGTAGATCGGCGAGGCCTTGTCCGTCTTCGCGGCGGGGTTGGTGACGTCGTTGGCGCCAATCACGAACGCCACGTCTGCCTGCGGGAACTCGCCGTTGATGTCCTCGAGTTCAAAGACCTCATCGTAGGGCACGTTCGCCTCGGCGAGCAGCACGTTCATGTGGCCGGGCATACGGCCGGCGACGGGGTGGATCGCGTACTTCACGTCCACACCCTCCTTCTTGAGCATGTCGACCATCTCGCGAAGGCTGTGCTGGGCCTGGGCGACCGCCATGCCGTAGCCCGGCACGATGATCACGCGCTCGGCGTTCTTCATGATGTAGGCGGCGTCGTCGGCCGAGCCCTGCTTGACCGGACGGGTCTCCACCGCGCCCCCGGCTGCCGCAGCGGTATCCCCGCCGAAGCCGCCGAGGATGACCGAGAAGAATGACCGGTTCATCGCCTTACACATGATGTAGGACAGAATGGCGCCCGAGGAGCCGACTAGGGCGCCCGTGATGATAAGCGCGAGGTTGCCCAGGGTGAAGCCGATGCCGGCCGCCGCCCAGCCCGAATAGGAGTTCAGCATCGAGACGACGACAGGCATGTCTGCGCCGCCGATCGGGATGATGAGCAGGCCGCCGAGCACGAAGGACAGCACGACGATGAGCCAGAAGATCGCCTTGCTCTCGCTGCCGATGAAGATGGCGATGAGCACCACCAGGGCGATGCCGAGGCCGATATTGATGAGGTGGCGCTGGGGCAGCATGATCGGCTTGCCGGACATGCGCCCGTCGAGCTTGGCGAATGCGATGACTGAACCTGTGAAGGTGATGGCGCCGATGGCGACCCCGAGTGCCATCTCGAACAGCGACTCCTTGTGGATGTGGCCGTTCTCGAGGATGCCCACTGCCTGCGGGGCATAGAGAGTCGCAGCCGCACCCATCACGGCGGCTAGGCCGACGAGGGAGTGGAAGGCGGCTACGAGTTGCGGCATCGCCGTCATCGGCACGCGCTTGGCGATGACGGCGCCGGCACCGCCGCCGATGGCGAGGCCCAGGATCACGATGATCCAGGCGCCGAGACCGGCCGGCGGATGGCCGACCAGGGTGGTCAGCATGGCGAGGCCCATGCCGATCATGCCGTACAGGTTGCCCTGCCGCGACGTGGTCGGGTGCGACAGCCCCCGCAGCGCCATGATGAACAAGACGCCGGAGACGATGTAGAGAAGGGATGAGACGTTCTGGGACATGTCTCAGGCCTTCTTCTTGTACATGCCGAGCATGCGCTGGGTGACGAGGAACCCGCCGAAGATGTTCACGCTGGCGAGGATGATACCGACGAACCCAAAGAAGCGAGCCCAGCCGGTTCCGTGCTCGACGTAAGGTACGCCGGCGGCAAGAAGGGCGCCGACGATGATAACGGACGAGATCGCATTCGTAACGGACATCAGGGGAGTGTGCAGGGCCGGTGTCACGGACCAGACCACGTAGTAACCGACGAAGATCGCCAGCACGAAGATCGCGAGCTGGAAGACCGTCGGGTCGACGGCGCCGTGCGTCACGGCGCTGAGGCCGTGGCCGAGACCGTCTGCATATTTCTGCGCCTGAAGCGCGTGCTGCTGCGCAATATCGGCAGCGGTTCGGGCCGCGGCAGCGGCGGCGCGCGCCTGCTCGGCGGCCTGATCGGGGGGAAGCGTAGCCATCGTGTCCTCCGGCGGGATCAGGATTTGGTCTGGAACGAGGGATGCGACACCTGACCGTCGCGGGTCAGGTTGGTCGCCTTAACAAGCTCATCGTCCCACTTGACCGCCAGGGTCTTCGCCTCCTTGTCGATCAGCGTCTCGACGAAAGCGTAGAGGTTGCGAGCGTAGAGGCTTGAGGCCGTAGCCGCGAGGCGGCCCGGCACGTTAAGGTGGCCGACGATCTTCACGCCCTTCTCGGTCGTGACGACCTCTCCAGCCTTGGCCCCTTCGACATTCCCACCACGCTCGACGGCCAAGTCAACGAGAACCGAGCCCGGCTTCATTGAAGCGACCATCGCCTCGGACACGAGTTGCGGGGCGGGCCGCCCTGGGATCAGTGCCGTCGTGATGACGATGTCCTGCTTGGCGATGTGGGTGGTAACGAGGTCGGCCTGCTTTTTCTTGTACTCCGCTGACATCTCCTTGGCGTAGCCACCGGAGGTTTCGGCCTGCTTGAACTCCTCGTCCTCGACAGCGACGAACTTCGCACCGAGCGATTCGACTTGCTCCTTGGTAGCGGGACGCACGTCGGTGGCGGTAACGACCGCGCCCATGCGGCGTGCCGTGGCGATGGCCTGGAGGCCGGCGACGCCGACGCCCATGACGAAGACGCGGGCGGCCGGAACGGTACCTGCGGCGGTCATCATCATCGGCATTGCACGGCCATACTCGGCCGCGCCGTCGACGACGGCGCGGTAGCCAGCGAGATTCGCCTGCGACGACAGCACATCCATGACCTGCGCGCGGGTGATGCGGGGCATCAACTCCATTGCAAAGGTGTCGAGTCCGGCTTCCGCCATCGCACCGAGCTCGGCCTCGTGCCCATAGGGATCCATGATCGCGATGACGCTGGCGCCGCGCTTGAAGAGGCCGATCTCGTCCGAGGACGGGCGCCGCACCTTCAGGATAAGATCGGCCGAGCCGGCCGCATCTGCAGCCGAACCGGCGATCGAAGCACCGGCGGCTTCATACTCGGAGTCCGGAACGCCGGCCTTAAGGCCTGCTCCGGATTCCACGGTCACATCGGCCCCGAGTCCGATGAATTTCTTGACCGTTTCTGGCACCGCCGCGACCCGCGGCTCCGCGGGATCAGTTTCCGATAATACAGCGATGCGCATGCAGGAATGCTCCTTAAAGGACGGCCCGAAGGCGACCCGCAAATCAGTCAAATTGTGGTTCTAGAGAAATCAGGCGAAGGCGAGATACAACGCCAACAGGATGCCGACGGCCAGGGGGGCCTTCCAGCCGATCGCAGGCGCGAGAGCTCCGACGGCACCGGCGATACCGGACAGGATCACGCCGAAGATCGCGGTCAGCCACGCCTCGCGGATACCGCCGACTGCCAGGGCCAGAACCCAGCACAGCACGACTCCGGTGCCGATTTCTACGAATCGAACGAAGCCGCGATAGGTCTGCTCGTGGGTCTTCTCATCCATTGCCGGGCTGTAATGCGCGCCGGACACGGTCTTGGTATCGGCCATCTTGTGGGCGTCCCCTTGGGCATCATCTTGATTTGTTCCAAGGGGATTTAGCGCAAGCCATGGTCGCTCGCAATCGACATGCACGCCGCGTATTCGCCTCGAACGGCTTTTTATGGCCACGCTTTCAAGCCGGCAACGCCAGTCCGACCGTCGTGAGTGCCGCGCCCTGCCGCGCTTCAAGATCGGAGAGGGAGAAGCGGTCGATCTCGGCCTCGAACAACCTATGATAGTTCAGCTCTGACCGGAGGTGCAGGAACACGGCACCGAGGCCCACGGCTGCCCGGTCCATGAACACGAATTCCTGCGGGATCGTGACAGGACCTCGTGCCTTGAGAGCCTGATGGACCTCGAAGGCTTGCCGCCGCCCATACTCACCCGGTTTGACCCCGTCGGCTACGGTTCGCGTACGGTCCTCTAGAATCGGCCCATAAATAAAGCGCGCCCAGATGTTCAGGATCTCGACGAGCTCCTTGTTCAGGTTCTTGAACCCCCAGGTTTCGTAGGCGTGGACGATGCGGGCATTGTCGTTGGTGAGTAGCCCCCGATAGAGGTCGACGACGCCACCGACGAAGCGCGGGTGAAAGATGCGGACGCAGCCGTAGTCGAGCAGGTTAATGCCCTGGGCTTCGCCTTCTTCCGAAAAGACCGTGTAGTTGCCGAGGTGCGGATCGCCGTGAATGACCGCGGCACGGCTGAAGGGATGCCACCAGGCCTTGAACATCGATTGGGCCAGCCGGTTTCGGATCTCGACCGGAGCCTCGGCGAAATCGAGGATCCGTTCGCCGTCGAGCCAGCCGAGGGTTAGAAGCCGCTTGGTCGAAAGATCCTTGTGGATGGTCGGGACCCGTACCGCGTCGACGTCGCGCAGGACGTTGCCGTAAAGCACGGCATGCTTGGCCTCGCGCTCGTAATCGAGTTCCTCCCGTACCCGGGCGCCGATCTCCTTGGCAATCTCGCGGGTGTCGAGCCATGACGACATTCGGCGATGCAGCGCGAAGGCGACCTCAAGCTGCTTGAGGTCCGCCTCTACCGCCGACTGCATGTCCGGGTACTGGAGCTTGCAGGCGAGGTATGTACCGTCCAGGGAGGTCGCGCGGTGAACCTGCCCAAGGGAGGCGGCCGCGGCTGGTTTCAAGTCAAAACTTTGGAAACAACGCTGCCAATCGGTCCCGAGCTCGGCCATCATGCGACGCTTCACGAAAGCAGCCCCCATCGGAGGCGCATCGGCCTGGAGCTTCTGAAGCTCGGTGGCGTATTCCGGCGGCAGCAGATCCGGAACCGTGGCGAGCAGCTGCGCCACCTTCATGATCGGCCCCTTAAGCCCGCCCAGTGCTTGCGCCAAGGCTGCAGCGTTGGTCGGCGCCTCCTTTCCGCCGAACAATTTCGCGCCGGCCATGCGTGCCGCCACCCCGCCGACATTCGCGCCAACGCGGGCGTAGCGGCTGGCGCGGGCGGAGAAGCGGTTGGCTTCACGATCGGTGTCGGCCATCGGGATCAATCAACTCGTCGAGGAAAGCTATCTCGGAAATAAGTGGAACGGGCCGCCCTGCCAGGGCAGCGGGCTCATGGGTCGCGGTTCGACAATCCCGCGTCCGTCCAATCGTCGCGGCAGCAGCGCGTCGGTCAGCCTTCACTGAACGGACCGGCGCCGAGGTCGCGGATCACCCCCACAGCTTCGGACGCCGCTTCTTCGAGTCTTGTGCGCGACGCCAAAGGGCGGATTTGCTAGACCAAGCCGCTGGGTGTGCGCGATTGATAAAGATTTGCCTTCCGTTGTCTGGAATTCACAACGGAAGGAATCTCTACTAGATCGCTCACATCACCGGGTGTTCACGCAGTCTCCATCGATTCCAGTTCGGCGATCATGCCCTCGATCATTGAGAGACCGATTTGCCAGAAGCTCGGGTCGCGAGCGTCGAGGCCGAACGGTGCGAGAAGTTCGCCGTAGGGCTTGGCACCACCAGCCGACAGGAGGGCGAAATAACGCTCGACGAACCCGTCTTCGGCCTTGGCGTAGACACCGTAGAGCGAGTTTACCAAACAGTCGCCGAACGCATAAGCGTAGACGTAGAACGGTGAATGGATGAAGTGCGGGATATAGGCCCAGAACGGCTCATAGCCCGCGTCGAGTGCGATCGCTGGACCGAGGCTTTCCGCTTGGACTGACATCCAGAGGCTATTGATCTGCTCTGCAGTCAGCTCACCCTGCGCCCGGGCGAGGTGGACCTTGCGCTCGAAGGCGTAGAACGCGATCTGGCGCACGACCGTGTTGATCATGTCCTCAACTTTCGCAGCCAGCATGGCGCGGCGCTGACTCGAGTTCGCGGTAGCGGCCAGGAGGCGGCGAAATGTCAGCATCTCGCCGAAGACGCTGGCGGTCTCGGCAAGCGTCAGCGGTGTCGGCGCCATCAGGGCCCCGTTCGGCCCGGCGAGGACCTGATGCACGCCGTGCCCAAGCTCGTGCGCGAGCGTCATCACGTCCCGGGGCTTGCCCTGGTAGTTGACCAGGACATAGGGGTGGACGGAGGGTACGGTCGGATGCGCAAAGGCGCCGGGCGCCTTACCCGGTCGGGTCGGGGCATCGATCCAGTTGCGGTCGAAGAACGTCCGGGCGATGTCCGCCATCCGGGGGGAGAACGCCTGGTAGGCATCCAGAACGGTATCGCGCGCTTCGCTCCAAGGGATGGTACGCTGATCGACCTTGGGGAGCGGAGCGTTTCGATCCCAGTAAGGAAGCCTCTCGACACCGAACCACTTAGCCTTCAGGCGGTAATAGCGGTGCGACAGCCGCGGATAGGCGGCCTGGACAGCTTCCACCATCGCGGCGACCACCTCGGGCTCGACGCGGTTCGACAAATGACGCGCATCCGCGACATCCTTGAAGCCGCGCCAGCGGTCAGAAATCTCCTTGTCCTTGGCAAGCGTGTTGGTGATTAGTGTGAAGGTGCGCAGATTCGCACGGAAGACTTCGCTGAGAGCTCCAGCAGCTTCCTTCCGAACGGCGCCATCCGGATCCTGCAGTTTGTTCAGAGTCGGCTCCAAGGTGAGTTGCTCGCCCTGCACAGGGAACCGAAGTGCTGCGATCGTTCCATCGAAGAGGCGATTCCAGGCCGCACGCCCAGTAACGGACTTCTCCAAGAATAACTTCTCGGCGCGGTCGTCGAGCTGAAACGGCTTCTCGCGCCGTAGATCTTCCAGCCAAGGCGCATAGTGGAGGAGCGGCCCATCCGCCATGGTCCGGTCCATCGCCACGTCCGGGAT
The DNA here is from genome assembly GCF_056680125.1 of Methylobacterium sp. BI1. Lineage (NCBI taxonomy): Bacteria > Pseudomonadati > Pseudomonadota > Alphaproteobacteria > Hyphomicrobiales > Methylobacteriaceae > Methylobacterium > Methylobacterium sp. BI1. The sequence goes on along the minus strand of NZ_CM155267.1, from coordinate 4,247,146 downwards.
ACGATTCAGTTCGAGGGCGAAGAACAGCAGGTGGCTGGAAGCGGTAGTCAAACGCTCCTGCGTGTCGCCATAAAATTTTTCCCTCAGTTCGTCTGTGGTGTCGCCGGAATAGACCAAGCCCGCGAACGACATCAGGCGGCCGAGCAGATCCTCGATACCTTCGTATGCCGCGATCGCCTCGGCCAGTTGAACCGAAGCATTCGGTGTAGTCGCCACCTCCGCGAGGTGACCGGCGTAGCGCTCGGAAAACCGGGCACAATCCATCTCGGCGCGGACTAGATCAGCCGAGAAGTCGGGAGAATCGATCCCGGCATACAGATCCGTGAGGTCCCATTCCGGCAGCGCCCCCAGATCGGCCGCGTGCGCGGCAGCTCTGGCCGCGCTGGCCCCTTCCGCATTCGCGACGATGCCCGAACGACTGGCAGTGGCGACGGATCGGCTCGGCATGATGGTCAGGTTCCCTATCGGCCCGGTGAGTGCCGTGCGCGGTGATATCGAGTGCAGACGCCCTTCGATCAATCCGACTTCATGAGAATCTTGAAGACCGAGACGGTTTGTCAGCGCGTGTGCGAAACGGGATGTCAGTTCCGGGATCCCTCGCTTTGGAAAAGTCGGATCGTCGTTAAGCGCGGCTTTACGCTCTTGGGGCACCCTACGGTTCGAAACGAAACACGCCGGCGACGATGGCGCCCGGACGACCCTCGCGTCGCCGGCTGCCGGTCGCTTGCGAACAGCGAGGCTGCTCCATGTCGACAACGGTCCTCATCGTCGACGATGATCCCGTGCAGCGCCGCCTCGCCGAAACCATGGTCCGGCGCCTGGGCTTCGAGGCGCGGGTGGCCGAAAACGGCGAGCAGGGCCTCGAAGCGTTGCGTGCCGGCGATGCGATCGACGTGGTACTCCTCGACCTCGTCATGCCCGGCGGCTTGGATGGACTCGGGGTCATGTCCGAGATGCGCAGGACCGGGCTGGATGTGCCGGTGATCGTGCAGACCTCCAACGGCTCGATCGACGCCGTCGTCACGGCGATGCGTGCCGGCGCTACGGATTTCGTGGTCAAGCCAGCCGGGGCCGAGCGTCTGCAGGTCTCGATTAAGAACGCCCTGAAGGTCGATCAGCTCGAGGAAGAGGTCCGCCGTATGCGCCGGCGCGCCTCGGGCGCGTTGACTTTCAAGGATCTGACATCACGCAGCCCAGATATGGAGCGGGTAATCCGCCTCGCCGAGCGCTCGGCCAGATCGAACATCCCGGTGCTTATCGAAGGGGAGTCCGGCGTCGGCAAGGAGGTGCTGGCCCGGGCGATTCAGGGGTCCGGAGATCGCCGCGGCAAGGCCTTCGTGACGGTCAATTGCGGCGCAATCCCCGACAATCTCGTCGAGTCCACTCTGTTCGGCCACGAGAAGGGCGCCTTTACGGGTGCCACGGAGCGACACGTCGGCAAGTTCGTTGAAGCCTCGGGGGGAACGCTCTTCCTCGACGAGATCGGCGAACTGCCCCTCGACGCACAGGTGAAGCTCCTGCGCGCCCTGCAGGAAGGCGAAGTCGATCCGGTCGGCGGTAAGCGCAGCGTGCGGGTGGACATCCGTCTGATCTCTGCGACCAATCGGTCGCTCCTCGACCTCGTGAAGCAGGGCCGCTTCCGCGAGGACCTGTATTATCGGCTTAACGTTTTTCCCATGACGCTACCGCCGCTGCGCGCTCGCCGGGAGGACGTTCCTGATCTGGTCCGCTCCTTCTGCGCGCGGTTTGCGGCCGAGGAAGGCAAGAAAGTCAGGGCCATCACCCCAGAGGCGATGGCGCTCCTGACACGGTATGGCTGGCCGGGTAATGTACGCCAGCTGGAAAATGCCCTGTTCCGCGCGGTGGTGCTCGCGGACGGTGACGAACTCACCGTCTCCGAGTTTCCGCAGATCGCTGCGCAGGTCGAAGGCTTCGACGTCCGCATTCCCGCCGCCCCGATCCAGCCGATGGTGCTGGGCGGTGCGCCGGAGCCCGTGCGGGAAATCGTGCGGGTGGAAGTGCGCGACCCGCATGCCATGAGCCTTGTCGCGGAAGAGACGGGCGAGATGAAGACGATGGATGCTTTGGAGGCAGAGATCATTCGCTTTGCCCTTCAGTTTTATCGGGGTCGAATGTCGGAGGTTTCACGCCGCCTCGGAATTGGTCGATCTACCCTCTACCGTAAGCTCAAGGATCTTGGTCTCGCAGAAGAGGACAAGGTCGACGAAGCTGCCGCCTGAGGCCTGGCATCGGCGACCGTGCGATTGCGCACGCGCCTGGCTGATCCGATTATCCTACTGCCAACGACCAGTATGGTCGGCCCCGAGGAGTTGCCATCATGGGCGTTTCGCACTCCGCCTCCGTCGCGCTGTCCGCTCTGCTGGTGGGCTGTGTGGGTTATGGGGCCCAGGCCCAGGTCACCGACGAACGGAAGCAAGAGGTCCGGGCATCCGACGCTCAGAGCCCTCAACTTCAGACGCCACACGCGCAGGGACCGGAGGCATCCTCCGCTGCCCCAGTGACGCGGAACGCTTCGGTCGATCCGCATTCACCCGAGGCGGCCAAGGCCGATCTGTCCGCTACCGGCACGAGTCCAATCGCGGCGGCCCCGGCCGCTGGATCGGACGCGAGCGTAGCCTCTCCGGGAACGCCTTCCGCAAACGAAGTCGCAGCACCGTCACCCCTGCCAACAGATCCACAGGCCGCCGCGATCGCCGCTCGGCTCTCCGATTCCAGGCCACTTCTGGCTCGGCTCTCGACGAAGGATCGCGAGGCTATCCAGGCGTTCTACGCCATAGGCGCCTTCAAACCGGTCTGGATCATCGATGGAGCGCTGACGCCTGCGGCGAAAGCTGCTGCTGCCCGCTTGACGTCCGCCGCCGAAGACGGTCTCGCGGCATCGGCCTATCCCGTACCGGTTCTTGGAACTCAGGCTGTCACCGAAGCGCAAGTCGCAGACGCGGAGCTGAAGCTCTCCGCGGCCATCGTGCTGTATGCACGGGATGCACGGGGTGGGCGCGTCAATCTTGCAAGCCTGTCGCGCCTGATCACTCCGGTTCTCGACCTGCCGGCACCGGAGGCCGTCCTCGCCCGCATTGCCTCCGGCGGCACGGCGGCCGGATCGTTGTTGCAGGGCTATAATCCGGCACAGCCGGGTTATGTAGCCCTGAAGGCTCGCCTAGCGATGCTGCGCGGACACGGTCAGATTTCATCTGTGGCGAGCTTGCAGTTAGCGCCGGGGCCAGTGCTCAAGCTCGGTATGACAGATCCGCGCGTTCCAGCCCTGCGCGGACATTTCAGCCTCGAAAGTCGGACGGCCGGAACCCTCGATGCCGGACCGGGCAATCCGGAATCCTACGATTCCGGCGTGGTGGCGGCCGTGACGGCCTTCCAGCGAGCGCGAGGTCTGCCTCCGAATGGCATTTTGACCCCGCAAACTGTGTCTGCTCTGGCCCGATCCGACGCCACAGCCCGCACCGACGACGCAGAAGCTGCGCTCATCGTGAACATGGAGCGCTGGCGCTGGCTCCCGTCCGATCTCGGACGGGACTATGTCATGGTCAACATCCCGGAGTTCCGCCTGCGGGTGGTACGGGACGGGCGCCAACGCGATGAGGCACGCGTGATCGTCGGAAAAACGGAATCACCGACACCGATCTTCTCGGGAATGATGGAATACGCGGTCGTCAATCCGTCCTGGAACGTCCCACCTTCGATCCTGAAAAACGAGTTCCTGCCGGGACTCGCTCGAGATCCCAACTACGCGGCCCGCCGGGGCTACGAAGTGGTCTATCGCAACGGCAACGTATCGGTGCGTCAGCCTCCGGGGGAGCGCAACGCCCTCGGGTTCATCAAGTTCATGTTCCCGAACAATCATGCAGTCTACCTGCACGATACGCCGAATCGGACGCTTTTCTCATCGGCTCACCGTGCTTTGAGCCATGGCTGTGTGCGCGTCGAAGATCCCTTCCGGTTCGCCGACGCCGTCTTGCCGGAAGCCTGGTCAAGCGAGCGCCTGAAGAAGTTGATCGGGAAGGGCGAGCGTCAGATCCGCTTGAGTGAAAAGCTTCCGGTACATCTCACCTACTTCACCACGTCAGTGGACGAGGTCGGCGCAGTACGGACCCTCCCCGATTTGTACGGGTACGACTCACGCATGAAGATCGCCCTGGGATTGAGCCCCGGGAGCCCCTTGGTCGCGCGCGGAACGGACGGTAAATCTCAAGAGGCTCGGCGCTCTGCGCAGAAAAAGCCCGCGGTCACGGCGCGAACTGGCCCAGCCTTGACAGCGGCTTCCAAACCTATGGCCGAAGCGCGGCGTACGCGGATCCGGGAAGTGAATTCCGAAGGTCCGGCCGTGCGTGCAACGGCTGAACGCCCGCCCGCCGGTTTCGGCGACTCCGACCTATGGACTCCGCGACCGGGCCGGCCCCTGAACGGTTGGTGGTAGTGTCAGACTCTCGAGAAACCTTGCACCCAACCTGCGCCGATCAACGCGTAGGCTTCTTTCTGCTGAGTTCGATTGAGACAGAACTCACTCATTTGAACGCGAAAGAGTTTTCAGTTCATTTTCCACGAGTGTTGAAGGCTTTCTCTGTGACCAGAATTGTCGGTGTCGCAGGCTTAAGCCTGGCAATTTTATGCAAATGCGTTTCGTGGGGCAGAGTTGGACGCGCCCGAAATTGCGCAAGGCTCCAATAGTGCAGTTGTCGATAATTCGATGCTGCGTGGACGTGCCGAATTTCAGATAAGTCGGACATGCCGTAGCCGCGCGGCCAGGACATCGGAGCCGTCATTCCGCTTCCGTAAACGCCCGTGAGCCGAGTCGAGGCGGGTTGAATTTTCCTGCGCGCCGATCTTAGACAAGCGTCGCCATCTCAAGCTTGGCCGCATGAGGTTTCTAGTAAAGTGAAGGCCAAGAAAAGGGTTCTGATCTCAGATCGGTAGAGACGCGCCGACTTGGCTACGACAGCTGCCCTTCGAAAGTGCATTCTCCCGAGCATGAAGACCGGCAATCCGGCGCACTTTCGAATCTTAGATCTCAGCGTATACTGCCTGCCTACCTATATGGGCTTTCACGGGTTTGATTCGCATTTCTGCCAACTTTCCCGAGTATAAGGCCGTAAAGATCGAAATATGTTTCAATTTGCCCGCCAAGAAGCTGATAATTTTGTGTTTTACTGCATGTCTTTGCCTTCTGTTTGTCGTAATGATTAGATATGGTTTACAGGAACTTTGGTTCAGTTCGTGCGCCTGATCCGTTCTGAAATCGTACCTATCTCCCGAATCGGATGGACGTGTCTCGTTTCGCTTCAGCGCCGCGGGCTGATCGGAATCGATGTCTGCTTATCCTGAGGGCACTGTCACGATGGACACCACTTCTGCTCGGAAGGGCCTTGCCGTCGGCGCCACCTCGACCGCGCTGACCCCATCCCGTCCCGGCCTGACCCGCCTGAGCCTGACGGCCCTGCGCCCCGCCCTGGACCAGACCCTGGCCGCCCTGGCCCTGTTCCTGGTCGCCCCCCTCCTGGTCCTGGTCGCCCTCCTGGTACGCCTCGACAGCAAGGGCCCCGTGCTCTTCCGCCAGACCCGCACCGGCAAGGACGGGCATCCGTTCCAGATCTACAAGTTCCGCACCATGCGCGTGCTGGACGACGGGGCGGTGGTGCACCAGGCCACCCGTGGCGATGCCCGCGTGACCCGCGTCGGCGCCCTGCTGCGCCGGACCAGCATCGACGAGCTGCCCCAGCTCCTCAACGTGCTGCAGGGCGACATGGCCCTGGTCGGGCCGCGCCCCCACGCCCTGGCCCATGACCTCTACTACGGCGCCGAGATCCCGACCTACCGCCACCGCTTCGCCGTCCGGCCCGGCATCACCGGCTGGGCCCAGATCAACGGCTCGCGCGGTCCCACCCCCACCCTGGCCGACATGCAGCGCCGTGCCGCCCTCGACCTCTGGTACATCGAGAACCAGAGCCTGCGCCTCGACCTCCAGATCCTCGTGCGCACCGTCCTGGCCGAAATCACCCGCCGCACCAACGCATTCTGAGTTCTTCTCCCCCTCGCAATGATAGAGCGCGATGGTACGCCGCACTCACCTGATAGTCGGAGTTTCGCGTCGTTCGACATGCGTGCCAGCCCTCGCGGAAGATGGGGCAGGGCGCGAGGGATTTGATCCGTTCAGCTACGAAGTGAGCGGATTGAAGTGATGGAAGATGCGATGTCGATCCATCTCCAAAATTCCGTGATCCCGCCGTATCGACCAGACAATCCGACCTTTTTCCAGAAAATCACGCGCGACCTCCATGGCCTCCTCTTTGCCTCGTAGCGCTAAGTAAACGTGCGGGCTGATATCCTCCTCAGATAACCCCGGTTCGACCGCTTCGCTCCAGTGAACGGTCCATGACATTGATAGCTCCTATTACAGTCCGTCTTCCAGCGAATCGTTTAAGCAAGCTGTTCTATCTTATATCGGTTATGCAACGCTGCAGTGCATTCTTGATATTCCGCAGAATCGATCGTAGCGCACTCGAACAACGTGTTCAGCGTGGATGGTCCCGCACGGTGGTCAACTGCTGTAAACCGACCTGTCCCCATAGCCAATGAACGATACGCCTATGACGGACCGTTCGCCTTATCCACATGCCGGTCCTCTCCTCTTTTCCATTCCAATAAAACGTCTGAATGAGTCGCACTGGCGATGCGCAGCAATGGGAACGGATTCACTTCGAAGGACTTGTTGGCTGGATGCGCATCGGGCGCGTTGACGGAAGATGGAACTCATGACGAAACTTGCGATCGCTCTGGCCGCCAGCACTCTGCTCGGCGCCATCGGACTGACGTCTGCGTCGGCCGCTCCCGTAATGCCGGCGCCTGCCGTCGCCGTCGCTGGCGAGCAGACCGTGGATCAGGCAGCTTATCGCCGTCACCACCGCGGAATGCGCCATCATCGACACCATCGCCGCATGCACCGCATGCCGCGCTCGCGGATGATGAGCGATCCGAACTCCCGTAATCCGTCGCAGCCCGGTTACCAGCAGCAGAAGGGCAATACCACGGGCGGCCCGCGCTACTGATCGTCAACCTCGGCCGCCAGAGTCCGATCGGTCCAAGGGTCGACGTGCCAGGCACGTCGGCCCTTTCCTCATTCCCAACCCATGCGTTTGCCGGCTTCTCCCCAGGCGAGACGCATCCCCACTCTGATTCTCCGACAGCCGCTCTGCTATGCTGAGCTTATGTCACAGCGTATCGCCCGCTCCGTCGCCAAGACGGGTTCCGCTCCCTCAGATTACACGACCAGTGCGACAGTCCTCGAGACGGCTGGCGCCACGCCGATGATGGCGCAGTATATCGAGATCAAGGCAGCCAACACCGATTGCCTTCTCTTTTATCGGATGGGTGATTTCTACGAGCTGTTCTTCGAGGATGCCGAGATCGCATCCCGCGCCTTAGGGATCGTGCTCACCAAGCGCGGAAAGCACGGGGGAGCGGACATCCCGATGTGCGGCGTTCCGGTGGATCGCGCCGACGATTACCTCAGCCGTCTCATAGCACTCGGCCATCGTGTTGCGGTCTGCGCGCAAACGGAAGATCCCGCCGAAGCGAAAAAGCGTGGTCCAAAATCCGTCGTTCGACGTGAGGTGGTCCGGCTGGTTACGCCCGGCACGATTACCGAGGATCGCCTCCTCGACCCGACCCGTGCCAACATCCTGCTGGCGATCGCCCGTCGCAAGGCAGGGGATGCGGCCTTCGTCTACGGACTTGCCTCTGTCGACATCTCGACGGGACGCTTCTCTCTGAGCGAGGTACTGTCACCCGAGCTTGGCTCTGCAATCGCCCGGTATGAGCCGCGCGAGATCGTGGTGTCGGAAACCCTTCACGCCGATCCGGCACTCGCCCGGTTGTGGCGCGACTGTTCGGCCCCCATCACGCCGTTGGCCCAAGCGGAACTCGAACGATCCGCGGCCGAGCGCCGGATCAAGGCGCAGTTCGGCGTCTCGACCCTGGATGGTTTTGGTCAATTCGGTCGGGCCGAGATCGCCGCCGCAGGGGCGGCGCTGCTGTACATTGAACGCACGCAGATCGGCGCGCGGCCGACCCTTTCGCCGCCGACCCGAGAGAGTACTTCCGCGACTCTCGCCATCGACGCCTCCACCCGCGCCAATCTCGAACTGACCCGAACCCTATCCGGCGAGCGCAAGGGAAGCCTGCTGGATGCTATCGACCGGACCGTCTCCGCGGGCGGAGCCCGCCTTCTCGCTGAGCACCTCGCTGGCCCCCTGACTGACCTCGACGCCATTCGCCACCGCCAGGCGGCGGTAGAGTTTCTGGTCGATGATACCCCCACCCGCGCCGCCTTCCGCGACAGCCTCGCGCGAGCACCGGACCTCGCGCGGGCCCTCTCACGCCTTGCTCTCGGACGGGGCGGCCCACGAGATCTCGCGGCTCTACGCGACGGTCTCGACGCGGCGCAGGTTCTCGCCGATCGTTGCGGAAGCCTGGCGCGCCTACCGCAGGATCTCGTGTCCGTCGCGACATACCTAGGCGCCGTCGATTGCACGCTGGTATCCGAACTTCGCGCCGCTCTGGCCGAGGACTTACCCCTGAAGCGACAGGACGGGGGCTTCGTACGCGCTGGCTATGAGCCTGAGATCGATGAGAGCCGATTGCTCGGTCAGGACTCACGGAAGGTCATCGCCGCGTTGCAGGCGCGTTACGCCGAGGAGACTGGCTGCCGCACCCTTCGGATCAAGCACAACAATATGCTCGGCTACTACATCGAGGTGCCACAGGGGGTAGGGGAGGCCTGCCTTAAGGGTGTGATGCGCGAGACCTTCATTCATCGCCAGACCATGGTTGATGCGATGCGCTTCACCAGTGTCGAACTCGGCCAGCTCGAAAGCCGGATCTCGGGCGCGTCCGACCGGGCTCTTGCCCTTGAGAGCGGCGTGTTCAATGCCCTCGTCGAGCTCGTCATGGCGCAGGCAAACGCGATTGCGGGGGTGGCCGAAGCTCTCGCGCGGCTCGATGTGGCCACTTCGCACGCCGAACTCGCGGTGGAGCGCGACTGGCGTCGTCCTCTGGTCGATGACAGCTACGCCTTCTTGGTGGAAGGAGGTCGCCATCCCGTCGTGGAGGCGGCACTCCTTCACTTCGGGGCTCCGTTCATCGCGAACGATTGCGACCTGTCGGGGGAGGGGCGCGGGCGCATTCGCCTCGTCACGGGTCCGAACATGGGCGGCAAGTCAACCTTTTTGCGTCAGAACGCGCTGATCGCCGTGCTGGCGCAGATCGGCGCCTTCGTACCAGCCGCGCGTGTTCGCCTTGGCCTCGTGGATCGTTTGTTCTCACGGGTCGGAGCGGCCGATGACCTTGCCCGTGGTCAGTCAACCTTCATGGTCGAAATGGTCGAAACTGCCGCGATCCTGAACCAGGCGACCCGTCGCTCACTCGTGATCCTCGATGAGATCGGCCGTGGCACCGCCACCTTCGACGGCCTGTCGATAGCTTGGGCCTGCCTGGAGCACCTGCACGAGCAGAACGGCTGTCGCGCCCTATTCGCGACCCATTTCCACGAGCTCACGGCCCTCGGACAGCGCTTGTCCCACCTCGACAATGCGACGCTCCGGGTGGCCGAGCACAAGGGTGAGGTCGTCTTCCTGCACGAAGTGGTTCCGGGTGTGGCCGAGCGCTCCTACGGACTTCAGGTGGCCCGACTCGCGGGGCTGCCGGCCGGCGTCATCGCGCGGGCAGGATCAATCCTGAAGCACTTGGAGAAGGCTGAGCGTGATCGCCCGTCCCGCCCGCGCATCGATGATCTCCCGCTTTTCGCCAACCTCGCCCCGCCCCCGATGCCGGAGCCGGCCCCCGAAGCCCCCGATGATACCCTGCGCCTCGCCCTTGATGCCATCGATCCCGACGCGCTTACGCCTCGCGAGGCCTTGGAGGCTCTCTACCAGCTGAAGGCCGTCGGCAGACAGGGCAATTGACGGCACTTCTGATCTGTCATTGCGTGGTGTCCCGAACGCGGCTACCGCGGAGGGCTCTACCGCTCACTCCCAGGCCTGATCGCGCAGCGTTACGGCGTCATCCGCGCAGAGAGAGACGGCCGCCATTCATGCTGAATTCGTTAAGGCGTTTCAGGAACGACATGCCGAGAAGGCTGGTGGACAGGCGCCCCCGCGGCATCACCATACTGTCGACACCCTGGACGCTAATTGTGCCGATCCGCATCTCGGGAATGCGGATCGGCGCTGCCATGACGATGCCGTTAGCGGTCTGAACCGGGACGCGGAAGTCGCGCTCGTTCACCCGCAGCCCGGCGCGCTCCGCATCCTCATAGGTAAAGGCGCAGGTCGTCGCGCCGGTATCGACCAGCATGCGCAGGCGCTGCACCCCAATCACGACGTCGGTTGAGAAGTGGCCCTGCGTATCGGCGAAGAGCGTCATAGTGCTTGGACCACTGCGGATTGCCGCTGCGGTTGAACGCTCTGTCGGCGCCGTCGCGACCGCGGCATTCTGAGGAGCGGTCCGCTGGAACCGGTCGGCGATACCGACAGCCCAGATCGCTGCCGCCGCTGTCACTCCAAGCGCCCAAACGATCGGTCTTGTCATTGCATCCCGTCTCTCCCAGCCCGCACGCTAGGTTGGGAGGGTGAACGAGCCGTCGGCACCGGGGCCAGCTAAAGGTCTGGCAGGCAACGACTGCGCCTTATGGTTTCGAAGTGGCTGATGGCCTGGACCAGGCGGTTGTTCGGACCACGTTTGCCGTCTTCCTTACCGCCGCTTTCCTCTCTGCCCCCAAGGCCGCCAAACTGCACTCCTACGGAGTTTGAAGCGATCCCGTCGAGGCGGCGAACCAGGGTTCAGCCAGCACAACTTTCGTGATTGGCATCATCAGCGCCAGCATCACGGCAGCCCGGATCGCTTCAAACGGTTCCTGCACGGTGGGTGGTGACATCGCCAGGCGTAAGCCCGCTGTCCTGCGGACCGACTGGGCTCACGATGCCGAGGCGCTCAACTTCCCCGTGTCAAGCGACGGCACACCACGCTCCTTCTTTGTCATTGATTTCATCGATATCTGCTATTGAAAACATCTGTTTGAATAATGGTGCGGTGCAAATACATTCCGATCACCGGACGGGGCACGCCCTCCGGGAACAGCCAAGGATCTTTATGATGACCGTTCGTACCTTCATCCTCGCCACCCTCGCTACGGCCGGCCTTGCGAACTCCGCGACCGCCGGAGACCGTACCTTCTTCACCCCTCCGCTGTACCGTGAACAGGCTCGCGCCACGGCTACGGTGCGTCCGGCATCCGAACTGACGACGACGCCCTCCGTGACGCCGCGCACGCCCTCCACCCGGCGAAGCGTTGCCGAGACTGCCGATGCGTCCGTCCGGTAGGACGACCGCTTCGTGCAATTCAGCCGCATCAATCCGATCTGCGCTCCAATGGGACGACTCCCTTTGGAGCGCTTTCGTTTCTGCCATGTGCCGGCGTTCTGAAAGACAAGGCGAGTCATCACAACCGTCGAACGCTCGGAGAGTATGGCGTGCTTGGTGATTGAGCCGGTCCCCCAACCGGCATACCGCGCAGCCCTTGAGCCGATGCTGATCCAGACGCCGCTCCGCCTCGTCAGATGGCTGACGGGCATTTCTCGGGCTTGGCACGACGTCGTCTCAAAGACGTCTCGGTTGCGCCGCGCGATGCTTGCTAGTATAGGCCGCGCCAGCGCCCGCCAGACACCCTTGGAGGCACGGGCGCTTCGGGGATCGGGGCATGGCCGTCCGTTTCGGGCGGCCTTTCGCGTTTCCCCGAGGTTTTCATTCTCAAAAGGATCACGCCATGAGCGCAGTCAAGACGCTTGAGGCCGTGGCACGCGACCGGGTCGGCAAGGGGGCCGCCCGGGCCGTTCGTCGCCAGGGTCAAGTTCCCGCCGTCATCTACGGAGGCGGTCAGGCCCCGCAATCCATCGCCGTGGACCTCGTCCGCGTCCGCACGCTGATCTACGCCGGTGGCTTCAAGACCACCCTGTTCGAGATCAACGCCGGCGGCAAGAAGACCCGCGCGATCCCGCGCGACTTCCACCTCGATCCCGTGTCCGGCGTGCCGATCCACGTCGACTTCCTGCGCGTCGTCGCCGGCCAGTCGATCACGGTCGAGGTCCCGGTGCACTTCCTGAACGAGGATGCTGCCCCCGGCATCAAGCAGAAGGGTGGCACGCTCAACGTTGTGCTTCACACGCTGCCCCTCGAGGTTGCCCCGGACGCGATCCCGGACGCCATCGAAATCGACCTTTCCGGTCGCGAGATCGGCGATGCCATCCACATCACCGACGTGAAGCTGCCCGCCGGCGCCACCTTCACGGGTGAGCCTGACGCCACCGTGGCCAACATCGTGCCGCCGACCGTTCTCGGCGCCGAGGTCGAGGCCGAGGAGGCCGCGATCGCCGAGGCACAGTCCGCCGAGGCTGCCGAGGAGAAGGCCGAGGAAGAGGCGTCCGAGGACGCCGCCGAAGACGAGAAGAAGGAGGATTGAGGCGGGGGCGCAAGCCCTGTCTCACCCCATCCCTGCGGGTGCCCCGGCCATTAGGCTGGGGCATCTCCGTTTCCGGGGCCGCGCTCGGCGGCTCTCGAAGAGAATCTGTCTGGATCGATTCGCGCCATGCGCCTGATCGTTGGCCTCGGCAATCCCGGCTCCCGCTACGCCAAGAACCGCCACAACATCGGCTTCCTCGCGGTGGACGAGATCGCGCGCGTGCACCGCGCGGGGCCGTGGCGACGCAAGTTCCAGGGTGAGATCGCCGAGCTGGCCCTCGGTTCCGAGCGGGCGATCCTGTTGAAGCCGCAGACCTTCATGAACGAGTCCGGGCGCGCGGTGCAGGAAGCGCAGCGCTTCTACAAGATCGCCCTCTCCGACGTGATCGTGCTGCACGACGAACTCGACCTCGCCCCGGCTAAGCTGCGGGTGAAGATAGGGGGTGGCAATGCCGGTCATAACGGACTGCGCTCGATCACGGCGCAATGCGGCAACGACTATCGCCGGGTTCGCCTCGGCATCGGGCATCCGGGCGACAAGACCCTGGTGCACGGCTACGTGCTGAATGATTTCGGCAAAGGGGAGGGGGCCTGGGTCGATGACCTCTGCCGGGCCGTTGCTGATTACGCGCCCCTGTTGGCGGGCGGCGAGGATGCGAGCTTCCAGAACAAGGTCCACCTCGTCATGGCGGGGCGCGGCTGGGACGACGTCAAGCAGGTCAACGCGCGCGATTGACCGCGACGGCCACATCGGATTTCACGCGGGCAGGCTTTCAGCGGACCCGCGAACGGACAGGTGACCCATGGGCTTCAAATGCGGCATCGTCGGCCTGCCGAACGTCGGCAAGTCGACCCTCTTCAACGCGCTGACGCAGACCGCGGCGGCGCAGGCGGCGAACTATCCATTCTGCACTATCGAGCCGAATGTCGGCGAGGTGGCGGTGCCGGATCCGCGCCTCGACGATCTCGCCAGGATCGCGGCCTCGAAAGAGATTATTCCGACCCGCCTGACCTTCGTCGATATTGCCGGTCTCGTGCGCGGCGCTTCGAAGGGGGAGGGCCTGGGAAACCAGTTCCTGGCCAACATCCGCGAGGTCGACGCGATCGCGCACGTGGTCCGCTGCTTCACCGACGGTGACGTGACCCATGTCGAGGGCAAGGTCGACCCGGCCGCCGATATCGAGACCATCGAGACCGAGCTGATGCTCGCCGACCTCGACAGCCTCGAGAAGCGCCTCATCGCTCTGGAGAAGAAGGCCAAGGGTGCGGACAAAGAGGCCAAGGAGACCCTCGATCTGGTGCAGCGCGCGCTGCCCCTGCTACGCGAGGGTAAGCCCGCCCGCCTCGTCCAGCGCAAGCCCGAGGAGGAGCGTCTGTTTCAGAGCCTCGGCCTGATGACGGCGAAACCCGTCCTTTACGTCTGCAACGTTGACGAGGGCGATGCCGACAAGGGCAACGCCTACTCGGACGCGGTGATGGCTCGCGCCAAGTCGGAAGGGGCCAAGGCCGTGGTGGTCTCGGCCAAGATCGAGAGCGAGATCGCCGTGATGCCCCTCGCCGACCAGGGCGACTTCCTGGAGGCGGTCGGCCTAGCCGAGCCGGGCCTGAATCGCGTCATCCGAGCCGGATACGAACTCCTCGGCCTCATCACCTATTTCACCGTCGGCCCCAAGGAGGCCCGGGCCTGGACCATCGAGAAGGGTACCCGCGCTCCCGCCGCCGCCGGCGTGATCCATACGGATTTCGAGAAAGGCTTCATTCGCGCCGAGACCATCGCCTTCCACGACTACACGAGCCTGAAGGGCGAGGCCGGCGCCAAGGAGGCCGGCAAGTTCCGCCTGGAGGGCAAGGAGTACGTCGTGCAGGACGGCGACGTGCTGCATTTCCGCTTCGCCAACTGACCCCATGCGGGCGGGGGCGGTCGCACGCCCGCGGCACTGGGGTGCACGCCTGCCAGTTACTTCGCAGCGTTTGAGAGGGCCCGCATGACCGGCATCACCTTCGAGGATTTCACGCCCGGTACGGTGATCGAGGGTGGTCCGGTGACGGTGACGGAGGCCGAGATCATCGCGTTCGCGCAGGAGTTCGATCCGCAGGCGTTCCACCTCGACGCGGAGGCCGCTAAGGCGACCTTCGTCGGTCAGCTGATCGGTTCCGGCTGGCAGACCGCCGGGTTCGGGATGCGCCTCCTGCAGGAGCACGTTTTCCGCGGTGCGACCTCAATGGGCTCGCCCGGAATCAACGAGCTTCGCTGGCTCCGGCCGGTGCTGCCGGGCGACCGCCTCAGCGTCTCGGTTCGGGTCGATACCTGCCGGGCCTCGAACACCAAGCCGGATCGCGGCTTTGTCGGCTTCGCCATGACCGTCCTGAACGGCGACGGTGAGCCGGTGATGACCCAGATCTTTACGGTGATGTTTCCCCGGCGCGGCGCGGCACCCCTGCCACCGCGGACCGTGTCCGTGACGGACACCGGACCGTGCACGGAGTCCGAAGACGTCGACCAGCTCTGCTTTCTCGAAGCAGCCCCCATCGGTGCGGTTCGGGACCTGGGTGGCCACCACTTCGCCCCGGAGGCCGTCATGGCTTTCGCCCGGGCTTACGACCCTCAGGACTTCCACCTCGATCCCGAGGCCGCGCGGCACACCCATTTCGGAGCGCTCTGTGCCTCGGGTTGGCACACCGCCGCCGCCTGGATGAAGCGGCTCCACATCACCCGCGGCCGTGACATCGCCTATACGGCGAAGACCGGCCCGGTCCCGCAGCTCGGCCCCTCGCCGGGCTTTCGCGACATGCGCTGGCTCGCGCCGGTCTATGCCGGCGACACCATCCGTTACAGCTGCACCCTGATCGACAAGCGCGAGACGGCGTCCCGTCCCGGCTGGGGCCTCGCGACCCACCAGAACACCGGGACGAACCAGCGCGGCGAAAAGGTCTTCGCCTTCACCGGTTCGGTGTTCTGGCAGTGGTCCCCCGACGTCTGAGGCGTCACGCGGCCTTGCGCCGCTCCGGATAGAGGCCGAGCAGCCCCTCGGCGTCGGCCGAAGCGACCCCGCGCTCGGTGATGATACCGGTGACGAGGCGCGCCGGCGTGACGTCGAAAGCGGGGTTCGCGACGGGGCTCCCCGGCGAGACCACCTCCACGGTGGCGAAGCCGCCATCCGCCAAGCGCCCGGTGAGATGCGTGACCTCCCGTCCATCGCGCTCCTCGATCGGGATCTCCCGCACGCCGTCGTCCAGGGTCCAGTCGATCGTCGAGAAGGGCAGGGCGGCGTAGAACGGCACCCGGTTGTCGCTGGCGGCCAGCGCCTTCAGATAGGTGCCGATCTTGTTGCAGACGTCGCCCGATGCCGTGGTCCGGTCCGAGCCGACGATGCAGACGTCGATGCTGCCGTGCTGCATCAGATGCCCGCCGGCATTGTCGGCGATGACGGTGTGTGGAACCCCGTGGGCGTTGAGCTCGAAGGCCGTGAGGGCCGCGCCCTGGTTGCGCGGGCGGGTCTCGTCGACAAAGACGTGGACCGGTACGCCGGCATCATGCGCCACGTAGATCGGCGCGAGGGCCGTTCCCCAATCCACCGTGGCGAGCCAGCCGGCGTTACAATGGGTCAACACGTTGATGGTTCGGCCTTTCTGGTGGTGCAGATCGCCGAGGACCTGCGCGCCATGGACACCGATGGCGTGGCAGCTCTCCACGTCCTCTTCGGCGATGTGGCCGGCTTCCGCGTAGGCGAAGGCAGCCCGTTCGCCCTCAGGGACCGTACGGAGTTTGGCGGCGACACGGTCGAGGGCCCAGCGCAGGTTGATCGCGGTCGGCCGCGTCGCGGCGAGCGTCGCGACGGCATGATCGAGCCCGGTCTCCGAGGCATCCGCGCGCAGGCCGAGGGCGAGCCCGTAGGCGGCGGTGACGCCGATGAGCGGGGCTCCGCGTACCACCATGGTGCGGATCGCGACGGCGGCGTCGTCCAAGGTCGCGAGCGTCTTGAGTTCGAAAGCGAAGGGCAGGCGGGTCTGATCGATCACCGCCACGGAGGCGCCGTCCGCGGCAGGGAAGATGGTGCGATAGGGCTTGCCGTCGATCTTCATGGAGCGGGTCCGGATGCTGGCGGGTCCGAGGCGTAGGGCCTCTTCGTCGGACCGCCTTTACGTCACAATGACGTCGCTAGGCCAGCTTGCAGCCCGACCTGGTGAGACCGCACAGTCTCAGAAGCGCAGAGGGCGCACGCGCTTCACCTGCGGGATCGCGGCGATGCTGGTGAGAACATCCTCCGGGACCGGTGCATCGACGGCGCAGAAACAGATCGCGTTGCCGCCCTGTCCGTCGCGCCCGAGGGCGAAGGTCGCCACGTTCACGCCGGCCGAACCGAGCACGCTGCCGAAGCGCCCGATGAAGCCCGGCTGATCGTGGTTCCGCACGTAGAGCATGTGCTCGGCGAAGGCGGCGTCGATCGGGATCGACCGGATCTCGATCATGCGCGGCTTGCCGTCTTGGAAGACCGTGCCGGCGGCGTCGCGCGGCATGTCTTCCGCCTCGACGGAGATGTGGATCACCGACCCGAAATCGGGCGCAGCGCCGGCGCGGGTGACCTCCTCGACCAGGATGCCGCGTTCGCGGGCGACGGCCGGGGCGGAGACCATGTTGATGCCGGACAGGACGGGGCGGAGCACCCCGGTGACGGCGGCCGCCGTCAGAGCGCGGATGTTCATCTCCGCCACGGCGCCCTCGTACGTCACCCGGATGCCGCGGATCGGCGCATCGGTGAGCTGGCCCAGGAACGAGCCGAGATTCTCGGCCAGCTGCACGAAGGGTCTCAGGCGCGGTGCCTCGTCGGCCGAGATCGACGGCATGTTGATGGCGTTCACGACGGCCCCGCTCAGCAGGTAGTCGGCCATCTGATCGGCGATCTGCAGGGCGACGTTCTCCTGCGCCTCATTCGTCGAGGCGCCGAGATGCGGGGTGCAGACCACGTTCGGATGCCCGAAGAGCGGGTTTTCGTAGGCTGGCTCGGTCGCGAACACGTCGAAGGCGGCACCGCCGACATGACCGGATTCGAGGGCGGCACGCAGGGCGATCTCGTCCACGAGGCCACCGCGGGCGCAGTTGACGATGCGGACGCCCGGCTTCGCCAGCGCCAGGGCGTCGGCCGAGAGGATGTTGCGGGTGCGCTCGGTGAGGGGGACGTGCAGGCTGATGAGGTCGGCCCGGGCGAGAAGCGCGTCGAGTTCGAGTTTCTCGACGCCGATTTCGGCGGCGCGCTCCGGCGTCAGGTAGGGGTCGTAGGCGATCACCTTCAGCTTCAGGCCGATGGCCCGGTCAGCGACGACGGCGCCGATGTTGCCGCAGCCGATGATTCCCAGGGTCTTGCCCGTCAGCTCCGTGCCCATGAAGGCGGACTTCTCCCAGCGGCCGGCCTGGGTCGAGGCGTCGGCCCGGGGGATCTGCCGCGCGAGGGCGAACATCAACGCGATGGCGTGCTCGGCGGTGGTGATCGCGTTGCCGAAGGGTGTGTTCATCACGATGACGCCGCGGGCGGTGGCCGCCGCCACGTCGACGTTGTCGACCCCGATGCCGGCGCGACCGACGACCTTCAGGCGGGAGGCCCGCGCCAGGAGCTTGGCCGTGACCTTGGTGGTGGAGCGGATCACCAGGCCGTCATAGTCGCCGATCAGGGCGGCCAACGCATTGCGATCCCGACCGAATTCGGGCCGGAGATCGACGTCGAGGCCGCGCGCGCGCAGGCGCTGCACGGCCGAGGCGGACAGGGCGTCGGAGATGAGCACCTTGGGCGCGGGCATGGCGGCGTCCGGCTCGGGCGAGGGAGGAGCGACGCGCGACGGAGCCGAAAACGGGCTCCATCGCGCGCACGGTATACGACGCGGGTGACGGCGAGGTCGCGCGGGTCTCAGGCGGCGCGGGCGAGTTTCGCCTTCTCGGCCGCGAAGGCCCAGTCGAGCCACGGAGTCAGGGCCTCGAGGTCGGCCGATTCGACGGTGCCGCCGCACCAGATCCTGAGGCCGGCCGGGGCGTCCCGGTAGGCCCCGATGTCGAAGGCGATGCCCTCGCGGTCCAGGGTGTCAGCGATGCCCTTGGCGACGGCACCGACGACGGCGTCGCCCATGGCGAGGATGTCCGGGTCGGTGATGACGAGGCAGACGCCGGTGTTGCTGTAGGTGCCGGCATCGGCGGCGAGGTGGCCGATCCAGGGAGTGCGCGCCACCCAGTCGTGGATGACCTTCGCGTTGGCGTCGGCCCGGGCGTGCAGCGCCGGCAGGCCGCCGATACGGGCGGCCCATTTCAGGGTGTCGAGGTAATCCTCGACCGCCAGCATCGAGGGCGTGTTGATGGTGTCGCCCTTGAAGATGCCCTCGATCAGCTTGCCGTCCTTGGCCAGGCGGAAGACCTTCGGGACGGGCCAGGCCGGGACGTTCGATTCGATGCGGGCCACGGCGCGGGGCGAGAGCACGATCATGCCGTGCGCGGCCTCGCCGCCCATGACCTTCTGCCAGGAGAAGGTGACGACATCGAGCTTGGCCCAGTCGAGGGGCATCGCGAAGGCGGCCGAGGTGGCGTCGCAGATGGTGATGCCTTCGCGGTCGGCGGCGATCCAGTCGCCGTCGGGCACGCGGACGCCGGCGGCGGTGCCGTTCCAGGTGAAGATGACGTCGTTGTGCCGGGTGTCGACCGCCGAGAGGTCGGGCAGGATGCCGTAATCGCCGACATGCACGCGCGGCGCGATCTTGAGTTCCTTGAGGGCGTCGGTGACCCATTCGAGGCCGAACGCCTCCCAGGCCACGACCTCGACGGTCTTCGGGCCGAGCATCGACCACATCGCCATCTCGACGGCGCCGGTGTCGGAGGCCGGCACGATGCCGATCCGGTAATCGGCCGGCACCTGCAGGACGCTGCGGGTGAGGTCGATGGCCTCCTTCAGCTTGGCCTTGCCGATGGCCGAGCGGTGCGAGCGGCCGAGCGGCGCGTCGGCCAGGGCCGCGAGGCTCCAGCCCGGACGCTTGGTGCAGGGGCCGGAGGAGAAATTCGGCACGCGGGGGCGCGTGGCGGGTCGGTTGGTCACGTGCGTCATCCTTCCAGATGAGAGCTCCTCGTTGGGGAGGAGTGGCCCGGAGACGCCAATGGACCCGCGCCGCACGGGACGCAAGCGGTCGCGGTGCCGCCGGGGATCGGAGCGCACCCGTGCGGGGCGAAACCGGTCTCCCGATCGGGGCGGGGTCAGGCGTCGCGCAGATACGCCCAGAGCTCGTCGGCGGCGTGGTTGCGGCACTCCGGCGACCGGAACAGACGGATCTCGATCGGCACGTCGCAGGCGTCGGGCCCGGCTCGGACGAGCTGGCTGCGGGCCTGGTCCTCGGCCGCCACGGTCTGCGGGAGCCAGGCGACGCCGTGGCCCTCGCGCGCCATGGTCGTCAGCGTGGCGGCGAGATGCGAGGTGAAGCGGGTCGCGAGGTGGTGGGCTTCGCTCTTGCGGCAGCTGGCGAGGATGCGCCCGAGGCCCGAGGGCTGGGAGTAGGCGAGGTAGGGGATGGGGTCGGCGGGTGTGCCGGGCAGCGCCCAGAGGCCCCTGCCGTCCGGAGCGGGTGCGCAGAGCGGGACCAGCCGGTCGTGCCCGACCCGCACGCTCTCGAAGCGATCGGACTCGAAGCGCGTCGGCGCATCCGCGTGGAAGTGGCAGAGCAGGAAGTGCACCTCGCCCGACAGCATGATCTGCTCGCAGGCTTCCATGCTGTCGGAAACAAGGTTGAGGGTCCCGAGCATCCGGGACTGCATGACCTGGCGGACCCAGCCCGGGAAGAACGTGAAGGACAGGGCGTGGGTCGCCGCGATCGAGAGCGTGGCGGTGTCCCGGGCGCCGACCCCCTGCGCCTCGCGCCGCGCCCGCTCGAGGCTCCGCAGCAGGTCCTGCGCCGCCGGCTGGAACGCGAGGCCGGCCGGCGTCAGCGCGGCGCCCTGCGCGCCGCGGAGGAAGAGGGGCGTCCCGATCCAGTCCTCGAGGGCCCGGATGCGGCGGCTGAAGGCCGGCTGCGTCACGCTCCGCGCCTCGGCCGCGCGCGAGAACGTCTTCTGCTCGGCCAGCGCCAGGAAGTCCTTCAGCCAGTCCAGGTCCATCGCCCGCCCGATGCCGTGCGCGCATAGCGCGAACCGAACATGGCATTGGCCGAGCGCGGCTGTCCAGGCGTAAGTCCAACGCCAAGCCCCACAAGAGGGATCAACGATGAAACTGCCTGAGACAAGGCAGATGGGAGGAAACAGAGCATGAAGTCATGGCTCGGCCGACTCTATGTTCAGGTCTTCATCGCGATCATCTTGGGTGGTCTTGTGGGCGTCCTGGCGCCCGAGGTAGCTGTGACGCTGCAGCCCCTGGCGGACGGGTTCATCAAGCTGATCAAGATGCTGCTCGCGCCGGTCATCTTCGGCACCATCGTCGTCGGCATCGCCAAGATGGGCAACATGAAGGAGGTCGGCCGCATCGGCGTGCGGGCGCTCCTCTACTTCGAGGTGGTCTCGACGCTCGCCCTCGTCATCGGCCTCGTCGTGGTCAACCTGATGCAGCCGGGCGTGGGGATGAACATCGACGCCACGCACATCGACGGCAGCGCCATCGCCGCCTACGCCAAGCGCGCCGAGGCGCAGCCGGGCCTCGTCGGCTTCCTGATGGACATCATCCCCACCACCATCGTGGACGCCTTCGCCAAGGGCGCCATGCTGCAGATCATCCTGATCTCGCTGCTGCTCGGCCTCGCCCTGGTCCAGGCCGGCGAGCGCGGCAAGCCGGTGGTCGCCGTCATCGACAGCCTGCTCGACGCGCTGTTCCGCGTCGTCGCCATGGTGATGCGCCTCGCCCCCATCGGGGCCGGGGCGGGCGTGGCCTTCACCATCGGCAAGTACGGGTTCGGCACCGTCTGGTCGCTCGCCTACCTGATGCTCGGCGTCTACGCCACGTCGATCCTGTTCGTCGGGCTGGTGCTCGGCTCCGTCTGCGCCTGGACGGGATTCTCGCTGGCCAAGGTGCTGAGCTACTTCAAGGACGAGATCCTCATCACCTTCGGGACCTGCTCCACCGAGGCCGTGATGCCGCGGATGATGGCCAAGCTGGAACGGCTCGGCTGCGAGAAGTCGGTGGTCGGCCTCGTGCTGCCCACGGGCTACACCTTCAACGCGGACGGCACCTGCATCTACCTGACCATGGCGGCGATCTTCGTCGCGCAGGCCACCAACACGCCCCTGGGCCTCGGCGACCAGCTCGTCGTCCTCGGCGTGCTGCTCCTGACTTCGAAGGGCTCCGCCGGCGTCGCCGGGGCCGGCTTCGTCACCCTGGCCGCCACCCTGTCGAGCATCCACACCGTGCCGGTCGCCGGCCTCGTCCTCCTGCTCGGGGTGGATCGCTTCATGAACGAGGCGCGGGCGGTGACCAACCTCATCGGCAACGCGGTCGCCACCATCGCCATCGCCAAGTGGGAGGGCGCCTTCGACCGCGACAGGGCCGAGACCGCCTATCGCGACCGCGCCGCCATCGCCGCGGCGGACGTCCTCCCAGCCGAGACGCCGCCGGCCGAGACGCCGCCGGGTCGCGACCGGCCGCTGCCCGCCGCGCTGGCCTCCTGAGGCCGCGCCTTCGTCCCCAAGCCCATCCCCTTCCGCGAATCCCGGAGAGCCACCATGCGCATCGTCGACGTCTGCGAGGTCACCAAGCCGATCGCCTCACCCATCCGCAACGCCTACATCGACTTCTCGAAGATGACCGCCAGCCTCGTCGCCGTGGTCACCGACGTGGAGCGCGACGGGCGCCGGGTGGTGGGCTACGGCTTCAACTCGAACGGCCGCTACGGCCAGGGCGGCCTCATCCGCGAGCGCTTCCGCACCCGCCTCCTGGAGGCCGATCCGAAGAGCATGCTCAACGCGGCCGGCGACAACCTCGACCCGCACAAGCTCTGGGCGGCGATGATGACCAACGAGAAGCCCGGCGGCCACGGCGAGCGCTCGGTGGCGGTGGGCACCCTCGACATGGCGATCTGGGACGCGACGGCCAAGATCGCCGGCAAGCCGCTGTTCCGCATGCTCGCCGAGCAGAAGGGCATCGAGGCCGACCCGCGCGTCTTCGTCTACGCGGCGGGCGGCTACTACTATCCGGGCAAGGACGACACCCAGCTGCGCGCCGAGATGCGCAGCTACCTCGACCGCGGCTACACCGTGGTGAAGATGAAGATCGGCGGCGTCCCGATCGCGGAGGACCAGCGCCGGATCGAGGCGGTGCTCGCCGAGATCGGCTCGGCGGCGCAGCTCGCCGTCGACGTGAACGGGCGCTTCGACCTCGAGACCGCCATCGCCTACGCCAAGATGCTGCGGCAGTACCCGCTGTTCTGGTACGAGGAGATCGGCGACCCCCTCGACTACGCCCTGCAGGCGGCGATGTCGGAGTTCTATCCGGGCCCGATGGCCACGGGCGAGAACCTGTTCTCGCACCAGGACGCCCGCAATCTCCTGCGCTACGGCGGCATGCGGCCCGACCGCGACTGGCTGCAGTTCGACTGCGCCCTGTCCTACGGGCTGGTGGAGTACCTGCGCACCCTCGACGTCCTGGAGCAGTTCGGCTGGTCGCCCCGCCGCTGCATCCCCCATGGCGGGCACCAGATGTCGCTGAACATCGCGGCGGGCCTCGGCCTCGGCGGCAACGAGAGCTACCCCGACCTGTTCCAGCCCTATGGCGGCTTCCCGGACGGGGTGCGGGTCGAGGCCGGGCACATCGTCATGCCCGAGCTTCCCGGGATCGGCTTCGAGGGCAAGTCCGACCTGATCCGGGTGATGCGCGACCTCGCCGCCTGAGGCCCGTCCGCCTGTCTCAGGGGGCGCCCGGCAGGGTCTTGCGGAACAGGGCGCGCAGGGCGTCCCAACCCTGCGCGGCGGCCTCCGGGTCGTGGACGGGGAAGTCCGGCATCATCCAGCCATGGGCGGCCGGGTAGGTCCGGGCCGTGTACCGGACGCCGGCCCCGGTGAGAGCACGCTCCAGGCGCTCGGCCATCGCCGGCGGGTAGCTGCCGTCGTTCTCGGCCGCCGCGATGTAGACCTCCGCCTTCAGCGTCGGGACCGCCCGATGCGGGCTCGTCGGCGCGTCGGTCGCGAGGTTGCCCCCGTGGAAACTCGCCACCGCCGCGAAGCGATCCGGATTCCGCCCCGCCGCGGCCAGCGCCATGCCGCCGCCCATGCAGAAGCCCACCGCGCCGACGGCCAGGCCCGAGACGTCGGCGCGCGAATCGAGATAGGCCAGGATCGCGTCCGTATCCGCCGCCGCCTTAAGGGGATCGGTCGTGGCCATCAGCGGGCCGAGGATTGCGCGGAAGTCGCCGGCGAAGACCTCCCGCGGCACGAAGGGGCCGTAGGGCCCGTAGCGGTAGAAGAGATCCGGCAGGGCGACGACGTAGCCCGCCTCGGACAGGTCCCGGGCCATGTCGCGCATCGCCGGGCGGATTCCGCCGGCATCCATGTAGAGGATCACCGCCGGCCACGGCCCGTGGCCGGGGGGCACCAGGACGTCCATCGGGCAATCCCCGTCGGGCGTCCGGATCGTCACGTGCTCGTTCGGCATCGGCCTCTCCCGGTTCGGATCCCGGCGACTATGCCCGGTGCGGGTGGCGGGGCAACCCGGCCGGAGGCCCGGCGGACGCGACGCGTCAGTCCTCGCGGGCGCGCAGCAGGTCGGGCCGGCGCTCGCGGGTGAGGCGCAGGGCCTCGGCCCGGCGCCATTGCGCGATGGCGCCGTGGTTGCCGCCGGTGAGCACGTCCGGGATCGCGCGGCCCTCCCAGTCCCGGGGGCGGGTGTAGTGCGGGTATTCGAGATGGCCGGTCTCGAAGCTCTCCTCGACGCCCGAGGCGAGTTTGCCCATCACGCCGGGCAGGAGGCGCACGCAGGCGTCGAGCACCACCAGGGCGGCGATCTCGCCGCCGGAGAGGATGTAGTCGCCGATCGAGACCTCCTCGAGGCCGCGCCCGGCGATCACCCGCTCGTCGACGCCCTCGAAGCGGCCACAGACGATGAGCACGCCGGCCCCCTCGCTGAGGGACCGGACCCGCGCCTGCGTCAGCGGCCGGCCGCGCGGGCTCATGAGGAGGCGGGGCCGGGCGTCGTCCTGCCCGGCTGCGGCGTCGATGGCGGCGGCGAGGACGTCGCAGCGCAGCACCATGCCGGCGCCGCCCCCGGCGGGGGTGTCGTCCACCGCGCGGTGCCGGCCGAGGCCGTGCTCGCGGATGTCGCGGGCCTCCAGGCTCCAGGTGCCCCGGGCCAGCGCATCGCCCGACAGGGAGACCCCGAGCGGCCCCGGGAACATCTCCGGATAGAGGGTGAGGACGGTGGCGTTCCAGGGGCTGGCGGTCATGCTGCTTACTGGCGCGCGGAGGCGCGCCGGGTCAACGTGGCACCGATCCGGCGGCGGCGGGTTAACCCGGCATGGCTGCATCCCGCTCGCTCCGCCCCCGGATCCTGGTGTCCCTCGTCCGGACCGCCACGCTGGCCCTGGCCCTGACGGGGTTCGTCCTGCTGCGGCCCGTCCGGGCGGCCGAGCCGCTGGCCCCGGCGGGCACGCCGGCCGCTGCCTTCCCGAAGCCCGACCGGCCGGTGGCCGAGATCATCGCGCCGCTCTGGGCCTCCGAGGCGCAGCGCGATTCGGTCGACGAGGTCGGGCAGGTGATGCGGCTCATGGGCATCGCGGCCGGCCAGAGCGTCGCCGATATCGGCGCGGGCAGCGGCTACTACACGGTGCGGATGGCCGAGCGCGTCGGACCGCAGGGGCACGTCTATGCCGAGGACGTGACGCCGCGCTACCTGGCGGGGCTGGAGGGGCGGATCGCCAAGAGCGCGCTCACCAACGTCACGGTGGTGCGCGGCGAGCCGCACGATCCGCGCCTTCCGCCGGCCTCCCTCGACGCCGCCGTGCTGGTCCACATGTACCACGAGATCGCCCAGCCCTTCGGCCTGCTCCACAACCTCGCGCCGATGATGAAGCCGGGCGGCAAGGTCGGGATCGTGGATGCCGACGACGTGCCCTCGCGGCACGGCACGCCGCCGGCGCTGCTGGCCTGCGAGCTGACGGCGGCCGGTTATCGCCAGACCGGATTCTCGGTGCTGGAGGGCGGCGTCGGCTACCTCGCGATCTACGAGGCGCCCGCTGCCGCGGACCGGCCGAACCCGGGCGCCATCCGCCCCTGCCGGGACGAGACCACCCGGGGCGCCAGGGACGGGGCGGCCAGGCGCGCGCGGTGAGCCGTCGGCGACGGGCTCGGGGCGGCTTCGTCCTCAGGCGCTGGTGTCGAGGACCAGCGCCGAGGCCGACGTGCCGTTGCGGTTCGTCCCGTTGGCGCCGTATGCGGACCCGCTCGCCTGCACGCTCTGCAACTGCTTGATGAAGCTGCTCAGCAGGTCGCTGACCGAGGCGCCGGTGGCGGAGGTCTGCGTCGTGCCGTCGTCCGCGTCGGAATCCGCGCCGTCCGGTGGCGGACCGGGGGGCGGGCCGGAGGGCGGGCCGCCGGCCTCGGCCGTACCGCCGGTGCGCGACGCGCTCGTGCTCCGGCCGCCGCTGGCGAAGAGGGATTTCAGCTCGCCCGCCTGATCGTCGGTGAGGGTGCCGGCGCTGACCTGATCCGCGATCAGGCCGTCGATCCGGTCCTTCATGGAGGCCGGATCGCGCCTGGCCGCCGATCCGCTGGCGGCGGTCGTTCCGGTGGATTCGGCGGACAGGCCGCTGTCGATCGCCGTGAGGGCCGAGGTGAGGGCCGTGGCGTCCGTGCTGCTCAGGGAGCTGGCGGACACTTCGCTGGAGATGGTCGAGGCCATCTGGTCCTTCATCGCGCCATGCGCGCGCGGCGGGGGCCGCTGCGCGAAGGCCGGTGAAGCCGTGGAGGCGATGGTGCTCATGGGGCGCACGGGGGTTCGGGGCACCGGGATCGCCCGGCCGTCGAGACGTGGGAAGTTTACCCACGTAACTCTTAACGGCGGGTTATCCGCGTGTCGAACCCACCGCGATCGTCGCCTGTCCCCTCAGGTGGCAGCCTTCACCCGCGGCATCACCTCCGTCCCCAGCAGGGCGATCGAGCGCTGCATCGCCTCGGGCTCCTGCATCGCGGAGCTCATCTGGAAGGTGAGGCGGGACAGGCCGCCGAGGGCGGCGCCGGCCGCCCGCACCTTCGCGGCGACCGTCTCCGGCGCGCCGATGAGGTAGGACCCGCCGGGCGCGCACATCGCGGCGAACTGCTCCTCCAGGCCGGAACTCGGCCAGCCGCGCTCCGCCCCGATCTTGCCGAACATCTCGGCCCAGCCGGGATAGAACGCCGCGCGGGCCGCGCGGTCGGTGTCGGCGACGAAGCCGATGGCGTGGACGCCGACCTTCAGCGTCTCGGAGGCGTGCCCGGCCCGGCGGCCGGCCTCGCGGTAGAGCTCCACCAGGGGGCGGAAGCGCTCGAAGCTGCCGCCGATGATCGCCACCATCAGGGGCAGGCCGAGGGTGCCGGCGCGGACGAAGGAGGCGGGGGTTCCGCCCACGCCGACCCAGATCGGGAGCTGCTCCTGGACGGGGCGCGGATAGACGCCCTGGCCGGTGAGCGGCGGGCGGAACCGGCCCCGCCAGGTGACGTGGGTCTGCGCCCGCAGGGCGAGCAGCAGCTCGAGCTTCTCCGTGAAGAGGGCGTCGTAATCCTCCGCCGCGAAGCCGAAGAGCGGGTAGGCCTCGCCGAAGGAACCGCGTCCGACCACGATCTCGGCCCGGCCCTGGGCGATCAGGTCGAGGGTGGCGAAGTCCTGGAAGACCCGCACCGGATCGGCTGCGCTCAGCACGGTCACGGCACTGGTCAGGCGGATGCGCCGGGTGCGGGCCGCCGCCGCCGCTAGGATGATGGCGGGCGCCGCGTCGAGGAACTCCGCCCGGTGATGCTCGCCGATGCCGAACACGTCGAGGCCGGAGCGGTCGGCGACCTCGACCTCGTCGAGCAGGCGCGCCATGCGCTCGGCCGGTGGGAGGGTCCGGCCCGTCTTCGGGTCGGGAAGGGTGACGGCGAAGCTGTCGATACCGATTTCCATGACGCGGTCTTTCGGGGACGTGGGCCAGCAGGGCTATCGGCTGGCAGGGACGAGGATGTGCGACGGGGAGCGGGGTGGCGCCGTCCGGCCCCGCAGGACCGGCCCGGGCCACCCGGTTCGCTTCGATGGGGCCGATCAGCGACGCAGGCCGAGGACCGAGAGGGTCTGGTCCCGGCGCAGCCAGGCCAGCGCCGCGGTCAGGACGAGAAGCACCACGGCCGGCACGGCGGGCGTCGGCAGGACGACGAGGTGCGCGATCACCGCGCCCACCATGGTGCCGGCGAGCCAGAGGGCGGCGAGGCCCGCATAGCCGGGGATCAGCAGGGCGACCGCGCCGCCGACCTCCACCAAGCCGGTGACGATGCGGAACCACTGGCCGACGCCGATGAGGTCGTAGACCTGCACCATCATCGGCACCCCGGCGAGCTTGGCGCCGCCGGCCGCCAGGAAGACGAGGGCGAGGAGAGCCTGCAGCGACCAGGCCGTGACGGTGCGGGCGCGGGAGGGCGCGGGAGCGGCGGTGAGGGTGAGGGACATGGGAGGGATCCGGGTCTGCTTTCGCCAGGGCCGGAGCGCCCTGGCTGTGGGCAAAGATCTAGGAGCCTTCCCTCTCTCAGCGAAGCCACTATCTTTTGATGCGTCCCATCACCCGGACAGATGGATGCTCGACCAGCTCACCCTCGATCAGCTCCGTACCTTCGTAGCCGCCGTGGACACGGGCAGCTTCTCGGCCGCCGGGCGCAAGCTCGGCCGTGCACAGTCCCTGGTGAGCCAGTCCCTGGCCAATCTCGAGGCGCAGTCGGGGGTGAAGCTGTTCGACCGCTCCAGCCGCTACCCGGTGCTGACGGAGCCCGGCCGCGTGCTCCTGGCCCACGCGCGCGCCACGGTGGCCGCCGCCGAGACCTTCAAGGCCCAGGCCCGGGACCTCGCCGGCGGACTCGAGCCGGAGGTGAGCATCGTCCTGGACGTACTGTTCCCGATCCAGGTGGTGACGCAGGCGGTGGCGGCCTTCCAGCCGGCCTTCCCGGCCACGCCCCTGCGGATCCAGGTCGAGACCCTGGGGGCGGTGATCGCGCCGGTCCTCGACGGACGCTGCGCCTTCGCGGTGGCGGGGGCGACGCCCCTCCTGCCTCCCGAACTCGCCCGCGAACCCCTGCGGCAGATCGAGCTCGTGATGGTCGCGGCGCCCACGTACCCGCTCGCCCGGTGCACCGGCCCGATCGCCACCGCCGACCTCGCCGAACAGGTCCAGCTCGTGCTGACCGACCGCAGCGAACTGACCAAGGGACGGGAATTCGGCGTGTTCTCGCCGCGCACCTGGCGTCTCGCCGACCTCGGATCGAAGCACGCGTTCCTGCGCTCCGGCCTGGGCTGGGGCGGCATGCCCCTGGACGTGGTCGCCGAGGATCTGGCGAACGGCCAGCTCGTGCGTCTCGACCTCGCGGCCCTGCCGAAGAATGGCCTGTTCCTGCCGATGTGGGCCGTCTACCCGGTGGAGCGCCCGCCGGGGCCCGCCGGCCGCTGGCTGATCGGCCAGCTCCGCGACGCGGCCCCGCGCACCTGACCCGCGGGAATCGGACTTCGGCCCCATGCGCACCCGACCGGCTTGCGGGTCAATCGGGGCTTTGAACGGTCCTGGTTCGCCTCTCGCCGCGAGGGCCAACGGAATGACTGATTTTGGTTCAGCTCGAAGACTGAATTTCCGACAATCGCTAGAAAACTTTAACGGGAATGCTTGATCTTGAGCGACCATTCCGGGGCGCTCCGATGCTGATTTTCTCAAAAGTCAAGATTCTGCCGAAGCTGAGTGCGGTTGTTGCACTCATCGCCCTGATCGTCGGCGTCTGTGTCTGGTTCGCGCAGGGGCGTATGACCGAGATCGACGATGCGTATAGTTTGTTCATCTCGCGTGAAGCCAAGGGTGCTGCGACCGCGCGCCGGGTGAACCGGCTGGTCTTCGAGATGAACTACTGGGTCTACCGCGTCATCGCCGAAACCGAAGACGCTCAGATGAAGTCGGCCAATGACGGGTTCGAGGCCGCGCTCGCGCCCATGCGCCAGGCTCTCGCCGATCTGCGGATGCAGGCCCCGACCTTCGGTACCCGCGTCGACGCGCAGACCGCGCGCATCGAGCGGTTCGTGCAGGACGTGTCCGAGGTCCGCCGCCTCGGCTCGGCGAATCAGAACGCGGAGGCCGTCGCCCTCGTGCACCGTGCCATCGACCCGACCTTCGCCCTCATGGTCCAGGAGGGCAACAAGCTCGGCGAGGACATCACGGCGTTGATGGACAAGGACTCGGACGACCTGACCGCCCAGACCAACGCCACCCGCCACAGCCTGATCCTGTTCAGCACCCTCGGCATGCTCGCCGGCCTGCTGGCCGCCGCGTTCGTGGGCATCCTGGGGATCACCCGGCCGCTGGCCAGCCTGGTCGGTGTCCTCGAACGCATGGCGCAGGGCTCCATCGAGGCCACGATCCCGGAGGCCCGCCGCGGTGACGAGATCGGCGCCGTCGGGCGCGCTGTCGAGGGCATCAAGACCATGGTGGCGCAGAAAGCGGCCGAGCAGTCCGAGATCCGCCGTATCGCCGACGCGGCGGCGGTCTCGGAACGCAAGCGCACGATGATCGAGCTCGCGGACGGCTTCGAGCGCGCCGTGGGCGGCATCGTCAGCCTTGTCTCGTCCTCCGCGACGGAGTTGCAGGCCACGGCCCAGCAGATGACCGCCACCGCCCAGGAGACGGCGGCCCAGTCCACCCAGGTCGCGGCGGCGGCCGAGGAGGCCGCGTCGAATGTCGGCACCGTGGCGGCCGCCGCCGAGGAGCTCGGCTCCTCGGTTCAGGAGATCGGCCGACAGGTTCAGGGCTCGGCGGGACTCGCCCAGGCGGCCGTGGGCGAGGCAGACCAGACGGGCCAGCTCGTCCAGGCCCTGCGGACCACCTCGGCCCGGATCGGCGACATGGTCGGGCTGATCTCGAACATCGCCGGGCAGACCAACCTGCTGGCCTTGAACGCCACCATCGAGGCGGCCCGGGCCGGCGAGGCGGGCCGCGGCTTCGCCGTGGTGGCCACCGAGGTCAAGGAACTGGCCGGGCAGACCGCCCGGGCCACCGAGGAGATCGCGCGCCAGATCAGCGAGATCCAGGGCGTCACCGACCAGGCGGTCACCGCCATCGGGGGCATCACCGGCCGGATCCGCGAGATCGACGGGATGGCGACGGGCATCGCCGCCGCGGTCGAGCAGCAGGGGGCCGCCACCCAGGAGATCGTGCGCAACGTCGCCCAGGCCGCCCAGGGCACGAGCGAGGTGACCAGCAACATCTCGGGCGTGGCCAGGGCGTCGGAGGAGACCGGGGCGGCCGCCAGCCAGGTCCTGGGTGCCGCCTCCGAGCTCTCGCGCCAGTCCGAGCATCTCAGCGCCGAGGTGGGCAGGTTCCTGTCGAGCGTCCGCGCCGCCTGAGGCTGGCGCATGCGGCGCGACCCGGCAGGCGCCTCGTGCGCCGCCGGGTCGCGACGACCGCCCACGTGAGCCGAAGAGGTCCACCTGTCCAAGCCGGATGGCCCCATCTCCCGGCCCGTTTCCTGAAACAATCTGGCTCCGCCGTCACGTCACCGGGTTCGGCGCCTGACCCAGTCAAGCTTCGCTTAAGCGTCCCCGTGTCATCAGCCTTCCGAGCGGACAACCGGAGGTTACGAAGTCGACGATGCGGAGGATGCCGGATCTGACGAGCCACCTGCGCTCGGCGCGAACCTGGATCGGACTCGGCGTCCTGGCGCCCCTCGGCCTCCTCGTGGTGTCCGCCGTGATGCTGGTGGACCTCCGCAACGACGCCTGGGACAAGGCCGCCCAGACCTCGCGCAACCTGCTCCAGGTCATCGAGCGCGACATCGCGCGCAACGTTGAGATCGTCGACCTGTCCCTGCGCGGCGCCGTCGACAACCTGGCGGCGCCGGGCTTCTCGGAGGTGAGCCCGGCCCTGCGGCAGCTCATCCTCTTCGACCGGGCGGTGACGGCCCGGGACATGGGCGTCTTCCTCGTGATCGACGAGAACGGCGACACCCTCTACGACGCCCACGCGGTACCGGCCCGGCCCCTGAACAATGCCGACCGGAGCTATTTCCGCGCCCATCGCGACCGGCCCGATCTGGGCCTGTTCATCAGCGAGCCCGTCACCTCGCGGATGCTCGGCGTCCCCGTGATCGTGCTCAGCCGGCGGATCAACAAGCCGGACGGCAGCTTCGGCGGCGTGGTCCAGGCCTCCCTGAAGCTCACCTATTTCAGCCGCTTGTTCGCCAACATCGCCCTCGGCGCCAAGGGCGCGATCAATCTCTATTCCCGGGACGGGCAGCGCATCATGCGGCACCCCGTCATCGACGGTGCCATCGGGGACAACGTCGGGGCCGCTTCCTCCTTCCAGCGCTTCGTGCGGGAGGGCAGGGGCAGCTTCCTCGGCAGCGCCGTCCGCAGCGACGAGCCGCGCCACCACACCTTCACCCGGATCGGCGACCTGCCGCTGATCCTCGCCGTGACCCTGGCGCCCGACGAGATCGACGCCGAGTGGCGCGTCAAGGCGCTGGTCATCGGCAGCATCGTGCTGATCCTGTGCGGCCTCTGCGCCGGCCTCTCGCTGCTCTTCGGGCGCGAACTCCGGCACAGGGGCCGCATGCAGGTGGAATTGGCGCGGCTCTCCCTCACCGATCCGCTGACCGGCCTGCCGAACCGGCGCCGCTTCGAGGAGGCCCTGGCGGATCTGGCGGGGTCGGGCGTCGCCCGGGACGCACCCCTGTCCCTGCTGGTCATCGACGCCGACCACTTCAAGGCGGTGAACGACCGCCACGGACACGCCGTCGGGGACGAGGTCCTGAAGGGCCTGGCGCGCTGCCTCCTGGCGAGTGCGCGCCACCCGGGCGATCTCGTCTGCCGCGTGGGCGGCGAGGAATTCGTCATGCTGCTGACGGGCGCCGACGGGGCCTGCGCGCACCGGGTCGCGGACACCGTGCATGAGCAGGTCCGGCGCCTCGGGCTTCCGGCCGCCGGCATCCCGGCGGGCGCCCTGACGGTGAGCATCGGCTTGGCGAGCACCGGGTTGGCGAGCACTGCGTCCACACGGGCGGGGGTGCGGAACGCCGCCGACCTGTACCGCGTCGCCGACGCGGCGCTCTACGCGGCGAAGGCGAGCGGTCGCAACCGGACCTGCATTCGGCCGTCGCGGACCGAAGCCACATCGGGCGCGGATGCGGAGGCGGCCTGAGGGCCGGCCGGCGACGGGGCCGGGATCGACTCTAAGGGTCCGGGAGTGAGCGTCCCGCCTCAGGCGGGCTCGTCCGGAGGACGGGGTTGGGCCGGCGCGAACAGGTCGTCCGGTGGATCGACGACGACGCGGCCGCCCGCGATGTCGAGCTCGGGCACGAAGGCCTTGGTGAAGGGCAGGAGCGCGGTGGCGCCGCCCAGCGCCGGCTTGATCTCGAGGAGATCGCCGCCGCCGTAATTCGGCACGTCCGCGACGGTGCCGAGGACGGCCCCCTGGGTATCGACCACCGAGAGGCCGACGAGGTCGGCGGTGAAGAACTCGTCCGCGTCCGACACGGTGCCGAGGCGATCGCGCGGGAGGAACAGGGCGAGGCGGTTCAGGCCCTCCGCGCCGGTGCGGTCGCCGACGCCCTTCACCCGCACGACCAGCAGGTCGGGGGAGGCGCCGCCGGCCTGGCGGACATCGGTCAATTCGATGCGGCGGCCATCGGCGCCGATCAGCGGCCCGTATGCGGCGATCGCCTGCGGGTCGCCGGTGTAGGATTTCAGCCGGACCTCGCCGTTGAGCCCGTGCGCCCGCCCGAACTCGCCCATCTGGACGAGGCTCGGGTCGGTGGGCGGCAGGGGCGCGTCGGCGTCAGGCCGCGGCCGGTGGGCCGAGGTGGCCGCATCGCTGCCGATGCGGCCGGGCCGCGCACGGCGGCCGCCGTCACCGTGGGTTGATGTGCCTCCGGGACGGCGGGCCATGCGCGGACGCGCCTCAGGCCGCGGCGTCTTCGGCCGGGGCGGCGGCCTTCTCGGCGCGCTTGGCGGCGCGCTCCTTGGCCTTCTCGCCCGGCTCGGCCTTCTGCGGGTTGTTGCGCGCGGGGCGCTTGGCGAGGCCGGCGGCGTCGAGGAAGCGCAGGACGCGGTCGGTGGGCTGGGCGCCCTTGGCGAGCCAGGCCTGGATCTTGTCGGCCTCGAGCACGATGCGGGCCGGATCGTC
The DNA here is from genome assembly GCF_056680125.1 of Methylobacterium sp. BI1. NCBI lineage: Bacteria > Pseudomonadati > Pseudomonadota > Alphaproteobacteria > Hyphomicrobiales > Methylobacteriaceae > Methylobacterium > Methylobacterium sp. BI1. The sequence goes on along the minus strand of NZ_CM155267.1, from coordinate 4,213,297 downwards.
CTTGGGCTTCATCGGGTCGTAGACGCCGACCTTGTCGATGAAGCGGCCGTCGCGGGGGGCGCGGGCGTCGGCGACGACGATGCGGTAGTACGGGCGCTTCTTGGCGCCGCCACGGGTGAGACGGATCTTGAGGGACATGGTTCTACTCCAAAGGTCAACGTGTCGTGTGAGGGCGAGGAGCGCGTAGCGAATGGCGAGTCCGTGGGGGCAAACCCGACTCGCTATGCGCTACGCCCCCCGTCGCTACTTCTTCTTCCCGAAGGGGAATCCGCCGAGACCCGGCAGGCCGCCGGGGCCCTTGGGACCCCCGAGCCCGGGCAGGCCCGGCATCTTGCCCCCGAGGCCCGGAGGCATCGGGGGGAGCTTGCCGCCGAGCTGCTTCTGCATGTCGGCGATCATTTCCGGCGTCGGCTCCGGCATGCCGGGGGGCAGGCCGGGCATCCCGCCCATTCCGCCGCCGCCGCCCATGCCAAACATCGAGCCGAGGGCCTGGCCGATGCCGCGCTTGCCCGAGCCCATCGCCTTCATCATGTCGGCCATGGTCCGGTGCATCTTGAGGAGCTTGTTCAGCTCCTCCACCTTCGTCCCCGAGCCCGCCGCGATGCGCTTCTTGCGGGAATTCTTGAGGATGTCGGGATTCTTCCGCTCCTGTGCGGTCATCGACGAGATGATGGCCCGCTGGCGCTTGAACATGTTCTCGTCGAGGTTGGCGTTCTCGACCTGCTTCTTCATCTGGCCCATGCCCGGGAGCATGCCCATCAGGCCGCCGATGCCGCCCATCTTCTCCATCTGGCCGAGCTGCATCGACAGGTCGTCGAGGTCGAACTTGCCCTTGCGCATCTTCTCCGCGGTGCGGAGCGCCTGCTCGTGGTCGATGGTCTCGGCCGCCTTCTCGACCAGGCTGACGATGTCGCCCATGCCGAGGATGCGGTTGGCGACGCGGGAGGGGTGGAACTCCTCCAGGGCGTCGACCTTCTCGCCGGTGCCGACGAGCTTGATCGGCTTGCCGGTGACGGCGCGCATCGACAGGGCCGCACCGCCGCGGGAATCGCCGTCCATGCGGGTCAGCACGATGCCGGTGACGCCGAGGCGCTCGTCGAAGGCGCGGGCGGTGTTGACCGCGTCCTGGCCGGTCAGCGCGTCGGCGACGAGGAGCACCTCGTGCGGGTTGGTGGCGGCCTTGACCTCGGCCGCCTCGGCCATCAGCGCCTCGTCGAGGGTGATGCGGCCGGCGGTGTCGAGCATGACCACGTCGAAGCCGCCGAGGCGGGCCGCGTCCATGGCCCGCCGGGCGATCTGTACCGCCGACTGGCCCGCGACGATCGGCAGGCTCTCGACCTCGACCTGCTTGGCCAGGATCGCCAGCTGCTCCATGGCGGCCGGGCGGCGGGTATCGAGGGAGGCCAGCAGCACCCGGCGCTTGTCGCGGGACACCAGCCGGCGGGCGATCTTGGCGGTTGTGGTGGTCTTGCCCGAGCCCTGGAGGCCGACCATCAGGATGGCGACGGGGGCGGGGGCGTTGAGGTCGATGATGCTCGCATCCGAGCCGAGCATCGCCACGAGCTCGTCGTTGACGATCTTTACGACCATCTGGCCGGGGGTGACCGACTTCAGGACGACGGCGCCGACGGCCTTTTCGCGCACCTTCTCGGTGAAGCCGCGCACGACCTCGAGAGCGACGTCCGCCTCCAGCAGGGCGCGCCGGACCTCGCGCAGGGCGGCGGTGACGTCGGCCTCCGTGAGGGCGCCGCGGCGCGTGAGTCCGGAGAGGATTCCGGACAGGCGATCGGACAGGCCTTCGAACATGCGTCAGGCTCCCTGGACCGGCATCGGCGTCGGACCGGTCACTGGTTCACGCCCGCGCTCTCGGCCCGGCGCGCCTGAAGCGCGTCCTCGAAGCCGCGGATCGCCTTGGCGAACTTGTCCCGGCACTCCGGGTTGCAGAACCCCACCACCGCGCCGTTGTAGAGGGTGAGCGAGTCGGCCGCGATCGGCTTGCCCGACCACGGGCAGGTGTCGTTCACCGCATCCTCGAGGCGCAGGGTCGTGTTCGCGGCAGCGTTGGGCATCGGGACTCGCGACGACGGTGTGACCGGGGCCGACGCCCTGTCCCCAACGCGAAACCCGCCCGAGGGCGCATCGCGCTGTCGGGCGTTGACCTCCGGCCTCATGGGGCCGGTCGGCGTTCGTGATGACGATCAGACCGTCGAATGAATAGGGAGGCGGTTAGTCCGACGGCGGGCCCAAGTCAAGTTTTGCGGTTGATGGGCACGGCTTGCACGTGCATCCTGCCGATCCGACACGCAACGCGAGTTCGTCGGCGTCGCGTTTTCCGCCATCGAGGCGGCGGCCATGGATCCCCAGACCCTGACCCTGCTGCTGTTCCCGCTCGGCGCCCTGGCGCTGAGCCTCGGGACGCTGTGGCTGACCCGGCGAGACCGCTGAACCGTCCGGGTTTCAGCGCCCCGCCGGCGGAAGCCCCGGCAGCGCTGGCAGCGCCGCGTCCGAGAACGCCATCGCCTTGAACAGGCTGCCCATGCCGCGCCGGGACGGATCGGTCAGGCGTGTCGCCGCCGCCGTGATCGCGTCGCGCTGCACCGGGGTCGCGTTCCGTCCCAGGCGCTCGGCGCGCTCGCGCAGGCCGAGGGCAAGGAGGAAGTCGCGCTGGTCGACGGGGCCGTGCAGGATCGCCCCTTCGCCGGCGGCGGCACGACCGAGGGCGGTGAAATCCACGTGGGTGGTGAGGTCGGCCTCGCCGGGGGTGGCCAGGGGCGGGACGAAGGTGTGGCCGCGCACCGCCTGGAGCGAATCGCCGAAGCCCGGCCGGATGTGGCCGTAATCGATGGCCAGCACCGCGCCCCGGTCGGCGACGACGCGGCGGGCGAGGCCGCGCACGGCGTCGAGGGCGGCGCCCGGCAGGGTCATGAGGACGCCGGTGGGGCCGCTGGCGGTGATGCGCGTGTCGGGCTCCGCCGCGAGGCCGAAGGCGAGGGCGCTGCCGTCCGGCGCGAGCCCGACGAGGCGCTCGAACCAGCCGCGCTCGGCCCGCTGGAACTGGCGGACCGGCAGGGCGTCGAAGAATTCGTTGGCCACCACCAGCGTCGGGCCGTGAGGCAGCGTCTCGAAGGTGTCGTGCCAGGTCGGGTCGGCGCCCGAGAGACGGGCTTCCTGCTCCTTCCGCAGCACCGGGCTCGTCTCCACGAGGTGCAGGGCCGGGCGCAGGTCTGGCGCGGCGCGCGCCAGCGCCCGCAGCGCGTCCTGCATCAGGGTGCCGCGGCCGGGTCCGAGCTCCACCAGGGCGAGGTCGGCCGGCGCGCCCATTGCGGCCCAGGACGCCGCGATCCAGATGCCGATCAGCTCCCCGAACATCTGGCTGATCTCGGGGGCGGTGACGAAGTCGCCCCGGGCGCCCAGGGGGTCGCGGGTGCGGTAGTAGCCGTGCACCGGATGGCCGAGGCAAAGGCCCATGTAGCGGTCGAGGCCGATCGGGCCCGAGGCCAGGATCTCGTCGCGGATCGCGGCGAAGAGCGGGCTCGTCACGCCGCGTCGACCTTGGCGGGGGATGCGGCGACGTCCTCGACCGCCACGCGCGGCCGGGTGGTGCCGCGCAGGGCCAGGACGATGGCGACGATCCCGACGAGCGCCATGGGCACGCAGAGCACCATGCCCATGGTGATGCCGCCGGTCGACCAGGTCTCCGTGCCGAACAGGTAGCCGAGCTGGCGGTCGGGCTCGCGGAAGAATTCGCAGAAGGTCCGGGCGATGGCGTAGCCGAGGACGAAGATGCCGCCCATCAGGCCGGGCTTGCGGAAGCCCCGGGCGCGCACCGCGATCATCATGACCACGAACAGCAGGGCGCCCTCGGTAGCCGCCTCGTAGAGCTGGCTCGGGTGCCGGGGCAGGGGGCCGCCGGTGGGAAACACGATGGCGTAGGGGAAGTCCGGGGCGATGCGCCCCCAGAGCTCGCCGTTCACGAAGTTGGCGATCCGGCCGAAGAACAGCCCGATCGGCACCACTACGGCGGCGAGGTCGAGGAGGGTGAGGGCCTGGAGCTTCCGGGAGCGGGCGAACAGGACCATGGCCAGCACGGCGCCGAGGAAGCCGCCGTGGAACGACATGCCGCCGTTGCGGATGGCCAGGATCTCGATGGGGTCGGCGAGGTAGAGCGGCAGGTTGTAGAACAGCACGTAGCCGATGCGGCCGCCGAGGACGACGCCCAAGGCCACCCAGACGATGAGGTCGTCGATGTCGTTCAGGCTCGGGCGCCGCACCACGCCCCAGTAGCGGTCCGCCGCCACCAGCCGGCGGGCATAGTACCACCCGCCCAGCAGGCCAACGATGTAGGCCAGCGCGTACCACTTGATGGTGATCGGCCCGATCGCCACCGCCACCGGATCGATGGCGGGGAAGGGCAGGGCGAAGAGCGGCGGCATCGGCGAGGCGTCCCGGTTGAGCCGGGGCATTGGAGCCAAGCCCGCCGGGGGGTCAACCCCGCTGCGGACATGGCCGGCCCCGCCGCCGGCCCTGCGGTCGCGCGGCCCCGATCACGTCCCGGCGGTCACGGCCCGGCCGCCGGGTCAGGCCGCCCGGACGGTGGCGAGGAAGCTCGCGACTTCCGTGCGCAGCTGCTCGGACTGCCGGGAAAGGTCCGCGGAGGCGCGCTGCACCTGGTCCGCCGTCGCGCCGGCCTCGGCGGCCGAGCGCGCGACCGCCTCGATGTCGTGGCTCATGGCGCCGGTGCCCGAGGAGGCCTGGCCCATGTTGCGCACGATCTCCTGGGTGGTCACGCCCTGCTCCTCCACCGCGGCGGCGATGCTGCTGGTGACGAAGCTCATGCCCTCGATCCGCGTGACGATGCTGCGGATCGCCCCGGTGGCGCCGGTGGTCGCCGAACGGATGGCGTCGACCTGCTCGGCGATCTCCGTGGTGGCCCGGCTGGTCTGCTCGGCGAGGTTCTTCACCTCCGCGGCGACGACCGCGAAGCCGCGCCCCGCCTCGCCGGCCCGCGCCGCCTCGATGGTGGCGTTCAGGGCCAGCAGGTTGGTCTGGCTGGCGATCTGCGAGACGAGGCCGACCACGTCGCCGATCCGCGTCGCGGCCTCGGAGAGGGTCTGCATGGTGGCGGCGGTGCGGCCGGCCTCGTCGACCGCCTGGGCCGACATGGTCGAGGCCTGTTCGACCTGGCGGCCGATCTCGCCGACCGTGGCGCCGAGCTCCTCGGCCGCCACCGCCACGGCGTTGACGTTGCCGGCGGTCTCTTGCGCGGTGGCCGCGACGGAGGTCGAGCGCCGGGCCGTGCCGGCCACCGCCTCGGTCATCCCGGTGGCGGCGCCCTGCAGGTCGCTGGAGGCCTGGGAAACCGTGCCGACGATGCCGCCGACGGAGCGCTCGAAGCGGTCCGCGAGGTCGCGGAGCAGGGTCCGCCGCTCGGTCTCCTCCCGCAGGCGGGCCGCCTCGGTGGTCGTCAGCTGCTGCGCGGCCTCCTCCAGGGAGATGTCGCGAATGGTGACGACGGCCCGAGCGATGTCGCCAATCTCGTCGGCGCGCCGGCTGCCCGGCACCTCGGCCAGGGATTCGCGGCGGGCCAGCGCCTGCAAGGCCCGGGTCAGCGCGCCGAGGGGTCCCACGATGGTGCGGGCGAAGAGGAGGCCGAGGATCGCCGTGACGGCGAGGACGGCGAGCGCGGTCACCGCCAGGGCGCGGGTGAGGGCGCCCACCGCCGCGAGGGTCTCCTCCTCGGCCTGCTCGGCCAGGATCGTCCAGGGGGCGCCGAGCACCGAGACCTTGGCGGTCGCCACCATCCGGGGGCCGGATCCGTTCGCGTAGGTGAAGGGGTGCTCGCTCGCGAGATCCGCCTTGTCCAGGCCGAGGGTGGTCGCGGGCTTGCCGGCCGTGACTGCGGGAGACAGGGGCGGGTTGGTGCGCAGGGCGCCGTCGGCACCCACCGCGAGGATCTGACCGGTCTCGCCGAGGCCGGCGCGGTCCGAGAGGGTGCGGTCGAACAGGGCCGGGGTCAGGCGCAGGAGGACGAAGCCGATGCGCGCGGCCTCCTGGCCGGTGCCCATGGCGACGTTGGCCCGGCGGGCGATGGCCCGGCCGATGAAGGCCGAGGGGACGGCATCCGCCGGATAGGCGGCGTAGTCCTCGTAGAGCGTCGCGTCGGCATCGGCACCCTTCAGGCGCGTCACCAGGCGGGCGAGGCCGGTGGAGGCCAGTTCGGGTTCGGACAGGGCGTGGCCGAAATCGGCGCCCTTGGTGGTGGTGTAGACGACGCGGCCGTCCTCCGACACGAAGACGAGGTCGGCGTAGCCCGGGCGCTCGAGGAGCTTGCGGGCGACTTCCTGCACCTTGGCGTGCCGGCGCCCGTACATCGTCCCCGACGCCTCGGCGCCGAGGCGCGCCTCGAGATTCGCGCCGCCCGTATAGGTCCGGACCAGCCCGGCGAAGTCGGCCTTGGCGGGGTCGAGGGCTTCGGCGAGATCGCCGAAATTGCCGCCGACCTGCGGATTGCCCGCGACCGTGACGAGGTCGCCGCCGATCCGCTCGGCGATCAGCTCGATCCCGGCCTTCCGGGCGGAGGCGGCGAATTGCAGGCGTTCCCGGGCCGCATCGACGAGGCCGGAGCGGGCGCTGTACCAGCTCAGCCCGCCCATCACGGTGGCGCTGACCAGGGCCAGGCCGACGGTGATTGCGGGCAGACGGAAGTTGAGGCTGGTCAAACGCGGCATGGGATACGCCCAAAGAGGAAGTGCGGACGTCGTTATTGCCGAGAAAGGTTGAATTAAAACTTTCGTTTGACGCAGTCTCGATTGGTATTTCGAATACGAGTCGGTAACGGCTCAGTCCGAGCCGCTTATCATTTGATGGATCTACCGTAGCTTCGCCGTCGAGATGACGCGAATACGCAACACGCAGATGCAATCACAGATTGTCGATCGATCGTCCGCGACGGGATCAGGCCGCTACACCCGTCATGGCCTGTCCGTCGTCGAGGAACATCCGGTAGGCCGGGTTGTCGGTTTCGTCGACGCAGGGGTAGTGCAGCGCCTCGATCGCCGCATCGAAGCACGCGCGGTCAGCCGGGGGCACATCGATGCCGGCGAGCACGCGACCGTAATCGGCGCCGTGGTTGCGGTAGTGGAACAGCGTGATGGCGAAGCCGTCGCCCAGCGCATCGAGGAACTTCATCAGCGCGCCCGGCCGCTCGGGGAACTGGAAGCGATACAGGCGCTCGTCGGCGAGGCCGGTGGCGCGCCCGCCCACCATGTAGCGGATGTGGACCTTGGCCATCTCGTTGTCGCTCATGTCGACGGTCCGGTAGCCGGCGGCCTTCAGCGAGTCGATCAGGGCGTGCTTCTCCCGCAGGCCGCCGGCGAGATTGATGCCGACGAAGATCTGCGCATCGGCACCGGCCGCGTAACGGTAGTTGAATTCGGTGATCGCCCGGGGGCCGAGGGTCTGGATGAAGGCGCGGTAGGCGCCCGGCCGCTCGGGAATAGTGACGCCGAGCAGGACTTCGCGCTGCTCACCGAGCTCGGCGCGCTCGGCGATGTGGCGCAGGCGGTCGAAGTTGAGGTTGGCCCCGCTCGAGATCGCCACCAGGGTGCCGGTGCCGCCCTCCTGTCGGGCGGCGTAGGCCTTGGCACCGGCCAGCGCCAGGGCGCCCGAGGGCTCCGAGATGGCGCGGGTGTCGTCGAAGATGTCCTTCACGGCCGCGCACATGGCATCGGTGTCGACGGTGATGACCTCGTCGAGGAACTCCCGGCAGAGGCGGAAGGTCTCGGCGCCGGCCTCGCGCACGGCGACGCCGTCGGCGAAGAGGCCCACGGTGGGCAGCACCACGCGCTCCCCGGCCGCCAGCGCCGCGGCCATGCAGGCGGCATCGTCCGGCTCGACGCCGATGACCTTGGTCTCGGGGCGCAGGTACTTCACGAAGGTGGCGATGCCGGCCGCGAGGCCACCGCCGCCGACGGGGACGAAGATCGCCTCGATTGGCCCGGAATGCTGGGTCAGGATCTCCATCCCGATGGTACCCTGGCCGGCGATCACGTCCGGATCGTCGAAGGGATGCAGGAAGGTCAGGCCGTCGCGGGCCTCCAGCTCCCGGGCATGGCCCAGGGCCTCGTCGAAGGCATCACCGAACAGGATGACCTCGGCCCCACGGGCGCGGCAGGCATCGACCTTGATCGCCGGGGTCGTGCGCGGCATCACGATCACGGCGCGGACGTTCAGGCGGGCGGCCGCCAGGGCGACGCCCTGCGCGTGGTTGCCGGCCGAGGCGCAGACGACGCCCTTGGCGAGCAGCTCGGGGGGCAGGCCCGACATCTTGTTGTAGGCGCCGCGCAGCTTGAACGAGAAGACCGGCTGCAGGTCCTCGCGCTTCAGGAGCACCGGACGGGCCAGGCGCGCCGACATGCGCGGCATCGGGTCCAGGGGGCTCTCGATGGCGACGTCGTAGACGCGGGCGGTGAGGATCTTGCGGATGTAGTCGGTCAAGGAGACACGGGCTCCGGCGGTGGTGCGGTGCGATGGACTCGCCCCGCACATAGGCGCTTGGCGCGCGAGAAGCGAGCGAGGCGCTGTCGCGGGCCGCCCTGGCCCGTTTTCCCCCGCGACGGCGGCGCGGCCGCCCTCCGTCGCGGGATTGCGGGTCCTACTTGTCGAACAGCGCCTGCAGGGCGGCGCGGTCCTTGGTCTTCGGCAGCGCGATCAGCGTCAGGATGCGCGCCTTGTCCGGCGTCAGGTCGTCGGCGAAGACGGCGCCGGCCTTCAGCAGCGTGTTGCCGCCGCCCTTGAAGCCGTACACCGGCAGGGCGCGGCCGTTATAGACCTTGGTGGCCACGACGACCGGCACGCCCTTGCCGATGACCTCCGCGATCGCGTCGTGCATCTCGGCGTTCATGTTGCCCCAGCCATAGGCCTCGACGACGATGGCCTCGGCGCCGGTCTCGGCCGCATGGCGTACCTGGCTCCCGTCGGCACCCGCATACATCGCCACCAGATCGACCCGCGGCATGCGGTCGGGCAGGGGCAGCGTCTGCCGGCGCAGGGACTTGCGGCTGAACACGACCCGGTCCTCGTCGACGTAGCCGAGGAAGCCCGCATCGCCGGAATTGAAGGTCTCGACGTTGCTCGTGTGCGTCTTGCGCACCTCGCGGGCCGCGTTGATGTGGTGGTTGAGCGTCACGGTCACGCCCATGCCGGTCGAACCGTTTGCGAGGATCTGCCGGGCCGCGTTGAGGAGGTTGCGCGAGCCGTCCGAATCCCAGTCGGAGGCGTTGCGCTGAGCGCCCACCAGCACGATCGGCTTGTCGCTCTTGACCGTGAGGTCGAGGAAGTAGGCGGTCTGGTCCAGGGTATCGGTGCCGTGCAGGACGATGGCGCCGCGGATCGCGGGATCGGCCAGGATCTCGTCGACCTTGCGCGACAGGCCGGGCCAGCGGTCCGGTCCCATGTAGTCGCTCGGCACGTTGCTGAACTCCGTCACGGCGATCGACGCGATGTCCTTGAGCTTCGGAACCGCCGCGACGAGATCCTCGCCGGAGAGCGCCGGCACCGGCGCGTGGGTGGTCGGGTCGAGCTTCATCGCGATCGTGCCGCCGGTCGCGATGACCGCAATCTTCGGTAGATCAGCCGCAGCCGCTGGATGCATGAGAAGAAGTAGACCGCTGAAGCCGAACAGTGTTCGTCTCAGGATTGTGGCGACTGCCATGAACGCACCTCGGTTGACTCGGGTCGTTCCAACAGGGTTCGACCGCGCGTCCAGCGTTGAAGGACCGTGCCGTTCCTGTCCAGGCCGGGTCGGCCAGCGCGGCTTTACGAAAGCGGGTGATCCTTTCAGATAAAATCGACGCTCAGGGGTGATCCGACAGGCGCTCGATCAGGGCCGCGATCCAGACCAGGGCGGCGATTCCCTGCGCCGAGAAGGTCCCGGCCGAAGCGAGGTCCTTGACGATCCCGATCTTCGGGTGCTGCGCCGGGTGGAGGTGGTCGCAGAGCTTCTCCACCGCGGTGTTCAGGAATTCGGCGGCGAGTATCAGGAGCAGGCTCGCCACCAGCGCGACTCGGACCCAGAGCCCGGACCCGAGGAGGAGGGCCAGGGGCAGCCCGAGGGCGAGGAGGACGAGTTCCAGGCGCACCGCCCGCTCGGTCCGCGCGCCGTGCACGAGGCCGCGCCAGGAATTCAGGAAGGCGAGGTAGAGGGCGTGCATGTCCGGCCGCAGTCTCAGGGCGCCGCCGGGGCGCCGCGGGCGATCCACTTCGCCACGATCGGCCCCGTCACCAGCACCACGAACAACCGCAGGGTCTGCACCGCCAGCACGAAGGACACGTCGACCTTCGAGCCGACCGCGATGATGGCCACCGAATCGAGCCCGCCCGGGCTGGTGGCGAGGTAGGCGGTGAGGAAGTCGATCGGCAGCAGGAAGGTCAGGCCGTAGGCCCAGCCGCCGCAGAGGGCGATGACCCCGAGGGTGGCCACGACGATGCCCGGCATCGCGCTGAGCGTCTCGCGCAGGGTCTCGCGCCGGAAACGCAGGCCGACATACCAGCCGATGGTGGCGTAGGCGAGGTCGAGGATCGGCATCGGCAGCGCCATCGAGACCAGGCCGGAGGCGTGCAGCGCGGCGCCGAGCAGCATCGGCCCGGTCAGGGCGAAGGCCGGCAGGCGCAGGAGCCTGGCGAGGCCGGCACCGCAGGCGGCGACCGCCAGGGTCGCCAGGAGGGCGAGCGGGGCCACCGTGACGGGATCGGAGGCCGGGACCACGTCGGAGACGTTGGTGAGCAGGCGCGCCATGATGGAGGCCGAGAGCACCACGGCGACCACGCGGACGTACTGCATGAAGGCGACGAGGCGCGGGTCGGCGCCGTATTCCTCCGACATCGCCACCATGGCGGCGGCGCCGCCGGGCGACGAGCCCCAGGCAGCCGTGGAGCCCGGCAGGATGCGCAGGCGGGTCAGCGCCCAGCCGACCGCCCCGCCGACCAGAACGGTGACGAGGACCACGGCGAGGATGAGGAAGCCGTCATCGACTACGGTACCGACGATCTCGCCCGTCACCGTGTGGGCCACGAGACAGCCGATCATCGCCTGGGCGGCCTGGAAGCCGAATTTCGGCACCGACAGGTTCGCGCCCCCGACCCCGAAGGCGATGGCGGCCACCATCGGCCCGAGCAGGAGGGCCGCCGGGAAATGCGCGTGGTCCAGGGCGTAGGCGAAGAGGCCGGAGGCCGCGAGGAGAGCCGCCCAACGGCCGATGAAGCGCAGTGAGAGCACGGTGCTGCCGGGAGCTGGATGCCGGGAAAGGACCGGGCAGGAATGCCCGTCGCGCCGGGCGCTACACCGGATCGCTCACGCTGTCACGACGCCCGGTACGCGGACGAGGCATGCCGTCGTCCCGGCAGGCCGTGGTGCCCGCCGGTGCGTGGGCGCGGAAGAACGCCGCCAGATGGGCGAGGCCGTCGGCGCGCGGATCGCTGGTGCGCCAGGCCAGGGCGACGGTGCGGCCGGGTCCGTCGACATCGAAGCTGCGCGTCACCGTGAGGCCGCTGGGATCGGGCCCGGAGGGCACCGCCAGGGCGGGGAGCAGGGTGTAGCCCGCCCCCGCCGCCACCATCGAGCGCAGGGTCTCCAGGCTCGTCGCGTGGCGCCCGGCGGCCGAGCCGGCGCCGCAGGCCGCCACGGTCTGGTCGCGCAGGCAGTTGCCCTCGTCGAGGAGCAGCAGGTCGGGCCCGGCGATGTCGGTGGCCCGCAGGGCGCCGCCCCGGGCGAGGGGATGCTCGGCCGGGCAGGCGAGCTGGAACGGCTCGACGAACAGGGGCGATACGGTCAGGCCCGAGGCCGGGACCGGGAGGGACACGAGGGCGGCGTCGATGCGGCCGTTGCGCAGACCCTCGAGGATCTCGGCCGTCCGGGCCTCGCTCAGGGCGAGGGCGAGGAGCGGGAATTCCTGGCGCAGCGTGCGCAGGATCAGTGGAAACAGGTAGGGCCCGAGGGTCTGGATCGCCGCCAGGACGAGGCGGCCGGTGAGCGGCGCGCCGCGGCCCTCGCTCGCCAGCACCAGGAGGCGCTGGGCCTCGGCCATCACGATGCGGGCCTGCCGCACGATGGTCTGCCCGGCCGGCGTCAGCATCACGCGGCGGTTGCCGCGCTCGAACAGGGCGAGGCCGAGAAGATCCTCCAGCTTGCGGACCTGGACGCTGAGGGTGGGCTGGCTGACGTTGCAGCGCTCGGCCGCCCGGCCGAAATGCATCTCCTCCGCCACCGCGACGACGTATTCGAGATCCCGCAGAGACAGGCCGGACATATTCATAGGCGATATCTATCAGTGCGTTCGCCACGATGCATTAGCCAAATCGGTCGCAGCGGTTCATAAGGCTGTCTCAGAACCATTCCAGGTTTTCAGCCAAGGTCTGGACGCGGCCACCGCCGTGTCGACCTAACCTGAGCGAGAGAGCACCGCATGAGCGATCAGCGCCCGATTCTCACCACCCGTCAGGGCCATCCGGTTCGTGACAACCAGAGCACCCGTACGGTGGGCGAGCGCGGCCCGGCGACCCTCGAGAACTACCAGTTCATCGAGAAGATCACCCATTTCGACCGTGAGCGGATTCCGGAGCGCGTGGTCCATGCCCGCGGCGCCGGCGCGCACGGCTACTTCGAGGCCTACGGCAAGATCGGCAGCGAGCCGGCCTCCAAGTACACCCGCGCCCGCGTCCTCAACGAGACCGGCGTGAAGACCCCGATGTTCGTGCGCTTCTCCACCGTGGCCGGCGCCAAGGAGAGCCCCGAGACCGAGCGCGACCCGCGCGGCTTCGCGGTCAAGTTCAAGACCGTCGACGGCAACTGGGACCTCGTAGGCAACAACCTCAAGGTCTTCTTCATCCGCGACGCGATCAAGTTCCCCGACATGATCCACGCCTTCAAGCCGGATCCGGTGACGAACCGCCAGGAGGCGTGGCGCTTCTTCGACTTCGTGGCGCAGCACCCCGAGTCGATCCACATGGTCACCCACCTGAAGTCGCCGTGGGGCATTCCCGCCAACTATCGCGAGATGGAAGGCTCGGGCGTGAACACCTACAAGCTGGTCAACGACCAGGGCGAGGCCGTGCTCTGCAAGTTCCACTGGGAGCCCAAGCAGGGCGTGCGCAACCTGACCTCCGCCCAGGCCTCCGAGATCCAGGGCAAGGATGTCGGGCACGCCACCCGTGACCTCTACGACAACATCAAGGCCGGCAACTTCCCCGAGTGGGAGTTCTGCGTGCAGATCATGCCGGACGGCCCGAACGACCACCTGTCGTTCGATCCCCTCGACGACACGAAGCTCTGGCCCGTCGACCAGTTCCCGCTGCTTCCGGTCGGACGCATGGTGCTGGACCGCGTGCCGGACAACTTCTTCGCCGAGGTCGAGCAGTCGGCCTTCGGAACCGGCGTTCTCGTGGACGGCATCGACTTCTCGGACGACAAGATGCTTCAGGGCCGGACGCTGTCCTACTCGGACACGCAGCGTTACCGCGTCGGCGCGAACTACCTGCAGCTGCCGATCAACGCGCCGCAGCCGGGCGTGAAGGTCTATTCCAACCAGCGCGATGGGCAGATGACCTACGGCGTCGACGGCACCGGCCCTAACAAGCACATCAACTACGAGCCCTCGACCCTCGCCGAGGGCCTGCGCGAGGCTCCGAAGCCGGCCAAGGACTACCACCAGCCGGTCCAGGGCAACCTCGGCCGCTACCAGACCTCGCGCACCGAGGACGACTACACCCAGGCCGGCGTGCGCTACCGTTCGTTCCAGGATTGGGAGCGCGACGACCTGATCGCCAACCTCGTCGGCGACATGAAGCAGTGCCCGGAGCCGATCCAGCTGCGGATGGTCTGGCACTTCCTCCATGCCGATGAGGATTACGGTCGGCGCGTCGCCGAGGGTGCGGGCATCGACCTGGAGAAGGCGCGCGCCCTGCCGCCGCTGCCGGGCCGTGCGGCCCCGGGCAAGCGTCTTCAGTCCGAGACCTACACCGACGGCAGCCAGGCCCACAGCATCGCGGCCGAGTAAGTCTCAAGTCGTAAACGGGACGTCGTTCCTGAACGACGGTTAGAGCCCCGCCGGGTCACAGGACCCGGCGGGGTTTTTTCATGGGCAGCACGACCGATTGACGAGGCGACCCATCCGTTTTGCTGGCCTTCGAAACGAGGAGGACTAGCGTCCGGACCCATAACGGTGGCGCGGACGGCGTAGGTGTGATTCACGGCTCCCATGGGAGGGGCCGATGGATCAGTTCTGGCTGACGGACGAGCAGTTTGCGCGGATCGCACCGCACCTGCCCACCGACACGCGGGGCAAGGAGCGCGTGGACGACCGGCGGGTGATCAGTGGTATCGTCCACGTGCTCAAGTCCGGCGGCCGTTGGACGGACGCGCCGCGGGACGTCTACGGGCCGAAGAAGACGCTCTACAACCGCTTCGTGCGCTGGGCGGCCAAGGGGGTCTGGGTCGGGTTATTCGAGACGCTGTCCCAGGCCGGCGGGCCGCCCTCCCAGGTGCTGATCGACTCCACCGCCGTGAAAGCCCACCGCTGCGCCGCCGGGGGTAAAGGGGGGAGCAAAACCAGGCCATCGGCCGCTCGCGGGGCGGGCGCACGACCAAGATCCATGCTCTCACCGACCGCGCCTGCCGCCCGCTCGCCTTCCTGCTGACTGGCGGGCAGGTCGCCGACTGCAAGGCCGGTGCGCTGCTGCTCGAACGCCTGCCCGCCTGCCGCGTCGTGCTGGCTGACAAGGGCTACGACAGCGATGCCATCCGCCGACAAATCGAGGCGGCCGGAGCCGCGCCCAACATCCCGTCCAAGGTCAACCGGCGCTGGAAGCCGTGCTTCTCGCCTGTGCTCTATCGGGGCCGCAACAGCATCGAGCGGATGTTCGGTCGCCTGAAAGACTTCCGCCGGATCGCCACGCGCTACGACCGCTCGGCGATCAACTTCCTCGCCGCCGTCTGTCTCGCCGCGACCGTCAGCTACTGGTTATGAGTCCGGACGCTAGCGCTGCGCAGCCATCAATGTGCCGGGACGGCGCAAGACCTTCTGGAATCTCCGCAGCAGATAAGTGATACATACATGGAATGAGTATTCGATTATTTGAGAAAATCCAAATTTTATCAGAATTATAGCGCCAATCTGGAAAAGTATTACGCTCTTTTCATCTCTATCGCTGTCCAATGGTGTCAGGGCGGCCTCCGGTCGCCGGCCCGAAGGACAGATTGAGATCGGCATCGGCCATGACTCCCCCGCCCCCTGTCGACGTGAGCATCCGGCGCGATCAGGCCAGAGACGTCCTGCGGGGCATGAATGCGACCCTGCTCTCGAACCTGTTCGTGTCGTTCTCCCTGGCCGGCATGGTCTGGCCGTTCGTGCCCCATGCGGAGATTCTCGGCCTGTTCGCGGTCAATGCCGGGATCAATGCCGGTCGCGGCGCGCTCGTCCAGGTCTGTCAGCGGACGGGGCTGGCGATCTCCGCGCCCGAGCGGGTTCTCACCTATTGCTGGATCGGCGCCCTCCTGTCGGGGCTCTGCTGGACCGTGGCGCTCATCGGCCTCGCCCATCACGGGCAGGCCTACACGATCTCGTCCGGCCTCGCCTTCCTGAGCATCAATGCCGGAGCGATCATCCAGAACAAGTTCGCCCGCGCGCCGGCCTTCGCCTTCGTGCTGCCGAACGTCACGATCCTGATCCTCCTCTTCATCCTGGATCGCTCCTTCGGTGCGCAGATCGTCGCCGTGAATCTCATCCTGCTGACCGGCCTCCTGCTCCGCTGCGCCAATGAGCAGGAACGCCATTACCTGCGGGCGAAACGCCTGACCTACGAGGCGATCGCGCTCACGGATTCGCTGAAGGCCGCCAACGTTGCCGCCGGACAGGCCATGCAACGCCTGGAGCATTCGGCCACGCACGACCACCTGACCGGACTGGTCAACCGTGCCGCCTATCAGGCGGCCTTCGAGACCTGTCTGGCCGAGGCCGGTACGACCGCGTTCTGGATCATGATGATCGACCTCGACCGCTTCAAGCGAATCAACGACCGGTTCGGGCACGTGATCGGCGATGCGATCCTGGTGGAGGCCGGAGCGCAGCTGCGCCGGATCCTCGGACCGGATTCGGTGGTCGCCCGCCTGGGCGGCGACGAATTCGCCGCGCTGGTCCCGGGCTATCCGGACGACCAGGGGGGCGAGCGCCTGGCGCAGGCCGTGGTCCTGGGCCTGGAAAGCCTCCTCCTGCCCTCCGGGCAAACCCTGCAGATGGGCGCCAGCGTCGGCCTCGCCCAGCACCCTCGCGACGGGCGGACCCTGACGGACCTGCAGATCCACGCGGATCTCGCCCTCTACGCCGCCAAGACCGGGGGCCGCAGCACATGGCGGCCCTTCCACGAGACCATGGGCGCTCGGGTGAAGGCGCGCCACGTCCTCGAACGGGATCTCCCGGAAGCGCTGAAGAATGGGGCGATCCAGGCCTGGTTCCAGCCGCAGTTGAACTGCAGCACCGGGCAGGTCATCGGCTTCGAGGCACTCCTGCGCTGGAAGCATCCGGCGCTGGGCTGGGTCTCACCACCGGATGCGATCGCCGCCGCCGTCGCCACCCGTCGATCGCAGGCGCTGACCCAGACCATCCTGCGGCAGGCCTGCCGCATGGCCCAGGTGCTCGAAGCGAACGGGCACGACGCTGCCGTGGTCTCGGTCAACGTTTCGCCCAACGAGTTCGGGACCTATCCCATCGCCGACATGGTGGCGGCGGAACTGCGGGCGCACAACGTGTCCGCCACCCGGATCGCCCTCGAGATCACCGAGGAGGCGGTCTTCTCGAACGAGCGCGGCGGCAAGGACGTGGACGCCCTCGTCGACATGGGGGTGGGCATCATCGTCGACGATTTCGGGGTGGCGTATTCGTCGATCGGCGCGCTGCGCGATCTTCGCTTCGACAGCCTGAAGGTCGATCGGAGCTTCATCCAGGGGATCGTCGACAATCCCCAGGACCGGGTGCTGCTGGAGGCCGTCCTGGCCTTCGCCCGTACCCTCGGGGTCACGGTGCTAGCCGAGGGCGTCGAGACCGCCGAGCAGTTCCAGCTGCTGCGCCAGCTCGGATGCCCGGCCGTCCAGGGCTACCACTTCGCCCGGGCCATGCCGCCGAACCAGGCCCTGGCCTGGATCACCGGAAACGATCTCGTCGCGCGCATCGCCCGGCAGGGCTGGGCGGATGGCGGCTGGACGATCGCAGCGCGTCCGGCGCTCGCGCTGGCCTGATCGTCGCGGCCGAAAAAAAGCCCGCTCGATTACGCGAGCGGGCTTGATGGTGCGGGGGGCGGGCGCCGGAGGCGCTGCCCGAACCCTGCCCGGTGCCGGTCTTACCCGGCAGCGGTCTTACTCAGCAGCGGTCTTGGCGGCGCTCTTCGCGGCCTTCTCGGCCTTGCGAGCGTCCTTGTTCGCCTTGGAGGCGTCGGCCTTGGCGGCCTTCTCGGCGGGACGGTCGGCGCGCTCGACGATGCGGGCGGACTTACCGCGACGGTCGCGCAGGTAGTAGAGCTTGGCGCGACGCACCTTGCCGCGACGGACGACGGCGATCGAATCGATCAGCGGCGAGTAGAGCGGGAACACGCGCTCGACGCCCTCGCCGTAGGAGATCTTGCGGACGGTGAAGCTCTCGTTGAGGCCGCCACCGGAGCGGGCGATGCACACGCCCTCGTAGGCCTGCACGCGGGTGCGCTCGCCTTCCTTCACCTTGACGTTCACGGTGACCGTGTCGCCGGGCTGGAAATCGGGGATGGTCTTGCCGAGCGAAGCGATCTGCTCCTGCTCGAGCTGCTGGATGATGTTCATGGTCAAGTTCCTGCCGGTGCGCGCCCGAGGCCCCCGGATGGGGCCGCGTGCGTCAGGATTTCGGCATCCTGTTTTGAATTGAGGCGGGCCATACACGAGGTGCCGGCGCTTGTCCAATAGCCGGCGGCCGACCCTCGCGGGCGCGCCTGCGCATCCGGCGCGCATCCGGCGCGGTTGAGAAAATCCCGTGCGCGGTCCACATGGAGGGCGGCGGCGGAGACTCCCGCCGCCATTCCCGGCCGGCCTTGAACCGGCGCAGCGGACGAGGATCCCGTTCCCAATGTTCATCCAGACCGAAGCCACCCCCAATCCCGCCACCCTGAAGTTCCTGCCGGGCCGCGTCGTCCTGCCCGAGGGCACCTTCGAGGCGCGCGACAGCGAGGCCGCCGCCCGCTCGCCCCTGGCGAGCCGTCTGTTCGACGTGCCCGGCGTCTCGGGCGTCTATCTCGGCCACGATTTCATCTCGGTCACCAAGGCCGAGGACGACAACCTCTGGCCCCAGGTGAAGCCGGCCGTCCTCGGCGCCATCATGGAGCACTTCCAGTCCGGCGCTCCGGCCCTGGCCGAGGGCCACGTCGCCGGCAGCGAGGATGCCGAGGAGTTCTTCGATCCGGCCGACATCGAGACCGTCGAGACGATCAAGGACCTGCTCGAGACCCGCGTGCGCCCGGCGGTGGCCGGCGACGGCGGCGACATCACCTTCCGGGGCTACAAGGAGGGCGTGGTCTACCTGGAGATGAAGGGGGCCTGTTCGGGCTGCCCGTCCTCCACGGCGACCCTGCGCAACGGCGTGCAGAACCTGTTCCGGCACTTCCTGCCGGAGATCCGCGAAGTCCAGGCGATCTGACCCGTCGAATTCCGGCGGGCCGACGCAAAGCCGCAACAGGTTCGCCCGAATATCTCCACGATGGCCGCTCCGCCCTGACGGAGCGGCCGTTTTTGTCTTAAAGTCGTGGCCCCGGACGGCTCTGCGCTTTCCGGGCGTGTGGCACGATCGGGAGTGAGTTTGCGTATCCTCGCCATCGACACGGCGCTCGACGCCTGTTCCGTCTGCATCGCCTCGGATTCCACCGACGATCTCCTCGCGCACGAGTCGATGATCCTCGGCCGCGGCCATGCGGAAGCCCTCCTGCCGATGATCGAGCGGGTGGTCGCCCGGGCCGAGGGCGGATTCGAGGCCCTGGACCGGGTCGCCGTCACGGTCGGGCCGGGCAGCTACACCGGCCTGCGGGTCGGGCTCTCGGCGGCCCGGGCGGTGGGGCTGGCCACCGGCATCCCCGTGGTCGGCGTCACCACCCTGTCCGCCCTGCTGGCGCCCCTGCTCGCGCAGAACGGCGAGGGCCTGATCGTGGCCGCGATCGATGCCCGGCACGGCTCGGTCTACCTGCAGGCGATGAGCATGACGGACGGGATCGTCGTGCCGCCGAGCCATCTACCGGTGGCCGAGGCGGCGGCGATGCTCGACGGCGTCGTCACCCTGGTCGGGTCCGGCGCGCCCCTGGTCGCCCAGGCCGCGAAGGCCCGGGGCCTCGACACCGTGGTCGCCGGCACCGGCGCGGCCGAGATCGCCTGGGTCGCCTCCCTCGGCATGCTGGCCGACCCCGCCCAGGCGCTGGCGCGTCCCCTCTATCTCCGCGGTCCCGACGCCCAGCCGCAAGATCACGCGAGGCTCGCCCGCCGATGACCCGTTCGCTGACGCCGTTCTGGCCCTTCGAGATCTGGTCCGCCTGGTGGGAAGCCTGGGGCACGGCGCCCTACGTCACGCTGCTGCGGGATTCCGGGCAGGCGCGGGCCCTGGCGCGCATCCACGCCACCGCCTTCGCGCGCCCCTGGGACGCGCACGAGTTCGAGCGCATGCTGTGCGAGCGCTCCACGGAGGCGCATGCCCTGTGGAAGAGCGGCGCGATCCAGGGCTTCGTCCTGTCGCGGCGGGCGGCCGACGAGGCCGAGATCCTCACGGTCGTGCTGGCGCCGGCGG
Organism: Methylobacterium sp. BI1; assembly: GCF_056680125.1. Taxonomy (NCBI): domain Bacteria; kingdom Pseudomonadati; phylum Pseudomonadota; class Alphaproteobacteria; order Hyphomicrobiales; family Methylobacteriaceae; genus Methylobacterium; species Methylobacterium sp. BI1. Next base: position 4,193,462 of record NZ_CM155267.1, on the reverse strand, counting down.
CGCGCGGCGGCGGCCTCTCGCACAAGCTCATCGCCGCCCATCTGGAACACCTGGTGCAGTCCGGGGTGCGGACGGTCCATCTCGAGGTCGACGAGGGCAACGCCCCGGCCCTGAAGCTCTACGCGCGCCACGGCTTCCGACAGGTGGGCGAGCGGACGGGGTACTACACCCGGGCCGACGGGGCTCGCGCCACGGCCCTGACCATGACGGCGGTGCTGGCGTGACGCCACCCGGCGCGCGCTAGGCGCTAGGCAGCCGATGTCCCGCCTTGGCGCGTTCTGCCGCCTGGCGCTCTGCGCCCTGGCCTTCCTCGTCATCGTGGGGCCGCACCTTCTCAGCCTCCGCTTCGGCAGCGGCCGGATCGCGGCCTGGATGCCCGTGCTGTTCCACCGGGCCTTCGTCGCCCTGTTCGGCCTGCGGGTGACCCAGAGCGGTACGCCGCCGGAGGCGGGCGAACCGGCGCTGGTGCTGTCGAACCACGTTTCCTGGCTCGACATCATCGTCCTCGGCTCCCTGCGCCCACTCTCCTTCGTGGCGAAATCCGAGATCGCCGGCTGGCCCGTCATCGGCACCCTGGCGCGGCTGCAGCGCACGGTCTTCATCGACCGGGCGCGCCGGGCCGACACCGCCAACGTCAACGCCACGGTGGCGCAGCGTCTCGGCTGCGGCGACCTCATCGTGCTCTTCGCCGAGGGCACCACCGGGGACGGCACCCGCCTGCTGCCGTTCCGCTCGTCGCTGGTGGGGGCCGCCCGCGCGGCCGTTGCGGGGGAGGGACCCGCCCGGGTCCGGCTCCAGCCGCTCGCCATCACCTATCCCCGGCGCAACGGCCTGCCGCTGGTTCGGAGCGAGCGCCCGGAGGTGGCCTGGTACGGCGACATGGAGCTGGCACCCCATCTCGCCGCCTTCTTCGACGGCGGACCCATCGACGTCCACGTGGTCTGGGGCGCGCCGATCGCCGTCGAGGCCGGCACCGACCGCAAGCGCGCCACCGCCCTGGCGGAGGCCTCCGTTCGGGCCGCCCTCCAGCGCGGCGTGACGGGCCGGCCGCCCCTGGGGCCGGTCTGGCCGGGGCGATTCCGGGAACCGGTGGATCGGGGTACGGCGGTCACGGGCGCAGACCTGACGATCCGCTGATCGTATCGCGTTCGCGGCATCACGCGGAGTTCGGGCCGACCTTCCGCAGCGATCTCGTGGGCCGTTGCGTCTCGAAAAAGTCTTGCTCAGCGGATGAGGCCTGCCGAGATCTCAAGCCTGCGGCCAGGGCGTCCTGCATCCTGACCTGCCAGCCGGGACCGGTCGCCTTGTAGGCCTCGATCAAGGCTGGCTCGACCCGCAGCGTGAGGTTGACTTTCGCGTCCGCACGCTTCGGCCGGCCGCGCCCACGCTGCGGAAGCAGGGCGAAGAGTTCGGGCATATCGCGGGCCGGGCGCAGATCGGCGAGCTCCGCTTCGGAGAGCTCCGGCGTGTCGGATACATCGTCCCAATCCACCTGGGTATAGCCGGGCTTGGCAGTATCAGGTTTCGGTGCGGTGTCGGTCATAGGCGGATCTCTCCGGAAGGCTGGCGCTGCGCAAGCTGACCAGGGACAAGGCCTCGGTGCCGAGAGGCGAGACGATCACGGCTACCACCCGCTGGCCATTCCAGTCCCCGATCAACAGGTAGCGAGCGCGACCGTTTCGACTGGGACGAGCCGGCCGGATCAGGGACGTCTCGCCATCGAAGTGAGTCTCGAAATCGGCGAAGTCGTAGCCGTGCTTCGCGAGATTCGCCTGCCGCTTCGCCTCGTCCCAGGTGATCGTCATGGCAGCGGGTTATCTCTGCGGGGAGGATGCCATACCAACGAATTTCTGCAACTGCGTAAATTCGAGAATGCGGCTTTCGGCGGACGGGGGAGAGAGACGACAGCGGTGCCGCGACGGCGCTGCCAATCCATGCTAAGGCCGCTCGCAGACCAAGAATTTCCGGAATCGGACTGTTGAAGAAAGCCTACGTCAAATCCTACGGTTGCCAGATGAACGCCTACGACGCCGCCCGGATGGCGGACGTGCTGGGCGCCGAGGGCTACGCGGCGACCGACGCGGTGGAGGAGGCGGACGTCGTCATCCTCAACACCTGCCACATCCGCGAGAAGGCCGCCGACAAGGTCTATTCCGAGCTCGGCCGGCTGCGGGTGCTCAAGGGTGAGCGGGCGCAGGCCGGGCACGAGACCCGGATCGTCGTCGCCGGCTGCGTCGCCCAGGCCGAGGGGGCCGAAATCCTGGCCCGCGCGCCGACCGTCGACGTGGTGGTCGGCCCGCAGAACTACCACCGCCTGCCGGACCTGCTGGCGCGCTCGGCCACGAAGCGCGTGGTCGACACCGAGTTTCCGGTGGAGGACAAGTTCGACCACCTCCCGGCCCGCAGCACCCACGGGGTCACGGCCTTCCTCACGGTGCAGGAGGGCTGCGACAAGTTCTGCGCCTTCTGCGTCGTGCCCTATACCCGCGGTGCCGAGGTCTCCCGCTCCGTGGAGGCGATCCGGGCCGAGGCCGAGAAGCTGGTGCGTGGCGGCGTTCGGGAGATCACCCTGATCGGCCAGAACGTGAATGCCTATCACGGGCTTGGTCCGGACGGCGGGAGCGCGACCCTCCCGGCTCTGATGCGCGCCCTGGAGGGCATCCCCGGCCTCCTGCGCCTGCGCTACACGACCAGCCATCCCAACGACATGGACGACGACCTCATCGCCGCCCACGGGACCCTGCCGGCCCTGATGCCCTACCTGCACCTGCCGGTGCAGTCGGGCTCCGACCGGGTGCTCAAGGCGATGAACCGCAAGCACACCGGCGACGCCTATCGCCGGATCATCGAGCGGGTGCGCGCGGCCCGGCCCGACATCGCCCTCTCGTCCGATTTCATCGTCGGCTTTCCCGGCGAGACCGATGCCGAGTTCGAGGACACCATGCAGCTGGTGCGCGACATCGGCTTCGCCAGCGCCTTCTCGTTCAAGTACAGCCCGCGCCCCGGGACCCCGGCGGCCGAGAGCGCCGACGCGGTGCCCGAGGCCGTGAAGTCCGAGCGCCTCGCTGCGCTCCAGACGCTCCTCGACGCCCAGCGCCACGCCTTCAACGCATCCGCGGTCGGCCACGTGGTCGAGGTGCTGGTGGAGAAGGCCGGACGTCATCCCGGTCAGGTGGCCGGTAAGACGCCCCATCTCCTGCCGGTCCAGTTCGACGCGCCGACGGCCACCATCGGCACCGTCGTCCCGGTGCGGGTGATCCGCGCCGGCTCGAACAGCCTGTTCGGCGAGGCCGCCGGCGGCACGGCGGCTGCCGCTTGAGGACGCGTCGCGGCCCGGTCGGTCGATACGCCGCGCCGATCCGCCACTGTCCGGCGCGGGCCGGCTGCCCATCTCGGGATCGTCTGCGATGCGGTGCGGCCCCGGCCGGCCGACGCGGATCCCCTGCAACGAATGAAGGACGACGGCGTGCCAGGATCTGAAGGATCGAGTGGACGCGGTGGCGTGCTGCGCGGGCGCGGCCCGGCGGCGCGGATCGGGGGACTGGTCGAGACCGAGGAGGTCTCCCTCACCTTCGACGATAACCGGCTCGCGAGCCTGGTCTTCGGCCAGTACGACCAGAACGTCGCCCATATCGAGCGGCGCCTCGCCGTGACCGCCACCGCGCTCGGCAACCACCTCGTGGTCAAGGGCAGCGTCGAGGCGGCCGAGAAGGCGCGGAAGGTGTTCGAGCGCCTCTATGCCCGGGTGAAGGCGAGCGGGTTGCCCCTGACTCTCGGCGACGTCGACGGGGCGATCCACGAGACGACCCAGCAGGGCAATCTCTTCCCGGCTGCTGAGGTCAGCGCCGAGCCCGACCGGGCGGTGTTCGACCAGCTCGCCACCCGCAAGCGCGGCGCCGTGCGCGCCCGCAACGCGGCCCAGGACGCCTACATCAAGGCCCTGCGCAGCCACGAGCTCGTCTTCGCGGAGGGGCCTGCCGGTACCGGCAAGACCTGGCTCGCCGTGGGCTATGCCGTTTCGCTGCTGGAGCAGGGGCATGTCGAGCGCCTGATCCTGTCGCGCCCCGCCGTGGAAGCCGGCGAGCGCCTGGGCTTCCTGCCGGGGGACATGCGCGAGAAGGTCGATCCCTACCTACGGCCGATCTACGACGCCCTCTACGACTTCATGGAGGCGCGCCACGTCGACCGCGGCCTGCAGACCGGCGTCATCGAGATCGCGCCCCTGGCCTTCATGCGCGGCCGTACCCTGACCAACGCCGTGGTGCTCCTCGACGAGGCGCAGAACACCACTTCGATGCAGATGAAGATGTTCCTCACCCGCCTCGGTGAGAATTCCCGCATGATCATCACCGGCGATCCGAGCCAGATCGACCTGCCGCCGGGCCAGAAGTCCGGCCTGGTCGAGGCGGTGCGCGTCCTCGATGGCGTCGAGGGTATCGGCCGCATCACCTTCCGGGACGTCGACGTGGTGCGCCACGACCTCGTCCGCCGCATCGTCACCGCCTACGAGGCCGCGTCCCACGGGGAGGGCGATGCCGACCGCAGCCCGGTCTCGCGCCGGAGGCCGCTGTCGTGAGCGCGCCCCCTGCCTGTGCGGCGGAGATCGACGTTTCGGTCGAGGACGCGCGCTGGGAAAGCGTGGCGCCCGATCTGGAAGCCTTCGTGATTCGCGCCGTCGAGGCCGGCCTCGCCGTGGCCCCCGAGCCGCCCGAGGGCTCTATCGAAATCAGTATCCTGCTCGCCACCGACGCGGTGGTTCAGGACCTGAATCGAACCTGGCGCGGCAAGGACAAGCCCACCAACGTCCTGTCCTTCCCTGCGCCGGCGCAACCCGCCCATGCAGGCATGCCGGTGCCCCTGGGCGACGTGGTTCTTGCGTATGACACGATGCTGCGCGAAAGTGCGGAGCAGTCGAAGCCGCTCAGCGACCATCTGGCCCATCTCCTCGTCCATGGCACCCTTCACCTCCTTGGTCAGGACCACGAGACCGGCGAGGCGGATGCCGACGCGATGGAGGCCCTCGAGGTCGCGGCCCTCCGCACCCTCGGTGTTCCCGATCCCTATGCGCCTGACCTCGCGCCGGCAGACCCGCCTGCCGCGTGAGCGGCCCCACGCGCGGCGATCCCGCCCGACACTCCAGATCAGAGAGACATGACAAACGATCGAAGTCGCGGCGCGGCCCAGGCCGCGCCCAGTTCCGGCGACGGTGAGAGCCAGGCCCGCGAGCCCTGGTACGACCGCCTCCTGCACGTCTTCCATCTTCGTCCCCGCGATTCGCTGCGCGACGACATCGAGGACGCGCTGGCCGAGCCCGACACCGGCGAGAACGCGTTCTCGCCCCTCGAACGCGCCATGCTCAAGAACGTCCTCGGCCTGCACAAGGTACGGGTCGACGACGTGATGATTCCCCGGGCCGACATCGTCGCGGTGTCGATGGAGACCAGCCTCGGCGACCTTCTGAAGCTGTTCCGCACGGCGGGGCATTCGCGCCTGCCGGTCTATGGCGAGACCCTCGACGACCCCCGCGGCATGGTCCACATCCGCGACTTCGTCGATCACATCGCCGCCCGGGCCGAAGCCGGCAGCCGCCGCACACCGCCCGCGGCGCCCGCGACCGATGGCGAGGCCGCTCCCGTGCTGCCGCCCCGGGCACGGCGGGGAGCACGGGCCCTGCGCACCCTCAACCTCGCCAATGTCGACCTCTCGGCCACCCTGGCCGCCACGCGCATCCAGCGCCCGGTGCTGTTCGTGCCGCCCTCGATGCCAGCCATCGACCTGCTGGTGCGGATGCAGGCGACGCGCACCCACATGGCCCTCGTCATCGACGAGTACGGCGGCACCGACGGACTCATCTCCATCGAGGACCTGATCGAGGTGGTGGTGGGCGACATCGAGGACGAGCACGACGTCGCCGAGGGGCATCTCGTCCAGCGCGTCGACGGGGAGGGCGACGTGTTCGTGGCCGATGCCCGGGCCGGCCTCGCCGAAGTTTCGGCCGCGAGCGGCGTCGACCTCGTGGCGGCTGTCGGCGAGATGGCCGAGGAGATCGACACCATCGGCGGCCTGATCGTGACCCTCGCGGGCCGGGTGCCGTCGCGCGGCGAGCTCATCAGCGGACCGGGCGACCTCGAATTCGAGGTGCTCGACGCCGATCCGCGCCGAGTAAAGCGCCTGCGCCTCCAGCGCGGCGACGCCCGCATCACGGCCGTGGTACCCCTGGCGCTGCCCGCGCCGAAGCCCGCGTCCGAATCACCCGCCGCGTGACGGAGCCGGCATGACCTCGATCCCCGCGGACCGCGCCGGGCGCGGTCCGGCGACGGGACCGCTCGCCGCCCTGGCCCAGTGGGTCATGCTGACCGCCGGCTGGCGCCGTCTCGCCGTCGCCATGGCCTCCGGCGCCCTCGGCGCCCTCGCCATGCCGCCCTTCGGGCTGTTTCCCGCCCTCGTGGTCTCCCTGAGCGTCGCCGTCTGGCTGCTCGACGGGGCCGCCACCGGGCGCAGGGCCACCCGCGGCGCGGTGCTCGCCAGCGCTCTGATCGGCTGGGCCTGGGGATTCGGCTACCTGACCGCCGGCCTGTGGTGGCTCGGCTCCGCCTTCCTGGTGGAGGCGGAAGAATTCCTCTGGGCCTTGCCCCTCGGCGTCGTCGGCTTGCCGGCGGTGCTCGCCCTGTTCTACGCCTTCGGCTTCGCGCTGGCCCGCCTGCTCTGGTCGCGGGGGGCCCTGCGCCTCGTCGGCCTCGCCCTCGGCCTCTCCGCCTGCGAGTGGCTGCGCGGGCATCTCTTCACCGGCTTTCCCTGGAACACCCTGGGCATGGCCCTCGGCCAGAACCTCTGGCTGATGCAGGGCGCGGCCGTAGCCGGCCTCTACGGCCTGACGTTCCTGGCGATCCTCGTCGCGGCGGCGCCCGCGACCCTGGCGGTCGCCGATACCTGGCGCGGCCGCTTCCTCCCGCTGGTCCTCGCCGGTCTCGCCCTGGCGGGGCTCGCCGGTTTCGGCGCCCGGCGGGTGCCGGCGGCTGCGGACCCGGTGGTCCAGGGCGTGCGCCTGCGCCTCGTCCAGCCGAACCTGAACCAGGACGCCAAGTTCCGGCCGGAGAACCGCCAGGACATCCTCGACCGCTACCTTGAGCTCAGCGACCGGGCCGCCGCGCCCGACCGCACCGGCATCGCCGATGTCACCCACGTGATCTGGCCGGAATCCGCCTTCCCGTTCCTGATCCAGCGCGACCCCGAGGCCCTCGCCCGTGTCGCCGCGGCGTTCCCGCCGGGCAAGCAGCTCATCACCGGCGCGGCTCGCGCCGAGGTGCCGGTGGGCGACGAGCGACCGCGCTTCTTCAACAGCATCCTGACGATCTCGGCCGGGCCGAAATTCGGCGACATCTACGACAAGGTGCACCTCGTGCCGTTCGGCGAGTACCTGCCAGGCCCCCTCGACGCGACCCTTCGGGCCCTGCACATCCGGCAGTTCGTCTCGATCCCGGGGGGCTTCACGGCCGGCGACCGGGCGACCCAGCGGATCATGACCGTGCCGGGCCTGCCGCCTGTGGCGGCGACGATCTGCTACGAGGCGATCTTTCCGGGCGCCATCGTGCCGGGCGCGACGCCGAACGGTCCGCCGCCGGTGGCTGGGCTGATCCTCAACCTCACCAACGACGCCTGGTTCGGCGATACGCCGGGACCGCGCCAGCACCTCGCCCAGGCTCGCCTGCGTGCCGTGGAGGAGGGGCTGCCTCTTATCCGCGACGCCAATACCGGCATCTCGGCCGTGGTCGACGCCCATGGGAGGATCACCGCCAGCCTGCCGCTGGGCGTCGAGGGCGTCCTCGACGCCGATCTCCCGGCGCGCCTCCCGGGTCGGACGCTCTATGCGCGCCTCGGCGACCTGCCCTTCGGCCTGGTCTGGCTCGGGGCCTTCCTCACCCTCTTGGCGGCACGGCGGCGAAGCGCGTGAAGACCACCCTGCCGGTCACGGCCCGTCCGATCCTGCTCGGCCTCGGCATCATGCTGGTTGCCTTCAACATGCGCCCGGCCCTGACAACCGTCGGCCCGCTCCTGGAACGCATCCGGGCCGAGACGGCCCTCAGCGCCGCCGGGGCGGCCCTGCTCACCACGCTGCCGGTGCTCTGCATCGGCCTCGCCTGCACCATCGGACCCTGGGTGATGCGGCGCCTCGGCTCCGATCGCGGCGTGCTCCTCGCCGTGGCGGTGGTCGCCCTGGGCTCCGGCCTGCGCGGCCTCGGGGGCTTGGGGCCGCTCTTCGCCGGCGCTTGCCTCGCCGCCCTCGGGATCGGTCTCTCGGGGGTGCTGCTGCCGGGCCTGGTCAAGCGCGACTTCCCGGGCCTGACGGGCGTCGTCACCGGCCTCTACACCATGGTGCTGTGCCTCGGCGCCGCGGCGGGGGCGGGGCTCTCGGTGCCCCTCGCCGACGGTCTCGGCGGCTGGCCCGCCGCGCTCGCCCTCTGGGCCGTGCCCGCCCTCGTCGCGACCCTGGCCTGGGCGCCCTTCGCCCGGGCGCCCGAGACCGCGCCGGGAGCGACGCGGCGGATCTCGCTCTGGCGGGATCGACTGGCCTGGCAGGTCACCGGCTTCATGGGCCTGCAATCGTCGCTGGCCTACATCATGTTCGGCTGGCTTCCGCTGGTGCTGCACGACCGGGGGCTGAGCGCGGTGGAGGCCGGCTTCGTCTCCTCGCTGATGAGCATCGGGCAGGCGCCGGCGGCGCTGCTGGTGCCGTCCTTCGCGGCCCGGGTGCGCGACCAGCGCGGCTTCGCCGCCGGCCTCCTCGCCCTCTGCGTCCTGGCCCTCGTCGCCCTGGTCTACGGTCCGCTCGCCTGGGCGCTGCCGGTCGGCATGCTGCTCGGTGCCGGCCTCGGCGGCCTGTTCGGCCTCGGCCTCACCATCATCGTCCTGCGGGCCCGCGACCCGGCCACCGCCGGCAGCCTCGCGGCGATGTCCCAGAGCGTCGGCTACACGGTGGCATCCCTCGGTCCCCTGAGCTTCGGGTTGGCGCACGACCTGACGGGGAACTGGGCCGCCTCGACGGCCCTGTTCTGCGCGATCGCGGCCTGCGCCTTCCTGTGCAGCCTGGGCGCGGGGCGCGACCGTTTCGTGGGCAAGCCCTGACGACGGGGCGCCGGTCGCCCGACGCGCGTCGCCTGCTCCGTCCGGAGCGAAGGCGACGCGTGCGGGCGGCGCGTCAGAACACCTTCTCGGCCGTGTCGCTGCGTGGGGTCGCCCCGGCGATCCCGGCTTTGGCGTCCGCCTGCTCGGCGGCGCGCTTGTCGAGGGCGCGCTCCACCACCTTGGCGATGCCCACCATGATGGTGTCGAGGACGTAGTCCTTCGGGGTGTAGACCGCCGTGACGCCCATGTTCTTGAGCACCAGCTCGTCGTCGGGCGAGATGATGCCGCCGACCACGAGGGGGATGTGGTCGAGGCCGGCCTCGCGCATCTTCGCCCGGACGTCGCGCACCAGCGGCACGTGGCTGCCCGACAGGATCGACAGCCCGACCACGTGGGCGCCGGTGGCCTTGGCCTTGGCGACGATCTCGGCCGGGGTTTGGCGGATGCCGTCATAGGTCACGTCGAAGCCCACGTCGCGGGCGCGCAGCGCGATCTGCTCGGCGCCGTTCGAGTGGCCGTCGAGGCCGGGCTTGCCGACCACCAGCTTCGGCGTCTCGCCGAGGCGCTCGCCGAGATCGGCGATGAGGAGCTTGGCGTCCTGGGCCGCCCCCGACGAGATGGTCTCCAGGGTGACGCCGGTGGGGGCGCGGTACTCGCCGAAGACCTGGCGCAGGCGCCCGCCCCACTCGCCGGTGGTGACGCCGGCCTTCGCCGCCGCGATCGAGACCGGCATGATGTTGGCGCCCGAGCGCGCCGCGGCCTCGAGATCGTCGAGGGCCTTCTCCACCGCCCGGCCGTCGCGCTTCGACCGCCATTCGCGGATGCGCTGCTCGGCCTCCATCTCCACCGTCTCGGAGACGGTGAAGATGGCGCCCTCGCCGGCGGTGAGCGGGGAGGGCTCCCCGGCCTGGAACTTGTTGACGCCGACCACGACCTGGTCGCCGGCCTCGATGGCGGAGATGCGCTTGGCGTTGGATTCCACCAGCGCGCGCTTGAGGGCGCCGGTCTCCACCGCCGCCACGGCACCGCCGATGCCGCCGATCTCCTCCAGGGCCTTGCGGGTCTCGGCCTTCAGCGCCTCGACCTTGGCGTCGATGACCTTCGAACCGTCGAAGATGTCGTCGTATTCCAGGAGATCGGTCTCGAAGGCGAGGATCTGCTGCATCCGCATCGACCATTGCTGATCCCAGGGGCGCGGCAGGCCGAGCGCCTCGTTCCAGGCCGGCAGCTGCACGGCGCGGGCGCGGGCGCGCTTCGACAGGGTCACGGCCAGCATCTCGATCAGGATGCGGTGGACGTTGTTTTCGGGCTGCTGCTCGGTGAGACCGAGGGAATTGACCTGGACGCCGTAGCGGAAGATCCGCTTCTTGGGATCGGTGATGCCGTAGCGCTCCTGGGCGATCTCGTCCCAGAGTTCGGAGAACGCCCGCATCTTGCAGATCTCGGTGACGAACCGCATGCCGGCGTTCACGAAGAACGAGATCCGGCTGAAGACGTCGGCGAAGCTCGCCTCGTCGAAATCCGGGTCGTCGCGGACGGTGTCGAGCACCGCGATGGCGATGGCGAGGGCGTAGGACAGCTCCTGCACCGGCGTCGCCCCGGCCTCTTGCAGATGGTAGGAGCAGACGTTCATCGGGTTCCACTTCGGCACTTCCTTGGTCGTGAACAGGATCACGTCCTTGGTCAGCCGGAGGGAGGGTGCGGGCGGGAACACGTAGGTGCCGCGCGACAGGTATTCCTTGATGATGTCGTTCTGGGTGGTGCCCTGCAGGCCGGCGAACGGCGCCCCCTGCTCCTCGGCCACCGCGAGATAGAGCGACAGCAGCCACGGCGCCGTGGCGTTGATCGTCATCGAGGTGTTCATCTGCTGCAGCGGAATCTGGTCGAACAGCGTCCGCATGTCGCCGAGATGCGCGATCGAGACGCCGACCTTGCCGACCTCGCCGCGGGCGAGCTCGTGGTCCGGGTCGTAGCCGGTCTGCGTCGGCAGGTCGAAGGCCACCGAGAGGCCGGTCTGTCCCTTGGCCAGGTTGCCCCGATAGAGCGCGTTCGACTCCTTGGCATTGGAATGACCCGCATAGGTGCGGATGATCCACGGCTTGTCGCGCTTGGTCTCGGCGACCGCTGCCTGTCCGCTCATCCCGGAACACTCCCTCAAGACTGAATTTGATGTGATCTCAAATTGCATTTGACTGCTGTCGATCACTTGCGGCGCACCCTAGCGAAGCGCGTTCGCCACGTCATCAGCACCAAAGAACATCCGAAGCAGCCCGCCGCTTCGTTGTCTTGCCGAGGCTTCGCACTCACGGAAATGTGCCGCGCATTGCACCGCCGTTCGATCCAACACGCGTGCACAAGCCCGCTTCTTCCGGCCGCTGCCCGGTGCCCTGTGGACAAGATCGGCGCGCCGAGGAGGATCGGCCAGCGTTCCGACACTTCGGAGGATTGGACATTGGTACAAGCCGGCGCCCGGCTTGTACCGCCGTATGCCAGACCTCCGAAGATCGAAACGGGTCGGATGCGGGCGAATAAGCCTGTGTATGAAGGGCGCTAAAGGCCCTGGGCACCACGATAATATTGAATACAGGATGGCCTTCACTCAGGGAGCGGCTTCATCTTGAGTGCGTGAAGGTTTCTTGGCCTCCGTCGAAAAGATTCTTGCCCGTTCGGGCTCTTGGACGGCTCTCGGTTCGCCGATATAGCGAGCAGCACAAGAAGTCATGGGGAGAGCCAAGATGGCCGCGAGCGCTGCGTCGAGCACGACGGAACTGAAGGACCTGTACGAGATGGGCGAAGTTCCGCCCCTCGGGCACGTGCCGGCGAAGATGTACGCCTGGGCGATCCGGCGCGAGCGGCACGGGCCGCCCGAGCAGTCGCACCAGCTTGAGGTGCTGCCCGTCTGGGAGATCGGCGACGACGAGGTTCTGGTCTACGTCATGGCCGCCGGCGTGAACTACAACGGCGTCTGGGCTGGCCTCGGCGAGCCGATCTCGCCCTTCGACGTGCACAAGGGCGAGTACCACATCGCCGGCTCGGACGCCTCCGGCATCGTCTGGAAGGTCGGCGCCAAGGTGAAGCGCTGGAAGGTCGGTGACGAGGTCATCGTCCACTGCAACCGCGACGACGGCGACGACGAGGAGTGCAACGGCGGCGACCCGATGTTCTCGCCCTCCCAGCGCATCTGGGGCTACGAGACCGGGGACGGCTCCTTCGCCCAGTTCTGCCGGGTGCAGTCGCGCCAGCTCATGGTGCGCCCCAAGCACCTGACCTGGGAGGAGGCGGCCTGCTACACGCTCACCCTCGCCACGGCCTACCGCATGCTGTTCGGCCACGCGCCCCACACCGTGCGCCCGGGCCAGAACGTCCTCGTCTGGGGCGCGTCCGGCGGCCTCGGCGTGTTCGCGGTGCAGCTCTGCGCGGCATCGGGCGCCAACGCCATCGCGGTGATCTCCGACGACACCAAGCGCGATTACGTCATGAGCCTCGGCGCCAAGGGCGTGATCAATCGCAAGGAGTTCGACTGCTGGGGCCAGCTGCCCAAGGTGAACTCGCCCGAGTACAACACCTGGCTTAAGGAAGCCCGCAAGTTCGGCAAGGCGATCTGGGACATCACCGGCAAGGGCAACGACGTCGACATCGTGTTCGAGCACCCGGGCGAGTCGACCTTCCCGGTCTCGACCCTTGTGGCCAAGCGCGGCGGCATGATCGTGTTCTGCGCCGGCACCACCGGGTTCAACATCACCTTCGACGCCCGCTACGTCTGGATGCGCCAGAAGCGAATCCAGGGTTCGCACTTCGCGCACCTGAAGCAGGCCTCGGCCGCCAACCAGTTCGTCCTCGACCAGCGCATCGACCCCTGCATGAGCGAGGTCTTCCCCTGGGAGAAGATCCCCCAGGCCCACACCAAGATGTGGAAGAACCAGCACGCCCCGGGCAACATGGCCTGCCTCGTCAACGCTCCCCGCGCCGGCCTGCGCACGGTCGAGGACGTGATCGAGGCCGGAAAGCGCTAAGCTTTCCGGACCGCCCGCGAAGCGATCATCACCTGCCCTTCTCGGAGGGCAGGTGTTTTGCGTATTCCTCGCGCTCTTCCTTCTGCTTGATCAGGTCCGCGTAGGCCTGGCGCATCTCGGGGGACACCGTCACCGAGCGGGCCTTCTCCTTCTTGCGTTTGGGCGCTTTCTTGAACTGGTTGGTGGTCTCGGCCATCGTTGCCCCCGTGTCGTCCCTCGGCCGCAGCATAGGCGCGATGCGCGACGATCGCGAGACGCGCGTCTCCGTCTTTCAGGGGCGCGCCCCGGCTGTTAGATGTCCTCCAAGCGCGACGCCCCGACCGTCCCCGGGAGAGGCCTCCGCGCATCGCGAGACCACGGCGACCGGCATCATGGACAAGTTCACCACCCTGGAGGGCGTCGCGGCGCCCATGCGGATCATCAACGTCGACACCGACCGGATCATCCCGAAGCAGTACCTGAAGACCATCAAGCGCACCGGCCTCGGCAAGGGCCTGTTCTCCGAGATGCGCTATCGCGACGATGGCTCGGAGAACCCGGACTTCGTGCTGAACAAGCCGGCCTACCGCAACGCCAAGATCCTCGTGGTCGGCGACAACTTCGGCTGCGGCTCGTCGCGCGAGCACGCGCCCTGGGCCCTGACCGATTTCGGCATCCGCTGCGTCATCTCCACCAGCTTCGCCGACATCTTCTTCAACAACTGCGCCAAGAACGGCATCCTGGCGATCACGGTCTCGCCCGAGGACCTCGAGAAGCTGTTCGAAGATGCGGAGCGCGGCTCCAACGCGACCCTCTCGGTGGATCTGGAGGCCCAGACCATCAAGGGGCCCGACGGCGGCACCCTGCACTTCGACATCGATCCCGGCCGTAAGGAGAGCCTCCTCAACGGCCTCGACGAGATCGGCCTGACCCTGAAGCGGGCGCCCGCCATTGACGCCTACGAGCAGAAGCTCGCCGCGCGCGGTTTCGCCTGAGCACGATCGGGGCGGGGTCTGGCCCGGGGCGGCCGGAATCCCGCGCCGATCGCCGCGGTCATTCGGTGCCGGCCTCAACCGTTCGTTAACCCTGGTATCGCCTGAATCGGCGATCACAGTCTCGACGAACGCATTGGCGGAGAACACGATGGCATTCGGCCGATCGGGTAAGACGGCGACCCTCTCCTGCGGAGCGGCCGCGGCCCTCCTGGTGATCTGCGTAACGGCCCGGGCCGACTTCCAGGATTGCCTCGGCAGCTTGCAGGCCCAGGCTGCCGCGCAGGGCATCTCGGCCCAGACCTTCCGGGCGGCGACGGCCGGGATCACCTACGACGAGAAGGTCATCGAGCTCAGCCAGGCCCAGCCCGAATTCAAGACGCCGATCTGGGACTACATGGCCGCCCTCGTCGACGAGGAGCGCGTCGACGACGGCAAGGCTGCCATGCGCCAGCACGCCCAGGCCCTGGCCAATGCCGAGGCGCGCTACGGCGTCGACCGGCACACCATCGCGGCGGTCTGGGGCGTCGAATCGAATTTCGGAAAGAACCTCGGCAAGATGCCGCTGGTGCAGTCCTTCGCCACGCTGATCTGCGCCAACCATCGCCGGAAGGAGTTCTTCAAGGGCGAGCTGATGGCCACCCTGAAGATCATTGAGCGCGGCGACATCGATCCGTCCCGCCTCAACGGATCCTGGGCCGGTGCCTTCGGGCAGACCCAGTTCATGCCCACCACCTATCAGCGCCTCGCCGTCGACGGCGACGGCGACGGGCGGCGCGACCTCGTCGATTCGGTGCCGGATGCCGTCGCCTCCACGGCAAACTTCCTGCGCGTGGCCAAGTGGAACAACGGACAGCCTTGGGGCTACGAGGTGAAGGTGCCGCGCGGCTTCAACGCCGGCGCGGCGGGCCGCAAGAACAAGAAGGCGATCGCTCACTGGGCCTCCCTCGGCGTCACTCGCGTCGACGGCCGCCCGCTCTCCGGCGAGGGGCCTGCCGGCATCCTGCTGCCGGCCGGCATTGACGGACCGGCCTTCCTCGTGACGAAGAACTTCGACGCGCTCTATTCCTACAACGCGGCCGAATCCTACGGCCTCGCCATCGCGGTGCTGTCCGACCGCCTGCGCGGGCGCGGCGGCATCCAGGCCGACTGGCCCACCGACGATCCGCCGCTGTCGCGGGCCGAGCGCCGCGACCTGCAGGCCCGCCTGACCAAGCGCGGATTCGACGTCGGCGAGCCGGACGGCAAGGTCGGGTCCAAGACCCGCGACGCCATCAAGGAGGTCGAGCGCAGTCTCGGCATGCCGGCCACCGGGCGCCCCGGGGCCAAGGTGCTGGAAGCGCTGCGGCGCGGATGAGCGGACGCCGCCTGATCGGCTCCGGCTCACCCTTCGAGTCGGCCTACGGCTATTCCCGTGCCGTGGTTCAGGGCGGCTTCGTCTTCGTCGCCGGCACCACCGGCTACGATTATGCCAGCATGACGATGCCGGCCTCGGCAGCCGCCCAGGCCGAGGCTTGCTGGCGGAATATCGGGGACGTCCTGGCGCAGGCCGGCGCCGGTCTCGGAGACATCGTGCGGGCGACCTACTATGTCATGGATCGGATGGAGGCCGAAGCGGTGCTCGGAATCTGCGGCCAGGTCCTGGCCGAGATCCGGCCTGCCGCCACGATCGTGATCGTGGCCGGCCTGTTGCGTCCCGAGATGAAGGTCGAGATCGAGGTCACGGCGCTGCTGCCGTAGGAGGGGTTCGTCCCATGGGTGGACCGCTGATCGCACTCACCGGCGCCACGGGCTTCATCGGGCGGCACCTGCTGCGGAGCCTGTCGCGGCGCGGCTTTCGGGTGCGCGTCCTGCTCCGGCGGCCGGTGGAGGTCCCGGAGGGGGCGAGCAGCGCCGTCGTCGGGGATCTGACCCGGCCGATGAACATGGCGGCGGCCCTCGCAGGCGTCGACGCGGTGGTGCATTCCGCCGGATTGTCCCTGACCATGTCGGGGACGCCCGAGGACGATTTCCGGTCGTCCAATACCGAAGCGACCCTCCGCCTCGCCGAGGCCGCAATCCGCGCCCGGGTCCAGCGCTTCGTCTTCCTGTCCTCCATCCGGGCGCAGACCGGCATCTCGGCCCCCGGGATCGTCACGGAATCCGATCCTGCGGCTCCGACCGAGGCCTATGGGCGCTCCAAGCTCGCGGCCGAGGCAGCCCTGGCCGAGACCGGGCTCGACTGGGTCGCGCTCCGGCCCGTGCTGGTCTACGGGGCCGGCGTGAAGGGCAATGTCGCGACCCTCCTGCGAGTGGCTCGCTCCGCCACGCCGCTGCCCTTTGCGAACCTCGGGGCCCGGCGCTCCCTCGTCTCGGTGGAATCGCTGGCCCAGGCGGTCGCGGTGGCACTGGAGGCGCCCGGTCCCCTCCGTCGTCCGCTGATCGTCGCCGAGCCCGACCCGCTGACCCCGGCCGAGATGGTCACGGCCCTGCGGGCGGGATTCGGGCGGAGTGCCGGACTCCTGCCGGCGCCGTCCGCGCTGCTCGGGCTCGCCTGCCGCCTGGCCGGACAGGACGCCGCCTATGCCCGGCTCTCGACCGGTCTCGTGGCACGGGCGGACGGGCTGACGTCCCTCGGATGGTCGCCGGAGAGCACCGCGCGCGAAGGTCTCGAACGCTTCGCCCGCAGTCAGGCATGACGAAGGCCCGGCATCACCTGCCGGGCCTCGATCAAAGCAAGCGGTTGAGCCGTGTGTCCGCTCAGCGGCGGACGTCGATCACGTCGCCGGAGCGGCTGTCGAGCACGACGCTGATGTCGTCGCCGCGCCGATCGGAGCCGCGAACAATCATCCGCGGCCCGCGGCGGTCGACGCCGTCGACATCGACCAGACCCTCGCGTCGCGCGATGCGGGCGGCCTCGCCACGGGTCAATTCGCTGCGCGGCGGGCCGCGGTCATCGTAACCACGGCGGTAGCCCGGATCGACCTGGACGCCGCCGGGTCCGATGGAAATGCCCTGCGCGAAGGCCGGAGCCGTCGCCAAGCCGAGGGCCAGGAGGCTCCCCGCGAGGATCGTCGAACGGATACGCATGATGTCTTCCCCCCCTCTGTCTGCGGCGGCGCGTCGACCAATGGCCGACGCGCCGCCGCCGCGAGATTCGGGCTTCAATCGCCGAACGTTCGCTTTTGTTCCTCGGACGCGTCAGTGCACTGCGCGGATCGCGGCCACCACGGCGTCGTCGGTCTGGTCGATATCGGGCGCATCGATGTGGCGGAAACGGGCCTGGATCAGACCGAAAGCGCCGAAGGCGAAGTGGCCCGCGGCCACGATGGCGAGCAGCATCCAGCCATAGGGCTGCGCCCGCAGAGCCGCGAAGGCGCCCGCGAGGCCCTTCACCTCGGAGGACGCCTGGTACCAGGCCGCCGCGATGAAGAAGCCGCCGATGATCAGGAAGGCGACGCCGCGCGCGGCGTAGCCGAACTGGCCCACGGGCTTGGCCCAGCGGCAATGGTCGGAATCGAGCTTGAGGCGGTCGGTGACGTCGCCCTTGAACGCCTTGACCAGGAACGCGACGCCGCCGCCCATGACGCCGAGGCCGATCAGGCCCACGAGCCACAGGCCGAAGGGCTTGGCGAGGAGCCAGGCCGTCCAGTCCTGGGCGGCTTCGCCGCCCTTGCGCCCGAGGCCGAGGGCGAGGCTCGCCGCGGTGATGGCAAGGCCGGTATAGATCGCGGCGCTCAGAAGATGGGCGAGGCGGACGGTCACGCCCTTGAGGGAGGTCCCGCGCCGGTCGGCATCGGTGATGCTCTCGATGAAGCGCCAGACGGCGAATCCGAGCAGGCCGGCGGCGATCAGGCCGACGAGCACCACACCGAAGGGCCCGGCAAGAACCCAGCGGAGCGCACTCTCGCTGTCGCCGGCGCGGCCGCCCTGGCCGATGGCGGCCAGCACCGCCAGCCCCCCGATGATGCAATAGACGATGCCGCGGGCGCCGTAGCCGAACCGAGCGACGCGCTCAATGGTGTTGTGTCCGAGGTTGAGCAAGGCGTTTCCCGGGGTCGCGCGACGTTATCCGTCGGAGGAACGCGCAGCCTTGCCAAATAGTGCCACGTAGAAACCGAGGCCGTCGCCAGCCGGAAGGGTCTGCAGGCGATCGACCAGGCCCTTGCGCTTGGCGTCGAGGAGGAGGCGCCCGACCGGCTGGAACAGGGTTTCGCCACCACCCTCCGGCGGCGGAGCGAGCCGGATCGCCACCGTCTTGCCTTTCCCGAAGCGGCTGCGTTCCAGCATGTCCGCCAAGGAGGCCTCCGCCGTCGGACGATTCGTCTCGCGCAGGTCGAGGATCGATTCCGCGTCGGTCACGCCCAGCGAACCGCGGAGCTTGTTGGCGTAGAAATCTTCGAAATGGGGCACCGGGCGGCTCAGTCCTGGCTGGAGACGAAGATGGCGCGCATCGCGGCGCGACGCCATCGTAGCCGTCCGTCAGTCCCCGGCACAACGGGCTTCGGATGCAATGGTCGCGTCCCCGGCGCGGAGGCCGTACCGGGGACGCGGAGGCGCAGGGTCTCAGCCGTGCACGAGCACGTTCCGGAACTGCCAGGGATCGCTGGTGTCGATGTCCTCGGGGAACAGGCCCGGGCGCCCGGTGAGCGGGGTCCAGTCTGTGTAGACGCCGATGACGGGGCCGAGATACGGGGTCTGCACCTCGAGGCAGCGACGGAAGTCCATCTCGTCGGCCTCGACGATGCCGGCCTCCGGGTTCTCGAGTGCCCAGACCATGCCGGCGAGCACCGCTGAGGTCACCTGCAGGCCCGTCGCGTTCTGGTAGGGAGCGATGCGGCGGGTCTCCTCGATGGAGAGCTGCGAGCCGTACCAGTAGGCGTTCTTGGCGTGGCCGTAGAGGAGCACGCCGAGCTCGTCGATGCCGTCCACGATCTCGGTCTCGTCGAGGATGTGGTGCTGCTCCTGAACCTTGCCGCCATTGCCGAACATCTCGTGCAGCGACAGCACCGCGTCATTGGCCGGATGGTAGGCGTAGTGGCAGGTCGGCCGGTACGCGGCGCGCTCGCCTTCCAGTACCGTGTAGTAGTCGGAGATCGAGACGGCCTCGTTGTGCGTGACGAGGAAGCCGAACTGCGACTGGGCCGTCGGCGTCCAGGAGCGCACGCGGGTGTCGGCACCGGGCTGTAGCAGGTAGATCGCGCAGCGCGAGCCCTTCTCCTGCTCCCGGGCATTCTCCGGCTTCCAGGTCTCGTGCGTGCCCCAACCGAGCTCGGCCGGCTGGTTGCCCTCGGAAACGAAGCCTTCCACCGACCAGGTGTTGACGAAGACGCCCATGGGCTTGGCCGACTTGGCGCGCTGCGTGTCCCGCTCGGCGATGTGGACGCCCTTGACGCCGACCTTGCGCATGAGGGCGGCCCAGCCGGCACGATTCTTCGGCTCCGGGGTCTCGAGGCCGAGGTCGCCGGCGATGTTCAGGAGCGCCTGCTTGACGAACCAGGAGACCATGCCCGGATTGGCGCCGCAGCACGACACGGCGGTGGTCCCACCCGGGCTCGCAATGCGGGCGTCCAGGATTTCCTGGCGCAGGGCGTAGTTGGTGCGGTCGCCCTGGCTCTTGTTCTTGTCGAAGTAGAAGCCCGGCCAGGGCTCCGCGACGGTATCGATGTAGAAGGCGCCGAGCTCGCGGCAGAGCTCCATGATCGCCCGCGAGGAGGTGTCGACCGAGAGGTTCACACAGAAGCCCTGGCCGCCACCCTCGGTAAGCAGGGGCGTGAGGATCTCGCGGTAGTTCTCCTTGGTCAGCGCAACCTGTTCGAAGCGCAGGCCGTGCTGATCGGCCAGGGATTTGTGCGCGTCGGACGGCTCGACGACTGTGAAGCGGTCCTTGTCGTAGGTGAAGTGACGCTCGATCAGCGGGAGCGTGCCGCGCCCGATGGAGCCGAAGCCGATCATCACGATGGGGCCGGTGATGCGGCCGTGGACGGGCCAGGCGGTAGCGGCGTCAGTCATGGGCGTGGAGTCCTTCTCATACGCGTGTCGTTGTCGGTCGTCGCACGGCGACCGCATGCCTTAGGCGGCGCAAATGACGAACAAGCGACGGGCTCAGTGACGTTTGCGGCTCCAGCGGTCAACCGCTGCGGCGCGGCCAGCCCCTGCGCGAAGCACGGAGTCTTACGGAAGATTGAAGGGGCGCATGTCCTGCACGCAGGGCGACATCCCATCGCGACGGATTGCGGCCCTGGTCCCGCGCGCCGATATTGCACTGCAACAGAACAAGAGCGACCCCCGACGAGGAAGCGTCCGTCCCCTCAACGATACGGACCCCTACCATGCTCGCACTCATCACCTCGCGCCTTGCCGCTCCGGCCGACGAGCCCATCGACCGCGATCCCGGCATCATCACCCTGGCCGCCTCGCTGCTCCGAGCGGTGACGCGCCGCCACGATGCAGCCTTCCAGCGCCGCTGCGAACTCGCTGCCAAGACCGAACATCACACGGCCGTCTGACCGGCCGCTGCGCCGGACCAGCCGTCAGGCGACCCGTCGTCGGGACCCTGTGCCGATCTCGGCCACCGCCGGCACCGGGGAGAGGGGGGGAGCCTGATCCCAGGCGCCCGCAGCCCGCAGGATGCCCCGGGCTCCAGCCAGGGCCCTGGGACGGAGTTCCAGTCCGAGGAAGCGCTCGCGCTCGAACGGCCCAGGCATGAACAGCCCCTCCGCGAGATCGGCCGAGAAGCCGAAACGCGTATAATAGGGCGCATCACCCATCAGCAGAACCGCGCCGTGGCCGAGAATGTCCGCGCGACGCAGCGCGGCCCGCATCAGGATCGAGCCGAGGCCGAGCCCCTGGATCGCCGGGTCGACCGCCAGCGGCCCGAGCAGCAGGGCCGGACGACGGGATCCGGCCTCGACATGCCAGAGACGGCAGGTGCCGACAACGCGTCCGTCCTGCTCGGCGATGAGGGCGAGGCCCTCCGCCGGAAGTCGGCCCTCGCGCAGGCGCTCGGACGTCTTGAGGCGGCGTGCCTCTCCGAGGCACGCGTCGAGGAGTTGCTCGCGGGCGACGACGTCGCCGGCCACTTCATCACGGATCTGGACCAAGGCCGCACCCTTCCCGAACGTTGGGCAGGCGACAGGACGAGTCCGTTCAGGCTGCGGCAGAAGCCGTCGACCTGCACGGGGCGAGCGTGTGGGGTTCCACCGCCGGGCGTCCCCAGAGGGAATGCCCGGCGTTCGCGTCATGACCTTGAAGGGGTTTAGATGACGTATTGCTGGAGGGGCGGGAAGCCGTTGAAGGCGACCGCCGCGTAGGTCGTGGTGTAGGCGCCGGCTCCCTCGATCAGCACCTTGTCGCCGATGGAGAGCGAGACGGGCAGCGGATAGGGCACCTTCTCGTAGAGCACGTCCGCCGAATCGCAGGTCGGGCCTGCGAGCACGCAGGGTGCCATGCGGTCCTCGTCGTGCTCGGTACGGATCGCGTAGCGGATGGACTCGTCCATGGTCTCGGCGAGGCCGCCGAACTTGCCGATGTCGAGGTAGACCCAGCGCACCTCGTCCTCGGCGTCGGACTTCTTGGAGACCAGCACCACCTCGGCCTCGATCACGCCGGCATTGCCGACCATGCCGCGACCCGGCTCGATGATGGTCTCCGGCATGTGGTTGCCGAAGTGCTTGGTCAGGGCGCGGAAGATCGCGTCGCCGTAGGATTCCACGCCCGGCACCGCCTTGAGGTACTTGGTCGGGAACCCGCCGCCGAGGTTGACCATCGACAGGCTGATGCCGCGCTGGGCGCAATCCTCGAAGATCGCGGCGGCGGAGGCCAGCGCGCCGTCCCAGGCGCCGGTATTCCCCTGCTGCGATCCGACGTGGAACGACACGCCGTAGGCGGTGAGGCCCTGGCGGTAGGCGTGCTCGAGCACGTCGACGGCCATCTCCGGCACGCAGCCGAACTTGCGCGACAGCGGCCACTCGGCGCCGGCGCCGTCGCAGAGGATGCGGCAGAAGACCTGCACGTCGGAGGCCTCGACGCCAGCGGCCTCGGAAGCCCGGGCGATCTTCTCGACCTCGGCCTGGCAATCGACGGCGAACAGGCGCACGCCGAGCTTGAGCGCGCGCGTGATGCAGCGCTCCTTCTTGATGGTGTTGCCGAAGGAGACCCGGTCGGCGGTGGCGCCGGCGGCGAGCGCCATCTCGACCTCGACGACCGAGGCCGTGTCGAAGCAGGAGCCCATCTCGGCGAGGAGACGCAGCACCTCCGGTGCCGGGTTCGCCTTGACGGCGTAGAACACGCGGGTGTCGGGCAGGGCGCGGGCGAAGGCCGTGTAGTTGTCGCGCACGACCTCGAGGTCGAGCACCATCACCGGGCCCTCGTCCTGGCCCATGTCGCGGCGTGCGCGCAGGAAATCGCGGATACGATCGGTCATGGTCGTTCCAACCCACAGGTTCGCAAGCGCCCTTATGGGGCGCGCTGTCGAATGTCAGGACGACAGGATGCCGTCCGGCGTCTGGGGGCGCTGCGACGCGACGCGCCACGTGCTTTGGAGACACGCGAGGGCATCGCAGGCGCGAGAGCACCCGGAAGCTGCCTTGGATTGGAAGGGGGATCCCCACCGCACGCCGGGCAAAGAGAAACAAGCCTCTTCGGTGCCGGCCTTTGGAGGGCCGACGAGACCAAAAAAGCCCGTTCGTCGTTGCTTTAAGCTGCGTCCCCCGTGGAGAGCGGGGTTCGCCGGTTTCGCCTCCGGCTGCCGGTTGTTGTCGGGGTCCGGTGTTGCCACCTGGATGCCGGCCGGAGGGAATCCACCCTGTCGACCATCGATCCTTTAAGACCCCTGGCGGCTGTCCGGCAGTTGGCCGGATGCCCACCAACCGACACGCGGCCACAGGCACGTGCGAAATTGGGCAAGGCGCATATACGGTCAGGGTGTTCTTGCGACAAGGGAAAACCGCGATTTTTCACCCGAATCCCGGTCGTCTCCCCCGGCTGTTGCACAAACGCCGCGGACTTCGCCGCCGAGCCTGTGATGGGCTCTTCCCAAGCCCGTGCGGACGGGCCATCAAGCGCACGGTTTCCCCTCAGGCGCACCGGATTGCAGGACGATGTCAGAACCCAACCGGCGCAGGATCGTCCAGGGACTCGCGGCCACGACCCTCACAGCCACGACTTTCACAGCGACGACCCTCTTGGCCGCGACCGGGGAGGCTCAGGCCCAGCGCCGCGACGGGCGACCCGAGACCCCGTTCGGCTTCGACGACGTGGAGCGCCGGGCGCAGGACCTCGCCAAGGTCGCCCACGATCCGCGCATCCCGACCCTGCCGACGCCGATCGCCAAGCTCGACTACGATGCCTGGCGTGACATCCGCTTCAAGCCCGACAAGGCCTTCCTCGGAGAGGGGAGCCCGTTCCGGCTCCAGCTCTTCCATCTCGGCTTCCTCTACACCCGCCCGGTGACGGTGAACCTCGTGCGCGGGGGCGTGGCGACGCCGATCGCCTACCAGTCGAGCCTCTACGACATGGGGCGCACGAAGCTCGACAAGGCTTTACCGGTCGATCTCGGCTTTGCCGGCCTGCGCATCCATGCGCCGTTGAACAAGCCGAATCTGCTCGACGAGCTCATCGTCTTCCTCGGGGCCAGCTACTATCGCTTTCTCGGGCGCGGTCAGCGCTACGGGCTCTCGGCCCGGGGATTGGCCGTCAACGTCGAGGGGCAGGGCGGTCCGGAGGAGTTTCCGGTCTTCCGCGAGTTCTGGGTCGGGGTGCCGGAGAAGACCGACGATGCTTTGACGCTCTACGCGCTCCTCGACAGCCCCTCGCTCACGGGCGCCTATCAGTTCACGGTGACGCCGGGCGACGAGACCCGCGTGGCGGTGCGCGCCACCCTGATCCCGCGGGTCGACCTCGCGACGGTGGGCCTCGCGCCGCTCACCTCGATGTTCTTCATCGGCGAGAACGATCGCCGCTACGCCGACGATTATCGTGCGGAGCTCCACGATTCCGACGGGCTCCAGATGGCGGCGGGCAGCGGGGAGTGGCTGTGGCGCCCGCTCCACAATCCGCGCGACCGGCGCATCTCCAGTTTCGTGGACCGTGACCCGAAGGGGTTCGGACTGATGCAGCGCGACCGAACCTTCGAGTCCTACCAGGATCTCGAGGCCGCCTACGATCGCCGGCCCGGCTATTTCGTGGAACCGGACGGCCCCTGGGGTGAGGGCGCGGTGATGCTGATGGAGCTGCCCACCGACACCGAGACCAACGACAACGTCGTCGCCTGCTGGCGGCCGGCGAGGCCCTATCCGGCGGGCACGCCGGTCACGCTGTCCTACAGGGTCCGCGCGGTCGGCGGCGCGGCGCTCCATCCCGGTGGACGGGTGGTGAACACCTTCAGCGTCGCCCCGGTGGCGAGCGGCACCGCCAAGGCCGAGGAGGCCAAGGGCGGCCTGACCCGTCGCTTCCTCGTGGATTTCGCCGGTGGCGACCTCGACTATTACCTAGCCGATCCGAGCCCGGTGGAGGTGGTGGTCAGTACCTCCGCCGGCCGGATCACCCACAGCTCAGTGGCGCCGAACCCGCATATCCGGGGCCTGCGCGCCGCCCTCGACGTGACGATGGAGGCCTCCGGCCAGACGACGGACCTGCGCGTCTTCCTGCGGGCCTCCGGCCGCGCCCTGTCCGAAACCTGGGTCTATCCCTGGACAGCCCAGTGAGCGCGCCCTCGATCAAGCTCGATCCGGCGCCGGTGGTGGCGATTCGCCCGGCGACCCCGGCCGATCTCGACGCCCTCGTGGCCCTCGAACACGCCGCCTTCGCCAGCGACCGGGCCGAGCGCCGGGCGATCCGCCATGCGATCCGCTCGGCCAGCATGTCGCTTCTCGTCGCGATCACGCACGATGCTGCGGGCCAGGAGACCCTCGTGGGCTCCGCCACCCTGGAGCGCCGGCGCAGCAGCCGCAGCGCCCGCCTCTCCTCCATCGCCGTCTCCCCGGCACGGGCCGGCCTCGGGCTCGGCAGCCTCGTCCTCGATGCCGCCGAGGCGGATGCGCGGGCTCATGGCTGCACGCGCCTGCGCCTCGAAGTCCGCGCCGACAACGGCGCCGGCATCCGGCTCTACGAACGGCGGGGCTACACGCGCTTCGCCGTCATCCCGGATTACTACGAGGATGGCATGGAAGCCTGGCGCTACGGGAAGATCCTTTGAAGGCGCCCCTGACACGCGAACGCCCGCCCCGGTGGGACCGGAGCGGGCGTCGCGACCATCCGGGATCGGACGGTGGGTTAGTCGCAGCTCTCCTTGGTGACTGTCTTGCGGTCGCCGAGATCGTTCTCCTTGGTCACGGTCTTCGAGGAGCAACCGTCGCTGGACTCCCGGCGCTCGACCGTGCGGCTCTCGGTGGACGGACGGTCGACCACGACGGTGTCGGGCGCATCGCGGCGGATGACCGTGGTCTCCGCCTGCGCGGCCGAAGCGCCGAACAGCGTTGCCAGGGTTAGGGCGGCGATGATGGGGTTGCGCATGAACATCTCCCTTCAGGAAAATCTGCTGCCCCAACGGCGATCATCGAGAAACCGTTCCGCTTATTCATGGTCGGCCTGATCGAAATCCAACGCCTTTCGACGCATCATTGAAGGATCTCTCGAAACCTCCGCCCCGAGACCTTACGCGATCGCCCCGGCGATGACGCTGGCGAACGGCGTCGTCGGCCGGCCGATCAGGTCGCGCAGGGCATGGCCGTCGTCGAACAGGGCGCCCCGCGCCGCACCGGCATCGGAATCCGCAAGCAGGCGCGCGACCCCCTCGGGAAGCCCCGCCGCGCGAAGGGCCGCCTCATAATCCGCGGGCGGCAGGTCCTGGTACCGGAGCGGCCGGCCGGTGGCCCGTGCGGCTTCCGCCGCGAAGTCGGGCAGAGTGTAGGCCTCGTCCCCCGCCAACTCGTAGACGCGCCCGACCGCCTGATCGGTGGTGAGTACCGCAGCGGCGGCCTCGGCGTAGTCGGCCCGGGCGGCGCTGGCGATCCGGCCCGACCCGGCGCTTCCGAACATCACCCCGTGCGCGAGGGCGGACGGCAGGGAGGCTGTGTAGTTCTCGGTGTACCAGCCGTTGCGCAGGACGATGGCCGGCAGGCCGGACTCCCGGAGGATTGCCTCGGTGGCGCGATGCTCCTCGGCGAGCCCGAGAGGCGAGGTGTCGGCGTGCAGGAGGCTGGTATAGGCGATCAAGCCGACGCCCGCTCTGGCCGCAGCCTCGATGACGTTCCGGTGCTGGCTCACACGCTGGCCGATCTCGCTGGAGGAGATCAGCAGGAGCCGATCGATCCCCGCGAGCGCCTCCGCGAGGGTCTCCGGGCGGCTATAATCGGCGACGCGCACCGTGACGCCCTGCGCGCGGAAGTCCTGCGCCGCCGGGGCCTCGCCGTGCCGGACGCCGGCGACGATCCGGGCCGCGGGTACCCGACGCAGGAGCGCCGCGACGACGAGGCGGCCGAGTTGACCGGTGGCTCCGGTGACGAACAGCTGTGGGGAAGAGGTTTGGGACATGTCTGGCTGCCTCGTGGTTCCGTCTCACCACGTGGTCTATAAAAGAGACCGACAGGCCCCGTAAGGCGGCAGGTTTTCGAACCCTGGTTACCTGGAAGGAACCGTCCATGCCCGATGGCCCCGATCTCGCGGATCGATTCGCGGCATGGCAGGGTCTCGGTTTCGATCCGCATCACTGCCCGGTGCGCGACGTGCTGAGTCACCTCGGCGACAAGTGGACGACCCTCATCATCGCGTCCCTCGCCGGCGGCACACGCCGGTTCGGCGCCATCCACCGGGTGATCCCCGACATCTCGAAGCGGATGCTGACGCAGACGCTGCGCGACCTGGAACGCGACGGCCTCGTCACGCGGCGCGTGTTTCCGACGAGCCCGCCCAGCGTGGAATACAGCCTCACGCCCCTGGGCGGTTCGTTGCTCGGGCCCCTTGCGGGGCTGGTCGACTGGGCGGAGCGGAATCACCCCGCCATCCGCGCGGCCCGGACGCGGTTCCGAGCCGAAGCGTGAGCGCCGAAACGCCGGCTTTCAGCCCTCGATGCGCGAGAAGTCCGCGACCTCGCGGGTTGCCGCCCGCAGGGCGTTGAGCAGGGCGAGGCGGTTCTGGCGCAGGGCCGGATCGTCGGCGTTCACCGTGACCCGCTCGAAGAACGCATCCACCGGCGCGCGCAGGGTCGAGAGCGCTTGCATCGCCCCGGCGAAATCCTCCGACGCCACCGCCGCCGACGCGGTCTCGCGCGCCGCCGCCAGGGCCTCGGCGAGCGCCCGCTCCTCGGGCTCGCCACCTGCAGCCAGGGCCGCATCGGGCGCGGCGTCGTAGGCGCGGCCGTCCTTCTTCTCCTCGATGCGCAGAATGTTGGCGGCGCGCTTGTAGCCGGC
This sequence comes from Methylobacterium sp. BI1, assembly GCF_056680125.1. Lineage (NCBI taxonomy): Bacteria > Pseudomonadati > Pseudomonadota > Alphaproteobacteria > Hyphomicrobiales > Methylobacteriaceae > Methylobacterium > Methylobacterium sp. BI1. Next base: position 4,165,967 of record NZ_CM155267.1, on the reverse strand, counting down.
CAGCAGATTCTTGCCGTCGTCGGTCTCGAGGAAGCTGCCCAGGGCCTCGACGCGGCGAACCACCATCAGCAGATCGTCCTGGCCCGGCAGGGCGAAGACGGCGTCGATGAGGTCGTGACGGGCGCCCTTGTCGCGCAGGTAGACCTTCAGGCGGTCGGCGAAGAAAGCGAGGAGGCTTGCGGCATCCGCATCTCCGTCGGTTGCCTCGGCGCCCGCCGTGCCGCCGTAGTTCGCATGGCCGTCGGCGGCGGCCTGATAGCCGTCGCGCAGCAGCGACAGCTTGACGGTATTCTCGATCAGCAGCCGGATCACCCCGAGCGCCGCACGGCGCAGGGCATAGGGATCCTTGCTACCCGTCGGCTTCTCGTCGATGGACCAGAACCCGACCAGGGTGTCGAACTTGTCGGCGAGCGCCACGGCCGCGGCGACGGGATCGGTGGGCACCCGGTCGGAGGGGCCGACCGGCTTGTAGTGATCCTCCAAAGCCGCCGCGACGCTCGACGTCTCGCCCTGCAGCGCGGCGTATTTGCGCCCCATCAGGCCCTGAAGCTCGGGGAATTCGCCGACCATCTCGGTGACGAGGTCGGCCTTAGCGAGCGTCGCCGCGCGCTCGGCCTGATCCGGGTCGGCGCCGACCAGGGGCGCCAGCTCGCGGGCCAGGGCCGCGATGCGCTGCACCCGAGCGCCCTGCGTGCCGAGCTTCTCGTGGAACACGATGGTGTCGAGCTTCGGCAGCCGGTCTTCGAGGCGGATCGCCTTGTCGGTCTCCCAGAAGAACTTGGCATCCGACAGCCGGGCGCGCACGACGCGCTCGTTGCCGGCGGTGATGGCGAGCCCGCCGTCGCTGGCGACGAGGTTCGAGGTCAGGACGAAGGCCGGCGCCAGGGTGTCGGTGCCGGCACGGCGCAGCACGAAACACTTCTGGTTGGCCCGGATGGTGGCGCGGATGGCCTCGGCCGGGATGTCGAGGAACGCTTCGTCGAAGGAGCCCATCAGCACCACGGGCCACTCGACAAGGCCGGCGACCTCCTCCAGCAGGCCCTCGTCCTCCACGAGCTCGAGGCCCCGCGCGAAGGCGAGGTCGCGAGCATCGTGCAGGATGATGTCCTTGCGCCGCTCGACGTCGAGCACGACCTTCGCGCGCTCCAGGGATTGAACGTAGTCGTCGAAGCGCCGGACCTCGATGGCGTCGGGCGCCAGGAAGCGGTGGCCGTAGGTGGTGGTTCCGGCAACGATGCCGTCCACGGCGAATGGGACGACGTCCGGCGTCTCGGTCTCCGGCCCGAAGGTGGCCACGATGGATTGCAGCGGGCGCACCCAGCGTAAGCTCCCCGGCTGTGCGGAGGCCTTGCCCCAGCGCATCGACTTCGGCCACGGGAAGCTGCGGATGATCTGCGGCAGGATCTCTGCGAGGACGTCGAGGGTCTCGCGGCCGGGCCGCTCGATCACCGCGACGTAGAATTCGCCCTTTTTCGGGTCCGTGACGATGGTCGCCTGGTCGAGGCTCGCCAGCCCCGCGCTCTTCAGGAAGCCCTGGACGGCGCCGTCCGGCGACCCGACACGGGGGCCTTTGCGCTCCTCGCGCACGTCCTGGCCGCGCGGCGGCAGGCCGGCCACGTGCAGCGCCAGACGGCGCGGCGTGGCGAAGGCCTTGGCGCCCTCGTAGAGGAAGCCACGCTCCACAAGAGCGTCGGTGACGAGCTTCTTCAGGTCGTCGGCCGCCCGCCGCTGCATGCGGGCGGGAATCTCTTCGGAGCGCAGTTCGAGGAGGAGGTCGGGCATGGGATCAGGCGGCGTCCAGGTGATGGTGTTCGGGGTGGCGGTCGCGGTCGGCGACGCGGATCAGGCCGCGCCGCCTCCCGCCGTGCGCAGGTACGCCGCCCCGCAAGCCTTCGCGAGTTCGCGCACCCGCAGGATGTAGCTCTGTCGCTCGGTCACCGAGATGACGCCGCGAGCGTCGAGCAGGTTGAAGATGTGACTCGCCTTGATGCATTGGTCGTAGGCCGGCTGGGCCATCCGGTGCCGTTCGGTCTCATTCTCTGGTGCGCCGGCGTCGAGATAGGTCCTGCAGGCCTTCTCGGCGTCGGTGAACTGCCGGAACAGCATCGCGGTGTCCGCCGCCTCGAAGTTGTGGCGCGAATATTCCTGTTCGGACTGGAGGAAGACGTCGCCGTAGGACACCCGGTCCTCGCCGGTCCCCCCGTTGAAATTCAGGTCGTAGACATTCTCGACGCCCTGGACGTACATCGCCAGGCGCTCCAGACCGTAGGTGAGCTCGCCCGCCACGGGGGCACATTCGAACCCGGCGACCTGCTGGAAATAGGTGAACTGGCTCACCTCCATGCCGTCGCACCAGCACTCCCAGCCGAGGCCCCAGGCCCCGAGGGTCGGGCTCTCCCAATCGTCCTCGACGAAGCGGATGTCGTGCAGCTTCAGGTCCACCCCGATGGCGTCGAGGGAGGCGAGGTAGAGCTCCTGCAGGTTGGGCGGGTTTGGCTTCAGGATGACCTGAAACTGGTAATAGTGCTGCAGCCGGTTCGGGTTCTCGCCGTAGCGGCCGTCCTTCGGCCGGCGGGACGGTTGGACATAGGCGGCCTTCCAGGACTTCGGGCCGAGCGCCCGCAGGGTCGTGGCCGGATGGAAGGTGCCGGCGCCGACCTCCATGTCATAAGGCTGGAGAATCACGCAGCCCTGCGCCGCCCAGAATCGCTGCAGGGTCAGGATGAGGCCCTGGAACGAGGTTTTGGGCGCGAGATCGACGGCGCTCGACATGGGTTTTCCGGTCCGTGGAGGGGGCGGCCAGCGTTTAAGAGGCGGCCCGGTGGTGTCAAGCGACGGTACGGCGGGACGGGCGTGCGTCGGCACACACAATTCGGCCACGATTCGCTTTAGCGGTGGAACGGTCTCGCTTGCTGCCAAGTTTATCTGGCAATCAAGGGGTTCTCACCGTCCTCAAGGGCGGTCGACAATTTGGAACATCGCGCCATGCGCTCGTCCTTCACAGTCTTCGCCGCCCTCGTCGCAGCATCCCTGGTGGCCACGCCGCTGGTGATCACCGCGTCGAACGCGCTCGCCACGGCCGAATATTCGGATGCGGTCACGATGCCCGCCGCCGTGACTCCTATCGAGGTCGCGGCCGTGCCGGCTCCCGCTGTCGCCGAGACCTGCACCCGCAAGGTCCGGGTGGTCTATGCCGGCTACGGCACCGAGACCTGCAAACGGTGAGTTCTTGCAAGCGCTGAGTTCCTGCAAGCGCTAAGAACCTACAGGCCGTAGCGGGCGAAGGCCGCGCGATCCTCGATCGCCGCGAGCACTTCGCCCGCGACGCTGCTCCCGGGAGCCGAGCGCCGCAACAGGCGGGCAACGAGGGAGCCCTTCTTCTCGGCGATGAAGACGAGGTCGACCTTCTCCCCGTAGCGGGCCCGCAGGGTCGAACGGGCATCCCCCAGCCCATCGACGAGGCCGAGCGGCAGGGCCTGCTGGCCGGTCCAGACAGCCCCGGTGAACAGGTTCTCCTCGTTCGGCGCGAGCCTGAGGCGGCGGGCGCTGACGAGGGCCGTGAACAGTGTCTGCACGTCCGCCTGGATGGCCTTGAGACGCTCCACGTCGGCCGGGTCTTCGGGTCTGAACGGATCCAGCATGCCCTTGGCCTCGCCCTGCGTATGTACCCGGCGGTCGATGCCGATCCGCGCGATCAGCCGGTCGAAGCCGAAGCCGGCCGAGACCACGCCGATCGATCCGACCAGGGACATCGGGTCTGCGATGATCTCGTCGGCCGCGCAGGCGATCATGTAGCCGCCGGAGGCTGCCACATCCTCCACGAAGGCCAGGACCGGGAGCTGCTTCTCGGCCGCCAGGGCGCGGATGCGCTGATGGATCAGGTGCGACTGCGCGGGCGAGCCACCGGGCGAGTTGATGACCAGCGCGACCGCCGCGATGCCGGGGGTCGCGAAGGCTTGCTCCAGGCTGCTCGCGAGACCGGCGATCGACAATCCGGACCGGAACGGAGACACGGCGCCGATCGCCCCGCTGAGGCGCAGGACGGCGACGCGTGGGCCGGTACGGCGCCAGCGCCGGGGCAGCAACGCGCGCAGGGGACCCGGCAGGGAAACAGGCATGCGGTCTCGACTCGGATTCGAGGGACGGGAGGATGTCGCGCCTCGGCCATGGACAGCCGAGCGGCTTGGGCGTTGAGGTGGGGCGGGACGAACCCTTTTGCCAGCGTCGCCGTTGTCGCCTCACGCCGCCGGATCGTGGCGGCCGCCGAGCCTCCCGAGGAGGGCTCGCGCAGCAGCGAAGGAGATGCAACCATGCGCGTGATGCGTTGGATGGCCCTGGCACTCGGCATGCTCGCCGGCGCCATCGGATTCGGAGCCACGGTGAGCGCCGCACCGATGCCGGTGGCGGGTCTCGAGACCGGGGCGCAGGCCCCCTTGGTGGCGCAAGCCCGGTGGCACGGGCATCGGCGTCACTGGCACCACCGCCGGCACTGGCATCATCGCCATCACTGGCACCACCGCCGGCACTGGCATCACCGCCGTCACTGGCATCACCGTCACCATTGGCGCCGACATCACGGCTGGGGCCACCGCCATTACGGCTGGCACCGGCCGTACCGGGTCCGGACGTTCTACTGAGGGACGCCCTCAGGCGGACCCGCCGACGCCATCGATCCACCCGCGGCCCTCGTTCAGGGCCGCGGCGTGCGCGGTGAACGCACCCACGTCGTCATGAAGGATGAGGGGCGGCAGGAGCCGGAGCGGAGCGCGGCTCCCCTTCACGCCACTGACCAGAATGCGGATCGCCGGCTGATCGCGCTTCGCGTGGACAGGCCGGATCGCCAGCGCGCCGAAGCGACCCCGCAGCGCGTCGAGGCAGGCGGTGAGATGATCCGCCCGGTGGATCAGGCCGAGCCGCCCCCGTGGGCGGAGAAGATCGACGCAGCTCCGCATCCAGGCCTCGATCCCACCCTCCACATACGTATGGGCGCTGGCCTTGCCGGGTACGGGGGAGGGCCGGTGCCGTCCGGGTTCGAAGTAGGGCGGATTCGTGAGGACAAGGTCGGCGAGGCCGGGCGTGAGGCCATCGGCATGCCGCTGCGCCCCTGGCGCCAGAACATCCGCCTCGATCACCGTCGTCCGGTCGGATACGCCGTTCGCCTCCGCGTTACGCCGGGCATAGGCGGCCAGATCCGGATCGCGCTCCACCAGCACCACGCGGCAATCGGGGCTGCGCAGGGCGACGGCGAGGCCCACGGCGCCACTCGCCGCTCCGACATCGCAAACCACCCCACCGGGCTCGGGTTCGAGGAGACCCGCCAGGAGCACCGCATCCGTGCCGGCCCGGTGCGCCCCGCGCGGCGGCTGGATCAGCCGGAGCCGCCCGCCGAGCCAGAGATCGGCCCCGGCTTCAGGCATCCCGCAACTCATGGGCGAGGCCGGCATCGGTAAGGAGACGGCGGGCCTGCATCACCTGATCCTGCGGCACCAGGAGCCGCCGGGCGAAGGCGCCGATCGAGCCTTCGAGGAGGCTCATATGCTGGTCGGCCACGAGAGCCGGAATGTCGGCCGCCGCCAGGATCGACTGGGCGAAACCGATCAGGACGACATCGTTGCTGCGAATGAGTTCGGTCATACACCCTCTCCCCGGCGCCATCGCCGGCAACACCGGCGGATCTATACCTTGCGGCATGGTGCGTGTTGCAGCGCCTCCGGGCGCATGCGATGGGGTGTCACGGACGTGGTCGATTGGATCGCGCCGCGTTGGCGTAGGGAAGCGGGAGGCCTCGAGGTCTTGGGCGTCGTAGTTCCGATCGATGAGAGAAGTCCCGATCCCGAGGCGAGCCTGGCCGACCTCGTCGCCCTGGTGTCCGGTGGGATGGAGCGCGTCAACGCGACGATCCTGTCCCGCACCGGATCCGACGTCCAGATGATTCCCGAAGTGGCCAACCACCTGATCTCCTCGGGCGGCAAGCGGCTGCGGCCGATCCTCACCCTCGCGACCGCCGACCTCTGCCACTATGCCGGCGACGGCGCCGTGAAGCTCGCCGCCAGCGTCGAGTTCATGCACACCGCGACCCTCCTGCACGACGATGTCGTCGATGGCAGCGACATGCGGCGCGGCAAGGTCGCGGCCCGCATCAAGTGGGGCAACGAGGCCAGCGTCCTGGTGGGCGACTTCCTCCTCGGCCAGGCCTTCCGCATGATGGTCGAGGTCGGATCGCTGAAGGCCCTCGACATCCTCTCCGCGGCGGCCACCATCATCGCCGAGGGCGAGGTGATGCAGCTCACCGCGGCGAAGAACACCGAGACGAGCGAGGCGGAATACCTCGCGGTGATCAGTGCCAAGACGGCCGAGCTGTTTGCCGCCGCCTGCGAGGTCGGTCCGGTCCTGGCGGGGCGCGACGCCGCCGAGCAGGCCGCCTGCCGCGCCTACGGCATGAACCTCGGTATCGCCTTTCAGCTCATCGACGACGTGCTCGATTACGGCGGCACCAGCGATACCCTGGGCAAGAACGTCGGCGACGATTTTCGCGAGGGCAAGATCACGCTGCCCATCGTCCTGGCGGTCCGGCGTGCCACGGGCAGCGAGCGCGGCTTCTGGAAACGGACGCTCGAACTCGGCGATGTCGCGGACACCGATCTCGAGACGGCGCGCGCCATCCTGCGGCGTCACGGCGCCCTGGAAGAGACGATGGCCCGCGCTCGCCTGTACGGCGACCGGGCCCGGGATGCCCTGAAGACCTTCCCGGCGAGCCCGATGAAGCACGCCTTGCTTCAGGTCGTCGATTTCTGCATCGCCCGGGCGCACTGAGCGCCACCGCGCGGCTGCGGACCGTCAGGCCGCCGCCTGACGCATCACCGGGCTGGGCGCGAGGGAGACGAGCCCGCAACCGGTGGCCTCGGTCGTTTCGGCCTGCGACGGCGCGATCACGATCCGGCCGTCCTCAGCGGACCATTGCGTGAGGAGGCCGTCGGTGGTGGCCTTGTCCATGGGCCGTCCGAAGAGGTAGCCCTGGCCGTAGGTGCAGCCCTGGCCGGCCAGCCAGTCGACGCTGGTCCCGCTCTCGATGCCCTCTGCCGTGGTGAGAAGTCCGAGGCTGGAGCCGAGGGCGATGATCGCATCCACGAGCTTGGCCCGCTCGCTGCTCTGGCGCATCGATTCGACGTAGCTCCGATCGATCTTGAGCTTGTCGAACTGCAGCTCGCGCAGGTGGTACAGGCTGGAATAGCCCGTGCCAAAATCGTCGAGGGCGATGCGGACGCCGAAGCTCTGCAGCGACTTCAGGGCAGTCCGCGCCGCTTCAAGATCGTTGACGAGAGCCGTTTCGGTGATCTCGATCTCCAGGCGGCCCGGCGCGAATCCGGTCTCCGTCAGGATGCCGAGGATGTGCTCGGGCAGATGCGGATCGCGCAGTTGCAGCGGTGAGATGTTGATCGCCAGCTGGAGATGGGCGGGCCAGAGCCGAGCGTCCCGGCAGGCCCGGCGCATCAGCGACCAGGTCAGCTCGGCGATCAGGCCGGTCTCTTCGGCGAGGCTGATGAAATCGGCAGGGGTCAGGACGCCGAGCCGCGGATGATTCCAGCGGGCCAGCACCTCGAACCCGATCAGATCGCGGCCGGGCAGGGACACCACCGGCTGGTAGAACGGCTCGATCTCGCCCTGCTCGATACCGACCCGCAACTCGCCCTCCAGACGAGCCCGCGCCTTCAGCGCCTGACCCATGTCGAGATGGAAGAACCGATAGGTCCCGCGCCCGTCCCGCTTGCCCTGGTACATGGCGACATCGGCGGCGTGCAGCAGCGCCTCCGCGGTGCGGCTTTCCTCCGTCGCCGTGGCGATGCCGATGGTGGCGCCGATCTCGAGACGGCTCTGGGTCCAGGCGATCGGCTGTGAGAGCGAGGCGATGATGCTCTGTGCGAGACGGGCCAGGATCTCCGGATCGCTGCCGGCGTCGAGGAGGAGAGCGAATTCATCGCCTCCGAGACGTGCAACGAGGCTCTGGGGCGGGGCGAGCGCCCGAAGACGATCGGCGATGACGCAGAGGACCGCATCGCCCGCGGCGTGGCCGTGCACGTCGTTGACCGGTTTGAAGCGGTCGAGGTCGATCAGCATCACGGCGACCCGCGGAAGACCGGTGGCCACGCGGATGCGCGCTTCGAGGGTTTCCCGAAACAGGCGGCGATTGGCGAGACCCGTCATCGCATCGTGGCGTGCGACGGCCTCGGCATGGGCCTCGGCTCCGTCCCGGTCCTGCATCGCCTTGCGCAGCTTGAACGACTTGCGAACGGCCGCGACGACCACGCCCAGGCTCATGCAGAGGGACAGCATCAGGAGATCCTGAAGTTGATGCGTCCGGGTCGCGTCGATGAGAACCGTGAAGAATCCGAGCTGGGTGCCGACGATCCAGATGCAGGAGCCGATCATCATCAGGCACAGGAGTTCTCGGAGCTCGCCCTCTCCCCAAGAGTTGTTTTTGTGATCGGGCATGCACCGCTCCTTGCGCGTGCCGATCCTGCAGACTCAAACCTTGAGCGAGCGTAAAGCTGACGGCGCAAGTCGACGTGGATGCACGGAAAGTTGCTATCCGACCGGGATGCCGAATGCTTAGCGCAGCATCGCTGCGCTGACCCACCAACCTGGATGAGCCCTCACGATGCTGTGTGCAGCGCGGGCCGCCTCGGACCGATGCTCGAAGACTCCGAACACCGTCGCACCGGACCCCGACATCCGTGCCAGGCGGCAGCCGGGGGCGGCCCGCAGCGCTTCGAGCGTGACATCGATCACGGGGGCGATGCACCGCGCCGGGGCTTCGAGATCGTTCCGCGCCGGCGTGATCGCGTGGAGGAGTGCCTCCGCCCCGAGACCGGGGGCGATGACGGGATGTTCACCTGAGCCGTGGCGATCGCCGACCGCGAGCCCGAGGGCGCGGAATACCGGTGCGGTCTCGACCGGGACACCCGGATTGATCAGGACCGCCGGCAGCGGGGCCATCGCCAGGGCGGGCCCGACCGCTTCGCCGGCACCCGCCATCATGCGGGCGCAGGGGACGAGGCAGACCGGGACATCGGCGCCGGTGGCACGGGCAGCCGCGACCAGATCCGCATCGTCGGGGGCCATGTCGTTGAGGCGGCCGAGCAGGCGCAGGGCCGCGGCGGCGTCGGAGGAGCCACCGCCGATGCCGGCGGCGACCGGCAGGCGCTTCACGAGATGGAAGGTGCCGTGGCGCAGTCCGGGCCGCCGGCGTGCGAGGTGACGCGCGGCGCGGATGACGAGGTTGTCGTCGAGGGGGCCGGCCGGACCGGCCGTCGGGCCCGAAACGGTCAGGCCCAGTTCGGGTCCCGGCTCCAGGCTGAGCGTGTCGCCGGCCCCCGTGAACGCCACGAGACTTTCGAGCTCGTGGTAGCCGTCGCCGGCCCGGCGGCCGAGGACGTGAAGCGTCAGGTTGATCTTCGCCGGAGCGCGGGTGACGAGAAGGGACACGGACACTCGGGGCTCACGGATCGGGCAATCGCGGGGCCGGTCTGACCCCGCGATGCGCGTTCCGTCAAGCCTTCGCGCCGTTCAGCCGCCGCTCTTCTTGTCGGCAGCGCCCGGAGGCTCGTTCGGAGCCGGAGCGCCCTTCGGCAGTTCCGGATTGACCTTGCCCTCCGGCGGGTTCTCGGCGGTGGCCGCGGGCTTGTCGAGTTCCGGCAGTCCGTCCTTCAGCTTGGCGTTGATCTTTTCGAGATCGTCCGGCTCGGGGTTCAGGTCCTTGGCGTGCTGCCACTGGAACTTGCCCTCCAGGCGACGGCCGGCACGCCAGTAGGCGTCGCCGAGATGGTCGTTGATGGTCGGGTCGCCAGGCTTCAGCTCGATCGCCTTTTCCAGCTCGCGCACCGCGTCGTCCCAGCGGCCGAGGCGGAAATAGGCCCAGCCCAGGCTGTCGATGATCATGCCGTCGCGCGGAGCCGCATCGACGGCCTGCTTCAGCATCGTGAAGGCCTCGTCGATGTTCATGTTCTGGTCGACCCAGGAATAGGCCAGGTAATTCAGCACCTGGGCCCGGGCGCCCGGCTGGCTCGCGGGGACCAGCTCGAGGGCCTTCTTCAGATCGGCCTCGGCCTTCGGCCATTGCTTGGCGCGCTCGTAGGCGGTGCCGCGGAAGTAGAAGGTCGTCCAGTAGTTCGAGGCGGGCTTGTCGCCGATGAGCGCGATGGCGCGGCTGTAGGTCTCCGCCGCTTCCTCGTACTTCTTGCGCGAGCGCTGAACGTTGCCCAGCGCCGTGACGACGTCGATGTCGTCCGGATGCGCCTTCATCGCGGCATCGAGATGGGCGATGGCCTCGTCGCCCTTGCCCATTTGCTCGAGGTTCAGTCCGACCTGGACGTCGGCATTGAGGCGCAGGGGCGAGGTGGTGGGGATCTGCGAATAGGCTTCGTTCGCCCGCTCGGTCTGCTTCATCCGGTCGAGGATGTCGGCGAGGGTGAGCCGCGCGAGCGCATGCTCGGGGGCGAGGTAGAGGGCGAGGCGCAGGTAGACCACCGCCGGCAGCTCGTCGCCCTGGGTGGAGCCGGCCGAGCCGAGGCCGTACAGCACCTCGCCGGCGCCTTCCTGCGCCGAGTTGACGAGGCGGCTGAGGGGCTTGCCCTCCTTGAGCTTGGTCAGGGCGTCGCGCACGATGGGGTGGCGCGGCAGGAGTTTGTCGAACTCGGTGTAGGCCTGGATCGCGAGGTCGGTGCGGCCGGCCTGAGCCTCGAAGCGGGCATAGGCGTCGACGATGCGCAACGTGTTGCGGTCGGCGTCGTAGGCGGCCTTCAGGCGACGCTCCGCCTCGGCCTGATCCCCGACGAGGCTGGCGATCAGCCCGGCGTGGAAGTCGCGGAAGGTGTTGTAGTAGCGCTCGCCCTTGAGCTTGTTGATCGTCTCCAGCGCGCGCTTGCCGTCATTGGCCCCGGCGAAGGCCCAGGCGGTGAGCAGCGTTCCGGTCAGGTCGGCGGCAGCCCCCCGGCCGCTGCGCGCAAAATTCTGGCGCGCCTGGGCGAACTGTCCGGCCTTGATCTGGCGCACGCCGAGGGCGAGCTGGGCGAGGCCGTTCGAGCCGTCACGGCTGGTCAGGCGCTCGGCGGCCCGGAAGGCGTCCGGCAGGGAGCCGTCAGCGAGCAGCGACACGAAGGCGCGCTCAAGAAGCTCGGCATTGCGTGGATCGGCCTTCACCGCCTCGCGGTAGTAGCTCGCGGCGGCCGCGGTGTCCTTGGAGGCCCCGGCGATGTAGGCGGAGAGGAAGTTGCCCTCCAGCGACTCGGCCGGCTCGTACTCGGAGATCGGAGCGGATTCCCGCGGCTGGGCCGCGTAGGCCGCCGGCGAGCCCGCGAGGCAGACGGCGAGGGCCGAGAGGACCCGGCGGCCGGTCCGGCTGGTTTTGGCTGTTCCGTTCATGGGCACCGATCACGGCTCCTGCGCACCGGCCATCTCGGCGGCCGGGCTCGATTGGGGCGGGACACTGGACTCTTACCGCCATCCTCGCAAGGCATAAGGATGGCGGCCCCCGCGCCCGCCATCCCTCCTCGTCCGACCGTGATCCGGCGGCGTACCGACCGCCCTCACATGTTCGGGTAGTTCGGTCCGCCCGGACCTTCCGGGGTCTCCCAGTTGATGTTCTGGTTCGGATCCTTGATGTCGCACGTCTTGCAGTGGACGCAGTTCTGGGCGTTGATCTGGTAGCGGACGCCGTCGCTGGCTCCGGTATCCGCCACCCATTCGTAGACGCCGGCCGGGCAGTAGCGCGCGGACGGTCCGCCGTAGACGTCGTGCTCGGAGGCTTTCTGCAGCTCCATGTTCCGAACCTTGAGATGGGCCGGCTGGTCCTCCTCGTGGTTGGTATTGGAGAGGTAGACCGAGGAAAGCCTGTCGAAGGTCAGCTTGCCGTCCGGCTTCGGATAGACGATCGGCTTGACCTCGCTCAGTGGCTTCAGCGTCGCGTGGTCCGGCTTGCCGTGCTTCAGCGTGCCGAAGGGCGAGGCCTCTAGGATCGTGTTCGACCACATGTCGAGACCGCCGAGGCCGACGCCGACCAGCGTCCCGTACTTCGACCAGAGCGGCTTCACGTTGCGCACGCGCTTCAGGTCCTGGCCGATGGCGCTGTCGCGCCAGCCGTTCTCGTAGGTGACGAGCTCGTCGCCCTGCCGACCCGACTCCAGCGCCTGTGCCAGGGCCTCGGCAGCCTGCATGCCGGAGAGGACCGCGTTGTGCGAGCCCTTGATGCGCGGCACGTTCACGAAGCCGGCGGAGTCACCGACGAGACATCCGCCGGGGAAGACCAGCTTCGGGACGGACTGCCAGCCGCCCTCCATGATGGCGCGCGCGCCGTAGCCGATGCGCTTGGCTCCCTCGAAGGTCTCGCGGATCATCGGGTGCGTCTTGAAGCGCTGGAACTCCTCGAACGGCGACAGGGTCGGGTTCTCGTAGTTCAGGTGCGTGACGAAGCCGACCGAGAGCAGGCCGTCGTCGAAGTGATAGAGCCAGGAGCCGCCACCGGCCTTGTTCGGCAGCGGCCAGCCCATGGTGTGCTGCACGAGGCCGGCCTGGAACTTGTCGGGGTTGAGCTGCCACAGCTCCTTGACGCCGAGGCCGTACTTCTGGTGGTCGCTGTGGGCGTTGAGCTTGAAGCGGTCGATCAGCGCTTTGGTCAGCGATCCGCGCGCGCCTTCGCCGAAGACCGTGTACTTGGCCCGAAGCTCCATGCCGCGGGTGTAGTCGTCGCGCGGCTCGCCGGATCTGCCGATACCGAGGTCGCCCGTCGCGATGCCCACGACCGCGCCGGCCTCGTCGTAGAGGACCTCCGAGGCCGGAAAGCCGGGATAGATCTCGACGCCGAGTTCCTCGGCCTTGGCACCGAGATACTTCGTCACGTTGGAGAGCGAGCCGACGAAGTTGCCATGGTTCGACATCAGCTTGGGGAAGAACAGGTTCGGCATGGTCACGCCGCTGTTCTTGGTCAGGAACATGAACTCGTCGCGCTCGACCGCCGTCTTCAGCGGGCGCGCCTCGTCCTGGCGCCAGCCGGGGAGCAGGCCGTCGAGACCGGAAGGATCGATCACCGCACCGGACAGGATGTGGGCGCCGACCTCGGAGCCCTTTTCCACCACCACGATGCTGACGTCCGGCGCCAGCTGCTTGAGGCGGATGGCAGTCGCGAGTCCGGCCGGACCGGCGCCCACGATCACCACGTCGAACTCCATCGCCTCGCGTTCGGGCAGCGCCATCCGTCATCCTCCTGTCGTGCATCCGCTTTCCGCGGGCGCGTTGGTCGTGCGATCCCATGTTTGGCGATCACTCTCAACCCATTCCAAGTTTGGAACGCAAGCCGAGTTAAGGACGCAAGCGTCCCTACGCCCGGGGATGACGGGGGGTGACGATGTCGCGTGGGGCAAAAGGTGGTGCGCGGCGTCGCATGCCCCGTTGTCCACAGCTCGCTGAGGCGCCACATCAGGAACATGAGCCAGGGTGACGACCGACAGCGGGATCTGATCGTGAACCTCGACTTCCACGTCGAGGCCGGTCTCGACCTGTTTCTGGACGAGGTGCCCCACGATCGCTTCGCGGAGGTCGATGCGCCCGAGCCAGTGCGCGCCGCCCCGAGCCGTCCGGCCCCCGACAGACAGGTCGCCGAGAGACAGGCGCCCGACCCCGACCGTCCCGCCCTCGACGATACCTTCCGCACCGAGTTGCCCCCGCGCCGGCCGACACCGCCGCCGACCCGAACCTTCGGACAATCGGCGTCGGCCAAGCCCGGCGAGGCCGCGGGCGATGCCCGCGCGCGGGCAAAGGACGTGCAGACCCTGGAGAAACTGGAAGCCCTGCTTGCCGGCTTCGACGGCTGCCCCCTGAAGTTCACCGCCAAGAACCTCGTCTTCGCCGACGGCAATCCGGCGGCGAAGTTGATGTTCATCGGCGAGGCGCCGGGGGCCGACGAGGACCGGGTGGGCAAGCCGTTCATGGGCCGCTCGGGCAAGCTCCTCGACCGCATGATGGCGGCGATCGGCCTCGACCGGACGAAGGCCTACGTGACCAACATCGTGCCGTGGCGGCCACCGGGGAACCGTAACCCGACCCCTCAGGAGGTCTCGATCTGCAGGCCGTTCATCGAGCGGCAGATCGAACTCGCCGATCCTGACCTCATCGTCTGCCTCGGCAGCCCGGCGACCCAGGCGATCACCGGCACAAAGGACGGTATCCTGAAGGCGCGCGGTCGCTTCTACCCCTACCACGTCGGGGGGCGCGAGATCCGCGCCCTGGCGACGCTGCATCCGGCCTATCTTCTGCGCCAGCCGTTGCAGAAGCGCCTCGCCTGGCGGGACTTCCGGACGCTGCGCGCCGCCCTCGACGGGAAGGCGTGAGCCCGCTAGGGCCAGCGCCCAAGCGGAACCGTATCCCGCGACCGCGACTTACTTCACGCGGGCGTGTGTGACGCCGCGTGGCCGGACAGGGTGTAACGAGATCATGCGCTGGGAAGATTTCCGCTCGTCGGACAATGTCGAGGATCGGCGCGGCGAAGGTGGCGGCGGCGGTGGGTTCGGCTTTCCCGGCGGTGGCGCCGGTGGCCTCGGCATCGGCACCATCGTCATCCTGTGCATCATCGGCTGGGTCACGGGCATCAACCCGGCGATCCTGATCGGCGGGGCCGAGCAGATGTCCGGCGGCGGGCGCCCGCGCCAGGAGCAGGTCGATCCGCAGACGCAGGCCCAGCGCAAGACCAAGCCCACCGACGAGAGCGGCCGTTTCGCCGCAGCGATCCTCGGCAATACCGAGGACGTGTGGAAGGAGGTTCTGCCGAACCAGACGGGCCGACAGTACCGGCCGACCGCGATGGTTCTGTACACCGGTGGTACGCGCAGCGGTTGCGGTTCGGCCCAGGCCGCCATGGGGCCGTTCTACTGCCCGATCGACAAGAAGGTCTATCTCGACACCTCCTTCTTCAAGGAGATGGAGCAGAAGTTCGGCGTGAAGGGTGACTTCGCCTACGCCTACGTTATCGCCCACGAAGTCGGACACCACGTCCAGGACGAGCTCGGCATTCTCGGCAAGGTCCAGGGACGTCAGCAGAACGCATCGAGCAAGACCGAGGCGAACCAGCTCTCCGTGCGCATCGAGCTCATGGCCGACTGCCTCGCGGGCGTCTGGGCGAAGAATTCCAACGACAAGTACAACGCCCTCGAGCAGGGCGACATCGAAGAGGCGATGCAGGCGGCGAGCGCTATCGGCGACGACAAGCTCCAGAAGCAATCGCAGGGTTATGCCGTGCCGGATTCCTTCACGCACGGTTCGTCCGAGCAGCGGATGCGCTGGTTCATGACCGGCTATCGCAGCGGCCAGACGAAATCCTGCGACACGTTCCGGGCCGCGCGTAACTGAGGTGCAGCCGACGCGCTGTCGGGGAGTGGGGCTTTCGCGTACGATCGTTCCCGTCCCACCCGCGTTCGGTTGAAGGCATTCCATGATGGTCGCATCCGATAAGACCCGCAGCTTCATCCCGCTGGCGATCGCGGTTCTCACGGTGTCGGACACCCGGACGGACGAGGACGACCGCTCCGGCGACACCCTCGTCGAGCGCCTCAGGGCCGGCGGTCATTCTCTGGCGGCTCGTGCCATCGTTCCCGATGAAGTCGCGGCGATCCGCGAACAGGTCGAGACATGGAGCCGGGACCCGGCCGTCGACGTGGTCATCACCACGGGCGGCACGGGGTTCACGGGACGCGACGTGACGCCCGAGGCGATCGAGCCGCTGTTCGAAAAGCGCATGGACGGCTTCTCGGCCGTCTTCCACCGTATCTCCTACGACAAGATCGGGACCTCGACCCTGCAATCCCGCGCGACCGCAGGGGTCGCGAACGCCACCTACATCTTCGTGCTGCCCGGCTCGCCCGGCGCCTGCCGCGACGCCTGGGATGGCATCCTGGCCGCGCAGCTCGACTACCGCCATCGCCCCTGCAATTTCGTCGAGATCATGCCCCGCCTGGACGAGCATCTGCGCCGCGGCGCATCCATCTCGGTCTAGGGATCAAACTGGCCCGGACGCATCGATCCGCGATCGGTCTCCCGGGTCGAAGACCATCAGCATTCTCCGCAGCCATCGGGCGCTCCGGATTCGCCGCTGAAAGACGTGATCACCGAATTGCTGCGCCGTTCAACCGTCAGGAGAATGCGGCGGGTCGGTTGGCGAAACTATCGGGCGGCTTGGTTTCCCGCTTAAGCCTCAAGCCCTGTCGAGACGCGCGGAGAGCCGACGGGCCTTCAGGCGGCGGGCGAATTTCGGACCGGCGAGCAAGCGGTCGCGCCTGACGAGATCGCCGGGCCGTGGGGCGGTCACGCCGATCACGCTTTCCCCCCGCGCGGCGATCCGTGCGGGCAGGCCGGTATGCGGACGGCGCAGGCGGGCCAGCGAAACGTCGGGTCGGGCAGTGCCGATGAACCGATCAAGGAGGCGGATCCAGCCCTCGGCCGGAACGTCGCCAGCTTCGAGGCACAGGAGCCAGTCCCGGCGGGCGGCCTTGGCGCCGGCCGACCAGGGCGAGGCACCGCGCCCGCGGAGAACGACCTTGGCACCGGTCGCCTCCGCAACCGTTTCGATCGTCGCATTCGCCGCGGCCACGATGATCACCGCATCGCCGACGAGCCCCGCCGCGACGCCAGCCACCAGCGCGCCGAGGGTATCGACAAGCTGATCGATGGAATCGGGATCGGTGGGCCGGGTCACGGAGATGAGAGCCGAGATCATGCGCGCGCATACCGCATTTTTGCGTCGCGCAAAGCCATCGCATGGCGACGCATCGCCGGCGGAGGGGTGGAAATGCTGAGTGACAGCCGATCTGCCTGAAATATCCGCAGTCTCGTTGTTGTATGTTCGTGATATGTTCTCATCCGTCTCAACGGATGAGCCTGTTCCATGCCCGATGCCATCTCCGGCCCTTCGCAGCTCGGCCTGGGTTCGTCACATCGGCTGCCCGCAACGACGCCACAACCGGCCGTCCGTAGGGGTCGGGGGGCCACGGCCAATCCGAGTGGACGATTCGAGGCAACGCACCGGGAGGCCTTCGACGACGGATGGTCCGGTACCGACGAAGCGGCGCCCCTGCGCACGGAGGTGCGACCGGAGCACGCCCGGACCCTCATCACCCGCAACACCTCGCCCGATATCTCGTTCGACCGCTCGATCAATCCCTATCGCGGCTGCGAGCATGGCTGCGTCTACTGCTTCGCCCGCCCGAACCACGCCTATGTCGGCCTTTCGCCGGGACTCGATTTCGAGACCAAGCTGTTTCGAAAGGTCGATGCCGGCGCCCTGCTTCAGCGGGAACTGTCGGCTCCCGGCTACAGTCCGGCCACCATCGCCCTCGGTACCGCCACGGACCCCTACCAGCCGATCGAGCGGGAACATCGCGTCACCCGCGCGGTGCTGGAAGTCCTGGCGCGCTTCCGCCACCCCGTCGGAATCGTGACGAAGTCGAACCTCGTCGTGCGCGACCTCGATCTCCTAACCGATCTCGCGCGGGACGGCCTCGTGAAGGTGGCCATCTCGGTGACCACCCTCGATCCTATCCTGGCACGCAGGCTGGAGCCGCGCGCGCCGCATCCGCAGAAACGCCTGGATGCGATCGGCCGCCTGAGCGCGGCTGGCATTCCCGTGATGGTCATCGCCGCGCCGGTCATTCCTTCGCTAAACGACCACGAGCTTGAGGCGATCCTCGCCGAGGCGCGCGAACGCGGCGCGGTGGAGGCGAGCCACGTTCTCCTGCGCCTGCCGCTCGAGCTCGATGACCTCGTGAACGACTGGTTCGCCGAGCACTACCCCGGTCGCCAGCGCCACGTCATGTCGCTGGTCCGCGCTGCGCGGGGCGGAAAAGCCTATGATGCGAGCTTCGGCACGCGAATGACCGGTACCGGCGCCTATGCCGACCTGATCTGCCAGCGCATGCGACTGGCCCGGCTGCGCCTCGGCTATCCCGAAGTCCGACGGCGCCTGCGCACCGAGCTGTTCAGGGTGCCGACGGACCAGTTGAGCCTGTTCTGACATCGTAGGCGCGCGTGAAGCTGAGGCGGTGATGGGGTGAGCGGCCGCGGCGTGCGAGGCCGGCGAGGTGGAGGCGCGTGCCGTAGCCGACATTGCTCGCCCAGCCGTAATCCGGGTAGCGGCCGGCCAGCCGCCGCATCAGGGCATCGCGCAGGGTCTTGGCCACGATGGAGGCGGCGGCGATCTGCGGCACCAGCCGGTCGCCCCCCACCACGGCGTGGCCCGGGAGGGTCAGGCCCGGAACCGTATCGCGGCCGTCGACCCAGACCGGCGCGTCGAGGTGGAGCGCGAGGACCGCGCGCCGCATGGCGTCGAGGGTGGCGGCGCGTACGTTGATCCGGTCGACCAGGGCGCGCGACCCGGCTGCCACCGCGACGCGGGCCCGGGCCCGGATCAACGGCGTCAGCGCCTCGCGCTCCGCCGCCTTCAGACGCTTGCTGTCATCGAGGCGCGCCAGGATCTCGGGCGGAAACGCGGCCGGCGCGAACCATACCGCTGCGACGATCACCGGGCCGCAGAGGGCGCCGCGCCCGACCTCGTCGCAGCCGATCACGACTGGGTAGGTCTCCGCCAAGCATGGGTCGAAGGGCGGCATCGGGCAGGGTCCGGGGCAGGGGGCGGATCCGTTTCCCCTAGCGTGGGTGGCTAGACGGGTCCACGCATCAGCCGAGTTCCACGATGCCTTGCGACGTCGAAGCCGCGGCCCGGAGGCGCGCGGGCGTGCTGCCATGGGCGCGGGCGATGTTGTCGTAGAACTGGCGCGCGCTCTCGGCCCAGGTGTAGCGCAGGGCTTCTCGGCGGCAGCGTTCCCGCGAAATCGCGAGGGTGGCGAGGGCGGCGGAACGCAGGTCTCGATCGAGCACGCCGGCACCGGTGCGGCCGATGACGTCGAGGGGGCCGGTAACCGGATAGGCGGCCACCGGAACGCCGCAGGCGAGGGCTTCGAGAAGCACGATCCCGAAGGTGTCGGTCAGGCTCGGAAAGACGAAGACGTCGGCGGCTGCATAGAGGGCGGCGAGGGCGGCGCCCGTGCGGGTGCCGAGGAACCGGGCCTCCGGTGCAATGCCCGCGAGGCGGCCCCGGTCCGGGCCGTCCCCGACGATGACCTTGGTGCCGGGCAGGTCGAGGCGCAGGAACGCCGCGAGGTTCTTCTCCACGGCGAGCCGTCCGACGGAGAGGAAGATCGGCCGCGGCAGGCCGGCGAATTCCACCGGCTCCGGCGCGCTCGGTGCGCAGGGTCGGAACAGCTGGGTGTCGACGCCCCGCGTCCAGCGCATCAGGTTGGTGAAGCCGCGCGCGTCGAGGTCGCGCTCCAGGGAGGGGGTCGAGACCATCGTGCCGTTGGCCGCACCGTGGAAACGGCGCAGCCAGGCGTAGCTCCAGGCTTCCGGCACGGGGGCCCGGGCGGACAGGTATTCCGGGAAGCGGGTGTGATAGCTCGTGGTGAACGGACGACCATGGGCGAGGCAGTAGCGCCGCGTGGCATAACCCACCGTCCCTTCCGTGGAGATATGGACGTGGGTGGGACGCAGGTCGTCCCAGAGGCGCGCCACGTGCCGCTTGGTGGCGTAGGCGAGGCGGATCTCCGGATAGCCCGGCAGGGGAACGGACGCGAAGTCCTGGTGAGTCAGGAACACTGGGTCGAAGCCGTAGGCGGCACCTGCCGCGGCCATGTTCTCCAGGGAGCGGACCACCCCGTTGACCTGCGGATGCCAGGCATCCGTCGCGATGAGAAGTCTCACGCGACCGCCCGGGCTCCATCGGGCCGTGGGCGGCCGACGAGATCGGCGCGCGCGGTGCGGGCCCGCAGCAGGCTTGGATAATGCAACACCTCCATGGTGCCGTCGTAGTGCTCGACGATGGCGGTGCAGGATTCCACCCAGTCGCCAGTGTTCAGGTAGCTCAGGCCGTTGATCTGCCGGTTGGCCGCATGGTGGATGTGGCCGCAGATTACCCCGTCGGCCCCGACGCGCTTGGCCTCGGCGCTCAGCAGCTCTTCGAACTTGCCGATGAAGTTGACGGCGTTCTTCACTTTGAGCTTGGCCCAGGCCGAGAGCGACCAATAGGCGAGGCCGAGTCGGCGGCGAGCCGTGTTGACGTAGGTGTTCACGAAGAGGGCGAAGGTGTAGGCGCCGTCTCCCAGGAAAGCCAGCCACTTGGCATGCCGGACCACCATGTCGAACTGGTCGCCGTGAATGACGAGGTAGCGCTTGCCGTCGGCGGCCTCGTGCACGCGCTGGTCGGCGATCTCGATCCCACCGAAGGTCATGCCGATATAGTCGCGCAGGAACTCGTCATGGTTGCCCGGCACATAGACAAGCGTCGAACCCTTACGCACCTTGCGCATGAGCTTCTGCACGACGTCGTTGTGGCTTTGCGGCCAGTACCAGCCCGACTTGAGTTGCCAGCCATCGACGATGTCGCCGACGAGGTAGATCTCGTCCGCATCGTAATCGCGCAGGAATTCGAGCAGCAGATCGGCCTGGCAGCCCTTGGTGCCCAAATGCATGTCGGACAGGAACAGGGTCCGGACGCGGGTCGTCTCGGTGTCTTCGCCCACGCTCGCCTCCGGGACAGCCTCCGATGTCAGCAGCCAAACCGGATTCCCGTATCAGTTTGATGACGTTGGCCCCGCGAGACCCGGCGCCTTCTGCGCCGCGACGTAAGCTCTTCTTCCACAAAAAAAATTTTGATTTGAGACCAAGTATTTCGGGTTTTCCTTTCGGCAGGAAGCCGGGCATAGTCCCGCTCAAGGTGCCCCACCGGGCCGCGTTCGAGAACGCATGACCGGAGCCCATCGAGGCGAACTAAGGGTGCCGTCCCCGGGGACGACGACGCTGAAACGGCCCAGCGGTCAGCGCGTGTCGCGCGACCCGGCCCATGGAGAAGAGGCTTGAGGTATTCGGTGGCGCGCGCGGCGACGGGCGTCGAGGGGAGACCTTCGGCGCGGACGGACTTAGGTCTCGTCTCTGTCCATCCGTCGCGCGCGAGCGATTTCGTCCCGCGATTCATCTGACCAGCGGTCGCCAGGAGCATTCGGGATCGTCCCGGGACGCTCCGTGCGATCCGCCCCAACCCTCGGCGCATCATTGTCGCCGCACGCCAGGGGCGTGTGGGCGCTAACGTGAGAAACGGAGAAAACACCATGGCGGCAACGCGACGTCCCGGCCGGAACCATCTGTTCGTCCCGGGCCCGACGAACATCCCGGATCGCGTGATGCGCGCGATGATGGTCCAGTCCGAGGACCACCGCTCGGTGGATTTCCCGGCGCTGACGAAGCCTCTCTTCGAGGACACCAAGGCTGTCTACGGCTCGAAGGACGGCACCATCTTCCTGTTCCCGGCCTCCGGCACGGGCATCTGGGAATCGGCGCTCTCGAACACCCTGTCGCGTGGCGACAAGGTGCTGGCCGCCCGCTTCGGCCAGTTCAGCCACCTCTGGATCGACATGGCCCAGCGCCTCGGCCTCGAAGTGATCGTCCAGGACGAGGAGTGGGGCACGGGTGCGAACCCGGAGCGGATCGGCGAGGCCCTGCGCGCCGACAAGAACCATGAGATCAAGGCCGTCATGGTGGTCCACAACGAGACCGCCACCGGCGTCACCAGCGATGTCGGCGCCGTGCGCAAGGCCATCGACGCCGCCGGCCACCCGGCCCTTCTCTTCGTGGACGGCGTCTCCTCGATCGGGTCGCTGCCGTTCAAGATGGACGAGTGGAAGGTCGATTGCGCGATCGCCGGCTCTCAGAAGGGCCTGATGCTCCCCGCCGGCCTCGGCGTGATCTGCGTCAGCCAGAAGGCACTTAAGGCCGCCGAGACCTCGTCGGGCCAGAACGACCGCCTGGCGCACGTCTACTTCGACTGGGCCGACCACCAGAAGCAGAACCCGGCCGGCTACTTCCCCTACACCCCGCCGCTGCCGCTGCTCTACGGCCTGCGCGAGGCGCTCGCCTGCCTCAACGAGGAAGGTCTCGAGAACGTCTATCACCGCCACCACGTGCTCGGCGAGGCAACCCGCCAGGCCGTGGCGGCCTGGGGCCTGAAGACCTGCGCCAAGGAGCCCAAGTGGAACTCCGACACCGTCACGGCGATCCTCGTGCCGGAGGGCGTCGACGCCGCGGCGATCATCAAGCACGCCTACGTGCGCTACAACCTGGCGCTGGGTGCCGGTCTGAGCCAGGTCGCCGGCAAGGTGTTCCGCATCGGCCACGTCGGTGACATGAACGAGCTGTCGCTCCTGGGCGCCATCGCGGGCGCCGAGATGGCGATGCTCGACCATGGGGTGAAGGTGCAGCCCGGCTCGGGCGTCGCCGCCGCGTCGAGCTACCTGCGCGAGAACCCGCTCGCAAAGGCCTGATCGACCGTGCCGGAGCGGACGACCCCGCTCCGGCACACCTGACGCATTTTATCTGTGACGTGCCCGATCCGCGGCATGTCCATTCGTGACGTGGCCGGTTCGGCCAGAGGATTCCATGACGAAGAAGATCGTGTTCCTCGACCGCGAGTCCCTGGACGCCAAGGTCCGTGAATTCAGCTTTCCGCACGAATATGTCGAGTACGAGTCGACCTGGACGCCGGAGGAGATCGTCGAGCGCTTGCAGGGTGCCGAGATCGCGCTGATCAACAAGGTCCCGATGCGGGCCGACACCCTGAAGCAACTGCCCGACCTGAAGCTGATCGCGGTGGCCGCCACCGGCACCGACGTGGTCGACAAGGAGGCCGCCAAGACCCAGGGCATCACCGTCGTCAACATCCGCAACTACGCCTTCAACACCGTGCCCGAGCACGTGATCGGCCTGATGTTCGCTTTGCGCCGGGCGATCGTTCCCTATGCCAACTCCGTGCGCCGGGGCGATTGGGCGAAGTCGACCCAGTTCTGCTACTTCGACTACCCGATCCACGACATCGCCGGCTCCACCCTCGGCATCGTCGGCTACGGGGCCCTGGGTAAGTCGATCGCCAAGCGCGCGGAAGCCTTGGGCATGAAGGTCATCGCCTACGACGTCTTCCCCCAGGAGGGTCTCGTCGACTTCGAGACGATCCTCACCGAGTCCGACGTCATCACGCTGCACGCGCCCTTGACGCCCGAGACCCGCAACATGATCGGCCGCGAACAGCTCGCAAAGATGAAGAAGCATGCGCTCCTCATCAACACCGCCCGCGGCGGCCTCGTGGACGAGGAGGCCCTGGCCGAAGCCCTCAAGGCCGGTACCATCGGCGGCGCCGGCTTCGATGTGGTGATGACCGAGCCGCCGAAGAACGGCAACATTCTCTGCGAGCTCGACCTGCCGAACCTCATCGTCACGCCGCACGTGGCCTGGGCCAGCAAGGAGGCGATGCAGATCCTCGCCGATCAGCTCGTCGACAATGTCGAGGCCTTCGTCGCCGGCAAGCCGCAGAACGTGGTGTGACGCGGGTCCGCGCGCCCCATCCACACCGCCGCGCATCGTGATCGCCGCGGCGATCGACCAGATCGAACAACAAACGCCAGCCGCGCCGAGCGCGGGACCGACAGGGATCCAGAGACAATGAAGAAACTGCTGTTCCAATTCGACACCGACGCCGTCCCGAGCGTGTTCGACGTGGTCGTCGGTTACGATGGCGGCGCGGATCACATCACCGGCTACGGCAACGTCACCCCGGACAATGTCGGCGCCCTCGTCGACGGTACGATCTACACCCGCGGCGGCTCCGAGAAAAAGTCGACGGCGATCTTCGTAGGCGGCGGCAGCATGGCGGCCGGCGAGGCGGTGTTCGAGGCGGTGAAGAAGCGCTTCTTCGGCCCCTTTCGCGTCTCGATCATGCTCGATTCCAACGGCTCGAACACCACGGCAGCCGCCGGCGTCGCCTTGGTCCAGAAGGCGGCCGGATCGCTCCAGGGCAAGAAGGCCGTGGTTCTCGCCGGCACCGGCCCGGTGGGCATGCGCTCGGCCGCGCTCCTCGCCCAGGAAGGCGCCGAGGTCATCCTCTGCGGTCGCTCCCTCGACAAGGCGCAAGCTGCTGCCGACCAGATCAACACTCGCTTCAAGGTGAACATCAAGGCTGCCGAGACTCCCGATGCCGCTTCGCGCGCACAGATCGTCAAGGGCCAGAACCTCGTGTTCTCGGCCGGCGCGATCGGCCTCGAGCTCCTGCCGGAGGACGCTTGGAAGGATGAGGCCAGCATCGAGTTCGTGGCCGATTACAACGCCCAGCCGCCGCTCGGCTTCGGCGGCATCGAGGCCATGGACAAGGGCAAGGACCGCCACGGCAAGAAGGTGTTCGGCGCGCTCGGCATCGGCGGCCTGAAGCTGAAGCTCCACCGCGCTTGCGTCGGCCAGCTCTTCGACAACACCGAACAGGTGCTGGACGCCGAGGCGATCTACGCCCTCGCGAAGAAGATGGCCTGATCGTCATGGCCGCGAAAGAGAACGCCGCCAACGAGACCATCCAGACCTTCCTCGACGGTCTGGCGAGTTCCGCGCCCACCCCCGGAGGAGGTGGCGCGGCCGCCATCTCCGGCGCCATGGGGGCCGCCCTCCTTAGCATGGTGTGCAACCTCACCATCGGAAAGAAGAAGTACGTCGAGGTCGAAGAGGAGCTGAAGCAGATCCTCGGTCAGTCCGAGGCCCTGCGGACCGAACTCACCGGCATGATCGCCGACGATGTCGAAGCCTTCGACGCCGTGATGGGCGCCTACGGGCTTCCCAAAGTGACAGACGAGGAGAAGGCCGCTCGGGCGGAGAAGATCCAGGCCGCCCTAAAGGTCGCCACCGACGTGCCGCTCGCCTGCTGCCGTGCCTGTCGCAAGGTGATCGACCTCGCTGAGATCGTCGCCGACAAGGGCAACCTGAACGTCATCTCGGATGCCGGCGTCGCGGTGCTCTCGGCCCATGCCGGCCTGCGCAGCGCCGCGCTGAACGTCTACGTCAATGCCAAGGGCCTTGATGACCGGGCCTTCGCGGACGAGCGTCTCCGTGAGCTCGAAGCCTTGCTGGGCCCGGCCGGTCCGCTGAACGAGTCGATCTACGAGGTCGTCAAGGCAAAGGTGAACTGAGCCGCCGCCCTTTCGTGTCGCGCAGGTTTCGCGCGGCACGAAGACAAACTAAGAGTGCAGGTACAGCAAGAGCTGCTCCCGACGCCATCGGGGCAGCTTTTCTGCAAATTGAATACAGTTTCACGACCTTCAAGTCAGAGTGAAACAGACTGTAAAAAAAATATAAGTCGCAAAGCACTTTCCGTGAAGTGAAATTTACGAGACAGTCGCGGCAAGGAAGAAACGCCGAGGAGAACGCCCATGGACGTGCACGAGTACCAGGCCAAGGAACTGCTTGCCGGCTTCGGCGTCGCGGTCCCGAAGGGAGCGGTCGCCTTCAGCGCCGATCAGGCCGTCTACGCCGCCACGGAGCTCGGCGGCTCCTTCTGGGCGGTGAAGGCCCAGATCCACGCCGGTGCACGCGGCAAGGCCGGCGGCATCAAGCTGTGCCGGACCTATAACGAGGTCCGTGACGCCGCCAAGGAGCTCCTCGGAAAGCGCCTGGTCACCCTGCAGACCGGCCCCGAGGGCAAGCCGGTCCAGCGCGTTTACGTCGAGACCGCGGACCCGTTCGAGCGCGAGCTCTACCTCGGCTACGTCCTCGACCGGAAAGCCGAGCGCGTCCGCGTCATCGCCTCCCAGCGCGGCGGCATGGACATCGAGGAGATCGCCGCGAACGAGCCCGAGGCCCTGATCCAGGTCGTGGTCGAGCCGGCCGTCGGCCTGCAGCAGTTTCAGGCGCGCGAGATCGCCTTCCAGCTCGGCCTCAACATCAAGCAGGTCTCAGCGGCCGTGAAAACGATCATGAACGCCTACCGGGCGTTCCGTGATTGCGACGGCACCATGCTGGAGATCAATCCTCTCGTCGTCACCAAGGACGACCGGGTGCTGGCGCTCGACGCCAAGATGTCCTTCGACGACAATGCCATGTTCCGCCGGCGCAACATCGCCGACATGCACGATCCCTCGCAGGGTGATCCGCGAGAGGCCCAGGCCGCCGAGCACAACCTGTCCTATATCGGGCTCGAGGGTGAGATCGGCTGCATCGTCAACGGCGCGGGTCTCGCCATGGCCACCATGGACATGATCAAGCATGCGGGCGGCGAGCCCGCAAACTTCCTCGATGTCGGCGGCGGCGCCTCGCCGGACCGGGTTGCGACGGCTTTTCGTCTCGTTCTCTCCGACCGCAACGTCAAAGCGATCCTGGTCAACATATTCGCCGGCATTAACCGCTGCGACTGGGTCGCCCAGGGCGTGATCCAGGCCGCGCGCGAGGTGAAGATCGACGTGCCGCTCGTGGTCCGGCTTGCCGGCACCAATGTGGAGGCAGGTCAGAAGATCCTGGCCGAGAGCGGCCTCGACCTCATCACCGCCGACAGCCTCTCGGATGCCGCCGCGAAGGCCGTCCAGGCCTGCGAAGCGGCCAAGAACAGCCCCAAGACCAGCCACTGAGACGCAGGGGAGGATACGTCATGAGCATTCTGATCGACGAGAAGACCCCGATCCTGATCCAGGGCATCACGGGCGACAAGGGCACCTTCCACGCCAAGGAGATGATGGAGTATGGCTCCAACGTCGTCGGCGGGGTCACCCCCGGCAAGGGCGGAAAGACACACCTCGGCGTCCCGGTCTTCAACACCGTCAAGGAAGCCGTCGAGGCCACGGGCGCCACCACCTCGATCACCTTCGTGGCACCGCCCTTCGCGGCCGACGCCATCATGGAAGGGGCCGATGCCGGCCTCGCGCTGATCTGCTCGATCACCGACGGCATTCCGGCCCAGGACATGATGCGCGTGAAGCGCTACCTGCGCCGCTACCCCAAGGAGCGCCGCACCATGGTGGTCGGCCCGAACTGCGCCGGCATCATCTCCCCCGGCAAGTCGATGCTCGGCATCATGCCCGGTCACATCTACCTCAAAGGCAATGTCGGCGTGATCTCGCGCTCCGGCACTCTCGGGTACGAGGCCGCCGCGCAGATGAAAGCCGAGGGCATCGGCATCTCCACCTCCGTGGGCATCGGCGGCGACCCGATCAACGGCTCGTCCTTCCTCGACCACCTCGCCCTGTTCGAGCAGGACCCCGACACCCGGGCCGTCCTGATGATCGGCGAGATCGGCGGTCCCCAGGAAGCGGAGGCCTCGGCCTGGATCAAGGAGAACATGTCGAAGCCGGTGGTCGGCTTCGTCGCCGGCCTCACCGCTCCGAAGGGCCGCCGCATGGGTCATGCCGGCGCGATCATCTCGGCCACGGGCGACTCGGCCGCCGAGAAGGCCGAGATCATGCGCTCCTACGGCCTGACCGTGGCGCCGAGCCCCGGCGAGTTCGGCTCGACGGTGGCGCAGGTGATGCGCAAGCTGGCGGCCTGATCCGCGACCCCCTCCCTCCTCGCGGGGGAGGGGCGGCGGAGCGATCGGGAGAGGGAGCGCCTCACCGATCACAGCAGCCGTCAGACCGACTCTCCCCGCACGCGGGGAGATGTGGTTCTCGAAAACGCGACACCCATCCGATGCCCGCTTCCGTCGCGGTCGATCGGCGAAGAACTTTTCTCAAGGTGGCCTTCGATGACGGATACCCTTCACGCCCCGGTCGGAGCCGTCGACCACACCTTCGCGCCGCCCGTCATCACGGGCACCTCGTCGAAGGAAGCCCTCGACATCCTGTTCCACGCCCTGCTCGCCGTTGCGCGCCGGCACGAGCCCGAACTCGAGGACGTGCTGCACGGGCGCGCCAACATCTCGGAGTTCTCGCCCGAGCTTCTCGCTCGCGCCCTCCAGGTGCAGGGCATCTGGTTCCAGCTGCTCTCCATCGCCGAGCAGAACGCCGCCATGCGCCGGCGCCGGCAGGTCGAGCGCACCAAGGGCCGAGAGGCCTTGGGCGGCAGCTTCAGCGCCGTCCTGGCCGATGCGGCGGCGAGCGGAATCAAGGCACCGGAGATCCATGCGCTCCTGAAGGACTTGCGGATCCGTCCGACGATCACGGCGCATCCCACCGAGGGCAAGCGCGTCACGGTGCTGGAGAAGTTCCGCCGCATTTACCTTGTGCTGCGCGAGCTGGAGCTGCCGCGCTGGACCGAGCGCGAGCGCAATGGCCTGATGAACGAGCTGCGTGATCAGATCGAGCTCGTCTGGATGACGGGCGAGTTGCACCTGGAGAAGGCCACCGTCGAGCGTGAGGTCGCCTGGGGGCTGCACTTCTTCGACGAGACCCTGTTCGAGATGCTTCCCGAGGTGCTCTACTCCCTGGAAGAGAGCCTGGCGCAGTACTATCCGGACGAGAAGTTCGAGGTGCCGCCGTTCTTTCAGTTCGGCTCGTGGATCGGCGGCGACCGCGACGGCAACCCCTACGTCACTTCGTCCGTCACGCGCGCCACCCTTCAGCGCAATGCGCTCGCGTCCCTGCGTCGCTATCGCGATGGCGTCACCTCGCTCGGCCGCACGCTTTCGCTGACCGAGCGCTCGCTCCCTGTGCCGGAGTCCTTCAAGGCCGCGCTCGCGCAGATGCTGACCGAGAGCGGTGACGGCCGCGCCATCGCCAACCGCAACCCGGGCGAGGCCTATCGGCAGTTCCTCACCTGCGTCCTGCGCAAGCTCGAGGCGACGATCCTCCGCAACAAGGGCCAGCGCTCGACCGGACCGGACTATCCGAGCGCGGACGGCCTGATCAACGACCTGCGCACCCTGGAGCAGGGACTGGCCGATGCGAAGTGCCCGTCCCTGGCCGTCGATCTCGTGCGTCCGGTCCGGCGCATGGTGGAGATCTTCCGCTTCTCCACCGTCCGCCTCGACCTGCGCGAGAACACCACGCGGACCACCAAGACCCTGCAGGCCCTGTGGAGTCAGGCCAACGGGCAGAACCGCACGCCGCCGGACGTCGACTCTCCTGAGTGGAAGAAGTGGATCGTCGATGAGCTCGCTCGGCCGCGTAGGGCCGAGCGCAGCTTCGAGGATCTGCCCGACGACGCACGGGAAACCCTGGAAACCTTCGCGCTGGTCGGCGAGATGCGCGAGCAGCTCGACCGGGAGGCCTTCGGTTCGTTCATCCTGTCGATGACCCGTTCGGTTCAGGACATCCTGGGGGCCTATCTGCTCGCCAAGGAGGCGGGCAACTTCCTCGACGCGACCGGCACAGAGATCTGCTGCCTGCCGATCGTGCCGTTGTTCGAGACCATCGATGATCTGCGTGCAGCCCCCGCGATCATGAAGGAGCTGTTCTCGATCCCGCTCGTGCGCCGGTCTACCCGCTGGCAGGGCGGCGTGCAGGAGGTGATGATCGGCTACTCCGACTCGAACAAGGACGGCGGGTTCGTCGCCTCGAACTGGGAGCTCTACAAGGCGCAGGACAAACTGACCCAGCTCGGCAAGGCCTCGGGCGTGCCGATCGCGTTCTTCCACGGTCGCGGCGGGTCGGTGAGCCGCGGCGGGGCACCGACCGCCCGCGCCATCGCGGCCCAGCCTCCCGGCTCGATCAATGGACGCTTCCGAACCACGGAGCAGGGCGAGGTGGTCTCGTTCAAGTACGCGAACCGGGGCACCGCCGCCTATCAGATGGAGCTTCTCGCCTCGTCGGTCTTCCAGCATGCCCTGAAGTCGGAGCGTGAGGCCGCCAAGCTGCCCCGCAGCGAGTTCGACGATTGCCTGGAGGCTTTATCGGGTGCTTCGCGCGCCGCTTACGTGAACCTGATCCAGCACCCCGACCTCGTCACCTATTTCGGGGCCGCGAGCCCGCTGGACGAGATCGCGCTCCTCAACATCGGGTCACGTCCGGCCCGTCGCTTCGGCGCACGCTCGCTTTCCGATCTGCGGGCGATCCCCTGGGTCTTCGCATGGTCGCAGAACCGCCACGTCATCACTGGCTGGTACGGCGTCGGCTCTGGGCTGAAGAGCTTCCTCGACGTGCGCGGCAAGCAGGGTGAAGCGCAATTGCAGCGGCTCTTCGCGGAATCGAAGCCGTTCCGCCTCATCCTCGACGAGGTCGAAAAGACGCTGCTGATGGTCGATCTGGAGATTGCCCGCGACTATGCCGGCCTCGTGCCCGACGAGGGAGCGCGCAACAGCATCTTCCCGCTGATCGAAGCCGAGTACGCGCTCACCCGCGAGATGGCCCTCCGCGTCAGCGGCGGCACCGAACTCGCCGAACGCTTCCCGCTCTTCCGCGACCGCCTCAACGGGCGCCTGCCGACCATCAACCAGGTCAGCCGCGAGCAGGTCGAGTTGCTGCGCCGATTCCGCTCGGAGGAGGACGAGGACCAGCGCGAGGCGGTGAAGTCCGCCCTGCTGCTCTCGATCAATTGCATCGCCGTCGGCTTTGGCGCCACGGGATAACGGCTTTGACAGGATCCCGCGGGCCTGCGCCGGCCCCCGGTCGCGCACGCGGGTCCGTCCCGCCCAGTATGGTGGCCCGGCATCCGGGTCTCATGAACGACCAGAACACGTCCAACAGGAAGGATACCCAATGAGCTTCACCCTGATCCAGCAGGCGACCCCGCGGCTCCACCGCTCGGAGCTCGCCGTTCCCGGCTCCAACCCGACCTTCATGGAGAAGTCGGCCACCTCGAAGGCCGATGTGATCTTCCTCGATCTCGAGGATGCGGTGGCGCCGGACGACAAGGAGCAGGCGCGTAAGAACATCATCCAGGCGCTCAACGAGATCGACTGGGGCAACAAGACCATGATGATCCGCATCAATGGTCTCGACACCCACTACATGTACCGCGACGTCGTCGACATCGTCGAAGCCTGTCCGCGCCTCGATATGATCCTCATCCCCAAGGTCGGCGTGCCGGCGGACGTCTACGCCATCGACGTGATGGTGACGCAAATTGAGCAGGCCAAGAAGCGTGAGAAGAAGATTGGCTTCGAAGTGCTGATCGAGACCGCCCTCGGCATGGCCAATGTCGAGGCGATCGCTCAATCGTCGAAGCGCCTTGAGGCGATGTCGTTCGGTGTGGCCGATTACGCCGCCTCGACCCGCGCCCGCTCGACCGTGATCGGAGGCGTGAACAAGGATTACTCGGTCCTCACCGACAAGGACGAGTCCGGCAACCGCGAGACCCATTGGCAGGACCCCTGGCTGTTCGCCCAGGCCCGCATGATGGTTGCCTGCCGCGCCTACGGCCTGCGCCCGATCGATGGTCCCTTCGGCGACTTCTCCGATCCGGACGGCTACATCTCCGCCGCCCGCCGCTGCGCCGCCCTCGGCTTCGAAGGCAAGTGGGCGATCCACCCCTCGCAGATCGATCTGGCCAACGAGGTGTTCACCCCGTCTGCCGCCGAGGTCGACAAGGCCCGCCGCATTCTGGCGGCCATGGAAGAGGCCGCCAAGGCCGGCAAGGGTGCCGTCTCCCTCGACGGCCGCCTCATCGACATCGCCTCGATCCGCATGGCCGAAGCGCTAATCGAGAAGGCCAACGCGATGGCGGCGAACTGACGATTTTGCACGACGCCTGACGAAACCCGCACCTCGGCCGTCCCTCTCGGGGCGGCCCTTTTGTTTGGCGACCGGTTCAGAATCTGAACGGCACCAAGAACGCCCGTCATCCGTTAGCCCACGCTCGCCAGCGCCAAGCGTTGCGGCGAACGTGCAAGATCCGGCCGCCCGGCGGGCGCATGACACAAGACCTTCACCAGGTATCCAGGGAGATCCCATCATGCACGTGACCATCGAAGACGCGCACAAGGCCATCGAGGCCGCCCGCGCGAAGGCCGTGGAACTCGGCACGCAGATGTGCATCGCCGTCGTGGATTCCGGCGGAAACCTGAAGGCTTTCTACCGGATGGACGGCGCCTGGGTCGGTTCCATCGACATCTCACAGAAGAAGGCGAAGACCTCTGTCTTCTTCGGCATGATGACCGGCCAGATCGGCCAACTCTCGCAGCCGGGCGGACCGCTCTATGGGATCGAGCATTCGAACGACGGGCTCATTACCTTCCCGGGCGGCATCCCGATCGTCGACAAGGACGGCGAGATGTCCGGAGCCATCGGCGTCAGCGGGTCGACGGTCGAGAACGACCATGCGGTGGCGATGGCGGGCGCGAGCTGTATCGGATCGACGGAACTCCCGGCGCATCCCTGGCGGACCTGATCCGCTTTCGGCAGCCCCGAACAGTGAAAAGCCCCGCTCGCGAGAGCGGGGCTTTTCCGTATCATCGCCGAAGGGGCGGCTCCGGAGAGCCGCCGGATCGAACCTCACATGGAGCCGAACTTGTAGTTGAAGCCGGCCTTGATCAGGTTGCCCTCGGTGTTGAAGCGCGAGGTGTATGAACCGGTCGCCGGAGCGCCGAGACCGGTGTTGTTCACCAGCACGTTGCGGCTTCCGAGGTCGTAGCGGAGGTATTCGGCCTTCAGCGTGATGGCGCTGGCGCCGAGGAGGCCGCCGATGAAGTTGAAGCGGTTCAGGAAGCTGTCGGTGGGGATCGCGTACTCGATACCGCCGCCGTAGACGTAGCCCGTCTCCATGCCCTTGTAGCGGCCGAAGTAAGCGAGCTGGTTGGCCGTGTTAAAGAAGTCGGCCTGGTACTTGACCTCACCGTAGGCGAAGCCGCCGGTCCCGTACACGAGGAACCGATCGAAGGCGTAGCCGAGGCGGCCCTGGACCGTACCGAGATAGTTCAGGCGGTTCCGGTAGCTGCTCGGATCCGGGATGAAGTTGTTCTGGGCGATAGCCGGGCCGAAGTAGTCGCGGCGCTTGCCGATGTCGGTCCAGGTCACGTCGGCCTCGGCGCCGACGACGAAGCCGGAGCCCGGGGTGAACTGGTAATTATAGCCGATGCCACCGCCGATGTTGCCGATGCCGTCCTGCTCAGCCTTGAAGCTGGGAGCGCGGCGGCCGAGGGCGACGTTCGTGGCGGTGTTGGTGTTGTTGCCGACCGTGCGAATGGTCTGGTTGTCGCTGAAGGTGTAAGAGCTGTGCGTTCCGACATAGAAACCGGTCCAGGTGAAGACCGGCACCGGCACGAAGACCGGCGGCGGCGCCTGACGGCGCGGGAGATCGGCGGCATTTGCTGCGCCGATGGCGGCGAGCGAAGCGAGGCCAGCCAGGAAGGTCTTTGCAATCATCGGGGTGTCTGTCCCAGGGTCGGAGAATTGCCGTCAAGCTACTCGCGGTTGTCCGAGCCGACTATGCCCCGCAAGCCACACCTCGGTTGGAAGCGTCGGACGGCGGACGAAATTTCGTCGAACGGTCCATCAAGCTGCGACCCGTTGAGCGCTGCGGAGGCCGACAACGGGCGGTTAAGCACGTTGCGCTATTCGAGGGCGGCACCCCTCCAGCCGTGACAGGAGCGACGATGACACGGGACCAACTCGCCGCCGAACTGAAGCGCATCGCCACCGATCAAGTCAGCGATATCGAGCGCGCGGTCAAAGACGGCCACAAGACGATCGCCCTGAACGAGATCGCCGATCTCAACCGTAACCTGAAAGCCCTCGCGGCCGCGGTGAAAGGCAAGGGCCTGGTCCGGGCCTGATTTCGGCGCCGGCACATCTGCGGGTGCCGGTCCTCAGAGGTCGGGAGGCCGGGGAAAAAGCTCGGCAGCCCTGTTGACCATCCCAGGCCTTCGGCCACATGTTCCTGCTATGTTCTATAACAGGATCGCCGATGCAACCCCGTCCCACTCTCGCGCCTGCCTGGACCGCGCCGGCGGAGGCGATCGTGGCCGCCTATCTGGAAGAGGCTGGCGGCGATGCGATCCTCGCGCTCCATCGCGCGGTAGCGGATGCCCTGACAGACCTGTGCGAGGCTGAGCGCCGAACCCTGCGCCGGGATCGCCTGATCTCTCACGGCTACGTTCGCGGTCGGCCCGACCGGGACGGTTAGGAACGATTCAGACCTCGCCGTCGGAAGCTTTCTGCTCCTCGACCTCGGGCGCTACCTGCCCGAAGTTCAGGACCGCCACCAGGGCGGTACCGCCGAAGACGTTTCCGATCAGGGTCGGCAGGAAGAAGCGCCAGGCATAGTCGACCATCGTGGCTTGGCCGGAAAAGACCAGGTAGAACGTATCGACCGAGCCGGCGACGATGTGGCTTAGATCGCACATCGAGACGAGCCAGGTGATGAGGATGATGACGACGGGTGCGGCCGAGCCCGTTGCGGGCAACATCCACACCAGCAGGGCGATGAGCCAACCGGCGAAGACGGCCTTGATCACGGTGGTGCCGAACCCTGCGGCGATGGCGTGATGACTGAGCGCCGCGAAGGCGATGTGA
This sequence comes from Methylobacterium sp. BI1, assembly GCF_056680125.1. NCBI lineage: Bacteria > Pseudomonadati > Pseudomonadota > Alphaproteobacteria > Hyphomicrobiales > Methylobacteriaceae > Methylobacterium > Methylobacterium sp. BI1. The sequence goes on along the minus strand of NZ_CM155267.1, from coordinate 4,131,702 downwards.
ATACTCGGCTCGAAGGCGTCGGAATAGGCGAGCACCGCCGCGATGGCGGCCGTCGCTGCGACATTGCCGGCCAGCACGATCCCCCAGAGCCGCAGCACCCGCCACAGGGTCGATCGGCTTCGGTCGTGCAGCAGCGGCAGGATCGGCGTCACCGTGTTCTCGGTGAACAGTTGCTGGCGTCCCAGGATCACGATGAGGAAGCCGGTGGCGTAGCCCAGGCTCGTGATCAGGCTGGTCCAGGGTGCATCGGGCAGATGAGACTTCAGAACGCCTGGTACGATCAGGGAGAAGCCCATGGTGAGGCCGGCCGCAACGGCCGACAGGAGGAGCGCGCCGCCCCGACGCCGCAACTCCTCGTCGCCTTCGAGCCGGATGACCTCGTGGAGAATGAAGGCATCGGGGCGCCCGATCTCCGCAACGGTCTCCGCTTTGGCGTCGGCCTCATCCTCGCGCTCGTCGGCCATCGCGTCTGCTTCCGGTTTCGCTCGATTGGAGAGGGGTCGCTCGAATGGAGACGGACCGGAGCAGGGGTTGTTCAGGCCGGCGTGCCGCCGCGCAATCCGTCGAGGAGCGCGTCCACGTCCGCCCGGGCCGCGGCCAGCGCCGCAGCGTCGCGGCCGCGCACCACGATGCGATTGGCAAAACCATTCGGGGTCATCGAAGGATAGGAGCCGATGGAGACGGTCGGGTGGGCCTTGGCGATAACCGTGAGACCGCCGGCATAATTGCCTTCGGGCAGATTACCGGCCTCGATCGTCTCCGACAGCACCTTGGCGCCCGTCACCAGCGTCGGCCCGACATTGTCCAGCATGGCCTGCATGATCCCGGGCACGCCCGCCATGACGATGACGTTGCCGATGCGGAAGCCCGGCGCCTTGGAAATGGGATTGGCGATGAGGTCGGACCCGGCCGGGATGCGCGCCATGCGCAGGCGGGCTTCGTTCAGGTCCTCGGGCTTGTGGCGTTCCAGCAGCATCGCTTTCGCCCGTGAATCGACGTCGATGGATACGCCGAAAGCGGCGGCCACGCAGTCGGCGGTGATGTCGTCGTGAGTCGGACCGATGCCGCCGGTGGTGAAGAGATAGGTGTAGGCATCGCGCAGGGCGTTGATGGCGGCGATGATGCGGTCAGCCTCGTCAGGTACGATCCGCACTTCCTTGAGGTCGATGCCGATGGCGGAGCAGTAATCCGCGATCGTGCCGATGTTCTTGTCCTTGGTGCGCCCGGACAGGATCTCGTCACCGATGACCAGGACGGCGGCGGTGACGGTGGCGGTTTCGGTGTGTTCGGGCACGGTGGATCCGGGGCAAGCGCGAGAGCCCTTGCAAGTAGCGCGGCCGGACCCGCCTGACGATGCGTCGTCAGCGCGCTCCGCGCTGGAGGTCGCCGTCGATGAGGAGGGCGCTCTTGCCATCCAGGCGGTTGCGATAGACCTGCAGGTTCTCCATCACCCGCTGGACGTAGTTGCGCGTCTCGGTGAACGGGATGCGCTCGACCCAATCGATGGGGTCGACCCCACCCTTGCGGGGATCGCCGTAGGCATCGATCCACTTCTTCACGTTGCCGCCGCCGGCATTGTAGGAGGCGAAGGCGAGGATGTACGAGCCGCGCCAATCCTCCATCAGTTCGCCGAGATGGGCCTGCCCCAGCCGGGCATTGTAGGCGGGATCGCTGGTGAGGCGGTCCGGATCGAAGCTGGCGCTGACCCGACGTGCCGTGCGCTGGGCGGTGGCCGGCATCATCTGCATCAGGCCGCGGGCGCCCACGCTGGATTGCGCCTGCGGGTCGAACTGACTCTCCTGCCGGGCGATCGCATAGACCATCGCCTTCTCGACCAGGGGGACGGCGGCGGAGGCCTCGTAATTCGGGATGCCGATGGTCGGGTAGGCATGGGCATCGAGCGGCAACCCGCGCTGCACCGCGATCTTACCGATGGCGACGAGGGCGCGGGAGTTGCGCTGCTCGGCGGCGACGTTGCCGAGGGCTTCGAGTTCGGACGCATCCGTGAGACGGTTCGCGGTGTCGATGTAGAGCGGCAGCGCGAGGTCGCGAATTGCTGCTGCCTCCAGCATCTTCAACGCGCGGACGTTGAGACGCTGGTCGAAGGCGGCCTGCTGGGTGGCGTCGAGGCCGGGAATGCTGCGCAGCGACAGGCTTGAGCGCCCGAGCTTTGTCCGCGCCAATTGCCCGTAATACGCAATGGGCTGGAGTGCGGCGCGCTCGTAGAACGCCTTGGCGGCATCGGCCTGACCGAGGGCCTCGGCGGCGCGGCCCTGCCAATAGGCGGTGCGGGCGAGCGAGATCGGCGTCTCGGCGATCTGGGCGGCCTCGGCGAAGTGCTGCGCCGCCTTCGCAGCATCGTCCTGGAAGCGCAGGGCGATCCAGCCGGCGTGGAATTCCGCCTCGATCCGCTTCTCGACGGTGCGGGCGCAGGACGCCCGTGCCACCGCGTAGGCGGCACTCGGATCGTTGGCATCGATGAGTTTGCGGGCGACGATCCGGCGCTCGACCCACCACTCGTCGCCGTCCACCAGCACCTCGGGATTCACGGGTGCGGTGGCCAGGATCGCGGCCGCCTCTACGACCTTGTCGTGCCGACGCAGATACTGCGCACGAGACAGGATGTACGAGGAATCGCTGCGCAACGCGGGTGGCACCGCGTTGAGGGCGGCCGGCGCGGCCGAACTCTTGTCCTCCACCGCGCGGCGGGCACGGACCAGGGTCGCGTAGCTGCCGCCGGCCAGGGTCGCCGCCCGTCCGGCAGTGTCGTAATCCTCCTTCAGGAGGGCCCGCTCCATGCGGTAGCGGTGATCGATCCGGGTCAGGACCGTCGGGAATGCCTCGATCACCTTCGTCTCGAGATTACGGCCAAAGGTTTCCGAGCGCCACAGGTCGCGCACCATGGCGGCGGCGTCCTCGTCGAGGCCATCCGCCCGGAAGGCCAATGCCAGAGCGAACTTGCCCGGTGCGCTCGCGGGCCGCGAGGCGGCGAAGAAGGCCCGCACCGTGGCGGAGTTCCTGCGCTCGGTCAGCAGAGCCTCTTCGGCGCGGCGGCGGAGCAGCGGGCCGGCCGGCCAGTCGGGATTGCTGCGCGTGAACGCAACGGTCCGTTCGAAGCCGATGCCGGCCCCGGCCCGGATCGCCACCCATTCGAGCAATGCGCGTGCGGCCGGGTCGGCGAAGGCGTCCCGCAGGCGATCGCCTTCAGAGACGCGGCCCTTGCGATAGGCATCGATCGCCTGCCGCAGGGCCGGCAGATCGACATCGGGCGCCACCTGCGCCGCGCGTGCCGGATCGGCGACCTCCGGGACAGGGGCGGCCGGTGACACGGCGGCGTCCGGCAGCGGAAAAGCGATGGCGGCTTCTGGATCGGCGGAGGCATAGGCCTTGGCCGCACTGGGTAGCCCCTGGCTCGGGGCGGCTTCCGGCGTCTTCGCCTCGATCTTCAGAGCGTCGGCAGCGGTCGGATCGGCGACTTTGGCTTCGGGCAGGGCGGAGGAGGGGGCGACCGCATCGCTGGCCGGGCGAAGGCTCGGGGTGTCCCCGTCAAGCCCAGCGGAAGCGGCGAGCGCTCCAGCCGAAGCCAGACTGAGGGCCAGCATCAGGGCTGCGCGTTGCGTCGAGAACACCATGGTTCTTCCAGTCCCATCACTGTGGACAGACCTTCAAGCTCACCCGAAGGGCATTAAGAAGGCATTAACCCCATGAAAGCAGCGTTTGCGCCGGTGCGGGCGAGGGCCTATGTCTGCGCGTCCGCGTGAAGCGGTGCCGCTGCCGGACAACCGGCGCATGACGAGACCGACGGCTGGGAACGCCAGGATGACCGAGACCTCCACACGACGCCTCAGGGGCGCGATGTCCGCCCTCGTGACTCCGTTCAAGGACGGCGCCTTCGACGAGGCGGCCTTTCGCAAGTTCGTGAACTGGCAGATCGCTGAGGGCATCCACGGGCTCGTTCCCACCGGCACCACTGGCGAGAGCCCGACCCTGAGCCACGCCGAGCACGATCGCGTGGTCGAGATCTGCATCGAGGAGGCCGCCGGCCGCGTGCCCGTGATCGCCGGCGCCGGCTCCAATTCCACCGCCGAGGCGGTGGAGCGCGCCCGCCATGCCGAGAAGGCGGGAGCGGATGCCGTGCTCGTCGTCACGCCCTATTACAACAAGCCAACGCAGGCCGGCCTCTACGCGCATTTCAAGGCCGTGAACGACGCCGTCGGCATTCCGATCATCCTCTACAACATTCCTGGGCGCTCCATCGTAGACATGAGCGTCGAGACGATGGCGCGCCTGTACGAACTGAAGAATATCGCCGGCGTGAAGGACGCTACGGCCAAGCTGGACCGGGTCAGCCTGCAACGCCAAGCCATGGGTGAAGACTTCATCCAACTTTCGGGCGAAGATGCGACGGCGCTGGGCTTCAACGCCCATGGCGGCCAAGGTTGCATCTCGGTGGTGTCGAACGTTGCACCACGGCTCTGCGCCGACCTCCAGGAGGCGACCCTTGGGGGCGACTACGCCAAGGCGCTGCAGATCCAGGACCGGCTGATGCCGCTCCATGCCAGCATGTTCGTGGAGCCGAATCCATCGCCGGTGAAATACGCCCTCGCGCGCCTCGGCCTGATGACCGACGAAGTTCGGCTGCCCCTTCTCACGGTCAGCGCCGAGACGAAAGCCCTGGTCGACGCCGCCCTACGCCATGCGGGTTTGCTCGACGCCTGAGCCCGACTGGCAAAGCGGCTTGCGCAGAACCATATTCCTCGGCCCGGTCGCGATGGCGCGACCGGCCTGACCCGACGTTGTGATGGCTCCCAAACCTGAATCGAACCGCCGCGTCGTCGCCGACAACCGCGCCGCCCGCTACCACTACGAGATTACCGATACGCTGGAGGCCGGACTCGCCCTGACGGGGACCGAGGTCAAATCCCTGCGCAAGGGCAAGGCGACGATCGGGGAGGCCTATGCCGGCCCGTCCGGCACCGACCTGATGCTCTTCAACGCCTACATCCCGGAATACGTCGAGGCGAACCGCTTCAACCACGAGACCAAGCGGCCGCGCCGGCTCCTGCTGCATCGAAAACAGATCAACAAGCTGATTGGCGCCACCCAGCGCGAGGGTTTCACAGTCGTTCCCTTGAAGATCTACTTCAACGAGCGCGGACGGGCCAAGATCGAACTCGGCCTCGGCCGGGGCAAGAAACTTCACGACAAGCGTGAAGCCTCGAAGGAGCGCGACTGGCAGCGCGACCGCGCCCGGATCATGCGCGACAAGGGCTGAAGTCGAGAGCCGTTCGCGAACCGGGACAGCGCTCTGGCCACGATCTGCGCAATTCGCAAAAGTACTTTTGTGAAAATTGTCAACTGGCGCAAAGTTGTCGTCTTCTTATTCCACTATCCCGATGCAAGAATCAGGGCCAAACAGCTACTCTCTCGGCTTTCAAGTGCTGACGAGGTTTTTCATTTCGCAGGTGGAATCGAGTCGAGCTAAGTAGGCCAACGAAGGTCAGACGACGTAAGTGAGGCCCGGCAACGTGATTGCCCGGCCTCTTGGGTTCGTCTCTGTTTCGGGGGCCAGCCAGCCGACGTCTCAGGACTCGACCACCTCGTCGCTCTGGCGGATACCGTAGCGGCTTTCCAGTGCAGGGCTCGGACGCGCGGAGCGCTCCGGCGTCTCGCCACGGAAGCGGTTGCCCGTGTCGCCTGATTGCCGGTTGTCCGGGGCCCGCGAGCCTCGCTCGCCGGGATCGCGGCCGATTCGCGAAACCAGTTGCGCGAGATCCACGAATTCGTCGGCCTGCCGGCGCAGATCGTCCGCGATCATCGCAGGCTGCGTCTGGATCGTGCTGACAACCGTCACGCGAACACCGCGGCGTTGCATCGCTTCAACCAGGGACCGGAAATCTCCGTCGCCGGAGAAGAGCACCATGTGGTCGATATGCGGAGCCAGTTCGAGCGCGTCGATCGCCAGCTCGATATCCATGTTGCCCTTCACCTTCCGCCGACCCATAGAGTCGACGAATTCTTTCGCGGGCTTCGTAACGACGCGAAAGCCGTTGTAATCGAGCCAATCGATCAGCGGCCGGATGGAGGAGTACTCCTGATCTTCGACGATCGCCGTGTAATAGAATGCACGAAGAAGGGAATCCCTCGACTGGAACTCCCTGAGGAGACGCCGGTAATCGATGTCGAACCCGAGTGCCTTGGTAGCTGCGTAAAGATTCGCGCCATCAATGAACAAGGCGCTGCGCTGTTGTGCGCTCATGTGGAGACCCGCTTAAGAGGATGATAGAAAAATGAATATTCTTCGAGAGAATGCCAAGCTTTGCTAAATCTGCAGCTTACTGCGCAGCTTTAGTTTTAATTACTTAAAATTTACACAAAGCAAAAACGAACCGCTTCATCACGCAACGAAGATTTTTCGACTGAAATACCTTACGCATGTCTAAAGCCGGATCACATCAAAAGTCAAATTTTGCCGGATATACGTTCAACCCGGTAACAATTTGCAAGGGTCTCTGTCCGACTCACAACCGCCAACGCCTATCGCGTGTGTTTGTTTGCGCTCCACGGTCTGAACCGAACGTGGCCTTCTGGCTTATGCGCTCAATGAAAAGTTGCCTGGTAGGCCGCTGAATCTGACCTTCGCAAGAAAGCCCCACGTCGTCGGCTTTCCGCAGATCAGCCGTTGACGCGTTCGACCTTGTTCACAGTCCGTTTTCCGCGAAGTTCGGAGATGATGGCATTCAAGTGCTTGAGATCCCAGACCGAGAGGTCGATGACGATCTGGGTGAAGTCCTGCGTCTTTCGCTTCATCGACACATTGTCGATATTGCCGTCGTGGTCGGCGATGACCTGAGCAATCTGCGCGAGGACGCCGGGCTCGTTGATCGATTGCAGGGCAAGGCGAGCCGGAAAGCGCTCGCTGGTCCCGGCTTCGACGTCCCAGCGCACATCGAGCCAGCGGTCAGGCTCGTTGTCGAAGTCGGCCAGGGCCGCCGACTGGATGGGGTAGATCGTGACGCCGACGCCTAGCGTCAGGATGCCGACGATACGATCCCCCGGAACCGCGCCGCCGTTGGGCGCGAAGCTGACGGGCAGGTCGCTGTCGAGCCCGCGGATCGGGATTCCGTCCGAGCGACCATGCTCAGCACTGCGCCCCTCCGGGAAGGTCAGGCGCATGGTCTGATCCTTGGCGAGGCTGAGGCGCCCGGCTCCGTCGGTCGAGGCCGGCTGCGGCAGCGGTGCCGGGGCGCTGCGACGCTCGTCCTTGTGATCCGGATAGACCGCCCGCACGACATCGCCGGAGAACATCTCGCCGCGTCCGACGGCAGCGAAGACGTCCTCGGTGCTTTGACGGGCGAGACGGGGCAGCGCCCCGCGCAGCTTGTCCTCCGAGAAGCTCTTGGCCGCCCGCTCGAAGGCGCGATCGAGAATCTGACGCCCCAGGCCCGCATATTGGCGGCGGACGGCCGAGCGGGTCGCGCGCCGGATCGCGGAGCGCGCCTTGCCCGTAACCACCAGGGATTCCCAGGCGGCCGGCGGCGAGGCGCCGTCCGACCGGGCGATCTCGACCTCATCGCCATTGACGAGCTCGTGCAGCAGCGGTGCCATGCGGCCGTTGATCTTCGCCCCTACCGCGGTGTTCCCGACGTCGGTGTGAACGGCATAGGCAAAGTCGATCGGGGTCGCCCCACGGGGAAGGGCAATCAAGCGACCCTTCGGCGTGAAACAGAACACCTGGTCCTGGAAGAGTTCGAGTTTGGTGTGCTCCAGAAACTCTTCCGGACTATCGCCCTCGGCAAGGAGTTCGATGGTCCGGCGCAGCCATTGGTAAGCGCCGCTTTCGGTCGCGAGACGTGGATGTCCGCCGCCGATCTCGTCCTTGCCGCCGTTTTCCTTGTAATGGGCGTGGGCCGCGATGCCGTACTCGGCAATCTCGTCCATCGCAGCCGTGCGGATCTGCAACTCGACGCGTTGACTCTTCGGTCCGATCACCGTGGTGTGGATCGAGCGGTAGTCGTTCTGCTTGGGCGTCGAGATGTAATCCTTGTACCGCCCAGGGACCATCGGCCAGCTCGTATGCACAACCCCGAGGGCGCCGTAGCAATCCGCCAGGGTCTCGACCACGACACGGAAGCCGAAGATGTCGGAGAGCTGCTCGAAGGCGACCGACTTGCGCTCCATCTTGGCCGAGATTGAGTAGGGCCGCTTTTGACGGCCCGTGACGACGGCCTTGATGCCCTGCGCCGAGAGCTTGGCGGTCAGGTCGTGCTCGATGCTCTCGACGAGGCGCTCCGACTTGGCGGACAGGTCGGCGAGCCGCTGCGCGATGGTGGCGTAGATCTCCGGCTTGAGGTTGCGCAGAGCGAGATCCTCAAGCTCCTCGCGCAGCTCCTGCATACCCATGCGCCCGGCGAGCGGCGCATAAATGTCGAGGGTCTCCTGTGCGATCCGCTCGCGCTTGTCCGCCCGCATGTGGTGGAGCGTGCGCATGTTGTGCAGGCGGTCGGCGAGCTTGACGAGCAGCACGCGGACATCGGCCGCCACCGCCAGGAGCAGCTTGCGGAAATTCTCGCCCTGCGCCGCCCGCTTGGATACCAGGTCGAGTCGCTTCAGCTTGGTCAGGCCGTCCACCAGGGCGCCGATCTCCGGGCTAAAGAGCTCGCGGATTTCGTCGAGGGTGGCGGCCGTATCCTCCACGGTGTCGTGCAGCACGGCGGCCACGATCGTGGCGTCATCGAGCCGGAGGTCGGTCAGGATCGCAGCGACTTCGAGGGGATGGGCGAAGAAGGGGTCGCCGGAGGCCCGCTTCTGCGTGCCGTGGGCGCGCATGGCGTAGACGTAGGCGCGGTTCAGCAGGGCCTCGTTCGCGGCGGGGTTGTAGCGCTTCACCCGCTCGACAAGTTCGTATTGGCGCATCATCCGCCGAAAGACCCTTTCACGCGCGACGGCCCCAGTGCGGCCCGTTCCCCCGATGTGTCCCGCATCGCACGCGGACACGCCAGCCCCACGGCGTCGCATCGGCCGTGATTCCAAGCCCGAAACGAAAAAACCCGGCTTGAGACCGGGTTCTTCGTCGGATCGAAGAGATCGGAGGAGGCTTACTCGGCCTCGTCGTCCGTCTCGGTGGGCGGGGCGAGGTTCTCGAGACCGCGGAGGAGGTCCTCCTCGCTCATGCGATCGAACTGAACCGCGCTGTCGTCGCTCGACGAGGGCGGTGCGACCGCGGCAGCGGCGGGCGAGCTCGACAGCAGCGGCACGGTCTCGGCCTCCGGCTCGTCGACCTCGACGTACTTCTGCATCGAGTGGATGAGCTGTTCCTTCAGGTCGTCCGCGGTGATCGTCTCGTCGCCGATCTCGCGCAGGGCGCAGACAGGGTTCTTGTCGCGGTCGCGATCGATCGTCAGCGGCGCGCCGGCGGCGAGCAGGCGGGCGCGGTGACTGGCCAGTAGAACCAGCTCGAAGCGGTTCTCGACCTTGTCGATGCAGTCTTCAACGGTGACGCGAGCCATGGCGGACGGCTCCTTCTTCGGACGGAATTTCTGGGCTGAGCCTGCCTCATACACCCCTTGCCGTCGGGCAACAAGCGTCGCGGCGAGTCTATCCCGTTGCGCACGTTCGACGATCCTTCGGCAATCCGCTGCCCTGGTCCCGCATAACGCCTCAGCGACGCAGTGCAGCTGTAAGGTGTAGATGGATTCGCGCCGGCCAGTGGTTCGGGCCGGACGCAGGGGGATCCCAAACATGATCACGACACTCAGTCGCCGCGGCCTGCTCTCCTGTGGATGCCGGCTCGGGGCGGGATGCTTCGCGGCCACCGCGCTGCCGAGCCTCGCCTTCGCGGCAGCCCCCTCGACCAAGAAGACCACACTCACCGCCGACCAGGCGCTGGAAGCCCTGAAGGAGGGCAACCGCCTTTACCAGACCGACAGCCCCGTCCGCGCCGTCCAGGGTCGCGAGCGCCGCATCGAGATCGCGCTGGGCCAGACACCCTTCGTGGTGCTGGTGAGCTGCTCCGATTCGCGCGTGTCGCCGGAGATCCTGTTCGGTCGCGGCCTCGGCGAGCTCTTCATCGTGCGCAATGCCGGCAATTGCGTCGACACCGCCGCCCTGGGGTCGATCGAGTATGGTGTCTCGCAGCTCGGCGTGCCCCTGGTTCTAGTCATGGGCCACAGCCGCTGCGGTGCCGTGGAAGCGGCGATCGATGTCGTCAAGAACAACACCATCTTCCCCGGCTCGATCGGCAGGATGATCGAGCCGATCGTGCCCGCGGTACTGTCGCAGCGCGACAAGCCGGGCGACTTCACCGAGAACTGCGTGCGCGCCAACGTCAACCGGGTCGTGGAACGCCTGCGAAGCGCGTCCGAGCCGTCGCTTCTCGACCCGCTGAAGTTGGGCAAGCTGCGGATCGTCGGGGCTTCCTACAGCCTCGATTCCGGCACGGTCGACTTCTTCAACGAGGGGTGAAAGCGGCCTGGCTCGCTGCGGTGCCATGTTGACACAGGTGGCGGGCGGTGCGACTGCGCCGCCCTTCCTGTCCCGGGCCGAGCCTCTCGGGGCGACCCGGACCGACGAGGATTTCACCATGGCGCGCGCTTGCATCTTCCCCGGCCAGGGCAGTCAGGCCGTCGGCATGGGACGGGCGCTGGCCGAGCACTTCCACCAGGCCCGCGACGTGTTCGCGGAGGTCGACGAGGCCCTGAACCAGCCGCTCTCGCGCCTGATGTTCGAGGGCCCGACGGAGGAGTTGACCCTCACGGCCAACGCCCAGCCCGCCCTGATGGCGGCGAGCCTGGCGGCTCTGCGGGTGCTGGAGGCCGAGCGCGGCCTCGACCTGAAGCGGGACATCGCCTGCGTCGCCGGCCATTCGCTGGGTGAATACACGGCGCTGGCCGCCGCCGGCACCTTCTCCATCGCGGACGCCGCCCGCTTGCTGCGCATCCGCGGCAGCGCGATGCAGGACGCTGTGGCCCCGGGGGCCGGCGCCATGGCGGCGCTGATCGGGGCCGACGCCGGGGCCGCGCAGGCGATCGCCGCGGAGGCCGCCGAGGGCGCGGTGTGCGAGGTCGCCAACGACAATGGCGGCGGCCAGGTGGTGCTCTCCGGCGACAAGCCCGCGGTGGAGCGGGCGGTCGCCCTGGCCCAGGGGCGGGGCATCAAGCGCGCAGTGATGCTCAATGTTTCGGCCCCGTTCCACTGCTCGCTGATGGCCCCGGCCGCGGCTCGTATGCAGAGAGCACTCGTCGAGGTCGCGATGCACAGCCCCGTCGTGCCGGTCTACGCCAACGTGCTGGCCGCGCCCCTCACCGATCCCGCCGCGATTCGCGAGGCCCTGGTCGCCCAGGTCACCGGAACGGTGCGCTGGCGCGAATGCGTCGCCGCCATGGCGGCCGCCGGGGTCGACCAGTTCACCGAGATCGGCACCGGCAAGGTGCTCACCGGACTCGTCAAGCGGATCGCCCCCGGCGCCTCGGCGAGCGCCGTCGGCACCCCCGACGACGTCGCCGCGTTCCCTGCCTTCGCCTGAACTGCAGGCGCCTGAACCACAGGAATGTCCATGTTCGACCTGACCGGCCGGAAGGCCCTCGTCACCGGCGCCACCGGCGGCCTCGGCGGCGCCATCGCCCGGGGCCTGCACGCGCAGGGGGCGACCCTCGCCATCTCGGGCACGCGCCAGGCGGCCCTGGAGGCCTTCGCAGCGGAGCTCGGCGGCGAGCGCGTCCACGTCGTGCCGGGCGACCTCTCCGACAAGGCTTCGGTGGAGGCCCTGGTGCCGGCGGCGGAGGCGGCGCTCGGCGGCCTCGACATCCTGGTGAACAATGCCGGCATCACCCGCGACAACCTCGTGCTGCGGATGAAGGACGACGAGTGGGACGCGGTGATCGCCGTCAACCTCTCGGCGGCGTTCCGGCTCTCGCGGGCGGCCGTGAAGGGCATGATGAAGCGCCGCCACGGCCGCATCGTGAACATCGGCTCCGTGGTGGGCGCCACCGGCAACCCGGGGCAGGTCAACTACGCCGCCGCCAAGGCCGGCCTCGTGGGCATGACCAAGGCCCTGGCGGCCGAGGTCGCTACCCGCAACCTCACGGTCAACTGCATCGCCCCGGGCTTCATCACCTCGCCGATGACCGATGCCCTCAACGAGAAGCAGCGCGAGGGCATCCTCGGCCGCGTCCCGATGGGGCGGCTCGGCACCGGCACCGACATCGCCGCCGCCGCGATCTACCTCGCCTCCGACGAGGCCGCCTACGTCACCGGCCAGACCCTGCACGTGAACGGCGGCATGGCGATGTACTGACGGCGTCGCCGTCCCCCCTCTCCACGGCGGAGAGGACGGCGCGAACCGCGATTTCTGCTGCGCCGCACCGTCCGAAAAACAGGCGATTGGCTCGAAAAGGCCACACCGATGAACGGGTTGTGAACAGGCTCTCGCCAGCGTCGGAACCCTGTGTTAACACCCCGGCTGCCGTGCGAGGGGGGTGCCGATTCAGCGTGTTGCGGAGGTTTGAAAAACGTGGGTCACTGACTGGACAAGTCCGGTGACTTGCCCGAAACGCGCGATCGAACACACCGGCCGCTCAATCCGACAGGTCGTCCCGGGACGGGACGGCGGCCACGGCACCTTCACAAACCTTCCACCAGCAAGACCTTCCACCAGCAAGACTCTTCACCCACAAGATCCTTGCACCATCACGACCTTGAAGAGCTAAGGACCAAGACCGATGAGCGATATCGCTGAGCGCGTGAAGAAGATCGTTGTCGAGCACCTCGGCGTGGAGCCGGAGAAGGTGGTCGAGGGCGCGAACTTCATCGATGATCTCGGCGCCGACAGCCTCGACACCGTCGAGCTCGTGATGGCGTTCGAGGAAGAGTTCAACGTCGAGATCCCGGACGATGCCGCCGAGACCATCCAGACGGTCGGCGACGCGGTGAAGTTCCTCGAGAAGAACTCCGCTTAAGGCCACGGGTCGTGCGTCAGCGGGGTCCGGTGAAACGGACCCCGCGCGCCATTCGTTGTGATGACAGGACCGGTTCGGGATAGCGCGATGCGTCGGGTAGTGGTGACGGGCTTGGGGATGGTGACGCCGCTGGCTAGCGGGGTCGAAGCCACCTGGAGCCGGTTGATCGCCGGCGAATCGGCAGCCAAGGTCGTGACGGCATTCCCCGTCGACGACCTGGCCTGCCGCATCGCCTGTTCCGTGCCCTTCGGCGACGGCAGCGACGGCAGCTTCAATCCCGACGCCTTCATGGAGGTGAAGGAGCAGCGCAAGGTCGATCCGTTCATCGTTTACGCGATGGCGGCCGCCGGCGAGGCCCTCAACGACGCCGACTGGCATCCGACCTCCTACGAGGACCAGTGCGCCACCGGCGTCATGGTCGGCTCGGGCATCGGCGGCATCGGCGGCATCTACGACGCCTCGGTGACCCTGCACGACAAGGGCCCGCGCCGGATCTCCCCCTTCTTCATTCCCGGCCGCATCATCAACCTGGCCTCCGGCCAGATCTCGATCGCGCACGGCCTCAAGGGCCCGAACCACGCGGTGGTGACGGCCTGCTCCACCGGCGCCCACGCCATCGGCGACGCGGCCCGGCTGATCCAGTTCGGCGATGCCGACGTCATGGTGGCGGGCGGCGCCGAATCGCCGGTGAACCGCCTCGCGCTCGCGGGCTTCGCCGCCTGCCGCGCCCTCTCCACCGGCTTCAACGACGACCCGACCAAGGCCTCGCGCCCCTACGACCGCGACCGCGACGGCTTCGTCATGGGCGAGGGCGCCGGCGTCGTCGTGCTCGAGGAGTACGAGCACGCCAAGGCCCGCGGCGCCCGGATCTACGCCGAGGTGATCGGCTACGGCCTCACCGGCGATGCCTACCACATCACCTCGCCGGCCCCGGACGGCGACGGCGCCTTCCGCTGCATGAGCGCTGCCGTGAAGCGCGCCGGCATCCAGGCCTCGGACCTCGACTACATCAACGCCCACGGCACCTCGACGCCCATGGGCGACGAGCTGGAGCTGAAGGCCGTGGAGCGCCTGCTGGGCGACCACGCGGCCCGTGCCTCGATGTCCTCCACCAAGTCCTCCATCGGCCACCTCCTCGGCGCCGCCGGCTCCGTGGAAGCGATCTTCTCGATCCTCGCCATCCGCGACGGCGTCCTCCCGCCGACGCTCAACCTCGACAACCCCTCCGTCGAGACCGCGATCGACCTCGTGCCGCACGAGGCCAAGCGCAAGCAGGTGGATACGGTGCTGTCGAATTCGTTCGGGTTCGGTGGGACGAATGCGAGCTTGGTGATGCGGCGGGTGGATTGAGCTCGGGCCACTTGGTTCCGCGCTCGAAATACACAACTGGGATGCGACGTGTCAGCCGTATCGGTAGCGTCTGACAATTTTTACTTCCCCCAATTCATTGAGTATTCTCTATTTAACCCGCCTGCCGCTGCTCCCGCGAAAATCGACAGTCAAAGTCCGTCGATGATCCCCGCAAGCGAAGGATCACGACAAGTGATCGAGGATATAGCCTCGATATTGGCGTTATCATCGTCGAAGGATTTAAATCCGACATCACTGGTTCGACGGGCGCAAAACATCGAACGCGCTGACGGCTTGCAATCAGATTTTGCAGCGACGGCGGATCGCTTTTGGAAATCATTCCGTCATTCCGGGGCGCCGAAGGCGAGCCCGGAATCCAGAGCCGCTTTCGGTGCAAAGCCATCACGAACCTGCGTTTCTGGATCCCGGGCTCCGCTGCGCGGCCCCGGGATGACGCGTGCCGGGACGCAACGGATGAACCGGACGCACCAACGAATTCGATGCGCGTTCGAGGGCTAAATGCTTCTTGGCGTTGTCGCACAGTCACTCATGCACAAGAGCCAACCCGAGCGCCGTAAGGAATCGCCCCTCCTGCTACCGGTATAGCGACAGGGTGGCCCCTTGGGCGGACATCGTCGGCGACGGGCGCATCTTTGGCCTCGGTGCAAGCAGTTCAAGGACAATCATCAAAAATATAAAGACATAGAACAGGAGACGTATTCGCTTCTCGTGTAGACTCATAAACCTTAGTATTGACGATATGACGGGAGAGGAGTCGATATAGGCCTGAAGGATTTTCGCGTTGCTGACCGAAAGATACAAAAAGCTTATAACCCAAGCGATCCCGCCGAAAAGCATCCCGACCAGCAAAAACCCTCTTAGCCTGCCTGGGTAGTCGGGCGGCATTCCGAGAAGAATTGCCACAATGACGAAAAATGGGAATTGAAAGAACAGGGCGATAGTATTCCCGAGACCCATTTGAAGAACCCTCGATTCAGCGGATATCATAGCCTCAGTCGGAGGGAAGAATAGAAATCTTCCGGCGACGGCGGAAGAATTAGGTTCATGCCGAGTCGCTATGGGTCAAACGCCTTCCCGCTGGTAAACACGCGCGGCCACGCGCTGCGCCGCCCAGACGGGTCGCCCGGGCCGGATCACCCCATCCTCTTTCGCCACAAAACCCACCAAGTTCGCGCGCCAGAATGTCGGTCCCGTGCGCCCCTCTCGACTCGGGCGTACGGACTCCCCTAAAAAATCCGGCGGCGGCCGGGGCGGGGACCTGAGGCCCGAACAGGATGTCCATGTTCTTCCGCAAACGCCCAGATCCGGCGCCGACGCCGGTGCCCTCCGACGAGCCGGCCCTTCCCAACCGGCTCTCGCCGCGCAGCCCCTCCGAGGCGATCAAGCCCACTGCCGCGCCGCCGCCGCCCGACCGTCCGGTCCGTGAGCGCGGCGGCCTGCTGGCCCGCATCTCCGGCCTGCTCACCGCCTCCGTGGTGCTGGCCATCGCGGTGATGATCGGCGTGACGCTGTTCGAGCGCCAGACCAAGGAGCCGGGTCCGCTGCCCGCCGACAAGGTCGTGGTGATCCCGCCCCGCAGCGGCACCACCGAGATCGCCGAGGCGCTCAGCCGCGAGGGCGTCATCACCCACACCGCCCTGTTCGAGTGGGCCGCCCGCTTCTCGGGCAAGGCCCTGAAGGCTGGCGAGTACACCTTCAAGGCCCATGCGAGCATCGGCGAGGCCATCGACACCCTGGCCTCCGGCCGGCAGGTGCAGCACGCCATCACCTTCCCGGAGGGGCTGACCTCCGAGCAGATCGTGATGCGCCTCAACGACAACGACGTGCTGACCGGCGACATCAACGAGATCCCGCCCGAGGGCTCGCTTCTGCCCGACACCTACAAGTTCGAGCGCGGCGCCACCCGCCAGCAGATCGTCAACCTGATGCGCGCCAAGCAGCGCGAGGTGCTGAACCAGATCTGGCTGCGCCGCTCGGCCGAGATCCCGGTGAAGACGCCGGCCGAGATGGTGACGCTGGCCTCCATCGTCGAGAAGGAGACCGGCCGGGCCGACGAGCGGCCCCGCGTCGCCGGGGTGTTCGTCAACCGCCTCAACAAGCGCATGAAGCTGCAATCGGACCCGACCATCGTGTACGGGCTGGTGGGCGGGCGCGGCACCCTCGGGCGCGGCATCCAGCGGGCCGAGATCGAGCGCGCCACGCCCTACAACACCTACGTGATCGAGGGCCTGCCCCCGGGCCCCATCGCCAATCCGGGCCGCGCCGCCCTGGAGGCCGTGGCCAACCCCTCGCGGACCAAGGACCTGTTCTTCGTGGCCGACGGCACCGGGGGGCACGCCTTCGCCGAGACCCTCGAGGGCCATTCCCGCAACGTCGCCCGCTGGCGCCAGGTCGAGCGCGCCCGCCAGACCCCGACGCCGGACGCGGTGGTGGACAAGGCCGACCCGCCCGGCGCCGCCGCCGTCCCCGGCACCGCCTCGGCCTACGCGCCCGACGGCACCAACATGGCCGCCAGCCCCGACGGCACCGGCAATCGCGTGAAGGCCTTCGATGCCTCCGAGGGCACGCGCCTCGACCCCCTGCGCAACAAGACCTTCGACCTGAACTCGCCCAAGACCGTGCCGGTGCTGAAGCAGCCGTAGGCGTCGGGAACCGCTAGCGGAGAATCCCTCCCCCTTGTGGGGAGGGGTAGGGGTGGGGGTGGCGCCGCTCGCCTCCGCACCCGCCAGAGCTTGCCTCCGCACCCCGGCAGGGTCTCCCGATCACCCCCACCCTCGATCCCTCCCCGCAAGGGGGAGGGAGGGGCCGCCAGAGCCTGCCTCCGCACCCGGCAGGGTCCCCCGACCACCCCCACCCTCGATCCCTCCCCACACGGGGGCGGGAGGCGTCGAAACGAACGCGAAGACAGCCATGATCCTCTCCAGCATGACGGGCTTCGCCCGCGCCGCCGGCACCACCGGGCCGGTCCAGTGGGCCTGGGAGGTCCGCAGCGTGAACGGGCGTGGGCTCGACGTGCGCCTGCGGGTGCCCAACGGCTACGACGCCGTGGGCGAGGTCGCCCGGACCGCCCTGCAGAAGAGCCTCGCGCGGGGCCAGTGCCAGCTCTCTCTCAACCTGACCCGGCCGGAGGCGGCGCCCCGCGTCCGGATCAACGAGGGGCTGCTCGCCCAGCTCGCCGGCGCCATCGCCCGGGTGCCGCGGCCCGAGGGCTTGGCGCCCGCCACCCTGGACGGGCTCCTGGGCATCCGCGGCGTGATCGAATCCGACGAGGAGCCCGGCGCCGACGCGGAGGCCCTGGCCCGGGACCTCGCGGAGGGCGTGGTCCGCCTCGTCGCCGACCTCGTGGAGGCGCGTCGCAGCGAGGGCCGGGCCCTGCGCGGGGTCATCGAGAACCAGCTCGCCGAGATGGCCCGGCTCACCGCCGCCGCCGAGGCCTGTCCGGCCCGCAAGCCCGAGGCCGTCCGGGCGCGCCTCGCCGCCACCGTGGCCACCCTGCTGGAGGCCGGCAACCTCGATCCCGACCGCCTGCACCAGGAGGCGGTGCTGCTGGCCGCCAAGGCCGACGTGCGCGAGGAACTTGACCGGCTCCAGGCCCACTTCGCCAGCGCGGCCGAGCTGCTGGCCGCCGGCGGCGCCATCGGGCGCAAGCTCGACTTCCTGGCCCAGGAGCTCGGGCGCGAGGCCAATACCCTGTGTGCCAAGGCGAATGACATCGCCCTCTCGCGGATCGGACTCGACTTGAAGGCCGTGGTGGAGCAATTCCGGGAGCAGGTTCAGAACGTCGAGTAGGTTTTTTCAGCGATGCGGGACGCTTTGACGATGGAGGCCGGGGTGATCGCGCGGCGCGGGTTCATCCTCATCCTGTCCTCGCCCTCCGGCGCGGGAAAGACGACCCTGACCCGGGCCGTGGCCGCCGACCCGAAATGGGGCCTCGACCTCTCGATCTCGGTGACGACCCGGCAGCGCCGCCCCTCCGAGATCGACGGCAAGCACTACCAGTTCATCGACCGCGAGGCCTTCGACGCCCTGCGCAGCGCCGACAACCTGCTCGAATGGGCCGAGGTGCACGGCAATTTCTACGGCACCCCGCGCCGCCCGGTGGAGAAGGTGCTGGGCGCCGGCCGGGACATGATCTTCGACATCGACTACCAGGGCACCCGGCAGGTGCGGGCCAAGCTCACCGACGACGTGGTGACGGTGTTCATCCTGCCGCCCTCGCTGGCCGAATTGCGCCATCGCCTGGAGCGGCGGGCCGAGGACTCGCCGGACACCATCGAGAAGCGCCTCGCCAACGCCCGGATGGAGATCCAGCGCTGGAGCGAGTACGACTACGTCATCGTCAACGACGACCTCGACGACGCCTTCCGCTCCCTGGAGGGCATCCTGATCGCCGAGCGGCTGAAGCGCGCCCGCCGCACCGGGCTGAACAGCTTCGTCGAGGGGTTGCTCGCAGAGCCCGACTGACGCGCGGGTTGCCGCAGACAGGAACGTTCGCCCAAGCGTGCGGGTTGGCCCGCGATTCCGATGGTCGGGGTCGAGAGGCGCGAACCCGAGAGCCGTCGCGATGCGCGAGAGATCCTGTGACATCGCCGTGATCGGCGCGGGCACCGCCGGCCTCGCCGCTTTCCACGCCGCCCGCGACGCCGGCGCCGATGCCGTCCTGATCGAGGCCGGCCCCGGCGGCACCATTTGCGCCCGCGTCGGCTGCATGCCCTCGAAGCTGCTGATCACCGCCGCCAACGCCGCCCACGCGGCCCGCCACGCCGAAATCTTCGGCATCGCGGCCGGCCCCGTGCGCGTGGACGGCCGCCGCGTGATGGCGCGTGTCCGGCGCGAGCGCGACCGCTTCGTCGCCGGCGTCTTCGAAGGCGTCGACGCGCTGCCCGCCGAGGCCCGCATCGCCGGCCGCGCCCGCTTCACCGGCCCCGACACGCTGGCGATCGACGATCACACCGCCCTGCGCTTCCGCGCCGCCATCGTCGCCACCGGGTCGAGCCCGGCCGTCCCCGAGCCCCTGCGCGACCTCGGCGACCGCCTGCTCACCAGCGACACGGTCTTCGAGATCCCCGACCTGCCGGACTCCCTGGCGGTGCTCGGCGGCGGCGCGGTCGGTCTCGAACTGGCCCAGGCCATGGCCCGCCTCGGCGTCGCCGTGACCCTGTTCGATCCCGGCACGCACCTCGCGTCGCTGCGCGACGACGGCCTCGCCGAGACGGCCCGCCAGCTCTTCGGGGCCGAGATGACGCTGCGCCTCGGCTGCACGGTCACCGAAGGTGAGCGCGATCGCGCGGGCGCGCGCCTGACCTGGACCGACGCGAGCGGGGCGACGCGGACGGACACCTTCGCGTGCGTCCTCGCGGCGGCGGGGCGTCCGCCCAACGTCCGGCATCTCGGCCTGGACGCCGCCGGCCTCGCCCTCGACACGCACGGCATGCCCGACTTCGACGCCCGCAGCCTGCTCTGCCGCGGCGGCCCGGTCTTCATCGCGGGCGATGCCAATGCCGACCGGCCGGTGCTGCACGAGGCCGCCCGCCAGGGCCGGATCGCCGGCGCCAACGCCGCCCGCCTCGTCGCCTCGGGGCGCGACGCGGTGGAGGCGCCCCGGCGCTGGACCAACCTCGCCATGGTCTTCACCGAGCCGCAGGCGGCGAGCGTCGGCACGCCCTACGATCCCGCGGATGCGACGCTCGTCCTCGGCACCGTCGATTTCGGAGACCAGGGCCGAGCCCGGATCATGGCCGAGAATGCCGGCGCTCTGCGCCTCCACGCGGATCGCAGCGGCACCCTGAGGGGCGCCGAGATGCTGGGACCGGCCTGCGAGCACCTCGCCCAGTTCCTCGCCCTCGCCATCGCGGACGGGCTCACCGCCCGGGCGCTCCTCGACCGGCCGTTCTACCATCCGACGGTGGAGGAGGGGCTGAAGACCGCCCTGGAGGCGATCGTCGCCGGCCTGGATCCCTGAATCGCACCCGGTTCGCGCAGGAGGCGGTGCCTCAGACGGGCGTCATCGCGGCCGCGGCGGCGACCCGGCCGCGATGGCTCGTCACCGTGTTGCCCACCGAGGCCACCACGATGCAGGCGATGGCCAGCCACTCGGTGGGGGTGAGGTGCTCGCCGAGGATCGCGAGCCCCGCCAGGGAGCCCACGGCCGGCTCGAGGCTGAGCAGGACCCCGAAGCTCTGCTTCGACAGGCGTTTCAGGGCGACCATTTCCAGCGTGTAGGGCAGGGCGCTCGACAGGGCCGCCACCGCGAGGCCGAATCCCAGCATGGCCGGCTGCAGCAGCAGCGTCCCCGCCTCGGCGATGCCGAAGGGCAGCACCACCAGGGCCGCCACCGACATGCCAATGGCCACTGCCCGTCCGCCGTGGAGGTGGCCGACGCGCTGGCCGAAGACGATGTAGAGCGCCCAGCACAGGGCCGCGCCGAGCGCGCAGGCGACTCCGACGGGATCGAGCCCGCCCGAGAGGTCACCGACGGGCAGCAGCAGCGCCAGGCCGAGAACGGCGCAGCCGATCCAGGCGAAATCGATCCCCCGGCGGGAGACCGCCAGGGCGAGCGCCAGGGGCCCGGAAAACTCGATCGCGATGGCGAGGCCGAGGGGGATCGTGCGCAGGGACAGGTAGAACAGCAGGTTCATCGCGCCGAGCACGGCCCCGTAGCGCAGCAGGGCCCAGCGGTCGGCGCGGCCGGGCCGCAGGCGCCAGGGCCGCCAGATCGCTGCGAGCATCAGCGCCGAGAGGCCGACCCGCAGGGCGGTGGTGCCCTCCGCGCCCAGGATCGGGAACAGGTGCTTGGCGTAGGAGGTACCGACGCTGAGGGAAACGATGCTGCCCAGGAGGGCGGCGACGGGCAGCAGCGTGGCGGCGAGGCCGCCGGGGCCCGACGAGCCTTGCGATGGGGGAGCCATGATGCGTGCGTCAGGTCGCCGGCGGCAGGATCATCGCCCGCCGGGCTTCCAGGGCCTGCCACAGCAGCAGGGCCGGCAGGCCGAGGACGACGTCGGGCACGCGCTTGATCAGCGACAGGGCCAGGGCGGTTCCGGCATCGATGCCGAAGAGGCTGCCGAGGAGGACGAAGCCCCCCTCCTGCACGCCGAGGCCGCTCGGCACCGGAAAGGCCGCCGACTTGATGGCCTGGCTCAGGGCCTCGATCACTACGACCTCGGTGAAACTCACCGAATCGACGCCGATGCAGCTGAGGGCGATCCAGATCTCCAGGGCGCCGAGGCCCCAGGCGGCGAGATGCAGCAGGACGGACGCCGCGAGTTTCCCGTACCGGCCCGGTGCCCAGACGGCATCGAGGGCGTCGTAGACGCTGCCCCCCGCCGGCGACGGATCGACGGCGTCGCCGCGAAAGACCCGGCGCAGGCCGTTGACGGCCCTGCGCCCGGCCGCCCGCGCCGCGGCGCTGCGCTGGACCGCCAGGAAGGCCCCAAGCAGCAGGGCGGTGACCGCGAGGGCGCGCAGGACCCATGTGGCCAAAGTCTGCGCCGCCTCACCCCCGACCTGCAGCAGGAGACCCACCCCCGCCAGGGCGAAGACTGCCTGCGTCCCGGCCTGGAACAGCATGTCCACGAGGATCGAGGCCGCCGCCAGGGTTCCGGCGGTGCCCCAGAAGGTCAGCAGGCGGCCGCCCACGACGTCGCCGCCGACGGAGGCCACCGGAAGCAGCACGTTGATGCCCTCGCGCACGAGGCGCAGCAGCACGAAGGCCCCGGTGCGCGCCTGTCCCAGGCCCGCGAGCCCCTGGATGACGCAGCCCCAGGCGAGCCCGCACAGCAGGATCACCGACAGGCGCACGAGCACGATGGCCGCGAGGCCCCCGGCGCCGACCCGGCCGAAGGCGTCGGCGACGGCGTTGAGGTCGTTGGTGGCGATGAGCCAGACGCCGAGGGCGAGACCGAGAAGAGTTCCGACCAGGGGGAGGCGGCGTAGGACGAGTCGCCCGAGACGCGCGGGCCACGGGCGCTCCCCGGCCGGACGCTCGGTGAGCCCGGTCGTCGCGAAGCTCGGCTCGTCAGGCATCGGAGCCGTCACGCATCGTCCGTTTCAAGGTTTCCCCGCTCCCGCATCCGTCGCGCCGGCGCAGCGGCCCCGGCTTCCCGTTCCGGTGCGCGGTCCCGGCCTAGCGGCGCGGCGGTTCCGGAGCGTCCGCCAGGGATAGGCGGCCTTTGGGGCCGAAATCGGGGAACAGCGCATCCACGGATTGGGCCGGCGTCGCCTGCGGGTCAAGCAGGTGGATGCGCTGCTTGGCGAGGCTGTCCGCTGTGATCACCGCCAAGGCGCGCTTGGGACAGGGGCCGAGGCACCCGACCTCGACCACGCGCGGCTTGCGCGCCGTGACGCGCCGCTTGAGCTCGCCCTTGAGTTGTCGCCGCACCGAACCCTTCTTCAGGCCCTGGCGCTTGACGCACTTGCTGCAGACGAGCACGAGTTCCGTGAACCCGGCCCGCGCCATGCGGATCCGCGCCGGGCGTGCGGCGTCCCTGTCCTTGTCATCCATGCCGTAAACGATGTCCCCTGCGGGCCTCCGCGCCCGGGCGGCCGCCATCACGGCGGCACGCCTTAAAAAGGGCCGAAAAACGAAGGACTCGTCGGGCTCAACACGAGGATGGCGAGAGGGCTCCACAGGCGTGACCATATGCATCGTCATCAGGCTCGTGCAGACTTGCCGCCCATGATGCTGAGTCCATCGTCTGCCCTGATCGCGCAGAGCCTCGGGAACCTGAAATCATGAATGCCGACGAGGTCAAGCAGACCGACCGCGTGCGGGGGGTGATCGATATCGCCCTGCGTTCCCTCCCGGATCTCCGCCGCAACGCCGAGACGGTCGATCCCGTCTCGCGGAGCCGCGTCCCGGCCCTCCTGCGCCGGGCGCAGGAGCGGCTTGATTGGCGCCAGATCCCGGGTCTGCGGCCGCCGCCCAGCAAGCCGGTGAATCTCGTCGGCAGTCTGCTGCGCCAGTTCGGAATCTTCGTCGTGCTGCCGACGATCCTGGCAGCGATCTACTTCTACGTGTTCGCCGCCAATCAGTACGTAGCCGTGTCGCAATTCGCGGTGCGCGGCAACGTCGAACAGCTGGAAGAGAGCTCGGGCGGGCAGTTCTCCGACCTAATCATGAAGCACAACAGCCAGGACAGCTTCATCATCCGCGACTTCGTCGAGAGTCGCGCCATCGTCGCGAAGATGGAAGAGAGCCTTCACGTCTCGAACATGTTCTCGCGGCCGGAAGCCGATTTCTGGACACGCTTCCGGGTCGGCCAGCCCATGGAGGAACTGGTCAAGTACTGGAATAAGCATGTCGGCACCCGGATCGAGGTGCTCTCCGGCATCATCACGCTGAGCGTGCGTGCTTTCACGCCGGAGGATGCCCTCGCGATCAACCGCGGGATCGTCGCCCGCAGCGAGGCGCTCATCAACGACATCTCCCGCCGGGCTCAGGCCGACATGGTCAAGCATGCGGAGGCCGATGCGGCGAAGGCGCAGGAGCGCCTGCGCAACGCCCATATGGCCCTGCAGGTCTTCCGGAACCGCTGGGGCATCATCGATCCGGCGAAGACGGCCGAATCCACCCTGACGACGATCGCCACGCTGCGGAAGGATCGACTCAAGGCCGAGTCCGACCTCGCGGTCCTTCGCGGGTCCAATCTCGACGAGAAGTCGCGCAGCATCCAGAATCTCGTATCGACCGTCGCGGCCCTCGATCAGCAGATCCAGAAGCTGACCGGCCAGCTCACCAGCGACGGCCTGTCGGGCTCGGATTCCTCGAACAACCTGACCCGCGCGCTCCTGGAATTCGAGGGTCTGCAGGTCGAGCGCATCATCGCCACCAAGCTCAACGAATCGGCGAACCTGATGGTCGACCGGGCCCGCATCGCAGCGAATAAGCAGCAGATCTACCTGGCGACCTTCGTGGATCCGGCGCTGCCGGACGATTCTATCTATCCCGAGCGCGGCTACAGCATCATGGTGGTCTTCTTCGGCTGCCTGGTGGTCTGGAGCTCGATCGCCCTGATCCTCGCGGGCGTCAACGACCAGCGCCTCTAGCCCGATCGAAGCCCCCCTCAGCCCGCATGTCCGAATTCACCGATCTCATCGCCCGCGCGGTCAATCCAACCATGTCTCGCGCGGAGCGGGAGGCGGTCTACGGCGTCGTCAAGCAGGCGGTCGAGCGGCTTCAAGAGCGCGACGGCCAGGAGCCGAACGATCCGCGCAGCGTCCTGCAGCAGCATCTCGTCGAGGAGACGATCCGCGACGTGGAGGCCGACATCGCCCGGTTCCATTCGATGGAGAAGCTGGAGCGCGCGCACGAGGCCCAGATGGCGGCGGAGCGGGCCGCCGGCCATCGCTGACGACGAGACGTCTCTCAGCCGCCCTCAGCCGTAGGCGGCGATGGCCCGGACGCTGCCGGGCTCGGCCACCGACAGGCCGGCATCGACGTACTCGTTGAGCTTGTTGCGCAGGGTCCGGATCGAGATGCCGAGGATCTTGGCGGCGTGCGTCCGGTTGCCGAGGCAATGGTCCAGGGTATCGAGGATGAGGTCGCACTCGACCTGCGCCACCGTCTGCCCGACGAGGCCGCGCGTGGCCGCCTCCGCCACCCGGGCGGCGCGCTCGGCCGGCCCGGCCGAGACCGGTGCGATGCTGTCGCCCTCCGGGGTGAGGATCGCGTCGGGTCCGATCTCGGGGCCCGAGGCCAGGAGCACCGCCCGGTGCAGGGTGTTCTCGAGTTCGCGGACGTTGCCGCGCCAGGGATTGGCGCGCACCAGGCCCTGCGCCTCGGCGCTCAGGGGGCGCACCGGCACGCCATTCACCTCGGCGTATTTCTTGGCGAAGTGCGACGCCAGTTCCAGGATGTCGGCGGGACGCTCGCGCAGAGCCGGCAGGCGCAGGTGCACGACGTTCAGCCGGTAGTAGAGATCCTCGCGGAAGGTGCCCTTGCGGACTTCCTCCACCAGGTTGCGGTTGGAGGTGGCCAGCACCCGGATGTCGACCTTGACCGGCGCGGTCCCGCCGACCCGGTCGATGACCCGCTCCTGCAGGGCGCGGAGGAGCTTCGACTGCAGCCGCACGTCCATCTCGGAAATCTCGTCGAGGAGGAGCGTGCCGCCATGGGCCTCCTCGAAGCGGCCGATGCGGCGCGCCACGGCACCCGTGAAGGCGCCCTTCTCGTGGCCGAACAGCTCGGATTCCAGCAGCGCCTCGGGAATCGCGGCGCAGTTCACCGAGACGAAGGGACGGTTGGCGCGGTTCGACTTGCCGTGGAGATGCCGGGCCAGGACCTCCTTGCCGGTGCCGCTCTCGCCGGTGATGAGCACCGAGGCCTCGGAGCGCGCCACCTGCTCGGCGAGCTTGACCACCTTCTCCATGGAGGCGTCGCGCCAGACGAAGGCGCGCCCGTCCTCGGAGACCGCCTGCAGCACCGCCGCGATCAGCTCGGGATCGGGGGGCAGGGGGATGTATTCCCGGGCGCCGGCCTGGATCGCGGCCACCGCCGCCTTGGCGTCCGTGGCGACCCCGCAGGCGATGACGGGGGTGCGAATGCGCTCCTCGGCGAGGGCCGTCACCAGGTCGCGGATCGCCAGGGCCACGTCGACCATGATGAGGTCGGCACCCTTGGCCCGCAGCACCGCGAGGCCCTGGGCCAGGCTCTCGGCGTTGGTGACGGCCGCGCCCCGGTTCATGGCGATCTTGGAGGCGGTGATCAGCTCGCCGTTGAGGCGTCCGATGATGAGTAGCCGCATGGCTCTGGGTCTCCGTCAGGGTCGGCTTCGCGCGGAGGCGCGGCGGCCGGAAAGGCGCGGGGGTCAGTGATCGCTCTTGATGATCTCGGTCATCGTGACGCCGAGCCGGTCCTCGACCAGCACCACCTCGCCGCGCGCCACGAGGCGGTTGTTGACGAAGATGTCGATGGCCTCGCCGACCTTGCGGTCGAGCTCGAGCACGGCGCCGGGCTGGAGCCGGAGGAGGTCGCCGATCGGCATGCGCGAGGAGCCGAGCACCGCCGAGACCACCACCGGCACGTCGAAGACCTGCTCGAGGTCGGCAGCACTCTTCGGCGTGGTCGGCGTCTCGCGGATCGACTCGGTGCCGAGGCCGTCGAAGGAGGCGTCGCCTCCGTTGAGCTGGGGCAGGCTGAAATCGTCGGACATGCGCTGGCGTCTCGGGCTGGATTCGGGTGGAGCGGGCGGATCAGGCGATGAGTCCGAGGGCGGAGAGCACCGCGGCTTCGATCTGGGCCCGGTCCCGGACGACGCCGCCATCGGCCCATTCCATGCGGGCATCGCCGGGGGCGAGATCGGGTTCGCCGAGCACCACGAGGCGGCCCTCGAAGCCGCGCTCGCGGGCGAGGCGCTTCACCAGGGCCTCGGATTCGTCGACCAGGCTCTCGTGGACCCGGACGACGAGGTGGGGCACGCCGCGCAGGTGCTGGAGGGCGGCGCGGGCCGCGTCGCCGATGGCCGCCAGGGGCTGCGCGTCCAGGGCCTCGCCGGCGATCTTGCGGGCGAGCTGGATGGCGAAGTCGAGCGCCTCGTCCTCGCGCGCCTGGTCCCGGGCGTCCGACTGCCCGATCAGGCCCGCCGCGGCGAGCCCGACGCGGGTCAGGGCGTCGGACAGGCGCGCCTGGATCTGCTGCTCGGCCAGGGCCTGCCCCTCGCGCAGGCCGCGGGCATAGCCCTCGGCCTCGGCGCGCGCCACGGTCTCCGCCAGGGCGGCCGCCTCCTGGGCGGCGACCGGGTTGTCGGGCCGGGGGCGGAAGTCGGTGTCGAACAGGAAGCGGCGCGCGTTCAATAGACCAGCTCCTCCTCGCCGCTCGACTTGGCGATCATGATCTCGCCCTTCTCGGCGAGCTCCTTGGCCAGCTCGGTCATCTTGGCCTGCGCCTCATCGACGTCCTTCAGGCGGATCGGGCCGAGGGAGCCCATCTCGTCGGTGATGTTCTTGGCCGCGCGGGTGGACATATTTTTGAGGAAGAAGTTGCGCACCCGGTCGTCGGCGCCCTTGAGGGCCCGGCACAGGGTCTCGTTGTCGACCTTGCGCAGGAGCGTCTGGACGCTGCCGGCATCGAGCTTCAGCAGGTCCTCGAAGGTGAACATCAGCTGGCGGATCTTCTTCGCCGAGCCGCGGTTGGCCTGGTCGAGGGCGGTCAGGAAGCGGCCTTCCGTCTGACGGTCGAAGGCGTTGAAGACGTCGGCCATCAGCTCGTGGGCGTCGCGGCGGGTGGTCTGCGCGATGGTCGACACGAACTCGACCCGCAGGGTCTCCTCGATGTGGCGCAGGGCCTCCTTCTGCACCGTCTCCATCCGCAGCATCCGGTTCAGCACGTCGATGGCGAATTCCTCGGGCAGGATGGTGAGCACCCGGGCCGCGTAGTCCGAGCGCACCTTGGAGAGCACCACCGCCACGGTCTGCGGGTACTCGTTGCGCAGGAACGAGGCCAGGATCTCGGGATCGATCTGGGTCAGGCTCGCCCAGACGCGCTTGCCCGAGGCGCCCTTGATCTCTGCCATGATCGAGGAGACCTGCTCGGTCGGGAAGATCTTGAGGAGCAGGGACTCCGTCCGCTCGAAGTTCGAGGTGATGCCGCCGCCGGAGGAGAGGCGGGACACGAAGTCGACGATGAGCTTCTCGACGGTCTCGGCCTCGAGGGAGCCGAGCTGAACCATGGCGTGCGAGACGAGCTTGACCTCGTCCTCGTCGAGCATCTGCCAGATCGGGGCGCCCTCGCTCTCGCCGAGGAGGAGCAGGAGCGCGGCGGCGCGCTGGGCGCCGGTCATGGCGCCGAAGGCGCCGTTGCTGCCCTTGGCGAGCTCGGCCTGGATGTTCAGTCCCGAGGACATAGTCTCAACGCCTCACGGTCGGGTGGGGGGACAGGGGGCGCATCAGCTCTCGTGAATCCAGTTGCGGAGCACTTCCACGGTCTCGCTCGGGCTGGCGCGGACCATGTCGACCACGCGCTGGACGGTCTCGGCCTGGACCTTGCCGTTGAGCTGCGCGAAATCCACGAGGCGGGCGGTCGGGTTGTCGGGCGGCACCATCAGGGCCTCGCCGCCCGCCACCGCCCCGGCCGCGCCGGCGCCCGAAACCAGGGCGATCTGGATCGGCTCCGAGGCCAGGACCTTCTTCAGGAGCGGGCGGACCACCGCCATCAGCACGATCAGCGTCAGCATCGTCAGGACGCCGAGCTCCACGATCCGCATGATCTCCTCTTTGGAGGGAGAGAGCAGCGACTGGACCAGGGACGGCTCGGCGAAATCGGCCGGGACCGGCGTCTCGGCGAAGCGCAGGTTCACCACCTCGACCTGATCGCCGCGCGCCTTGTCGAAGCCGATGGCCGAGCGCACCAGGGCGGCGATGCGGTCCACCTCGGCCGCCGGGCGCGCCTGGTAGACGGGCTTGCCGTCCGGGCCGGGCACGTAGGCGCCATCGACCACCACCGCCACGGAGAGGCGCTTGATCCGGCCGCCCTCGGCGATCTCCGTCTTGGTCACCCGGGAGATCTCGTAGTTCGTGGTCTCCTCGTTCTTGTTGGTGGAATCCTTCTGGGTCGGCGTTTGGCCGGGCTGGTTGGCGCCCGGAAGCTCGTTGCCGACGCTGACCGCGCCCTCGGCGCCGCCCGTCAGTGAATTCTCGCTGCGGGTCTGGGTCGAGCGCACCACACGGCTCTCGGGGTCGAAGCTCTCGGACTTGCTCTCGATGCGGTTGAGGTCGAGCTCGGCGCTGACCTGGATGCGGGCGCGCCCGGCGCCGACGATGCCGGCGACGATCTCCTCGATCTGCGAGCGCAGGCGGCGCTCGATGCCGACCTGCTTCTCCTCCATGCCGGCGCCGGTCTCGGCCTCGGCCCCGCGGGCGCCGTCCGCGAGCAGGCGCCCGCGCTCGTCGACGATGGAAACCCGCTCCGGCTTCAGGCCCTCGACGGCGGAGGCCGTGAGGTGCCGGATGGCGCGGACCTGGGACGGATCGAGATCGCCCATCAGCTTGAGCACGATGGCGGCGCTGGGCGTCTCGCGGTCGCGCTCGAAGAGGCGCCGCTCGGGGATCACGAGGTGGACCCGCGCCGCCTGGACCCGCCCGATGGCGCGGATGGAGCGGGAGAGCTCGCCCTCCAGGGCGCGCAGGTGGTTCACGTTCTGGACGAAGTTGGTGGACGAGAAGGCGTCGCCCTTGTCGAAGATCTCGTAGCCGACGCCCGCGGCGCTGGGCAGGCCCTTGCCGGCGAGGTCCATGCGCAGGCGCGGCAGGTCGGCCCGGGGCGCCAGGATGGTCTGGCCCGCATCGCCCTTGGTCTCGTACTTGATGCCGCGCGCGTCGAGGTCACGGATCACGGCCGAGGAATCCGACATCGACAGGTCGGCGAAGAGCACGCCCATGTCGGGCTTGGAGACGCGCAGGATCACGAAGGCGAAGAAGCCGATCAGCGTCATCGTGACGGCGGCCATGGCGGCGAGGCGCGCCGGGCCCAACTTGGTCACGAGGTCGAGGACCGGTTTCACGACGCGACGCACCCACCCGAGACGCGGCGCCGGACTGCCGGCACCCGCTCGGCAAAATTTGCCCGGGTCGTGGTTAGCGCCGAGTTAACATTCCTGAACGAAGGAAGGTCGGCGGCACCGCGCGACACCGGGAAACGCGAAAGCCGCGCCCGGGTGAGGGGACGCGGCTTCCGGGTTCGGAACGAGAGGCGACGGGGTCCGACGGAGACCCCGGCCGTCGCCCGGCTCAGTGGCGGTAGTGCTGGATGCGCGTGGTGCGCAGGCCGGCCAGACCGTGCTGATCGATGGAGAACTGCCAGCTCAGGAACTCCTCGGTGGTGAGGGTGTAGCGCTGGCAGGCCTCTTCGAGGCTGAGCAGTCCGCCTCTGACGGCGGCGACCACTTCGGCCTTGCGACGGATCACCCATCGCCGGGTGGTGGTCGGAGGAAGGTCCGCGATGGTTAACGGACTTCCATCAGGCCCGATGACGTACTTAACTCTCGGGCGGCTTGGTTCGGTCATGATACGCTCTACAACTCGACTGACCTGTCGAGATTGGAAGCTACTTGGGCCCACTTAAGATATCTTGAAGCGGATCGATCGCATTGGATTCGCCCTGTTCGTCATGTGGACAACCCCGCTCCGATGTCCTGGACGGTGGAGACCGGGACCCGCGATGTCCCGACCATCAGCACCGGCTCCGAGCCGCTGAGATCGACGCTGTCGACGGTCCCGCTCACCTTCGTATCGACGGTCACCTTCGACCCCGTGGCATCCACGGCATCGACCTTGATCGAGTAGGTCCCGTTGGGCGCGGTGAAGCCGCTGGACGAGCGTCCATCCCAGGTGAAGCTCTGCGCACCGGCGGTGAGCGCCTTGGTCTGGGTCGCCACCACGTTGCCCTTGGCGTCGCTGATGGTCATTGTCGCCTGCTTGGCGGCCCGCGCCGGGGTCAGGGTCCAGCTCGCGGCCCCGTCCTTCAGGGCGGTGGACTTGCCGTCCGCCGTGATCGTCTGGCCGATGAAGCCCGTGGCCGAGGCGGCGCTCGACGACTTCGCGTTGCTCAGGATCGAGTCGAGGCGGTCGTTCGACTTCAGCTGCTGCTCGACGCCGGCATACTGCACCAGCTGCTGCGTGAACTGGTTGGTGTCCATCGGGTCGAGGGGGTTCTGGTTCTTCAGCTGCGTGGTCAGCAGCGTCAGGAACTGGGTGAAGTTGCCCGCGATCTCCTGCGTCGAGGAACTGGTGCTCGCCACGCCGGCCGAGGCCGTGCTCGCTAGGCTGCTGATGCCCGTGGTCATCGTGGTCGCTCCTCAGATGCGGATGTCGATGCCGAGGACGGCGCCGTAGCGGCGCAGCGGAACGGCGGAAACGGGGGTCGGCTCTCGGAATTCAGCGCCGGCGCGTGAGGCTCCGCCGGCGTCGGGTCTCTGCCCGTCGGCACCGGAGCCGTTCGACTGGCCATTGGCCGGGCCGTCTCCGCGGAGCGACAGGTTGATGCTGCCGTCGGCGGCGTTGAGCCCGGCCTGGTTGAGCGCCTGCTGCAGATTGCCGGCATCGCGCTGGAGCAGCGCCAAGGTCTCGGGCCGGTCCACGATCAGTTGGGCCTGGACCGTGCCGGTCTCCTTGTCGATGTCGAGCTTGACGTCGATGCGGCCGAGATCCTTCGGATCGAGGCGGATCTCGAACTGGTTGTTGCCCGCGAGGGAGCGCAGCCCGATCGTCATCGGCACGGCGCCCAGGGGCACCGGGGCCGGAGCGGGGGCGCCCGGCACGCTCGGGGCGACCGCCTCCGCGGCCTTGGCGTGCGTCGGCGCTGGGGCCGCCGGGACCGCGGCCGTCAGGTCTGTGCGGGTGCCGGCATCCGAGGCCGGGGCGAGCTCGGCGGCGAAACCGCCCGGCGCCTTGCCGTTGCCCGGCTCGCCGTTCTCGGCCCCGTCACCACGGCCCGCGGGTGCCTGGACCGTCAGGCCGGGCGGGCCCTGGGTCGTGGTCCCGTCGGGGTTCGGCCCCACGGCCACGGCCGGCGCGGCCGTTCCGGACGGATCCTCGGGGGGAACCGGCCCTTCCGCACCGGCCGCCGCCGCACCCTGCGCCGCCGAGGCCAGGGCGGTGGGCGGCGGGGCGGTCGGCAGGAGCAGGGCCGGCGTTGCGGTGGCTGGCGTCGCCGCCTCCGCCTCTTCCGGCTTGTCGGCGGACGCGGTTTTCCCGGCCGCCGTAGTCCCTCCGGACCCGTCCTTCTCGGCGGGCGCGGTCGCCGTCGCGCTCGCGCCGGCCCCGGGCGTCGCGGTGGCGTCGGGGCGGGGGGCCTGCGCCGTGTCCGATATCCCAGGGCGGGAGGGTTCGTTTCCGGGGCGGACCACGGCGCCGGCAGGTCCCGGCTTCGTGGTCGCCGATGGGCTGGCCTCGCCTGCCTCGGCCTCGCTCTGCTTGGCCTGTCTCGCCTCCGCGTCGTTCGCCTTGGCCGCGCGCGCGTCGGCGACGGCCTTCGCGGCGTCGCGGCCCTGCGCCGCCGCGCGGGTCGCCGCCGCGTCCCTGGCCCGCTCGGAGGCGATCCGGTCGTTGCGGTCGTCGGCCGCCGCACGGTCGTCCCGGGCGCGGGCCTCCGCCGCCCGGGGGCGGGGATCGGGGGCGGCCGGGTCGAGGCGGAAGGTGACGGCGGCCGCACCCCGCAACGGAACCGCGCCCGGCGAGGCCGCGCGCCGGGTCGTTGCGTTCCAATCGATCGATGAGACAGCCATGGGCGACAATCCTCTACGAGGCTATCGTCAGCAAGGCGCAGGCCAAGCTGCGTGCAATGCAAGACATTGCCAATAAACGTCTTTTTCGCAGATGCCCTGTCCCGCGCCGGTTCAGCCGGGCAAATCCTGCCGGGCGCCCGGCAGCATTCGCCCGGCCCCGGCGCCATGCGCGGGGACACACCCGGTGCAGCCGCCTCCCTGGAACTCGCGCCCGAGGATCGCTATAGACTCACGCGCGGGGCCGGACCGGTCCCTCCCGGCACACCCTGGCGCGATGAATTCCCTCGATCTTCCCAAGGCTCCCCACGAGACGCGCGTCGTCGTCGCCATGTCGGGCGGCGTCGATTCCTCCGTCGTGGCCGGGCTCCTGAAGCGTCAGGGCTACGACGTCGTCGGCATCACGCTCCAGCTCTACGACCACGGCGCCGCCACCCATCGCAAGGGGGCCTGCTGCGCCGGCCAGGACATCCACGATGCGCGCCGGGTGGCCGAGACCCTGGGCATCCCGCACTACGTGCTCGATTACGAGGACCGCTTCCGGGAATCCGTGATCGACCGCTTCGCCGAGAGCTACCTCGCCGGTGAGACGCCGATCCCCTGCGTCGAGTGCAACCGCTCGATCAAGTTCCGCGACCTCCTGCGCACGGCCCGGGACCTTGAGGCCGACTGCCTCGCCACCGGGCACTACGTGGCGAGCCGGCCCGAGCCTTCCGGCGGGCGCGGGCTCTACCGCGCCCTCGATCCGGCCCGGGACCAGAGCTACTTCCTCTACGCCACCACGGCGGAACAGCTCGACTTCCTGCGCTTCCCCCTGGGCGAGCTGCCGAAGGACGAAACCCGTCGCCTCGCCCGCGACCTCGGCCTCGCCGTGGCCGAGAAGGCGGACAGCCAGGACATCTGCTTCGTCCCCCAGGGTCGCTACGCGGACGTGATCGCCCGGCTGCGGCCGGACGCGGCCCGGGCCGGCGAGATCGTCGATCTCGGCGGCCAGGTCCTGGGGCAGCACGAGGGCATCATCCACTACACCGTCGGCCAGCGCCGGGGCCTGCGCCTCGCGGTGGGCGAGCCGCTCTACGTCATCCGCCTCGAGCCCGACACCGCCCGGGTGGTGGTCGGCCCGCGCGCGGCCCTCGCCACCAGCCGCATCCGCATCACCGACCTGAACTGGCTTGGCGGCGCGGGCCCGGTGGAGAACCTGCCCGTGGCGGTGCGCGTGCGCTCGACCCGGGAGCCGCGACCGGCCCTGCTGACCCGCGACACGTCGGGCAG
Source organism: Methylobacterium sp. BI1 (assembly GCF_056680125.1). Lineage (NCBI taxonomy): Bacteria > Pseudomonadati > Pseudomonadota > Alphaproteobacteria > Hyphomicrobiales > Methylobacteriaceae > Methylobacterium > Methylobacterium sp. BI1. The sequence continues at coordinate 4,097,888 of NZ_CM155267.1, read as the reverse complement.
CGGCGCCGAGATCGTCCTCGCCACGCCGGAGGACGGCGTGTCGCCCGGACAGGCCTGCGTGCTCTACGCCGATGACGGCCCGCGGGCCCGTGTCCTCGGCGGTGGCACCATTCGGCGCATCGACGCGTTGGCGACCGGCGCGGCCGAAGCGGCCTGACCGGTTCACGGCCCGAACGAACCCTATCCCCAAACAGGACGACGAGATCGACATGCTGAGCGAGCCGCGGGAGGCCGGTCCGAGCACCGCCCTGATGCGCAAGGCCTATGCGCGCTGGGCGCCGGTCTACGACGTCGTCTACGACAAGCTGACGGAGCCGGCCGCCCGCGACGCGGTGGGAGCCGCCGTCGCCTGCGGCCCGCGCATCCTGGAAGCCGGCGTCGGCACTGGCCTGTCGCTGGGCTACTATCCGCCGACGAGCTTCGTCTGCGGCGTCGACCTCTCCGAGGACATGCTGAAGCGCGCGCGCGCCAAGGTGCTGCGCCGCGGCCTGCGCCACGTGCGCGGCCTCCAGGTGATGGATGTCTGCCGCCTTGGCTACGCCGATGCGAGCTTCGACGCCGTGGTGGCCCAGTTCCTCATCACCCTGGTGCCCGACCCGGAGGCCGCCCTCTCCGAGTTCCTCCGCGTCGTCCGGCCGGGGGGCGAGATCGTGCTGGCCAACCATTTCGGCCAGAACACCGGGCCGGTCGCCAAGGTCGAGGAGATCATGGCGCCGCTCTGCACCAAGATCGGCTGGTCCTCCGACTTCAAGTCGAGCCGGATCGAGGCCTGGGCCCGTTCCCACGGGGTCGAGTTCATCGGCGTCGCGCCGACCTTCCCGGGCGGGTTCTTCAAGATCCTGCGGATGCGCAAGCGCGGGTGAGCGCGTCGACGCCTCCGCCCGTCGGACCCGACGAAGCGCCGACGCGGTGGAAGCGCCTCCTCCGCTGGGGACCGCTCCTCCTCCTCGTCTGCGCCTCCCTGGCGGTGCTGGCCTCCGGCGCCTCGCATCTCCTCAGCCTCGACCGGCTGCTCGCCTCCCGGGCCTGGCTCAACGCCTGGGTGGCCGAGGATCGCTTCCGCGCGATGGTGGTCGCCTACCTCGTCTATGTCGGGGCGGTGGTGGTGTCGGTCCCGGCCTCGCTCTTCCTGACGATGCTGTGCGGCTTCCTGTTCGGGATCGTCCCCGGCGCCCTCGTCGCCGTGGCCTCCGCCACCACGGGGGCCGCCATCGTCTTCACCATCGGGCGCGGCGCGGCCACCGACCTGCTCCTGCGGCAGGCCGGCCCCCGCCTGGCGGGCCTCGCGGCCGGCTTTCGCGAGGACGCCTTCGGCTACATCTGTTTCCTGCGCCTGCTGCCGATCTTCCCGTTCTGGATGACCAACCTCGCCCCGGCCGCCTTCGGGGTGAGGCGCAGCACCTTCGTTCTGGCGACCCTCGTCGGCCTCCTGCCGGGGGCCTTCGTCTACGCCGCCACCGGCGCGGCGATCGAGGACGTGGTGCTGGCGCACGAGACCGCCAAGGCGGCCTGCCTGGCCGTCGACGGCCTCGATTGCGAGAACGCCCTGACGCTGCGCGCCCTGATCACCCCCAGGATGGTGCTCGGCCTCGGCGCCCTGGCGGCTCTCGCCCTGATCTCGGTATTCCTACGACGTCGCGTTCAGGCACGGCGCCGGGTAGAGTCCTGATCGAATTTGGCCATACATCTGATCAAAAAACTCGTATATCCTGACGCAGCCTAATGCGGTCCGGAACGTTGGTGGGCAATCGCGCTCCGAGCCGTCGCCCTGAAAACGCCACTGGACCACGCTCCAGATCGGGTTCACGCCGTCACCCGCCGCGCCGTTGGGACACCGGAAACGCTAGTACCGAGATGGCTGTGACGTCGCGCGTCGAATTTCAGCAGGAGGCGGCCGCCGCGAACCCCGTGGCCGCCCGCGGTCTCGGCCGGCATCTCGGCCTGTCCGGTCGGCTCTTCCTGCTCACGGTGGCGTTCGTCGCCCTGATCGAGGTGCTGATCTACGTCCCGACGGTGGCGAACTACCGCCGGATGTGGCTGTCGGACCGGATCGCCGCCGCCCAGGTGGCCGCCCTCGTCCTCGACGCGGCCCCCGACCAGCAGGTCTCGGAAGGCCTGTCCCAGCGCCTGCTCGCCGGTGCCGGCGCGCGCGCCATCGCGGTCCGCGGCAACGGCACCCGCCGGCTCCTCGCCAACGAGACGGTGCCGGACACGGTCTCGGACATCATCGACCTGCGGTCGGAACACTGGATCCGGTCGATCCGCGGTGTCGCCCGGACGCTCATGACCGAGTCGAACGATCCGATCCGGGTGATCGGACACGGCCGCGACGGCTTCGACCTCGTCGAGATCCTCATGGACCCGCGGCCCCTGCGGGAGGCGGTGGCGGACTTCTCGATCCGGCTGGCCCTGTCGTCCCTGGCCCTGGCGGCGACGGTCGCCGGGCTGATCTTCCTCGTCCTGCAACGGGCGATCGTGAAGCCGGTCCGGCGGCTCGTCCAGAACATCACGGGCTTCGCCGACGATCCCGAGGCGATCGACGGCGTGATCGTGCCCTCGCGCCGGACGGACGAGATCGGCCATGCCGAGATCGCGCTCGCCCGAATGGAGACGGCGCTCGCCAGCGAGCTGCGCGAGAAGCGGCGGCTAGCCGGCCTCGGATTGTCGGTGAGCAAGATCAACCACGAGCTGCGCAACCTGCTGACCACGGCGCAGCTGCTCAGCGACCGCCTCGACGGCGTCGCCGATCCGGTCGCCCAGCGGGTCGCCCCGCGCCTCGTCGCGACGCTCGATCGGGCGATCCGGTTCTGCGAGGAGACTCTGGCCTATGGCCGGGCGACCGAGCGCAACCCGAGCCGCCGCCTCGTGCCGATCGCCCAGATCGTCGCCGAACAGGCGGACCTCGCCGGGCGCGGCCGCGATTCGAAGATCGTCATCCGCGAACTCTGCCCAAGCGAACTGCGGATCTTCGTCGACCCGGACCAGTTCTCCCGTGCGCTGGCCAACATCGTCCGCAACGCCGTCCAGGCCCTGAGCCCGCAGGGGACCGGCTACGAGGCGCCGTCCCAGGAGAATCCCGAGATCACCATCCGGGCCCGCCGCCAGGGCCAGCCCGGCGCCGGCGAGACCACGATCCTCGTGGCCGACAACGGTCCCGGCCTGCCGCCGCGGGCCCGGGAGCACCTGTTCTCCCCGTTCAAGGGCTCGTCGCGCTCAGGGGGCACCGGCCTCGGCCTCGCCATCGCGTCGGAGCTGATCGAGCTCAACGGCGGACGCCTCAGCCTCGACGACACCGCGATCGGCACCTGCTTCCGCATCACCATCCCGGACGCGGCCGGCGCCTGAACCGGCGCCGGATGGGCTAGTTCTTTGCGGGCGAACGCTACTCCGCCGCCGCCAGAGTCAGGCCCGGAACGGTGATGCCGATGTCGCGCAGGAGCTCGGCATCCGAATCGGTCTCGTTGTTGGCCGTGGTGAGTAGGCGCTCGCCGTAGAAGATCGAGTTGGCCCCGGCCAGGAAGCACAGGATCTGTGCCTCGCGGGTGAGGCCCTTGCGGCCGGCGCTGAGGCGCACGCGGGCGCGCGGCATCACGATGCGAGCGGTGGCGCACATGCGCACGAGGTCGAGGGGATCGACCGCCGGGCGGTCCTCCAGGGGTGTGCCCCCCACCGCCACCAGGGCATTGATCGGCACGCTCTCGGGATGCGGCGCGTGGTTGGCCAGAACCTGGAGCATGCTCGCCCGGTCCTTCACGCCCTCGCCCATGCCGACGATGCCGCCGCAGCAGACGCCGATGCCGGCATCGCGCACGTTCTGCAGGGTGGTCAGCCGGTCCTCGTAGGTGCGGGTAGAGATGATGTCCCCGTAGAAGTCGGGGCCGGTGTCGAGGTTGTGGTTGTAGGACGTCAGACCGGCTTCCGCGAGGCGCTCCGCCTGCGAGGGCGAGAGCATCCCGAGGGTGACGCAGGCCTCCATGCCGAGGCCGCGCACGCCGCGCACCATCGCCAGCACGGCGTCGAATTCCGGGCCGTCCTTGGGCTGGCGCCAGGCCGCGCCCATGCAGAAGCGGTGGGCGCCCGCGGCCTTGGCCTCGGCCGCCTCGCGCAGCACCGCATCGACCGGCATCAGGCGCTCACGGGCCATGCCGGTGCCCTTGTGGTGGGCCGATTGCGGGCAGTAGGCGCAATCCTCCGGGCAGCCCCCGGTCTTGATCGACAGCAGGGCGGCGCGCTGGATGTCCGCCGGATCGTTGTGGGCGCGATGGACTTCCGCCGCCCGGAACACGAGGTCGAGCAGCGGCAGGTCGTGGATCGCCTGGATCTCGGCCACGGTCCAGTCGTGACGGATCGCGGCTGTGGCGGAGGCCGGGCGGGCGGCGAGGGGGGCCAGGGTGTCGGTCATGGTCCCCATGAGGCGAATCTCGGCCGGAAAATCAAGCCGGCCGAGCGACCTCAGTGCGTCGGCTCGCCCGCCGCCACCTTGGCGGTCCAGTCATCGAAGGCGATGATCTCCTGGCGCTGCGCGCCGAGGCCATCGATGCCCAGGGTCACGACGTCGCCGCTGCGCAGGAAGCGGGGCGGCTTGCGCGCCATGCCGACGCCGGGGGGCGTTCCGGTGGTGATGATGTCCCCGGGCTCCAGCATCATGAAATGCGAGACGTAGGCCACGAGCTGCGCCGCATCGAAGATCATCGTGGCGGTCGAGCCGGTCTGCATCCGGGTGCCGTTCACATCGAGCCACATGCCGAGCGACTTGAGGTCGGGAATCTCGTCGAGGGTGACGAGCCAGGGACCGAGGGGGCCGAAGGTCGGGCAGCCCTTGCCCTTCGTCCAGGTGCCGCCCCGCTCCATCTGGTACTCGCGCTCGGACACGTCGTTGCAGATGCAGGCGCCTGCCACGTAGGACAGGGCCTCGTTGGCGTGCACGTAGGAGGCGCGCGCGCCGATCACCAGGGCGAGTTCCACCTCCCAGTCGGTCTTGGCCGAGCCCTTGGGCAGGATGACCCGGTCGTTCGCCCCCGCGAGGCAGGAGGGCGCCTTGTTGAAGAGGATCGGCTCGGGGGGAATGTCGGCGCCGATCTCGGCGGCGTGGTCGGTGAAGTTCAGCCCGATGGCGACGAAGTTGCGGGTTCCGCCGACGCAGGGGCCGAGGCGGGTGTCCGCCGGCAGGGCCGGCAGGCTCGCCGGATCGAGCCGGCGCAGGCGCTCCAGGGTCTCGCGGGAGAGGGCCGGCCCGGCGATGTCGCGTACATGGGCCGAGAGGTCGCGCAGGACACCCTGCGAATCGATCAGACCCGGCTTCTCGTCTCCGCTCGCACCGTGGCGTACCAGTTTCATCGCTCGTGCCTCCGCATGGCTGTCCGCTGCCTGACATCGATCGGAGCGGGACGAGCGGCAAGGGGCAACCCGCGACGGATGCCAAACCCTCTCATCGGCGCAGCATGACGGAGAGCCAGGGCGGCGATCAGTTTGTCGCCGAAAGGTCACACCCCCGTCCGGAGATGCGCCGGGCGCATTTTTTCGCACGCTCGGCTTACTCACGCAGACGAGAGTTTAGATGTGAACCATTCTGCAGGCTTCCTCACCAGCTCGAATCCAGTCCTGCAATATTGCTCTATTTTCAGTATAGTTACGGACTAATGCTGATATTTCACTTGTAAAACGTCGATTTGCGAAGTCGCGCCACTCGCGTCATTGTCACACCCAAGGTGCGAGGCCGTTCCGATCGGGACAGGACAAGCGAGCACCAACAACAGGGGTGGGTCTTACGTCATGATGGGCACGATTCGACGCCGTTCCCTGCGCAGCCTCGCGCAGTCGGGAGTTTCCGCAGCCATCCTCTGCGCCGGCGTGGCCGGCGCCTCGGCCGGCGCCTTCGGCATCCGCGAGCAGAGCACCGAAGCCCAGGGTCTCGGCTGGGCGGGCGCCGCCTCCGGCTCCGGCGGCGTCTCGTCGATGTTCTGGAACCCCGCCACCGTGACCATGCGTCCGGGCTGGGTCACCGAGCAGAACCTCTCCTTCATCAACCTGTCGGCCAAGATCACGCCCGATGTGGGCACCAATCCGGCCTTCGCCCGCCTCGGCGACAGCGGCGAGCTCGGCCAGGGCGCCGTGGTGCCGGCCGGCGCCACCTCCTACCAGCTGAACGACCGCCTCTGGATCGGCATCACCTCGGGCGCGCCCTTCGGCCTCGTGACAAAGCCGCGTCAGACCTGGTCGGGCGAACTCTACGGCCGGTCCAGCCGCATCTTCTCCCTGGCCTTCAATCCGGTCATCGGCTTCAAGGTCAATGAGTGGCTCTCCGTCGCCGCCGGCCCGAACATCGAATACTTCAAGCTCGTCCTGCGCCAGGCCCTGCTCTCGCCGCTCAGCGTCAACCCGGCCGCCCTGCCGAGCTCCGGCTTGAAGGGCGATTCGTGGGGCGTCGGCTTCACGACCGGTGCCCTGATCACGCCCTTCGACGGAACCGCGATCGGCATCGGCTTCCGCTCCTCGGTCCACCACGACATCGGCGGCCAGCTCATCCTGCCCGGGCCGCTCGCGGCGCTCGGCGGCGACGTGAGGGCCAAGCTGAACACCCCCGAGAAGCTGAGCGTCGGCCTCACGCAGGCGATCACCCCGGTGGCCCGGGTCAATCTCGGTTTCGAGTGGGACAACTGGAGCCGTCTCGGCACCGTCAACGTCCTCCTCGACCGGACCGGCGCCGTCGCGACGCAGCTGCCGCTCAACTACAAGGACGGCTACACCTATTCCATCGGCGGCGAGTACGACTGGTCCCCGGCCCTGACGGTCCGGGCCGGCGTCGCCTACGAATCCTCCCCGATCGATTTCTCGAACCGCTCGGTGCGCCTGCCCGACGGCGACCGCGTGAACGTCTCGGTGGGCGGAAGCTACCGCTGGAGCGAGAAGCTGACCCTCAACGTCGCCTACTCGCACTTCTTCGTCGACAAGGGGCGGATCCTCGCCGGCCCCGGCCGCGACTACAACGTCCAGAACGTCGTCTTCGCGGGCGTGGCCGACAGCAGCGCCGACATCGTCTCGGTGGGCTTCCGCTACGTCTTCGGCGAGCCCGTCGTCGCCGCGCCGGCCCCACTCGTGCGCAAATTCTGAGGGCGCCGAACCGTCAGGGCGGCAGGATCGGCTCGGTCCCGCCGCCATCGAAGCGCTTCACGTAGAAGATCCGGTCATGGCCGGGCGGATAGTCACGGATCCGCCCGCACTCGGTGAAGCCGAGGCGCGCGTAGAAGCCGGGGGCCTGGAAGGTCCAGGTGTCGAGCCAGATCCCGGACAAGCCGCGGCGCAAGGCCTCGGCTTCCGCGTCCTGCATCAGGCGCCGGCCGAGGCCGCGCCCCCGGGCCGGGCCGAGGGCCAGCAATTCCACGAACAGCATGCCGTAGCCGGTCCGGCCCCAGAGGCCGCCGACGACGGCGCCGGCCGCATCGCGCACCGTGAGGGCGAGCAGGCCCCAGTCTCCGTTCGGCACCTGGGCCTCGTTGTAGGCGACCAGCGGTGCCAGGATCGCGGCCCGCATCGCCGGGTCGGGCTCGGCCTCGAGGCGGATCGTCCAGCCGGGCGCCGCCATGCCCGCGCTCAAGCCTTCATGCGGACATAGGTGCCGGGCGCCGGTCCCAGCGAGGCGAGGCCGCCTTCGCCCGGCACCCGCGCCGGGACGCGGGCGGGGGCCTGGTGCTCCAGCCACTGGAACCAGTAGGGCCACCAGGATCCCTTGGTCTCGGTGGCCGCCGCCATCCAATCCTCGAACCGGCCCTTGGCCGGTCCCCCGGTCCAGAAGCCGTATTTCGGCTTGGCCGGCGGGTTCACCACCCCGGCGATATGGCCCGAGCCGGCGAGAACGTAGTCGACCGGTCCGCCGAACTTCGAGGAGCCCTCGAACACCGACAGGGCGGGCGCGATGTGATCCTCCTTGGTGGCGAGGTTGAAGATCGGGATCTTCACCTTCTTCAGGTCGAGCCGGACGTTGCCGAGGATCATTTTGCCCTGCGCCAGCGTGTTGTTGAGGTAGCAGTTGCGCAGGTAGAACGAGTGGTTGGCCGCCGGCATCCGGGTGGAATCGGCGTTCCAGTACAGCAGGTCGAAGGGCATTGGCGTCTGACCCTTGACGTAGTTGTTGACCACGTAGGACCAGATCAGGTCGTTGGGGCGCAGCATGTTGAAGGCGGTCGCCATGCCGGTGCCTTCGAGGTAGCCGCGCTTCTGCATCCGCGACTCGATCAGGCGGATCTGATCCTCGTCGGCGAACACCTTCAGGTCGCCCGCATGGGTGAAATCCACCTGCGTGGTCAGGAAGGTGGCGCTCTTGATGCGCTTGTTGCCGGTGGCGGCCTGCATCGCCAGGGTCACGGCCAGGAGGGTGCCGCCGACGCAGTAGCCCGCCGCCGCGACCTCGTTCTCGCCCGTGGCGACCCCGATGGCATCGATCGCGGTCTCGATGCCCTCCCGCATGTAGCTCTCGAAGTCCTTGTCGGCGTGGCGCGCATCGGGGTTGACCCAGGAGATGCAGAACACCGTCAGGCCCTGGCTCACCATCCAGGCGATGAGGCTCTTCGAGGGGTTCAGGTCGAGGATGTAGAACTTGTTGATCCAGGGCGGTACGATCAGGAACGGCCGCTTGAGCACGGTATCCGTGGTCGGGGCGTACTGGATCAGCTCCATCAGGTCGTTGCGGAAGACGACCTCGCCCGGCGTCACCGCCACGTTGACACCGACCTCGAAGCCCGCCGCCGGATCGGTCTGTCGCACCCGGAGCTGGCCCTTGCCGGCCTCGATGTCCTCGGCGAGCATCTTCATGCCGCGCACGAGGTTGGCGCCGTTCTCCTGCAGGGTGTGCCGGATCAGCTCCGGGTTGGTCATCACGAAATTCGAGGGCGAGAGGGCGCCGGTGATCTGGCGCAGATAGAACTGCGCCTTGTGCCGCGTGTGCTCGTCGATGCCCTCGGCCTCGTTCACCAGGCCCTCGGCCCAGCGGGAGGTGATGAGGTAGCTCTGCTTGATGAAGTCGAAGATCGGGTTGGTGGACCATTCCGCGTGGGCGAAGCGGCTGTCCTTCGGCTCGGGCTGGGCCACGGGCGGGGCGTTCTCCCCCTGCAGCCGCTGCCAGGTCGAGCCCCAAAGGGTGATGAAGGCCTCGCTCAGCTTGGTCTGCGCCTCGACGGTCTTCTTCGGGTCGGCGAGCCAGGTCTCGGCGACGCTGCCGAGGGTGCGGACCACGTCGTTGACCTCCTCGGGCGGCTCGACCGCCTCGACCGGCAGGGCGTCCGGGGTGCCCACGGGCTTCATGTAGCGCGAAGCGGCCCGGCCGAACTCCTCGACCAGCAGGCTCGCGTTGCGGGACAGGGCCTCGATGTCGGGCAGCGGCGTCGTCCGTTCGGTCGTCACGCGTGCGTCTCTCCCCGGGTGTGGCCCGACCTTTCGCCCCGCGACGGCTGCCGCGCGGCCGAGGGGGGCCTCGTTTCCGACAAATTAACGCGCCATCGCGGAGTTCCGCCAGAGCGCGCGTCTCCAAAACGGCCGACTTCTCCCATGTCCCGGCTTCACAACTCTCAGTTTGTCGCGGTCGTCGCCGTGGCCGTCCTGCTCGCGGGATGTTCCGGCGACCTGAATCCCATGCGGATCGCCTACGGCACCGGCGAGGCCGGACCGCCCGCCAAGGCGCCGGACTTCGTGGCGCAATCCCGCCGCGGCAGCGACGACTTCATGCCGGTGGGCGTATCCGCTCCGGCCCGGCCGATCCGCGCCAAGACGCCCGAGGGCACCAAGGCCCTGGAGGCGGACCTCGTCGCGGCCCGCGGGCGCAACGAGGCGCGGGGCCGCTCCGCCGAGAGCGCGGCGCAGGCCGCCAAGCCGTAGGGATTCCCGAGATATCGTTCGGCGTCGGGGCACAAAACTGCTAGACCTGAACCGAGCGTGCGAATTCTGCGACGGCCCTGCACCCGGCGAGGCCGTCAAAAGACGTCCGGATTCCGCCCGAGGGACCTCCGGACTAGACCACGCTGCCGTCTCGGGATGATGACAGCTCCGCGCCGGGTGACGCCCCGCGCCCCAACTCGTATCCTCGCTCGTATTCTCGGACATCGTGAAGGCCATGACCGACTTCCACCGCATCAAGCGCCTGCCCCCCTACGTGTTCGAGCAGGTGAACCGGATCAAGGCCCAGGCCCGCGCCAACGGCGCCGACATCATCGACCTCGGCATGGGCAACCCGGACCTCGACGCCCCGAAGCACGTCATCGCCAAGCTGGTGGAAACCGCCGGCCGTCCGCGCACCGACCGCTACTCCGCCTCCAAGGGCATCGCCGGCCTGCGCCGCGCCCAGGCGAACTACTACAAGCGCCGCTTCGGCGTGAGCCTGAACCCCGACACCCAGGTGGTGGCGACGCTGGGCTCGAAGGAGGGCTTCGCCAACATGGCGCAGGCGATCACGGCGCCGGGCGACGTGGTGCTGGTGCCGAACCCGAGCTACCCGATCCACGCCTTCGGCTTCCTCATGGCCGGCGGCGTCATCCGCTCCGTGCCGGCCGAGCCGACGCCCGCCTTCTTCCCCGCGGTCGAGAAGGCGATGCAGCACTCGATCCCGAAGCCGGTGGCGATCGTGGTCTGTTATCCCTCGAACCCCACCGCCTACGTGGCGAGCCTCGACTTCTACCGGGACCTCGTCGCCTTCGCGAAGCGGCACGAGATCATCATCCTGTCGGACCTCGCCTATGCGGAGGTCTATTTCGACGGCGATCCGCCGCCCTCCGTGCTGGAGGTGCCCGGCGCGATCGACTGCACGGTGGAGTTCTCGTCCCTGTCGAAGACGTTCTCCATGGCCGGCTGGCGCATGGGCTTCGCGGTGGGCAACGAGCGCCTGCTCGCCGCGCTCACCCGCGTGAAGTCCTACCTCGACTACGGCGCCTTCACGCCGATCCAGGTCGCCGCCACCGCCGCCCTGAACGGGCCGGAGGACTGCATCGTCGAGATGCGCGGGATCTACAAGAAGCGCCGCGACGCGCTGGTGGAATCCTTCGGCAAGACCGGCTGGAAGATCCCGACCCCCTCGGCCTCGATGTTCGCCTGGGTGCCGATCCCGGAGAAGTACCAGGCGCTGGGCAGCCTCGAATTCTCGAAGCTGCTCCTCGAGAAGTCGGACGTCGCGGTGGCCCCCGGCATCGGCTTCGGCGAGCACGGCGACAACTACGTCCGCATCGCCCTCGTGGAGAACGAGCAGCGCATCCGGCAGGCGGCGCGCAACGTCCGGCGCTTCTTCGAGACCTCGGACAAGACGCTGCACAACGTGGTGCCGATGCCCGAGGCGCCCCTGTCGAAGGCCGGCTGAGGCCACGCCGCAGGGATGTTGCGGCCGGGAGACAGCCGGCCGCAAAGCTTGCCGAAACGCACCGACGTGCTTGTCACGGCGGTGCGCGCTCAGCAGGGTCGCAACGAGGCCGCGCCGCGTTTCCTGTGTGCGCGCGGCGCGTTCGCCGAGGCCCGAGGTTCGTATGCGTCGCCTGACCCTTGCCGTCGCCCTGGTGCTGAGCGCCTCCGCGGGCGCCTGCGCTCCGAAGCCGATCGTCGCCCGCGACCCGGTTCCGGCGCCCGAGCCGACCCTCGGCTACGAGTGCAGCTCGCGCCCGACCGTGCTGAACGGCTTCTATTCCACCTGCGAACCGGTGCTCCAGGAGCGCTCGGTGGTGGTCCGCGCCAAGGGCTGAGATCACCGGAGCGCGTCGCGGGGCCGGGCCGACGCCCGGCCTTCGTCGTTCCGGGGCCGGCCGACGCAACCGCTTTCGCATTGGACAGCGACGATTGTCGCGCCCGCGCGACCGAACGGACACGGACAGGCGCACCGGATTGGGGCATGGTGGCCCCGGGCGCGTCCCTCCGGGTCTCCTGACTGCCCGCCGGAATTTGATCGTGGTGCTGATGATGCGGACCCTCCTCGCTGCTGGCCTGATCGGTCTCGGGTTCACCGTCGCGGCCTCCGCGCAGACCCTCTATCTCGGCACGAACGGCCCGGTGGTGCTACCGACCAGCCCGAGCTCCGGCCGGCCGATCCCGGACGTTCCCGAGGCGATTCCCGTCCCGCACGTCATGAACGGCGGCGGCTTCGGCCTGACCGGGACCGATTATTTCAGCGACGGGATCACCGAGGGGCCGCTCAACCAGCGCCACCGCCCCCGCGAATTCGTCCTGGCGCCGGCCCGGATCGGCCCGCCGGACTACGTCCGTCCCGCTCTCCGCTAGCGCCGGTCGGCCCAGCGCGCGGCCAGGATACCGGTTGCGTAGGCGGCGAGGTTCCACAGCGAGAAGACCCGCCCGAGCAGGAGCTTGCCCGCGAGCGTCAGCCGGAAGGCGTCCAGCGCCGGCGTGTGAACGAGCCTGAACAGCTCCACCGCCAGGGCGATCGCCGCCGCGACGGCCACGATGCGCCGGCGCGGCAGCGGCACGACGAGACCGACGAGGCCGTAGACCATCGCGCCCCAGAGGATCGATCCACCCCACTTCACCACCGGCCCCGGCAGCCCAAGCGCGAAGAGCCGCAGGGCGAGGCCGGCCGCGATCACCAGGGCGGTCCCGGCGAGCAGGCGCAGCCGGATTCCGTCGATCTCCGTCACGCCGAACGCTCCTGGAAGGGCGCGCGACGCACCCGCGGTTTCAGGTCCGCGCCGTTTACACCATCCGGCCGGCCCGGTATCACCCGCTCCCACACCCCGCACACACGAGCCCGAAACACCAGATGCGCGCCGAGATCGAACAACTCTCGGATGCCGCCAAGCAGTCGATCGGACTGCTGAGGAGGCATCTTTGACTGGGATACCGTCGAGAAACGCCTCGCGGAGCTGAACGCGGCTTCCGAGAACCCCGAACTCTGGAACGACGCCGAGGCGGCCCAGAAGGTCATGCGCGAGCGCACCCAGCTCGATGACGCCGTGACCGCGATCAAGAAGCTGAGCCAGGACCTCGAGGACGCCCACACGCTGATCGAACTCGGCGAGATGGAGGGCGACGACTCCACCATCCAGGAAGGCGAGGCCGGCGTCCGCGCCGTCGAGAAGGAGGCCGCGCGCCGCCAGATCGAGACCCTGCTCTCCGGCGAGGCCGACGGCTTCGACACTTACCTCGAAGTCCATTCGGGCGCCGGCGGCACCGAGAGCCAGGACTGGGCCAACATGCTCCAGCGCATGTATGCCCGCTGGGCCGAGCGCCGGAAGTACAAGGTCGAGATCGTCGAGTGGTCGGACGGCGACGAGGCCGGGATCAAGGGCGCCACGCTCCTGATCAAGGGCCACAACGCCTATGGCTGGCTCAAGACCGAATCCGGCGTGCACCGCCTGGTCCGCATCTCGCCCTACGATTCCAGCGCGCGCCGCCACACCAGCTTCGCCAGCGTCTGGGTCTATCCGGTCATCGACGACCGTATCGAGATCGAGATCAAGGAATCCGACTGCCGCATCGACACCTACCGGTCGTCGGGCGCCGGCGGCCAGCACGTGAACACGACCGATTCGGCGGTGCGCATCACGCACATCCCGACGGGCATCGTGGTGGCGTGTCAGCAGGAGCGTTCGCAGCACAAGAACCGGGCCACCGCCTGGAACATGCTGCGCGCCCGCATGTACGAGGCCGAGCTGAAGAAGCGGGAGGAGAAGGCGAGTGCCGAGGCCGCCGCGAAGACCGATATCGGCTGGGGCCACCAGATCCGCAGCTACGTGCTGCAGCCCTACCAGCTCGTGAAGGACCTGCGCACCGGCACCCAGTCCACCGATCCGGACGCGGTGCTGGACGGCTCACTCGATCCGTTCATGGAAGCCTCCCTGGCCCAGCGCGTCTATGGCGGCGCCGACGTGGTCGAGGACATCGAGTAGGGCGGCCATCCGCGTTTCGGGGTCGTCGGACGGCGTCTCCCCCGTTCGGGGAGGCGCCGCCGCGATCCCGGGGTCGGGGCAGGCCGGTTCCGCAACGCGATCGCCCGGCATCCCCCGCGTCCCGATGCGGGGGCGGCGCGGGGCCGTTCAGAGCGCGTCGGCGGCCCTGAGGAAGCGCACGGGGTCGACCGGCTCGCCGTCGATGCGGGTCTCGTAATGCAGGTGGCTGCCCGTGGAGCGGCCGGTCGAGCCGACGCGCCCGACGATCGTACCCGGCTCGACCGACTGGCCCGGCGTCACGTCGAAGGCGGAGAGGTGGGCGTAGCGGGTGACGAGGCCGTGGCCGTGATCCACCTCGACCATGTTGCCGTAACCGCCATTGTATTCCGCCACGGTGACGCGCCCCGCCGCCGTGGCACGGGCCGGCTCGCCGGTCTCCGCCCGCATGTCCATGCCGGTATGCATGGCGTAGCCGCGGGTGAAGGGATCGAGGCGGGCGCCGAAATTGCTGGAGAGGCTGATCTCCCCGGCGAGCGGACGACGGACGGGGAGGGCGGCCGTGATCCGGCGCAGATGCGCCTCCTCGGCCAGGGAGCGCTGAACCTCGGATAGGGACAGGGCGAAGGCGTCGCCGCTCAGGGGCACCAGCGGGCCGCCGATGCCGGCCGGGCGCTCGTGCTCGAAGCGGGTCGGGTCGAGGCCGAGGCGGGTGACGAGGCTACGCAGGCGCTGGGCGCCCTTGCCGGCCCGCAATCCGATGGTGGCGAGCACGCGGGACTGGGCCTCGGCGAGGCCGTCCAGGCGCTGCTCGAGGGCCGCGACCGTCCCCTCGACCACGCGGGCGGATTGTCGGCCGGGGGTGGGTTCAACATCGGTGCGAAGCTGGAGCGCTTCGGGCGTCGGGAAGGGCTTGGCCCCCGGTAGCGATCCGGACAGGGACCCCGACGGGAATTTGGGCGCAGGCTCGGGCGCCTCGATCGCAGGGGTCGGGAGGGTCGCGGCGCCGGGGTCGCCCGCCAGGGTGGCGATGGCGACCTGGCGGGCCTCCATTGCGGCCTGCCGGCGCGCGAGTTCGGCCATGCGCTGGGCGAGGCCGTCGCGCGACGCTGCTTGCTCCATCGTCACCCGGTCGAGCTGCAGGCGCAGGGTACCGATCCGCTCCTCGTAGCCGTACTGGAGGGCGCTCTGCTGTGAGACGAAGCGGGCCAGCACCTCGTCGTGGAAGACGAGGTAGTACGTCGCCCCGCCGGCCCAGGTGACGGCGACGGCCAGCGCTCCGGCAAGGAGGCGGGACCGCAGGGTCGAGGCCGGGGCGGCGGAGACGACGCGGGTCGCCGTCGAGGAAGGTTTCCGAGAAGACGATCGCATGGGACGCGTGACCTGATCCACCGCGTCACCCTGCCCGAATCAGGGTTAACGAACCGCCAAGGCGCTGCCCCGGCGATTCATCATGCAGATTCCGGCGTCAGGCGAGGTCGCGGGCGGCGGCCAGGACCTCCTCGGCGTGGCCCGGCACCTTCACCTTCGGCCAGATCCGGGCGATGCGCCCCTCCCGGTCGAGGAGCATCGTCGTGCGCTCGACGCCCATGTACTTCCGGCCGTACATGCTCTTCTCGACCCAGACGCCGTACGCCTCCAGCATCGCCTTGCCCTCGTCGGAGGCGAGCGGGAAAGTGAGGGCGTACTTGGCGCGGAACTTGTCGTGGCTCTTGACCGGGTCCGGCGACACCCCGATCACGATGGTGTCAGCCGCGGCGAAGTCCGGGCCGAGGGCGTTGAAGCCCTGCGCCTCCAGGGTACAACCGCTCGTGTCGTCCTTGGGGTAGAAGTACAGGACCGCCTTGCGGCCCTTCAGCTCTCCGAGGCTGATCGTCTCGTCGCCGGCGCCCGGCAGGGTGAAATCGGGCGCCTGATCTCCGGTATCGAGGGGCATCATGCCTTCCTTTCGGCCGATTGATGGTGTGCCTCGGGGGTTGTACCGCGACGGGAGCCCGATCCCCCGGTGCACCAGGACCGACAAACGCCATAGACCCGCGAAAGCTGAAACCCGTAGGACTGCCGCTCGATAGCCCGAGGGGACGTTCCGATCCAGCGGCACAAGGATTGATGGACCAGGAAACGGCCAAAGGTTTGCGGCCCGCGCGGCCCGCCGCACGGCGGCGGCCGCTGCTCTGGATTGCGGCCGTCCTCGTGGTCGGCCTGATGGTCGCCGTCGG
The DNA here is from genome assembly GCF_056680125.1 of Methylobacterium sp. BI1. Classification (NCBI taxonomy): domain Bacteria; kingdom Pseudomonadati; phylum Pseudomonadota; class Alphaproteobacteria; order Hyphomicrobiales; family Methylobacteriaceae; genus Methylobacterium; species Methylobacterium sp. BI1. The sequence goes on along the minus strand of NZ_CM155267.1, from coordinate 4,081,807 downwards.
CGGCGTCATCGGTCGCCTGTCGATGGGCCCCCTGCGCATCGACGGCATGTCGGAGCGCGTGGCTTCGGCGATCGCCAGCAGCATCGGTCCCGGCTGGCGCGTCGCGCTCAGCGACAGCGCCCTGGAGATCGATTCCGAACAGTCCCTGGCCCTGCGGGTCGCCGGCCTCGACATCCACAATCCCGAGGGCGCCCTGGTGGTGCGGGCGCCCCTGGCCGTGGTCAGCCTCGACACCTGGAGCCTGCTGCGCCTCTCGGTGCAGCCGCGGGCCATCGAGTTCCGGGACCTGCAGATGACGGCCCTCGTCCATCGCAACGGCAGCATCGCCTTCGCGGCCTCGGACAGCAGCCAGGGCAGCGCGGTGGTGCCCCACACCCTTCCGAGCGTCGATGCCGCGGCCGGCCACGTCTCGCCGATCTCCGCCAGCGTCGCCTCGATCTTCGGGGTGGTGCTCGATTCTGCCGGGGTCATCGGCGCCCTCGACCGGGCGCGGATCACCAACGGACGCCTCACGCTGATCGACGACGATGCCCGCCAGCGCGCCGTGTTCGAGCACGTCAACGGGCTGTTCCGCCGCGATGCGGTGCGCGACGCCCGGGTCTTCGAACTGCGCATCGACGGCCCGCACGGGGAATGGCGCTTCGGCGGCGACCTGCACGAGGCCGGCGGCACCAAGCGCACCGGCATCATCACCCTCGACGACCTGCCGATTACCGACCTGCTGCTCCTGTCGGGCCAGTCGAAGCTGCCGGTGGACACCGACCTCAAGCTTTCGGCGAAAGCCGACGTGGCCATCGACGCCGGCCGCATCGAGACGATGACGGCGGAGATCCGCACCGGCGGCGGCAATGTCCTGATCGAGGAGAAGGACTTCAACCCGGTCACCATCGACAGCCTCGCGGCCGCGGTGAGCTGGGACGAGGCCGGCCGTTCGATGAGGCTGGATGCCCTCGACTATCGCGGGGCCGGCAACACGGTGCACCTCACCGGTGCCTGGACCGCCGCGCCCGCCGGCGCCGAATCCGCCTGGACCCTGGAACTCGCGGGCAAGGATGCCGTGCTGCGCGGAGCGAACGCGGTCGACAGGCCCGTGAGCCTCGACACCGTCTCGACCCATCTCACCGGCAAGGCCGGCGGTGTCGTGATCGACGATTTCTCGGTCCGGGCCGGGGCCGCCAACGGCCGGATTACCGGGACCATCGGCACCTCGGCCGACGATGACGGGCTGACCCTGCACATCGTCGCCGCCGACACCGATGGCCGCATGGCGCTGCGCCTGTGGCCCGAGCACGTGGCGCCGCCCGCCCGCAACTACCTCGTGGACAACCTGCGCGGCGGCAAGGTCAATTCCGTCGACATCACCGTGGACATGAGTGGCTCGGAGCTCGCCGCCGCCACCCGCGGCGAGCCGATGCCCGACAACGCGGTGCATATCGATTTCGCGGTTTCCGACGCCACGCTGATGGTGGTGCCCGACTCGCCGCCGCTCACCCGAGGCAAGGTGACCGGCACGATCACCGGGCAGACCACCAAGATCCGCAACGTCACCGCCGACGTGCGCATGGCGGACAACCGGACCCTGTCGATCTCGGACGGGTCCTTCGTCATCCCGAAGATCACCCCGGACACGGTGACGGCGCAGATCGGGCTGCGCCTCAGCGGCGGCGCGGACGCCCTGGTCTCACTGCTGCAGACCAACATGTTCAAGACCCTCACGGGCCTCGACCTCGACCCCGGGACGGTGAAGGGGGCCGCGGATCTCCGGATAGACTTCCCCCTCAATCTGAAGCACATCCCCGACCTGCCGGACCTGCCGGTCAGCATCACCGGGACGCTGTCGGACATCGCGGTCGACAAGGTGTTCGGGAAGGAGCGTCTCGAGGGCGGACGCTTCACGATCCTCTGCGACAGGGGCGCCTTCTCGCTCAAGGGCGACGGCCGCGTCATGGGCGCTCCCATGACGGTGGACCTTCGCCAGCCGAAGGCCGGCGCCCCCGGCGAGATGAACGTCGGCCTGGCCGTCGACGATGCCCTGCGCGCCCGCAAGGGCCTGCCCCAGGCGCCCCAGATCGCCGGCACCATCCCGGTCCGCCTGACCCTTCCGATCGGCCGGACCGGACCGGGCAAGCCCCCGATCCGCGTGGAGGCCGACCTGACCCGGATGGGGAGCGACGGCCTCCTGCCGGGCGTGACCAAGGCCGTCGGCAAGCCAGGGCGCGCCAGCTTCACCGTGAACGAGGGGGCGAACGGGACCCAGGATCTGCGCGATCTCGTCGTCGACGCCGCGCCGCTGATGGCGCGCGGCAGCGCCAGCCTCAACGGCGACGGGGGACTGGAGCGCCTGGACCTGACGGCGCTGAAGCTCTCGCCCGGCGACGACATGCGCCTCCAGGTCGACCGCACCGGCGGCAACGCCTACCGGGTCGCTGTCCGCGGCGCCGTGGCCGACGCGCGCCCGTTCCTGCGCGGGCTCGCCGGCCCCGATGCCAAGGGCAGCCGGGACGCCAGTCCGAAGGATGTCGAGGCCGATCTCAACCTCGGCATCGTCAGCGGCTTCAACGGGGAATCCCTGACCAACGCCAGCGCCAAGCTGTCCCTGCGCGGCCGCGACCTCCGGAGCGGCCGCGTCCAGGGCAAGTTCAGCAGCGCGCCCTTCTCGGCGCAGGTGACGCACACCGACCGCGGCGGATCGAGCGTGACCATCGAGACGCTCGATGCCGGCTCGACCCTGCGCTTCGCCGACATCTACAAGCGGATGTACGGCGGCAAGCTGATCATGACGAGCGCCCTGAACGACGGGCCGCAGCCGGGCTCCGTCCAGATCCGCAACTTCATCCTGCGCAACGAGCCGGCCCTGTCGAGCATCATGGCGCAGGGACCGGCGACCAGCGAGGTCACGGACGCGCGCGGCCGGAAATACGTGGTCCAGAATGCCGGCAACGACGTGGAGTTCGACCGCCTCCGGGCGATCTTCACCCGCACGGGCAGCCGGATCGACATCAGCGACGCGGCGATCTCGAACCCCGCCATGGGCTTCACCATGACGGGCTTCCTCGACACCGCCAAGGAGCGCACCGACATCAACGGCACCTTCGTACCCCTCTACGGCCTGAACAACGTCGTCTCCCAGCTGCCGATCCTCGGCCAGCTCCTGGGCGGCGGCCGGAACGAGGGCCTGTTCGCCCTCAACTTCCGGGTCTCGGGCCGCCTCGCCAAGCCTGACGTGAGCGTGAACCCACTCTCGGCCCTCGCCCCCGGCATCCTGCGCAAGCTGTTCAGCGCGGGCGGCGGCAACGATGGGCTCGCCGCCGGCACGCCGATGAACGAGACCGAGCGCTGAGGGCCTCGTCCACCGGCGGGTCGTATACGCGACGGGCGGTCGCGATCAGGCCGCGCCGCCAATGCCGTCGAGCTCCGCCATCGCGTCCTCCGGCAGTGCCAGGGCGGCGGCCGCCATGTTCTCGCGCAGGTGAGCCGGCGACGACGTGCCGGGGATGAGCAGGATGTTGGGCGCCCGTGCGAGGAGCCAGGCGAGGGCGACCTGCATCGGCGTCGCGCCGAGGCGCGCGGCGACGGCCGACAGCGTCGTCGACTGGAGCGGGCTGAAGCCGCCGAGGGGGAAGAACGGCACGTAGGCGATGCCGGCCGCGGCGAGTTCGTCCACCAGCGGGTCGTCCGCCCGGTGCGCGAGGTTGTAGGCGTTCTGCACGCAGACGATGGGCACGATCGCGCGCCCCTCCGCCACCTGGCGCGGGGTCACGTTGCTGAGCCCGATGTGACGCACCAGCCCCTGGCGCTGCAGGTCGGCGAGGGCGCCCAGGGGCTCCGCGATGGACCCCTCGGCGGGGCCGTGGGCGTCGAACATGATCCGCAGGTTCACCACGTCGAGCGCCGCGACGCCGAGGTTCCGCAGGTTGTCGTGGACGGCGGCGGTCAGGTCCTCGGCCGAGGCGGCCGGGTTCCAGGAGGCGTCCGGTCCCCGCCGGGCCCCGATCTTGGTGACGAGAACGAGGTCGTCCGGGTAGGGATGCAGCGCCTCGCGGATGATCTGGTTCGTGACGTGGGGTCCGTAGAAGTCGCTGGTGTCGATGTGGTTGACGCCCGCGGCCACCGCCTCCCGCAGCACGGCGACGGCCCGGGGCCGGTCCTTCGGGGGGCCGAACACCTGCGGGCCGGCGAGCTGCATGGCGCCGTAGCCCATCCGCCTCACCGTCCGGTCGCCGAGTCGGTAGGTGCCGGCCGTTTCGAGCCCGTTCGTCCTGTCGTGGTCGGTCATGGAAAACTCCTCTGTGGTGCGTCCCACCTAGGCCCTGCCGGTCCGCGCGATAATCCGGCACAATGTGCACGGGCCGTGCGGGAAAACGAACGATGGGCACCGATCTCGGGGAACTCGCGGCCTTCGTCGCCGTGGCGGAGGCGGGCGGTTTTCGCGATGGCGCCCGCACAAGTGGTCTCAGCGCCTCCGGACTGAGCGAGGCGGTGCGGCGGCTGGAAGCGCGCCTCGGGGTCCGGCTCCTGAACCGGACAACCCGCAGCGTCGTCCCGACCGAAGCCGGCCTGCGCCTGCTGGAACGCCTGAAACCCGCCCTCGGCGAGGTCGCCGCAGCGGTCGACGTGGTCAATGGTTTTCGCGATCGGCCGGCGGGGACGTTGAAGCTCAACGTGCCGGTGAGCGCGGCCCGGTTGGTGCTGCCCCGGATCGTCCCACCCTTTCTGGCAGCCTATCCCGAGATCCGCCTGGAGGTGATCGCCGATGACAGTTTCGTCGACGTGCTGGCCGCCGGCTGCGATGCCGGCATCCGCTACGACGAGCGCCTGGAGCAGGACATGGTGGCGGTCCCGATCGGCCCGCGGGAGCAGCGCTTCGCCACTGTGGCGGCCCCGGCCTATCTCGACCGGCGCGGTCGTCCGGAGCACCCACGCGACCTCCTCGCCCATGCCTGCATCGGCGGTCGCTTCGCCAGCGGCGCCATGCCGGCCTGGGAGTATGAGCGGGACGGCGAGATCGTCCGGGTGGAGCCGACGGGACCGCTGGTGGTGCGCGTCGGAGGCGCGACCGAGTTGGCCATCGACGCGGCGATCGCCGGAGTCGGTATCCTGAACCTGTTCGAGGACTGGATCCGGCCGCACCTCGACAGCGGCGCCCTGGAGCCCGTGCTGGAACCCTGGTGGCAGCGATTCCCGGGCCCGTTCCTCTACTATCCCGGTCGGCGCTACCTGCCGGCGCCGCTACGCGCCTTCGTGGACTTCATCGGCCGCCAGCGCCGCACGGAGCCTCTCGCGGTGGATCGTCCCCGGAAGGCTCCGCACGCGCCTCCGTGAGGGGCCGCGCTCCAACTTCCGGGGGCCGAGGCGGCGCTAGGGCAGGAGCGGATAGCGGTGGACGATCGCCTGCGAGACTCCATCGCGGATCTCGGCGGAGGTCGGTCGAACGCCCGCACACGGCTCGTCGATCAGCTTTTTCACGTGCGCTTTCGCCGAGTCCAAGTCGCCGGTCCAGGCCTTCGAACCGAGAGCGGAGGCTTCGTGGCGGAGAATAATACGGAACATGGATCGCCTTTTTCTAAATATAGAGATGAACATACACGTGTTTCCACGATCACCGACAAATAAAAACGCTGTCTGATTTATTTTTCAGGATTGCCAGAACCCTGCGCCGAGCGCATCACTGACGCCGCGTCTTGCGCGGCGCCGACCGACAATTCGCATGCCGGCGCCCGCAGATCAGTCTTCCGAGGATCGCCGATGGACGTCGTACTCACGCCGGTGAAATCGGATGTCGATGTCTGGTCGCTGAAGGATCGCTTAGGTCGCGACCTGGGAACGATCCGGAGAAGCGCGACGGGAGAAACATTCAGCATCAGACCGGAGCCGGGAACGATCCTCCAGACCGTGAAGGTCCGGCACCCGAGCCTCGACGAGGCCATGACGGCCATCGCCAAGCTGACGAACGGAGCCTGCAACCTCGATAGCCAGCAATGGGATTAGGTCGTCCAGGATGAAAGACTTTCTCGAAGCAGTGCTCGACGTCGCGGTTGCGACGGCCGCTCTGGCGATCGGCGCCAGAATGGTCTGGGCTCCGCCCGGCCGTCAGGCGAAGACGTTTCCTGAGATGACGTCTTCCGCTCTGCAAGTGTGCGCAGCAGCGATCGTCTTCATCGTCGGGACATGCATGGCCGCGCCCTGGATCCAGCGCTGATCGCGACGGAAGATCCGAACCGCCGCCGCGCCTCGCTCCTGGGGCCAAGCAAGAATCGACCGGCCATCGGACGTCCCGATTTTGCCTGCGCATCACGTACACAGCGGTTCGTCCGGTCCGAGGGAAGCAAGGACGGTCAGGCGGTGGGCCGGCCGCTCAGGCCAGGCTCCAGCGGTCCCGGGGCGTTGCCCGTACGTTCGTCGAATCTCGGCGGCCTCTAGGCGGCGTGCGCTCCCCGGCAGTCCATCCCGTCCGCTCCGACGGTCTCTGTCGCGATTGCTCTTCCGTCATCAGGCGGCCACCACGGTCCCCCCGGGACTCGCGACCACTTCCAGTTCGATCAGGGCGGCCAAGGCCCGACCCAGACGGTTGAGTGTCTCGTCGTTCTCGATGAGGGGAAACGCCCTCTCCAAGGCACGAGTCGCACCGACAACGGCCGCTTGTGCTGCCGACGATCGACGCACTCGAATGAATTCTTGAATTGTCATGGAGCACCCTACCCGAAAATCAGTATACGCTCCGATCGATCATTCACCTACATTTATTGTGCACTCGTTCGATGCCGCCGACGCGGTTTCGATGTGTGCGAGACTAAAGCCAGCTCCCGTCGTTGATCCGCGAGCGGATCGGGTGCCGGTCGGCCAGGACATGCGCGTGCGAGATCCCCGCCGCGAGCGCGTGGGCCGCGGACGGGTAGGTGTCCGGGGACCGGTAGGGATGGTAGCCCGTCGTTCGAACCGACCAGCGAAAGCGACCTTTCACGCTTCGGCAGGCCGAGACGGCCACGCGATAGTCGGGAAGCGAAGGAATGCGCATCGAACGGTCATGCCACGTCCATGGGCTTCGACCAAGGCGAGGGACCTTGCAGGTTTCCGATCTTCCCGCGGGGTCTTCACACGCTACCGCGAGCCCTGTCTCAGCCGACCCGGACGAGCACGTGCTTCTTGCGGCCGAACGAGAGCTTGATCACGCCGTCCGCCGTGAGATCGGCCGTGCGCAGAACTGCGCGCTCGTCCGTCACCGCCACGTCGTTGACGCGTAGGCCCCCGCTCTTGATCTGGCGACGTCCCTCGCTGGTGGAGGGCAGGAGCTTGGCGTAGTCCGGGCCGAAGGCCGAGAGTACGCCGAGGCCGGCCTCCAGGAGGTCGGGCGACACCGTGATGCTCGGCAGGTCCTGCGCCACGGTGCCCTCGACGAAGGTCTTGCGGGCGGTCTCGGCGGCGGCCTCCGCCGCCTCACGTCCGTGCATCAGGGCGGTGGCCTCTGTCGCCAGGACCTTCTTGGCCTCGTTGATACCGGCACCCGTCAGGGCCTCCAGGCGGGCGATCTCGTCCATCGGCAGCAGCGTGAACAGCTTGAGGAAGCGGCCGACATCGGCGTCCTCGGTGTTGCGCCAGAACTGCCAGTAATCGTACGGGCTGAGCATCCCGGCATCGAGCCAGACAGCCCCGGCCGCGGTCTTGCCCATCTTGGCACCCGAGGCGGTGGTGAGGAGCGGACAGGTCAGCCCGTAGAGCTGCGGCGTCCCCATGCGGCGGCCGAGGTCGATGCCGTTGACGATGTTGCCCCACTGGTCCGAGCCGCCCATCTGCAGCACGCAGCCGTAGCGGCGGTTCAGCTCGACGAAGTCATAGGACTGCAGGATCATGTAGTTGAATTCCAAGAACGAGAGTTCCTGGTCGCGCTCCAGGCGCATGCGCACACTGTCCATCGACATCATGCGGTTCACCGAGAAGTGGCGCCCGATGTCGCGCAGCATCTCGATGTAGTTCAGCTTCGTCAGCCACTCGGCATTGTCGATCATCGTCGCGCCGTTGCCGCCGGCCTCGAAGCCGAGGAAGCGCGAGAAGGTCTTCTGGATGCCGGCCTTGTTCTCCTCGATCTGCTCGAGGGTGAGGATCTTGCGCGATTCGTCTCGGCCCGAGGGATCGCCAACCCGCGTCGTGCCGCCGCCCATCAGGGTGATCGGCGTGCCGCCCGTTGCCTGGAGCCAGTGCAGCATCATGATCGAGAGAAGGTGGCCGACATGCAGGGAGGCGGCGGTGCAGTCGTACCCGACATAGGCCGTCAGCCGGCCCTCGCGCGCGGCCGCATCGATGCCGGCGAGGTCCGACCCCTGGTGGATGTAGCCGCGCTCCGTCAGCACCTTCAGAAAGTCGGATTGGGGCACGAAGGCGTCGACGGGCTTGGCGGGTGCTGCCTGGGTGGCGTCGGGGGACATGCGAGGTTCCGGTCTGGTGGATCGCGGCGCGGGACAGGGCCGAAGGCCGCGTGATAGCACCGCACGGGTTGTTGGGGCGGCTCTTAGCAGGGCTGCGGACGGAAGGCACGGGCATCGAGGCCCGGGGAGGGCACCATGACGATGATGCGCGCGATCGGACTGATGAGCGGCACGTCCCTCGACGGCGTCGACGTCGCCCTGATCGAGACCGACGGCGAGACCGTGCGGGTGGTGCAGAGCCACAACGGCTACCTCGAACCCCTCGGGCCGACGGGCTATCGCGGCTACAGCGAGGAGGATCGGGCCCTGCTCCGCCAGGCGCTGATGGATTCGGAAGGAGTCACCGCCCGCGAGGACCGGCCGGGCTGCCTCGCCGAGGCCGAGGCCTTCGTCACCGCCGCCCATGCCGAGGCTGTCGAGAGCTTCCTGGCCGACAACCACCTGACGCCGGCCGACATCGACGTCATCGGCTTCCACGGCCAGACCGTGGTGCACCGGCCGGACCAGCGCATGAGCGTGCAGATCGGCGACGGCGCGGCGCTGAGCCGTCGCCTCGGCATCGCCGTGGTCTCGGACCTGCGCCACGCCGACGTGCTGGCGGGCGGGCAGGGCGCTCCCCTGGTGCCGGTGTTCCACCAGGCCCTGGCCCGCGCCTCCGGCTTCGAGGGAGCACTGGGCATCCTCAACATCGGCGGCGTCGCCAACGCCACGATCCTGTCCTCGAACGGCAACGTCATCGCCTTCGACACGGGGCCCGGCAACGCGCTGATCGACGACTGGATGCGGGAGCGCACCGGCCGTCCCCTCGACGACGGCGGCCGCACCGCCGCCCGCGGCCGTCCCGACGAGCCGCTGCTGGCCTGGCTGCTGATCCACCCGTTCTTCGCCCGGCGGCCGCCGAAATCCCTCGACCGGAACTGGTTCTCTCACAAGCTCGCGGGCCAGCTCTCCACCGAGGACGGCGCCGCGACCCTCACGGCCTTCACGGCCCGCGCGGTGGCCCGGGCCCTCGACCACGCCCCCGAGATCCCGGCGCGCTGGATCGTCGCCGGCGGCGGCGCCCGCAACGGCGAGCTCGTCCGCCTGCTGAACTATCACCTGCGCGCGGAGATCACGACGGCGGACGCCATCGGCTGGTCCTCGGCCTACCTGGAGGCCCAGGCCTTCGCGCATCTCGCGGTGCGCTCGCTGAAGGGCCTGCCGATCACCTTCCCGTCGACCACCGGCGTGCGCGAGCCGACCACGGGCGGCGTGCTGGCGCGACCGGACGTCTGAGGTGCGGCGCGTGTCCTGGCGCACGGTCGCCCCCGGCGCCGCGCATGGCCCCACGCTGGCCCTCCGGCCAAACCCGCGCTAGAGCGAGGGCGCCATGTCGCACAATACGTTCGGACACCTGTTTCGCGTCACCACCTTCGGCGAGAGCCACGGGGTCGCCCTCGGCTGCGTGGTGGACGGCTGCCCCCCCGGGCTGGCCCTCTCGGCGGAGGACATTCAGGCCGAACTCGACCGGCGCAAGCCCGGCCAGTCGCGCTTCACGACGCAGCGGCGCGAGCCCGACCAGGTCCGCATCCTCTCGGGCGTCTTCGCCGACGACCGCACCGGCGGCGTCCAGGTCACCACCGGCACGCCGATCGCCCTGGAGATCGAGAACACCGACCAGCGCTCGAAGGACTATTCCGAGATCCGCGACAGCTACCGGCCGGGCCATGCCGATTACGCCTACGACGCCAAGTACGGCATCCGCGACTATCGCGGCGGCGGGCGCTCCTCGGCCCGCGAGACCGCGGCGCGCGTCGCGGCGGGCGCGATCGCCCGCAAGGTCCTGCCGGCCGGCGTCACCATCCGGGCCGCCCTGGTGCAGATGGGCCCGCACGCCATCGACCGCGCGCGCTGGGACTGGGAGGCCGTGAACGCCAACCCGTTCTTCTGCCCGGACCCGGAGACCGCGCGATTCTACGCGGATTACCTCGACGGCATCCGCAAGGACGGCTCCTCCGTGGGCGCGGTGATCGAGGTCGTGGCCGAGGGCGTGCCCCCCGGCCTCGGCGCGCCGATCTACGGCAAGCTCGACGCGGACCTCGCCGCCGCCATGATGTCGATCAACGCCGTGAAGGGCGTCGAGATCGGCGACGGCTTCGCCTCGGCGGCCCTGCGAGGCGAGGAGAACGCCGACGAGATGCGCTCGGGCAATGCCGGCGCCCCGACCTTCCTCGCCAACCATGCCGGCGGCGTCCTCGGCGGCATCTCCACCGGGCAGCCGGTGGTCTGCCGCTTCGCCGTGAAACCGACCTCGTCGATCCTCACCCCGCGCATGAGCGTGACGCGGGAGAACCGCGACGTCGACCTCGTCACCAAGGGCCGCCATGACCCCTGCGTCGGCATCCGCGCCGTCCCGGTGGCCGAGGCCATGATGGCGTGCGTCCTCGCCGATCACTATCTGCGCCACCGGGGGCAGGTCGGCGCGCGGGTCTGACCCCGCCAGCGCCCGCCGCCGTCGATCCGCGAACCGTCAAGAGACAGCCCGTGCCCCACACCCACATCACCGAGGCCATCGAGGCCTATGCCCGCGGCGAAATCGTCGTCGTCACCGATGACGACGACCGCGAGAACGAGGGCGACCTCGTCGTCGCCGCCTCGCTCTGCACGCCGGAGAAGATGGCCTTCATCATCCGCAACACCTGCGGCATCGTCTGCGCGCCCCTGACCCGGGCCGAGGCCCGGCGCCTGCGCCTCGACCCTATGGTGGCCTCGAACGACGCCCCCCTGGGCACCGCCTTCACCGTAACGGTGGACGTCAAGCACGGCCTCACCACGGGCATCTCGGCCGAGCAGCGCTGCAACACGGTGCGGGCGCTGGCCAACGGCAACATGGGCGAGGACGATTTCGTCCGGCCGGGCCACGTCTTCCCGCTCATCGCCAAGGATGGCGGCGTGCTCATGCGCTCCGGCCATACCGAGGCGGCGGTCGACCTGTGCAAGCTCGCGAACCTGCCCCCGGTGGGCGTGATCTGCGAGCTGGCCAACGACGACGGCACGGTGATGAAGGGACCGCAGATCACGGCCTTCGCCGAGCTGCATAACCTGAAGCGGGTCTCGGTGGCCGATCTCATCGCCTACCGGCAGGCCCGCGAGACGCTCGTGGAGCGGGTCGGCACCTTCCCGGTGAAGACCGAGTTCGGCGAGATGACGGGCTACGCCTACACCACGCCCTTCGAGACCGTGCAGCAATTCGCCTTCGTCCACGGCCGCATCGGCGACGGCAAGGACGTGCTGGTGCGCCTGCACCGGTCGAACGTCGTGGCGGACGTCATTGAGGGTGGCCGCCAGATCGAGGCGGTGATGCGTCGCTTCGCCGAGGAGGGCCGCGGCATCCTCGTCTACCTGCGGGACGGCACGGCCGGCGTGCCCCTCAAGCCCTTCGCGGCGGAGGGCGCGGAAGCCCAGCGCGTGGCGCAGTGGCGCGAAGTCGGGCTCGGTGCCCAGATCCTGCGCGATCTCGGGGTCTCGTCGATCCGCAATCTCGCGACCTCGTCGCGGGCCTATGTCGGCCTGTCGGGATTCGGGATCGAGTTCCTGGGCGACGAGCGCCTCGAGAGCTGAGCCGAGGCGCGCGACGCGGTCATTCCCGGACCGATCGACCCGTCACGCGGTCGGTTCGGCGAAGGGCCGGAAGAGACTCAGGCCTTGGGACCGCTCGACCAGGACAGCCGGCGCGGATGGGACTCGGCACGCGATTTCGGATAGGCGGTCGACCCGTCCCGGTCGTGCTGGGTGTCGCGGCGCGTCAGGATCTCGCGAACGGCCAGGATGGTGAAGCGGTACCAGATATAGGCGCCGCGCAGGAGCCGACGCCCCCCTCTCGCATCCACGTCCTCGATCAACCGCATTCCGCTTCCCCCTGCGCTCGGCGAGCGTCTGCGTAATACCTACGTAGATTCGGCCGCGATGACACCCGTTTTCATTCACCGCGTCCGGGCGGCGATGCGAGACGCCGCGAGCAAGCGTCGCCTCCGACGCCGACACAGAGCTTGCAAGCGCCGGGCCGTGGGCATCGGTCTCGTACAAGCCGGGCCCGGGCAAGACAGTTTTGCACAGGGCAGACCTGCACGCTCGGTCCCCGTACTGAGCGAATTCACACGGCGGCGACCCGCAGCAGGAAGGTTCGGCGGGGCAGACGGTTCCGTCGCGCTCGCCCTATCGTCACCCTGGCGCCGGTGCCGAGCGTTCGGCCGCAACCGGGACGCGGATGGAGAAACTAAATGATCGATGATGCAGGCGATCGCGTTCTCGTTGCCGGCGGCGGCATTGTTGGCCTCGCGGTGACGCGGGCCCTGCATCGGCGTGGGGTACCCGTCCTCGCCCTGGAGCGGCGCACGGCGCCGGGGGATGGTGGGCTCGCCATCAATCTCCCGGGCAACGCCGTGCAGGCCCTCGGGCAGCTCGGACTGGGCGACGACCTGCGGCGCGTCGGATCGCCCGTCCGCCGGCGCGCCTACCGCACCCATCGCGGCGACCTGCTGTTCGCCGTCGACGAGGCGGCATTCTGGGGGGAGGCGGCCTGCCCGCACTGCCTGCGCCGCACCGACCTGCAGCGCCTCCTGGCCCAGGATCTTCCGGCGGAGGCGGTCCGGCGCGGCTGTACCATCCGCGCGGTCCAGGCGACCGCCTCCGGCGTGACCGTCGATCTCGGCGCGGACGGGTCGGAACGGGGCGGCCTGCTCGTCGGCGCGGACGGGGTTCATTCGACGGTCCGGCGCTCCGTGTTCGGCGAGCAGACGACCCGCGCGGCCGTGCTCGGCCAGGCCAGCTGGCGTTTCATGGCCCCCAATCCCGGGATCGATGCCTGGACCCTCTGGGCGGGGGCGGGCGGCCTGTTCCTGCTGATCCCGGTCGACCAGGGCGAGGTCTACGGCTGGGCGTCGATCAGCCGGTTCGGTGCGGGCGACTGGGACCTCGCGAAGGTCCGCCGGGTGTTCGACCGCTTCCCGCGCGCCGTGCAGGAGACGCTGGACCGGGTGCTGCCGCATCCCGGCGCGATCCATCATTCCCCGCTCGAAGAGGTACGGATCGCGCGCTGGAGCGAAGGCCGGGTCCTCCTGGCCGGCGATGCCGCCCATGCCACCGCGCCGGTCTGGGCACAGGGGGCCGCCCTCGGCCTGGAGGATGCCCTGGTGCTGTCCGACCTCGTGGCGCGGGAACGGGACTGGACCGCGGTCGGCCCCGCCTACGAGGCGCGCCGTCGGCCCCGCGTGGTCCACGTCCAGGCCATGACCGATCGCCTGTCGCGCACCGCCACCTGGCCGGACTGGGCGCGAAACCGGCTGCTGCCCGTGATCGGGCCACGCAGCTACCGCGCCACCTACGCGCCCCTGCGCGAGCCGGTCTCGATGTGAGATCCGCCCTGCAAAAGGGTCCCGCACGCCGGTGCAGGGCGTCGGATCGATCGGAATGTCGGAGGAAGATGGGGAGGCCCGGTAGCGGCCTCGTCAGTTCAGGAGGGGACACCAACTCAGTTGAGTTGGTGCGGCCAAGAGGACTCGAACCTCCACCCCTTGCAGGACTAGCACCTCAAGCTAGCGCGTCTACCAATTCCGCCATGGCCGCATCGTCAACACACCGTTCGCGTCGGTCACCGGGCCCGGAGATCCTGTCTCACTCGGCTGCGGCGGCCGATCTCTCGGGGCGCGGCGCAGCCAATAACAGAGGGATTTCCGTCCGACAAGCGCCGCGAGGGCGGGATCAGAGAAAATCGACGCCGCTTTCGAGGACGGGGACCGCGCCCTCGCCGATGGTCACGCCGGCGAGGCGCACCACCTCGGCCTTGCGGATCAGCTCGGTGATTTCCACGGAGATGCGGTTGCCCGTCACGACGATCTGGCCGCGCGCGATCGGGTGGTCGTTCGCGAGGATCTCGACCATATCGGATTCGGTGGATTCGAGCTCGATCACGGCGCCCCGGCCCATGCGCAGCAACATGTGCAGCGGCATGTGACTGCGGCCGAGCACCACCTTAAGATCGACCTTCAGGTCTTCCAGAACCGCCACGCGCCCAGTCCCCCATTCCGGGGCGGCGCGCGATGCGGCGTCCACCCTTCCCTCCACCTTCCACGCGCGATGGTGAAGTCTTGGTAAACGAAACCCTAAACGCCGCCCGGCTGGCGCTCCCGACGCGGGACTTCCGGCCCAGGGCCGGCGCACCGCCGGTGGACTGGCGGGTCAGCGACGCGCTCGTGCCCTACGAGGAGGCCGTCGCCGCCATGGAAGCGCGGGCCGCGGCCATCGCGGTGGGGCAGGCGCCGGAGCTGGTCTGGCTGCTGGAGCATCCGCCGCTCTACACGGCCGGCACCTCGGCGCAGGATGCCGACCTCGTCGCGCCCGGGCGCTTTCCGGTGCACCGAACGGGGCGGGGCGGGCAGTACACCTATCACGGCCCCGGCCAGCGGGTGGCCTACGTGATGCTCGACCTCGACCGGCGCCGCCGGGACCTGCGGGCCTACGTGGCGGCCCTCGAATCCTGGATCATCGCGACCCTGGAGGCTTTCAACGTCCGCGGCGAGCGGCGGGAGGACCGGGTCGGGGTCTGGGTCCGGCATCCGGAGCGGGGCGCGGCGGTCGAGGACAAGATCGCCGCCATCGGCATCCGGGTCCGGCGCTGGGTCAGCTTCCACGGCATCAGCCTCAACGTCGAACCGGACCTGTCGCACTTTTCCGGCATCGTGCCCTGCGGCATCGCCGGCCACGGCGTCACCAGCCTCGTCGATCTCGGCCACCTCGTCTCGATGCCCGAAGTCGACATGCAGCTGCGCGCCGCCTTCGAGACGATCTTCGGGCCGACGGTTTCGGTCGACTGACGCACCCGCCCGAGATTCGATGAGGTGGGCGCGACCGGCTGGGATGCCGAGCGCGCCGTAACGACAGCGCGACCCGTCTTGGCTTCGCGGAGCCTCAGGCGCCCGCGAGCAGGCCCAGCAGGCGCTCGGCCGCGGGGCCGGACGAGGCCGGGTTCTGCCCGGTGATCAGCAACCCATCGGCGACCACGTACGGCTCCCAGTCGCCCGCCTTCGAGAATCTGCCGCCGTTGCGGGCGAGCTCGTCCTCCACGAGGAACGGAACGACCTCGGTCAGGCCCACCGCCGCCTCCTCGGTGTTGGTGAAGCCCGTGACGGCCTTACCGGAAACGAGCGGCTTGCCGTCCGGGGCCTTCGCGTGGCGCAGCACGCCGGGGGCGTGGCAGACGAGGGTCACCGGCTTGCCCGCGCCGAGGGTGGTCTCGATCAGCCGGATCGAAGCGGGGTCCTCGGCCAGGTCCCAAAGCGGCCCGTGCCCGCCGGGATAGAACACGGCATCGAATGCGTCGTGGCTGACGCCGTCGAGCCGGACCGTGTCGGACAGCTGGGCGTTGGCCGCGCCATCGGCCTCGAACCGGCGGGTCAGGTCCGTCTGGAAATCCGGCTCGTTGCTCTTGGGGTCGAGCGGCGGCCGGCCGCCCTTGGGCGAGGCCAGAACCACCTCGGCGCCCGCGTCCTTGAAGACGTAGTAGGGCGCGGCGAGTTCCTCCAGCCAGAAGCCGGTCTTCCGCCCGGTGTCACCGAGCGTATCGTGCGAGGTCAGGACCATCAGGATCTTCATGGGTGCTCTCCGTCTGCGAAATTAGCGGGTGTCGTGAAGGGATACGGGGTCGGGGCCGCAGGGCCGGCCCGTCAGTGGGTCGGGAATCGGAGCTCGGCTACGACGCGCATTGCGCGGGATCGTCCTGCCTCGGCCTGCCGATCGGGATCGTCAGTGCGGCGGATCAGGCCGAACCCCGCCATCCCGACGGCGCCGATCACCGAAAAGGTGATACGCGCCTAGGCCGAGGCGGTGGAGCCCCCGAACGGCGAGGTGCCGCGTTCGCCGCGCAACGGGCCGGGGGCGACGGTGTGGGTGTACTCCGATGGCATGTCCACGGCCCTTTCATCCTTCATCAGTAGACCAGTCGTCTGAAAACTGAGCCGATCCCATCCGCGATGCACTATCTGTGTCGCGCGATCAGTCCGGTTGCAGGTCGAGGACGCGCCGGGTCGTGGCCATGGCGGCCTCGAACGGCGCGTCGGTTCGGTCGATCTTCGCCATCAGGCTCGCCCCGAGCCAGAGGTGGTAGAGCATCTCGGCGGTCTCGCGGGCGCCGCCGGCGACCCGAAGCGACCCGTCCGCCACGCCGGCCTCGATCGCGCCCGTCACCCGGTCGATGATCCCGGCCGTTCCGGCCTTCAGGGCCAGGCGCATGGGCTCGGAGAGATCCGAGACTTCGGCCGCCAGCTTCACGGCGAGGCATTTGCGCTGGTGATCGATGCTCCCCTGCGTCGCCTGCCACTTGCGCCAGTAGGTCATCAGGCGTTCGCCGTGGCTGAGACCAGGTTCTGACAGGGTCACATCGATGTCGGCGAGGTAAGCCGCGAAGTAATCTGCCAGGAGCGCTTCGCCGAAAGCCTCCTTGGATCCGAAGTAGTGGTAGAACGACCCCTTCGGGACCCGCGCCGCCAGCAGGATCTCGTTGAGCCCGACGCCGGAGAAGCCCTTCACACCCACGATCCGGTGGGCCGTGTCGAGGATTCCCTGCCGGACGTCGATGGTGCCGCTCGCCTGTGCCATAAGGGCTACTTAAGGCAAATTAGACCGGTCGTCTAGTGTCGGCTAGGTGATTTCTTGACCGACGTTACGACCGGGCCGGGGCGTCGGCAGCCTCTGCGGCGAACGCCCTAGATCACCGGCACGCCCCGGCCCTTCGCGTGCTCGCCCGGTTCGACGTGAATGACCACCACCGAGCCCTCGATGGCGGTCTCGATGGCGGCTTCCAGCCGGTCGCAGATGGCGTGCGAATCCTGCACCGTCATCGTGCCCGGCACCACGAGGTGGAAATCGATGAAGGTGGCCTGTCCGGCATGGCGGGTGCGGACGTCGTGCGCCTCGAGGGCGCCGGTGCTGTGGAGGGAGATGAGTTCGCGGATCTGGGCGACCATCTCGCTGGGGGCCGCCTTGTCCATCAGCCCGCTGACCGAGTCACGGACCATGCCCCAGCCCGACCACAGGATGTTCAGGGCGACCAGACCGGCGATGAGCGGGTCGAGGATCGCGTAGCCGGTGAGCGCCACCAGGGCGACGCCGGCGAGCACGCCGCCCGAGGTGACGACGTCGGCCATGACGTGGCGGGCATCCGCCACAAGGGCGGGGGAGCGCCATTCCCGGCCGCGGCGCAGCAGGATCATGGCCCAGGCGCCGTTGATCGCGGTGGCCACCAGGTTCACGACGAGGCCGGTCACCGGCGCGTCGAGGGGCTTCGGGTCGATGAGTCCGTGGAACGACTCGCGCAGGATCAGGATCGCCGCCACGATGATGAGCGCGCCCTCGATCACGGCGGAGAAGTACTCGGCCTTGTGGTGGCCGTAGGGGTGGTCGTCGTCGGCCGGGCGGGCGGCGACCCGCAGGGCGACGAGGGCGAACACCGCCGCCACCACGTTGATGATGCTCTCCAGGGCATCCGAGTACAGCGCGAGGCTGCCGGTGACCCAGTAGGCGACGAACTTCAGGCCCATCACCAGGGCGCCGAGGCCGGCGCTCAGGAGGGCAGCTTTCTGGGTACGGTCCATGGTGACGTCCGGTCTCGACCCGGACGCGGCAGCGACGCCCGGTCGGGCGGCCATAGCGCCCGTCCCCGCCCCAAGGCCACGGCAAAGGTTGAACCCGCCGCTGAACGATTGAGCCGGGGCTATGCCGTCTCGGAGGCTCAGGAGATCTCGGGCGTCTCCGGCGGGGCGGGTTTGCGCGCCTGCTCGCGGGCGGCGAAGCGCGCGCCCTCCGCCCGGGCGCGCTCGGCCTTGCGGCGGAAGCTCCGGGCGCTCCAGTTCCAACGCGCGGCGTCGGCGAGCGCCTCGAGACGCTGCGCCTCCCGCTCCCAGTACGACACCAGTTGCCCGTCCAGGGTAACGCGGCCCGGCCGCACCGGCCGGGTGATCCCGTCGCTCATGCCTCTAACTCCTGAACCTGATCTCGCTCGCCGTAAAATCGACTATCGCAACCTGAGGTACGAAAATCCAGGCGCGCCGGGCGGTCGCCCGACCTCCACGTCGAACCGGCCCGGCGCCGTTGGGTTCCGAACCATTGATCCGCGCGGGCAAACCATGCAGGTGGCGCGGTATGCGCGTCGATCTCTTCGATTTCGAGCTGCCGGAAGACAGCATCGCCCTCAGGCCGCCGGTGCCCCGCGATGCCGGCCGCCTCCTCGTGGTCCGGCCGGGCGAGGGCCTGGAGGACCGGCGGGTGCGCGACCTCGCGCAGCTCCTGCGCCGGGGCGACGCCCTGGTCTTCAACGACACCCGGGTGATCCCGGCGCGCCTCGCCGGCATCCGCCACCGCCCGGGCTCACCGGGCCTGCGGATGGAGGCGATGCTGCACCTGCGCGAGGCGGCCGACACCTGGCGCGCCTTCGCCCGGCCGGGCAAGCGCCTCGCCACCGGCGACCGGGTCAGCTTCGGCCGCCACGGCGCCAGCGAACCCCGCGAACTCGGCAGCCTCGACGCCACCATCCTGGCGAAGGGGGAGGGCGGCGAGATCAGCCTGCGCTTCGATCTGGCCGGACCGGCCCTGGACGCCGCCATCGCGGCCATCGGCGACCTGCCGCTGCCGCCCTACATCGCCGGCAAGCGCCCCACCGACGCGCAGGACACCACCGACTACCAGACGGTCTATGCCCGCGAGCCCGGGGCGGTGGCGGCCCCCACCGCCGGGCTGCACTTCTCGGAGGCGATGCTGGCCGCCCTCGACGCCGCCGGCATTGCCCGCCACACCGTGACGCTCCACGTCGGCGCCGGCACTTTCCTGCCGGTGAAGGCCGACGACACGGCCGACCATCGCATGCATGCCGAGATCGGCCGCCTCGACGCCGACACCGCCGCGGACCTCAACGCCGTGCGGGCGCAGGGCGGGCGCATCGTCGCCGTCGGCACCACGGCCCTGCGCCTCCTCGAGAGCGCGGCCGACGGGGAGGGGCGCCTGCACCCATTCGCCGGCCAGACCGAGATCTTCATCACCCCGGGCACGCCCATCCGCGCGGTGGACGCCCTGATGACCAACTTCCACCTGCCGCGCTCGACCCTGTTCATGCTGGTCTCGGCCTTCTCGGGCCTGGAGACCATGCGGGCGGCCTACGCGCACGCCATCGCGGGCGGCTACCGCTTCTACTCCTACGGCGATTCCAGCCTGCTGTTCCCGGCGCGCCGCTGACGGCGCCGGCCCGGGCGGGGTTTGCCTCGAAACCGCCGGAGGCTCTAAGACGGCGCCCATGTCCGAACCCGCTTCCCCCGTCGCCTTGCCCACCGAGTTCACCTTCCGCGTCGACGCCACCGACGGGGCGGCGCGCACCGGCGCGATCACGATGCCGCGGGGTACCATCCGGACGCCGGCCTTCATGCCGGTGGGCACGGCCGCCACCGTCAAGGCGATGTATCCGGGCCAGGTCCGCGAGCTCGGCGCCGACGTGGTCCTCGGCAACACCTACCACCTGATGCTGCGCCCCGGTCCCGAGCGCATGGCCCGCCTCGGCGGCCTGCACCACTTCATGAACTGGCCGCACCCGATCCTCACCGATTCCGGCGGCTTCCAGGTCATGTCGCTCTCGGCCCTGCGCAAGCTCGACGAGCAGGGGGTCACCTTCCGCTCCCACGTGGACGGCTCGACCCACCACATGAGCCCGGAGCGCTCCATCGAGATACAGGGGCTGCTCGGCTCCGACATCCAGATGCAGCTCGACGAGTGCGTCCGCCTGCCCGCCGAGCACGCGGCGATCGAGAAAGCGATGCACCTGTCCCTGCGCTGGGCCGAGCGCTGCCGCGTGGCCTTCGGCACCCAGCCCGGCAAGGCGATGTTCGGGATCGTCCAGGGCGGCGACGTGCCGGCCCTGCGGGTGGAGAGCGCCCGCGCCCTCGTGGACCTCGACCTCAAGGGCTACGCCATCGGCGGCCTCGCGGTGGGCGAGCCCCAGGACGTGATGCTGGCGATGATCGAGACCGTGGAGCCGCACCTGCCCGCGGGCAAGCCGCGCTACCTGATGGGCGTCGGCACCCCGGACGACCTGATGCGCTCGGTGGCCCGCGGCATCGACATGTTCGACTGCGTGATGCCGACCCGCGCCGGCCGCCACGGTCTCGCCTACACCCGGCACGGCCGGATCAACCTGCGCAACGCCCGCCACGCCGAGGACACCCGCCCCCTCGACGAGGCCTCGTCCTGCCCGGCGGCCCGCGACTATTCCCGGGCCTACCTGCACCACCTGGTGCGCAGCGACGAGATCCTGGGGATGATGCTGCTGACCTGGAACAACCTGTCCTACTACCAGGACCTGATGGCGGGCCTGCGCCGGGCCATCGCGCAGAGCCGCCTCGCCGACTTCAGCGACGAGACCCGCGCCGCCTGGGCCCGCGCCGAGGCCGAGCGCGCTGCGGCCTGACGCACCATCCCCGGGGGATGGACGCGAAGCCGGTTGACCCCATACCGCCGACCCCCTATTGCGAGCCACGCTGTTCGACACGGCGCGGCGCCGAGCGCCGCAACGCCCCGTCGCACACGAGCGCGTAGCTCAGTTGGTAGAGCAACGGACTTTTAATCTGTAGGTCCTGGGTTCGAGCCCCAGCGCGCTCACCACCCTTCCAAATCCTGCAATCTGATCCCTGCCGCAAGGCCGATCCTCGCTAGTCCGCAGGCATCGTCGGACTGCGTCCGCCGGGCGGGCGCCAGCGGTGTCCGAGCGTCCGATGCGTTCTGAGAAAGGGAGTGGGTCGCGTTCAATTGCGAAAACATCGCTGGCGCGCCCTACGGGAATCGAACCCGTGTTTTCGCCGTGAAAGGGCGACGTCCTAGACCGCTAGACGAAGGGCGCCGCTGCGGTGAGCGGTTCTATATGCGGCTTCGGGCGCGGGGGCAACGGGGGAATCGCCGCGGGTTTGCGGCTTGACGAATGCGGCCCCGGCCGGTTTGTCGGGGGGACACGCGGACCGCTCCTTCCGGCGGCCGGAGAGCGGACCTGACTGCATGACCACGCGACGCGACGGCCCGCCGGGGCCGAGGACGAACAAGCCCGGCTTCGGGCGGGGTCCCTTCCGGCGCGGGCCGCCGCAGAACCAGCGGGGCGCGGCGAGCGTCGCGGCGGCCTCCGGCGACCACGTCGTGCTGTACGGCTGGCATCCGGTGGCGCAGGCGCTCGCCAACGAGGGGCGCAAGCTGCACCGGCTCCTCGCCACCGAGAACGCCATGATCCGGCTCACCGAGGAGATCGGCACGCTGCGGATTGATCCCGAACTCGTGCGCCCGAGCGCCATCAACGCGCTGCTCGGGGCCGACGCCGTGCATCAGGGCCTCTACCTCGAGGCCGACCCGCTGCCCGGGCCGGATCTCGACGAGTTGGGCGACGATGTGCTGCTCCTCGCCCTCGACCAGATCACCGATCCGCACAATGTCGGTGCCATCGTGCGCACCGCCGCCGCCTTCGGGGTGGCGGGCATCATCACCACCGCTCGCCACTCGCCCAACGCCACCGGCGTGCTGGCGAAGTCCGCCTCGGGTGGGCTGGAGCACGTGCCCCTGATCGTGGTCCGCAACCTGTCGGACGCCCTGGTCGACCTCGGCAAGCGCGGCTTCACACGCATCGGCCTCGATTCCGATGCCGAGACCGCCCTCGACAGCATCGGCCCGAAGCGCCCGGCCGTGATCGTGCTCGGGGCCGAGGGCAAGGGGCTGCGCCAGCGCACCCGCGAGAATTGCGACGTGCTGGCCCGCATCCCGTTCAGCGGCGAGATCCGCAGCATCAACGTCTCGAACGCCGCCGCGATCACGCTCTACGCCCTCAGCCCCCGCGGCTGACGGCGCATCGCCAAATCGGCGACCGGCGCGCCTCAGCGCCAGAACGGCTTGACCGCCACGAGGTCCCCGTGGGCTTCGGCGGCGGCTTTCAGCAGCTTCTTGCCGTCGGCCTCGTTGTCGCCCGCCGCGAGGCCGGCCGCGAAGGCCGTTTCACCGGGAATCTCCTGCGGATCGGGCACCGCGACCAAGCCAGCCAGCACGGTATGGGCGGTGGCCTGGTCGTTCAGGCTGCCGAGATGGTCCTGCAGGTCGGACAGGGCCGAGACGAAGGCCTTGTGGCGCTTGCGCAGCTTCTTCTCGGTGTAGAGGCTCGCGAAGAACTCGGCGCCGTAGCGCAGCTTCTTCGCCTCGATCCGGACCCGGTGGCGCTCCTCGGCCTCCAGGCGGTCGAGGTGGCGTCCGCGCTTGCGGATGCGGCGCAGGGCCTTGTCGAGCACCTGGGCGGCGAAGTCGCTCGCCGGCCCATCGCGGTCCGGGGCGGCGGGTCCGGTTCGCCATCCGCCGGTCTCCAGCCAGGCGGCGACGTCGAGGACGAGGCCGCGCCATTCCTGGGACTCGAGGGTAGCGAGGACGCCGTCATAGGCCCGGTCCCGCTCCGCTTCGAGGCGCCGTTGCAGGTCGTCGAGGCCGGCCTCGTCGGGCCGCTTGGCCATCTCCGCCGGAAGGGTCTCGGCCAGGAACACGTCCAGGTTCCGGGCATGGCCGAAGGGCTCGGTGATGCGCTTGATCTCGTCGCGCAGGGTCGCGGCCGTGGCGTCCTGTGCCAGCACCGGCTTGAATAGGGTGAAGGCCGAGCGCAGGCGGCGCAGGGCGACCCGCAGCTGGTGCAACGCCTCTACGTCCCGGTTGTGCAGGAACACGTCCTCGTTCAGCCGCAGGTGCGACAGGCATGCGAAGGCGATGGCCCGGAAGGCCTCGCCGGCCGTGGCGTCGGGCGCCAGAGCCACCGGCCGCGCCTTGCTCGGGCGCCGCAGGGTCCCGTCGCGAAGGCTGAAGCCGCGGGCCGACTTGCTCATCGCGCCGAGGCGCAGCGGCACGGTCTCGGCCAGGGCCTGGGCCAGGGTGAACAGGTCCTCGGGCCGGCCTTCCTTGAGCTCGAGTTCGAGCTCCCACAGGGGCGCATCGCCGTTCGGGGTCTCGATCCGGCCCTCGTCGAAGGCGACCTCGATCCGGGAGGCCCCGTAGCGCACCAGACGGCTGCGCCGCTCCACCAGGGTGGCGAAGGCGGGGGACAGGTCGGGCGCCTCGGCTGCCGACAGCACGTCCGGGACCGGCGTCTCGGAGAGCTGGGTGAGGTCGGGCGCGTTGCCGGCGACGGGCGCCTCCCATTCCGCGCGATCGAACAGGCCCGGGGCGGCGGCGGCGGCCTTGACGGTCTGGACGAAACCGTCACCGTCGCGGCGCACCCGGAGGGTGAGTCCGGCCGCACGCAGGTCACCGCCTTCCGTGTCGAAGTAGGTCGAGGTGAGGAAGCGGGAGTCCTCCGCGGCTTCCGCCTGCAGGAAGGGGTGGCGGCTCAGCTCCGCGAGGTCGCTGCCCTCGCATTCCAGCTTCAACTCGATCTCACGCGGCGCGACCATGATCTGTCCCAAGTCCCGGATCTGTCCCAAGTCCCGGCCCTACTCCGTCGTCCGCGACGGGGTGGCGGACCCCTACCGACCGGGACAAGCCCGGCCCGCAGCAACCGTTCCGTGCGGAATCAGCGGCCACCCTCGTCGTTTATGGAGCAGGGCGGCCCGGACGCGCGACTGAAATCGTGACGAATTTCATTCGCCCCCGGCGCCGAGTGGTGTAGCGGGAAGGACCGGCCCGGGGCCGGCGGGAACGAGACGCGTTGGGCGTGAGGATGAATCGGGAGCGGCTGCGGGCGGACCGCCTTCTGGTGGAGCGGGGCCTGTTCGAGAGCCGGGCCAGGGCGCAGGCGGCCATCGCGGCGGGTCTCGTCCGGGCGGACGACCAGCCCGTGACGCGGGCCTCAGACCTCCTCGACCGCGATGCGCGCCTCGAAGCCTCCGCGCCTCATCCCTTCGTGTCCCGCGGGGGTCTGAAGCTCAACGCCGCCCTCGACGCCTTCGGCTTCGACCCGGCGGGCCGGGTCTGTCTCGACGTCGGCGCCTCCACCGGGGGGTTCACCGACGTGCTGCTGGTGCGGGGCGCGTCCCATGTCTACGCCGTCGACGTGGGACGCGACCAGCTCCACGCCTCGTTACGGACCGAGGCCCGCGTCACCAGCCTCGAGGGCACCGACGCCCGCAGCCTGGACCGCGCCGCGATCCCGCGGCCACCGGACCTCTGCGCCATCGACGTCAGCTTCATTTCCCTTAGGCTGATCCTGCCGGCGCTCCTGCCGCTTCTGGCCCCCGGCGCTGCCCTGGCCGCGCTGATCAAGCCGCAATTCGAGGCCGGGCGCGACCGGGTCGGGCGCGGCGGGATCGTCCGCGATCCCGCCATCCACGACGCGGTCTGCGCCGAGATCCGCGTCGCCTTCGAGACCCTGGGGCTGCGCATCGTCGGCCTCATCCCGTCACCCGTCGCCGGCGGTGACGGCAACCGCGAGTTCCTGATCGGGGCCCGCCTGGACCCACCACCATGACCGAGCCGGACACCCAGCCCACCGAGACCCTGGAGATCCGCCGCCTCGGCGCCCGCGGCGACGGGCTGGCCGAAGACGGCACCGCCGTCGCCCTGGCCCTGCCGGGCGAGCGGGTGACGGTGCTGCGGTCGGGCACGCGCGGTACGCTCGTCGAGGTCCTCGAGGCCTCTCCGGATCGGATCGCACCGTTCTGCCCGTATTTCGGCGCCTGCGGCGGCTGCACCGTGCAGCACCTCGCCCCCGAGCCCTACGCCGCCTGGAAGCGCGACCACCTCGTCCAGGCCCTGTCCCATGCCGGGCTCGGCCTCGCGCCGGAGCCGCTGGTCGATGCGCGGGGGGAGGGGCGGCGACGCCTCACCCTGCACGTGCGGGCCGTCGAGGGCCGGGCGGAGGCCGGGCTGATGGCGGCGCGCAGCCACGACCTCGTCGCCATCGACCATTGCCCCATCACCGTCCCGGCCCTGCACCGGGCGCCCCAGGTGGCGACGGCCCTGAGTGCGCCGCTCGGCCATGGCCGCAAGCCCCTCGACGTCGCCGTCACCGCCACCGAGGCCGGCCTCGACGTGGATGTCCGCGGGCACGGCCCCGCCGCCGAGGGGGTCCGCGCCGCACTGGTGCGGCTGGCCGGCGATCTCGACCTGGCGCGCCTGTCGCTGCACGGGGAGGTGCTGGTGGAGCGCCGGGCTCCGGCGGTCACCACCTCGGGCCTGCGCCTGGTGCCGCCGGCCGGCGGCTTCCTGCAGGCCACGGAGGCCGGCGAGGCCGTGCTGACCGAAACCGTGGTCGCGGCCCTCGACAAGAAGACGAAGCGGGTCGTGGACCTGTTCTCCGGCAGCGGCCCGTTCAGCCTCGCCATGGCGCGCACCCGGGACGTCCATGCGGTCGAGGGCGAGGCGGCCGCCTCGGCCAGCCTCGACCGGGCGGTGCGCGCCGTGCCGGGCCTGCGCCGGGTCACCACGGAGCGCCGCGACCTGTTCCGCCGGCCGCTCCTGCCCCTCGAACTCGAGGCCTACGACGCCGTGGTGTTCGATCCGCCCCGGGCGGGGGCCGGTGCGCAGGCAGCCCGCATCGCGGAATCGAAGGTGCCGCTCGTCATCGGCGTCGCCTGCGACACCGGCACCTTCACGCGGGATGCCGCGACCCTGGTGGCGGGCGGCTACACCCTGGAGCGGGTGATCCCGGTCGATCAGTTCGCCTATTCGGGCCATCTCGAAATGGTCGGGGTGTTCCGCCGTCCCCGCCCGCCGCGGAAGCGGCTGTAGCCGCGGCGCTCGACAACGGCCGGGCCGCCCTTAGGTGAGAGGGAATGCGCGCATTCTCTCCCATCTTGGCCGCGAGCCTCGGCCTCCTCGCCCTCGCGGGCCCCGCCGCGGCGGATAGCTGCGGCGACCTCATCGACCGGGTGGTCGCCGAGACCCAGGCCACCCTGGTCAAGCGAACGGCGGATTTCGCGGAGTTCAGCGGCCCCGACGGGATCGGCATGACCCTGGCCTGCGGCGAACTCTCCGCCACGGGCGTCCAGTTCCGGGGAACGCCGCTGCCGGCGGGCTACTTCGACCTGTTCGGACGGGCCGGACACGCCGTCACGGGCCTCGCGTCCGAGGAACTGGCGCAGGCGGCCCGGACGGCCCGCACCGCTGCCGCGACCACACGGCACAGCAACGTCGATGCCGGGAAGGTCCTCGTCACATGCTCACTCTCCGGAACGCGCGAGGCGCCCGTCACCGCCTGCGCGGTGATCGAGCGCGACGAACGCCGGTAAGGGAACGCTCCCAAATGTATGGCCAGGACATGCTCACGAGCGCATGGCCAACACGCGCTCACGAGCGCATGGCGATGACCATGTAGCCGGAATACAAGAGGGCGGCGGCCATCAGGAGGTAGACGTTCGGTTCCATGGCGTCCTGTTAGGCCGCCCCGGCATCGGGGGTCGAGCGGACGCGCTGCCGCTGCGGCATCCGGTTCCCTTCAGGCATCGTTAACCCTGTTCAGACGAACGATGTCAGCCGGCATGGGCGATTCCCGCGCCGGCCCGCCCAACGAGGAGCCGATGCCCCGTTCCCTTGCCGCAGCCCTGGCGATCGCGGGTAGCCTGACAGCCCTCGCGCCTGCTATCGGGTTGGCGACGGCAGGCCCGGCTCTCGCTCAGGAACCGCTGTTCATCCGGATCCGCCCCGGCGGCGAGGCGAGCCTCGGCTCCGGCGGAGCCGGCGCCTTCGACGAATCCGCAGCCCAGGCGGCGCGGGCCCGCAGCGAGGCGGTCTGGCAGCGGGCCGAAGCGCGGTCCCGCATCGCCATCGCCTCGGTCTGCACCGGCTGCCTCGCGGCCGTGCCGCCCCCGACGGTGCCGGTCGCGGCACCGCCCGCCCGCGCCGATGCGGGCGGACCCACCACCCCGGCGGCCGATTCTGCGGCCGTTCCCCCTCCGCCCCTCGCACAGGCAGATGCCCCATGACGCAGGCTCACCCGACCAGCGGCGCCGTTCCCGATCCGGATTGCCCGGTCTCCCTCGAACTCCTCGGCCAGGTCTACCGGGCGGACGAGGACGACCTGCCGGAGATCCTCGAGGCAATGTCGACCACGACACGCGCGCGCCTTGCCGTCTATCTCTACGGCAAGAGCCACATGCACCAGCTCGGCCTGCGGGTCGCCCGGGCCTGCGAGCGCGAAGATCTCGTGCGCGTCGCCGACGAGATCGGATCGGTGGTCTACGGCCAGTCCCGCCTCAAGCCGGCGCGGCCGGCGACGCCGAGCCCGGCCGCCGCCCCGCCGAAGAAGATCAGCCTCGGGGGATCGGGCACCAAGAAGATCAGCCTCGGGGGCTCCGGCGCGAAGAATCGCCTGTTCGACTGATCGAACGGGACCCCGCCCGGGGACCGGGTACGGAACCCCTGCCTACAGCCCGAGCCGCCCTGCCGGCTCGGCGCCATCATCTTCGAAAGTGGATTCGGATGTTCGGTTCCTGGTGGAAGCTCGGCATGGACGCGACCCTGCTCGCCATGGAATCGCAGCAGGTCATCGGCCTGCGCCTCGCCAAGTTGTCCCTGGGCGGCGCCGCGGCGCAGGCCGAGGCGCAACGCATGGTCAGCGAGAAGATCATGGCCGCCAACGAGGCCGCCTTGCTGATCGCCACCGGCGGCTCCACGGCCGGGGTCGTGGCCGGCTACCGTCGGAAGGTCCGCGCCAACGCCCGTCGCCTGTCCAAGGGTTGAGCCTGGACCGCCCGGCGTCGGAGAGCAGCCGGCGCGGTTAACGCCCGCTTAACCATCCGGTTTCATCCTCGCCCGGGACGTCGGACCGATCGGACGAGGAGAGACCATGAAGCCCTTCGAGCAGCAGGTGCGCGAGCGCGCCTATTACATCTGGGAAGACGAGGGCCGCGTGTTCGGCCAGGCGGAGGCGCACTGGCTGCGCGCCGAGATCGAGCTCCTGACCCCGTCGCGGATGGGCATCGAGGTCATCCAGGCCGCCACCGCGGACGTCACCCTCTCGGCCAGCCCGGCCGCCGTGCTCGCCGAGACCCTGAAGACCAAGCCGACCCGCAGCCGCAGCGCCGGCGCCAAGGTCGAGACCAAGGCGAAGGCTGCCGCCGACACGAAGGCCGCCAAGCCGGCCGCGGTGAAATCGGCCGCCGCGAAGGCGCCCGCCGCCAAGGCTGCCGCTGCCAAGACGGCTGCTGCCAAGACCCCCGTGACCAAGGCTGCCGTCGCCAAGGCGGCGGTCGCCAAGGCACCCCGGGTTCCGGCCCGCGGCCGGGTGGTCGAGAACGTCGCCACCGTTCACTGAGACGCGCGGGCCGGAGCAAGTCCGGCCCCGCCACGGGACGACCCAAAGCCCGCCCCACCGGACCGGTGGGGCGGGCTTTTGGCTGGCCGCGACGGACGCCCCCTCACGGGGGGTGCCGGAACGAAGGAAAACCTTGACCGTTGTCAGGCCAGATCCAGAACCATGGCCGCGGCCCCCGGGACCGCGCGCCGTCTGAGGCGAGGCTTCGATGAAGACGACGATCAGGAAGACGACGGTCGCGGCCGTCCTGGCCCTCGGCACGGCCGGCCTGCCGCTCGCCGCCGCGGCCGGCCCCGTCGTGCTGCGCGGCGGTCCCGCCGTCATCGACGTCGACACCACCGGCGGCGTCGGCGGACGCGCCCCCTGGAGCCGCCCCTACGAGTATGATTCCGGCGGCGACAACGACCGCCGTCCGGAGCTGCCCTACTACCAGCAGGGCCGCGGCCAACAGACCGGCGGCCCGGCCCGCAACCTCCTGCCCGACGACGGCCTGCACCTCTTCCCCCGCTGAGCCGGCCGCGAATCCCGTCCCCCCGGCGGAACAGCGCGGGGAGCCATCCGTTCGCCCACGGAACGCCGGCCTGTCGGTCGGCGTGCAGCGGATCGGGATGACGCGATGACCAGGACCGTACGGGCGGTGATCTTCGATATCGACGGGACCCTGCTCGACAGCGTCGACCTCCATGCCCAGGCCTGGGTCGACGCCTTCGCGCATTTCGGCGTGCGCGTCAGCCACGACCAGGCCCGCAGCCAGATCGGCAAGGGCGGCGACCAGCTGCTGCCGGTCTTTCTCGACGCGGAGCGGGTGGAGCGCGAGGGCGAGACGATCGAGGCTTATCGCTCGGACCTGTTCAAGCGCGACTATCTCTCCAAGGTAAAGCCCTTCCCGGCCGTCCGCGCCTTGTTCGAGCACCTCAAGCGCGAGGGCCTGACCATCGCCCTGGCCTCCTCCGGCAAGGCGAAGGAGGTCGAGCACTACCAGTCGCTCATGGACGTCGAGGATCTCACGGACGTGGTCGTCAGCTCCGACGACGTCGAGCGCTCGAAACCCTTCCCCGACATTTTCCAGGCCGCCCTCGAGAAGCTCGCGCCGATCACGGCGGCGCAGGCGGTGGTGATCGGCGACACGCCCTACGATGCCGAGGCGGCGGGAAAGGCCGGCCTGCCCACCATCGGCGTCCTCTGCGGCGGCTTCCCGGAAGCCAATCTCAGCGCCGCCGGCTGCATGGCGCTCTACAAGGACCCGCGGGATCTCCTCGACGGCTACGCCGCTTCGCCGCTGGCGCGCTGATACGGCGCGCCGCCGTGCACTCGGGTTGTTGATTCGGACAGGTCCGACGGCAAACCCGACACGCACCACGTGGAATCGGCCGCGATCCACACATTTCCCGCGTAATCCCGCTTTGTTCCGTCGCGCAGGGCAGGATTGCGTGCCGGCTATGGATAGATGGCAAAAAACCCTGGCGCCGGCCCTGGCGATGGCGTAGCGAGCCGCCCGTGATCGCGCCTGATCACGCCACGGATCCGCGGACCATGCCCCAGCCGGCCCAGACGAACCTGAAAACGCTCGCCGCCAGCGAGCCGGCACCCCTCCGGGTGCTCATCGACGCGGCGGTCCAGGACCGCACCACGCCGATCAGCCGACTGCTCCGCCTGATGGCCGCCCTCGACGCGGACACCAACGACAACGAGAACCTCCGGCACGTCCTCCGTGCCCGGATCGGCGCCCCCCTCAGCGTCTGATCGCGCCGTCTCAGGAGGCGCGCGCCCGCTCCCGCCGGCGAGGCCCGGGCTGCGCGCGCTTCATGCAGGCGAAGTAGAGCTGGCGGCCGATCGCGTAGAGGCCGAGCCCCTTCGGATCGGGCGTCGAGAACACCCGGTTGCGGGCCTCCGTGCGGCAGGCCGCATCCTGAGGACTCTGGATCGGCGTGGATTCGCCCTGCGCAAGGGCCGCCGAGGCGAGGGCCGAGAGCGTCAATCCCAGCACCGGCCCTCGCCACATCCCCGTCTTCCGCATCCTGTTCCCCCTGCTGTCGTAGTGGTGAAGGTGTTCGGCGTGCCGGTCAGGGCATGACCCAGACACAGTCGCTCTCATTCGTCACGCCGAGGCACTCGAACGGGGCCCCGCCGACCATGGCGCGATGCTCCGCGGCGCCGATGCGCGCCCGCGCGATCCGGCGGCACTCGGGATGTTGCGGCAGTGCCGCCTCAGCGGCGGCCCGGTCCCCGCTGGCCATCAGGACCCGCAACGCCACTAGGCTCTTGCAGGCGACGACATCGGTGGATTCGGTCGGCTGGGCACGGGCGGCGCTGACGGCGGCGAGCCCGAGCAGGAGGGCCGCGAGGCCGGCACGCGACGGTCGGGTCATCGGCGGTTCTTCTCCGGTGGGACGGACTTGTCCGGGGACTTGTCGACGGGTTTGGATTTCTCGCCCGCACGCGGCTTCGCCACGGCCTCGGTGGGCTTGACCGTACCGGCGACGACCCACTGGCATACGCTCGTGCTGCGCAGGGTCAGGCAATCGTAGGCGCTGCCGTTGAGGGTCAGGTGCTCGGCGATACCCGAGACGGCGTCGCGCGGAACCACCTGGCAGCCGAGGTGGTCGGCCTTGTCGTCGTTGAGGCGTGCGACGACGGTGGCGACCGCATCCTTGCTCTCGCGCAGGAGCAGCCGCAGGTTCGCCAGGGACGCGCATCCGATGGCCGGAACCGGCGTGGACGCCGACGCGGCGGGCGCCGGTGCAGCCATGGCTGCCCGGGCAGTCGCCTGCGCCGTGCCGGCCAGGGCCAGGACGAGCAGGAGAGGTCGGATCGAACGCATCGGGAGGGTCTCGGCGAACACGATCTGGTCGGGCGAAAACGAGCGCAATCGGCAATGCGCCTCTCGGGTGAGGGACGCGCCGCCGAGCTATAACGCGCCCGCGGCCGATCCGCCGCATAACGATGGCGCGTTCAGCCGCCGGGTCGGCGCAGCTTGGCGAAGCGCTTGATCGCCCGGTCCCGGCGCAGCCGCGACAGGCGTTCGATCCAGAAGATGCCGTCGAGCTGGTCGATCTCGTGCTGGAGGCAGGCCGCCCGGAAGCCCTCAGCTTCCTCCTCCTGCTCGCCGCCGTCGAGGTCGCGGTAGCGCACCCGGACCCGCACGGCACGGTCGACCATGTCCATCACCCCCGGCATCGAGACGCTGCCCTCCTGCTGCGGCCCGCGCTCGGGAGAGGCCCAGACGATCTCCGGATTGACGTAGGCGGTCACCGGCTCGCCTGGTTCCATCCGCAGCAGCACCAGGCGCTGCCCCTGTCCGATATGCGGCAGGGTGAGCCCGAGGGCGGAGACCGCCAGCATCACCGCCTCGAGGTCTCGCGCCGATTCGTGCAGGGCGTCGTCGAACTGCGTGACCGGCTCGGCGGCCCGGCGCAGGCGGGGATCGGGATAGATCAGCAGGGACGAGGCGGACACGCGAGTCATTCCGGTGCGGGGTGGGACGTCACGGATGCGCGAGGACGGCCGGGGGGCGTCGCCCTGGCCCGTGGCTTGCGGCGTTCAGGCCGGACACCCCAGGCCCGACCCGGAGATGGAATGACACGACAACGCATCGAGACCCAATCCCCCCGAGCAGCCCAGCGCTTCCTGAGGCTGCGCGATTCGGGCGAGGTGATCCTCGTCGCCCTGACCACGATCCTCGGCATGCTCTGGGCGATCGTCCTCGTAACGCATTTCCACGAGGGCCTGAGCGGCGTCGGACAGTCCCTTTGGCTGACGCGCTGAGGCTCAGTACTCCCACTCCGCTCCGACGCCCACCGCGGTGCGGCCGTCGCTCCCGGCCTCGCCCTGGATCTTGACCCGCCGGGTCACGTCGTAATCCACCGTCGCCGCCGTGTCGGCAGGCTTGGCGCCCGCCTTCACGCCGACGCTGAGGCGGTCGCTGAGATAGCGCGAGGCTCCGAGCGCCGGTCCGCCGCTGGCCCCGGTGGAGACGTCGAGGCTGTCGAGGCCCAGGCCCTTGCGCGCCTGCTCGAACACGTCGACGCCGCCGGCCCCGCCGGAGAACTGCGCCACGGCCTGCGCCAGTTGCAGGGCCTGGAACGGCGACAGGCCCCCCGAGGCCTTCTTGAAGAGCAGGCGCGACAGCACCTCGTCCTGGGGCAAGCTCGGGTCGGAGGTGAGGAGGAAGCTCGGCTGGTTGGCCGGACCGGTCACGGCGATCCGTGCCGTGACCTCGGCGGCCTTGGTCTCAGCCACGAAGTCGAGGTCGGGCGTGGCGATCTCGCCCCCGAAGGTGAGCCGGCCGCGGGTGAAATCGAGGCGCTGGCCGACGACGCTGAGGCGGCCGCGGCGCATCTCGAAGTCGCCGGTCGCCACGGGGTCCCGCGACGACCCCGTGATCCGAAGTGCGCCGCCGAGCTCGGCATCGATGCCGCGGCCGCGCACGAAGATGCGGTTCGGGGCGTTGACCGCGACGTCGAGGGTGGCGTCGAAGGGCGGGGCGACCTTGCCGCGCTTGCCCAGGGCCGCGACCTTGGCCCGGCGATCGGCCCGGGCGGCGAGGCGAGCGCGCACCTCCGGCGGGGTGTTCACCCGGCGGATCTCCGGCAGGGGCTGCACCGTGGCGGGCAGGCGGTCCGGCACCGAGACGTCGACCGAGACGAGGTCGATCCGGCCGGCGATCTTCGGGGTCCGGGCCAGCGGCCCGGTCAGGGCGAGGTTGAGGCTCGCCACCGCGGTCATGAGCGGGCTGGAGACGAGTTCCGCCCGCTCGGCCGAGACCCGGAGCGAGCCCGGGAAGCCGGCGGCGGGCTCCAGGGCCACCCGGCCGTCGCCCCGCAGGCTCCCGCCGTTGCGGGTCTGGGCCGTCAGGCGCTCCACGACGAGGGTGTCGCCGCGGCCGGTGACGCGACCTTCGATGTTGGTGAGGCGGATGCCCTGGAGCGGATCGGTGAAGGCGCCGCCCGTCAGCGTGGCGGCGCCCTCGGCCCGGGGGGCGGCCAGGGTTCCGGTCACGCCGGCATCGAGGGCGATGCGGCCGGCGACGCGCTGGCCGCCGACGCTGAGGAGGCTGTTCGCGAGCGCGGCGTCGAGGGTGCCGCGCAGCTTTACCGCCAGCGCTTCGCCGGGGGCCACCGGCAGGGAGCCGGTCACCGTCATCTCGGCGCCGCGACCGGCCGAGACCCGGCCGTCGATGCCGGCGCGGCCGTCGCTCACCGTCCCGCTCGCGCGGGCGTCGATGGGCGGCAGGCCGGCCTTGCGGGTCTCGGGCGTGACGAGGCGGGCCACCGTCAGGGCGTAGCGCCCCTCGGGGCGGTCGGCGGAGCCGCGCAGGTCGGCCTCGCCGTCGAGGGTGCCGGTGAGCGCGAGGCTCGGCGAGGCGATCCGGGCCAGCGCCAGGGGCAGGCTACGGATGCCGAGCTTGAGGTCGAGAGCCTGGCCGACCCGGCCGGACAGGCTCAGCCGGCCGCTGCCCGCCGCCACCACGAGGGAGTCGATTACCGCCGAGCCGCCGTCGAGGGTGACGCTGGCCGGTCTGGCCAGGGCGAGGCGATCGCCGCCGCGCACCGCCGCGAAGCGCGACAGGTCGATGCGGGTGCGCTCGCCCGGCACGAGCCGGGCGGCGCCGTCGAGGTCGAAGCCGCGCGCCTTCGCGCTCAGGGTGATGTCGCTGGCGTTCGGTGATCCCACGGCCACGAGCCGGACGGTGTCGAGGCTCTGGCCGGCCGCGACGATGCGGTCGGCGTTCACCCGGCCATCGACCACGGGCCGGGCCAGCAGGTCGCGACCGCTGAGGTCCGCGTCCAGGCGCGACAGGCCGATCTCGCCGAAGCGCAGAGCCGCCCCGGTCGTCTTCACGGCGGCGTCCTGGCGCCCGTTCGCCCGGGAGAGCGTGACGGCGGCGTCGAGGTTGCCCGCCATCGGCGTCAGGGCGAGGGGGGCGAGGTCGTCGAGGTTACCGGCCGCGAGGGTGAGGGCGCCCTCGGTCAGCTGGGTTCGGGCGTCCACGGCGGCGCGGCCGTCGAGGGCGACGGAGCCGAGGCGGAAGGCGAGGCGGTCGAGGGTCCAGGCGTCGGGCGTCGGACGGGCCACGTGCGCGTCGCCCTTGAGCGCCTTGCCGGCGACGTCGCCGGACAGGCGCAGGGTGCCGTCGAGCGCCCCTGTGAGGTCCTTGAGGGCCGTCTCGACCCGGAGGTCGCGGAGCGGCCGGCCGAGGGCGCGGGCCTCGCCCGCCGTCAGGGTGGCGGTGAGGTCGGGCTTCTCCAGGGTGCCGCTGAGCCGGCCGTCGAGGAGGGCGCGCCCGGCGAGCTTCGGATCGAGGCTGGACAGGTCCTTCAGGGCGACCACGAGCTTGGCATCGGCGAGGCGCGCGGTGGCGCGGCCGTCGAGGCGCCCGACGATCTCGGCGCCCTCGAAGCGGGCGCCGTCGAAGGCGTAGCCGTCATAGACCTGGGAGAGCCGGCCGCTGAAGCGCGGTGCGGTCCCGAGGGTGCGGTCGAGGGCCGGGAGCGAGAGGGCGAGGCCGCTGGTGCGCAGGTCGACATCGGCGCTGACCGCCTTGCGGGCCGGGTCGCCGGTCAGGGCGGCCCGGGCCGTCAGGGCGCCGGCGAGGGGCCGCCCGGCGACCTCCGAGAAGGCCGCGAGATCGGACAGGGCCGCGTCCACCGTGCCCGTCAGGGTGTTCTGGCCGATCCGGCCCGCATAGGCCGCCGTCGCCGTCGGCCCGTCGAGCTTGAGTTCGGCGACGTCGAGGACGTTGTCGGGCTGCAGGGTGCCGCGGAAGGTCAGGGCCGCCCGGGTTCCGATAGCCCGGCGCAGGGCCGGGTCGGCGAGGCGCAGGCCGTCGACCCGGGCGTCGGCCGCGAGGGCGAAGCGGGCCGCGGAGGGGTCGGGCCCGGCCGGCAGCATCGACAGGGTGGCGTCGACCCGCTCCAGGGCGGAGCCGCCGGCGCGCAGGCCCGCGGCCTTCAGCGTGCCGTTGACCGTGGGCCGCGCCACCGGTCCCTTCAGGCTGCCGTCGAAGACCAGGGTGTCGAGCTCGGCATCCGCCGCCTTTGTGACTCCGCCCTCGGTGGGCACGGCGCGGGCGGAGAGGAGGAAGTCGGCCACCCGGTCGGCCGTGAGGGTCCCCTTGGCTTCGAGCCGGGCGGTGCGTGAGGTCAGTTCCAGGCGGTCGATGCCGAAGGCGCCGCTGTCGGCGAAGCGCAGTCCCCCGTCGAGCTTGGTCGTCCCCGAGAAGATCGCCGCGGCCGGGCCGGGCAGCAGACCCTCGATCCGCGAGGCGAGGTCGAGGGCGAGCCGGCGCTCGGCCCCGACGCGGGAGATGCGCGCGGTGCCCCGGGCGCCGAGGTCCGGCCCGGCATCGAAGTCGAGGCGGGCGTTCCAGGCGTCGAGCGTGCCCCGCCCGTCGAGGTCGAGGTTGATCGGCGGCGTGCCGGGCAGGTTGGCGGCCTTGGACAACAGGCCGCCGGCCGGCTCCACCAGGGTGGTCTTGAGCTCCAGGGTCTCGCCCTTCGGCACGAAGAGCAGCCGCGCGCCGAAGCGCCCCTCGGCATCGAGGCGACGCACCGCGACGTCGAGGTCGAGGCCCTCGGACGGGGCGCCGAGCTTGGCCCGGCCCTGGGCGGTCAGGCGGGCCGGCTGCCCGGCCAGGGCCTCGCCGAGGACGAGTTCGGCCAGGGTGAAGGCCTTGACCTCCACCTTCACGGGCAGGTCGGGGAGCAGCGATCCGTCGGGCTCCGGGGTCGCCGAGACCGGAGCGGGGAGGGGTCGGCGCAGGACTTCGAGGCGCCCGACTTCCAGGGTCTCCACCTCCAGTCGGCCGGACAGCAGGGCGAGGCGGCGCCAGACCAGCCGCGCCCGGTCGAGCTTCAGCCAGACGCCGTTGGCGTCGCTGACCGCCACGTCACGGATGGTGGCGTCCGAGGACAGGGCGCCGTCCACGGCGCCGATGGCGACCCGCGAGCCCGGCGTCGACAGGGCCTTGGACAGGAGCCCGCCGAGCACGGTCTTCTCGCCCTCGTCGGCCCGGGTCAGGGTGGCCGGGCCGGCGACGAAGAGCGCGAGGCCCAGGATCGCGGCAAGGCGCAATCGCCCCCGACGCGGGGGGAGGGGCGCGATCCGGGCGGTCCGTGCGGTCCAGAATTCCATCAGAAGGACTGCCCCAGGCTGATGTACAGGGCCACCGGGCGCTCGTGGTTGCCCTTGATGCGGTCCATCGGGAAGGCGACGTCGACCCGGATCGGGCCGATGCCGGTGTAGTAGCGCAGGCCGAGGCCGACGGCGTAGCGGATGCGCTCGTCGAAGTCGGGCAGGCTGCCGGCGAAGGCGGTGCCGGCGTCGATGAAGGGCACCACGCCGATGGTGTCGGTGACCTTGATGCGGGCCTCCACCGAGGCCTCGAGCAGGCTGCGCCCGCCGATGGGCAGGTTGAAGGGCCCGCGCGGTCCCAGCGTCCGGTAGGGGAAGCCGCGGACCGAGCCGCCGCCGCCGGCGAAGAACCGGATGTTGGCCGGGATGTCCTCGAGGTTCGCCCCGGAGATCGAGCCGAAGCCGATGCGGCCGGCCAGGATGTAGCGGGCCTCGTCGTCGAAGGCGTAGTAGGTCGAGCCCTGTGCCTTGGCGACGAAGATCGACGGATCGGAGCCGAGGAAGCCCGCATAGGGTGTGGCCGATGCGGTGAGGCGCACGCCCTCGGTCGGGTCCAGCAGGTTGTCCGTGGAATCGTAGCTCACCGAGAGCGGCACGCCGACGAGGCGGTAATCGACCTTGCCGAGGGCGTCCTGCGAGCGCCCGGCCTGTCCGTCGAGGCCGACCTGGGCGAAGAAGGTGTCGGAGAAGCGGTGGCGCAAAGCCACCGTGCCGCCGGCCGCGTCGCTGACGTAGGATTGCTGCGCCTCGCGGCCCGCGAAGACGTTGGCGATGAAGTCGTTGCGGGTGCCGAACAGGGCCGGCTTGACGAAGGTGGCCGAGAGACGGCCGCCGAGGCCGTTCGAGTCGATGCCGGCGGCCTTGCGCTGCTTGGCGTAGAGGTCGTTGCCCAGGTAGTAGATGTCGGCGTCGACCCGGAAGGTCTCGCCGCCGCCGAACAGGTTGCGGTTGGCGTAGTAGGCCCGGATGCCCGGCCCGTCGACGGTGGAGTAGCGGGCGGCGACGCCGATCAGGTTCTTCTCGCGCTCCGTGACGTCGACGAAGATCGGCAGGTTGCCGGACGGATCGAGGGTCTCGCCCTCGCGCACCCGGATCGAGCCCAGGCCCTCGACCTTGGCGACCGAGCGGCGGATGTCCGACACGGCTTTCGGCGAGTAGGGGTCGCCCGGCTCGGCATAGATGAACGAGCGCACCACGGCCGGATCGATGTCCTGCGTACCGCGCACCGCGACCTCGCCGAGCCCGGCGATCGGCCCCGGATCGATCGTGAAGGTGACGTCCATGACGTGGGCGGCGTCGTCCACCACCGGGTCGCGGGAGACCGCCTTGGCGAAGGGATGGCCCAGCGACCGGAAGCGATCGACGATCTTGGCCTCCCGGGCCAGAACCGTGGCCGAGCGGGCCGGCACCTCGTCCCCGACGCGGGTGAAGCGCTCCGGCAGGACCTCCTCGGGAAACGGGTTGCCCCGGGGGTCGCGGGCCCGGATCGACCGCAGGGTGTAGAGCGGACCGGGATCGACCACGACCTTGACCGGCACCAGGGCGCGCGCCCGCGACGCCTCGGCCGCGCGGGCAGCCGGCACCACGCTGGGCTCGCCCGCCAGCACGACGCCGTCGATGCGGATCGCGACGGTGCCCTGGTAGTAGCCGTAGCCCGAGAGCACGTCGGCGAGGCGGCGCTGGTCGGCTTCCGCCCGGCGTACCAGGCCCTCTCCGTCCGGCGGCGCCTCCTGGCGCAGGCGGTACAGGGTGGAGGTGTCCTGCAGCGCGCGCAGGACATCGTCGTCATCGATGCCGGAGAACTTCACCGTATAGGGCAGGGCGCCGGCGCTCGGGGCCGGGGGCTCCTCCTCGGAGCCGAACAGGCCGAACAGGTCGAAGGCCCGGGCCGGCCCCACGGCGAACCCGGCCCCGGCCGAACCGAGGACGAGCGGCCAGGCGGCGCAGGCGAGCCTCCAGACCGATGCACGACGAATCCGCCCCCGGATACCCGTCACGAATGGCCGTTCCGGCGAGCCCGGCGCGCCTGCGCTCCCGGCTCTCGTCGCTGCGTCGCAGGCCTCGCCATCCCATCCCCTTCCGGGCCGCGGCCCCGCCGTCGGTCCCGCATTCCGGTCCTGTCCCCGGGCCCTTCGGACCCACATATGTTGGCGGCCAGAGTACCGGTCCGGGGCCGGTGCAGCAACCACGGGGCGCCGCGCCACCCCCAGGCACGGTAGCGGTTGCGCGGTTCGCCGCAGGCCCGGCCCGGCCGCGGCTTTCCGCAATCGGACAGGGAACCCGGCTTTGGCTGGCGCCTTGTCCTTGCGTCGCAGGCTTCCTACTTTTGTAACCATCGCTCCATGGCCGGCTCATTCCGGGTAGCACACCCGCCCTTTTCACAGGACTGTTCGACAGTCCTGTTCGCGGGTGCCGCTTCGATCGCACATCCCATCCGACGACC
Organism: Methylobacterium sp. BI1; assembly: GCF_056680125.1. Lineage (NCBI taxonomy): Bacteria > Pseudomonadati > Pseudomonadota > Alphaproteobacteria > Hyphomicrobiales > Methylobacteriaceae > Methylobacterium > Methylobacterium sp. BI1. Next base: position 4,042,542 of record NZ_CM155267.1, on the reverse strand, counting down.
CTGCGCCTCGGGTGCCCGCGCGATTGCGACGCGGGTACCGGGCAGCCGATGGCAGGCAAAACAACGCTTCAGGAGAACAGCACCATGAGCACGGGCACCGTGAAATGGTTCAATGAGACCAAGGGTTACGGCTTCATCCAGCCGGATGACGGCGGCAAGGACGTGTTCGTCCACATCTCCGCCGTGGAGCGCGCCGGGATGCGCAACCTGATCGAGGGTCAGAAGGTCTCCTACGAGATCGAGAACGACCGCCGCACTGGCAAGCAGTCGGCCGGCAACCTCCAGGCCGCCTGAGCTCGGTCGGCCGGTCCGGGTCGCCCGATCCGGGTGACCCGGACCGGCGAGACGAGGCCCGCGTGCTGAGGCATCGTTTCAACAACCTGTCAGAAGCCGCTTCACGACGAGCGGCTTCTGTTGATTCCCGGCAGGCAGTCAGGCATTGGCTTGCTGCGGTGCAAGACTAGCAATTAACCGGTTTCTTTCACGGCCCCATGCCGCGCGTGCTCCACGCCGGATGCGGGCGACACACCACATGAGAAAGGTCAGATGGGCGCCTTCGACTACAGGAATTTCGACGACCGCCGTAAGAACTCCCTCAGCGCGAAGCAGATGCTGCTGGAAAAATTCAAGGCCCGTCCTCCGGCCGATGATCCGGAGATGATCGCCAAGGCGCAGGCCCGCGCCGAAGTGGCCCGCGCCCGCGAAGAGCGCGCCCGCGAGCGCGAGGCGGCCCGGATCGCCGCCGAGAAAGCCGCGGCGGAAGCGAAGCGCGCCCGCGAGGAAGCGGAGCTCGCCGCGCAGATCGCCCGCGAGGAGGCCGAGGCCCTGGCTGCGGCCGAGGCGAAGGCGGCCGAGCTCGCCGCCAAGAAGGCGGCCCGCGACGCCCGCTACGCGGCCCGCAAGGCCAAGGCACGCCGCTAGAGGTCGGGGCGCGCCGCTCACGCGGCGCCCGGACCGACGAGACGCGAACAGAAAAAGGGCCGACGCGATGCGTCGGCCCTTTCTTGTTGAACGATCGGACGGAGCGGACGAACCGCGTCCGACCGACCTCAGGCCTCGGAGCGGGTCTCGGACTCGGTGTCCTCGCCCTCGGCGGTCTCGTGACCCTCGGTCTGGGCTTCGGCCGGCTCCACCGTCTCCTCTTCGGGACGGGGACCTGCCTTGAAGGTGCGACGCGGCGCGTTCCCGCGCTTCATCTGGACCGGCTTCTCGATCGCGCCCAGGCGCTCGGACAGGAGCTTCGCGCGCTCGTTGAAATCATTGGTCGATCGCGACTGCGACGCACCGCTCTTGAACGCATTTGCCACTTGGGCCTCATGGGGTTGCCCAGGGCACGGAGTCGTGCGGGGTTGGCTCCGTGTAGCACGGTTGGGCCTCCGCGTCGGCTTTTATCTTCACGGCGCGGAGAGGACGCGTCGCGGCTCAGAACCGCGCCGTCAGGAAAAGGCGGACGTTGCGGCCCGGCAGCAGGATCTCGTCCTTCTTGAACGAGGCCGAGTTGCGGATGTCGTCGTCCAGCAGGTTGCGCCCCTGGAGGCCGAGGGTGAACTCGCTCGCGCCATAGATCGCCGGGTCGACGGCCTTGGTGTAGCTGACCTCCGCGCGCAGGTCGTTCCACCCGGGCGTGACCGTCTCGAACGGCGCGATCTCCACGTGGTCGAAGGCGTGCAGCAGGTTCACCCGGGCGAACCAGCCGTCGGTGGCCAGGAACACGCCGCCGCCCAGGCGATGGGGTGGGATGCGCGGGACGTAGGAGCCGTCGTCGAACTGCGCCCGGACGAAGTCGTACTGCGCTTCGAGGCCGGCCCAGCCGTTGCCCACCGGGATCACGTCGAGCTGCGCGGCGATCTCGGCGCCGTAGAAGGTGGCGTTCTGCTGCGAGTAGACGATCTGCCGGAGTTCATCGCCGCTGCCGCAGGAGGCGAAGTCGTCGCCGCAGCGGTTGCCCGTGTCCCGCTTGTAGATGAAGCCCGTATAGCGGGTGTAGTAGCCCGTCGCGTCGAGGCGCAGCGGCCCTTGCGCCCGGCGGAGGCTCATCTCCACCGTGCGGGCGCGTTCGAGCTTCAGGCGGGGATCACCGATCTCGAAGGTCTCGGTCGCATCGTGCGGCCCCTGCGAGAACAGCTCGTAGGCCGTGGGCGCCCGCTCGACGTAGGAGCCGTTCACGCTGGCCACGAAGCCGTAGGGCAGGTCCTGCAGGGCGCCGAAGCTGGCGCTCTTCGGGGCGAACCGGCGCTTCAGGCCGAAGCTGGCCGGGTCCTGCCCCTCCACCGGCAGGTAGTCGCTCGGAAACTGCACCGCCGTGCTCGCGGACCGCGTGCCCTCGATGCGGCCGGCCGCCTGGAAGCGCAGGCCCTGGCCGATGTCGAGTTGCTCGAAGAGGTAGACCGCGTTCGAGCGTGATTCCGTCGGCGGCAGGAAGCTCTCGCCCTGCGTGTTCAGCACGCGCCGCCCGCTCTGCACGCCGAGGGCGCCCGTCAGCGTGCCGAGGGGGGTGAAGACCGGCACGTGCTGCGCCTCCACGCGGCCTTCCGCCTCGCGGCTCTTGAAGGTGGCCTGGATGCCGTCGATGCCGTCGCCGCCGATGCCGCGCTCGTCGTGCCGGTAGACCGAGCCGCCGGCCCAGAACCGGATCACCTCCAGGGGGCCGTCCAGGGGGCGGTACTCGCCCCGGGCGACCACCCGGTCCTGGCGCGGGTCGAGGCGGGTCCGGCTGTCGGCCGCCTCGCCTCCGGGGATCTGGTAGAGTGCATCGTAGTGGCTGAAGGCGATACCCACGAAGCCGCGGTCGCCGATGGCCGAGATGCCGACGGAGCCGCCCTGGGATTCGGTGGCCGAGTTGCGCTGGATCCCGCCCGGAATGGCGTAGCTGTCCGTGGCGCTGCGGAAACCGTCGGCATGGACCGCGATGCCGTCCTTGCCGGCATCCACCGTCGCGGCGCCGAGCCGCCCGTTGTCGACGCTGGAGAACCCGGTCGTGACCTGACCCGAAACCCCGTTCACCGGGATGAAGGTCGGAACCCGGTTGTTCTCGGCCGAGACCACGCCGCCGATCGCCCCGGAGCCGTAGCGGAGGGTGGCGGGCCCGCGGATCACCTCGATCCGGTCGCTGACCAGGGGGTTCACCGGGACGGTATGGTCCTCGCCCAGGTCCGACACGCCGTTGTTGATGACGCCGTTCTCCTGGATGCGCACGCGGGCATTGTCGAGGCCGCGAATGATGGGCCGGCTGGCGGCCCCCGGCGCGTAGGTCGAGGAAGAGATGCCGGGGCGATCGAACAGGGCGTCCCCGAGGGTGCGCGGCTGCTCCCGGGCGATCTGCTGCTGCGTCACCACGGTGACGGGGGAGTAGGTGCTGGTGACCACCGGGAGCACGCCCACCGGGAACGTGTCTCCCGAGGCGGCCCCCGTGGGGCGGACGGGCTGGATCGGGCTCGGCGAGGTCACGCTGAGCTCGTCCAGGGTCGCCTGGGCCTGCTGCGCCGCGCCGGCATTCGCCCCGAGACCGGCCCCCGCCAGGGCCGCGCCGGCCCACACCATCCGCGATCGCCGCACCCGCTCACCCCATCAATCAACGTTATAATGTTTCATGCGTGGGATGTTATTGTATGACAAGCGCCAAGCGTGGCCGGAACACCGCTTCCCGCCCGGCTGTGGCGTGCGGGCATCACTGCTCATCGGACGGATCCGCGGGATCCGGCGAACGAGCGGGGCCGCGTCCCCGTACCGCGTGGCGCAGGTCGGAACCGGGAGCGGGCCGGGTACATTGCGCAAGCATGTCCGACTTGAACCATCACGACCGGCCGAGCGCCGACGGGCGGCGCGCCGCCGGAGGCCTGCGGGTCACCGTCGACCTCAACCTCTGCCAGGCCTACGCCCAGTGCTGCTACGCGGCCCCCGACCACTTCGTCCTGAAGGGTCGCGAGGCCCTGCACTACGACCCGGCCCCCTCGGCCGCCGCCCGCGACGACATCGAACGTGCCCGGATCGCCTGTCCGGTCCAGGCCATCCGCGTCGAGGATGCCGGGGCCGACCCGCGATGAGCGACGCCGAGATGCGGGTCGTGGTGGTCGGCGCCTCGCTGGCCGGCCTGCGCGGCGCCGAGAGCCTGCGGCAGGCGGGCTTCCGGGGCCCTTTGACGATCATCGGGGCCGAGCCCCACCGCCCCTACGATCGGCCGCCCCTCTCGAAGGCGGTGCTGACCGGCGAGGTCGCGGCCGACGCCACGACGCTGCCGAACCTCGTGGCGCTCGAGGCCGACTGGCGCTTCGGCGACGCGGCCACGGGCCTGGACCGCACCCGACGAATCGTGACCCTCGCGAGCGGCGAGGGGGTGCCCTACGACCGGCTGCTCATCGCTACCGGGGCCTCCGCGCGCGCCTGGCCGAACCCTGCGGAGGCGGGGCTCGCGGGGGTGCACACCCTGCGCGGCCGCGACGAGGCCGAGGCCCTGCGGCGCGACTTCGCCGCCGGCCCGGCCAACGTCGTCGTCATCGGCGGCGGCTTCATCGGCTGCGAGGTCGCGGCCGCGTGCCGGGCCCTCGACCTCGCCGTCACCCTGGTGGAGACCGGCCCGACCCTGCTCGCCAAGGTGCTCGGCCAGCATCTCGGCTCCGTGGTCGAAGCCCTGCATACCAGCCTCGGCACCACCATCCGCAGCGGCGTGAAGGTGGCGGCCCTGGAGGATGACGGCGCCGGCCGCGTGGCGCGGGTCCGCCTCGCCGACGGCACGGTCCTGCCCGCCGACGTGGTGGTGGTGGCCCTGGGTGCGGTGCGCAACACCGGCTGGCTCGCCGGCTCGGGCCTCGCGTTCGACGAGGGCGGGATCGATTGCGACGCACAGGGCTACGTCCTCGACGAATCCGAGCAGCCCGACACCCGGATCGCCGCCGCCGGCGACGTCGCGCGCTTCCCCCATCCGCTCTATCCCGGGCAACGTATCGCGCTCGAGCACTGGGGCCACGCCGTCGCACAGGGCCAGCATGCCGGCCGGCTCCTGGCCGGCCTCGCGCCGGAGCCCTATGCCGAGGTCCCGGCCTTCTGGTCGAGCCAGGGCGGCATCACCCTCAAGTCGGTGGGCCTGACCACGGGCGCCGACGGCTTCGTCGTGGCCCGGGGCAGCCTGAAGGAGGGTCGGTTCGTGGCGGTCTACGGCCGCGAAGGCCGCTGCATCGCCGCCGTGGCCTTCGACTGCGCCCGCTGGCTCCCGACCTATGCCGAGCTCATCGCGGCGGGGGCGCCGTTCCCGCCGGAGCCCGGGGGCGTCGATGCCGGCCCCTTCACCGTGCTGCCCCCGGCCTTTCCCGAACCCGCCGAGCCCACATCTCCCGAGAAGGACGCGGCATGAGCGACCACACCCTGTTCGCGCAGATCAAGGACGAGGCCGCCCGGCCGGACCCGTACCCGCTCTTCGCCCGCCTGCGGGAATGCCCGGTCTCGCGCCAGGAGGACGGCACCTACGTGGCCGCTTCCCACGCGGCGATCGCGAGCCTGTTGCACGACCCGCGGGTGAGCTCCGAGACCCTGCCGCCGGCCGACCGGCCCAAGACCGGCAATCCGCTCAAGGACTGGCTGGTGAAGCCGGTGCGCGACCACATCACCGACACCCACCGCCCCTTCATCTTCCGCGATCCCCCCGACCACGACACCTTGCGCGCCGCCGTGATGCGGCAGTTCACGCCGCAGCGGGTGCAGGCCCTGCGGGCCCGCTCGCACGTCCTGGTGGACGAGATCCTCGACAGGCTCGGGGATGCGACGGCGATCGACATCGTCGACGACCTCGCCTATCCGCTCCCCGTCACCGTGATCTGCGAACTCCTCGGCATCCCGCCGGCGGACGAGGCGCAGTTCCACGGCTGGGCGACGCAGCTGGCCACCGCCCTCGAACCCGACACCCTGCAGGACGACGACCTGCGCGCCGAGAACAGCCGGACCTTCGACGCCATCTCGGACTACATGCAGGGCCTGATCGCCGAGAAGCGCAAGGACCCGCAGGACGACATGCTGTCGGGGCTGGCGACGGAGCGCGTCGACGGCCACGGGCGCATGAGCGACTTCGACCTCATCGCCACCGCGATCCTGATGCTGGTGGCCGGCCACGAGACCACGGTGAACCTCATCACCAACGGCATGCTGACCTTGCTGCGCCATCCGGAGGAGCTGCGGCGCCTGCGCGAGGACCCGACCCGCGCGCCCCGCGTGGTGGAGGAGCTGCTGCGCTACGAGCCCCCGGTCCAGTTCCGCACCCGCAAGACCCTGTGCCCGATCACCCAGAACGGGGTGACCATCCCGGAGGGCGCGCCCCTCGTGCTGCTGCTGGCCTCCGGCAACCGGGATCCCGAGGTCTATGCCGAGCCGGACCGCTTCGACCCCGACCGGACCGACAACCGCCATCTCGGCTTCGGCGGCAGCCTGCATTACTGCGTCGGCGCGCCCCTGGCCCGCTTCGAGGTCGAGGCCGCCCTGGTGGCCCTGGCCCAGCGCCTGAAGAACCCCCGCCTGGCGAGCGATCCGCCGCCCTACCGTCCCGGCTCGGCCCTGCGCGGCCCCAAGCACCTGCGCCTCGTGATCGACGGGATCGCGCCCCGGACACCTATGCCAGACTAAGACCCGAATTGTAGCGTAAAAGCCGATCATGTGATTGAAAAAGGGCCACTCATCTCCTGAGAAAGGCGGTCGTTTTAACAGCTTCTTTCAATCTGCATTTGAAAATGGCCGCCTCGCTAGCACGCCACGAGACGGACCCATGAAGCTCGGTATTCGCGCACGGCTCTTTGCCGGGATTGGCATGTTGACGCTCCTTACCGCTGGAATCGGCGGTGCGGCGCAGTATCAGCTCCAAAACGTTCTTGCTCAATTTGAGCAACGCGATCGAATACAGGTCAACACGCGCCACATCGTGACGATTTCTGGTCTCGCCGACCGGTTCGCCGCGCAGGCGCTCGACTACCGGAATTCGGCGAAGCCCGACCTGCTGACGACGCTCGAGGAGACGCGCCAGCGCATCGTGCACCAGAGCGCGACCGTCACCAGCAACACGGTGTCCGAGGAACGCCGGAAGCTCTACGCCGAGTTGCGCGACCGGGGCGAGGATCTCAGGCAGGACGTCGTCCGCCTCGGCACCACCGGTGCCGCGGTGGCGGCGGCCCGCGCGCGTCTGTTCGGCGGCGGCAACGACCTGACCCGCCTGACCGGCGCCCTGATCGCCGAGGTCCGGGCGAAGGGCACCGAGGCGCAGCTGCTTCAGGCTCAGACCCTGGAGAGCGCGATCCTGATGATGCGGTTGTCCAACTGGCGTTTCCTCGCCACGCTGGAACCGACCGGGCCGTCCGTGTTCACGGAGAGCAGCCGGACGGCGACGGCCGCGGCCAGGGCCCTGCATAACATCGATTCCGGCCGGAAGTTCACCAGCGCGCTGACGCTGACCGAGGGAGCCCTCACCGTCTACGACGTCACCTTCCAGGAAGCCGCGAAGGCGCTGGAGGAGAGCCGCGCAGTGTTCGAGGAGAGCGTCAAGCCGAAGCTGGCGGGCATTCAGGCCGTCGCCGCCAAGGCGCTGGCCATGGCCGAGGCGCGGATGGCGGAGGTCCTGGTGGAGACCCAGGGCGGCATCCAGGCCAGCGAGCGCCTGCAGCAGGGTCTGCTCGTCGTGGCGCTGATCTTGAGCGGGACGCTGGCCTTTCTGATCGCCCGCAGCCTCATCCGGCCCATCGCCGGCATGACGGAGGCCATGACCCGCCTGGCCGCCGGGGAAACGGCGGTCGCGGTGCCGTCGCAAGATGCGACGGACGAGATCGGCGCGATGGCCAAGGCCGTGGACGTCTTCCGGCAGAATGCCATCGCCCGCATCGCGCTGGAGGCCCAGCAGGTCTCGGAGCGCTCCGCCCGCCAGCGCCGCGCCGACCGCGTCGACGAACTGGTCGGGGGGTTCGAGCGGACGATCGGCGGCGCCATCGCGGTCGTCACGGCGGCCGCCACCGAACTCGACGCCACCGCCCGCTCGATGACGGGCGTGGCCGACGCGACCAGCCACCAGGCCCAGGCCTCCAGTGCCGCAGCCGAGCAGACCTCCGCCAACGTGCAGACGGTCGCCTCGGCGGCGGAGGAGATGGTGGCCTCCCTGCGCGAGATCGAGCGTCAGGTGCAGCAGTCGAACACGGTCGCGACCACGGCGACGCGGGAAGCCCAGGCGACCGACGCGGCAATGACCAGCCTGTCGGCGGCCGCCGAGCAGATCGGCGAGGCCGTGACGATGATCTCCAGCATCGCGGGCCAGACCAATCTCCTGGCCCTCAACGCCACCATCGAGGCGGCCAGGGCCGGCGAGGCCGGACGCGGCTTCGCCGTGGTCGCCACGGAGGTCAAGGAACTGGCCGGCCAGACGGCGCGGGCCACGAGCGAGATCGGCGGACACATCGCGGCGATCCAGCAGGCCACCGCCCAGGCCGTCACGGCGATCCGGCAGATCAGCCAGACCATCGGCTCGGTCAGCACGATCACCGAGACCATCACGGCAACTGTCATCGAGCAGACGGCGGCGACCGGGGAGATCTCGCGCAATGCCGTCGAGGCCGCCCGCGGCACCCAGGACGTCTCGGCGAACGTCGCCCAGGTGCTGGCCTCGGCCGGCGAGACCGGCAGCGCCGCCCAGCAGGTGATGATGGCGGCGGCCGAACTCTCGACCCAGGCCGTGGCCGTCCAGCGCGAGGTCGAGACCTTCCTCGACGCCATCCGGGCGGCCTGACGTCGACCCCGCGCGGGCGTCGGCGGGCGGATGTCCCAACGGCCGGGGAGGGCGGTCCCGGCCCCCGCGCCCAGGCCGAGAATGAGACTGAGATCGCGTCCGGGATCCGAAAGGCGCGCGCCGGCCGGGTCGGGTCAGGCCCGGACGTCGAGCGTGCCCATCATGCCGAGATCCTCGTGTTCGAGGATGTGGCAATGGTACATCCGTGGTCCCGGCAGATCCTGGCGCAGGCGGATGCGGACCGTCTCGCCGATCGCGACGTTCACGGTGTCCTTCCAGGACCGGTATGCGGGCGTCCGGACCACGCCGGCCTTCTCGATGTCCACGATCTGGAACTGGGTCCCGTGGATGTGGAAGGGATGGTCCATGTCCGACCCGTTGACGATGGACCACGACTCGACCTGACCGACCTTCGAGACCGCGTCGATGCGTTTCGCATCGAAGCTCCGGCCGTTGATCAGGAACCGCATGCCCATGCCGTCGAGGGGCGCGGACGGGCTGGCCTCCGTGTGCGCCGTGGCGCCCTGGGACATGCCCTTCATGGCCAGCATGTCCTTCATGCCGTCTAGGCCACTGTCCTGCATCCCGTCCTCGCTGAGGACGAAGCGCCGGGAGACGACCGGTTCGCCGAGCGCGACGATCGGTCGGAGGACCTGCGGCAGGGGTGGGTAGGCGGCAGCCGGCCGTCCCGAAACCCGGGCGGTCAGCAGGACCCGTCCGGTCTCCTTCGGCTCGTCCGGCCCCATCCAGCCCCGGTCGTAAGCGCGCGTCGTCAGCCGGGCCTCGCCGGGCCGGTCGAAGGTCACGATGAGTTCCACGCGCTCGCCCGGCGTGATCATCACCTCGTCCACCGAAACCGGGGTCTCGACCAGACCACCATCGGTGCCGACGAGAAGCATGCGCGCGCCGTCGAAACCCATGCGCAGGAACCGGGCATTCGTCGCGTTGACGAGACGGATGCGGCGCTTCTCACCGGGCGCCACGGCCAGGACCGGGTTCTTCTGTCCATTGACCAGGACATGGTCGCCGATGCGGCCGTTCATGGCGTCGGCCCTGGTGCTCGGCGGCATCGTACCATCGGCGGCGATCCGCAGATCCGTCATCATCAGAAGCGTGTCGCCGTAGGCGGCCGGGATGGGATCGACCTTGGGCCGGACCAGGAACACGCCAGCCAGGCCGCGATAGACCTGCTCGGCCGTGAAGTCGTGCGGGTGCGGATGGAACCAGTAGGTCGCCGCGCTGTCCGCGGGGAGGTCGAAGGCGTAGAGGCGCTCCTCCCCCGACGCGACCGGGTTCATTGGGTTGCCGTCCTGATCGGATGGGACCGCGATCCCGTGCCAGTGAATCGTGGAAGGCTGTCCGGGGATTCGGTTGCGGAACCGGATCGCGATCCGATCGCCCTCCGTCGCCTCGATCACGGGCTGGACGCCGTCGAAGAGCAGGACGGGCGTCTCCAGCCCCTCCGCGTAGCGCACCACGCCCGGGCCGGCCGTCACCGTCGCGCTGAAGCGGCCGGGCACGGTCGATTCGTTCGACAGGCGCGGCAGCGCGCGCAACGGTTGCCCCTGCGGCAGGACGGGTCCGGCCGGCTTCGCGTGTGGGCGGGTGCCGTGGCCCGCCATGGTACCCATGTCGTGCATCATCTGCGCCGATGCGGAACGGGACCCGATGAGCCCCATGAGACTCGCCACGAAGGTACGGCGCCGCATCCTGAATCTCTCGCCTGATCATTCAGCCCATCAGCGGACAGGCTTTATCAGGCAAGACCAGAACCAATCTATCGTTAATCTCGATTTTGTTTCGAAACCATCAATATTGAACACAGAGTATTAGATCGGTTTCATTTGTAATGATCGTGCACTCTAGGCGGTGGCAGCGCAGGTTCCTGGCGTCGTGGCGACGCGTGGACAACGGGCCGACCGTCGTCGCAAGGTCTTTTGCGAACCGAGTCGAGCCCAATGCTGTGACGGGTGCCGAGAGGTAGCAGCGGTGGACGCGCCGGCCTCCGTACGAAGACACGGGCAGGGCGCGTGCGGCGGGCCGAATGCCCTGGCATCCGGCGTCAGATCTTCCGACCCGGCCGAACTGCGAAGTGCCGCCGGGCGGCCGCGGGGTCCTAGCCGCCCGCGACGACGACGAGGCGCTGGACCTCGCCCCGCAGATACGCCTGCAGGAACGTCTCGTAGTCGCGGAACGAGACGCAGCCGTTCGAGGCACCGCTGGCACCCAGCATGTAGGTGTGAGCGAGGAGGCCGACCCGACCGTGGACCGCCTCGGGGCCTCCGACGGGCGTGAGGCGCAGGGCGCGGACGCCGTGGAACGGCTGCTCGCGCTCGCGGATGTCGTAGGTGCCCAGCGGCGTCGGCCCCTTCATCCGCACGTGCGTGTGGCCGGGATTGTCCATGCTCTCCCCCAGACCCGAATGGGCCTCGAGCTTTTGTCCGTTCGGGAGGGTCACGACCTTGGCGCGGATATCGTAGACCGCGACGCCGCCGGTCGGGCTGGTCGGCACGGCGCTCAGGGCGCGCCGGAACACGTTGTCGACGGGCTTCGTCTCCAGGGCCGCGTAGGCGAGGCGCGGCGGCTCGGGGCTCTCCACGCCGAAGAGCTTCTCGATGAAGGAGCGGGTGTCCTCCGGGGGCGGCGCCGCGCTGGTGGTGCGGGCGGGCGCCGCGCGCGGCGCCCGGGCTGAGACGCGCCCGGCGCGGAATTCCGGGGGACGCGGCACGGGCAGCGGCACCCACCGCGCCACGAGGGGAGGCTGTGCCACCACCGGCTCCGCCGCGGCCGTGGGTGCAGGCTCCGGCGCCGCATCGGACGCGACCTCGGGACCGGGGGTCGCGGCGTCGGCGACGCGCTCGGGAAGCGAGGCGACCGGCGCCGCGGGCGTCGCCTCGTCGGGCGTCGCGGCCGCGATCTCCGAGGCGGGGGCTGGGTCGAAACCGACGGGCAGCGGCGGCGTCACCGCCGTCGCGACGACAAGGCTCGGATTCTCGGCCGGCGGACGGGACCAGGCGACGACGCCCGCGGCACCGGCGCCGAGGAGGAGGGCCACGAGGCCGAGGCCACGGGCGATACGCCCCGACCCGATCGACTTGGAACGCTCGGCAGCTTCAGCCATGGTCGGCGCCATCCCCTGCATGGGCCGGCGCGACTGCCGGGCCTTCGATCCGGGCCCGAGGGGGCGCGGGCGACGGGCGCGAGACTGCGCCATCCGTCACGAGGCTATCCGACCCGGTCGACTCGGCATTTGTGAGGCAGGATTGTGCCGAAACTGGACAGCTGCTTGCACCCCGACACGCTCTACTGGCAGAATCTTCTCAGTCACTCTCAAGAGACTGTCGAACACATGTCGCCACAATTTGGCCCGGAGTGCGACCCGTGGACCGCCGCCCCGGGTTCGAACGCGATTCCGTCGCTCGGCCTGACGGGAGGTCGGCGGGCGGTCTCCCGGCAGGCCCCTGCGACGGGCCGGCGGCCGGCCCCTGAGGCACGAACGCCACACCCGCCGCCAAACATCGAGCGGTCCCGGCAAATCCCGCGCGGGCCGGGTTCGGTGCCTTGCCGCCAGCGCAATTGCCGGTGACGCAGGCCGAAACGCCGAGCCCCCCGGCTCCGCGCCCGCACCTGCCCGGAACATGACATCGATGCCGCGTTCGCTCCTGTCGACAGCCGCCGTCCTCGCGCTCGCCGCCAGCCTCGGCGCCTGTGCCTCCCAGCGCCTCGACGGTCCCACCCGCAGCCGGATCGCCCCCGGCCCCCAGGCGGCCCTGGAGCCCGTCGTCCCCGCCATGCCCTCCGGCCCGGTCACCTCGGAGCCGCTGGCCCCGCCGCCGGGCGCCACCGCCGCCCCGGCCGACCTGCCGCCCCCCGTGGGCGGGACCGTGGCCGTCGCTCCCTCGACCCCGGTGATCGCCCCGGACGCGCCCCCGGTCGCCCCGGCCCCGCCGCCGGTGGTGGCGAGCGGCCGCTCGTCCGTGGTTGGGACCTGGAATGCCAAGGACGCCACCGGCGCGAGCTGCAAGGTCTCCCTCTCGAGCGCTCCGGCCCTCGACCTCTACAAGGCCAGCGCCTCCGGTTGCCCGAACAAGGACCTCTCCAAGGTCACCGCCTGGGATTACCGGGACGGCGAGGTCTACCTCTACCAGCCCGGCGGCACCGTCGCGGCCCGGCTGCGCCAGGGTGGCGGGGCCCTCGACGGCGCGCTGTCGAAATCCGGTGCGTCGCTCGCGATGGTGCGCTGAAAACCCCGCGACCTCGTCACGACCCTCTCGGTATACCGCGCGGAAAAAGTGGGCCTCCGCGTCACGGATTGACGCGCAGGCCGAGCAGGAACGTGTTCGCGTGGAAGCTCGAACCGGCCGAGGTGCTGTCGAGGCGCTGGTAGATGTAGCTCCCGCGCATCGCCAGCCAGCGGTTGAAACGATAGTCGATCCGCGCCGTCGCCGAGAATCCGCGTTCGGTGATGTTCACCCGGTCGTAGTCGTTCGACAGGTAGCTGATCCCGCCGGTCAGCGAAAGATTACGCAGGAGGTCGTGCTGGACTTCCAGCGTCGCCGTTTGTGTCAGCACACCGCTCGAACCGGGCACCGACGTCTCGATCACGCCCGTCGCTCCATTGAGGCGGACCGTGGTGAGCGGGCTCGCGCTCCAGATCAGCGCCGCATTGATGACGGGCGCCGTCAGGTCGCGCAGGGCCGGGTCGACGTAGCTGCGGTGCTGAAGTCCCACCGAGATTTCGCCGGTCACGAAGCGGGTCAACGCGAAGGTCGCGCCGGCCGAAAGCGTGATGCCATCCGAATCGCGCCGTATTCCGGAGGAATCGACGCGTAGATCGTAGACCCGCGTGTCGGCCAGGACATCGACGAAGGGCGTGATGATGGGCGAGATCTCGTATCCGGCCCGCAGTTGCAGGCCGTACTGGTTCAGGTTGCGATCGCTCTGCCGTATGATGGTGCCATCGGAGAGCTGCGCATCCTCGAACTCCGAGCGGTCGAGCAGGCCCCTCAAGCTGACCTGGACCCGGTTGAACCGCTCGGTGACCCCGACCGTGGTGCCATAGCTCGCGATCAGCGGCCGGGTCGCCGTGGCGGCCGCCAGGTCGGGCGTGCCAGTGCGTTGTGTTTCCAGGAGAAATCGGCCTTCGACCTCGATCCGCGTATCGCGGTTCGCATCGATCCGTAGGCGCGTCACGCCGGCCCCGTTCGGGCGACTGGCGCCCTGATTGTCGGGATAATCGACGTAGCCGCCCCGCAGGTCGCCGGTGAGCTCGCTCGACGACCAGTCGCTCCGAAAGCTCAATTCCCCGTCCGTCCGCAGCGCCAGCGACGGCTTGGCCAGCCGATTGGTGATCTGGTCGGGGTTGGTGTCGTAGCCGATGCTCTGCTGGATCGCCGGCAGGATCGTGAAGGTCCCGACCTTGATCCCGAGCGGCGCATAGGCCTCGTCGATCGTGATCGGCCGCCGCAGCGCCGTCGAGAGGAAGAAGCCCGGCGTCTGGACACCGGCCAGCGGCAGCACCGTCGGCAGCGGGACACCGCTCACGGCACTGCGCACCACCGGTGTGAGACGCAAGTCGTACGAGGGCACCTGCGTGATCGAGCGGACCGGCCGGACGGTAGCGCTGCCGAAGCGGCGCGGCGGGATCGCCCGGAGCCGCAGGAGGTTCGTCAGACCGCGATTGTTGGGTCCATTCGTTCCGCCGGAGGCAAGGGCGCTACCGGATCGGCTGCCGGCCAGCGCACGGGTGGCTAGGCCTCCACTGCCTACCGTCTCACCGCCGGTGGCTGAACCGTTGCTGTTCAGGACCCCGCTGCCCGAGACGGCACTGCCTCGCAGACCCGCGCCCAACGGTTGAACATCGCCCACGGCGGGCGTTCCGAGGACGCTGTCGGGCGCACCGGAGGGGAGCGCCTGAGCCTGGGCGTAGGACGGCAGCGTGAGGGCAGCGATCAGGGCAAAGCCGCGAAGGCCTTGGTTGCGCCATCCTGCAATCGGCCCTGCGCGTGTCACGGATCGACGTCTTTCCGCTGACCTTGACGCCGAAGACGGCGCTTCGAGACCTGGACCGCCTGCGGATGCGCGAGACGGACGATGCCTGGCCGCCCCCCCTATGGAAGACGCTTCGACCTCATGGTTAACAGGCCTACAACCGGCACGGTTAATGGGTCGTCAACGCGGCTCGGAGGACATCACGGGGGTGCCGGAGAGTCGCCATCCGACCACATTCCCTGTTCATAGGCAGGCGACCGTGGCGCCTTAAGCGCACGCGATCTGACGAGAAGGATACGGGCCGGTATGGCTCCAGCAGACAGCGTCCAGGCCTTGCACCCCACCTCGATCCCCACGGATTCGACGCTCTCGCCGGCGGTCGCCTCCGCCCTGCGGACCATCGAAACCGAACGCGACGGGCTCGCCTGCTTGATGGAGTCCATCGGCAATGGTCTCGGTGCAGCGTTCACCGAGGCGGTGTCGCGCATCGCCCGCGCCAAGGGTCGCGCCATCCTCACCGGCATGGGCAAATCGGGCCATATCGGACGCAAGATCGCGGCGACGCTGGCCTCGACCGGGACGCCCGCCCTGTACGTTCATCCCGCCGAGGCGAGCCACGGCGATCTGGGCATGATCCAGCCCGAGGACGTCGTGATCGCGCTTTCGTGGTCAGGCGAGACGACGGAGCTGGCCGATATCATCGGTTACGCCCGTCGCTACCGCGTCGGTCTGATCGCCATCACGTCCAACAGTTCGTCGACCCTGGGCCGCGAAGCCGACATCTGCCTGACCCTCCCCAAGGCGCGCGAGGCCTGTCCGAATGGCTTGGCCCCGACGACGTCCACGGCGATGCAGCTCGCCCTCGGCGATGCGCTCTCCATCGCACTTCTCGAGGCGCGGGGCTTCTCGGCGCGGGAATTCAGCATCTTTCACCCGGGCGGTCGCCTCGGCGCCTCGCTGCGTCAGGTTCGCGAGGTGATGCATACCGGATCCCAGCTGCCGGTGGTCCCACGCGGGACACCGATGCGCGCGGCTATCGCCGAGATCGATGCGAAGGGGTTCGGCTCGGTGGTGGTGGTGAACGCCGATGGACGCCTCGCGGGAATCCTCACGGACGGCGATCTACGCCGAAATGTCTTCCGCACGGATCTCGATAGCCTCGCGGTCGAGGCGCTGATGAGCGGCACGCCGCGGACGGTTGCTCCCGAGACGCTGCTGGCGAAGGCCCTGGAGATCCAGGAATCGATGAAGATCACGGCGCTGATCGTCGTCGAGGACGACCGCCCGGTCGGGCTCGTTCACTACCATGATCTGCTCCGATCGGGCGTCGCCTAAGCCGTCACAGGCGACGTTCGAGCCAGCGCTGCACCGGCTTCCAGCCCGGGATCCACTTGGCTCGCCACCGTGCCGCGTCCTCGGCGGCATCGCGGGCATCGAGGCTATCGAAGGCGTTCGCGCGCTCGATCATCTCGTTCGCGACCGCGTGGGGATCCGGGATCGACCAGCCGAAATGAAAGCCCGGCTCGTCGCCGATCGTGCTCCCAGGAACGTAGTAGTACCGCGCCTGGGTGCCGTTCAGTGCATCGAGCAGGGGGAAGTTGGCGTGGACCGGAGGCGTCCAGTTCAACGCCAGGATCCGACGGTTCGGAGCGGCGAAGACGGCGGTATGGAACGCCGACCCGGCCGTTCCCATGACCATTCTACGCTCCGAGAGGAGCCGGACCAGTTCGGGAAACCGCAGCATCTCCGGGAAGACGATGTCGACCCCCTGCCGCGCCAGTGCCTCGCACAACACGTCCTCGTTGCGGAGTCGCGAGATCCCCGAACCCAGCCTGGCCTTAGATAGGTAGACAGGTCGCGCTTCCCGATCGACAGCGGCCAGATCGTAGAAGGCTTCGCCGGTAAATCGCGTCAGCGTGCCGTAGATTGCGTGGGTGAGATCCTGCTCCTTCACGCTCGGCTCCGGGACCAGCAGCGTCGGGACCCGCGTCACGTTCTGAAAGGTGACGAGGTCTTCGATGGTCAGGTCGAAGCGAGCGAGAATGTCGGCGAGGAACGGTAGCGTCGCCCACTTCGCGTGCAGCGCATCCAGGGGGCCTTCCGCATAGCAGAGGAGGCGCGGCTTTGGTCCCGTCCAGGAGAGGAGCGGCCAGAGGCGCGCGAACGTGCCGAGGAGGAAATGGCCATAATGGGTGATCAGCGGACCGATGAAGAGTGTCGGGCGATCGTCTGCCTCGTCCACGACGTCGGTCAGCATGGGATTGGCGCCGAATTCAATGATGGTGCCATCGGCATCGCACAGGGCCCAGCTCCCGTCAGGAGTCGCCGGCTGGTACACGGCGTTGGTCACGGTACGCAGGCCCGGAAGTGTCTCGCGCTGTTCGGTACGGCCCCATACGGTGCGGCAGCGCTGCAGCTTGGCCCTCACGCGCGGACGCGCCCTTCGAAACGAAACCGCAAGGTCTTCATACCGCCGAACTTGTTTCCAACGATGGAAGCGAGGGTGAAAGCGACAACCGGTGTGACACGAACCAACGTTTCCCTCATGACCTTTCGGCTGGGTCCGAGGGCACCTATAGTTTCCTCCGCATGTCCACGCCACCTCGCCCCGTCCGTCGCCTCGATCCGATCCTCGTCGACCGTATCGCAGCGGGCGAGGTCGTCGAGCGACCCGCTTCTGCTGTCAAGGAACTCGTCGAGAACGCAATCGATGCCGGCGCACGCAGCATCGAGGTCACGATCGAGGGAGGCGGTCGACGCCTGATCCGCGTCGTCGATGACGGTGCGGGCATGGATGCGGACGATCTTGCGCTCGCTGTGGAGCGGCACGCCACGTCCAAGCTGCCGGGGGGAGATCTTAGCTGTATCGAAACGTTGGGCTTTCGCGGCGAGGCCCTACCCTCCATCGGGGCGGTCGCGCGCCTGACCCTGACCAGTCGGACGGCCACGGCCGAGACCGGTGTCACGCTCACGGTGGATGCGGGCAACAAGGGCGAGGTCCGCCCAGCCCCAAGCGCGCGCGGCACGCGCATCGAGGTGTCCGATCTGTTCTCCGCTACTCCTGCGCGCCTGAAATTCCTCAAGTCCGACCGGGCCGAAGCGGCGGCGATCGGAGATACCCTGCGTCGGCTCGCGGTTGCTCAGCCCCAGATCCGGTTGGTCCTGCGATCCGAAAGTGGGACACCGCTGGTTGTCCCGGCCGTGACAGAGGCGGGTCCTTCGGCGGTTCTCCGGCGGCTGACCGGCGTGTTCGGTACCGAGTTCGGTGGGAACTCGCTGGCCCTCGACATGGCCCGCGAAGGCTTCGCCCTTTCGGGTCACATCGGTCTGCCGAGCTTCCATCGGGGCGCCGCGAGCCAGATCCACTTCACCGTCAATGGCCGGCCAGTCCGGGACCGACTGCTGCTCGGCGCCGTGCGGGGGGCCTATGCCGATACGATGAGTTCCGACCGCCACCCGGTCCTGGCCCTGGCGATCCTGTGTGATCCGGCTTTGGTGGACGTCAACGTGCATCCGGCCAAGACTGAAGTGCGTTTTCGCGATCCCGGTCTGGTCCGAAGCCTGATCGTTAGCGCGATCCACGAGACTCTGCGCCAGGCGGGCCTACGTGGCTCGACCATGGGCAGCGCCCACACGCTGGACGCCCTGCGGCCGACGGATCTCACCGCTCATTCCGGGGCCGGTGCCTACCCGGTGTTCTCGGCGAGCCGACCGCGCTCGATGCCGTCCGTTGCCGCGCCCTACTCGTATCACCAGACGGCGCCGCACTCGCCGGCTCTCACAGGTTTGGCTGAGGGCCCCCAGGCCCGCTTCGCACTGGATTTCGCGCCCCCGGCGGCAGATCTGCGCCCGGCTCTTGCGCCGGCGGAGGACCAGGCGCACCCCCTCGGCGCGGCGCGGGCTCAGTTACACGAGACCTACATCGTCGCCCAGACGGCCGACGGTCTCGTCCTTGTGGACCAGCATGCCGCCCACGAGCGCCTGGTCTACGAACGCCTCAAAGGCGAGCGCGCGCGGGGCGGCATCGCGCGTCAGGGCCTACTGATCCCGGACGTGGTGGAGATGGCGCCCGGCGAGGCGGAACGCCTCGTGGCGGCGGCACCCGATCTCGACCGGCTGGGCCTGACGCTGGAGCCCTTCGGCTCGGGCGCCGTCTTGGTGCGGGAGGTACCGGCCGCGCTCTCCGGCGCCTCGATCCGGGACCTCGTCATCGATATCCTCGATGCACTCAGCCAGAGCGGTCTCGAAGACGAGAGCCCGGACGGGACCGACGAGGGTGCCGGGCCCCTCGGTCGGCGCCTGGACGCGATCCTGTCGCGGATGAGTTGCCACGGCTCGATTCGGGCCGGCCGGCGTCTGCGCCCGGAGGAGATGAACGCGCTCCTGCGCGAGATGGAAGCGACGCCGCTCGCCGGCACCTGCAACCACGGCCGCCCGACCTTCGTGGAGCTGAAGCTCCACGACATCGAGCGGCTCTTCGGTCGACGCTAGACCGCCGGCAGGTTCGCGGCGGCCTTCAGCGCCTCGTCCAGAGCTTTCTGGCGGGCATCCGGGCCGAGCGCGATGCCCTCGGCGACGATGACCTCCGGATTCGTGATGCCGATGAAGCCCAGGACCACGCGCAGGTAGGTCTCGCAATGCTCTGCCGCGGCGTTCGGCGTTCCGGGTCCATAGAGGCCACCCCGGGCTACGGCGACGATGACCCGCTTCTGTGGAACGAGGCCGACGGCGCCGCTCTCGGTGTACTTGAAGGTCTGGCCCGCCACGAGGATGCGATCGATCCAGGCCTTGAGCTGCGAGGAGATCGTGAAGTTATACAGGGGCGCGCCGATCACCACGATGTCGGCGGCGAGGAACTCGGCGAGGACGGTCCGGCCGAGCGCCACGTCGTGCTGGATGTCCGGCGTGTTCGTCGCGTTCGGCTGCTGGCCTGCCAGATAGGCGCCGGAGAGATGCGGAATCGGCGTAGCGGCGAGATCGCGGTAGGTGACGTCGAGGTCCGATGCCCCCGCCTGCAGATGCGTCACGATCGCGGCTGAAACCGCGCGGCTGACCGAATGGTCGCCCAGAATGCTTCCATCGACGTGGAGGAGTTTCATCTTCGATTCCCGGTATCAGAAGTGTACCGAGGCGGTATAGAGGACCAGACGCGCTCCCGCGCAAGGAGGCACATTCGTGGAACTGGGGCACAACGAGGGAACCAGGACGGACACACGGCACAACCTGGGCGATTGCCGGGTCGTCGGCACGGTCCTGTCGCGGATCGGGGACAAGTGGTCGATTCTCGTGGTGATGATCCTGACGGATGGGCCCCGGCGCTTCAACGAACTGAAGCGCCTAGTCGGGGGCGTTTCGCAGCGGATGCTGACCTTCACGCTGCGGGGCCTCGAGCGCGACGGCCTCGTCTCCCGGACCGTGTATCCCACCGTCCCGCCGCGGGTGGAGTATGAACTGACGGATCTCGGCCGGTCCCTCCAGGACCCCGTCCAGGCCCTGGGCGCGTGGGCATTCTCGAATCTTCCGGCGATCCAGGAAGCGCGCAGCCGCTTCGACGAGGGCTTACCGCGCTGAATTCGCGACAAGACCTCAAGTCCAGTAGAGGATACGGGCCTTGGGTAAGGTGCGCTGGATCTCTTCCGTCAGGCAAGCGCGCATGGATTGCATCAGATCTTTCGGGAAGACGTACTTGACCGATCCGAACTTGGTCAGCTTACGACTTCGCTCCGCCTCGGACATGGGCAGATCCGAACCGGGATACCAATCTTGCAGCACGGTTTTCGAACCGGGCGTGAAGCGGTGGGTGATGAGCTCGACGGTCAGATCCACGTCCGTCACGCCGGCCAACGCCACCGAGACGTCGTGGATCAAGCCCGCATAGGCGTCCCGCCAGTCCGGCACGGGCAGGATCGGCGCGATGGTGAGACCGACCGGATACCCGGCCTCCGCGACGTCCCGGAGAGCCGTCAGCCGCGCATCCAGGCTCGCCGTTCCACCCTCGTAGCGAGCGGCGGCGCGTGCATTGACCGAGAACCGGATGCGGGTACGCCGGTTGTGCGCGAGGCGGAGCAGGGGCGTTACGGCCGCGAACTTGGTGGTGAAGCGGAGTTGGACCGGCGCGTCCCAGGCGCCGAACCGGGTGATGGCGGCAGAGAGCGAGCCGGTGAGGTGTTCGATGCCGAGGGGATCGGTGTAGCAGGAGGCCTCGAAGGTGGTGCCTTCTCGGGCGCGATCGGCCTGGGTCGAGGTGATGGCGCCCTGGCCGAGATAGGCGTGGAGGTTGTCGAGGATCGCGTCGAGGTTGGCGTAGGCCCGCGTCACCGGGGGGCCGGAGAGCGAACCCGCGAGATAGCAGTACTGGCAATGGGCCGGACAGCCCTCGGCGAGGTCGAAGCGCCAGTCGGCGCTCGGGGGAATCGGCTGGAGCTTCAGCTTGGTCGGCGGCGCGACGACGATGGCCAGCGTCGCCTTGGCCTCGCGATAGGCGGTCCGCGGATCCGAATTCCGTAGACCTGTCAGGCGGTTGGCAGCCAAGCGCTCGACCGGCAGGCCGAGGGCCTCGGCGCGGGCCACCATCGCGCGGCCGTGGGCGTGCTCTAGGGCGGCCGGGGTGACGAGGACCCGGCGCGGGCGCCAGAGACGGGACGGACCCGGCGCCGGGGCAGGCGCGGAGGCGGCCGGATCGCTCTCGGCAAGATCGGTTCGGGGTTCGGCGAGGGCCATACCGGGGAAACGCGCCCGGGCGCCGCGGGGGTCCGCCGCGCGCGCCTGGGTCGCGCCCGTATACCACGAAGGTCGTGGCGCGGGGGCGTCCGTATACCAAGAGGGTCGTGACGAGGTCGCGCCTCAGCCGGCGTAGCGCGCGTAGGCGAGCGCGGTGTCGCCATAGACCCGGCGTTCCAGCTCGGTAAATCCGGCCGGCAGGGCGACGTGGACGCTCGCGGCTTCCTCGACGACCGCGAGGGCGCCGGGGGCGAGCCAGCCGCCATCCGCCGCGCTGGCGAGCGCCGCCGGGGCGAGGTCGCGGTTGTAGGGCGGGTCGCAGAACACCAGGGTGAAGGTGCCGCTGGTGCCGGCCGGGCCGAGCCGGGTGGCATCGCGCCGGAACAGGCGGGTCGCGCCTTCGGCGCCGAAGGATTCGATGTTCTCGCGAATCAGGGCTCGGGCCTCGGTGCCCTCGTCGACCAGGAGGGCGTAGGCCGCACCGCGGGACAGGGCCTCGAAACTGAGGGCGCCGGTGCCGGCGAACAGGTCGAGGACCCGGGCTCCCGTGACGGCGTCGTTATAGGCATGCGCGAGGACGTTGAAGATCGCCTCGCGCAGGCGGTCCGAGGTCGGCCGGATGGCGTCGGTCTTCGGGGTGGCGAGGCGGCGACCACGGTGATCGCCGCCGACGATCCTCACCGTGCGCCACCGCGAGGCGGACGGGCGCCGCCGGGCTTGCCGCCACCGGAGCCGCCGCGGCTGAAGCCGCCCGGTTTGCCGCCGGGCTTGCCGCCCGCCTTGAAGCCGCCGCCCGGCTTGCCGCCGCCCTTGAAGCCACCGCGCTCGCCGTCGGGGCGGGCGCCCTTGTAGCCACCGCGATCGCCGTCGGGGCGGGCGCCCTTGTAGCCACCGCGATCGCCCTCCGGGCGGGTCCCTTTGTAGCCGCCGCGCTCGCCATCCGGGCGGCCGCCCTTGAAGCCACCGCGCTCGCCGCCGGGGCGGTCGTTGCCGCGGAAGCCACTGGGCTTGTCGCCCCGGAAAGCGTCCCGGCGGTCGTCGCCGCCCTCGGCGCGATTCGCGCTGCTGCGGAAGGGGCCGCGCGGACGGTCTTCACTCCCGCGGGGCGGACCACGGCGCTCGGCGCCGTCCTGGTTCCCGCGCGGGGGACCACGGCGCTCCGCGCCGTCTTGGCTCCCGCGGGGCGGACCACGGCGCTCGGCGCCGTCCTGCGCGCGGAAGTTCCCGCGCGGACGGTCGTCGTCCCGACGCGGCGGCCGGCCTTCGCCGCCGAAGCTGCGGGCGGGCCGGTCACCGGCCGTGCGAGGCCCCGAGGCACGGTCGTCGGATTGCCGGAAGGGGCGGGCCTGCGCCTCGGCGCGGGGGAAGCGGTCCTCGCGAGGGGCGGTCTCATCGCTGCGACGGCGCACAGCGCTGTCGCGGCGGTGCGGCTCGGCGGCAGGCTCCTGCGGGCTCGACTTCAGGCGCTCCACGAGGACGCGGCGCTCGCCGGTGCTGATGGCACCGACGCGCTCGCGGCCCCGGGAGGCGGCGGCCTCGCGCTCGGCCTTCGGATCAGCGCCCCGGCGCGGGATCTTGACCCGGCGCGCCGCGTCCTCGGGACGAGCCTCGTCCTCGGCGCGCCACACGGAGCGGCGCGGCCCGGCGCTGTTGCCGCCGGTGGGCACCCGGGCGGGCTTGACCGGCGCCATCGGGCGGCCACCCCCGCGCGGCGCCTCGTCGTCGGAGGACCGGCGCTGGGCGGCCGAGGCACTGCGGGCGGGCTGCTTGGCCTGCTGCTTTGGCGAGCCGAAGGGCGCGATCGGCTCGCGCACCGGGCTCTCGAAATCGACGCCGGCCTGCTCGGACAGCGCCAGACCGAGCTGCTCCTTGAGCACCTTGGTGCGGATCTCCTCGGTGAGGCCCGCCTCGAGATCGCCGAGCTGGAACGGCCCGAAGGAGAGGCGGATCAGGCGGTTCACCGCGAGCCCGAGATGCTCGAGGATGCGCTTGACCTCGCGGTTCTTGCCCTCGCGCAGGCCGAGCGTCAGCCAGAGGTTGTCGCCGGACGCGCGGTCGAGGGTCGCGTCCACCGGGCCGTAATCCATGCCGTCGATGGTGACGCCCCGGCGCAGCTTGTCGAGCTCGGCCTGGGTGGTGTCGCCGTGGGCGCGCACGCGGTAGCGGCGCAGCCAGCCGGTATCCGGATGGGCGATGACCTTGGCGAGGCCGCCGTCGTTGGTGAGGAGCAGCAGCCCCTCGGTGTTGATGTCGAGGCGCCCGATGGCGACGACGCGGGGCAGGTCCTCGGGCAGGTTGTCGAAGACGGTCTGGCGCCCTTCCGGGTCGCGGGCCGTCGTCACGAGGCCGCGGGGCTTGTGGTAGATCCACAGGCGCGTGCGCTCGCGGGCCGGCAGCGGCTCGCCGTCGACGGTGATCCGGTCGTCGGGGGTCACGTTCATCGCCGGCGAGGTCAGCACCTTGCCGTTGAGGGTGACGCGGCCCTGCTCGATCATCGCCTCGGCGTCCCGGCGCGAGGCGATGCCCGCGCGGGCGATGGCCTTGGCGATCCGGTCGCCCTCGGGCGTGCCCTCGTCACGGGCCGGGCCGGCGGATGCGGGGGCCTCGGGTCGCGATTGGGCGGGCTTCGCCAGTGGGGTCTTGCGGCGCAGGGGCGCATCGCCGCCGCGGGGCATGGCGGCGTGCCGGACCTTCGGCTTCTCCTCGGCCGAAGGGCCGGGAATGCCGGCATCGGTCGCCGGAGCCCAGGGCTCGGCCGAAGCCTTCGGTGCGGCCGAAGCCTGCGGCTCTTCGGGGGCCTTGACCTTGGTGCGCTTGGGCGCGGGCTCGGCGGCGGCAGGCGCGTCCGCCTCGGCCGCGGGAGCCTCGGCCTTTGAGGATTTGGCTGCGGGTGCCTCGGCCTCGGCGGCGGCCGACTCGCGCGTCGCAGTTTCGGGAGCCTTCGCCTTCGAGGTCTTCGCCTTCGCGGTCTTCGCCGTCCCGGCCTTGGCCTTGGATGTCTCCGGGGCGACTTCAGCAACGGCCTCGGCCTTGGCCGGCTTGGACTTCGCGGCTTTCGTCTTCACCAATTCGGCGGCTTCGACGGGAGCCGGAGACTCGGCGGACGCGACAGACTTGGCGGGCGCGGCGTCGGCGGTCTCTGCCTTCGCCTTGGCAGTCGCTTTCGAAGCTTTGGCCTTCACCGGCTCGGCGGGCGTCGGCGCGGAGGCGTCCGGCTTCGCGGACTTCGCTTTCGAAGGCTTCGCGTCGGCAGGTGGGGCGTCCGAAGCCGTCGCCGCCGAAGCCTTCGCCTTGCCGGCGCCGGTCTTCACGGCGGACGTCTTGACGGCCGGAGCTTCGGCAGGGCTCGCCTGCGCAGGCTCGGCCGTTCCGGCCTTGGCCTTCCCTACACTGGCCGACTTCGCGGGCTTGCGCGCCGACCCCCCGGCCGCCTCGGCGGCGGGTGCGGCGGCGCGGGCCTTCGGTTCCGCGGTCGTCTGTTCCGGGATCTTCGGCGCCGCCACGGTCTTGCTCGGCGCCTTTGTCGAGGCCTTGGGCTTCGAACGGGAGGTCTTGGCAGGCGCGTCCTCAGACTTGCCCATCGTATCGTCAGTCTTGTCGGTCATGCCTGCCCCATAACAGAGCGGACGCGTTGTTGCGAGTGATCCCGCGCGCAAGGGCCGCGGGTTCGGTGGATGCAGGCCCCGGACAGGGAAGCTTCAGACGTGAAAAAGGCGGCTTGCGCCGCCTTTCCGAATTCATCAGGCCGAAATCAACGCGCCCGGATCATCGCTCCAGGGCCGCGCGAGTCAGAGCTTGCTCTTGACCGTGTCGGCGGCGTTCTTGACGCCATCCTTGGCGTCGCCGACGGTCTTCTGGGTCTCACCCTTGAGCTCCTGGGCCTTGCCCTCGGCCTTCAGCTTGTCGTTGTCGGTCACGTTGCCGATGCCCTGCTTGACGTTGCCGACAGCCTCGTTGGCGAGACCCTTGATCTTGTCGGTGGTGCTGCTCATCGTGCGCTCCTCGTCTTCGGGTTGGCGGTCGGCGTCGTCTCGGCCGTGCCGCATTGCTCACCCCAACGGCCACGCCCGGATGATGTTCCGGCTTTTAACATGCTCGTGAAGCCGGCCGGGTCCGTGCCACGGCCCAGAACGGCGGACCGACCGCATCGTGGGCGTCGAGGATCGTGACGCCGAGTAGCATGATGCCGAATAGCGTGACGCCGAGGACTGTGACGCCAAGGATCGCCGGCACCGAGAGTTGCGGAGCGGCGTCGCGGGCGCCAAGGATCGGGCGCCAGGGATCGGGGGCCGATCCGCAGGATTCCGCCGATGCCAGAGACCGAGCCCGCCGCCACCGACCCCTTGAGCCTCGCCTTCGCGGCGGCGCGCCGGGCGGCCGGGGAGGGCGAGGTGCCGGTAGGGGCGGCGGTGGTGCGGGACGGAGTCGTCGTCGCCGTGGCCCACAATCGCCCGCGGGCGCTGCGCGATCCGACCGCCCACGCGGAGATCCTGGCGATCCGGGCCGCCTGCCAGACCCTCGACGACGAGCGCCTGAGCGGATGCGACCTTTACGTGACCCTCGAACCCTGCGCGATGTGCGCGGCCGCGATCTCGTTCGCCCGCATCCGGCGCCTCTACTTCTCGGCCGCGGACCCGAAAGGTGGGGCGGTGGAGCACGGGTCGCGCTTCTTCAACCAGGCGACCTGCCACCACAGGCCGGACGTCTATGGGGGCCTGCGCGAGGGGGAGGCCGCGGCGCTGCTGCGGGACTTCTTCGCCGAACGCCGCGAGCCCTGATCCGGCGTCCGGATCGATCCTCTCGGCCGGAACAGGTCCGTACGTCCAGGCAACAGAGGCGTCGCGTGCGAGAGCGGTGACGTCGCTGTCGCGCGAGGGGGAGCCGGACGGATCAGCTTCCGCCGCCGCCCCCGCCGCCGGTGTTGCCGATCGGCTTCTGGTTCTGCTCGGCATTGCCGGAGGCGCCGGAATTGTTCGAGATGCTTGAGGCGCCCGTGGCCCCTGGGGCGATGGTGCCGATCGATCCGGGGCCGCTGTTGTCGATACCGCCGGGCTTCACCACAGGGCTGCCCACCACGCCCGGTGCCGTCATGCGCGGCGGGCCGGGCTGCTTGATTTCGGCCGGGGTATTGCCCTCGGCGAAGGCCACGGAGCTGCCGGCGAGGAGGCCGCTGGACAGAACCAGCGCGAGCGTGGGGGAGATGATCCGCATGAGGTCCTTCCGGGGATGGGCGTGATGGGGGTCGGTTTTTAGACCAACACCGACCATCCCCGGTGGTTTCAAGCTTTGCCGGCACCAAACGGAAGGTTCTCAGGCCGCGGCCAAAGGTTTCGAGACCTCTTCGAGAGACTTGCCCTCCGCTGCCGTGCCGAAGATCCCGCCGACCACGGCGGCCACCGCCATCAGGGTCGCGCCGATCAGGTAGCCGATCAGCACGTTGTCCCGCGACCCGGTCTCCACCAGGGCGCCGAACAGGAGCGGGCCGGAGACGCCGCCGATGCCGGTGCCGAGGGCGTAGAACACCGCGATGGCCAGCGCCCGGATCTCCAGGGGGAAGGTCTCCGCCACGGTGAGGTAGGCGGCGCTCGCGGCGGCCGAGGCGAAGAAGAACACCACCATCCAGGCTGCCGTCTGGCCCACCGGGCCGAACACGTCGATCTTGAACAGGTAGCCGGTGATTGCCAGCAGGATCGCCGAGATGCCGTAGGTGAAGGCGATCATCGGCCGGCGGCCGATGGTGTCGAACAGGCGGCCCAGCAGCAGCGGACCGAGGAAGGAACCAAGCGCGAAGGGCAGCAGGTACCAGCCGACATGGTCGCCCGGCACGTTGTAGAACCTCTGCAGCACCAGGGCGTAGGTGAAGAACAGGGCGTTGTAGAAGAACGCCTGCGCCACCATCAGGGCGAGACCGACGAACGTCTGCTTGCGGTGGCCGACCAGCATGGTGCCGAACACCTCCTTGAGGGGGGTGTGGCTGCGGGTCCGGAGCTTCATGCGCTTGCTCTCGTCGATGGGCGGCAGGATGTGGCCCTCGTCGGTGAAGCGTTTCTCGATGCCGGTGACCACGCGGTCGGCCTCGGCGACGTAGCCGTGGGTGGCGAGCCAGCGCGGGCTCTCGGGAATCCAGGTGCGCAGCAGCAGGATGATCAGGCCGATGCCGCCGCCGACGAAGAAGGCGATGCGCCAGCCCCAGGCCGGGTCGATCATGCCCGGGCGCAGCACCACGATCGACAGGAACGACCCCATCGCGGCGCCGATCCAGAACGAACCGTTGATGACGAGGTCGGTCCAGCCGCGCACGCGGGCCGGCACGAGTTCCTGGATCGTCGAATTGATGGCGGTGTACTCGCCGCCGATGCCGGCGCCGGTGAGGAAGCGGAACAGGCAGAAGCTGTAGATATTCCAGGACAGGCCGGTGGCTGCGGTGGCGGCGAGGTAGAGCGCCAGGGTGATGAAGAACAGCTTCTTGCGGCCGATGCGGTCGGTGAGCCAGCCGAAGCCCAGCGCCCCCGTGACGGCGCCGACGAGGTAGGAGCTCGCCGCGAGGCCGATGTCGAACTCGGTGAAGCTCATGGGTTCGGCCCGCAGCGCCCCCACCAGGGAGCCCGCGAGGGTGACTTCGAGGCCGTCGAGCACCCAGGTGATGCCCAGCGCCACGATGACGAGGACGTGGAAGCGCCCCCAGGGCAGGCGGTCGAGCCGGGCGGAGATGTCGGTGTCGATCACGGTCCCCATCGGGACCCGCTCCGGCGTCGTCCCCGCGCTCGCGCTGCCCCGGTCGGCCACGGCCTTGGTTGCCATCAGATCCTCGTTAACCGTGCTGTACGACAGTTGTTAACAATCCTGCGCGACGCCCGGCGGTTCCGCCAAGCTTCGCGCAAAGGTTAAGTGATCTGGGCTGAACTCGGCGTGTTCTCCCGGACGCCCTGCCGATGCCTGCCTTCCCGTTCCGCGTTTCTTCCGCCCTGGTCCTCGCCCTCATCACCCTCGGACTTCAACCCGCCGCCGCCGCCGAGGCGGGACGCGGCGCCACCGCGCACGGGCTCGATCCCTGGCGGCTCAGACCGAGCGATGCCGTGCCCCCGGAGACGGAGCCGGCGCGGGACGCCAAGGGCCGGCCGGTCTCGGAGATCCCGGAGGCGCGGCGGGTCGTCCGGGTCGTCTATCCCGGGCTCACCGGTCCCCGCTGAGGCGCGGGTCGAGGGCCTCGGCGAGGCCGTCGCCGAGCAGGTTCAGCGCCACCAGGGTGGCCACGAGGAACCCGGCGGGGGCGGCGAGCATCCAGGGCGCGGACTCGATCGCCCGCGATCCCTCGGCGATGAGGGCGCCCCAGCTCGTCGACGGTTCCTGTACGCCGAGGCCCAGGAAGGAGAGGAAGCTCTCCAGCAGGATCACCCGCGGCACCAGCAGGGTCGCCGCCACCGTCACCGGCCCGAGGGTGTTCGGCACGATGTGGCGCCGCAGGATCGCGGCGGCGGAGAGGCCCAGCGCCTCGGCCGCGCGGACGAAGTCGCGGTGGCGCAGGGACAGGGTCTGCGCCCGGGTGATCCGGGCCATGTCGAGCCACTCCACCGCGCCGATGGCGATCAGGATCAGCCCGAGCCCGGCCCGGAAGAACACCAGCAGCATGATGACGAAGAACACGAAGGGCAGGGCGTAGAGCACGTCGACCAGGCGCATCATCACCGCGTCGACCCGGCCGCCGGCATAGCCCGCCACCGCCCCGTAGGTGACGCCGATCAGGAGCGCGACGCCGGTGGCGACGAGGCCGATCAGCAGCGACACCCGGCCGGCCACGAGGCTGCGGCTGAGGAGGTCGCGGCCGAGCACGTCGGTGCCGAGGGGAAAGACCAGCCGCCGCACCGGCGCCGCGACCCTCAGGCGCCGGCCGTCCTCCGCCCGCATCAGGATCGTGACCGGACCGAACAGGTCCGAGCGGGGCAGGTAGCTCAGGACCCGCTCGTTGATCGGGCCCGGTGCCGACAGGGTGACGTGCAGGATTCCGTCCTCGACCCGGATGTCCTCGGCCGTCACCCGCATCCGGAAGGCGAGGCGCTCCACAGCCGGCGCGATCGCCTCGGGCCGCGGATGGGCCTGGAGGGAGGGCGGGGTGCGCACGAGGTCGGGATAGATCCGCCCGGGATCGTGGCCGGTGAGGGGGGGACCCGCGAGGCAGGCGAGGGCGACCAGGGCCAGCACGGCGAGGGCCGCCAGGGCGCCCCGGTTGCGGGCGAGGCGCCCGAGGACGCGCCTCACCGGGCCGCCCGCAGGCGCGGGTCGAGGAGGCCGGAGAGGAGGTCGGCCACGAGGTTCAGGAGGATGACGAAGAGGGCCACCAGCACCACGGTGCCCATCACCAGGGTGTAGTCGCGGTTGAGCGCCCCGTCGACGAAGTAGCGGCCGATGCCGGGCAGGCCGAAGATGGTCTCGACCACCACCGAGCCGGTGAGCAGGGAGGCCGCCGTCGGCCCGAGGATCGCCACCACGGGCAGCAGGGCGCCGCGCAGGGCGTGGCGGGCGATGCGGTGGGGCGGCAGGCCCATGGCGCGCTGGGTGCGGACCGGCTGCGCGGCCAGCACCTCCGTCAGGGCGGCGCGGGTGAGCCGGGCCAGCGCCCCGATCTGGGGCAGGGCCAGGGTGATGACGGGGAGCACGAGGTTGGCCGGCGCGCCGTTCTCCCAGCTGCCCACGGGCAGCCAGCGCAGGCTCAGGCCGAAGACGATCTGCAGCAGGGGCGCCACCACGAAGGTGGGCACCGCCAGCGTCAGGCCGGCGCCGAGGCCGACGAGCCGGTCGACGGCGCTGCCCCGGCGGAAGGCCGCCAGCGCGCCGATGCCGATGCCGACGACCAGGGCCAGCGCCAGGGCGAGGGCGCCGAGCGTCATCGAGACCGGCAGGCCGCGGGCGAACAGGTCGCCGACGCTGAGGTCGCGAAACGAGAAGGACGGCCCGAAATCGCCGGTGAGCAGGGCGCCGAGGTAGCGCCCGTACTGCACGACGAGCGGCTGGTCGAGGCCATAGACCCGGGCGAGGTTGGCCATGGCGGCCGGCGGCAGGGGCCGCTCCAGGTCGAAGGGCCCTCCCGGGGCGAGCCGGATCAGGAAGAAGCTCGCGGTGACCACGGCGAACAGGGTCGGGATCGCCTGGAGCAGGCGGCGCAGGACGAAGCCGATCACGCCGTCAGCCTCAGGAACCGGGTCGGGGCGGCGTTGCGCAGGTTCGGGTGGTAGCCCGAAAGGCGCGGCGCGATCAGGGCCTTCGAGCGGGTGTGCATCACCGGGATCCAGGGCAGCTCGGTGACCACGATCGTCTCGGCCGCGAAGAGGAGGTCTGCCCGCCGGGCGATGTCGCGCTCGGCCGCCGCCCGCCGCATCAGGGCGTCGTAGGCCGGGTTGCTGTAATGGCCGGGGTTGAGGCCGTCATTGCCCGTCTCCAGCAGGAACAGGAAGTTCTGCGGGTCGGAATAGTCGGCGATCCAGGACATGCGGGCCACGTCGAAGTCGCCGCCGTCGCGCAGGTAGGCGAAGTGGGTCTTGGCGTCGGTGTAGACGAAGCGGGTCTCGATCCCGATGCCGCGCCACATGTCGGCGATGGCCAGCGCGGTGTTGCGGTTGTTGTCGCTGGTGTTGAAGCGATATTCGAGCCGCAGGGGCCGGCCAACGCCGAATCCGGCCGCCGCCAGCAGGGCCCGGGCCTCGTCCTCGCGGTCGATCGGCAGGGCCTCGCGTCCTTCGGTCTCGGGCGGCGTGCGGTAATGGTCGAGGCCCGGCGGGCAGAGCGAGTAGGCCGGGTCCATGGTCTCGCCCCAGAGTTTCTGGGCCAGGAACTCGCGGTCAATGAGGAGGGAGAGGGCGCGCCGGACCCGGACGTCGTCGAAGGGCGCCTTGCGGGTGTTCACCGCGAGCGCGTAGAGGCCGAGCGAGGGGCCGAGCACCACTTCGGAGCCGAAGCGGGCCTTCAGGGACGCGATCTGGTCGCCGGGCAGGTCGGCCAGCGAATCGATCTCGCCGGCCGCGTAGCGCCGGACCGCGCTGGACAGGTCCGGCGTCGGCAGGAAGGCCACCTGCGGGATCGCCACCTCGGCCGCCGCATGGAAATACGGGTTGCGCTCCAGGGTGATGCGATCGTTCGGCACCACGTCCGCCAAGCGGTAGGGGCCGTTGGTCACGCTGTTGCCGGCCCGCGCGAAGGCGTCGCCGTGGCGGGCGACCGAGGGCGGATGCACCGGCAGCGCGGTCTGGTGCGTCAGGAGTTCGAGCAGGTACGGCGTCGGCTGCTCCAGGGTCAGCACGACGCGCCAGTCCTCGGGCGCCGCGACCCCGAGGGTTTCGAGGGGCGCCGTCCCCTGGTTCACCGCCCGGGCGTTCTTCAGGGGGAACAGGACCTCGGCGTATTTGGCCGCGGTGGCGGGGGCGAGGATGCGCCGGAGGGCGAAGACGAAATCCCCGGCGCGGACCGGATCGCCGTTCGACCAGCGCCCGTCCGGGCGCAGGGTGAAGTCGTAGGTTAGGCGATCCTCGGACAGCGTCCAGGCGGTGGCCGCACCCGGGATGATCGCGCCGTGATTGTCGTAGGTGAGCAGGCCTTCGTAGAGGTCGCGCAGGATATGCGCCTCGGCCACCGTCGAGGATTTGTGCGGGTCCAGGGTCTCCGGGTCCGCATCGTTGCCGCGCCGGTAGAGCTCGGCCGGCGCGGCCGAGGCCCGGCCGACGCCGCCGGCGGCCAGGAGCGCCGCACCGCCGACGAGCCAGTGCCGCCGATGCGGGCGCGGCATCGGTTCAGGCGCCGGTCTGCGCGGTGAGCCCCGCCGCCTCGATGCCGGCCAGCGCGCAGAGCTCGTCGTTGTCGGAGGTGTCGCCCGAGATGCCGACGGCGCCGATCACGGCCTCGCCCCGGCGGATCAGGACGCCGCCCGGCACGGGCACCAGGGCGGCCGGGCCGACGAGGTGGCTGACGGCGGCGACGAAGTAGGCCTGCTCCTCGGCGCGCTTGTGGATCGCCCGGCCGCCGAGGCCGAGGGCGAGGCAGCCATTGGCCTTGCCCATGGCCACTTCGGCGCGGCGCAGGGAAGTCCCGTCCTCGGCGCCCATCGCCTTGAGGGCGCCGCGCGCGTCGTAGACCACCACCGCCAGGGGCTTCAGCTTGTGGGCGCGGGCGGTCTCCAGGGCGGTGGCAACGATGGTCTGCGCGGCGGCGAGGGTGAGGTCGGACATCGGGGCTCCGGGTTTTTATCGAGCGGGCGTGCCCCTCGACTAACCCGGCGCGGCGCGACCGACCAGGGCCTCAACCGCCCAAGCCGCTCTAGGCAGGATTCTCGGTGCGCTTGGCGCGCCAGGCAGAGCTCTCAGCGCGCGTGGCGCGCCAGGAAGGCGTCGTAGCGGGCGGTGACCGCGCCCAGGCGCTCGAAATGCGGGAAGGCGCCCGTCTCCACTACGTCAAGGGTCCAGTTCGGATCGCCGCGGAAGCGGTCGGCGTGGCGGTAGTCGACGAAATCGCCCCGGGTGCCGTGGATCATCCAGACCGGCCGGTCGAGGCGGGGATAGACCCGGCCCGTCTCGGTGGCGAAGAGGTGCCCGGCCAGGAACGAGAAGGGCGCGAATTCGGCGCCGGGCTGGTGGGCCGAGACCTGGTCGTATTCGAGCAGGCCCTCGTCGATGCTGCGCGAGCCCCAGGTCTTCTCGAGAAAGAACCGCATGCTCGGGCGGCTGACGAGGAGGTCGAACAGCGCCCGGCCCCAGAGCGGATAGGCCGCCACCGCCCGGGCCGTGTCGCTGCCGGACGGATTGCGGCGCTCGTAGCGCTTGTCGAAACCGGTCGGGCTGATCAGCCCCAGGCTGCGGTAATCGTCGGGGCGCGCCAGGGCCGCCCGGGCCAGGAACTCGGCCGAGAGGGAGAGTGCCATCGCGTCGATGGCGCCGCCCCCGTGCCGGTGGCGGATCTCCGCCACCATGGCGTGGATCGCGTCCGTCATGAGTTCCGGCGTGTAGATCCGGTCGCTGCGCTCGGAGAAGCCGAAGCCCGGCAGGTCGAGGGCGTAGACCGGGCGCGTCCTCGCGTAATAGCGATAGAGCGGCCGGACCTCGTAGGCGTTGGCCGCCGCGTTCACGGAATGGATCAGCAGGAGCGGCACGCCCTCGGCCGGCCCATCGGCGTAGAACGACAGCCCGCCCGCATCGCTGCCCAGGCATTCCTGCCGGCCGGGGAGGGCGGGCGGCATCCGGCGACGATGGTCGATGCCGAGGCGGCTATAGGCGATCCAGGCCCCGGCGGCACCGAACGGAAGCAGCGCCAGTAAGGGCCCGAGCCGGCGGCGGGGGGCATCAGGCATCGTCGGGGTCCCTCGGGTTGCGCGGTCGGAAACGCCCCGGCGGTTTGGATGTTTCCGAGCGGCTTTGCGGTCGGTGCTGGCCCTATCGAGATCAGGGCGCGTCTCGCTTCCCTTGGGGGGAGGAGGTCTGCGTCGTGCCTCTCCACGCAAACGACGCCCCAGGACAGGGCGCGTTCCTCTCCCCCTTGTGGGGA
This sequence comes from Methylobacterium sp. BI1, assembly GCF_056680125.1. Taxonomy (NCBI): domain Bacteria; kingdom Pseudomonadati; phylum Pseudomonadota; class Alphaproteobacteria; order Hyphomicrobiales; family Methylobacteriaceae; genus Methylobacterium; species Methylobacterium sp. BI1. The sequence goes on along the minus strand of NZ_CM155267.1, from coordinate 4,008,566 downwards.
GAGGTGAGGCGTAGGGGTGGTTCCGCCAGACGCCGCAAGTCGAGGGTCGCCCAACCACCCCCACCTCCAACTCCTCCCCACAAGGGGGAGGAGGGCCGCGTCGTGGATTTCGCGCAAACGACGCCCGAGGGCACGGCGCGTTCCTCTCCTCCTTGTGGGAGGAGGTCTGGGTCGTGCCTCTCCAGCAAACGACGCCCCAGGACAGGGCGCGTTCCTCTCCCCCCTGTGGGGAGAGGTCAGGTGTGGGGGTGGTTGGGTGACCCTCAGGCGGGGGAGGCCAGCGGAGCCACCCCCACCTCCAACGCCTCTCCACAAGGGGACGAAGGCCGCGTCCGGCCTCTGCGCGCAGCCGACGGCCGGTTCCGGCGTCAGGCCGTCGCGCCCTCGATCTCGCCGCTGAGTTCCAGCCACTCCTCCTCGGCCGTCTCCAGGGCGGCGGCGGCGTCGGCGCGCATCTTGGCGAGTTCGCCGGCCTTGGCCGGGTTGGCCTGGAAGGCGGTGCCGTCGGCGAGGGCCGCGTCGATCTTGGCCATGGCGTCGGTGAGCTTCTTCATCCGCACCTCGACGCCCTCGAGCTTCTTGCGCAGGGGGGCGAGGGCGACGCGACGATCGGCGTTGGAGCGGCGCTCCACGGCCTTGGCGCCGCCGGTGGACTCCGCCGCGCCCTTCTCGGCCTCGCGCTCCGGCCCGGCGAGGACGTAGCGGCGGTAATCGTCCATGTCGCCGTCGAAGGCCTTCACGCTGCCGTTCGAGACGAGCCAGAGCCGGTCGGCGCAGGCCTCCACCAGGAAGCGGTCGTGGCTGACGAGGATGACGGCGCCCTCGAAGTCGTTGATCGCCTCCACCAGGGCCTGGCGGCTCTCGATGTCGAGGTGGTTCGTCGGCTCGTCGAGGATCAGGAGGTGCGGGCCGCGGAAGGCCGCGAGCCCCATCAGCAGGCGCGCCTTCTCGCCGCCGGAGAGCTGGGAGACCGGCGTCTCCGACTTGGTGCCCGAGAAGCCCAGGCGGGCCGCCGCCGCGCGGGCCTTCGATTCGGGAACGTCCGGCATCAGGTCCCGGACATGGGCGTAGGCGCTCTCGGCCGGGCGCAACTCGTCGAGCTGGTGCTGGGCGAAGTAGGCGACCTCCATCTTCGAGGAGCGCCGCAGCTCGCCGCTGAGGGGTGGCAGGCGCCCACCGATGAGCTTGCAGAAGGTCGACTTGCCGTTGCCGTTGGCGCCGAGCAGGGCGACCCGGTCGTCGGGGGCGAGGCTGAGGTTGAGGCCCGAGAGCACGATCCGGTCGGGATAGCCCGCCTGCACCCGCTCCATGGCGACGATGGGCGGCGAGAGCGGCCGCTCCGGGCTCGGCAGGCGGAAGGCCGGCACGTCGTCCTCGATCACCGAGGCGATAATCTCCATCTTGGCGAGGCGCTTGACGCGGGACTGGGCCTGGCGGGCCTTGGTGGCCTTGGCCTTGAAGCGGTCGACGAAGCTCTGGAGATGCGCCCGCTCCGCGTCCTGCTTCTGCTTCGCCTTGGCCTGGAGCACGCGCTTCTCGGCCACCTGACGGGCGAAGCTGGTGTAGCCGCCCCGGTAGATGCTGAGCTTGCCCCGGTCGAGGTGCAGGATGTGGTCGACGCACTCGTCGAGGAGGTCACGGTCGTGGCTGATGATCACGGCCGTGCGCGGATAGCGCTCCAGGTAGTCGTAGAGCCAGATCGTACCCTCGATGTCGAGGTAGTTGGTCGGCTCGTCGAGCAGCAGGAGGTCGGGCTCGGAGAACAGCACCGCGGCGAGGGCCACGCGCATGCGCCAGCCGCCGGAGAAGTCGGAGCAGGGGCGGCCTTGCGCCTCCGCGTCGAAGCCGAGGCCGTGCAGGATGGCCGCCGCGCGGGCCGGCGCGGAGTGCGCCTCGATGTCCACCAGCCGGGTCTCGATCTCGGCGCGGCGCAGGCCGTCGGCGTGCTCGGCTTCGGCCATCAGGCGGGCGCGCTCGGTGTCGGCGGCCAGCACCACGGCGTGCAGGGTCTCGGGGCCGGCCGGCGCCTCCTGCGCCACCGCGCCGATGCGCATGCCCTTGGGCATCGACACCGTGCCGCCCTCGGTGGGCAACTCGCCGAGGATCGCCTTGAACAGGGTGGTCTTGCCGGCGCCGTTGCGGCCGACGAGGCCGACGCGGGCGCGGTCCGGGATGACGAAGGTGGCGCCGTCGAGGATCAGGCGCTCGCCGATGCGGTAGGTGAGGTCGTTGACGCGGAGCATGGCGCGCTTTTGCGGGGTCGGGGCCTCACTGGCAAGCGGCCGGTGCGGTGCGCGCCGCGCCGGCCCGCGCAGTTGGCGCGAAGCTCGCATCCACGCCTATCGGCAGGCGGGAAGTGCGGGACAGCTTGACCCAGGAATTGCACGGCGTATCGATCTTAAGACGAATAACCCAGGGGGCAGGACGCGTGACCACAGGACGGCTGACGACCATCCCGTTCTTCAAGGAGCCGGGAATCGAGCTGTCGGTCTACGAGACGCGCTGCCACTGGCGCCGCTTCGACGAGAACGAAGTGCTGGTCGATTACGACGACGTCTCCACCGACGTCTATTTCCTGGCCTCCGGCGAGGTGCGCATCCTCAACCGCTCGCAATCGGGCAAGGAAGTGATTCTCGGCGAGATGCGCGGCGGCGCCTTCTTCGGCGAGCTCGCGGCCCTCGACGGCATCGGCCGCTCGGCCAACGTGACGGCGCTGACCCGCGGCGAGGTCTGCGTCGTGCCCGCCCCGGTGTTCCGGCAGATCATCTTCGCCTCCGAGGCCATCGCCGACCGGCTGTTCCGCCTGCTGGCCAAGCGCGTGCGCGAACTGAACACCCGCCTGATGGAGCACGCGCTCCTCGACCTGCGGCACCGGCTCTACGCCGAGCTGCTGCGCCTCTCCGTCCCCCGTTCCGGCGGCGACGGCGAGCGGGTGGTGACGCCGCCGCCCTATCATCACGTGCTCGCCGCCCGCATCGGCTGCCGCCGCGAGCAGGTGACGCGGGAATTCACCGTCATGGCCGCCGACGGCCTGATCGACCGGACGCGCGGCGCCCTGGTGATCCGCCGGCCCGACCTCCTCGAGGCCCGCGTCGCCGAAGCGCTGCGCGAGGACAGCTGAGGGTTCGGCACCCGCGATGGCGTCGACGCACGCGCCCGGTCCGGCCGGCCTGCTGAGCTGCGCCGGCCTCGGCAAGCGCTTCGGCGCCCACGCGGCCCTGGCCGACCTCGACCTGACCCTGCAGCCCGGCGAGTTCGTCTGCCTGCTCGGCCCCTCGGGCTGCGGCAAGAGCACGCTGCTGCGCCTGATCGCCGGGTTCGAGACCCCGACCACCGGCACGATCCGCCTCGGCGGCACCGACATCACGGCCGACCCGCCGCACCGCCGGCCGGTCAACATGATGTTCCAGTCCTACGCCCTGTTCCCGCACCTGAGCGTGGCCGCCAACATCGCCTACGGGCTCAGCGGCCTCGGGCGCGCGGCGCGGGCGGCGCGGGTGGACGAGCTCCTGCGCCTCGTGCGCCTCGACGGATTCGGCCCGCGCCGGCCCGACACCCTGTCGGGCGGCCAGCGTCAGCGGGTGGCCCTGGCCCGGGCACTTGCGCGGTCCCCGCAGGTGCTCCTCCTCGACGAGCCGCTCGGCGCCCTCGACCGCGCCCTGCGGGAGGAGACGCAGGGGGAGCTGCGCGCCCTGCAGCGGCGCCTCGGCACCGGCTTCATCGTGGTCACGCACGACCCGGCCGAGGCCCTGGCCCTGGCCGACCGCATCGGCGTGATGGAGGGCGGCCGCCTCGTGCAGATCGGCGACGGGGCGAGCCTGTACGAGCGCCCGGCCAACCGCTTCGTCGCCGGCCTCCTCGGCGACGTGAACCTGATCCCGGGACGGGTGCTGGAACGCGATCCCGGCGGCCTCGCCACCCTGGACACCGCCCTCGGCCCCCTGCGCGCCCGCGGCGACGCCGCGGGGGAGGGGGTCATCGCCCTGCGGCCCGAGCGCATCGCGCTGGCCCGCGTCCCGTCCGGTGATGGGCCGGATCTCGCCGGGCAGGTGGTCGAGACGACCTATCTCGGCGATCGCATCCGCCTCCAGGTCCGTCTCGCCGACGGATCGGTCTGGCGGGTGAACGCGCCGAGCGACACCGACGCGCCCACCGTCGGGGACACCGTCCACCTGTCCTATCCGCCGGAGCGGGCCTGGCTGATGCCGGCGGCGGGATGCGCATGAAGCGCTGGCTCCCGGTCCTGCCCGCCCTCTGGCTCGCCGCCTTCGTGCTGCTGCCGGTGATCCTGACCCTGAAGATCAGCTTGTCGACGCCGGCCACCGCGCAGCCGCCCTACCTGCCGGTGCTCGACTGGAGCGCCGGGATCGAGGGCTGGGGCAGCTTCCTCGAAGCCCTCGACTTCACCAATTTCGAGACCCTGGCGGGCGACGCCCTCTATCGCGACGCCGCCCTGTCCTCCCTGACTCTCGCGGCCGTCGCCACCGCGATCCTCGCCCTGATCGGCACCCCGATCGCCCTGGCGATGGCCCGCGCGCCGGAGCGCTGGCAGCCGCGCCTCGTGGCGCTCCTGATCGTGCCGTTCTGGACGAGCTTCCTCATCCGCATCTACGCCTGGATCGCGATCCTGAAGCCCGAGGGCCTGCTCAGCGCCGGGCTGATGAAGCTCGGGCTGATCGCGCGGCCCCTGGAGATCCTGAACACCCAAGGGGCGGTGCTGATCGGACTGACCTACGCCTACCTGCCCTTCATGGTGCTGCCGCTCTACGCGGTGCTGGCCAAGGCTGATCCGCGCCTGCCCGAGGCGGCGGCCGATCTCGGCGCCGGGCCCGCCCGGGTGTTCTGGACCGTGACCCTGCCGCTCGCCCGCCCCGGGCTGACCGCCGGGGCGCTGCTCTGCTTCGTGCCGATGGTGGGCGAGTTCGTCATCCCGGACCTGCTCGGCGGCTCGGACACCCTGATGCTCGGGCGCGTGCTCTGGAGCGAGTTCTTCTCCAACCGCGACTGGCCCCTCGCCTCCGCGGTGGCGATCCTCGTGCTCGTCCTGGTGGTCGGCCCGCTGATCCTGTTCCGCGAGGACGAGGCGACCGCGAGAGAGGCCGGCCGGTGAGGGCCCTCGACCGCATCGCCCTAACGCTCGGGCTCGGCTTCCTCTACGCGCCGATCCTGATCCTGGTGATCTACTCCTTCAACGCCTCGGCCCTGGTCACGGTCTGGGGCGGGTTCTCGACCCGCTGGTACGGCGTGCTCGTCGCCGACGTCCCCTTGCGCGAGGCGGCCGGCGTCTCCCTCGTGGTGGCGCTGGCCTCGGCGGCCCTGGCCACGGCCTTCGGGACCCTCGCGGCCCTCGCCCTCGACCGGGGCGGGCGCTTCGCCGGCCGGCGGGTCTTCACCGGGCTGATCTACGCGCCCCTGGTGATGCCGGAGGTGATCACCGGTCTGTCGCTGCTGCTGCTCTTCGTCGGCCTCGGCCTCGATCGCGGGCTCCTCACCCTCGTGGTCGCGCACGCGACCCTCGGCCTCGGCTTCGTGGCGGTGATCGTCGGGGCGCGCCTGCGCGGCCTCGACCGGTCGCTTGAGGAGGCGGCCGCCGATCTCGGCGCGGCGCCGGGCCGGGTCTTTGCCACCGTCACCCTGCCGCTGATCGCCCCCTCGCTGGCGGCGGCCTTCCTCCTGGCCTTCACCCTTTCCCTCGACGACCTCGTCATCGCGAGCTTCGTCTCGGGCCCGGGGGCGACGACCCTGCCGATGCGGCTCTACAGCCAGGTCCGGCTCGGGGTGAACCCGGAGATCAACGCGGCCTCGACGCTGCTCGTCGGCACCGTCACCGCCCTCGTGCTCGCCGCCTCGTGGCTGACCGGGCGCAGGGGTGTGGCCTGAGGCGACGCGGAGAGTCGGGCGTCCGCTACGGGGCGTAGGCGCGGGCCCCGGTCGGAAGCGCCAGCCCGGCGGCGGGCACGCGCAGGGGGCTGGCCGGCGTCACCGCGCCGCCGCGCAGGTCCGGCGCGGCATCCCGGGCGAGGCTGCGCACGTCGAGATTGCCGAAGGGACCCGCGATCTGGAAGCGCATCGGCGACCGCTTCTCCGAGGCCGTCCCCCGGGCGGAGATCTCCGCGAAGGTGTCGCAGCGGCGGTCCGGCAGCGAGACGGTGCCGCGCAGGGAGGCGGCCAGGACGGTGGCCTCCATCGTGCCCTCGGTGATCTCGCCGATCCCGTCGCGGAAGCGCAGGCTCAGGGTCGCGCGCTCGAACGCCGTGCGGCCGACGCGCCGGGCCGGCATCCGGCTGCGCTGCGCCGCCTCGTTCAGGTCGAACCCGATCAGGGTGCCGCCGTCGACCGAGAGGCCCGCATGGCCGTCGAGGTGCTGCAGGAGCGCGTGCAGGTCGGCTCCCGAGCCCTCCGCCTGGAACTGACCTTGGGCCGTGCCGAGCATCCAGTTCTCGGGGCGCAGCACGTCCGGGAAGGCCGCGAGATCGAGCCGGTCGAAGGCGCCCTGGACCTTGGCGTCGGTCACCGCCGCGTCCTTGGGCGAGGTGGCGAGGGCGAGGCGACCCTTGAGGGTTCCGCCCCCCAGAGAGGCGCGGCTGAGGGAGGCCTCGATGTTCCCCTCCCGGACCAGGACGCTGGCGGCAAGGTCCTCGGTGAGGATCGGACCGAACCGGGCCGCGCCCGCCGAGATCCGCAGGTCGAGGTCGCCGCCGGTATAGGGCGCGAGGGCCAGGGCCCGCAGGCGCCAGTCGGGCGCGTCGGCGGGGGCGGCAGTAACCCCGACGGCTCTCAGCAGATCCGCCAGGAGCGGGGCGAGGTTCAGGGTCTCGGCCGCCAGGGTCGCCTGCACGGCCGGCCGGTCCCGTCCGAAGGAGACCGCCCCCGCCCCCTCCAGGCGATTGTCGCCGAAGGAGACCCGGACGTTCGGCAGCAGGAGTTCCCGACCGTTCATCTCGAAGTTGCCGGTCATGCCGAACGCCGCCACGAAGGGTGACAGGGCGACGTTGCCCCCGGCCCAGGCGAGGGTTTCCGGCAGGGACCGGGTCTCGAACTGGCCGAGCCCGGTCAGGGCCAGCCCGTCGGCCCGGACGAAACCGTTGCCCTCGGCCGTGAGCGTCCCGGCGGCCCAGTGCGCCGTCAGGGCGAAGGGCGTGGAGCCGCCGTCCAGAAGGTCGATCACCCGCAGGCCCGAGACGGAGAACCGCGTCGGCATGGCGCTCCACTGGAAGCTGCCGGAAATCTCCGCCTGGGCGCTCCAGAGCGGCCAGGACAGGGTCAGGTCGAGGTCGCGCGCGGTCTGGGGGGATCCGTCCCGGGGGTCGAGCCCGATGGCGACGGTGCGCGAGAGGCTGATCCGGCGGGGATGCGAGGCGCCGTCCGTCGCGAGCCGGCTGCCGAGGCGGCGGACGGGCTCGGACCAGCGGGTGTCGTCGGCATTCGCCGGCAGGTAGACCGTCGCCCCGTCGAGGCCGAGGGTGTTCACCTCGAGGCGCCCCGTCAGCAGGGCCAGCAGGCTGAGCTGGAGGGAGAGGGCGCCGCCCTCCGCCAGGACGGGACCGTCGACGTCGCCCGCGGCGAGGCGGACATCGCGAAAACCGAGGCGTGGCAGCGGCAGCAGGGTGACTTCGGTCGGCCCCTTCGCGGTCATGGCGAGCCCGTAGGCGCGCACGAAGTCCCGTGCCACGAAGCCCCGCAGGCGCGGCGTCGCGACCGACCAGGGCAGGCAGGCGGCCGAGAGGGCGACGACGAACGCCGCGAGGCTCATCAGGGACAGGAGGCGGCGCAGGGGCATTCCCCTCCATCCGGTGGGTGGGACGCACGGCGAACCGCGCGATCGACGATGGGATGGGCGCGCCCGGCCCCGGCAGCCGCGACGCGCGGAGGAACCGGCGACCCTCTTCTGATAGTCCCCGGCGCCCGGCTTGTCTCCCCGGGCCACGGCGACGCCCCGGCGCCATCCACCGCGCAGAGGGGTAGACCGGTCCCGCCTGCGAAACCCTCTCCGGTCCGCGCATCCGCGATCCGCGCAGGCGCCACCGTCCGGTCAAACCCGCCCGCGGACCCGGACCGGGCTGTTCCGCGCAGTGCAAAATGTAACGGCCGCACCGCGACAAGGGGTTGGCAGGACGCCGCTTTCGCGTGACGGTCGCGCCGACGAAGAACAGAACCACACAGGAGGGCATCCATGAAGAAGGTTTATCCCGACGCCACGGCGGCGCTGGCCGGCGTGCTGAAGGACGGCATGATGATCATGTGCGGCGGCTTCGGCCTCTGCGGGATTCCCGACGCCCTGATCGATGCGATCCGCGCGTCCGGGGTGAAGAACCTGACCGTGGTCTCCAACAATGCCGGCATCGACGGTGTCGGACTCGGCAAGCTCTTGGAAACCCGCCAGGTCGCCAAGATGATCTCGTCCTATGTTGGCGAGAACAAGGAATTCGCCCGGCAGTATCTCGGCGGCGAGCTCGCCATCGAGTTCAATCCCCAGGGCACCCTGGCGGAGCGCATCCGCGCCGGCGGCGCCGGCATCCCGGCCTTCTACACCAAGACCGGCGTCGGCACCCTGATCGCCGAGGGCAAGGATGTCCGCGCATTCGACGGCGAGGACTACGTGCTGGAACGCGGCCTGTTCGCGGACCTCGCCATCGTCCATGCCTGGAAGGGCGACACCGAGGGCAACCTGATCTACCGGAAGACGGCGCGGAACTTCAATCCGATGATGGCCACCGCCGCCACCATCACCGTGGCGCAGGTCGAGCACCTCGTGCAGCCCGGCGAGATCGACCCCGACACCATCATCACCCCCGGCATCTTCGTGAAGCGTATCGTCCACGTGCCGGAGCGCGAGAAGCGCATCGAGCAGCGCACCACCCGCAAACGCGGCGAGCCCGCCGTGCCGCCCGCCGCCGTCTGAGAGCCGAGCTAAGGAGAACCATCATGGCCTGGACCCGCGAACAGATGGCCGAGCGCGCCGCCAAGGAGCTGCAGGACGGCTTCTACGTGAACCTCGGCATCGGCATCCCCACCCTCGTGTCGAACTACATCCCGGACGGGATGTCGGTGCAGCTGCAATCCGAGAACGGCATGCTCGGCATGGGCCCCTTCCCCTACGAGGGCGAGGAGGACGCCGACCTGATCAATGCCGGCAAGCAGACGATCACCGCGCTGCCCACCACCAGCTACTTCTCCTCGGCCGAATCCTTCGGGATGATCCGGGGCGGGCACATCAACCTGTCGATCCTGGGCGCCATGCAGGTGGCCGAGAACGGCGACCTCGCCAACTGGATGATCCCGGGCAAGATGGTGAAGGGCATGGGCGGCGCCATGGACCTCGTGGCCGGCGTCAAGAAGGTGGTGGTGGTGATGGAGCACACCGCCAAGGGCAAGGACGGCTCGGAGAGCCCGAAGCTGCTCCAGGCCTGCGACCTGCCGCTCACCGGCACCCACGTGGTCGACATGGTCATCACCGATCTCGGCGTCTTCACCATCGACAAGAAGGGCGACGGGGGCATGGCCCTGGTCGAGCTCGCCGAGGGCGTCACCGAGGACGAGGTCCGGTCGAAGACCACCGCCCGCTTCACCACGAAGCTCGCCTGAACGGCGCGGCCCGGGTGGCGCCTCCCCGCCCGCGCCACGAAAACCCGCCCGGCCCCGGCCGCGGCGGGTTTTTGCCGACCAAAGGGTCCCCGTCGGCCTGCGTCGCCCTACCGTAAGGCAGAGGTCCATACGGGAGCGCGCGACATGGCAGTGGTATCCAAGACGGTGATGGAAGAGGGCAAGGCGGCCAAGCAAGCCGGCCAGCCGGATTCCGCCAACCCCTATCCGGCCGGCTCGCAGAACAGCGCGGACTGGCTCGAAGGCTACACCTACGACGAGGCCGAGCAGAACACCGACCGGGCCGAGAGCGACACCTGAGCGACAGGCGGGGGCCGGCCGGGGCCGGCTCCCGCAGTCGTGGCCGTCTGAACGGTCCGAAACCGAAGGCGCCGCCTATCAGCTCGACAGTCGAGCGTCCGCGAGATCGGCGGTGTCACAGGATCAGGCATCGGCGGGCATCGCATCGAGAAAGAAATTGAACAATTTATCGTGGACTCGCGTTGGTTGACCAGAGAATGACAACTGGGAGACACCGCAGCATGTCTATCAAGACCCTGGCCTTCGCCGGCTCGATTGCCCTGGCCCTCACCGGCACTGCCTTCGCGCAGACCACGACCGGTACCGAGCGCAACATGAACAATCCGGGCAGCGTGAAGAGCAACAGCGAGAAGTCGATGGACCGGATGGGCGCGCCCGCCACCACGGGTTCGACCATGGCACCCGCTGGTACGTCCGGCGGCCCGAGCACCGCGACGGTCGGCGCCCCCGGCGGCAGCACCGGCGGCAACGGCGTGACCGGCAGCGGCGCAGCCCCCAGCGGCAAATAAGCTTCGGATAGCAAGTAAGCTTACAGCAGCCAATGTGAGCGTGCGGGGTTCCCGAGAGCCCTGTACGTCGCGAGCTCCGCAGCCCCGCTGCGGGGCTTTTCACATGGCGGTTACGGGCCGGTGTAGCCGAGCGCCGCGGCGGCGGCCTTCAGACAGGCGAACGCCTCCGCGTAGCGTGCTCGCCGGGCCTCGCCGTCGGCCAGCGTCCGGTCGGGGCTGAGATTGTCCTCCGTGTCGGACATCTTGATCAGCATCGCCCCGAGATGGTCCTTGGCGATGAGCGCCGCGATGCGCGCGTCGTAGGGCACCGGTTCCGCCGGCTTCGTCAGCATCACCACCATGGCGACCACCGCCTCGGAGAAGCCCTCGGCCCGCAGGGCGATCGGCATGGTCGGGGTGTCCTCGAGGACGTCGTGCAGGATCGCGGCCTGCATCACCTCCATCGGCTCGACGGCGAGGCGGTCCACCGATTTCGCGTGCCCCGCCCGGCCGACCGCCGCGTTGGCAACCCGCTCCAGGTGGCGGATGTAGGGTTGCCCGCCCTTATCGATCTGCCCCGCATGCGCGATCATCGCGAAGCTGTGGGCCTCGAAGATGGATGCCATGCCGCGCGTTCCTCTCCGGCCGGACCTGCCGGCCCGGTAGACCATTCCGCCGGGCGATCCACAAGCGCGGCCGCACGGCAGGGCCTCGGCCCGGAAACGGGACGCCGCCGGCCGGTAACGTTAGCTGCCCGTTAAGCCGAACCGTCGAAATCAGGGGATGTGCCGGGCTGTTCGCCCGGCCCTTCGAGTGCAGCGTGAGGACAGTGGCGTATGGGCAGCGTTCCGGCGACGATGGACAATGTGGTCCCCTTCCGACGCGCCCTCCGTCCCCAGGCATCGGCGGCGACGCCGGCGCCCCACGGCGGCCTCGCGGCCCGGCGCAGCGAGCAGCGCGCCCTGATGGATTCGGTCTATGCCACGGGCAGCCTGTCCGTGGCGGCGGGCGACCGCGAGACCAAGCTGATCGCGGCCCGGCTCCAGGTCTACGGCTTCGTGCTGATCGAGGAGATCGGGGCCGACGGCACGCCCCGGCGCCTGCGCCCGTCCGAGGCGATCCGCGCCCGGACCGAGTCGCCCTGGCGCCTCTCGAAGGCGAGCTACGGCGCGGGCGCCGGCCTCGCGGTCACCATCCCGGCCGTCGACGACTTCCTGTTCGACCAGCCCGCCGACCGTCCGGCCTGAAGGGGGCCTGCACGCGGCTGTGGCCGGCGGGAGACATCGGCAATTTCCTCGTCGTACCCGCAGTTCTGATCATCGAATTCTAAGGCTGGGCGTGAGATGAAGGTTCTCGTTCCACTCCCGGCCATACCGCCATGCTGTCCGCCTCAGAAAACATCGTCATCCAGCACCGTGAGATCGTCGCCGTCCTGGTGACGTACGGGATATTCCTGGCCGGCGTGATGGGCGTGGCTTGGTTGATCGCGTAGGCGCGGCCCGGTTGATCGCGTCGGCGCGGCCCGGTTGATCGCGTCGGCGCGGCCCGGTTGATCGCGTCGGCGCGGCCCGGTTGATCGCGTCGGCGCGGCTCAGCGGACGCGCCGTCGCGGGGCCGGAACCCCGCGGGTTTCGCCCCGGTTTCCCGCCCGATCATTCCGGGAGCGAACCGCATGGCAGACAAGGGCGACGACCACGCCGAAACCTACAAGGCGTTCCACGAGGCCGTGAACATGACGGCGGCCAAGCTCGATGCCTTCCTGAAGACCGACGAGAGCCAGTCGGTCGGCCAGAAGAAGGACGGCGGCGAGGCGACCGGCCACCGCGAGGGGCGGCATATCGTCGAGCTCCTGCGCACCAAGAAGACCGACCTCACCGACGACGACTACGCCCACATGGCCAAGGTCGTCGGCTACGTGCACCGTCACCTGAAGCAGGGCGGTCCGAAGGACGCCGACGCGGTGGAGGATTCCCCCTGGCGCCTGTCGCTGATGAACTGGGGACACGATCCGCTGAAGGATGGCTGAATCCGGCCCGGAGCGGGCTCGGCATCAGGTCGTTTCGCGTGTCGTGAAAACCACCGGCCGTCCCCTTGGGGAAACCTGGTGGAGCTGAGCGGGATCGAACCGCTGACCTCCGCAGTGCGATTGCGGCGCTCTCCCATCTGAGCTACAGCCCCGTTCCGGGGTGGCGGCCTTTTAGGCTCGCACACGCCGACCTGTCAATTCCAGAAATCCTGCAGCTTTGCGTGCGCGTGATGCGTCCCGCGGGCGCGGGCCACGAGGACATCGTTTCCGCGCATGAACGCCTTCATCTGGCTCTTCGACACCGTCGTGCAGCTCTACATCTACGTCCTGATCGCCAGCGCCGTCCTGAGTTGGCTCGTGGCGTTCAACGTGGTGAATGTCCGCAACCCGATCGTGTCGCAGATCGGCGAGGTGCTCTACCGCCTCACCGAACCGGTGCTGCGCCCGATCCGCAACATTCTGCCCAACCTCGGCGGCGTCGATCTTTCGCCGATCGTGCTCGTGCTGCTGCTGCTGTTCGCCAGCCGGCTCCTCCACGAATTCGTGCCGACGCAGACCTACGTCTACACCCGCTGACCGGACGGGTTTTCGAGGGGCGGGACGCAACGACGGCCCGCCCGACACAAGAAACGAACGCGCCACCGCGCCGCCCTGGGGACGAGACCGTCATGAAGACCAATCCCGGCCGCTTCTTCGAGGATTATCGCCTCGGGGAGACCATCCGACACGCCACGCCGCGCACGGTCACCCTCGGCGACGTGGCGCTCTACACCGCCCTCTACGGCCCGCGCTTCGCCGTGCAGTCCTCGGACGCCTTCGCGCGCGCCATCGGCTACCCGCAGAGCCCCCTCGACGACCTGCTGACCTTCCACGTGGTCTTCGGCAAGACCGTGCCGGACATCTCCCTCAACGCGCTGGCCAATCTCGGCTACGCCGAGGGCGGCTTCCGCCGGCCGGTCTATCCGGGCGAGACCCTCTCGACCGTGTCGGAAGTCATCGGCCTGAAGGAGAGCTCGAACCGCCAGACCGGCGTGGTCTACGTGCGCTCCACCGGCTCGGACGCCAACGGCGAGACCGTGCTGAGCTACTGCCGCTGGGTGCTCGTGAAGAAGCGCGACCCCGACGCCCAGATCACCCAGGAGCACGTGCCGACCTTCGCCAAGGTGGTGGACCCGGCCGACCTCGCCGGCGCCCTGCCGCCCCTGAACCCGGGCGCCTACGATGACGAACTCGCCGGTTCGCCCCACCGTTTCGGCGACTACGTGGTCGGCGAGAAGATCGACCACGTCGACGGCATGACCGTCGAGGAGGCCGAGCACCAGATCGCCACGCGCCTTTACCAGAACACCGCCAAGGTGCATTTCGACGGCTACGCCGCGAAGGACACCCGCTTCGGCCGGCGCCTGATCTACGGCGGCGTCGTGATCTCCCTGGCCCGGGCCCTGAGCTTCAACGGCCTCGGCAACGCCTTCGCGCTGGCGGGCATCAATGCCGGCCGCCACGTCGCCCCGCTCTTCGCCGGCGACACGGTCTATGCCTGGAGCGAGGTGCTGGAGACCGCAGAGCTCCCCGGCCGCACCGATATCGGGGCGCTCCGCCTGCGCACGGTGGCCACCAAGAACCAGCCCTGCGGCAACCACCCCGACAAGGTCGGCGACGCCTACGAACCGTCGGTGATCCTCGATCTCGACTACTGGGCCTTCATGCCGCGCTAGCGCTTCGACCCGGCCCTTCGCGCGACGGGCCGGATGAACCTGCCCGGCTGGAATCGAAGGCGGATACCACGCGGGGTCGGCGCTCTTGCATCGCGGGCGATGCGGTCGGGGCGGCGGTCAGCCCCCGAACAGCCCCATCACGGTCCGACGCAGCGGGTTGGCCGGGTCGGAGAGGAGGCGCAGCGCCATCAGGCACGCGATCGTCACGAGAAGCGGGCGGATCAGCCGGGCGCCCATGCGGATCGCCAGGCGGGAGCCGATCTGCGCGCCGATGAAGGCGCCCACCGCCATCATCAGGCCGATCGCCCAGACCACGTGGCCGCCCAGGGCGAACAGCGCGAGGCTGCCGAGATTGCTCGCGGCGTTGGCGAGCTTGGTGTGGGCGGTGCCCTTCACCACGCCGAGCCCCAGCAGGGTCACGAAGCCGATCATGTAAAAGGCGCCGGCGCCGGGGCCGAAGACGCCGTCGTAGAAGCCCACCGCCGGCGCCCAGGTCAGGGCAAACCAGTTCGGGGAAATCCGCGCGGTGGCGTCCTCGTTGCTCATGCGCTTGGCGGTCGCGAAGTAGATCGCGATGGCCACGAGGAGGATCGGCACCGCGGCGTCGAGGACGGCGCGCGGCAGCAGGCTGACGCAGAGCGCCCCCGCCACCGAGGCGCAGCCGGCGCTCACCGCGATCTTCCAGGCGTCGGGCCAGTGGATCAGGCGGCGGCGGGCGAAGGCGAGGGTCGAGGAGACCGCACCGGCGCTGCCCTGGAGCTTGTTCGTGGCGATCGCCGAGACGGGATCGAGTCCGGAGAGCAGCAGGGCCGGCAGGGTCAGGAGGCCGCCGCCGCCCGCGATCGCGTCGACGCAGCCGGCCGCGACCGCAACCGCGAACAGGCCCGCGATCAGGCCGATATCCACCCCGAAGATCATCCCGTCCTCACGTCAGAATCCAGTGAGGGCCGACTGGAGGCGGAATGGAGATCGCGGGGAGGCGCCGGGCAGGCGCCTCAGTTGCGGACGACGACCCTGGTCCCGACCTTGGCGCGGTCGTAGAGGTCGACCACGTCCTTGTTGGTCATGCGGATGCAGCCCGACGAGACCGCGGCGCCCATGGTCTCGGGCTCGTTCGAGCCGTGGATGCGATAGAGCGACGAGCCCAGATAGAGCGCGCGGGCGCCCAGCGGGTTGTCCTGGCCGCCGGCCATGAAGCGCGGCAGGTCGGGGCGGCGCGCCAGCATCTGCGACGGCGGACGCCAATCCGGCCATTCCTTCTTCATGGTGACGCGCTTCTCGCCGGACCAGGAGAAGCCCTGGCGGCCGACGCCGACGCCGTAGCGCACGGCCTGGCCGCCGCCGAGCACGTAGTAGAGCCGGCGCTGGCTGGTGGAGACCACGATGGTGCCGGGCTTCTCCGCGCCCTTCCAGGCAACGGTCTCGCGCGGGATCGCCTGCTCCTTGAAGATGTTCATGAAGTCGGCGATCGGCCCGCTGTCGAACGGGTTTCCGGCGAAGGCCGGTCCGGTCGATACGGTCAGGGCCGCCGCGAGGGCGGATGCGGCGAGAACGCGGCGCGTCTGCATGGTCTCTCCTCCAGCCGAGAGCCGGCAAAGGGCGGGCGCGAAGACCCGGCTTTCCCGGAGGCCTGTGGTCGGGGGCGAGAGCCTTGGCGCGATGGAGGAGGGGGGTCAACCGCGCCGGCACCGAACGCAGCACCCCTGTGTGATCCCGGCAACGCCCCTGGGCCTGGCGCCACCGCGGGCGCGTCGGACCGGGCGCGTCGAACCGTGCGTCAGGACACCTGACACAATGCCGCAGGAACTTGCGGCCAAGCCCGCCTGCCCCCAGACTCGGAGCGGTGAGACCCAACGCTGTCCATATCGCACGCGCCGCCCAGGCGGCTTCGCGCGTACCTGCACCGGCCCCGCCCTCGGCGGCGCGCCCGGTCGTGCACGCCGTCGGCGTGGCGGCGTCCGGTCTCCTCGCGCTCCTGCTGCTCGTCTGCGCCGTCCTGCCCCTGCTGCGGATGGCAGGGGACGTCCCGCACGGCTTCGCCCACCAGGCGGTGCTGTCTCAGGCCTCGCTGCCCGAGAACCGGGACACGACGCTGCGCGTCTCGGCCGCGATGGTCGACCTCGACGACAGCTACGGCAGCGTCGCGACCCTACGGATTCCGGGCGCGACGAAGCACCGGGCGGATCGCCTCGCGCTGCCGCGCATCCTGCCGGTCCTGGCGACCCGCGCGGTCGCCCCCCTCGAGCGTCCTCCCAGGCTCGCCCTCTCGGCCTGACGGTCTGTCGCCCTCCGGCGCGCACGGCATTCGACCGCACTTTTTCGCGTTGAATACAACCTGTGTCGTCGGAACGCCCAGATTGTCGGGCATCTCCGGAATCGTCATCGGACGATTCGGACCGGGTCCGAGCGATGCGACCCGCGCCGCAGCGGCGTGGGCGACGCCTCCGCACCTGTCACCGCCCCCACCGTGCCCGGCCATGCGACATGGCCCGGCGCTTACCATGGCCCGGACCGCTCGCAGCGGCGGGGCCCTGGACCCTGAACGCGGCGATGCCGGCCCCGCCACGCGGGCCATCCGCCAGAATCTCGCAGGAGCGACGCGATCGTGACGTCTTACAACCACCGCCTGTTCGGGGCCCGGCCGACCGCGCTCGCCGCGGGCGTCGTCCTGGTCGCACTCTCGGCCTGCAATCAGAAGCAGCAGGCCGCGGCGCCGGTTCCGGGACCGATCCCCGAGGTCAACATCGTGACCGTCCGCGAGCAGCCGATCCCCTACGTCCGGGATCTGCCGGGCCGCGTGGCTCCCCTGCGCATCGCCGAAGTCCGCTCGCGCGTCTCCGGCCTCGTCGTGAAGCGCACGTTCGAACAGGGCAGCCTCGTGAAGGAAGGCGACCTCCTGTACAAGATCGACCCGGCCCCCTTCGAGGTCGAGCTGCAGAGCGCCGAAGCCGCGCTCGCCCGTACGGAGGCCGCCCAGGTCCTCACGGGCCAGCAGGCCGACCGCCTGGAGCAGCTGCTCTCGCGCCAGACCGCGAGCCAGGCCCAGTACGACAGCGCCTATGCCGCCCTGAAGCAGGCCGAGGCCGAGGTGGCCGGCGCCAAGGCGGCCCGCGACCGGGCCAAGCTCAACCTCAGCTGGACCGACGTCCGCGCGCCCATTTCCGGCCGCATCGGCCGCGCGCTCCTCACCGAGGGCACGCTGGTGGAGCAGGGCGGCGCCGCCAACCTCGCCACCATCCAGCAGCTCGACCCGATCTACGTCGACATCACCCAGTCGGTGGGCGAGCTGAACAAGCTGCGCCGCGACCTCGCCAGCGGCGAGCTCTCGCGTCTCTCGGCCGACACCGCCAACGTCCACCTCATCATGGACGACGGTACGCTCTACGGCTCGGCCGGCAAGCTGCTGTTCTCCGACGTGACCGCCGACCCGAGCACCGGGCAGGTCACCCTGCGCGTGCTGTTCCCGAACCCGCACGACGAGCTCTTCCCCGGCATGTACGTGCGCGCGCGCATCAAGCAGGGCATCGACACCGACGCCTTGGCGGTGCCGCAGCAGGCGATCCAGCGGACCAGCGACGGCAAGGCCGAGGTCTGGGTGGTGCGCGAGGACAGCAAGGTGATGCTGCAGCCCGTCGAGGTCGGCCCGGTGGTCGACAACCAATGGGTGATCCGGTCCGGCCTCAAGGCGGGCGACCGCGTCGTCGTCGAGGGCGTCCAGAAGATCGTCGCCGGCCAGCAGGTCAAGACCATCGAGCCCAAGACCGCCGCCCTCGACCACGAGCCGAAGCCGCGGGACACCGACACCGCCGATGCCGTCGCGGAGGCCACGCCGGGCCAGCCCAAGGCCGACGCGGCCAAGGGCGAGGCAGCGAAGGGGGATGCCGCCAAGACCGACGCGGCCAAGACCGACGCAGGCAAGACCGACTCACAGAAGCCCGGTGTGGCCAAGCCCGTCTCACAGGTGCGCTGAACCATGGCCCGCTTCTTCATCGACCGACCGGTCTTCGCCTGGGTCGTCGCCCTCTTCATCATCCTGGGCGGCGTACTCTCCCTGCCGATGCTGCCGGTGGCGCAGTACCCCGTGATCGCGCCGCCCTCGATCGCCCTCTCCACGGCCTTTCCGGGCGCCTCGGTGGAAAGCCTCTACACCGGCACGACCCGGCTCATCGAGGACGAGCTGAACGGCGCGGCCAACATCATGAGCTTCGAGTCGACCACCGACTCGTTCGGCTCGATCAACATCACCGCGACCTTCCTGCCCGGCACCGACCCCGCCCTCGCCTCCGTCGAGGTGCAGAACCGTCTCAAGCGCGTGGAGGCGCGCCTTCCCGCCGAGGTCCGCCAGCAGGGCATCCTGGTCGAGGAGGCCTCGGCCGCGACGCTCAACATCATCACGCTGGTCTCGACCGACGGGAAGATGGACGAGATCGGCCTCGGCGACTTCCTCATCCGCAACGTCATCAACGAGATCCGCCGCGTGCCCGGCGTCGGGCGCGCGACGCTGTACTCGACGGAGCGCAGCCTCCGCGTCTGGGTGGACCCCGACAAGCTACGGGGCCTGTCGCTGTCGCCCGAGGACGTCACCGACGCGATCCGCAACCAGAACATCCAGATCGCGTCCGGTGCGGTCGGCGCCCAGCCGAGCCCGAGCACCCACCCGGTCTTCGCCCCGATCATCGTCAAGGGCCAGCTGAACACCGTCGAGGATTTCGGCGCGATCGTGCTGCGGGCGAATTCCGACGGCTCGAACGTGCGCCTGCGCGACGTGTCCCGGATCGAGCTCGGCGGCGACGCCTACCAGTTCTCGACCCGCCTCAACGGCGGCGAGGCGGCGGGCATCTCCGTGACCCTGGCCCCGGACGGCAACGCCCTCGAGACCGCCCAGGCCATCCGCGCCAAGATGGAGGAGCTGTCGCAGTTCTTCCCGCCCGGCCTGAAGTGGGACATCCCCTACGACATCACCCCGGCGGTCCAGGCCTCGATCAAGAAGGTCCTGATGACCCTCGTCGAGGCGGTGGTGCTGGTCTTCGTCGTGATGTTCCTGTTCCTGCAGAACATCCGCTACACCCTGATCCCGACCATCGTCGTCCCGATCGCGCTGCTCGGCACCGTGACGGTGATGCTGCTCGCCGGATTCTCCATCAACGTGCTGACCATGTTCGGCATGGTGCTCGCCATCGGCATCCTCGTCGACGACGCCATCGTGGTGGTCGAGAACGTGGAGCGGATCATGAACGAGGAGGGCCTTCCGCCGAAGGAGGCCACCCGCAAGGCGATGAGCCAGATCACGGGCGCGATCATCGGCATCACCCTGGTGCTCGTCGCGGTGTTCATCCCGATGGCGTTCTTCCCCGGGTCGGTCGGCATCATCTACCGGCAGTTCTCGATCGCGATGGTCACCTCCATCGGCTTCTCGGCGCTGCTCGCCCTGTCGCTGACGCCGGCCCTGTGCGCCACCCTGCTCAAGCCGATCGAGAAGGGCCACGGCCATGCCAAGGGCGGCTTCTTCGGCTGGTTCAACCGGATCGTCGACCGCGAGACGGCGCGCTACGGCCGCGGCGTCTCCGGGCTGATCAAGCGCTCCGGCAAGGTCATGATGGTCTATCTCGCCCTCCTGGTCGGGGTGGGCTTCGCCTTCCTGCGCCTGCCCGAGGGCTTCCTGCCGGTGGAGGACCAGGGCTTCTTCACCGTCGACATCCAGACGCCGCCCGGCGCCTCGTTCAACCGGACCCAGACCGCGGTCCGCGAGGTGGAACGCTACCTGCTCACCCGGCCCGGCGTCGCCACGGTGACCATGCTGAACGGCTTCTCGTTCTCGGGCCAGGGCCCGAACCTGAGCCAGGCCTTCGTCACCCTGAAGCCCTGGAGCGAGCGCGACGCCGCCAATTCCGCGAGCGCGCTGGTGGCCGACACCAACGCGGCCCTGGCCGGTTACCGCGATGCCATCATCGACGCGCAGGAGCCGCCGCCGGTGGACAATCTCGGCAACGCGGCCGGGTTCTCGTTCCGCCTCCAGGACCGGGCCCTGCGCGGCTACTCGGCCCTGACGGCGGCCGAGTCGCAGCTGCTCACCCTCGCGAAGAAGAGCCCCATCCTGCAGAAGATGAAGATCGAGGGCCTGTCCCCGACGCCGCAGGCGGAGCTCATCATCGACCGCGAGAAGGCGGCCGCCCTCGGGGTGAAGTTCGAGGACATCAACACCACGATCCAGGTCAATCTCGGGTCGGTCTACACCAACGACTTCCCGAACCAGGGCAAGATGCAGCGCGTCTACGTCCAGGCCGAGCAGCTGCAGCGGATGCAGGCGGCCGACCTGCTGAACTACGGGGTGAAGAACGCCTCGGGCACGATGGTGCCGATGTCGTCCTTCGCCGAGCTGAAATGGGGTGTCGGACCGTCCCAGATCGTCGGCTTCAACGGCTACCAGTCGGTTCGCTTCACCGGCGAGCCGGCCGAGGGCTACACCTCGGGTGATGCGATCGCCGAGATGGAGCGCCTGATGCAGCAATTGCCGAAGGGCTTCGGCTATGCCTGGACCGGGCAATCGCTGCAGGAGAAGCAGGCGGGCTCCCAGGCCTCGCTGCTGCTCGGCCTCTCGATCCTGATCGTGTTCCTCTGCCTCGCCGCCCTCTACGAGAGCTGGTCGATCCCGTTCTCGGTCCTGCTCGTCATCCCCCTCGGCGTCATCGGCTCCGTGGCGGCGGTGTACCTGCGCGGCATGCCCAACGACGTCTACTTCAAGATCGGCATCATCACGATCATCGGTCTCTCGGCGAAGAACGCGATCCTGATCGTGGAATTCGCCAAGGACCTGTGGAAGCCGGGCAAGTCCCTGATCGATGCCACCATCGAGGCCTCGACCCTGCGCTTCCGCCCGATCGTGATGACCTCGCTCGCCTTCATCTTCGGCGTGGTGCCCCTGGCCATCGCCACGGGCGCCGCCTCGAAGAGCCAGCAGGCGATCGGCACCGGCGTGCTCGGCGGCATGATCTCGGCCACCATCTTGGCGGTGCTGTTCGTACCGGTGTTCTTCGTGGTGGTGATGCGGCTCTTCCGCCGCAAGGACGCCACCGAGGGCATCCGGCCCGAGGCGGAGCCCGGCGCGGTGCACGTGCCCCATCACGCTCCGGCCGAGTAGGCCGGCAGGGCGGGGCTCTCCGTTCGGCGGGCCCCGCATCGTCGATCCGCGGGCGCCGGCTCGCCCGGCCCACCAAACTTGCCCGGTTCATGAAAAAAGGGGCGCGCGGTCCATTCGACCGCGCGCCCCTTCCTGTCGGTGTCCGGCCGCGACCGCGGCCGTGCCTCAGACCTCGCGGGCGATCATCATCTTCTTGATCTCGGCGATGGCCTTGGCCGGGTTCAGGCTCTTCGGGCAGGTGTTGGCGCAGTTCATGATCGTGTGGCAGCGATAGAGCCGGAAGGGATCATGCAGGGCGTCGAGGCGCTCGCCGGTGTTCTCGTCGCGGCTGTCGATCAGCCAGCGATAGGCCTGGAGCAGGGCCGCCGGGCCGAGGAAGCGGTCGCCGTTCCACCAGTAGCTCGGGCAGGAGGTGGTGCAGCAGGCGCAGAGGATGCACTCGTAGAGGCCGTCGAGCTGGGCCCGGTCCTCCGGCGTCTGCTTCCACTCGCCCTCGGGGGCGGGCGTCTCGGTCTGGAGCCAGGGCTCGATCGACGCGTGCTGAGCGAAGAAATTCGTCAGGTCGGGGACGAGGTCCTTCAGCACCGGCATGTGCGGCAGCGGGTAGATCCGCACCGCCCCGGTCTTCTTGCCCTTGGCGTGCTCCTGGCACTCGTCGATGCCCATGGTGCAGGCCAGCGCGTTCTGGCCCTCGATGTTCATGGCGCAGGAGCCGCAGATGCCCTCGCGGCAGGAGCGGCGGAAGACCAGGGTCGAGTCGACCTTGCTCTTGATCCACAGCAAGGCGTCGAGGACCATCGGGCCGCAATCGTCCCGGTCGACCTGATAGACGTCGACGCGCGGGTTCTTCCCGTCATCGGGATTCCAGCGGTAAATCCGGAATTCCTGCAGATTGTTCGCCCCCTGGGGCCGAGGCCAGGTCTTGCCCTCGGTGATCTGGGAGTTCTTGGGGAGATTGAACTGAGCCATGGTGTGGCGTGCCTAAATCCGTCTCGTGAGAACCAGTCCGGGGAACGACGCGGGTCGTCGCCTCAGTACACGCGCGCCTTCGGCTCGATGTACTGGATCTCGTTCGACATCGTGTAGGTGTGGACCGGACGGTAATCGATGCTGACCTGCTTGGAGGTGTCGTCCATCCAGGCGAGGGTGTGCTTCATCCATTCCTTGTCGTCGCGGTCCGGGAAGTCCTCGCGGGCGTGGGCGCCGCGGCTTTCCTTGCGGTTGGCCGCCGATTCCATGGTGACGACCGCCTGGCCGATCAGGTTGTCGAACTCCAGGGTCTCGAGGAGGTCGGTGTTCCAGATCAGCGAGCGGTCGTTGACGTGGATGTCCGGGATGCCGGCGGCGACCTTGTGGATGAGGGTCTTGCCCTCTTCCAGCACCTCGCCGGTGCGGAACACGGCGCAGTTGTTCTGCATCGTCTTCTGCATCTCGGCGCGCAGCTGCGCCGTCGGCGTGCCGCCATTGGCGTAGCGGAAGCGGTCGAGGCGGGCGAGGGCCTTGTCGGCGGAGTCCTTCGGCAGCTCCATCTGGCGGGCGCCCGGCTCGACGATCTCGGCGCAGCGCAGGCCTGCGGCCCGGCCGAACACCACGAGGTCGATCAGCGAGTTCGAGCCGAGGCGGTTGGCCCCGTGCACCGAGACGCAGGCGGCCTCGCCCAGCGCCATCAGGCCCGGCACCACCGTGTCGGGGTTACCGTTGCGCAGAGTCAGGACCTCGCCGTGATAGTTCGTCGGGATGCCGCCCATGTTGTAGTGCACCGTCGGCAGCACCGGGATCGGCTCCTTGGTGACGTCGACGCCGGCGAAGATCTTGGCCGATTCCGAGATGCCGGGGAGGCGCTGGTGCAGGATCGCCGGGTCTAGGTGGTCGAGGTGCAGGTAGATGTGGTCGTTGGACTTGCCGACGCCGCGACCGGCCCGGATCTCCATGGTCATGGAGCGGGAGACCACGTCGCGCGAGGCGAGGTCCTTGGCCGAGGGGGCGTAGCGCTCCATGAAGCGCTCACCCTCGGAATTCGTCAGGTAGCCGCCCTCGCCGCGGGCGCCCTCGGTGATGAGGCAGCCGGCGCCGTAGATGCCGGTGGGGTGGAACTGCACGAACTCCATGTCCTGCAGGGGCAGGCCGGCGCGCAGCACCATGGCGTTGCCGTCGCCGGTGCAGGTGTGGGCCGAGGTGGCCGAGAAGTAGGAGCGGCCGTAGCCGCCGGTGGCCAGGATCGTCATCTGGGCGCGGAAGCGATGGATTTCGCCCGAGGCCTGATCGATGGCGATGACGCCCAGGCAGCGGCCCTCCTCGTCCATGATGAGATCGAGGGCGAAGTACTCGATGAAGAAGTTGGTGTGGTTCTTCACCGCCTGCCCGTAGAGGGTGTGCAGCATGGCGTGGCCGGTGCGATCGGCGGCCGCGCAGGTCCGCTGCGCGGTGCCCTTGCCGTAATCGGTGGTCATGCCGCCGAACGGACGCTGGTAGATCTTGCCTTCTTCGGTGCGGGAGAACGGCACGCCCCAGTGCTCGAGCTCGTAGACCGCCGCCGGCGCGTTGCGCACGAGGTACTCGATCGCGTCCTGGTCGCCGAGCCAATCCGACCCCTTCACGGTGTCGTACATGTGCCAGCGCCAGTCGTCCGGGCCCATGTTGCCGAGGGAGGCCGAGATGCCGCCCTGCGCCGCCACGGTGTGCGAGCGGGTGGGGAACACCTTCGAGATGCAGGCGGTGCGCAGGCCGGCCTGGGAGCAGCCCACGGTGGCGCGCAGGCCGGCGCCGCCCGCACCCACCACCACCACGTCGAAGGTGTGGTCGTTGATCGTGTAGGCGGGAGCGCCGTTGCCGTTGGTTCCGTTGGTGGCCATGGGCTGATCCTTCGGGTTCGGGGTGCGGGTCAGACGAGCTTGCCGAGGCTGACGCGCAGGATCGCGTACAGGCAGGCGACGGCGACGATGACCGCGTAGAAGTTGTTGGCGAGCAGGCTCAGGAGCTTGAGCGTCTTGTCGTGGACGTAGTCCTCGATGATGACTTGCATACCGATCCTCATATGGGCCGTGACCGAGATCACGGCGAGGATCAGGATCAGGGCCACCACCGGGTGCGACATCAGCGCGATGGCCTCCGGATAGGGGCGGTTCGCCATCAGGGCGACGACGACCACGAAGGCCAGCATGAGCGGCGCGTTCGCCGCGGCGGTCAGGCGCTGGATCCAGAAATGGCCCGCGCCGTGGCCCGAGGCCCCGAGGCCCTTCACCCGGGCACGGGGGGTGCGCATGGTGACGTTGGTGTTCTGGCGATTGTCGACCATCGGTCGGCCTCCTCAGCGCAGGGTCAGGGCGACCGCCCAGATCAGGACGGTCAGAATGACGGAGCCGATCAGGGTGGCGCGGGCGAGGCCCATGCGCTGGGCGCGGTCGAAGCCGTAGCCCAGATCCCAGATGAAGTGGCGCAGGCCGCCCAGCATGTGGTGCATCAGGATCCAGGTGTAGACGAACAGTACCAGACGCCCGACGATGGAGCCGAAGAACCACGACACGGTGCCGTAGGCGCCCGGACCCGAGGCGAGGGCCACCAGCCAGATCGCCACCAGGGCCGAGCCGCCGTAGAGCGCGGTGCCGGTGATGCGGTGGAACACCGACATCGCCATGGTCCAGGTCCAGCGGTAGATCTGGAGGTGGGGCGAGAGCGGCTGGGCGACCGTGGGACGGACGGTGGGAGCCATCGTGCGGAAGGTCCTCGACTGGGCGGCGCACCCGTTTTTGACAGGACGCCAAGAAAAATTTGGATCGTCTCTAAAGTGCTAGCGGGCAGGCGCCAATGCGCAACCCCGGTTTGCCGCAGCGCACATGCGACACAGGCGCCAAATCGTCATTCGGTCGCGATCGCCTCATGGCAGCCATCCGAGCGTGCGCCACCAGAGATAATCCAGGGGTGCGACGACGAGGAGGGAGATGAGCCCAGTCGTCAGCGTCAGCTTGGTTGCGGCCCGCAGCGGTACCTTGCCGAGATCGACTGCGAGCACGATCGGCGGGGCCTGATAGGGCAGGAACAGGGTCGAGTAGCCGACCACCTGAATCATCACCACGGCCATCAGGTCGAGGCCGCTGGCCCGGGCCATCTCGCCGGCCAGCGCCGTGTAGAGCGCCGGGGCGCCATTGGCGGTGACCGCGAGGGTCAGGATCGCCGCGAGACCTGTCAGAATCCCGAAATTGTAGCCCGGCGCCCTAGGGGTCAGCGGCGCGACGTGCAGGAGGGCATGGCCCAGGCGGGCGCCGAGGCCGGTCTCGTTCACGGTGGCGACGAGGCCGAGGAGGGCGGCGACGTAGAAGCAGGTGCGCAGGTTCACCGCCCCGAACGCATCTGCGGGCAGGACGCCGATGCGGGGCATCAGGCAGAGGATCGCGGCGACGAGGCCGACCCAGGCCGGTGCGATGTGGTGCAGGCTGTCCGTGACCCAGAGGGCGAGCGTGGCGGCGAGGATCACGGCGAGGCGCCGCGCCTCCGGCCGCAGGGGCTCCTTTACCAGGGCGGCCCCGTTCTCGCCGTGGTCGAGCCGGTCCGGAAACAGCCAGAGGATCGCCAGGACGAGCAGGACGCCCTTCGCCAGGGCCAGCACCGGCGCGTGCAGCAGCAGGTAGGGCAGGTAGGCGATGTGGAGGCCGTACTGCGTCTCCGCGGTGCCGGCCATCACAAGGTTCGGCACGTTGGCGGGCAGGATCGCGGCCGAGAGCAGCGGCGTGGCCAGCCCCACCGCCAGGACCGCCCCGTGCCGCCCCGGGCGCCCACGCGCGAGACCGAAGGCGTCGCAGAGGGCGAGCACGACCGGGACCAGCAGGGCGATCCGTCCGAGATTGGACGGCATCACGAAGGCGACGGCGAAGGACAGGGCGACGATGCCGGCGATGAAGGCCGGGTAGGAAGCGGAGAGATGACCCGACAGGCTTCGTGCCAGGCGGTCGCCGAGGCCCGAACGCGTCATGGCGAGGCCCACCACCATCCCGCTCAGGACCAGCCAGAAGGCCGAGGAGGCGAAACCCGAGAACACCGTCGCGGGGGGCGCGAGGTGGAACAGCATCGCCCCGGCGAAGAACAGCATCGCGGTGACGATCTCGGCGATCAAGCCGCTGGCCCAGAGGCCCATGCAGAGCACGAGCAGGAGCCCGGTCACCGCGACCGTCGCCTCCCCGCCCATGAACGCCCCTGCCGGCATGCCTCGATCCGTCCCGTCGATTCCGGCGGGACAATGATCCTACCTTGGAGCCGTTCGCAATTCGGAGTTTGCCGATCCAGCCTTCGCGGTTCACGAAAGCTCAGAAGCGCGCCGGGTCGAGTTCGAAGGTCGGGGGCAGCGCCTCGAACCACTCGGCGTAGTAGGGATCCCGGGGGAGCTTCGCCGCCCAGCGATCGCGAAAACGCTGGTGTTCGAGCGGATCGACGGTTCGCGCCCGGTTGCGACTCTCGTAGTGGTAGAGGGTGGCCTGGGCGCAGTAGACGCTGCGCAGGCCGCGCTCGCGCAGGCGGAGACACAGATCGACGTCGTTGTAATTCACCGCGAAGCCCGCGTCGAAGCCGCCGATGGCCTCGAAGTCCGCACGCCGCACCATCACGCAGGCGCCGGTGACCGCCAGGTAGTTGCGGCTGCCGACGGTGGAGAAGAAGTGTCCGGGATCGTCGCCGGGATAGCCGCGCCGGACATGGTCGGGGGTGGCGTCCACGATCGAGACGCCGGCATGCTGGATCTCGCCGGTCTCGAACAGGAGTTTCGGGCCGACGGCGCCGACGCCGGGGATCTGCAGCTGGGCCAGCATCGCCTCGATCCAGTCGGGGGTGATGACGGCGATGTCGTCGTTGAGGAAGACCAGCACCGAACCGGTCGCCGCGCCCGCGCCGAGATTCATCTTGGCGGCCACGTTGAAGACCGGCTCGGACCAGGTCACGCGCCGGGCGCCGTGGCGGGCCAGGGCCGCCTCGGTGCCGGGGCGCAGGTCGCCGTTGTCGACCACAACGAACTCGATGTCGCGATAGGTGCTCGCCGCCGCGACGCTGTCGAGGCAGGCAGCCAGGAGGTCCACGGTCCGCCCGCCGACCGTGCTGTCGCGCCCGGCGGTGGGGATCACGATGGAGACGCGGGGGCGCTCGGTCAGCGTGCGTCGCATCTCGAAGCAGCCCTTGAAGGCGCTCGGGCGGGCGAAGTCGAGCGCGCCGGTGCGCCGGGCCCGGTCCTCCAGGCCGCGGATCGCCGCGGCGATGACGTAGTCCTTGTTGTCCATGGTCTGGGCCGTGGAGCCCGGGATCGCGCGCCAGTGGTAGAGCACCTTCGGCACGTGGACGACGTTGCGGACATGCTCGGTGTAGCGCAGGGCGAAGTCGTAATCCTGCGCCCCGTTGCACGCGTCGCGGAAGCCCCCGATCCGTTGGACGATGTCCATGCGGTAGAGCGCCAGATGCGCCGTATACATGCAGGATTCGAGGGCTTCGGGCGACCAGTCCGGCTTGAAGAACGGCTCGTAGCGCACTCCGTCAATCGAGATCTTGTCCTCGTCCGAATAGATGAAGTCGACCGTCTCGTCGGCGTTGAGGATGCGGACGAACTCGTAGAGCGCGTTCTCGGGAATCGCGTCGTCGTGGTCCATCAGGGTCATGTAGCGGCCGGTCGCCAGCGCCATGGCGTCGTTCGAGGCGGCCGAGATGCGCCCGTTGGTGGTGCGGCGGTGGAGCTTGATGCGCGGGTCGGCCGCCGCGCAGGCCTTGAGAAGGGGCCAGATCTGCGGGTCCGTCGAGTTGTCGTCGCAGAGGCAGAGCTCCCAGTCGGGATAGGCCTGGGCCTGCACGGACGCGATGGCGGCTTCCAGCCAGCGCCGGGGGGTGTTGTAGACCGGCATGACGATGGAGATGCGGGGGCGCAGGCGAAAGCCGTCGATCTCGGCGCGCATCGCCGCGACGCTGAGGCGGGCGGGCGTCTCCACCGCGTCGATCCAGGCGGTGTAGGAGGCCGGCACCGGGCGCGGCCGGGCGCTCGCCCGGAAGTCGCGCCAGAGTTCGGCGACGCCCTTCTCGCGCCAGGCGTCCCGGATGCGCGCGAACAGGCGCTCCGGCGTGCGCTCCGCCTCGGGCAGCGCCTGCACGCCGCGGCGGGCGGTTTCCGCGATCGCGCCGAGGGCGCCGAGATAGGTCAGGGAGACGTCGCGCAGGCGGAAGCGCCCGGCGCCGCTCATCGGATCGAGGCGCAGGCCCCGAACCCGGCGCGGCAGGTGCACGAGGTTGTCGATGCCGTCGGCATCGGCCTCCAGCGGAATCGTCAGCGTCTCGCGAAACCCCTTGCCGTCATCGACGTAGAGGATCGGGACGAGTTTCGTGCGGTCGAGGGCGGTGAGGTCGGCGCGGAGACGGACCCAGCCGCCGCGATGGCGCCGGCGTCCCTCCGGCGGCCAGAGGCGGAAATACGGGTCCGACCCGGTCGCGCGCCACGTGCCGGGCGTCCCCTCCGCTTCGATCTGGCTGGCGGCGTCGAGACGACAGCGTAGGGTGCGCGGCAAACCCGGATCCTCTTCGATGCGGGCACGGGGGCCTGCCGAACCGGGGTTTAGGGCAAGCCCGCCGGCCGTCGCAAGGGTCGGCGGGTTCGTGGCTCAGGCACGCCCGGCGGCGAGGTAGGCCCTCCACCCCCCGTGCCGGGTGATTTCCGGTGCTTCCACGACAGCGTGGGCCTCGCAGAGGAAGCCCGAGACGGCCTCGCCGTCGGCGAGCGCGATCTTGCCGATGCCCAGCGGCGCCGGGATCGCGGCGGCGAAGCGCCCGAAGGCCGCCGGGTCGAGCGCCCAGACCTCGACCTCGAGTCCGGGGCCCTCGAAACCGGGCGCGCGCACGAGGCCGGGCTTCGGCGGCACCGTGCCCGGCAGGGCATAGAGCCGGTAGTCGGCCGCCGTCCGGGTCGCGCGCAGGAAAGTCGCCCCGAGGTCCTGGAGCTGGTGGTTGAGGGCGAGCCCGGTGAGATGGGCGCCGACCACCACCAGGGGGATCTGCGCGGACACGGCAGGGGCGACCCGGCTTTCCTCGGGCAGGGAATGGGTGCGGTCCACGCCCATGCCGCCGTCGAGGGTGCGATGGAGGGCATCGGCCCAGGGCGCCAGGGCTTCGTCGCTGAAGCCGGGTCCGACCAGCATCACGCCCGCCGGCAAGCCGTCCCGGCGGAACCCGGCCGGGACCGCGATGGCGGCCATGCCGAGCAGGTTGGCGAAGTTGGTGTAGCGGCCGAAATGGCTGTTCCGGACGATGGGCTCGGCTTCCATCTCGGCCACCGAGTAGGTGGTCGGCGCGGTCGGCAGCAGCAGCACGTCGATCTCGGCCAGGATCGCGTCGGTGCGGCGCTTGAGGGCCTCGAAGGCGTAGCGGCCCCGGAAGGCGTCGACGGCGCTGTAGGCACGGGCCGAGTCGAGGATGGCGCGGACGCTCGGGTCGATCGCCGCGGCGTGATCGGCGTGGAAGGCCTCGACGGCCGCCAGCCGCTCGGCGACCCAGGGCCCGTCGTACAGGAGCGCGGCGATCTCGCGGAACGGCGCGTAGTCGAACGGCACCGCGACGGCGCCGAGGCGCTCCAGACGGGCGATGGCGGCGTCGTAGAGGGCCGCCGTCTCGGTATCGCCGTAGAACTCGCGCTCGGCCGGTGCGAGCACGCCGAAGCGCAGGCCGGTGGCCGGAAGCGGATGCGGGACCGCCGCGCGCGAATACGGGTCGGCCGGGTCGAAGCCTTCCGCGATCCGGCGCACGGCGACGCCGTCGCCCACGGTGCCCGCGAAGACCGTGATGCAGTCGAGGCTGCGGCAGGCAGGCACGAGGCCGGTGGTGCTCAGCGCCCCCGGCGTCGGCTTGATGCCCACGATGTTGTTGAAGGCCGCCGGCACGCGGCCGGAGCCGGCGGTGTCGGTGCCGAGGCTGAAGCAGGCGAGCCCGGCCGCCACGGCCACGGCGGAGCCGGAGCTCGACCCGCCCGAGACGTAGTCGACGTTGAAGACGCTGCGCGGGGCGCCGTAGGGCGAGCGGGTTCCGTTGAGGCCGGTGGCGAACTGGTCGAGGTTGGTCTTGCCGATCACCAGGGCACCCGCCGCCTTGAGGCGGCCCACGACCACGGCGTCCCGCTCCGGCCTGTAGGCGAAGGCGGGGCAGGCGGCGGTGGTGGGCAGGCCCGCCACGTCGATGTTGTCCTTCACGGCGAAGGGCAGGCCCCAGAGCGGCAGGGAATTCGGCTCGGGGTGCGCCGCCATCAGGGTGCGGGCCGCCGCAACGAGATCGGCGCGCGGAACCGGCGTGATGAAGATCGCCGGGTCCGCCGAAGCGGCCATCCGCTCGGCGACGATCTCAGCGAGGCCGACCGGGTCGAGGCTGCCGGAGGCGAAGGCCGCGCGCAGGCTCGCGATGTCCAGGATCGTGGGCAGCATGGGTTCAGATCTCCTCGATCACCGCGACAAGGTCGCCGCCGCGCAGGGTCCGGCCGGGCTGGGCCCGGATCTCCCGCACGAGGCCCGCCGCCGGGGCGGCGACGGCGATTTCCATCTTCATCGATTCCAGGATCGCCACGGTCTCCCCCGCGGCGACCCGGTCGCCCGGGGCGACCAGCAGCTTCCAGACGTTGCCCGGCACCGTGGTCGGCACGCCGAGGCAGCCGGGGGGCACTGCATCCTCCGTGCCGTCCGAGAAGGCCTCCTCGGCCACGAAGCTGTCGAGCCCTTCCGCCTTCCAGCGCTGGCGCTCAGCCTCGTAGGCCGCCTGCTGGCGCGCCTTGGCCGCCTGGATCTCCGGGGCATGCGCCGCCAGCTCGGCGCGATGGGCGGCGTAGGAGAAGGTCCCGTCCTCGATCCGCACCGGATAGGCTCCGTGCGGGAAGGCGGCGCGCGCCTCCGTCAGCTCGGCCGGATCGACGGGGAAGAATCGGATCCGGTCGAAGGGGCGCAGGAGCCAGGGGTGACCGGGCACGAATTCCCGGGTCGTCCGCCAGGTGTTCCACATCTGGATGGTGCGCCCGAAGAGCTGGTACCCGCCCGGCCCCTCCATGCCGTAGATGCACATGTAGGCGCCGCCAATGCCGACGGCATTCTCGGGCGTCCAGGTGCGGGCGGGGTTGTACTTCGTCGTCACGAGGCGATGGCGCGGGTCCACCGGCGTCGCCACCGGCGCTCCGAGATAGACGTCGCCGAGGCCCAGGACGAGGTACTGGGCGTCGAAGATGATGGTCCGCACGGCCTGCTCGTCGTCGAGCCCGTTGATCCGGCGGATGAACTCGATGTTCGACGGGCACCAGGGCGCGTTCGGGCGGACCAGATCCTGATACTTGCGCATGGCGAGCGCCGCCTGGGGGTCGTTCCAGGACAGGGGCAGGTGGACGGTCCGGCTCTCGACGGTGACGTCCTCGACGCGGGGCAGGCTTGCCTCGATCTCCCGCAAGGTGCCGAGGAGGCGGCTCCGGGGCAGGGTCACGCCGTCGTAGTGGATCTGCAGCGAGCGGATGCCGGGGGTGAGGTCGATGAGACCGGTGAGTCGCGCCTCCACCACCGCCTGCGCGAGGAGGTGGACGCGCATCCGGATGCCGATATCGAGGGCCATCGGGCCGTACTCGACGAGGAGGTTGTCGTCGCCCTGACGGCGATAGGCCACCGGGACGGGACCGGATTCGTCCGCGGCCAGGATGGGCGAGCCGCGCCGGATCGCCGGAGCCGGGAGGGCGGCAGGCGGGTCCGCGGGTGCCGGCACGTCGTCCCCCGGGCGTGCGACGGGGCTGAACCGCACCCGGTCACCCGGGCGCAGCTGACCCATCTTCCAGAGTTCGTCGCGCGCAATCACGGCGGGGCAGACGAAGCCGCCGAGGCTGGGGCCGTCGGGGCCGAGGAGGATCGGCATGTCGCCGGTGAAGTCGATGGCGCCGATGGCGTAGGCGTTGTCGTGCAGGTTGGAGGGGTGCAGGCCCGCCTCGCCGCCATCCGTCCGTGCCCAGCGCGGGGTCGGCCCCATCAGGCGCACGCCGGTGCGGGCGGAATTGAAGTGCACCTTATAGGTGGCCGAGAACAGGTCGGCGATGTCCGCGTCCTGAAAGAAGTCCGGCGCGCCGTGCGGGCCGTAGACGACGCCGAGGGTCCAGTCTTGGGTGAGCGGCGCCGGCTCCGGGCCGTCGACCGCCTCCTGCGGGGCATCGCCGAGATGGAGCACGTCGCCGGCCTTCAGCACGCCGGTGGCATGCCCGCCGAACGCACCGAGGGCGAAGGTGGCGCGGGAGCCGAGCACGACCGGGGCCGCGAACCCGCCGCGCAGGGCGAGGTAGCTGCGCTGGCCGGGGCCGGCGATGGCCCCGAGGCTCAGCGTCTGACCGGCCCGCACCGGGAAGCTCGTGCCGTGGGGCTGCTCGGCGCCGTCGAGTTTCGCCGGCATCCGGGCGCCGCAGACCGCCACGATGGTGTCGGCGTGGAAGCGCAGGGTCGGGCCGGACACCGTGAGCTCGAGGGCGCAGGTGTCGGGCGGGTTGCCCACCCGGGCATTGGCCTCGCGGAAGCTGCGGGCGTCCATCGGGCCGCTCGGCGGCACGCCCACGTGCCAGAGGCCGACGCGGCCGGGCAGCTCCTGCAGGCTCGACTGGGCACCGGGCAGCAGCACCTCGACGCTGCGCGGATGGAAGACGAAGTCGCGCAGGGCCGTGGTGGCGACCCGGCCCTCGGCGAAGAGAGCGGAGGCCGCGATGGCGCGCAGGTAGTCGCGGTTGGTCTCGATGCCCGAGACGGCCGTGCCGTCCAGGGCCGTGCGCAGGGCCGCGAGGGCGGCGGGACGGTCGGCCCCCGTGACGATGATCTTGGCCAGCATCGGGTCGTAGAACGGCGTCACCTCGGTGCCGGTCTCGATCCAGCCGTCGATCCGGATCCCTTCGGGAAAGCGCACCTCGGTGAGAAGGCCCGCGCTCGGGGCGAAGTTGGCGTGCGGGATCTCCGCGTAGAGGCGCGCCTCCATGGCGGCCCCCCTCGGGACCAGGGGGCCGGCCGCGCCGATGACGTCCTCGCCGGCGGCCTGGCGGATCATCCACTCGACGAGGTCGATGCCGAAGACCGCCTCGGTGACCGGATGCTCGACCTGGAGGCGGGTGTTCACCTCGAGGAACGCGAAATCCGCCCGGACCGGATCGTAGATGAACTCGACGGTGCCGGCAGAGGCGTAGGCGACGCGGGTTCCGAGGGCGACGGCCGCCGCGTGGAGGCGCGCGCGGACCGCGTCCGGCAGGTTCGGCGCCGGGGTCTCCTCGATCACCTTCTGGTTCCGCCGCTGGAGCGAGCAGTCGCGCTCACCCAGGGCCACGACACGGCCCTGTCCATCGCCGAAGATCTGCACCTCGACGTGCCGGGCGGCGCCGACGAAGCGCTCGAGATAGACCCGCGCATCGCCGAAGCTGGCACGGGCCGTGCGCTCCACCGCGGCGTAGTGCTCGGCCAGTTCCTCGGCCGAGGCGCAGAGGCGCATGCCGATTCCGCCGCCGCCGGCCGTGCTCTTGAGCATCACCGGATAGCCGATGGCCTCGGCCGCCGCGAGGGCCGCGGCGCAGTCGGGCAGGAGGTCGGTGCCGGGCAGGAGCGGCACCCCGCTCGCCCGGGCGAGTTCGCGGGCGGTGTGCTTCAGGCCGAAGGCGGAGAGATGCTCGGGCTTCGGGCCGATGAAGACGATTCCCTCGGCCGCCAGCCGCTCGGCGAAGGCGACGTTCTCGGAGAGGAAGCCGTAGCCCGGATGCACCGCCTGCGCCCCGGTGGCCCGGCAGGCAGCGATCACCGCCTCGACGTCGAGGTAGCTCTCCGCGGCAGGGGCCGGCCCGAGGCGCACGGCCTCGTCGGCCTCCAGCACGCCACGGGTGAAGCGGTCGGCATCGGAATAGACCGCCACCGAGGCGATGCCCATGCGCCGGCAGGTGCGCACGATGCGGCGCGCGATCTCGCCCCGATTGGCGATGAGGATCTTCGCGAACATCAGGCCGCGTCCCGGATCGTGACCCGGATCGGCGTCGGGTTGAAGCCGTTGCAGGGGTTGTTGATCTGCGGGCAGTTCGAGATCACGCAGATCACGTCCATCTCCGCCGTGATCTCGACGTAGTCGCCCGGCGCCGAGACGCCGTCGACGATGGCGAGATCGCCGTTCTGCTCGATCGGCACGTTCATGAAGAAGTTGATGTTCGGCGGGATGTCGCGCTTCGTGAGGCCGTACCGGGCCACCTCCAGGGCGAAGTTCTCGCGGCAGGCATGCAGGTACCGGGTAGCGTGCCCGAAGCGGACGGTGTTGCTCTCGCAGGAGCAGGCTCCGGCGGAAGTGTCGTGGCGGCCGCAGGAATCGGCCGTGACCCGCGCCATCACCCGACCCTCGCTGGAAACGAGCGGCGTACCGACGGTGACGTAGGCCGCGCCCTGCATCCGCACGGTGTCCTGGGAGGAGTAGCGCTCGCCGAGATCGTCGGCGCGGTAGAACAGGGTGTCGACCGCCTGGCAGCCCTCCGTGTCGGTGATGCGCAGGGTCTGGCCCCGGCGCACGAGACCGGACCAGGGCGCCTGGGCCGGCACGGCGACGT
The DNA here is from genome assembly GCF_056680125.1 of Methylobacterium sp. BI1. Lineage (NCBI taxonomy): Bacteria > Pseudomonadati > Pseudomonadota > Alphaproteobacteria > Hyphomicrobiales > Methylobacteriaceae > Methylobacterium > Methylobacterium sp. BI1. Next base: position 3,973,729 of record NZ_CM155267.1, on the reverse strand, counting down.
CGAGAATCGTCTTCACGTCGGTCATGCTGCGTCCTCCCTCACTGCCCGGCCCGGGCGTTGTTCTCGAAGCCGCGCACGGCTTCGGGCGTCGCCGTGCGACAGAGGTCGTCCGCCTCCGCGGGCGGGGCCCGGAAGCGGGTGACCGCCACGGGGCTGGGCGCGTAGCCGGCGGCCGGATCGAAGGGGTGGGGACAGTTCGACAGTGTGACGGTGAGGTCCATCTCGGCGCGCAGGTCGACGAAGTCGCCGCGCCGGCGACCGGCCTCGTTCCAGGCCAGCCGCCCTTCCGGGCCGACGCTCACGGGGGCGAAGAAGCTGACCAGGGCGGGGATGTCGCGCCGGTCCAGCCCGGCCTTCAGGGCGGCGAGGACGAGGTTGTCCCGGGTGTTGCGGTGGGGGCCGCCGGGATAGCGCGCGGCGTTGGAGGCGGCATTGGAGCCACCCGCGAGGGAATCGTGCGCGCCGCAGGAATCTTCGGTCAGCGAGAGCATCACCCGGCCCATGTCGGAGAACAGGACCCGGCCCTTCTGCAGGGCGGTGGTCCACTGCACCTTCACGGTGTCCGCGTAGTTCAGCCGCTCGGACGGGTCTGCCGCGCTCCAGGCGACCAGGGCGACGCTCGCCGGGCCGTAGTCGAGGGCGAGGCGCAGGGCCTCGCCCCGGGCCAGATGCGTCGTCCAGTACCAGCCGCCCGGGAGGGTCTCGACGTGCAGGACCTGGCCGGCGAGCGGCAGGCCGAGGGGCGAAGGCGGCGGCAGCGCGCGGGGCGCCTGGTCCTGCCCCGCGCGCTTCAGCGCCTCGTAGCGCCGCCGGTTCTCGGCGATGGTCTCTTCCGTGGTGGTCTCTTCCGTGGTGGTCTCTTCCGTGGTGGTCTCTTCCGTGGTGGTCGGTGACGCCGTGGTCATGCCCGTTCCTCGATCGTCCGCCGGGTCGTCCCGGCCGATGGTGAGCCCTGTTCACGAGGCCGGGTCGTCCCGGCCGGGCAGATGCGGGTGGCGCGGGGTCGCCTAGAACAGGTGGCTGTAGCGCTCGATCTCCCAGGCGCTGACGGTGAGATGATAGTCCTGCCACTCGGCGGTCTTGTAGCGGATGAACTCGTCGCGCAGGGCCTTGCCGAGGGTCCGCTCCACCAGGGGATCGGCGGCGAAGGCCTCCACCGCCTCCATCAGGGTCTGCGGCAGGAAGGCGATGCCCCGGGCCTCGCGCTCGGCATCGCTGAGGTCGTAGAGGTTGTCCTCGTTCGGCGCGCCGGGGTCGATCCGCTCGCGCACGCCCTCCAGGCCGGCCGCGAGCACCAGGGCGGCGGCGAGGTAGGGGTTCACGGCACCGTCGGCGTTGCGGCTCTCGCAGCGTCCCCCGCCGGCCGGCACGCGCACCGAGTTGGTGCGGTTGTTCGAACCGTAGGAGTTGAAGACCGGCGCCCAGGAGAAGCCCGCCATCGCGCCCTGGCGCACGAGGCGCTTGTAGCTGTTCACCGTGGGGGCGAAGGCGGCGCAGAGGGCGCGGCCATGCTTCAGCACGCCGCCGATGAAATGGAAGCCGGTCTCGGTGAGGCCGAGGCCGCGCGGGTCGGCGGCAGGATCGCAGGCGAAGGCGTTGCGGCCGGTCTCGCGGTCGAACAGCGACATGTTGAAGTGCGCGCCGTTGCCGGTGCGGTCGGCGAACGGCTTCGGCATCATCGTGGCGACCAGCCCTTCCTCCTTGGCGTAGTGCTTCGCCATCATGCGGAAGAAGGTGAGCCGGTCGCACATGGTCAGGGCGTCGGCGTAGTTGAAGTCGAACTCGAACTGGCCGTTCGCATCCTCGTGGTCGAAGGAATACAGGTCCCAGCCGAGATCGTTGATCGTGGTGGCGACCTTGTCGAGCCAGGAAAAATTGTCGACGAAGCCGCGCACATCGTAGCAGGGCTTCACCAGCTTATCGTCCGGGACCGGCGTGTGCAGCGATCCGTCCGCCGCCTGCCGGAGGAGGAAGATCTCGCACTCGATGCCGAGGTTGAAGCCGAAGCCCATCGCCTCGGCCTGCGCGAGCACCGACTTCAGCGCCACGCGGGTGGAGAGCGGGTAGGGCCGGCCCTGAAACGTCAGGTCGGCCGGGGTCCAGGCGAGCTTCGGCTCCCAGGGCAGCTGGATCACGTTGGAGAGGTCCGGCACCGAGGCGAGCTCGTCCTCGTTCGGGGCCTGGCCGAGGCCGTCGAGGGCGTAGCCGGTGTAGCGCTCGGAGCCGGCGGCCATCTGGGGCAGGTGGTCGATGGGCACCACCTTGGCCTTCTGCGCGCCGTGGATGTCGACATAGGCGCCGATGACGTACTTCACGCCCTTGGCGCGCAGGTCGGCCTGCAGGGCGGCGATGGCGGGGTCGATGTCGGTCGTGTGAGCCACGGGCTCGCTCCTCTTACGCGGAAACGTCGTAGGGATGGGGAAGGGGCGGGGACTCGCCGAGACTGCGCCGGACGAGGGCCGACAGGTCCTCGACCATCCAGCCGAACAGGCGCTCGCCCTCGGCGCGGCTCGCCTGCGATGGCCGCCCGGTGACGCCGTTCCGGCTGGTACGGTTGACCGGATGAGCGAAGACCAGGCCCTCGGTCCGGTCGGGATCGTCCGCCCCGGAGATCCGGTCCGGGCGGACCAGGGCGGGCGCCGTCGCCATCATCAAAGCGGTTTCGGCGGCGTTGGCGTGCCAGTCCGCGGCATCGGCGAAATGGGCCGCGCGCACGCGCTCGCTGACCGTCGCCGAGTTCACCAGCGCCACCATGAGGTCGTCATGGGCGGCGCGCAGCATCTCCAGGGCGCAGCGCAGGGGGGCGGCGTTGGTGACGTGGGCGTTGACCAGGAACAGCCGCCGCACGCCCGAATGATAGGCGGACGTGCCGATCTGCGCGACGAGTTGGGTCATCACCAGCGGGTCGAGGGTGATCGTGCCCGGCCAGCGCCGGCTGTGGCCGAGGGAGCAGCCATAGGGCAGCGTCGGCAGCACCGGGACGCGGGTCTGCGCCGAGACCGCGTGGGCGAGGCGCTCGGCCAGTACGAAATCCATGCCGCAGCCGAGATGCGGGCCGTGCTGCTCGGTGGCCCCCACCGGCAGGATCGCGGCCCGGGACACGGCCGCGAGGTCGCCCGGAATCTCTTCCCAGGTGCGCTCGGACCAGAGCAGCGGCGCGGCGGCCATCACTCGACCTCGTCGCCGGCCGGCGCCATGCGGGTGACGAGGGCCGTCGCCGCGGGCTCGTCGGCTTCGGCCTCGTCCTTCGGTGGATGGATCAGCGCGTCGAGCCGGGCGCGGGTGGCCCGGAACTCCGGCCCGAGCATCTGGTCGGGGCTGCGCGGGCGCGGCACCGGCACCTCGATCAGCTCGGCCACTTCGCCCGGATGCGCCTTCAGTACCAGGATGCGGTCGGCGAGCAACACGGCCTCGTCGAGGTCATGGGTGATGAACACGATGGTGATGTCGATCTTGCGCCAGATCTCGATGAGGTAGGCCTGCATCCGCGCCCGCGACTGGGTGTCGAGGGCCGAGAACGGCTCGTCCATGAGGAGGATGCGCGGCCGGGTGGCCAGTGCCCGCGCGATGGCGACGCGCTGCTTCATGCCCCCCGACAGCTGGTGCGGGTAGGCCTCCGCGAAGGCTTCGAGGCCGATCAGGGCCAGCCATTGCCGGGCCTCGCGCTCGGCTTCCCGGCGGGGCGTGCCGTTCTCCTCCAGGCCGAAGGCGACGTTGCGCAGGACGCTGAGCCAGGGGAAGAGCGTGTAGCCCTGGAAGACCATGCCGCGGTCGGCCCCCGGCCCGGTGACCGGCACGCCGCCGACCCGGACCACGCCGGAACTCGCCGTCTCCAGCCCGGCGAGGATGCGGACGAAGGTGGACTTGCCACAGCCGGAGGGGCCGACGACGCAGAGGAATTCGCGCCGATGCGTGACGAGGTCGATGCCGCGCAGGGCCGTCGTCTGGCCGCCGCCCGAGCTGCGGAAGACCTTGCCGAGGCCCTCGACGCTGAGGGCGACCTCACGGCTCTTCAGTTTGGCGAAGCGTGCCCGCACCGGCTCGGACAGGGTGCGGTAGTCGCAAGGCTCCACCGGCAGGGGGATAGGCATGGGCGGGGAAAGGGCGTCGGCGCGCGTCATGCCTCGCTCCGGTCGTAGGGGAAGAGCCGGCGCCCGATCCAGGCCAGGGCGAGGTCGGTGGCCGAGCCGACGAGGCCGATGATGAGGATCGCCGCGTAGACGTTCTCGAAGTGCTGGTAGCGGGCCTGCTGGGTGATGAAGAAGGTGATGCCGGAAGAGGTGCCGATGAGTTCGGCGACGATGAGGTAGGTCCAGGCCCATCCGAGCAGGATGCGCTGGTCGCGGTAGAGCTGCGGCAGCATCGCCGGCACGATGACCCGGCGGATCAGGCGGAGATTGCGCGCGCCGAGCGTCAGGGCGGCCTCGATCAGCAGCGGCTCGATCCGCCGCGTCGTGTTGGCGATGACCAGCACCTGCTGGAAGAACGTCCCGATCACGATGATCGCGATCTTGGGGCCATCGTAGATGCCGAGGATCGCCACCATCAGCGCCCCGAAGGCGGGGGCCGGCATGTAGCGGACGAACTCGATGACCGGCTCGGTCAGCCGCGCCAGGGTCGGCTGCGCCCCGCAGAGGATGCCCAGCGGCACCCCGACCACGGACGAGAGCAGGAAGCCCCAGAAGATGATCTGGATCGAGTGCCACAGGCTCAGGGGCAGGCGGATCGCGTCGCGCTGGGTCGGCGTCGCGGTCAGCGACGTCCAGAGCGCCGCCGCGACCTCGTGCGGCGCGGGCAGGTAGACCGGGTTGGCGGGGATGCCGGCGGGCACCGCGCCCTTGGCCGCCTGCGCTCCGGCGACCTCGTCGGCGAAGGCGGCCTTCGGCACCCGCATGCCCGGCTCCATCCAGGCGACCTCGCCGGGGTCCGTGACTTCCACCAGGGGATGCCAGAGGAAGGGCACGTAGGAGACCGCGGCCCAGACCAGGACCGGCAGCAGGAAGGAGAGCACCGCCAGCACGGTCCGGCGCCGGGACGAGAGCGGCCGGGCGACGCCCACCCAGGAGCGCCGCCGCGCACCGGCCTTCGCCGGAACGGCGACCGACCGCTGCGGGAGAGCGCCGGCGAGGGCCGGCTCCCCCGTCGCGCCGCCCTGGGGCAGGGGGCGTGGCATCCCGTCGGTGCGCGGCCCGGCGCTCACTTGCCGTCCGTCAGCGCCGGGTCGATGTAGCCCTTCACGTCCTGCGCGGCCTTGTAGACCTCGTACTTGACGTTGAAGGCGTCGGCGTAGCGGCTCGACCCGTAGAGGGAGCCGAAGCCCTCGGCATCGGCCATCACCTTACGGCCCTCGGCCAGGGTCAGGAGCTTGGTGCCCTTGAGGAAGCGGGTGAAGACCGGCGGCTCGATGCCGACCTTGGCGGCCATGATGGCGACGGCGTCGGCCTGCGTCTTCGGGTCCTGGATGTAGGCCACGACCTTGTCCCAGACCGCCACGAACTTGATCCAGTCGGCCCGGCGGGCGGCGAGGCTCGCGGGCGTCACCGTCACCACGTCGTAGATGAGTCCCGGCTCATCGGCGGAGGTGTAGAGCGGGCGGGCACCAGCGGCGCCCTTCATCGCCTGGCCGGCGATGGGCTGCCAGGCGCCGACCGCCGAGACGTCGCCGGAGGCCAGAACCTGGGGCGTCTCGTTGGTCTTCACGTTGACGAGGGAGACGTCGGTCTCCTTCAGCCCCAGCTTGGTCAGGCCATTGATGAGGAGCAGGTGTTCCACCAGCCCGACTTCGAGCCCGACCTTCTTGCCCTTCAGCTCGGCCAGCGCCTTCACGCCCGGCTTGCCGACGATGATGTCGTTGCCGTTCGAGTAGTCGGTCAGCATGATCATGACGTTCTTGGCGCCATTGCCGCCCATCACGAGGGCATCGCCGTTGGTGCAGGTCACCGCATCGAGCTTGCCCGCCGAGAAGGCATCCATGGAGGCCGAGTAGTCGAACCACTCGAACTTCGCGTCGATGCCGGCTTCCTTCAACCAGCCCTTCTCGATGGCGACCTGCCAGGCGACCCAGCCGGGCCAGTCGCTGTAGCCGATGCGCAGGGGTTCCGCGGCCTGGACGGGGCCGACCGCGACGGGGGCCGCGGCCAGCAGGCCGAGGCTGCCGAGGCCGAGGGCCAGGAGGCCGCCGGTGACGTGCCTGCGGGTGGCGGCGAGGACCGAGGACATGCGCATCTGTGATCTCCAGGCGCGTAGTACGATCTGACGAAATCGTAATACCGACGGGATTTCATGGATACAAAAGGCGTGCCAGGATGGTCGAAACGGTGGGAGGTTACCGATGGTTGAGGGCGCGACGGCTTCGGGGGTCCCCACGGAGGTGGACAATGCGCGCAGGCGGCCGGTGAGCCGGGTCAGCCTGTCCCTGTCCGAGGATCTCCTGAGCGAACTCGACACCATGGTGGGTGAGCGCGGGTTCGCCAGCCGCTCGCAGGCGGTGGCGACGATCCTGCACCGCTCCCTGGTCGAGCACCGGCATCAGGTCGGCGACCGCGTGATGGTGGGGACCATCACCCTCTGCTACGACCACCTCGCCAACGGCCTGCAGCAGCGCCTGGCCGAGTTGCAGCGCCGCTACATCGCCGAGGTGATCTCCTCGCTGCACGTGCACCTGATGCACAACCAGACCCTGGAAGTCGTGCTCGTGCAGGGCCCGGCGGACAAGCTCCAGACCATCGCGGACGCGATGATCACCGAGCGCGGCGTCATATCGGGGCGCCTCGAGCTGGTGGCCGCCCTGATCCCGCCGATCCACCCCTTCCCGGGGGACCCGGCCTGAAGCCGTTCAGCTCTGCCAGACCCGGGGGAGGGGCCGTCCGCGATAGGCGGTGAGGAGGCGCTGGGCCACGGCCCGCAGGGCGTCCGGATCGCGGCCGAGGAGGCGCACGACGAGGTGGCCGTTCCAGGCGCTGGCGGCGGCCGCCACGCCCTCGGCGCCGGTCGCGTCGAGGAGGGCGCGGACCGCGTCGAGCCGCCCCTCCGCCTCGTGCGAAACGTCGAGCAATGTCGCCATTGCCCGGGCGCCGTTGCCGATCGCCGTGCGGGCGAGCTGGTCCGTGAGCGCCCCGTCGAGGCGCAGGGTGTCGGCGTAGACGAGACGTCCGTCGCGGCGGATGCGCCAGGTGTCGGTGAGATGGCCCCGCGTCATCGGCTCGTTGCGGGCGGTACGCCCGAAGGTGATGGCCTCGAAGGCGAGGAGGTGGGCGCCCGGCGCCAGGTCCGCCTCGAAGCGCCGCGCCAGCGCGGCCCGGTCGAACAGGATCGTTTCCTGCGGCAGGTGCGCGAGCCGCCCTCCGGCGCCCACCGTCACCGCGGTGGCGATCCGGCTCACCGGCCCGTCCGAGCGGTAGACCTTCTCGGCGGCCGTGGTGGTCAGGGTGAGGTCGGCCCCCGCACCGACATCGGCGGTGACGCGGAAGGCATCACCGCAGGCGATGCCGCCGGCCGTGTTGAGCAGCACCGCCTCGCACGGGCCCTTCGGCCGGCGGGGCAGGCGCAGGCGCAGCGGACCGCCCTCGGCGATGTCGAGGATGCGGGTGTCGTGCCCGTCCGCGCAGGCCACGTGCAGGTGGATACGGCCCTGCGAGCGCTGGCGCTCCGGCGCCGCGACGAGGGACGCCGGAGCGTCGGGGTTCAGCAAGGCGGCGCGTCAGGCCGGGCCGGCGGCAACGGGACGTGCCGGGTCCGAGCCCCATTCCGACCAGGAGCCGTCGTAGAGGGCGCGGGGTGGTCGGCCCAGGGTCTCCAGCGCGAGCGCGACGATGGCGGCGGTGACGCCGGACCCGCAGGTGGTGACCACGGGCTTGCTCACGTCGACGCCGTTCTCGGCGAAGACCGCGCGCAGGGCCGCCTCGTCCTTCAGGCGGCCGTCGCTCTGGAGCGCGGCGTAGTGGACGTTGCGCGCGCCCGGCATGTGCCCGGGCCGGACGCCGGGGCGGGGCTCCGCCTCCTCGCCGCGGAAGCGCGCGCCGGAGCGGGCATCGACCACCTGGGCGCTGCCCGTGTCCAGGGCACGGGCGATGTCCGAGGCATCCGCCACGGCGCCGTGGTCGAGGCGGGCGGTGAAGTGGCGCCGGGCGCGCGGCCGGCCCTCGCCGTCCTCGAGGGGGTAGCCCGCCGCCACCCAGGCCGGGAGGCCTCCTTCGAGGATCTCGACGTCGCGGACACCGTAGGCCTTCAGCATCCAGCGCACCCGGGGGGCCGAGAACAGGCCCATCCCGTCATAGACGACGATATGGGCGCCGTCGCCGATGCCCAGTGCCCGCATGCGGGATGCGAAGACCTCCGGGCGCGGCAGCATGTGGGGCAGCGGCGAGCTCTCGTCGCTCATGGTGTCGATGTCGAACCGGATCGCGCCGGGGATGTGACCGGCCAGATACTCGGCCCGGGCATCGCGCCCCTGGGCGGGGAGGTACCAGGATCCGTCGAGGATCACGATGTCGGGCGCGCCGAGACGGGCATGGAGCCAGTCGGCCGTGACAAAGGGCGTCGTCGGCATGGTTTTCTCTGTTCTATGGGCCGGAACGCGTCCGGCCGGACTCGCCAGGAGGGTCTTCGGAAGTGGCCACCAAACCACATCCGGCAGCCGGTTGCACCACTCTGCGAACGCTTTGCGATCTGAACTCGGCGTTCCCGGCCCGCGTTGAACCGTGACGTCGATCCTGATCATCCCCCTCCTCGACACGGGAACAGCCGCCATGCGCCGTCCGACCTTCCTCCTCGCCGCCGCCCTCGGCCTCGCCCTCTCCGGCGCCGCCCAGGCGCAATCCTCCGTGACCAGCCCCGGCCAGGGCTCCGTGGGCAATTCCGGCACCAGCCTCGGCGGCAGCGCCGCCGGCTCGCCCGCGACCACCGGGACCGCCCCGGGCGCGGGCGCCGTCCGCAACCCGAACGCCGCCCCGCTGCCGAGCGCCGGTCGTGGCATCGCGCCGGGCACGGGTGCGCCGAGCGCGCCGCCTTCCGGCGCCGCCCACCGCTGACGCCTTCGCCACGATCCTGGTCAAACATCCGGGCGAGGGCCGGGCCGCGCGCCCGGCCTTTTTCGTCGCAGTCGGCCCGGCCGTGGTGCCAAGGTACGGCCGCTGCGGTTATGGATGGTCGGCCCGTACCAGCGTGATGGAGCCGCCGTGACCCCGCGCGAGACCTACCACATCGAAGTCCTCGCCTCCGAGGACGAGGCCGGCGCGCGCGGCGAGGATCCCGTGAGCCAGCGCGTCTCCGTGCGCACCTACACCGTCGAGGCCGCCAAGGAGCGGGCCCTGACCCTGTTCGCCCGCGCCCGGGCGCCGCAACGCAGCGGCGCGCCCGCCGAGGCCGTGCGGGTCATCGACGGCGCCGGCACGGAGGTGTTCCGCTGGAGCCGGTTCGACGAACCGGCCTGACGGAGCGGCCCCGCCATGCGCGCCCTCATCCTGCCCGGTCTCGTCCTGCTGTTCGCCGCCCTCTTCGTGCGCAGCTACACCGTGCCCCCGGCGCCCGACCGGCGCGGCGGGACGACCGTGTCGCTCGCCTGGCCGAACCGGCCGCTCTTCGGCAGCCCGCGGGCCGATTGTCTCGGCCTTCCGGCGGGCGACTCCGTCATCGCCTGCCTGATCGGATCGGTGTCGCGGGCCCGGGCGGACGGCATTCCGCTGATGCAGGTCGGTTTCTGTGCGACGTGCTACACCCTGTCCCAGCGCGCCGCCGCCCTCGGGCGCGACGAGGCCGCCGTCCAGGCGCGCCTCGGCGAGATCGCCCGCTTCGGCTGGTGAGTCGGGGCGGGCCGACGCACGTCAGGAGATCGCCATGCCCCTCGTCCGCATCGACCTGAACCGCTCGGCATCGCCGGACCGCGCCCGCATCGTCGGCGACGTGGTCTATGCCGCCCTGCGCGCGGTGGCGGGCGTGCCCGAGAACGACAAATTCCAGATCGTCACCCGCCACGAGGCCGGGGAGATCGTGGCGCCCGAGGCCGGCTATCTCGGCGTGACCTACACGGACGACCTCGTGATGATCCAGATCACCTGGAATGTGGGCCGCTCCGTTGAGGTCAAGCGTGCCCTGTACCGGCAGATCGCCGACGAGATCGCCGCGCGGGCCGGCATCCGCCGCGAGGACGTTGTCATCAACCTGATCGAGGTGGTGAAGGAGAACTGGTCCTTCGGCAACGGCGAGATGCAGTACGCGCCGGCCTGACGACCGGGCCTTCGGGCGCGCGGCGCCGGCGTTGACGCGACGCCCGCCGCCCCCGTAGACACGCGCCATCATGACGACCGTCCTTCGCCCCCGCTCGTATCCGGCGCCGCATCCTTAGCGGCGCGGGGCTCGTCATGTCTCAACCGCTGCGTCGTCGGCGGTTGATCTCTTTCCAGGACCAGACGTCGACGGCCCGGCTTTCACCGAGGTCACGTCCGTGCCGATTCATTTCCCAGAGCATTCCCGTCCACGCCTCGGCCTAATCGGCTTCGGCGCCTTTGGCCGCCTCGTGGCGCGCCACCTCGCCCCCTTCTTCGCCATCCACGCCTACGATCCGGCGATGCCGGCCGAGCCCGGGCCCGACGTGATCGCCGGCACCCTGCGCGCGGCGGCGGATTGCCCGGTGGTGATCCTGGCGGCCCCGGTCCCGGCGATTCCCGAGCTCGTGGCGGCCATCGGTCCGCATCTGCGCCCGGGCGCCCTCGTGCTCGATGTCGGCTCGGTCAAGGCGGTCGCCGCCGCGGCGATGCGCGACGGGCTGCCGGCGCACGTCGCCATCGTGGCGACCCATCCGCTGTTCGGGCCGCAGAGCGCCCGGGACGGACTCCGGGGCCTGAAGATTGCGCTCTGCGAAGTGCGGGGTGGCCGGACCCGGCGGGTCGCAGCCTTCCTGCGTCGGCACCTCGGCCTCGACGTCATCCTGACGACGCCGGAGGCGCATGACCGGGACGCGGCGGCCGTCCAGGGCCTGACCCATCTCATCGCGAAGGTGATGGTGCGGATGGAGCCCTTGCCGACCCGCATGACCACCCGGAGCTTCGATCTGCTGATGCAGGCGGTGGAGATGGTGCGCCACGACGCGCCGGAGGTCTTCGACGCCATCGAGCGGGCCAACCCCTATGCCGGCGCGGTCCGCCGCCGCTTCGTCACCGAGGCGTCCCGGCTCGCTCACGACCTGTCGGACGGGCCGGACTCGGTGGTCCGGGCCGCCTGAGGGCTTGGGGTTTCGTCAGGCCTCGGTTTCAGGCGTCCGGTCCGCGGAAGCGCCGGACAGGCGGGCCCGCAGGCGGTCACGCCATGCCTTCAGGCGAAGATTGGCCCCGGCTCGCCAGCCCTCCAGGCGAACGGCGAGGGGAAACAGCCGGTCGCCGCCGGGTGCCTCGACCAGGATATGGGCGAGGGCCAGGCGCTCGGTCCAGAAGGTCTCGGGCAGGGGGTAGTGCGGCGGGGCGCAGGAATCCGCCGTGGTCAGGGCCGGATCGGCGAGGATGGCGTGGGTCAGGCGCTGGAAGGCCAGGGCACCGGGCGAGTGCCGGGCGACGGCGGACTCGTAGGAGATCTTCAGGCTCCAGAGCTGTCCGCGCGTCGTGAAGCTGACCACGGCGGCCAGGGTGTGGCCGTCCCGGCGCAGGCGATCGATGCGGACGGCCCCGCGCGCGCCGAGACGGCTCACGAAGGCGCGCATCATCCGGGTCTGCACCGCGTCGCCCGCGATGGCGGTGCCGCGCGCGCCCTTCCAGCCGGCCCCCTCCAGGGCGATATAGTCGTCGATGGCCGCCGGAAGCGCGGCCGGATCGCGGATCGTCTCGAAGGTGACCGGGCCGTCCGCGCTCAGGCGGTCCCAGGCCTGGCGCAGCTTGCGCTGCTTGCGGGACGACAGATGCCCGAGATAGGCCGCGCGCGCGCCGGCGTCCCGGCCGGTCAGGTCCAGGAAGGCGCGCTCGTGCGCCCAGAAGCGGGCATGGCGCAGGCGGTGGCGGCCGAGCCAGTCCGAGAGCAGGTCCGCGAAGGAGCCGGAGGTCGGGACGTGGGTCAGCATCAGGCGCGGGCCGACGAGGCGGCGCAGGCCGAAGAACAGCGCGTCGAGGGCGCGCCCCGATTCGGCGCCGTCGAGAAGCGGGGCGCCGAAGATGCCGAAATCATGCATCCAGCCCATGGCCAGCAGGAGCGGCAGGCCCCAGCGCCACCGCGTCACCCGCAGGGGCCAGACCGCGACGAGGCGCAGGCCGGGCTCCTCCGGGGCGCGGTCGCCGACCAGGGCGACCTGCACGCCGCTCCCGAAGGCGCCGGCGGCGGGCAGGGCGTAGTCGGGATCGTAAAATAGGTTGTCGACCAGGGGCCGGCGGCCGAGGTCGTGCCAGGCCGCGATCCAGGGCGCGTCGGCTGCCAGGGGGCGCAGGGCGACCACGAGGCCGTCGGGGGTTGCGACCTGTCGCCGGGCGATTCGGCTCATGAGGCGGCTCGCCCGAAGCGGCGCGCCGCCAGATCGGCAACGCCGAGAATGTTGAACGCCCAAGCGGTGCCGGCCGAGACGGCGGCGAGGCAGGTCAAACGCAGGCCGAGGGCGAGGCCCGGATCCAGGGGAAGCCGGTCGAGCCCGGCGATCACGACGGCGCAGGCCAGGGCCAAGCCTCCGATCGTGGCGAGGTCGCGCAGGGGGACCGGCATGCGGAAGCGCTCACGGGATCCGACGACGAAGACGAGGCAGGCCAGGGCCTGGCCGGTCGCCATGGCGATGGCGGCGCCCTCCACGCCGTAGCGCGGGATGAGCAGGGCCGAAAGCCCGCCGATCGCCACGAGCAGCGTCAGCGAGGCGACGGCGTCGAGCTGGCTCTTCTGGGTGAAGTAGATGACCTGCCCGAAATAATACGACCGAAACATCTGCAGGATGCTGGCCGCCACGAGGAGCGGCGCCACCCGCAGGGCGGTCTCGCGGTAGTCGGGACCGAGCAGGAGGGTGACGAGGACGCCGTCGAAGGCGAGGAAGAACACGGCGCCGAAGGCCGCGATCAGGGTGAGGAGGCGGATGGCGTCCTCCAGCACCGGACGCGCTGCGGCAATCCCGCCGTCGCGGGCGTCGCGCTTGGCGATCGAGATCAGCGCCAGGGCGACGCTGTCGCCGAAGACGACGAAGCTCTGGCGCAAGAAATCGGCGAAGGCGCCGTAGGCCCCGAGCTCCGAGACGCCGATGCTGGCGCCGATCACCAGACGGTCGGCGGTCTGCGCCAGGGCGGCCGCCCCGAAGGAGAGCACCAGGGGCCAGCCATAGGCGAGGAGACGCCGCGCCTCCGTCCAGCTGCCGCCGCCCCGCAGCAGGCCGCGAATGACGTAGAGCGTGGGCAGCGCCGCGATGAGGTTGGCGCCGGCGGTGGCCAGGAGCAGCGGGATCGCGCCGCCGCCGAGGAGGAGGGCGCTGCTGCCGAGGGCCAGGACCAGGACGGCGCGCAGCACCACCGACAGGGCGACCGCGCCGACCTCGAGGCGCGTGCGCGCGATCTCGGCGGCGCCCTCGAAGGCCATCATGCCGAAGACGGCGGCGAAGATCGCGAGCGCCGCGTGCGGCTCGAAGAGCCCGAGCCCCGCCGCAACCGCTGCGACCAGGGCGGCGAGGGCCACCATCGCGCCGAGGAGCCGCACGACGGTGCCGACCTGCAGGACCGCCCGGTCCTCGGCATAGAGGGCGAAGAACGAGAATTTCGGCCATTGGCAGGTGGCGCTGTAAAGCACCAGCGCCCAGGACAGGATGAGCAGGTAGAGCCCGAAGACCTCAGGGGGGGCGAGCCGGGTGAATACCGCGAGGGCGCCCATGTTCAGGGCTGCGGCGACACCCCGCGAGCCGACATAGGTGAGGGTGTGGCGCGCGATCATCCGGACCCGTCAAGCGCCGGGCGGCCCGGCTCGTGGGACGAGCTAACACGCCAGTGTTGCCGCCGCGTCAATCCGTTCCCCCGTCATTCCCGCCCGGCCGGTGGGGAACGCGATGCGCTTCTCACCCGCGGTGGCGTGGCCATTGACTTCGCAACCGCGAAGGATCATATCGCAGGTGCAGCGTCAGCGGCCGTCATGGTTCCGCTTGAGAGGGCTGCGTGACGGATTGCCGGATCGCTTCTGCGGGCCCCGCGCGACCTGAGCCCCTCTCTTCAACGTGCATGCACCCGGACTGCCCCAGCACGCGGGCGGCTCCAGCTCAACGGACCGGCCACCATTTTCGACGGTTCCCCTCGCTACGAGGGCGTCCGGCACGGTCCCGCTGCCTGAAAGTTATTCCTTGACCCAATTCACCGATTTCGGCCTCGCCCAGCCCGTGCTGCGCGCCCTGGAAGAGGCGGGCTACAAGAGCCCGACCCCGATCCAGGCCCAGGCCATCGCCCCCGCCATGCAGGGCCGCGATCTCTGCGGCATCGCTCAGACGGGCACAGGCAAGACGGCGGCTTTCGCGCTGCCGATCCTGCACCGCCTCGCCGAGACCCCGCGCCGGCCGATCCGCCGCGGCTGCCGCGTGCTCGTGCTCTCGCCGACCCGCGAGCTCGCCAACCAGATCGCCGAGAACTTCTCCGATTATGGAAAGTACCTCTCGTTCACCAACACCGTGGTGTTCGGCGGCGTCACCATCTCCCGCCAGGAGAAGGCGCTGGCCAACGGCGTCGACATTCTCGTGGCGACCCCCGGTCGCCTGATGGATCTCATCGAGCGCCGCGCCCTGACCCTCGAGGCTGTCGAGATCCTCGTCCTCGACGAGGCCGACCAGATGCTCGACCTCGGCTTCATCCACGCCCTCAAGCGCATCGTGAAGATGCTGCCGCGCGAGCGCCAGAGCCTGTTCTTCTCGGCCACCATGCCGAAGAACATCGCCAGCCTCGCCGACCAGTATCTGCGCGATCCGGTCCAGGTCGCGGTGACCCCGGTGGCGACCACGGCCGAGCGCGTGACCCAGGAGGTCATCTTCGCCCATACCGGCGCGAAGCAGGCCCTGCTGAACCACATCCTGCGCGATCCGGCGATCGAGCGCGTCCTCGTCTTCACCCGGACCAAGCACGGCGCCGACCGCGTCGTCCGCGGCCTGGAGAAGGTCGGGATCAATGCGTCCGCGATCCACGGCAACAAGTCCCAGCCGCAACGCGAGCGGGCCCTGGCGGCCTTCAAGGACGGCTCCTGCCGCGTCCTCGTCGCCACCGACATCGCGGCCCGCGGCATCGACGTCGAGGCTGTCAGCCACGTCATCAACTACGACCTGCCGAACGTGCCGGAGAGCTACGTCCACCGCATCGGCCGCACGGCGCGCGCCGGGGCGAACGGGCTCGCGATCTCGTTCTGCAACGACGAGGAGAAGGCCTACCTGCGGGACATCGAGCGCACCACGCGCCAGAAGATCCCCGTGGCGGGCTTCCCCGAGGGCTTCAGCCCGCCGTCCCGCCAGGAGGCGGCCGACAACGCCCAGGCCGAGGAGCGCCGCCCGGCGCCGAACGGCCAGCGTCCCGGTCAGCGCCAGGGCCAGCGCCCGAGCAGCCGCCCGGGTGGACGTCCCGGCCAAGGTCGTGGCTTCGAGGGTCGCGGCGGTGAGAACCGCGGCGGGTCCGGACGCCCGGCCCGGTCCGACGGCGCCGCCCGTCCTCAGGATGGCCGCGGCGATCGCCGTCCGGCTGCCCAGGGTGAGGCCCGTACCGAGCCGCGCGGCGAGCGCCCCCGGGCGCCCCGTCCGCAGGGCGGCGGCGAGGGTCGCGCCATCGGCTGGCTGGATCGCGGACCCCGTTCCTGATCCCATCGCCTGACGCAGAGCGCATCGTCTGAAGCACGAAAACGCCGTCCCGGCTTCCGGGGCGGCGTTTTCGCGACGGGTACCCCGGGCATTGCCAAGCCGCGGCGCAGGGCCACATCACAGGAGCCGGGCGCTCCGCCCGGGCGCTTCGGAGGCTTGGGCGATGCGGTTCGAACTCTACCGGGATTCCGCTGGCGGCTGGCGCTGGCGCCTGCGGTCCCAGAACGGCAACGTCATCGCAGATTCGGCGGAAGCCTATGTACGTCGCGAGGATTGCGAGCACGGTATCAGCCTGGTGAAGGGTAGTGCCGCGGCGCCCACGGTCGACATGACTCTGAAGATCGCCTGACGCAGGCCCCGCAGGGCTTCGTTGACCATTACGGCAACGCTTGGCGGGTGGAGGGAAACGCTTTCGCCCCTCGTGCGTTTGCTGCATCCGGGCCTCGCAACGAGGGATGCCGGGGTGTCGAGACTCGACAGAATACAGGGAGTTGAGAACGTGCTGAGGAAACTCGTGCTGGCCGCGCTGCTGGCCCTAGGCTTCGCCGCGACCGCGCCACAGGGCGCTTCGGCCGCCCCCGTCGGACCTGCCCTCGCGCTCCAGAGCGAGGCTGCCCCGGCCGCCGTGCAGACGGTTCAGTATTATGGCTATCGCCGCCGCTTCTACGGCCCGCGTCGCTTCTATGGCCCGCGCCCGTTCTACGGCCGCCGTTACTATGGCCCGCGCCGCTTCTACGGCCCGCGTCGTTTCTATGGTCCGCGTCGCTTCTACGGCCCGCGCCGCTTCTACTACTAAGAATTCAGCCGCGTCCGGTTCCGGACGCCAATCCATCGACGGCCCGGTTCTCGTTGCGACGAGGACCGGGCCGTTCTCGTTCATGGCATTAAAATTCAAGCACCACACTGTCATGCAGCGGTCCCATGCGATAAGTTGCCGATACAAGAGACGGCCGACATCGGATCGCGCCGCTTGGGAGGCTACGCCATGAACGTCCTTGCGGCCCGCCGTGCGGAGGCGCGCGCATTCTGGGAGTCGGTCCCCCTCGAGGTCTTCCTGTCCGCCTGCGCGATCATCCTGGCCGGTGCCCTGAAATTTGCCGACGTGATGCCCTGAAGGCGGTCGCGATGCCTCGGCAAAAGGCCCGGCATCGGCCTACAGTGCTGGCGGTCGAGGGTGGGACATGAGCGGGATCATGGCGGAAACGGACGAGGCGCGGCGCCCCAGCGGCGACCTGACGGTGCGCACCATCGCGATGCCCGCCGACACGAACGCCAACGGCGATATCTTCGGCGGCTGGGTCATGTCGCAGATGGACCAGGCGGGCGGTATCGCCGCCGTCGAGCGTTCGCAGGGGCGGGCGGTGACCGTCGCGGTCGACGCAATGACGTTCATCCGCCCGGTGCGGGTCGGCGATGTGCTCTGCGTCTATACCCGGATCGACCGGGTCGGGCGCAGTTCCATGAAGATCGAGGTCGAGGCCTGGGCCCGGCGCTTCCGCACCCAGTTGCGGGAACAGGTGACCGAGGCGACCTTCACCTTCGTCGCCATCGACGATGAGGGCCGTCCGCGCGCCATCGAGCCGACCTGACCGCCTACGTCGACGGGACTGGGCGGCTCAGGCGTTGGGCGCCGCCACCTTCTGGCGCAGGCCCGTGATGACCGCCTTCAGGACATCGGTATCCGCATCCGGGCTGCCCATGCAGCGAACCGATTCGATCCGCTCGTGCACGAAGGACAGCTTCGCGATCACCGCCGGGGTCAGCTTGAACGGAAACAGCGCCGGCTGGCCCATGCTGCGGCTCAGGGAATTCACCGCATAGGTGAGGGGCAGCCACGCCTCCACGATCCGGCTGAAATCCGTCATCCGGTAGGGGTCGAAGTCGATCACAACCGGCTCCGACGAGCCGTGGCGCAAGCGCGGGCGCACATGCATCTCGAAGGTGCTGGCCGTCTCCAGCGTATCGACGATGTGGAGGTACTGTGCCCAGGTCTCGGCGAAATCCTCCCACGGATGGGCCGTGGCATAGGCGCTGACGTAGCTCTCCTCCCAGTCGGGCGGTGCCCCGTGCGCGTAGTGGCGCTGAAGGGCGCCGGAATAGTTCAGCCGCTCGTCACCGAACAGGGACCGGAAGGTCCACAGGCTCTGGTCGAAGCGCACCAGGACGTTCCAGAAGTAGTGCCCGATCTCGTGGCGGAAGTGTCCGAGGAGCGTGCGGTAATACTCGCCGAACAGCATCCGTCGGCGCTCGCGCTCGACGTCGTCGGCCTCCGCGATGTTGAGGGTGATGAGGCCGCTGCGATGACCGGTGAGCACGGGCGGCCCGATCTGGTAGCTCTCGGACGGATCGACCAGGAAATCGAAGGCGAGACCGGTGGTAGGGTTCTCGTCTCGGGTCATCAGCGGCAGGTCGAGGCGCAGGAGAGAGTAGAACAGCCGGTGCTTGGCCGCCTCGATCTGGCGCCAGCGGGTCAGGTTCCAGGCGATGGAAAGGTCCGGCACCACGTGGTTGTGGCGACAGGTGATGCAGTAGCGGTTCGGCGAATCCTCGGGGACCAGCCAGTTGCAGACGTCGTGATCGGCATTGGCGCAGAAGCGGTACTTGCGGCCCGGATTGGCATAGGCGTGCCAGAGACCGCTGACGGGCTCCACCGCCGACATCTCGTGGACGTCGCAGACATAGCCCAGCCGGCGCTCGCAGCTCTCGCAATGGGTGCTCTCGAAGCTGATCGGCTGGTCGCAAGCCTGGCACTGGAAGATTTTCATGGAGCCGTCGGGGGACGCCTTTCCTGTCTGTCCACGGAGCGTCGCACGGCGCCCGTGAAGGAACCGTCATAGCCTAACCGCACGCCACAGGGTGGCAAAGCACGGGAGAGGACCGAAGTTCCGGCGTTCCGCCCGGTCGGGGCCGCCGAAACGCCGGAGCACGAAACTTGCAGGCCGTCGCGAGCCGTATCCCTCCTGGCCATCCCCCGGCGCGAGGGCGAGACGGTCGTCGTGCCGACGGTCCTCCGGGTCCCGGCGCGCAAGGGCATCGCTTGCGGGTCTCCGTTGGCGTATGTCTCTGGTGAAGCTTTCTTCGGAGCACCGCAGGGTGGTGCCCCGTCCCTCCGCTGCCGGCGCGTGCTGATCCGCCCGCCCGGCGCCCTGTCCAGTTACAGCGGGAGCCCCCGTGTCGATCAAAGCCGCCCTGCACCACGTCACCCACTACACCTACGATCGGCCGATCACGCTGGGGCCGCAGGTGATCCGCCTGCGTCCGGCGCCGCATACGCGAACCGCCGTCCCGGCCTATTCGCTGAAGGTTCTGCCCAAGAACCACTTCATCAACTGGCAGCAGGATCCGAACGGCAACTGGCTCGCCCGGCTGGTCTTTCCGGAGAAGACCACCGAGCTGAAGATCGAGGTCGACCTCACGGCCGACATGTCGGTGATCAACCCGTTCGACTTCTTCGTCGAGGATTACGCGCAGGCGCGGGGCTTCGCCTACGCGGATGACCTCACGGCCGAGCTGAAGCCCTACCTCGTCCTCGACGATGCCATGGCGCCGGAGGTGGATGCCTTCCTGGAGCGCCTGCCCGCCGAGCAGAACACCGTCCTGTTCCTCGTGGCCCTGAACGCCCAGGTGGCGCAGGAGATCACCTACGGGGTCCGCATGGAGCCCGGCGTCCAGACCGCCGCCGAGACCCTGACGCTGAAGAGCGGCTCCTGCCGCGATTCGGCCTGGCTGATGGTGCAGATCCTGCGCCGCCTCGGCATGGCGGCCCGCTTCGTCTCGGGCTACCTGATCCAGCTCATCCCCGACACCACTGCCGTCGACGGGCCGGCCGGCACCACGACCGATTTCACCGACCTGCACGCCTGGGCCGAGGTCTACCTGCCGGGCGCGGGCTGGATCGGCCTCGACGCCACCTCCGGCCTCCTCTGCGGCGAGGGCCACATCCCGCTGGCGGCGACTCCGCACTACGCCTCCGCGGCGCCGATCTCCGGCCTCGCCGAGCCGGCGGGGGTCGAGTTCGGTTTCGAGATGACGGTGACCCGGGTGGCGGAGGCGCCGCGCATCACCAAGCCCTTCTCCGAGCAGGTCTGGGCCGCGATGGACGCCCTCGGCGACCGGATCGACGCCGACCTCGCCGAGCAGGACGTGCGCCTGACCATGGGCGGGGAGCCGACCTTCGTCTCCATCGACGACTTCGAGTCGCCGGAATGGAACGCCGCCGCCGTCGGCCCGACCAAGCGCGGCCTCGCCGACAAGCTGATCCGCCGCCTGCGGGATCGTTTCGCCCCCGGCGGCATGCTGCATTACGGCCAGGGCAAGTGGTATCCCGGCGAGAGCCTGCCGCGCTGGGCCTTCGCCCTGTACTGGCGCCGGGACGGCGTGCCGGTCTGGAAGGATGCCGGCCTGATCGCCCCCGAGGACGGTCCGCGCGACGCCAACATCCACAAGGCCAAGGCTCTCATCGACGGGGTGGCCAAGCGCCTGGGGCTCGGCGCCTACGTCTTCCCGGCCTTCGAGGACCCGGTCTACTGGTCCGACAAGCGCGACGAGCTGCCCGTCAACGTCACGACGGCGGAGCCGCACTACCCGAACCCGGAGACCAACGCCCGCATGGCCCGGGTCTTCGCGCGCGGTCTCGGCGAGGCCGCAGGCTACGCCCTTCCGCTGGCGAGCCTGCCCACCGGCAAGGCGAGCGATTCCGACCGGCTCTGGATCTCGGAGCCCTGGGAGTTCCGGCGCGGCCACGCCTTCCTGACCCCCGGCGACTCGCCCGTTGGCTACCGCCTTCCGCTGTCGTCGCTGCCCTTCGTGCCGCCGGAGCACTATCCCTACTACCAGCCCCAGGACACCCTGGAGGCCCGGGACCCGCTGCCCCGAGACCCGCTGCCCCGAGACCCGCTGCCCGAGGGCCATCCCGGTGCCAAGACCGTGAATGGTTCCGGAGTGACCGGCGTCGCCGTGCGCACCGCCTTCGCGGTGGAGCCGCGCGACGGCATCCTGCACGTCTTCATGCCGCCGCTGCAGCGGGTGGACGAGTACCTGGAGCTGCTGGGCCACCTGGAGGCGACGGCCGCCGAGCTGAAGCAGCCGCTCCACATCGAGGGCTACGAGCCGCACTTCGACCCACGCCTCAACGTCATCAAGGTGACGCCCGATCCCGGCGTGATCGAGGTCAACGTGCATCCCGCCGCGGCCTGGCGCGACGCCGTGCGGATCACCACCGACCTCTACGAGGATGCCCGGCAGATCCGCCTCGGCGCGCAGAAGTTCATGACCGACGGCCGCCACACCGGTACGGGTGGCGGCAACCACGTGGTGCTCGGCGGCGCGACGCCGGACGACTCGCCGTTCCTGCGTCGGCCCGACCTCCTGAAGAGCCTGGTGCTGTACTGGCAACGCCACCCGGCGATGTCCTACCTGTTCTCCGGGCTCTATATCGGCCCGACGAGCCAGGCCCCGCGCATGGACGAGGCGCGCCACGACGGTCTCTACGAGCTCGAGATCGCGATGGCGCAGGTACCGAAGCCCGACGAGCCCAACATCCCGCGCTGGCTCGTGGACCGGATCTTCCGCAACATCCTAGTGGACGTGACGGGCAACACCCACCGGTCCGAGATCTGCATCGACAAGCTCTACTCGCCGGACGGTCCCACCGGCCGCCTCGGGCTCGTCGAGTTCCGCTCGTTCGAGATGCCGCCGGATCCGCGCATGAGCCTCGCGCAGCAGCTCCTGCTGCGGGCGATCGTCGCCTGGCTCTGGCGCGAGCCGCAGGAGGGGGGCTGTGTCCGCTGGGGCACGGGCCTGCATGATCGGTTCATGCTGCCCCACTTCCTGTGGGCCGACTTCCTCGGCGTGCTGGAAGACCTTCGGGGAGCCGGCTACGACTTCGACCCGGCGGCCTTCGTGGCACAGCGCGAGTTCCGGTTCCCGGTCTTCGGAACGGTGGAGCAGGGCGGCGTGAAACTCGAGCTCCGCCAGGCCCTCGAACCCTGGCACGTGCTGGGCGAGGAGGGCGCGATCGGGGGAACCGTGCGGTACGTGGACTCGTCGGTGGAGCGGCTGCAGGTGAAGGTCGAGGGCTACGTGCCCGGCCGGCACATCATCGCCTGCAACGGCCGCCGCCTGCCGATGACCGGCACCGGGACGTCCGGCGAGGCGGTGGCCGGCCTGCGCTTCAAGGCCTGGCAGCCGGCCTCGTCGATGCACCCGACGATCCCCGCGCACTCGCCGCTCACCCTCGACATCCTCGACGCCTGGAGCGGCCGGTCCCTGGGCGGCTGCCGCTACCATGTCAGCCATCCGGGCGGGCGGAACTACGAGACCTTCCCGGTGAACACCTACGAGGCGGAGGGGCGTCGTCTCGCGCGCTTCCAGGCCCACGGGCACACCCCCGGGAAGATCGCGATGCCGCCCGAGGAGACCAACCGCGAGTTCCCGATGACGCTCGACCTGCGCACCCCCGCACCCCCGGGCGTGACCCCGCCATGAGCGCAGCGGCCGCGGCGGAGATTCAGGGACGGGCCGAGCGCCTCGCGCGCTGGACCTCCGCATACCGGCCGCTCCGGGGCGTCCCCGACGAGCTCATGGACGCGAACGGCCAGCCCAAGGGGGCCTGGCCGCGGTTCCTCGACCAGCTCGGCGGCATGGACGAGGTCGAGATCGGCGCCCGCTTCGTCTCGGCGGTCCGCCGTATCCGCGACACCGGGATCTCCTATCGGATCTACGGCGACAAGCGCGAGCATGCCTGGCCGCTGGGCTCGCTCCCGCTTGTCCTCGAGCAGGCGGACTGGGAGACGCTGAGCGCCGGCATCGTCGAGCGCGCCGAGCTGATGGAGACGATCCTCGCCGACCTCTACGGCCCGGAGCGCCTGGTGGCCAAGGGCCTGCTGCCGGCCGCGGTGGTGGCGGGCAGCCCGGAATTCATGCGTCCCCTGGTCGGCGTCACGCCGCCGGGCGGCCGCTTTCTGAAGCTCTATGCCGCCGACGTGACGCGGGGGCCGGACGGGCGCTGGCGGGTGCTGGCCGACCGGACGCAATCGCCCTCCGGGCCCGGCTACGCTTTGGAGAACCGGCTCGTCCTCACGCGGGCCTTTCCCGATCTCCACGCCGACCTGCAGGTCGAGCGGCTGGCCGCCTTCTTCCAGGCTTTTCGCGATGGCCTCGCGGCGGGCGCGCAGCGCAGCGATCCGCGCATCTGCCTGCTGACCTCGGGGGTGTTCAGCTCGACCTATGTCGAGCAGGCCGCGCTCGCCCGCTATCTCGGCCTGCTCCTGGTGGAGGGCGACGACCTCGTGATGCAGGACGGGGCCCTGCACATCCGCACCATCTCCGGCCTCAAGCGGGCCGACGTGCTCTGGCGGCGCATCGATTCGGACTACCTCGACCCCCTGGAGCTCAACCCGGCTTCGCGTCTCGGCGTCCCGGGCCTCGTGGAAGCCCTGCGCAACGGCAACCTCGTGGTCGGCAACATGCCGGGTTCGGGCATCCTCGAATCCGGCGCGCTCGCCGCCTACCTGCCGGGGATCGCGCGGCATTTCCTGGGGCGCGACCTCACGCTCGCCGGGCCGAAGACCTGGTGGTGCGGCGATCCGCAGGCCCTGGACGAGATCCGCGACAGGCTCGACGGCCTGAGCCTGCGCCCGGTGGCGACGCCGCCGAAGGGCGCGGTGCGCGACGCGATCCTGGCCCCGCACGCCCTCGACGCCGAGCGCGATCGCCTCGGTGCTGCCTTGCGCGACCGGCCCTTCGACTACGTCGCCCAGGAGACGATGCCCCTCGCCACCATGCCGGCCTGGGATGCGAGCGGCGGCTCCCTGCGGCTGGTGCCGCGCCCCTTCGTGCTGCGGGTCTTCGCGGCGGCGACGCCGGAAGGCTGGCGCGTGATGCCGGGCGGCTTCTGCCGGATCTCGGAGCGGCCCGACGTCGAGCCCCTGGAGATGCGCGCCGGCATCAAGTCGGCCGATGTCTGGATCCTGTCGCGCGATCCCGTGGAGCCGGTCTCCCTGCTCCAGACAGGGCCGGCGCGGGTGCGCCGGATCGCCGGACATCTTCCATCGCGGGCCGCCGACAACCTGTTCTGGTTCGGGCGCTACGTCGAGCGGGCCGAGGCGGTGATCCGCCTCGTCCTCGCGCATCTCGGCAATGTCGGGTCCGGGGTGATCGCCGACAGGGCGGGCGACTCGAAGGCGCCCACCGCCCTGCGCATCCGGGCGCTCCTCGACGAGTGGGGGGCCATCGCTGCTCCCGACCTGCCCACCGCGGCCGTGGCCCAGCAGGCGCTCGGCGGCCAGGAGACCTACGGCTCGGCCCTGCGCCACAGCCTGTCGGCGCGGATCAACGCCGCGACCCTGCGGGAACGCCTCTCCGGCGAGGCCTGGCGAGCGCTTGCGGACCTGAAGGAGGTCCTGGAGATCGAGGCCGGGCGGGCCCTGCCGGAGGCGCAGCTCCTCGGCCTCGCGGAGCGCGCCCTGAGCCACATCGCGGCGCTCTCGGGGCTCGCCCAGGAGAACATGAACCGCACGGCCGGCTGGCACTTCGTCGATCTCGGCCGCCGGATCGAGCGCGCCATCAACACCCTGACCTTCGCCACCCGCTTCGCCGGCGACGGGGCCACCGCCGAGGACCTCGGGGTGATGCTGTCCCTGTGCGATTCGCACGTCTCGTTCGGCGCGCGCTATCTCCAGGGCGTGGCCCTCGACCCCGTGCGCGACATGGTGCTCCTCGACCCGTTCAACCCGCGCTCGGTCGCCTTCCAGCTCGAGGCGATCACCCGGCATCTCGCCCAGCTTCCGGTACTGCGCGCCGACGGATTGCCCGAGCCGCACCAGCGCATCGCCGCCAGGCTCGCGGCCGAGTTCGCCACCGGCGAGGCGGCGGCGTTCGACGGCGCCGCCCTGATGCGCCTGGAGAACGAGGTCGAGGGCCTCGCCGACGCCGTTGCAACCCGCTACTTCCCGAACGGTCCGCATGCCCTGCGCCCGGAGAAACTGGTGGGGCTCGCGTGATCTATACGCTGCGCCACCTCACCACCTACCGCTATGCCCGCCCCGTGCGCTTCGCCCGCTGCACCCTGCGCCTGCGCCCGCGCGACGGGGAGGGCCAGACGGTGCTGGAGAGCAGCCTCACGATCACGCCCGATCCGCGGACCCGCATCGTCCGGCGCGACTATTTCGGCCTCGACGCCACCGCGGTCACGATCGACACGCCCCACACCGAGCTGCGGGTCGAGGCCCTGTCCAGGGTTCTGGTGGAGCGCGATCCGCTGCCGGCCCAGGAATCCGGTCGCCCGTGGGAGCAGGTGCGCGACGAGGCGGTGAACGGGCGCGGGCTCGGCCCGGACCGCCCGGTGCACTTCCAGTTCCCGAGCCTGCGCGTGCCGCTCGTCCCGGAGGTCACGGATTATGCCCGGGCGAGCTTCCCTCCGGGCCGGAGCGCCTTCGGCGGCGCCTTCGACCTGATGCAGCGCATCCGGGCGGACTTCACCTTCGATGCCAAGGCCACCACCGTGCACACGCCCCTCGCCGAGGCCTTCGCCCTCCGGGCCGGCGTCTGCCAGGACTTCACCCACATCATGATCGCGGCCCTGCGCGGCCTCGGCCTGCCCGCCGCCTATGTCAGCGGCTATCTCCGGACGATCCCGCCCGCCGGGCGCCCGCGCCTGCGCGGCGCCGATGCGAGCCATGCCTGGGTCTCGGTCTGGTGCGGGGAGAACTGGATCGGCCTCGACCCCACCAACGGCATCGGCATGTGCGACGATCACATCGTCGTGGCCCGAGGGCGCGACTACACCGACGTGTCCCCCATCGACGGCATCGTGTCCGCCTCGGGCCCGCAGAAGCTCAAGGTCGAGGTGGACGTGGTGCCGGACGGCGAGCCGATGCCCGAAGCAGCGGCTCCACTCCAGGCCAGCCACGCCTGACCCGCTCGCCGCGATCCGGCCGCGATCCTAGGCGGACCTGGCCGTGAACAGGCGGAAGGCTTCGAGGGTCTCGGCGCTGACGTGATGCTCGATGCCCTCGGCGTCGCGGCGGGCGATCTCGGGGCTGACCCCGAGCGCGCAGAGGAACTGCTCGACGATGCGGTGGCGCTCGCGGCTCTGCACGGCCAGGGCCTGTCCGGCCTCCGTTAGGAAGACGCCCCGGTACGGACGCTGCTGCACGAGGCCGTCCTCGGCGAGGCGCTTCAGCATCTTGGCGACGGTTGGCTGGGCGACCCCGAGGCGGGCGGCGATATCCACCTGCCGCGCCTCGCCGCCATCACCGATCAGGTCGGCGATGAGCTCGACGTAATCCTCGACGAGTTCCAGCCGGCGCGCTTCGCGAGCCTGCCGGAAGCTCTCCACGTGGACGTCGGGATCGACCAGGGAGGTGTCGGGCGCGGAGGACGTCGAATCCTGCATGTGGCCGGCGAACTCCCCCGAACAATGGTGCCCCCGAACGGGAGCCCGAGCCGGTTTGTACCGAAGCCGCGCCACGGATGGGAGCCCCCGGGGTCCGAAAGCCGCCTCATCCGCGCAGGTGAGCCACAAAATCCCGCGTGAACCGGGGCAGATCGGCCAGCGAGCGCAGGCAGATCGTGAGGTCGCGGAGCGCCCAGGCATCCTCGAGGGGCACGATGGCGAGGGCCATGGTGCGGGCGGCCCGTGCCGCGGTCGTCTCGGGCACGATGCCGAGGCCGACGTCGCAGGCGACCAGCCGGCAGATCGCGTCGAAGCTGCGCAGCTGCACCCGGAGGCGCATCGGCGGCCGGCCGGTACGCGCGGCCTTGTCCGCCAGGAAGCGGGTGAGGGCGCTGGTGCGGTCGAGGCCGACCAGGGGATGCTCGATCACCTCCGCGAAGGCGACGGAGGCGCGCGCCGCCAGGGGGTGCCCGGTGGACGCCACCATGACGAAGCGGTCCTGCCGGAACGGATAGGTCTCCAGGGCGCCGGTATCGACGGTGCCGGCGACGATCCCGAGATCGGCCGAGCCCTCGGCCACCAGCCCGACGATCTCGTCCGAGGTGCGTTCCTCGATGTCGACGCTGACGCCGGTCTGCCGGGCCAGGAAGGCGCTGAGCACCTCGGGCAGGAATTCCGTCAGCGCGTTGGTGTTCGAGACTAGGCGGATCTGTCCCACCGTGCCGCCCGAGAAGGCGGCCAAGTCCTCCTGCATCCGGTCGATGCGGTCGAGGAGGCCGCGGGCGTGGGCGAGGAGCGACCGCCCCGCCGGCGTCGGCGCCACGCCCTGGCGCCCGCGGGTCAGCAGCGCGGCTCCAAGCGTCTCCTCCATGGCCCGGATGCGCACTGAGGCGGCGGCCAGCGCCAGGTTGGCCCGGGCCGCGCCGTGGGTGATCGAGCCCGCCTCCACCACGTGCCGGAACAACGAGAGATCCACCAGATCGAAGCGCATCATCGGGTCCGCGGCTCCCTCCGCTGGGTGTTCTTCGCGGGGTATTCTTCGCCCAGGGTGTCAGGACTTCCTTAACCCTGCGCGGGCATCGTACCGGCATGGTGGTCCGTCGTCGCGTCCGTGCTGTTCTGATGCCCCTCGGCCTCTACGCCGTGTCGGGCCTCGTCGTGGGCTTCTTCGTGCATCAGGCCGAGAGCGGCAACCGCGGCCTCGAAGCCAAGCGTGCCCTCAAGGTTCAGGCCCGGGCGCTGAATCAGGAGCTCAACGCCGCCAAGGCGGACCGGGCGATCTGGGAGCACCGGGTGGCCCTGCTGCGCAGCGACCAGATCGACCGCGACCTCCTGGAGGAGCGCGCCCGCGTCATGCTCGGCCGGGTCCACGCCAACGACGTCGTCATCATCGATCCCTGATCGACCCCCGGGGGCGAAACCCGTCGCCCGCGCAGGCGCTTCGCACCTGACAACTTCCCCGTTCTGTCGGGCCGTCGGCCTCGCTTTCACTCCGGGCGTGTCCTAGAACCCCGGGTGAACAGATGGTCCCGGGGAGTTGCCGATGGATGCCGCGAAGGATGCAGGCCAAGCCGCCTCCGACACACGCCGGACGGGGGCGAAGCGATCCGATGGGGCGAAGCCCACGGGCGCGGCAGAGACCCACGCGCCGGCCCCGAACGCGCCGCAGTTCACCCGCGAGGAAGACCTCCACGCCTATCACGAGATGCTGCTGATCCGGCGCTTCGAGGAGAAGGCCGGCCAGCTCTACGGCATGGGCCTGATCGGCGGCTTCTGCCACCTCTATATCGGCCAGGAAGCGGTCGTCATCGGCATGCAGATGGCCTCGATCGATGGCGACCAGGTCATTACCGGATACCGCGACCACGGCCACATGCTCGCCTGCGGCATGGACCCGAAGGGCGTGATGGCCGAGCTCACCGGGCGCCGCGGCGGCTACAGCCGCGGCAAGGGCGGCTCGATGCACATGTTCTCCCGCGAGAAGCAGTTCTTCGGCGGCCACGGTATCGTCGGCGCGCAGGTCAGCCTCGGCACCGGGCTCGCCTTCGCCGACGCCTACAAGAAGAATGGCAACGTCAGCCTGACCTACATGGGCGATGGTGCGGCTAACCAGGGCCAGGTCTACGAGAGCTTCAACATGGCGCAGCTCTGGAAGCTGCCCGTGGTCTACGTGATCGAGAACAATCGCTACGCCATGGGCACCTCGGTGGCCCGCGCCTCGGCGCAGACCGACTTCTCCAAGCGCGGCATCTCTTTCGGCATCCCCGGCGAGCAGGTGGACGGCATGGACGTCCGCACCGTGCGCGAGGCGGCGACGCGGGCGATCCAGCACGCCCGCTCGGGCGAGGGTCCCTACATCCTCGAGATGCAGACCTACCGCTACCGCGGCCACTCGATGTCCGATCCGGCCAAGTACCGGACCAAGGACGAGGTCTCGAAGATGCGCGAGGAGCACGACCCGATCGAGATGGTGCGCAAGCGCCTGATCGAGATGCACGGGGTGCCCGAAGCCGAGCTGAAGGCCACCGACGCCAAGGTGCGCGAGACCGTGAACGAATCCGCCGAGTTCGCCACGCACGATCCCGAGCCGGATCCGGCCGAGCTGTGGACCGACATCCTGCTGGAAGCCCGCGCCTGAGTTCCATCCTGCGCCGGAGGCTGGCCCGCACGCCGCACCCGCGGCCGCGGGTCAGCCTCTGACGGGCTGACCGCCTCATCCTCGATCGACGAGTATTCCATGGCGACCGACATCCTGATGCCCGCCCTCTCCCCGACCATGGAGGAGGGCAAGCTCTCGAAGTGGCTGAAGAAGGCGGGCGATCCGGTCAAATCCGGCGACGTGCTCGCCGAGATCGAGACCGACAAGGCGACCATGGAGGTCGAGGCCATCGACGAGGGTGTGCTCGCCAAGATCCTCGTCGAGGAGGGCACCGAGGGCGTGAAGGTCAACACGCCGATCGCGATCATCGCCGCCGAGGGCGAGGACGTCTCGGCGGCGTCCGCGGGTGGCGGCGCGCCGAAGCCCGAGGCCTCCGCGCAGCCCGCCCCGGCCCCCGACATGCAGGCCGAGGGCCAGGCCGAGAAGCCGGCCCCGAGCGCCAAGACCGGCGACGACGCGCCGAAGGCTCCAGCGGCCCCGGCCACCATCACCAACAAGGCGCCCGCGCCGGTGATGGAGGAGTTCCCCGAAGGCACCGAGATGGTCTCCATGACCGTCCGAGAGGCCCTGCGCGACGCCATGGCCGAGGAGATGCGCAAGGACGACGCCGTCTTCGTGATGGGCGAGGAGGTCGCCGAGTATCAAGGCGCCTACAAGATCACCCAGGGACTTCTGCAGGAGTTCGGCGCCCGCCGGGTGGTCGACACCCCGATCACCGAGCACGGCTTCGCCGGTATCGGCGTCGGCGCGGCCTTCACGGGCCTGCGCCCCATCGTCGAGTTCATGACCTTCAACTTCGCCATGCAGGCGATCGACCACATCATCAACTCGGCGGCCAAGACCCTCTACATGTCCGGCGGACAGCTCGGGTGCCCGATCGTGTTCCGCGGCCCCAACGGCGCGGCCGCCCGCGTCGGCGCCCAGCACAGCCACGACTACTCGGCCTGGTACTCCAACGTGCCCGGCCTCAAGGTCATCGCGCCCTACACCGCCTCGGACGCCAAGGGCCTGCTCAAGGCGGCGATCCGCGACCCGAACCCGATCATCTTCCTCGAGAACGAGATCCTCTACGGACAGACCTTCCCGGTCCCGAAGCTCGACGACTTCGTGCTGCCCATCGGCAAGGCGCGGATCCATCGTCCCGGCACGGACGTGACCATCGTGTCCTTCTCCATCGGCATGACCTACGCCCTCAAGGCAGCGCAGGCGCTGGCCGAGGAGGGCATCGAGGCGGAAGTGATCGACCTGCGCACCCTGCGCCCGATGGACACCGACACAGTGGTGGAATCGGTGAAGAAGACCGGCCGCTGCGTCACGGTGGAGGAGGGCTTCCCGCAATCGGGCATCGGCGCCGAGATCTCGGCCCGCCTGATGGTCGATGCCTTCGACTACCTCGACGCCCCGGTCCTGCGCGTCACCGGCAAGGACGTGCCGATGCCCTACGCGGCCAATCTCGAGAAGCTGGCGCTGCCCAACGTCGCCGAGGTGATCGAGGCCGTGAAGGCGGTCTGCTACCGCTGAGGACCATGCGCGTTCACCTCCCACTCTCCCCGGCCCGGGGAGGGATCGGAGACGAGATGATGACCGACAAATTCGAAGAACTGTCCGCCCCGCCGGATGCCATCGAGAACGGTGGCATCGAGGTACTTCGCGCCAGCGTCGTGGACGGGGCCGTGAGCATTGCCCTGCGGCGCTCCTTCGACGACCCGGCCACCTGGGGCCGCCTCCTGGCCGACCTCGCCCGTCAGGCGGCGCGGGTCTACGCGCTGGAGACCGAGATGTCGGAAGAAGACGCCTTCGCGCGCATCAGCGCCGGCTTCGAGGCCGAGAGCCTCGACCCCGACGCCCCGAGACTGAACTGACCGCCGCTCCCCCGACACCGCCCGCTGACGATCAGGATTTCCCCCCATGCCGATCAACGTCCTGATGCCCGCCCTGTCGCCTACGATGGAGAAGGGCAACCTCGCCAAGTGGCTGAAAAAGGAGGGAGATGCGGTGAAGTCCGGCGACGTGCTCGCCGAGATCGAGACCGACAAGGCGACCATGGAGGTCGAGGCCATCGACGAGGGCGTGCTCGCCAAGATCCTGGTGGCCGAGGGCACCGCCGACGTGCCGGTGAACGACCTCATTGCCATCATCGCGGCGGACGGCGAGGATCCGGCTAGCGTCCAGGCCCCCGGCGGCGGGGCCTCCGGTGCGCCGAAGGCCGAAGCAGCGACCTCGGAATCTCCGAAGGCCGAGGCGCCGAAAGCGGACGCATCCGCCGAGAACGCCACGCCGGGGGGCGGAACGATGTCCTACGCCCGCGTCAACGAAGCCCCAGACGGCGCGAAGCCCGCGGGTGGCAAGGGCGAAGGCGCGGACGCTGGCGCCGCGCCCTCCGCAGAGGGCGGGCGCGTCTTCGCCTCGCCGCTGGCTCGCCGCATCGCCAAGCAGGAGGGCGTCGACCTCGCGGCGGTGACGGGCTCCGGCCCCCGCGGCCGGGTGATCGAGCGCGACGTCCGGGCGGCCCTCGCCGCCGGCACCGGCAAGGCGGCCCCGGCCGCCGCGCCGAAGCCCGCCGAGGCCCCGCAGGCGGCGCCCGCGCCGGCCGCGCCGGCCCCCGCCAAGGCGGCGGCGCCCGCCGGCCTCACCGCGGATCAGGTGCGCGGGTTCTATCCGAAGGGCACCTACGAAGAGGTGCCCCTCGACGGCATGCGCAAGACCATCGCCAAGCGCCTCACCGAGGCGATGCAGGTGGCGCCGCACTTCTACCTCACGGTGGATTGCGAGCTCGACGCGCTCATGGCCCTGCGCGAGCAGCTCAACACGAGCGCCGGCAAGACCAAGGACGGCAAACCGCTGTTCAAGCTCTCGGTGAACGACTTCGTCATCAAGGCGATGGGCCTTGCCCTGATGCGGGTGCCGACGGCCAACGCGGTCTGGGCCGAGGACCGGATCCTGCGCTTCGACAACGCCGAGGTCGGAGTCGCAGTGGCCATCGACGGCGGCCTGTACACGCCGGTGATCCGTCGGGCCGACCAGAAGACGCTTTCCGCCATCTCCAACGAGATGAAGGACTTCGCCGCCCGGGCCCGGGCCAAGAAGTTGAAGCCCGAAGAGTACCAGGGCGGCGTCACCTCGGTCTCCAACCTCGGCATGTTCGGCATCAAGCACTTCACGGCGGTGATCAACCCGCCGCAATCCTCGATCCTAGCCGTGGGTGCCGGCGAGAAGCGCCTCGTCGTGCGCGACGGTGCCCCCGCCGTCGCGCAGGTGATGACCACCACCCTGTCCTGCGACCACCGCGTCCTCGACGGGGCGCTGGGCGCCGAGCTGATCTCGGCGTTCAAGGCACTGATCGAGAACCCGATGGGGATGCTGGTGTGATCGGGTCGCACTGACCCGACCCCGAGCCCGGCACGTCCCACCCCCCGGCCCCTCCGCAACGTCAGGAGGGCAGCAGGAGCCCTCACATGGCCGACACCTATGACATCCTCATCATCGGCGCCGGCCCCGGGGGCTACGTGGCGGCGATCCGGGCGGCGCAGCTCGGGTTCAAGACGGCGGTGGTGGACCGGGAGCACCTCGGCGGCATCTGCCTGAACTGGGGCTGCATCCCCACCAAGGCGCTGCTGCGCTCGGCCGAGATCTACCACTACATGCAGCACGCCTCCGATTACGGCCTGTCGGCCGAGAAGGTCGGCTTCGATACGGCCGCCATCGTCAAGCGCTCGCGCGGGGTCTCGACCCGGCTCAACGGCGGCGTCGGCATGCTGCTGAAGAAGAACAAGGTCGACGTGATCTGGGGCGAGGCCACCATCACGGCGGCCGCCAAGGGCAACCAGC
The DNA here is from genome assembly GCF_056680125.1 of Methylobacterium sp. BI1. NCBI lineage: Bacteria > Pseudomonadati > Pseudomonadota > Alphaproteobacteria > Hyphomicrobiales > Methylobacteriaceae > Methylobacterium > Methylobacterium sp. BI1. The sequence continues at coordinate 3,941,086 of NZ_CM155267.1, read as the reverse complement.
CGGGCCAGGTCATCGTGAAGGAGACCACCCGTGCCCCGGCCCCGAAGGGCGCCCTGGCAGCGGGCTCCTATTCCGCCAAGCACATCATCGTCGCCACCGGCGCGCGGCCCCGCGCGATCCCCGGCATCGAGCCCGACAAGAAGCAGATCTGGACCTACTACGAGGCCATGGTGCCGGAGACGATGCCCAAGAGCCTGCTGGTCATGGGATCGGGCGCCATCGGCATCGAGTTCGCCTCGTTCTACCGCACCATGGGCGCCGAGGTCACGGTGATCGAGCTGCTGCCGCAGATTCTGCCCGTGGAGGATGCCGAGATCGCCGGCCTCGCCCGCAAGCGCTTCGAGAAGCAGGGCATCAAGATCCTCACCGGTGCCAAGGTAACGAAGGTGGAGAAATCCGCCGATGCCGTCACGGCGACGATCGAGACGGGGGACGGCAAGTCCCAGCAGCTGACGGCGGAGAAGCTGATCTCGGCGGTGGGCGTCGTCGGCAACATCGAGGGCATCGGCCTCGACAAGCTCGGCGTCACCATCGAGCGCGGCATCGTCGTCACCGACGGCCTCGGCCGCACCAACGTGCCGGGCGTCTACGCCATCGGCGACGTCGCCGGCCCGCCCATGCTCGCCCACAAGGCCGAGCACGAGGGCGTGCTCTGCGTCGAGACGATCAAGGGCCTGCACACCCACGCCATGGACAAGGCCAAGATCCCCGGCTGCACCTATTGCCAGCCGCAGATCGCATCGGTGGGCCTCACCGAGGCCAAGGCCAAGGAGCAGGGCTTCGCCGTGAAGGTCGGCCGCTTCCCCTTCGCGGGCAACGGCAAGGCCATCGCGCTGGGCGAGCCGGACGGCCTGGTGAAGACCGTCTTCGACGCCAAGACCGGGCAGCTGCTGGGCGCCCACATGGTCGGCGCCGAAGTCACCGAGCTGATCCAGGGCTACGTCGTCGCCATGAACCTGGAGACCACCGAGGAAGACCTGATGCACACGGTCTTCCCGCACCCGACGCTCAGCGAGATGATGCACGAGAGCGTGCTGGATGCGTACGGGAAGGTGATCCACACCTGATCGGGTATCCCGACCGCGATGGGCAGGTGGCGATGTTCGGGGCTGCCGAGCGCCAGGCTTGAAACCCGCCGGCCGGAGTGACACCTGAGCGCGCGCCAGCCGGATCGGATGTCTCACGAAGGAAGACGCGCGATGGATGGACATGTCTACGGCGCCCTGGGTCAGCCCGGCGTCGGCCTGCTCATGGCAATCGTCATCGGGGCGTTGGCGGGATGGCTCGCCGAGCGCTTCACCGCGGCGAACATGGGTCTGATCGCCAACATCGTGATGGGCATTCTCGGCGGCCTGCTCGGCAACTACCTCGCCCACAAGCTGCACATCCCGATCTTCGGGTTCTGGCGCAACCTGATCTCGGCGACGGTCGGCGCGATCCTCATCATCACGATCTACCGGGCCGTGGCTGGACGCCGGTACTGAGCCGACAGCGGGGCTGACGAACGCGGGCCCCTGTCGCGCCGTTCCGCCGCGGCGGGTTTGCGATCGGGGGCGTCACGCCTTAAGTCCTGGGCACGCGCCGGCGTCTCGCGGGCGAATCCCGTGGATTGTCATGGCCGTCGTCCTCGACCTCCTTCGCAACGATCAGCGCCCGCGCCACCCCGAGAAGGCGCACCGGCCCGACAAGCCGATCCAGCGCAAGCCCGACTGGATCCGCGTGAAGGCGCCCGGCTCCAAGGGCTGGGAGGACACGCGCAGAATCGTCCACGAGCACGGCCTCGTCACGGTCTGCGAGGAGGCCGGCTGCCCGAATATCGGTGAGTGCTGGGAGAAGAAGCACGCCACCTTCATGATCATGGGCGACACCTGCACGCGGGCCTGCGCCTTCTGCAACGTGCGCACCGGCCTGCCGGAAGGCCTCGACGCCGGCGAGCCCGACAAGGTGGCGGATTCCGTGGCCAAGCTCGGCCTGCACCACGTGGTCATCACCTCGGTGGATCGCGACGATCTCGCCGACGGCGGCGCCGAGCATTTCGCCCGGACCATCCGGGCGATCCGCGCGCGCAGCCCCGCCACCACCATCGAGGTGCTGACGCCGGACTTCCTGCGGAAACCCAGCGCCCTCGAGGTCGTGGTCGCGGCCCGGCCCGACGTGTTCAACCACAACATGGAGACCGTGCCGGGCAACTACCTGACGGTCCGCCCCGGCGCGCGCTACTTCCACTCGGTGCGCCTGCTCCAGCGGGTGAAGGAGCTCGACCCGACCATCTTCACCAAGTCCGGCATCATGGTCGGCCTCGGCGAGGAGCGGAACGAGGTGGTCCAGCTCATGGACGACCTGCGCTCGGCGGATGTCGACTTCCTCACCATCGGCCAGTACCTGCAGCCGACCAAGAAGCACCACGAGGTGGTGCGCTTCGTGCCCCCGGACGAGTTCAAGGGCCTGGAGACCACCGCCTACACCAAGGGCTTCCTCCTCGTCTCGGCGACGCCCCTGACCCGCTCCTCCCATCACGCCGGAGAGGATTTCGCAAAGCTGAAGGCGGCCCGTCTCGCCCGCATCGCCAACGCCTAGAGTCTCGATGCCTTCATTCCGGATCAACCGCGCGGTGCGCCATTCGCCGCGCCAGATGTACGACCTCGTGGCCGACGTGGAGCGCTATCCGGACTTCCTGCCCCTCTGCGAATCCCTGCGCGTGCTCCGGCGCCAGCCGGGCGCGGACGGCACGGAGGTGCTCGTGGCCGAGATGGGCGTCGGCTACAAGGCGATCCGCGAGCGCTTCACCACGCGGGTCACCCTCGATCCGCAGAACCTGCGCATCGTGGCCGAGTACATCGACGGCCCGTTCCGCCACCTCGAGAACCGCTGGGCCTTCAAGGAGGCCGAGGGCGGCGGCTGCACGGTCGACTTCTTCATCACCTACGAGTTCAAGAGCCGGACGCTCGGGATGCTCATGGGCACGATGTTCGACCGCGCCTTTCGCAAGTTCACCGACGCCTTCGAGGCGCGGGCGAACCGGGTCTACGGCGCGGCCTGAACGGCGCCTGCACCGACATCCGCCGCAAACCCCACGCCGGCCTGGCGCTCGAACAGGGCGCGGTAGCGTCCCTCCGGCTGGCTGAGCAGATCGTCGTGGCTGCCGTCCTCGACGATGCGGCCGCCGTCGAAGACGAGGATCCGGTCGAGGGACCGCACCGTGGAGAGCCGGTGCGCGATCACGATGGCCGTGCGCCCGCGCATCAGCCGCTCCATGGCCTCCTGGATCAGCGCCTCCGACTCCGAGTCGAGGCTGGAGGTGGCCTCGTCGAGGATGAGGATCGGCGCGTCGGCCAGGAAGGCGCGGGCCAGCGCCACCCGCTGGCGCTCGCCGCCCGAGAGCTTGACGCCGCGCTCGCCCACGAGGGTGGCGTAGCCCTTGGGCAGGCGGGCGATGAAGTCGTGCGCGTTGGCGAGGCGGGCAGCGTGCGCGATCGCGTCCGCGGAGGCGCCGGGGCGGGCATAGGCGATGTTCTCGGCCAGCGACCGGTGGAACAGGATCGGCTCCTGCGGGACGATGGCGATGTGGGCGCGCAGGGACGCCTGCGTCACGCCGGCGACGTCACGCCCGTCGATCGTGACGCGGCCGCCGGTGACGTCGTAGAGGCGCTGCACCAGCTTGACGAACGTCGTCTTGCCGGAGCCCGAACGGCCGACGAGCCCAACCCGCTGCCCGCCCGGGATGTGCACCGAGAGGTCGCGGTAGAGCGGCGTCGCGTGTCCGGCGTAGTGGAAGGTGACGTGCTCGAAACGCAGCTCACCGCCCGCCGCGACGAGCGCCGTGGCCCCCGGCCGGTCGGCGACGCCGTAGGGTTCGGCTTCCAGAGCCACGAGTTCCTCCATCTCGTTGACGCCCCGCTGCACCCGGTTGATGTGACCGCCGATGTCCCGCAGGTAGCCGTGCACCACGAAGTAGGTGGTGAGCACATAGGCCACGTCGCCGGGAGTCGCCGCCCCCGTCCACCAGAGCCACAGGGCCGTGCCGACGATCGCCGTTCGCAGCAGGAGGAGCAGCGCGAACTGCGCCGTGATGCTCCAGGTGATCCGCATCCAGGTGCGGTGCGTCCGCCGGTTCCACCTGCGGAGGAGGCGGGCGAGGCGCGCATCCTCGCGGGCCTCGGCGCCGAAGGCCTTCACCACCGCATTGGCCCCGACGGCATCGCTCAAGGCCCCGCCGAGCCGCGAGTCCCAGACGTTGGAGATCTGGGCCGCCGGCGCGATGACGCGGGTCGCCAGGGCTACGACGATGCCGAGATAGATCAGCGCGCCGAGACCGACCACCAGCCCCATCACGGGCCATTGCAGCCCGAGCAGGATCATGGTGCCGACCAGGACCACGATGGCCGGCAGCAGTTCCAGCAGCAGCGTGTCGTTCAGTCCTTCGAGGGCCCACATCCCGCGCGAGACCTTGCGCACGGTCGAGCCCGAGAAGCTGTTGGCGTGCCAGTCTGTGGACAGGCGCTGGACCCGGTGGAAGCCCGCCTGCGCCACCGCCTGCATGGTCGAGAGGGTCAACGGCACCACCAGGGCCCAGGCAACGTGGCGCAGCCCCAGGGTGACCAGCCCGAGACCGGCCATGGCCGAGAACGCCGTCAGCGCGTCCCAGCGCGCCGCCAGGCGGTCCGCGGCGGAGAGCGCGTCGACCAGCCGGCCGGCGAACAGGGGCAGGAACACGTCGGCCAGGGTCGAGCCGACGATGGCCGCGACGACGCCGCCGAGGAGGCGGATCCTGCTGCGCCACTGACGGACGAGGAACGCGAGGACGGCCCGATAGGCCTCCGCGCCTTTCAGGCGGTCGAGAATCATGGACGCGATCACGGCGCGGAATACGCGCCGACTCCGTGAACGGCATGGGCGCCGCAGCGACCGGCCGAAGAAGGATGAGGGTGGGACGAGGACGCGGTGGCGCGCTCAGGCGCGCGGCGACGTCAGACCGGCAGGCGCGGGGGGCGCAGGCGGGCCGGGGCGGCGAACGATACCGATCTCATGCAGCCTCCCCATGGAAACGCGGACTGGGTTCGCGGGCGAACGCGGCGCGTGAGCACCATGGGCCGTACCCTGTCAGGCACGCGTGTCGGTTTCAAGACGTCGGGGCGAGGACCGATTCGAGGAGACTGAGGGCGTCGCCCACCGCCTGCCGACGGATTTCGGTCCGGCCGAGGTCGCCGTAACGACGCTCCAGGTGGCGCACGGCGCGGCCCGTGGCGGCGAGACCGAAATGCACGAGACCGACCGGCTTGTCGGCGCTGCCGCCGCCGGGCCCGGCGATGCCGGTGATCGCGACGGCGACGCGGGCGCGGGCATGCGCCAGGGCGCCATCGGCCATGGCGCGGGCCACGGGCGCACTCACCGCGCCGTGGGCGGCGATCAAGTCGGCTGGGACGCCGATGCTCTCGGATTTGGCTGCGTTCGAGTAGGTGACGAAGCCACGCTCCATCACGGCGGAGGAGCCCGGGATCGCGGTGAGCAGCCCGGCGACGAGACCGCCGGTGCAGGATTCGGCCGTGGCGACTGTCAGCCCCGCCGCCGCATAGGCGGCGACGAGTGCCTCCGCCCGGGCCAGCAGGGCGGGGTCGTCGATCACGAGCGGCGCTCGGCCGTCTCGTCGGTGGCGTCGAGCGCGGCCGTCACTTCGGGCAGCCGGACCGTGGCGGCGGCCTGCGCCGCCAGGCCCTCGGCGCGGCCGACGAAGCCGAGCTTCTCGGTGGTGGTCGCCTTGATCGAGACGGACGTCAGCGGCACCCCGGCGATCTCGGCGATGCGAGACCGGATGGCCTCGCGATGGGCGCCGATACGGGGGGCCTCGGCCAGGACGGTGATGTCCAAGTGATCGATCTTGCCGCCGCGCGCCCGCACAAGCTCCACCGCATGGGCGAGGAAGCGATCGGACGAGGCACCGCGCCATTGCTCGTCGCTCGGCGGGAAATGGGTGCCGATATCGCCGTCGGCGATCGCGCCGAGCAAGGCATCGGTGAGGGCGTGGAGGGCGACGTCGCCGTCCGAATGGGCGAGGACGCCCCGGTCGGCCGGGATCTTCACGCCGCCGAGCCAGACGTGGTCGCCGTCCGTGAAGGCGTGGACGTCGAAGCCGGTGCCGAGGCGGGTGACGTAGGTGGTCATGGAATGGGCCTCGTTCAGGGCTGTGGGATGTTGGCCGGAGAAGCCGCGATCGGCCTCGATCAGGTCGGCCGGCTGGGTGATCTTGCGGTTGCGCGGGTCGCCCTCGAAGACGACGACGGCCAATCCGGCCCACTCGGCCAGGGCTCCGTCGTCGGTGAAGGCGTGGAGATCCGCCTCGGCCGCGCGGCGATGGGCGTCGCGGAGGGGGCCGTAGGCGAAAGATTGGGGTGTCTGCACCGCGCGAAGGCCCTCGCGCCGGGGCGTCTCGCGGACCCGGCCGGTGCCGTCGCCGAGGTCCTCCACCACCTTGATGGTGTCGGTGACGGCGATGCCCGGCACGGCGGCACGGTGATCACGCCCGGCCACCAAGGCGCGCTCGATGAGGGCCACGTCCACGTGCGGCCGCGCGGCGTCGTGGACGAGGACGAGGTCCGGTGCGCCGGCGCCGTCCAGGGCCTCGAGCCCGGCGCGGACGGATTGCTGGCGGGTCGCGCCACCGGGCACGGGCTCGGCCAGCTTGTCCCGGGTGGCGGCGTCGAGGTCGTCGAGGCAGGCGCGGTAGAAATCGGCCGCGTCCGGTGCGATCACGGGCTGGATGCGGGCGATGCCCGGATGGGCCGCGAGGGCCGCCAGGGTCCGGGTCAGCACGGCCTGGCCGCCGACGCGGCGGTACTGCTTCGGGGTATCGCCCCCGATGCGGATACCGCGGCCGGCGGCGACGACCACCGCTGCCGCATTCCACGCGGTGCCGGACATGCGTATGCTCCCGCGCTTCGGGCGTGTGAGGATCTGCGCACCGGCCGGTCACCGCGCGTCCGCGATGCGAAGGCCCTGGCGACCCATCGATGGGCGGTCTGTCGTTTAAGCGCGGGAGAAGCTGAAATCAAATCCGTGGAATCGCTTGCGCGGCGAGCCGTTTTGTCTATTTGTTGAGCACAATGTACGCTGATGATTATTTGAGCTTTCTCCGCGTGGCGGAGACCGAGGGTGGTCCTGCGGCCCGCGGGGGTGTGCGGCCCGTTCCGGTCCTCCTGGCACCGCTGTCGGGCGTCACCGATCTACATGTCCGGCGCATCGCGCGACGCCTCGGGGCGAGTGCCGTCGTCTCCGAGATGGTGGCCGCCGCCGAGCTCGCCCGCGGCGATCAGGAGGCCCAGCTGCGGGCGGAGGGCAGCGGCGTCGATCCCCACATCGTGCAGCTCGCCGGGTGCGCGCCCGAGCCGATGGCGGAGGCGGCTCGCATCGCCGAGGCGAACGGCGCCGACGTGATCGACATCAACATGGGCTGCCCGGCCAAGGTCGTGACGGGGGTCGCCTCGGGCTCGGCGCTGATGCGCGACATCGAGGGTGCGACCCGCATCCTCGCCGCGGTGCGTGGGGCCGTACGGGTCCCCGTCACGGTCAAGATGCGCCTCGGCTGGGACCACGCCAACCTCAACGCGCCGGAGCTGGCGCGCCGGGCCGAGGGGCTCGGGCTGAACGCCGTGACGGTACACGGCCGCACCCGACAGCAATTCTACAAGGACCGGGCCGATTGGGGCGCGATCCGCGCCGTGGTCGAGGCGGTGGCGATCCCCGTCATCGCCAACGGCGACATCGCCACCCTCGCCGAGGCGCAAAGCTGCCTCGCGCGCTCAGGCGCCGCCGGCCTGATGGTCGGGCGGGCGGCGGTGGGGCGGCCCTGGCTCGTCGGGGCCCTCGCGGCCGGCCTCGCGGGCCGGCCCGCGCCCGTTCTGTCCGGCGCCGAGATGGCCGCCCTGGCGGTGGAGCACTACCAGGGCCTCCTCGCCCTGTATGGGCTGCGCATGGGCGTGCGCCACGCCCGGAAGCACCTGGCGGCCTACGCGGAGGCCGGCGGCGGACTTTCCGGCGAGGACCGGATGCGCCTCCTCACCACCACGGACCCGGCGATCGCAGCCACGCTGCTGGCCCGTGCCTTCGGCGCGGAGACCGGAGCGACGCTGCCGCACGCCATCGGGGAGGCCGCATGAGTTCGGACAAGCCGGTATCGGGCCGCGGCGGCGCGCAGCGACCCGACGCCATCCCCACCAACGAGGCGGTGATCAACGCCCTGCCGCTGCCGGTCCTGACGGTCGGGGCGGACGACCACATCCTCCACGTCAACCATGCCGGCGAGACCTTCTTCGACCATTCCGCCCGGCTGATGCAGCGGCGGCGCCTCTCGGACATCATCCCCTTCGCCTCGCCGATCATCGCCCTGGTCGCGGAGGTGCGGCGGCGCCGGGCCAGCGTCAGCGAGTACGGCGTCGAGCTGGTGCAGCCGCGCTCCGGGCTGGAGCGCAGCGTCGACGTCTTCGCGACGCCGCTGGGCGACGACGAGGAGGCCGTGGTCCTGATGCTCCAGGAACGGACCATCGCCGACAAGATGAACCGCCAGCTCACCCACCGGGGAGCCGCCCGCTCCATGGTGGCGCTGGGCGCCATGCTGGCCCACGAGATCAAGAACCCGCTTGCGGGCATCCGCGGCGCGGCTCAGCTGCTCGAGCAGTCGGGCAACGAGGACGACCGCCTCCTGACCCGGCTGATCTGCGACGAATCCGACCGGATCGTCCGCATCGTCGAGCGCATGGAGCTGTTCGGGGACGAGCGCCCGGTGGAGCGCGGCTCGGTCAACGTGCACGGCGTACTCGATCAGGTGAAGCGCTCCGCGCAATCGGGGTTCGCCCGCCATATCCGCTTCGTCGAGACCTACGACCCCTCCCTGCCGCCGGTGCTGGGCAACCGCGACCAGCTCGTGCAGGTGATCCTCAACCTCGTGAAGAACGCCTCGGAGGCCATCGGCGCCGATGCGGTCGACGGCGAGATCACCCTTTCGACGGCCTTCCGCACCGGCCTGCGCCTGCAGGTGCCGGGCTCGCGCGAGCGCGTCAGCCTGCCGATCGAGGTCGCGGTGCGGGACAACGGTCCGGGCGTCTCGGCGGACCTGCTGCCCGACCTCTTCGACCCCTTCGTCACCACGAAGGCGCAGGGCTCCGGCCTCGGACTTGCATTGGTCGCCAAGATCATCGGCGACCATGGCGGGATCGTCGAGTGCGATCCAGTCCCCCGCCGAACCACCTTCCGCCTTCTTCTCCCCATGTCGAGCGCCCGCGACGGGCGCGAATCGTCCGCGGAGCTGTAGAGTCGCGTCATGCCCAACGGACACATCATCGTCGCGGATGACGACGCCGCCATCCGCACAGTCCTCAACCAGGCCCTGTCGCGGGCCGGGTACGAGGTCCGCTCGACCGGTAACTGCGCCACCCTCTGGCGCTGGGTCGCCGAGGGGGCGGGCGACCTCGTCATCACCGACGTGGTGATGCCGGACGAGAACGTCTTCGACCTGCTGCCGCGCATCAAGCGCGTGCGGCCGGAGCTGCCGATCATCGTCATGAGCGCGCAGAACACCTTCATGACGGCGATCCGCGCGTCCGAGCGGGGCGCCTACGAGTACCTGCCCAAGCCCTTCGACCTGAAGGAGCTGATCGCCATCGTCGGGCGCGCCCTCTCCCGCCCGCGCGGCACGGCGCCCGCCGGGACAGACCCGGGTAACGAGGACATCCCGCTCGTCGGGCGCTCGCCCGCCATGCAGGAGATCTACCGGGCTTTGGCCCGGCTGATGCCCACCGATCTCACCGTGATGATCACCGGCGAATCCGGCACCGGCAAGGAACTCGTCGCCCGGGCCCTGCACGATTACGGCCGGCGCCGGACCGGCCCGTTCGTTCCGGTGAACATGGCCGCCATCCCGCGCGACCTCATCGAATCCGAGCTGTTCGGCCACGAGAAGGGAGCCTTCACCGGCGCGCTGTCGCGCTCGGCCGGGCGCTTCGAGCAGGCCGAGGGCGGCACGCTGTTCCTGGACGAGATCGGCGACATGCCGATGGAGGCGCAGACGCGCCTCCTGCGCGTGCTGCAGCAGGGCGAGTACACCACCGTCGGCGGCCGGGTGCCGATCAAGACCAACGTCCGCATCATCGCGGCCACGAACAAGGACCTGCGGGTCTCGATCCAGCAGGGCATCTTCCGCGAGGACCTGTTCTTCCGCCTGAACGTGGTGCCTCTGCGCCTGCCGGCCCTGCGCGAGCGCTCGGAGGACGTTCCCGACCTCATTCGCCACTTCTTCATCCTGGTCGAGCGCGAAGGCCTGAGCCGCAAGCAGCTCGACGGCGAGGCGATGGAGCGCCTGAAGCGCTATCGCTGGCCCGGCAACGTCCGCGAGCTGGAGAACCTCGTCCGGCGCCTCGCGGCGCTCTATCCGCAAGAGACGATCACCGGGCCGGTGATCGAGGCCGAGCTGGACACCCTGCCGCTGGCCCAGAACCAGCCGAACGGCCCCGCCGGCACCCGGAAGCCGAGCGGCGAGGCCGAAACCCTGTCGGGGGCGGTGGAGCGTCACCTCGCCGAGTATTTCGGCGGCTATCGCGACACGCTGCCGCCGCCGGGCCTGTATCACCGCATCCTCCGCGAGATCGAAGGACCGCTCATCGGCGCGGCCCTGGCCGCCACCCGCGGCAACCAGATCCGGGCGGCCGAGTTGTTGGGCGTCAACCGCAATACCCTGCGCAAGAAGGTCCGTGACCTCGATCTGCAGGTCTTCCGCAACGCGCGGTGACCCCGCGCCCTCCAGCCGAAGCCCTTTTTCACTTCAGCGAGGATCCGGCGATCCGGGTCTTCGTGCCGCGTCCCGTTCGGGTGGCCATCGACCGCGGGCCGGAGCGTGCCTGGCTCAACGGACCCCTGGTCTGGGCGATCGATGCCGCGCACAGCCTACTCTACCTCTTCCCGCGCGACTGTCCCCGCATCGTGATCTGGCCGACGGCCGAAACCACGCCGGAGGACCGGCGGACCTGGTTCGGCGACGTCACGGGCCGCGCCGTCGCCTATGTGGAGGAAGCCTGGATCGAGCGGATCCGATCCGCGACGCTTCACCGATACGGGATGCCAGCAGAGACCTTCGAGGTTGTCGGCGAGCCCGGAGCCTGGGTGTCGCGTCGTGCGGTCGTTCCCTACGGTCTCGATACACTCTGGAACCTGCCCGGGGCGATGGTGACGGAGGGTCTGGAACTCCGGGCCCTGCCGCGCCTCACCCCCCTCGCGCCTGTCTGGCGATCGACGCTCCAGGCCAGCGGTCTGCGCCTGCGCAATGCGCGGGACTGGGTGCCGCCGGCCGGCGGCCCCCCGAGGCCGCACGCGCTCTCAGGGGCCGGGCCGGCGTCATGACCGAAATACCTGGCGCGGACGAAGCACCTGGCTCGGACGAAATACCTGGCTTGGACGAAGTACCTGGCTCGGAAGGGCTCAGACGTGCGTCTCGCGCAACATCTCCGGCCGCACCGCGAGGAGGATGACCAGCCCGCCGGCCGCCATCGCGGCGGCGATCAGCCAGAAACCCAGGGTCAGGCTTCCGGTGCTCGTCTTGATCGAGCCCAGGACGAACGGGCTGACGAAACCCCCGGTCAAGCCCAGGCTGTTGATCAGGGCGATGCCCCCGGCGGCGGCCGATCCTTTGATGTAACCGGTGGGGATCGACCAGAACAACGGCATCGTGGTGATGATGCCGAGGGCCGCCAAGGTGATGAAGACGAAGGAGAGCACCACGCTTCCGTTCGAATAGATCAAGCCGACCAGCGCCAGGGCCGAACCGAAGGCCGTCAGGGCGAGGTGCCAGCGCCGCTCCAGGGTCCGGTCCGAGTGGGCCCCGATGGCGACCATGCCGCCGGCGGTGATCCCGTAGGGGATCGCGGCCAAAAGGCCGATCTGCAGCGGATTCCCGTAACCCATCTCCTTGATCATCGTCGGCAGCCAGAAGGTGATCAGGTAGGTCCCAGCGATGAAGCAGAAATAGGCGAAGGACAGGAAATAGACCCGGGGATCCCGGAAGGCGGAGAAGAAGGACGGCAGGCCGTGCGCCTCCGAAGGGAAGCCGGACCGCTCGAGGGCGAGGTTGTCGCGGATCAGGGCCTTCTCATCGGACGACAGCCACTTCGCCTGGTCGGGTTTGTCGTCAAGATAGAGAAAGACCGCCAGACCGAGCAATGTGGTGGGCAAGCCTTCGAGCACGAACATCCATTGCCAGCCCTTCAGGCCCCAGATCCCCGCCATGTCGTTCATGATCCAGCCGGAGATCGGGCCCCCTAGGGCCCCGGCCACTGCGATGCCGCTCATGAAGATCGCGATGATGCGCGCCCGGTATGCGCCAGGGTACCAGTAGGTGAAGTACAGGATGATCCCCGGAAAGAATCCTGCCTCGAAGACGCCGAGGAGAAAACGCAGGCCATAGAAGGCCCAGGGCGCGTGGACGAAGGCCATGAGGGCGGAAACCAAGCCCCAGATGACCATGATCCGGGTGATCGTCTTGCGGGCGCCGATCCGTTCGAGGAGCAGGTTGCTCGGCACTTCGAACGCGAAATATCCGAGGAAGAAGATCCCGGCTCCGAGCCCGTACACGGCGTCGCTGAACCCAAGGTCGGATTTCATCTGCAGCTGCGCGAAGCCGACGTTGATCCGGTCCAGATATGCAAGGACGTAGCAGATGAACAGGACCGGAACCAATCTCCACGTAATCTTCGCGTAGACGGCTGCCGGCTTCGCTGAGATCCGACCAGCCATCTCATGGTCTAGATCGAGAGCTGCTGAGTGCATGGCTTTCCCTCCAATGGATTTTTATTTTGTAATTCTTGCGTGATTTCTTCTTTAGCTTCCTATCCCCGAAGCTTTACCGCAGCCGATGCAAGCATCGACTCCGGTTGGCGTGCTCCTGGGGGCAGACGGATCGCATACCGACGGCAGGGCGGATCGCATGGAAAGCGGCGCGGAAACCCTTACGCCCGCTACCCGCTAGGCTTGAAGGACAAGGGCGAACCCTTCCTCCCGCGCGTGCCGACCATCGCGAAAAATCCGAGGGCGGTCCCGGGGTTCGCCGACGGCGGCTCGGCAGAACACTCAGCGCAGGAAGTGATCGGCGTAGGCGGCTCCAAGGCCGATCCGCTCGTAGTGCTGACGAACGTTTTCGAGCTTGGTGAAGACGTCCTCGTAGCCCATCGGTTTGCCGTAGGGATCGACGTAGACGTAGCCGCCGGTGACGTGGAAGAGCGTCGCCATCTCTGTCACGTCCTCGGGAACCACCAGCGTGTGGGTCTCTCCCGGCGGCTCGAACGCGTAGTCCCCGGCGGTCGCCACCCAGTCATGCTCGAGGTAGTGCCACTTGCCGCGCAGCGTCAGGGCATGCACCGGGCCATTGTGCCGATGGCGGGACAGGATGCCGGAGGAGCGGACGCGCAGGATGTTGACGTAGTAGCCCTGACTGACGCTGAGGACGAGGGGCTTGAACGCGACGTCGTCCGACTGGGGAATCCAGTGACGCTCGTCGGTGTCGAGATCGAGGGCGCCCCCGATGAAGATGTCGTCCAGCATGCCGGCGGGCTGGGGCAGCTGAAACGCGACCTTGCTGGTATCCAGCCGGGGCTTTTCCATCATCGCGACCTGCGGCCGGACCTGATCGAGAACGGTCATCCTGAACTCCGGATTGATTGGCTTCGGTCCGGAGATAGTGGGCCGAATACTGGTCTCGGATCTATCCGGCCAGGGTCAGAGCTTCTATGACCACCGTTCACAGATGAGGTGGGCCGGGGCATGGAGTTCAGAGATCTGACAACCTTCGTGCGGGTCGCGGAGGAAGGCGATTTCTCGGCGGCGGCCCGCAGCCTGGGCCTGACGCCCTCGGGCGTCAGCAAAACGATCGCGCGTCTCGAAGACGGTCTCGGCCGGCGCCTGCTGCAGCGCTCGTCCCGAACCATGCGCTTGACGCCGGAGGGCGAACACTTCCTGGACGCGGCGCGCCGCGTCCTGGACGCGATGCAGGAGGCCGAAGCCATCGGCTCCGCGATACCGACCGGAATGCTCCGGATTCGCTGCGTACCGACCTTCGCGCGCTATCAGCTCGCCCCGATCATCCCGGAGTTTCGCCGCCTCTACCCGCGCCTGCGCATCGCGTTCGTCCTCAGCAACGAGCGAACCGCATCCCTGGACGATCAGGCGGACGTCGCAATTGCCAGCGGCGACCTTCCGAACTCAAGCCTGATCGCCCGGCGCATCGCCAGCAGCCGCTGGGTTATCTGCGCGTCTCCCGCCTATCTCGCCGAACGGGGGTCCCCGGCATCGCCGGCGGATCTCGGCCGTCACGAGTGCCTCAATTTTTCGATGCAGACGCGATGGAATTCCTGGTCGGCGGTCGTCGGCGCCCCGACGGACGAGGGCGGCATCATCGCCAACCAGGGCGACATGCTCCTGGCACTGGCGCGGGCGGGAGCCGGGATCGTGCGCCTCGCCGAGTTCCATATCAGCGACGACCTGCACGCCGGCCGCCTCGTCCGGCTGTTCCCGGACGAACAGGATCAGACGGAGGAGCCGATCTACGTCCTGTATCAGGAGCGGCGGAACCTCAGCCCGCGGATCCGGGCCTTCGTCGATTTCGTGGAACGCGCCTTCGCGGATACGCCGTGGCGGTACGAGCCCCGCTCGACCTGATCGGCTCGCGAGACCGCCCTCCACGGAGGTCGAGGGTGGAATCGGGGCGATGGCCCGGGCGGCAGGCCGTCCGATTGCCGGGCCTGCTAGGCCTGGGCAGCGTCACTTCAAAGCAGGACGCGGACGGGTCGCCCCGTCCGCGTCGCCGGCTTCCCAATGCTGAGGCGCCCGTCAGGCCATAGCGGGCTTGCCCACCAGGACCGGCTCGGCACTTCCATCGAGCCAGCGCCGGCGCATCGGCTTCAGCACGAAGTAGGCGAGGATCGCGGTCAGCACGTCGAGGGTGATGATGATCGCGAAGACCGGCAGCCACGATCCCTGCACGGCGTAGATCCAGGCCGCGATCGGGCCGCCGAAGAGCGAGCCGATGCCCTGGGCCATGTAGAGGAAGCCGTAATTCGTCGTGGCGTGCTTGGTCCCGAACGTGTCCGTGAGGATCGAGGGGAACAGCGAGAAGATCTCGCCCCAGGCGAAGAATACCACGCCGGAGAGAAGCGCGAAGGCGTAGGCGTTCTCCCGGAAGACGAGGAGCAGGGCGATCGCCGCCGCCTCGGCCGCGAAGGCGATGCCCATCGTGTTCTCGCGCCCAATCTTGTCGGAGACCCAGCCGAAGAACGGACGGGTCAGACCGTTGGTGATGCGATCGAAGGTGAGCGCGAAGGGCAGGGCGACGAAGCCGAAGATGATCGCGTCGGCGACGCCGAAGTCACGGGCGAAGGAGGCGAAGTTGGCTACCACCATCAGGCCGCCCGTCGACATCATCGTCATCATGACGAACATTAGCCAGAACAGCGGGGTCCGCAGCATCACCTTCGGGGGCGTGTCGTGCACGCAGGTCGAGAGGTTGACGGCGGGCGCCGGCAGCACCTCGCCGGCCCGGGGGGCACGCAGGCCGAGGGCCGCCAGGGCGCCGATCGCCCCGAGCACGATGCCGAAGACCGTGAGCGTATGGCGGTAGCCGTCGGCCACGAGCATGTCGCTGATTGGGAAGGTGCTCAGCATGGCGCCCATGCCGTAGCCGGCGGCGACCACGCCGACCGCGAAGCCGCGCCGGTCGGGAAACCACTTCACCATCAGGCCGACGATCCCAACATAGACGATGCCGGTGCCGAGGCCGCAGAACAATCCATAGGTCGCGTAGACGCCCAGCAGGGTATCGACCCGGGCGGCCAGAACCCAGCCGAGGCCGGAGAGGGCAGCGCCGAGAGCGATCATCAGCTTGGGGCTGAACCGGTCGATCAGGTAGCCCTGAACCGGCGAGAAGAAGGTCTGCAGCACGATCAGGATCGTGAAGGTCCACTGGATCTGCGGCAGGGTCGAGCCGGTCGTCGCGATCAGCGGTTTGGTGAAGAGCGTCCAAACGTATTGCGGACTGGAGATCGCCATCATGGCGATCAGCCCGAGGCCGAGTTGCAGCCAGCGTTGGCGGGAGAGGGTCGTATCCATTATTCGCTCCTTGCGACGGACGCGCCTTCGCAAGGATGATGCCAAGTCATTGTTTCGCCTGACCTAATGGCGCAACCCAGCCGCGAAGGTCAGCGCAAGTTACAGCCCCTCCGAACCTCCGTCGGATCTCGGGTCATGCACCGCGGCGACCGAGCCATTGCTCGGGTGACGCACGAGCATCCCGGCATGGCCGAGGGAGTCGATGTAGGCGCCGCCGAGTTCCTCGATCTCGTGCCCGAGCGTGCGCAACGCGGCGATACAGGCCGGGTCGAAGCGGTCCTCGACCTTCACGGTGAGGGACTCAGCACCCCAGGTCCGGCCATAAAGCAGGCGCGGGGCATCGACGGCGGTCGCCGGGTCCATGCCGTAGTCGGCGTAGCGCGCGAAGATCTGCGACTGGAACTGCGGCTGCCCATCGCCCCCCATGCTGCCGTAGGACATGACGCGGCCGTCGTCGAAGCAGGCGAGGGCCGGAATGAGGGTGTGGAACGGTCGGCGGCCGGGCTCCAGCGGGTTCACCGCCTTGGCATCGAGGGAGAACGACGTGCCCCGGTTTTGCCAGTGGATGCCGGTCTTCGGCAGCACGATGCCGGAGCCGTATTCCCAGTAGATCGACTGGATGTAGGACACCGCGAGGCCGTCGCGGTCGATGGCCCCCATCCAGACGGTGTCGCCCTCGCCGGGATTGCGCAGGGGCACGCTGGCGGCCCGGCGCATGTCGATCTGCGCCGCCTCGCGGTCCAGGCGCTCCGGCGTCAGGAAGCCGGCGGGGTCGACGGCCAGCCGATCGTAGTCGGTCACGATCCGGTCACGGATGGCGAAGGCGCGCTTCGTCGCCTCGATCAGCCCGTGGTAATGCGCGGTGGTCTCGGGTCGCTCGATCCGCAGGCGGTCGAAGATGCCGAGGATCAGCAGAGCGGCGATGCCCTGGGTGGGCGGCGGGAAGTTGTAGAGCGTCGCATCGCGCCGGCGGATCGAGAGCGGCGCGCGCTCGCGCGGCGCGTAGGCTTCGAGGTCGGCCCGGGTCATCGGCGTCCCCAGGCGGTCGAGGTCCGTGGCGATCTCGCGCCCGAGGTCCCCCTTGTAGAAGTCGTCGAGGCCCGCATGGGCGAGCTGCTCCAGGGTGCCGGCGAGCGCCGGCAGCTTGCGCAGGGCGCCGGCCGCGAACGGCTCGCCACCGTCGAGGAAGGTTTCCGCGAAGTTGGGCTGGTCGTGGAGCGTATCGAGTTCCTTCGGGACGTAGCGGGCCTCCGAAGGCGAGACCGCGACACCGTCCCGGGCATGGCGGATCGCGTCGGCGAGCAGGGTGGAGAGGGGCAGGCGACCGCCCAAAGCCTTCGACAGGTCGAGGGCGAGGCGCCAGCCGCCGATGGCACCCGCTACGGTGAGCGCCGCGTCCGGTCCCCGCGACGGCAGAACCTCGTAGCCTTTCTCACGGTAGCGCTGGATCGTCGCGTTCCGCCCGGCCGGGCCGCAGGCCTCGATGCCGCGCACCCGCCCGCCGCGCTCGCGCACCAGCCAGAAGCCGTCGCCGCCGATCCCGTTCATGTGCGGGTAGACCACCGCGATGGTGGCGGCCATGGCCGTCATCGCCTCGATGGCGTTGCCCCCCTGCGCCAGGACATGCTGCCCGGCCTGAGCCGCGAGGCGGTGGGGCGCCGCGACCGCGGCCGAGGCGAAGACGGGGGTGTTGGACATCGTGATCTCTGCGTGAGGTTGAGCCGAAGAATAATGTATTTTCGCGTGGCGTCGATCGATCCTGGACAGACAGGACGGCCGGCCCGCCGCCATGAACGGACGCAGCGGCTCCTCCGCACCGCCTGTCGTTCTAGAGGATTACGGACCAGCGCCGCGCTCGATTCGTATTAATTTCGCCACACTGTTGTGGCGACGCATCAGCGATGCCGTGGCTCCGCTCGTCCCACATTTCCAAGCCCTCCTGGGAGGGTTCAGGCTCCGCCGATCCGGCGGAAACAGACGGGGCCGAGCCAACACCTGCCTCTGTGCGTTCCCCACCGCGCGGCCCGGGTCTACTCGGTGCGCTGGTGGTGATCACGGCTCTGGTCTCCGCCATCACCACCTTCCTGATCCTGGCCGGTGTGATCCGGGTCACGCCGACACCGACGGTGGGCCTGACTCTTCTCGGCATCAACGTCTTCCTCGTCCTCGGCCTCGTCGTGATCATTGCCTGGGAGGCACGGGTCTTTCTCTATGCCCGGCGGACGAATGCCGCGGTGGCTCGGTTGCACACCCGCATCGTCGGGCTGTTCAGCCTGATCGCCATCCTTCCGACCGTGCTCCTGGCGGTTGTGGCGGCAGTGACCATCGATCGCGGCTTGTCGCTCGGCTTCACCGACCGAGTCCGAGACGTGGTGCTTAAATCGGTGGAGGTCGCCGACGCCTACCAGGAGAACCAGTGCCAGAGCCTCGCCCGCGAGATCCGCATCCTCGCTGACGACCTGACACGGGCGCGGCCGAACTTCGACGTGAACCGTGCCTGGTTCGAAAGCTTCCTCACCACCCGTGCCACGGCCCTCGGCCTGCCGGTGGCCGAGATCATGCGCGGTCCCAACGAGGTGGTGGCGCGCGCCAGTATCGACGCCCTGAAAGAACGGCGCCTGCCCTCGGCGGCCGCCTTCGAGGACGCGGCAAAATCGACGGATCCGATCTGCCTCGTGCCGAGCGAGGGGCGCATCTTCGCCGCACTTTTCCGGATGACCGCCTATGACGGTGCCGTGCTGCTGGTGCAGCGCGAGGTGAGCCAGCTTGCCGTCGAGTTTCCGGGTGTGTCGCGGGCCGCCGCCGCCGAGTACCTGACCTACGACTCGCTGAAGCGCTCGATCCAGATCAGCTTCGCCTCGGTCTTCGTGCTGATCGCCCTGATCGCCCTGCTCTCCGCGGTGTGGTTCGGCCTGAACTTCGCCAACCGCTTCGTTGCGCCGATCCGACGCCTGATCAACGCCGCCGATCAGGTCGCCTCGGGGAACTTCTACGCCCAGGTCCCGGCCCGGAAGAGCGACGGCGACCTCGCGCACCTGTCCGAGAGCTTCAACAAGATGACACAGGAGCTGCGCCGCCAGCATGACGGGCTGACGGCGGCCAGCGACCTCATCGACCGGCGCCGTCGGTTCACCGAGGCCGTGCTGGCCGGCGTCTCGCCCGGCGTCCTCGGCGTCGACGCGGCGGGGCACGTCACGATCGCCAATCCGTCGGTGGAGCGCACCCTCGGGCTCTCGGCCGACGAGATCGTCGGCAAACCCCTGACTCAGGTGGTGCCCGAGTTGCAGGCCTTGTTCCCGGAAGGCGGCGAGGCGCGACTGCGCACGATGCAGCAGCAGATCCAGCTTACGCGGGACGGCCGCGAGCGCACCGTGACCGTGCGGGTCACCAGCGAGCAGGCCCAGGGCGGCGCCCGCGGCTTCGTCGTCACCCTCGACGACATCACCGACCTCGTCTCGGCCCAGCGCACCTCGGCCTGGGCTGATGTGGCCCGGCGCATCGCCCACGAGATCAAGAATCCGCTGACCCCGATCCAGCTCTCCGCCGAACGCATCCGGCGCAAGTACGGCAAGGTTATCACCACCGACAAGGAGGTGTTCGACCAGTGCACGGCGACGATCGTGCGCCAGGTCGACGAGATCAAGCGCATGGTCGACGAGTTCTCGTCCTTCGCGCGGATGCCCAAGCCGGCGATCGCGCAGAACGACCTCAGCGAAATCACCCGCCAGAATCTGTTCATGATGCGCGTCGCGCATCCCGACATGGACTTCTCGTTCGGCGAGGACGGCGACCAGCCGATCCTGGCAGCCTTCGACATCCGCCTGCTGTCCCAGGCGATCACCAACATCCTGAAGAACGCCGTCGAGGCAGTACAGGCCGTGCCGGAGGCCGAGCTCGGGCAGGGCAAGGTCGACGTACGCCTCGTCCTCGAAGAGGGGTTCGTGGTCATCGAAGTCACGGATAACGGCAAGGGATTTCCCACCGAGGGGCGTCAGCGGCTCTTGGAGCCCTATATGACCACCCGCGAGGGTGGCACCGGCCTGGGGCTGGCCATCGTCAGCAAAGTCCTCGAAGAGCATGGCGGCGGGATCGAATTGAACGACAATCCGGAAGGTCGGGGAGGGCGCGTGCGCCTGCGCGTCCCACGCGACACCAGCGTCGCCCCCGTCCGTGACTCAGCCAACCACACGCCGCCGGAGGGCAAACCCTCCGCGCAGGATGAGAAGGGCGCCGCGCGGACGGCCCCCCCAATCGCGGAGATCCAGTCATGAGCGCCGATATCCTGATCGTCGACGACGAAGCCGACATCCGCGACCTCGTGGCCGGTATCCTCGACGACGAAGGCCATCGCACCCGCACCGCCGGCGGTTCGGACGAAGCCCTGGCGGCGATCGAGTCGCGCCGGCCCCACCTCGTTTTCCTCGATATCTGGCTGCAGGGCTCGCGCCTCGACGGCCTCCAGGTGCTTGACCAGATCAAGGCCGGCCATCCGGACCTGCCGGTGGTGATGATCTCGGGCCACGGCAACATCGAGACGGCCGTCGCGGCGATCAAGGCCGGCGCCTACGACTTCATCGAGAAGCCGTTCAAGGCCGACCGCCTGATCCTCGTGGCCGAGCGCGCCCTCGAAGCCTCCCGCCTCAAGCGCGAGGTCCGCGACCTCAAGGCCCGGTCGGGCCAGGCGAGCCGGCTCGTCGGCGCCTCGGTGGTGGTCAACCAGCTGCGCCAGACCGTGGAGCGAGTGGCGCCGACCAATGCCCGCGTGATGATCCTCGGAGCGCCGGGCTCGGGCAAGGAGCTCTCGGCGCGCACCCTGCACGCCATGTCGGCCCGGGCGAACGGACCCTTCGTGGTCATCAACGCCGCCACCATCACGCCGGACACGATGGAGGCCGAGCTGTTCGGCGTCGAAGCCGGGGAGGGCCGGGCGCGCCGGGTCGGTGCTCTCGAGGAGGCCCATGGCGGCTCGCTCTACATCGACGAAGTCGCCGACATGCCGCGCGAGACCCAGAACCGCATCCTGCGTGTCCTCGTCGATCAGAACTTCCAGCGCGTCGGCGGCACCACGCGGGTACACGTGGACGTGCGCATCATCTCGTCCTCGTCGCGCGATCTCGCCGAGGAGATCGCCGGGGGCCGGTTCCGCGAGGACCTGTTCCACCGCCTCTCGGTCGTGCCGATCCGGGTGCCGTCCCTGTCGGAGCGACGCGAGGACGTTCCTGAGCTGATCACCTTCTTCATGGAGCAGATTTCGGGGGCCACGGGACTGCCGCGCCGGCGCATCGCCGAGGACGCCATGGCGGTCCTCCAGTCGCACGACTGGCCCGGCAACGTCCGCCAGCTGCGCAACAACGTCGAGCGCCTGATGATCCTGACCCACACGGATCCGGATCAGGAGGTGACCTCCGAGATGCTGCCCACCGAGATCGGCGCCTTGGTGCCGACCACGCCGAACGGCTCGGGCGGCGAGAAGCTGATGAGCCTGGCGCTGCGCGAGGCGCGCGAGATCTTCGAGCGCGAGTACCTGATCGCGCAGATCGCCCGGTTCTCCGGCAACATTTCTCGCACGGCAGAGTTCATCGGCATGGAGCGCTCCGCGCTCCACCGAAAACTCAAGTCGCTCGGCATCGGCCCCTGAGAACGCGACGGCGATGCACTTGCATCGTAGCCGCGATACACGTGTAATGTTCCTGCACCGGTGCTCTGCTGCGCAGCGCGTCGGGGCACGCGAGACCAACGGACGAGAACCCGTCATCACGGCGGGCGGCGATGCGAACCAAGGATAAGAAAAAATGGCGGGCGAGCGCGCTCAGAACCTCCAGGACACGTTCCTGAACCATGTTCGCAAGAACAAGATTCCGCTCACGATCTTCCTCGTCAACGGCGTCAAGCTCCAGGGCGTAGTGACGTGGTTCGACAACTTTTGCGTGCTCCTGCGGCGGGACGGTCATTCGCAGCTTGTCTACAAGCACGCGATCTCCACGATCATGCCGGGGCATCCGGTTCAGCTGTTCGAACCGGACGAGACGGCGCCGGACAAGGCCTGAGCGCATAGGAAACTGCGTCCGGCCGACCGGAAAGGTTTGCCGCGCCCTTGTCTGGGGCCGGCAAACGCCCATTGTCCTGAAGACACGCAGGACAGGGTTGAACAAAGAACTTCATGACTGAACCGATGACGCCCGGCGAAGCCCGGCTCCAGGCGATGGCCGCCCCCGAGGGTGACATCGCGGCGGCAACCCACACCCTCGTCGTCGGACCCTATCTCGGCCGCGTCGCCGCCGCGGCCCGGGGCAACGCAAACGGTAGCCCCGAGGCCTTGCGCTCCACCGAGGCGCGGCTTGACGAGGCCGCAGGCCTCGCGGCCGCCATCGAACTCGATGTGGTCGAGGCCATCGTAGCGCCGGTGCAGCGGATCCGCCCCTCAACCTATCTCGGCAAGGGACGCGTCGAGGAGCTGGCCGGCGTGATTCGTGCCCGTGAGATCGGTCTTGTCGTGATGGACTGCGCCCTGTCGCCGGTGCAGCAGCGCAATCTCGAGAAGGCCTTCGGCTGCAAGGTCATCGACCGTACCGGCCTGATTCTGGAGATCTTCGGCCGCCGCGCCTCGACTCGCGAGGGCACGCTGCAGGTCGAGCACGCCCATCTCGCCTACCAGAAAAGTCGGCTGGTCCGGTCCTGGACTCACTTGGAGCGCCAGCGCGGCGGATTCGGCTTCCTCGGCGGTCCCGGCGAGACGCAGATCGAGGCCGACCGCCGCATGATCCAGGAACGGATGACCAAGATCGAGCGCGAACTCGACAGCGTGACCCGGACCCGCGGCCTGCACCGGCAGAGCCGCGCCCGGGTGCCGTACCCGATCGTCGCCCTCGTGGGCTACACCAATGCCGGCAAGTCGACGCTGTTCAACACCCTCACCAAGGCGCAGGTGATGGCGCAGGACATGCTGTTCGCGACCCTGGACCCGACGGCGCGGGCCACGAAGCTGCCACATGGCGAGACGGTGATCCTCTCCGACACGGTGGGCTTCATCTCGGAACTGCCGACCTCCCTGATCGCGGCCTTCCGGGCGACCCTGGAGGACGTGATCCACGCAGACATCCTGCTCCACGTTCGCGACGTCTCCCACGTCGACAGTGCCGCGCAAGCGGAGGATGTGAGCTCGGTGCTGCGCGAACTCGGGATCGAGACCTCGGCCTCGCGCATCATCGAAGTCTGGAACAAGGCCGACCTTCTGGATGCAGACGAGCGGACACGCCTGCTGAATCTCAGCGGGCATGGGCGCAGCGATCGGGACAGCGATGCCCCGGTCCTGGTCTCGGCGCTCACGGGCGAAGGGCTCGGCGTCCTGACGGCGCGCATCGAGGCACGAATCGCGCGCCAGCGCTCGACCTTCGCGGTGATCCTGCCGCCGGAGGACGGCGCTGCCCTTCACTGGCTCTACGAGAATGCCGAGGTGCTCGACCGGCGTGAGGAGGAGGGTGGCACGATGCACCTCGCCATTCGCATCGCTCCGGAGAAGGAGCCGCGGTTCCTGAACCGTTTCGAGGGCGCACGCCGCCTGAACCGGGTGAGCTGACGCTCCCTCGTTTCGTCCAATCTGAAAAGGGTGACGCCCGCGATCCTTCCGGATCGCGGGCGTTTCCGTCAGTCGCGCGACGGGCCCGGAACGATCAGGGCTGGAGCACACCGTTGATGACGTGGATGACGCCGTTCGACTGCATCACGTTGGCGGTGGTGACGGTGGCGGTGCTGCCCTTGGCATCGGTCACGTAGACCTTCTTGCCCTTGGTCTGAACGATCAGCGGCTCGCCCTCGACCGTCTTCAGCTGCGCTTCGCCACCGCCGTCCTTGGCGAGCTTCATCAGGTCCTTGGCGGTGTAGGTGCCGGGGACCACGTGGTAGGTCAGGATCTTGGTGAGGGTCGCCTTGTTCTCGGGCTTCACCAGGGTCTCGACGGTGCCGGCCGGCAGCTTGGCGAAGGCGGCGTTGGTGGGCGCGAACACCGTGAACGGGCCGGGGCCGGCCAGCGTATCGACGAGGCCGGCAGCCTTCACGGCGGCGACCAGGGTGGTGTGATCCTTCGAGTTCACCGCGTTCTCGACGATGTTCTTCGAAGCGTACATCGGCGCACCGCCGACCATCGGGTTCTTGGCGGAGGCCGCAACCGGGAAGGCGGCGCCGACGGAGAAGGCGAGCACGACGGCGGCGATCTTGGAAGCCACCGGGCGATGGGCGTGACGAGTGATCATGAAGCGTATCCTCTCAAACGATTGCCCCTTTCGTGGGGGTCGTCGTTCGGTACGGAGGACGGCCGGGAAAAGTTTCAGAGACGGGCGGATTGCATGGCCGACCGGTTGGGGTCGCGCTCGGGAACAAGGCTCCGGCTCGAATTCGCGCTCGGAATGTCGCCACCGCCGAAAAAGCGAAAGCCCGCCCGACAGGTGTCGGACGGGCTTTGCCTGATCCTATCGGCGGCGGAGCCAGGCCCCGCCGCAAAAGATCGGATCAGTACTTGCGGATGATCGGCGCGGGAGCGGCGGCGACCGGGGTCGGCGAGTACAGCGGCACGATCAGGCGGCCCGAGATCTCGGTGCTGTCGAAGCTGGTGGTCGCGACGGTGCGGGCGACGTAGACCTGCGCGGTGACGGGCCCGAAGTCGTAGCCGACGAGGCCGCCCATGAGGAACCGGCCGCGATCGTTGAAGGCGGCGTTGACGGTGCCGACGCGACCGAGGCTGGTGTCGAAGTTGACGGTGCCGTAGGCGATGGCGCCGATCTCGAACTTGCCGAACTTCTTAGTCGCGGTCAGGTCGAGGTTGAGCGAGTCGGACAGGGTGTAGACGGTCCCGAAGTTCCGGCCACCACCGAAGGACGACGGCGAGTCGTAGAAGTTGGCGGTCAGGTTGGCGGTGATGTTCCAGCCATCAGCCGTGTAGCTGCCTGCGATGCCGGCGCGGTAGGTGTTCGAGGAGAGCTGGGGGAGCACAGCGCCGGCGCCGAGGACACCGTTGTTCTGCACCAGAACGCCGCGATCGCCGTTCAGCTCGTTCAGGTAGACACCGCCGAGCAAGCTGACGCCGAAGCCGCCGCCCAGATCGAAGGCCCAGATACCGCCGACGAAGGTACCGACGTTGATCGACAGATCACGCACGCCGGTGGGGCCACCGCGCTTGCCGAACGCGAACACGGTCGGGGGAGCGACGAGGAGCTCGACACGGCCGCCAAAGGGGACGAACGGGGTCGACCAGACCAGCACCGGGATGTTCACACCGACGTCGACGGCCGACGGATTGTCACGCGACTGGAAGACGAAAGTGTTCAGCGCGTAGATGCCCTCGGGCAGCGGAGCGCCGGTGGCCAAGCCGACCTGCTCACCCGGAACCGTCGTGGTCTGCGCGTAGGATGCGGTGGCGGTCATGCCGACCGTGAGCGCGAGCGCTCCGGCAACGAGCCAGTTCTTCGACATTTTTACTCTTCCTTCCCAAGGATTTCAGGCGTCCGCCACGCAGCCGTCCGAACCATTCTGCCGATGCGCCGCTTGTTCGCAGCTTGTTTGCAGTTGGTTCGGCGGCCCCCCTTGCGGCCCGTTCTCAAGTCTCAACGTCGAGAACTATTCTACAGGACGCCGCGGAAGGACAGAGGAATGCTTGGAAACGGGGCAGTTCGGATCCG
Source organism: Methylobacterium sp. BI1 (assembly GCF_056680125.1). Lineage (NCBI taxonomy): Bacteria > Pseudomonadati > Pseudomonadota > Alphaproteobacteria > Hyphomicrobiales > Methylobacteriaceae > Methylobacterium > Methylobacterium sp. BI1. The sequence goes on along the minus strand of NZ_CM155267.1, from coordinate 3,915,281 downwards.
ACCGTTGCGCAAAAGTCGCATTTTCGATGCAGTGCAGCGGAAGGATTTGTTAACCTTTTGAGCAGGTTGGCGGAAGTTTCTGCGCCCCTGAAAGGACCCGGAACGGCAAAATACCGCTGATCACTCAAGCTGTTATGGTTACGGTTCCGCCTCAGGACGATCCGGCAAACGCCTTCGGACCATTGCGCAGACGGCGGCCTCTGCCGGACCGGATCGGGCTTCCGACCGCCGGTTTGGTGCGCCGCGCCGCCCGCCCGGATCGGTCGATTCAGCGAATCGCCGGGCATCACGGCTGCGCGACGTGCTATTCGGCGGCGGCCCGGCCCTTGGCAGGCGCCGCGGCCGGCCGTCGCGCGAGGACGTCGCGCAGGAATCGGCCCGTATGGCTGGCCCGTGACTTGGCGATCTGCTCCGGGGTTCCTTCGGCTACGACGACGCCACCGCCGTCGCCCCCTTCGGGGCCCATATCGATGACCCAGTCGGCGGTCTTGATGACTTCGAGGTTGTGCTCGATCACCACAACGGTGTTGCCCTGGTCGACGAGCTCGTGGAGCACCTCCATCAGCTTGGCGACGTCGTGGAAGTGAAGCCCGGTGGTTGGCTCGTCGAGGATGTAGAGCGTCCGGCCGGTGGCACGCTTGGACAGCTCCTTCGAGAGCTTCACCCGCTGCGCTTCGCCACCCGACAGGGTAGTCGCCTGCTGCCCGACCTTGACGTAGCCGAGGCCGACCCGGGCCAGGGTCTCCATCTTCTCGCGGATGGTAGGCACAGCCTTGAACAGGTCGGCAGCCTCCTCGACGGTCATGTCGAGGACGTCGGCGATGGAATGTTCGCGGTACTTCACCTCGAGGGTCTCGCGGTCGTAGCGACGGCCCTTGCACACGTCGCAAGTGACGTAGACGTCCGGCAGGAAGTGCATCTCGATCTTGATGACGCCATCACCGGAACAGGCCTCGCAGCGCCCGCCCTTCACGTTGAAGGAGAACCGACCGGCCTGATAGCCACGGGCCTTGGCCTCGGGCAGCCCGGCGAACCAGTCGCGGATCGGCGTGAAGGCCCCGGTGTAGGTGGCGGGGTTCGAGCGCGGCGTGCGACCGATCGGCGACTGGTCGATGTCGATGACCTTGTCGAGGTGCTCCAGCCCTTCGAGCCGCTCGAAGGGCGCCGGATGCTCCAGGGCGCCGTTCAGGGATTTCGCCACCGCCTTGTAGAGCGTGTCGATGATCAGGGTCGACTTGCCGCCGCCGGAGACGCCGGAAATGCAGGTGAAGGTGCCCAGCGGAATGTCGACCGAGACGTTCTTCAGATTGTTGCCGCGGGCGCCGACGAGGCTGAGCTTGCCCTTGCGGCCCTTCCGCCGCGCGGTCGGAACCCGAACGCTCATCTCCCCGGTGAGGTACTTGGCTGTGAGCGAGGCCGGGTTCTTCAGCACCTCCTCAGGCGTCCCCTGGGCGATGATCTGCCCGCCATGGATGCCCGCGCCGGGGCCGACATCGACGACGTAGTCGGCTTGGAGAATGGCGTCTTCGTCGTGCTCGACCACGATCACCGAGTTGCCGAGGTCGCGCAGGCGCTTCAGCGTGCCGAGCAGACGCTCGTTGTCGCGCTGGTGCAGGCCGATGGACGGTTCGTCGAGGACGTAGAGCACGCCGGTGAGGCCGGAGCCGATCTGCGAGGCAAGGCGGATGCGCTGGCTCTCGCCCCCCGAGAGCGAGCCGGAGCCGCGCGCGAGGGTCAGGTATTCGAGCCCGACATCGATCAGGAAGGTCAGCCGGTCGCGGATCTCCTTGAGGATGCGGTAGGCGATCTCGTTCTGCTTGTCGGTGAGCTTGCCCGGCAGCTCCGAGAACCACGCATGGGCGTCGCGCACCGAGAGGGCGGTGATCTCGCCCACGTCCTGCATGGCGACCTTCACCGAGAGCGCTTCGAGCTTCAGGCGCTTGCCGCCGCAGGTGGCGCAGGGCGTCTCGCTCATGAAGCGCGCGATCTCCTCGCGGGAGCTGTCGCTCTCCGTCTCCTTGTAGCGCCGCTCCAGGTTCGGGACGACGCCCTCGAAGGGCTTGTTCACCTCGTAGGCGCGCATGCCGTCGTCGTAGGCGAAGCGGACCGCTTCGGAGCCGGTGCCGAACAGGACCACATCCCGGGCCTTCGCCGGCAGGTCGGCCCAGGCGACGGTGGTCTTGAATCCGAAGTGGCGCGCCAGGGCGTCGAGGGTCTGGCCATAATACGGGGAGGTCGATTTCGCCCAGGGGCCGACGGCACCGCGCTTCAGGCTGAGCTTGGCATCCGAGATCACGAGTTCGGGGTCGATCCGCATCTCGTGGCCGATGCCGCCGCAGGTCGGGCAGGCGCCGAAAGGATTGTTGAACGAGAACAGCCGCGGCTCGATCTCCGCGATGGTGAAGCCGGAGACGGGACAGGCGAACCGCGACGAGAAGGTGATGGCCTCCCGCGGCGCCTCGCCGTCGAGCGTGTCGGCGAACTCGATCAGGGCGATGCCGTCGGCGAGTTCCAGCGCCGTCTCGAAGGAATCGGCCAGCCGCGCCGCGATGTCCGCCCGCACGACGATCCGGTCCACCACCACGTCGATGTCGTGCTTCAGCTTCTTGTCGAGCTTCGGCACGTCGTCGATGGCATAGTACACGCCGTCGATCCGCAGGCGCTGGAAGCCCTTCTTCTGGAACTCCGCGATTTCCTTGCGGTACTCGCCCTTCCGGCCGCGGATCACCGGCGCCAGGAGGTAGAGCCGGCTCTTCTCCGGCAGTGCCAGGACGCGGTCCACCATCTGGCTTACGGTCTGGCTCTCGATCGGCAGCCCGGTCGCGGGCGAGTATGGGATGCCGACCCGCGCCCAGAGCAGGCGCATGTAGTCGTAGATCTCGGTAACGGTGCCGACCGTCGAGCGCGGGTTCTTCGAGGTGGTCTTCTGCTCGATGGAGATCGCCGGCGAGAGACCGTCGATCTGGTCGACGTCGGGCTTCGACATCATTTCAAGGAACTGGCGCGCATAAGCCGAGAGGGACTCGACGTAGCGGCGCTGGCCTTCCGCGTAGATGGTATCGAAGGCGAGCGACGACTTGCCGGAGCCGGACAGACCCGTGAAGACCACGAGGCGATCGCGCGGAATCGTCAGGTCAATGTTCTTCAGATTGTGCTCGCGCGCGCCGCGCACCGATATGACGCGCGCATCACGCGCGCCATCGAACAGTGCCTCGATCTTGGCTTCGACCCGCTCGGCCTCGGCTTGCGATTTCTTGGCAGCGGCTTTGGCTTTGGCCATGGAGTCTCTTCGGAACGTCTTCGGCGCGGATCTCGGTGGGACTCGATGAAAGCCCCTGCGGGATGTCGGGCGCACCACCGCGTCGGGCAAGGCGCACACCACGCATAGCCGCTCCTCAGCTAGAACAAAAAGCGTACGCGGACAATATCGCGGACGACCGGCGGCGTCCTGAACCGTTGTAGCCCCACCGGACGGCACCCGGGGACTTCGACGCCGATGCGCTACAGGTAACGAATCCGCGCAGATCTTCCTCGGGGTCGGGCCTGGAGACGCTACCCACGTGGATGCCGAGGTGGCTTCGCGGTCCGCCGGACGAGCGAGCCGGAGTTCCAAAGCAATCGGATGAACTGGGACAGCTCCCTATCCATCCTGCCTAAAAGTTGAAACGACCGACTAAAAATCGATCAAAGGCTAAATCGGAAATCAAACCTTTACCCGCCGCTTCGACAGTGCCGAAACGTTTCGAAGCAGGTTTCATGTGATGTCCGCCGGTCTTTTCTCATCGTTGCGCATTCGGATTCTTTTAGTTGCGTTGGCGCCCTGCCTTGCATTTGCGATGGTCGTTGGACTTGCCATCACGGAGCGAATGAATGCTCGGACCCGGATGGTCCAGGTGCAGGACCTCGTCGGCATGGCCGGCCAAGTCAGCGCCCTGGTGCACGAGGCCCAGCGCGAGCGCGGGGCGTCGAGCCTCTATCTCGGCGCCAAGGGCACCAAGTTTCGGGCCGAACTCGACGCGCAGCGCGTGAGGACCGATGCCGCCCGGGCGGCCCTGGACGCCGGCCGGGCCGGCCTCGATCTCGCCGCCTTCGGGCCCGGCGTCGCACGTCGCGATGCGGCGCTGACCGGGCAGTTGGCGGCCATCGCCCCGCACCGGACGGCAGTGGATGGCCTCGGTCGCACACCGGCCCAGAACATGGCCCTGTATTCGGGCGTGATCGCCAATGCGCTCGACCTGGTGCGCGAGGTCTCCCAGGTCGCCGCCAGTGCGGATCTCGCCGCCCGCATCAGTTCCTACTCGTCGTTCCTCGCCCTGAAGGAGCTCGCGGGCCAGGAGCGCGCCACCGCCTCGGCGATCTTCGGGGCCGGCCAGATCGACCTGGCCGGCCACGAGCGTCTGGCGGGTCTGAGCGCGGGCCAAAGCACCTATGAATCACTGTTCCGCCTCGGGGCCGAGCCGGCCCAGGCGGCACTCCTCGATGCCGGCAAGGCTGCGCCCGCGGCCCGGGAGGTCGACCGCCTCCGCCGCCTCGTTCTCGACACGCCTCCCGGGACCCCGCTCGCCTTCACCGATGCGCCCGCCTGGTTCGGCCTCGCCACCCAGCGCATCGATACGCTGAAGACGATCGAGGACCACCTTACCGCGGATCTCGGCGCTGCCGCCGGTGCCGCCCGTGCCGACGCCGAGCGGAGCGTCATAGTCTGGATGGCCGTCGGCCTCGCGACCCTTGGCCTGTCCTGCGGCCTCGCCTTCGCCTTCGGCACCGCCATCGCCCGTCCGCTCACCCGCATCGCCGCCTCGCTTACGGCCATCGGGCGGGGCGAGGAAACCGGCCCGATCCCGCAGAACGGCGCCCGCGAGGTCCGCGCCATCGCGGCGGCGGCGGTCGACTTCCAGGCCAGCGTCACCGAGCGTCGGCGCATCGCCGCCGAGGCCGACCATCTCACCGCCCATGCCGCCGCGGCCCGTCGCGCCGAAATGGTGGCGCTGGCCGATCGCTTCGAATCCCAGGCCAGCGGAATCGTCGAGGCGGTCTCGGCCGCCGCGAGCCAACTCGAGACGGCGGCCTATGCCCTGACCCAGGCCGCGAGCGACACGTCATCCCTCAGCGGGTCCGTGGCCGCAGCCTCGGCGGAAACCGCCGCCACCGCCGACACCGTGGCGGCGGCCACGGAGGAGCTCAGCGCCTCGGTGCGGGAGATCGGCAACCGGGTCGAGGCCTCGACCGCGGTGGCCGGCGAGGCGGAGCGTGACGCGGCGCGAATGGCGGAGGACGTCCAACGCCTCGCCCAGGCCGCGAACAGCATCGGCGAGATCGTCGGCCTGATCACCAGCATTGCGGCCCAGACCAATCTGCTCGCGCTGAACGCCACCATCGAGGCGGCCCGGGCGGGCGAGGCCGGGCGCGGGTTCGCTGTGGTCGCCGCGGAGGTGAAGAGCCTGGCGACCCAGACCGCCAAGGCAACGGAAGAGATCGCCGCGAAGGTCGGGGAGATCGCTCACTCCACCGACGCATCCGTGACGGCGATCGGCGGCATCACCGACGTCATCCAGCGCCTGAGCCGGATCTCGGGGGATATCTCGGCGGCCGTCGACCAGCAGGAGGCAGCGACGCAGGAGATCGCCCGGAACACCGTCCTGACGTCCGAAGGCACCCGAGCAGTTTCCGGCCACATCGTCGGTGTTCGCGAGGCAGCGGAAGCCGCCCGCAGCGGATCGGCTCAGGTGCTCTCTGCAGCGAGCGACCTCGCCCGTCAGGCCACGGCCCTACGCCGGGAAGTCGACGGCTTCCTGGTCACGGTTCGGGCGGCCTGACCTCGGGCTCCTGACCCGGGCTACGGGTTGGTCTTCCAGGGATTGATGACGCGCATCGCCGTCAGCTCCGGCTTCACGGACTGGTCGACGCTGGCGGGCATCACCTTGCGCGCCTGCGCCATCAGCTTGCGGGCCTGATCGGCCGGTAGGGCGCCGATCGGCAGCATCATCGCGGCGAGTTGGTTGCGGGTGCGCCGATCGACGAAGTCGGAGCGGCCGACGCTCTCGAAGTCGCGGGCGGTGTGCCGGTCGTCCGGCCGCCCGGTGAAGACCTTCGCACCGTCCTTCATCACCACGATATCGCCGGGTCGAAGGGTCTCGTCCTTCATGAAGGCGGCCGCGGGCCCGGCCTTCATGTCGAGCGGAGTCTGGCGATCCGTGACCTTGATCTGCAGGGGTTCGGATTTCGGAAGCGCGGCGTAGCGGATCTTCGGGCGCTGGCGGGTGGCCTTCCGGATCGAGCGACGGGCCTGCTGGTAGTCGAAGCCCGGATCGGCCATGGGCGCGGGCGCCACTTGCTGGGCCGGTCGTGCGGGCGCAAAGAGCAGATCGAACAGGCCGCCATCGGCGCTCTGGGCACTCGCCGGCAGCGTGAGCAACATCAGTCCGATCACGGGGGCGGCCACGGCGCGCGAGGCTGCGGAGAGCGGGATCGTCGGCATCGATGTCTCCGAATGGGGCGCCCGACTGCGCGCCGAGATGACCCCTTAACAAAAGCACAACCTGAACAGTTCCAAGGTTTTCAAAAGATGGTGAGGGCTGTGCCAAGACTTCGCGAGCATGCTTTCGGAGCCCGGAAGAGAATAAAGTCCGTCGCGCACTGCGTCCTCGGACCGATCGCCTGATGGTCGCCGGCGATCCTCTCGTTCCGCGCCCGCATCAGCGTTCGGCGCGCGACGCGATTCTGGCCGCGCGCGCGGCCGGACGTACTGGATTTCTGCTCGGTGACACGACCGGTCTCGGCAAGACCCTGTCGGTCTGGAGCGCGGTCGCGGCGATGCCGGAGCGCGAGGTCCTCATCGTCTGCCCCAAGGGCGCGATGCCCCAGTGGCGGCGCACGATCGCGCTGTCGGGTCTCGGCGCGAAGGCGGTGACGCTCACCAACTACGAGCGGACGAAGGCGCTGATGGCACCGCCCCCCGCCGGCAACCGGCGCTCGATCCGCGCGAAGAACAACGCGCTCGCCCGGCACGGCACCCCGAAGCGGACCTGGCCCCTGGTGATCTTCGACGAGAGCCACCGCATCCGGAATCCGTACGCCCAGCAGAGCCTGGTCTGCCGGCAGATCGCCGAGGCGGCCGCCTTCACGATCTATCTCAGCGCCACCGCCGGCCAGGCCCCGCACGAGCTCTCCTATCTCGGACGCCTGCTGGGCGAGGCCGCGGGCCAGCCCAGCGAAACCCTGGCGGAATTCCGGACCCTGATGCAGCGGCTCGGGATCGGGCGGGCCAAGGGCCGGTGGACCAACTGGTCTTGGGACGCGAACCCCCGCGACTGCACGGTGATGGCCGATCTGCTGTTCAAGGGAGAGCGGGCGATCGGTCTGCGTCGGCGTCCCGGCGACATCGCAGGCTGGCCCGAGGTGCAGCGCGCCCTCAGCGCCGTCGCCCTCACGCCGTCCGAGCGCCGCCTCTACGATGCGACCTGGCGCGAATTCCGCTGGGAATGGGGCCTTCTCGGCGGCAGCACCCGCAAGCCGGCCGGTTGGGCGGCGGACCTGCGCTTCCGCCAGAAAGCGAGCCTGCTCCGGGTCTCGGGCACCACTGCCTTCGCTGATCTCCTGGTGGAGGACGGCCACGCGGTGGCGATCTCGGTGGCCTTCCTGGAGACGGCCGCCGCTCTCGTAGAGACCCTGCGCGCGGCGGGCTGGCGGGCTGAGGCGATCACCGGCACCCAATCGGGCGAGGCGAACGAGGCGGTGCGCCTCGCTTTCCAGACCGGCGGTCTCGACGCCGTCGTGTTCACGGTCACGGAATCGATCTCCCTGCATGCCCACGAATTACCCGGGGGCGAGAAGCCCCGCGCGCTCATCGTCCACGATCTGCGCCACAGCGCGATCCAGCTGACGCAGATCGAGGGCCGCTGCCATCGGGACGGACAACAGGCGACGATCTACTACGCCCTCGCCGAGGGCACGGTGGAGGAGAGCGTCGCCGCCACCGTGGTCGGCCGCATGGCCGCGATGGACGCGATGGCCGGCGAGGACACCACGCTGATCGACGCGATCGCCAGGGCCATCGCCGAGGTGCAGGCGGCCTAGCCGAATCGCGTCGGCCTGGAACGGGATCGTACCGCCACGGTTGTGGCCATCAGGGTCCCATCGAGCGGACGACCCGGACGCGATGAGAAGAGGACCGCCCCGATGGCACGACCGACGCCGAGCCTTGCCCGCCTGATCAGCGAGGGCCTGCGCCATGGCGGCGATCTCGTCGGCCAGGAACTCGAGCTGATGCGGCGGGAGACGGACGGCAACATCCGCGCGATCCTCGGCCTCGTTGCCCGGTTCGGAACCGCGCTCACCCTCGTGGTCGCCGCCCTGGTGATGCTATTCGTGGCGCTGGTGAAGGGGATCGCCGCCCTGATCGGATCGGAGATCCTAGCGGCGCTGATCGTGGGGGCGCCCTTCGCCGGGATCGCCCTCCTTCTTATGGTCCTGGGCCTGCGCCGGATGGACCGCTCCAACCTGCTGCCCCGCCGCTTCGAGCGTCAGGTGGAAAAGGACGCCGCCCTGGTGACGGGCCGCGTCGCCGACTAAGCCTCAGGTCCTCCGGACGGTGCCGAGCAGCGCGTCCTTGTCGACGCCGAGCGCCGCGGCGATCTCGGCCAGGGCGGCATGCTCCGGCTCGCTGATCCCGGCCTGGTCAGCCACGTCGGCGGCGATGAGGAACACGCTGGTGCGCTGGGCGATCTCGCGCTCCGCGATGGCGGCGACGAACTGCAGGTTCTCGGCGCGGCCGGCACGGGTGCGGGCGCGGGCGATGCCTTCGAACAGCTCGGCTTCCAGCTTCAAGGTGTCGTAGCCCCGCTCGAGGATCGGATTGGCGCGCATGCCGGCGAGTGCCACCTCGATCTCTTCCTCGTCGATCTCGTAATCCGCCAGGATCACGTTGGCCGAGGCCGAGACCGCCGCCTCCATCAGGGGCCGGTCGCCGAGATAGGCGCCCATGGTCTGGGAAAAGCGCCCGACGAACTCCTGAAATACACCCATCCGGTTCCCCGACGACTTTCAAAGTGAGTGGCACCCGGAATCGACCGGGCGATCCCGCGACAACGCTTTCGTATCAAAAGCTTGGCGCCGGAGGCGTGTCAACGCACCCGGCGCCTCACGGCTGCCGAGGCTTGGGCGGATAGTCATGGACCGCCCCCTGGGGGTCGGTCACCCGCCACCCGGCATCGGCTTCGGCAAGGTAGTCGGGCCCGACCGGGACCTTGCCGTGGCCGCCCGGAATGTCGAGCACGTAGAGGGGCTGAGCGAGGCCCGAGAGGCGACCGCGCAGGGACCGGACGAGGTCGCGGCCCGCGCCGAGATCCGTGCGCAGGTGGCTGGTCCCGGGCGCGAGATCGCCGTGATGCAGGTAGTAGGGCTTGATCCGGTTCTCCACGAAGCGCCGCATCAGCAGGGCCAGGGTCTCCGGATCGTCGTTGATCCCGGCGAGCAGGACCGTCTGGCTCACCATCGGGATGCCGGCATCGACGAGGCGCGCCACCGCCGCGCAGGCGGCCGGGGTGAACTCGCGCGGGTGGTTGGCATGCAGGGCGACGAAGACCGCCCCCTCGAAGCGCTTGAGGGCGGCGACAAGGTCCGCGCCGACAGCGCCCGGGTCCACGACAGGGACCCGGGTGTGGAATCGCAGTACTCGCACGTGCGGGATCGCCGCGAGGGAGGTCGCGATCTGGGCGAGCCGGCGCGGTGCCAGGGCGAAGGGGTCTCCCCCGGTGACCACCACCTCCCAGATTTCGGGCCGTCCGGCGATGTAGGCGAAGGCCCGGGCGAGATCGGCCTCGCTCAAGGTGCCGAGGCCCTCCGGCCCGACCATCTCGCGCCGGAAGCAGAAACGGCAATAGACCGGACAGACATGCAGCGGCTTCAGGAGCACCCGATCGGGATAGCGGTGGACCAGGCCGGGCAGGGGACTATGGGCCCCGTCGCCGATCGGGTCGGCCTCCTCCAGATCCCGGGTCTGCAACTCCTCGACGCGGGGCAGGAACTGGCGAGCGATCGGATCCGCTGGATCGTGGTGGTCGATCAGCTCGGCCATGTCCGCGGTGACCGAGACGGCATAGCGCGCCGCCACCGCCTCCAGGGCCGGAAGGTCGGCAGGGGCGACCAGTCCGGCGCGGACGAGGTCGGCAGGTCGGCGCAGGGACGCGCTCATCGTCCCGACCCCGCCACTGGCGTCCAGAGTACGTCCTCGATGTGGCGGGCATCGGTCGCCAGCATGACGAGGCGGTCGAGGCCGAGGGCGATGCCGCTCGCTTCCGGCATAATCGCCAGGGCGTCGAGGAAATCCTCGTCGATCGGGTAGGTCTCGCCGTAGACCCGGGCCTTCTCGGCCATCTCGAGCGTGAAGCGCCGGCGCTGCTCCTCCGCATCGGTGAGCTCGCCGAAGGCGTTGGCGAGTTCGACGCCGCAGGCATAGAGCTCGAAGCGCTCGGCCACGCGCGGGTCGCGCGGGCTGGGCCGGGCCAGGGCCGCCTCGCTCACGGGGTACTCACACAGGATCGTCGGACGCCCGAGCCCGAGATGCGGCTCGATCCGCGCCACCAGCACACGGCTGAACAGGTCGGCCCAGGTGTCGTCCTCGGCGACCCGCAGCCCCGCACCGGACACGGCGGCCGCGAGCGCCGCACGATCGGTGGTCCCATCGGCGGCGATGGTGGCGAGGAGGTCGATGCCGGCCCGCGTGGCGAAGGCCTGCGCCAGGGTCACCCGCTCGGGCTCCGCGAAGGGGTCGGCCGTGCGACCGCGATGGCTCAGCATGGACACGCCGGCCGTCTCGGCGGCGAGCGCCAGGAGCTCGGCCCCGTCGCGCATCAGGGCGGTGTAGTCGGCCCCCGCCCGGTACCATTCGAGCATGGTGAATTCCGGATGATGCAGGGGGCCCCGCTCGCGGTTGCGATAGACGCGGGCGAAGCTGACGAGGCGCGGCTCGCCGGCGGCCAGGAGCTTCTTGCAGGCGAATTCCGGCGAGGTGTGGAGATACAGCGCTTGGCGCGTGCCGTCGGGACGAAGGGCCTCGGTGCTGAAGGCCGAGAGGTGGGCTTCGTTGCCGGGCGACACCTGCAGCGCGGCGGCCTCGACCTCGACGAAGTCGGCTGCCGCGAAATGCGCCCGGAACGCTGCGATAATACGGTTGCGCACCATCAGGGCCGGCCGGCGGTCGGCATGGCGATGGGGCGCCCACCAGGGGGAGGGGGTGTTCATGCGGCGAGCTTTGCGACCTGCTTCAGACCTGAATTCGACGTCCCGATCGACGGCGTGGACGTGCCGTCTCGCGGTGCGACTGGCAACGGTGGCGCGGATAGGTTAGTGGCGGGGCCAAGATGTCGCTCCCGCGGAGAGATCCGCGTCGGGGCGCCGAGTCCGTTTCTACCAACGAACACAGCAGGACCAGACCCCGTGAAGGTGATCGCCTCTACGCTCCGCAAGGGCAACGTCGTCGACAAGGATGGCAAGCTCTACGTCATCCTGACGGTCGAGAACATCCATCCCGGCAAGGGCACCCCGGTGACCCAGCTCGACATGCGTCGCATCACCGACGGCGTGAAGGTGTCCGAGCGCTACCGCACCACCGAATCGGTCGAGCGCGCCTTCGTCGAGGACCGCGAGCACACCTTCCTCTACGAGGACGGCGAGGGCTTCCACTTCATGAACCCCGAGAACTACGACCAGGTCGCGATCCCCAAGGACGTCGTCGGCAGTGCCGCGCCGTACCTGCAGGAGGGCATGGCCGTGATGGTCTCGACCCATAACGGCGTGGCGCTCACCCTCGAGCTGCCGCAGCGCGTTGTCCTCGAAGTCACCGAGACCGAGCCGGCGATGAAGGGCCAGACGGCCTCTTCGTCCTACAAGCCCGCGATCCTCTCCAACGGTGTCCGCACCGCCGTGCCGCCGCACATCGCCGTCGGCACCCGCGTGGTGATCATGACCGAGGACGGCTCCTACGTGGAGCGCGCCAAGGACTGAGCGTACCCCGGGATCGCGCGTCCGGCCTCACGGAGCCGGCGCCGTTCCCTCCGCCGCCGCGTAGCAGCCCTGGGACAGGCCCTGGGCCCGCAGGCGCTCCTCGGCGGTGAAGCTTCGCGGGCGATCCGCCCAGAGGTTTTCCCGGCGGAACGCATCCGAGACGCAGGCCGCCGCCCGGGTACAGGCCGCGGTCTCGCCCCCCGTCGCGACACAGTTGCGCACGTAGAGCGCCCGGAACTCGGCCACCCCCGCCTCCGGATGCGGGCCCGTCAGGCTGACGAGGCCCGTGAACAGTCCGATCAGGATCGGCTGGTGGATCAGGTAGATCGCCAGGCTGTGACGGCCGGCCCAGGCCAGCCCGCGCGCGAAGCGGCCGGTGGCGGTCCAGTTCGCGAGCCGCGAACGGCGAAAGGCGGCGAGGCCATACAGCGCCATCGCAACCCCGGCGAGAACCATCCCGAACCAGGGAAACAGCGGCACGTAGTCGTTGGTCTGGGGAACGGCGCGGCCGAGCCCCAGGAAGGACAGCGTCGGCGCATCGAGGAGCCCGCCCGAGACCAGGTACGGCCCGGCCAGGACGAATACCGCGGCGAGGCCGGAGGCCCAGCGCGGCAGGACCCGTACGAAGGGCAGGGCCAGCACGCTCGAGACGGCGATGCAGTGCAGGATGCCGAAGAAGATGTAGCTCGACGGATCGGTGACGACCGTTGCAGCGGTCACCAGCAACGCCGCCCCGGCGATCCGGGCCAGCCGAAGGGCGAACGGCCCCGCCGCGAAGCGCTCACCGTTCATCAGCACGAGTCCGATCCCGACGAGGATCAGGAAGCATCCAGCGATTCCGTGCGCGGCGAGGCGGCCCGAAGGCGTCAGCGCGTAGTTCTCGGGCGTGAGCCGCAGGGCGCCGAGATCCCAGGTGGCGTGGTAGAGCGCCATCGCCACGAGAGCGAGCCCGCGGGCGACATCGAGGGCGGCGTACCGGAAGCGGGACTCGGCGGGGGCGGGGAACGGGCGGATCATCGCGCAGGCCCTAGCATCGATCCGGCGACGTCGCGACGTCCGTGCTCCGCGCGTAGAATTCGCGGCTTTCCGCACCGTTGGCTAACAAATTTTGACCGCCGTCAATTTGAGCCCAAAAATACTAAAGCTTGACCGGAGCTTGCGGCACGATCGCGGGAGGCAGGCTGTTGCCGCCGCACCGCCCTGCCGAACAATGCGGCATCGAAGTCCGGCACGGATCGCCAAACGGGCTTCCGCCGAGTCATGACTTTGTTAATCTCTGGTGCGGGTCGCGAGACGTGATTCGGTGTGGGTTGCTTACATGTCTGACGATTTCGGTTCAGGCCCCTTCGGGCAGCGTTCGTCGGGAGAGCAGGACGACACCCGCGCCGTCGAGGGCCAGGGCGCCGAGGCGCAGCGCCCCCTCGACCTCACGGAGGTGTCGGGTCGGATCAAATGGTTCGACGTGGCGAAAGGCTTCGGCTTTATCGTGCCGGACGATGGCTCGGCCGACGTGCTCCTTCACATCACCTGCCTGCGCCGGGACGGGCATCAGAGCGCCAGCGAAGGAGCCCGCGTGGTGGTGGAGGCCACGGAACGGCCCCGGGGCTGGCAGGCCTTCCGCGTCATCTCCCTCGATCAGTCGACCGCCCTGCATCCGTCCGAACTGCCCCTGCCGCGCACCCACGTCACCGTCACGCCGACCAGCGGCCTCGAAACCGCCGTGGTGAAGTGGTTCAACCGCCTGCGCGGCTTCGGATTCCTCAGCCGCGGCGACGGGACGCCGGACATCTTCGTTCACATGGAGACGCTCCGCCGCTACGGAATCGCTGAGCTCAAGCCGGGCGAGACGGTTCTCGTCCGCTACGGCGATGGTTCCAAGGGCAAGATGGCCGCCGAAGTCCGGCTGCTCGACGGTGCGCTGCCCGCCTCACACTGACGGATGGTCCGGTGGTCACGCGACGTTTGATCGATTGGCGCGATGGGTTTCGCGCGCTCCTCGCCCTCGCCCTGTTCGGGCTGATCCTCGGCCAGGCAACGGCGCAGGATGCGGCCTCCGGGCCGACCGAGGAGCTCAGCATCGTTGGCCGGGAGGGACGCCACGTCTTCGCCGTCGAGGTGATGCGCACCGATGCGGAGCGCTCGCGCGGCCTGATGTACCGGCGCGCCATGGCGCCCGACCACGGCATGCTGTTCGACTTCCAGGCCTCCGCGCCGGTGGCCATGTGGATGAAGAACACCTACCTGCCGCTCGACATGCTGTTCATCCGGGCCAACGGCACGATTGCCAAGATCGCTGCCGATACGGAACCGTTGTCCACCAAGGTGATCCCCTCGAACGAACCGGTCCTCTCCGTGCTGGAACTGAACGCCGGCACCGCCGCGCGCCTCCGGATCCACACGGGCGACCGCGTGGAGCATGCCCTGTTCGAGAGCAAGCCGCGCTGACCGCTCTTCCAGCGTTCTCGAACACACCGAGAACAAAGGCTTGACGCTCACGCGATTTGTCCCCACTGTTCCCTCAATGTTCTGATCCATTTCGGGACGGCCATTCGGCGGTACCGAAGCTGGCGACGAGGGGACATCATGTTCGACCTGCATCCGGACGACTTGCCTCTAGACGATCTGCATCAGGACGAGGTGTCCGCCCGCGCTGGGTGCTGTGCACCCGCCATCCTGTTCGAGAATGCCGACTGGCGTGTCGCTGCGGACGGCCTAGAGCATCGTGAGACCGGCTACTTCATCGCACGGGACACGATCGCCCAACGGCGGGGTGATCTCTGGGAATGGCCGATGCATCTGGCCGAGAAGAGCTGGTGCACGCCGCGCAGCTTCCGGGACGCGTTTCTTGCTGCCGTAGCGGCCTTCGGGGTCGAGCTGGATTCCGGCCTCTCCCAGTCCTTCGCGGTCGCCTTCGGGCTGGTCGCCGGTGCCGGGACGCGACGGGGCGACGCGGGCTTCGTGGCCCTGGGCGATCTCGTTCGTCCGAAGCCAGTGAGTTCCGGTGCCGCCCGGAAGCGCAATCCGGCCGCCGAAGCCCGGCCGACAAAGCGGCGCCTGGGCTTGCCCGTCGAGGCACGGACGGGCGAAGCGGTACGCCAGCGCGTTGCCCTCTGAGACTGTTCGGCGCGGAACCGAGCCCTAACTTCCCGGCTGCGATCCAGGACGTCTTCGTCCCGCGAGATCGCTCCTGACAGATCGCCCCCGGGAACGTCATGTCGAACACGTCGGATCACCGCGCTGATACCACACCGCTCGAAGGCCTCGACGGCCTCCTGACGCCGCCCTTTTCCCGGCGGGGCTTCGTCATGACGAGCCTCATGACGGGGCTGACGCTGGCGACGAGTTCCGTCGAGGCTCAGGTGATCCGAACCGATTCCGACGGCATCGAGGCCGGCGAGGTGAAGATTCCCGCTGCCGACGGCCCGATGCCCGGATATCGGGCCATGCCGAAAGGGGCAGGACCGTTTCCGATCATCCTCGTCATCGAGGAAATCTTCGGGGTGCACGACTACATCAAGGATATCTGCCGCCGGCTCGCCAAGACCGGATACTGTGCGGTGGCACCCGAGCTCTATGCTCGCCAGGGCGATCTCTCGACGATGACGGACGCGAAGGTGATCATCCGCGACATCATCTCGAAGACTCCGGATGCCCAGTGGATTGCGGATCTGGATGCCGCCGCGGGTTGGGCGGTCTCGGCCTCGCACGGAGATCCGTCGCGCATCGGAACGATGGGCTGGTGCCGTGGCGGGCGCGGCGTCTGGCTCTATGCCGCGCACCGGAAGGACCTGAAGGCGGGTGTCGCGTGGTATGGGCCCGTCGGCGGGGAGCGGACCGACATTCAGCCGCGCACGGCCACGGATCTGGCGGCCGACCTCAACGCCCCGCTCCTGTGTCTCTATGGCGGCGCCGATACCGGCATCCCCGTCCCGGACGTGGAAGCGGCGCGCGACAAGGCCAAGGCCGCCGGTAAATCGGTGGAGCTCGTCGTGTATCCGGAGGCTCCGCACGGATTTCACGCGGACTACCGGCCAAGCTACCGTGAAGCCGACGCGAAGGATGGTTGGGCGCGGGCCCTAGCCTTTCTGAAATCTCACGGTGTTGGCTAAAAATCTCGCGAAAGCGTGGCGCTGAAAGCACAACGCGCCTGTCCGGAGCTCATCCGGGGCTATTGGTCGGTTCCGCCACATTGACAGCTTCGCGCCTCCGTGGCGCAAGATTGCACTTGGCCCGCCGTTCTGGCCCGAAGAGCGTACCGGACCCATGAGTGCTGTGACTCCATCTGACGCACGTCCCGTGATCCTCGTCGTCGAGGACGAGCCAGATGAGCGGTTCCTCGCGGCCGAACTCCTCGAAGAGACCGGCTTCCGGGTGATCGAGGCGGAGACCGCCGAACGCGCCCTGGCGATCCTCAACGACCGGGGCGACGAAGTCAGCGTCGTGTTCTCCGATGTGCGCACGCCGGGGCCGATCGGCGGCTTCGAGCTGGCCCGCATCATCGGCGTCACCTGGCCGCGCGTGCGAGTCCTGCTCACCTCCGGCGACGCCGGCGACCAGCCGAGCGATCTGCGGGTGTCGGCGACCTTCATTCCGAAGCCCTGGCGCGCCGCCGATATCCTGGCCTGGGTCGAGGAAGCTGCCGGACGGGCCGACGGCACGCCCTCCGGACCGGACGTCATCGGCTCGCCCCTGCGCGGCAATTAAAATTATCATAGATCAGCGGAAACATCGGGTCGCGAGTCCGTTGACGGGGTTCACGCAATCGAGAGGCCGCGCGATGGCCCGGAAGACGACGATGAACTTTGCCCCATCGGTCCGCGCCCAGCGTCCGGACGAAGCGTGGTCGTCCCTGACCGGCTTGCCCGAGGATCGCCTGCTGGCGACACTCGGAAGCAACCTTCGCGACGTCTACCAAGCCGTCACCGAGGCAGTTCAGCCCAACGATCTGATGCGGCTCGCCGCAATGATCGACGAGCGGCGCGGCCAGTCGAAGCACTGAGGCACACATTCCGCTCGCCCAGTGCGGCGGGAATACCGCACTCAGCCGCGCCGGATTGCCGTATGGTTCGGCGCAGAATTGATCCGTGCTTCGCGAGGACTGGCCTTCGAAGCTCACGGGCTGCGTCATCGGACTGTCCATGCGTTTCACACTGAGCCTCGGCGTCGCCGCTCTGGGCCTCGCCGCGCTGATGGCGGCGGCTGCGCCGGCCATTGCCGCCGCCCCGCCGAACCAGCCCGCGGAAGGGCCTGGCGGAATCGGCGATCGCGCCGCGACCATCGTGAAGCGTGGGCTCGGCAAGGCCGGCTCAGGCAGCTTCGTCTTCTACAAAGCGGGCGCCGCACCGGCCGAAGGCCGCCCCGTGGTGGTCTTCCTCCACGCCTGGGGGGCGCCCAATCCGCAGGCCTACGGGAGCTGGATCGACCATCTCGCCCGCAACGGCTCGCTCGTCATCTTCCCGCGCTTCCAGGACCTCAACCGGACCCGCCCCTCGGAGGCGAGCGCGATCGCGGAGCGTATCCTCAAGTCGACGCTGTCCGATCTCGCAAGCGATGCCGATGCCAAGCCGGACCTGAAGCGAGTCGCCGTGATCGGTCACCTCGCCGGCGCCCCGATCGCTGCCAACATCGCCGCCGACGCGGCCGAGCAGGGTCTGCCGATCCCTCGCCTCGTCTTCGGGATCATGCCGGGCGGCATCGCCAGCGACGCCCGCGCCCGCGGGATCGTCCTGCACGATCTCGGCCGCATCGCCCCCGAGACCCTGGTCATCACCGTAATCGGGGACCGCGACGCGCGGGCTGCCGACCTCGCCGGGCGACGCCTTCTGCGGGAAGCCAGCGCCGTGCCGAGCGAGCGCAAGCTGTTCGTGCGCGCCCTCTCGGACGACCATGGGTTTCCCGCCCTGGCCGCGACGCTGACGTCGCCGGCCGGTGTGGACGCCGCCTATGACGGATCGGCGATCAAGCTGCCGCCGGAGCCGCCGCGAGACCCGAAGCAGCCGGCCCCGCCCTTCAAGTGGTCGCCCGACATGGCCCTGACGGGCGAGCAGACCACCCTGGTCTCGCAGATCAACAATTCTCGCGCCGACAGCCTCGACTATCTCGCCTATTGGAAGACCTTCGACCTCGCGGCCGCGGCGGCTTTCGGCGGAACGGACGCCGCGGGCCTGAAAGCCAATCCGCGCTTCAGCGACATGGAGCGTTGGGCCGACGGCTGGCCGGTCAAGCGCCTCGTGGTGGAAACGCCGCGCCCGCCCGCGGCCCAACCCGCCGTCGCCGCGCCGACCCCGGCGGCTGCCCCCCGCCCCAAGCCGGCCGCGTCGCGCCGTCCCTGACGCCCGCTCATCCTCCGGCTTTCCAAGTTCAAGGCAAGACAATCGGCGGTGATCCCTGGTCGATGGGCTGGCGCAAGCTTTGCGTGATGCCATCCGGGTCAACCGGATCGCCGCCATGCCCGACTTCATCGCGTTCCTTGCCGCATCAGCGTTGTTCTGCGCCGCCGTCATCGTACTGAACGGCCTGACGCGACTTCTGCTGCAGCTCAGCGGGTCGTTCGGCGATCTCGCCGAGAACGGCTTTGCCCAATACGGGCTCGCCCTCGCCGTTGCGTGTCTCGTCTGGCGCCGCGCCATCCGCCGTAATGCTCTGTGACGCCGGCCCGAGTCTCCGTGACCCTGCGTCACCGAAGAGCCGAATGAAAAGCCCTGACCGTCGCCGGGGGAAAACGTGGCGAAGCTGTGACGAGCCCAGGAACCGTCCCGCTAACTTGGCGTTATGCTGTCATGAGGTCGCAGCCGATGCTGCACCGTACTTGATGAAGGGTTGAGTCACATGCTCGGATGGGCCGTTACGTTCCTGGTCGTCGCCCTCGTCGCGGCGCTGCTTGGTTTTGGTGGCATTGCCGGCACGGCAATGGAAGCCGCGAAGCTCGTGTTCTTCGTCGCCATCGTCCTGTTCGCCATCTCGGCCGTGATCGGCCTGATGCGCGGCCGTTCGCCGACGCTCTAAGGCCCCTCGGCGCCAAGGCGCCAGGCAACTGAGCCTACGAAAAGGGCCGCTCGCGATGAGCGGCCCTTTTCTATTGACACGCGGGATGTTGCCGGCCGGATATCCTTGCAAGATGGACCGCCGAGGCGAGGCCGCTCACGTCAATCCTGTGGATCGGACTTCCCGGTCGAGGCGTCGAGCTGAGCGATAAGGTCTCGGAATCGATCCGGCACCGGCTGCTGTACGATGGTGTCGTACATTGCCCGGAGGTGAAGTCCGATCCGCTTCTGGGTATGGTCACTCAGGCCCTGTCCGGACACAGCGTCGCCTGTCTTCGGGTCGGCGCCCTCGGGTGAGGGGCCGGCACCCGGTCCGTTTTCGTCCATACGTCGGTCCCCTTGGATGTCGACAAGCGACATCGCCGCGATTGTTTTGCGGCTTCACATAGGCCATGGCTGCACCTGCAACGCTGGTGTGAACAATCGGTTCCCGCCCAGCGGAACGGAGCCCTGCATTCCGCGTTGTGGCGGAGGCGCCCGATAGAACGGCAAAGCCAAGGGGATATAATGTCGACAGCTCAACTCGTCGTTCAGCATCTGCCGTACCTGCGCCGTTACGCGCGGGCGCTGACCGGCAGCCAGGTTGCTGGCGACGCCTACGTGGCGGCCACCCTGGAAACCCTCGTGAACGAGCCGGAGACGCTCGGCCGCAGCTCCAACGTGAAGGCTGACCTGTTTCGCGTCTTCACCCGGATCTGGAATTCACTGTCGGTGAATGGACAGAGCGAGCAGGTCCAGCATGATCTGCCGGCGGAGGTCCGCCTCGGCCAGATCACGCCGCTGCCGCGCCAGGCCTTCCTGCTTTCCTGCCTCGAGGGCTTCTCGGAGGAGGACGCCGCGATCATCCTCGACGTCGATGTCAGCCAGGTCCGTGACCTGGTGGACGAAGCCGGGCGCGAGCTCGCGGCCGACATGGCGACCGAGATCCTCATCATCGAGGACGAGCCGCTGATCGCGATGGATCTCGAAGCCCTCGTGGAAGGCCTCGGCCACAACGTGATCGGTGTCGCACGCACTCGCACCGAAGCGATCAAGATCGCCTCCGGTGGCACCCGCCCGGGCCTGATCCTGGCCGACATCCAGCTCGCCGACGGCAGCTCCGGCCTCGACGCCGTGAACGACCTCCTGAAGACCTTCGAAGTTCCGGTGATCTTCATCACGGCCTACCCTGAGCGCTTCCTCACCGGCGAGCGCCCTGAGCCGGCCTTCCTCATCGCCAAGCCGTTCCAGCCCGCCAACGTCTCGGCGGTGATTAGTCAGGCCCTGTTCTTTCAGCAGAGTGCCCGTCGACGCGAGGCGAAGTCCGCCTGATCGTCTCTCTGCAGGGGCGCCCGCCGCGCACCACGATCGACTTCCAAATGTCGAAACGAACCCCGGTCCAACGGCCGGGGATTTTTTTCATGCCGATGGATTTGAAGCCCCTCAGCTTACGGTGCGCGCACAAAAAAAACGGGTCGGAGAAACTCCGACCCGTCGAAAGGTTCCGGCCAATGCACAAGGGGAATGCGGGGGAGGACCAGGCGGCCGGGTGCAGGAACAACGACGGGCATTCCGGTCGGTTCCGATGGTACGATCCGAGGAGTGATTTTTCTCTTGTCCGATGCAGATTTGCCACGGGACCCGAGTGAACGGCGGCCCAACCCGACCGATCAAGAGAATGCGATGCATTGCCTTAAGGACTGGATATCCAGATCAAAAGGGTTAAGGAACCGTTGTTTTCGGTCTGCGTTGAACTGACAACCTGTCAAGCTCTGCGCGGAGATTACGACGATGTCTCGGTCTGGCTTCCTTCTCAGCGTGACTGGACCCGCCGCGATATTGACGTTGCTGATTCATCCGACCATCCGCCAAGCTGCTGATCAGTGGGCGCCGGTGGCAAAGCCCGCAATCTCACTCGCTCAGCAGGACATCCCTGACGTTCGTGTACTTCCGGCCACAGTCGGCCACGTCCATCTCGCGTCCGTTCCGAGCGCCGCACCGCGTTCGGAGCCGGTCACTCCGGCCTTGGGTCGGACGGCCAGCGACAAGGACATGCCGCGGATGCGCAAGCCGCTGCAGGAAGGTTGCGAGCGTGCCATCAGTTCCCTTGCCGGCCCGGAAGCTCGGCGCATGGTGCCGGGCCGCTGCATGACCTGAGCCGCCCGCGGCGGATCGAGGACGATAACGAAAACGCCCCGCTCCATTAGCGTCCGGACCCATAACGGTGGCGCGGACGGCGTAGGTGTGATTCACGGCTCCCATGGGAGGGGCCGATGGATCAGTTCTGGCTGACGGACGAGCCGTTTGCGCGGATCGCACCGCACCTGCCCACCGACACGCGGGGCAAGGAGCGCGTGGACGACCGGCGGGTGATCAGTGGTATCGTCCACGTGCTCAAGTCCGGCGGCCGTTGGACGGACGCGCCGCGGGACGTCTACGGGCCGAAGAAGACGCTCTACAACCGCTTCGTGCGCTGGGCGGCCAAGGGGGTCTGGGTCGGGTTATTCGAGACGCTGTCCCAGGCCGGCGGGCCGCCCTCCCAGGTGCTGATCGACTCCACCGCCGTGAAAGCCCACCGCTGCGCCGCCGGGGGTAAAGGGGGGAGCAAAACCAGGCCATCGGCCGCTCGCGGGGCGGGCGCACGACCAAGATCCATGCTCTCACCGACCGCGCCTGCCGCCCGCTCGCCTTCCTGCTGACTGGCGGGCAGGTCGCCGACTGCAAGGCCGGTGCGCTGCTGCTCGAACGCCTGCCCGCCTGCCGCGTCGTGCTGGCTGACAAGGGCTACGACAGCGATGCCATCCGCCGACAAATCGAGGCGGCCGGAGCCGCGCCCAACATCCCGCCCAAGGTCAACCGGCGCTGGAAGCCGTGCTTCTCGCCTGTGCTCTATCGGGGCCGCAACAGCATCGAGCGGATGTTCGGTCGCCTGAAAGACTTCCGCCAGATCGCCACGCGCTACGACCGCTCGGCGATCAACTTCCTCGCCGCCGTCTGTCTCGCCGCGACCGTCAGCTACTGGTTATGAGTCCGGACGCTAGGACGGGGCGTTTTCGTTAGTTCGAAGCAAAAAAGGAAGGCGCGCAGCCCATGAGGGCTACGCGCCGAACGACAGTCACTCGTCGCCGGGACGGCCCGAGCCGCTCGACTGTCCGCCCTTGCGGCCCGCATTCGAGGCCAACTCGCGATCCTGCGAGAACGAGCGCTTCTCGGCTGGCACGCTGCGGCCACCCTTGCTCGCGATCTCCCGCTGCCGTTCGAGGTCCATCGATGCGAAACCTCGCTTCGAGGTGGAATTTCCTGATGCCATCAGCGCCTCCTCAGCTTTGCGTTCACTGCCAAGACAACCTTTGCCAATATCGATGGTTCCTCATCTGATCGCTGAGCGAGCAGTCCAGGCCCCGACGATTGGCGATTAATTTAAGCTTAACCGTTAGATCTGGTGGCTGTTCTGGGGAGCCGGGACGCGCGGCGAATCGCTTCGCTGGGGGCGCCGCGGCCTATGGACGGGCGGGGTCTGGACAAAGCGGTGCCGACCCGCATTGGATGCTCCAGGATCGTGCCGTACCCGAAGGGACGTCGCGTCACGGGAGCACGCTCAATGACCCTCGAGACCGAGGTTTCGTCCCTTCGCCAGGTGCCCCTGTTCCGCGGCGTCGAGCCGTCGCGCCTGAAGCTTCTCGCCTTCACCAGCGAGCGCGTGCATTTCGAGGCCGGCCAGCAGCTCTTCGCCCGGGGCGACGCGGCCGATGCGGCCTATCTCCTCCTGGAAGGGTCGGCGGAGGTCTCCATCGACGGACCGCAGGGTCCTTTTCGCCTCGCTCTGCTCGGCGCGAACGCCCTCGTCGGCGAGATGGGAATCCTCGCGGACCAGCCGCGCTCGGCGACCGTCGCCGCCGTCGATCCGGCCACGGCCCTGCGCATCGACCGGACGGTCTTCCTGGAACTGCTGGCGCAGTTCCCGCCCATCGCGATCGCGGTGATGCGTGAACTGGCGCTGCGCCTTGAACAGACCAACCAGCAGCTTGCCCAGAGCCGCGGTTGACGCCGCGGGCCTGGGCGTGCCCGTGTCTACGAAGACGCCGGATAGGTGATGAATTCCATCAGGGAGCCGTCGGGGTCTCTGAAGTAGAGACTGACTCCGGCGCCCGCCGCCCCGTTGCGATCCACGGGACCGAGCTCGACCTCCACGCCCAGCGAGGCGAGGTGATTTGCGGCCTGCTCGATCGTCCCCGACCAGCGGAAGCACAGGTCACTGTTGCCCGGCTGTACGGGAATTCTGGCCAGCGGGGTCGCGTTCACGCCGGGACCGTGCACGTTCAGCTGGACGCCCCCGAAGCGATAGGCGAAGGCCGCGCCGCGCGGGATGATCTCGGCCCCCATCACGTCGCGGTAGAATGCGTTCGAGCGCTCCCAATCCGTGACATGGATGACACAGTGGTCGAGATGAACGGCAGGGGCGAGGTCGGCCAGAGGGGCGCCGGCATCGATCTCGGAAAGCACCTGCGTCTCGACCATCGTCATCCGTGCCCCGGGGCCTTGGGCGGCCTCGACCCATCATGGAAGTCCCGTTCCCGGGATGCAATGCGCGAGGCGCAGAGCGGCCCGGCCGGCCACCGGCTCCCGGCACGGCCCCACTCGCCGCGCGGTCGGCCAGGCACGCAATATCCTACCTGCGGCGGGAATGACACAACGTCGGCGGCCCGGGAGCGGTAGTCAGGGGACAGAGCCGTCCTCGGACGCATCGCAACGTGGAGATGTCCATGCCGTCCCGCCGCCTCATCCTCGGCCTGATCCTGATCGCGCCCCTCGCGGCGTGCCAGTCCCGCGGCGCCGTGAATCTGGCGCAGGACGACGAGGCGGCCTGGTACACCGGCACGATGCCGGACAAGCCCTACGACGTCCCCCTGGTCGACAAGTCCCGGCTCGATCCGAAGTACCGCCGACAGGTGGTGCGCTATACCGGGCCGGAGAAGCCCGGCACGATCGTCGTCGATATCGACAACCGGCAGCTCGCCCTGGTGCAGGAGGACGGCACGGCGGTGCAGTACGGCGTCGGCGTCGGCAAGCTCGGCTTCTCGTGGAAGGGCCAGGCCCGGGTCGGACGCAAGGGCGTCTGGCCGGACTGGAGCCCCACCACCACGATGGTCTCCCTCAACCCGGACCTGCCGCGCACGCGCAAGGGCGGCGTCGACAATCCCCTCGGCGCCCGCGCTCTGTACCTCTACCAGGGCAACCGCGACATCCTGTTCCGCATCCACGGCACCAACGAGCCGTGGAGCATCGGCGAGCAGATGTCCTCGGGCTGCGTGCGCATGCTCAACGAGGACATCGTCGACCTCTACGAGCGTGTGCCCGTCGGCACGCAGGTGCTGGTCAAGCGCAACGGCAAGTACCGGGTCTGACACCGTCCCTGCGCTGCGGCGCGATGCAGAGACGTCCTGAATCCGTGCCGGAGTGCGCCCCATGACCATCACGATTTCCAGCCTTCAGCCCGTCATCGCCCTGGCGGCCGGCGTGCTGATCCTGATCGTCCCGCGGCTACTGAACTTCATCGTGGCGATCTACCTGATCCTCGTCGGCCTGATCGGCCTCGGCGTCTTCCGCGCACTCGGCTGATCCGGCAACGGCTCCGTTACAGCAGGGCCGAAGCGTCACGCTGTCCCCGCCTGGACGAGCCGTTCATCTTGCGTTGCAGCAGAAGATGGTCCAACCCGCCGTGTTAGGCATGGGGCAGTGTTCACTCCTGCAAGCGGACGGATTCAGATGGGCAAGTGGGTCTACTCCTTCGGTGACGGCAAGGCCGAGGGCCAGTCGTCCATGCGCAACCTGCTGGGCGGGAAGGGCGCGAACCTCGCGGAGATGTCGAATCTCGGTCTGCCGGTACCACCCGGTTTCACCATCACGACCGAAGTCTGCACCTACTACTACGACCACGGACAACAGTATCCGGAAGAGTTGAAGGGCCAGGTCAAGGCCGCCCTCGACGCCGTCGGCGCGCTCACCGGACGCGGCTTCGGCGACCCGGCGAACCCGCTCCTCGTCTCGGTCCGCTCGGGCGCCCGCGCCTCGATGCCGGGCATGATGGACACCGTGCTGAACCTCGGCCTCAACGACGTCACCGTCGAGGCCCTGGCCCAGGGCGCGGGCGACCCGCGCTTCGCCTACGATTCCTACCGCCGCTTCATCACCATGTACTCGAACGTCGTCCTCGGCGTGGAGCACCACGCCTTCGAGGAGGCGCTGGAGCACTACAAGGAAGGCAAGGGCGTCAGCCTCGACACTGAGCTCGGGGCCGAGGACTGGAAGCACCTCGTCGGCAAGTACAAGGCCATCGTGAAGGCCGAGCACGGCTCCGACTTCCCGCAGGCCCCCGAGGATCAGCTCTGGGGCGCCATCGGCGCGGTGTTCGATTCCTGGATGATCCCGCGCGCCAAGAAGTATCGCGAGCTGAACAGCATCCCGGAGAGCTGGGGCACGGCCGTCAACGTCCAGGCCATGGTGTTCGGCAACATGGGCGACACCTCGGCCACCGGCGTCGCCTTCACCCGCAACCCGTCCACCGGTGAGCGTGCCCTCTACGGCGAGTTCCTGATCAACGCCCAGGGCGAGGACGTGGTGGCGGGCATCCGCACCCCGCAGGACATCACCGAGAAGGCCCGCATCGAGGCGAAGTCCGACCGTCCGTCGATGGAGCTGGCGATGCCCGACTCCTACGCCGAGCTGGTGCGGATCTACGGTCTCCTCGAGACCCACTATCGCGACATGCAGGACATGGAGTTCACCATCGAGAGCGGGAAGCTCTGGATGCTCCAGACCCGCAACGGCAAGCGCACGGCCAAGGCGGCCCTGCGGATCGCCGTCGATCTCGCCGCCGAGGGCCTGATCACCGAGGAGGAAGCCATCGGCCGCGTCGAGCCCGCCGCCCTCGACCAGCTCCTGCATCCGACCATCGACCCGAAGGCCGAGCGCAAGGTCATCGCCGCCGGCCTGCCGGCCTCGCCAGGCGCCGCCACCGGAGAGATCGTGTTCAACTCCGAGGATGCCGAGGCGGCCCGCAAGGCCGAGCGCAAGTGTATCCTGGTACGCGTGGAGACCTCGCCGGAGGACATCCACGGCATGCATGCCTCCGAGGGCATCCTCACCACCCGCGGCGGCATGACCAGCCACGCGGCCGTGGTCGCCCGCGGCATGGGCAAGCCCTGCGTCTCCGGCGTCGGCTCGATCCGCGTCGACTACAAGGCCGGCACCCTCTCGGTCGCCGGAACCACCCTGAAGGCCGGCGACAAGATCACCATCGACGGCTCGACGGGCCAGGTGCTCCTCGGCGAGGTGGCGATGCTGGAGCCGTCCCTGTCAGGCGAGTTCGCCACCCTGATGGGCTGGGCCGACAAGGTGCGCACCATGAAGGTCCGCACCAACGCCGACACCCCGACCGACGCGCGCGCCGCCCGCAACTTCGGCGCCGAGGGCATCGGCCTGTGCCGCACCGAGCACATGTTCTTCGAGGGTGACCGCATCGTCGCCGTGCGCGAGATGATCCTCGCCGACGACGTCGAGGGCCGCCGCGCCGCGCTGGCCAAGATCCTGCCCTACCAGCGCCAGGACTTCGTCGAGCTGTTCACGATCATGTCTGGCCTGCCCGTCACGATCCGCTTGCTCGATCCGCCGCTGCACGAATTCCTGCCGCACACCGACGAGGAAGTCCGCGACGTCGCCACCAGCACCGGCGTGTCGGAGGACAAGCTGCGTCGCCGCATGACGGAGCTGCACGAGTTCAACCCGATGCTCGGCTTCCGCGGCTGCCGCCTCGCGATCGCCTTCCCGGAGATCGCCGAGATGCAGGCCCGGGCGATCTTCGAGGCCGCCGTCCAGGCCGCCAAGGAGACGGGAGCACCCGTGACTCCCGAGGTGATGGTCCCGCTCGTCTTCACCAAGATGGAGTTCGACATCGTCAAGGCCCGCATCGATGCCATGGCGAAGGCCGTCGCTGCCGAAACGGGCGGCACGGTTGATTACCAGGTAGGCACCATGATCGAGCTGCCCCGGGCCGCGCTCCGGGCCGGCGACATCGCCGAGACCGCGGAGTTCTTCTCCTTCGGGACCAACGACCTGACGCAGACCGCCCTGGGCATCTCTCGCGACGACGCCGCGACCTTCCTGGGCGCCTACACCCAGAAGGGCATCCTGGCCGCGGACCCCTTCATCAGCATCGACCAAGAGGGCGTCGGCGAGCTCGTGCGCATCGGCGTCGAGCGCGGCCGGGCGGTTCGGCCCGACATCAAGCTCGGCATCTGCGGCGAGCATGGTGGCGACCCGTCCTCGATCGCGTTCTGCCAGGAGGTCGGGCTCGACTACGTGTCGTGCTCACCCTACCGGGTGCCGATCGCCCGGCTCGCGGCCGCCCAGGCGGCCCTCGCCGCGAAGACCGCGAAGACCGCCAAGTAGGCATCGGGTGCGGTGCCGCGGGGACCTCGAAGGGGTCGTCGCGGCCCGACGAACACGGATCGGGACGGCGGCGCGCCGTCCCGGACCGTCGGTCGAACGAACCGTTCAACAAATTGTCGAAAACGCGGCGAACCGATTACGCGCGGGCACGTTCAGTGCTAGTGCCAAACCGTTGCGCGCAGGCAACCCTGCTCACAGGGGAGGCAGCCAACGCGTGGGATCGCCGGCATGAACGACACCAGCCCACCCCCCCTGTTTCTCAACGAAAATCCCGTCGCCGTCCCGCTGCCCCGCATGATGCAGCAGGCGTATCTGTGGGTCGTGGCAGCCCTCGGCGGCCTCGCCACGGTCGCGTTGTTCGTCTTCGCCGTCGCCACGCAGAGCGGGGCCGATGCCGAACGGATCGCCGGCGCGCAGGAGAGCGGACGCTCCGGTCTCGCGACGCTGGTGGGCAACCTGGCCGCGATGCACGGGCGCCCCGGCGCGCTCTGACGCCTCCGCTTAACCGCTCCGCAACCATACCGCACGATAGTTGAGCGCAACGGCCGCTTCCGCGCCCTCTTGGGGCCGAGCGGTCTGAGCGTTTGGCATTCGGGTGCGAGTCGGTTGCGTGGGTAGGAAACAGGTACGGCGCGCGTCGCATCTGCGCTGGCTCAGCGCCGCGATGACACCCTGGGCGGCCGGAATCGGCCTGCTCGTCTCCTTCACCGCCACGGCCGGCACCGACCTCTCGCCGGGCGCCGCCGGACGGGCGGCGGGCAACGGCCGTCTTCTGGCGACGGCCTCGCCGGGCGCACGCCTCGCCGGAACGGAGACGCGCTCGCATGCTCCACACCGGGTCTACACCCGCGGCACCCCCGAGGGCTTGCCACTGGTCGAGGGCCGGGGGGACGCCCTGGTCGTCCGGACCAGCCTCGCGGATCCGGCGAGCGGCTTGCTGGAATCCGGCTCGGCCACCTGGAACCCCGACCTCGACGCCGGCTTCGTGCCGGCACCGGATCTTGGCCTCGATCCGAACGGGGAGGGGGAAGGTTCGGTGATCGTGGTGGAGGACGGAGCGACTCCGGCCATTCCCCGCGCGGAAGCCCTCTCCTCGACCACCCCGGCCCCGGCGGACGCGACGCCGATCGAGATCGCCGCGGCGAGCCTGGCCTTTCCGGGCCTGTCGCCCCGGGGATCCCAGGCGGACGGTGCCACGCCGGGTGCGACCGCGCCCCCGGACGTCGCACGCCATCGCTACGCCGACCTGATCGGTCCCGACGCCATGGACCGCGAGCAGCGCTGCCTCGCCGAAGCCGTGTACTTCGAGGCCCGCAGCGAATCCGAGGAGGGTCAGGCGGCCGTCGCCCAGGTCGTCCTGAACCGGGTGAAGAGCGGCCTCTATCCCGGCAACGTCTGCGGCGTCGTCTATCAGAACCGCCACCGCTACATGGGCTGCCAGTTCTCCTTCGCCTGCGAAGGCAAGTCCCTGCGCATCACCGACGGGCCGTCCTGGCAGAACGCCACCCGGATCGCCAGCGCGGTGATCGAGGGGCGCACCTACCTCAGCGAAGTCGGCGGAGCCACCCATTATCATGCGGATTACGTGAAACCGGGCTGGTCGCGGCGGCTGAAGAAGATGGATGTCATCGGGCGGCACATCTTCTACCAGCTCAAGCGTGGGCAAACCTGATTTTCTAAGCAGTTCCTCGAGTTTTTACCTAAGCAGTGAAACTTCTAAGTAGTCCTAAGCTTGGGTTAATTTTACCTTGAGTCTCGATACAGCTTGATCGAGCGGCAACTTGGCGGCCTCTGGAACGTCGAGATGCGCGCGGGCTTCGCGCGCCATCCCGTCCTGTACAGCGTCTCGAGCCGAGGAACCCGTCATGACCACGCCGGTCGCAGCCCGTATCAGTCTCGCCGCCATCGCCGGCGCCGTCATCACCCTCTCCTCCGCCCAAGCCGGCGGCTGCGGCGGCGCCGAGTGCTACCGCCACGTCAACACGCCTCCGGTCTACGGCGCCGTCTCCGAGCAGGTCCTCGTCCGCCCGGCCGAGACGGTCTATCGCACCATCCCCCCCGTCTACGAGACCGTCTCGGAGCGTGTCCTCGTCGCCCCCGGTGGCCGGGTCTGGCAGACCCGACGCGATGGCTATGGCGAGCTGATCGGCTGCTGGGTGGACGTCCCGCCGCAATATGCCGTGCGCCGCCGCCGCATCCTCGTACAGCCCGCGCAGACGATCCCCGAGACGATCCCGCCGCAATATGCCAGCGTCCGGCGCCGGGTCCTGGTGCAGCCCGCCCGGTCGGGCTGGGTCCCGGCCAATTACGGCCAGGGCGGCTATCCGGGCGCCTTCGGCCCCAGCCTCGCCGTCGGCTCGATCCCGGATGCCTTCGGCATCACCGGCGCCAGCTCGGCCGATGTCGGAGTCGGCCTCGGCTTCTCCTCCGGCAGCATCTACGACGGCTACTGAGACCCGCAGCGCCGACCCTGTATAGGCCCCGGACGCGAACGGCGTCCGGGGCCGCTTGATTCGAAGTGTCCGCGCCACACCTGAGACCGGTCAGCGGAGGTATGCCATGGGTCAGTTCAAGGCTTGGGTCGTCGAGAAGACCGAGACGGGGCAATCCCTCGCCTTCAAGGATTTCGACGACGCCGACCTGATGCCAGGCGACGTCACGGTCCGGGTTACCCATTCCACGGTGAACTACAAGGACGGTCTGGCCATGACCGGCAAATCGCCGGTGGTACGCCGCTTCCCCATGATCCCCGGCATCGACTTCGCCGGGATCGTCGAGACCTCGGACCATCCCGCGTACAAGGCGGGCGACGCGGTGGTGCTGACCGGCTGGGGCGTCGGCGAAACCCATCTGGGAGCGTATGCGCAGCGCGCCCGGGTGAAGGGCGACTGGCTGGTGCCGCTCCCGCCGGGCCTGAGCCCCGCCCAGGCCATGGCGATCGGCACCGCCGGTTATACGGCGATGCTCTGCCTGATGGCCCTCGACCACCACGGCGTCGCCCCATCCCAGGGACCGGTCCTCGTCACCGGCGCCTCGGGCGGCGTCGGGTCCGTGGCCGTCGCCCTGCTGGCCCGGGCCGGCTGGCACGTCATCGCCTCCACCGGCCGCGATTCGGAAGCCGCGTACCTGCGCGGCCTCGGCGCCTCGGAGATCCTCGACCGCGCGGAGCTGGGCCAGCCCGGCAAACCGCTGGCCAAGGAGCGCTGGGCGGCGGCGGTCGACGCGGTCGGATCGGTCACCCTCGCCAATGTCCTGGCGGGAACCAAGGCGGACGGCGCAGTCGCGGCCTGCGGGCTGGCGCAGGGCATGGACCTGCCGACCTCGGTCGCCCCCTTCATCCTGCGCGGGGTCTCCCTGCTCGGCATCAACAGCGTGACCACGCCGCAACCCAAGCGCCGGGCGGCCTGGGACCGGCTCGCCCGGGAACTCGATCACGACAAGCTCGCGGCGATGACCCGGACGGTGCCGCTATCCGGCGTCGACAGCGTGGCGCAGGCGATCCTCGCGGGCCAGGTCCGCGGACGCACGGTGGTCGAGGTCGCCGAAGCGTGACGGAACGCCAGGCGGGCGCCGAGCGTTTTTACCCCCATGAGTCAAGCATTTGTCCGTGAGCGTGATGGTGAGGAAGTGTTCGAGGATCTCCCCGAACGCACGATCTCGCCGCACCCGAATTTCGTTACCCCCGAAGGCTTGGCCCGGATCGAGGCCGAGGTTGCGCGCCTCCAGGCCGAGTTCTCGGCCCTGACGCCCGAGGCTCAGGCCGACGTCGCCCGGGTGAACCGCGACCTCGCCTACTGGACCGCGCGTCGCAGCTCCGCGCAACTGGTCGAGGCCGAGCCGGGCGACGTGGTCCGCTTCGGCTCGACGGTGACCATCCTGGCCGAGGACGACAGCCGTCGGACCTACCGGATCGTCGGTGAAGACGAGGCCGACCCGGCCCAGGGCACGATCTCCTACGTCTCACCGATGGCGCGTGCGCTGACCGGCAAGGTCGTCGGCGACGTCGTCGAGGTGAACGGTCACGAGAGCGAGATCCTGGGGGTCGCCTGACAGGCCACCTTCCGGGTCGCGCGACCAGGCAAGAAAAAAGGCTCGGATTGCTCCGAGCCCTGGAAGGGAAAAGGCCATTGGGGGCTGAACTGGCCTTCGTACGGGGACAACACCCGTCCGCCGGCTTGGTTCCGAAGGTTTCGAAAAAAAATTAGCGCGGCGCCGCGGCTCGTCGCAGGCGGTCGTTGATCGCCTCGCCGAGACCGCGCTCCGGGATGGGTGCCACCGCGATCACCGGCGCCCCGATGCCGTCGAGCTGGCGCAGGGCCGAGAACAGGCGGGCCGCCGCTTCCGCGAGATCTCCCGCGGGACTGAGATTCAACCGCGCCTGCGCCGCATCCGCGCCCGGCAGGGGCTCCGGGCCGAACAGCAGCACCACCTCGTCGGGCGCGGCATCGGTCGCGTCGAGGCGAACCTGCGCCCGCGGAGCATAGTGGGAGGCGAGCAGTCCCGGGCCGACGGGATGGATCGTGTCCGCGCGCTCCGGGCCGGCCAGGGCGAAGCCGAGGCGCGCCTCCAGGGCCCCCCGGGTGATGCCGCCGGGGCGGAGCAGCCGGGGCGGCCCGCCGAGGCAAGCCACCACGGTGGATTCGACGCCGACCGGCGTCTCGCCGCCATCCAGAACGGCGGCGATCCGGCCATCGAGATCCGCCAGGACGTGATCGGCACGGGTCGGGCTGACGCGGCCCGAACGATTGGCAGAGGGCGCCGCGACGGGCCGGCCGACCTGCGACAGCAAGGCCCGGGTCCGGTCGGGCGCCGGCACCCGCAGGGCCACGCTGGGCAAGCCGGCCCGGGCGAGGTCGCAGACGCGACAACCCGGTGCCGCCGGCACCACCAGCGTGAGGGGACCGGGCCAGAACGCCGCGGCGAGGCGGCGCGCCGCATCGTCGAACAGCCCCTCCGCGAAGGCCGCCTCCGCGTCGGCGAGATGCGCGATCAGCGGATTGAAGCGCGGCCGCTCCTTGGCGGCGTAGATCCTCGCCACGGCCGCCGGGTCGGTGGCATCGGCGCCGAGGCCGTAGACGGTCTCGGTGGGGAAGCTCACAAGCCGACCGGCGCGCAGCAGGGCGGCCGCCGTCGCGATCCCCGCGGCATCGTCGGTCAGCCGATCCGTCACCATAGCGGGGATCGCATCGGCAGGGACCGCATCGTCGGGGATTGACCCGAGATCGTTCATATCTAAACTATCTTCGCTGGCGCCCCTTCGACGGGGAAAGCCTGGGCCTAGCGCCCGGCCGGGCCATGCGTCAAACACGGGGCGACACGCGTCGATTCAACCAAGGCGCGGGAGGAAGCATCATGACCTATCGCGCTCCGGTGGCCGACATGCTGTTCGCCCTGCGCCACGTGGCCGGGCTCGAGGGCGCCCTGGCCGCGGGCCTGCACGGCGACCTCGCTGTGGACGATGCCCAGGCGATCCTGGCCGAGGCCGGAAAGGTCGCCGAATCGGTCATCGCCCCCCTCAACCGAGTCGGCGACCGTCACGGCACGCCGCTGAAGGACGGTGCCATCACCACGCCGCCGGGCTGGCGCGAGGCCTATCGGACCTGGATCGCCGGCGGCTGGAACGGCCTCAGCGCCGACCCCGACCATGGCGGGCAGGGCCTGCCCCTCGTGCTCAATGCCGCATGCAACGAGATGTGGAACGCGGCGAGCATCGCCTTCGGCCTGTGCCCGCTCCTGACCGCGGGCGGCATCGAGGCCCTGGCCCGGCACGGCTCGGACGACCTCAAGACCAGGTACCTCGACAAGCTGGTCTCGGGCGAATGGACCGCGACCATGAACCTGACCGAGCCCCAGGCCGGCTCGGACCTTGCCCTGCTGCGCAGCCGGGCCGAGCCCCTCGGCGACGGCCGCTACGGCATCGTCGGCGCCAAGATCTACATCACCTACGGCGAGCACGACCTCACCGACAACATCGTCCACCTCGTGCTGGCCCGGCTGAAGGACGCGCCCCCCGGCACCCGCGGCATCTCGCTGTTCCTGGTGCCGAAGGTGCTGCCGGACGGCAGCCTTAACGACCTGCGCTGCTCCGGCATCGAGCACAAGCTCGGCATCCACGGCTCGCCCACCTGCTCGATGGCCTTCGGCGACAACGGGGGCGCCATCGGCTGGCTCATCGGCGAGGAGAATCGCGGCCTCGCCTGCATGTTCACGATGATGAACTCGGCCCGGCTGAATGTCGGCCTGCAGGGCGTCGGCATCGCCGAACGCGCCTACCAGCAGGCCTTGGGCTACGCCCGCGACCGGCGCCAGGGCAAGGCTCCCGGCGCCGCCGAGACGAGCCCCATCCTGGACCACGCCGACGTGCAGCGCATGCTGCTGACGATGAAGGCCTTCACCCAGGCCGCCCGCGGCATCTGCTACCTCACCGCCGCCGCCCTCGACGCGGCGGAGGGCCCGGAGGGCCAAGCGGCCCATGACCGGGCCTCCCTGCTGACCCCCGTGGCCAAGGCCTTCTCCACCGACATCGCCAACGAGGTGACCTCGCTCGGCGTCCAGGTCCATGGCGGCATGGGCTTCGTCGAGGAGACCGGTGCCGCCCAGCACATGCGCGACGCCCGTATCCTCGGCATCTATGAGGGCACCAACGGCATCCAGGCCATCGACCTCGTCGCCCGCAAGCTGCCGCTGAACGGGGGCGCCACCGTGCGGGCGCAGATCGCCAGCCTGCGCCGGACCGCCGAGGGCTTCCTCAAGGACTCCGATCCGGCCTTCGGCAGCATCGGCGCCCGGCTGCGCGCCGGGATCGCCAGCCTCGACCGGGCGACGAGTTTCCAGCTCAAGGCCCTGGCCTCGAACCGGCCCGAGGCGGCGCTGGCCGGGGCGACGCCGTACCTGCGCCTGTTCGGCCTCGTCCAGGGCGGGGCCTGCCTCGGGCGCCAGGCGCTCGCCGCCAACGCGGCCCTGAAGGCGGGCGAGACCGACCCCGCCCATGCCGGCCGGATCGCCCTGGCACGCTTCTTCGCCGACAACCTGCTCACCGCGGCAGAGGGGCTGGAGGCGAGCATCCTGGCAGGCGGACACTTCACCGAGGACGCCGCGCTCGCCCTGGCGAGCTGACGGAAGCGACCCGTCGACGGGCCGCCGCGCAACGATCCACCATCATCCGGGGCAGGGCATCATGAGCGAGCACATCGCGATCGCGGAGACGGCCGCCGGCGTCCGCCTCATCCGCATCGACCGGCCCGAGAAGAAGAACGCGCTCACCGGCGCCATGTACGCCGCCATGCGCGCCGCCCTGGTAGAGGCCGACGAACAGGACGCGATCGGCGCGGTCGTGTTTGCCGGGGCGCCGGGAGCCTTCAGCGCCGGCAACGACCTCGCCGATTTCGTCGCGGGCGCGGGCAAGCCGTTCCGCGAGGCACCGGCCCTGCAGTTCATCCGCCAACTCGCCCGCACGCGCACGCCGATGATCGCCGCCGTGGACGGGATCGCGGTGGGGATCGGCACGACCCTGACCCTGCATTGCGACCTCGTCTATGCCAGCCCGGCCGCCCGCTTCCGCATGCCCTTCGTGGAACTCGGACTCGTTCCGGAGGCGGCGTCGAGCTACCTGCTGCCGCGTCGGGTCGGACGCCTGAAGGCCACCGAGATGCTGCTCTTGAGCCAGGGCTTCGACGCGGACGAGGCCCTGGGCCTCGGGCTCGTCAATGCGGTGATGCCGGCCGGCCTGCTGCTGGAGCATGCCCTGGCCCAGGCCGCGCGCCTCGCCGGGCTCCCGCGGGGCGCCGTACAGGCGACCCGGGCGCTGATCCGCGGCGACCAGGCCGCGATGGAAGCCGCCCTCGAAGCGGAAGCCGTGGCCTTCGAGGAGCGCCTGCGGGCGCCGGAAGCCCAGGCCGCCTTCGCACGCTTCCTCGGCCGGGCCAAGCCGGCGTGAGCGCCGGCCCTGTCCCTGCCGCGAAACCCGATCTGCGCGGACGGATCTGCCTCGTGGCCGGGGCCTCGCGCGGGGTGGGGCGGGGCATCGCCAGGGGCTTGGGAGAGGCGGGCGCCACCGTCATCGTCACGGGCCGTTCCAGCGAGACGGGGCCGCGCACGGAGGGACGGCCAGAAGTCGTCGAGGATGCGGCCCGCGCCGTCGATGCGGCCGGGGGCGAGGGCCACCACTATCTCTGCGACCATACCAGCGAGCGGGCCGTGGACGGGTTGGTCCACTGGACCTTACGCCGGTTCGGACGCATCGATCTCGCCGTTTCCAGCGTCTGGGGCGGCAACGAAGGCTATGACGGCGAGCGCTACGCGGACGGCGCCGCCTGGGGCACGCCGTTCTGGCGCCGCTCGGCCGAGCCGTTCTCGGACTTCTTCGGGAGCGGCCCCTATCCGGCCCTGATGCTCGCCCGCGCCGTCGCCCCCGCGATGGTCTCGGCGAAATCCGGCCTCATCGCCCTGGTCTCGTTCGACACCGCGCCGGGCTATCTCGGCGATATCTTCTACGACCTGACCAAGGCGGCCACGAACCGGCTCGCCTTCGCCTGCGCCCAGGAGCTGGCGCCGCACGGCGTCACGGCCCTGGGGCTCTCGCCCGGATTCGTGCGCACCGAGCGCGCCGTCGACATCGGCCACGCCGACCGGGCGACGGAGAGCCCGCTCTATGCCGGCCGGGCCCTCGCCGCCCTGGCGGCCGACCCCACCGTCGCGTCCCGGGCCGGCCAGATCCTGCATGCGGGCGATCTCGCCGCCGAATACGGCTTCACCGATGCGGACGGCACGCAGCCGCCCCGGTTCCAGATCGGTGCCGAAGAATCCTGACCGAAGAAACTTGACCGAGGAGACCTGAGACATGAGCGGATCGCTGAACGGCAAGACCCTGTTCATCACCGGAGCCTCCCGCGGGATCGGCCTCGCCATCGCCCTGCGAGCGGCCCGCGACGGCGCCAACATCGCCATCGCGGCCAAGACCGACACCCCGCACCGGAAACTGGAAGGTACGATCCACACCGCCGCCGCCGCCATCGAGGCGGCGGGCGGGCAGGCGCTGCCCCTCCTGGTGGATGTCCGCGACGAGGACAGCGTCGCCGCCGCGATCGCCCGGACAGCCGCGACCTTCGGCGGCATCGACATCGTGGTGAACAACGCCAGCGCGATCTCGCTGACCCGGACGCCCGAGACCGAGATGAAGCGCTTCGACCTGATGCACGGCATCAATACGCGCGGCACCTACATGGTCAGCAAGTACGCGATCCCGCACCTGGCCAGGGCTGAGAACCCCCACATCGTCATGCTGTCGCCGCCCCTCGACATGTCCCAGAAGTGGTTCGCGCCGCACCTGGCCTATTCCATCGCCAAGTACGGCATGTCGCTCTGCGTCCTCGGGCTTGCCGGCGAGCTGCGGCGCCAGGGCATCGCGGTGAACGCCCTCTGGCCGCGCACCACCATCGCCACGGCGGCGGTGAAGAACCTGCTGGGCGGGGAGGCGCTGATGCAGGCGAGCCGCACGCCCGAGATCCTGGCCGACGCCGCCCACGCGCTGTTCTGCCTGCCCGCCCGGGACGTGACCGGCCGCTTCCTCATCGACGACAGCTTCCTGGCGGAACAGGGTGTCACGGACTTTTCAAAATACCGCGTCACACCCGGCATCCCTCTTGCGCCGGACTTCTTCGTGCCGGATGCGAGCACACCGCCTCCCGGGGCCTTCGCCTGAGACATCCCGCGTGATCTTCATCCACCAGCCGGTCGCCGGCGCCGGGCAGACCCTGCTCGAGCGCCGTTCCCTCGAATTGCAGGAGCCGATCCCCGACGACACCGTCTGGCTCGACATGGTGCGGCCGAGCCGGGAGGAAGACCTGAAGGTCGAGGTCTTCATGGGCATCTCGGTGCCGACCCGCGAGGAGATGAAGGACATCGAGCCCTCCGAGCTCCTCTACGTCGAGGATGGGGCCCGCTACATGACCGGCCGGGTGCTGAGCAAGGTCAGCGAATCCGAGGAGCCGGGGCTGGCCGGCATCACCTTCATCCTGCGCGGAAACCGTCTGGTGACGGTGCGCTACGAGGAGCCGCAGGCCTTCCGGATGTACACCCAGCGGGCCGGCCGCTCCACGGGTAACGGCCCCTCCGCCGTGCCCTCGGGCGAGACCATCCTGGCCGGGCTGATCGAGACCGTGATCGACCGGGCGGCGGACGTGCTCCAGCTCCAGGGCGAGCGCATCGACCGCCTCTCGGGCAAGATCTTCGAGGAGAAGGAGGACCCGAGCGCCCGCAACACCGCCCTGCAGGACACCCTCCGGGCGCTCGGGCGCCACGGCGACCTGATCTCGAAGCAGCGCGAGAGCCTCGTCTCGATGGAGCGCATCCTCCTGTCGCTCTCGGCGACCTACCGCACCGCGAAGGCGCCGCGCGAGCTGCGGGAGGACGTCCGCTCCACCCTGCGCGATCTGCAATCCCTGGAGGAGCACGCCACCTTCCTGTCCTCCAAGATCCAGTTCCTCCTCGACGCCACCCTCGGGCTGGTGAACCTGGAGCAGAACAACATCATCAAGCTGTTCTCGGTCATGGCCGTGGTCTTCATGCCGCCGACCCTGATCGCATCCATCTACGGCATGAACTTCAAGGCCATGCCCGAACTTGACTGGGGCTTCGGATACCCGATGGCGGTCGTCATGATGGTCGTCGCGGCGGTCCTTCCATACGTCTTCTTCCGCTGGAAACGCTGGCTGTAGCGAGTATTCGATGCATCCCGTTAAGGATGCTGAGGCAATGTGATCGTGCTTGGCATGCCCCGGAAGGCGGACGCATGCTTTCGGAGCGATCTCATGTCCCTGAAGACCCTGACAATCCGAAGCCGCCTGGTCGCCAGCTTCACGATCATAACGTTCTTTATCGTCGCAATTGGCTGGCTCGGAACGTCTGGTATCGGACAGATCAAGACTCTACTCACCGACGTACAGACCAACTGGCTCCCGAGCGTGCAGGTCAGCGGCCGGATCGACGTGGCCCTGGCCCGTTACACCACGAGCCTGCTGCGCGTGACCCAGACCGCGGAAACAGGTGACCAGGCCAAGATCGAGGTCGACATGGCCAAGCGCCGGGAGCAGATCGGCACCCTGTCGAAGAGCTACGAGCGCCTGATCAGTTCGGAAACCGAGCGCAGCCACTTCCAAGCCTTCCAGCGGGAGGTCGCCGCCTTCTTCGGCGTCGCCGACCGGATCGTCGCCGCGGCCCGCAGTACTCCGAAGGGCGAGGCCTACGCCCTCTACCTCGCCGAGGGCGTCGAGCCGCGGCGGCGGGCCTCGACGGCCCTGGAGAAGCTCATCGAGATCAACGATGCCGGCGCCGCGAAGGCCGAGGCGGACGGCGCCGTACTGACGGCACAGACGCGGTCCGTCGCGCTGGCGGCCCTCGCCGTCGCGGTCGCCCTCGCGGCCCTGCTGGCGACCCTGATCATCCGCAGCGTCACCCGCGGCATCGACTCGGTGGTCCGGCCGATGACGGCGCTCACCGCCGGCGACCTCTCCGTGGCGATCCCGCACCAGGGCACGGGGACCGAGATCGGCCGCATCGCCGACGCCGTCCAGG
Organism: Methylobacterium sp. BI1; assembly: GCF_056680125.1. Taxonomy (NCBI): domain Bacteria; kingdom Pseudomonadati; phylum Pseudomonadota; class Alphaproteobacteria; order Hyphomicrobiales; family Methylobacteriaceae; genus Methylobacterium; species Methylobacterium sp. BI1. The sequence goes on along the minus strand of NZ_CM155267.1, from coordinate 3,876,237 downwards.
TCTTCAAGGAGAGCCTGATCCGCATGAAGGCCCTCGAGGACGAGACGGCCCTGGCCCGGGCCGGGACCGAAGCCCAGCGCCGCCGGGCGATGCAGGAGATGGCCGACGGCTTCGAGCGCGCCGTGGGCGGCATCGTGACCTCCGTCGGCCGGGCCGCGGGCGAGCTGCAGGCCACCGCCCAGGCCATGAGCGGCACCGCGAGCGAGACCGCCGGGCGGTCCCTGTCGGTGGCAGCCGCCGCCGAGGAAGCCGCCTCGAACGTCGAGACCGTGGCGGCCGCGGCCGAGGAGCTCGGTTCCTCGGTGCAGGAGATCGGCCGCCAGGTCCAGGGCTCGGCCGAGCTCGCGGGAGCCGCCGTGCGCGAGGCCGGCACCACCGCCGCCCTGGTGCAGGAACTCAGCGGCGCGACGGCGCGGATCGGCGACGTCGTCAAGCTGATCTCCGACATCGCGGCGCAGACCAACCTCCTGGCGCTCAACGCCACGATCGAGGCGGCCCGAGCCGGCGAGGCGGGCCGAGGCTTCGCTGTGGTGGCGACCGAGGTGAAGGAACTCGCCGGGCAGACGGCCCGGGCCACCGACGAGATCAGCACGCAGATCGCGCGGATCCAGGGCGCCACGGCCGAGAGCGTGCACGCCATCGACGCCATCCGCGGCCGGATCGACGAGATCAGCGCGGTCGCGACCACCATCGCGGCGGCCGTCGAGGAGCAGGGCGCGGCGACCCAGGAGATCGTGCGCAACGTCGCCCAGGCCTCGACCGGCACCGGCGAGGTCACGGCCAACATCGCCGGCGTGGCGGGGGCGGCCGAGGAGACCGGCGCGGCGGCGAGCCAGGTCCTGGCCTCCGCCTCGGCCCTCTCCCGCCAGTCCGACCATCTCGGCCAGGAGGTCGGCCGCTTCCTCGCCAGCGTCCGCGCCGCCTGAGCCCGCGGCACCGGCCCCCGGCGATTCGACCTTGCCCATCGGGCCGGATTTGCCGATCGTCCGCGCATGTGTGGACGCTTCTTCATCGCCCAGGCCCCGGAGATCTTCCGGGCCTTCTACGGCTATCCCGAGCTGCCGAACTTCCCGCCCCGCTACAACGTGGCGCCGACCCAGCCCGTGCCGGTGGTGCTGTCCGAGGGCGGGCGGCGCCAGTTCCGGCTGGTGCGCTGGGGTCTGTGGCCGAGCTGGGTCAAGGACCCGAAAGACTTCCCCCTCATCATCAATGCCCGGTCCGAGACGCTGCGGGAGAAGCCGACCTTCCGCGGCGCCCTGCGCCACCGCCGCTGCGTCTTCCTGGCCGACGGCTTCTACGAATGGCGCCGGGAGGGCACCGGCAAGACCGCGACCAGGACCCCCTTCATGATCCGCCGCGCCGACCGGGCGCCGATGGCGCTCGCGGGCCTGTGGGAGAACTGGCTCGGGGCGGACGGCTCGGAGGTCGACACGGCGGCGATCGTCACCACCGACGCCAACGGCACCATGGCGGCGGTGCACGACCGCATGCCGGTGATCCTGGCGCCCGAGCAGGTCGCGCCCTGGCTCGACACGCGGGACGTCGAACCCGACGCGGCGATCACCCTCTGCCGCCCCTGTCCCGACGACTGGCTCACCCTCGATGCGGTGAGCGCGCGCGTGAACAACGCCCGCATCGACGCCCCGGACCTGATCGAACCCCTGGCCAGGCCGGAGCGCGGTGGGGCCGTGCAATCGGCGCCGCCCGCCGAGCAGCCGCGCTCCAGCGACGAGGATGCGCAGGGCGCCCTGTTCTGAGGGCAGGTCGCGCGAGACGACGCCGTCCTTGCGTTCGGCTCCCAAAGGCCGCATCGCTCCCGCGGCCCGGCCGGGTCGTTCAGGGGAGCACAGCATGACGGCGGAAGAGATCGATCAGATGAACCGGGCGCGGGCCAGCCTGGCCCGCCAGCGCCACGCGCTCGCCCGCCGGATCGCCAGCAGCGAGGTCGCGGCCCCCTCGGCGGCCGAGGACCTCACCCGGATCCTCCTGGCCATCGAGGCCGTGGACCGGGCCCTCGTGGATGCCGGCCGGCCCTACATGCGTCCCGAGAGCTGAGGGCGCGGGCGATGGACGAGACCCGGGATGCGAACGGCAGCAAGCTCGCCGACGGCGACGCGGTGACGCTGGTCAAGGACCTGAAGGTGAAGGGCACCTCGACGACCCTGAAGCGCGGCACGCTGATCAAGAACATCCGCCTGACCGACGATCCGTCCGAGATCGAGTGCAACGCCGAGAAGGTGAAGGGCCTCGTGCTGAGGGCCGAGTTCCTCAAGAAGGCCTGAGGCGGGAGCGGTCCGGCCCCGCGCGCAAAGCCGGTGGGACGCCTACTCGTCGGACGCCGTGGTGACGCGGGCGGGCGAGCGGGTCAGGCTGCGGATGGCCCGCAGGGGACGACCAGACTTCTCGGAAATGGCGCGGTCCTGGTCCTCGATGAGCTGGCGGGCCGGCTCGTCGCCGTCGAGGCCGCCGAGGATCTCCATGGGAACGCGCCGGTTCGAGGCGCGGGACTCGTCGTCGTAGACGACGTCGAACAGGACGGAGCCGCGCTCCTGCGGTTTCGACTTGGTACGCTTGGCCATGACGGGACGGTGCTCGAACTGCAGGGGTGAGGAAGAGACGCCGACGGCCACGCAGGGGCGGGGCGGGTGCGCGTACATCCGGCGTCACCCAGGCCCGGCCTCGTGGCCGTCTCCGATCGAGCGACGCGGGGTCGCGATCGGCATGCTCCCTAGATGGTGCCGCCGCTCCCGCTTGGCAACCCGTTTCGCCGGCACGCGGCGCCTGTCCGGCGAGCGCGGCGTCTGGCACGATGCGTGCGCCGGGCGGCACCGGGCGGCCCAGCCGCACGCCGATTCCCAAGTCTCAAGTCTCAAGTCTTAAGTCCCAAGTCCCAAGTCTCAAGGCCCCGGGAGACCGCATGACCGACACGCGACCGCTGACGCGCTTCTCCGTCGAACCCTTGAGCCGGATGACGCGCCACCTCTCGGCCGTGGCCTCGGGCCGGGCGGAGCCCGACCGCGTGCTCACCGGCGCCCGCCTGCTCTCGACCTATTCGGAGCGTATCTTGCCGGATCGCGAGGTCTGGATCGCCGGCGGGCGGATCGCGTCGGTGAGGCCGGCCGGAACCTACCGGGGGAGCGCCCCCCGGCACGACCTCGGCGGCGGCCTCCTGGCGCCCGGCCTCGTCGACCCGCACCTGCACATCGAGAGCAGCATGGTCACGGCCTGCGCCTATGCCGAGGCCGCGCTCCTCAACGGCACCACCACCATCGTCTGCGACAGCCACGAGATCGGCAACGTCCTCGATGCCGATGGCATCGCCTGGATGCTGGAGGATGCCCGCGCCGCGCCCCTGAACATCTACCTCACGGTACCCAGCACGGTACCGGCGACCTCGCCCGAACTGGAGACGGCCGGCGGCGACCTCGACGCGGCCAAGATCGCGGCCCTGTTCGATGCCTGGCCGGAGGCGATCGGCCTCGGCGAGAAGATGGACTTCGTCGCGGTCTGCGAGGGCGATCCCCGCGCCCACGCCATCATCCGGGCCGCTCTGGAGCGCGGTCGCCCGGTCTCGGGCCACATCTACGGGCGCGATTTCGTCGCCGCCTACGCCGCCAGCGGCGTCACCGACACCCACGAGGCCATCGACCGCGACATCGCCGACGATCTCCTGGAGGCCGGGATCTGGATCTATCTGCGCGGCGGCCCTCCGACCACGCCCTGGCACAGCCTGCCGAAGGCCATCGGCACCATCCTAGACTACGGCGCCGCCGCCAAGCGCATCTGCGTCTGCACCGACGACCGCGACGCGCAGGACCTCCTCGCCTTCGGCCTCGACTGGGTGGTGCGCGAGGCGGTGCGCATGGGCATCCCGAAGGTCCAGGCTTGGTCGATGGGCTCGCTGCACCCCGCCACCCGCTACGGCCTCGACGGCGAGATCGGCGGCTTCGGTGGCGGCCGCCGGGCCGACCTCGTGCTCCTCGACGACGACCTCGTACCCCGGTCCACCTGGTACGGCGGCGAACTGGTCGTCGAGGACCGCCGGATCACGCCATTGCTCGACGCCGCCCTGTCGCGCCCCTACCGCTACCCGGCACCGGCCTACGCCACGATGCATCTGCCCGACCCGCTGCCCGCCCTGACCCCGGACCTGCCGGCGGGCCCCTGCCGGATCAACGCGATCCGCACGACGCTGCCAGGCATCGAGCTTACCCACGAGGTCGTCGACCTCGTGCCCGGCCCGGACTGGCCCTCGACCCTCGCGGACAACGACCTGTGTTTCGTCACCGTGATCGAGCGCCACGGCCGCGCCGGCAACGTCGCCCACGGGCTGCTCCGGGCCTTCGGCTTGAAGCGGGGTGCCGTGGCGAGCAGCGTCGGACACGATTCGCACAACGTCATCGTCGCCGGCCTGAACGCCGACGATATGCGCGTCGCCCTCGATGCGCTCAGCGCGATCCAGGGCGGCGTCTGCGTGGTCGAGGACGGGTCCGTGGTCGCACTTGTGCCGCTGCCGGTGGCCGGTCTCCTGTCGGACAAGCGCGTCACGGCCGTGGCGGAGGAGGTGCGGGTGCTGAAGGAAGCCTGGTCGCGGGCCGGCTGCACCATCCCGTATATGGGCTTCAACCTGATCCCGCTCTCGGTCATCCCGGAGATCCGCATCACCGACAAGGGCCTCGTCCTCGTGCCGGGGATGCGGATCGTGCCGCTGTTCGAGGCGGCCTGACGCCTTTTCCGGTTTCGCGCCTGGGAACCACGGCGGGATCCGTCCGTTGTCAGGCAGGTCTCAACAGCCTCTCGATCCTCCCAAGCTTACACAGCCTGCATGCCGGCATCGGCGCGCGGGCTGTTTCTTTGTCCCGGACTCTCCGGGACGGGAACGCGCCGGACTTTCTTTGTCCCGGGCTCTCCGGGGCGGGAACGCGCCGGACTTGGGATCGCCCGGACCGCCGGGTGGTTGGAAGGGGCTCCGGACCGGTCCTGGGAGTTGCCCCGATGCGTAGTCTTCTCACCCTCATCATCGTCGGCGCCGTCGCCTTCGTGCTCGTCGGCATGTACGTCGCCCCCGGCCAGCCGGAACTGCGGGCGTGGTACCTGCGCAATGCCTGCGAGCATCTCGACAAGGTCTCGCCGCAGATCTGCGCCCCGGCCCGCAAGGCCGACAGCGGGGTGCCGACCTGAACGCGATCGACTGGTTCTTTCGCAACCGCCAGACCGGCGCGATCACCATCGGGCAATGGCCGAACGCACCGCTGCTGATTTTCATCGGCTGCGCGCTGGTCGGCTGGCTCGACGGAGCCGGCGGGCGAATCGGCCCCTATCTCCGCGTCCTCGGTGCGGCGGCCCTCGTGTGGTGGGCTGTCGACGAGGTCGTGCGCGGCGTGAATCCCTGGCGTCGCTGCCTCGGCGCCGGTGTTCTGGCCTTTCTCGTCTGGAAGTTGGCACGTGCGGCGCTCTGAAGGCGGCGTTCCGCCCTGGTTTCGTCTTGCCGAACCCCGCGCGTCACCTATTCTCGGTGGCGCGCGCGGCGCGCCGGAGGATTCGCAGGCATGACGTTCTTCATCGGGATCGCGGGGCCCTGGATCGTCATCGCCGTGCTCGAGATGCTGTCCCTCAGCCGCCAGCGCGAACTGGACTCGGAAGGTCTGACGCCGGGCGGTGCGTCGTCGCTGAGCGTTGCCCACAGCGCCTACCTCGCTTAACCCGCATTCATCCGCGGCGCGCCGTCCGGCGCCCGCGCGGAATGCGAGGAACGACGTGGTGCGAGCAGGCCAACTGGCGAGCGGCGCGATCCCCGGACACCGGGGCGTGCGGATCTGGCTCTACGTCCTGGCCGCCCTCGTGGTCGGCATGGTCGCCGTCGGCGGCGCCACGCGCTTGACCGGCTCCGGGCTGTCCATCACCGAGTGGCGCCCCGTCACCGGCGCGATCCCGCCCGTCTCGGCCGAGGCCTGGGCGGCGGAGTTCGACAAGTACCGCGACACGCCCCAGTACCGCATCCTGAACCAGGGCATGGGCCTGTCGGACTTCAAGGTCCTGTACGCCTGGGAATGGGGCCACCGTCTCCTCGGCCGCATCGTCGGCCTCGTCTTCTTCCTGCCGCTGCTCTGGTTCTGGTGGCGCGGCGCCCTGACCCGTCGCCTCGGCCTCGGCCTGCTCGGACTCGGAATCCTGGGCGGCCTCCAGGGCGCCATCGGCTGGATCATGGTCGCTTCCGGCCTGCAGCCCGGCATGACGGCCGTGGCGCCCCTGAAGCTCGCCCTGCACCTCACCACTGCCAGCCTGATCCTCGCCGGCCTGGTCTGGCTCGCCGCCGGCTTGCGGACGCCCGACGGTACCGCCGAAGCCGATCCGCCGCGCCTGCGCCGGACGGCCCTGGCCATCATGGCCCTCGTCGTCGTCCAGATCTTCCTCGGCGGCCTGGTGGCGGGCTCGAAGGCGGGGCTCCTCTACAACACCTGGCCGACCATGGACGGGCATCTCGTGCCGCCGGTCGCGGAGCTCTTCGCCGGGACGCCCTGGATCGAGAACTTCGTCGACAACCTCGCCCTGGTGCAGCTAAATCACCGCCTGACCGCCTACCTGCTGCTGGCGGTGGCCCTCGTGCATGCGTTCGATGCCCGCCGGGCGCTCCCGGGGTCGGGCATCGCCCGCCGGGCGACCGGCATCGCCGCCCTCGTCCTCACCCAGGCCGTCCTCGGCATCACAACCCTGCTGCTGGCCGTGCCGCTCTGGGCCGCGCTCGCGCACCAGGTCTTCGCCATGGCGGTCCTGACGATGGCGACGGTCCATGCCCGACGGGCGGCCCAGTCCCCAGTCGCCGCGCCCCTCGGCCGTCCGTCGACCCCGTTCGGCTACGAAGCGCTGACCGGCAGGACGGCCTGATCGATCGGGCGGCCCGAGCGGTCGGCCTGGCTCGTCCGAGGGGCCGCGCCCGATACCGTCCCCCCGGGTCGCTGGGCCGATGCCCCCATCCGGGGTCGTTGGTCAGGATGTGCGGATCACCACATCGCGACCGCACTGCAACGAACCACCCTGGTCCCCGCACGTTCGACCCCCGTCACGATGCCGTCGGAGCCCTCGGGCTGCGCTGCGTCCGACACCCCTGAACCGCGAGAGGACGACCCCTGCATGCAGGATACCGAGACCCGGCGCACGCCCGCATCCGAGCCGACAACCGCCGAGACCCGCACCGCCCACGGCGGGGCGAACCGGCCCGGTGTGAACCCGCCGCCCGCGACGCGCCGTCACGGCAAGCACGCCTGGCTGGCCCTCGGCCTGACGGGATTGCTCGGAGCCGTCTGGGCCGTCGCCATCGCGAACCGCTATCCGAACATCCTTCCGGGCTAGTCCTCGCCCGAAGAGATTCCTGTTGATGGCTCCAACTCGGTAGTTGTCGCGCGGAACGCGACAACCGGTTGAAGCGTAGCCTCTATGGAAATACCGGAGGTCGGCGATGCTTTTAGCGGACGACGGACGCCCAACGGGAGTGACCTGGAACTATACCCGGAAAGAAATCCTGGCGGATGGCGCCGTGCACGTCGTGGGTGTCGCCCTCGGCGTCGCGGGTGCCATCGCCATCGTGGTGATCGCCGCCCTCTCGCCGCTCTCGCTCCTTGAACGCGCGGGGGTCACGATCTACGCGGCCGGCCTCGTCTCGATGCTCGGCGTCTCGGCCACCTACAACATGTGGCCCGTGTCTCGGCGCAAGTGGCTGCTGCGGCGTGCAGACCACGCCCTGATCTACCTGATGATCGCCGGCACCTACACGCCCCTCGTCGCCCTGGTGGGCGACGGCCTGCCCGCCTGGAGCCTGCTCGGCACGGTCTGGCTGGTGGCCGCGATCGGCATCGCCCTGAAACTGCTCCTGCCCGGCCGCTACGATCGGGCATCGATCGGGCTCTACCTGACCCTCGGTTGGAGCGGCGTCGTCGCCTACGATGCCGTGATCGGACGGCTCAGCGCCGACGCCCTCTGGATGCTCGCACTAGGCGGAATCCTGTACTCGCTCGGCGTCATCTTCCACGTCTGGCGCAGCCTGCCATACCAGAACGCGATCTGGCACGCCTTCGTCCTGATGGCGACGGCCTGCCACTACGGGACGGTGATGGCCACGGTGATGAGCGCGGGCGCCTGACGGGTGCCTCCGTGCTGCAGAGGGTGTGGCCGGATCGACCGGCCACCGCTTCGTGCCCGCCGTGACCCTTATGGGTCACGGGAGGGTCATTTGCCGGTGCAGAGCCCGCGATCGGCGAGGTTGCGGTGCTCGCGCGGATCGCAATCCGTCGACAGGAACGAGGCCCACTCGGCCGGGGTGCCGTAGAACGCGTTGCGGTCGACGTCGCCGCGCACGCCGGGCACCCGTCCGGTCGAGGTGAACTGCCACAGCATCCACTTGCGCTTGGCGTAGCGCTGCTCCGGCTCGGCGGCCGTGGAGCGGACCCAGTGCGGGTAGTCCGGCAGCTCGTCCTCGAGCACGTCCTTGTGGAAGGTGATGTCGGTGTAGATGATCGGGCGCTTGCCGGTGTAGCGCTCCATCTCGTCGAGCATGTAGCGGATCATCGACAGCGCCTGGGCCTTGGGCAGCTTCTTCGGGCAGAGCTGCGAATGGCCGTTCCACTCCACGTCGAGGACGGGGGGGAGGGCGGTCGGATCGTTGGGGACGTTCTTCTTGAACCAGGCCATCTGGTCCTGGGCCGAGCGGCACCAGAACACGAAGTGATAGGCGCCCCGCGGCACGCCGGCCTGCGCCGCGCCGTCCCAGTTCGTCCGGAAACGCTCGTCCACGTGGTCGCCGCCCTCGGTCGCCTTGATGAAGGCGAACTGGGTGCCGGCCGCCCGCACCGACATCCAGTCGACGGGGCCCTGCCACTTCGAGATGTCGATGCCCTGGACCGGATGCTGCTTGGCCCGCGCGACGCCGGGATGGGGCTTGGCGTCGCCCTTGGTGGGGTAGAAATCCGTGGTGCCCGAGCAGGCCGCCAGGGCGGACAGCACGGCGACCGCCACGCCGCGCCGCAATCCCGTGCGCAGGGCCGTCAGGCACGCCGTCCGAATCCGACGTGCCGGGGCAGTCCCGTTCCTCAGCCGCATCGTTGCCCGACCCACCAGAATTGACGCGTTACCAATGGCTAAGGGATGACCCGGCCGCGGTTAACAGACCTTTGACGGCAATGCGGCGGATTTCCGGAAGCCGTGTCGGGCAAGCCACATAGGCGGTGGACATCCACCCTGGCCCCCACGGGCTCCACCCCCTAAGTGCAGGCCATGCCTGCGGGTTTGGGACACAGGAGCGTGCCGTGAAGGTTCTGTTCACCATCGGGTACGAAGGCCTCGATTCCGAGCGCCTGATCGCCGCCCTGCGGGACGCACAGGTGGGGACCCTGGCGGATGTCCGCGCCGTGGCGAATTCCCGCAAGCGCGGCTTCTCCAAGACGGCCCTGCGTACCAGCCTGGAAGAGGCCGGCATCGGCTACGCCCATGCCCGCAGCCTCGGCACGCCGAAGGCCGGGCGGCAGGCGGCCCGGGCGGACGACGCGGCGCTGATGCGGCGCATCTATTGCGAGGAGGTGCTCGACACCGCCGATGGCGGCCTCGCCCTGGACGAGCTCTGTGCCCTGGCCGAACGCACCCCGATCTGCCTGCTCTGCTTCGAGCGCGAGCCGGCGCGCTGCCATCGCCGGGTCCTCGCCGAGCGGATGCAGGCGCGCGGCTTCACCGCCGTGGACCTGTTCGGCTGACGCCCGACGCCATCGCCGCGCGCATAAGCCCCGCGCGTTGACAATCTAAGGTTATCCGGCTTTCACTCGCCCCGGGTGACGATGTCGGATTTGTGATGACGCGCAAGGCGCTGGACCAGACGTTGGGCTTCCTCCGGGCGCTCGACCGGACCGCGAGCACCGACGATGTGGGTCGCCTGCTGGTGACGGAATTCGCGGCCCACGGCGTCTCCCATGCCATGGCGGGGACCATTCCCCGGAAGGGGACCCCGGCGCGGCAGCAGCACGGGCACATCCTCGTCAACACCTTCCCGGAGGAATGGGGCCGGCGCTACCTGGCGCGGGGCTACGCCTTCCACGATCCCACGGTCCGGCACCTCGCCCACAGCGCCGCACCCTTCGCTTGGAGCGAGCTCGCCGAGCGGTTCGGCGACGATGCCGATGCCCGCCGCGTGATGGCGGAAGCGGGCGAGTTCCACCTGCGCGACGGGATCACGGTCCCGCTGATGACCCTCGACGGCGACGTGGCCGGGTTCAGCCTCTCCGGCGAGCGCCTCGCCCTGAATCCCGGCGATCGGCCGATGCTCCAGCTCATCGCCACCTACGCTTTCGGCCACCTGCTGCGCCTGCGCGGGCCGGACGGGGCGGCGCGGGCCGCCAAGCTCGCGCCGCGGGAGCGCGAGGCCCTGCAATGGGCGGCGGAGGGCAAGACCGACTGGGAGATCGGCGAGGTCATGGGCATCTCGACCCACGGGGTCGACTTCCACCTGCGCTCGGCCCGGACGAAGCTCGGCACGACCAACCGGACCCAGGCGGTCGCGGTGGCGTTGCGGCGCGGACTGATCACCTAACGCATCCCCATCGGGGCGCCATCGCGACGAACGCCGCGCGGGCCGCCGGCGCCGATTCCGCGCGTCGCGACGCGTCGACCTACGGGTTCCCGTAGGTTTGTGACTGTCACGGTCATGTCAGAAACGACCTCGCAACGGAGGTTTCGACATGATCCAGATCGTGACACCCGCTAACGAATACTGTTTTCGCGAAGAAATGGAACAAGTCTGGCGCCTGAGACACGCAATCTTCGTCGAGGAAAAGCGCTGGGTCGACCTCGCGCGGCCCGACGGGCGCGAAATCGACCAGTTCGACACGGCCCACGCGATGCACTTCCTGGCCATCGAGTCGGGGCGGGTCATCGGCTACAGCCGGCTCCTGCCGACGACCCGGCCGCACCTCCTCTCCGACGTGCTGCCGCAGCTCTGCGAGGGCGCGCTGCCTCGCGGCCACGACACCTGGGAATGGACGCGCCAGGCCGTGGCCCGCTCCCATCGCGGACGCGGCAAGGCGGTCAATCCGGTGTCGCTCGCGCTGCTCTCGGGCATCGTCGAGTGGGGCCTCGCCAACGGCGTGCGCCAGCTCGTGCTGCAGATGCCGACCCTCTACCTGCTGCACGTGGTGCAGCTCCATTTCCGGGCCCGGCCGCTCGGCCTGCCGCAGTCGATCAGCGGCGAGGACATCATCGCGGCCACCGCGGAGTTCGACGACCGGACCCTCGCACGCCTGCGCGCCCTCACGGGGCGTACGGAGTCCGTCCTCGCCCCGACCTACCCCTACCTCGCCGCCTGACGCGCGGCCGCAAAGGACCTGTCATGCTCACCCTGATCCCGCCACCCAAGGGCGAGGCCCTCGACGTCCTCGCCGCCCACTGCATCGCGGCGCGTGCCGTCATCGAGGAGACCGGGACGCCGGTGATGCGGCGGCTGATCGACCTGCTGCTGTTCGAGATCGCCGTGGCCATGGCGGACCCGTCGGACAACCCGGCCCTCGCCCTGGAGCCGGTCGCCTGAGGGGCAAGAGCCTGAGGACAAGGACCCGATGAGAAGGACCCGCCGGAGGCTCAGCGCCCCATCAGCGCATCCACGTGGGCGGCGACGGAGAGGCCGAGGCCCTTGAGGCTGTAGCCCCCCTCCAGCACCGAGACGACGCGCCCGCCGGCATGGCGATCGGCGACCTCCATCAGGCGGCGCGTCGCCCAGCCGAAATCCGCCTCGGTGAGCTCCACATGGCCGAGGGGATCGAGGTGGTGGGCGTCGAAGCCCGCCGAGATGATGATGAGGTCGGGGGCGAAGGCGTCGAGGCGGCGCAGGATGCCGGCCTCGAAGGCCTCGCGGAAGATCGGGCCGTCGTCGCCCGCCCGCAGGGGCACGTTGACGATGGTGTCGTGGTTGCCCCGCTCCGATGTCGTTCCCGTGCCCGGGAACAGCGGCATCTCATGGGTGGAGGCGTACAGTACCGAGCGGTCGTCCCAGAAGATGTCCTGCGTGCCGTTGCCGTGGTGGACGTCCCAATCGACGATCGCCACCCGGCTCGCCCCGTGGGCCTCGCGAGCGTGGCGCGCCGCGATGGCGGCGTTGTTGAAGACGCAGAACCCCATCGCGGTCATGCGCTCGGCGTGATGCCCCGGGGGCCGCATGGCCACGAAGGCGTTGGCGCACTCGCCCGCCATCACCGCATCGACCGCGTGCACGGCGCCGCCGACCCCGCGCAGGGCCGCCTCGAGGGTTCCGGGGGAGAGCAGGGTGTCGCCGTCGATCTGGACGTATCCCTCCGTCGGGGCCGCCTCGATGATCGCCTGCACGTAGGGCACCGGATGGACCAGGGTCGGAACCGACGCCTCGGCCTTCGGGGCCTGGCCCCGGATCAGCCCGGCGAAGCGCTCGTCCTCGAGGGCCCGCTCCACCGCCCGGATCCGGTCGGCGCGCTCGGGATGCCCCTCCGGCATGGCGTGATCGAGGGCGGACGGGTGGCTTACGTACAGCGTCGTCACGATCATCCCTTTGCGGCCACCGATCTGTCGCTTCGATACAACAGATGATGCCAAAGTATCACATCTTGCGCGTGATCACGATGCCGGGATGCGCGCTCGGCTCGGGTTGTGCAAGACCTGTCAGAACACGAATCGATCAGACCGCGCCAGGTGCCTGGCGGGTCGAGACAGGCCCTGACCCATGCGCGCGCCCGCCCTTCTGCTCATGATCGGCACGCTGCTGCCCCTCGGCGCCTGCAACACCCAGACGGGTCCGGGGGCGACGGGACCGGCGACCGGCCCGCTCGCCGCGGCGCCCGCCCTGCTGACCGGTCCGGAGCGCGACAAGGCGTGGATGAAGCTCGCGCCGACCGCCCCCGTCGATCCGAAGATCGCCCGCGCCACCGTCGAGTATCCGACGAAGGAAGCCCCCGGGACCGTCATCGTGGTGACCAAGGAGCGGCGACTCTACTACGTGCTGCCCGACGGCAAGGCCGTGCGCTATCCCGTGGCGGTCGGCCATGCCGGCATGGCCTGGTCCGGCACGGCGGAGGTCGACCGCAAGGGCGAATGGCCGGACTGGAACCCGCCGCCGGAGATGCTGGCCCGCCGGCCCGACCTGCCGAAGCGCCTGGAAGGCGGCCCGACGAGCCCGATCGGGGCCCGCGCGCTCTACCTCGCGGAGGGCAAGAAGGACACGCTATTCCGCATCCACGGCACCAACGAGCCGGAGAAGATCGGCCAGGCGGTGTCCTCGGGCTGCATCCGCATGCTCAACGACGACGTCGTCGACCTCTACGACCGGGTGCCGATCGGCGCCAGGGTGGTGGTGCGCTGACACCCAGCGGCGAAAGCCGGTCGTCCGTCGGTCGGGGCGGGTCGTTTGTCGGCGCCAGCCTCCCAGGTCGCGTCCAGCCGTAGGCTCGGCGCGGAGGTCCGTCGCCGGAACACTGGCTGCACGCCCCGGCGCATCCCGTAAAAAACGCTCACGAACACGTGGCGTGCCTGCGACCCTCGCGTGTGCCAATCCCTGCCTGCAAGGCAGGCGCGGGGCGCGCGGGGATGGCGATGCGGGCAGGATCATCGCAGCGCGTGCCACCTCCGCGCGAGCATCGGACGCCCCTGGTCGACACGTCCGATGTGCAGCGGCCGGTCGTCAGCCACGCCGTTTCCCCACAGAAGACATCCCCACAGAAGACATCGCCGCAGAAAACATCGGTGGAGGATGCTTCGTTCGCAGCCGCGCCCGACCGCTTCGCCACCTATCACGATCTCTACGCGGTCGGCTCGACGGTCTCGCGGATCGGCGACCGCTTCCAGGCCGCCGTGCGGGGACGTCGCGCCGCCGGCCTGCTCCTGTTCGACCGGCAGATCGCCGGCGCCGTCCACCAGCGCGAGGCGCCGCGCGTCCGGCGCGACGATCTCGAGCACGTCAACGTTCAGGTGCTGCGCTCGGGCCGAATGCTGGCGGGTGAGCCCGGAGCCGAACGCCTGCTGGCGGCGGGCGACGCCGTCCTGTTCGATACGACCCGTCCGCAGCGCACGGTCCTGTACGACGCGGATTACGTCACGGTCGCCCTGCCGCGCGACGTGGTGGAAGGGGCGGTGCCGAACCTGCGCGCCCTGCACGGGCGGGTGCTCCCGCAAAGGGCGTTCCCGGCCCTCGCCGAGGCGGTGCTGTCCCTGGCCCGGGGGGTATCCGGCACCACGGACGTCTTTCAGGGCGGCAACCGTCTGATCGCCGGCCTGTTGCGCCCGGCCGGCGACCTGCCGGCCTGGCAGGCGGGCGACGACGACGAGGCGGACGCCGCTCGCCGCCTGCGGGCCCTGCTCTTCATCGACGCGCATCTCGGGCGGCGCGACCTCGACGTGCACGCGGTGGCCTCCGGCTCCGGCATGTCCCGCAGCTCCCTCTATCGGGCCTTCGCCCCCGTCGGCGGTGTCGGGCGCGAGATCGTGCGCCGGCGCGTGGCGCGCCTGCGGTCGGCCATCCTGCAGAGCGGCGGGGACGCGCGGATCTCGACCCTGGTCTGGACCCTCGGGTTCGCCACGCCGAGCCACGGCTCGCGGGCCTTCAAGGCCGCCTACGGCCTCGCGCCGGGGCAGCTCCGCGCGGAGATCCGGGCCCCGGAGGGACGGTTCCTGGAGGGACGGTCCCTGGAAGACCTCGAACCCGATCACCTGCGGGACTGGATCCGGGCCCTGAACGGATCGTCCCGGACCTCCTGAACGCTCCCGGCCCCCTCAGCCCTCACCGGGCCGGCGTTTCGGACGGCGCCGAATGGACTGGCGACTCACGACGGCGCCGACTAACAACGCGGCCGCACGAGGGAAAGCCAGACCGATGCAGAGTTTCGTCCGCGCCAAGTTGCACGGCCTCCGGGTGACGGGGGCCGACCTGAACTATCACGGCTCGATCACGCTCGACGCGGAGTTCTGCCGGGAGGTCGGCCTCGACCCCCTCGAATTCGTCGAGATCTGGAACAAGATGTCGGGTGCCCGGATCAGCACCTACGTGCTCTACGGCGCGGCCGGATCGCGCTGCTGCATCCTGAACGGGGCCGCCGCCCGCACCTGCCAGGTCGGCGACGAAGTCATCATCGCCTCCGCGACCTACGGCTCCATCGAGGACGTGATCGCGCGCAAGCCGAAGGTGCTGATCTTCGGCGCCGACAACACGATCAGCGACCGGGTGACCTACGACGTCTTCCGCGACGCCGAGGGACGCCTCGACATGCGGATTCTCGGCCCCGGGGTCGCGGGCTGACCGCACCGGCGCCGCGCCCGCGACGGGCGGGGGAGGGCGCTCCGCCGCCACGGGATGGAGGGCGGGGCGGGTTTGCCCGCCCCGGAACGTCATGATTTCGAAAGGCTCATTCGTGAGCAGGCTTTAACCTGAACATTGATTCAGATTTGCCCGTTAACCGCCTGAACGATGCCGCCCTGCATAGTCGAACCATCGACAGAGACACAGACCGGCCAAGACAAAGCCGGGGAGGCATCAAGAGATGATCAACCTTTCGCTTCAGGTTTTCTGTAACCGTATCGTCGCCGCCGACTGCATCACCGCCGAGGACGTCCAGATCCTGGCGCGTGATATCCTCCCCGACGGCTTCCTTTGCCGCGACGAGGCCGACATGCTGATCGCCCTCGACCGCATCGTCAGCTTCGCGGATACGAGCTTCGGCGACTACCTCGTCGCGACGGTGGTGGATTTCGCCGTCTGGGGCGAGCGTCCCACCGGCTACATCGATGCGGGCGTGGCCTCCTGGCTGGTGAGCAGCCTGCGCGCCGGCAGCGGCCCGACCCGTCTCGCCGCCCGCCTCGCCCGCGAAGTCGTGCGAGAGGCCCAGGCCAGCGACGAAGCCCTCATCGCCTTTGCGCTGTCGGCCAACCGCGCCGCGGCCGAGAGCGACCGGATCCGCGAATTGCTGGCGGCCTAAGAGCTGCCAGCTCCTGATATTTCGCATTCAAAATCATATGGTGCATCGCACCGTAAGATTGTCGGTCGAGTCCCTGCATAAACACGGCCCTCGCCTGGATCGATCAGCTTCCCGAAGCCGCATAACTGCTTTAACGGGAACGAGCTTGGGCGTTTGCAAGACGCCGCATGTTCCCTGACGGACCAGAGTGCGCGGAAAGATGTTCGACAAGATCCTGATCGCGAACCGTGGCGAAATCGCCTGTCGCATCATCAAGACCGCCCGGCGCATGGGCATCAAGACCGTGGCGGTCTACTCGGATGCCGACCGCGACGCCGTGCACGTCGCCATGGCCGACGAGGCCGTGCATATCGGTCCGGCCCCGGCGGCGCAGTCCTACCTGCTGATCGACAAGATCATCGACGCCTGCAAGCAGACCGGCGCGCAGGCCGTGCATCCGGGCTACGGCTTCCTGTCCGAGCGCGAAGCCTTCCCTCGCGCCCTGGAGGCGGCCGGAATCGTCTTCATCGGCCCGAACCCCGGCGCCATCGCGGCGATGGGCGACAAGATCGAATCCAAGAAGGCCGCCTCGGCCGCGAAGGTCTCCACCGTGCCGGGCTTCCTCGGCGTGATCGAGAGCCCCGAGCACGCCGTCACCATCGCGGACGAGATCGGCTATCCCGTGATGATCAAGGCTTCCGCCGGCGGCGGCGGCAAGGGCATGCGCATCGCCCACTCGTCCGGCGAAGTCGCCGAGGGCTTCGCCCGCGCCAAGTCGGAGGCCGCCTCGTCCTTCGGCGACGACCGCGTCTTCGTGGAGAAGTTCATCACCGACCCGCGCCACATCGAGATCCAGGTGATCGGCGACAAGCACGGCAACGTGATCTATCTCGGCGAGCGCGAGTGCTCGATCCAGCGCCGCAACCAGAAGGTCATCGAGGAGGCGCCGTCGCCGCTCCTCGACGAGGCCACCCGCCGGAAGATGGGCGAGCAGGCCGTCGCGCTGGCCAAGGCCGTGAACTACGATTCCGCCGGCACCGTCGAGTTCGTGGCCGGCCAGGACAAGTCCTTCTACTTCCTCGAGATGAACACCCGCCTCCAGGTGGAGCATCCGGTCACCGAGATGATCACCGGCCTCGACCTCGTCGAGCTGATGATCCGGGTCGCGGCCGGCGAGCCCCTGCCGCTCGGCCAGGCCGACGTGAAGCTCGACGGCTGGGCCGTCGAGAGCCGCGTCTACGCCGAGGACCCGACCCGCAACTTCCTGCCCTCGATCGGGCGACTCACCACCTACCGGCCGCCGGCCGAGGGCGAGTTCGGCGGGGCCACCGTCCGCAACGACACCGGCGTGGAGGAGGGCGGCGAGATCGCGATCCACTACGACCCGATGATCGCCAAGCTCGTCACCTGGGCCCCGACCCGGGCCGAGGCCATCGAATCCCAGGGCGAGGCGCTGGACGCCTTCGCCATCGAGGGCATCCGCCACAACATCCCGTTCCTCGCCGCGCTGATGGCGCATCCGCGCTGGCGCTCGGGCAACCTCTCCACCGGCTTCATCGCCGAGGAGTTCCCCGAGGGCTTCGTCGCCCCCGAGCCGAAGGGCGCGATCGCCCAGCGCATGGCGGCCGCGGCCGCCGCCATCGACCACAAGATGAACCAGCGTAAGCGCGGCATCTCGGGCCAGATGCGCGATCCGGCCCTGCTGCATTTCGAGCGCGACCGCGTCGTGGTCCTGGCGGGCGAGTCCTACCCGGTCACCGTCGACGCCGTCGGCGGCACCCTGATCGTCACCGGTGCCGACGGCACGACCTGGCCGGTCTCCTCCGACTGGCGCCCGGGCGAACCGGTCTGGCAGGGCGAGATCGGCGGGGCCCGCGTGGCGATGCAGGTCCGCGGCCTCCTCAACGGCGTCGCCCTCCAGCACGCCGGCGCCGCGGCCGAGGCCCGGGTCTACACCCAGCGCGAGGCGGCCCTCGCCGCCCTCATGCCGGTCAAGGAGGATGCCGGCTCCGGCAAGCAGGTGCTCTGCCCGATGCCCGGCCTCGTCAAGGCCATCCTGGTCAAGGAAGGCCAGGAGGTGAAGAACGGCGAGCCCCTGGCCATCGTCGAGGCGATGAAGATGGAGAACGTGCTCCGCGCCGAGCGCGACGCTACCGTCGCCAAGATCGCCGCCAAGGAAGGCGACAGCCTCGCGGTCGACGCGGTCATCCTCGAATTCGCTTGACGCGTCGCCGGCTCCGGAGCGCCGCCCCGTCCCCCGCGGATGGGACGGCGCTTCGATTCGCAGGTCCAGGGACGGCTCGATGCCCCTCTACTTCGCCTACGGCGCGAACATGGACGCCGTCGCCATGGCCGCGCGCTGCCCGCGCTCGACCCTGGTTGGGCAGGGTCGCCTGAACCGGCACCGTTTCATCATCATGCGCGAGGGATACGCCTCCGTGGTGCGCGACCCACGCGCGACCGTGCATGGTATACTGTGGGATCTGGCACTGGGGGACGTTCCGGCCCTCGACCGCTACGAGGGCGTCGCGTCCGGCCTCTACGTCAAGGCGATGCAGCCGGTCTCGGTTTCGGGCGGCGCGAAGCGGGCGCTGATCTATCTCGGCGGCACCACCGTCACCGGCGCGCCCCGCCCGGGCTACCTCGAAGCCGTCCTGGCTGCAGCCGCCGCCGCACAGTTGCCGGCGGCCTATCGTGCAGAGTTGCAGACCTGGCAGCGCGGTCGCGCCGGTTGAGGCGCGAGCCAGGGTGGTCCTCGCTTGCCCAAACCCTGTTCGGGAGCTTCGAAAACCTGCCGATCTCGAACGGCATCCTGCGCGGTCGGGCCTCTCTACATCAGTGTCGTGCTATCGCGTCTTTCGGCCTCCCGCTGCCCATCGACGCCACGAAGGACAAGACTACGATGCCCGAGAACCGAACCGTCGCCGCGATCATCCAGGGCCGGGTCCAGGGAGTCGGCTACCGGGTCTGGACGCGGAACGAGGCGGATCGCCAAGGCCTCTCCGGTCATGTCCGCAACCGCCCGGACGGGTCCGTCGAGGCCCTGTTCTCGGGAGCTCCCGACGCCGTGGCGCGGATGCTGGAGGCCTGCCGCCAGGGGCCGCCGGGCGCCCGCGTCACCGACATCGCCGTGACGGAGGACGCAGCAGCACCACCGGAGGCCGGATTCGCGATCCGCTGACGCTTCGTCCCGGGTGAGACACATCCGGCCCCCCTTCGTCTGGACAGGGCCTCGCCTTCCGCGCTAGCGCCCCGGCGGGACGCCCGGCGAT
The DNA here is from genome assembly GCF_056680125.1 of Methylobacterium sp. BI1. NCBI lineage: Bacteria > Pseudomonadati > Pseudomonadota > Alphaproteobacteria > Hyphomicrobiales > Methylobacteriaceae > Methylobacterium > Methylobacterium sp. BI1. The sequence continues at coordinate 3,857,021 of NZ_CM155267.1, read as the reverse complement.
CGGTCGTCGAGAGACCGGACGCGATGCTGACCGCCGACTTCTCCTATCTCGACCTCGGGGCCCTCAGCTACTTCGTGGCGGCCTGGGCCGGCTACGGCATCGCGGTGGCACGCATGCGCGGCCGTCGCACCAGCCTCAGCCAGATCATGAACGCGCAACGGGCGGAGTGGACGCGCCAGCTCATCGGGCGCGACAACCGCGTCGTCGACACCACGATCAACGCATCCCTCCAGAACGGGACGGCCTTCTTCGCCTCGACCTCGCTGATCGCCCTCGGCGGCGTGCTGACCCTCTCGCGCTCGGGCGACGATGTCCTGACCCTGTTCGGCACGCTCCCGTTCGGCGCCGTCGCCACGCGCCTGACCTGGGAGATCAAGGTGGCGGGCCTCGCGGTCGTCTTCGTCTATGCCTTCTTCAAGTTCTCCTGGGCCTACCGGCTGTTCAACTACGGTGCGATCCTCCTCGGTGCGGTGCCGCCCAAAGGGTCCGGCGCGACGCCGGAACAGATGCTCCGCGCCGCGCGCAAGGCAGCCGCGATGAACATTGCCGCAGGAAGTCACTTCGCGCGGGGCCAGCGCGCCTTCTTCTTCGCCCTGGCCTATCTCGGCTGGTTCGTGAGCCCCTGGCTGCTCATGCTGACCACGACCGCGGTGGTGCTGGTCATGTGGCGACGGCAATTCGCGTCGCGAATTCGCGCCGCCCTGCTGGCGGAAGACGACGGGACAGGGCAGGGATGGCAGCCATGACGATTCCCAAGAAGCCGACGCGCCAGCGCACCTCCTCTCCGAAGATCCCCGCCGCGAAGGCGCCACCGGCAGCGCCTCCGAAGGCCGCAGCGAAGGCGGAGCCGAAATCGACGGGCCGTCCCGAACGCAAGGGGCCGTCCGAGGCGCTGATCGCGGAGACGATCCTGCGCCTTCTCGCCGCCCGCGATCCCGGCAAGACCATCTGCCCGTCGGAGGTAGCCCGGGAGCTCGGCGGCCCTCAGCCGGACGACTGGAGCCCGCTGATGCAGCCGATCCGACGGATCGCCGTGCGGATGACCAAGGCCGGTGAAGTCGCGATCCTGCGCAAGGGCAAGCCGGTCGAGGATCCCGACGATTTCCGCGGTATCTACCGGCTCGGCGCCGCGGCCACGGCATCGGACGAGGCCTGAGGCGCCGGCAGCAGGGCGTCGGTGTAGCCGCTGAGCCGGTAGGCGATCAGGCCGAACCACTCCTTCGTCACAATGTCCAGGAGCGCCAGCCCCTCGGACGCGAAGGCGTTGACGCGCAGGACGTCTTTCCAGCCGCCGGTGCGATAATCCACCGGATAGGCCGTGACTCCGAACCCGGCCTCGCGGAAGCATCCGATCGCCCGAGGCATATGCCAGGCCGAGGTGACGAGAAGCCAACGGTCTCCCGGCTGCGGCTTCACCATGTCGGCCGTGAATTGCGCGTTCTCGCGCGTATTGCGGGAGCGATCCTCGAGGATCAGGCGGGTGCGCGGAAGGCCCATCGTGTCGGCGTAGCGTCCGACGATCTCGGATTCCGACGCCTTGCTGCCCGTGAGACTGCCGCTGCCGCCAGTGAAGACGAGGCGGCTCTGCGGATAGCGACGGGCTAGATCTGCCATCGCGACCTGTCGCTCGGCCGCGTCGTTGAGGAGCAGCTGCCCTCGATCCGCCGAGAGCCGGGTCTCGATCGCGCCGCCGAGAACGATGATCCCGGTGATCGGGGCACCATCGTCGACGAAGGCGGGAAACCGCTCCTCGAGGGGAAGGGCGATGAGGACGGCCAAGGGTGACAGGCCGGCGATCAGGAGAACCATGGCCGCCAGGCCGCCGATCCAGAGCCCGCTCCGAAGCCATCCCCCAGCCGCCAGCCCGATCCCCATCAGCACGAGAAGGGCGAGGGCGTTCGAAGGCGTCACGAGGAAGTACAGCAGCTTCGACAGCGGAAAGAACATGCGCGGGCAACCTGAGCGGGCGGGCAGGTGAGGCGTGATACCGCAACGGCCGCCGCCTTGTCCCGCGCGTTACTGTGGTGTGCGAACCGAGGCGGCGGCACTCAGTCGTCGGACAGCGGCAGATCGAAACACTGTCATCGCCGGGCTCTGCGACGGGGCTGACAAATCCGTCCCGTATAAGACCTAAGCAGGGACCACCGATTGCACTTGGTCCGCGAACGGCTTAGGTTAACCCTATGGAGTGGGATAAATTCCCACGGGTAATATTGTCAATGCCACGCTTCTTTATCGACCTCCACGACGGAGCCAACTTCGTCAAGGACAAGGTCGGCTTCGAATTGCCCAACGAGGACGCGGTGCGCACGAAGCTCGTGCGCATCATGGCCAAGATCGCACAGGAATTCAGCGTCGATACCGAGCGACAGGACTATCTGGCGATCGTGCGCGGCGAGGAGGCGCAAGTTCTGTTTCGGGCCCATCTCTCGCTCGATATCGAGCGGGTCGACGGTGCGGTCGAGGTCGTTCCGGAAGAGCCCTGAAACGTTCGCCTCACTGGGAGACGCCTGTCACGAACCAGCGAGGATTGACCGGGCCGCGTTCCGTGTCGGACGGGCTCGCGCGATTTGAGCGTATATCCGGGGCCCAACGGCGCCGTGACGCTCACACGATCGAGTGATCGTTCGGCAAGGGGCAACCGACCGACGCCTGTCGAAAACCGAAGACCGTTCATCAGCTTTGCCGAGACATCCTGGGGACACGCACGCGTCTCACCGTCCGTAGATATCCTCGACGCGGATGATGTCGTCCTCGCCGGTGTAGGAGCCGACCTGCACCTCGATCAGTTCCAGGGGGATCTTGCCCGGGTTGGTCAGGCGGTGCATCGAGCCGATCGGCAGGTAGATCGCCTCGTTCTCGTGCACCAGCACCACCGCCTCGTTGAGCGTGACCTCCGCCGTGCCCTTGACCACCACCCAGTGCTCGGCCCGGTGGAAGTGCTTCTGCAAGGACAGCCGCCCGCCCGGCGTCACCATGATCCGCTTGACCTGGAAGCGCTCGCCCAGGTCGATCCGCTGGTACCAGCCCCAGGGCCGGTACATCCGCCGATGCGCGTCCGCCTCCGGGTGGCCCTGCGCGCGCAGGCGCGTGACCAGGTCCTTGACCTCGCCCGAGCGCGCCTTCGAGGTCACCAGCACGGCGTCGGGGGTCGTGACCACCACCACGTCGTCGAGCCCCACCACCGTGGTCAGGTGCTCGCCCTCGCTGTGGATCAGGCTGCCATGGGTGTCGATGGTCTCGACCCGGCCCCGGACGGCGTTGCCGTCCGCATCCTGCGCCAGCACCGCCCAGACCGCGTCCCAGGTGCCGACATCCGACCAGGGGAACGAGACCGGGCGCACCCCGGCATGCCGGGTCCGCTCCATCACGGCGTAGTCGATCGAGGTCTTGGGCGCCCGCCCGAAGGCCGCCGCGTCGAGGCGCACGAAGTCGAGGTCGGTCACGGCCGCATCGAGCGCGGCGCGGGTGGCCGCCAGGATCTCCGGGGCATGGGCCTCGAGCTCGGCCAGCATCACGTCGGCGCGGAACAGGAAGTAGCCCGAGTTCCAGAGGGCGCCCTCGTCGATCAGCCGCAGGGCGCCGGCGTGATCGGGCTTCTCCACGAAGCGCTCGACCGCGTGGTTGCCCGCGCCGCCCGAAAGGGCGGCACCGACGCGGATGTAGCCGTAGCCGGTGGCGGGCGCGGTCGGGGTGATCCCCAGGGTCATGATCGCCCCGGCCCGGGCGCCGGCCGCGGCGGCCTGGGCGGCGGCCACGAAGGCGGGGGTGTCGCCGATGACGTGGTCGGCGGCCATGATCAGCACGACGCTCTCGGGGTCGCGCCGGGCCGCGTGCAGGGTGGCGACCGCCACCGCTGCGGCCGAGTCGCGCCGCTCGGGCTCCAGGATGATGTCGGCCTGGATGCCCGCCTGCTGCAGCTGCTCGGCGACGATGAAGCGCGCGTCGCTGCTGGTCAGCACGGTGGGGCGGGCGAACACGCCCGTATCGGCCAGGCGCTGGGCGGTGGCCTGGAAGGTCGAGGTCTTCGGGTCCACCAGCGGCGTGAACTGCTTGGGCATGCTCTCGCGCGAGGCCGGCCACAGCCGCGTGCCCGAACCGCCGCAGAGGATGATCGGATGGATCAGTGCGCCAGCAGACTCGGACATTCCAGGGGTCGCCTCATTGTGAGCTGCACGCATCGGGTGGGCCGCCATGCCGCAAACCCCGTACCGACCGGCCCGTTACCGAACAGTCTACACCATTCTCCGCCAGCCGAGACACGCAGGCGACGATGGGCTTGCCACCGGTCAGCTCAAGGTTGGCATCGCTTTGGCGGCAGCGGTCCGAAGGCGATTCAGCACCCCCGGACTTCCCGAGCTCAACGTCGTGGCTTCAGGGGTTTGCGCGCCATCGGCTGCGGCCGGCCAATCGGCTTGCGGGGTGTCTGCGCAGCGAGGGCTGCGCGTGCGATGTCCTGCGGACGCGGTGCCCCGCTCGCGATCCGCTTGAGCGCTTCCGCCATCTCCTCAATCATCTGGGCCGATTCACCCTCGAGGGTTTCCTCCGCCCTGATCCCGTTCAGTTCCGGGGCGATCTCCTCCGCCGCCTCGCGCAGTTCATCGACGAGTTCGGCGGGCGACCAACGGGGATAGGACGTTTGCGGCATGCCGTATCATGCCAGGACGCCCGGGCTCCGACAACGCCGGTGCAGCCGAACGGAGACCGGAATCAAGCCGCATGCGGGCCGATCGACGACGAAAAACCCCGCCGCGACGATCGCCGGGCGGGGTCCTCTGCGGTCACGGGACCTCAGCGGCCGCCCGGTCCACCATTGGCGCTTCCGTTGGGGAAGGCCTGCTCTGGCCGGCTCGCATTGCCACCGGCGGCCGAGTTGGTGGTCACCGTATCGGCGCCCGTGGCCCCATACGAGATCACCAGGTCGCCGCTATTCCCGGTTGTGTTGGGCTGATTCTGAATGACGACGCCGCGTCGACCGTCGGGGGGCAGCAATCCCTGCGCCAGCGCGGATGACGTCATCAGGATGGCGAGCGCACCCGCGCTCAGCAAGGGAGCGGACATCTTCGTGGAAATCCTCAGGGAATCGATCTGACACGTCAACCCGCGCGATCGGACGGCTGTTCCTGTGACGAAGCCGCACCCTGCGGCGCGGATCCGTGTCGTTCGATCACTCGCCCGCCCGGATCCTGTGCGCGCCGTGGAGCGGCGCAGCCCGGGTCCGGAAGGCGCGGGTCAGCGGCGCCGATCCGCGTTCTCAGTTCGGCCAGCAGCGGCGACCGTAAGGTCCCAGATGGAACCCGATCGGACAAGCGCGGCCGCGGCGATAGCCGCCCCATTGTCCACCGGGCCGGCACCCGCCGTAGGGGCCACGGTGGGCGTAGGGGCCACATCCGCCGAAGACCCGGATGATCTGCGCACCGCCTTCGTTGATGGCCATCGCATTCTGGACGAGGGGAGCGGCCGAGGCGGGAACCGACAGGACGGCCAGGATGACGGCGGGAATGAGGGTTTTGAACATCGCGGATTCCTTCTGCCCACGGAGGGAGCGGTCACGGCGCACGCCGTCGCTGGCGCGGCCGATGCAGTCAGAATCCGTGCGCCATCCTTCCGCGATGTGACCGATCCCTTCGACAAAGTCGCGTTTTGTAACGGCGATACCGAGGGCCGGTCCGACTGTCAGGCGATGGCGGGCAGGGTGACGACGACCTTGGCACCGCCGAGCTCGGACGCTTCGGCCACGATGGTGCCACCGTGGGCTTCCGCGATCTGCCGGGCGATGGCCAGCCCCAGGCCCGATCCGCCCGTGCCACGATTGCGGGAGCGCTCGACCCGATGGAAGGGACTGAAGACCGCCATCCGCTCCGCCTCCGGGATTCCCGCGCCGTCATCCTCCACCACGACGTGGCACAGCATGCCTGTTCGTCCCACGGAGACGGCGATCCGGGTACGACCGAACTTGACGGCATTGCCGATGAGGTTGGCGATGACCCGGCGCAGGGCCCCCGCATCGCCCGCGACCACGGCGTCGGAGACGTCCTCTCCGGTCAGGTGGATGTTCGCACCCTGGGCCGCGTGTTCGGCGATCTCGACGGCGACGACGTCGGCGAGGTCGACCGCCGTCCGTCCCACCTCGACGGCGGTGCCCCTGGCGAAGGCGAGGGATGTGTCGATGAGCGTCGTCATCGCGTCGAGATCCTCGATCAGGCGGTCGCGACGCTCCGGGTCCGAGACCCCTTCGGCCCGAAGGCGCAAACGGGTCAGGTAGGTCTTGAGGTCGTGGGAGATCGCCCCGATCAGGAGCGAACGCTCGCTCAGGAGACCGACGATCCGCTCCTGCATATCCTGCACCGCACGCGAGAGTCGCCGGATCTCCGGCGCACCCTGCGGGGAAACCACGGGCTCGAGAGCGCGGCCATCGAACCGGGTCACCGCGGTCGTGAGGCGGCGCAGCGGCGCCAATTCATGGCGCGTACCGACGAGGACGAGCCCGGCCACAACGACGCCGAGGGCGGCGACCCACCGGCTCAACGGCTGTCCCAGCATCCATGGCATCAGCGAGCGATGGCGCTCGATGGCCGTCACGATGAGGGTTCGACCATCCGGAAGAGTATAGGTGGCGGCTGCCAGCCGACCCAGCACCCGCCGACCTTCCTCCTTCGGAACCGCGGCAGGATCGACGCCGCGACGCAGCATCTCCGCCTCCGTGAAGGCCTGGATCCGGCCGCTCTCGTCGCCGGTCAGCCAGCGTAGACGGGCCTCCAGGCGCGGCTCCCGAATAAGATCGGCATCCAGGGGAGGGGTATCGGCGATCTCCGCCCTCAGTGCCTCACCGCTCACCGCCTTCAGGATGGCCAGTCGCTGGGCCGGGTCCGCATCCCGCAGCAGGGTCATGATGCCCGCGGCTTGGTTGAGGCGCGGAAAACGCGTGGCATAGGGATAGCGCTCCTGGCGTCGCTGCCAACCGTCGAGCGCCACGGTGGCGAGCACCAGGAGCGAGAGCGCGCCCAGCAGAAGCAGCATGATCCGCCCGAGCAGACCGACCCGGCCCATCATCCGGCGGGCTTCACCGACGCAGCCAGGATGTAGCCGGCGTTGCGCACGGTCTTGAGCAGTGCCGCAACCGCGCTGCCCGAGGCGTCCAGTTTGTGGCGAAGCCGACTCACCTGCACATCGATGGTGCGGTCGAAGGCCTCCGCCGTCCGGCCGCGGGTCCAGTCGAGGAGCTGGTCGCGCGAGAGCACCCGCTGCGGCCGGGTGACGAAGCATTGGAGCAGATCATACTCAGCGCTGGTCAGGGCCACCTCGGTCCCGTTCTGCCCGATCAGGACACGGCGCGCGGCGAGGTCGACCGAGAGGTCGGCAACGCACAGGATTTCCGGATCGGCCTCGACCGTCCGGGACCCACGCCCCTGGGTCCGGCGTAGGACCGCACGGATACGGGCCAAGAGAACACGCGGGTTGAACGGCTTCGAGACGTAATCATCCGCGCCCATTTCGAGGCCGAGCACACGGTCGATATCCTCGTCCTTCGCGGTCAGCATCACGACCGGGGGGCCGCCGGCGTCGCGCAGGCGACGGCAGATCGAGAGCCCATCCTCACCGGGCAGCATCCAATCGAGAAGGATCAGGTCCGGTACGGGGCCGGCTGCGAGATGGCGGTCGAGGCTGGTGCCTCCGCTCAGGCCGACCACGCGTAGACCCTCGCCCTCAAGATACTGGGTGAGTTGCGCACGGATATCGCCGTCGTCCTCGACGATGACGATGCTGGGAGGCTCGCTCATGGGGCGAACTTAAGCCGACGCGGGAGAGCGGCAACGGGAAAAATCCCCTCGTTACAAATCGTTACATGCTCTCGAAGCGCGGCACCGCGGAGGCAGCACGTCCCGGAAAACGGGGCTTCGGACGCTTCCCCGGAGACCGGGTCTTACGGTGTGGCAGCCTGACGGGGGCGCTGCCGAGAGCGGCCGTGCGTGCGGTCGATCCAATCGGGCTCTCAGCCTATCGCGCAGTTGCACCCCGGTGCCGGCACGCGCCTCTCGATGCCCCCGGGCCTGCGGAATGCAGCCCCTCAATCACGGTGTGGGCAGCCGCAACCCCACCTCGTTCCGGCGCAGGAACGGCACCGAGAAGGGTGGGTCGTATCCCATGAAGACCGGTCCACCCGTCCATGGCCGGGCAGCCGCCTGCAGCACATCCTCGAGAATACGGGCCTGATCCCGCCGTACCTCGGGGGATACCCGGCCGGAGAATCGGAGCACCGCCATCCGCTCGGGTGGAACCCGCACCAACCGGACCCCGGCCTCCGTCGGCTCGGGCGCGCCGGCCTCCGATACTTTCCGTGGCAGATAGAAACGCATCGTTCCGCCATCGCCCTGCTCGACCGGCACCGTCATGGCGATCAAACGTCCGTCGGTCTCCACCGGAGCTGTCATGGCGATGCGGGCGGACCCGGTGTTTGCGCCGGTGATGTAACGGAACAGCCGGCCGAATGCCTGCCCGTCCATGGCTCCATGCGCGTCCGTCTCCACGGCGATACGACCGTCGTAGGATCGCACTTCCACGCCGCGGTCGAGTCGCTCGACGACCGTGTAGCGCGGTTGCTCGTAGACCGAACGAATACCGACGACCGAAAGCACCGACTCGAAGACAGTCACGAGGTAGTAGAGAAACTTGTCCATGGCAGCGGCCCCGAGCCCGTGGTCCGAAGCGTCAAGCCACACGATCGGATGCCGTTCCGGGACGTTTCGAACCAGCGGCGCAGAAGGACCACCGGCGCATGAGGAGCGCCAACTCGTCTTCCTGTCCCTCAGACCTTGTCCACGAAGCGGACGGTGCAATCCGGGTATCCCGCCACGAGTCCGGCTCCCCGGGTTCGGCCGAGGGCCATGCAGGCGGTGGAGAGGCCGTCCGCGAGAAGCCCTGTCGGAGCCGTGACGGTGACGGACGACAGGCCCCTCGGCGAATGCCCGGTCGTGGGATCGAAGATATGGTGGTCGGCATGATCAGGTGAGAAGCTCATGCTGTAGTCGCCCGACGTGGCGGCGAAGCCCGTGAAGGGGGCGATCACGCCTCCGAGCGCTTCGGGCCGGCGCGGGTCGGCGATGCCGAGCCGCCAGGGCGTTCCGTCCGGATGCCCGCCGACGGCCCCGAACTCTCCGGTATCCACGAAGGCGTTCGCGATGCCCCGGCTCCGCAGAGCGTCCATCACCCGGTCGGCGGCGTAACCCTGGATCACGGCGTTCAGCGTCAGCGCCATCCCGGGCTCCAGGACGATGCGATCCGGCGCCAGGACGACGCGGCGCCAGCCGATGCGGGCGACGGCGGCCCGGAGTGCGGAGGCCTCCGGGCTCTCCCCCCGGGCGGCGGCCTCGGCCCAGACCGGCCAGAGCGGCTGCACGGTCGGGTCGAAGGCGCCCTCCGTCCGGGCGGCGAGGGCGAGGGCGAAGGCGAGCATCCGGGTCAGGGCCTCGGGCGGATCGTCGAGGCGTCCGACGCGATTGAGGTGCGACAGGGCGCTGTCGGCCCGAAACAGGCTCGCTGCGGCCTCGACCCCGCGCATGGCCGCGAAGGCGTCGCCGAGTGCGGCCTCCAGGGTTGGAACGTCGGGCCCGGCGACGGTGAGGGAGACGACGGTCCCGAAGGCGAGACCCGCCCGGCTGCGGCTTACGAGGCCACGCCGTTCCGCGAGGGCGCGAAACGCGCGCGGACCGCCGGCCGCCCCCGCGGCGAGCGCCGCGAGGCCGAGGAGGACGGGACGCCGCCGGAGACGTGGACGTCGTCGCATCGCCGTCACTCCGCGGCCATCGGTTGGGATTCGCGGCGGCGCCGCTTGGCGGCCACCACGTCGGGCACGCATTGCCTGGGATCGTGAATGATCGTCACGCAATCCATGCATTGGAAACATTCGGGGTAGTCGATCCCGCCGTCCGGGCGGATCGCCCCGTAGCGGCAGCGAACCTTGCAGAGCTGGCAGGGACTGCCGCACTCGACCCGCCGGGGAATCCAGTCGAGCATCCGCAGGCGGCCGAGCAGCGCGAGGCTTGCGCCGAGCGGACAGAGATAACGACAGAAAGCCTTGTAGACGAAAAGGTTGAGCACCAGCAGCCCGACCGCGTAGGCGACGAAAGGCCAAGCCCGTACGAAGAACAGAGTGATGGACGTCTTGAACGGCTCAACCTCGGCGAGGCTGTCGGCGAGGGGTGAGCCCGTCGCGGCCGCCACGACGAGGCCGGCCAGAAGACCGTATTTCAGCTGCCGCAAGGCACGGTCGAGCCAGAGCGGCACCGCGACCTGTCGGATGCGCAGGGGTTTTGCCAGCAGTGCGACGAACTCCTGCAGCGCGCCGAAGGGACAGAGCCAGCCGCAGAACGTACCGCGTCCCCAGACGATGAGGCTCGCCAGCGCGAAGGCCCAGATCAGCAGCGACGGTGGGTCGTAGAGCAGGAACGAGAGGTCGCGGGTCGAGACCGCGGCCCGCGCGAGACCGATCACGGTGACGATCGAGAGCTGTGCCTGGGCGTACCAGCCGAGGAACGCCAGGGTGAATGCCAGGAAGGCGAGGCGGAACGGCGTGAACCGTCGCTGGTCCGCGACGAGGCCGCGCTGACGGACCAGCACCGGAACCAGCAGCCCGAAGGCACAGGTGACGATGCCGAGTTCCCAGGACCGGGCCCGCCACGGGTCGGTCCAGGTCGGCCCCGCCTCCGCAGCCTCGCGCTGGAACAGGGTTTCGGGCAGGAGATACGCCGCCGTGAACTCGCGGGACAGGCGCTCCACCAGGATCTGACCGCGCTCGCGCGTGATCTTCTGAGTCAGGGTCCAGGGCGAAGACGGATCGAAGCCGGCCTGCTGCACGATCCGCAGGATCGTCCAGGGGCCCGCCGGCAAGCCATCCATGCCGGCTCCGCGGCGCTCGATGGCCATGTCGCGGGCATTCACCGCCAGTCCGTCCTGGACGATGCCGAGGCGGTCCGGGATCGAGCCGAGGACGAAGTCCTCGCCGAGCGGGTTCAGAGGGCCGGCGCTGAGCACCATGACGGCATGGTCTCCAGTCCCGAGTTCGCGAATCAGGGATTCGAAGCGCGCCGTCCCGAGGAGGTTCTGCCCGATGGCCGGCACGTTCAGGTAGGCGAGGTACAGGTCGGTCAACGGTGCCTCGGGCGGGCTCTCGCCCTGACCTTCCATGGCCGTACCCTTGAAGGCGGCCTCCACCGTGGCGTTGCTGAGGGTGATGCGCCGGACCCAGCCGCGTTCCAGCAGCTGCGCCAAGGTCAACGGTTCGAAACCATCCGGTTTCGCCAGGACCCTGAGGGCAACCTTGCCGGCCGCACCGAAGCCGAGCTTGGCGCGGGCGACCGCGAGGGAGGCGGCCAGGATCGACTCGTTGATGACCCGGGTGGAGGCGGTCGCCATCGAGATCCCGTCCACCACGGCCAAGGGCGAGGCACCGGCTGCCCGGGCGTTCGGCCGTCCGACCCGGATGGAGCGGCGGGTGGAGAGGCCGACATACTGCTCCACGAAGGCGAAGAGCGGCTCGGAGCCGAGACCTTCGAGGAAGACGGGTTCGTGGTGGGAGAGCACCTTCACGTCACGGAAGCTGCCGTCGGGCGCCAGCGCGACGAGGAGATCCGGCGGCGTGCCGCCGAAGCCCGGGATCGGCGCGAGATCGATGGACTCGAACGCGTAGGCGAAGACTTCGTAGTTGCCGGCCTCCTGCTTGAGGATCGGCCAGACGGGCACGGCCTCGTCCTTCTCGCCGACCACGAGGGGGGCCGGGAACAGGGCCTCGACCTTCGCCCGGTCGAGGATGCCACCCTGGGCCGCCGGCGCGAACCATGGGAGGAGGAGGGCCAGCAGGACCGGGACAACGTGTCGGGTGATCCGGGTCCGCCAGGGCCTCATCGCGCGCTACCGGTCGCAACGGGCTCGGGCCGGGGGCGTACGGCCGCCCCCCAGGGGAAGCGGCCGACCTTGATGCTCTTGATCGCCCGCTGGGTCGCGAGGTCGACAACCGAAACGTCGCCGGAGACGCCGTTGGTGGCGAGGAGGCGGGTCTCGTCCGAGGTCAATGCGAGGTGCCAGACCCGGCGGCCGACCAGGATCATGTTCACCACCTTGCGGGTGGCGACGTCGACGACCGCCACCCGGTCGGACGGGCCGAGGGCCACGAAGGCGAAGCGTCCGTCCCGCGTGAGCACGATGCCCACGGGCTGGATCCGATCGGCCGCGACGCCCTTGATGGCGAATTCGATCGTCTCGACGACCTTTCGGGAGGCGACATCGATCACCGAGACGTCGCCGCCGATCTCGGAGGAGACCCACAGGGTGGCCCCGTCCCGGCTGAAGACGGCGTGGCGGGGTCGCTGGCCGACGGGTGTCGCATCCATCGCCTTGAGGGTCGGCACGTCGATCCAATGGACCATGTTGGTGGTCTCCGAGGTCGTCACGGCGATCCGCCCGTCCGGACTCACGGCCATGCCCTCAGGCTCGATGCCGACGTCGATCTGAGCCAGCACCTTGCGCGTCTCGGCATCCACGACGGTCGTCGTGGCGTTCTCCTCGTTGGCGATGAACAGCGTGCGCCCGTCGGGACTCAGGGCGAACTGCTCGGGGTCCTCGCCGGAGGGCAGGTTGTGCAGCAGCGTGCCGGTATCGGGATCGATCACCTGCACGGCATCGGAATCGCTCGCGCAGACGTAGAGGTGGCGGCCGTCCCGGGAGAAGATGACGCCGCGCGGCCGGCGGCCCACGGGGAAGGTCCGCACCACTTCGAGGGTCGCGGTGTCGATGACCGAGACGGTGTTGTCGCGCTCGTTGGAGACGAAGACCTCCTCGGCCCTGGCGCCGGTGGCCAGACACGCGAGGGCCGCGAGTGCGAGATGCCGGAGGATCGATGGCGGGTGCGTCATCCCTGTCCTTTCATCGCCCGGCAGGCGCTCTCGGGCTGGTCCAGGCCGAGGGTATCGAGGTCGCTGCGCTGGTGCAGGAAGCCCTCCAGCGGTGCAGAGGCTACCACCGCGCCAGGCCAGAGCAGGAACACGGGCTGGCGCATCTGACCGTTCCAGGACCGGAAGCTCAGGGGCCGGCCCTTGAACCCGCCGACTTCGAAGCGCGGCGAGAGGAGGCGGTCGCGCAGAACGGCGGGGTCGTCGCTGCGCGCCTGGATCGCCGCCTCCGCCACAGCGTGCACGCCGAGCCAGGCGGCGTAGTCGAGGGGGCGCATCGGCCGGCCGGCCCGCTTGCGGAAACGCCCCTGCAGTTGAACCGCGGCCCAGGCCTCGACCGGCCGACCCCAGGTGGCGGGGGTCAATCCCTGCGTCCCGACGACCGGCCGCGCCGCTGCGGTGTTGTAGACCAGGCTCGCGCCGAACTCGCCGCGCTCGTCGGACACCGCGACGACGTCGTGCTCAGGCCCCCGCGTCGCGAGTGCGAACTCGCGCAGGGCACTGTCGCGGATATCGGCGCCATGCGCGTCGAAGCGGGCCTCGGAGACCACCTTCACGCCGAACTTGCGGGCGCTGCGCCGGAGCGCCTCGGCGTACAAAGCATCCTCCGGGTTGGCGCCGGAAAGCAGCAGGATGCGACTCCAGCGCTTGAACGTGAGGAACTGCAGCAGCGCGTCCGTCAGCATGTCGCGCGAGGGCAGGACGTGCAGCAGGTTGGCCCGGCAATCTCCGTCTCGCAGGCGCGTGTCGGGCGCACCCGCGTTGAGGAAGAGGGTCTGGTCCGCGCCCTCCGCGTCCGTCAGGGACAAGATATCGTCGGCGGGCGCATTCACCACCACGAAGCGGGGCGCTGCGAGACCCGCAAGGGCGACGCGGATCGCTTGGCCCGGCTCGACGATAGTCGTGTCGAGAGTGAAGTGCAGACCGAGGAAGCGCCCGGTGACGTTGGCCTCCGCGAGGGCGAGTTCCGCACCCCGACGGCCCTCGTCCTCGGGCACCGCTTCCTCGTTGTTGAGGGGCGTCGGGCGTTCGATGCGCCGCTCGAGGTAATGCAGGGCAATCGGGGCCGCGGGATCGGCCAGGGCACGATGAGCGCCGAAGCCCAGCAGGACGCCGACAAGGACACAGGCCGATAGAGCGCCGGTGTGCCATGCACGCCGAGCCCGTCTCGCGCCGATCCGCCGAAGCTCCGTCTGCGTCCGCATCGCAGCCGTTCCTATTTCCACCCCGAAGCGCTTTGTTGGCGTCAGGATAGAAGGGCGATGCCATCCTCGGTATTGGACCAAGGTGCATGATGATCTCGTTGTGATGATCTCTTCGTAATCTCGCACTGCACAACAACACGAGGTGTACCAAAGCATAATGGGTTTGCGGGGAAGCGCCTGTTACCGTTCCTGCAAAGATCAGGAGGAAACGGCAATGCGGACTGTCCCCACCTATGCGGGGGGCGCGCTGATCGCGCTCGGGCTCATCTTCTCGGCATCGGTGGTGTTCGGCCATGGCGACGTACAGCCCCAGCCCGTGGACACCACCGGCCTCGAACCGCTTGGAACGGAATGGCGCGACGCCAACCCCTATCGGGGCAATGCCCGCGCCATCGAGATCGGCAGCTCCGGCTACGGCCAGAACTGCGCCCGGTGCCACGGCCTCCAGGTCATCTCCGGCGGCCTCGCTCCCGATCTGCGCTACCTGGAAAAGGGCCAGGAGGGCGACACCTGGTTCCAGGAGCGGGTCCGCCACGGAGCGATCATCAACGGCGTCACCAAGATGCCGGTCTTCGACGGCGTGCTGTCCCAGGAAGCACTCTGGGCGATCCGCAGCTACCTCGAATCCAAGCACGAGGACTGACCGTGGCCCGCCGTACTCCCTGGCTCGCCGCCCTCGTCCTGATGCTCCCGGGCGCGGTGCTGGCCCGTCCCCTCGACGAGGTGAAGGCTGCGGGCGACCTGCGCGTCGCGGTCTATTCCGACAACGCGCCCTTCTCCGAAGAGCGCGACGGGCGTCGCCAGGGCATCGACATCGATCTCGCCAAGGTCGTCGCCGAGAAGCTCGGCCTCCGGCTGGACCTGCGCCTGGTGGATGCGGGCGAGAACGTCGACGGCGATTTCCGCCTCAATCTCTGGCGCGGCGACCTCGCCGGCACGCCCCTCGCCGATCTCATGCTGCACGTCCCGCACGACAAGATCCTGGCGACGCGCAACGAACAGATCTTCCTGACCACGCCGTACTTCGACCAGCACCTGGCCTATGCCTATCGACGGGACAAGCTGGAGGGCTTCGACGCCTTGCGTGACGTGGAGGGCCACGACGTCGCCGTCGAAGGCGCGAGTGCGTCCGACATGGTTCTGTTGATGGCCGAAGGCGGGCGCTTCCGCACGAACCTCAAGCATTTCCGCAGCTTCGAGGACGCCGCAAAGGCCTATCTCGCCGGCGAGGCGCCAATCCTGGCCGGCGCCCGCCCGGGCATCGAGGCGGCACTGCACGACGCCAAGGCGCCTGCCGAAGCCAACCCGGTAGTTGAGATCGCCAGTCCCGGCATGGTCAAGACCCGCTGGGACCTCGGGGGGGCCGTGCGCTCGGATTCCCGCGACCTCGCCTACGCGGTCGGCGACGTCCTGACCGGCCTCATCGCCGACGGCACGATGGCGGCGATCTGCGCCAGATACGGCGTCGTCTACCGGGCACCGCAAGGCTACTGAAAGGACCCACGCCCTTCGAAATCGGATCCAAAAAGGCGGGTCCGAACACGAATTTCTCACCCGCTGCGCGGCCTGAGGATGCTCTGGCCGCGCAGGATACTGCGTTTTGCTCGGACTTATTGATTTGTTTCGGATTTATATTGGACTAAAGGCGAATAATAAATCTTAGGAACTTATCATAGACTTCGCGTCATAGGGCAGCTTCAATCCAAAACGGAAAGCGACCCTGACGGCCCGGAACCAACCGGTGCCGCATCCAGGAGACGGAAGGGAACGTCATGAGAATGCGCCATCAATTCCTCGGGGCCGTCGGCGCGTCGGCGCTGATCGCCGCGACCGCCATCGCGCCGGTGCGGGCGGAGGTGACGGAAGCCGACATCGCCAACGACGCCAAGTCCACCGGCGACGTCGTCACCTACGGCCTCGGCCTGCAGGCCCAGCGTTACAGCCCGCTGAAAGCGCTGAACCGCGACACGATCAAGCGGATGGTCCCGGCCTATTCCTTCTCGTTCGGCGGCGAGAAGCAGCGCGGCCAGGAGAGCCAAGCGCTCGTCAAGGACGGCGTGATCTACGTCACCGGTTCGTATTCGCGCCTCTACGCGATCGACTCCCGCAGCGGCGAGAAGCTCTGGGAATACAACGCTCGCCTGCCCGAGGGCATCCTGCCCTGCTGCGACGTCGTCAATCGCGGCGCCGCGCTCTACAAGGACAAGGTCTACTTCGGCACCCTCGACGCCAAGCTGGTGGCCCTCGATGCCAAGACCGGCAAGGTCGTGTGGCGCAAGGACATCGACGACTTCAAGGCCGGCTACAGCTATACGGCCGCCCCGCTGATCGTGAAGGGCAAGATCATCACCGGCGTATCCGGCGGCGAGTTCGGCGTCGTCGGCCGCGTCGAGGCCCGCGATGCCGAGACCGGCGAGATCATCTGGAAGCGCCCCGTCATCGAGGGCCACATGGGCGAGCTGAACGGCAAGCCCTCCACCATGACGGGCAAGGTCAACGAGAGCTGGCCGGGCGATATGTGGAAGTTCGGCGGCGGCGCCACCTGGCTCGGGGGCACCTACGACGCCGAGACCAACCTGCTGTACTTCGGCACCGGCAATCCGGGCCCGTGGAACTCGGCCATGCGACCGGGCGACAACAAGTGGTCCTCCTCGCGCCTCGCCCTCAATCCGGAGAACGGCGAGATCGTCTGGGGCTTCCAGACCACGCCGCATGACGGCTGGGACTTCGACGGCGTGAACGAGTTCGTGCCCTTCGACATGCAGAAGGACGGCAAGACCGTGAAGGCCGGCGCCACCGCCGACCGCAACGGCTTCTTCTACGTCCTCGACCGCACCGACGGAAAGTTCATCTCGGCGACGCCGTTCGTGGATAAGATCACCTGGGCCAAGGGCATCGGCAAGGACGGTCGCCCGATCTACAACGACGACTTCCGTCCCGGCGACCCGACCAAGTCCGAGGACGGCAAGAAAGGCAAGACGGTGTTCGCGGTGCCGAGCTTCCTCGGCGGCAAGAACTGGATGCCGATCGGCTACAGCCCGGAGACGAAGCTGTTCTACGTGCCCTCGAACGAGTGGGGCATGGACATCTGGAACGAGCCCGTCGCCTACAAGAAGGGCGCGGCCTATCTCGGCGCCGGCTTCACCATCAAGCCGGTCTTCGACGACCATATCGGCTCGCTGAAGGCCATCGACCCGACCACCGGCAAGGTGGTGTGGAACTACAAGAACAAGGCCCCACTCTGGGCCGGCGTCCTGACCACCGGCGGCAACCTCGTCTTCACCGGCACCCCCGAGGGCTTCCTCAAGGCCTTCGACGCCAAGACCGGCGAAGAAGTCTGGAAGTTCCAGGTCGGGACCGGCGTCGTCTCCTCGCCGATCACCTGGGAGCAGGATGGCGAGCAGTGGGTCGGCATCACGGCGGGCTGGGGCGGCGCGGTTCCGCTTTGGGGCGGTGAGGTGGCGAAGTCCACGGCCGGCATCAACCAGGGCGGCAGCTTCTGGGCCTTCAAGCTGCCCAAGACCGTCGCCGCGCGCTGAGCGACCGTACCCCGGGCGGGGGACGGCCCCGACCGCATCACGAAGCCGGGCCGCCGCTCAGTGGCCCGGCCTTGTTCCGTCAGTCCGGGATCTCGGCCGCGCCTGTCGGCTCGCGCTGCGGATTGCCGTTCTGACGCTGCCGGAAGGCGTAGAGAGCCGGGTAGGTCCGCAGGCGGGCCCGCATCAGCGAGCCAAGCGGTCGGTGCGCCGCTAGGCTGTGTCCGGGGCGAAACGACATCACGTCGTTCATGAAGTGTCGGCGCGCCGTGCCCATGGCCTCCTGCCGGGGCAGCACGAGGCGGGCCACCGGCCGATACGGACTCTCCGCTTCGGACCATTGCACCGAAGCGTCCTCCACCGGCATCGTCTCGAGATCCGTACAGAGCTGGACCCGGATCTCGAAGGCGGCCTCCTGCTCGTGGAAATACGCGACGGTGGCGTCCCGGAAGACGTCCGGATTAGCGGTATCCAGGGGATCCCGGCCCAACGCATCCTGCCCGGGCGAGACCGGTACGGCGACGATCTTGGCGACGTAGTCGCCATAGCGCAGGGCGGCCTGCGAATAGTAGCAATCCGTCAGGGGATGCCGGGCCGAGTGCCCGAAGAAATCCAGCAGGGGGCTGTCGCCGCCGGTCACGGCCTTCACCACGCTGTTGAGCGCGCCCGCCGTCGCCGCCACGGCCGCCTTCACCCCATCGGGTACGCTCCCGCCCGCGCCGGCCTCCAGGCCTTTCATGGCACCGAGAAAGCTCGCGGCCGTGCCGTTTGGGAAGACCGGTCCCGTGGCGAGGACGAAATCCTGCGTGTCGGCGTCATGGTCCGGCAGGGTCTCGCCCTCCACGCCGAAGACCTTGATCGCCAGGCCGCGGTGCGTGTGCACCTTGTCCGGCAAGTGTTCGCCCGGCCCCTGCGCGAGCCGAACGGCAGCCTCGTAGCGGCCCGGTTTCGCGAAGACGCCCTGACGCAAATCGGGCGGGAGGTCGTCGTACACCTGCAGCGTGCCCTTCAGGAAAGCCGACGCCTTGGCGTGAGACGCCCGGACCGCGCAATGTTCGCGCGCCTGGACCTTCTCGCTCGCGTGGGTCATCGCCGCGATGATCTTGGCGATCGTCTCGTCCTCGTCGGGCGCTCTGACTTCGAGGCTGTCGCTGTAGCGCAGGGGCGGGCGGGTCTCGGTCATACCGGAATCCTATCTGGGTGCCTTTCCCAGCGAACCACGCTGCTCGGCGCCGGTTTCCCGCCATGCCGCCGGGCCCTCTCACGATCGCGGCACTCAGATCGTTCCGCGTCCGCCGAACGTCCGACACTCCTGATGAACCGGACCGGATGGGGCTTGCCCTCGGGGGATTCCGGGAACACCCGGGGAGGCGTTGCGCTTCTCGAATCGGACAGGTCGGAACTGCCCGACGGACGACGGAGACTTCGAGCGCATGCCCATGCACGCCCCCCTCATCGCAGGCGCGATCCTGATCGGCCTCGCAGGATCCGCGAGCGCCGCAGAGGGCTCGGACAGGGCGGGCGAAGGGTCCCGACCGGCAGCGACCGCCCCGACGGAGTCCGAGACGACCAGCATCGGGGCCGGCGGCCTGACCGGCTCCGGTGCGATCGAGGATGGCAGCCATCGCGCCGGCCCGGACGCGACCTCGGACAAAGGGTCCGCGTCGCCCCGCCCCGGAGCCCCGGGGGCGCCGGCCGCCGGAACCACCCGCTGAGCGGGGATCCGGCGGCGAAGGCGCCTACTGGCTCCGGCGTCCGAACGAAACGGCGTAAGCCTGGACCCGCGCGTCGATCAGGGGATCGTCGGAGACCTCGACGCCGTCCGTGAGCGCGTTGGGCATGAACAGCAGCGCCTTCTCGGCCTCGGCGCTGTCGGGCACGACCTTCGAGACGGTGAGGACGCCCAGGTCGACGATCATCCGGTCCTCCGGCCAGGGCTTGGTGGCGTCGTTGGTCGGGTCGCCCGGCGCGGCGAGCTGCGCCTGGACGGTGAAGCGCGCCGGCTCCTTCGCCACGCGGGGACCGATTTCAGCCATCAGGTAATCCGGTTCGCGCTTGGCGGCCTCCTCGGGCGACAGGATGTCTTCGCCCTGGACCGGGACGAAGCGGAAGCGGAACGGTTGGCGCTTGCCGTCCTTGTCGACAAAGATGAAGGCATTCACGCCGTTGTAGGTCTGTCGCGCCAGGCTCGACGGGGTCTTGGCCGTGCCGCCGGCCGTGGCCGCGGCCGGATGGGCCGCAGTGAAGCGCTCCAGCGCGGTCGGATGCGCCGCGTCCGGACCGCTGTCCGCCACCGCCTGGAGCAGGTCGCGGAACGCCTCGCCGGTCGCGACCGGGAAGTACTTGAGCGCGTTCAGGACGACGTCCATCTCCGAGCCGTCCACGAGCTTGAACTTCAACGACATCCCGTGCGGATTGGCGTTCTTCGAGCCGTCGGGGATCGTCGGCACGCCGGTCGCATCTGAGAACCGGATCGTCACCGGAACGGCCGGCCCCTGGAACAGCGACGCCTTGCTGATCCGCGCGGCGTCGGCCGATGGGGTGAAGCTGCCTTCCGCCACCACGCCCTTGGCGTGGTTGGCGCGCTTGCCCGGATGCGACCCGAACAGCTTGTTCATGACATTGATGGTCTGCTCCGCTGTCGTCGCCTCCTCGGCAAAGGCCGGCGAAACCGTCACGACAGCAAAGGCGACACCGGCCGCGAGGGTGTACTTGATGCTCGATGAACGCATGACGATCCTTGAGGCAGCGTCGACGCTGGATGCGTCGACCGGCTGGGGTTGGAAACGTTCTTAAGCGCGAATGATGACGGTCGACAATGCCGTGATTGCTTCGCTAGGGTCGCTTCGCATCCGGCCATCGGCAACGCATTACCATCGCGCCGCGGTCAGCCGATCTCGACAGCCGGCGAGCCCGCTGCCACCATCGGGGTCCTGGCCGGGACCTCCATCACCGGCACGGATCACGCCCCCTGCAGGGCCGGTGCGTCGTGCCGGCGAGTCGGACAGGTTCAGAATGAACGTATCAGCATCCCGCGCGGTGATCGTTCAGCCCGGCGGCGGCTTCGATGCCGTCGGCTTCGGCGAGCGACCGGTTCCGGCGCCCGGCCCCGGTGAGATCACCGTTCGCCTGCGGGCGAGTTCGCTCAACTATCACGACTACGCCGTGGTCAGCGGCATGTGGGGCCCGAGCGAGCCGCGCGTGCCGATGTCGGATGGGGCGGGCGAGGTCGAGGCCCTGGGCCCGGGGGTCGAAGCCTTCGCGGTCGGTGACCGCGTGGTCAGCACCTTCTTCCCGACCTGGACGGAGGGAAGCCCCCTGGTCGAAGGGTTCGCGACCGTACCGGGCGACGGCATCGACGGGTACGCCCGCGAGCGCGTCACCGCCTCCGCCATGGCATTCACCCACGCACCGCGGGGCTGGGACCACGCCGAGGCGGCGACGCTGACGACCGCCGGGCTCACCGCCTGGCGCTCCCTGCACGGGGATGCGGGCCTGAAGAGCGGCGATGTCGTCCTGGTTCAGGGCACCGGGGGCGTCTCGCTCTTCGCCCTGCAATTCGCGAAGGCCGCCGGCGCCACCGTGATCGCGACCTCGTCGAACGAGGAGAAGCTCGAGCGCCTGCGCGCACTGGGGGCGGATCACGTCCTGAATTATCGCTCCGACGCCGCCTGGGGCGAAGCGGCCCGGCGCCTGACCGAGGGGCGCGGCGTGGACCACGTCCTCGACGTCGGAGGTCCGGCGACCCTGGAACAGTCCATGGCCGCCGTGCGGGTGGGCGGCCACATCTCGGTCATCGGCATCCTGACCGGTGTCGCCGGGCCGCTTCCCCTGGTGCCGGCCCTGCTCCGGCAGATCCGCCTGCAGGGCGTGCTCGTCGGCAGTCGACGCCAGCAGATCGAGATGGTTCGCGGCATCGAGGCCTGCGGGCTGCGTCCGATCGTCGATCGACGCTATCCCCTGGCGGACCTCGTCGCGGCGTTCCGGCACCAGGAGAGCAACCGGCACTTCGGCAAGATCTGCATCGAGATCTGATCCGCCGCCGGGCGCCTCAGCCGACGCGCAGCAGCAGGGCGATGGCCGCCACGGCGACGACCGCGAAGGTCGCCAGGATTCCACCCCCGCGGCAGGCGAACTGCCGTGGCGAGTTCTTCGGGGCGAACATCCCGAACGGATGCAGCACGCGGGCGGCGAGCAGGACGATCAGAAGGCTGCGCACCAGGGTCGGGCTGCCTCCGCTGGCCTCGAGCAGGGCGACGAGGAGGAGCGCCAGCGGCACGTACTCGCCGAAATTGCCCTGCGCGCGGATGCGCTTCTCCAGATCCTGGTTTCCACCGTCCCCATGCAGGACATCGGCGCTCAGGCGGCCGGCGACGACCCATGACGACAAGCCGACATACAGGAGGGCGAACAGGGCCGCGTAGAAGGCCGTCAGAGCGGGGTAGGTCACAGGATCAGTCCTTCGGGAATTGGTCGGATCGGCGCTCCGCAGCGGGCGCCGGCGCGGTTGTCGTCAGCGCGCCGGGGACCGAATGGTCCCAGCGCATCGACCGGGTGTCCGATGCGCCCTGTCGCTGCCATCGCGGGATCCGATCCTCGCGTCCGAAACCCCGCCGACGGATCTCAGCGCCCCGCACCGGGTTCGTGGATGGGGCATCCATTGAAGCGCTGGCGAAACTCGGCCGAGTGCTTGTACGGGGCGTTGCGGGCGCGGTTGATGTTGCCCAGGGGCTGATGGGCGGCCAGTCCCGTCCAGATGCTGAAACGCATCTCCTCGTCGACCGCCTGAACCCGCGACGGATCCCAGCTGTCCTGCGGCCGGACGGTGATCAGCCCGACCCGCTGAAAGGGGGCTTCCGTCTCGTCCCATTCCACCGTCGGATCCTCGACGGGCTGGCGCGCGAGGTCGCGGCAGAGTTGGACGCGGAACTCCCAGACGCCCTCGATGCCGCGCATCTCGGACTGCACCGTCTCGCGGATCGCATTGGGGCGACCGGAGGCATCGATCTCGGTCCCGGTCAGCGCGGTGAGCGCCGGGGCAACCGGAGCGACCGAGAACTTGGCGATGTAATCGCCGTACCGGAACGGGGTGACGCTGTAGTAGGTCTCGCCGAGGGGGTCGACGTTGGGGGCACCGCCGAGGGAGGCCAGCGTCGTGCTCTCGACGCCCACGGCCTGGAGCGCCTTGTTGACGCCCCGCAGCACCGTCGAGGCCGCGACCTTCAAACCCTCGGCCCGGTCGGTCGTGCCGGCCAGCAGCTTCAGGCTTCCGAGAAACTTCTCGGCGCTCGGAGCCTGGAAGACCTTGCCGTTGACCATGATGAAGTTCTGGGAGGCGCCCTCGGCGCCGGCCAGGCGCTCGCCCTCGACGTCGAGCACCTTCAGCGCGAGCCCCCGCGGCAGGGAGACGGCGTCGGGCAGGATGTCGCCCGCATTGGTGGACAGGCGCATGTAGACCTTGTGCGTCCCGGGCCGGGCGAACAGGCCCTGCGCGAGTTCCGCGGGCAGACCCTCATCGATCCGGAGCTCGCCCTCCAGGATGCCGTGCGACTTCGCGTGCACCGATCGCACGGCATGGCCCGAGTCCTCGGCCACCGTCTGCAGGATCTTGTCGAAGGTCTGGTTGAGCTGCGCGATGGTCTCGCCCTCGTCGGGCGTCACCACCTCGACATCGGGACTGTAGCGGACGGGGGCTTGCAAGGGCACGAACTCCGGTCGGGATCAATCCTCACATGAACCGACCGGCCCGATCTCCGTTCCGGGTCGTACCCCTTCAACGCTCCGTGAGCGCGACACCGCGGACGCCTCCGGTACCCATCCGCCCGCACGCATGCGCCCGCACGCGCGACGGCTTTCCTACTGAAGCGGGGGCGGGCGCCCTTTCAGCGCGGTGCGTGGATGTCCTCGTGGCTGCGTAGAAGCCCCGGCAGGAATACGGGGCGCTGGTCGGCGGCCATCGCCCATTCCCAGAGTGCGCGATCCAGATCCTGGAGGGAGACGCCGCAGCTTCGCGAGAGCTCACGACAGAAGGCGAGGTAGTGGAGGTAGAGGTCGAGCGGCAGGGACGCCTTCGCGCCGATCTCGAGCGGGCCGCAGCCCAAAGCCTTCAGCCCCCGCGGGTCGATCACGGCGTAACGGTCCGGGCGGATGACGGCCAGTATCGCCGACGCGACGGGCACGGCAACGCCGGACAGGCCGGTCAGGACTGACACCGCCACCCGTGGTGTCGTGGCGAGCAGCGCCGTGCGCAGGGCGTCGGCGACCTCCTCGTCGCTGTTCCGGAGTTGACGGGTCCGGCCACGGTCGCTGACTTTCCAGGTGAGGATCGGCGCGAGGTTCTCGCGCGTGCAGGCGCCGCTCCGGATGCGCGCGCCGGCGGCGAAGGCCGCCCGCTCCTTCGCGTCGATCCGATAGCCGGCTGCGAGGCGCGGGATGTCCGAGGGTGAGAATTGCAGGCGGAGCGGAAGCGCGGCATCGCGCTCCGGGCGCGACGGCCCGAACGCACGCGTCGCTCGAAGTGCGAGGGCCAAGATCAGGCCTTCGCGTTGCTGGAGGTGATGTCACAGCTCCCCGGCCCGGCATCGTGCGCGGCACGAACCACCATCGGCGCACCACCCGCCCGATCTGTCTGGTCGCGCCTCATGCGATCAAGTCCCATCCTCTGCAGCCGCCCTCGGCAAGCGTGCCCGTCGCAAATGCGTAGAAAGATGTTATGAACGTTGCAATATGACGCAAACATCCAATAACCCACCCCTGAGCATCGACCTCGCCCTCGGCGGCACGATCACCGTTGGGTCTCACCGCATCTCGGTCGCCGAGACCGTCACATTGCTCGATGCGATCGCGGATACGGGCTCCGTCCAGGGCATCGCTACCGCGCTCGGCCTTTCCTACCGGGCGGCCTGGGAGCGGCTTCGGGCCCTCGAAGCCGGACTGGGGCACCAGCTCGTACAGAAGACGCGGGGGCACGGCAGCGCGTTGACGGCCACGGGCGTGCTGCTGCGCGAGTCCCTGGGGGCGGCCGCGGCCAGCCTCGCCGCGCCGATGGCCCGGGAAGCGCGCGCCGTCGGCGCCCGCCTCGCGCCCATCCTGACGGGCGCCCCGCGCCCCGTCACGCTGGTCGCCAGCCACGACCTGCTCCTCATGGACGCGGCCGCGACCTGGCCGGGGCTCGCCTTGGCGATTGCCGGCAGCGAGGACGCCGTGGCGCGCCTGATCGAGGCGCGCACCGACGCGGCCGGATTCCACTGCGGCGGCGTCGCGTGGCCGACGGCCGGTCCCGCCTTCGCGGAACTCGCCGCCCATCCTGGTTTCCAGGTCCGGGTTCTGTTCGAGCGCGAGCAGGGGTTGATGCTCGCGGCCGGCAATCCCCTCGGTATCCGGGACGTCGCCGACCTCGCCACGGGGAGCGCCCGGTACGTCAACCGCCAGAAGGGGTCGGGCACCCGGGTCTGGTTCGATCGCCTCCTCGCCCAGCACGACATTCCCGCCGACCGGGTTCGGGGCTACGCCACCGAGGAATTCACCCATCAGGCGGTCGCCGCCGTGATCGCCTACGGTGCCGCCGATGCCGGGCTCGGCGCGCGCGCGGCGGCCGACCGCTTCGGACTCGATTTTCTCTCCGTGGGCTGGGAGCGCTACTACCTCGCCACCGCGCATTCGCTGGTCGACGCGACCTTCGACGGCTTCGCCGAGGCCCTGGCCGAGCGTGCGGGCCGGACCTCCGGCTACCGGCCTGCCCAGAGCTCGCAGGATCCGGCGAAGCAGTCATCCGGTCCCGGACATCCGCTGCCTTAGTCAGGCAGGAGCGGCGCGCAGACCGCATGGCCATGACCCGGGAGCGGCACGACCGCGACGGCGACGCCGTAGATGCGCGCCAGGGTCTCGGGCGTGATCGTCGCGGCGGGCGTCCCGAGAGCGAGGAGGCGGCCCTCGTGCAGGAGGGCCACCCGGTCGGCGCACAGGAAGGCGTGGTCCGGGTCGTGCGTCGAGAGGATGACCGCGATGCCCGATCGCGACAGGCGCCGGATCTGACCGAGAACCCGGGCCTGGTTGCCGAAATCGAGGCTGGCGGTGGGCTCGTCCATCACGACGATCCGGGGCTCGCCGGCGAGCGCGCGGGCGATCAGCACCATCTGGCGCTCCCCGCCGCTGATCTCGGTATAGACCCGGTCCGCGAGGTGCCCGATCTCGAGGGTTTCGAGGACCCGCTCGGCCACGGCAAGATCGGTCGGGCCGGGGCTCGCGAAGGCGCCCAGCCGGCTCGCGCGCCCCATCAGGACGACGTCGCGGACCCGAAACGGGAAGAAGCCGCCCTGCGCCTGGGGGACATAGCCGAGGCTCGCTGCCAGCCGGCGTCGGGACCAGCGGCCGATCGCCTCCCCGTCGAGGCGAATGCAGCCGCCGAGCGGTGGGAGCAAACCCAGGAGCGTCTTGAACAGCGTGGTCTTGCCGCCGCCGTTCGGTCCCAGCAGGCACAGCACCTCGCCAGGCTCCACGGTAAGAGCGAGTCCGGCGCCGATGCGACGGCGTCCGTAGCCGAAGGCGAGATCCTCGACGCTGAGCATCAGGCCCAGCCCCGCCGCCCGCTGGCGAGGAGCCAGAGGAAGAACGGCGCACCGATGAGCGCCGTCAGGATCCCGAGCGGCACCTCGATGGGGGCGATGGTGCGGGCCACGAGGTCGACGGCGAGCAGGTAGCCCGCGCCGAGGACGAGGGAAGCCGGCAGCAGCCGGCGGAAATCCGGTCCCACCAGCAACCGGGCCACGTGCGGCACCAGCAATCCGATCCAGCCGATCACCCCCGTCACCGACACCGAAGCGGCCGTAACCAGGGTCGCGGTCGAGATCAGGACCGGACGCAGGACCCGGGTCTCGACGCCGAGGGCGCGGGCTTCCTCCTCTCCGAGGCTCATCAGGTTCATGCGCCAGCGCAGCAGCACCAGGGGCGCCAGCCCGAGGCCGATCGCCGGCAAAATCGCGCCGATGTCTCCCAAGGTTACGGACGCGAGACTGCCGAGAAGCCAGTAGGTGATGGCCGGCAACTGGTTGTAGGGGTCCGCCAGGACCTTCAGCAGCGAAATGGCCGAGCCCAGCACGGCACCGATGGCGACGCCCGCCAGGACCAACGTCAGCACCGGATCCTGCCCGCGCACCGCCGCACCCACGGCATAGACGGCCGCGACCGCGCCGAGGCCGCCGGCGAAGGCAAGCCCCTGGATCGCCGCCACGGGCAGGGACAGGAAGATGCCGAGCACCGCCCCGAGGCTCGCGCCTGCCGAGACCCCAAGGATATCCGGCGAGACCAGGGGGTTCCGGAACAGGCCCTGGTAGGTCGCCCCGGCCGCGGCGAGGCTCGCGCCCACCACCAGGGCCGCGAGGACACGGGGCAGGCGGATCTGCAGGATGACGGTCTGCATCGCCGGGTCGGCCCGCGCGGTCAGGCCGAGGAGCCGGGCGCCGAGGATCTCGACCACGTCGCCGAGGGGAACGGCGAAGCGACCCGTCGCCAGGGCCAGGACCACCAGGGCGAGGAGCCCCAGCATCGGCACCAGGACGGGCCAGATCCGCGCCCTGGGATGGCGTCCCGCCTTCTCGGGTAGGCTGAGGGCCTCGGTTTGCGGCGTCACGGCGTCGGCCTGGCCGCGGCGCCGGAGAGCAGCGCCGCCACCTGCCCGTCGTCGAGATCCACGTGGTAGAAGCGCCGGTAGAAGTCCCGCGTCGCCGCCTCCAGGCCCGTCGGGAACAGGTCCGGGTAGAGGACCTGCGCCAGCCAGCGGATGCCGATCAGGCGGTTGGCCCCGGGCGGCGCGTCGAACCAGCCGAAGGGCAGGGCCGGCACCTGATAGACCCGGCCCGCGCGCACGGCCCGGAGCCCGGACCAGAGCGGATCTTGCGCGAGTCCCCGCCGGAAGCCGGCATCCTGGGTGAGGATCACGTCCGGGTCCCAGGCCAGCACCTGTTCCGGCGAGACCGTGGCGATCCCGCCGGGGCCGGCCGCGGCCGCGACATTGCGGGCTCCGACCACGCCGAGGAGTTCGACGTTGATCGAGCCCCCGAGGCCGGTTTCGAGTCCCTTCGGCCCGCGGGCGTAGTAGACCCGGGGGCGTCGCTCCTCCGGTACCGTCGCGATCACCCGGGATACGTCCGCCACCGCGGCCTCGGACGCGCTTGCAAGATCCGCCGCCGCGGAGTCTAGGCCGAGGAGGGCGCCGAGCCGCCGATAACTCTCCGCGGTCTTCTCGAAATGCCCATCGAGGAGCACGTAGGGGATACCGGTCTGGGCCTGGACCCGATCGGCGAGGGACACGTAGGTCGGCGCCGTGCTGCCGACGTCGAGGATGAGATCGGGCTTGAGGCCGAGGACGGCCTCGGCGTTCGCGGTCCCGCCGCGACCGGTCAGGCGCCCCGTCGCGGGCAGATCGCGGGTCGCGGGTGCGAGGTAGGGCTTTTCCGCCGCGGTCGGGCTTCGGATCCAACCAACCATCCGGTCCGGCGCCAGCGTGTAGAGCAGGACCGAGGCGGGCGGCCCGGCCGCCAGGACGCGGGCGGGTCGCTCGGGCACCTCGACGGTCCGGCCGGCGGCATCGGTGAAGGGCCGCGCCGTGACGGGCCCGCCGAGAGAGAGGCCCGCCAGCACGGGAACGACGCGAAGGAAAGCGTGGAGCGCACGGCGAAGACCGCCATACGGACGTGGAAACGATGCCGTGTTCACAGGAGAACCATCCCCAGCCGCGCGGGTGTCCGCGCCAGTCTAGTCGGTCCGATCGGCGGCGCCTATGGACCGGAGAACGACACGGCCGCGCATATACTGCGACGCACTCTACGCCGCACGGGAGCGGTCGGCGCTGCAGGCGGGCAGAAGGGACAATCTCACGACCGGTCTCTCCGTCCGAAGGCTGATCGGCGCCACGGACCGCTGCAACTGCGCCGTGATCGTCCGGCTCGCCCGGAACGAGACGATGCGTTTCTCGCCAACCAGGACCGGCTCTCCGGAAGCCAGGTTTCGCCCCGGGCGCGGCGCACGGGCGACGGCCGAGAAGACTCCCAGGCCCCGCAGTTCGACCCGGTCATCGGCCGCCAGGGCATCGGCGATCCGCCCCAGGATGGCACTCACGACAGCGTCCACCTCCGCGGGTCCCAGATGGGGGTATCGCTCGGAAACACGGGCGATCAGGCCAGACTTGATCATGCGGGACACTCATCGCGTACGCGTTGTCGAGCGGATGGGAGCGTTTCGCGTCCCGCTGCGCCGAACGCGGAAGACGGTCTCCGCCACGCTCGGGTTTTCTGGATCCCGGAATCCGGTCACCGCAGGCGCGCGCGTCATCGAAGACTGTCCTGGCGCGCGTCGACGGCGCAGGCCCGGGACGCGTCCGCGGGTCCGATCCGCCCGTCCAGGGTCCGCGCCACCTGCCGGCCGATGCCCACGAGAGCGGCGACCATCGGCGTCGCCGGTTCGCGCTGCGGCACGACGAGGCCAATCGTGTGCGCGATATCCGGCTCGACGATCGGAATCGTTCGGAGGCCCGGCATCGGCCCGAGGGCGTCGGTCAGCGCCGCCGGCATGATGCTCGACCAGTGCAGGGTGCGCACATGGCTCATCAGGACGATCATCGAATTCGACTCGAGGGTCGGCGCGGGGTCGCCCCCCGAGGCGCGAAGCTGCTGGTCGACGATGCGCCGGTTCTGCATGTCGGGCGTCAGCAGGCAGAGCGGCAGCCGGCTGACCTCGGACCAGGTGATGCTGGCGCGGCCGTCGTGCTCGCCGCCGGCCGCGGTGAGAAGCTGGTAGCGTTCCTGGAAGAGCGGGATCGTCGTGACCCGGCTCAGCGGCTCATGGTCGAGATAGGTGAGACCGGCATCCGCCTCGAGATTCTCGATCAGGTCGAGAATGTTCGCCGAGGTCGCCGACAGAACGCTGAGACGGACGTCCGGGTAACGGAGGTGATAGGGCGTGGTCAGCGCGGAGATCATCGGCAGGACGGTCGGGATCGCGGCGATCCGCAGGTGTCCCGCCGGCCCCCGGCGCAGGGTCGCGACGTCCTCGCGCATCGCGCGCGTATCGGCGACGATCCGCCGGGCCCAGGCGAGGACCCGCTCGCCCTCGGGGGTGAATCCCTGAAACCTCGAGCCGCGCTGCACCAGCCGGGTCCCGAGCTGGTTTTCCAGGCTCTTCACCCCGGCCGACAGCGTCTGCTGCGTCACGCAGCAGGCTTCGGCGGCGCGCCCGAAATGATGCTCTCGCGACAGGGCGAGGAGAAGGTCGAGTTTGTCGATCACGGGTTCGCGGGAGGAAGCTTGGTGCCGTCAGGCCCCGAGACGACCGGTGGTATACCTTCGTTGCGAGGGCCTCAATAAGTCGTGGACTTCCGTTGAGGACCCGGGATCTGCGCGTCGATCCGGGCTCCGTGCCCCTGCCGAGGTCACGCGTCGCTGGCTTCGACCGGCTCCAACCGGTCGATGCGCGCCGGGCCGGCGGCGCGCATGACGGTCGCCGATTCAGCCCGTATGGTGCAGCCCGGAGATTGAGCATGGCGCACCCTCACGATCACGACGACCATCCGCATGGAACCCACACGGGGAGCGCGCTCTCACCGATGGAGCTGCGGGTCCGTGCCCTCGAATCCGTGCTCGTGGAGAAGGGCTACGTCGACCCGGCCGCCCTCGATGCGCTGATCGAGACCTACGAGACGAAGGTCGGCCCGCATAACGGCGCCCGGGTGGTGGCGCGGGCCTGGGTCGATCCCGGCTTTCGCGCCCGCCTCCTCGCGGACGCCACGCCGGCCATGCGCGAGCTCGATATCGGCGGCCGGGGCGGGGAGCACATGGTCGTCGTCGCCAACACACCCGAGGAGCACAACCTCGTCGTCTGCACCCTGTGCTCCTGTTATCCCTGGCCGGTGCTCGGCTTGCCGCCGGTCTGGTACAAGTCGCCCCCGTATCGCTCGCGCGCCGTGATCGAGCCGCGCGCGGTGCTGGCGGATTTCGGGGTGATACTCCCGGCCGAGCAGCGCATCCGGGTCTGGGATTCCACCGCCGAGCTCCGCTACATGGTGCTGCCGATGCGCCCAGCCGGAACGGAAGGCCTCGACGAGGCCGCCCTCGCGGATCTCGTCACCCGGGATTCGATGATCGGCACCGGCCTCCCGCGCACGCCGGGAACGCTCGCATGAACGGGGGGCAGGATCTCGGCGGCATGCACGGCTTCGGCGCCGTCGCGCCGGAAGCCGAAGAGCCGCGCTTCCATGCGCCCTGGGAGAAGCGCGTCTTCGGCCTCGCGATGGCCCTGGGCCTCTCCGGCACCTGGAACCTCGATGCGAGCCGGTCGGCCCGGGAAGCGCTGCCGCCGGGCGAGTACCTCACCTCCAGTTACTACGCGATCTGGCTCAAGGCGCTGGAACGCCAGGTGCAGTGCCACGGCCTCGTCATGCCCGAGGAGCTGTCCACCGGCAGGGCGTCGGCCCCGGCCGCGCCGGTCAAGCGCGTCCTGCGGGGCGAGGAGGTGGCGCCGCTCTTCGCGCGGGGGTTCCCGAGCGACCGGCCCGTTCCGGACCGGGCGCGCTTTTCGCCGGGCGACCGCGTCCGCGCCCGGACCATCAATCCGGTCGGACATACGCGCCTGCCCCGCTACGTGCGAGGCCATATCGGGACCATCGAGACGGTCCATGGCGGCTTCGTCTTTCCCGACACGAACGCGCAGCTCGCCGGCGAGGCGCCGCAATGGCTCTACACGGTCCGCTTCTCCGGGCGTGACCTCTGGGGTGACCAGGCCGAACCCGGCCACGCCGTCTCGGTGAACGCCTTCGAGAGCTACCTCGACCCCGCCGCCCCGGGGCAGTCCGCATGAGCGCCGATCGCATCCCCCGGGACGACGCGGCCGACCCGGTCTTTGCCGAGCCCTGGGAGGCACAGGCCTTCGCCCTCGTGGTGGCGCTCCACGACCGCGGCGTGTTCGACTGGAGCGAATGGGTGGAGGCGCTCGCGGCGCAGACGCGGCACACCGGACAGGCCGCGGACTATGCCGCCTGGCTCGCGACCCTCGAAGGCCTGCTGGCGGCACGCGCGGTCGCGCCGCCCGAACTCCTCGCCGAGCGCCGGGCCGCCTTCGCCCGGGCCGCCGCGGCGACACCGCACGGCGAGCCGATCCTCCTGGCGAACGATCCGCTCACGGCCGCCCACCGGGGGTGAGCGGCGAGACCGGACGGTCACCGGAGCGGCTTTCGGTCCGTCGGGAACCGCGTAGTCCGCGATGGTGTCCGTCCTGTGGTGTGACGGGGGTTCCGGCCGGCGCGTTCCGATGACCGCGCCGGCCAGACGCTCCTGTCAGTTCTTGGTCCGGTTGCGGATCATGAAGCCGTCATAGGTGTACTCGGCGACCTGGAACCAGAGGTACTCCTCGCCCCGGAAGGCCCGCAGGCTGTCGATGCCCTTCTTGAAGTCGGGGTTCTTGGCGGAGATCTCGGCATAGACCTCGTTCGTCGCCTTCAGGGCGGCTTCCATGATCTCGTTCGAGTAGGGCCGCAGCTGTGCCCCGGTGCCGATCAGGCGCCGCAGCGCGGCCGGGTTCTTGGCGTCGTACTTGGCCAGCATGTCGACATTGGCCGCCATCGCCGCCGCCTGGAGAACGGACTGGTAGTTCTTCGGCAGGCTCTCCCACTTCGCCTTGTTGATGTAGAAGTGCAGCGTGAGGCCGCCCTCCCACCAGCCGGGATAGTAGTAGAACGGCGCCACCTTGTTGAAGCCGAGCTTTTCGTCGTCGTAAGGGCCGATCCATTCGGCGGCGTCGATGGTCCCGCGCTCCAGCGCCGGATAGATGTCCCCACCCGCGACCTGCTGCGGCACTGCGCCGAGCTTGGCCATGACCTGTCCGGCGATGCCGGCGATGCGCATCTTCAGGCCCTGAAGGTCGGCGACGGTCTTGACCTCCTTGCGGAACCAGCCGCCCATCTGCGTGCCGGTGTTGCCGCCGGGAAGCGCGTAGATGTTCTGCTTGGCCATGAACTCGTTGACGATCTCATTGCCGCCGCCGTGATAGAGCCAGGCGTTCTGCTGGCGGCTGTTGAGCCCGAAGGGCACGGCAGCGCCGAGGGCGAAGGTTGGATCCTTGCCGACGTAGTAGTAGCCGGCCGTGTGGACCATCTCGACGGTCCCGTTGCTGACCGCGTCCGCCGCCTGGAAGGTCCCGACGATTTCGCCCGCGGCGAAGGGCTGGATCACGAACTTGCCGTCCGTGGCGTCCGAGACGAACTTGGCGAGGACGTCGGCCGCCCCGTAGATCGTGTCGAGGGATTTCGGAAAGCCGGAGCTCAGGCGCCAGCGCACCTCGGGGGCCGACTGGGCGATGGCGGGGGCGGCGACGCCGCCGGCCGCGACCGCGCCGAGACCGGCACGCTTCAGGAATTCGCGTCTCTTCATCGTTTCCTCCGTTCGTTTCTGGGTCGCACTCTGCGGAGGACGGCGCAGGCCTCCGGGCAGGTCAGTCGATGCGCGGGCTCACTCGATCTTCGGGGGGCCGAGATCGATCGGGGGTGCGTCGTCGCCGGAGCCGCCGCCCAGACCCTGCAGGTTGTCGAGCTGCTGCTGGACCGCGGCGGGATCGACCTTGGTGCCGCTCGACTTGTAGTGCGTGACCATGCCGGGGAAGAGGATCACCAGGGCGACCATGATGCACTGGATGATCACGAAGGGGATCGCCCCGTAGTAGATCTGCCCGGTGGTGATCGGCTCCATGCGCTTGCCGGTGACGCGGTCGAGGTAGGGGACCTTGGCGGCGACGGAGCGCAGGTAGAACAGGGCGAAGCCGAAGGGCGGATGCATGAAGCTCGTCTGCATGTTCACCCCGAGCATCACGCCAAGCCAGATCAGGTCGATGCCGAGCTTGTCCGCCGCCGGGCCGATTAGCGGAATGATGATGAAGGCCAGCTCAAAGAAGTCGAGGAAGAAGGCCAGCAGGAAGATCAGGATGTTGACGAAGATTAGGAAGCCGATCTGGCCGCCCGGCAGGCTGGTGAGCAGGTGCTCGACCCAGACGTGCCCGTTGACGCCGTAGAAGGTCAACGAGAATACGCGCGCGCCGATCAGGATGAACAGCACGAAGGTCGAGAGTTTGGCCGTCGATTCCGTCGCCTGCTTCACCAGGGCGAAGTTCAGGCGAGCCGGATTGCGGTCGAGGACGCGCTTGATGCCCGCCAGGACCAGGGAGCCGACCGCACCCATGGCGCCGCCCTCGGTCGGCGTCGCGATGCCGATGAAGATTGTGCCCAGCACGAGGAAGATCAGGAGCAGGGGCGGCACCATGACGAAGGTGACCTGCTGCGCCATGCGCGAGATCAGGCGTAGCCCGGTCAGGCGCTCCACGATCCCGACCACCAGCGCGTAGAGGGCGCCGGCCGCGCCGAGCTCGGCGACGAGACTCCACGTGCCCGCCTCCGTCGCGCGAAGGTAGACGCTGAGGGCCACGAGGCCAGCGGCGAGGACCACCGAGACGATGACGCGCTGCGCGCCGAGGAAGCGGTTCATCACCGCGCAGACCAGCGCCACCACGGTCGCGATACAGATCGTCAGGATGACGTAGTCCGCCCCGGCCTTCGTGCCGGTCTGGGCCATCACGGCGATGCCGATCGCGGCGGAGAACAGGACCAGGACGCCGAGCTGCCAGACGCCCCGGGCGCCGTTCTCTTCGCGGTAGCCGATCGCGTCCTTGGGCAGGCCGGGCGCAGCCTTGGGCCAGATCAGCGTCACGAGGAGCACATAGCCGGCATACATCGCCGAGAGGACGAGACCGGGGACGAAGGCGCCCTCGTACATGTCGCCCACCGAGCGGCCGAGCTGGTCGGCCATGACGATCAGCACCAGGGAGGGCGGGATGATCTGCGCGAGCGTGCCCGAGGCCGCGATCACGCCGGTGGCGAGGCGCCGGTCATAGCCGTAGCGCAGCATGATCGGCAGCGAGATCAGGCCCATGGAGATCACCGAGGCCGCGACCACGCCGGTGGTGGCGGCGAGCAGCGCCCCGACGAAGATGACCGCGTAGGCGAGGCCGCCGCGGATGGTGCCGAAGAGCTGGCCGATCGTGTCGAGCAGGTCTTCGGCCATGCCGGACCGTTCGAGAACCAGCCCCATGAAGGTGAAGAACGGGACCGCCAGCAGCACCTCGTTCGACATCACCCCGAAGACGCGCTCCGGCAGCGCCTGCAGCAGGGGCCAGGACAGGGTGATCGTATCCGGCGCGTAGGGCGCGAGTTCGACCGCGACTACGAAGAACAGGAGACCGTTCGCGGCGAGCGCGAAGGCCACCGGGTATCCGAGCAGCAGGAACACGACGAGCGTCGCGAACATGATCGGCGCGAGGTTGTGGGCGATCAATTCGGCGAACATCGGACCTAGGTGGGTTCGAGGGCGGTGGAGGGCTTTTGGCTAGGGCCGGTCTTGTGTCCGGTTCAGGCCATGTGTTTCGCTCAGGCCATGTGTCTGGCTCAGGCCATGTGTCTTGCTCAGGCGTTGGGCGCCGGCTTCGGACCCGCCTTCGGGTCGGCCGCGAAAGCTGCCTTCGCGGGCTCGCCCGCGAGTTCCGCCACGAGGCGCTCGGCCTCCGACTCGGCCGCGGCGTGATGGCCGCCCGCGCTCGTCGTGTCCTCGATGCGGCCGGACAGGATCAGCAAGCGCTTGATGAGCTCGGAAAGCCACTGCAGCCCGAGCAGGACGAAGCCGACGAGAATCAGTCCCTTGGCCGGCCAGATCAGCAATCCACCGGCATTGGTGGAGACTTCGCCGGACTTGTAGGAATTCAGGAAGAACGGCACCACCAGCCAGATCATCACCGCCAGGAACGGCAGAAGAAAGAACAGGTGTCCGAACACGTCCATCAGGTCGCGACCACGCTTCGACAGCCGGCTCGAAAGGATGTCGATGCGGATGTGTTCGTTGTCCTTGAGGGTCCAGGCGGCGCACAGCATGAAGACAGCGCCGAACAGGTACCATTGCAGCTCGAGCCAGGCGTTCGAGGATGTGCCGAACAGCTTGCGCACGATCGCGTTCAGGGTGGAGACGATCACCGCAGCCACGATCGCCCAGGCGGCGATCTTGCCGATGCGCTCGTTGAGCACGTCGATCCAGTGGCTCAAGCGGAGCATGCACGTCCTCCTCACGGGGTCGTTATTCGACGCCCTTCCAAGCTTCCTAGCGCGAAGCTCGGCCGAGATCAGCACGCGATGAGAGATTTCACAGTCTTTGTCACGGTTGTGGGCCTTCAGGCTGGGGTCCCGCGCTGCTCCCCGGCCCTTGCGACCCGATCGGCACGGGAGGCGAGGAGGAGAACGAGGGCGCCGGCGAGCATGCACGTGCCCGAGCCGAGCAGGACGCCGATCTTAACCTCGGCCTCGAGTTCGGGGCTGCTGGCAAAGGCCAGGAGGCCGACGAACAGGCTCATGGTGAAACCGACGCCGCACAGGAGCGACAACCCGTAGATCTGCCACCAGCCCGCATGGGCGGGACGCTGGGCGAGGCCGAGCTTGACCGCGGCGAGGATCGCCCCGAACACGCCCGCCTGCTTGCCGAGGAACAGGCCGAGCGCCACACCGAGCGTCACGGGATCGAGCAGCATCTGCGTGCTCATCCCGGCGAACGAGACGCCGGCATTGGCGAAGCCGAACACCGGCAGCACGAGGTAGGCGGACCACGGATGGATCGCGTGCTCCAGCCTGTGCAGGGGCGAGGTCGGATCGTCCGGCTCGCCCAGGCTGAGACGCAGGGGGATCGTCAGGGCGAGCAGGACGCCCGCGATGGTGGCGTGGATGCCGGACTTCAGAACCAGGAACCACAGGAGGGCGCCGAGGACGAGGTAGGGCGTCAGAGGTTTCACCCCGGCCTTGTTCATGCCGAACAGGACCGCGAAGACGGTGGCGGCCCCACCGAGCATCGGCAGCGACAGGTCGGCCGTGTAGAAGGCGGCGATGATGACCACCGCGCCGAGGTCGTCGATGATGGCGAGGGCGGTGAGGAAGATCTTGAGCGAGACCGGGACGCGCGATCCCAGCAGGGCGAGCACCCCCAGCGCGAAGGCGATGTCGGTGGCGGTCGGGATCGCCCAGCCGCGCAGGGTTTCGGGCGAGTGCCGGTTCACCGCGACGTAGACCAGGGCCGGGGCGAGCATGCCGCCGAGGGCGGCGATACCGGGCAGGAGCCGGTCCGGCCAAGTCCGCAGGCGTCCGTCGAGGACCTCGCGCTTGATCTCCAGGCCGACCAGCAGGAAGAAGACCACCATCAGGCCGTCGTTGATCCAGTGCAGGATGCTGAGGCCGCCGACATAGGTCTTGAGCGTGGAGAAATACGCGTCGGACCAGGGGGAATTCGCGATGGCGAGGGCCAGGGCCGCGCTCGCCATCAGGATCATGCCGCCGCTCGCTTCGCTCGTCAGGAAGCTGCGCAGGACCGAGGCGGGACGAAAGCGACGGGGCATGGGCACAGGTCTCCGTCGCTGGCGGCCCGACCAGCGCTGAACCCTGCCGATCCGATCGTCGGATCACGCACCCACGCGGTCTATGCCATCGGCAGGACCGATCCCGCAACATGTGCTCGGCCGATCCGGCCGGTTTGCAGGCCAGGATCGCCCCTCTCCGGGAGGACGGCGCCGATCCGGCCGCGCCGTTCATCGCACCGACCGCGAATCCGGGCGGTCGATGCTGATCGGATCGGCAAAGGCACGGAACGCGTCACCGAGGCAGGAACCGCATCGCTCTTCGTGGCGGACGCCCTTCGCGAGGAAAGGGGAACAACCGTCCGCGCGGGTCGCGTGTGGGTGAGATCGGGCTTCCCCGATCCCTCACTTCAGGCCGAGCTGCGACTTGCTGGTGAGATGGCCGTTGCGGAACGAGGCGGTGAGGTTCGCGCCGTAGGTGCCGGTTCCGCGCCACGCATAGGTCTCGCGCCGGCTTTCGCCGATGGTCATGCGGGTCACCGCCCGGCCCGGGCAGCCCAGGATCGTGACGGCCCGCCGGTAGCTCATGCCGTGCTTGAGGGCGCCATAGGCCGCACGCGTGGCCCGGCAATCCGAGGCGGACGCGGACGTGGCGGCCAGGGCGAGCAGGAGGGCGAGGGCGGTCGCGTTGCGCAGATTGGGCATGGATGGTCCGGCGATGGCGCGGCGGAGATGCGGTCGAAGCGGCTCAGGACGCGACGCTCAGCCGGGCTCGCCCGCTGCCGGCGCGTTCGCATCGCCGGGCTTCGGATCCGCCGTCACGTCGCCCCCGGGCCGGGCCAGCACCTTGAGGTCCTGGCGCATCTCCTGGAGATGGTCGACCACGACGCGGTCGCCGTCGGAGAGACCGTCGAGGATCGCGGTGTTCTCGCCGTAACTGTCGCCGGTTGTGACCGGCTTCTGCTGCACCTTGCCGGCGGAATCGACCACGTAGACGATCTGCTGGGCCAGCTGCGCGTCGAGGGCGATGGTCGGAACCAGCAGCCGGTCCTTGGTGCCTGTGCGGATGCTGGCACGCACGAACTGGCCGGGCAGGAAGCGCTCGTCGGCATTGGGCATCAGGGCCCGGACGAGCCGGCGGGCGGTGCGCGGGTCGAACCGGTTGTCGAGCTGGTAGATCTTCGCCTCGCGCACGGGCTTGCCCGCCACGTCGAGGACCTCGACCGTGACGCTGCCGGCCTTCGCGGCCGCGCGGACCGTCTCGGAATCCTCCGCCGAGAGCGCCATCTGGATATCGATGGGGTCGAGCTGCACCACGGAGACGAGCTGCGTCTGGTTCTCAATGACGAGGTCGCCGGGATTGATCGTCGAGAGACTGGCCCGTCCGTCGAAGGGCGCATTCACGATCGCGTAATCGAGGTTGAGGTTCTGGCGGGCGATGGCGGCCTCGGCACCCTGGACCTGCGCGACCGCGGAGGTGCGGTTCGACTGCAATTGCTGGAAGCGCTGCTCGGTGGCGTAGCCCTTGTCAGCGAGGGACTCGGTGCGGTCGACCTCGGCCTGGGCGAAGGTGAGTTGGGCCTGGGCCTGGGCCTGCTGCGACTTGGCGGTCTGGAGCGCCACCTCGAAGGGGCGCGGATCGATCCGGAACAGCACCTGCCCCTTCTTCACATGTCCGCCCGGCTCGAAGGGGCGTTCCATCACGTTGCCGGTCACCCGCGCCTGGAGGGTGGCGTCCTGCTGCGCGATGATGGTCCCGGTGTAGATGAAGCGGATCGGCACCGGCACCTTGCGGGCGGTGACGACCCGGACCTCCAGCGGCGGGTCCTCCGCCGCGGTCGC
Source organism: Methylobacterium sp. BI1 (assembly GCF_056680125.1). NCBI lineage: Bacteria > Pseudomonadati > Pseudomonadota > Alphaproteobacteria > Hyphomicrobiales > Methylobacteriaceae > Methylobacterium > Methylobacterium sp. BI1. Next base: position 3,818,078 of record NZ_CM155267.1, on the reverse strand, counting down.
CGGCTTGTCGGCGGTGAAGGGCAGCGCCGAGACGATTCGTTCAGGCGAGGGGCGCCCGGCCGCGAGCCATCCACCCGCGCCCGCCAAAACGACGAGGCCCGCTCCGATCCCCACCTTGACCGCTGTCCGCACCGATGATGCTCCCGGAACCGCCGGGTCGGTCCACCGCGACCGCCCAGCGGCAGAGGAACACGCCTGGAGACCGGACGTTGCATCGCGGGGTCGACGAGAGCGGCCCGAACGCCTGCGATCCACGATCGATCGCGCTCCAGGACCGGAAGTCTCGATCCCGCATGTTCGCTCGATTCGTCGATCGGCCGGTGCTCGCCGCCGTCATCTCGGTCCTGATCACGCTCATCGGCGCAGTCGCGGGCCTGACTCTGCCGATCGCGCAATTCCCCGAGATCGCCCCGCCGATCATCAACATCCAGGCGACCTATCCGGGCGCCAGCGCGCAGCAGGCCTACGAGGCCATCGCCATCCCGCTGGAGCAGGAAATCAATGGCGCGCAGAACCTTCTCTACATCAGCTCCACCAGCAACACGGACGGCAGCGTCAGCATGGACGCGACCTTCGAGGTGGGATCGGACCTGGACGCCGCCGCCGCGGAGGTTCTCACCCGCGCCAATCGTGCGGAATCGAAGCTCCCACCCTCGGTGAATGCGCAGGGCCTGGAGATCACGAAGAGCTCGCGCCAGCGCCTGGGCAACATCGTGCTCTATGCCGAGGACGGAGCCCCCTACGACGAGTTGTTCCTCGCCAACTGGGCCGAGACCCAGGTGATCAAGCCCCTGCGGCGCGTGCAGGGCATGGGCCGCATCGTCAACTTCTCCAACAAGCGCTACGCGATGCGGATCTGGCTCGATCCGCTGAAGATGGAGGCCCTCGGCATCAGCCCCGGCGCGGTCACCGCCGCCGTCACCGCGCAGAACGCCCAGATCACGACGGGCACCCTCGGCAAACCGCCGGTGGACCAGGCGACCGCCTTCGAGCTGCAGCTCGTGACCCAGGGGCGCCTGCGCCAGCCCGAGGAATTCGGCAACATCCTCCTGCGCGCGAACCCGGACGGCTCGGTGGTGCGCATCCGCGACGTCGCCCGGGTCGAGCTGGGCTCGGAGCAGTACGGCGTCCGCTCGAGCTTCGACGGTGCCCCCTCGGCCACCCTCGGGCTCTACCAGAACCCGGACGCCAACGCCGTGCAGGTGATGGACGGCGCCCGCGCCACCATGAAGGATCTGGCCAAGCGCTTCCCGCCGGGGCTGAAGTACCGGATCGCCCTCGACCGTACGGAGTTCGTCAAGGAGGCGATCTTCGAGGTGGTGCGGACCCTGTTCGAGGCCCTCGCCCTCGTCGTCATCGTCACTTACCTGTTCCTGCAGAACTGGCGCGCGACCCTGATCCCCGCCATCGCGGTGCCGGTCGCCCTGGTGGGCACCTTCGGGCCGATGGCCCTGCTCGGATTCTCGTTCAACACCCTGAGCCTCCTCGGCATGGTGCTGGCGGTGGGGCTCGTGGTCGACGACGCCATCATCGTGGTCGAGAACACCGAACGCCTGATGGACGAGGGCATGGCGCCCCGCGAGGCCTCCCGCGAGGCCGTCACCGAGGTCGCCGGTCCCGTCATCGCCACCACCCTGGTGCTGGCCGCCCTGTTCGTGCCGGTGGCCTTCATCCCCGGCCTCACGGGCAAGCTCTACAACCAGTTCGCCCTGACGATCGCCATCTCGGTGATGATCTCGGCGGTGGTCTCCCTCACCCTGACCCCGGCCCTGTGCGGCCTGATCCTGAAGCACCGCGACCCGGACGCGAAGGACGAGAGCCGCTGGCGCGCGCCGCTCCGCTGGTTCAACGCCGTGCTGGAGGGGGCGAGCCGTCGCCTGGTGTCGGCGATCGGCTGGCTGACGGGGCACATCGCCCTGGTGGGTATCGCCTTCGTGCTCTTCGCCGCCGTGACGGTCTGGATGACGATGCAGCGCCCCTCGGGCTTCGTGCCGGACGAGGACCAGGGCTATTTCTTCGCCGACGTGGTGCTGCCGAAGGGCGCGTCCGTGGCGCGCACCAACCGGATGGTCGACCGCGTCGGCGAGGCCCTGCGCGAGATTCCGAGCGTGGAGCACACCATCGGGGTGACCGGCCGGAGCATCCTGGCCGACGCCATCGCGCCCTTCTACGGCTTCCAGATCCCGACCCTGAAGCCCTGGGGCGAGCGCGACCAGAGCGTCAACGAAGTCATCGCCGCGGTCCAGAAGCGCTTCAAGCACGATCCCGACGGCCAGGTCCGGGTGGTGAATCCGTCGCCCCTGCCGGGCCTGGGCTCGCGCAGCGGCCTCACCCTGGAGCTGCAGGACCGCAGCGGCACCGGCGGAGTCAAGCTGGCGGAGGCGGCCAACCGCTTCATCGCCGAGATGGAGAAACTGCCCTCGGTGGGCCGCGCCATCCCGACGACCACCTACGGCGTGCCGCAGATGCGCCTCGAGATCGACCGCGCCAAGGCCGAGCAGCTCGGCGTGCCGCTCCAGAACCTCTTCGACGCGCTCGGCACCTATGTGGGCTCGAGCTTCGTCAACCTCTTCAACCGCTTCGGCTACGTCTACCAGGTCTACGTCCAGAGCGAGGCCTCGGGCCGGCGCACGATCCAGGACGTCGAGGCGCTCACGGTGCTCAACAGCCGCGGCGAGCCCGTGCGGGTGGGCTCGCTGATCCAGACGCACTTCGTCACCGGTCCGACGGCGGTCCTGTCCTACAACACCTACCCCACCATCGAGATCGCGGTGGACACGGCCGAGAATGCCAGTTCGGGCACCGCCATCGCGGCGATCGAGGCCCTGGCCGAGGCCAAGCTGCCGACGACCTATGCGGTGGAATGGACCGATGTCGCCTATCAGGAGAAGATCGCCGGTGGCTACGCGCCGCTGATCTTCGGCCTCGGCACGCTGATGATCTTCCTGCTGCTGGCCGGACAGTACGAATCCCTGCGCCTGCCCTTCGTCATCCTGCTCGGCACGCCGATCGCGATCTTCGGGGCGGTGGGCTTCCTGGCGATCCGCGGCCTGGCCCTCGACATCTTCGGGCAGGTCGGGCTGCTGCTCCTGGTCGGTCTCGCGGCGAAGAACTCGATCCTTCTGGTGGCCTTCGCCGAGGACCTCCGTAAGCAGGGCGAGGACGTGCTGAAGGCCGCGCAGGACGCCGCCCGCCTGCGCATGCGCCCGATCCTGATGACCTCGTTCGCCTTCATCATGGGCTCGGTGCCCCTGGCCATCGCCAGCGGGGCCGGCGCCAATGCCCGGGTCTCGATGGGTACGGTGGTGATCGGCGGTCTGCTGGTGGCGACCTTCATCACCCTGTTCGTGACGCCGACCTTCTACGTCGCCTTCGAGCGGCTCCTCGGCAAGTCGGAATCATCGGGGGCGAAGGCCGCCGATCCCCACGGGGCGCCGCAACCGGTGGAGTGAACGGCCGTCACGACGCAGTCCGACGGCACACTGTCAGGCGTGGTCCTCCGGGCGGTCCCGATGGGTCCGCGTGTCTCCTGCATCGGTCCGGATACCATCGAGCGCAGACCACCCTCCGCGACGCGTCGAGCGCGCAGGCGCGACGAGGATCAGCGGCGGGAGATACCGGCAGGATTTGAGGAGGGCTGGCGGAGACGGAGGGATTCGAACCCTCGATACCCCTTTCGGGGTATGCTCATTTAGCAAACGAGTGCCTTCAGCCGCTCGGCCACGTCTCCGCAGGCGGTCGATCTAGAATTTCGCATGGGGCGGGTCAAGCTGCGATTGGGGCGGCCGTGGGGAAATCGATGCCTTCCCGGGCGGCGTGCCGTCGGGGCCACAGGCCCGGTCGATGCCCGGGGGCGACGTACCCGCGGGACGGGGCCGCCGCCCGGCCGTCTCAGGCGTCGGTGCTGGCGCTGGCGAGGCGCTTGCGCTGGACCTTGCCGTTGGCCGTGCGCGGCAGCGCAGCGAGGAAGCGCACTTCGCGGGGGCATTTGTAGGTCGCGAGGCGGTCGAAGCACCAGGCCATGATGTCCTCGGCCTCCAGCACCGCATCGGGCTTCGGCACGACGAAGGCGGTGATGACGCTGAGGTCGGCCCGGACCGCCATTTCCGCGACGCCGACCTCGGCGACGCCGGGATGCTCGATCAGGACCCCCTCGATCTCGTTCGGCGAGACCCGGTAGCCGAAGGCGTTCATGAGGTCGTCGTTGCGGCCGTGGAAGGTCAGGTAGCCGTCCGCATCGAGGCTCGCGCGGTCGCCGCCGACGAACCATTCGCCGCGCATCACGGCGGCCTCCTCCTCGGGCCGGTTCCAGTAGCCCAGCATCAGGCCGGGCTCGGAGCGGTGGATGGCGAGCAGGCCGACCTGTCCGGGAGGCAGCGGCTCGGCCGGGCCCTCGTCCGGCAGGATCGCCACGCGGCGCCCGGGCTGCGGCTTGCCGGGCGAGCCGGGGCGCACGGGAATCGTCGGGCCGCTCGAGACGTAGGTCGAGCACTCGCTCATCCCAAGGGCCTCGTAGAGGGGCTTTCCGGTCGCCTGCGTCCAGGCGGCGAGGAGCTCGGGCGACAAGGCCTCGCCCGCCGTCACCCCGTGGCGCAGGGCGCCGAGATCGACGGCCCCGAGATCGGCATATTTCAGGATCTGGCGGTAGAGGCTCGGCACGGCGGCGAAGAGCGTCGCCCGATGCCGGGCGAGGAGGGTCGGCCAGATCACCGGATCGCGCGGACCGTCGTAGAGCACCGCGGTGGCGCCGCAGGCCCAGGGATCGGTGATCCCGACGCCCAGCGTGTAGGTCCAGTTCATCGTGCCGGCGTGGAGCATGACGTCGTGCTCCGAGAGGCCGATCCAGTGTGCATGCATCGGCCGGCGCCCGCGGATGGCCCGATGCGCGTGCAGGACGCCCTTGGGCCGGCTGGTCGTGCCGGACGTGTAGACCAGGGTCGCGGGGTCCTCGGCCCGGGTGTCCGCGTAATCGGGGAGCGGCGGGCCGGCCTTCATCGCGGCGATGTCGTCGGAGCGGAGCAGGATGCGGCCCGCGAGCCCGGCCGGATCGACCGAATGGCCGGCGCCCACGACCACGACCGACGCGCCCGAATTCTCCATCAGGAACGCGGCCTCGGGCTCGGTCAGCTGCGGGGAGGAGGGCAGGGCCACGAGGCCGGCGGCCAGGGCTCCGAAGTAGACCAGCACGTAGTCCGCTTCGTTGCCCATGCGGATCATCACGCGCGCGCCGGGCGCGAGGCCGAGGGACCGCAGCCCGGCGCCGATACCCCGGACCGCCCGATCGACCTCGCCGAAGGTCAGGGCGCGGACGTCGCCGTCGGCGCCCGCCATGATGAGCGCCGTCTTGTCGGCGCGCAGGCGGGCATTCTCGGCAAGGCAGAAGCGCGCGCCGTTGAACGGCGGGGCCTCGGCGGCAGCAGCGAAGGATGAGGTCAAGCGAGGGCTCCGTGGCGACCCGCGCAAGGAAGCCGAAAGCGGGCGCCCCGACAAGGGCACCCGCCTGCCTGTTCGCGGCTCGCTGCGCCGAAGCGCGGCGATCTCCTCGTCCGGCGATCTCCTTAGCCGGCGATCTCCTTGGCGGCGACCAGCATCTCCTTCATGGCTTCCGCGGCGGCTTGGTAGGCGGGGGTTCCGATGTCCCAGTTGCTGGCCTTCAGGGCTTCCAGCATCTTGCCGGCCTCCGCGAAGGCCTTGCTCTCCGCGGCCACCAGCCGGGCGAAGGCGGGGTGGGCGGCGGGGGCCGTTCCGGCCAGATCCGTCTTCAGGCTCCGCCCGGGCTGGCCCGAGAGGGTCGCCAGGGTCGGATCCGGCTGCGCCATGCCGACGAGGACGCGTGCGAGCTTGCGCTTCCAGGCGCCGATATCGGCCGGCAGACGCACCAGGGCGTAGACCGGCACGTCGCGGGCATTCGCGTTCAGCGCGGTCTGGCCGGTGGCCTCAGCGCGCACGAGGCGGCTGGTGATCTTCTCGATCTCCTCGTGGGTCTTCGCGGCCTTCGCGGCGATGTTCTGCACGCTGGTCGAGATCTCGGAGGTCGCGGCCCGCTGCTGTCCCAGCATCTGCGAGATCGCCTGGTTCAGGTCGCTCGCCTGGGCGATGCGGGCATTCGTCTCGACGATGCGGTGCTCGAGGTGATCGACGATGGTGCGGCCGGTGGTGACGGCGCTGCGGCTCTCGTGAACCGCCTCCGAGATGGCGCCCATCTCGGCGGTGAGGGTGCTCAGCAGCCCGCGGATCTCTCCGGTGGACTTGGCGGTCTGGGCGGAGAGCGACTTCACCTCGGCGGCCACCACGGAGAACCCGCGGCCCGCCTCGCCCGCCCGGGCGGCCTCGATGGTGGCGTTGAGGGCCAGGAGATTGGTCTGCGCCGAGATCGCCGCGATGGTGGTGGCCATCACCTCGATCTGCGCGATGGCGCGCTCGAGGACGACGACGCGATCGGAGATCTGCGAGGTCCGGTCGTCGATCTCGTGCATCGCCGTGCGCGCCTTCTGCGCGTCCTGGATGCAGGCCTGGGTCTCCGCGAGGGCATCGCGCGCGACGGTCACGACGGTCTCGGAGGTCTGCGCCACCTCCGCCACGGAAGCCGCCATCTCCTCGGCGGCGCCCGCGATCGTCTGGGTGGCGCTCGCCACCTCGCCGACGTCGTAGGTCATCCAGCCCGTGTTGGTCGCTGCCTCCGAGGCCTCGCGGGCGACGGTGGCGGTGGTACCCAGGCTGCGCAGGAGGTCGGTCTCGCGGTTCGCGTGCAACCGCTCGATCGCGGTGCGCAGGGGCCCCTCGGGCAGATCGACCGATGAAAGATTTTGGCTCACCATCAGGGACTCGACGGCCTGAACCAGGCGGGCCTCGTCGCGGATCTGAGCGGCATCCGGCGCCGTTTCGGTGGCGGGCGTCTTCGTGGCGGAACGAGCGAAGGGAAGGCCGAGCATCGCGGTTGGTCCTGTAGGGCGTAGCGATGTGATCTAGCGGTCTTCCATTAATGTATCCTTATGACCCGAAACATCGGCGCCAGATCGAGAAGCGTTCCGAGTTCCAACACGACGAATCTTGGTGCAGCGCAAACAATTGACACTTTGCTCGGCGCAATCACTGCTTGTTGTCTACGGCGAATTGGACATCGATGAACTTTGGTCTTTCCTGACCCTATAGCCAAAAGGGCATATCAGGAGTGACCTTCCGCAACGATTGGTGGCTCGAAGCGCGGGCGCACAGGTCCATCCGCCCGGTATAACGAATGCGTGAGGACGAGCCGGCCCCTGTGTGTACTGTCATACAATCCAGTGATGCTACGACGTCCCTGCGCCGTCGATCGAGGGAGCTTCGCGCATCCTCCGACGAAACCGGCGGGGACCAGATTGAACGAAATTTGTTCAGTCAGTGCATGGCTCGGCGGACCCGGCGTCTCCCCGATACCCCACAATGCAGGGTCGCACCGCGACGCCGCCCGTTCGCGCGGGCGGACGGCTCGCACCCGGCCGGTTCTCAGGCCGAGCGGGTGAGCGGCACCTCGCGCGGGCCGATCAGGTCGGCTTTGCGCTCCAGCAGGGTCGGCGGCGGGACCGGAGCCTCGATGGTGCAGACGACTCCGCCGGCGGCGAACAGGAGCTGGACCTCGCCGTCGAGCTCCCGGGCGAGGCTGCGCTCGATCAGGCGGGAGCCGAATCCGGTCCGCGTCGGCGGGACGACGGCAGGCCCGCCCGCCTCGCTCCAGCGCAGGATCAGGCGGGTCTCCGCCTGGCGCTCCACCGACCAGGCGATCGTCACCGTGCCGCCCTCCTGCGAGAGCGCGCCGTACTTCACCGCATTGGTGCCGAGCTCGTGCAGCGCCATGGCGATCGACAGGGCGAGGCGCGGCGGCAGCCGCAGGGCGGGGCCGGAGACGACGAAGCGGGAGCGCTGCCCCTCCGTGGCATCGAGCGGGGCGATGGCGTCGGCCACGACGTTTCCGAGTTCGGCGCCGTCCCAGCTCTCCCGGGTGAGGACGTTGTGCACCCGGGCCAGGGCCAGCAGGCGGGCCTCGAACGCGGCCCGGGCCGCGGTGGCCTCCGGCCCCTCGAGCCGGCGCAGGGACTGACCCGCGATCGACTGCACGGTGGCCAGGGTGTTCTTCACCCGGTGGTTCAATTCGTGGATCAGCAACTGCTGGTGCTCGGCGGCGCGCTTGGCATCCGTGATGTCGACATTGCAGCCGGTGTAGCCGAGGAAATTGCCGGTATCGTCCGTCCGCGGCACACCCTCGCAGCGCAGCCAGCGCACGACGCCGTCCTGGTCCACCACCCGGACGTCGGCCTGGAAGGGCACACGCGCCGCGAAGGCATCGCGGAAGCGCGCCGCGAAGGCCTCGTAATCCTCCGCGAAGATGATCCGGCGCCAATCCTCGCCGGCCAGCACGGCCGCCGTATGGAGGCCGAACAGATGGTCGAAATGCATGTTGGCGAAGCTGATCTGGGCGCTCTCGTCGGTCATCCAGATCAGGGCCGGGGCGGAATCGGCCATGTGGCGGAAGCGGGCTTCGCTCTCGCGCAGGGCGCTCAGGCCGCGCTCGGTCTCCGCCAGCGCGCGGTCGCGCTCGTCGCTGCGCAGGCGCAGGCGCTGGGACGCGTCCGCGAGCACGTCTCCCAGGCGCCGGATCTCGTGGATCGGCGAGGTGATGCGCGGGATGACCTCGCCGCGGGCGAGCGCCGGCCCCGTCGCGGCGAGGCGGCGCAGGGGCTGCGAGACCCGCGACCACAGGTGGACGGCCAGGACGGACGAGGTCGCCAGCACGAGGAGGCCGAAGCCGCAGAAAGCCCAGATCCAGTTGCGCAGGCGCGCTTCCACCAGGGCCTGCGGGATGACCGCGGCCGCCGTCCAGCCGGTGAGGCGGGAGCGTGCCTCGACCACCGTCACGGGCTTCATGCGACGATCCTTGCCTTCCCAGACATTCGGTGTCGCGGTCTGGTACTGCCGCAGGGTCGCGAGGCGCTGCGAACCGATATTGCCATCCGGATCGGGCACCCGCGCCAGGATGACCCCGTCCCGGTCGGAGAGGCCGGTGGTCCACCCCTCCACGGCCTCCCGGGCGACGAGGCTGTCGAGGCGGCTGATCGGGACCGTGAAGCTGAGGATGTGGGTGACGCCGGCCTCGCCGAACACCGGCACGGCGACCGCGTAGGTCGCGTCCGCCGGCTTCATGCCCTTGACGTATCCGGAGACGACGGCGCGCTGGCTGCCCGTCGCGATCTCGCGGTCGAACGGCAAAGCGCTGCGGGGCAGGGGGGCCCGGCGCGGCACCGCCGTGTTCACGACCTGCTGTCCGTCCGGTCGCCGCAGCAGGATGTCGAGGCCGACCGCGTCCCGCACGAGGCGCGCCTGCGCGTCGAAATTGTCGAACTCGCCGTCCTTCAGGCGCGGCGAGGTGGCGAGGGTCTGCAGCACCGAGACGAGGCCCGCCGTGTCGCGGTCGACGGAGAGGGCGATGCTCCGCACGTTCTCGCGGGCATCCTGCTCGAAACGGGCCCGCTCGGTCCCGGCGTAGCGCGCCAGGAGGATCGCCGTGAACAGCAGCCCCGGACCGATCAGCGCGATCACCAGGGCGATCAGGTAGACCTGGGTCGAGAAACCGCGCTGCCGGACCTGCGCGAAGGCGGCGGCGAGCGACCGCGGCGCCCACCACCGGCGCCCCGCGCGGCGCCCGGTCGTGGTCTCTCCGGGAGGCGGATTGCTCATGGGCGCGCGACGCCCGCGCGATCGATATGTCCGAGGTCGCGATCCGGTGCGAGGTGGTCCCGAACGCGCTGCTTCAGGACCTTGACGTCGGGGAAGCCGCCGTCGCGCGTCCGATCCCAGATCAGGTGTGGTCCGCACAGGATCACGAACACGCCGCCGGTGCCGGGAATGAGCGCCACCTCGCCGAGGTCGTCCCGAAACGTGGAGAGAAGCTCCTGCGCCATCCATCCCGCCCGCAGCAGCCACTGGCACTGCGTGCAGTAGGTGATCGAAACCCGCGGCTTCTCGGGCGATGGGCGGGGCGTTTCGTCCATGGCGGGTAAAGCGACCGATCGCTCCCGGCTTGTCAACCGAGGCGCGCGCTCGCCCGCCGCGATGCGCCGGTCACCGACGGGATTTAAGGTCGCCCGGCCAAGCTTTTCCCCGTTGCGTTTTTCCGGCCACGTTTTTCCCTGTGCGCCTTTATCGCAGCGCCAAGCTGCCTATGTGAGATCACGGGCCAGTGAGGGACCGATCCCCGCGCGGCGCCCATGGCCAGGGAGTTCAAGCATGCGTTCAGGTGTCGTCACCCCGACGACGGGTCCCGTCCGGGCCTGGCTCGGCCGGGTTCGGATCGCCGTCGCGGCTCTCGCCCTGGGCACGACCCTGACCGGCTGCGGTGCGATCAACCGGGTTCCGACCCTGGAGGAGCGGGCCAAGTCCTCCTGGAGCGAGGTGCAGAACCAGTACCAGCGCCGGGCCGACCTGATCCCGAACCTCGTCGAAACGGTGAAGGGCTACGCCCAGCAGGAGAAGGACGTGCTGATCGGCGTCACCGAGGCGCGGGCCAAGGCCTCCAGCGTGAAGGTCGATGCCTCCACGGTGAACGACCCGCAGAAGTTCAAGGAATTCCAGGACGCCCAGAACCAGCTCTCGGGCGCCCTCGGCCGCCTGCTCGTCACGGTGGAGCGGTACCCCGACCTGAAGTCGAACCAGAACTTCCTCGCCCTGCAATCCCAGCTCGAGGGAACCGAGAACCGGATCGCCGTCGCGCGCCGCGACTACATCGGCGCCGTGCAGGACTACAACACCGAGGTCCGCACCATTCCGGGCCGCTGGATCGCGGCGTGGTTCTACCCCGAGGCGAAGCCGATGGAGACCTTCACGGCGACGCCCAATTCCGAGCGCCCGCCGAACGTGAAGTTCTAGTCCGCCATGACACGCCCGCGCTCGGGCTGCGCCGGGACAGATGCCATCCGGTCGATCGCCGCGCGCCTGATTCTCGGGCTCTGGCTCGTCGTGGGTGTCACTGGCCTGGCGCGCGCGCAGACCGGCGCCGGCGAACCGACCTTCCCGGCCCTGAGCGGCCGGGTGGTCGATGGCGCCGGCATCCTCAAGCCGGAGGACCGGACGGCGCTCGAGAGCAAGCTGAAGGCCTACGAGGACAAGACCTCCGACCAGGTGGTGGTCGCCACGGTGCCGAGCCTGCAGGGCCGGACGGTGGAGGACTACGCCAACCGCCTGTTCCGGGCCTGGAAGCTCGGGCAGGCCAAGACCAACAACGGGGCGCTGCTCCTCGTCGCCCCCAACGAGCGCAAGGTCCGGATCGAAGTCGGCTACGGCCTCGAAGGCGCCCTCACCGACGCCCTCTCGAAGGTGATCATCATCACCGCGATCACGCCGCGCTTCAAGACCGGCGACTACGCGGGCGGCATCAACGCGGGCGTCGACGCGATGCTGTCGATCCTCGCGGGCGACGCCGAGGAGTGGCACCGCAAGGCGGAGGTGCGCAGCGACGAGGCCGATCCCGGACAGGTGGTGATCTTCATCGTCCTGTTCTTCGTCGTCCTGCTCGTCGTCTACCGGATGAACCGCGGACGCCGGGGCGGGGGCGGCGGCTTCATCATCCTGCCGGGGCCATCCTCGGGCGGCTGGAGCGGCGGCGTCTCGGGCGGCTTCGATGGGGGCGGGTTTTCCGGCGGGGGCGGCTCGTCGGGTGGGGGAGGGGCGTCCGGTGACTGGTAAGGCGCCGCCCTTCCTCGATGCGCCGGCGCGGACGCGGATCGCCGAGGCGATCCGCCGGGCCGAGACGACGACGGCCGGCGAGATCGTCGTGCTGGTGGCCGCCCGTGCCGGGCTCTACCGCTCCGCGCCGCTGCTGCTGGCCCTGGCCGCCGGTCTCGTCCTGCCCTGGCCGCTGATCGTGCTGACGCCGTGGAGCGCGGCCACGATCGCCCTGGCGCAGGTCGCCGTGGTCCTGCTGGCCCTCCTGGCGGGTCTGCATCCCCGCGTGCGGATGGCCCTGGTGCCCCGGGCGATCCGCCGCGACCGCGCCCACGAACAGGCCCTGCGCGAATTCACGACCCGCGGCCTCAGCCGGACGGAGGGACGGACCGGGGTGCTGATCTACGTCGCCCGGGCCGAGGGCCATGCCGAGATCGTCGCCGATCACGGCGTCGCCGCACGCGTCCCGCCCGACGCCTGGTCCGGGGCGATCGAGGCGCTCCTGGCCGCCCTGCGCCGCGGCGAAGCCGAGGCGGGCCTGACGGACGCCGTCAGGCAGGTCGGCACCATCCTGGCCGGGCAGCTGCCGCCGGAAGCGCGGCCCGTCGACGCCCTGCCGAACCGCGTGATCGAACTCGACTGACGATCGGGGCAACGCATCTCGACCCGACGGAGGGGTGATTCCTGCCCCAGCGGGTGATTCCTGCCCTGGCGGGTGATTCAATCCCTGGCGATTGAAATCGCGGGCCCCTGGCCCTGCGGAAAAATTTGCGCGAGAAGAGCCCTTGACGACCTGCCACGAAGGACAGGTCGCTGGAGCGAGACGTCATGAGTGCGGTAACGAAGCACGGGCCCTGGGCCCTCGTGGGAGCGCTGGGGGCAGCGGCCCTCGCCATCGTCGCGACGACGCGCGGAGAGACGGTCAACGCCCTCTGGGTCGTGGTGGCCGCGGTCTGCGTCTACCTCATCGCCTATCGCTACTACTCGCTCTTCATCTCGTCCAAGGTCATGCGGCTCGACGACAGCCGCCAGACCCCGGCCCACGTCCACAACGACGGGCTCGACTACGTCCCGACCAACCGCAACGTGCTGTTCGGCCACCACTTCGCCGCCATCGCGGGCGCCGGCCCACTGGTCGGCCCGGTGCTCGCCGCGCAGATGGGCTACCTGCCGGGCCTGCTCTGGATCCTGGCCGGCGTGGTGCTCGCCGGCGCCGTGCAGGACTTCATGGTCCTCTTCATCTCGATGCGCAGGGACGGCCGCTCGCTCGGCGAGCTGATCCGGTCCGAACTCGGCACCATTCCGGGCGTCATCGCCCTGTTCGGCACCTTCATGATCATGGTCATCCTGCTGGCGGTGCTGGCGATGATCGTCGTGAAGGCCCTGGCCGAGAGCCCTTGGGGCACCTTCACGGTCGCGGCGACGATCCCGATCGCGATGCTGATGGGCCTCTACGCCCGCTACATCCGCCCCGGAAAGGTCGGCGAGGTCTCGATCATCGGCTTCGTGCTCCTGATGCTGGCCATCGTGTACGGCGGCAACGTCGCGGCAGATCCGTACTGGGGGCCCTTCTTCACCTATACCGGCACGCAGCTGTGCTGGCTGCTGATCGGCTACGGCTTCATCGCCTCGATCCTGCCGGTCTGGCTCCTGCTCGCCCCGCGCGACTACCTCTCGACCTTCCTCAAGATCGGCACGATCATCGGCCTGGCCCTGGGCATCGCCTACGTCGCCCCGCACATGCAGATGCCGGCCGTGACCAAGTTCGTCGACGGCAGCGGTCCGGTCTGGGCCGGGTCGCTGTTCCCGTTCCTGTTCATCACCATCGCGTGCGGCGCGGTCTCGGGCTTCCACGCCCTGATCTCCTCGGGCACCACGCCGAAGCTCATCGACCGCGAGTCCGACGCCCGCTTCATCGGCTACGGCGGCATGCTCATGGAGAGCTTCGTGGCCGTGATGGCGCTGGTCTCCGCCAGCGTGATCGAGCCCGGCATCTACTTCACCATGAACTCCCCGGCCGGCCTCGTCGGCACCACGCCGGAGACCGCGGCCGCCGCGGTGACCAAGCTCGATCCCGCCTTCGCCATCACGTCGGAGCAGATCGCCCAGACGGCCAAGGACGTCGGCGAGCACTCGATCATCTCCCGCGCCGGCGGCGCGCCGACCCTCGCGGTCGGCATGGCGCACATCATCTCCTCGGCCATCGGCGGCAAGGCGATGATGGCGTTCTGGTACCACTTCGCCATCCTGTTCGAGGCGCTGTTCATCCTGACGGCGGTGGATGCCGGCACGCGCGCCGGGCGCTTCATGCTCCAGGACCTCCTCGGCCTCGTCTCGCCGCGCTTCAAGGACACCTCGGCCTGGGCGCCCAGCATCCTGGCGACCGCCCTCTGCGTCGGCGCCTGGGGCTACTTCCTGTACCAGGGCGTCACCGATCCGCTCGGCGGCATCTACACCCTGTGGCCGCTCTTCGGCATCTCCAACCAGATGCTGGCCGCCGTGGCCCTGACGCTGGCCACCGTGGTGATCTTCAAGATGAAGCGCGAGCGCTACGCCTTCGTCACGATCATCCCCACCGTCTGGCTCTGCATCTGCACCCTCACGGCCGGCTGGCAGAAGATCTTCTCGGCCGACCCGAAGATCGGATTCCTCTCGCATGCCGATCGCTTCTCGGCCGCCATCGCCGAGAACAAGATCCTGGCGCCGGCCAAGTCCATGGCCGACATGCACAAGATCGTCTTCAACGACCGGATCGATGCGGCCCTCGCGGTGCTGTTCGTCGGCCTCGTGCTCGCCATCGCCACCTTCGGCGTCATGGCCTGCGTGAAGGCCTATCGGGCCGATCGCTGGACCGCCCTGGAGAGTGGCGGCCCGGCCGCCGTTCCCGCGGAGTAAGACCCATGGCGCTGTCGTCGACCGAATTGCGGGACCGTCTCAAGGCCTTCTCGAAATGCGTCTGCGACGGCGCCCGCCTGATGGTGGGGCAGGGCGACTACGAGGCCTACGCCGCCCATATCCGCAAGACGCATGCGGACCAGGAGCCCATGAGCGAGCGGGAGTTCTTCCGGAACCGGGAGAACGCCCGCTTCGGCGTCGGCAACCGCAGCGGCTTCCGCTGTTGCTGAGCGCTGCCGCTTGCCATCCTAGCGGGCCTTGACCAGACCTGCGAACGCGCGCGCGTGGCGCTGGCCACCATCCTGGAGCGCATCGCCCGGGATGCCGGCCAAGCGCGGTCGCGGGCTTCCTGCGCAGCCATCCGCTGACGGGGGAGCGGGCCCGGCGGCCCCGGACCGGGCGTTGCCGAAAGGGCTCTGTCGCAACGTCCCGGCGAAATCAGCACAGTAATCGGGCAGGTTCACCGAAGTTTAGGCCGCCGGTTTACACCCGGAAACAAAAAACTCGGTGTGAGACCTCGATTGCGTCGCGGCGTCACGGCTACAGAGGAACCGGTGGCATGCGACCACCGTGGTACACCAGCCGGAACGCGATCGCGTGGGAGCCGCATGGGCCTCGTCCAGTATGCTCTGAAGTTCCGCATCACGATCTACGTCCTCGCCGTGCTGATGATGCTCGGCGGCGCGGCGGCGGTCGTGGTCGCGCCGAAGGACGTGCTGCCCACCGTGGATATCCCGGTGGTCGTGGTGGTGTGGACCTATAACGGCCTGTCGACCTCCGAGATGGAGCGTCGGATCACGACCTACGCGGAGTTCTCGCTCTCCAACAACGTCAACAACATCGCCCGGATGGAGTCGACGACCCTCCAGGGCACGGCGATCCAGAAGATCTACTTCGACGGCGCGGTGAGCATCGATCTCGCCATCGCGCAGGTCGTCTCGGCGATGAACTCGATCCGCTCGACGATGCCGCCCGGCGTCCAGCCCCCCATCGTCCTGCGCTTCTCGGCCTCCTCGGTGCCGGTGATCCAGCTCGCGCTCTCCTCCGACCGCGAGAGCCTGACCAAGGTCTTCGACTACGCCCAGTACCGCATCCGCCAGCGCCTGACCCAGGTGCCGGGCTCGACCCTGCCGTCGCCCTTCGGCGGCACGCCGCGCCAGATCATGGTCGATCTCGACCTGCACGCCCTCCAGGCCCTCGGCCTCACGGCGCTGGACGTCACCAACGCGGTGACGGCGCAGAACCTGACGATCCCCTCCGGCCTCGCCAAGATCGGCGAGCAGCAATATCCGGTGCAGCTCAACGCCTCGCCCGAGGCGATCGACGCCCTGAACCAGATCCCGATCAAGGTGGTGGGCGGCCAGCCGATCCTGGTGCGCGACGTCGCCAACGTCCGCGACGGCGGCCCGCCGCAGGTCAACATCGTGCGCGCCGACGGCCTGCACTCGGTGCTGATGCGCATCTTCAAGAACGGCACCGCCTCGACGCTGGACGTGGTCAACAACGTCAAGAAGGCGCTGCCCGACATCCAGGCCGCCGCCCCCGAGGGCATGAGCCTGAAGCCGCTCTTCGACCAGTCGGTCTTCGTCTCCGCCGCCATCGAGGGCGTGATCCACGAGGCGATCATCGCGGCGGGCCTCACGGGCCTCACCATCCTGCTGTTCCTCGGGTCGTGGCGCTCCACCATCGTGGTGCTGGTCTCGATCCCGCTCTCGATCCTGACCTCGCTGGCGATCCTGGCGGCGCTCGGCGAGACCATCAACGTGATGACCCTGGGCGGCCTCGCCCTGGCGGTCGGCATCCTGGTCGACGATGCGACGGTGGCGATCGAGAACACCTACCGGCTGTTCGAGGAGGGCGAGCCCTTCCGCAAGTCGGTGGTGGAGGGCGCGGCCGGCATCGCCAAGCCGGCGCTGATCTCGACCCTCTCGATCTGCGCGGCCTTCGTCTCGGTCTTCGCCCTCACGGACACCCCGAAATACCTGTTCACGCCCCAGGCGCTGGCGGTCGTGTTCGCGATGCTGACCTCCTACGTCCTGTCCCGCACCCTGGTCCCGGTGCTGATCGACGTGCTGGTGGCGCGGGAATACGACGCCAAGCACGGGGCCGAGCACGGAGAGGGGCCCGCGCCGCGGCGGGGACGCGTCGCCCGGGCCCTGGGCTGGATCGGCGGCCCGGTGTTCCGGCTGGCCGGCTGGTTCCGGCACGGCTTCGAGGTGCGGTTCGCCCGCTTCCACCGGGGCTATCTCGGCCTGCTCCACGTCGTCATCGCCCGCCGCGCCGCGACGCTGAGCCTGGTGGCGGTCGTCTTCGCCACCACCGCCGGTCTCTTCGTCTTCGTCGGGCAGGACTACTTCCCGCAGGTCGCCTCGAGCCAGATGACCCTGCACCTGCGGACCCGTCCGGGGATGCGCATCGAGACGGCCGAACAGGTCTTCGCCCAGGTCGAGAACGTGGTCCGCGAAGTCATCCCCGAGGGCGAGATCGACCAGATCCTCGACAATATCGGCCTGCCGGCGAACAACTACAATTTTGCGTTCTCGGACGGTTCGTTCGTCGCCTACAACGACGGCCAGATGCTCATCAACTTGAAGGAGGGCCACGGCTCGGTGGCCGACTACACCAAACGGCTGCGCGAGGTGCTGCGCGAGCGCTTCCCCGACGTGGTGTTCTACTTCCAGCCTTCGGACATCATCACCCAGATCCTGAACTTCGGCACCCTGGCGCAGATCGACATCCAGGTCTCGGGCCGCAACACCGCAAAGGACCTCGAGGTGGCCCAGACCATCGTCCGCCGCCTGAAGGCGGTGCGCGGGGCCGTGGACGTGCACCTGCACCAGATCGTGGGCACGCCGCAGTTCTTCGTCGACGTCGACCGGCGCCTCGCCTCGGAGCTGGGTCTCACGCAGCAGCAGATCGCCCAGGGGCTGAACGTCTCGCTGTCGGGCTCCTTCCAGGTGACCCCGAACTTCTGGACCGACCCGAAGACCGGCATTCCCTACCAGCTCTGGGTCCAGACGCCGGAATACCGCAACGACTCGCTGACCGCGCTCCAGAACACGCCGCTCCTGGTCAACGGCGGCGCCGATGCCCCGGGCGTCCTGACGCTCCTCTCCAGCGTCTCGACCATGCGCCGCGAGGGGTCGCAGACGGTGATCAACCACGTCAACACGCAGCCGACCTTCAACGTCTATGCGGCGGTGCAGGACAGCGATCTCGGCTCGGTGTCGAAGGAAATCCGCCGGATCGTTGCCGAGGAGCAGAAGGCCCTGCCGGCGCCGGACAAGATCACCGTGCGCGGGCAGATCGAGAACATGGAATCGGCGTTCTTCCGGCTCCAGGTCGGCCTCGCCATCGCACTGGTGGCGGTCTACCTGCTGATGGCGGTGAACTTCCAGAGCTGGGGCGATCCCTTCGTGGTGCTGGCCGCCCTGCCGCTGGCCTTCTGCGGCATCGTCGCGAGCCTGTTCATCACCGGGACGACGTTCTCGATTCCCTCACTCTTCGGCGCGATCATGTCGGTGGGCATCGCCTCGGCGAACTCGATCCTGCTGGTGACCTTCGCCAAGGAGCATCGCGAGGCGACCGGATGCGGGGCCGTCGAGGCGGCCCTGCTCGCCGGCGAGACCCGCCTGCGGCCGGTGCTGATGACGGCGAGCGCGATGTTCCTCGGCCTCATCCCGATGGCCCTCGGCACGGGCGAGGGCGGCGAGCAGAACGCGGCCCTGGCCCGGGCGGTGATGGGCGGCATCGCCGTCGGCACGCCGGCGACGCTGCTCTTCGTGCCGTTCCTGTACGCCCTGCTGCGCCGCGGCGCGGTCAAGCCGTTGGAGGATTACGCGTGAGCGGTTGGCGGGTCTGGCGCAGGGATGGCAGGGCGGGGCCCGGTTCGACGATGGGACAGGCGTGATGCATCAGACCCACGATCCGTCCGACATCCCGCCGCCGCCCGGCAAGGCACCGTTCGTGATCGCCGCCCTGGCGGCCATCGGCCTCCTCGCCTGGGGCGGCTACGGCCAGATGCAGCGGCGCGCCGCCGCCTCCGAGACCCAGCGCAAGGTGAACAGCTTCGTGCCGGTGGTGCGCACCGCCACCGCGGAGCGGGCGGACAAGCCCATCGACATCACCCTGCCGGGCCAGACCGACGCCTTCGCCAAGGCGGCCCTCTACGCCCGCGCCACCGGCTACATCGCCGAGCGCCGGGTCGATATCGGCAGCCGCGTCCGGCAGGGCGACATCCTGATGCGCATCGCCGCCCCCGACCTCGATCAGCAGCTGGCGCAGGCGGAGGCGCAGACGGGGCAGCTCGAGGCCGCGCTCCTCCAGGCCAAGTCCATGGTCGACCAGGCCAAGGCCAACGTGAACCTCGCCAACGTCACCAACAACCGCACCACGACGCTGGCCGGCCAGGGCTGGGCCTCGAAGCAGAACGCCGACAATTCTCAGGCGAGCGTGCTCAGCCAGGCCGCGACCCTCGCCTCGGCGGAGGCGGGCGTGAAGGTGGCCCAGGCCAACATCAAGGCCCAGGCCGCCACGGTGGAGCGCCTGCGGGCGCTCACCGGCTTCAAGGACATCATCGCACCCTTCGACGGCGTGATCACCCAGCGCGGCGTCGATGTGGGCGACCTCGTGCACGCCGACGGCACCGGGACCGCCCTGCTATCCATGGACCGCGACGACATCCTGCGCGTCTCGGTCAACGTGCCCCAGAACGTCGCGGTCGGGGTGAAGCCGGGGGTGGATGCGGCGATCAAGGTGCCGCAGATCGCCGACCGGACCTTCTCCGGCAAGGTCGAGCGCAGCTCCGTGGCGCTGCTGACCTCGTCGCGCACCCTGACGGCCCAGGTCGACGTGCCGAACACCGACGGCGCCCTGCGGGCCGGCCTCTACGTCTACGTCACCCTGAAGGTGCCCCGTACCGAACCGAACGTCCGGGTGCCGGCCGAGAGCCTCGTCTTCAACCAGCGCGGCACCCAGGTCGCGGTGGCCCGCGACGACGGCACGGCGCAGTGGCGCACGGTGACGATCCGGCGCGACCTCGGCACCACCGTGGAGCTCGGCCAGGGCCTCGACGGCGGCGAGGAGATCGTGCTCAGCCCCCCCGCCGACCTGCGCGACGGCCAGAAGATCGAGCGCAAGCCGCCGGCCGGAGACACCAAGCCGCTGAAATCGGCCGCACGCTGAGGCTGGCTCACCGGTTGCGCCGGGACGCCCCGGCGTGGACAAGGCGGTCCCGGCGTCGCGGCAGCGACCCGCAGCGGACCCCTTCATGCCGGCTCTCCCTCCCGTCGCGTCACGCGACGGCTCCCGCTTCGCCTCGATCGCCGCGGCCATCACCTGCGTGGCGGTGGTCGGCATCGGCCTCAGCCTGACCATCCCGCTGCTCTCCATCGAGATGGCGCGCATGGGCGCGTCGAGCACCCTGATCGGCGTGAACACCGCCGTGGCGGGCCTCGCGGCCATCCTGACCGTGCCGTTCGTACCGCGCCTGGCCGCCCGGCTCGGCGTGCTGCCGCTCCTCGTCGGCGCCATCGTGCTCGGCGCCCTCTGCCTCGTCGCCTTTAAGCTCCTGCAGGGCATCGCCTGGTGGTTCGTGCTGCGCTTCGTGTTCTCCACGAGCCTCGGCGCCCTGTTCGTGCTCTCCGAGTTCTGGATCAACGCGGCGGCTCCGCCGGAGCGGCGCGGGCTGGTGATGGGGATCTATGCCACGGTCCTGGCGCTGGGCTTCGCGGTCGGTCCCACCCTGCTCGCCCTCCTGGGAACGCAGGGCACCGCGCCCTATCTCGGCGGGGCCGGCCTGTTCCTCGTCGCCCTCGTCCCCCTGCTGCTGGCCCGGGGCCTGTCCCCGGAGATCGGGCACGGCGCGTCGCGGTCCTTCCGCGCCTATCTGAGCCTCGCGCCCGCCGCCACCGCGGCGGCGCTGGTCTACGGGGCGGTGGAGACCGGCGGCTTCGCGATCCTGCCGCTCTACGGCCTGCGCCTCGGCTACGACGCTGAGACGGCGGCCGGCCTCGTCAGCGCGCTGGCGCTGGGCAACGTGATGTTCCAGATCCCCTTCGGCTGGCTCGCCGACCGCCTGGACCGGCGCCTCGTGCTGCTGATGGCCGGCCTCGGCGGAGCCCTCGGGTCGAGCCTGATCCCGATCGCCTCGGCCTCGTTCCCCGCGCTGCTGGTGCTGCTGTTCCTGTGGGGCGGGATCGCCGGGACGCTCTACACGGTGGGTCTCGCCCATCTCGGGGCGACGGTGCGGGGGGCGGAACTCGCCGGCGCCAACGCCGCCTTCGTGGTGCTATACAACGTCGGCCTGATGCTCGGCCCGCCGATCATCGGCGGCGGCATGGACCTGGCCCCGCCCCAGGGCTTCGCCTACAGCCTGTGCCTGCTGTTCCTCGGCTATGCGGGAATCGTCGCCCTGCGCATCGTCCGCCATCCGGAACACGATGCGCCGGCGCATCACGAGCCTTGACGAATCCCGGCCGATGAGGCAATCACCCGCCGGTATTCAGCCGGCCAACGCCGGCCCTTTTGCGTTTCGCTGATGCGGAATGCCGCGATCACAGGAGCGCCGCGTCCATGGCCAAGGCCGTCACCGTTAAAGTCAAGCTGATCTCGACCGCCGATACGGGTTACTTCTACGTTACGAAGAAGAACTCCCGCACGCAGACCGAGAAGCTGTCGATGAAGAAGTACGACCCCGTCGTGCGCAAGCACGTCGATTTCAAGGAAACCAAGATCAAGTAAGCCCGGCGGCGCCCCGTCGCGCCGCACCGGTGGTTTCGAGGCCGTTTCTCCGCGAGGGGAAGCGGCCTTTTCGTTTGTGCGGCGGGACGGTTGATGTGCCGCCCCGTTCGGGCGATGGAGAGCCCTCGGCGCCCATACCCGCAGGATGAGTTGATGGCAGACGATCTGGCCCGCACCTTCGACGTCGACCTGTTCGTCATCGGCGGCGGCTCCGGCGGCGTCCGGGCAGCCCGCATCGCCGCCGGCTACGGCGCCCGGGTTCAGCTCGCCGAGGAGTACCGGGTCGGCGGCACCTGCGTGATCCGCGGCTGCGTGCCCAAGAAGCTGATGGTCTATGCCGGGCGCTTCGCCGACGAGTTCGAGGATGCCGCGGGCTTCGGCTGGACCGTACCCGAGCCGCGCTTCGACTGGAGCGTCCTGAAGGCCCGGCGCGACGCCGAGGTGACGCGCCTCGAAGGCATCTACGACACCAATCTCGGCCGGGCCGGCGTCACCATCGTCCCCGAGCGGGCGGTGATCGAGGATGCGCACACGGTGCGCCTCGTCGGGTCGGACCGCCGCGTCACGGCCCGCATCATCCTGGTCGCGGTCGGCGCCCATCCGGTGAAGGAACCGCTGATCCCGGGGGCCGAACTCGCCATCACGTCGAACGAGGTCTTCGATCTCGAGAGCCTGCCCGAGCGCATGCTCGTGGTCGGCGGCGGCTACATCGCGGTGGAGTTCGCCGGCGTCTTCGCGCATCTGGGCAGCCGCACCACGCTGCTGCACCGGGGCGACCGGCTGCTGCGCGGCTTCGACAACGAGATCCGCGACGCCCTCGGTGAGGCCTACGCCAAGCGCATGGACCTGCGCCTCAACCGCACCGTCGAGCGCCTCGACCGGGCCGAGGGCGGCATCCGCGTCACCCTCGACGACGGCAGCACCCTGGAGGTCGACCAGGTCCTGACCGCCACGGGCCGGCGCCCCAACATCGCCGGGCTCGGTCTCGACCGGGTCGGGATCGTGCCGGATGCGCGCGGCGCGATCCCGGTCGATGCCTTCTCGCAGACCTGCGTGCCGTCGATCTACGCGGTGGGCGACGTCACCGACCGGGCCGCGCTGACACCGATCGCGATCCGCGAGGGCCATGCCTTCGCCGACACGGTGTTCGGCGACAAGCCGTGGCGCGTCGATCACGGACTCATCCCCACCGCCGTCTTCTCGACGCCGGAGATCGGTGTCGTCGGCCACAACGAGGACGTGGCCCGCGACCTCTACGAAACCGTCGACGTATACCGCTCGAGTTTTCGACCCATGAAGGCGACCCTGTCCGGCCGCGACGAGCGCGTGCTGATGAAGGTGGTGGTCGACTGCGCCAGCGACCGCGTCGTCGGCGTCCACGTCCTCGGCCACGATGCCGGCGAGATCATCCAGGCGGTGGGCATCGCCGTGACCATGGGCGCCACCAAGGCGGATTTCGACCGCACCATCGCGGTGCATCCCACGGCCGGCGAGGAACTCGTCACCCTGCGCAGCCCCGTGGTCACGAAGCATCCGGTGGGCGTCGGCTAGCGTCCCAGCGGCCGCACCCCGCGTCCGATCCGCCACCCGCGCAGGCGGCGGATGGACCGGCGGTCAGCCCGGCGGCCACTTGAAGTCGTCGGCCCGGCCGGGCTGGGGCAGGGGCGCCGCCCCCCGCACCAGGGCGCGCTCGACGGTGCCCGACGGATCGGCGTCGCGGGGTCGCCCACTGATCAGGGTGCCACCCGGGGTCACCTCGGCACGGCCGAGGGGCACCACAGGACCGGCGAGGGGCTTGACCGGTAGGGCCGGGATGCCGGGCGGCTCCGGCAGGCTCGGCAGCATCGCGGTAATCTGTCGGTCGATGGCGGCGGCATCGTCGAGCTTGGCCGCCTCGCCCTCCAGCGGCGGCTGCGGCGCCACCGCCACGGGGGCGGCGAGCGCCGGCTGGGCCGGCGGCGTCCCGGTTCCCATCATCCGCTTCAGCTCGACATCGGCGAAGTGGGCCATCTTGCGCGCGCCCGCCTTCGTGAAGTGGACGCCGTCCGCTGTGCGCAGCTTGGCCTCCTGGCCCTCCAGGTCAGGGCCCGCGGCGGTGTAGCGGTTGCGGTCGTCGACGAAGCCGGGCCAGATATCGACGTAGGTCTGGCCGGCCTTGGCCACGCGCTCGCGGAAGATATCGTTGATCGCCGCGATGTCCTTGGTCAGGGATTCGCTCCGCATGGGCGGAGCCCCGACCCAGATCAGCGGGATCTTCGCGTCGGTGAACACCTTGATCAGAGCGTCGACGCGCTCGGCATACAAGGTGCGCCAGCGGTCGCTCAAGGGGTCGAGGGTCTGGTCCCCCTCGCGGATCGGCTGGCGATCGTTCGATCCCAGCATGACGAGCGCGTAATTGGTCTTCGGATTGGCCTTCAGGAACTCCTCGGCGGCCTTGGGCCAGTCGACCACGTCCTTGCGCACGAGGCCGCTATCGGCCTTCGAGCGATCGACCACGCCGATCTCCGCATTGTCCTCGAACACGTTCGAGAGGCCGCTGCCGAGATGGCCGGCGAGCGTATCGCCGAACACCGCGATGCGCGTCGTCGGCTCGACCTTCGGTACAGCCGGCTTCGGCTGGGCCACGACCGGGGCGGGGCGGGGACGGCGGCGGACGGCGCGTCCGTCATCGTGCCCGGAGCGCCCGTCATCGGCATAGCCCCGATTGCGCGGCGGTGCCGGGCGGGCGCTCGGCACGGGGGCGACCTGGGCCGGCGCCGGGCGATCCTCCCAGGGCCAGTAGAACTGACGCGGCGCCTCCTGGGGCGGGGGGGCGTAGCGCCGGTTCGCCTGGCGGGCAGCGTAGCCGTCGTCGTCCCGGTAGTAGTCCCGGGCCCGCCGGCGGGGGGATTGGTAGTCGCCGCCCCGGGGGGCGTCGTAGGAATCGCCCCATTGCGCGCAAGCCGGCCCGGCCCCGGCGAGGAGCAGGGACAGGCCGGAGAGGAAACACCAGGCCGCGCGCGATGCCGGCAAGGTCATGGGATGCCTCGATCAATCGGACCGGAGGACCGGTCGGGTGATTGGCACCTTAAAGGAGGATGCCGCCGAGGTCTAAGGTCGCCCCCGCAGGTGCTCCAGCAACCGCGGCGTGGCATAACCGTCCGCCGGCAGGCCCTCGGCGATCTGGTACTGCCGCACCGCCTCGCGCAGCTTCGGGCCGGCGCGCCCGTCCGCCTCGCCCGCGTACAAGCCACGCTCCGCAAGGCCGGCCTGGAGGGCCTGCAGCCCCGCCTTGTCGAGGCGGGCGTCGCGGACCGGCCAGGGCGCCGCAAGGACCGGTCCGCCGGCCAGGCGGTCGGCGAGATGTCCGACCGCGAGCGCGTAGGAATCCGAGGTGTTGTAGGCGCGGACCACCTCGAAATTGTCGGTAATCAGGAAGACCGGCCCCCCGAGGCCGCCGGGCAGGAACAGGCTCGCGGCGCCGGCATCCGGCAGGGCCTGACCGTCGGTGCGCCGGACCCCGCGCCGGGCGAAGTCGGCGAGGTCACCACGGTAGCGAGCGAGGTCGAAACCCGCCGGCAGGGTGACCGCGTAACCCCAAGACAGAGTCGGGTTCCAGCCCAGGGTCTTCAGGTAGGCCGCGATGGAGGCCAGGGCGTCCGCCTCCGATCCCCAG
Source organism: Methylobacterium sp. BI1 (assembly GCF_056680125.1). NCBI lineage: Bacteria > Pseudomonadati > Pseudomonadota > Alphaproteobacteria > Hyphomicrobiales > Methylobacteriaceae > Methylobacterium > Methylobacterium sp. BI1. Next base: position 3,793,093 of record NZ_CM155267.1, on the reverse strand, counting down.
ATGTCGCGGTGCCCGTCGCCGTCAAAATCCACGGCGTGCGCGAGGAAGCTGGAGGGCAGGAACTGCACCTGCCCCATGGCCCCGGCCCAGGAGCCCTTCATCCGCTCCGGCGTGACGTCGCCCCGCTCCAGGATGGTGAGGGCGGCCAGGAGCTCGTCGCGGAACAGCGTGCCGCGGAACCGCGCCTCCGCCAGGGTCGCGAGGGCCCGGATCGTCGGGACGCTGCCGCCGCTCGCGCCGAAATCCGACTCGACGCCCCAGAACGCCAGCACGATCCAGCGCGGCACGCCGTAGCGCGCCTCGATGCGCGCGAGGACAGGCGCGAGCCGTTTGGCCTGGGCCTGCCCACGGGCGATCCGGCCGGGTGAGACGGCGCCGACGAGGTAGTCCCAGACCGGACGCCCGAACTCGCCCTGCTTGCGCGTGCGGGCGAGGATGTCGGGATCGGGTCCGGAGATCCCCGCGAAGGCCGCCGAGAAGGTCCGGGAGGAAACGCCTCGCGCCTCGGCCTCCGATCGCAGCGCGGCGACGAAGGCGGCGAAGCGGGACTGCACGTCCGCCGACGCCGTGGGTTGGCTGCCCGCGGCCAGCGCGGGGGCGACCCCGAGCCATCCCGCGAAGACGAGCGACGCCCAGCGCCTCACAGGCGATTGCGCCGGGTCAGGGTCTCTTCCCAGGCGAAGGCCTGGGCGACGATCCGGTCGAGATCGTCGTTCTGCGGCGTCCAGCCGAGATCGCGGATGCGCTGGGCCTCGGCGACGATCTGGGCCGGATCGCCGGGACGGCGCGGCGAGAGGCGCACCTCGAAATCGCGCCCGGAGACCCGCTTCACCACGTCGATCACCTCCAGGACCGAGTAGCCACGACCGTAGCCGCAATTCAGGGTCAGGCTCACGCCGCCGGACCGTAGGTGGTCGAGCGCGACGCGATGGGCCTCGGCGAGGTCGGAGACCTGGATGTAGTCCCGCAGGCACGAACCGTCCCGGGTGGGATAATCGGTACCGAAAACCTCCAGATGCGTCCGCTGCCCGAGGGCGGCCTGGGTCGCCACCTTGATGAGGTGGGTGGCGTTGGGCGTCGATTGCCCCGTCCGGCCGCGCGGGTCGGCTCCGGCCACGTTGAAGTAGCGGAGGATGACGTAGGAGAAGCCGTGGGCCTTGGCCGCATCCGCGATCATCCACTCGCTCATCAGCTTGGAGCGTCCGTACGGATTGATCGGCGACGGCTGCAGGTCCTCCGGCACCGGAACCACCTCCGGCTCGCCGTAGACCGCAGCGGTCGACGAGAAAATCACGTGCTTGACCCCGCAGCGGACTGCCGTCTCGATCAGCGCCCGGGTCTTGACGGTATTGGCCAAGTAATACTGCAGGGGGTCCGCGACCGAATCCGGCACGACGATGCGCGCGGCGAAGTGTGCGACGGCGTCGATACGATGCTGGAGAATGACTTCCGTGAGAAGCGACTGATCGGCGACATCGCCGATGACAAGCTTCACCTCCGGTGGGAGCGCCCAATCGAATCCGGTCGAGAGGTCGTCGAGGACCACAACCTCCTCGTGCCCGGCGTCGAGCAGTGCCAGCACCATGTGGCTGCCGATATAGCCCGCACCGCCCGTCACAAGAACCGTCATGACACCTTCTCCCCAAACGTTTCACTGACGATATATCGGAAAACGAGCTTGTCGGTTATGCCCGTTACGTCGATGGCTCTATCGCCTCCCTGGGCGGAGGCTGTACCGAGGCAACGTCAATCCACTCGGGGTTCTCCTCACCTCTCCTCGCTACCGGGTCTCGCTTGATGAAACCGATTCGCAAAGCCGTCCTGCCCGTCGCTGGCTTGGGCACCCGCTTCCTCCCCGCCACCAAGGCGGTGCCGAAGGAGATGCTCACCGTCGTCGACCGGCCGGTCGTTCAGCACGTCGTCGACGAGGCCCGCGAAGCGGGTATCGAGCACTTCATCTTCGTGACGGGACGCGGCAAGGCGGTCATCGAAGACCACTTCGACGTCGCCTTCGAGCTCGAGCGGATGCTGCAGGAGCGCGGTAAGACCGAGGCCTACGAGGCCCTGAAGCGCGACCTCCCGGCCGCGGGCCAGACCAGCTTCACCCGCCAGCAATCGCCGCTCGGCCTCGGCCACGCCGTCTGGTGCGCCCGCGAGATCGTCGGCGACGAGCCCTTCGCGGTGCTGCTGCCCGACATGCTGAGCCGCGGCTGCATGCAGCAGATGCTCTCCGCCTACGAGCGCCACGGCGGCAACGTCATCGCGGTCGAGGAGGTGAAGCCCGAGGAGACTCACCAGTACGGTATCGTCGGCGTCGGTCAGACCTTCGGCCAGACCTTCGAGATCAACGGCATGGTCGAGAAGCCGAAGGCCGGCACCGCGCCCTCGAACTTCATCATCTCCGGCCGCTACATCCTCCAGCCCGAGATCTTCGACATCCTCTCGGCGGGGGAGACGGGCGCCGGCGGCGAGATCCAGCTCACCGACGCCATGATCAAGCTCGCCAAGGACCAGGCCTTCTTCGGCATGCACTACCAGGGGCGGACCTACGATACCGGCTCGAAGCTCGGCTTCCTCACCGCCAACATCGCCTACGCCCTCGAGCGCAAGGACCTCTCGGAGGCCCTCAAGGCCGAGATCGCGCAGCTTCTCAGCGAGCACTGAGACCACACCTCGGCGGGCCCCGCCCGGCACTGGAGCAAATGCCCAACCCGAACGCGAGAAAACGGGTTGAACGACGTGCAAAGCCCTTGATTTTTGTGCGTCGCACTTTAGATTGTGCGTTGCGGGACCGCGATGGCGTCGCGGTTCGGCAGCCCTTCTTGGGCGTTTCCTCCCTAGACTTCGGGCCGCTCTTCGGAGCGGCCTTTTTTTGTGCCCGTCAAGCACACGCGCCGCAAACCCTCCGCACGACGTGACGCTCGGACGCGCGGTCAAGCGCTCGATCGGGAAGGTGCCGGGTCAAAGGGGAGGTCTGCATGCGCCCCGGCATGCGGGGTCGCGGAGCGAAGGCTCGGCCTCACGGCCGCAGTTTATCGGTGGACGCGCCCCGGGAGGCGCGCGGGCCGGCCGCGCACAGGGCTGCGGTCGGCTCGCGGGACGACGGGCGCGACGGCGCCGGCGGATCGATTCAGTTCAGGTAGGTCCGGATCCAGTTCGGCGACAGAACCTCGCCGTCCTCGGTGATGATCCAAGGCTGCTTGGCCGGGTCAGACAGGGCGCCGGCGGCGGCCTCGATGGCCTCGCGCAGGGTCCGGTAGCGAGCGGGCTGAGCCAGAGGAGCCGGAACCGGAGCGGTACGCCAGATCGTCAGATCGGCGGGACGTTCCAGGGCTTGGGTTTCCATGTGTGTGTTCCTTTGATCGTGAGGGTCGTTCCCCGCGATGCCGGATGCCCAGCCAGAGATCTGTACGACCTCGAACCTGAACATTTGCTGCGGGACGTCTATCCGGATGAATGGAAGCATCTCTAAGGCAGCTTTGAGGTCTTTTCAGGCAGGAATGAAATGCTCATCCGCACCTGAACGCTCCCTCCCTCATACAAAGCACGCCTTTGTTGATCAGCGCGCAGAATATGGCTGCTTTTGGACGCCCTCTCGTTCTGTTTGTCGCCTCGGCTGACAATGTCGAGCCGATGTTTATCTTTGGCCACGAAGGGTTTCGGTGTGCTGTCGCACCCTGACCCGTCACGGTACCGGGCCAGTTGAAGGCCATTGCGTCACCGCCCAGTTAATGGCGAAGCGAAGCGAAGCGGTTTTCACCGCATGGTGAAGAGGATGACACATGCCCGATCGGTATCCGCCGCGGCCGGCGGATCGCTTCCTCCGCTGGGCGGCCGCTGCAGCCGTCGGCCTGCTCGCGCTCTTCGTCGCGCAGCCCTACCTGACGGGCCTGCTGTTCTCGGCGGACCGCGCGCGGGCGATCACCGCCCGCGGCGACTTGGCGCCGGCAGAGACGGCGACGGTGGAACTCTTCGCCCGAGCCAGCCCGTCCGTGGTTCACGTCTTCGTGCAGGCCGCCGCACAGGGGCGGGCCCTGATGGGGGTCGACAACGAGGGCGGTGAGCCGGGCAGCGGCTCGCAGACCGGAACGGGCTTCATCTGGGATGCGGCCGGGCACGTCGTCACCAACAACCACGTGGTCGCTGCGGCCACGCAGGGAGGGGGCGCCATCGCGGTCCGCCTCTCCTCCGGCGCGGTCGTGTCGGCGAGCCTCGTCGGCGCGGCCCCGAGCTACGACCTCGCCGTCATCCGCCTGGGACGCACCACCGCCGCCCTGCAGCCCCTTGCCATCGGGACCTCGGGCGACCTCAAGGTCGGCCAGTCGGTCTTCGCCATCGGCAATCCGTTCGGCCTCGATCACACCCTGACCACCGGGGTGATCAGCGCCTTGCAACGTCGCCTGCCCACCAGCGCGGGACGGGAGCTCTCGGGCGTCATCCAGACCGATGCGGCGATCAACCCGGGCAATTCCGGCGGCCCACTCCTCGACTCCGCCGGGCGCCTCATCGGGGTGAACACCGCCATCTTCTCGCCCTCCGGGGCGAGCGCCGGCATCGGTTTCGCCATCCCGGTCGACGTCGTGAACCGGGTCGTGCCCGAGCTCATCCGCAACGGACGGACGCGCAATCCCGGCATCGGCATCCTCGCCGGGCAGGAAGCGACCGCGGCCCGCCTCGGGATCGACGGGGTGGTGATCCTGCGCGTACTGCGCGGCTCTCCGGCCGCCGCTGCCGGTCTGCAGGGCGTGGACCCGCAGACGGGCGAGATCGGCGACATCATCGTCGGGGCCGGCGACCGTCCGGTCCACCGCCTCGCCGATCTCACCGCCGCCATGGAGGCGGCCGGTCTCGGCACTGCGATCGATCTCACCGTGGAGCGGGACGGACGGACGCGCCGGGTCCGCGTCACCACCGCGGACGTCGCGGAGAACCGGCTCTGAGGCCGGGGCCTCGTCACGCGGCGCGGCGCTCGCTAAAGCGACCCGTCGCCCAGCGAAAGTGACCCATGGTCAGCCATTGTTCCTCCTGCGCCCTCCTGCTCTGGCTGGCCGGCGCCTTCGCCGCCGGTGCCGCCGAGCGGACACCGCCGCATCTCTGCCCGGAGAATGCCCCCGAGGGCGTCCGCCTGCCGCCGCGGCCCGGCTGCGATCCGGCGCGCCCGAAACCGGGGGTGCCGGACAATCAGGGGTTCCGTGACGTCGGCGGGGTGAAGCTGCGCGTCGGCGGTCGGGTCGGTGCCGAGTACGGGTTCGGCCGGTGACGTTCCTCGCCGGTGTCGTCGCGCTTCTTCTCGTGTGGTGGTTTGGACGGAACTTGCGGATCCGCCATCCCGCCCTGACGGCGCGCGTCCTGCGGCGGGTGGGGGGATATGCCGCCCTGGCATTGGCCGCCCTCTTCCTGGTGCGGGGGCGCCTGGAATTCGCCATCCTGCTGGGAGCCGGCGCCGTCTGGCTGCTCGAGGGATCGGCCGGCCTGAACCGCCGGGTCCGGGGCCTCGCCGCCCGCTACGATCCGCGTCGGCTCTCGGGCGCCACCATCCGCTTCGATGCGGCCGGGGACGGGATCGCCCTGGCGGGGCCCTATGCCGGCCAACCCCTGTCGGTGATCCCTCTGCCCGCCCTCGTCGCCCTGTTCGGGCGCGACGCCGAGACCACCCGTCTCCTAGAGGTGTATCTCGACCGCCGGCATCCCGGCTGGCGTGTAGACGCTCAGGGAGATCCCCACCCGGGGCCGCGCCGCGCGGCGTATCCAGGGGCGATGACGGAGGAGGAGGCCTATGAGATCCTGGGGCTTGAGCGTGGGGCGTCCCTGGAGCAGGTCCGCGCGGCTCACCGGACGCTGATGAAGCGGCTGCACCCCGACCAGGGAGGCACGGCCGAGCAGGCGGCCCGCGTCAACGCGGCCCGTGACAGGCTTAACAACCGACATCGCTGATACTCCACGCGCGTTGTCAGACAGGGAATGTCGAAAGAGCGGCCGTCCGGCGATACGAACCGGGCGTCCGTGTCCTGTGCCGGTACGCCCGAAGGGGGCACCGGTCCCTTGCGAACCCGTCAGCGCGAACTCAGCTGCGGGTGGCGAAGCAGTTGAACCCGTTGCGCTTCAGCGCGTTGCAGGCGTCCTGCGCGCTGTCCTGCTCGGCGAACCCCGAGAAGCGGGCCCGGAACAGGGTCGCGCCGCCATGCTCGACCTTCACCGTGTAGGGCGCCGCCTTCGCGAGCGCGCCGCCGGCCCGGCTACGGGCCTCGGACAACATCGATTTCGCCTTGTCCTCGTCGTCCATGGCGCCGAGCTGGATGACCCAGGCCGTGGGGGTGATCCGTGCGCCGGAGACCGGCTTCGCAGCCTCGGTGCGGGGACCGTCGACGGAGGCGAGACGGGCGTCGCTCTTGCCACCGGCCGGGAAGGCGGCCTGGCCGCCGGCGGGCGCATAGGCCTGCGCCGAGGCCGGGAGCGCTCCCGAGCGCCACTTCATGCCGGCGCTGCCGGGCGTCGTGGTGGCGGTGCGGCTGGGGCTGATATCGAGGGGCTGGCCGGCGCGAAGGGTCGAGGCCGTGGTCTCCACGTCCTCGTCGTCGGCGGAGGCCACCTGGGTCCGGGTGCGCGAGGCGCCATCGGCGACCACCGCCGGGCGGGCGCGTTCCGCGACCTCGACGGTCGAGGGGGCCTGGCGAGCCCCCGCATAGGCGCGGGGCAGGGACTGACGGACGAGGTCGGCCATGATCCGGTCACGGCTGGCGCCGGACTTGCCGCCCAGCACGATCGCCACGATCTGGCGATCGTCGAGCTTGGCCGCCGTCATCAGGTTGAAGCCGGAATCGCGGGTGTAGCCGGTCTTGATCCCGTCCACGCCCTGGACATTGCCCAGGAGGCGGTTGTGGTTGCCGATGACCCGGCCGCGGAAGGCGAAGGAGCGGGTCTGGAAATACTTGTAGTAGCGCGGGAAGCGATCCTGGATCGCCCGGGCCAGGATCGTGAGATCGCGCGCCGTGGTGATCTGGTCGGCATCCGGGAGGCCGGAGGCGTTGGCGTAGTGGGTGCGGCTCATGCCGAGGGCCTTGGCCTTCTGCGTCATCATCTCGGCGAAACGGGCTTCGGAGCCGGCGATGTTCTCGCCGATGGCGCAGGCCACATCGTTGGCCGACTTCGTCACGATCGCCTTGATCGCGTCCTCGACCTCGATGGTGGAGCCCGGACGCAGGCCGAGCTTCGAGGGGGCCTGGGAGGCCGCGAAGGACGAGATGGTGAGAGGCGACTCGAGGGTGTAGCGCCCGCGCTCCAGCTGCTCGAACAGCATGTAGAGCGTCATCACCTTGGTGATCGAGGCCGGGTGGCGCAGCGAATCCTCGTTGATCGCGTGCAGGGTCTTGCCGGTCTTCACGTCCACCACCATGGCGGCGTAGGGGGGATTGTAGCCGCCACCGCCGCCACCGCGGTGATGATGACCGCGTCGCGCCTCGGCCGGGGAGGCGAGGGCGGCCAGGACAGCGGCCGCGGCAATCGCGGCCGACAGGGCAGGCACCCGGCCGACGCGGGGAGTATGGCTACGCATCACGACTCACTGCCTCGACATGCTCGACCCGCAGGCCGGCTTGCACCGCAACATCTCGGCGGGGGGTGCGGCCGTGCCGCCGTAACCCCGCAACATCTGTCAATCAGGCTAGGTGGACGCAGTTACGGCCCGGTTAATGCTGCGGGACCAATTCGACGGACGCGACGCACATTTCGCAATGCAATATATCGCTTGACGTTCTATGTTGCATCGCACACAAAAGTCGCGGGCCGCTCTCGGCCTCGCGGGCGATGGCCCGATACGTCAGGGTAAGCCCCGCGGGGGCGGAAGGATCGTCGGATGACCCAAATGTACGAGAAGGCGGCCGAGATGAACAAGACCGGTCTCACCACCGTGATGAAGAGCGTCTCGTCGCTCGCCAAGACCAACCAGACGGCCGGCATCGAGATGGCGGATTTCGCCAAGGAGTCTTACAGCGCCGGTGCCGAGGCGATGAAGAAGCTCGCCGCCGCGCGCACGCTTCAGTCCGCCCTGGAGATCCAGGCCGAGTACCTCAAGGCGTCCTACGAGCGCCTGCAGAACCAGGCCAAGGTGATGACCGACCTGTACCAGGGCCTCGCCCAGGAGGTGGGCGCCCCGCTCCAGGCCAAGGCGCCGTTCGATCTGAAGAGCTTCTTCGACCCCAAAAACTTCTTCGATCCGAAGGCCTTCGATCTCAAGGGTTTCCCGAAGCTTCCCGGTTTCCCAGCGGCCGACCAGAAGGCGGCCTGACGCCCGGCCTACCCCGCGGCAGCCGAACGGCCCGCTGCAGCCCCTCAGGTTCCGCCAGTCAGGCCCCGTGCGATCGTCCGCACGGGGCCTTTTCGTATCGGGAGCCGGGTGAGCGCGGGCCGCCGCCCGGGCGGTCCGGGACGCCGCTTCGTCGCCGTCTCGGACAAGTGCGCGCAGCCGACTGGCGAAGCGGCCGATCGCCCTATAGATTACCGGCGATGCGAGCGCGCCTCGCCGGCGCGACCCGCGGATGAGCAGCCACCAAGCAGCATGCCGCACCAAGGGGTCGATGCGATTCAGATGACCGACGTCCTGATACGGGGCAGCGAATCCTCACGCGCGGACGGCCCCGAGACCTTTTCACGTACCCCTCGCATCGCGGATGTGCGGGCGACGGACGAGCCACGCGAACCGGGTGGTACGGATGATGGCCGGTCCGGGACCGCCATCATCACCCGCACCAAACCGAAGACCAAGCGACCGAGCCTCTACAGGGTTCTCTTGCTGAACGACGACTACACACCTCAGGAGTTCGTGGTTCACGTCGTCGAGAAATTCTTCAACAAGTCGCAGGAAGTCGCGTTTCAGATCATGATGCACGTGCACCACAACGGTGTCGGCGAGTGCGGCATCTTCACGTACGAAGTTGCGGAGACCAAGGTGACGCAGGTCATGGACTTCGCCCGCAAACACCAACATCCTCTCCAGTGCGTTATGGAAAAGAAATAGGCATCCCACACAGAGGCCACGCTTTGCCCAGCTTCTCTCGCAGCCTAGAACAAGCTCTCCACCGCGCCCTGGCGCTCGCCGGCGAGCGCCGGCACGAATATGCGACGCTGGAGCATCTCCTGCTCGCCCTCGTGGACGATCAGGACGCGGCCGCGGTCATGCGGGCCTGCAACGTCGAGGTCGACACCCTCAAGCGCAGCCTCGTGGAGTACGTCGACACCGAGCTGTCGAACCTCATCGGGGACGGCCGCCAGGACGCCAAGCCGACCGCCGGCTTCCAGCGCGTGATCCAGCGTGCCGTGATCCACGTACAATCCTCCGGACGCGAGGAGGTCACCGGCGCGAATGTGCTGGTGGCGATCTTCGCCGAGCGCGAGAGCCACGCCGCGTACTTCCTGCAGGAGCAGGACATGACGCGCTACGACGCGGTCAACTACATCAGCCACGGCATCGCGAAGCGCCCGGGGGCCTCCGAGGCCAAGCCAGTGCGCGGCGCGGACGAGGAATCCGCCTCCGAGCGCCCGAGCGGCGACGAGGGTGAGGGCCGCGCGAAGAAGAAGGGCGACGCCCTCGAGGCCTATTGCGTCAACCTGAACAAGAAGGCCCGCGACGGCCGGATCGACCCGCTCATCGGCCGCGAGGCCGAGGTGCAGCGCACGATCCAGATCCTCTGCCGTCGCCAGAAGAACAACCCACTCCTCGTGGGCGAGCCCGGCGTCGGCAAGACCGCCATCGCCGAGGGCTTGGCCCGCAAGATCATCAACAAGGAGGTGCCCGAGGTCCTCATCGAGGCCACGGTGTTCTCCCTCGACATGGGTACCCTGCTGGCCGGCACCCGCTACCGGGGCGACTTCGAAGAGCGCCTCAAACAGGTGATGAAGGAGATCGAGGCGCACCCGAACGCGGTGCTCTTCATCGACGAGATCCATACGGTGATCGGCGCCGGGGCGACCTCCGGCGGAGCGATGGACGCCTCGAACCTGCTCAAGCCCGCCCTCGCCAACGGCTCCCTGCGCTGCATCGGCTCGACCACCTACAAGGAGTACCGCCAGTACTTCGAGAAGGATCGGGCCCTGGTGCGCCGCTTCCAGAAGATCGACGTCAACGAGCCGTCGATCCCCGACGCGATCGAGATCGTGAAGGGCCTGAAGCCGTATTTCGAGGAGTTCCATAAGCTCAAGTACACCACCGAGGCCGTGAAGGCCGCGGTCGAGCTGTCGGCGCGCTACATCAACGACCGGAAGCTGCCAGACAAGGCGATCGACGTCATCGACGAGACCGGCGCCTCGCAGATGCTGGTGCCGGAGGCGCGCCGCAAGCGCACCATCGGCGTGAAGGAGATCGAGGCGACCATCGCCACGATGGCCCGCATCCCGCCGAAGACTGTCTCGAAGGACGACGCGGTGGTTCTCAAGAACCTCACGGAGAACCTCAAGCGCGTGGTCTACGGCCAGCCCAACGCCATTGACGCGCTGACCTCGGCGATCAAGCTGGCCCGTGCCGGCCTGCGCGATCCCGACAAGCCGATCGGCTCCTACCTGTTCGCGGGACCGACCGGCGTCGGCAAGACCGAGGCCGCCAAGCAGCTCGCCGCGTCCCTCGGCGTCGAGATGCTGCGCTTTGACATGTCGGAGTACATGGAGCGGCACACGGTCAGCCGCCTCATCGGCGCGCCTCCCGGCTATGTCGGATTCGACCAGGGCGGCCTGCTCACCGACGGCATCGATCAGCATCCGCATTGTGTGCTGCTGCTCGACGAGATCGAGAAGGCGCATCCGGACCTGTTCAACATCCTGTTGCAGGTCATGGACCACGGCAAGCTCACCGACCACAACGGCAAGCAGGTCGATTTCCGCAACGTGATCATCATCATGACCACGAATGCGGGCGCCTCCGACCTCGCACGGTCCGCCTACGGCTTCACCCAGGCCAAGCGCACCGGCGACGATGTCGAGGCGATCAACAAGCTGTTCGCGCCGGAATTCCGCAACCGTCTCGACGCGATCATCTCCTTCGGTCACCTGCCGAAGGACGTGGTGGCGAAGGTAGTCGACAAGTTCGTCCTCCAGCTCGAGGCGCAGCTCGCCGACCGCAACGTCACCATCGAGCTCTCGGACGAGGCACGCGAGTGGCTGACCGAGAACGGCTACGACGACGCGATGGGCGCCCGGCCGATGGCCCGTCTGATCCAGTCGACCATCAAGACGCCATTGGCCGACGAGGTGCTGTTCGGGCGGCTCAAGGACGGCGGCGCGGTACGGGTGGTCCTGCGCAAGGGCGAGGGCGCGGAGAAGGACGCGCTCGGCTTCGAGTTCCCGGCTGGTCCGGTCACGCCGAAGCCCGAGAAGGACGTCGCCAACGCGGCCAAGAAGCACAAGCGCACGAAGGCCAAGGCCTCGGCGCGCAAGACGAACGACAAGCGCGACGACAAGGGCGGCCCCAGCGGCGGCTCCGGCGTCCGCACCGTTCCGAAGGTGCCCCTGGTCAAAGCCTGAACGGTCAGGACCGGAGATCCCCCGGACCTGACATCGCCAAGACGAACCGGCCCTTCCCATCGGGAGGGGCCGGTTTTTCACGTCAGACGGGTGCCGGAAAACCGCATCCGGCGGTCGACACGGGGTCGCCGGATGGTTAGCAAGCGCGGGAATGGAGAGCGGGCACTGCGAGAGACTGGCCGGATACGCCTCCCATCGCTGAGATCGGTTGAGGAGGGGCGTCCCCGATGAACGACTTGCACGAGGGTCCCCTCACGCCCATCGCGACCAAGCAGGCCCCCGCCCCGAAGCTCACGGCCCGGGAACAGCGCCGGCTGCGGCGCCGGCGCCGGCGGCGCGGGGAGGAGATCCTGGGCTGGATCCTGGTTCCGGTGATCGTCTTCGGGATCTACTGGGGCGTGACCGCCGGCCTCGACTTCCTCGGGACCTCACCGGGCCAGCTCTGGGACCAGCTGATGCAGGTCAAGGCGATGATGGAGAAGCGAAGCTGAAGTGAAGGCGGTCGATCGGACCGGCCCCCACCGGCCAGTCCGCTGCGCATTCCGATCCGTCGAAGTAATCGACCGGCTCGGGCCCGCGAGACTCAGCCCCGCCGCAGGGCGTGGATCGAGAAGAGCCGGTCGGGATCGGTCCACACCGCCTCCGCGCGCCAGCCGGCCTCGCCCGCCAGAGCCCGGAAGCTCTCGACCGTATACTTGTAGCTGTTCTCGGTGTGGATGGTCTCACCCGCGGCGAAGGCGATGCCCCGGTCCGCGACTCGGATGGTCTGGGCCTTCAGGCTGACGAGGTGCATCTCGATGCGCGAGGCCTCGGGATTGAAGAAGGCCCGGTGGGCGAAGGCGTCGAGATCGATTTCGGCACCGAGTTCGTGCCGCATCCGCACGAGCAGGTTGCGGTTGAAAGCCGCCGTCACCCCGGCCGCGTCGTCGTAGGCGGCGTCGAGCACCGCCTTCTCCTTCACGAGATCGACGCCGATGATCAGGGTGGCGCCAGCCCCGAGCACCCGCCCGAAATGGGCGAGCAGCCGGGTCGCCTGCGGCGGCTCGAAATTGCCGATGGTGGAGCCGGGGAAGAAGCCGGCCACCGGGCCGTCCGACAGGCCGGTCGGGAGGGTGAAGGCCCGGGTGAAATCCGCCGCCACGGGGGCGATCGTGAGGTTCGGGAAGTCCCGAGCCAGAGCCTCGGCCTCACTCAGGAGAAAGCTCTCCGAGACGTCCACGGGAACGTAGGCGGCGAGGTCCGGCCGGTGCACCATCAGGCGCCGGACCTTCACGGTCGAGCCGCTGCCGAACTCGACGAGGTTCGCCTCGGCCGGCAGGGTCGCGGCGATGGCCGCCCCCTGGGCGTCGAGGATGCCGAGCTCCGTGCGGGTCGGGTAATATTCCGGCTGCCGGGTGATCGCCTCGAAAAGGTCCGAGCCCGTCGCGTCGTAGAAGTACTTCGCCGAGAGGAACTTCTGGGGTGCCGAGAGGCCGGTCAGCACATCGTCCAGGAACTGACGCTCGGCGTCGATGGCCGCGATCGGTGTCGCGTCCGTGAAGACGGGGTTGATGGTCAAGGGACGTCTCCAGGTACGCGACGATTCAGGGGCTGGCTGGAATCAGGACCGGGCGTCCGACAGGCGCAAGCCCGTGAATTGCCAGCGCTGATGGGGGTAGAAGAAGTTGCGGTAGCCCACCCGCGCATGGCCCTGCGGCGTCGCCACAGAGGAGCCGCGCAGGACGAACTGGTTCGACATGAACTTGCCGTTGTACTCGCCGAGCGCGCCGTCCACCGGGCGGTAGCCCGGGTAGGCGGTGTAGGCGCTGCGGGTCCACTGCCAGACGAGTCCGAAGGCGTCGGGGAGCTTGTCCTCGCGGGCCGCCACCTCCCACTCGAACTCGGTTGGCAGGTCGCGCCCGGCCCAGCGGGCATAGGCGTCGGCCTCGTAGTAGCTGATATGGGTGACGGGCAGGTCGGGATCGACCGGCCGGATGCCGGCGAGGGTCATGGTCGCCCATCCGTCCTTGGCCTCGCGCCAGTAGCCCGGCGCCTCCCACCCCTCGGCCTGGGCGGCGATCCAGCCATCCGAGAGCCAGAGTTCCGGACGCGCATAGCCGCCATCGGCCATGAAGTCTTGCCACTGCCCGTTGGTGACCAAGGCCCGGTCGATGGTGCCACCCTGGATCAGCGCATCGTGGCGCGGCGACTCGTTGTCGAAGGAGAAGCCCTCCCCGGCATGGCCGATGGACTCGATGCCCCGACGCAACTCCGCGCGTCCCCCTGCGCCCTGGGGCTTCGGAAAGCGCCAATCCGCGTCGTAGGCAGGCCCGAGGGGGTTCTGCGCGAAGGCGTGCAGGATATCGGTGACCAGCAATTCCTGGTGCTGCTGCTCGTGATAGAGCCCGATCTCGAGGACCGGGAGCACCGCTTCGAGGGCACCGGGGGAGGCCTGGCTCAGAAGTGCATCGACCGAGCGGTCGACATGCGCGCGGTAGGCCGCGACCTCGTCCGCCGTCGGGCGGGTGATCAACCCGCGCATGATACGCGGCTGACGGGGACCGGCGGCAACGTAGTACGAGTTGAACAGGTAGTGCAGCCGCTCGTCGTAGATGGCGTAGCCCGGCAGATGCGCGCGCAGCAGGAACTGCTCGAAGAACCACGTGGTATGCGCACGATGCCACTTCGTCGGGCTGGCATCCGCCATCGACTGGACCTGCTGGTCCTCCGGGGAGAGCGGCGCCGCGCGGCGCTCGGTCTCGTCGCGGACGTGGTGGAAAGCCGCGATCCAGGCCTCGCGATCCACCGGCGTCGCGGAGAGGGGCGGAGGCGGGAAGAAGGATCGGTCCGCCTTCGCCCGGCCGGCCTCGGCCCCAGGGGTCTCGCGAAACGCTGCCGTCGCTGCCATGGCGGCCACTCCCATATCTGAACCCGCAATCCTGCACCTGAGAGGGGAGATATGGCCGCGCCGGCATTCGGCAACGGAGGCGGAGCGGGGTCCTTCGTCGCGCCCACGCCCGGACCATCGGATCGATCGCCTTTTTGCCGCCACGGTGACCTCGCCTTAACCGTCCGGGACCGACACTTCGCCGTTCACGCGGGACAGTCGGGCCGGACTCGGATGCGGATCGATCTCATGGCAGGAGCGACCACGGCGGCCGTGGCACGGAGCGTGGCGCCGGCGCCCACCATCCTGGTGTTCGATTCCGGGCTGGGCGGGCTGACGGTGCTGGAGCAGGTCCGGCGCGCCCGACCGGATGCCGCCTACGTCTACGCCGCCGACGATGCCGCCTTCCCGTATGGCCGCCTGTCCGAGCCGGTGCTGGTCGAGCGGGTGCTCGGCGTCATGGAGCGCCTGATCGGCCTGCACGCGCCGGACCTCGTCGTGGTGGCCTGCAACACCGCCTCCACCCTGGTGCTTCCCGCCCTGCGCCAGCGCTTCGCCACGCCCTTCGTCGGGGTGGTACCGCCGATCAAGCCAGCCGCGGAAGCGACGCGCTCGCGGGTGATCAGCCTCCTGGCGACCCCCGGCACCGTGGCGCGCGCCTACACCCACGAACTCGTCGAGACCTATGCCAGCGCCTGCGCCGTCACCCTGGTCGGCGCCCCGAACCTCGCCGGCTTCGCGGAAGCCGAGCTAGCCGGCCAGCCGGTGGACGACGCGGACCTGGCCCGCGAGATCGCCCCCTGCTTCGTCACCCTGGAGGACGGCCGCCGCACCGACGTGGTCTGCCTTGCCTGCACCCACTATCCCCTGCTCCTCGCGCGCTTCCAGGCCCTCGCCCCCTGGCCGGTGACCTGGATCGACCCGGCCCCCGCCATCGCCCGGCGGGTGACGCAGCTGATCGGACCGAGCCCTCGCCCCCTCGGCCGGGACGATGCGCCGGTGCTCGGCGCCTTCACCAGCGGCGCCGGCCTCTCGGCGCTCCTGCACCGCTCCCTGGAAGCCCGCGGGATCGGGCGCGTGGCGGTGGAGGCGATGCCGCTCGGCCTGCAATAGGCGGTCGGCAGCCGGCTCGGCATTGACGGCGGCGGCGTCGTGCTCTAACGAGGCGCCGGTAACGGGGCTCCGACGAGGGGCCCCGATGCTTTTCAAGCGCACCCGTGGGCGGCAATGTCCGTCCTGTCGCTTCGCTCCAGGCTCCTGGGCCCGGCGGAGAGAGGAGGGCGCGTTCCTCGATAGATCTCCATTGCGAGAGGAACCGCGATGTCAAAACGCATTCAGGCGAAGCACAAGCTCGATCGCCGCATGGGCCAGAACATCTGGGGCCGCCCGAAGAGCCCCGTCAATCGCCGCGAGTACGGCCCCGGCCAGCACGGCCAGCGCCGCAAGGGCAAGATGTCCGACTTCGGCACGCAGCTGCGCGCCAAGCAGAAACTCAAGGGCTACTACGCCAACATCACCGAGAAGCAGTTCCGCCGCTACTACGCCGAGGCGATCCGCCTGCGCGGCGATTCCGGCGAGAACCTGATCGGCCTGCTCGAGCGTCGCCTCGACGCCGTCGTGTACCGTGCCAAGTTCGTCCCGACCCCGTTCGCGGCGCGTCAGTTCGTCAACCACGGTCACGTCAAGGTCAACGGCCAGCGCGTCAACATCGCCAGCTACCTCGTGAAGCCGGGCGACCTGATCGAAGTCAAGGATTCCTCGAAGCAGCTCGAGATCGTCGTCGTGGCCGCGCAGCTCGCCGAGCGTGACGTGCCGGACTACATCGAGGTGGATCACTCCAAGATGACGGCCCGCGTCACGCGCGTGCCGAACCTCGGCGAGGTTCCCTACCCGGTTCAAATGGAACCGAACCTCGTCATCGAGTTCTATTCGCGCTGATCCCACTGGATCATCGCCGAAGACACGAAAGGGCCGCCCGCGAGGGCGGCCCTTTCTCGTTGGGGCGAAGGCCTTAGCTCGTCGGGGCGAAGGCTTTGGGCGAAAGCTTCGAGGCAGCGGTTTCCGAGCGACGACCCCGCGTGTCAGCGGCGGAGGGCGCTGCCGATACCCGTCGCGGCGCGATTGCGAGACTGCAGGGCGCGGGAGGCGTCCCGGGCGCTCGGCGGAAGCCCGGCATCGGCGCCGGCGCCCGGCACTTCGACGGATGCACCCGGCACGACGCCGCGCCCGTCCCGCCCACCGGTCTCGAAGCCGTAGCCCGCATTCACGCCAGCATAGAAGCCGGTGAAGTCCTCGGCCGCGGCCGGAACGGGCGCCGCCAAGCCGGCTAGGCCCATCAACGCGAGAAGGGTGGTCCGCATCCCGATCTCCGGAGGCATCATCGTGTCTTCGCAAGGTTCGCTTGAAACGCGAAACGGCGGCCCGGGAGGGGCCGCCGTTTCAGTCATGCCGTGAAAGGTGGCCGCGGCGCGGCCAGCCCGGGTCGATCAATCGTCGACGTTGATGCTCTGGGCCTCGCGGCCCTTCTGGCCCTCGACGACGCCGAGGACGACCTGCTGGCCTTCGGCGAGGGAGTCGAGGCCGGCGCGGGAGAGGGCGGAGCGGTGCACGAACACGTCCTTGCCCCCGTCGTTGACGGAGACGAAGCCGAAGCCCTTGGCCGGGTCGTACCACTTCACCGTGCCGGTCATCTCGGTGGACGGACCGCTGGCGAAGCGGCCGCCACCGCCGCCGCCGCGATCACCACCGCGGTCGCCGTAGCCACCGCCGCCACCGTAACCACCGCCGAAGCGGTCGCCGCCACCGAAGCCGCCGCTGCGGGGCGGACGCGCGTCGCGCATCGGAGCGGCCTCGGCCGTGGAAGTGTCCACGCTGGTGACGTCGGTCACCTGCGGGCCCTTCTGGCCCTGGGCAGTGTGAACCGTCAGGCGCGTGCCGGGGAGGAGGTCGGCATGGCCAGCAGCTTCGACGGCGCGGATGTGGAGGAAGGCATCGCCCGAACCGTCAGCCAGCTCGACGAAACCGAAGCCTTTCTCCTTGTTGAACCACTTGACCGTCGCATCGCGCTCCGGTCCAGAGGGCGCCGCAGCGGCGCGCGACGGACCACGGTCGAAACCGCCGCCACCGCCGAAACCACCACCGTAGCCACCGCCGCTCGGAGGAGCCTGATCCGGCCAACGCGGCTCGGCTCCACCCTCATCGAAGCCGCGCTTCTGCGGCCCCCGAAAATCACGACCACGTCCCATAGAAAGCTCGCAAAAACCGTCCGCCGACCATCAGTTTCGATAACCGCGTGCGCGCCATCCCAGACAGCCCACGCTCCGCTCTATCATTACTCCCAGCAGCGGTGACCAAGAATAACGCCTTAGTCCTGACTGAAAGCCGCCTTGATCGCAAGATGCTTCTGCCCCGGTTGGCGAGAGTTCCGTAACTTTCCTGCGGCAAAATGCGTAGCTTTTTAGCGCACCCCGGTGGCGGCGGCGACCGCTGCCCGCCGCTTAGGCAATTCTCGCAAGCGACGATCGAATCGATTTGCTGCTCGATGTTAGCAAAGCGCAAAGTCCCGGACGGTAGGGTTGCGGCGGGGCACGTCCGCCCCGAGCCGCCGGGCCCGACGCCGCATCCATGATCGCCACCCCGAGTTTTCCGGACCTCTCGGCACTGGTGGTCGACGAGAGCCTCTACATCCGCCGCATCGTGCGCGACATGCTGATGCGGGTGGGGATCAAGCGGGTGCTCGAGGCGCCGGACGGGGCCGAGGCCCTGGGCGTCCTGGCCGAGAGCAAGCCGGACCTGACCATCATCGACTGGGATCTGGCGATCCTCTCGGGCGAGGAGTTCATCCGCCTGGCGCGGACGCCCACGACCTCGCCGTCGCCCACCGTCCCGATCATCCTGATGCTGGCCCAACCGCGGCGGAACGTGGTCGACCGTGCGATCTCGCTGGGGGTCAACGAGATCATCGCCAAGCCGTTCTCGCCCAAGACCCTGTGGTCGCGCCTCGACGAGGTGATCAACCGGCCGCGCCCGTTCTCGCAGGTGAAGAGCCTCCTCCGGCCCGTCCCGCGCATGGCGGCGGCCAGCAAGCTCGGCTGAAACAACGCCGCCCGCTCCGTTCGGGACGCGGAATTCATCCCCCGTCCGGTCGTCTCCGCGATCGAGGCTTTGCAGTTTGCCGGGGAGACCTGTAGCGTCTCGCGGAACTGTTGGCCCGGCTCTTCGCCTGGGGCCATGATCGAGGATTTCGGCTCAGCCGATGAGGGACGAGAGCGCCGCGACCATGCCGGCCCGCCCGAGCGGCGGGAAGACGCCGCTAGCGGCACCGGTGGCGCGCGCCGATGCGCCGGGTGCGGCCGGCCGTCCGGGCCGGCGCAGCGCCTATGCCGCCCTCGACCTCGGCACCAACAATTGCCGCCTCCTCGTGGCCGAGCCGGCCTCGCACGGCTTCCGCGTGATCGACGCCTTCTCGCGGATCGTCCGCCTCGGCGAGGGACTCGGCAATTCGGACCGGCTGAGCGAGGCCGCGATTGAGCGGACCCTCGAGGCGCTCCGGGTCTGCAAGGCCAAGATGCAGGCCCGCGGCGTGGTGCGGGCCAAGATCATCGCCACCGAGGCCTGCCGCCTCGCGGTGAACGGGGCCGAGTTCGTGGAGCGGGTGCGCAACGAGGTCGGGCTCGACCTCGAGATCGTCGACCGGCAGACCGAGGCCTACCTCGCGGTGACGGGCTGCGCCGCCCTGGCGGACCCCTATTCCGAGTCCGTGGTGATCTTCGATATCGGCGGCGGCTCCACCGAGATCGCCTGGCTCGACGGCGCGGCGACGAACCCCTCGGCCGATCCAACCCTGCGCATCCGGGCCTGGGATTCCCTGCCCGTGGGCGTCGTCACCCTGGCCGAGCGCCATGGCGGCTCCGACGTCACCCGCCTGACCTTCGAGGGCATGGTGGAGGAGGTGGCCGACCTGCTGGCGCGTTTCGCCATCCGAGCCGCCCCGGCCGCGAATGCCCGCCACTTCCACCTGCTCGGCACCTCCGGTACGGTGACGACGCTGGCGGCGATGCACTTGCGTCTCGCCCGCTACGAACGCCGGCGGGTCGACGGTCTCTGGATGAGCGACGCCGATGTGGGCGAGGCCATCGACGACCTCCTCGACACCCGGCTCGAACAGCGCGCGGACAATCCCTGCATCGGGCGCGACCGAGCGGACCTGGTTCTGGCGGGGTGCGCCATCCTGGAGGCGATCCGCCGGGCGTTTCCCTCCGACCGCCTGCGCATCGCCGATCGCGGCCTGCGCGAGGGCCTCCTGATGAACATGATGCGCGAGGACGGCGTCTGGCGCCGTGGGAGCTACCGGTGAGTGACAGGCGTGGTGCCGGCGCGGGTCTGCGCGGCGAACTCAAGCAGCGGGTGAAGACGGGGCGGGGCCGCACCGCCTCGCAGAAGCGCTGGCTGGAACGCCAGCTGAACGATCCCTACGTGGCCCGGGCCAAGCGTGAGGGCTATCGCTCGCGCGCGGCCTTCAAGCTCATCGAGATCGACGAGCGCTTCAAGCTCCTGAAGCCCGGCCAGCGCATCGTCGACCTCGGCGCGGCCCCCGGCGGCTGGTCGCAGGTGGCGGCCAAGATCGTTGGAACCAGCGGCAAGATCGTCGGCATCGACCTGCTCGAGATCGAGCCGATGGTCGGGGTCGACTTCATCACCCTCGACTTCCTGGCCCCCGAGGCGCCGAAGCTGCTCACCGATCTCCTCGGCGGGCCGGCCGACCTCGTGCTCTCCGACATGGCCGCCAACACCACCGGCCACAAGCAGACCGACCACCTGCGCATCATCGGCCTGGCCGAGACGGCGGCCGAGTTCGCCCGCGAAATCCTGGCGCCGGGCGGCTCCTATCTCGCCAAGGTGTTTCAGGGCGGCACCGAGGGCACGCTGCTCGCGGACCTGAAGCGCGACTTCACCAGCGTGCGTCACGTGAAGCCGAACGCCAGCCGGGCCGATTCGAGCGAACTCTACGTGCTGGCGACGGGCTATCGCGGCCCGACCGGGGCCGCCATCGAGCCGCGGGACGACTGAGCGGCGCTCTCCCGCTCGGGTAAGCGTGACCATAATGCGTTGCGTGCAATGCAGCATGTAGGCTGGCGCAGAGCTCTCCATTTCCAAAGACTTCACATTCAAAAACTTATTCGTGATATTCCAAGATAAATTTGGATTTATGCATTATATTTATTAGTTTTGCCGGGTGCAAATAGAACTATAGGCCCTCACAGCGTTCTTGCGCAGCGCAACATGAATGGTGCAGGACGGCGTCTCCGCGAGATCGCCGAAAGCCTTTTTGATGTCCGAGACGTTTCAAGCTCAGCCCGGTTCCGAGGCGGAAAAGCTGTTCCACCGCCGGAAATTCCTCGAGTTCCTGTCGGCCAGCCCGGCGGTGGCGCCGTCGATGGTCACCGCCCTCGCGGGCCTCTCGGCCCTCGGCACCGACGCCGCCATGGCCCAGAGCTACGACGTCCTGCGGCAGTCCCCCGGCAATGTGGGCGCGATCATCGATTCGCCGAGCCAGGCCCTGAACGTCTTCGATTTCGAGCCCGCCGCGAAGAAAGCGCTGCCCCCGGCCCATTACGGCTACCTCGCCAGCGGCGTCGACGGCGACGAGACCCTGAAGGCGAACCGCGAGGGTTTCGAGAAGATCCGCATCCGCGCCCGCCGCCTCATCGACGTGCGCAAGATCGACACCACGGTGAAGATCTTCGGCGAGACCTGGGCGAGCCCGATCGTTCTGGCCCCGGTGAGCAGCCAGGCCGCCTTCCACCCCGAGGCCGAGTCGGCCGTGGCCCGCGGCGCCAAGGTGAAGGGTCACCAGATGATCCTGTCCACCGTGGGCAGCACGTCGATCGAGGACGTCATCAAGGAGCGCGGCGCGCCGGTCTGGTACATGCTCTACCCGACCGACGACTGGGCCGTGACCGAGGCCCTGGTGAAGCGGGCTGAGAAAGCCGGCGCCCCCGCCATCGTGCTCACCGTCGACCGCCAGGGCGGCCGCAACACCGAGACGCTGTTCCGGGAGCGGCGCCTCGACACCCGCACGTGCTCGGATTGCCACACGCCCGGCTTCAAGAACGAGGTCAGCCGCAAGCCGATGTTCGACGACATCGACGTGTCGAAGGTGACGAACCTCTACGGCACCGGCATGACCTGGGACTACGTGAAGCGCCTGCGCGGCATCGTGAAGGGCAAACTCGTCCTCAAGGGCATCGTCACCCACGAGGACGCCAAGAAGGCTCTCGATTACGGCGTCGACGCCCTGATCGTCTCGAACCACGGCGGCCGCGCCGAGGAGAGCCTGGAGGCGACCATCGATGCGCTGCCGGAGGTCGTCCAGGCGGTCAACGGCAGGGTGCCGGTGCTCATCGACGGCGGCTTCCGCCGCGGCACCGACGTGATCAAGGCGCTGGCCCTCGGTGCGAACGCGGTCTGCATCGGCCGTCCCTACGTCTGGGGTCTGGCCGCCTTCGGCGAGCCGGGCGTCACGGCGGTGCTGGCGATCATGCAGCGCGAGTTCGAGACGATCATGCGCCAGGTCGGCGCGACGAGGCTCGCCGAGATCACCCCCGCCAGCGTCAGCCGCGCCTGACATCGTCGGCACGACGGCGAGACCCGTTCGCCGCCCCATCCGGATCGCTCCTCGGGCCGAATCGCCCGGGGAGCGATCCGCGTTTCAGACCACGTCCGGCCGCCGGCGGGACGGACCTCGGCAGTAGACGGCATCCGTCGCGATACTCCGTTCGTCTTCCCGGCACTGTGCCGGAGTTCCGGGACACCTTCGGTCTTCAATTCCGGCCAACGCAGGTGTCTGTACCGTCAAGAAACGCCATGCAGCGGCGGCGCACGCAGTCTTTCCGGGCCGTCGTCGTCTGATCTTCGCGACGCAGATCATTACACTTTCATTATCCCTGATCGCCGCGATCATCCGGTGCTGTCGCCGACAGCAACACATCCTCCACGTTCTGCAGTCCAGGTTGCCGGACTTGTTCCGGGCACCCCTCCCGGACGCGCCGGCGGTGTGGAGTTGTCGATGGTTTCCCGGTTTCTGCTGTCCCTGGTCGCGGCCGGGATCGGGTTCGCCGCGAACGCGGCGTCGGCCAAGGATGTCCCCTTCGCGAAGGTCAAGGACTGGGAGATCAGCCGCAGCGGGGAGGGCGACAAGGCCAAGTGCCTCATGGCCCGCGGCTATCAGGATCCGGACGACGAGAATGCCAGTTCGGTCGTCGTCGCGACCTATCCGGGCTTCCTGATCCTCTCCCTCGGCTACCAGGGCTGGTCGCACGACAAGGGGGATCGGACCGTGGTCCTCCTGGCCGGCGGCAAGGTCGTCCTTCCGCGCTCCAAGTGGAAGGCAGACGAGACCCAGATGACCGGGGAATTTCCGGACACGCTCCTGCCGCACCTCCTCGGCGCCGACGCCATCGTCCTGCGCTTCAAGGACGGCGATGCCGACTTCAAGATTCCGGCCTTCGCCGAGGCCTTCGAGGCGCTGAAGCGCTGCAGTGGAATGCCGGCGGACGTCGCGACGGAGGTTCCGTCGGAGGGCCGCATCGCCAACTACGCCAGCGGGCTCTATTTCCAGAAATCCCTCAAGGACTGCGAGGTCGCGAGCACGGGCAAGCAGCGCACCGACCTCGAGGCCAAGCTGGCGGCGATGCGTCCGGAGATGCGTCCGATCCAAGCGCTGATCGACATCGAACTCGGCAAGCGCTTCTCCGACCCGACTGCGCCGTTCTGCCCGAAGGCGGAGGATGCGGCGGGCTTCGGCACGGCCCTCGACCAGTACCTCGCCCTGACGCCAGACGCCTTCGCGGCCGAGACGGCACGGCGCCAGAATGCGAAGAAGGCGGCTGCCCGGCCCTCGGACACCCGGATGAAGGTCTACGGCATGGGCCTGATCTTCCAGAAACTCCTCCGGTCCTGCGAGATCCCGACCACGGCGGGGCAGCGCGCCTCCTTCGAAGCCAAACTCGCCGCCCTGGAGCCCGAAATGACCCCGGTCATGGAGGAGATCCAGGGGAAGCTGCAGCCGACCTTCGCGAAGCCCGCGGCGGACCTCTGTGCCGCGTTCCGCGACCTTTCGGACGACCCACAGCCCATCGTCGCCTTCTCGACCCGGACGCCCGAGGAGTTCGCGGGCTTCATGGATGCCCGCGAGGCCGCCAAGTCGGCCCCCAAACCGGCGGAGACGCCGATGCCCGGCGCCAAGCTCTGAGCCGCGACAATCCTCGTTCCCATCGGAGAATTCCGTCATGAAGCGCCCGTCGCCGGCCCGGTCCTGCCTGTTCGGCCTCCTCGTCGGCCTTGCCGCCCCCGCGGGGGCCTCGGCCCAATCGCCTGTTCCGCAAGCGCCGGCGCCGCAGGAGGCGGCCCAGCCGGAGCGGCCCCTGTTCGAGAGCCTGAACGGCTGGCAGGTCGAGCGCGCCGCCAGCGTCACGGGCAGCCCCGCCTGCGTGATCGTGCGGTCCTACGTCGACGAGGATGACGACGATGCCGACAATTCCGTCACCTTCGCGCTCGAGAACAAGGCCCTCGTCGTGGTGCTGACCTACAGCAAATGGCAGCACGACCGGGACGAGAAGATCACGGCCGCCACCGAACTCGGCGGCAAGACCGTGAACGCCAAGTCGACCTGGACCGGCAACGGCACCCGTCTCGTCGGGACGCTGCCGGCCAACCTCGCGGAGAAGGCCGCCGATTCCGAGGAAATCCTTCTCAAGGGCAAGGGTTGGAAGGCGGGCTTCGACCTGAGCGGCGCCTCCGAGGCCTTCGCGTCGATGAAGCGCTGCAACGCGGGGGAGCGGCCGAAGCCGCGCTCCTGAGACTTCAGATCCGGCAAGCGCCCTCCAGCGCCGTGTTCTCGGCCTCGGTGAAGACCCGGGACCGGATCAGGAAGCGCTTGTCGCGCCCGTTCTCCAACGAGAACATGCCGCCGCGGCCGCGCACCACGTCGAGGATCAGGTGCGTGTGCTTCCAGACCGTGAATTGCGGGCGGCTGATCCAGAAATCGGCCCCCGCCACCGTCCCGAGATGGACGTCGCTGTCGCCGGTGAGGAAGTCGCCGACGGGGTAGCACATCGGCGACGAGCCGTCGCAGCAGCCGCCGGACTGGTGGAACATCACCGGGCCGTGCTCGGCCCGCAATTCCTCGATGAGGTCGATGGCGGCGGGGGTCGCCGTGACGCGCAGGGGCGTCCCGTCGGCGCCGGCCTGGTCGGCGGTGGTCGGGTCGAGGGCGGTATCGCTCATGGGGCGGTCTCCGGGAAAGGCCTTTCGAGAGAGATAGGGCGGGAAACGAAAAAGCCCCGGCCGTCATCCGGCCGGGGCAAGTCTCACGCGGGTCTGCGTGGCCTGAACGGGTCCTAGAAGAAGCCGAGCTTCTTGGCCGAGTAGCTCACCAGCATGTTCTTGGTCTGCTGGTAGTGGTCGAGCATCATCTTGTGGTTCTCACGGCCGATGCCGGACTGCTTGTAGCCGCCGAAGGCCGCGTGGGCCGGGTAGGCATGGTAGCAGTTCGTCCAGACGCGGCCGGCCTGGATGGCGCGGCCGAAGCGGTAGGCGCGGGTGCCGTCGCGGGTCCAGACGCCCGCGCCGAGGCCGTAGAGGGTATCGTTGGCGATGCTGAGGGCATCGGCATCGTCCTTGAAGGTCGTCACCGAAAGGACGGGGCCGAAGATCTCCTCCTGGAAGATGCGCATCTTGTTGTGACCGCGGAACACGGTCGGCTTCATGTAGTAGCCCTCCGCGAACTCGCCGTCCTTCATGTTGCGCTCGCCGCCGGTGAGGCACTGGGCGCCTTCCTGCTTGCCGATGTCGACGTAGCTGAGGATCTTCTCCAGCTGCTCCGAGGAGGCCTGGGCGCCGATCATCGTGGCGGGATCCAGGGGCGAGCCCTGGGTGATCGCCTCGACGCGCTTGATCGCCCGCTCCATGAAGCGGTCGTAGATCGACTCGTGCACCAGGGCGCGGCTCGGACAGGTGCAGACCTCGCCCTGGTTGAGGGCGAACATCGTGAAGCCCTCCAGCGCCTTGTCGAAGAAGTCGTCATCCTCGTTGGCGACGTCGGAGAAGAAGATGTTCGGCGACTTGCCGCCGAGCTCCAGCGTCACCGGGATCAGGTTCTGCGAGGCGTACTGCATGATCAGCCGGCCCGTCGTCGTCTCGCCCGTGAAGGCGATCTTGGCGATGCGGGGCGAGGAGGCCAGCGGCTTGCCGCACTCGAGGCCGAAGCCGTTGACGATGTTGAGCACGCCCGCCGGCAGCAGGTCGGCGATGAGCTCGGCCACCACGAGGATGGAGGCCGGGGTCTGCTCGGCGGGCTTCAGCACGATGCAGTTGCCGGCCGCGAGCGCCGGAGCGAGCTTCCACACCGCCATCAGGATAGGGAAGTTCCACGGGATGATCTGGCCGACGACGCCGAGCGGCTCGTGGAAGTGGTAGGCGACGGTGTCGTGGTCGATCTCGGAGATCGAGCCTTCCTGCGCGCGGACGCAGCCGGCGAAGTAGCGGAAATGGTCGATGGCGAGGGGGATGTCGGCGTGGGTCGTCTCGCGGATCGGCTTGCCGTTGTCCCAGGTCTCGGCCAGCGCGATCAGGTCGAGGTTCTCCTCCATCCGGTCGGCGATCTTGTTCAGGATGCGGGCGCGCTCGCCCGGCGCGGTGCGGCCCCAGGCCTCCTTCGCGGCGTGGGCGGCGTCGAGGGCCTTGTCGACGTCGGCGGCGTCCGAGCGGGCGACCTCGCAGATCACCCGGCCGGTGATCGGGGAGGTGTTCTCGAAGTAGCGGCCAGCGACGGGCGCGACCCACTGGCCGCCGATGAAGTTGTCGTAGCGCGCCGAGAACGGCGCCTTCGTACCCTGGTTGAGAAATTCCGGCTTGTTCATCGCGTATCCTCCTGATTGTTCTTATGGGCAGCAGCCAAAGCCAGACGCAGCGTCAAATCAAGGTGGACTTTTGGCCAACGGATGGGCGCGCGAGCGCGCGGCTCGGATGATCGGCGCGCCCGATGGCGTCGTGGCGCGGCGCCGATGTTAGACCCGTTCGGGCGGGTTGGCGACCCGGACGACGCTCAGCGCGGCCCGAGGCGCGCCAAGCGCCGGTTGCCGATCCGACGGGCCGTCGGCGCGTCGATCCGGGGCCCTGCGCGCGCGCCGCCGGGCAGGTCGAGGAGGAGGCCCGTCGCCCGGCCGTCGGGCTCGATGTCGAGGGCGAGGCGGGTGCCGTCCTCGGCCACGAAGACGCGGTCGCTCTCCGGGGTCAGGCTCAAGGGCGCCGGGCCGGCGCCGCGGGCCACGAGGCGATCCCCCTCCCGGGCGAGGGAGACCACGGCGCGGGGCCCCGTCCGGTAGAACCCGACGTAGCGGTCGAGCACGCCGGCCGGCACCGCGATTTCGGTGACCTCCGGCCGCCCGAGGGCGAGGGCGCCGAGGCGTCGGGACAGGGTCTGGGCGGGCGTGGTCTCGGTGTTGCCGAGGACCACGACGGTCAGGCCGAGATCCGGGTAGCTGTCCTTGATCGCCGAGAACCCGTCGAGGAAGCCGCCGTGGGACAGGAGCCGCTGGCCGTAGGCGCGGCCGACATAGAGGCCGAGCCCGTAGCCGTGGCCACCGTCCCGGACCATCTCGGCCAGGGAGGCCGGTCGCAGCACCCGGCCGGAGAACAGCGCGGCGTCCCAGGCCGCGAGGTCGTCGAGGGTCGAGACGAGGCCGCCCGCCCCCAGGACGGCCGCCGGGACCACGGGGGGCGCGTTGCGCCACCGCCCGGCGACCCGGTGGTAGCCGGCGGCCCGCTGCGGGATCAGCGCCGCCGGATCGGCGTCGCCGGTCTCGGAGAGGCCCGCGGGGGCAAGGACGAGGCGGTTCAGCGCGGCCGCGAAGGGCGCGCCGGTGATCCCCTCGACGATCGCCGCCAGGAGGATGTAGCCGGTGTTGCTGTATTCCTGGGCCGCGCCCGCGGGGAACAGCAGGTCCTCGCGGAAGAGCCGGCCCACCACCTCCAGGGGCGTCCGGGCAGTGCGCGCGAGGACGGTCGGGTAGTCGGGCAGGGCCGTCACGTTGGGCAGGCCGGCGGTGTGGTCGAGGAGCATCCGCAGGGTGATGGGCGTCCAGGTCGCCGGCAGGCCGGACACGTGCCGCGCGGCCGGATCGTCCAGCCGGAGCCGCCCGGCCTCCTGCAGCTTCAGGATCGCGGCGGCGGTGAACTGCTTCGTCAGGGAGGCGATCCGGAAGCGGGTCTCGGGCGTGTTCGGCACGGACCATTCGCGCTGCGCCGCCCCGTAGGCCTGCCGGAACAGCACCGCGCCGTCCCGGGCCACGATGACGGCGCCGGAGAAGATCCCGGCCCGGGCGTAGGGCCGCACCAGGGCGTCGGCCCGGGCGGCGAAATCCGGCAGGGACGTCTCGGCCGGCACAGCGAAGTCTGCCCAGGCCCGCAGGGGCCGGCCCGGCAGGAGGCCTCCGAGGAGCCCGAACTGGACGATGCGGCGACGCGTCTCCTGCATGCTGCCGCCGTTCCGCTCCCCGACTCGCCGCGATCCCGGCACCCCGCACACGGTTCTCCGAAATTGTGGCGCGAGCGCGCCGCGGGCCCCGCGCGGCTGCCATGCAGCACCCCCGATGGCCCCGCGCCGCCGAAGGCACCAAGAGCCGGACGAAACGTTCAGGCTCGACGGCGATCCGCCGCGCCGCCCCAGCCCCCGAGGACCGTCCCTGGTGAGCACCACCCCGGCCCAAACCGCTCCGGCCCAAACCGCGCACGCCCCGCCACCCCCGCTCCCCGAGACCGCCTCAGTGCCCGCCGCCCGGCCGTGGACGGGCCCCGGCTTCGGCGAGTTCGTCGGCATCGTCGCGCTGATGATGGCCGTGACGGCGATCTCGATCGACAACCTGCTGCCGGCCTTCCCGGCGATCCAGGCGCGCTTCGGCGTGCCCGATCCCAACAGCCTGCAGCTCCTCGTCTACGTCTACATGATCGGCTTCGGCACGGCGCAGATCGTCTACGGGCCGCTCTCGGACACCTACGGGCGGCGCTCGGTGCTGCTGGCGGGCCTGGCGATCTACGTCGTCGGCACCGGCCTCGCCATGGTGGCGCCGTCCTTCGGCTGGCTCCTGGCGGCCCGGATCATCCAGGGCATCGGCGCCGCCAGCGGGCGCGTCCTCTCGACGGCGATCGTGCGCGACCGCTTCGCGGGGCGCGAGATGGCGAGCGTGATGTCGCTCATCATGATGGTGTTCCTGATCGTGCCGATGATCGCACCGGCCATCGGCGGCGCGATGCTGCTGTTCGGCTCGTGGGTCTACGTGTTCGTCTCGATGCTGGCGCTCGCCGGCATCCTGGTGATCTGGTTCGCCTGGCGGATGCCCGAGACGCTGCATCCGGAGTACCGGCGCCCCTTCTCCCTCGCGGCGGTGGCCCAGGCGGTGGCGATCACCTTCCGCAACCGCGTGGCGGTGGGGTACGCCACGGCGCTCGGCCTGCTCACCGGCTGCATCATGGGCTATGTCGGCTCGGCCCAGCAGGTCTTCGACACGGGGCTCTACCATCTCGGGGGCCTGTTCCCCCTGGCCTTCGGCCTCGTCGCCGGGGCCATGGGGGCCGCCACCCTGGTGAATGCCCGCCTCGTCCGGCGCCTCGGCATGCGGCCCCTGTCCCATGCGGGCCTGAGCCTCTTCGTCGTGGTGGCGGTGGGGCAGGTGGTGGCGGGGCTCGCCTATCACGGTCACCCGCCCCTGGGGCTGTTCCTCGCGATCCTCGCCGCCAACCAGTTCCTGATCAGCTTCGCCATGCCGAACTTCAACGCCCTGGCGCTGCAGCCGCTCGGCGAGATCGCCGGCACGGCCTCGTCCTTCCTCGGCTTCTACACCACCATCCTGGGCGCGTTCTGCGGCTTCCTGATCGGGCACGCCTTCGACGGCTCGGTCCTGCCCATCGGCATCGGCTACGCGCTCCTCGGCGGGCTCGCCCTCGCGGTGGTGGCCTGGACCGAGCGGGGCCGCCTGTTCCGCGGCGGCGTCTCCGGTTGAGGACGCCGCAGCCTTAACGCCGTCTTCAGCCGGTCACGACAAAGCTCGGTCTTCCAGGATGCCTGACGGAGCCCCAGACGTGACCGGCCGTGCCCAAGACGGACTGCTCTTCCTCGCGCGGCTGCTGCTCGCCGCCGCCCTGCTGCCCACGGGGGTCGCCCGGGCCCTGAACGTCTCCGGCTTCGCCGTCACCCTCGCGGCCACCGGCCTGCCTTCGCCCAACGCCGTCGCCACGGCGGCCGTGATCGTCCAGGTGTTCGGCCCCGTGGCGCTGATCCTCGGCGTGCTGCCGCGCCTCAGCGGCCTGGCGCTCGCCGTCTTCGTCGGCGTGATGGCGGTGCTGCTGCATCCGTTCTGGCAGTTCGTCGGGCCG
The DNA here is from genome assembly GCF_056680125.1 of Methylobacterium sp. BI1. NCBI lineage: Bacteria > Pseudomonadati > Pseudomonadota > Alphaproteobacteria > Hyphomicrobiales > Methylobacteriaceae > Methylobacterium > Methylobacterium sp. BI1. Next base: position 3,763,287 of record NZ_CM155267.1, on the reverse strand, counting down.
AGCGCGGTGGCCGAGCGCACCCTGATGCTCGCCGATTTCGGCCTCGCCGGCGGCTTCCTGATGTACGCGATGACCGGCCCCGGCCGCTGGAGCTGGCAAGGCTGGCGCCAGGGCGCACGTGCCGCCGCGAGTCCCGCGAAGGCCCCGGCCAAGGCCCCGGCCGCCGCGCGGGGCGGGCAGAAGCCCAAGCGCGCCCCGGGACGGGCCCCGGCCCGGGCCGCCGCCTGAGCGCCCGGACGGCCCGGGCGTCCCGGGGCACCCCGTCCTAGGGCATCGCATTGCGCGGGGCGGCGGCGACGAGCCGATGCCCCGACACCTCGGCGCCGGCCTCCGGGCTGAGCCGCCGGAAGGCGAAGAACGACATCACCGAGATCAGCGCCACCGCCAGGAAGGCCGGGGCGAAATCCTGCGCCGCGATCTCGCTGCGGCCGTGGACAGCGGCGGCACCCTCCAGGGCCAGCGCCCCGAGGGATACTCCGAGGCTGAGCGAGAGCTGCTGTGCCACGCTGGCGAGGCTCGTGGCCGCGCTCATCTCCCGGGTCTCCAGCTCGGCATACGCGATGGCGTTGACGCAGGTGAACTGCAGGGAGCGCACGCAGCCGCCGATCAGCAGGACGCAGATGATGATCGCGTGCGGGGTCTCGGCGGTGAACAGCCCGTTCACCGCGAGGAAGGCCGAGGCGACGAGGGCGTTGACGAGCATCACCCGCCGGAAGCCGTAGGCGCGCAGGATGCGGGGGCCGATGATCTTGATGAGCAGCGCGCCCGCCGCCGCCGCGAAGGTGATGAGGCCCGAGCGCAGGGGATCGAGACCGAAGCCGATCTGCAGCATCAGCGGCAGCAGGAAGGGGATCGCCCCTGTGCCGATCCGGAACAGGCTGCCGCCGGTCACCGCCGCGCGGAAGGTCGGATAGCGCAGCAGGTCGAGGCGGATCACCGGGTTGGCGATGCCGCGCGAATGCCGGAAATACAGCCCGAGGAGGAGGCTTCCGGCGAGGAGGCACCCCCAGGAGACGCCGTCCGGCAGGAGGTGGCGCCCGGTGGAGGCGAGGCCGAGCATCAGCGTGGCGAGCCCCAGGCCCGAGAGCAGGAACCCGAGGACGTCCAGGGGAGGGCGCTCGGCTTCGCGGATGTTCTCGAAATAGATCGTCGACAGCACGATGCCGGCGATCCCGATCGGGATGTTGATGAAGAAGATCCAGCGCCAGTCGAAATAGGTCGTGATGAACCCGCCCAGCGGCGGTCCGAAGATCGGCCCGATCAGAGCGGGGATCGTCAGGTACGCCAGGGCGCTGACGAGTTCGGTCTTGGGCACGCTGCGCAGGATCACGAGGCGTCCGACCGGCACCATCATGGCGCCGCCGAGGCCCTGGAAGAACCGGGCGGCGACGAAGCCCGCCAGGGAGTTCGAGGCCGCGCAGGCCAGGGAGCCGGCCATGAACACCCCCAGCGCGACCCGGAACACCGTGCGGGCCCCGAACCGGTCCGCCATCCAGCCACTGATCGGGATGAAGATCGCCAGGCTGACGAGGTAGGCCGTGAGGGCGAGCTTGAGGGCGATCGGATCCTCGTTCAGGCTCCGGGCAATGGCCGGCAGCGCGGTGGCGATCACGGTGGAATCGGTGTTCTCCATGAACAGCGCGGTGGCGACGACGAGGGGGACGATCTGGGACGTGCGCATCGGCTGAGACATAGGACCGCCCGGACATTTTGGGACCGCTCAGGCCTCTCGGGACTGCTCAGGCTTTTCGGGTGCCCCGTACCGGCAAAAGTGATGACGCGGCGAACGCCCGCTCGGTGACGAATCGCACGGGATGAAAGCGGCATGTCGCACGTGCAGGGCCCAGGGCTGCGGGCGGCGTGGCCCTGCGGCCACAACGGTCCAGCATCGGACGGCAACGGACGGCGTGCGCCTTTCCACAATGTTGCTGGAGCCGCTAAGCTCGACGGCATGATCGGACGCTGCTCGACTCCGCCGCTTGAGTCGTGCCGTGCGCCCTCCACCGCGTCCCCAAGAAAGTCACCGATGCTTCCGAGGTTCGAAGATCGACGCAGGCTGGCAGGCTTCGTCTCCTGCCTCGCCCTGGCGACTGCCGTCGCCGGCTGCGGGACCGTGGTGCTCACGGAATCCGGCGCCCTGACCCGGTACGACCGCCTCGCCGCCAGCGACGAGACGGCCAGCTCCTCGCGCATCTTCGTCGATCCGGCGGCCCTCGCGGCCACCCGGACCGTGCGGATCGTACCCACCGCCTTTTCCGAGGTCGTGGCCCCGGGCCTGACACCGGCCGAGCGCAAGCTCGTCGCCAACGCGGCCGACCGGGCCCTCTGCTACGAGCTCTCCCTGCGCTACGACGTGGTGTCCGGCCGCAAGGCCGACCTCACGGTCCGCTCGGCCGTGACACGGATCGACCTCACCAACGTGCCGGCGGCCGGCGCCACCGTGGCGACCTCGGCCGGTATCACCATCGCGTCCCAGCTCGGCGCCGGCTTCGCGACGGCCGTCGGCCGCATCCCGATCCCCCGCATCCCCATCGGTCTCGGCAGCCTGACGGTGGAGGCCGAAGCCCTCGACAGTCGCAACGTGCAGCGGGCCGCCATGGTCTGGGGCGGTGCGAGCAACGCCTTCACCAACCAGGCCCGGTTCTCGCCGGCCAGCGACGCCTACGACCTCGCCGGCGAGTTCGGCCAGGATTTCGGCTTCTACCTCGCCACCGGGCAGGATCCATTCAAGGCGCCGCTCACCCTGCCGACCTACGACCGCGTCCGCATCACCACCCTCGGCGAAGCGCCCCTCGACCCGGATTGCGAGGCCTTCGGCCGCGCACCCGGCCTCGACGGCATCCTGGGAGACTATGTCGGTGCGCCGCCGGAATGGACCGACAAGGGACCGGCCGAGGGCCTGCCGGGCGCCCCCCGAGGCGTGCGCTAGGCGCAACCCCCACCGGAGAACGGCGCCGAGGGCGCATTTTCCTGTCGGAGGCGCACATCGGCGGCTTTGCGCCGGTTCCTCGCGCATGATACTGGCCCGTGCCAACCCAGTGACGTCGGAACGCCCGCAAGGCCCCGACGCAGCACCCGTTCCGGAGTTGGTACATGGCCCGCATCACCGCTGATTCGATCATCGAGGGCCTGACCTTCGACGACGTCCTGCTGCGCCCCGCGGCCTCCTCGGTGATGCCCACCGACGTGAAGGTCGCGAGCCGGCTCACCCGCTCGATCCACCTCAACCTGCCGATCCTGGCTTCGGCCATGGACACCGTCACCGAAGCGCCGATGGCCATCGCCATGGCGCAGAACGGCGGCATGGGCGTCATCCACCGCAACCTCGAGCCGGCCGAGCAGGCCGAGCAGGTCCGCCTCGTCAAGAAGTACGAGTCGGGCATGGTGCTGAACCCCATCACCATCCACCCGGACGAGACCCTGGCGGACGCGTTCTCGCTGATGAAGCAGAACCGCATCTCGGGCATCCCGGTTGTGGAGCGCGGCCCCAACGGCTCCCGCGGCAAGCTCGTCGGCATCCTCACCAACCGCGACGTGCGCTTCGCCACGAACTCGTCCGAGACCGTCGCCGACCTGATGACCCGCGACCGGCTCATCACCGTCCGCGAGGGCGTCAGCCAGGACGAGGCCAAGCGCCTGCTGCACCAGTTCCGCATCGAGAAGCTGCTCGTCGTCGACGACCATTACCGCTGCATCGGCCTCATAACGGTCAAGGACATCGAGAAGCAGGTCGCCTATCCGGGCGCGGTCAAGGACGAGCAGGGCCGCCTGCGGGTCGCCGCCGCCACCACTACGGGCGACAGCGGCTTCGAGCGGGCCGAGCGCCTCATCGATGCCGGCTGCGACGTCATCGTCGTCGACACGGCCCACGGCCACTCGATCAAGGTGCTCGACGCGGTGCGCCGGGTGAAGCAGCTCTCCAACGCCGTGCAGGTGGTGGCCGGCAACGTCGCCACGCGCGACGGCGCCCAGGCCCTGATCGATGCCGGCGCGGACGCGATCAAGGTCGGCATCGGCCCCGGCTCGATCTGCACCACACGCATCGTCGCCGGCGTGGGCGTGCCGCAGCTCACAGCCCTGATGGAAGCCGTCGAGGCCGCCCACGGCGCGGACGTGCCGGTCATCGCCGACGGCGGCATCAAGTACTCGGGCGACCTCGCCAAGGCGATCGCGGCCGGCGCCTCCGTGGCCATGCTGGGCTCGCTGCTCGCCGGCACCGACGAGGCCCCGGGGGAGGTGTTCCTGCACCAGGGCCGCTCCTACAAGAGCTACCGGGGCATGGGCTCGGTGGGCGCCATGGCCCGCGGCTCCGCCGACCGCTACTTCCAGGCCGAGGTCAGCGACACCCATAAGCTCGTTCCCGAGGGCATCGAGGGGCAGGTCCCCTACAAGGGTCCGGTGGCGGCGGTGCTGCACCAGCTCGCCGGCGGCCTGCGCGCCGCCATGGGCTATGTCGGCGCCCCGACGATCCCGGAGTTCCAGGAGAAGGCGCAGTTCATCCGCATCACCAATGCGGGCCTGCGCGAGAGCCACGTCCACGACGTGACCATCACCCGCGAGAGCCCGAACTATCCCGGCCGCGCCTGACCCGCGCCGCGCGCGCCCGTGCCGGACCTCCGGCCGGGCCGCCGCTCGATAGGAATCGCCGTGTCCGTCCAAGCCATCCTGGCGCCCGTCTTCGCCCAGGTCTTCCTCACCTTCGCGCTGCTGTTCTGGACCGGGCGGATGCGCCTCTCCGCGGTGCGCGGCGGCGCCGTGAAGGGCCGAGAACTGACGCTCGGCCAGCGCGACTGGCCGGCCCCGGCCCAGCAGGCCGCCAACACCTTCTCGAATCAGTTCGAGATCCCGGTGCTGTTCTACGTCCTCGTCGGCCTCGCCCTGGCCACCCGCAAGGCCGACCTGCTGTTCATCATCCTGGCCTGGGTCTTCGTCGCCACCCGCTTCGTCCATGCGGGCGTCTATCTCACTTCGAACCACATCCCGCACCGCTTCCGCGCCTACGCCGCCGGCACGCTGGTGCTGCTGGTGATGTGGATCCTCTTCGCGTTCCGGATCTACCTGGCGCCGATCGGCGTCTGACCCCGGGACGATGACGCGGCCTGACGGATGGGTGGCCGCATCGGGCCGCGATCCGCGAACGACGAAAGGGACCAGACCATGCGCGTGCTCGTTGTCGGCGCCGGCGCCACCGGCGGATATTTTGGCGCGCGCCTCGCCGAGGCCGGCCGCGACGTCACCTTCCTGGTCCGGACAGCCCGCGCGGCGAAGCTCGCCGAGGCCGGGCTGACGGTCGAGAGCCCGGCCGGCAACCTGCACATCCCGGCGCCCCGGACAGTGACCGCCGCCGACCTCGCCGCCGGCCAGGGCGGCGCCTTCGACCTCGTGCTGTTTTCGTGCAAGGCCTACGACCTCGACAGCGCCATCGCCGACGTCGCGCCGGCGGTGGGACCCGACACCGCGATCCTGCCCGTGCTCAACGGCATGCGCCACCTCGACGCGTTGGACATGGTATACGGTGCCCACCGCGTGCTCGGCGGCTCCTGCGCCATCGTGGCGACTCTCGGCCCAGCGGGCGAGATCCGGCAGATGAATCCGCTCCACACCCTCACCTACGGCGAGCGCTCCGGCGGCCGTTCCGCCCGGGTCGAGGCCATCGAGGCCCTGATGGAGGGGGTCAATTTCCAGCCCCGCCTCAGCGAGCATATGCTGCTGGAAATGTGGGAGAAATGGAGTTTCCTGGCGACCCTGGCCGGGGCCACTTGCCTGATGCGCGCCACCATCGGTGACATCATGGCCGCTCCGGGCGGACTCGCCTTCGTCGAAGCGCTGATGGAGGAGTGCCGGGCCATCGCCGAGGCCGCCGGCTACGCGCCGCGCCCCGGCGCGATGGACAACACCCGCAAAACCCTCACGGCCGACGGCTCGGCCTTCACCGCCTCGATGCTGCGCGACATCGAGGGGAGCGCCCGCATCGAGGCCGACCACATCATCGGCGACCTGATCGCGCGGGCCCCAGGCACGGCCGAGCATCCAGTGCTCGACCGCGTCTACACGCACCTGAAGGCCTACGAGAACCGCCGCGCCCGCGAGGCGGCAACCTCGAAGCCTCAGTAGCGCGGGCCGGGCGGCGGCGGCGGAGGCGCGCCGTATTCGAGCTGGGTCTTGGCATCAGGCCGGCGCGGGGGCGGCGCCGACAGGTCGGGGGCGTCCGGCGCCGTGGAACAGGCGGCGACCGCCAGCATTACGAGACCGGCGAGGCTGAGATGGATGACGGGAGACATGGGGTTCTCTAAAGCTCCGGGCGTCCGCTCCGCGCGGCACCGTGGTGCAAGCTGAGCCGTAAACGTGCCGGAAGCTCGACTGTATTGTGTCCGGCCGCCGCCCGAAGCGTGGCCGTATCGCGGCGACCGCCGACGGTGGCTGCCCAGGAACCCGAGGATCTTGCCCTGACGCCCCCCGCCCGCCTCTCCGCCGCCATCGAGGTCCTTGCCGATATCGCCGCGCGCCGCCGACCTGCCGCCGATGCCCTGAAGGATTGGGGTCTGAATCATCGCTTCGCCGGATCGGGCGACCGGGCCGCTATCGCCAGCCTTGTTTACGACGCCCTGCGTCGGCGTGCCTCCGCCGCCTGGATCATGGCCGACGAAAGCCCGCGCAGCCTCGTCATTGGCATGCTGCGACTCCAGTACGGTCTCGCGGCCCCGACCATCGCGGAGATGTTCAGCGGCGAGCGCTTTGCTCCAGAGCCCCTGACCGCGAGCGAACGGACATGCCTGACGGAAGGGACCTTGATTGACGCCCCCCTCCACGTTGCCGGCGATATTCCCGAATGGGTGCTCCCCTCCCTTGAGGCGACCTTCGGTTCCGAGACCCTCGACGAACTGCGTGCCCTCGGCCGACGCGCGCCCCTCGACATCCGCGTCAACACTCTCAAGCGCAGCCGTGCGGAGGCCCTGGTGGGTCTCGCCCACCTCACGCCGGAACCGACGCCGCACGCGCCCAACGGACTGCGTATCCCCATCGGTGATGACGGGCGGGGCCCCGCCCTTCATGTCGAGCCCGAATTCATCGACGGCTGGTACGAGATCCAGGACGAGGGCTCACAGATCGCGAGCCTTCTCAGCGGCGTTCGTCCCGGCGAGACCGTCATCGATCTCTGCGCCGGTGGCGGTGGGAAGACGCTGAGCCTCGCCGCGATGATGGAGAACTCCGGTCGTTTGATCGCCAGCGACGACGACCCGCGTCGGCTCGCCCCGATCCACGAGCGCCTGCGCCGCGCCGGCGCCATCGCGGAGATCCGCACGCCCCGTGCCGGAAAGGCGCGCAGTGACGTCCTCGGCGACCTCGACGGCCGTGCGGACCGCGTCCTCGTCGATGCACCCTGCACCGGCTCCGGCACCTGGCGGCGAAACCCCGATGCGAAGTGGCGGATGCGCCCGAATTCGCTGAGCATGCGCGTTGCCGACCAGGCTACGGTGCTCGATCGGGCGGCACGGCTAGTGCGTCCCGGGGGACGCATCACCTACATCACCTGCTCACTGCTCGCCGAGGAGAACGACGCATCCGTTGCCAGTTTCCTCGAGCGTCGGCCGGACGACTTTGCGGTGGTCTCAGCCCCCGAAGTTCTCGCCGCACACGCACCCGATCTCCGCTCTACCGTCCGCCTGACCCGGCACGGCCTCCAGATGAGTCCCGCCCGGACCGGTACCGATGGCTTCTACGTCGCAACCCTGGAGCGGCGGGCCTGAAACGAAGAATGGCCCCACAAGGGGCCATTCCGAACATCTGCTCAGGAGCAGCGGCGTTTTAGAAGCAGCGGCGCTTGCGCACCACGACCATCCGGCCCATCGGCCCACGGCGTTTCGTGACGACGGTCTTGCAACGGGGGCCGCGGATCACCGTGCGCTCGACGACGCGGACCCGCTGGATCCCGCTGGTCGGTGCGAGGCCGGCCGAGACGGGCAAGGCGGAAGCCGAGGTGGCTCCGAAACCGGCAAGGGCGAGGGTGGCGATCCCGAAGATGGTGGCTCTCATGGCTGAGGCTCCTGTTCGTTGCTGGGGGCGCACGGTGTCGACGCTTGGCGGTGAACACCGGGTTAACGGCCCCGCGCTCCGCATCCCCAGTCCGATACCGGCCGCGGGTCGGCTCTGCGGGCTGATCCGTTGCACCGGACCGAGGCCTCGTCTAACTCCGGTTCCATGACTACAGAGCACGATAAAATCCTCATCGTCGATTTCGGCAGCCAGGTGACGCAGCTCATCGCGCGCCGCGTTCGCGAGGAGGGCGTCTATTGTGAGATCGTCCCCTTCACCAAGGCAGCCGAAGCCTTCGCCGAAACGAAGCCCAGGGGCGTGATCCTCTCGGGCGGTCCCGAATCGGTGACCACCGAGGCCTCACCCCGGACCCCGCCAATCGTCTTTGATTCCGGCGTGCCGGTCTTCGGCATCTGCTACGGTCAGCAGACCATGGCAGCCCAGCTCGGCGGTGAGGTCGAGGGCGGCCACCATGCGGAGTTCGGTCGGGCCGAGATCGAGATCCTGTCGGATTGCCCCCTGTTCAAGGGCGTCTGGCACGTGGGCGAGCACTACCCCGTCTGGATGAGCCACGGCGACCGCGTCACGAAGCTGCCCGACGGTTTCACCACTGTCGCCATGTCGAAGAACGCCCCCTTCGCGGCGGTCGCGGACGAAGCTCGCAAGTACTACGCGGTGCAATTCCATCCGGAAGTGGCGCACACGCCGCATGGTGCCCTCCTGATCCGCAACTTTGTGCGCGACATCGCCGGCTGCTCCGGCGACTGGACCATGGGTGCCTACCGCGAGGAGGCGATCGAGAAGATCCGCGCGCAGGTCGGCGAGGAGCGGGTGATCTGCGGCCTGTCCGGCGGCGTGGATTCCGCGGTGGCGGCGGTGCTGATTCACGAGGCGATCGGCGAACAGCTCACCTGCGTCTTCGTCGACCATGGCCTCCTGCGCATGGGCGAGGCCGAGGAGGTCGTGCGCCTGTTCCGCGACCACTACAACATCCCCCTCGTCCATGTAGAAGCGCAGGATCTGTTCCTCGGCGAGCTGACCGGCGTCAGCGACCCGGAGCAGAAGCGCAAGACCATCGGGCGCCTGTTCATCGACGTGTTCGAGGCTGAGTCGAAGAAGATCGGTGGAGCCGCCTTCCTGGCCCAGGGCACCCTGTACCCGGACGTGATCGAGAGCGTCTCCTTCACCGGTGGTCCCTCGGTGACGATCAAGTCCCACCATAATGTCGGTGGCCTGCCCGAGCGCATGAACATGCAGCTGGTCGAGCCCCTGCGCGAACTGTTTAAGGACGAAGTCCGGGTGCTCGGAAAGGAATTGGGTCTTCCCGAAGCCTTCGTCGGCCGCCACCCCTTTCCGGGTCCGGGCTTGGCCATCCGGTGCCCCGGCACGATCACGCCCGAGAAGCTCGAAGCTCTGCGCAAGGCCGATGCGATCTACCTGGAGGAGATCCGCAAGGCGGGCCTCTACGACACGATTTGGCAGGCCTTCGCGGTGATCCTACCGGTGAAGACCGTCGGGGTGATGGGTGACGGGCGCACCTACGACCATGTCTGTGCCCTGCGGGCCGTGACCTCGGTCGACGGCATGACTGCCGATTTCTATCCGTTCGACATGGCCTTCCTCGGCCGCGTGGCGACGCGGATCATCAACGAGGTCAAAGGGATCAATCGCGTCACCTACGACATCACCTCGAAGCCGCCCGGAACGATCGAGTGGGAGTGAGGCGAAGGCGGGGGATGTCCAGAAAAATTTCTCCGTAAGTCGCAATGCCATCGGCGAAATAAATCGGCACCGGACGCGATAACCCTTGCCGCGCCACAATTGGCATGTAGTATACCAATGGTCCCTCCCAGGGATTCATGTGACGCAACTTTAACCCCGCAGGCCTTAGGGTCCGCGGGGTTTTGTCGTCCGGACCTTCAGCCGCTGCGCAGGCAGAAGGCCGGGCGACAGCCCAATATTCGGGGATCTCTCGATCTGTCATAGCAGCCTACTCCATTGGGTAAGGATGCCACACCGGTCACGCGATACACGACGCGACCAAATCGTGAATCGGCCACGCTTGTATCTCGGGCGGCGGCCCTCTACAGACCGACGCGCCATCCGACCGGATCGGATTAGTGCATAAACGCTAAGACGTGCGAGATTGATTCGATGACTGAGCCTCAGGGTTCGTTCGCTCCACTCGCCGGGCTGAAGCATCGCACCCAAATTTCCATTCTGTTAGTCGCCTCAAGTCTTTGCGTTGCTGGATTTTTGTGGCTGCCGGGCACGTTTGCGGGGGCCGCGACGTCACCGACGCCAGCGGCCGTCACGGTTGCGCCGCCGAGCAATGGTGAATTCATCCTCACCCCGGATCAGTTGGCCGCCATTGACACCGAAACGGTGGAGCAGCGCCTGTTCTACGAAGAGATCACCACCGAGGGTAAGATTGGGGTCGACGAGTATCAGGCCACCCCGGTGTTCTCCCCCTATCCGGGGCGGGTCATCGCCATCTTCGCGCGCACCGGTGAGCAGGTGAAGAAGGGCGAGCGCCTGTTCTCGATCCAGGCCAACGAGATGGTCCAGGCGCAGAACGACTATCTCGCGGCCTTGAACGTCTTGGCCAAGGCGCGCTCACAGCTCGGCTACGCCCAGGCCGCCGAGAAGCGCCTGCACGATCTCTATGACTCTCGGGTCACCACCCTACGCGAGCTCCAATCCGCGCAGAACGATCTCAACACGGCGACCAACGATGCCCGGACGGCCGAGGTCGGATTGGAGGCCGTACGCAACCGGCTGCGCATCCTCGGCCTGCGTGACGACGAAGTCGCCAACCTGCAGAAGGGCTCCATCAATCCCGAGACGGCGATCAACGCGCCGCTGAAGGGAACGATCATCCAGCGCAAGATCGGACCGGGCCAGTATGTCGGCACCGGGGGCAGCGACCCCTCGTACATCATCGGCGACCTGTCGAAGGTCTGGCTGATCGCACAGCTTCGCGAGCCGGATGCAGCGAAGGTCGATCTCGGCGATCGTTTGAAATTTCGGGTGCTCGCCTATCCCGACAAGGTGTTCGAGGGCCGGATTAACTTCATCGGATCGTCTGTCGACCCCACCACTCGCCGAATCACGGTTCGCGCCGACATCGACAACACACAGAATCTGCTGAAGCCTGAGATGTACGCCACCGTGCGCATCATCAACGAGCGCGAGAGCCTGTCGCAATCGGTGCCCCGAGCGGCGGTCGTGCTTGAGGGCAGCAAGGCGAGCGTCTGGGTGTTGAGGGCCGACAACACGGTCGAGAGCCGCAGGGTCAAACCCGGCATCATCGACGGAAGCAAAATCGAGATCCTCGAAGGTCTGGCGACCGGCGAGCGCGTCATCTCGCGCGGCTCCTTGTTCATCGACCGGATGGTGACCCGGGGCTGATCAGTCGGCTCCCGGCAGCAGGAACCCAACGCATGACCGGCCTCGTCCATCTCGCGCTGCGCCAGCGTGCCCTGGTGGTTCTCGCGTTCGTGCTGCTGCTGGCCTGCGGGCTGGTGGCCTTCCGAACCCTGAACATCGAGGCCTATCCGGACCCGACCCCGCCGATGATCGACGTGATCACGCAGGCCCCAGGCCTGTCGGGCGAGGAGATCGAGCGCTACGTCACCGTGCCGATCGAGGTCATCACCTCCGGCTTGCCGAATTTGAAGCAGGTCCGCTCGGTCTCCCTCTACGGGCTGTCGGACGTGAAGCTGCAATTCGGCTTCGAGTTCAGCTATCGCGAGGCGGAGCAGCAGGTGCTGAACCGGCTGGCCCAACTCGACGCCCTACCCAACGGCGCCAAGCCGACCATCTCCCCGGTGAGCCCCATCGGTGAGATCTTTCGCTATAAGCTGACGGCACCGGCGGGCTACAGCGTCCTCGACCTGAAATCCCTGCAGGACTGGGTGCTTCGCCGACGCTTCCGCGCCGTGCCGGGCGTCATCGACGTCATCGGCTGGGGCGGCAAGACCAAGACCTTCGACATCGCCGTCGACCTCGACCGTCTCACGGCCTACGGGCTGACGCTGTCCGGCGTCGTGAAGACCCTGAACGACAGCAACCTGAACGTCGGCGGCAATCGGATCAACCTTGGCACCCAGTCTGCTGTAGTACGCGGCGTCGGCCTGATCCGGTCGACGGACGACATCGGCGAAACGGTGCTGACGCAATCGGGCGGCGCACCGGTTCTGGTCAAGGACGTTGCCACGGTTACGATCGGGCACCAGCCCCGCCTCGGCATCGCGGGCATGAACGACGACGACGATATCGTCCAAGGCATCGTGCTGATGCGGCGCGGCGAGGAGAGCACGCCGACCATCGAGGCCGTCCAGGCGGAGGTGGGACGTATCGAGGCCATGGGCCTGCTGCCGCCGGGCGTTCGAATCGAGCGGATCTACGACCGGGCCGATCTCATCGCGGTCACCACGCACACGGTGCTGCACAACATGTTGGTCGGCATCGTGCTGATCCTGATCGTGCAGTGGCTCTTCCTCGGCAACCTGCGCAGCGCCCTCATTGTGGTGGCGACGATTCCCTTCGCGCTGTTCTTCGCCGTCATCATCCTGGTGGTGCGTGGCGAGTCGGCCAATCTACTCTCCGTCGGCGCCCTGGATTTCGGGCTGATCGTCGATGGCACGGTGATCATGGTGGAGGCGATCTTCCGGCGGCTCTCCGGTCACGGCGCGCCGACCGGGGAGGTGGTCCGGCCGGGCCTCGCCGGCAAGCTTCTACGGATTCGCCAAGCCTCCGGGGACGTCAGTCGCTCCATCGTCTTCGCGGCGATCATCATCGTGACGGGCTTCCTGCCGCTCTTCACCCTGACGGGGGTGGAAGGCCACATCTTCGGACCGATGGCGCAGACCTACGCCTATGCGCTGCTTGGCGGCCTCATCGCCACCTTCACAGTGACGCCCGTCCTCTCCGCCTACCTGCTTCCAGCCCATGTCGAAGAGGTCGAGACGATTCTCGTGCGGACCCTCGACCGACTTTACCGCCCTGCCATCCGCGCCGCCCTGGGCAATCGCATTCTCACCCTCGGCCTTGCGCTACTGCTCACCGCCGGCGTCGGCGTGGCGGGGCGCCAGCTCGGCCTGGAGTTCCTGCCCAAGCTCGAGGAGGGCAATCTCTGGCTGCGGGCCACCATGCCGGCGACGATCTCGCTGGAGGAGGGCAACCTCTACGTCAACCGAATCCGCCGCATCATCGCAGCGGTGCCGGAGGTCGAGAGCGTGGTCTCGCAGCACGGTCGCCCGGATGACGGTACCGACGCCGCCGGCTTCTTCAACGGCGAGTTCTTCGCGCCGCTCAAGCCCGCCGAGAAGTGGCGTCCGGGCATGACCAAGGACCGGATGGTCGGCGATCTCCTCGACCGGCTGCGCACTGACTTCCCCGGCGTCGAGTTCAACGTCTCGCAGTATCTGCAGGACAACGTCGCCGAGGCTGTTTCCGGCATCAAGGGCGAGAACTCGTTCAAGGTGTTCGGATCAGACCTCGAAACGTTGACGGAGGTCGCCAACCGCGTCGAAGCGGTGCTCCGCAAGGTGCCCGGCGTCACCGACCTGGGGGTGTTCACCTCGCTCGGGCAGCCCACGGTGCAGATCGACGTCGACCGGGTCCGTGCCGCGCGCTACGGCCTCACCCCAGGCGACATCAACGCCACGGTCCGCACCGCCATCGGCGGCGACAGCGCCGGCGACCTCTACGACAGCGGTTCGGATCGGCACTATCCCATCGTCATCCGCCTCGCCGAGCAGTTCCGCCAGAGCGTGGCGTCGATCCGCAACCTGCGCATCTCCGGCCAGGGTCCAAACGGAGTGCTGATGCAGGTGCCCTTGAGCGAGGTCGCCCAGGTCGCCCTGGTCTCGGGGCCTGCCTACATCTATCGAGAAGGTCAGGAGCGCTACCTCCCGGTGAAGTTCAGCGTCCGCGACCGTGATCTCGGCAGCGCGATCCTGGAGGCGCGCGAGCGCGTCAACGCCGAGGTGGCCCTGCCGCGGGGCTACCGCCTCGAACTCGTGGGCGAGTTCAACAACATGCAGGGCGCCCTGGCGCGCCTGTCGGTGACGGTGCCGATCGCGATCGGCCTCATCGCGATCCTGCTGTTCATGAACTTCGGCTCGGTGATCGACATGCTGTTGGCGCTCAGTGTCGTCCCGATGGCGGCGGCCGGCGGGGTCCTCGCCCTGGTGATGACCGACACACCGTTCAGCGTCTCGGCGGCAATCGGATTCATCGCGCTTCTCGGCATCGCTGTGATGGACGGCATCATCGTGCTCTCGCACTTCAATGGTCTGATTGCCGAGGGGGAGGAGCGGGTACGCGCGATGCTGCGAACCTGCCACACGCAGCTCCGGCCCGTGGTGATGACCTGCGTGGTGGCCGGCGTCGGCCTCCTTCCCGCCGCCTTCTCGAACGGCGTGGGCTCGCAGGTTCAGAAACCCCTGGCGCTGGTCGTGGTCGGCGGAATGACCCTGGCGCCGCTCCTCATCCTGCTGATCCTGCCGGTGCTCATCCTCACGCTATCGCGGAGAAGGACCGAATTGGCCGAGGACGAGGACGTATCATCGGCACCAGCCTCAGCGCCGACTTCGGTCACCGCTTGACCTTGGCCAAACTGCGCGCCGTCGCACGACCGTTGGCTGGGCTCACGTAAGATCAGAGGGGGAAATTCGGGGGAGCGACCGAAGGGTGCTGGTCGTTTCGTCGTACCCGTGACGAGGCAGCGGGCGCGCGAACGTGGCGCATTGGCAAAGCCGCTCCGACGGTGGTCGGCATTTCGCTCCCGCGACGATCGCTCGGGCAGCACTACGACCCGCCCGGAAGCGGGTCGGTTGTAACACTGGCGCAGAAGGCGCTCAGTTGTTGATGGTCAGCGTGGCCTTTGTCACCGGCATCTCCGGCGGGGTCGCGTCCGCGATCTGGCCCGTCGTCGGATGGGGGGTCTGAGCATTCATCCAGTCTGCGCCGATCTGCACCGACAGCAGAAGCAGCAGCGCTGCCATCAGGGCATTCGCAGCGCGCTGGAAGGGACGAACGGACAGCCGCACAGCCGCCTCCAGTCGATCGGCGTCCGTCGGCGCGGAGACCATCCGGTCCGAGATCGGAAGGAGCCACGGCTCACTCGGAAGAGCCTGCAGCCCTCCCATTTCGTGAGCGCCCGGCAGGTTCTGGAACAGTCCGCTGGACATATCCGTACTCCTGGTTGGTGAGTGGCAGCCGAGTGTGGAAGGCTGATCGTTCATATTCAGTTAATCTGACTTTTTGTTCATTTCAAGTTCAGGGTCGGAATGCGCCTCCTATTCATCCGCCTCCCTGTGCCCGATCGCACTCTCCACGCGCGCTCCGCGAGACGATCCGTCCATCCCGGCATCCCGATTCATGCGCGGTGCGGATCGCGCAACCGAGCCCTCGCGGGCATAGCGGTCATGCCGGCCGAACCATCCCGCCGACCGTCAGCTTCGCAGTCCCGGCGCCTCCTGGCCCGTGCGTGCGACGTATTCGGTATAGCCGCCGCCATACTGATGAATCCCGTCCGGGGTGAGTTCGAGGACGCGATTGGAGAGGGCGGCGAGGAAGTGCCGGTCGTGGCTTACGAACAGCATCGTACCCTCGTAGTTCGCCAGGGCGGCGATTAGCATCTCCTTGGTGCCCATGTCCAGGTGGTTGGTGGGCTCGTCGAGGACGAGGAAGTTCGGCGGATCGTAGAGCATCCGCGCCATCACGAGGCGGGCCTTCTCGCCACCTGAGAGGACGCGGCAGCGCTTCTCGACGTCGTCTCCCGAGAAGCCGAAGCAGCCGGCGAGGGCCCGGAGCGAGCCCTGGCCCGCCTGCGGGAAGGAATTTTCCAGGAACCCGAACACCGTGCGGTCGCCGTCCAGCACGTCCATGGCGTGCTGAGCGAAGTAGCCCAGCTTGACGCTGCCACCGACCGCGACGCTTCCATCGTCGGGCTCGGCGGTTCCAGTCACGAGCTTGAGAAGCGTGGACTTGCCGGCCCCATTGATGCCCATCACGCACCAGCGCTCGCGGCGCCGGATGGAGAAGTCGAGGCCCTCATAGATCGTGCGGCTGCCGTAGCGCTTATGCACGTTTTTGAGCATCACGACGTCGTCGCCGGAGCGGGGGGCGGGCAGAAATTCGAAGGCGACGCTCTGGCGGCGCTTCGGCGGCTCGACTCGCTCGATCTTGTCGAGCTTCTTCACCCGGCTCTGCACCTGGGCGGCGTGGGAGGCTCGTGCCTTGAAGCGTTCGATGAACTTGATTTCCTTGGCGAGCATCGCCTGCTGGCGCTCGAACTGGGCCTGCTGCTGCGTCTCGTTGAGCGCCCGCTGCTGTTCGTAGAAGGCGTAGTCGCCTGAATAGGTCGTCAGCTGTCCGCCATCGATCTCGACGATCTTCGTGACGATGCGATTCATGAACTCTCGGTCGTGCGAGGTCATCAGCAGGGCGCCTTCGTAGCCCTTCAGGAAGGCTTCGAGCCAGATCAGGCTCTCCAGGTCGAGATGGTTGCTCGGCTCGTCGAGGAGCATGACGTCGGGATTCATCAGGAGGATGCGGGCGAGCGCCACCCGCATCTTCCAGCCGCCCGAGAGCTTTCCGACGTCACCGTCCATCATCTCCTGAGAGAAGCTGAGGCCCGCCAGCACTTCGTAGGCCCGCCCCTCCAGGGCGTAGCCGTCGAGCTCCTCGAAGCGGGCCTGAACCTCGCCGTAGCGCTCGATCAGCGCCTCCATCTCGTCGGCCCTGTCCGGGTCGGCCAAGGCCTGCTCGACCTCCTTCAGCTCGGCCCCGATCTCGCTGACCGGGCCGGCGCCGTTCATGACTTCGGAGACCACGGTGCGGCCGGACATCTCTCCGACATCCTGGCTGAAATACCCGATGGTGATTCCGCGATCCGCGGCGACCTGACCCTCGTCGGGCTGCTCCTCGCCGGTGATCATCCGGAACAGCGTGGTCTTGCCGGCACCATTGGGGCCGACCAGACCGACCTTCTCGCCCCGCTGAAGGGCGGCCGAGGCCTCGATGAAGACAATCTGGCGGCCGTTCTGCTTGCCGATTTTTTCGAGGCGGATCATGGGATGCGGATCACGGGGTCACACGGAAGTTCGGGCGGGTGCTGCGGCCTTACGGCATGCGGGCCCGGAGGGGTAGTGCAGCCCGGTACCGCGCCGGCACCTTCGCCCGGCTCGAGGCCGATGGTCCTCGCGACGAAGACCCGCTAAGCTGGCGCTTTCACGGTCAGAACGGTCTCTCCGCGCGCCCCGATGGTCCACACCGGCTACAATGCGGCGCTCGTCGCCCTGTCCGTCACGATCGCGATCTTCGCCTCCTACACCGCACTGGATCTCGGCGGCCGCGGCCGGGTCTCGGATGGCGGGCGCCGCTGGGCCTGGATCGCTGCCGCCGCCTGCGCGATGGGCGGCGGGATCTGGTCGATGCACTTCGTCGGCATGCTGGCCTTCGAGATGGGAATGCCGGTCGCCTACGAACTCGGGACCACGGCGCTGTCCCTCGGGCTGGCCATCGCCTGCACCGGTGCCGCCTTCGGCTGGATCAGCCGGCAGGGCGCGACGCGGCGCGACCTGTTCGTCGCCGGCTCCGTCATGGGCCTGGGGGTGGCCGCGATGCACTACACCGGCATGGCAGCGATGCGGATGCCGGGCCATCTGACCTATACTTGGCCGCTGGTTGCGCTCTCGGTCGCCATCGCGGTCACGGCGGCGACGGCCGCCCTTTGGCTCACCCTGCGCCAGAACAGCGTCTGGCAGAGGCTCATCGCCGCCACCGTGATGGGGTTGGCAGTGGCGGGCATGCACTACACCGGCATGGCCGCGGCGACCTTCACGGCCGAGGGAGCCGGTACGCATGCGACCGGTCTCAGCGCCGCGCAGCAGAACCTCGCCCTCGCGGTCGCCGGTGCGACCTTCCTGATTCTGTTCCTGGCGATGCTCGCCTCTTCCTTCGACCAGCAACGGGTCCAGGGCGACCTCCAGGCCAGCGAGGCGCGGTTCCGTGCTGCTGTGCAGGCCGTGCGCGGTGTGCTCTGGACCAACGACGCGGAAGGCCGGATGCTCGGCGAGCAGCCGGGCTGGAGCGCGATCACGGGGCAGAGCCGGGCCGACTACGAGGGTTATGGCTGGGCCAAGGCCGTCCACCCCGACGACCAGCAGACCAGCATCGAGGCGTGGAACGAGACCGTCCGTGCGCGCCGGACCTTCGTTCACGAGCACCGGGTGCGCTCCGCCGATGGCGCCTGGCGCCACTACGCCATTCGCGCCGTGCCGGTGCTGCAGGACGATGGATCGATCCGCGAATGGGTGGGCGTCCACACGGACATCACCGAGCAGCGCCAGGCCGAAGCCGAGCTCCGGGAATCCAACGAGGAGATCCAGCGCTACGCCTACATCGTCAGCCACGACCTGCGCGCGCCCCTCGTGAATGTCATGGGGTTCACGAGTGAGCTGGAAACGACCCGCGAGGACGTCCGTGCCGCCCTGCAGGGGCACCCGCAGGCGGAGCGGATCGATGCGGATCTCGGTGAGGCCCTCGATTTCATCAAGGCCGCGGTGACGCGCATGGAGCGCCTGATCGCCGCCATCCTGAAACTGTCGCGGGAAGGGCGGCGCAGCTTCACGCCGGAACGCCTCGACATGACGAGCCTGCTGCGCCGACTCGCCGATGCGCAGCACCACCAGACCGAGCAGGTGGGTGCCCGCGTCGTCGTCGCGCCGGACCTGCCCCGCCTCTTCGCGGACCGGCTGGCCATCGAGCAGATCTTCGGCAATCTCATCGACAACGCGGTGAAGTATCTCGACCCGTCACGGCCGGGGCGGATCGAGATCGAGGGGCAAGTCCTGGGGGGCGGCCGCGTCCGCTACAGCGTTGCCGATAACGGACGTGGCATCGCCGAGCGGGACCATGCGCGGGTCTTCGAGTTGTTTCGGCGCTCCGGTGCCCAGGACAAGCCGGGGGAGGGCATCGGGCTCGCCCACGTCAAGGCGCTGGTCCGCTCCCTCGGCGGGCGGATCGAGGTCGCGTCGGAACTGGGGGTTGGCACAACCTTCAGCGTGACGCTGCCGCGTGAGACCGCTACAGGTCAGGGACAGGACGGGCCGCCGATGCGGCTCGCCGCCGAATAGGTGCGGAGCGAAGCGTGAACGCCGTCGAAATCGTCATGATCGAGGACGATGAGGGCCATGCCCGCCTGATCGAGCGCAACATCCGCCGCGCCGGCGTGAACAACACCATCCTGCCCTTCCGGGACGGGACGTCGGCGCTCGAATACCTCCTGGGTGCCGACGGTACCGGCGAGGCGAGCGCCAAGCGCCACCTGCTGATTCTCCTCGACCTGAACCTGCCGGACATGACCGGGATCGACATCCTCGAAAAGGTGAAGGCGAACACCCACACCAAGCGCTCGCCCGTCGTCGTCCTCACCACGACGGACGACCAGCGCGAGATCCAGCGCTGCTACGACCTCGGCGCGAACGTCTACATCACCAAGCCCGTCAACTACGAGGGCTTCGCCAACGCCATCCGGCAGCTCGGGCTGTTCTTCTCGGTCATGCAGGTGCCGGAAAACCCATGAAGTCCGCCCGCTCATGACCGAGCCCGCGCCTCCCGGCTGCGGTCGCGTCCTCTACATCGACGACGACCCCGGCCTGGGGCGGCTCGTGCAGCGCGCCCTCGCGGCGCGAGGCTACGCCGTGGAGCTCGCCCTCGACGGCGATGCCGGACTGGCGCGTCTCGGACAGGGCGGCGTCGACGTGGTCGCCCTGGATCATCACATGCCCGGCCAGACCGGCCTCGACATCCTGCCCGCCATCCGCGCCCTGCCGGAGGCGCCGCCGGTGGTCTACGTCACCGGCTCGGAGGACAGTCGCGTCGCGGTGGCGGCCCTGAAGGCGGGGGCCGTCGACTACGTCTGGAAGGATCTTCAGGGCCAGTTCCGCGAGCTCCTCGGCGAGGCGATCGATACCGCCCTGCGGCAGGAGGCGCTGCGGCGGGACAAGGAGCGGGCCGAGCAGGCGGTGCGGGAGGCGCGCGACCGGGCCGAGATCATGCTGCGGGAGGTCAATCACCGCGTGGCCAACTCGCTGGCGCTGGTGGCGGCGCTGGCGCACATGCAGACCAACGCGGTAACGGACCCGGCCGCGAAGGCCGCGCTCCGGGAGATGCAGGCCCGGATCTCGGCGATCGCCGGCATCCATCGCCGGCTCTACACCTCCGACGACGTCGAGGCGGTGGACCTCGACGCCTACCTGGCGAGCCTCGTGGAGGAGCTCCAGGCGGCCATGAAGGCGGCCGGGCGCGACCACGCCATCCGCCTCGATGCGGCCCCGGTGCGGCTCGCCACCGACAAGGCCGTCTCGGTCGGCGTGGTGGTCACGGAGCTCGTCACCAACGCCTACAAGTACGCCTATCCCCCTGAGGCGTCAGGAGAAATCCGGGTCTCCGTCGCCCGCCAGGGGACGGAGGGCCTGACCCTGACGGTGGAGGATGACGGCATCGGCTGGACCGGCGAGGGCCAGCCGCGGGGCACCGGCCTCGGCTCCCGGATCATCCGGGCGATGGCGGCGAACCTGCGCTCGGCCCTGGTCTATGGCGGCGGTCCGATCGGTACCCGGGCGACGCTGTCGTTCCAGGACTGAGGAATCCTCAGACCAGGGCGCCGGCATTCATGATTCCCTCGGGGTCGAGGGCGTGCTTGACCGCCGCGATCAGGCGCAGGCGGGCAGGATCCGCGTAGCGCTCCAGGAGGTCGCGCTTGAAGCGGCCGATGCCGTATTCCGCGCTATATCCGCCGCCGTATTCCAGCGCGATCGTGTAGAGGTCGTGCGCGAAACCCGCCTCGATCTCGCGCGTGAACGCGACGCGGTCACGGCCCGCCGGCACGACGAGGTTGTAGTGCAGGTTGCCGTCGCCGACATGGCCGTAGACCGAGAGCCGGACGCCCGGCAGGCGCTCGGCGAGCAGGGCGGCCCCGCGGTCGAGGAAATCGGTGAGCCGGGAGATCGGCACCGCGATATCGTGCTTGACCGATCCGCCGGCATGCTTCTCGCCCTCGGGAATCGTTTCGCGGACCGCCCAGAAGGCGCGGCGCTGGGTTTCGGACTGGGCCAGCACCGCGTCGACGACCCAGCCCCGTTCCATCAGGACCTCCAGGCATCCCATCAGCACGTCGTCGAGGGGGATGCGGTCCGAGGAGGCGGTGAGCTCGAGCAGGACGGCCCCGCCGGGTCCGGCCTTCAGGCCGGTCTCGGCGCCGCGCATCTCCGTGACGAGGCCGAGGGAGGAGGCGGAAATCAGCTCGAAGGTCGAGGCGAGGTCGGAGGTTTCCCGGCGCACCAGGGCGGCCATCTCGGGGATCGGCGCCCCTTCGGCGAGCTCGAGCCAGGCGGTGGCCCGCTGGCCCTGGGCCGGCCAGAGCTTCAGGACCACGCCGGTGATGAGGCCAAGCGTGCCCTCGGCGCCGATGAAGAGCTGCTTCAGGTCGTAGCCGATGTTGTTCTTGCGCAGGGTCCGCATGTCGGAGAACAGCGATCCGTCCGGCAGCACCACCTCCAGGCCGAGGACGAGGTCGCGGGCCATGCCGTAGCGCAGGACCTGGAGGCCGCCCGCATTGGTGCCGAGGTTGCCGCCGAGGCGGCAGCTGCCTTCGGAGCCGAGGCTCAGCGGCAGGAACAGCCCGTCGGCGTCGGCGGCCTTCTGGGCGTCCGCCAGGATGGTGCCGGCGTCGCAGGAGAGGGTGAAGTTCAGGGGGTCGACGGCACGGATGCGGGTCATCCGCTCCAGGCTGACCACGAGCTGGCGGCGGCCCGGCTCCGGCGTCGCCCCGCCGACATAGCCGGTGTTGCCGCCCTGGGGCACGAGGCCGAAGCCCCGGGCCCGGGCCAGCCCGACGAGCGCCTGGACCTCTTCCACGCTGCGCGGGCGCAGCACGGCGGGGGTCTCGCCCTGCATCAGGTCGCGCTGGTCGCGGGTGTAGCGGGCCGTCAGGGCGGGGTCGGTGAGGACCCCGCCGGGACCGAGCAAGGCCTCGAAGGGGGCGAGGGCGTCGCGGTCCGGCAACGATTCCGGCAGGGATTCCGGCAGGGATTCCGGCATGGATTCCGGCATGGAGCGGGGCTCTTCGTGGCTGGGTTCGGCCTTCGGGACCGGACCATGTCGCGCGGGCGCCCCGAAAGGAAGCGCCTGGCTTTCAACGGGCCGGAAGTGTCAGCCCCGTGACGAACCCGGCAACTCAGCCGTTGCGGAAGGTATAGCTGTAGCCGTTGAGCGCCGGGGCGCCGCCGAGATGGGCGTAGAGCACCTTCGAACCCTTGGGGAAGAAGCCCTTCTGCACGAGGTCGATCAGGCCCTGCATCGACTTCCCCTCGTAGACGGGGTCGGTGATCATGCCTTCGAGGCGCGCCGAGAGGCGGATGGCCTCGACCGTCTCCTTCGAGGGCACACCGTAGACCGGGTAGGCGTAGTCCGCGTTGAGCACGATGTCGTCGGCCGTGATCGCCGGGGCGCCGATCAGCTCGGCGGTGTTGCGAGCGATCTCCAGCACCTGCGCCTTGGTCTGGGCCGGGGTGCAGGAGGCGTCGATGCCGATGACGTTGCGGGCGCGCCCGTCGGCGGCGAAGCCCACCACCATGCCGGCATGGGTCGAGCCGGTGACGGTGCAGACCACGATGTAGTCGAAGTGCAGGCCCATCGCGGCCTCCTGGGCGCGGACCTCCTCGGCGAAGCCGACGAAGCCGAGGCCGCCGAACTTGTGCACCGAGGCGCCGGCCGGGATCGCGTAGGGCTTGCCGCCCTTGGCCTCCACGTCGGCGATGGCCCTCGTCCAGCTGTCGCGGATGCCGATGTCGAAGCCGTCCTCCACCAGCTGGGTCTCGGCGCCCATGATGCGCGACAGCATGATGTTGCCGACACGGTCGTAGACGGCGTCCTCGTGCGGCACCCAGGCCTCCTGGATCAGCCGGCACTTCATGCCGATCTTGGCCGCCACCGCCGCCACCATGCGGGTGTGGTTGGACTGCACGCCGCCGATGGTCACCAGGGTGTCGGCCCCGCTCGCGATGGCGTCGGGCACGATGTATTCGAGCTTGCGCAGCTTGTTGCCGCCATAGGCCAGGCCGGAATTGCAGTCCTCGCGCTTGGCGTAGATCAGCACGTCGCCGCCGAGATGGGCGGACAGCCGCGGCAGGTGCTCGATCGGGGTCGGGCCGAAGGTGAGGGGATAGCGCTCGAATGTCGACAGCATGGGCGGGGTCCTTCGTGGTCAGCCGGAAGAAGCTAGCAAACGCGGTGCGAAAGGTGCTCTCGAAATCGGAGCTCGAATTTTGCAAGCTCGGGCCGGCGATGGCTTTCGACGCTTCTTCGTTGCGTCGTTGATGCCTGCGACGAAAGGATCTTTCATGGACGCCGGGCTGGACCGCATGGACCTGAAGATCCTGCGCCTGCTCCAGGCGGACGGGCGCATGGGCAATGCCGAGATCGCCAAGCGGGTGAACACCAGCGCGGCCACCTGCCACCGGCGCATCCAGCGCCTGTTCGACGAGGGCTACGTCCGGGGCGTGCGGGCGCAGATCGCGCCGGAGAAAGTCGGGCGCGGCTCCCTGGTCATGGTGGGCGTGGTGCTGGACCGCTCGACGCCCGAGAGCTTCGCCGCCTTCGAGGCCGCGGCCCGGGCGATGCCGATGGTGCTCGACTGCCACCTCGTGGCCGGCGACTTCGACTACTTCCTGAAGATCCGCGTCTCCGACATGGCGGATTTCAACCGCCTCCACAGCGCAACCCTGATCGCCCTGCCGGGGGTCCGCCAGACCCGCACCTTCTTCGTGATGAAGGAGGTGGTGGACAATGCACCGCTGGACATCTGAGACGGGTGGCGACGGGGTGGTGCGGCTTGCCCGGGAAGGCTGCCGCTCCGACGGGGCGGTCCCGTCAGGGCCTGGACGCGTTCCCCTGCCCCTCGAGGGGAGGGGTCAGGGGTGGGGGTGGCTCCGCCGGTCTCCGAAGGTTTAGGGTCACCCAACCACCCCCACCTCCAGCTCCTCCCCACAAGCGCGACGGATCTCGGGCAGGCCCGAGATCCGCTGGGAAGAGGGTCCCGTCGCCCTCACACTTCCAACCACCGATCAAGGTCCACGCCCATGTCCGATCAGCCGCAGGGAATTCCGGAGGCCGTGCGTGCGGGGCGTCCGACGGTCTGGCACAACCCGCGGGTCCGGTCGGCGGCCGAGGTCCTGCCCGGGCTCGCCTTCGGTCGCGCCGAGGTTCGCGACGCGGAGGCGCGCTGGCGCCGGTTCGATCCGCTGCTGAAGGCGCTGTTCCCCGAACTCGAGACCGGACGAATCGATTCGCCCTTGCTGCCGCTGACGCCGGAGGTCGCGGCCCATCTCTGCGGCGGCGACGCACCGGCCGTCTGGGTGAAGTCCGACCACGACCTGCCGGTGACGGGCTGCATCAAGGCGCGCGGCGGCGTCTACGAGGTGCTGGTCACCGCCGAGCGGCTGGCCCTGGCGCGGGGCTGGCTGCCCGCGGGCGAGTCCTACGCACGCTTGGCCGAGCCCGAGATCCGGGCGGCCTTCGGGGCCTTCACCGTGGCGGTGGGCAGCACCGGCAATCTCGGCTTCAGCGTCGGGGTGATGGCCCGCGCGCTCGGCTTCCAGGTCGAGGTCCACATGTCCCACGACGCCAAGGCCTGGAAGAAGCAGCGCCTGCGCGACATCGGGGCCCGGGTGGTGGAGCATGCGGGCGATTACGGCAGCGCGGTCGCGGCGGCGCGGGACGCCTTCGGAAACCGGGCGGACGCGCATTTCGTCGACGACGAGAGTTCGGTCGACCTCTTCCTCGGCTACGCCGCGGCGGCCTTCGACCTGGAGCGCCAGCTCGCGGCGGCCGGCATTCCGGTCGATGCCGCGCATCCCCTTGTGGTCTACCTGCCCTGCGGGGTCGGGGGTGCGCCCGGGGGCGTCACCCTCGGGCTGAAGCTCCTGTTCGGTGACGCGGTGCACTGCGTCTTCGTCGAGCCCGTCGCCGCCCCCTGCATGCTGGTGCAGCTCGGCGCCGGGCTCGACCGGCCGGTCAGCGTCTACGACATCGGCCTCGACAACCGCACCGCCGCCGACGGCCTCGCGGTGTCGAGCGCCTCGCTCCTCGTCGCCGGCACCGTCGGCCCGCTCATCGCGGGGATCGTCACGGTGACGGATTCCGCGCTGTTCGCCGGGGTCCGCGACCTCTGGCAGCGGGCGTCCCTGCGCCTCGAACCGTCCGCCGCCGCCGCCTTCGCGGCCCTCGGCCCGACGCTCAGCGCCCGGCCGGACTGGCGCGCAGCCACCCAGGTGGTGTGGACCACCGGCGGGGCGCTCCTGCCCGAGGCGGAATTCCAGAAGGCACTGGCCGCGGCCTGAGCGGTTTCGGGATCGGGGTGGGGGCAGCGCCGCCGGGTCCGACCCCAGTACCGCGTCATCCCGGGGCCGCGCAGCGGAACCCGGGATCCAGACACGCAGGCGGTGCCGAACCTGACACCGTCGGCGGTCCTGGATGGCACGCCTCCGGCGCGCCCCTTCGCGTCCGGTCTCGCCTGCGGCGCCCCGGACTGACGGTGTGATTTTTACGGCGATCGGACCGGCTACGGGTCGGCGGGCGGACCTGGCGGCGCGGGTCGCTCCGCCACCGCCCCATCCGCTCCCCGCGGACCCTCGCCCGCATAGGCGTTCAGGATCGACCGCAGCAGGCCCGGGAAGCGGGCGTCCACCTCGTCCCAGCGGGCGTGGTTGCGCATCTCGACGCCGTGGCGCTCGCTGCGGATCAGCCCGGCCTCGCGCAGCACCTTGAAGTGGTTGGAGAGCGAGGATTTCGGGATCACCCGGTCGCCCACCGTGGCGAGCGAGGCGCAGGCCTCGACGCAGCCCGCCCGCATGATGTTGGCGAAGATCGCGGCCCGGTTCGGGTCGGCCAGCGCGTGCAGGATCGCACTTGCCTGCAGGTCCTCGGGCGCGGGGTGAAGCAGCGGTCTCATGGTTTCGACATCTAGGGACTTGATCACCGCTTCGGAAGTTCCGAACTTCCGAACAACGGGAGACGGGCGCCATGGCGGCGCCGGCCCAGGTTGGAAGGGTGAACACATGTCGAAGCTTCAGGGCAAGGTCGCCGTGGTGACCGGCGCGTCGAAGGGCATCGGGGCGGGAATCGCCAGGGCCCTGGCGCGGGACGGCGCGGCGGTGGTGGTCAACTACGCCTCGAGCCAGGCGGGCGCCGAGGCGGTGGTGTCGGCGATCACCGCCGCGGGCGGGCGGGCCATCGCGGTCCGGGCGGACGTCTCCAAGACCGCGGAGGCGCAGGCCCTGATCGAGGCGGCGGTGGCGCAGTTCGGCCGGCTCGACGTGCTGGTCAACAATTCCGGCGTCTACGAATTCGCCGCCATCGAGGAGGTGACGGAGGCGCATTACCGCCGGCTCTTCGACATCAACGTGCTGGGCGTCCTGCTCGCCTCCGGGGCGGCGGCCAAGCATCTCGGGGAGGGCGGGAGCATCGTCAACATCTCCTCGGCCATCACCCACGTGAACACGCCGGCCGCCGCGGTCTACAGCGGCACGAAGGGCGCCGTGAACGCGATCTCGGGGGTCCTCGCCAACGAGCTCGCCCTGCGCCGCATCCGCGTCAACACGGTCAGCCCCGGCTACGTGACGACCGAGGGCACCCACAGCGCCGGCATCGCCGGCTCGGAGATGGAGGCCGGGTTCATCGCCCAGACTCCGCTCGGCCGCGCCGGACAGCCGGGCGACATCGCCGACGTCGTCGCCTTCCTGGCCTCGGACGAGGCCCGCTGGCTCACCGGCGAGAACATCACCGCGAGCGGCGGAATCCGCTGAACGGTCTGGCCCCGGTCACCCCGACGGGGCGTTGCGGGGCCGGCCCGCTCAGAGGCCCGGCGGCGCCCAGATCGGCAGGGCCGCGGCGTCGACGGCGCGGGGCAGCAGGCCCTCGGCGCGGAAGGCGTCCGCGATGGTCTGCTGCTCGGCGAGGGCGGGGCGGGTGACGGGCTCGACCTGGTAGCTGCGCCGGGCATTCGCCTGCCGGACGATGGCCGGGTCGAGCTTCCAGAGGGCGCCGAGGCGGGCGGCGGCGGCGTCCGGGTTGGCCTTCACCCAAGCCCCGGTCTCGCGCAGCTTGCCGAACAGGAGCGCGAGCACGTCGGCGCGCTGCGTCGCGTAGTCGGCCCCGGCGAGGTAGTAGCGCTTGTACTGGGACAGGCCGGTGCCGTCCCGCAGGACGCGGGCGCCGGTCTGCTGCTCGGCCGCCGACAGGAACGGGTCCCAGGCGACCCAGGCCTCGACGCTGCCGCTGGCCAGCGCCGCGCGCCCGTCCGACGGCGTCAGGTAGGCCGGGCTGATCGCCTTGAAGGGCAGCGTCTCGGCCGCCAGGGCCGCCAGCAGCAGGTAATGGCTGCCGGCCCCCTTGGTCACCGCGACCTTGCGGCCCTTCAGGTCGGCCACCGCTCGGATCGGCGAATCGGCGGCGACCAGGATCGCCTGCGCGGTCGGCGAGGCCGCCTCCTGGGCGATGTAGGCGATCCGCGCCTGGGCGGCCTGGGCGAAGATCGGCACGGTGTCGGCCACATCCGCCGACACATCGATCTGGCCGGCATTGAGCGCCTCCATGATCGGCAGGCCGCTGGTGAACTCGTGCCACGTGACGGTGACGTTCAGCGGCGCCAGGGCCTTCTCCAGCGCGGATTCCTCCTTGAGCAGGGCAATCAGCGTCGAGGATTTCTGGAAGCCGATGCGGAGCCTTCCAGCCTCCGCCGCCCGGGCGTTTCCGGGGGCCAGAATCGGGGTTAGGGCGAGCAGGCTGAGCGCGGCGGCGCGCAGCGCGTGGCGACGATGGAGCATGGAGGACGGTCTCGTCTGTCAGGGGTGCTTGTGGATCGGGTCGACCCAGTGGACCGTCTCGGGCCGCTCGACGGGCTCGACATCGGTGATGTTGACCACCACGGCCTCGTTGTCGGAACGGACGAGGACGCAGTTCAGGGGCTGGTCCGGGTCGGCGTTGATCTCCTGGTGCGGCACGTAGGGCGGCACGAAGATGAAATCGCCGGGTCCGGCCTCGGCCACGTATTCGAGCTTCTCGCCCCAGCGCATCCGGGCGCGACCCGAGACCACGTAGATCACGCTCTCCAGGGCGCCGTGGTGGTGGACGCCGGTCTTGGCATCGGGGGCGATCGCCACGGTGCCGGCCCAGATCTTCTGGGCGCCGACCCGGGCATGGTTGATCGCCGCCTGCCGGAACATGCCCGGCGTCTGGGCCGTGTTGGCGTCGAGCTTGTCGCCCGGGATCACCCGCACGCCGTCGTGCTTCCAGCGCTCCGCCGCCGCGTGGGCGTGGTCGTGGTGGCTGTGGTCATGATCGTGGTCGTGGTCGCCGTGCATGGCTCGCCTCTCGCGCTGGACTTCGCGGCCTATCGTACCGCAGCGGCGCCCGGTTCGAAGCTGCGATCGAGGATCGCCTCGGCCTTCGGCGCGCGGGCCTGCGGGATCAGCCCGGCGCGGACGTAGAGGTCGATGTTGCGCTGCTCGTCGGCGATGACCGCCTCGTCGATGGGTACGGCCCGGTACTGCGCCCGCGCGAACCAGCGCAGGGGCACCGCCTCGGGCAGGCCGATCAGCTTCGACCAGATTGCGGCGTAGGGGGCGGGGTCCTTCAGGGCCCAGTCCCGCGCCGCCACGAGGCGCCGGCCGAAATCGGCGAGCTGCGCCCGCTTCGTCTTCAGGGCGGCGTCGCTCGCCACCGCGAAGCTCAGGCCCGGGGTGATGCCGTTGCCGTCGCGGACCACCCGGGCGAGGTCGGCGAGCTCGGCGGTGGAGGTGTACGGCTCCCAGGTCGCCCAGGCATCGACGCTGCCGCTGGCGAGCGCGATCTTGGCGTCCGCCGGCGGCAGGAAGCGCAGGGTCACGGCGCTGGGCGGCAGGCCCGCCTCCTCGAGGGCCGCGAGCACGACCTGATGGCCGATGGAGCCGCGGTTGGTGGCGATGCTCTTCCCCTTCAGCTCGGCGACCGTCCGGATCGGCGAATCCTTCGCCACCAGGATGGCGAGGCCGTCCTGGCGGTTGCGGAAGGCGAGGAACGCCTTCACCGGAACCCCGGCGGCGGCCGCGAAGGTGAAGGGCGCGTCGCCCACCCCGCCAGCGTCGATCGCCCCGGCATTCAGCGCCTCCAGCAGCGGGGCCGCGGCGGGAAACTCGCTCCAGTCGAGGCGGTAGGGCAGGTCGGCCAGCACGCCGGCCGCCTCCATCAGCGCGCGGGCATTGCCGCGCTGGTCGCCGACGCGCAGCACGACGTCGTCGGCGCGGGCGAGACCGGCAGGAGCGAGCAGCGTGAGGGCAAGACGCGCGAGGGCCGCGAGACGAAACCGCATCACGCCGCCTCCGCCCGGGGACCACGCCGGGCCAGCAGCCGGCGGAAGGCGGGGATCAGGTCGCGGCCATACGCGAGGGCGTCCTCGAGCGGGTCGAAGCCCCGGATCAGGAAGGTGCGCACCCCGAGGTCGTGATAGGCCAGCAGCGCCTCGGCGACCTGCTCCGGCGTGCCCACCAGGGCGGTGGAATTGCCCGACGCCCCGGTCTCCCGCGCGATGGCGGTGTAGAGCCGGCTGTCGAGGCGGTTCCCCTGCGCCGCCGCGGCCAGGAGCCGGCGCGAGCCCTCGTTCGCCGGGGCCGCCGCCGGGCCGAGCCCCTGGGCCGCGCGGGTGGCGCGGGTCCGGGCCAGGATGTCCTCCGCCCGGGCCCAGGCGGCCTCCTCGGTGTCGGCCAGGATCGGCCGGAACGACAGGCTGACGCGCGGGGACCGCCCATGCGGCGCCGCCGCGGCCCGGACCGTCCGGATCGCCTCGCGGACCTGGTCCAGGCTCTCGCCCCAGAGGGCGTAGGTGTCGGCTTGGCGGCCCGCCACCGCGATGGCGGCCGGGGAGGCGCCGCCGAAATAGACCGGGATGCCGCGCGGATCGACCGGCTTCACCTCGGAGAAGCCGCCCTCTACCCGGTAATGGGTCCCGGCGAAGTCGAAGGGGCGCGCGGCGGTCCAGGCCTGCCGGGCGATGGCCAGGAACTCGTCGGTGCGCGCGTAGCGCTGGTCCTTGGTGAGGTGGTCGCCGTCCCGGGCCAGCTCGCGGTCGTCGCCGCCGCTGATCGCGTGGATCGCGACGCGCCCGCCCGTGAGCTGGTCGAGGGTGGCGAACTGGCGCGCCGCCACCGTGGGGGCGGTGAAGCCCGTGCGGTGGGCGATCATCAGGCCGATGCGCTCCGTCACCGCCGCGATCTGCGCGGAGAGCAGGAGCGCGTCGGGCGCCGTGGCGTAGAAGGCCACCAGGATGCGGTCGAACCCGCCCCATTCATGGGCCTGGGCCAGGAGGCGCAGGTAGTCCCGGTCGATGGCCGGGCCGGTGGGCGCGTGGATCTCCGACTGTTCGCGGGGGGCAGCAAAGCCGATGAACTCGACGGTGTCCGGTTCGAGGAAGCTCATGACGTCCCTCTCGAGGGTGTGGGTCGGTGGCGGGCGCGGGGAGGCCGGCACGTGTGGACCGACCCCCTGCATCGTCCCGATCACCGCGGCGCGAGTCAACGAGAACGTTCTTTTTAAAGAACCAGGCGATGGAGGAGACCATCCCACAGCGCCGCGCGATCCTGGAATATCCTGCGCGAACGCCTCTTCACGGTCCGGATCTTGGGTCGATCGGTGCTACGTTGCGGATTGCCGGCCTCCGTCTCTCCTCGCTTGTTCTTTTTAAAGAACATCCCTAGACCCGAGCGAGCATCATTCCCGGGAGCCCATCGCCATGACGTCCACCCACCGGCTGCTTCCCATCGCGATCATCGGTGGCGGCTTCAGCGGCCTGATGGCGGCGGAGCAGCTGCTGCGCGCCCTGCCGGGGAATCGCCCGGTGCTGCTCTGCGAGGGCAGCCGCCCCTTCGGCCTCGGGCTCGCCTACGCCACCGCCAACCCGGACCACCTCCTGAACCTCCGGGCGAGCCAGATGAGCGCCGATCCGGAGCGGCCCGAGGACTTCGCGGACTGGCTGGCGCACGCGCCCCTCGTTGCGGAGGAGCGGCAGGGAATCCGCGAGACCGAGGCCGGCACCTTCGCGGCGCGCGGGCTCTACGGCCGCTACCTCGCCGAGCGCTGGGCCCGGGTGGCGGCCGGGGCCGGCGACCGGCTGATCCCCCTGCGCGCGGCGATTCGCGACGTGGAGCCGGTGCCGGAGGGCTTCGTCCTGCACGGTACGGGCGTTCCGCCCCGGCGGGTGGCGGGCCTGGTCCTGGCGATGGGCAACCTTCCGGGACCGGCTCTCGCGCCGCGCCGGCACCGGCTCGATCCGTGGCGCCCGGAGGCCTTCGGCGCCCTCGACCCGGCGCGCGACGTACTGGTGATCGGCACGGGCCTGACCATGATGGATTCGGTGGCGGCCCTGCGCCGCGAAGGGTTCGCCGGCCGCATCGTCGCCGTGTCCCGCCGGGGGCTGCTGCCGAAGCCCCACGCCGCCGTCCCGGCGGGCCGGCGGCCCGACTTCACCCCCGAGATCCGCGGCTCGGCGCGCAAACTCGTCGCCGCCATCCGGTGCGCGATCGCGACGGCCCGGGAGGCCGGCGACGACTGGCGCGGCGTCATCGACGCCCTGCGCCCGATCACCGACGCGCTGTGGGCCGGGCTGCCGCGGGCCGAGCAGGCGCGAATCCTGCGCCATGTCCGCCCCTACTGGGACGTGCATCGCCACCGCACCGCGCCCCCGGCGGCGGAGGCCATCGCGGCCGAGATCCGCAGCGGCGGCCTCGTGGTCCGGGCCGGGCGCATCCGCGCCATCGACGAGGCCCCGGACGGGGCAGTGGTGACGCTGCGCCCGCGCGGCACCGACGGGCGCGAGCGGATCGCGGTCCAGGGCATCCTCGACGCCACCGGCTTCAGCCGGCTCGCCGAGACCGACGATCCGCTGATCCGCAACCTACTGGCGCGCGGCCTCGTCCGGCCCGGCCC
This sequence comes from Methylobacterium sp. BI1, assembly GCF_056680125.1. Lineage (NCBI taxonomy): Bacteria > Pseudomonadati > Pseudomonadota > Alphaproteobacteria > Hyphomicrobiales > Methylobacteriaceae > Methylobacterium > Methylobacterium sp. BI1. The sequence goes on along the minus strand of NZ_CM155267.1, from coordinate 3,731,220 downwards.
GTTCGGCCTCGGGATCGCGGCGAGCCCCGGGGGCCGGGTCGCGGGGCCGCCGCACGGCGCCCCGATCTGGGCCTTCGGGCCGATGCTGCGCGGCGTGGTCTGGGAATGCATCGCGGTGCCGGACATCCGCGACGCGGCCCGCCCCCTGGCCCGGGCGGTGGCGGACCAGCTCGGCGACCGTCTGGCCGCCTGAGCCTTTCGTCGAAACGCTCTTCGGGGCGAAGCGGCTCTCCGCCGCGCCGGATCTTTGGAAGCACATTCCCGGGCGATGCGGCTATCGTCTCTTCCGTCGGCGGCACGGAGATGCCGACGATCGGAGCCGACGCATGACCCAGCCGTCCCAGCATCACCGCGATCTCATCCGCCGCCCCGCCTTCCGCCCCGCCCCCTGTCGCCGCTGCGTAGGACGCGACGCGACGCAGACAGGGCAACACTTCGGCGGAGACGACGACCATGAGCTTCCACACCACGGCCTTTGAGCCGACCAAGCCCGCGAACCCCGCGATCCTGTTCGACCCGCGCAGCCTCCGGCGCAGCTACGGCCGGGCCGCCGCCACCGCGGCGATCGAGAACGGGCTCCTGCCGCACGAACTCGCCGAGGTCCTGGCCGGCCGCAGCGTGGTCGAAGCCTTCCCGGTCGCCTGGCGCGAGAGCGTGTCGGACTACGCCGACCGCGCCGTCGCCGAGATGATGGTGGCCTATCTCAGCCAGCCCGTCGCCTGAGGAGCGGGCGCGTCGACGGCCGCCCGGCGCAGCCCTATCCGGCCGTCCTCCGGGCGCGGGTGTGCAGCAGGTTGAGGATCAGCGCGGTCCAGCCCGTCTGGTGCGACGCGCCGAGGCCGCGCCCGGTGTCGCCGTCGAAGAACTCGTGGAACAGCAGGGCCTCCTCGGCGCCGGGGGCGGGCGGGATCGGCGGCCGGTCGCCGAAGGCCGGGCGGCGGCCCTCCGCATCCTTGGTGAACAGGGCGATCAGCCGGTCCTCCAGGGCGTCCGCGATGGCGGCCAGGGTCAGGTGGTCGCCGGAGCCGGTGGGGTACTCCACCAGGAAGTCGTCGCCGTAATAGGTGTGGAAGCGGCGCAGGGCCTCGATGATGAGGTAGTTCATCGGCATCCAGACCGGCCCGCGCCAGTTCGAGTTGCCGCCGAACATGTTCGAGGTGGAATCGGCCGGGTCGTAGCGCACCGTGAAGGAGGCGCCGAACTCGTTGAGCGCATAGGGCTGGTCCCGGTGCGCCTTCGACAGGGAGCGGATGCCGTGGGCCGAGAGGAACTCGGCCTCGTCGAGCATCCGGCGCAGAAGCGCCTTCATCCGGTGGCCGCGTAGCAGCGACAGCAGCTTGCGGTCCTGCACGCCGCCCTCGTCCCAGCGGGAGACGAGGCAGGCGAGGTGCGGGCGGTGCTCTAGGAGCCAGTTCAGGCGCCGGGCGAAGTCGGGCAGGCGCTGCAGCACCCAGGGCTCGATCACCTCGACGGCGAAGAGCGGCACCAGGCCGACCACCGAGCGGACCCGCAGGGGCAGCATGCCGCCGCCCGGGATGTCGACCTCGTCGTAGTAGAACTCGTCCTCCTCGTCCCAGAGGCCGAAGCCCTCGCCGCCCATGTCGGTCATCGCCTCGGCGATGAGCAGGAAGTGCTCGAAGAACTTCGAGGCGGTGCTCTCGTAGACGTCGTTGTGGAGCGCCAGTTCGAGGGCGATGCGCATCATGTTGAGGGCGTACATCGCCATCCAGGCGGTGCCGTCGGCCTGGTGGATGCGGCCGAAGCCGGGCGGCGGGCGCGAGCGGTCGAACACCCCGACATTGTCGAGGCCGAGGAAGCCGCCCTGGAAGACGTTGCGGCCCTCCGCGTCCTTGCGGTTCACCCACCAGGTGAAGTTGATGAGGAGCTTGTGAAACACGCCCTCCAGGAAGGCGAGGTCGCCGCGCCCGCCGCGCCGGTCGCGGTCGATCTCGAACACCCGGTAGGTGGCCCAGGCATGGACCGGCGGGTTGGCGTCGCCGAACTCCCACTCGTAGGCCGGCAGCTGCCCGTTGGGGTGCATGTACCATTCGCGGGTGAGGAGCAGGAGCTGCTTCTTGGCGAAGTCCGGATCGAGCAGCGCCAGCGGCAGGCAGTGGAAGGCGAGGTCCCAGGCGGCGAACCAGGGATATTCCCACTTGTCCGGCATCGAGAGCACGTCCGCCCCGGCGAAGTGGCGCCAGTGCACGTTGCGGCCGCCGTCGCGCTCCTTGGGCGGCACCGGCTGAAGCGGGTCGCCCTTGAGCCAGAGCCGGACGTCGTAGGCATAGAGCTGCTTCGACCAGATCAGGCCGGCGGCGGCCTGCCGGTAGATCGCGCGGGAATCGGCGTCGCCGATGCCGTCCTGCAGCGCCTCGTAGAAGGCGTCCGCCTCGGCGATCCGGCGATGCACGATGGTGCCCTCGCGGTCGACGGGGCGCAGGCGCTGGCCGGCCGCGAGGCGCAGGGTCACCCGGGTGGTCTCGCCCGGCTCGAGCTGGCGGAAGTAGTGCAGCCCGAGCTTGGTGCCGCCGTCGCGCCGCACGGCCCCGTCGTCGCCGTCGACGATCGCCGCGTGCAGGCCGTCCTTGAACGGGCCGGGGGCGTCGGGCTCCCAGCCGTGCAGGCGCAGGTTGGTGTCGTTCTCGCAGAACAGCGGGTCGGGATAGCCGTCGAAGCTGAGGCGGTAGGGCCCGAGGCGGGGATGCTCGCAGGCGATGCCGCCGTCGGGGCGCAGGGCGAGGGCGGGGCGCCGGTGCGCCGCCCTCTCGCACCAGGACCAGGTGTTGCGGAACCAGAGCTGCGGGATGATGTGCAGGTCCGCCGTCTCAGGGCCGCGGTTCACGGCCGTAATGACGACGTGAATGTCCTCGACGTCCTCCTTGGCGTATTCCACGGTGACGTCGAAGAAGCGGTTCTCCGCGAACAGCCCGGTGTCCTCGATCTCGTATTCCGGCTGGTCGCGGCCGCGCTGCAGCCCCTCGCGCACGAGATCGTCGTAGGGGTAGGCCCCCTGCGGGTAGCGGTAGAGGAACTTCAGGTAGGCGTGGCTCGGGACCGCGTCGAGGTAGTGGTAGACCTCCTTGACGTCCTCGCCGTGGTTGCCCTCCTCGTTGGCGAGGCCGAACAGGCGCTCCTTCAGGATGTGGTCGCGCCCGTTCCAGAGGGCGAGCGAGAGGCACATCTGCCCGCGCTCGTCGCAGATTCCGGCGAGGCCGTCCTCCCCCCAGCGATAGGCCCGCGAGCGCGCCTCGTCGTGCGGCAGCGAGCGCCAGGCATTGCCGTCCCGGCTGTAATCCTCCCGCACGGTGCCCCATTGGCGTTCGCTCAGATACGGCCCCCAGAGGGACCAGGGCCGCTCGCCGCGCCCCTGCTCGGCGAGGCGGCGACGCTCGGCCCAGCCGTCGAGCTCGCTCATGCCGGCCTCCCGGCGCCGCGCGCCCGGCGCGCCGCCGCCCCGATCCGGAGCGTGGCAGGGCGGTCGGCGGACTCGGCGGAGGGACGGGGCGGGCGAAGGGCGATCATCAGGTCCGGGACATTTCGGGGCAGGGGATTTCGGGGCAAGGGATTTCGAAAAGGAAGGCGGCCGAGATGCATCTTCAGCGCCAAGCCGGCCGGCATCTGCGCCAAGACGGCCAGAATCAGCGCCAAGACGGCTAGCATCAGCGCCAAGCCGGCCGGGCGCGGTGCCGTTTCGCAATCGGGGGCCGCGGACCGGCCCCGTCGGGTCACCACATCGTCTGTCGCGCCCGCTCCGCCCAGGCCGCGTCGTAGGCCTCGCCGCCGACCCGGCCCGCGCTGAGGCCGGCCAGGATCTGGCCCGGACTCGGCAGGGTCTTCGGATCGACGTGGCTGTCCGGGCGCCACAGGCCCGAGCGGATCAGCGCGCGGGCGCACTGAAAGTAGACTTCGCCCACGGTGATCACGAGGGCGGTGCGCGGCGCCTTGCCGTCGACCGCGAAGCTGGCGAGCAGGGCCGGATCGTCCTCGACCACGGCCCGGCCGTTGACCCGCAGGGCGTTGCCGATGCCCGGGATGAGGAACATCAGCCCGACCCGCGGGTCGCGCACCACGTTGCGCAGGCTGTCGATCCGGTTGTTGCCGCGCCGGTCCGGCAGGACCAGGGTGCGGGGATCAGCGACGCGCACGAAGCCCGGGACATCGCCCCGCGGCGAGCAGTCCAGCCCCTCCGGTCCGACAGTCGCCAGGGCGAGGAAGGGCGCGACCGCGATGAAGCGCCCGTAATCCGGGGTGATGTGGTCGGCCACCTTGGTGGTCGAGGCCTCTCCCACGGCCCCGAGGGCTCCGTAGATGTGCTCCAGCTTCTCGATCGTCTCGACGGTTGCCATCGATCCTCCTGTCCCTGCCCGGTGATCGGTTCGCCCCCGACCCGTCCCCTGATGAAGGCGCCGCGTGACGCCGCTGTGTCCGGCGCGACACGGGTCGGCTTTGTCGGCCGCGTCGCGGGCACCGGGCGGGGCGGGGCGCGTTGCCCGCTCGCAGCCGCATCCCCAGCGCACCGGAGACCCGCCCCATGATTCTCAAGATCCTCGCCGCCGCCTCGGCCCTCGTGCTGGCCGGACTCGGCTTGGTCCAGGCCCAGGGCCTCGTCCAGGGCGCGCAGGAAGGGGCCGCGCGGGGCGAGATGGCGGCCGGCCCCCTCGGCGCGGTGGTGGGCGGCGCAATCGGCGCCGCCGTCGGCACGGCCAACGGCATTCTCGGGGTCGACCGGCGCGAGCGCTTCCGGATCTACGCCAGCGCCGAGCGGCGGCCGTCCTACGCCTATCCGGGCACCGTCCGGGTCGGCGCGGTGCTGCCCGAGGACGGCGTGGTCTACTACGACGTCCCGTCGGAATTCGCGCTCAAGGGCTACAACTACACCATCGTCAACGACCATCCGGTGCTGGTGGAGCCGGGCACCCGCCGCGTGGTCGAGGTCATCGACTGATCGAAATGATCGACGGATCGCGCCGGAGCCAGCCGGGCGAACAGGCCCGAACGGCACCTGCGGGGAGGGGCCGGCCGCGACGGGGAAATCAGGCGGCGAGGCGGTCGTCCGCCTCCCGCAGGAGCGGGATGGCCGCAGCCGGGGCGGAGGGCTGGGGCCGCCACGCCGCGTCGAGGCTGAGGAGCGCGGCCCGGACCTCGTCGAGGCACGAGGGCTCGCCCGCCGCCATGCCCTCGGTGGCCGCCACCTCCTTGAGGTGTTCGTCCCAGGCCCAGCGCCGCAGGATTTCCCGCTTGAAGCCGCGCATCAGGCGCGGATGATCGAGAACGGCCCGGACGGTGCCGAACACCGCGGCCGGGTTCAGGAGCGCGCGCTCCCAGTCCGGATCGCGGCGCCACGGGGCCGGCACCGCGGATGGCCCGGCCTGCGCGCGCGCTCGGACGACTTGGACGACGTCACGCATGGCGGTCTCGCCCTCCGGTCAGGCACCGAGCGGCGCCGCAGCCCGGACGGCGACGCTGGCGGCGAGGATCACCAGGGCCACGTCCCAGCCAGTGACGTCCCAGGCGTTTCCGTTCCAGGCGGTTCCGTTCCAGGGTCTGGCGCGCCGGGACGCGCCCGACGCGGCGTCCTCGGTGATTGCAACGGCGAGCCAGACGTAGCCGGCGCCCGCGAGGAGCCCCGCCAAGCCCGGTCCTGCCAAGATCGACCCTCCGAAACCTGGGTCCGCCGGCCATGCCCGCAGGAGCGTGGCGAGCCCGAAGCAGAGCCCCAGGGTGACGAGTCCGTCGACGAGTCGGGTCGCGTCGGCGCCGTACCACGGCAATCCGGCCCGGCGGTGCCCGTCCGGCCGATGGCGCGGGCTTCTCAGCGGAAAGGTCGGCATGGCGCACCACCGCCCTCAGTTCAGGCCGTCCGCCGGGGCGGCCCCGCCCGTCAGGCCGGCGCGGGCGCAGATTCCCGCCACCGGTACCGCGTCCAGGGCCTGGAGCGCGGCCAGCACCGCGTCGAGGGGCACCGGTTCGGCGCGGCAGCCCTCGAGGCAGCGCAGGGCCGGGCAGGACTCGACCGCGCGCGAATCCGAGGCCCAGGAGGCCAGGATGGCACGCTTCTCGGCGAGCGACAGGCGCGGATAGGTCAGCACCTCGCGCGGGTGCCGGAAGACGTCGCCCGGCGCGACGACGGCCTCGAACGGATCGACGGCCGTCGCCCGGAGGGTCGCCGAGGCCAGCGGCCCGAGGCGCTCGATGGGTGTGTCCAGCAACTGCATGACATCCTCCTCTTCGTAGGCAAGGGTGTTTTGGTGAGCAACGGTGTTTCGGTGAGCAAGGGTGTTCCGGTGAACCGGGATCTCTTCGGAACTGCGGGATCGGCGGGCGCGACCCGAGGGTCCGCGCCCGCCGCGTCAGGCGGCCCGGGCTCGGGCGCCGCTCAATGGGCCGTTTCGGTCTGCGCGCCGCCGGTGATCGCGATGCGGCGCGCCGAGGCCGGGACCTGGGCCGAGCGGGGCAGGCTCACGCTGAGCACGCCGTGCCGGACGGTGGCTTCCGCCTTGTCCTCCTCGACCGCGAACGGCAGCGCGATCGTCCGCTCGAAGCGGCCGTAGGCGCGCTCCGTGTAGCCGCGGGCCGCATCGCTCGTCTCCGAGCGTTTCTCGCCGCGCAGAGTGAGGACACCGTCCTCGATCAGCACCTCGACATCCTTCTCGTCGAGGCCCGGCAGCTCGGCCGAGACCCGCAGGCCCTGGTCCGTCTCGACGAGTTCGACGCTGGGCCAGCCGGCGCCGCCCCGGCCGAGGGCGGACGCGCCGTTCAGGCCGCTGAAGACGTCGTCGAACAGGCGGTTCATCTCCCGGTGGAGGGTCAGGAAGGGGCTCAGCGGCTCGGACCGCATTGGACCCGGCCCGGCGGCGCCCGCGTTGCGCGTCCAGGGAAGAAGATCTCTCACACTCATGGCTCACTCCATCAGCATGGTTGACGTCCAACGGTTTTTCGCGGGCCCGGAGGTCTTCACGGCAATGCGGGTCCGCAAGGCATCGAATGTCCGAACGGGGCCGGATTCGGATCGCCCAATGACCGGCCGCGGCATCAGGCGGCCGCGGGCTGTTCCTGGCCGCGGGCGTCGTCGCCGGTCCTTGGGCCTTCGACGCTCCGAGCGTCGGGCTCTCGCAATTCCCCGGGCTCGGCCTCCCCGATCCGGGCCGGCGCGTTGTCCTGTCCGACGGCGCCCTGGGCCCCGCCGATGGCGATGCGGCGCGGCTTGAGCGCCTCGGGAACCTCGCGTCTGAGGTCGACGGTGAGCAGCCCGTTCTCCAAGGATGCCCCGAGTACGGTGACGTGTTCGGCGAGGTTAAAGGTCTGGCGGAACGAGCGCGACGCGATTCCCCGATGGAGATACTGCCGCTCGCCCTCCGGGCCCTTCTTCTGGCCGGAGACCAGCAGCGTGGTGTCGTGCTGAACGAGGTCGATCTCGTCCGGCGTGAAGCCGGCCACCGCCATGGTGATGCGATAGCTGTCCTCGTCCGCCTTCTCGATGTTGTAGGGCGGCCAGGCCGTCGAGGCCTCGACCCGCTCGGCCTGGGTCAGCAGATCGAACAGTCGATCGAAGCCGACCGAGGACCGGAACAGGGGTGACACATCGTAAGTCCTCATGACCACATCCTCCGTTGAGCAACGTGATGACGAGGGACGCCGGACGCGTGCGCCGGCGCCCTGATCGCGGGCCATCGAGCCTCGCACGCGCGTAACGCGGTCGCTTTCGGGCGGTTCCGGGTCGCGATCGATTTTTCGTCGAAACCGGTCCGCCCCGCATGGCACCGGGGGGCGCAGCCTGCACCGCGGGCAGCCTGACGGGCGTCCTGGCGGCGGTGCCCAGCAGCCTCGGAATGCCCCTGCTCGGGCGCTCCTCCGTACAGGCGGGCCTGCGGATCCCGCAGCCCCCCAAACTCTGGCCGGCCCTAACGACGAGCGATGTGACGGTATCGGCGAGGACCGCGCGGGCGCGCTCATGCGCCTCCGCATCGCCGTCCTGCCCGAGAGCCTCGCCGGCAGCGACGCCCTCGCCGCGGCGGTCCGAGACCGGTCGGGCGGGACGGCTGGCCCTGGGCGGCGCCCTCCCGTAAGCCTCCTGCCAGGTTCGCGCACAAGGAGGCGTTGCGATGAAGGTCGCCGTGATGGGGGCGGGGTCCGTGGGGTGCTATTACGGCGCCCTGCTGGCGCGCGCCGGGGCCACCGTCACCCTGATCGGACGGGCGCTCCACGTGGACGCGATCCAGGCGCGCGGCCTCCTCTTGGAGACCGCGGCCGGGCAGGAGGCGGTGCGCCTGCAGGCCACGACCGAAGCGGCGGGGGTGGCCGGCGCGGACCTCGTGCTATTCTGCGTCAAGTCCGGTGACACCGAGACGGTCGGCCGGACGATCGCCCCGTTCCTGGCACCGGACGCGGCGGTGTTGAGCTTCCAGAACGGCGTCGACAACCCCGAGCGTCTCCAGGCGGTGCTCGGCCGGCCGGTGGTGCCGGTGGCGGTCTACGTCGCGACCGGAATGCCCGGCCCCGGCCACGTCCGGCATTACGGCCGGGGCGACGTGGTGATGGGTCCGTTTCCCCGCAGCGCCGAGGTGGCCGCGCTCTTCGCGGCCGCCGGCATCCCGACAGACGTCTCCGCGCGGGCCCTCGACGCCCTCTGGGGCAAGCTGATCGTCAACTGCGCCTACAACGCCCTCTCGGCGATCACGCAGCTGCCCTACGGCCGCCTGCTCGCGGTGCCTGGCATCGCGGCCGTGATGACGGATCTCGTTGCCGAATGCGTCGCCGTCGCGCACGCGTCGGGCATCGCGGTGGCGCCCGACATCCTGGCCCAGGTCCTCGCCCTCGCGGCGACCATGCCGGACCAGATCTCCTCCACCGCGCAAGATCTCGCCCGGGGCCGGGCGAGCGAGATCGCCCATCTCAACGGGATCATCCTGCGGAGAGGCGAGGCCGCCGGCATCGCCACGCCGGTGAATCAGGCGCTGACGGCGCTGGTTCGGGCGCTGGAGGACCGGGGCACGCCGGGGGTATCCTGAACCGAGCCCGCAGGAACCGAACCTGCAGGATCGCTCGCCGACCCGGGCGGGGGCGGGCCGGACCGGTTCAGGCCGCCGGTGCGTGCTCGCCCAGCACGCGGCGGGACAACCCCGCGTCGAAGTGCGAGGCCTGGGCACGGAACTGCCCTGCGAGACCCGGGTCCTGCGCGGCGACCAGGCGGCTCGCGGCGGCATAGGCGATGGCGGAGACCTGCCGCAGCCGCGTGGCGTCGCTGCGGTCGACGAGGGCCAGGATTTCATCAAGGCTCGTCGTGAGGTCCCAACCCGTGTTCGTAAGGCGGGCCCCGCTGACGGTGGCGGCGCAGTGCGAGAAGAAGCTGACCGACGGCGCGAAGATCTGCCGAGCCTTTGAGAGCAGCAGCAGATCGGTGGCCGCACGCTGGTTCTCCGTGAGCTCAAGGCCGATGCTCGACGCAACGCGCGCGCGTCCGTAGCGATCAGCGAAGCGCCGCACCACATCCGCGTCTTCCGTGCAGACGAGGATGTCGCCCGACAGGGCCGATGTGTCGATCTGCCGGAAAAACGCACGCAAGGGCGTGTAACGCTGCAGGATTTGGATCATTCCGTCGTTGACGAGATGTTCCAGGTCTCCGCGATTGACGACATCGAGAATGTCGCCGCGTCGGACATGAACTGCAGTGCAAGTCGGAAAGTCGATGCGTGCGCCGACGGACGCAACGGCCTCACGTACCGGCGCGCTCCAGTTCACCTGCGACCATGCGGAGGACAGGGCACTCCCCAGGTCGATCTCGTTGGACATGAAGTCGATGAGCGGTCCAGGAAAATCATAGAGTAACTCTTCAGCGTCGTCCAAGGCAGCAGGCAATTCCTGACGACTCAGACCGGAAATCTCGGTTTTGGAATAATACAAGCTCCGAAGCCTAAGTTGCGCGGCCTCTTCGCTGGTCAAAATCTCTCCGCTAAGACCTGGATCGGGATTGGTGAACATCGTCCGATCCGCGAAAATCTCGAGCAGAAACCTGGGGTGCATCAACACGTAATCGGCGTAGATGCTCGCGCCACCCAGCGGCGACCAGATCACCTTCACGGGAAGGCCGAGATGTTGCGCCAGGATGCGGGCATAGAGCGCCGAGAGCATTCGAGTGCCGAGGCCATCGCCGCGCGCTGTGTAGATTGCTTTCATTCGACGTCCATGAAACTTACAAAGCGAAGAACGCTGACGATAGTATTCAGAGGTCGCCCCGCTCAGGGCTCTTTACAGGGAGCACCCGAGTCAGGGCAGCCTCGTCGGCGACGAAGCCGGGTAGGTCCAGCAGAATTACTCCAGATCGTTGACCAATTCCGGAGTCGCTGTCCGCCATGATGATACTGCATCACACGATTCGCCGGAGTCAGACCGATATTCAAACCCTCTAGCGGCTATGGCATGAGCGGACGACGTCCGCCCAAAGCGAGCATGGCGCAGGCTCCTCATACGCGGAAATCAGTGGGAGCCAAATGCCTCTGAGTTGACCAGATTCCCGGGGAATGTGGTGGCGATCCGCGGTCCAATGCGGCCGTGTTCCGCGGGCGCCTTGGTAGGAACAACCCGAAATGTGCAGAATGAGCCGGTTTGCGGCAGAGAATTTTTGCCAATGCGTGTCTCGGCCGCGTAGCTCGCTGTGGCGCCGGCGTGGCGGATGGTGAAGACCATTAGGTTACGGAAGCCGATTGCGAATCTTGAGGTAAGTTTTTGATGTTTTTCGCCAGAAGGAAACGTGCGTCGAAGTCGCCCGTTGATCCGGCTCTCGTCGCGGCAGTTGAAGGCTCCAACCTGTTTGATCCGGAATGGTATGTCCAAACATATCCGGAAGTATTGAAATTCAAATCCGGCGCTCTAGCTCATTTTTGTGAATTTGGTATATTCGAGCACCGGGATCCCGGACCGAATTTCAGTACATCCCGATATTTGATCTCCCACGGGCATTCTGAGGAAGTGCGACGCGCGCCTTTTCTCCATGCTTTGGCAGCGACATCGAACGATAGCGAACGTCCATTATGGCTGTCTGACGATATTGGCACCTTCGCGTATTTGCTTAAGCGAAGCGGTATGTTCGATGCAGCCTTCTATCTCGACAACAATCGAGACTTGGCGAATGCAGGTGTCGTCCCTTTTGATCATTTCGTAAATTCCGGAGCTGTCGAGGGCCGTGATCCGGGCCCTGACTTCGAGAGCGACTACTACGCCGAGACTTATCCGGAGTTTTCCACGTTCAGTCGGAGTCCGATCGAGCATTACCTTCGGATAGGACAGCGGCAAGGGAACGTTTCGAAGGGACCGCCCAGATACCAGCGGTGGGTGGATGCGTATGACACGCTGTCTGCACATGATTTGGATAGGATCGCGGTGGACGCGAAGGCAATCGCCGCTCCGTATATGATCAGTATACACCTTCTCGATGAAGAAGGCTGCCGACACATCGAGGCGATCATCGCCGGATATCAAAATCAGGTCGGGCCGGAGGTGCGCGTGCGTTTCCTTCGCCGCGACAGCGTCGGCGACGTTTCTTGGAACAGTTGCCTTGCGTATGCCAAGCAGGGACGGATCGACTTCATTACGGACGCAGCCTCGGTCGTCGAGGATCTCTCTGAAGGTGACCTGCTCCTGCTCTGCAGCGGCGCGTCCGCCCTGCGGCCTCATGCGAGCGCGATATTCGCACTCTCGCTTGAATCGGACGGCGTGACGGGCGCCTATGCCGATCATGACCACCTCAACGAGGCCAACGTTCGCTTCAATCCGGTCTTCAAGCCGGTCATGTCGCCGGAGTTCATGCGTCGAACCCCCTATGCCGGGCCGGTGATCGGTCTCCGTGTGACGTCCGAAATTTTGAACCTTCTGATTCAAAGCCTGCCTCAGATAAGCTCACTCGATAGGCTGGGAGCAGACCTCCTCCTTGGAATGGATGACCCGCAGGTCGCCCACATCCCCTTGATTCTCTCCCATGTTCTGACGACCCGGGCGCCCGTTGACGTCTCCTTCTATGAGCCGACGCTGCAGGGCGCTTTAGTTCAGTCCAACGCCCGGCCAACGCCATCCAGCCCCCTTGTGTCTCGCGTCGGAATTATCATTCCCACGAGAGATCAGGTGGATCTGCTTAAGGAGTGCATCGACAGCATAATTGCAATTACAGACTACCCAGATACGGCATACGCAATTGTTATCGTCGACAATGGCTCGAGGGAGGAAGCAACAACCTCATACCTGACGGAAATTTCTGCAAAACCGAATATTACAATCGTTCCAGCCCCTGGCGAGTTCAATTTCGCCAAAATCTGCAATGCCGGCGCTGCTGCCGTCGACTGTGACGTCGTCATATTTCTAAATAACGACATGAGCGTCATTCGTGGCGATTGGATTCGGCAGCTCGTATCGCTCGCCAGCCTACCGGACGTAGGAGTCGTCGGCGCTAAACTCCTGTATCCGGACGGTACAATCCAGCACGGTGGCGTCGTTTTAGGGATTCAGGGGGTTGGCGCACATCGACTGGTCGGAGTCGACCACGAGGTCGCCGAGGCATTTGACGTGACGCGCGAGATGTCAGCTGTCACAGGAGCCTGCATTGCAGTGCGCCGAACCCTCTTCAAAGACCTTGGCGGGTTTGATCCGGCGCTCAAAGTTGCCTTCAACGATGTGAAGCTCTGTATCGATGCACGCAGAGCCGGTTATCGAAACCTATATGTGAGTGATGCTCTGCTCTTTCATCATGAGTCAAAATCGCGCGGACTTGATCATTCGCCTATAAAGCAGGCAAGAAACAATCGCGAGGCAATTTACGTCCGGGATCGGTACGCGGGATTGTTCCAAGACGACCCTTATTATAATCCGAATCTGTCCCTGCAGCAGATCGGCAAGCTCGCGACACCGCCGCGCGCAGTCCGCCCGTGGCGTAGAAGCGAGCCGGGCCAATTGCGCGTACTGCTTCTCAGTCGTGTCCATGGCCTTGGTCATGGCGTTGCAATGGTGGTGGCAGAACAGGCAGCTTTCCTTCGCCGCTGCGGATGGCGCGTTTTTATTGGCGGCCCGGGAACCAGCCACGACATTGATTATCCCGGCTGTGAACGCGTGATCTGCCAAAACGCACGAAAGGCCGCCTCGTTCGCGATCGACGAAGGCATCGATTGCATCGTCGCGCACACGCCGCCATTCTTCTCCATCACGCGGTTTTTGGGCCGCCGTCCATTTGTCTATTTCGTCGATCACGGCGAACCGCCACCCCATCTGTTTCCCGACGCCGAGTGGCGGATATCCATCGATTGGGAGAAGCGGCTGTGCGCGCCGCTGGCGCGTCGTGTGTTCACAATTTCGCAGACGATCAAGGATCAACAATACAGGAATGACGCGATCGTCATTCGAAACGGCAATGGTCATCTTTCGGCATGGTCCGATGATTGGTCACGAAAACGCGCGGACGTGCGGAGAAAGTACGGTTTTGAAGGACACTTCGTTGTTCTCAACGTTGCGCGCTTTGGTGAAGGTGAGCGTCATTACAAAGGGATTGACAGCTATATGGAACTGGCCGCCGAAGCACAGTTTCATGCTGATCCGCAACACCTCTCACCGATCTTCGTACTCGCGGGCCGTGGTAACGCGTCCGATGAAGCCTACGTGAGGGCTGCTGGGCTTATCGTGTTCTCCAACATATCCGACGCAGAGATGGCCGAGTTGTATGCAGCCGCCGATCTCTTCGTCAGCCTTTCGCGCTGGGAAGGTTACAATCTGTGTATCGGCCAAGCCCGCGCTATGGGACTGCCAGTGGTCGCCTCTGACATTGAGGCACACCGCGAGTTTGGGGTAGAGACCGCGAATACGTTGCCGTTGCTCCTCGAAAAATTCGTACAGCATGCATCCCAGTGGAGCGAGACAGGCCTACCCCGTACCGCGCTGATCGAACCCTGGAGCACTCCCCTCACGTTGATGAGGGACACGATTGAATCCGACCTACGTGATGCAGGTCAGGCAGGCTGGTTTCGCTGCACTGGCGACGTTGGATGATGAAGAGCAAAGGTTGTAGTGGGCGCTCCCTCTCTTCCCGAAATCTGATCGGCGCTTCCAATCGACGTCAATCGGCCTCAAGCGGATTTAGAGGCCTCTGTGTAACGGGTAGATTATCGCAGCTCGACTGATTGGCCCAGCGGTATGCGCCGGAGAAGAGCCGCACGCGGCACGCAAGTCTGGATCGGGTTTCCAAAAGGCTCGCCCTCCTTTAACGCCACTTAATTGATCGGACTACGGTAGCCCGTGTAAGGCCCCCTAACCGATATGTTTCCCGAGGATCCGACTTCCCGATGAACCCGACCTACGATCTTTCCGGCAAGCGCGTCCTCGTCGCAGGCCATCGAGGGATGGTCGGATCGGCCCTCGTGCGGCGGCTGGCCTCGGAGGACTGCACCATCCTCACCCTTGGGCGAGACACGGTGGATCTGCGCCGGCAGGTCGAGGTCGAGGACTGGATGGCAGCGGAACGGCCACAAGCGCTATTCCTGGCCGCGGCCAAGGTCGGCGGCATTGCCGCCAATGACAGCGCCCCAGCCGACTTCCTCTACGACAACCTCATGATCGAGGCGAACCTCATCCAAAGTGCCCACGCTGTGGGTGTCGAGAAGCTCCTGTTCCTCGGCTCCTCCTGCATCTACCCGAAGATGGCGCCGCAGCCGATGGCGGAGGACGCACTCCTCACCGGACCGCTCGAGCCAACCAACGAATGGTATGCCGTCGCCAAGATCGCCGGGCTGAAACTGTGCCAGGCCTATCGGCGCCAGCACGGGGCCGATTTCATCTCGGCGATGCCGACTAACCTCTACGGGCCGGCGGACAATTACGATCTTCGGGGCAGCCACGTGTTGCCAGCGCTCCTGCGCAAGGTGCACGAGGCTAAGCGCGAGAACCGGGAAACCATCACGCTCTGGGGGACGGGCACGCCGTACCGCGAGTTCCTGCACGTGGATGATCTCGCCGACGCCTGCTTTCACCTGATGAAGGCGTATTCCGGCGAAGGGCCGATCAATGTCGGCTCCGGCCAGGAACTCACCATCCGCGAACTGGCCGAGACGATCGCCGAGGTCTTGGGCTGGCAGGGGCAGTTGCTCTTCGACGCCACCAAGCCGGACGGCACGCCGCGCAAGCGCCTCGACACCACCCGCCTGGAGGCTCTCAGCTGGCAGCCGCGAATCGACCTGCGCGCCGGGATCGCGGACGCCTACGCCTGGTTCCGCCACCATCATCCCGAGGCCTGATAGGGCCTCCACCGCGCGACCGCAGGGCTGCGGCGCGCCGTCAACCTCTCCATTCCCTGCGACCCCCTAGGAAGCGACGCATGTCCACGACGCAGAAAACGGCTCTGATCACGGGCGTCACGGGACAGGATGGCGCCTATCTGGCAGCCCTGCTACTCGAGAAGGGTTACATCGTCCACGGCATCAAGCGCCGGTCCTCGTCCTTCAACACCGGGCGGGTGGATCACCTCTACGAGGATCCCCGCTTCGCGCCGACCGACTTCCACATGCATTACGGCGAGTTGACCGATGCCACCAACCTGATCCGGATCATGCAGGAGACCCTGCCGGACGAAGTCTACAACCTTGGCGCCCAGAGCCACGTCCAAGTCAGCTTTGAGACCCCCGAATACACCGCCAATTCCGACGCCATCGGCACCCTGCGCCTCCTGGAGGCGATCCGGATCCTCGGCCTGAGCCAGAAGACGCGCTTCTACCAGGCCTCGACCTCCGAGCTCTACGGCAAGGTCCAGGAGGTGCCTCAGCGCGAGACCACGCCGTTCTATCCACGCAGCCCCTACGCAGTGGCCAAGCTCTACGCCTACTGGATCACGGTGAACTACCGCGAGGCCTACGGCATGCATGCCTCGAACGGCATCCTGTTCAACCACGAGAGCCCGACGCGCGGCGAGACCTTCGTCACCCGCAAGATCACCCGCGCAGTTGCGGCAATCGAGGCTGGACTGCAGCCCACGCTGTACCTCGGCAACCTCGACGCCATGCGCGACTGGGGGCATGCCCGCGACTACGTCGAGGGGATGTGGCGCATCCTGCAGCAGGAGGTACCCGACGACTACGTGCTGGCCACCGGCGAGATGCATTCCGTGCGAGAGTTCGTCGAGCGCGCATTCGCCGTAGTCGGCCGGACGATCGCGTGGCAGGGGGAGGGGGTCGAGGAGCAGGGCCTCGACGCCAAGACCGGCCAAGTGCTCGTCAAGATCGACCCTGTTTATTTTCGGCCGACGGAAGTCGATCAACTCCTAGGTGATCCTACGAAGGCTCGCAAAATACTCGGATGGAGTCACAAAGTTCAGTTCCGCGACCTCGTCTCAGAGATGGTAAACGCTGACCTGTCGATCATCAAACGAATCAAGACCTAAGCTCTATTTCACAACCAATACCGAAAATAATTCTCAGTTCATTAGCGGATATAATTAAAGCGGACGGTAGCTATTTCGCAAAAAATCCTGATGTCGAAGAGAAAATATTTATTCGTACATTTCGGCCTCTTTACGCAGCCCTACACTTGAAAGTAAAATACGAAACAACGCATCAATCTGGTGGCCAACTGAAACCGAAGCCTTTCCGGAACTCAATCCTCTTACAAATACTTCATCTCTAATATCAAAACAACGAAACGTCTAAGATTAAAGCAGTACAACTCCCTTGAGGTATAGCTTATGTTCGACCCCTCCCAAAATGGCTATCGGCACATAGACTCTGACAATATCTGGATACCTAATACTCAGCGCCCTAGCTTTACATACTCTGACGGGGAAGCTTTTGAAAAAAGCTTACTGGAAATAATGCGCGCTGCTTCGGACGTATCAATTTTCTCAACCGATCTTATTTCAAAGATTGTCGATTGGCCTACACTCTACCATTTAACGTCCCGGCGCTCGAATCTTTTACGTCCTATAATAGAGCATTGCAGTGGCCCGGTGCTGGAAGTAGGCGCTGGATGTGGGGCAATAACTCGCTTCCTTGGCGAAAGCGGTATTGAGACAGTCGCCCTCGAAGGAAGTA
Organism: Methylobacterium sp. BI1; assembly: GCF_056680125.1. NCBI lineage: Bacteria > Pseudomonadati > Pseudomonadota > Alphaproteobacteria > Hyphomicrobiales > Methylobacteriaceae > Methylobacterium > Methylobacterium sp. BI1. The sequence continues at coordinate 3,714,172 of NZ_CM155267.1, read as the reverse complement.
CAAATCGCGCGCGGGTTGCCGCTGCACGTTGTCGAGGACTGGACAATGTTAAAGTCGTCGTTGATAATATTCAAGTATTTAATCCGGGCCCCATCTTTCAAACTGTAGTGGTAGTCGGCGTACTAGAGTATGCTCGAGTTTTCTTTGATACTGATTCCGCGTCCGATCCAATTGATACGATGCTAGCGAAGCTACGAGAATTTCTTCGCCCGGGCGGAAAGATCATCATCGCAATCGAAAATCAGCTTGGCCTGAAGTATTTCGCCGGCTACCCTGAAGATCACTTAGGTATGCCGATGTTCGGAGTAGAAGGAAGGTATGGGCCAAAAACTCCAGTGACATTTGGGCGGGTGGAGCTGCGCGAAAAGTTGGCTGCAGGCGGGTTCATCCATCAAAACTGGTGGTTTCCTTTTCCTGATTATAAAGTTCCCACTTTTTTATTATCTGAGAGCAGTCTAAAGTGTGATAGCGAAGTAAATTTTGCTTCTCTTCTCTCTGCTTCTTCTCTCGGTGATCCGCAGAAACCAATAACCCCATTTTTCTCTATGCAACAAGCTTGGCCACAGGTGGCCCGCAATGGACTTGCTGGTGATTTAGCAAATTCTTTCCTCATCATTGCATCAGACGAAGAACTTGAACCAGAAACTAGCATTGCCTTTTATTTCAATAATGGAGACAATCGACAAAAAGTCTTCAATAAATCTCTTAGGTTTTACTTAGAGAACGACTCTTTAATGGTTGTACGTTCTCAAATTTCGGATGATGAATTTGCTCCTCAAGACATGACGAGCTCCTGCCATGATGAAGTTTTCCGAGATGGTGAGCTGTGGCAAGATCGGCTGATTTGGATTGTCAATCAGCCATGCTGGAGCCTAACCGATATCCTTGATTGGGCGAGAGTATGGTGGGACTTGACGACCGAAAAGGCAGGATTTCCACGCAACTCACCTAGTGAACTCATTTCTGGAAAACTTGTTGACGCCATACCAAGAAACCTGATTGTTTCTAGAAACGATAAGTTTTTTATTGACCAAGAATGGTCATTACCTGTAGATATCGAGCTTGGATATTTGCTATACCGTTCGCTATTAGACTCATTTATCAATATTGAAACGTGGGCTGAGCCAGCGAATAAGCATATTTATACGTTTAAAGAGCTCATCCTCGAAACATCCTATGGATTAGGTATCTGGCTTTCTCAAAACGACTTGCAGAGATATGACGATTTTGAAAGTCAGTTTCAATCCCGTGTTCTTGGCAAAAAACTATATGGTGAGCATTCCGCACCTTATAATTTGACGATTCGTTTAAGACCGGACTGGGTAGAAACGGCCAAACTTTCTTCTCAAATACATGCTTTGAGAGCAGAGATTGGCACGCTACACGTTGGAATCGGATCGCTCTATGAAAATGCCAAGTACGGATCGGTCCGTGAGGCGGAGTCTAATTCGCGTATACGAGATTTGATTAGCGAAATCGTTGTTAGAGACAGTACTATCAATAACTTAAAGAGAGATTTAGACGAAGAGAGATTAAAATCGCAATCTATATATAGTGAAAATCTTATACTTAAGACGGATTACTTAGGTTTAAAAGATGCCATGTTCGCTACCGAAAATGATTTAATTGTTACTAGGCGCAACCGAGAGGAAGCCTTTCATGAAATTTCTCTTTTGAAAAAAGACTTGTTAAATTTAAAATCAGAAATTGAATTCATCTGTAACACAAATACTAATCTCATTTGCGAAAATAATAAGATAACTTACGCACTAAAGAATGAACAGCAAATCTCTTCAGATTTACGCAATAAATTTTGGAAGATTAAAGTCGCTGTCGATGATGAGTCCAGAAGCTGGATTTCGAAGCTCTTGCGTTTGTCCTTCAAGTATATCAATCCTAAGCCATTATCCGACACTAAACTGATCGAAGGCAGTGGCTTATTCGACGCGGATTTTTACTGTCGAAGCAAAAAGGGAGTAAAGTCGAAAGATGCCTTAAGAGATTTTATTGAAACTGGATGGAAAGAGGGACACAGCCCAAATTTCATTTTCGATGTGCTGTGGTACCAGAAGACTTACCCTGACGTGATGATCGCACGAGCTAATCCGCTTATACATTATATTAGGTTCGGTGTCGCTGAAAGGCGTTGGCCCGGTCCTAATTTTGACCCCAATTGGTATTTGGCACAATACCGGGATGTTGCTTCCTCAGGTTGTGAGCCACTATATCACTATTTGCATCATGGTCTCGCAGAGGGACGTATGCCACGAGAAAATTCATGAAGGTTCACCAATCAGACACCTCGAGGAACCTCGTGATCGAGGGAAGCTGACCGTCGATTTGACGCCGCTTGCAGCCCTTGCGTGATCGGACCGGGGTTCTGGCAATCTCGCCGCGGTCGTGAGCAGGCTCCGAGATCATTTTTGGGGTGGCCTCAGACCGCCGCGGGCCGGGCTTCGATGCAGAAGAAGCGTTTGATGCTGTCGGCGAGGTTGGCGAGCCCAATCTTGGTCCGGACTCGGGTCAAACCGGTCGTACGCACGAGCAGGCCGGAGCGGTGCTTCTGGCCAGCGAACACCATCTCGACGGCCGGGCCGACCTTGGAGCGGGCGCGGTTGGCTTTGCGCTGCGACACCCTTCGATCCGTCGGACCGCTTCAGCGCGGTCGCCAACTTCGGCCGGAACGCCTCGAAGTCGATCAGCGACGCGAGCCTCACCACCGGGTCGCCGTTCTCCGACAGGCGCTGATAGCGCTTATCCAGATCGAAGAACCCTGGTTGACCCATCCAAGCCTCCCCAAAGCCGATAGCATCAGGGAATCACGACACCGCCCCGTACGGAAGGGGTATTTCGAGGTGTCCGATCTGCAGAAGCTAGGCGTTGTTCCAAGAGCGGTGGGAGGACAGCAGTGCGAACGGCAGGATGACGCAGACGAAGCATGTAGCCAGCGATGTCAGTTGTCGGCGACATCGCGTGCCTATGCATCACGCCTGCTTCGTCACATATTCCGCCACAGGCCGCCTACATGTCTAAGATTGAGTCTAGACGTTTCCGTAAATCAGGACAGACGCAAAATGAACTCTCGGGTTCTGAATTCCGTACACATGAAGTACCAGGTTTTAGAGGCGGTGCGAAGGAGGTTTTCCTGAAACGCCATGCTACCGTCGTTCCTGCTCACATGCGAGCGATCTATTTAATGCCACAATTCCTTGCATTTAGTCTGAGCTCGATTACTCTCAAGGACTGGTAGAAACATACCCAATCCCCACAATGCTTGACAGATCCGGAGCTGACTTTGACAGTTCAGATGGGTAAAATATAACATTGCCCTCGCTCTCTTCACAGGTCTAACCATAGATCAGACCTAGTGAGACAACAACTTTCGTGTTATGATAAATCCGCGCTTGATAGCAAAAATGATATAAATATAACCTTGAATTGAGCAGTTCGATGAAAGATGAACAAGCTAGATCTAAGAAGTCAGATTTCGCGGTATATGCAAATGTAATTCATGCTTTGATGCTGCGCGATATGAGGACTCGTTTCGGTGGCTCATATTGGGGATACTTGGTTGTCGTACTCTGGCCTGTAGCACACATTTTCCTTTTAGTTGCAATTATGATTTTCCGCAATATTCCCTCGCCAATGTCGATTGATCCGATTCTTTTTGTTTCGACGGGCGCCGTTCCTGCTCTAGTATTTCAGTACACTTCGAGGGAATTTATGAAGGCGGTTGTTATAAATCGGCCCCTCACATACTATCCACAAGTTAAAATCTTTGACATAATGGCAGCAAGATTCATAGTTGAAACCATCAAAGGGTTTCACGGTCTTTGTATTGTAATATTACTACTCTTAATACTAGACGTGAACCCTGCTCCAGACGATCCAGCAATGGCCATCGGGGGGTATTGCGCGGCGCTTCTCCTCGGGCTCGGCGTTGGAGCATTAAACATTGGAATTATGGCATTCTTCCCTGGATGGCTGTGGGGCTATTTGGTTGTTAGCATTTTAACCTATATGACTGCTGGAGTTTTCTATCTACCCAATATGATGCCCGGTGAGATTTATGAGATGCTTAGGTGGAGTCCAGTAGTACAAATCATTGAGTGGGTCCGTCTTGCTTATAACCCTAGACTGGGAGTAAGCGTCGACTATTTTTATGTTCTATCCTGGGGATTTGGTACGCTCTGCGTTGGATTGCTTATGGAAAGAACAATAGTTCGTCGCTCTTCGTAAGAAATCTTCTCTATTTGCCGCCGTTGTTTAGAATAAAAAATTAAAGGATTTATTCTGAGATTTGTTGTGAACATGGAGTATCATCATGACTGAAGTCAGGTCGCAGGATCTTCGCGAGCGGGTAAACGGCGCCATTAAGGCTTGTGCCTCATGTCGACAGGCGGCAGACCTGTTTGGAATTAGTAAGTTGGGCGCGGTCCGCTGGCACGCTCACTGCTGGGCGGAAGGCGAAATCGCCGCCTAACCAATCGGCGTAGGCCGGCACTCGCGTCGAACCAAGGCCCATGCGGCCCTGGTCCTGTAGGCCCTTGAGGAACAGTCTTAAGCTTACGGACGCGAGGTGCATGCGGCCCTGCAAAAACATGGTGACGCGGTAAGCCCAATTGGGCTGTCACGCTTCTCCAGCGTGTGCGTCGGCTTTAGGCTCAGTGCCTGGCCTTCACCAGTTTGAGGAGGTTATGGGCGGTGCAAATCATCGCCCATTCGGACACCTCGAAATACCCCTTCCGCGCGGGGCGGGGTCGTGATCCCCTGACGCTGTCGACGTTGGGGAGGCTCGGATGGGTCAGCCAGGGTTCTTCGATCTGGATGAGCGCTATCAGCGTCTGTCGGAGAACGGCGACCCGCTGGTGAAGCTCGCGGCCTTGATCGACTTCGAGGCTTTCCGACCGAAGCTAGCCATCGCATTGAAGCGGTCCGACGGGTCGAAGGGTGGGATTGCGCCGTTTCTGTGGACGGTTCAGGGGGCTTGGCTGAGCAGGGGCTCAGGCAATGGGTGCAGGAGGGTCTCGTTTTCGTAGGCGGCGGGCGAGCGGTAGCCGAGCGCCGAGTGCCGGCGTAGCGGATTGTAGAAGCCCTCGATGTAGCTGAAGCAGGCCATCCGGGCCTCGGCCTTCGAGCGGAAGCGGCGGCGGGCGAGCAACTCACATTCGAGGGTCGAGAAGAAGCTCTCGGCCATGGCGTTGTCGTAGGCATCGCCGACCGAGCCCATCGAGGGTCGCACGCCCGCCTCCCGGCAGCGATTGCCGAAGGCCAGCGACGTGTATTGCGAGCCCTGATCGGAGTGGTGAATCACGCTGCGGGGCCTGCGCTGGGTGACGGCCATCTCCAGAGCGTCCAAGACCAATTCCGAGCGCAGGTGATTAGTCATCGCCCAACCGACGATCCGGCGGCTGAAGGCGTCGAGCACCACCGCGAGATAAAGGAATCCAGCCGCCGTGGGCACGTAGGTAATGTCGGCCACCCAGAGCCGGTTCGGGGCGGCGGCTGCGAAGTTGCGGTCGACGAGATCGGGGGCCGGTCGCGCCTCTCGATCCCGCTGCGTCGTGGCAGGCCCACTACGCCGATGGCTGGTTCCTACGAGCCCGGCCTCGCGCATCAGCCGGGCAATGCGCTTGCGGGAATGCCGTTCACCCTGGTCGCGTAGATCGGCGTGGACGCGCGGTGCACCATAGGTCTCGTGCGAGCCGAGATGGACGGTGCGGATCCGCTTCAGCAGGGCTGTGTCTGCCAACCGTCGCGCCGAGGGCTGGCGGTCGACCCAGGCATAGTACCCGGCCTTCGACACGCCGAGCATACGCGCCATGGCGGCGATGGGGAAGTCGGCCTGGTTCGCGTTCATGAACCGGAAGACCCCGACGGGAGAACCTCGGTCTCCCGAGCGAACCAGGCCGTCTCGCGAGAGAGGATATCGCGCTCCAGCTTGAGTTGTCGGTTCTCACGCCGAAGCCGGACGAGCTCGTCGCGCTCGGCGACCGTCAGGCCTGGATCGGCAGGCGGCGGCTTCGCCTCACGCCGGCCTTCGCTACGATCGGCCTCGGCCACCCAGTTGCGGATGGCCTGCGCGGAGGGCTCGAACTCGCGAGCCAGATCATTCGGATCACGGCCGGCGCGGGCCAGCTCGACCATCTGTCGGCGGAACTCGATGGGGTAAGGGGGACGGCTCTTTGGCATTGGACAAACACCTCACGCGAAAGCGTTCTCGGTGTCCACCAAACCGGGGCAATCCCAATCCCAGTTCCGCTGGTTCGTAGGTCTGGGCATCGACGATCAGGCCTGGGATCATTCGAGCTTCACCCGGAACCGGGACCGGATTCTGGCCGGCGAGATCGCGGCCCAGTTCCTGGCCGCCGTGCTGGCTCAACCCTGCGTGAAGCGGCTTATGTCCAGCGACCATTTTAGCGTCGACGGGACGCTGATCGAGGCATGGGCCTCGATGAAGAGCTTTAAGCCGAAGGATCAGGGCGGCACCAATCACGAGGAAGACCCGTCGCCCTCCGCCGACGGGCGTAATGCCGAGGTCGACTTCAGGGATCAGACGCGCTCGAACGAGACCCACGCGAGCACCACGGACCCGCAAGCCCGCCTCTACCGCAAGGGTCCGGGAATGGAGGCCAAGCTCTGCTTCATCGGCCACACCCTGATGGAGAACCGCTCGGGCCTGATCGTGGACACCCGCCTGACCTCGGCGAACGATCACGCCGAGCGGATCGCGGCGTCGTCGATGATTGAGCCGAGGGCGGATCGACCCAGGGCGATCTCGGTGGGTGCCGACAAGGCCTATGACGCTGAAGACTTCGTCAACGAGCTCAGGTCGATGAACGTGCGCGCGCACGTGGCCCGGAACACTAACCGCCGCCGCTCCTCCATCGACGGACGAACCACCCGCCATGCCGGCTACGGTCGGAGCCAGAAGATTCGCAAGCGCATCGAGGAAGGCTTTGGCTGGATCAAGACCGTCGGCGGACTGCGCAAGACCCGCTTCGTAGGCCGCGACAAGGTCGGATGGGCCTTCACTTTAACGGCAGCGGCCTACAACCTGGTCCGTCTGCCAAAGCTGCTTGGAGCTCTGGCGTGAGCGTCCTGGGCAAGTTGCGGATCGTCGAGCTGCCCGGCTACGAGGACGACTATGCCGACATGGTCGAGCCAGCCTATATCCTATTCGAGAACGGCCGCGGCGAGTTCGCTTCCGGGTGTGTCACCGGGGCTTTCGCTGGCGGAGCCGGCCACGGGAGTGATCGTGCCGCCGTTGCGTTCGACTGGAACGGCAATGACGAGATGGACCCGGTCTGCGGCGCTGGATCGGCTGAGCTCCAGGCTGACGGATCGCTTCGAGGCGAAATCCGCGTCCACCGCGGCGACGAAATCCCCTTCATCGCCCGCCGCTGGCCGGCTTCTTCAACACCCTGCTAAGGGTCGAGCGCTTCCCGCACCGTGTCGCGAACGAAGTGCGCCATGTGCCCACGCGGCACGAACTCGTCCAGCGAGGGCGGCAACAACCAGCCCTGATCGACATCCCAGGAGCGAAACACCTTGGCCATGAGTAGAGTGAGCCACCTCCAGGTCCTGCCGTCGAGAGGATTACCCGAACGCGCTCCTAACTCGCCTTACAGCTGCAGCCCAAAACGATTCGGAGCACGTGCTTCGACTGCATGCCGGAGCGTAGCACCAAAATAATGCGGGCCAAAGCGGAGCGATCCGAAGCACGCGGACGACCGTCGCTCAGCTCCTCCGGGTGAGGTCGCAGGAGCGGCGCGATCACCGCACAAAGGTCGCCGGGCATGAGAGCATCCATGCATTATCAATCCCTCAAGCTCGAGTTTGCGCCTTCTCCAGACAGAAAGGCGGCCGAGCGAGCCAGTATTATCACTACAGCACCACATGAAAGCTCAAATTTATAAATGACGTTCTTATAGCAACGCAGCGAGCGCCGTGTCTTTGTCCCCACGATTCCACCCGATAATCCCGACTGACATTCGCAATCTATGCCAAACGAAAAATATAACTTTAAAAAAACGTTATTATATTTTATCACTTGCTTTGACTTATGCTAACCGCAAGAATGGTCGAAAAAAATAATCCTACCCTACAAATTTCTCAGAGGTTATATTAATCTAATATTACGCATATATAAGTATGCCTGCTCAGAGCAAGCTAATATACAAATATTAAAAGGATAGATTGCTTGATATATACGCAGACATAATTCTAGTGATACGTCCGTGTTGGCTGCATGCACATTACATGATACCTCCACCACTCGACGGAAATCAAAAGGCCTTAGGCCACACCAGGCATGGATTCACCCTGATGACCCCCTACGTTTATCACAGGATTATGAATAAATTGAAGGCGAAAAAAGTAAACACAAGTTCGAGTGAAGGAAGTGTAAAGCAAATCTTAGAATCAGGGCTTTTTGACAGCGAATATTACCATCACATAAACAATGTAAATATTGGAGCAGGTATTAGCAGCGTCCAACATTATTTATCCAGTGGGTGGAAAAGTCAATATAACCCTCATCCGATATTCGACACGCGTTACTATCTTTCACAAACAGGTTCGTTAGACGAACCAGCTCTACTACACTATCTGAAATATGGTTCCAAAAAAGGCTTCAATCCACATCCTCTATTTGACGTCAAACACTACTTTCTACAACGTCCCGACGTATTAGAACTGGGTGTCGAGCCGCTCAATCACTATTTGAACTACGGAGCAGATGAACATTCAAATCCCTCACCATATTTCGACGAGAAATACTATCGTGAGAAGTACCCGCATGTTGCATCAGCCGGTATGAACAGCCTCATTCATTTCGTTCTACACGGCGACAGAGAGAGTCTGAATCCTTCACGCGCATTTAATACACGAGCATACTTATCCGCTCACCCAGACGTCGCTAACGCTAAGATTGGAGCACTTGAGCATTACGTCCTCCACGGACGTGCGGAAGGTCGCCGCTTAATTCCAACTCGAAAAACCAACACCAACACCAACACCAACAACTCCCCTCTAGCATCCCTATCAGTGGTGATTCCAACATACAATCGCGGCGAGCTGCTGCGGGAAACTATAGAATTGGGCCAAAAGTGCTCGGCAACAGTAGATATTGAATTTATTATAGTCAACGATGGCTCTAAAGACGCAACAGACCAGATACTGGAAGACCTCGCTGCCAAATATGACAATATCAAATATCGCACTGTTAAAAACGGTGGTCCTGGACTAGCACGGAACATCGGTGCCTCTTTGGCGACAAAGGAGGTTATTCTTTTTCTCGGAGATGATATTCAACCAACCAACGAAGATTTTTTTGAAACTCATGCCCGCTTACACAAAACGTATAAATCAGATCGTTTCGCCGTTCTTGGGAAATGTGTATGGCCCAACAACGACAAAATAGATGTGAACCATGTCATGCGACATATCCAAGGGCGCTCGGGCGAACAATTTGGATATGCCGACCTAACTCCATGCTCATTCATCGACTGGAGATTTTTCTACACAGCAAACGTATCAGTGAAACGAACCTTGATCGGAAACTGGGAAACCGACGGTTTCAGTCCTAAGTTTGAACTTTATGGGTTTGAAGACACAGAGCTGGCTTACCGACTTGCGCATCAACCCGGAGGTTTCAAAATCTTTTATGACCCTACGAGCGTCGGCCAGCATATACACTCATACACTGTTGACGGATTTCTTAAAAGACAGTTTAATGCAGGCCTTATGGCTGAAGTATTTATAAAAACTCATGCCGCTGCTGAGCCTCTTGGTCTAAAATCGATTGTTGACCAACTAAACAAACCCAGGAAAACCAGTGACCCAGTGGTTATTTCTGACTGTCTTTCCTTAATTGAGGGCTTAAAGTCCTGGGCTCGATTGATCGAACGGAACAGTATTCTTGGCAACGAAGCCTGGCACGATGATTTACTCCATGCCGTGTTTGAAGCAACGTTCTATCAAGGATTCATTGCTGCTCAAACAGATTTCGAGATGAACTTGGCAAATGGCTACCAGTTTATACTTAATAAATTCATCGCTCGGATGCGTAGAACGATAAATCACGAACTGAGCGCGTCCGAATTCGTTTATTCAGGTCTATTTGAACCCCTTGAAGACTATCCAACTATATAGAAGGCGAAGACATGTTTACAGTTGCAATTCCTGTTTATAATCATGCAAAGTATGTTCGCGACGCCGTTCGTTCCGCAATGCAGTCCCAATTGGTGACAGAAATCTTGCTCGTCGATGACGGATCCAGCGACGGATCACCTGACATTATCGCCAATCTAGCAACACAGTACCCAGAACTTATACAGGATATTACTACGGGCGCACGTGAAAATTGGGGCGCCCACAATAGAATTAACCAACTCTGTGCACTTGCATCCAATAATTGGATTGCTGTCCTTAATTCGGATGACGAGTTTGCACCTGGAAGGTTTGAGACTGCTCAGGCTATTTCACGCATGTCTGACGCCGGTCTTATAGGAGGGTCTCTACTAATTATAGATCATGAAAGTAGAGTAATTGGCGAAAAGCGGGGTCTATACGACCCAGAGTATCCATTTCCGGAAGCTGTCGATCCCAAGGATCTGGAAAAAAGGGAAGTTATGCTGGCCGCACTCTGCAGTCAGAATTTTTTCGCAACGACGACAAATATGATTTTTCGAAAATCACTGTTCCAGGAGTTAGGGGGCTTCCGTGATTTGAGATATTCACATGATTGGGACTTTGCACTGAGAGCGGCAATCGTTGGAAAAATTTATTTCAGCCGCTCCTACTCTGCTAAGTACCGAGTTCATGATACGAATACAATCAAAGAAGCTTCAGGTCATGTTGATGGTGAAATATTGCGTTTTTTTAGTAAAGTATTGTCCGAATACCCAGAAGTTGAAGATAATCTCATATGTCGTACCGCGCTTGCGTCAAACCGACATCTTAGCCGATACGTCCCTCGTGACATCTTTTCCATAGATTCTACTACAAATATTGGGATCTCAAATTTTGGTTGGAACAGGCAGCAGGAATATTACTCAATTCCACCGAACAATGATATGACATCTATAGAACTCACTGGAAATTCGACGCAATACGCTTTTCGATCCGGTGAAATTATACCATTTAGAGCCGCAGAAAATGGTGCAATCTCACTCCAGTGGGGTTCTTATGATTTTGTGATCATTTCCAATTCTTTGGCAGATACCCCATTGGTAACAGTTGGTGCAAATGAACGTTTAAGCGGCATCTTCAATTCGAAAGCAGCTCCTCTGTTCTCCGGCAAAGATGTGAGTGGCATGGCCGTACGGGGCCGAATCATTCGCTGTGCGCCCCGCGAAGAAAGCATTGAAAATTTAAAACATCTCAGCTCTATAGCAGGCTTCGAAAACGCCCGGATTTCAGGTTCTGATGTCTGGTTCGGTGATGCCAAAACGCCGGCGAAGCCGCGCGCCGTTGAACCTCCCTCTCCAGGAGCTCCTTCTAAACCTCTAATACTAGTACTTCCTATGTTTCTCGCAGTCGGAGGTGTTGAACGGAACACGATTGAAATAATACGTATTTTGCGAGATCATTACCGGTTTTTGGTTATCACTACCGAATGGCAATCACTGCATCAAGGATCTTTGCACTATCAACTTGATGCTATCGGTGTACCTGTACTCGACTTTGCCGAGATCTGCGACCGGTCCCAACACACTGCACTGTTAGCGATGGTTGAATCCTGGTATAAACCCGATATTGTGTGGATTTGCAATGGGTCGCCGTGGCTTGCTGATAACGCCGAAGATTTACGTCGCATTTTCTCACAAACTCCTATCATAGATCAGCAGGTTTATGACACCGATCATGGTTGGATAAATCGATACAACGATCCTGGCATTCAATCTTTCGATCATTTTATTGCAATCAATACTCGTATTAAGCGAAAGTTCATCTCTGAAATTCGAATCCCGCCTCATAGAGTGAGCCTGATCTATAGTGCAATCGACACAGCCAAGCTGAATCACCCTTTGGCAAATGCTCACCAGATAAAGTCGTTGAAAGCCGACGCAGGTGCTGACCCGAGCCAGCGTTGTTTTGCATTCATTGGTAGATTGACGTCGCAAAAGCAGCCACTGCGCTTCCTTGCGCTCGCGCGGCGATCATTGCAAGAGAAGTATGAAGACCAATTTATACTGGTGGGTGACGGAGAACTTGGCAGTGAATGCGACTTGTATATTTCTACTTATAATCTAACGAATGTGATTCGGATTCGCTATTATGACGACTCTTGGGCGATGATGAATAAGATCGACGGTCTTATTGTAACGTCTTCCTTTGAAGGCTTACCAATCGTTCTTTTGGAGGCATTAGCGCTCGGACGTCCGGTTTTTGCCACTGATGTGGGCGACATCAAGCTCGTTCTCGATGAGTACAATTCTGGAAGTGTTGTAGATGCACTTGCCTCAGACGACGAGGTGTGGCTGGCGTATCTTCATTGGCTCGATAAACTTTCGGAAGCTACGACGAACGCGCTAAGCAGTCGCAAAGAGGTTCTTCAGCGCTTTTCGGCCAGCACCGTTTCCCGGCAGTATAAAGAGATATGGGATCGATTGATCTCACAGAATAACATGAATGTTCCACTGGAACGAGGATGAGCATGACGGCCCAAATTCTTTCAGGTAAGTCGTGTCTAGTACTTGGAGCAACGGGTTTCATTGGCTGGAATCTGTGTCGGAACCTTCTTTCTCAGGGCGCGCAGGTTCGAGCAGTTTGGCATCGTGCAATCTCCGAGGAACAGCGCAACACACGTAACATTGATTGGGTACGGGGCAATTTTACGGATCGAGAGTTTATTTCCCGTGTTTTACAAGGGCAAGCTATCGTTTTTCATCTGATCTCTACCTCTAGTCCAGCACGTTTCAATACAAATCCATTAGCTGATCTTCGTGAGAACGTGGAACCAACTCTTCAGCTCGCCGAACTATCGGTTGTTGCTGGTGTCGAGCGTCTCATTTTCACTTCGTCCGGGGGAACGGTCTATGGGCTCAGTGGCGAGAGAATGCTCAGCGAGTCGAGTCAAGTTAACCCGATCTCCTGCTATGGAGTAGGGAAACTTGTCTCCGAAAAATATCTTGAGATTTTTGCTCGGTATCTCGGTCTCAAGTCTGTGATTCTCCGAATTTCAAATCCTTACGGACCCTATCAGGTAGGTGCAAAAGGCCAGGGACTAATCGGAACAATCATCAGCGCCGGTAGAAATGGAGTTCCTTTAACAATTTGGGGTGACGGCAGTGTAATTCGCGATTTCCTCTATATTGACGACGTTGTCTCTGCATTGGTCGCTTCGGCGACTTACGAGGGCACAGAACATTTGTTCAACGTCGGATCTGGAATAGGTGTGAGTGTCGCGGAGGTCGTTGACGCTGTGAGGTCTGCAACCGGTCTTTACATAGATGTTGATTACCAACCGGCAAGGACAAGTGATGTTCCGGTAAACATTCTTGACTCGACATCGATCCAGCGTAACCTTCTGTGGAAGCCTACAATTGGTTTGGAGGATGGAATCCGCCGGACTTTTGATTGGAGCTTGGACCATTTGCCTTTAAACTCAAATTAGATTCGTTCTTTCTAACAACTGAATTTGTTGAGGGTGGGTATATAATTAACTATAAATCAAATTCGTTTAGGTTCTTCTAAGGACTCACCCTTTTCGTAGCGTCTACGCGCGGGCCACAGTAGTCTTGGCCGAGGTCCGGTCAAGGAAGACGCGGCCAGTGGACACCTCGAAGAACCTCGTGATCGAGGGAAGCTGGCCGTCGATTTAACGTACTCACCCGGCTGAGGCTGCGCCCGCTATGAGCACGATATGCCATCTACGCTGATGCCGATCGATGAGGAACGTATCGATGGCCACCCGCCGCCATTGCTGACGGGCTGCCTCGGCATCATCCTGGGCGAAGGCGGTGGCGATGAAGGCCGAGACGACCCGCCGCCCGCTGCGGCCGGCATGGGCGAGCACGTTCCTCATGAAGTGCACCCGGGGGCTGTTAATAAACCCTCATCCTTGTTTGCCGAGGGGGTGGCCGGCTGATTCACTGCCGAGGTGGTGGTCTGGAGGCCGGCATGCTGGGGCACAAGGAACGCGATCAGGGCGAGTTGTTCATCACCGGCTCGCTCCGGCAGTTGCTGCCCAAAGATCACATCCTAGTCCGGGTCGACCGGGTGCTCGACCTGTCCTGGCTGCGGGGCAAGGTTGCCGATCTGTACTGCCCTGACAATGGCCGGCCCGGGATCGATCCGGAAGCGGCGCTCCGCCTCATGCTGGCCGGCTTTCTGCTCGGCCTGGTGCATGACCGGCGCTTGATGCGCGAGGCACAGGTCAATCTGGCGATCCGCTGGTTCGCAGGCTACGGCTTGCACGAGACGCTGCCCGATCATTCCTCGCTGACCCGCATCCGCCAACGCTGGGGCGCTGAGCGTTTCCAACGCATCTTTCAGCAGACGGTACGCGCTTGCATGGCGGCGCGGATTGCCACCGGCGAGGTGGTGCATGTCGACGCGTCGCTGATCTGGGCCGACGTGAGCTGGGACAGCATGGCGAGCCGGCATGTCGACGCCGTGGCCACGGCTAATGGCGACGCCGCCGTGGCCGAGGCGCGGCGGGACACCAAGCAGACAGGCCGCTTCAAGAAGGTCTGCGTCACCGATCCCGATGCCAGCATGGCGATGTCGGTACGCAACCGTCGGCTCGAACCCTCCTATAAGCAGCACGCCGTCGTCGACGACGTCCGAGGCATGGTGCTCGATGTCGAGGTCACCACGGGCGAGACGAACGAGGGACAGGTCGTCCTGGAGCGTCTCGATGCGACGGTTGTCACCACCGGAACGGCCATCGTCACGACCACGGCGGACAAGGGCTATGCCTATGCCAAGGTCTACGGTGGCCTGGAGCGGCGTGGCATCGATGCCGTCATCCCAGCCAAGGCTGAACCAATCCGCAGTCCCGTACCGCTGCGCCGCTTCCGCTACGATGTCAGAAACGACATCGTCAAATGCCCTCGCGGGCGCATCCTGCGCCCGACTCAGCCTGTCGTGCATGGACGCTTCTTCTATTCAAGGGCGCGGGACTGCAAACGGTGCGACCTTGCCGCCCTGTGCCTGTCCAAGGGGCGCGTCAACAAAGCCATCGTGATGAGCGAGGACTACCCGGCACTGTTGCGGGCGCGCCGACGACGCGAGTGCTGGTCGGAAGACGATAAGCGCCTCTACCGCCGCCATCGCTGGCGTTCCGAGGGCTTTCATGGCGAGACCAAAACTTGGCACGGCCTCGCCTGAGCGGTTCGGCGCGGCTTGCAGAACATGCGCATCCAAGCCTTCCTGACGGCAGCAGCCGTGAACCTGAAGCTGCTCGCGGCCGCGCTTCTCCTGCTTTTTGCCCGGCTTTTGCGGCGCATAGACTTCTCGTCAGCGCAGCAGAGCAACGCCCCGCGCTTTTTGGTGGCTGGGCGCGATTCCCCGTCCGGCCTCGACCTGAACCCACCTATTGCTGAGCCCAAAGGCGAGTTCTTCAACAGCCCCACCCGGCAACGCTGCCAGGTGACGTTCATCACCTTGGCCACCGAGGCCTTGATGCCCTCGTGCGCATCCGAGATCACCAGCTTGACGCCTCGCAAACCGCGCCGGGCGAGCTTGCGCAGGAAGGCGGTCCGATGCGTCTCGGCCTCGGAGGGTCCGCCGTCCATGCCCAACACTTCCCTTCGGCCGTCGCTGTTGACGCCGACCGCCACGATGACGGCGACCGAGACAATCCGGCCCTCGCTCCTGACCTTCACGTAGGTCGCGTCGATCCAGAGATACGGCCACTCGCCTTCGATGGGTTGGTCGAGGAACGCGCCGACCCGTTCGTCGATCTCCTGGCACAGGCGCAAGACCTGGCTCTTCGACACGCCCGTGCCGCCCATGGAGGGTCCCTATCGCGGCTTGCCGCGATGGGTGCCCTGTCTGGACGAGGTCGTCGATCGAGCGGGTCGAGATGCCCTGGATGTAGGCCTCCTAGATCACCGCCGTCAGCGCCTTCTCGGCCATCCGGCGCGGCTCCAGGAAGCCGGGGAAGTACGAGCCCTTGCGCAGCTTCGGGATGCGCAGTTCGACCGTGCCAGCCCGCGTCTGCCAGTCCCGGTCGCGATACCCATTGCGCTGGACCCTGCGCTCGGCGCTCTTCTCGCCGTGGGCCGCGCCGGTCAGGCCGCCCACTTCCAGCTCCATCAGGCGCTCGGCTGCAAAACCGATCATCTCACGAAGTAGATCGGCGTCGGCACTTTTCTCCATCAGCCCGCGCAGGGCCGTGATCTCGTCGGTCATCCGGGATCTCTCGGGTTCGGGGTTGGTCGTCGCAACCCGACCCTACCCGGCAACCGCCGATGACCACCCCCAGCTACACCACCGCCTGGGACACGACCCCCGGTTCCGCTTGGACACCTCGGAGAATCCCGTGATTGCGGGGTTTGGCCGTCGATTTGACGCCACTCGCAGCTTTGGCGTGATTGAACTGGCGTTCTAGCGTCCGGACTCATAACCAGTAGCTGACGGTCGCGGCGAGGCAGACGGCGGCGAGGTAGTTGACCGCCGAGCGGTCGTAGCGCGTAGCGATGCGGCGGAAGTCTTTCAGGCGACCGAACATCCGCTCGATGCTGTTGCGGCCCCGATAGAGCACAGGCGAGAAGCACGGCTTCCAGCGCCGGTTGACCTTGGGCGGGATGTTGGGCGCGGCTCCGGCCGCCTCGATTTGTCGGCGGATGGCATCGCTGTCGTAGCCCTTGTCAGCCAGCACGACGCGGCAGGCGGGCAGGCGTTCGAGCAGCAGCGCACCGGCCTTGCAGTCGGCGACCTGCCCGCCAGTCAGCAGGAAGGCGAGCGGGCGGCAGGCGCGGTCGGTGAGAGCGTGGATCTTGGTCGTGCGCCCGCCCCGCGAGCGGCCGATGGCCTGGTTTTGCTCCCCCCTTTACCCCCGGCGGCGCAGCGGTGGGCTTTCACGGCGGTGGAGTCGATCAGCACCTGGGAGGGCGGCCCGCCGGCCTGGGACAGTGTCTCGAATAACCCGACCCAGACCCCCTTGGCCGCCCAGCGCACGAAGCGGTTGTAGAGCGTCTTCTTCGGCCCGTAGACGTCCCGCGGCGCGTCCGTCCAGCGGCCGCCAGACTTGAGCACGTGGACGATACCACTGATCACCCGCCGGTCGTCCACGCGCTCCTTGCCCCGCGTGTCGGTGGGCAGGTGCGGCGCGATCCGCGCAAACTGCTCGTCCGTCAGCCAGAACTGATCCATCGGCCCCTCCCATGGGAGCCGTGAATCACACCTACGCCGTCCGCGCCACCCTTATGGGTCCGGACGCTAGTAATCTGGCGGTAGTCGTGAACGGGCTCAAGTGGCTATCCCGAGCGTCCCTCAGGCCGCCACTGGCCGGCCGTCGATCCAGAGGAAGCGCTTGAGGTTGTAGGCGAGGTTGGCGAGCCCGATCTTGGTCCGGGCCCGGGCTAGGCCGACGGTGCGCACAAACAGGCCGAAGCGGTGCTTCTGGCCGGCGAACACCGTCTCGACCGCCGAGCGGACTTTGGAGCGGACGCGGTTGGCCTTGCGCTGCGCCGGCGTCAGATCGAGGCCAGGCTGTCGCCGGAAGTGGATCTTCGAGCGCCGGCCATGCTTGGCCAGATGAGCTTCGTTGGCCTTCGAGCGGTAGGCGGTATCGGCGAGAGACGTCGCTCGCCGTGTTGGCCGGATCGAGGACGTTGGCCAGTTGCGCCCCGTCGTGAGCGGCCGCGCTGGTGACGGTGAAGCGGCGGACGAAGCCGTGCCTGCGGTCGATCAATATGTGCGTCTTGTAGCCGAACATCGGGATGGCGATCTCGACCCTGGCCTTCGTGCCGTCCGCCTTCGCCGGGCGCGCCTTGGCCCGCTTCAGGGTCCAGCGGGCGTCGCGATCCTTCTGAGCGAGCTTCTTCGGCTTGGCCGCCCACGCCTCCGGGATCCGGCCCTCCTTCAGATCCGCCTTCTCCGCATCGGTGTTGCGCTGACGCGGAGCCGCGATGATCGAGGCGTCGATGATCTGGCCCGACATCGCGAGGTAACCCTTGCCCTTCAGCCAGGCGTCGAAGGCGGCAAACAGCTCCTCGATCGCGCCGGCCCGGGTCAGGTGCTCCCGGAACAGCCACACCGTCTTGGCGTCGGGCACGGCATCCTCGAATCCGAGGCCGAGGAAGCGCATGAACGACAGCCTGTCTCGGATCTGGAACTCTGTGGCGTCGTCCGAGAGCGTGTAGAGCGTCTGCAGGATCAGGATCTTGAACATCAGCACCGGATCGTAGGGCGGGCGGCCACCCTTCGACCCATCGGACCGCTTCAGTGCAGTCGCCAACTTCGGCCGGAACGCCTCGAAGTCGATCAGCGCCGCGAGCTTCACCACCGGGTCGCCGTTCTCCGACAGGCGCTGATAGCGCTCATCCAGATCGAAGAACCCTGGCTGACCCATCCGAGTCTCCCCAACGCCGACAGCATCAGGGAATCACGACACCGCCCCGTACGGAAGGAGGTATTTCGAGGTGTCCAGTCGGCGCTTTCCAAATCAATGGTCCGAGCGATGGCCACAGACAGGCTCGGAGCATGGCTCGTGCGTGCCTGCACAGGCCTCGTCGCCTGGTTCGACTGCGGCGTCGGCCAGGACCGAGCTGCGGCTCAGACCGCCATAACGTTGCCATGGTCGGAAAGACAGATGGAAAGGCCGATCAAGAAACTCAAGCTCATGAAGCGTCAAATGTACGGACGCGGCAAGATCGACGTGTTGCAAGCTCGCCAGGTTGGCCTTGCGCCTCGATGAAGAGTGAGAGTGCGTCAGAGCCCTTTCCCCACGCCGATACACATCCAGATCGAAGAACCTTGCCTGACCCATTCGAGTCTCCTAAACGCCGACAGCATCAAAAATCACGGCACCACCCGCACGCAAGGAGCATTGCAAGGTCTCCTCTTGGCCGAGACAGGATTTGGGAACTCCCATCATTCCTGACTCCAACCTCAACGATGGATCATCCAAAGGAAATTGATCACCATAGATTAGCAAGCAATAGAATATTTGATTATGTTTGATCAAAACGGCCATTTTACCGAAATATCTTATAAGTCCCCACCGGCCTGTATCAAATCTTACGAATTACAGCTAAATCATGTCCTCCAGGAACAACACCAGCTTCGTATACGTCGATTTCCATCTGCGACGGCAAAACTTGCAGAAGGAATTCTGGAGTGGAGGTTTGATGTTCGCCTGCCACCCGGAAAGGCTCTTTGCTCCTGCTCGCCTTCTCGTCTGAATACGCATATAAAGCTATCAGAGCTTTGCCATTTGTTGTCAATATGCGAGTTAGTTCGTGGAGGCACTGTTGAAGCGAAATACTTGAGACATGCAGAAGCGCAGAAAAACTGTAAATATACTTGAAATAGTTATTTTCATAAGGAAGTCGATGAAGAGAATTTACTTTTTGTAGATGAATGAAGTCAGTATTTTCGTCTAGAAACCGAACCAAGTCGGCACGATGATCACAACCGAATAGTTCGACTCTCTTCAAGTCTCGATAAAAATGTCGCGCGGTACGTGCGCCTCCTACGCCAAGATCTAAAACGCGAATTTGGTCCTCGCCAAATTCGATGTGCCTGCGAAGCAAATCATAGCAGTCGCGGCCGCAAGCTAAGAAAGTACGTAGGTCAGTCTCGCCAGTCTCCGAGCTCATTTCTCTCCAATGAGGAAATACCACGGCTACATCTTGGATCTCACGCAAATATAGAATCCCTTCTGTATCTATAAAGCGCCAAAAATCTTCTTTGTCACGTTCCGGGAAACGTTCCATGATATCTGCCGCACGCGACCAATAAAGCTGTCCTCTCGCAAAATAGTGCTCGTAGCGCAACAAGGCCATTGGCAAGTTATACGACATATTTCGCCTCCTGTTTATCAATCAAAATTTAGAATTATTGTCCGCAACCGCTAAAAGACAATTTTCCGATCCACAGAAACGATACTTAAACCAGGGTCAAACAGCTATGGCTATCATTATATACCCATATAACACATTACGACCCGAATCCTTTTAGTTTATCTATTAAGCTGAACGGTACATATATTGTTTTTATTTATCACATCTGAGATGATTCTATCAAAGCTTCTTTCCATTCTAACAAATCAAAAAATTGGAACAGTCAGACGATATATTATTACGTCTTAAAGTAGCCAATTTTTATTATCTTAAGTTTTGATATTTTTTGTCGTGTCCATCTCTCTATTTGTGCACAGCCCTATACCACTAAGCGCTAAAATAGATTTGATTGAATACTAAATTTTACGAAGAACAACCAAGTCCTGCCAGCCTGAAATCGCACCCGCTTCATATGTTTCAACCTCTAAATTGGGAGGCAAGAAATTGGCTAGCTGGCGCTCATCCAGAAATGAGATACCGTATTGCTCTGTGTCGATGTCCGATGAACCAGCAACCTGAGGAGCCCAAAAAAAGCCTTTGCTTTCGAAATTCTGCTTTTGAAAATTATAATTCTCTTCACTTACATTGATAGACTGAATACGACCGGGCTCTTCCATTTTTTTGATTGCAGTAGAACCGTGCAGCGTAATAAGAGCTCTTCCTCCAGGCACTAATACTCGGGCAATCTCAAATGACCAAGCTCGAAATGCAACTTCGTTTAGATGCGTAAATACGGAGATGCTATAAACATAATCGAAAAATTCACTACCATAGTCGAGTGGCGGAAGATTGTTGGATTTATCCGCATGGATAAATTCGACTTGTTTGTCAAGAAATCGAATCGCGTCTCCATCTACATCACAACCAAACATTTCAGTGGTCGCTAAATCACGATAGAAATGGCGCGCGGTACGTCCGCAGCCAACGCCAAAATCCAAGATGCGCTTTCGGCCGTTTTCGAGCACCATGTACCGGTGCAGCAGGTCATAGCAGTCTCGACCGACGCCGAGAAAAATACGAAGATCAGTCTCACCACCGACCGTACTCATTTCCCTCCAAGGCGGGAAAGCAACGGCAACATCTTGGATTTCACGAATATATAGTATTGCTTCAACGTCAATATGGCGCCAGAAATCTGCTCTATCTCTTACCGGAAATCTCTTCCTTATTTCTGGAGAGCGCTCCCAATAAGCTTGCCCTCTAGCGAAATAATGCTCATAAAGTTTGGCAGCGGCATCAAGGTGATACGACATACTATCTCGCTTCTTCCCTTAAGATCTCGGACGCACATCACGAACGAGGCTGTGGCATCCGTTTACACCACATAGGTCAGATATCTGCCAGAAGCGCTAGTGGTTGAGGTCTGACGATTGAGGCCGTCCGCAATTTCGGTTGAGGCCCGTCCCGCGAGTCTAGCGGGATGCGCAGTGGCATCTCCTTCATGCTCTCAAGTTCGGAACGCCTTCGGGTCGAAGCACGCTTCTCGTATCGAAACACGCCACAGAAGCACGTCTGACGGGCCTGCATCGTTGAGTTGCGCGCCAATGTGCTCGGGACGCACGCGGTCGTGCATGAGGTAGGCGAGTCCAAGACAGCGGTCTGGCGCAACCAGGGACGCTTTGGGCAGGAGGGCGGCTACAGGCTCCTACGGGACAACGCATGACCGGCGCTCCCGCCGCTCGGATCAGAGGTGGCGGCGCGTGTGCTTACCCGGACGAAATGGGCTCCGCCCGGCGAGATCCCGCATTGGACGGCTTCCGCCATGAGCAAGCTCACGGCTATCAGCATCTCGTCGGTGCAGCGGATCTGGCGCGGGCATGGCCTGCAGCCGCATCGGGTTCGGCAGTTCAAGCTTTCCACTGAACCGGCCTTTACCGCCAAACTGCGCGAGGTCGTTGGGCTCTACGTCGACCCGCCCGCGCCGTCGTGCTCTCGTTCGTCGAGAAAAGCCCAATTCCGGCGCTCGCCCGCACGTAGGGTCCGTTGCCGATGAAGCTGGGCCAGCCGATGACGCGAACCCACGACTCCAAGCGCCATGGCACGACGACCCTGTTTGCCGCTCTGGACGTCCCGGAGGGCAAGGTGATCGGCCGCTGGATGCAGCGCCACCGGTATCAGGAGTTCATCCGCTTGCCGGGATGCGGTCGAGGCTGCGAGTCCGGCGGGCAAGATCGTCTACGCCATTGTGAACGACCACGCCGTTCACAAACACCCAAAGGTCAGTGCGTAGAGCGGTGTTCGTTTGGCTTGAATCGATTCGGGTTTCAAGCGCGCCGTAAATGTGTTTCGATGCGCGGCTTTCCGAGGGGGAGAGTTGGATGCCCTCAGCCTTGACGGTCGATTTGCGTGAACGCGTCCTGGTGAAGATTGGGGCAGGCGGCTCTTGCCGGAAAGCGACTAGTTTGTTCGAGGTCAGTCTGGCCAGCGCCGTGCGCTGGTACAGAGCCTTCGTGCGGGAAGGACTCACATGGGTCAAGCCGATGTGCAGCGATCAGAGCCCGCACACCATAGAGGCCAAGGCTGGCCTGATCTGGCGGACCTCTGAGCCTAAACCCGAATTGTTATTGCGCGAGCTACGCGCTCGACTTGCCGAACGTGGTCTGCGGGTCGAGGTGAGCAACCTGTCCCGCTCTTTCAAGCGCCACGGTATCACGCGTTACAAACACGAGCCAGACCTCTCAGTAGGATTAGACGTACGTGAAGGCGGCGCGCCTAGCCTGGTTCAAGGGCGAGCCCGAGATTGATCTCGCTAAGCTCGTATTCCCGGACAAGACCGGGAACCACCACGAAAATGGCGCGTCGCAACGGATAGCTTTCGTGGCAAGCGCTGCCGAGTTGCCGTGCTGTTCGGATTTATAGCTTCCGAAGTGAACATATCAACAGTAAAGAATTACAACCAGACGATAAGGGCGTTCTATTCAATGATTTGCTCAATCAAATGCGGATGCCGTTTGAAACGTAACAATTCAATCATCCTTGTGGTCATAGCATGCTTATCAAACTCAGCGCTTGCTAAAGAAGCTTTACCGAATTTTAATTTAACTGAAGAAATTAGTATAAAAGGTCCTCCCGGTTTGATTCTGCAAAAACTGGATTCTCAATTCGTTCTCGTGAAATCTGAAAGGCCTTCTCCTTCTAATATTCCTAACAGCTCGATCGACGATATATCTAATCTCCAAGTGCGGACTGATTTACTGCCATCTGGCAAGAGCCTTGCGTCCTGGCTGACTAGTCCGCTGTTTGGTGCCTTCGCAGGCTTACGCTTACGCCTCGATCCAATGGGATTGGTCGCGTCCAGTGGTGATCGAGGCAATCGAGGTCCGCTGCACGTATGGAACAATCCAATCGGTGAGACTCCCGCCGGCGAAAATGCTGGCTTGCAGATCTGGATCGGCGACAATCCGAGTGCCACACCTGCCGCGGGGGATACAGTTGGAGGCACGATCGCGGTGATAAACGGGAACGGTAGAAAGAAGCTCTATGGTTTAAACGTTTTCACTCAGGTTTGCAGTGCGCCGGCATGCGGCCCAGGCTATGACGACGCTCGAACCACTGGGATCGAGGTCGAAGCTGGGACGGGCTATCCAAACACCTCGACGGATCCCTGGGGTGGTGAGCCGAATAGGAAAAATGCCATCGAATTGACTGCCCAGTCCGGGTCCCTTGGTCGGATCACATCAGCAATCGAAACCTGGGCTAACGATAATTCTGGGATCGGATGGTGGAGTACTGGCCTAGCCCTGAGCCGCATTGCCGATGTCGGCATTCTAGCCAAAAGCAACCCAAACGGCACAGCTATAGGATCCGGCCCATTTAAAGCAGACGCAGTACGAGCATTTCAGACCTCCTTCATCTATGATAATTCGGATAGTAATTCGGTTCTCAAGGTGGGTCCCGGGAAACATAATTCCGTTTTTGACATGAGCAACGCCGCATCCCCCGGATATTTAATACGAGCCCGATTAGATGAGAATAGCAATTATGTAATCGGTAACAATGCAGATTTCAACGTAGCTTTAACTATAGATAGCGGGGACAGCGCTCGCGGACGCCAGTCGGATCTTACATTTGCTGCCGCCGGCGCTGCTAAGTGGATCACTGGGAAAGGAGGAGCAGGCGAATATCGAGTTTTCGATGTTACGCTTGGCGTTTCACCACTTTCCATCGCCGCGGGCACGAATATCGTTGCCATAGGCAATGCGCAAATAAGAGACAAACTGGTTATTCCGTTTGGAACGCCTTCGTCTAGCAATTCTTCGTGTGCTAAGGGTGAGATTAAAATCGATTCAGATTATATTTACACGTGCATTTCCAATGATACCTGGAAGCGTAATCATCTAGGGGAAACATGGTAGCTGCTCCTGTCTGAATTCACACCCATACTTACAATATCAGTGGATATCCCGGATTCTGCCTCTGCTAGTGGGGCGGGTTAGTCCAACCGTTGTGAGGTGATTAAGCAGTGGCACCAGAAAGATTTGCCGAACCCCCCATACAAAGCAGCGTCATCCTAATTCTATCTGCAAAGTTCGACTAGTTCAGCTGGGCTTTGCCCCGCGGTGAGTGGGTCGTCCGTCAACATCAAACGCCGTTCCCTCTCGCGAAGTCCTGTGTCGGAAACAGGGCCGCGGGCTTGCGACGGCTCAGACGCATCGCGGCCCCTTCGAAAATCCCCTCCGATCCTTGACAGCCTGGGATTCAGACTTGCCAAGGACGGGACAGCTTCGTGATCTTGAGGTCCCCCGAGCATGCAGGTGATTGAGACGGAGATTCAGGCGGTCCGGCGAGTGGTGCCGACGCGCTTCGGCGATGCGCGGGGCTGGTTCTCGGAAACGTACCGGGCGGACATCCTGGCGCGCGCCGGCATCGCGGATGTCTTCGTCCAGGACAACCAGTCCTTCTCCGCCCCGCGCGGCACGGTGCGGGGCCTGCATTTCCAGTGCCCCCCCATGGCCCAGGCCAAGCTCGTCCGGGTGCTCTCCGGCGCCATCCTGGACGTGGCCGTCGACCTGCGGCGCGCCTCGCCCACCTACGGCCGGCACGTGGCCGTGCGCCTCGACGCAGAGGCCGGCGAGCAGCTCTACATTCCGGTCGGCTTCGGGCACGGCTTCTGCACCCTGGAGCCCGACACCATGGTGGCCTACAAGGTCGCCGGCGGGGTCTACAGCCCCGAGCACGATGGCGGCCTGCTCTGGAACGATCCAGCGCTCGGCATCGCCTGGCCGGTGAGCGAGGCGCAGGCCCAGCTCTCGGCCAAGGACCGGATCGCCCCGCGCCTGGCCGATCTTCCGCCACTTTTCTGAAGCTCTTGCGGCAGAATACGACCGGATCCGGTTCCGCTGTTCCCCGCGATCGCTTTCCGATCGCCTTCACGAGAGATCTTTCATCCCATGCGCATCTTGGTGACGGGCGGCTGCGGCTTCATCGGATCGGCCCTGGTCCTGCATCTGGTGCAGGAGCTCGGGCACGACGTGGCGACGCTCGACGCGCTGACCTACGCGGCCAACCCGATCTCGCTCCAGCCGCTGGCGGACAACCCGCGCCACCGCCTGGTGGAGGCCGACATCTGCGACCCGGGGGCCGTGCACGCCCTCTATGCCGCGTTCCGGCCCGAGGCCGTGATGCACCTGGCCGCCGAGAGCCACGTCGACCGCTCGATCACCGATCCGGGTGCCTTCATCCGCACCAACGTGGTCGGCACCCAGGTCATGCTCGACGGGGCCCGCAGCCACTGGGACGGGCTCGCCGGCGAGGCCAAGGCGGCCTTCCGCTTCCTGCACGTCTCCACCGACGAGGTCTACGGCTCGCTGCCGCCCGACGGCTTCTTCACGGAGGCGAGCCGCTACGACCCGCGCTCGCCCTACTCGGCCTCCAAGGCGGCCTCCGACCACCTGGCCCGCGCCTGGCACGAGACCTACGGCCTGCCGGTCCTGGTGACGAACTGCTCGAATAACTACGGCCCGCGGCACTTCCCCGAGAAGCTCATCCCCCTGATGATCCTCAACGCCCTGGAGGGCAGGCCGCTGCCCGTCTACGGCGACGGCCTGAACGAGCGCGACTGGATCCACGTGGAGGACCATGCCCGCGGCCTCGTGGCGGTGCTGGAGAAGGGGCGGATCGGCGAGACCTACCTCCTGGGCGGACGCGCGGTGCGCAACAACCTCGGCGTCGTCAAGGCGCTCTGCGCCGCCTTCGACCGCCTGCGCCCGGAGCAGGCCCCCCACGACCGGCTGATCACCTACGTCACCGACCGGCCCGGCCACGACCGGCGCTACGCCATCGACCCGTCCAAGGCCGAGGCCGAGCTCGGCTGGCATCCGACCAAGGACTTCGAGCGGGCCCTGGAGGAGACCGTGCGCTGGTACCTCGCCAACGAGGCCTGGTGGCGCCCGATCCGCGAGGGCCGCTACACCGGCGAGCGCCTCGGTCTCGGCCAGGGTGTTCCTCCCGCGCAAGGCGCTCCTCCCACCCAGAGCACCTGAGCCCATGGACATCCTCATCCTCGGCGGCGCCGGCCAGGTCGGTACCGAGTTGCAGGCACCCGCGCTCTGGGAGGCGGGCACCCGCCTGCACGCCCCGAGCCGCACGGCGCTCGACGTCACGGACGCCGCCGCGATCGCGGCGGCCCTGAGCGCGCGCCCCTACGGGGCGGTGGTCAACGCGGCCGCCTACACCGCCGTGGACAAGGCCGAAAGCGAGATCGCCGCGGCCTGGGCCCTGAACGCGGTGGCGCCGGCGCTCCTGGCCGCCGCCACCGCCCGGGCCGGCATCCCCCTCGTCCACGTCTCCACCGACTACGTCTTCGACGGACGCGGGACGGCCCCCTGCACCCCCGACACGCCGATCGACCCGCAGAACGTCTACGGCGCGAGCAAGGCCGCCGGCGAGATCGCGGTGCGCAGTGCCAACCCGCGCCACGCCATCATCCGCACCGCCTGGGTGGTGAGCCCGCACCGGGGCAACTTCGTCAAGACGATGCTGCGCCTCGCCGCCGAGCGCGAGCGCCTCAGCGTGGTCGACGACCAGCACGGCAGCCCGACGAGCGCGGGCGACCTCGCCGCCGGCCTGGCGGTGATCGCCCAGGCGCTGGCCCGCGATCCCAGCGCGCCCACGGGCACGCATCACTTCGTCAATGCGGGCGCCACCACCTGGTGCGGCTTTGCCCGCGCCATCATGGCGGGTGCGGCCCGGCGCGGCGGCCGTTCCGTGCCGGTCGACGCCATCCCCACCCACGCCTTCCCGACCCCGGCGCGGCGCCCGGCCCATTCGGTGCTGTCGACCGCGAGCCTGACGGCCGCCTACGGCCTGAAGCCGCGCCCCTGGGCAGATGCCCTCGACGACATCCTCGACCGGCTGGTCGGCCCTGAACGGACAACGACGGAGACACAGGCATGAAGGGGATCGTTCTGGCCGGCGGCACGGGCACGCGCCTGCACCCGGCCACGCTGTCGATCAACAAGCAGCTGCTGCCGGTCTACGACAAGCCGATGATCTACTATCCGGTCTCGGTACTGATGCTGGCGGGCATCCGCGAGATCCTGATCATCTCCTCGCCCGAGCACCTGGACAACTACAAGCGCCTGTTCGGCACCGGCGAGCAGTTCGGGCTGTCCTTCAGCTACGCGATCCAGCCCCGGCCGGAGGGCCTGGCCCAGGCCTTCCTGATCGGGCGCGACTTCGTGGGCGACGACAGCGTCGCCCTGGTGCTCGGCGACAACCTGTTCTTCGGCTCGGGCATGAGCGAGATGCTGGCTCAGGCCCGGGCGCGCGAGAGCGGCGCCACGGTGTTCGCCTACCACGTCGACGATCCCTCGGCCTACGGCGTGGTGACCCTCGACCCGGACGGGCGGCCCCTGCGGCTCGTCGAGAAGCCGATCGAGCCCGAGAGCCCCTGGGCGGTGACGGGGCTGTACTTCTACGACAACCAGGTCCTCGACATCGCCGCGGCGGTCAGGCCCTCGGCCCGGGGCGAGCTCGAGATCACCAGCGTCAACGAGGCCTATCTCGAACGCGGGCAGCTGCATGTGGAGCGGATGAGCCGCGGCTATGCCTGGCTCGACACGGGCACCCATGACAGCCTCCTGGAGGCGGCCGAGTTCGTACGCACGCTCCAGCACCGCCAGGGCCTGCAGGTGGCCTGCCTGGAGGAGATCGCCTACCTGCAGGGCTTCATCGGCAAGGACCAGCTCATCGCCCGCGGCAAGCTCTTCGCCAAGACCGCCTACGGCCAGAACCTCCTCAAACTCGCACAGGAAGACCAAGCCGGGCTACTAGCGCGATGACCTAGGTTCCGACCTCTCGATTGATGCGTTCGAGGAGCCGACGGAAAGCAAACTTCCGTCGGGACAAAGCTCGAGCTTCATACCGATCCAATCTCTCAAGCTGGTCAAAAATTTCCAGAAATAAATCGTTCGGGGATCCTAGACCTGCTTCGGCTTGCGATGTTATGTTTGCTACTCCGCTCTGCAGCATTGCGGACTTAAATGCTTGTACACGCTGGAATTTAACCTGCGCCTCAGCAGTATCACGGGCTGCCTCCAGAATCCCATCAGCAATGCCGTCACTGTCGGCAATTAGCTCCGCCAAATGTTCGATTTCCGACTCCATCTCTGGATCAAGATCGACAATCGAGAGGCCGTGCTTACGGGCATTCTGTTTCGATTGCGCTTTCCCGGAGGGTGTACGGGGGCCTGTGCTCTTTACAGCATTTTGGCGATTGGCATGACTGGCGCGCTCAGACGTCATCACTGACCCAACGTTCAAAATAAACGGCTCACCGCTTGTCAATGCGCTCGATGTCAAGGATGTCCGCGGCAACTTTCCGGGCAAGCTGCCCAAACCCTTCTCGCTTGCGCTCGATCTCCCGGAGGAGTGCATCTCGACGCTGATCAGCGAGCAAAGCCATTCGATCGATGCGTTCGATAGAGGGCAAGTTCAAAAGGAAGCCGTGCGCAGCGACGTTTTCTGCCGTGAGACCACGCTCTCGTAGGAGGCCATCGACTTGTGCCTGCTGCTCTACATTTCCCGCCATCCAACCTGCGGCCAAGCTATTAGCCGATGGGGTCACGAACTGGTTCAATCCCATAGGATCCGCGTTCTGGAGGGCAGGGCGGATCAAATCCTCGGCTGCCTGTAGCTGAGCTTGAACCAGGATCTGCCTCCGCCAACGCCGGATCCGATTGGCCTCCCAGATCAAGTCCGTGATGTTCTTCACCCAGATCGCCTCGATGACGTCACCAGGGCGGATTTGATGAACGATGCTGCGCAGAAGGGTTTCGTACTGGTCTGGATCTTCGCCGGGCAGCAGGGGACGGTCGCTGAACAGAAAGTCGAGGTGAGCGGGGATCGCGGGGAGCACGTCTCCTGAGGCCGAAGTATCCTCCTGGCCCAGGCTCGCCAGTCCTGCCTTCGTTGCCGCTCGGTTCGCCATTTGCTCCCCCGTCCCTGACAAGACCTCCTTATCCGACAGCATCGCCTTCGGGCAAAGGTGCTCAGTCGGATTGGTCGCGGCGTCCACCGCGATCGGCATCGAGCAAAGTGCTTCAGCCTCACCGCTTTCCGCGGGAAACCCAACTGATTGACGGTACCGTGGACGCTCCTCGCGGAGCACAACCGTTCCATCAACCTTACGCTTGAGAGCTGAAGTCCGTGACCCAGGCATCGGGCGAGTGCTGGCCGCTGCCCCGAGATGCCGGAGTTTCTGTCGCTTCGCTTCAGCAGCTCGGGCGTGATCACCGCGCGTCTTCTCTCGCCCACACGCCTCATGCGCTGGTCCGAGGTTCTGGATCTCGTCCAACCCACCGAGTTCGAGAGCGCGTATGTGCTCGACGATCCAGCGGTCCCGCACACCGTCGATGCGACAATCGCAAACCACGCAGGTCCCGCCCGTCCGCTCCCAAGCCTGGAGCCGCCGGCGATTCGATAAAGACCCGCGCCGCGTTGTGCGAACGTCCTCAAGCGCGACGTACGGCATCAGGGCCTCCGCTTCGGATAAGCGGACGGTCAGCGAGCGCCTTTAGGGCCTGATAGGAAAGGTGCTCCCAGTCGTAAAGAAGTTGCTCATATCGCTCGATCAACACTCTGAGTTGTTCATCCTCGTCGCGGCCTATGAGCTTCACCTGGACACCTAGGGAAGCCACCGTTGGACGTGCAGGATCAGCCGCGCGCTGACGCGGTTTCTTGTGGGGCATCGTGGGCCTCCGACTGTGGTTAAATTGGTGATAGGATCGCGCGGCCGGCATAGGTGGGCCGTTTAATGCAGTGAGTTCAGCCGCAGATTTTACTCAATCCGACGAACCTACTTCGCATAGAAATGCGGTGATCCGTTCTGCAGAAATAGAACGAAGATGAGAGTTGCGGTTGGGCATCTACAGAGGCGGTTGTTTTGATAATACATCCAATGCGAAGCATGTATTTTCCTGGCGTATCCCCGGAAACTTCGCCCCAGATCCAGTGGAGACCGACGTTTCACTCCTGCCTGCAAAGCAACAGCTTTGTTGACGTTCGGCCGACTGGCGAGACGCTTTCGCTGCTGCCCAAGTCCCTCGAAGTGCGGCGGAGATGCACGTACGCCAGGTCTCGCCAGTCGCTGTGCGCCTCGCGTTCGCAGCCACTGCAGCCAAACGCATGATTGTACGTCGGTCGTAAGCTCCGAAGACAATCATCGGACAGTCATGCGCTAGCGCTTGTGCGCGATGGAAAGCCAGCTTAGCGAACGCCGTAGCTTGGAGGTGAAGGCGTCGTTCCGCTGGCGGCGTTTGCCCTCGGTCGGCTCGCAAACTTTGAAGCGCAGAAGACCACGAGATTGATCGACGGGATGTCATCAGCGCCTCCGGTATTTGATGCCCTGAGTATCACTTAATCGCTCATTGCTGTCAATACCTGAGGTATCATTTGAGCCTTGAGGAACCGATAAAATGCTAACGCTGACTAGCGAAATGGTACGCGCGGCACGTGCTCTCATCAGGTGGGAGCAAAAGGATCTTGCTCTCGCTTCCGGCGTTTCGCTGCCAACTATTAAGCGCCTTGAGGCGAAGCCTGGCGATCTCGGCGCTCATGGGCCAACCATATCGGCTTTACGGCAAGCACTCGAAGTGGCCGGTATCGAGTTCATCCCCGAAAACGGAGGAGGGGCCGGCGTTCGATTTCGTCACAAGCGCCAGGAGGGGCAACAGCACTTTGACACAAAATGAACTTTGGGTAGCTGCGCTGCTAAGGTCGTATCAACAGGCCTTGATTGTTATAAGTCTAATACTAATTTTCTTAAAAAATCTATCATAACTTATGGACCTGACATCGGCAATACCAGCACATCATCCGAAATCTGCGATGTGCCTCCAAATACCCGGCTAATTATTATTTGATCTTTAGAGGAATTCAGTGGACCGTAGTCTTTCTCAATTTTACTGCATAACCGGTCTATTCTCTCACTATCTTCCTCCCCATCACGGCACTGTATAACGAAAGAAAGCCCATGCCGACACATGGCATGCTCTAAGCGCCGTACACGGCGTCCGTAGGCCTTTCGATTACTCACCAGCCTTGCTGCTCCTCGAGAAGCGAAATGCGCCGGCTGAGCTCTTCGTCCCGCATCGCCTCGGCATGAACACCCACGAGCTTTGCAAGCTCGTTCGCTTCCTGGAAAGTTATTGTGCCGACCGCTGCAGCTTGCAGGATAACGTAGGTTGCTTTCGGAAGATCCTCAATCGTGGTGAGCTCGGGCAGCATGAATCCCGAAGACCGCAACCGCTGAGCCGAGAGCTCTCCGAGACAGTACCGCATCATCCCTGCGTCGCCGCCAAGCGCCATCTCGACAGCCTTATGCCTCAGCGCACTCTCAGCTGCCTCCATAATATCCTCTGCGCCGGACGAGTATACACGGAGCACTTCGTTCTGGCTCGAACGAGAAGATGGCGTTGAACGCCTTGATGTTGGTCTGCCTTTGTCGGACGGCACTGCCGTCGCCACTCGCATGGTGCGTGGCATCACACTCTCGGGATTGCTATCAGCCAGGTCGCTTAACGAAAAGCGGGATCTGGCGCAGGTTCAGAACTCACGTCCAAGCCGGACGCGGCGTTGAAAGAAACATACGTTTGCATCCTTTCGA
The DNA here is from genome assembly GCF_056680125.1 of Methylobacterium sp. BI1. Taxonomy (NCBI): domain Bacteria; kingdom Pseudomonadati; phylum Pseudomonadota; class Alphaproteobacteria; order Hyphomicrobiales; family Methylobacteriaceae; genus Methylobacterium; species Methylobacterium sp. BI1. The sequence continues at coordinate 3,682,045 of NZ_CM155267.1, read as the reverse complement.
CTCGCGGCAGCAAATGCAAGAACGAAGCCGCAACACCTCCCAGCGAATTCCATTATGCCTTGAGAGAGCGTGCCGATCGAACGGAAGCGAAAAACGTTCGCACCCTCCAACCTGTGGATACCATCACCTCACCTTAATTTTGAATCATAGAAAGGTCGAATCTATAAAATAATATTTATTATTCATGTGCTTTTAAAGCTATTTTTTATATTTACAGTCGTTACAAGTCTCGCATCGTGAATTTATTTCGGATTTTTATCATTATTATATTTTCTATATCTTGTTTTGTTAGACATAATATTGCGCATTATTACAATAATTTGACTTTATTTGTGTTAGTTTGAACTAGGTCACCTTATATCCAGTCCCATAACCGCAAATTATTTATAGAGATCCAGGATTATTTGAACCCACTGCACAAAAGCATCATGCCAGAAGAGCGTTCCGCCAGGTTGAGACCGAGGAGGAGGGAGATACGCGACGTTTTCGCAGAACGAACCCATTTCTAGCGTCCGGACCCATAAGGGTGGCGCGGACGGCGTAGGTGTGATTCACGGCTCCCATGGGAGGGGCCGATGGATCAGTTCTGGCTGACGGACGAGCAGTTTGCGCGGATCGCGCCGCACCTGCCCACCGACACGCGGGGCAAGGAGCGCGTGGACGACCGGCGGGTGATCAGTGGTATCGTCCACGTGCTCAAGTCTGGCGGCCGCTGGACGGACGCGCCGCGGGACGTCTACGGGCCGAAGAAGACGCTCTACAACCGCTTCGTGCGCTGGGCGGCCAAGGGGGTCTGGGTCGGGTTATTCGAGACACTGTCCCAGGCCGGCGGGCCGCCCTCCCAGGTGCTGATCGACTCCACCGCCGTGAAAGCCCACCGCTGCGCCGCCGGGGGTAAAGGGGGGAGCAAAACCAGGCCATCGGCCGCTCGCGGGGCGGGCGCACGACCAAGATCCACGCTCTCACCGACCGCGCCTGCCGCCCGCTCGCCTTCCTGCTGACTGGCGGGCAGGTCGCCGACTGCAAGGCCGGTGCGCTGCTGCTCGAACGCCTGCCCGCCTGCCGCGTCGTGCTGGCTGACAAGGGCTACGACAGCGATGCCATCCGCCGACAAATCGAGGCGGCCGGAGCCGCGCCCAACATCCCGCCCAAGGTCAACCGGCGCTGGAAGCCGTGCTTCTCGCCTGTGCTCTATCGGGGCCGCAACAGCATCGAGCGGATGTTCGGTCGCCTGAAAGACTTCCGCCGCATCGCTACGCGCTACGACCGCTCGGCGGTCAACTACCTCGCCGCCGTCTGCCTCGCCGCGACCGTCAGCTACTGGTTATGAGTCCGGACGCTAATTAAAACGTTAGGTTCAAAGCTCGGTGCAGCGCAGCTACGGAACCTCGAAGTGCTGGCTCAGCGTCCGTAAATGTCGCCGTCGAGCCAAATATTAGAGCAAGCAACCGTTAAAGGTAGAAGCCACGTGATCGGCTTTTAGCCTAACGACTGTAGGTAAACTCAAATTAGTTCATAAATTTGATTTGGGATGTTTTGGGTTCATTGGGCAAATCCGAACCGCGATTCGCGCTGTCAGAGCATGCATCATCGACATCTATCGGCTTGAGCGATGAACACTTCTGGGGGGCGTGCACGCTTGAAGCGACCCGACCTCACGACGCTCCAGCGCCCCTATTCAAGGAGGAGTTAGAGACATCAGCGATCGAGTCAGGAGACTGGCTGGGGCGCCAGGATTCGAACCTGGGAATGGCGGTACCAAAAACCGCTGCCTTACCACTTGGCGACGCCCCATCGCGCTCGGCGGAGGTGTGTCTAGACGCAGTGTCGGGTGCTGGCAACAGGGGAAGGGGGCGCTTATGGCTCTTGGCGGCGCGATGGGGAGCGGGACATGGGCAGGCGGATCGCGGTGGTAACGGGGGCGGGGTCGGGGATTGGGCGGAGCGTGGCCCTGGCGCTCGCCGCGGCGGGCTATGACCTTGCCCTGGCAGGGCGGCGCCTCGCGCCCCTCGAGGAGGTGGCCGGTCTGGCCAGGGCTGCGGGTGTTACAGCGGAAGCCCTGGTGACCGACGTGGCGGACGCGGATTCGGTGGCGCGGCTGTTCGCCCGGGTGGGCGAGCGGTTCGGGCGGCTCGACCTGCTGTTCAACAATGCCGGGGTGTTCACGCCCGCGGCGGCGATCGACACGATCACCCTCGACGACTGGCGACGCTCGGTCGACGTGAACCTCACCGGTGCCTTCCTGTGCACGCAGGCGGCCTTCCGGATGATGAAGGCGCAGGATCCGCAAGGCGGGCGCATTATCAACAACGGCTCCATCGCCGCGCAGGCGCCCCGGCCGCACTCGGCCCCCTACGCGGCCACCAAGCACGCGATCACCGGGCTGACCAAGGCGACGGCCCTGGACGGGCGCCCCTTCGACATCGCCTGCGGGCAAATCGACGTCGGCAATGCCGAGACGGAGATGACGGCGGGCATCGCGAAGGGCGCCCGGCAGGCGGATGGCAGCATTCGCCCCGAGCCCGTGATGGATGCGCGGCACGTGGCCGACGCGGTGGTCTACATGGCGGGCCTGCCGCTCTCGGCCAACGTCCCGTTCCTCACCGTGATGGCCACCGCCATGCCCTATCTCGGACGCGGCTGAGTTTTGCGCATCGCGCGCGAAACGCCTACAGAACACCCCTTCGTCGCTTATCCGTCGCGAATGCAATGCCGCCCAGGGCGGACCCGGAAATTTTTGCCCGCCATGCTGATGCCGTCTGAGATCAAGCCGCCGGAGGCGAAGGCCGACCCCGTCGCCCGCCGCCGCACCTTCGCGATCATCTCGCACCCGGATGCCGGCAAGACCACGCTCACCGAGAAGCTGCTGCTGTTCGGCGGCGCGATCCAGCTCGCCGGCGAGGTTAAGGCCAAGCGCAACCGGGTCTCGACCCGCTCGGACTGGATGGGCATCGAGAAGGAGCGCGGCATCTCCGTCGTCACCTCGGTGATGACGTTCGAGTACGGCGACTGCGTCTTCAACCTCCTCGACACCCCCGGCCACGAGGACTTCTCCGAGGACACCTACCGCACCCTGACGGCCGTCGATTCGGCCGTGATGGTGATCGACGCCGCCAAGGGCATCGAGGCACGGACCCGCAAGCTGTTCGAGGTCTGCCGCCTGCGCGACATCCCCATCGTCACCTTCATCAACAAGCTCGACCGCGAGGCGCGCGATCCCTTCGAGCTCCTCGACGAGATCGAGAAGGTGCTCGCCCTCGACGTGGCGCCCGTGACCTGGCCGATCGGGCGCGGCCGGAGCTTTGCCGGCACCTACGATCTCGGCAACGGCCGGGTGCGCCGCCTCGACGCGGCGGACGATGCCGGAACCGTGGCGGTGACGGGCGTGGCGGATCCGCTCTTCGACCAGCTGCTGACCGAGGACGGCGAGGCGGCGACCTGGCGCGAGGAGGCGGAGCTCGCCGAGACCGGGCTGAAGCGCTTCGACCTCGCGGCATTCCGGGAAGGCCACCTCACGCCGGTGTTCTTCGGCTCGGCCCTGCGCAATTTCGGCGTGCGCGACCTGATCGACGGACTTGCCCGCTTCGCACCGCCACCGCGTGGCCAGGATGCCGACAAGCGCCTCGTGGAGCCGACCGAACCGAAGATGACGGGCTTCGTGTTCAAGATCCAGGCGAACATGGATCCGAACCACCGCGACCGCATCGCCTTCATGCGGGTCTGCTCGGGGCGCCTGAACCGGGGCATGAAGGCCAAGCTGGTGCGCACCGGCAAGCCGATGTCGCTCTCGGCCCCGCAGTTCTTCTTCGCCCAGGACCGGGCCATCGCCGACGAGGCCTTCGCCGGCGACGTCGTCGGCATCCCGAACCACGGCACCCTGCGCATCGGCGACACCCTGACGGAGGGCGAGGAGATCGTGTTCCGCGGGGTGCCGAGCTTTGCACCCGAGATCCTGCGCCGGATCAAGCTCACCGACGCCATGAAGGCCAAGAAGCTGAAGGAGGCGCTGCAGCAGATGGGCGAGGAAGGCGTCGTGCAGGTCTTCCGCCCGCATGACGGCTCCCAGGCCATCGTCGGCGTCGTGGGCGCCCTGCAGCTCGACGTGCTAAAGGAGCGTCTCCAGGCGGAGTACGGCCTGCCGATCGACTACGAGCCGACCCGGTTCTCGATCTGCCGCTGGATCACCGCCGAGAAGGAGCCCGAACTCGACAAGTTCATCGGCAGCCACGGCTCTGCCATGGCGAGCGACCTCGACGGGGCCCCGGTCTTCATGGCCACGACGGCCTTCTCCCTGCGCTACGAGGAGGAGCGCGCCCCGGAGGTTCGCTTCAGCGACATCAAGGACTATCAGAAGCGCGCAGCTTGACACGGGCCGCCCAACGCCAAGCTTTCCAACCGCGACAGACAGTATCCGAAAATCTTCGCCCGTAGATCCGTGTGGCTGAAGACAAGATCGCCGAAAGGGATTAGCGTCGAGAGTAGTCGCTCTCGGCGCAAGCACGCACGGGCATGCGCGGCGGGATTGGGTCCGGAAGGATTTTTGTCTTGCCGAGACGGGCTCGGGCGCCGACGTCGTGGGCATCCTCCCTGCGTGAGGGCTTGAGCCATGACGACCCTTCCGGTTCACGATTTCGGCCACAGCATGGCCCGCCCGGTGGTGAATGCCATCGACGGGCACGACCTCTCGATGGCGCTGCGCCGCGGCGTCGACGATTTCCTGGCGATGCCGACCCACGCCCTCTTCATCGGGCTGATCTATCCCCTCGTCGGCATCGTGCTGGCCACCGCCGCCTTCGGTACCGAGGTGCTGCCCCTGGTCTTTCCCCTGGCGGCGGGCTTTGCCCTGATCGGCCCGTTCGCGGCGATCGGCCTCTACGAACTGAGCCGCCGCCGCGAGCAGGGCCTGTCGACCGACTGGGCCTACGCCTTCGCCAACCTGACCCGGCCGGCAGCGGGCGCCCTCGCCGGGCTCGGATTGCTGCTGGCGGTGGTCTTCGCCTGCTGGCTGGTGGCGGCACAGGGGATCTACTGGGCGCTCTACGGAACGAGCGTGCCGGATTCGATCTTTGCCTTCGCCCAGGACGTGCTCACCACCCCGCGGGGCTGGGCCCTGATCGTCATCGGCAATCTCGTGGGCTTCGCCTTCTCCCTCGTGGTCCTCGCGCTCAGCGTGGTCTCTGTGCCGATGCTCGTGGACCGGGACGTGGACATGCTGACCGCGATCGAAACCTCGCTCGCCGCCTTCCGGCGTAATCCGCGAACCCTGACGGCCTGGGGATTCGTCGTGGCCGGCCTGCTCATCCTCGGGTCGCTGCCGCTCTTCGTCGGCCTCGCGGTCGTGATGCCGATCCTCGGTCACGCGACCTGGCACCTCTACAGGCGGGTGATCCCCGCCTGAGACCGGGGGTCGGCCTCAGAATTTTCCCAACATCGGGAAGTCGATGCTTAGGGCCGATTCGGTGGCCAGCGGCGCCTCGCGCCGGCGCGGCTTGCGATTGATGACCTGCTTCAGCTTGGCCTTCAGCACCGACATGTCGAAAGGCTTGAGAATGAAGGCGTCGGCCCCGGCCTGGTGCGCGAGGTTGATGTCCTCGAAGTCGAACGAGGCTTCCGTCAACAGGAACGGCGTGTTCATCAGGGCGTCGTCCGCCCGGATCTCCCGCAGGAATGAGAGGCCGTCCATCGGCTCCATGTCGAGATCGGAGATCACGAGCGCGTAGCGGCGCTCCCGCATGCGCTCGAGGGCCGTGACCGCATCGGTCACCCCCTCGACATCGGGGAAGCCGAGCCGATTCATCAGCAGGATGACCAGCTTGAGCAACTTCTCCTGGTCATCGACGATGAGGATCGCGGGCGTATCGCTCATGGAATTTCACGGGTTTGAGGACGGGGCGACGACGGCGCGCCACGCAACCGCAGCATCAGACGAAAAGGTGGTCGATACCCTGCTTCGTCATCGACTCCGCCTGAAGAGTCGCCGCGAGGGCATGGATCGCGATGCCCTTCGGCGTTCCGCGCTGGAACATCGGAAGCAAGTTGGCCTTCTGGAAGATGGCGTCGTTGACCGGCCCCCGGATTCCCGTGGTGAACGAATTCACGAACTCGCGCTTCAGGATCTCGCGCCATTCCACGATCTGCACGTCACGATGCCGCGAATCGTTGCTGATCCGGGCAAAGGTCTCACTGACCGAGGCCCGCTCACCCTCGATGACCTGCGCAGCGAAATTCTGCTCGATGAGCAGGAAACTGGTGATCACCGAGAATTCGTTCTTCTTCTGCGCCTGCCGCGTGATCTCGCCGATCTGCCGGGTCCGCGTCGCCGCGTCCGCCGCGAGGTTGAGTCGCGAGAAGTAGATCAGATGGACGAGGGTCGACCGTTTGGCTCTCATGATTTCGATCCACCACCTTGTTCCGGCGACCTTAGACGTGACGACGATAACGGCGCGTAAACGACCTCGTCGGTGAACCTTGACCCGGCAAAAGCTGCCGACAGGACGTGGAAAGGGCGATTTCTGCCGGGTCAACACACGGAAAACACTCTTATAACCAATGACTTGGCCTTGGCACACCGATTGCTCGACGGGGCAGAGGCCGTGCGGGAACGCCCCGCCACCGCCACCGTGACGCAAGGTTTTCGGCCATGGATGTCTTCACCGCGATGCAGACGGCCGTTTCCGGCCTGAAGGCGCAGTCGTTCTCGCTCGACAACATCTCGGGCAACATCGCGAACTCCCAGACGACCGGCTTCAAGCGGGTCGATACGAGCTTCGTCGATCTGGTCGCCGAGCAGCAGACGCCGAGCCGGCAGGTGGCCGGAACGGTCGCGGCGAATTCCCGGCAGACCACGACCGTGCAGGGCAGCCTGAACGCCACCGACATCGGCACGAACATGGCGTTGAACGGCGAAGGTTTCTTCGCCGTCACCACCAAGTCCGGCGACGCCAACGGCCAGGCGAACTTCGCCACCGGCGATTCCTACACCCGACGCGGCGACTTCGCCCTGGACAAGGACGGGTACCTCGTCAACGGCGGCGGTTCCTTCCTGAAGGGCACCAGCCTCGACCCGGTCACGGGACAGGCCACGAGCGAGGGCCCGATCCGGGTTTCGAACACGATCCTGCCCGCCCACGCGACCTCGACCATCACGTATTCGGCGAACCTGCCGAAGACGCCCGCCACCACCAACGCGAAGTCCAGCGTGCCCGGCTCCGAGCTTCTCGGCACCCTGGCCTCGGGGGCCAACCCGGCCATCCTGTCCGGGACCGGCGCCGCGACGGTCTCGGCCGCCGACGCCTCCAGCTTCATCAACGGCAGCATCGCCGGCCCGTCGCTGACCGCCTACACGGCGAGCGGCGGACCCGTCGGTGTCCAGACACGCTGGGCCAAGGTGCAGAACGCCGACACGGCGGCGGGCACCAGCGACGTCTGGAATCTCTTCTATGCGAATCAGAGCACGGTCACGAGCACGGCCACGCCCTGGACGAATGCGGGCACGGCCTTCCAGTTCAACAGCAGTGGACAGCTGACCTCGCCCGCTGCCAACGCCGTGACAATTCCGGCGCTCACCGTCGACGGCGTCAACCTCGGCAACATCCAGCTCAGCTACGGCAGCGGCGGGCTGACGGCCTACACCTCGGCCGCCGGCACCGTCACGACCAACACGTTGACCCAGGACGGCTACACGTCCGGAACGCTCAACAACCTCAGCATCACCACCGACGGCAAGGTCTCGGGCACCTACAGCAACGGCAACACGATCGCGCTGGCCAACATCAAGGTGGTGCAGTTCACCAACTCGGACGGCCTGAAGGCGAATTCGAACGGCACCTACCAGCAGACCCTCGAGTCCGGCACCGCCCTCGTCGGACTGAACGGCACCACCGTCGTCGGCAGCAACGTGGAGCAGTCGAATACCGACATCGCGAGCGAATTTTCTAAGATGATCGTAACCCAGCAGGCATATTCAGCCAACACGAAGGTCATCTCGACCGCCCAGGACATGATGTCCGCGTTGATCAACATCATCCGCTGAGGACGCCTGACGCCGGACGCGATCCGACACCGAGGGGAGGGGCTTCGTGAGCTTCAACGCCATCAACACCGCCTCCGCCGGGCTGAAGGCGACCCAGGCCGCGATCGGGGTCGTCTCGCAGAACATCGCCAATGTCGGCACCGTCGGGTACACGAAGCGTACCCTCGACACCGTCTCGACGGGCGTCGGCAATTCCGGCGTCGCGGTGGGCACGATTGCCCGCGCCTTCGACGCGGCCTCCCTCCGGCAGTTGCGCATGGAGACCTCGGGGGCCGCCTATACCGGCTCCCTCTCGGCGGTCCGGACGCAGCTCGATCAGCTCTACGGGACCCCCGGCTCGTCCACGGCCCTGGACGGGGTGATGAACGACTTCGCCCAGTCACTGCAAGCCCTCGCCAGCGAACCGACCTCGGCACCGGCCCGCGCCACGGTGGTGACGAAGGCCGCGAATCTGGCGTCCACCATCGGCACCATCGCGCAGGGCGTCCAGGACCTGCGCTCGGCGACCGAGAGCCAGCTCGGCAGCGACACGGCCAAGGCGAGCGCGTATCTCGCCTCCATCGCGACGCTCAACACGCAGATCACCGGCGCCACTGACGAGGGAGCCCGCGCCAGCCTGCTCGACCAGCGCGACCAGGCCGTGACCGGCCTGTCCGCCTTCCTGGACATCCAGACCGTCGACCAGCGGGACGGCACTCTGACCGTCATCACCACGTCGGGCATGACCCTCGTCGATCGCGGCGCCGCGGCGATCCTGAGCTTCGACGGCCGCGGCACCCTCTCGCCCGACTCGGAATACACGGACAACGCGGCGACCCGGGGGGTTGGAACGATCACCGCGACGACGCCCGGCGGCTCCAAGATCGACCTGATCGCCACCCAGGCGATCCGCTCCGGCTCGCTCGCCGCCGGGATCGAGCTCCGCGACACGGTCCTGCCGCAGGCCCAGCGCCAACTCGACGAACTGGCGGCCGGGCTCTCGCGCTCCCTGTCGGATCGCACCGCCGAGGGTACGGCGGTCACGGCCGGTACCTCCAGCGGGTTCGACATCGATCTCGACGGCCTGAAGGCCGGCAATGCGGTGACGGTGAGCGTGCGCGATGCCGCCGGCACGCAGCGCAACCTCGTCCTGATGCCCTACACCTCGGATCCGGCGCCGAAGATCGATCCCCAGGACATCAACGATCCGACGGCATCGATCATTCCGATCAAGCTGACGGGGACCAATGCCGGGCTGCGCGATGCCATCCAGACCGCCCTCGGGGCGAGCTTCAGCGTCACCAGCCAGCCGAGCGCCGGCACCGGCGGCCTCCGCATCGTCTCAGATCCGTCGGGTGGGGCGCCCACGCTCCTCGGCATCGGCGCCAGCGTCACGCAGCTGAAAGATCCGGACGATTTCCAGAGCGGCGCCGCTCAGATTCCGCTCTTCGTCGATGGGAACAAGAAGGGCACGCTCTACACCGGCTCCTTCGACGGCGGCTCGCAGCTCACGGGTTTCGCGCAGCGGATCAGCGTGAACCAGGCGGTGGTCAGCAACACCGCCAACCTCGTGACCCTCTCGTCCAAGACCCTGGCGTCGGATGCCTCGCGGCCCCAGTACCTCTACCAGGCCCTGACCGGTGCGAGCCGGACCTTCGCGGCGGCCAGCGGGATCGGCGGCGTCGCGGCCCCCTACACCGCGAGCGTCCAGGATTTCGCCCAGCGGATCATCGATGCCCAGGGGGCGGGCGCCGCCTCCGCGCAGGATCTCGACGAGGGGCAGGGTATCGCGCTGGCGACCGCTCAGGCCCGCGTCGCCTCCGTCTCCGGCGTGAGCATCGACGAGGAGATGTCGAAGCTCGTGCAGCTCCAGACCGCCTACAGCGCCAACGCGCGGGTGCTTACCGCCGCCCGCGACCTCCTCGACACCCTCCTGCGGATCTGAGGGCGGGCTCCCATGCGCCGCGCCCGACCGAGGTCCCGATCACTTCCGAGGCACCGATGAGCATCGCTCCGTTCAATGCCAGCACCTATCTGGGCGACCGCAACACGGCCAACCTCGTCGGCCTGAAGAGCCGCCTCGATACGCTGACGAACCAGCTCTCCAGCGGCAAGGTCGGCACGACCTATGGCAGCCTCGGCGCCGGGCGGACCACCAGCCTGAGCGCGCATGCGGCCCTCAGCGCCCTCGACGGCTACGACGCGGTGATCACGAACGCGACCACCCGCGTCACCCTCGCCAACGCGAGCGTCACGCAGATCAACACCCTCGGCGACGGGCTGCGGCGCTCGCTGACCGCGAGCAACAGCTCGACGATCGCCAACACGCCTCAGATCGCGCGCAACAGCCTCGATGCGGCGGTGGATGCCCTGAACGTCGATCTCGCAGGACAATACATCTTCGGCGGTCGCGCCACCGATGCGCCGCCGGTCGCCTCCACCGACACGATCCTGAACGGCGACGTCGCCAAGGGCCTCGCCGGCCTGAAAACGCTGATCGCGGAACAGAAGACCGCGGACCTCGGTCTGCCGGCAGGATCGGGCCGGATCAGTACGGCCGTGCCGGCATCACCGGGCAATAGCGTCACGATCAGCGAGGATGGGTCCGGTCCCGCCGGAACCGAGACGCGGGCCAATTTCGGTTTTCGGCTGCTCTCGGCAACGAGTTCCAACACGACGGCGATCGCCGCCAGCGCTACCACCGCCGCGACGGCTCCGCCGGTGACGTTCACCCTGGCGAAGCCGCCGGCCGAGGGGGATCGCCTTCGGATCGCGATCAATCAGCCGGACGGGACGCAGAGCTTCGTCGATCTCACCGCGAAGGCATCCTCGCCGGCGGGCGCGACAGACACCATGCCGGTCTTCGCCACGGCGGCCGAGGCGCAGACCTACCTCAACACCCGCTTCGCAAGCGCGCCCGTCGCCAGCATCCAGGGCCCGACCGAACTGGGTGTGCAAGCCAACTTCGGAACCGGCACGCCGGCCACGTTGAAGCTCGACGTCAATGGAACCCCCGTCGCGGGCGACACCGTGACGGTCAGCGTTGCCATGCGCGACGGCACGACCCAGACCCTGACCCTGACGGCCAGCGCCAACTCCGATCCCACCTCCACCACCGAATTCTCCCTGGCAGGCGGTCCACAGGCTGTCGCGAACAGTCTCTCGCAGGCCGTCACCAACGCCCTGAAGGGTGCGGCCTCCACCAGCCTCGCGGCGAGCTCGGCTTCCCGAGCGGCCCAGGACTTCTTCGCCGGATCGCAATCCGCCGGTCTCGCACCGCGGCGCATCAGCGCCGACGGCAACGGTTACGCCGAAGCGGCCAGCACCAAGACCGTGATCTGGTACACGGGCGACGACACCGCGTCGGATCCGCGTGCCACGGCCACGGCGCAGATCGGGGCGAACCGGGTCCTGAACATCGGCGTCCAGGCGAACGAAGCACCGATCCGGAAGGTGCTCGCCGGTCTCGCCATGATCGCGGCCGATTCGGGAACGACGGCCGTCAGCGGGACGCCGGAAGCCAAACGCTTCAGCGCGCTGTCCGACCACGCCGGCAGCCTGCTCGTCTCGAACGACACCACAGGGGGCGTTCCGGGCATCGCCAGCGATCTCGGCCTCGCCGCCAGCACCCTCTCCGACACCAAGACGGAAAACCGGACCAACCGCAACGCCCTTCAGGGCTCGCTCGACGGCGTCGAGAACATCTCGGCGGAGGACGTGACCGCGCAACTCCTGCAGCTGCAGACGCAGCTCCAGGCGAGCTACCAGGTGACCTCAATGCTCTCGAAGCTGACCTTGGTGAACTATCTCAGCTGAGGTGGGGATCGGCGAGTTGGTCCGGCGGCCGGGATGGCTTAACCCAAGGGCCGGAGCGAATGCGGGAGCCCGGTCATGACCCCCAGGATGCGTGCCGTTCTGGCCATGGCGGTGCTGACGTCGCCCGGCCTCTCGATGAGCGCCGGCGCGGCGGAGCGCCTCCGACCGCAGGTTCAGGGGGAGAAACTTCTACCCTGTCCCAAACAGGGTGCGGGCTTCGTCCGCGTGCCGGGCTCACCCACCTGCATCCGCCTCAGCGGCCGCGCCGTCGGTGGCATCGATGTCGGCAGCCACGGTGCCGCGCCGGTCACGGCGGGACAGCTCTCGATCGACACCCGCAGCGAATCCGAGTTCGGGCCGGTGCGTGCCTTCGTCCGCATGGGTCACGGACGTCCCTGACGCGCCGCGCGGATAGGATGTCCGCCGAGCCTTGGCGGTCAGAGGCTGCGCGACAGCACCAGCGGTTGGCTTCTGGCGACCCCGCTACGGCCGTAGGGGGAGGGCCCCTGGGACGGGCGGCCATAGACGGTGGGCGTGCGGGTGCGCCCGATCTCGTCCGCCAAGGTCTTCACGAGGCCTTCCGACACGGTTCGGGCCGTCGCCAGGACGGCCTGGTTGGTCTCCAGGGCCTGGGTGAAGCGGGCATGGGCCGCCTTGAGGTTAGCGATCCCCTCCGGCGCGAAGCGCGCGAGGGCGATGGCGTTGGCCTTCGTGGCCTCGAGGCCCTGGAAATAGGCGGCCGCCAGGGCCGACTTGCGCTCGTTCTCGGCGAGGCCCTCCCGCAGGCGGCCGACGCGGATGTGGTCGCTCTCGCGGGCGAGCACGCCCTCGAGCGCTTCGAGGCTCGCGATCACCCCGGCGACCAAGGCCGTCGCCCCGGCCCGGTCCGACACGCGGGGCGCCGGAACGTCAGCTGACCTTTGCACCGGCACCCTCCTGCATCTTCATCATCTCGCGGAACACCTGGTCGGCGATGCCGACGCCGCCGCTCTTCACGATCTGGCCAGCATATTCCTTGGTCAGCATCGACCGGTAGACCCCGCCGCCGGTACCGTTCTCACCGAGCGGGCCGTCGGTGCCCTCGGATTGCGACAGGCGGTCGAGGGACTGCTCGAGGAACATCGATTCGAAGTCCGTGGAGGCCTTCTTGGCCTTGGCCTCGGCGGCCGACTTCGCGGCGCTGCCGGCGCTCGAACCGACCGCGCTCTGCACGGTCTTGGCGATGTCGCCGACGATGGCCTTGCCGACCCCGAGGGCGGCGCTGGCGGCGAGGGGCGCGAACAGCATGGGATCAGGTCTCCGGCTGGAGGTGGGGGAGGGCGGCGAGGAGCATCACATCACCTCGATATCGGCCTGGAGGGCGCCTGCGGCCTTGATCGCCTGCAGGATCGAGATGAGGTCGCGAGGACCGATGCCGAGGGCGTTGAGGCCGTCGACGAGTTCGCGCAGGGTCACGCCCTCCTTGACGAGGGCGAGCTTGTTGCCGTCGCCCGTATCGACCTTGACGCCGGTGCGCGGCACGACGGTGGTGGTGCCGTTGGAGAGGGGCGCCGGCTGGCTCACCTGCGGCTGCTCGGTGATGGTCACGGTCAGGTTGCCCTGTGCGATCGCCACCGTGGAGACCCGCACATCGCGGCCCATCACGATGATGCCCGAGCGCTCGTCGACCACGACCCGTGCGGTCTGGTCCGGCTCGACCTTGAGCTGCTCGATCTCGGTGACGAGCCGGATCATGTTGCCGGTGTAGCGGGCGGGAATCTGCAGGGTCACCGTGGCCGGGTCGGTGGGCTCGGCCGTGTCGGCGCCCATGAAGTCGTTGATCGCGGCGGCGATGCGCTTCGAGGTGGTGAAGTCGGGATTGCGCAGGGACAGGCGCAGCGAGCGCATGTCGTTCATCTTGAACGCCATCTCGCGCTCGATCATCGCGCCGTTCGGCACCCGCCCGTTCGTCGGAACGCCGCGGGTGATCTTGGCGGCGTCGCCCTCGGCCGAGAAGCCCGCGATGGCCACCGAGCCCTGCGCCAGGGCGTAGACCTCGCCGTCGGCGCCCAGCAGCGGCGTGACCAGGAGAGTGCCGCCCTGGAGGGACTTGGCGTCGCCGAGGGACGAGACGGTGATGTCGATGCGGTTGCCCTGGGTTGCGAAGGGAGGCAGGCTCGCGGTCACCATCACGGCCGCGAGGTTCTGCGTGCGCATGGTGGCGCCGCGGGTGTTCACGCCGAGGCGCTCCAGCATCGCCTGCAGGGACTGCTTCGTGAACGGGATGTTGTTCAGGGTGTCGCCGGTGCCGTTGAGCCCGACCACGATGCCGTAGCCTACGAGCTGGTTCTGGCGCACGCCCTCCACGCTGGCGAGGTCCTTGACCCGCGACAGGGCGAGGGCAGGGACCGCCTGGCCGACCAGCATCGCCCACCCTGCCAGAATGCAGAGGGCGAGGCACCGGATTCGGATAGGGCCGTTCGGAGTGTCGGTCATGGGGCACTTTACGACGGGAAGGTCCTGTTCAGTCTGCCAGGACCATGCCAACCGAACGCTTGTGCCAAAGCGTTGTTTTTGAACGATATTCTCTCGCAATTTCAGCGCCGGCCGGTCGAACGTCCCGGACGCTTCCTGCCGACCCGGCACCTTCTGCCGGGTCGTTTACGACCGGTTAACCACGCCTGCCGGATTCTGCCGGCGCCGGGCGGACCATCGCCCCGATCGGTCTCACCTCATGCGCGTCGACACCCGCTTCGTCACTGCCAGCACCGGCCCGAGCGCGGCACCGCGCCGGAGCGAGGGCGCGCCCGCCTTCGCCGTCGCCAGCCCGGCGACGAGCGCGGGTGGGCCGGGCACCACCGCCGCGGCATCGCTCGCCGGTCTCGACGCCATCCTGACGCTTCAGAGCAACACCGATACGCCGGAGGAGCGCCGGCGCCGGTCGGCCCAACGCGGCAATGACCTGCTCGATGGGCTCGACCGGCTGAAAGCCTCCCTGATCATGGGCCGCGTCTCGACGCGCGACCTGCAGGCCATCGCGGCCCGCCTGTCGGAGCGCAACGGCACCAGCGGCGACCCCCGTCTCGACGGATTGATCGCCGAGATCGAGCTGCGGGCCGCGGTCGAAATCGCCAAGCTATCGGCCGCCAGCGCCGCCTGAGGCGCGGGGGCCGGAGCCGACCTCAGGCTTTCGTCTTCTTGGCGCGCGGCGTGTCGTCCGATCCGGCGGAAGTCTCGCTGCCCTCCGTGTTGATCCCCTCGGCGATCTGGCTCAGCAGGGCGTCGGTCTTCTTCTCCTCCTCGAGAGTCTGTTCCAGGAGCTTGGCGGCATCCTCGTAGCCGAGCTGGCGCGCCCAGGTCTTGAGGGTGCCGTAGCGGGCGATCTCATAATGCTCGACCGCCTGGGCACAGGCTGCCAGAACCGCATCGGCGGCCGGGCTGTCGCCGAAATCCTCGAGATCCTCCTCCATCTCGGAGGTGATGCCCTGCATCGCCTCACAGGTCTTCGCACGGGCCGGCTTGCCGATGATCTCGAACACCTGCTGGAGGCGCTCGACCTGTTCGGCACTCTCCTCCGCGTGGGTCTCGAACGCGCTGCGGAGTTCTGCGTGCTCGGCCGCCTTGGCCGACTTCTTCAGCGCTCGGACGGATTGTTTCTCGGCGTAGTAGACATCCTTGAGGGTCTCGTAGAACGCGTCGTGCAGGGTCTTGGCCTTGGCTGCCATGGGGCGATCTCCGAAGTCGTGACGAGGGGAAAGGGGCGCGATCACCCGCGGGGTCGGGGCCGAGAAACCGGAAGCGTCCCGCGAGCATCGCCCTGAGAGAACCGCACGCATCGAGGGCTGTTCCCCTGCTATTTTACTGTCATTTCGCTATCAAATTACGGCCCCTGAAGCTAAAACACTTGCATTTCACCGAAATTTAGCAGTTTCCTAAATATTTCTTCCGGTGCAGGGACGAAAATCTGCAGCAAAAGCCTCGCTCCGGAATTTTCACCTCCACGGCGCGGGATCGCTCGCAGTCGCCACCTGAGCGCCACGGCCAGCCCACGGGCGCAGGCGCGTTCGGGATCGCTCACGACGAAGACCTGCATTTTAACGCAGGACAGATTCTGAGTGACAAAGCGCGGCCGCTGTTGCAGTGCACAGCCTCCGGTGGCGCCTTTGCAGCCGTTGCGTGTTTGCCGCAGCGCGCAAAACATCCGAGAGGATTGCGGGGTGCGGTGATCACGATGCGTTGTCGTGGCCTGCACCCTGCATTATAGCCACGCAAAATGATCGCCGCGGACCGGCTGCAAGAGGCGCGAATGGCGAAGGTCACGATTGAGGACGGGTACGTACCAAGTGAGAGCGAGCCGTTCATGAATGATCGGCAGCGGGAGTATTTCCGTCGCAAATTGCTCGGCTGGAAGTCCGATATTCTGCGTGAGGCTCAGGATACGCTGGTCGCATTACAGACCGAGAACGAAAATCATCCTGATTTGGCGGATCGTGCCTCCTCCGAAACGGACCGGGCCATCGAGTTGCGGGCGCGCGACCGGCAGCGCAAGCTCACCGGCAAGATCGACGCCGCCCTGTCACGGCTGGAGGATGGGTCGTACGGCTATTGCGAGGAGACCGGCGAGCCGATCTCGCTGAAGCGCCTGGATGCCCGCCCCATCGCGACGCTGTCGCTCGAGGCGCAGGAGCGCCACGAGCGCCGCGAGCGGGTCTACCGGGACGATTGAGCCGTCCGGCCCACTCGGACAGCGATCCGAATGGGACGAACGGGCTCCGACGGGGCTCAGAACGGCAGCAGCACGTCGACCAGTTGCTGGCCGTAGCGCGGCTGCTGCACATCTGTGATCTGGCCGCGACCGCCATAGGCGATCCGGGCCTGGGCGATCTTGCTCGAATCAATGGTGTTGTCGGACTCGATGTCCTCGGGCCGGACCACGCCCGCGACGATGAGTTCGCGAACCTCGAAGTTGATGCGGATCTCCTGCTTGCCCTCCACCACGAGGTTTCCGTTGGGCAGCACCTGCGTGACGATGGCCGCGACGCTGGTGGTCACGGTCTCGTTGCGCTGAACCGAACCCGCACCGTCGCTCGAGGTGGTCGAGGTGGCGTTGATGAGCTTGTCGGGGCTGATCCCGGCCGCCGCCACCCCTTTGCTGCTCTCCAGGCCGAAGGCGTTGGGGAGGCCGAAGCCCTCGGCGTTCGAGCGCGATCGCTTGGTCTCGTTGTTCAGGTTCGCCTTGTCGGTGACGTTGACCTTCACGGTGACGAGGTCGCCGATCCGGGCGGCCCGCTGGTCCTTGAAGAAGGCGCGCGAGCCCGTCCGCCACAGGGAGTTCGGAGCGTACGAAACCGGCTGCACCTCCGGCATCGGCAGTCGCACCGGCTTGTATCCGGCCTGGGCGGTCGGGTCCTCGATGGCCGAAAGCGCCGGCGTCGCACCGATCTGGGACAGGCGGTCCGCGGTGTTGCAGGCGCCGAGAGTCGTGCAGAGGAGCGCGACGGCGAGGGCAGGGGAGACGCGGTGGGTCATCGGGACCGAACCTTTGGCAAACCGAAAGGGGACGCGGACGGGGCGGCTCAGCGCTGAAGCGCGGGACCGTCGAGGGCGGCGCTGGCCTGGCGCACCAGGGGCGCGGGACCGACGGAGACGCGGCCGGGACCGGTCACGGTGGCGGACAGGATCTTCTTCGAGACCGGGTTGGTGACCGTGATCATGGCGCCGAGGCGGCCCCCCTCGTTGGCCAGTCCGCGGAGGGAGAGATTGAGGCCGGGGGAATCGAAGAGGATCGTGACGGCCTCGCCCCGGGCGACGAGGTCGGGCGGCGCGAGGTCGCCCGAGCGCAGGATCGCACCGGCGCTGAGGCTGCGCTGCGCCACCTGTCCGGCGAGATCGCCGAGGGATCCCTGCGCGTCCGACGGCGTCGCCTCGCGCGGACGGCGCTCGAGGGTCAGGTCGGCCGCGTTGATCGTCTCGCCGCGATTGAGGCTGCGCCCCAGGACGGCGACCTCCCGGATCTCCATGACCTGGCCGGAGACCCGGAGGGATGCCTGGCGCTCGCCCAGGGTGATCAGACCGGCGATCCGGCGCGAGCGCGGATCGTAGCTCAGGTCGAGGGCGACGGCCTGACCGTTCAGGTCCAGGGGAGCCAGAAGGGTCGGGGCCTCGCCGTCGAGGCGGATGGCGAGGTTGCGCGGATCGACGCCGTAGCCGGATTCCAGGGCGCGCTTCAGGGCAGCCTCGATCTCCGGCTGCGTCACCCGGCGGGCGGCGCGCTGGACCGAGACCTGGACCCGGCCGCCGGTCTCCACCGGGCCGAGCCCGAGACCGGCCACCGCATCGGCGATGCGACGCGCCTGGATCGTGCCGGTGGCGCCGAGGGCCGGCGCCCGGAACAGCGGACGCTGCGCCGTCTCCGCAGAGCTCCCCTCGACGAGATCGCCAAGAGTGAGAACGTCGCCGCGGGCGGTGACGTCGCCGCGCAGCCTTAGGGGCGTGCCGCTGGAACGGGCCTCCTGGGCGAGGACCTGGAAGGTGAGGAACGAGAAGGCCAGGACGGCCAGCAGGGTCCGGCCCACGATGGCGACGCTCAGGGTCGAGACCCGGGTCGGGCGGCGGGGGGCGATCTGTCTGAGGGCATGCATGGTCAGGACCTCGATCAGCTGCGGAACATCTGGGAGGTGGTCGAGAGCATCTGGTCGGCGGCGGTCACCACCTTAGAGTTCATCTCGTAGGCGCGCTGCGCCGCGATCAGCGACGAGATCTCTGTGACGGCGTTGACGTTCGCCTCCTCCAGGTAGCTCTGCTGCAGGTTGCCGAAGCCTTCCGAGCCGGGCAGGCCGTTGATCGCCGGGCCGGAGCCGGCGGTCTCGATGAACAGGTTGTCGCCGATCGATTCGAGGCCGACCTTGTTCACGAAGCGGGCGAGCTGGAACTGGCCCAGGGCCTGCGGCGCGGTCTGCCCCGGGACGGTGGCCTGGACCGCGCCCTGAGCGCTGATCGTCACCGACGTGGCGTTGTTCGGCACCGTCACCCCGGGATCGACGAGGTAGCCGTCGCGGGTGACGAGCTGCCCCTGGGCCGAGAGGTCGAACGAGCCATCACGGGTATAGGCCGTGCGCCCGTCCGGCAGCGTCACCCGGAACAGGCCCTCGCCGCGGATGGCGACGTCGTATTCCTTCTCGGTGCTCGTCAGCGTTCCCTGCGACATCACCCGGGCGGTCGACGTCGTCTTCACGCCCGAGCCGATGGCGAGGCCCGCGGGCAGCTGGGTGTTCTGGTCGGAGGTCGAGGAGCCCGCCCGGCGCAGGTTCTGGTAGAGCAGATCCTGGAAATGCGGCTGCTGGCGCTTGTAGCCGGTGGTGCGCAGGTTCGCGATGTTGTTCGAGATGACCTGGACGTTGAGTTCCTGGGCCGCCATGCCGGTGGCGGCAGCGTAGAGGGCGCGCATCTGCGGAGATCCTTACGCGACGTCGGCGAGACGGCGGATCGCCGTGCCGCGCAGGTCGTCGAGGCGCGAGATCACGCCCGAGACCATGGTGTAGGTGCGATTCACGTCCATGAGCCGGGTCATCTCGATGACGGGCTTCACGTTCGAGCGCTCCAGGGCGCCGGCTTCCACCCGGCCGGCGAGGCCGGCCGCCTGGGGCTGTGCCGCGGAGGCGTAGAGATTCGCGCCCTCGTTGGTCAGGGCCTGGGGGTTCGCGAAGGTGACCAGGCGGACGCGACCGCGGATGCCGAGGTTGGTCGAGACCGTGCCGTCCGGGCCGATCGACACGCCGGTCTCCTGCTGGCCGATCTGGATCGGCCCCGCCTCGCCCTGCACCGGGTACCCGTCGCTGGTGACCAGCGTCCCCTGGGCGTCGGTCTCGAACGCGCCGTTGCGGGTGTAGCGGTCGCCGTTCGGGGTGCGCACCACCAGGAAGGCCTCGCCGCGCACCGCCACGTGGAGGGGATTGCCGGTCTGCTCGATGGGTCCTTGGGCGAGGTCCAGGGCGGTGCCCTGGTCGATCACGTAGGAGACGCGGCGGTCCGGCCTCTGGAAGGAATCCACGCTCGCCACCGGCATCAGGTATTCCTGGAACCGGCTGTTTCGCCCCTTGAAGCCGTTGGTGGAGATGTTGGCCATGTTGTTGGCGATGACGTCCAGCTCGCGCTGGAGCGCGACCTGGCTCGAAACCCCCACGAACAATGCGTTCTGCATGACACTCTCAGCCCCAACGAGCGATGTTGTCCCGACATCCGCATGGGCCGTGCCAGCTCCGGAAATTCGTATTTTTCGAGCGTATTCAGTGTGTTAAATAGATATCGACGACCAGCCAGCGCCTGCCGTGTGCGGCCGCGCGGCAAGTCCGACCCGGCAGCTTTTGCCGCCTTAACGACGCGTTAACCTTGCTGGCCCGATACCTCTGCGAGGGTCGACATCCGAGGGTGTCGATGCCGTCGAGCGGGTCCCGCTCGCCCCACCGCGCAGTCCCGAGGTCCAGCGATGGCCAAGAAGCCGAAGAAGGCCGCCGCCGAGGGTGAGGAGGGCGCGGAGGGCGAGGCCCCGAAAGGCGGCAAGAAGAAGCTCATCATCATCGGCGCGGTGGTGCTGGCGCTGGTGGGCGGCGGCGGTTTCGTCTTCCTGAAGAAGAAGGCCGGCGACGGCCACGCCGAAGCGGCCGCCGAGGTGAAGAAGCCGGTGGTGTTCCTCGATGTCCGCGAGATGATGATCAATCTCGCCAGCGAGCCGGGCCAGGACCGGACGCGCTTCGCCAAGATCAAGGTCGCGATCGAACTCAAGGACGCCAAGGTCGAGGGCGAGGTGAAGCCCCTGATGCCGCGCATCGAGGACGCTTTCCAGGTCTACCTGCGCGAGCTGCGTGCGAGCGACCTCGCCGGGTCGGCCGGTATCTATCGCCTGCGCGAGGAATTGCTGCGCCGGGTCAACGTCGCCATCCATCCGGCCCGGGCGGAGGCGGTCCTCTTCAAGGACGTGGTGATCCAGTA
Organism: Methylobacterium sp. BI1; assembly: GCF_056680125.1. Lineage (NCBI taxonomy): Bacteria > Pseudomonadati > Pseudomonadota > Alphaproteobacteria > Hyphomicrobiales > Methylobacteriaceae > Methylobacterium > Methylobacterium sp. BI1. Next base: position 3,661,251 of record NZ_CM155267.1, on the reverse strand, counting down.
GGCGGGCGCCGCCGATCGGGATGGATGAAGTTTCGCAGGTGACGAGAGTCTGATGGCCGGACCGGAAGACGAGATCGACGAGGACGACTGGGCCGCAGCCCTCATCGCCCAGAACGGCGAGGGGGGCGAAGCCTCGCTCGCCGACGAGTGGGGCGCAGCGCTCGCCGAGCAGGGCACCACCACCCATGCCAGCGACGTCGCCGCCGAATGGGCGACGATGATCGAGGACGGGGAGACCGACAATCTCCCCGAACTGGCCGGCAACGACCGCATCCTGAACCAGGACGAGATCGACGGCGTCCTCGGCTTCTCCCTGCGCGAGCTCTCGGCCTCCGGGGCCGGCGGCGTCCGCGCCATCGTCGATTCCGGCGTCGTTCAGTACGAACGCCTGCCGATGCTGGAAATCGTCTTCGACCGGATGATCCGGTTGTTGTCGACATCCTTGCGCAATTTCTTCCAGGACAACGTCGAGGTGACTCTCGACAACATCACCTCGGTGCGTTTCGGCGACTACCTGAACGCGATCCCGCTGCCGACGCTGCTCGGCGTCTTCCGGGCCGATGCCTGGGAGAATTCCGGGCTCGTCACGGTGGAGTCGAACCTCGCCTACTCCACCCTCGACCTGCTCCTCGGCGGCAAGCGCGGCGGCTCGTCGACCCGCCTGGACGGGCGTCCCTTCACCACCATCGAGATGCAGCTCGTGCGGCGCCTCGTGGAGATCATCCTCACGGACCTCGAGCTCTCGTTCCAGCCGCTCTCGCCGGTGCGCTTCGCCATCGACCGGATCGAGACCAACCCGCGCTTCGCCACCATCACCCGGCCCGCCAACGCCGCCATCCTGATCAGCCTCAAGCTCGACATGGACGGGCGCGGCGGCCTGCTGCAGATCCTGTTCCCCTACGCCACCATCGAGCCGATCCGTGAACTGCTCATGCAGAGCTTCATGGGCGAGAAGCTCGGACGCGACCACGTCTGGGAAAGCCACCTCGCCACGGAGATCTGGCAGGCCGACGCCACCATGGAGGCGGTTTTGCACGAGATGATGCTGCCCCTGAAGAAGGTGCTTTCGCTGAAGGTCGGCGACACCCTGATGTTCGACACCAAACCCTCGGACCTGATCGCGGTGCGCTGCGGCGACTGGGCCCTGACCCAGGGCCGAATCGGCCGGATCGACGACAACATCGCGGTGCAGCTCACCCGGCCGCTGCGCCGGTCGCGCACCACGCTCCAGGCCTTCGAGGCCTCCATGAACAACCGCAACGACGGGTGACGCGACCAGCCATGAGCCTCCTCGTCACCCTCCTGGCCGATGGCCTTGTCGCCGTCCTGCTGGTCGCCAGCATCGTCTCCTCGATGCGCCTGAGCGGTCGCATCACCAAGCTCAAGGCCGACGAGGCGGCCCTGCGCCAGACCATCGGCGACCTCGTCATGGCGAGTTCCACCGCCGAGCGGGCCATCGTCGGCCTGCGCGCCACCCTCGACGAGTGCGACCGGACCCTGGCCGACCGCCTCGGCACCGCCGAGCGCTACGCCACCGACCTCGCCGCCCATGTGGAGGCGGGCGAGACGGTGATCGCCCGCATCGCCTCAATCGTGGCGCAGGCCGCCCCGGCCCGTGAGATCGTGCGCACGGCGGCGCCGGCGCCCCTGGCGGAGCCGCGCGACCTCGAGCGCGTGATCCCGCCCGTCCGCGTCGCGCCGCCCGCGCCGTCGAGCCCGAACGGCGAACGCCTCGGGGTCGCCGCCGCCGCCGCCCTCGCCATGTCCGAGCGCGCCCTGGGTCGCCTGCGGAGCAAGGCCGCGTGACGAAGCCCTCCCCCGGGACGCGATCCGGCAGCCTCGTCCGGTTCCGACAGACGCGGCCGCTCAAGCTGCGCCTGATCGATGCCGTGACCCTGGCGGCGGCCGGACTCCTGGTGCTGAAGGTCGCCGCCATCGCGGTGGAGGAAACGAAGCCGCAGCCAGGCGCGACGATGCCGGATTTTGCGCGCGTCCTCGCCAAGGCCCGCACGAATTACGAACCGGCCGACCCGTCCACCACAGGCTCGGTGACGCCGAAGGAGCCCGAGAAGCCGGCCCCGGAGCCCGAGAAACCGGCACCGCGCCCGCCGCCGCCGCCGGAGCCGATGCCGGCCTCCGAGCGCGCCATCCTCGAACGCCTCGCGGCCCGCCGCGATACCCTCAAGCAGCGCAGCGAGGCCCTCGATCTGCGCGAGCAGTTGCTCGGCACCGCCGAACGCAGGCTGGAGGAGGGCGTCGACACGCTCAAGCAGGGCGAGGACAAGGCCGAGGGGGGCAGTTCGCAGCGCGCGGAAGCCGAGCGGACCGCGCTGAAGAACATCGTCACGATGTACGAGACGATGAAGCCGAAGGACGCCGCGCGGGTGTTCGACCGGCTGAGCCTCGACGTCCTCGTGCCCATCGTCCTGGCGATGAATCCGCGCAAGATGGCCGAGGTGCTGGCGCTGATGCAGTCGGAACCGGCGGAAAAGCTCACCGTGGCCCTGGCCAACCGGGCGCGCGGGCAAGGCGGCGGCCCGGCGGCCACGGTCGCGGCCGGTCTCGGCCCGAACGAGCTCCCGGCGATCGACGCACCGGCGCCTCCGCCCCGGCGCTGACCGCCCTGACGTTTGCGGGCGGTCATCCACTGGGTTGTCCGTGCCTCCATTGCGCGTTCGTGCGCGCCCGACTAGGGGCAGGCATCCCGAGCGGATGAAATCCCCACCGCGCGGGTTCGGGGAGCCAAGCACGTGCCGTCCACCAGCCTGATCCGAGTCCTCGCCGTCCTGAGCTTCGCCCTGACCGTGGCGGCTCCCGCCGCTGCCCAGGACGCCGAAGCTCCGGCCGCCACCGAGGCGCCGGCCAAGCCGAAACCGCGCAAGGCCGCCCCGCCGAAGCCGGCTCCGGCGAAGCCCGCGACTCCGACGCCGGTCGCCGCCTCCGCGCCTGCCACCGCAACCGCAGGCTGGCCGACCGGCGCAAGCTCGCTCACCGAAGTCTATGGCGACTGGACCGTGACCTGCGCGAAGGCCGACGCCAAGGCCGACGCCAAGGCGGAATGCGCGATCATGCAGGCCCAGGGGGCCAAGGGACGGCGCGAATTCGCCCTGGAGATCCGTCCTCCGAGCGATGGGCGCGCACAGGGCTTCATCCTGATGCCGCTCGGCCTCGCCATCGAGCCCGGCATCTCCTTCAAGCTCGACGAGGCCGTGCTCGGCAAGGGCGCACCCTATCTGTCCTGCAGCCAGGAGGGATGTCTCGTGCCCATCAGCCTGCCCACCCTGGCGACCGACACGATGAAGACCTCCAAGAACCTGCTGGTTTCCGCGACGAAGCCGGAGGCCAAGGAGCCCGTCACCATCACGGTTCCGCTCGAAGGGTTCGCCAACGCGCTCGCCCGCGCCATCGCGCTGACGAGCTGAGTCGGACCGTGGCGGGGCCGAACCCCAGGAGTGCAGCCATGAAGCGATCGGCCCTGTTCACCCGAAGCGTGATGCCCCTGCTGGTGGCCGGAGCCCTTGCGGCGCCGGTGCGGGCCCAGGAGGAACGGCTGCCCGAGAAGCCATCCGGGCCCCCGCCGACGGCCGCCGAGGTCAAGGCCGAGCGCCAGAAGAACAGCGCGGCCAAGCTCGCCGGCCTGCTCGCCTTCGTGGAGACCTACTGCCGCGACCTCAAGCCGAACACCGAGCGCTTGAACTCCGTCGTCGCCGGGCTCGGCGTCGCACCGGACGACCTGGCCCAGGGCGACCTGAACCTGCGCAGCCGAGCCTATACGGAGATCTACACCAAGGACATTTCCGCCAATTGCGCCCGCGCCGCCGAGAATTTCGGCGAGGCCGGCCGGACGATCCCGGGTCTGATCGCCAAACGTTAGCGGTCCGGACAAAGCGGCACCGCGTCTTAAGCGCCCGTTAGCCTCGACGGGCGAGAGTGCCCGGACAGTGCGGCGTAAGGCGGATCGGCTCGGCTGCGAGTCGCTCCGCCCCATGGGTTTGGCGTATCCTGCGATGGCTCTCGATGCCGGTATCGCGACACGACGGCGTCGGCTTCGGGCCGGCCTCGCCGCGATCTCGATCGTGGCCGCGACCCTCTGCGGGGGGACGGACGCGACCGCCGCGCGCCTCACGACGATCAAGGGGGCGCAGATCGAGCGCTACGGGCGCCTCGTCCTGACCTTCGACAGCCCGGTTTCGGTCAAGGCACGGACGTCCGGGTCCGTGCTCGTCCTCGGCTTCTCGGAGAAGACGAGTGCCGGCCCCGAGCGAATCGCCGCCGAGATGCCGGACTACGTCTCAGCCGTGCGGCGCGATCCCGACGGCCTGGGCCTGCGGCTGGCCCTGCAACGTCCCTACCGCGTCAACGTCCAGGAAGCGGGGGAGAAGGTCTTCGTCGATCTCCTGCCACAGGATTGGAGCGGTCTGCCGCCGGCCCTGCCGCCGGAGGTGGTGGCCGAGCTGTTCCGGCGGACCCAGGCGGCTGAGGCGGCCCTGCGTGCGGCGCGTCCCCTCGCCGAGCCGAAGACCCTGCGCCTCGAACTGGCTCATCTTCCGACGCTCACCCGCCTGAGCCTGCGTGCCCCGGTGTCCGCCGCACCGCGCTTCGAGACCGTCGGCCCGGCCACGCGCCTCGTGATCCCGGGGGCCTGGCGCATCGACGAAGTCGCCACCCGGGGGCGCTTGAAGCCATCCATCGAGAGCCTGGCGGTCGAGGGCGACGAGGCCGGCGCCCGCCTGCTCGTCACCCCCGCGGACGGCTACGAGATCCGAACTTTCAGCGACGAAGACGGCGCGACGATCGACGTCGTCCGCAAGCCGGCCGAGAAGCCGAAGGCCGCCGTGCAGGATGCGAAGGGCGGAGAGGGCGTCGGGCCCATCGTTGGGGCCAAGGCGGTGGAAGCCAAAATGGCCGAGGCCAAGACGGCCGAGGCCAAGACGACTGATAAGGCGATGGAAATCAGGGCGGCTGACGCCAAACCCGAGAGGGCGCCGCAACCGACGCCGGGGCAGACGGCGGAGACGTCCATGCCTCCGCCGGCGGCGCCTTCCGCCGTGGCGATCCAGCGCCCGAGCGGCCCCGGCCTCGTGTTCCCGTTCAAGTCCCTGCCGCCGGCCGCCCTGTTCGAGCGCGCGGGCATCGCCAATCTGGTCTTCGAGACCGCGGACCCGGTCATCGTCCCCTCGGGCGATCCCATGCTCGCGCCGCTCGGTCCGCCGACGCGGACCGGTCGGATCGTCACCCTGCGCTTCCCCGTCCCGCGCGACCGCCTCCTGGACCTCGTGCCCGTCGGGCCAGCTGGGGCACCGACCGGCTGGGAACTGGTGGCCGGCGAGAACCTGTCGGCGAGCGAGGCTCTCTCGGCCATTCGCGTCGCCGATGCGGCCGGGCGGATCAGTGTCGGCGTGCATCTCCCGAACCCCGGGGTCGCCTCCTGGCTCAGCCTCGACGGGGAGCGCATCGCCGTCGTCACGGGCCGGGGACCGAAGCCGGCCGGGATCCCGAAGCGTCAGGTCTTCGTCGACTTCGAGCTGCTGCCGAGCCGGCAGGGCGTCGCGGTCCTGGCGCAGGCGGACGACCTCCTGGTACGGCCGGACCTCGACGGGGTCGCGATCGGCCGGGAGAGCGGCATGGCCGTCTCCGGCGTCGCGCGCGCCGCCGATGCGCCGCTGACGACCCTGAGCGACCTCGCGGTGAATCGGGGTCCCTGGGAGGCCTCGCAGCGCGGCGACACCCGCGAGCTGATCCGCGACCAGCTCGAGGCGGCCGCGGAGGCACCGCGCGCCGCGCGCGGACCGCTCCGGATGGTCCTGGCGCGCACGATGCTCGCCAACCGCCTCTCCCTGGAAGCCCTCGGCGTCCTGAAGACCACCTTCGGCGACGATCCCGTCCTGGCCGGCCAGCGCGATATCCCGATGCTCACCGTGATCGGGAACGCCTTGATCGGGCGTACGTCCGACATGCGCACGAGTCTGGCCGTCGAGATCCTCAGGAACGATCCCGAGGCACGGCTATGGCAGGGCTATCTCGAAGCCCTCGAGGGTCGCTGGAGCGCGGCCGATGCCTCGTTCCGCGCGACCGCGAACGTGCTCGACCGCTATCCCGACGACCTCCAGGCGCTCCTGCGCACCGCGGCCGCCGAAGCCGCGGTCGAGACCGGAGACTGGGATGCGGCCAACCGCCAGATCGTCGCGGCCACCCGCGCGGCGGACCGCCCGACCCAGGAACGTCTCGCCCTGCTGCGCGCCCGGATCGACGAGGTCACCGGCCAGACCGTGGCCGCGCTCGATGCCTATGAGCGCCTGAGCGACAGCGGAGAGGCGGCGGTTGCCGCCTCGGCCCGCCTGAGGGCGACCGTGCTGGGGCACGCGGCGGGGAAGATCCCGGTGGCGGACGCCATCGAGCGCCTGGAATTGCTCGCCCTGTCCTGGCACGGCGGCGACCTCGAGCCGCGAACCATCTCGGCCCTGGCCAAGCTCTACGTCGAAGCGGGACGCTGGCGTCAGGCGATGATGACCGCCCGTCGCGCCGATTCCATCGGTACGGATCTACCGCTGGTACGTGACGTGCACGACATGGCCCAGACCCTCTTCGAGGATCTCTACCTCGGTGAGCGCAGCGCCAAGCTGTCCGGCGTCGAGGCCCTGGCGCTGTATTTCGACTTCAAGGAGTTCGCCCCCCTGGGCCGCCGCGGCGACGAGATCGTCCGGCGGCTGTCGGATCGCCTCGTGGAGTTGGATCTCCTCGATTCCGCCTCCGAACTGCTGCAGCATCAGATCGACCATCGCCTGAGCGGTCCCAGCCGAGCGGGCACGGCCGCGCGGCTTGCCGCCATCCGTCTCATGGACGAGAAGCCGCTGCAGGCCCTTCAGACCCTGGACGCCACCTACCTGCCCGAATTGCCCGAGGATCTGCGCCGGGCGCGGGCGCTGCTGCGCGCGCGCGCCCTGTCCGATCTGTCCCGTACCGACCTCGCCCTGGAGACCATCGAGGGCGAGACGGGACCCGACGCCGACCGCCTCAGGGCGGACATCCTCTGGACCGGCCGGCGCTGGCGCGAGGCCGGGGAGGCGCACGAGGCGCTGGTGGGCGATGCCTGGCGCCGCCGCGCGCCCCTCGACGACGCCGCCCGCACGGACATCCTCCGCGCGGCGATCGCCTACGGGCTCGCCAGCGAGACCCTTGGTCTCGAGCGCCTGCGCGCGAAATTCGCAGGTCCGATGGCCGAGAGCGTGGATGCCCGCACCTTCGCCCTCCTCACCCAGGCCAACGCCGTCCGTACCGCGGGCTTCCGCGAGATTGCCCAGAAGGCCACCAGCGCCGAGACGCTTCAGGCGTTCCTTTCGGAATACCGCAAGCGCTATCCCGAGAGCGCCGTGCCGGCACCGGGCAAGCGCGAGACGGATGCGCGGGCCGACGCCCAGGCGGGTGCGACCCCGCCCGGCTGAGCGGGCACGACCGCGCGCCAGAGTTGCGGCGTAAAAGCCTGATGCGATTCGTTGAATTCTGCCCGGACTGGCGCAACAAACGCGCCCCGGCGACGTTCTGCCTCCAATCCCCATGACCCGTGCGGCTTACGTTCCAGCCCGGCATAGCAGAGGCCTTCCCATGCTCACGGAACCGCTCGATACCAAGACCGGAAAGACCCACCTCGACATCTTCGACACCCAGCAGCGCAGCGCGATGGCCACGCGCCTCGGCGTATCGGAAGATCGCCTGAAACGCGCCGTCCGCCTCGTCGGCAACCGCATCTCGACCCTGAAGAGCTACCTCGAGCGCTGATCGCGCGGAGAGGCCTGTGACCATATGGAAGGGCGCCCTCGGGCGCCCTTTTTCGTGCGCGCTCACCGAACGGAAGCGGCCCGTCAGGTCCCGTAGCTCTGCACCAGCGAGCCCGCCACCAGGGTCCAGCCGTCGACGAGGACGAAGAAGATCAGCTTGAACGGCAACGCCACGGTTGCGGGCGGCACCATCATCATGCCGACGGCCATGAGGATCGAGGCGACGACGAGGTCGATGATCAGGAAAGGAATAAACAGCAGGAAGCCGATCTCGAAGGCACGGCGCAACTCGGAGATCATGAAGGCCGGCGTCACCACTTCGAGGCCCACGGCTTCGGGACCGGCCGGAACCGGCGCCTTCGCCATGTCGAGGAAGAGCTTGAGGTCCTTCTCACGCACGTTCTTCAGCATAAAGGTCTTGAAGGGCGCGGAGGCGCGCTCGAAGGCGACGCTCTGCGTGATCTGCCCGGCGATCAGCGGCTCGATGCCGTTGCGATAGGCCTCGCGTCCGACGGGTGCCATCACGAAGGCGGTCAGAAACAGCGCGAGGCTGGTGACGACTGCGTTCGGCGGGGCGCTCTGAGTCCCAAGCGCCGAGCGGAGAATCGACAGTACCACCACGATGCGGGTGAAGGACGTGGCCATCACCAGCACCGAGGGCGCCAGTGCGAGGACGGTGAGAAGCGCGACGAGCTGGAGCGCCCGTTCAGTCACCCCGCCGGTGCCGAGATCGACCGACAGGCTCTGGGCCTGCACCCCCGTCGTGGCGCAGGCCAGCCCCAGCCCGATCAGGATCGGCAGGCGCAAGCGTCTGGAGGGAAAGGAGCGGGGTTCGGTCATACCGGTTCCGGACGACGCGGCGCGACACGGCCGCGCGTCCCTCATAGCATTCGCGCCCTAGCCCGCATCCCCCGCGCGGGGCCACGCGCCTTCTCCTGCGAGGAAGAGAGCGAGCCGGGGGGTGGGGAACACCCTGACCCGCCTACTGCTTGCGATCGAGGGGCCGGCCGAGCAGTCTCGCGAACTCCGCCTCGATTTCTTCCACGGAGAAGGGATTGGGACTGGCCGGCGCCTTCACGGACGCAGGCGCCGGAGGAGGAGGTGGCGGAGCCGGCGCTGCGGTAGGTGGCGGCTCGATCACGGCCGGGGGAGCAGCGTCTTCGGCCTTCGGTGCATCGGCGACCGCCGCGTGGATCACCGGGTCCGGCTCGATCGGGGCGGGCTGCGGCGAAGCCGGCGGTTCCATCGGAACAGCTTCGGGCGCCGGCTCCTCGATACGGTCGGCAAAGAGCGCGTCGTCGACGGCTGGCTGCAGTTCGACGGCGACCCGCTCGTCCGAGGCCGGTGCCTCGGCGGTGGCGGCCATCGCCGCGGCGATGGGATCGATGGCGGGCGCCTCGACGGGTGAGACCGGGTTCACTTCCGGCGGGTGTTCGAGTGGCGCCTCCGGAGTCGCGGGCACGCCCTCGTGTATTGCAGGAGCGGCAGGCTCGGCCACGGGGGGCTGAACGGGCATGGCGGGACGGACGGCGGCCGAGGGCCGGCGCAGGGCCTCCTCCAGCTGGCGTGCCATGTCGGAGAGGATCGCGGCATCGACGCCGCGGGCCGTGGGCGCCGCGACGGGAGGCGTCGGTGCGGCAAGGGGCTCCACGGGCGCATCGCGACCGGTCTCGGGCTCGGCTCCACGCTCCGGCATCCCGACGCGCTCCGCGATCGCCGCGGGAACGAAGTTCGCCAGAGAGGGCGGGGTCCGGCGCATCACGCGCGCAAGCTGAGAATCGCGCTGCCGCGGCGCGACCGGCTCCGGGGCCGGGACTTCCGGCATCGGCTCTGGGTCAGGCACCCGCGCGCGATCGCCCAGGGGGGGGGCCGCTTCGTAATCCGCGCCGGGAGGCGGCACCGCCATCTCGAAGACCGGCTCACGGTAGGGAGCCACCGGCGCCACGGCCGGCGCCAGGCTCGGGACCGGAGCCTGCTGGGATACCGGAGGTTCCGGCATCGTATTCAGCACCGGCTCCGGGGCCTCGTCGAAGGCGGGCTCGTCGGAAGCCATCCGGGCGCTCATTCCGCGCAGGATGTTGCGCTCGATCACGACGTCGTTCGGTCCGCCCACGAGAAGCAGGTGTTCGACGTTGTCGCGCCGCAGCAGGATCAGCTGTCGCTGTCGGTCGAGCTCGTAGATGTCGACGATGCCGAGGCGCGGCTGGCGCCCGCGGGGTGAATTCTTACCGGAGAGGGGCGACCCCTTCCCACCGAGTCGCCGCACCAGAAAGACGCCGGCCGCCAGGACAAGGAAGATGACGACGAAGATGATGGCGAACTGGAGGGGAAACGAGCCATCCGAGCTGAAGAACGATGACAAGACCGGGGTCTCTCGCTTTTGGGGCTCGTAGCCCGACGCAACACTGAAAAAGCAGTATCATGTCCGGTGCCGACGCGGGCAACAACGTTAAGACTTCGTTAACAGCTCCTTTGGCCAACCGAAATTCGTCAGCGCTCGTCTGGGCTTACGGCTCGCGGGGAGGCGCCCCGCCGCCCGATCTGATCACGGAACGGCGGGGCGTGCCGTGTCTCCACGGCGAAGCCGATACGCAACGCGGCCTGGAGCGACCGTGCCCCGCCCGCGGTTAGCAGCGCATCAAGGGCGCCTTCGCGGCTCGTCTCGAAACGGGACCCGCCGCAGGTCCTGGCGCGTTGGATGGGCGATACAGCCGGAGGGGTTCGAGGTGGCATCCGTGGAAGATCAGCATCAGGCGTATCTGCGCGACGCGGTCGCGCTGGCCCGCGACAACGTCCTCCAGGGCGGGCGCCCTTACGGCGCGGTGATCGTCCGCGACGGCGAGGTGCTGTCGCGGGCGGTCAACACCATCGCGATCACCCAGGATCCCACCGACCACGCCGAGATGGTGGCGATCCGGGAAGTGAGCCGTCGCCTCGGGCGCCCCAAGCTCGACGGCTGCATCGTCTACGCCAGCGGTCGTCCCTGTCCGATGTGCCATGCGGCCATGCGCCTGGCCGGCATCCAGCAGGCCTACTTCGCCTACAGTGCGGAGGAGGGCGAGCGCCACGGGCTTCTCGGCGCCGGCATCTATGCCGAACTGTGTCAGCCCCTGGGCGACCAGCCGATGCGTGTGGAGCATCGCCCCGTGGCGGTGGAGGAGCATCCCTACGTGCTCTGGCGCGACCGGCAGGGCGCCTCCAAGAAGGCCTGAGGCGATGACCGTTCCGCGCTGGATCCCCTTCCTCGCTGCCGGCCTCTTCCTCGCGGCCGCCATCACCCTCGCCATTCTCTGGAGCCGCGGCGCCCTTCGCCATCCCAGCGAGGATGCGCGATCGCCCAGCGCGCCCGTGGCATGCGCGCCCCTCAACCCGAGCGGGCCGCCGCCCGCGGACTGCCCGCAGGCGAAACCGCCGACGCAGAGGACACCCTGAAGACCATCCCGATTTCGGGGAAGGCGCACGGCGTTTAACCGGGCGTTAACCATGGTGGCGGCAGATTTTGCCGGTCCCACCGGGCAGATTCTTCCGGGTGAGGGGAGGGTCCAGCCCATGTCCGTCACCGACCTGCCCATCCTCGGCATGCTGCGCACCCGGATGCAGTGGCACCAGACGCGCCAGAAGCTCCTGGCGGAGAACGTGGCGAATGCCGACCTGCCCGGCTTCAAGCCGCGCGACCTCGCCAGCCCCGACCTCGGGCGGTCCGGTCCCGTCCTGTCGCAGCCGCAGGGCGCCACCACGAGCAGCAGCCTCGCGGTGACCAACGTCTCTCACATCGCCCCGGGCGGAGGGCCGGACGGCCCCGGAGCCGACCCGCGCCGCGTGAAGGGATTCGAGATCCGTCCCAGCGGAAACGGCGTCAACCTCGAAGAGGAGATGATGAAGGCCGGCGACAACCAGGCGGATTATCAAATGGCCGCCTCGCTCTACCAGAAGAGCCTCGAGACCATCAAAATCGCCATCGGCAAGCGCTGAGCGACCCTTCAACGTCTCACGGAGCGCGCCATGGACTTCCTGAAATCCCTCACCACCGCCGCCTCGGGCCTGAAGGCCCAGTCGAGCCGGATGCGGATCATTGCCGAGAACATCGCCAACGCGGATTCCGCTCCGACCACCGTCGGCGGCCAGCCCTACCGGCGCAAGATCCCGACCTTCACCCAGCAGGTCGACCGCGAGACCGGCGCATCGCTGATCGAGGCGGGGCGGGTGCGCCGCGATACCTCGCCGTTCCGGACCAAGTACGACCCGGGCAATCCGAGCGCCAACGCCAGGGGCGAGGTGGCGATGCCCAACGTCAACGGCCTGATCGAGAACATGGACATGCGCGAGGCCCAGCGCTCCTACGAGGCCAACCTCAACATGGTCACGGCGACCCGCCGCATGGTCGCCAAGACCCTCGAGATCCTCAAGGCCTGACCGTCCGCTTCCGTCCCCTGAAAGTCCGCCGCCATGACCAGCAACGCCTTCGCCGCCGGAGCCTACGCGGCGATCCAGAACATCGGCGCCAAGGGAGCCCCGAAGATCGCGCCGGCCACCGGCGCGTCGGGCTCGAACTTCACCTCGCTCCTGACGTCCACCCTGGACAGCGTCGGCGAGGCGGGGCGCAAGGCCGACAGTCAGGCACTGGCCGTCGCAGGCGGCAAGGCGAACGTCGTCGACGTGGTGACGGCGGTGGCCGAGAGCGAGACCGCCCTGCAGACCCTGGTCGCCGTCCGCGACCGGGTGATCTCGGCCTACGAGGAAATCATGCGGATGCAGATCTAGGCCGCCCCCTCGCGGTTCCGCCGACGCACCCGACCCCTTCGCACGAAGCCCTCCGCCCAGACGCGAGATGACATCCCCTTCATGACCGGTCTCGCCATCATCGACGTCGCCCGCGACGGCATCTTCGTCTTCCTCAAGGTGGCGGGACCGGTGATGCTGGTCGCCCTCGTGGTCGGCCTCGTGGTCTCCCTGTTCCAGGCGCTGACGCAGATCCAGGAGCAGACCCTGATCTACGTCCCCAAGATCGTGGCCGTGTTCGCGACCCTGCTCCTGATGCTGCCCTTCATGGGCGACGCGCTGGGCAGCTACATGACCCGGATCGCGGCCCGCATCGTCTCCGGCGGCTGAAGTCTGCTATGACGGGGCATGAACCTCCTTCTGCCGGGCATCGCGGCGGCCTTCCTCCTCACCTTCGCCCGCATCGGCACCCTGGTGATGCTGATGCCGGGCGTGGGCGAGCAGTTGGTCTCGCCGCGCCTGCGCCTCGCCTTCGCGCTTCTGCTCTCCCTCATCCTGTTTCCGACGGTGCGGCCGCTGCTGCCGATGCAGGGCGGGGCCATCGCGGGCCCGGGACTGATCGCGCTCCTGATCGGGGAGTTGCTGGTGGGACTGGTGCTCGGCCTGACCGTGCGGATGGTTCTCGCCGCCCTGCAGACCGCCGGCATGATCGTCTCGCAGCAGCTCGGGCTGTCCTACGCCATGACGGTGGATCCGACGCAGGGCGGGCAGCAGACGGCGATCGGCAATTTCCTGGCGCTTCTCGGCGTGACGCTGATTCTCGCCACCGATCTGCACCACGTGGCCCTGGACGCGATCGGGCGCAGCTACGTGCTGCTGCCGCCGGACGGGGTCCCCGGCATGGGGGAGGCGGCGAGCCTCGCGCTCAAGGCGATCGCGCGCGGCTTCGCGCTCGGCGTCCAGATCTCGGCCCCGTTCATCGCCTTCGGCATCCTGTTCAACGTGGGTCTCGGCGTGCTGGCGCGCCTGATGCCACAGATGCAGGTGTTCTTCGTGGCCGTTCCGGCGTCGGTCCTCATCGGCATGCTGCTGCTCCTCGGCAGCCTCGGTGTGATGATGGGCGTCTTCCTGGACGATATCGGGCACTACCTGGCGGATCTCGCCGGGCGCTGAGCCCCCGCGGGGAGGCCTGAGCCGTGGCGGACGATTCCGATCCGGAAGACAAGACCGAAGACCCGACTCCGCGGCGGATCGAGAAGGCGATCGAGCAGGGCAACGTTCCCAACAGCCCCGAGATCAACACCTTCTTCATCCTGGCCGCCTTCACCATGGCGCTGCTGATGGCCTCGGGCATGATCGCCAAGGACCTCGTGGCGAGCCTGCGCGGCTTCCTGACGAACGCCTATGCGGTACCGTCGGACCCGGCGGCCTATTCCGAGATGGGGGTGCGCACGCTGATCATATGCGCGCAGGCTCTCTGTATACCAGTAGGTCTCGTCCTGGTCGCGGGCTTGGCGGCCGGTCTCCTCCAGCATCCGTTCGTCTTCAGCACGGAAGCGCTCGGCCCAAAATGGGACCGGGTCTCGCCGATGGCCGGCGTCAAGCGCGTCTTCGGGATGGAGGCCCTGTTCCAGTTCGTGAAGGGGCTGGCCAAGCTCGGCATGGTCGGGGTCGTGGCCGGAACGATCCTGTGGAGCGAGCGCGACCGGATGGAGGTGTTCGCGCGCCTCGACCCGATTGCCGTCCTGGCCGCGATCCTGACGCTCGCCCTGAAGATGATGGCGGGCATGCTCGCGGTGTTCATCGCCATCGCGCTGGGCGACGCCGTCTACCAGCGCTTCCGTTGGCGCCAGCGGCTGCGCATGTCCAAGGAGGAGATGAAGCAGGAGCACAAGGAGAGCGAGGGCAGTCCCGAGGTGAAGGGACGCATGAAGCAGATCCGCGCCCAGCGCGTGAAGAAGCGCATGATGGCCGCCGTGCCCACCGCCACCGTCATCGTCACCAATCCGACCCACTACGCGGTCGCCCTGCGCTACGAGGCCGGCATGACGGCGCCCGTCTGCGTGGCCAAGGGCGTCGACTCGCTCGCCCTCAAGATCCGCGCGGTGGCCAAGGACCACGACGTCCCGATCCTCGAGAACCCGCCGCTGGCGCGCGCGCTCCACGCCACCGTGGAGATCGACGAGGAGATTCCGGCGGAACATTACCGCGCGGTGGCCGAAGTGATCGGCTACGTGATGCGCCTGCGCCGGCGGGCCGCGTGAGGATTGGCGCTTGCGCTCGCCACGCTTTATGCACCCTCTTTCGCGAGAATTCTCGGCAACATACGCCGGTTTGCCCTTGCTGCGAGCGAATGCGGGGCGCTAACCGGATGGGCTTCACGGGTGGGTCGGCGGCGGATGGTTGAGTTCAGCGGACACGGCAAGCCCGCGTCGAACGCGATCGATCGCTCCGAGCGGCCCGGACGGGTCGGGCTCCTCCTCGTGCTGGCGGGCCTGCTCGTCGGCGCCGCCGTGGGCCTGTCCTTCGTCGCGAGCGAGCAGGCCCAGCCGCTGATCCTCGGCCTGCTGGCGCTCCTCGCCATGGCGGGCGTGTTCTGCCTCTTCGCGCTGGCCATCGGGGCGATCCAGTTCGCCGGGCAGACGACCCGGGACGACATCACCAAGGCGATCGTCGACGCCGCGCCCGAGGGCGCGATCGTGGTCGAGGAGGGCGGGCGCCTCATCTACGCCAACGAATCCTACCTGCGCATCGCCGGCGGCGAGACCTTCGCCAGCCTGCGCCCGGTGGAGCGGGTCTTCGTCGGCTCGCCGGAGGTCTCGGAGGCGGTCTACCGCCTCGCCCAGGCCTCGCGCGACGGCCTCGGGCATGCCGAGGAGATCCGGATGGCGCCGCCTCCGGGCAGCGCGGCCGAGCGGGCCTTCGCGTGGTTCCGCATCGGCGTGCGCCCGATCGAGCGGCCGCGCCGCCCCGCGACCCTGTGGACGGTGACCGACATCACCCACGAGCGCGAGCGCCAGGAGAACGTCTTCCAGGAACTCCAGCACGCGATCGACTACCTCGACCACGCCCCCGCCGGATTCCTCTCGATCGATCCGGCCGGCGCGATCGTCTACATGAACGCGACCCTGGCCGCCTGGCTCGGCTACGATCTCGCGACGGTCGGCTCCGGCGGCCTGCGCCTGCCCGAGATCGCCCCCGGGGCCGACGTCCTGACCGCCTCCGAGGGGCTGCCGGGCGAGGTCCGGACCGATCGCTTCGACCTGGACCTGCGCCGCCGCAACGGCCATCCGCTGCCCGCGCGCCTGTACCATCGGGTCGCCTTCGGCCAGGACGGACGGCCCGGCCCATCCCGGACCTTCGTGCTCAACCGCTCGGCCGGCGCCGAGAGCGACGAACCGCAACGGGTCGCCGAGGTGCGGCTCGCGCGCTTCCTGAACAACAGCCCCATCGCCATCGCGACCCTCGACCAGAGCGGCCACATCGCCCGCGCCAATGCCTCCTTCGCCCGGCTGTTCGGCGGCCTCCCGCGCCAGGCCCTGCCCGACGGGCGCAACGACCTCCAGGGCGAGCCCACCATGTGGGACGCGATCGCCGAGCGCGATCGCGCCGGCCTCGAGGCGGCCCTGGGCAAGGCCGCCGCCGGCCTCGTCGAGGTGCAGCCCATCGAGATCGCGCTCTCGGGGCCCGGCAACCGGTCGGCACGCGTCTGGCTGAGCCCGGCGGGCGGCGAGCCGGCCGGCGGCGGCCGGGACGAGGCCGATCAGAGCGACCGCGAGCGGGTCATCCTCTACGCCCTCGACACCACGGCCCAACGCCAGCTCGAGCAGCAGGTGGCGCAGGCGCAGAAGATGGACACGGTGGGCCAGCTCGCCGGCGGCATCGCCCACGACTTCAACAACGTCCTCCAGGCGATCATCGGCTACTCGGACCTGCTCCTGGCCAGCCATCGGCCGACCGACCCGGCCTTCCAGGACATCATGCAGATCAAGCAGAACGCGAACCGGGCCGCGAGCCTGGTGCGCCAGCTGCTGGCCTTCTCGCGGCGCCAGACCCTGCGCCCGGAGGTGATGAACGTCGGCGAGGCCCTCTCGGACCTGACGCTCCTGCTCAAGCGCCTCCTCGGCGAGCGGGTGGACCTCGACCTGAAGCACGGGCGCGACATCTGGCCGATCAAGGCCGACGTGAACCAGTTCGAACAGGTGATCGTGAACCTCGCGGTGAATGCGCGCGACGCGATGCCGGAGGGCGGCCGCCTGCTGATCCGCACCGCCAACGTCGTCGACGAGGCGGTGCCGAGCGAGAGCCGCGTCGGCATGCCGGTGGGCGACCACGTGCTGATCGAGGTCCTGGACACCGGGCAGGGCATCCCGCCCGACGTCATGGAAAAGATCTTCGAGCCGTTCTTCACCACCAAGGAGATCGGCAAGGGCACCGGCCTCGGTCTCTCGACGGTGTTCGGCATCGTCAAGCAGAGCGGCGGCACCATCGACGTGCGCTCCACGGTGGGGGAGGGCACCGCCTTCCGGATCTACTTCCCGCGCCACGAACCCGCGGCCGAGCCGGCGCCCGAGCCGGAGGTCGCGCTGCCCCCGCCGACGGCGCAGACGACCGCGTCGATCGCCGCCACCCGGCTCAAGGGCGGATCGGACCGGACGCGACCGGACGGCGAGAAGCCCGCCCCCCGCAAGCCGGCCCCGGACCATACCGGCCAGGGCGTGATCCTGCTGGTGGAGGACGAGGATCCCGTGCGCGCCGTCAACAGCCGCGCGCTCTCGGCCCGCGGCTACACGGTGCTGGAAGCGGCCTCGGGGCTCGACGCCCTGCGGATCATCGCCGAGACCACCGAGACCATCGACCTCGTCGTCTCCGACGTGGTCATGCCGGAGATGGACGGGCCGACCCTGCTGCGCGAATTGCGCAAGCAATCCCCCGACCTCAAGGTCATCTTCGTCTCAGGCTACGCCGAGGACGCCTTCCGCAAGAACCTTCCGGACGGCGAAGACTTCAACTTCCTGCCCAAGCCCTTCAGCCTGAAGCAGCTCGTCGAGACGGTGAAGGAGACCATCGCCCGCTGAGGCGCGACACCGGAAGATTCGTGGCCCGCGACGCGCGAATTCTCCGGTGTCGCCCTTGCCGAATGAGAACAAAACGGGTACACAATCGGCAACCGGGGCGCATTGAGCCTTGCTCCTCCCCCATGCATAAGGATGCCGACGAATGGCCCAGCCCGCGCTGAAAGTTGTGGATTCCCCGATGGTGGACAAGGACAAGGCGAAGGCGATCGACGCCGCGCTGTCGCAGATCGAGCGGGCCTTCGGCAAAGGCTCGATCATGCGCCTGGGCAAGAACGACAAGGTCGCGGAAGTCGAGGTCATCTCCACCGGCTCGCTGGGCCTCGACATCGCGCTGGGCGTCGGCGGCCTGCCCCGCGGTCGTGTCATCGAGATCTACGGCCCGGAATCGTCGGGCAAGACCACGCTGGCCCTGCACACCATCGCGGAGGCCCAGAAGAAGGGCGGCGTCTGCGCCTTCGTGGACGCCGAGCACGCCCTCGACCCGGTCTACGCGCGCAAGCTCGGCGTGCAGCTCGACGATCTCCTGATCTCGCAGCCCGATACGGGCGAGCAGGCCCTGGAGATCACCGACACCCTGGTGCGCTCGGGCGCCATCGACGTGCTGGTGGTCGATTCGGTCGCGGCCCTGACGCCGCGGGCCGAGATCGAGGGTGAGATGGGCGATTCGCAGCCCGGCCTGCAGGCCCGCCTGATGAGCCAGGCCCTGCGCAAGCTCACCGGTTCGATCTCGCGCTCGAAGTGCATGGTCATCTTCATCAACCAGATCCGCATGAAGATCGGCGTGATGTACGGCAGCCCGGAGACCACCACGGGCGGCAACGCGCTGAAGTTCTACGCCTCGGTGCGCCTCGACATCCGCCGCGTCTCGACCCTCAAGGATCGCGACGAGGCCATCGGCAATCAAGTCCGCGTCAAGGTCGTCAAGAACAAGGTCGCGCCGCCCTTCAAGCAGGTCGAGTTCGACATCATGTTCGGCGAGGGTGTCTCGAAGGTCGGCGAGCTCATCGACCTCGGGGTCAAGGCCGGGATCGTCGAGAAGTCCGGCGCCTGGTTCTCCTATGCCAGCCAGCGCCTTGGCCAGGGCCGCGAGAACTCGAAGGGCTTCCTGCGCGACAACCCGGAGATCGCCGGCAAGATCGAGGCGTCGATCCGCCAGAATTCCGGCCTGGTCGCCGAGAAGATCCTCGAGAACGCCAAGCCGACCGAGGACGAGCTCGACGAGGGGGAGGCCTGAGGGCCTTCCGCGCTCCCGCAACAGGGCGGCGCGGTTCTTCGAGCCGGACGGAAAAAGGCCGCCGGGCATGATGCCCGGCGGCCTTTCGCGTTCCGGAATGCGCGCCTCAGCCCGGAGGCAGAACGTCGACCTGAATCGCCGCGTAGTAGGCGGCCAGATCCGCGATTTCAGTGTCGCTAAGGGGTTTGGCCACGACGTTCATGATCTCGTTGCGCCGCGTGCCGTCCCGATATTCCTTGAGCGCCTTCACGAGGTAGGGCTCGACCTGACCCGACAGGTTCGGCGCCTCAGGGAGCTTCGAGACCCCATCGAGGCCGTGGCAGGTCTGGCAGGCGACCGCCGCCTTGCGGCCGGCCTTCGCGTCCGCCGCCCAAGCCCCCGTGGAGAGGAGCAGGAGCGGGAGGACGCCGAGGAAAGCCGCCCGGATGCGCCCCGCGGTTCGGGAGACAGGCCGCACGCTACTTGCCCTCGTAGGAGATGCGGTAGATCGCGCCGGCCGTGTCGTCTGCCACGAGGAGCGAGCCGTCGAGGAGCACCGCGACGTCGGTCGGACGGCCTAGGTACTCGCCGTCCTGGGTCAGCCAACCCTCCGCGAAGGGCTTCGGCGTACCGGCCTTGCCGTCCTTGTCGACCGGCACGAACATGATCCGGGCCCCGAGCGGCTGAGTCCGGTTCCAGGAGCCGTGCTCGGCGGTGAAGATGCCGCCCTTGTAGGATTCGGGGAACATGCGCCCATTGTAGAAGACCATGCCGAGATCGGCCGCGTGGGGCGGCAGCTCGGCCTGCGGGAACACCACGTCCTTCGGCGGCGTCTCGTCCTTGTACTCGACCGTGCGGACATGACCGCCCCCGAACCACGGGAATCCGAAGTTCTCGCCGGCCTTCGCGATGCGGTTCAGCTCGCCCGGCGGAATGTCGTCGCCCATGCCGTCGACCTGGTTGTCGGTGAACCACAGCGCCTTGTCGGCGGGGTTGAAGTCCATGCCTACCGAGTTGCGGATGCCGGTGGCGTAGACCTCGCGGTTCTTGCCGTCGGCATCCATGCGGATGATGCCGCCGATGCCGGCCTTGGCGTAAAGGTCGCGCTTGGCGGCCGGGGGCACGTTGTAGGGCTGGCCGAGGGAGATGTAGGTCTTGCCGTCGGGCCCGACCCGGCACATCCGGGCGGTATGGTTGTAGCTCTCCTCGGCGGCCGGGATCAGGTCGCCCTGCTTCACCAGGACGCCGGCGGCGACGTCTGGGCTCTCGTAGAAGAATTCGGCGGCCGGGAAGGACAGGACCCGGTTCTGCTCGACGATGGTCAGGACGCCGTCTTTGGAGAAACAGACGCCGTTGGGGATCTTGAAATCGATGCCGGCCGCGAAGGCGCGAACCTCGTCGGCGACGCGGTCCTTGTCCCGGTCGGTGACCGTGTAGACCTTGCTCTTGCGGGTTCCGACGAACAGCACGCCGGCATTGGGCCCGACCGCGATCGAGCGGGCGTCCGGCACCACGGCGTAGAGGTCGATCTTGAACCCGTCGGGGAGCTTGATCTTGGCGAGCGTCTTGCGCAGGGCGTCGGCGCGCCGGCCGGTCTGGGGGATTTCCGGCGCTTCCGCGGTGCCGGTGCTCTGCATCCCCGTGAGCTTCTCGAGCGCGTCGGCTTTCGCCTTGGTCTCGGCGGGGGCTGCCCCCTGCGCGAGGGCGCCGGCGGTGAACGCCAGGGCGGCGCACCCGGCCAGCAGCGTTGCGGTGAGGACCGATCGCATGGATGTCTCCCGAAGTCCGCCCGCATTGTCGGGGCGGTTGAGCCCCGACGATATGCGCCTGCCGAGCGCGCCGGCAAGGGGAGGGCGAAGGGTCCGGCGACCGGGAGGGTCAGGACGGCGACGGCGCCCGCGCCCCTCAGGGCGTGTAGGGCAGGAGCTTGATGAACAGGCCCCACAGCACGAAGAGGATGCCCACGATCGAGACCAGCCAGACCAGCGAGCGGACCTTCGGGACGCCGAATCCGTAGACGGGCAGGTAGACCAGCCGGGCGAAGAAGTAGAGGTAGGCGCCCAGGACCACCGCCGTGTTGTGTCGGCCCGTCGCCACGCAGGCGAGGACGAGGGCGGCGAAGATCGGGAAGGTCTCGAAGAAGTTCTTGGAAGCCTTCTCCAGCCGGCTCGCGGCGCCCGTCACCTCGGGCGTCGGCCCCTCGCGGTTGCCGGAGGCCCAGCCGAAGCCGCCCCGCTGCTGAACGCCGCTCGCGGAGGCGGCGATGATGTGGACCAGACCGAGCAGGCAGGCCCAGGCAAGGAGGCGGATTTCGACCGGCATGGCGGGTGTCCGTGTTGGGGAGGTGGGAGATGCGTTCCTAGCTCGGCCGTGCGCAAAAGCGAAACGACCGTGACTTGCGCCGGAACGCTCCTTATGAGTGCGCCAGCGCGGGACACTCCCAACAGGCGGGGCGATCCGCGCGCGGCATGCGTGCGCGACCGACCAGCCCGGCGCGTCCGCATCCGGCGGCACCCTACGACAGAGTTGTGATGCGATGAGCGGCGTCAACGAGATCCGGTCGACCTTCCTCGACTACTTCGCAGCAGCGGGCCACGAAGTGGTGCCGTCCTCGTCGCTGGTGCCGCGCAACGACCCGACGCTGATGTTCACCAATGCCGGCATGGTGCAGTTCAAGAACGTCTTCACCGGCGTCGAGAAGCGCCCCTACGACCGCGCCACCACGGCGCAGAAATGCGTCCGCGCCGGCGGCAAGCACAACGACCTCGACAATGTCGGCTACACCGCCCGGCACCACACCTTCTTCGAGATGCTCGGCAACTTCTCCTTCGGCGACTACTTCAAGCCGCGGGCGATCGAGCTGGCCTGGAACCTGATCACCAAGGAGTTCGGCCTGTCGAAGGACCGGCTGCTGGTGACCGTCTATGCCGACGACGACGAGGCCGCCGGCCTCTGGCGCAAGATCGCGGGCTTCTCGGACGACCGCATCATCCGCATCGGCACCTCCGACAATTTCTGGCAGATGGGCGATACCGGCCCCTGCGGCCCGTGCTCCGAGATCTTCATCGACCAGGGCCCGACGCTCCAGGGGGGACCGCCCGGTTCGCCCGAAGAGGACGGCGACCGCTTCCTCGAGTTCTGGAACCTCGTGTTCATGCAGTACGAGCAGGTGGAGCCGGGCAACCGCCTCGCCCTGCCGCGCCCCTCCATCGACACCGGCATGGGCCTGGAGCGCATGGCGGCGATCCTCCAGGGCGTGAAGAGCAACTACGACACCGATCTCTTCCGCGCCCTCATCGACGCCGTCAGCCACGCGGTCGGTCGCCCGCCGGAGCCCGGCAACGTCGCGTCCTACCGGGTCATCGCCGACCACCTGCGCGCCGCCTCGTTCCTCGTGGCCGACGGCGTGCTGCCCGGCAACGAGGGCCGCGGCTACGTCCTGCGCCGCATCATGCGCCGCGCCATGCGCCACGCCGAACTCCTCGGCTCGCGCGAACCGATGATGTACCGCCTCGTGCCGACGCTCCTGCGCGAGATGGGCCAGGCCTATCCGGAACTGACCCGCGCGGAGGGGCTCATCGGCGAGACCCTGCGCCTGGAGGAGACCCGCTTCCGCCGCACCCTGGAGCGCGGGCTCGCGATCCTCGACGCCGAGAGCCGCGACCTGAGCACCGGCCAGAACCTCTCGGGCGAGACGGCCTTCACCCTCTACGACACCTACGGCTTCCCCCTCGACCTGACGCAGGACGCCCTGAAGGCGCGCGGCATCGGCGTCGATACGGACGCCTTCGGCCAGGCCATGGAGCGTCAGCGCAAGGCCGCCCGCGCCGCCTGGACGGGGTCGGGCGAGGCCGCCACCGAGACGGTCTGGTACGGCCTCAAGGAGCGCGTCGGTGCCACCGAGTTCCTCGGCTACGAGACCGAGAGCGCCGAGGGCATCGTCACCGCCCTGCTGCGCGACGGCGCCGAAACCGAGAGCCTGCAGGCGGGCGAGACCGGCCTCGTCCTGGTCAACCAGACCCCGTTCTACGGCGAGTCCGGCGGACAGGTCGGCGATACCGGCACCCTGTCGGCGACCGGCCTCAAGGCCCGGGTCACCGCCACCGAGAAGAAGCTCGGCGATCTCTTCGTCCACCACGTCACGGTCGAGGATGGCACGCTGTCGCTGAACCAGGCCGTTGAACTCGCCGTCGACCATGGCCGTCGCTCGGCGATCCGCGCCAACCACTCGGCGACGCACCTGCTGCACGAGGCCCTGCGCCAGGTGCTCGGCGACCACGTCGCCCAGAAGGGCTCGCTGGTCTCTCCCGACCGCCTGCGCTTCGACTTCAGCCACCCGAAGCCCATGGACGAGGCCGAGATCCGCGCCGTCGAGGATATCGCCAACGCGGTGCTGCTGCAGAATACGCCGGTGGTCACCAAGCTGATGGCCGTGGACGAGGCGATCGAGTCCGGCGCCCGCGCCCTGTTCGGCGAGAAGTACGGCGACGAGGTCCGCGTCGTCTCGATGGGCGACCCGATCACGGGCGAGGGCGGCCGCACCAAGGCGTTCTCGGTGGAGCTCTGCGGCGGCACCCATGCCCGACGCACCGGCGAGATCGGCCAGGTCTCGGTGGTGGCCGAGAGCGCCGTCGGCGCCGGCGTGCGCCGTATCGAGGCCCTGACCGCCGATGCCGCACGGCGCCACCGTGCCGAGGAGAGCCGGACGCTGGCCCAGATCGCCGGGCTGCTGAAGGCCGCCGCAGCCGACGTTCCGGACCGCCTCGCGGCCCTTATCGAGGATCGCCGCCGCCTCGAGCGCGACCTCACCGACGCGCGCAAGAAGATCGCCATGGGCGGAGCGGGCTCGGGGGGCGACGACGGCATCGCCGAGATCGCGGGCGTGAAGGTCATGGCCCGGGTGGTCGAGGGCGTCGAGATGCGCGACCTCAAGAGCTTGGCCGACGAGGGCAAGACCCGCCTGGGCTCCGGCATCGTCGCCATCGTGGGCGTCGCCCCCGACGGCAAGGCCGGCCTCGTGGTGGGCGTCACCCCGGATCTCACCGAGCGCTACGACGCCGTGGCCCTGGTCCGGGCCGGCGCGGGGCATCTCGGCGGCAAGGGCGGCGGCGGGCGCCGCGACATGGCCCAGGCCGGCGGTCCGGAGGGTGCGGGGGCCCAGGCCGCCATCGACGCCATCCGCGCCGCCCTCACGGCCTGATGCCTCACGCGCCCGCCCCTCGGCTTCGGCCCGAGGGGCGGCGCGCGCTCATTTCACGCGCTTCCAGGTCTGGCTCTTGCAGAACACGCTCATCACGCAGCCCGAGACCTCGACGACGTCGGGCCCCTTGATGGTCATGGTCCCTGCGTAGGTCTTGCCGTCGTTGGGGTTGTAGAGCGTTCCCTCGTAGCCGCTCGCCCCGGCCGTGCGGGTATTCATGATCTGCACGCCGACGAGGCTGCGGGAACGCAGGGCGGGATCGGGGTTCTTGGCGTCGAGCCCCGGGCCGGCGACGCTCGCCAGCGTCCCGCAATAGCCGTCGCCGCAGCGGCTGATCCGCACCTTCGAGGCGCCGGTCTCGGTCAGCCACAGGCCCGAGGCGTCCCGACCCTGCTGCGCCGAGACCGCGCCGCCCAGCAGAAGCACGATCGCCCCTGCGCCGCCCGCCCTCCGCAACGCCCGTCCCGTGATCGCCATGTCGGAAGTCCTTGCCCTGTGCGTTCGTCGGGCGAGGGGCATAGCCTGCGACGTCCGCACTGGCCAGACCTTCGGTCGGTCATGAGGCTGGCGCGATTTCAGGGACGCACCAGGACGGCCCCGGTATAGACCTCGCCGACCTCGCAGAGAGGCAGGCCGTCCGCCCGCAGCAGGAGCGCCTCGATCGCGAAGAGCGGCTCCGCGCGC
The DNA here is from genome assembly GCF_056680125.1 of Methylobacterium sp. BI1. NCBI lineage: Bacteria > Pseudomonadati > Pseudomonadota > Alphaproteobacteria > Hyphomicrobiales > Methylobacteriaceae > Methylobacterium > Methylobacterium sp. BI1. The sequence continues at coordinate 3,636,582 of NZ_CM155267.1, read as the reverse complement.
CCGGCCGTGGCCGGACGGTCCCCCGCGGGTAGGAGGCGCAGGGACAGGGTCCGGCGCGTGGGCGACAGGTCGTGCACGACCCGGCCGAAGGGCACCTCGCTGGTCTCCAGCAAGCGGTTCATCGCAGGCGTCAGGCGCGACGGGACGTACCAGTTCTCCGCCTCCGACAGGACGAGATCGCCGCAGGTCAGGCGGACCCGGCGGTAGCGCACCGGCGCCTCGCGCGGCACGGAGAGGCGCTCCCGCTGCACCGGGCTCGCCGGCCGCTCCGGTCCCTGGACCGCATGGGCGATGAGGCCTGGGACCTCGGCGAGCCCTCGGGCGCGACACCAGTCCTCCAGGACCGCCGTGGCACTCGGGCCGGCGCTCAGGCGGTCACACAGGTCCTTCAGAAGCGTGGCCGCAGCCGGGATCGTGACCGGGTCGCTGGGGAGGGACGTCGCCATGAACACCGAACCACGCCCAATTCACCTGCACCGCGCGCCGTCGTGGCCGCCGCACGTGCCCACACCGCACCGCCATACGCAGCACGTGCGGAAAGGTCTACGTCGATGTCGGAGAGGGATGCCGGCAAGGGCCGAAAGGAAGTTTGGTGGAGCCTAACGGGATCGAACCGATGACCTCTTCCATGCCATGGAAGCGCTCTCCCAGCTGAGCTAAGGCCCCACTCTCAACACCCTGGGGTCTGGATCACCCGGGGTGGTGGTCCGCAGCGGCGTGGCGTGAGCCGCACCGGCGATGGCGGTGACATACTGGGATCGGGCCGCCGCCTCAACCCCTATTTCGCGGTCCGGACGATTTCCTGACGGATCGCGATCCGACGGCGCAGCGGAGGCCGAACGCCGAAAACCGCACGACGCGGATGCATCGGGCGGAACCAGGCGTGCAGCGATTTCTGAACCGAGCGAGAGTTGGTGGAGCCTAACGGGATCGAACCGATGACCTCTTCCATGCCATGGAAGCGCTCTCCCAGCTGAGCTAAGGCCCCACTCTCAACACCCCGAAATCTGGAAGGCTCGGGGTGGTCTTCGTCGGCGGGTGTGTCGCCCGCCGCCGATAGCGGTCATGTACTGGGGCTTGTCCGCGGCCTCAACCCCCTTTGTGCCCCGCCGGCAAACTTTTTTGCCGGCGGGTGGGCGGAGAGGGCGGCCGGGCGTCAGCTCTCCTCGTCGTTCTCGATATCGCCGTCGATGAGGTCGGCCACGTCGTCGTCGCCGGTGTCCTCTTCCTCCAGGAAGGTGTCGTCCGTATCGTCGTTACTGTCGCCGTCGACGTCCTCGGTCGTCGTATCCGCGTCGTCCTCGGCGGCTTCGACCTCGTCGAGGGACACGATCTCCGGACCGCCCTTCTCGGCATCCGTATCCTCGTCGTCATCCGCGGGGGCGGCGTTGGCACGGGCCGCGAGGGCCGGAGCGGCACGGCTGGAGGCTGCCGCGACCTGATAGATCGTTCCGCATTTCGGGCAGGTCGGCGGGTCGTTGTCGAGGTCGTAGAACTTGGCGCCGCAGCTCATGCATTGACGCTTCAAGCCGAGTTCCGGTCTGGCCACGGGCGAACCTCTAGTACGTGCGATCTTTTGGGAGAGGCGCCCCGTTAGTCGCGTGGGACGCTCCTGTCAAATTCTGTTGCGGATGACGTGCGTTCCGGGTCCACCTTCGGCGTTCCAGGGGCGTTTTCCGGGCGGGACGGACCGAGATGCGCGCCCCTCGGATGACGGCGGCGGCGACGCATGTTAACCGGCGCCCTGATCGGCGCGCCTGCCATGCTCGCAGGCGCCCCTGCGCCCAGCTGAAAAGTCGACGCCCGTGTCCCATGATTCCCAGCCGCACCCCCTGACCGCCCATGCGGGCCTGCCCCTCCAGGGCAGCCTGCGGCCTCCGGGGGACAAGTCCATCTCGCACCGCGCGATGATTCTCGGATTGCTCAGCATCGGCGAGACCAATGTCGAGGGCCTTCTCGAGGGCGACGACGTTTTGCGCACCGCGGCCGCCGCCAAGGCCCTCGGGGCCGACGTGGAGCGGGTGGGCGAGGGGCGCTGGCGCCTGCGCGGCGTCGGGATCGGCGGGCTGAGCGATCCCGAGGACATGCTCGACTTCGGCAATGCCGGCACCGGCTCGCGGCTGATGATGGGCGTCGTCGGCGGGCAGCCCGTCACCGCGACCTTCGACGGCGATGCCTCCCTGCGCAAGCGGCCGATGCGCCGCATCCTGGATCCGCTGGTGCGGATGGGGACCGAGGTGGTGAGCGAGGAGGAGGGTGGCCGCGTGCCCCTGACCCTGCGCGGCCCCCGCGAGGCGATCCCGATCACCTACGAGACGCCCGTGGCCTCGGCCCAGATCAAATCGGCCGTGCTGCTGGCTGCCCTGAACGCCCCCGGAACCACGACGGTGATCGAGGCCGCGGCCACCCGCGATCACACCGAGCGGATGCTGCGCCTGTTCGGCGCAGAGGTGACGGTGACCCCCCACGGCCCCGACGGACACGGGCGGACGATCACGCTCACGGGGCAGCCCAGGCTGCGGGGCACCAAGGTGATCGTGCCCGCCGATCCCTCGTCGGCGGCCTTCCCCCTGGTGGCGGCGCTGATCGTGCCGGGCTCCGAGGTGACGCTGGAAGGCGTCATGATGAATCCCCTGCGGATCGGCCTCATCACCACCCTGATCGAGATGGGCGCCGACATCGAGCGCCTGCGCGAGCGGGAGGAGGGCGGCGAGACCGTCGCCGACCTGCGCGTGCGGGCGAGCCGCCTCAAGGGCGTCGACGTCCCCCCGGAGCGCGCGCCGGCGATGATCGACGAGTACCCGGTGCTCGCCGTGGCCGCCGCCTTCGCGGAGGGCACCACGCGGATGCGAGGCCTGCACGAACTGCGGGTGAAGGAATCCGACCGCCTCGCGGCCGTGGCGGACGGACTCAGCGCCAACGGCGTCGCCTACCTCGTCGAGGGTGACGATCTCGTCGTTCACGGCACCGGCGAGCCGGCCCGGGGCGGCGGCACGGTGGCGACCCACCTCGACCACCGCATCGCCATGGCGTTCCTGGTGATGGGCCTCGCCACCCGGGAGCCGGTGACGGTCGACGACGGCGCGATGATCGCCACGAGCTTCCCGAGCTTCCTGCCGACGATGCAGGGTCTCGGCGGCCGGATCGAGGGGTGAGCGCGATGCCGATGGTGATCGCGATCGACGGCCCCGCCGCCTCCGGCAAGGGCACCCTCGCCAAGCGGCTGGCCGCCCATTACGGCCTGCCGCACCTCGATACCGGACTGCTCTACCGGGCCGTCGCCCTGACGGTGATCGATTCCGGCCACAGCCTCGACGATCATCAGGCCGCGGCGCGGGCAGCCTCCAGCCTGATCGCAGACCGGCTCGCCGATCCGCGCCTGCGCGAGCGCGCCATGGGCGAGGCGGCCTCCCGCATCTCGGCGGTGCCCGCCGTGCGGGCCGCCCTCCTGGCCTGGCAACAGCGCTTCGCCGGCGATGCCAGCGGCGCGGTGCTCGATGGGCGCGATATCGGGACCGTGGTCTGCCCCAACGCGCAGGTGAAGCTCTTCATCACGGCAGCACCGGAGGAGCGCGCCCGGCGCCGCCACCTCGAATTGCTGCGGCGCGGGGAATCGGCGAGCCTCGGCGCCATTCTCGACGATATCGTCGCCCGGGATGCGCGGGACGCGCAGCGGTCCACGGCGCCGCTGAAGGCGGCGGCCGACGCCGTCATTCTCGATACCACCGAACTCGACCCCGACGAGGCCTTCGCGGCCGCCCGGGCCATCGTCGACCGCGCGCGCCCGCACTAGGCGGGCGGCGCCGCGGGTCGCCGCACGTTTCGCGACGGACGAACAAGTCGCGACGGACGGACGAACGCCGCGCCGGAGGGTCTCCGGCGCGGCGCGGGGTCGGATCAGGCGCGCTGATCGATCGGGGTGTATTCGCGCTTGTCGGGACCGATGTAGAGCTGGCGCGGACGGCCGATCTTCTGCGAGGGGTCCTCGATCATCTCGGCCCACTGGGCGATCCAGCCGGTGGTGCGGGCCAGGGCGAACAGCACCGTGAACATCGAGGTCGGGAAGCCCATCGCCTTCAGGGTGATGCCCGAGTAGAAATCGATGTTCGGATACAGCTTCTTCTCGATGAAGTAGTCGTCCTTGAGGGCGATCTGCTCCAGCTGCACCGCGACCTCGAGCAGCGGGTCGTCCTTGATCCCGAGCTGGCCCAGCACCTCGTGGGTGGTCTTCTGCATGATGCGCGCGCGCGGATCGTAGTTCTTGTAGACGCGGTGGCCGAAGCCCATCAGGCGGAAGGGGTCGTTCTTGTCCTTGGCCTTGGCCACGTACTTGGCCACGTTCTCCGGATGCCCGATCTCCTCGAGCATCTTCAGGGCCGCCTCGTTGGCGCCGCCATGGGCGGGTCCCCAGAGGCAGGCGATGCCGGCCGCGATGCAGGCGAAGGGATTGGCCCCCGAGGAGCCCGCCAGACGCACGGTCGAAGTCGAGGCGTTCTGCTCGTGATCGGCGTGGAGGATGAAAATCCGGTCGAGCGCGCGCGCGAAGATCGGGTTGACCTTGAACTCCTCGCACGGAACCGCAAAGCACATCCGCAGGAAGTTCGAGGTATAGTCGAGATCGTTCTTGGGATACACGAACGGCTGGCCGATCGAATACTTGTAGGCCATCGCCGCCAGGGTAGGCATCTTGGCGATCATCCGCATCGACGCGACCATGCGCTGCTGGTCGTCCGAGATGTCGGTGGAGTCGTGATAGAAGGCCGAGAGCGCGCCGACGCAGGCGACCATGATCGCCATCGGGTGCGCGTCGCGGCGGAACCCCTGGAAGAAGCGGTTCATCTGGTCATGCACCATGGTGTGGCGCGTGATCCGGTAGTCGAAATCCGCCTTCTGGGCCGGGGTCGGCAACTCGCCGAACAGCATCAGGTAGCAGGTTTCGAGGAAGTCGCCGTGCTCGGCGATCTGCTCGATGGGGTAGCCACGATAGAGGAGAACGCCCGCATCGCCGTCGATGTAGGTGATCTTCGACTCGCAGGAGGCGGTGGAGGTGAAGCCGGGATCGAAGGTAAACTTGCCCGTCTTCGCGTAGAGCTTGCCGATATCGATCACGTCCGGCCCGATGGTGCCGGTCTTGATCGGAAGTTCGACGTGGTTGTCGCCCACGGTGATCGTGCTGGAGGCGCTCATGGAGACCTGGACCCTTTCGTGGCAGCGGGGCGGCGTCGGCCCGCGTGGCGATGCAATCGACCACCCGGGTCCGGGGTGCAAAGGCAGCGCATGCTGCACTTGCTCACACGAGCATGGGGGTAGCGGATCGGCGGACCGTCATCAACCGACGGCCCGGCTCACCTCGACGTCGAAGCGAAATCCGGGCCGATTTGTCATTCTTCCACCCTGACCGGGGAGACGAACCGGCATTTTGGTGCAGTGCGGTGGTCAGCCGATCTGATCGCCGAGCCGGCCGAGGCACTCCTCCCGGCCGAGCACGGCCATCACGTCGAAGACCGGCGGTGAGGTCGCGCGGCCGGTGAGCGCCGCCCGGAGGGGCTGCGCGATCTGGCCGAGCTTCAGGCCATTCGCCTCGGCGAACTGTCGGACGGCGCCCTCGGTGGCGGCGGCGGTCCACGCGGGCAACGCCTCGAGGGCCGGCAGGAGGGCCGCGAGGCGACCCCGGGCCTCCTCGCCGAGCAGACCCTTCGCCTTCTCGTCGGGCACGAGGGGTCGGGACGCGGTGAGATAGTAGGCGCTGTCCAGGAGCTCGACGAGAGTCTTGGCCCGCTCCTTCAGGCCGGGCATCGCGGCGGTGAGGGTCTCGCGCAGAGCCGGGCTCATGGGCACCGCGATCCCCCGTGCCGGACCGAGCGCCGGCAACACGTCGTCGATCGCCGCCACGAGGTCCGCATCGGCCGCGCCGCGGATGTAGAGGCCGTTGAGGTTTTCCAGCTTCGCGAAGTCGAAGCGTGCGGGCGATCGTCCGATGGCCTTCAGGTCGAAGGCGGCGATCATCTCCTCCGTGGAGAACACCTCCTGATCCCCGTGGCTCCAGCCCAGGCGCACGAGGTAGTTGCGCAGGGCGCTCGGCAGGTAGCCGAGGTCGCGGTAGGCATCGACGCCCAGGGCCCCGTGGCGCTTCGACAGCTTGGCGCCGTCCGCCCCGTGGATCAGCGGGATATGCGCCATGGCCGGCGCCGCCCAGCCGAGCGCGTCGTAGATCTGGCGCTGCCGCGCCGCGTTGGTCAGGTGGTCGTCGCCGCGGATGACCTGGGTGACACCCATGTCGTGGTCGTCCACCACGACGGCGAGCATGTAGGTCGGGTTGCCGTCCGAACGCAGCAGGACGAGGTCGTCGAGATCCTTGTTCTGCCAGACGACCCGTCCCTGCACGCCGTCCTCGACCACGGTCTCGCCATCGGTCGGTGCGCGCAGGCGAATCACCGGCTTGACGCCGGCGGGCGCCTCGGACGGGTCGCGGTCGCGCCAGCGGCCGTCGTAGCGCAGGGGGCGTCCCTCCGCCCGCGCAGCCTCGCGCATCGCCGTCAGTTCGTCGGGCGTCGCGTAGCAGCGATAGGCATTGCCGGAGGCCAGCAGGCCCTCGGCGGCTTCGCGATGGCGGGCGGCGCGGGCGTACTGGTAGATGACGTCGCCGTCCCAATCGAGCCCCAGCCAGCGCATGCCGTCCAGGATCGCGTCGATGGCGCCCTGCGTCGAGCGTTCACGATCGGTGTCCTCGATGCGCAGCAGCATGCGGCCGCCGAATCGGCGGGCATAGAGCCAGTTGAACAGGGCCGTGCGAGCCCCGCCGATGTGAAGGTAGCCCGTGGGCGAGGGCGCGAAACGCGTGACGACGGCTGACGACATCAATCTGGACTTGAGTGGCTCGTGATACGGGCGGGAAGCGGATCGACCGGCCCGGAACCGCGCGTGTAGCATGCGCGCGGGCATGCGTTAAGAAATCGTCCTGTTCCAAAGCGCGCAGGGCGGATCACCGGCCTCGGGTCACGGGCGCAACCCTGGAGGTCTCGCGATGGCGCAGGCGCGTGCGGCGGCGGCGATGGGGCGCATCACGCGCCACCTCGCGGCGCGTCGACCGAGCGCCGGGTCGATCCGCGACTGGCTCCGTGCCGGATGGAACCGTGAGATCGAGCAGCGTCGGCTCTTCGCCTGGCTCGCCGTGGCGTTCGGATGCGGCATCCTCGCGTACTTCCTCGGTACGCAGGGGACACCGTCCCTCCTGGCGCCGCTCTTCGCTGCCGCTTTGCTCGCCGCGACGACGCCGTTCCTCGTTGCGCGCCCGTTCGGTCTGGCCCTGGTGCTCGCGGTCATCGCGGCCCTCCTGGGCTTCGCGGCGGGCGCCGCGCGGGTCCGCTGGGTCGACGCACCGATCCTCGCCCGCACCACGATCGGTCCCATGGTCGGCACCATCGAAGGGCTGGACGAGCGAGAGGCGGGGGCACGCCTGATCATCCGCGTCGAGAGCTTCGCCAATCTCGGCGTCGAGGTCCGCCCGGTCCGGGTGCGCGTCTCCTACCGGAAGGCGAACACCTTGAAGCCGGGCGACCGCATCGCCGCAACGGCGCGCCTGCTCCCGCCCCCCGAGGCGGCCCGCCCCGGAGGCTACGACTTCGCCCGGGATGCCTTCTTCCGTGGGATCGGCGCAGTGGGGTCCCTCGTCGGCAAGGTCGAGTTGCGGCCTCCAGCAGAGATTGCGGACTGGGAGATTCGCCTCGCGGCCGCCGTCGACACGGCGCGAAATGCCCTCACGCGCCGCATCACCGATGCCAATGGCGGGCAGGCCGGAGCGGTGGCGGCCGCCCTGGTGACGGGCAAGCGCGGGCTGATCAGCGCCGAGACCAACGACATCCTGCGTGCCGCCGGCATCTATCACGTCGTCACGTGGTTGCGGATTGGCTTGCACAGATCCGTCGTGCCGGTCGTAGGCATCCAGTGATGGGAATCCGAGGTGAAGAAAGTTTGGGTCATTGAAGCCTCTCGCGTTGGCGGAGGCTGGGCACGAGGCGTCGCTCTCCGGGGTCAGTCGTTCGGAAGCAGCGGCATGCGTTTCATGGTTAATGATTCCTTCGGGTGGCCGTGATCGCCTGGACTTTGGTCAGAGGCAAGTCCTTGCCCCTGGCGTCCACAATGCCAGTCAGGCCGCCAGGACGACCGGGATCTCGTCGACCCTGGTGGTGTAGCGCGGCGAGCGCATCTCGAACTTGGTCGACCATTCGCGCTTGGGCGCGAACCCCGCGGCGGCCGGAACGACGGCCCCGCGCCCGAAGCGGCGATTGCAGGCGTCGAGCGCCTCCATCAGGGCCGCCCCCATCTCGCGGTCGAGCTGGCCCAGCCCCGGCATTGCCCGTTGCGAGGTCGCAAGCGGCGTCAGGTCGGTGGTGACCACGCCAGCCTTGGAATAGCGAAACCCGTCCCGCCAGGTCTTGCGGACGCCATGCGTCGCCGCCTTCACCAGCGCCAGGGTGTCGTTCGTCGCCTCGGGCAGGCTCACCACCGTCGAGACCGAGCGCTGCGGCCGGCCCCGGTCGTGCTCCGACGTATGGAAGAAGACGGTGACGTGGTTCGTCGCCAGGCCCTCGCGCCGGAGTTTCTCGCCGAGCCTGGACGCGTGCGTGGCAACGGCTTCCTCCATCGTCACCCGGTCCTCGACCCGGTTCGAGAACGACCGGGTCACGGCGCAGCCCTTCCGCGTCGGTGCCACCGTTTCCAGGTCGAGGCAGGGCGTGCCCCTGAGCTCGTGCACCATACGCTCGCCCACCACCGTCATCGCCTTGCGAGCCACGCGCGGGTCTAAGTCGCGCACGTCGGCGACGCTGTCGCATCCGAGCGCCTGGAGCCGCCGTGCCGAGGCCGCCCCGATCCCCCAGAGGTCCTCCAGCGGGATGCGCACCATCCAGTGGTCGTACTGGACCGGGTCGGTCAGGTCGCACACGTCCCCGAGCTCGGGCACCTTCTTGGCGATGTGATTGGCGAGCTTGGAAAGTGTCTTGGTCGGGCCAATGCCGACACAGGTCGGGATGCCCGTCCAGGCGCGCACGGTCTCCCGCATGTCCCGGCACAGGGTCTCGCGGTCGGACGGGCGCACGTCCGAGATGTCCAAAAAGCTCTCGTCGATGGAGTAGATCTCGATGCGTGGCGAGAAGCCCCGGTAGATATCATTCACCCGGGCCGACATGTCTCCGTAGAGGGCATAATTCGACGAGTAGACCCGCACGCCTTTCGCCTTGCACATGTCCCGGATCTTGAACCAGGGCTCGCCCATGCCGATGCCGAGCGCCTTGGCCTCCGAGGTTCTGGCAATCGCGCAGCCGTCGTTGTTGGACAGCACGATCACGGGCACCTTGGCGAGCCGGGCGTCGAACACCCGCTCGCACGAGCAGTAGAAGCTGTTGCCGTCCGAGAGGGCGTAGGCCCGGGCGCTCATTCCCCGCGGCGCCTTGGGTTCACCGAGCCCGAGACCACGCCCCAAACCTCGATGACGGCATCGGGCGAGAGCCGGAACTCCGGGAAGCGCGGGTTGGCGAAGTGAAGGGTGATTCGCGGCCCCTGCCGCTTCCAGATCTTGAACGAGCGCTCGCCGTCGATGTCCACCACCACGATGTCGCCGTTGCGCGGGGTCAGCGAGCGGTCGACCACGGCCAGATCCCCGTCGAACAGGCGCGCGAGGATCATGCTGTCACCCGAAACCCGCACCACGAAGGTCGCCGGACGGTTCGCGATCAGCAGGCGCTGAAGGTCGATCTCCTCCTCGATGAAGTCGTCCGCCGGGCTCGGGAAGCCCGCCCGCACCGCCTTTGCCAGAATGGGAACCGGCATGGGCATGCCGATGACGACGTCGATGACCTGCATGCGCCTGCTCCGCGAATCCACGAACAAAACATGAACACGCAGGGCGGGTTCCGTACAAGCGGCCACGCTTGAGCCGGCTCGTGGCGCTGTGGATCCCTGGGGAGAACCGAACATTTTCCTTGCGTTAGAGGGAAGGGTTCGGACGGCCATCGGCAGCCATGTCCTGGGACGGCATCGCCCCGGTTTCGAAGGAACGCCGGCGGGGCCAACGCCCCGGGTGCAATTCCACGAGAACCGTATAGAACCGTACCATCGCGGCCCGATCCTTGGCTCTCCGCGCCTGTGAGACCGCGTGTGCTCCCGCCCGCTGCGTGTGGAGACCGGCATGGCCCGCTATTTCTTCGACATCCATGACGGCTCGTTCCGGCTCGACGAGGACGGCTTGGAATGCGCGGACTTCGATGCCGTCCGCCGCGAGGCAAAGCGCGCCCTTCCTGCCATCGCGGGGGAGATACTCCCCGAGGACGGCGACCACCTCACCCTGACCGTCCGCGTCCGGAACGAGAGGCACGAGACCGTCTACACGGCGACGCTGATGTTCAACGGCCTGATTGTCCCGAGCCAGGAATAATCACTGATCTCGCTTTCGTGATGCCTGTATCATCGAACGCAATTTCGAATAAAATCCTTTCTGAGACGCGCCTGGACATTGTGTCGAGAGGTTCGCGCCAACGGGAGCATTGAGCGGCCTTGGACGAACGCTCGGTGCAGACGAGGCCGAACCCTGCCATCCGGAAGCTGGAACGCTTGGTCGTCCTATCCGCCGCGGACAGGGAATGGCTGGGACGCGTCGAGGCCGAAGCACGGCCCGTCGGCGCCAGGACGGATTTGATTGTCGAGGGGAGCGATCCGGACGGCGCCATCCTCATCCTTGAGGGCATCGCCTGTCGCTACAAGCAGCGCTCCAACGGCCGGCGTCAGATCACGGCGTACCTGCTGCCAGGGGATTTGAGCGATCTCGACGCGGTCTTCCAGGACCGGATGCCACATGGCGTCTCAACGATCACGCCCTGCCGGATCGCGCGCCTGTCGCCCAGGGTCCTGAATGAGACGATCTACCAATCGCAGGCTCTGTCCCAGGCCGCGCGAATGCTGTCGCTCATCGAGGAAGCCACCTACGGCGAGTGGTTGCTCAACCTCGGCTGCCGGTCCGGCGTTGAGCGCCTCGCCCATCTGATCTGTGAGCTCTTCCATCGCCTCCGCGCAGTCGGGCTCACGAACGGCAACAGCTTTTCCCTGCCCGTCACGCAGGTCGATCTGGCCCACACGCTCGGTCTGTCCGGCGTCCATACCAACCGCTCGCTGCAGGAGCTTCGTCATCAGCGCATCATCCGGCTCGCCGAGCGTCGCCTCACGATCCTCGACCTACCGAGGCTGACGTCCATCGCCGAGTTCGACCCGACCTACCTCAACCTCGCTCCCGAGGGCGGCTGACAGGGTCGATGGATGTCGGGTGCCACGTGCCGGTAACCGTCACCGTCGCCGTGTAGGCGACATGCCCATTCGCATCCCGGATGGACGCACGCAACGTCTGCTCGTCCCCCTTGGACAGCGCCTCCCTGGCGACCTCGCCCAGGGTCCTCAGCGCCTCGCGCCGACCGGTCTCAAGGCCCTCCAACTCGACGCCCTCCTCATCGTCGATGCGTGAGGTTCCGTTCTGGAAATCGAAGTAGAATCGGGGCATCGCATGTCGCTCGGAATGGTTCTTCGGCCGGGATCTTAGCCCTGCACGTCCGACGCAATCCGTCCCTGTCGTAGATCAAGTTCGGCGGCTTGTGTCGGATGGAACACCGTCAGTGGCTGGACGCCTGCTTCTCCCTCAGGGGCGCAGGCTTCCGCTCGTCGGGCATGATCCGCTGCAGATGTGCATGGACGATCTCCGCGCTGAAGGGCTTTTCGATAAAGCAGGCGGTGTCCGGCAGCTCGCCCGGACCCGGCCGGTCATGGCCCGAGGCCACCACCACGCTGATGTGCGGGTGGTCCGCCGCGGCTCGGCGTGCCAGCGCGAACCCGTTGTGGGTGCCTTGAAGCCCGACGGCCGTAAACAGCAGGTTCAACTCGTGGCCGTGCCGCTGCAGGACCTGCATGGCCATATCGGCCGTCGCGACGTCGAGGACCCGGAAGCCCGCCTGCTCAAGGATGTCCGCGGCGTCCATCCGCACGAGGATGTTCCCCTCGACCACGAGGGCAAACGGCGGCAGGGAGGCAGGGGAGGCGTCCATGGATGCGATACGTCCGAACCGACAAAAAGCTCCCGCCGTCGCTCAGTCCCGCGTGATCTCCGGCAGCGGCGCCTCGGCCGTGAACACGACACCGCGCGGCCGATACTCGATCTCCGCCTTGCCGCCGATCTCTCGGGCCAGGGCCCGCTCGATCATTCGAGAGCCGAAGCCTGTTCGCGTCGGGGGCGAGACCCGGGGGCCGCCTACCTCCTGCCACTGGAACCAAAGCCGGTCCGGATTGGAGCCGTCCACGACGTCCCAGCTCACGATGACGCGTCCATCGTCCGATGAGAGGGACCCGTACTTGACGGAGTTCGTCGCGAGTTCGTGGATCGCGAGGCTGAAGGCCAGGGCGACGCGCGGCGCGAGGCGCAGGATCGGGCCGCCGATCTTGAAGCGGTGGTCCTGCTCGACGCCGAACGGGTGCAGGGCCGCGATGACCACCTCCGTCAGGGTCGCCCACTCGCCGCTGCCGCGGGCCAGCATCTCCGTGGCGGCCGACAACGACCGCAGCCGGGCCTCCATCGCGACCCCGGCCTCTTCCAGCGAGGCCGCCCCCCGCAGCGTCTGCCGGGCGATGGACTGCACCGTCGCCAGGGTGTTCTGGATGCGGTGGCTGAGTTCGCCCGCCAGGAGGTCGCGGTGCTCCTCTGCCCGCTTGCGGTCCGTGATGTCGAGGCTGATGCCGGCGATGCTCAGGGGCGTCCCGTCCGCCCGGTACGAGGCCTGCCCGCGGAACTGCAGCCAACGGGTCTCGCCATGAGGGGTGATGACCCGGATCTCGACGTCATAATCCGAATGCCCGGCGATGGCCGCGTCTCGGGCCGCGAGCTTCCTCGGGAGGTCCTCCGGATGGATGGCCGCGAGCATCTCCTCGTAGGTCAGCGTATCGTTCGGCGAGCGCCCGAGGTTCTCCTTGAACCCATCCGACGAGATCAGGCGCATGACGCCGAGGTCGAGGGTCCAGGCTCCGAGGCGGCCGGCCTTCAGGGTGAACCGGAGGCGCTCCTCGCTCTGCAGCAGTTCCAGGGACCGGCGCGCGGCCTCGGCTTCGAGCGCATCCCGGTCCTTCTTCAGGAGCACGAGCCGCTCCTTTTCGAGGGTCACGTCGTACTGCGAGGCGAAGAAGTAGGTGAGCTCGCCGTCGGGCGCGAAGACGGGCGAGACGAGGAGGCGGTTCCAGAAGGCCGTGCCGTCCTTGCGCCGGTTCTTCAGGTCGATCTCGATGGTCACGCGCCGCTCGATGGCGTCCCGCACCCGCGCGACGTCCCCGCGGTCCGTCTCGGGGCCCTGAAGGAAGCGGCAATTGCGGCCGAGGATCTCGTCGCGCGCGTAGCCCGTCAGTTTCACGAAAGCGTCGTTCACGTAGACGATGGGATTGTCGGGCAGCCGCGGGTCGGTGATGACCATCGGCATGCGCGTCGCGCGGACGGCGGCGGCGAAGGGGTCGGAGCCGACGACGGTGCTGGTGATCTCGGCGTCGATCCGGGCGCCGTCCTCAGTGTCGTTCAAGCTTCGCCAATCCCGTTGATCGGAATCGTTCTAGTGAACAATCCAGATCAGTCCAGGGGTAAGGAAGTCACATTGGGGTTCGGCGCATCGTTGGTGGAGCAAGGCGTTCCATCTCACGCGAACGTCATCGCGGCTGGCGCCCATTCAACGCAAGGCGATGAAGCTTCGGACCTCTCGCAGGGCCGTGAGGGCATCCATCTCGCCCCACAAGGCCTGGATGGCCTCGGACGCATCGTACCCCGTCCGAGAAAGGATGCGGACCGTGGCGGCCTGGGCGGAGGAGGACGCCTCGGCCTCGGCGATGCAGGCGCTCAACTCCGTCAGGCACGCTGCCCGGTCAAACCCTGGTCGTGAGGGTATCCTGATGGGCATGGTCGCCTCCCGGCACACGATGTGGTCGACTGCATCCGGAGCCGACGCAAGTACAACGTATGAAACTATACAATGGTCCGTTCCCGCATGATTAAACCACGTCCTCGATCCGGAACGAGAGCGTATTGACGGAACGGGCATCTCCGCATTTTCTCTACATTGACCGCCATGGGTTTGCCGTGAATGCCTTGGAAGAGAATTCAAGGCGGACCGAAAGGCGGTCCGCGTGCCCCAAGCTTCCCGAGACATGACCCAGACGATTGACGGCCAGCCCCCCGCATCCGTCGACCTGAGCTCGTGCGACCGCGAGCCGATCCACATCCTCGGGGCCGTCCAAGGCTTCGGCTTCCTGCTGGCCGTGTCCCCGGACTGGATCGTGGCGCGGGCGAGCGCGAATGCATCGGGATGGCTGGGGCGTCCCGTCGAGGCGATGCTCGGCCTGCCGCTGGACGAGCTCATCGACGGCGAGGCCATCCACGTCCTGCGGGGACACCTTCAGACCCTGCGCGGCCCCGATGCCGTCGACCGGGTGTTCGGGGTCCGGTTGCTGCTGGACCAGCCCCTGTTCGACGTCGCCCTACACCTTTCGGGCCGCTCCATCGTCATCGAGGCCGAACCCAGCGCGCCGGAGCACCTCAGTGCCGGCAACCTTGTGCGCAGCATGGTCACCCGTCTCCAACAGACGGCCGGGTTCGAGCCGCTCTGCCGCGAGGCCGCCCGGCAGATGCGGGCGCTGACCGGCTTCGACCGGGTCATGGTCTATCGCTTCGCGCAGGACGGATCGGGTGAGGTCGTCGCGGAGGCGGTGCGCTCCGGCCTCGACCGCTACGTCGGCCTGCACTATCCGGCCTCCGACATCCCGAAGCAGGCCCGCGCCCTCTACGAACGCAACTGGCTGCGCATCATCGCCGATGTCGACGCACCCGGCGCCGCGGTGGTGCCGGCGCGCGACCCCGACGGCGAACCGCTCGACCTCTCCCTCTCGACCCTGCGCACGGTCTCGCCGATCCACCTCGAATACCTGCGCAACATGGGCGTGGCCGCCTCGCTTTCGATCTCCATCCTGCGCAACGGGCGTCTCTGGGGCCTATTTGCCTGCCACCACATGGAGCCGCGCCACATCTCCCTGGAGCGCCGGACCGGCGCGGAGCTGTTCGGGCAGATGTTCTCCTGGATCCTGGAGAGCCGCGAGCGCGAGGTCGAGGCCGCCCAGGAGGGCCGCTCGCGCGAGATCCACACCCGCCTGATGAGCGCGCTCGCCTCGGGCGGGACCAGCCTTGAGGAGCTCTCCGGCTTCCTCGACGAGCTCTCCGGCATCGTGCCCTGCGACGGCATCGGGCTCTGGGTCAACGGCGAGGTCACGCTCCAGGGCGCGACGCCGACGGCGGAGGAGTTCGCCGGCCTCGTACGCTTCCTCAACCGGACCGCGGCGAGCCGACCCTATGCCATCGACGAGATCGGGCGGGTGCACGAGCCTGGACGGGACTTCACCGAACGCGCCGCCGGAATGCTCGCCATCCCGGTCTCCCGTACCCCGCGCGACTTCCTCGTGTTCTTCCGCTCCGAGGTCTCGCGTACGGTGACCTGGGCGGGCAATCCCGAGAAGCCCGCGATCCCGGGCCCGAACGGCGTGCGCCTGACCCCGCGCAAGAGCTTCGAGGCTTGGCGCGAGGTCGTGCACGGGCGATCCCTTCCCTGGGCCGAGGTCGAGTTACGGACTGCCGAAGCACTCCGGGTCACCCTGCTTGAGGTCATCCTGCGGCTCACGGATTCGGCCGAGAAGGAGCGCAAGGGCGCCCAGGAGCGGCAGGAACTCCTTATCGCCGAGCTCAATCACCGCGTCCGCAACATCCTCAACCTGATCCGGGGCGTGGTCACGCAGAGCCGCTCCAGCGAGCTCAGCGGCGAGGAGTTCGCGGCCCTGGTCGGCAGCCGCATCCAGGCCCTTGCCCGGGCGCACGACCAGATCACCACCTCGAACTGGGGGCCCGGCTCCCTGCGCAATCTCATCCTCCTGGAGGCTGGCGCCTATCTTGGTGAGAAGGCTGACCGGCTGGTGCTGGAGGGGGGCGACGTCCTCCTGGAGCCGCAGGCGTTCTCGACGATGGCGCTCGTCGTGCACGAGATGATGACGAACTCAGCCAAGTACGGCGCTCTCTGCGACCGGCACGGCCGGGTCGACATCCGCTGGGAGCGCGACGCGCTCGACTACCTCGTCCTGCACTGGCGTGAGAGCGGAGGACCGACGGTGCGCGCACCGAAGCGGCGTGGCTTCGGTACCACCATCATTGAGCGGTCGATCCCGTACGAGCTCCAGGGCGAGGCCGAGATTCGCTACGAGCTCACCGGCGTCGAGGCGCGGTTCTCGCTGCCACCGGTGTACCTTCGGGCCGCCTCGCCTGTCTCCGCGTCCCCCGTCAAGCGCGAGCAGCCGGTTGTCCCTCTCCAGCTGACCGGCACGGTCCTGGTGGTCGAGGACAACATGATCATCGCTCTGGAAGCCGAGGAGGTGCTGACCGCGCTCGGCGCCGAGACCGTCGACATGGCGGCATCGACCCGGGACGCCCTGCGCCTGATCGAGGCATCGCCGCCCGACCGGGCCCTCCTCGACGTCAACCTCGGTTCCGAGACCAGCATCCCCGTCGCGCGTCGGCTGGCCGAACTCGGCATCCCCTACGCCTTCGCGACGGGCTATGGCGAAAGCTTCAGGATCCCGGCTGACCTCGGAACCGTGCCTGTAGTCAAGAAGCCCTACGACGCCGATGCCCTGCGGCGAGCTTTCGCGGTCTGAGGGCACTTAAGTCTGACGGTTCGTCGCGTCGCCCAATGCAGGGCAGCCCCGCGCCTCATATTGCGATGCAACACAAAGCGCTGGCGAGCCGTTGAGTGGACGCTACCCTCGCATCGCCGCGTGAGGGACGGCATCCGGTTACCCGTTCGTGGAACGAGACTGGGATGCTGCCACCTCCCGGGAAGTCTCAAGATGCGCCCAGCCCACATTCTCGCGACCCTTGCCATCGCCGTCCTGCCGCTTCCGGCGCTCGCCTCTTCCTGCGCCGAGCAGATCGGCACCATCGAACGGCGCCTGGACAGCGCCGGTGCCATCCAGGTCACCGGCCTGCAGGAAGGCCACACGCTCCGCGTCGGTTCGCCCCGAGGCATCCAAGTGGCTCGCATCGACGAGCCGAGCGACCCCGGGATGGTCTCGACGGCCGCTCGCGTGGCGGAGGCCCGAACCCTCATTCTCCGTGCAGGCGGTGAGGACCGCAGCGGCGACAAGCATGCCTGCGAGAACACCATGAGCGAGGCCAAGGGCATGATCGGTGCATTGCCGTAGTCCCGGCAGGACGGGGTCGGTTCGGCATCCGCCGGATCGACATGGCTGTGACCTGGGAGCGCCTTGCCGATGCTCGGACCCGCTGAATTCGAGGACATGCGGCTGGATTTCCTCGCTGCCGAGCAGGCGCGCCTGTACGACGTCGCCTTCGCCAGCCTGAACCGCTACTGGACCAGCCGCGGCGCGACGTCCATTGGGAGCGTCACGCGCATCTGCGAACTCGTCTATGAACGGGCCGCCGAGCGCCATCCTTCGGACTGGAAAGCCATCGTCTCGGAAGCGACCGCCGAGGCCGGCTTTCAGGTGCGGTGGCATGGCGACGAGGTGGTGTCCCTTGAGGCCAGTCCCTGAGCGTACGATCCGTGGGTCGGTACGTCGGTCCACCGGCTTGCGGCCTCGACGGACGCGGAGCATGATCGCCGACGAAAGGGGCGGGCCCATGTGCGCGCACCGCAGTCATCCGCGGAAGGCAACGATGCCCGCCATCTCGGGCGTGGGAACGGCCTTGCCGTGGGGAGGCTGCCCGAATCCCCCTGCGAACGACGACATGCCCATGCCGGGGCGGCGACCGGCATACGTCGGTCATACGTTGGCCCTCAACGTCGTGGGACGTCTCCTGCTCGGCGCCGGGGGCATCGCCCTCATTTCCGTCGGTACGAGCCTGACCGGGTGCGGCCGGTAGACGGCATCCAGGCGGGGACATGGGTTGGGGCCAAGGGGCCGTCCGCGGTGGCGCTCGTCGCATGAGGAGGCCGGCGGGCAGCCTGCGCCTGTGGGACCTATGCGCCGCGCTCCCGCCGGGGCGAGGCAAGGGTCCCGCCGGCGTCGAGCCTGTTGCAGGATGCTTCTGGCATTACGGTCCGGCCGGGATCGACCCTTCGCGCCCCGGGCTTCCCGTTTCGCGCCCATCGCCACCACGATGGCAAGGACGAACGTGCGGACCTTGGCCGAATGGCTGCGGCGAGCCAGATGGACCGCGTGCGCGTCCATGGCCCTCGCGACCGGCTTACCATCACGGTCACACGGAAGGCCAAACCATGGAGGATCCCGTCCTCGCCGCACTCTGCGCTTCCCGGCACTTGAGCCCGGACGACCTCGCCTTCCTTCGCCGTCACGGCAGGGCCTTCGCGGCCCGTGCCCTTCCGAGCGGCATCGGGATGAGGGAGCCGGGGACGTGCTTCGCGGTCGCCCGCGAGCTCGCCCAGGCCGGTTGGGGCGTCTAGACCCGAGGTTTCGCGCTTAGGCCCCGCAGCACGGAACCGCTGGTTCATGCCTGGGTCTCGAATGGGGATGTCGCCCTCGACGCCTCCTGGACGCAAGCCACAGCGTGCTCGTACTGGGGACTATCAGGCATGCGGAACGAGGAAGAGATGAAGAGGATGTCGAAGCCTTTCCTGCGGCGCGACCTCGGCTTCGGGCTTCGCCCCTAGGAAGGTGCCGTCGATGATGGTCATGGCCTCGCGGGGATCCTATCTGCCGGTGCGTCGGGAACCGCGCCGGGCGTGCCCGGGACCGCCACGCGGGCTACGTCGAACAAGGACGCGACGTCGCCCGTCGTCGATGGTCCTCGCGCCCGCTCCGGCTCCGGCAAGGAAGCCGCATCGGCCAACCCTGTCGGATCTTCGAGGTCGGATGGGAACTGGCGTCGTCGGAACGCCGATCCGCCTCAGGCCGCACGCACGGTTGCCAGGAACCGCGCCATCTCGGACGAGAGTTGCTCTGCGTGCCTTGCCACCTCGCCCGACGAGCTCAGCACCTGGGTAGCCGCCGCCCCGGTCTCGCCGGAAGCCGTAGCGACCGAGGTGATGCCTGAGGTCACCTCGCCGGCGCCCTGGGCGGCCTGAGCCACGTTGCGCACGATCTCCTGCGTCGCCGCGCCCTGCTGCTCGACCGCTGTCGAGATGGACCCCGTCGAGGCGTCGATCTCGCGGATGCGCCCCGCGATCTGGGCGATGGCGTCCACCGCCTGGCCCGTCACGGCCTGCATTGCCGCGATTTGGCGCCCGATCTCCTCCGTCGCCTTCGAGGTCTGCGAGGCCAGCTCCTTCACCTCGGAAGCCACGACGGCGAAACCCTTGCCCGCCTCGCCGGCGCGCGCCGCCTCGATGGTGGCGTTGAGCGCCAGGAGATTGGTCTGGCTGGCGATGCCCGAGATCATCCCGACCACGTCCCCGATCCGGGACGCGCCCTGGCTGAGCTCCCGCACCAGTCCGGCCGTCTGATCGGCCTGACCGACGGCCTGGGCCGCGAGCGTCACCGAGCCCTCCACCTGACGGGCGATCTCGGAAACCGAGGCTCCGAGTTCCTCGGCCGCGGCCGCGACGGTGGAAACGTTGGCAGAGGTCTGCTCGGCTGCGGCGGCGACGCTGGTGGACTGGGCCGCCCCTTCCGTGGCGCTGCCCGTCAGGGTGTGGGCGGTGGCGTGCAGCTCGGTGGCGGCCGCCGAGAGCATGCCGGCGATGGAGCCGACGGCCGCCTCGAAGCCGGCCGCCATCTCGTTCAGGCCGGCCTTGCGCCGTGCCTCGGCCTCGATGCGGCCACGCTCGACCTCGGCCTCCAGCGCGCGTCCCCGCAGGAGGTTCTCCTTGAACACCTGCACCGCCCTGGCCATCGCGCCGAGCTCGTCCCGGCGCTCGCGTCCAAGCACCTCGACCGAGGCGTCGCCGGAGGCCAGCCGGTCCATGGTGGCGGTCATACGGTCGAGGGGCCGCACGACACGCAATACGCTGACGAGCACGGCGATGGAGCCGACGAGGAGAAGGACGCCGAGGTTGACGATGCCCACCAAACGGGCGCGAGCCCCGACGATGGCGGCTTCCTCGCTCGCGGCGGCGACCTGCCGCTGGTTGAGCGCGATACCTTCCTCCAGCACCGCCAAGGCGGTATCGTAGGTCTTGCGGCCCTCGCTGCGGAAATGGCGCATGGCTTCGTCATGCCCGGAGCCATCGCCCAATCGCACCACCTCGGCCCATGTCGCCTCGCTCGCCGCCCAGGCGGTACGGAACCGGTCGAGGAGGGCTCTCTCCTCGCTGCTCGTGGCGCGTGCCTCGTACGCCGCGAGCAGCCCCCCCAGATGGTCCGCCTCCTTCCGGAGCAGGCCGGCCGAGGTGGCGCGGATCTCCGGGGTTTCGCTTGTCATGTAGCGGTAGTGCCGGATGCGGTGGGTGGCCACTGAGGTCTCGACGTTGCCGAGGATAACGGCCGCCGGCATGCGCATCCCGGTGACCTCGGCGATCTCGGCGTTCAAAGTGCCGATGGAGTGCAGCGACCACCCGATGGCCCCCGTCGCCACCACGCATAGGGTCAGCACGAGACCGACGAGTGTGATCTTCAGGTTGAGCTTCACGATATTCGTCCCTACGGTTTCCATAGGGCAAAAATACACCGAAGAAGTTTCGGCGCGCCTAGCCCGATGAACGGGAAACTTCGGTAACACGGGAATTGCAAGATACGTTTCACGCCACGTCAAGATGAATATCTCGTTCGCCTGATGCGATTGATCGATTACCTCTCAGTTAGTCAGGCGGCTAAGGCGCGGAGATCGGCGCCGATGCGACGGCACTCCGCCCTCGACATGGATACAGGCGTATGCGGTGTTGAAGCCGGCAAACCGTCTACATGCAATTTCGCGCAATGTATTCAATGGCATAAATTGCATCACGGAGCGCGAAGAATCTCACAATAACTACCGTTATGAAGTCTTTCGTAGCTGGACAAGCGCGGGCGTATTGGTTCTAGTCGCACCGCAACCCACGAACCCCGCCCTGGATTCGGATGCGCCCGACGACGGGCTTCGTGCCGTCCGGCGGACGTCGGCGATGCGTACGAACAACCTCGATCCAACCCCTTCAATGGAGTGACCGTCAGCACGTCAGGTTTCCCCGTCACCTCGGTTCATCCCCGCCGGTCCTCGGCGCGGGCATCACACAGGGGGACGTCGAGGCCGCTTCGGCTCGTCCGTACCCCGACCCCAAGCCAAACGCTCAGTTCCCCCATGGAGAATGACGATGGCACAGAGCATCATCCTATCGCTCGTCGACACGGACCAGAGAGCCGTTGAGGAGAAGGGGCGCGAGGTCGGCGTCGACATCCTGCAGCAGTATCGGCACCTCGCCACGAGGCTACGCCAGCAAGCCTGGTATGAATTCGCAGGGATCGGGTCCGCATCCGACCCGACCGAGCGCGCGTCCCGGCGCTGCGCCTTCCAACTCTACACGACGGCCGCTTCCGAGCTCGACGGGATCATCGCGGACCTGCGCGGCGAACCCGACCATCCGGGGATCGGGGGACCACCCCCAGCGACCCTTCGGATCGCCTACGACGTGCGCGCGGATGCGCTTCGGACCGGGGGGGCGACATGAGCGACGCCTTCCTGCAGACGGTCGCCGACTGGCAACGCTCCGGCCATCGGGGCCTGCGCATCCCACACTGTCCAAGCTGCCGGGTCTCGACCTGGGCCACCTGGGAAGAACTCGACGCGGGCGCTTCGGAAAGCGTCGTGACGGTGGCGCGACGTCTCACGTGCACGATGTGCGGACAGACCCCGGCCGGACTGGCGGTCGTAGTCTGCAGTGGCCCTTTGCAGTAGCACTGCGGAGCTTCGATGAAGCCGTCGCGCCCATGCCGGGCCCAACCTTCGAAGCGTTCGCCCGCCCTTGGGACTGGCGACCACGCGCGGCGGGCCCCGCATCCCTGCCTCGATCCAAGGCGACGCGAGCGCATCGAGCTGATCGCACGCATCCTCGTGGCCTACGTGGCGGAGGACCCGTTCGGGTCACGCCCCCTGCCACCCCTGCTGGACCGTGTGAGGAACGCGCTCGGCGCATTCGAAGCCATAGGCAAGCCGGATCACGGACTGCGGGGTCGTCGCCCGGGCGCGGCCGTGGGCCGTTCCGGAGGGCCTTGACCGTACGGAAAGCCGTCAGGAAGCAATCGACGTTCCCAGGCAAGAAGGGTTCCGACAGGATATGAATTCGCCATGTCCCATGACCCAACCGATCTCCTGACGGTCCGAGCCGAGGCCGTCGGCATCGCCCCCGCGCCATGGGCCTGGGCGATCTATCGTGGACCACCCCGTCTGCTGATCCTTCGGTCGCGTCCGGAATACCACGCGCGCGCGGACGCGGTGCAGGCGGGCCTGAAGGCGGCCGGCGAGGTCGGCCGAAAGCTCCGCGCGCCCGTCATCGTCGAGGACGCCCTCCCGCATGGCGAGGCATCATGAGCCCCATCCTGTCCGTGTTCCGGAGGATGCGCACCCATTGCTCGGCTCGCATCGGCCGCGTCACTTGGTTAGGCTCGGCGCGCCTTGGGATGCCCGGGGTCGCGGAGAACGCCGATGCCAAGTTGAGGTCCGACCGCGGCATCGGCCCCGGGAAGAGTTGCGGTCGCTTGATCTGGCTCAACGAACGTTCGAACCCTTACGTCATGGACCGCCTTGCGGCCTTCCGGCTGCAAGACGTCTTTCGGAGGCCGCCATGAGGCAGACTTTCTCGTTAGACAATCCGACACGGGTCGCCCGGCGCCACAACCTGCGGCGCAGGGTTGCGCTGCGACCGGTACCCTTCCCGGTGCCTTCCGGACTGGCCAAGCCCGATGCCGGTCCCACGCAGGCCAAGGACATGGCGTGGCTGGCGCCCTTGGACGAGGAGGAAACGAGGGCGCTGCGCGCGGCCTGGTCCTTCGTCGAGTAAGGCCCTGCCCGAGACACGTTCGGGAGCCCGCGATGGCGAACGGCACGATACCACCGGACCTCGGACCGTCCCCGGTTCGCGCCCTACGAACGGGAAGGGGCACGGGACCGACGTCGAGCGGCGCGCGAGATTGCCCCGGCCACCGGTGTGCCGGTGTCGGAACCCACGACCCGTAAGACCCATCCCCAGCCTCAGTCCTCGACCTCGAAGGCCGCCACGGAGGCCTCGACCGAGAAGACGAGGCCCGTCGCGGCATAGGAGACCTCGGCGACGGCTCCGACCCGACCGGGAAGCCCACGCTCGATCAACCGGCTCCCGAACCCCTTTCGCGATGGGGGTGAGACGGGTGGGCCGCCGCTCTCGCGCCAAGTCAGGCGCAGCCTCGCCGCGTCGCCCTCGCCGTGCACCTGCCATGACAGGCTGACCCGGCCGGTGTCGTTCGAGAGTGCGCCGTACTTGACGGCGTTCGTGGCCAATTCGTGCAGCATCAGGGAGAACGGCAGAGCGACCTTGGCGCCGATCCGCACCTCCGGTCCCGAGACGTCGAAGCGCGATGCCGCCTCGGCGTGCAGGTCGAGGGCGCGCGTCGCCATGTCGAGGATCGAGCTGCCGCCCATGCGCCCGTCGAGCAGCAGGTCCTGGGATCGCCCCAAGGCCGCCAGGCGCCCGGCCAGAACCTCCGTCGCGGCGGACAGGTCGTTGGCCGAGCGCATGGTCTGGGTGGCGATGGCCTGGACCACCGTCAGCAGGTTCTTGAATCGGTGGCTGACCTCCTGCGTGCGCAGCCGCTGCTGCTCCTCGGCGGCGATGCGTTCCAAGGCGAGGCGGGCCCGTTCCGCCGCGGCCTTGGCGAAGGACAGCTCCTCGTCAGTCCAGGCACGCGGTTCCCCGTCGTGCAGGCAGAGGACGCCGACGAGGCGCCCGGCCGCCATCGCCGGAACGTTGACGAGCGCGCCGATGCCGTAGCGCCCGAGCGCCTCCAGGTTCGACGCCGTCCGCGGGTCCGTCCGTACGTCGGCGATGGCGACACACCGCCCGAGACGCAGGTCGTCGACGTAGCTTCCGTAATCCGTGTAGCGGTGCCGCCCGACCACGCTGGCCTGCCCGGGCCTAGCGTAATCGCGGTTGAAGGCGATGGTGCTCTCGGTAGCGTCGACGGTGCCGTAGGCTGCCCGGGTGAGCCGGAGCGCCCAGGCCGCCGCCTGCGCCACCTCCGCCGCGACCTCATCGGGCTCGTCGAGCTCCCTCAGGCGTTCGCCGAGGCTCGTCAGGGCGTCCTGCCGCCGCCCGGCCTCGTAGGCGTCCGTCTGGTCGCGCGACACGGCGAGGAGACGCTCCGGCCGGCCCTCGGCGTCCTTGATCGGGGACACCACGACCTCCCAGTATTTGGGAACGCCCTTGCGCGTATCGGCCCAGCCCTCGAACCGGCCGACGCCACCCGTGCGCGCCTTCGCGACCGCCGTCCGTGCCTGGGCGGCGTACGGCCCGGTCCAGAACCGATGCCAGGCGGTTCCGGCGACGGTCGAGAAATCGTCGATCCCCATGACGCGCTGGCCGGGCTCGTTCATAAAGGTGAGGCGGCCTTCGAGATCGAGCACCTTGATGCAATCCGGCGACGCCGACAGGATACTCTTCAAGAAGGCTTCGCTCGCTTGAAGCCGGGACGACGTCTCTTGCTGCGTACCCAGGGCACGTCGTGCCTCCATCAGGCTGCGCCGCGCCTGCATCAGGGCCATGACCTGGTCGCCGAGGGATCTCAGGACCTGGGCCTGTCTCCCGCTCAGACCGCCCTCGCGGGGGCTACGGTCGATCACGCATAGCGTACCGAGACCGTGCCCCGATGCGTCCCGCAAGGGGGCGCCGGCGTAGAAGCGCATCGCCGCCGGACCCGTCACGGACAGGTTCGCCCGGGTGCGGGGATCCTCGCTCAAGTCGGGAATGACGAGGAGGGCCGTCTCGGTCAGGGCATGCGCGCAGATCGCGTGGTCCAGCGGCGTCTCGGCATGCTCGACCCCGACGCGGGCCTTGAACCACTGCCGGTCCGCGGCGACGAGGGTGATCATGCCGACCGGCGCCCCGCAGAGCTCGGTCGCCAGCCGGACGATGGCGTCGAAGGCTTCCTCCTGCGCGGTGTCGAGGATGCCGTAGCTCGCCAGGGTCGCCAAGCGGTCCGGATCGGCGATGCCGTCAGGGAGGAGGGAACCTCCATCGGTGCCGGTCGCCCCATCGGGACGGTGGTCGGTTCCGACGTCCCTTGTCATGGGCCGAACGCGGACGACCGCAGCGCTTCCAAGGGAAGGTCGAGATGGCAGCGCAACCCCTTGGGCCGGAAGGTCAGGGCGACGCTGCCACCGAGCTGCCGTCCGAGGGCATCTTCCAGGTAGCGGCGCCCGAACCCCTTCCGGGTCGGGGTGGCGATGGGCCGCTCCAGGCGCTCCAGCCAGTCGAGACGCAGGCACGGGCCGCGCCCGTCGCCGCTGTCGGCCGTCTCCCAGGTCACCGCCAGGCGGCCATCCGGTCCGGACAAGGCACCCGCGGCCACGGCGTTGAGGGTGAGTTCGTTGAAGGCCAGGCCGAGGGACACGGTCGCTTCCGGACCAAGCTGGACCGAGGGGCCACCCATCCGGATGCGCGCGACATCCGCGAGCGGCGCGAGACTGCGCGCCAGCACATCCGCGAGCTCGACCGATGCCCACCGGCCCATCTCCAGCAGGTCATGGGCCCGCGACAGGGCGTTGATCCGCGCCTCGAAGGCGCGCCGGAACGCGGCCGGCTCGGGCGAGTTGCGCA
Source organism: Methylobacterium sp. BI1 (assembly GCF_056680125.1). NCBI lineage: Bacteria > Pseudomonadati > Pseudomonadota > Alphaproteobacteria > Hyphomicrobiales > Methylobacteriaceae > Methylobacterium > Methylobacterium sp. BI1. The sequence goes on along the minus strand of NZ_CM155267.1, from coordinate 3,610,798 downwards.
GCGTATGGCTGGCAATCGACTGGACGGTCATCAGGGTGTTCTTTACCCGGTGGTTCAGCTCGTCCTGCAGACGGCGCCGGTGCCGCTCGGCCGCGCGGCGCTCGGAGATGTCGCGCGCGATCTTGGAGGCCCCGACCACCCGTCCGTCTCCGTTACGGATCGGTGAGACGCGCAGCAGGATGTCGATGACGGAGCCGTTCTTGTGCAGGCGCTGGGTCTCGTAGGCCTCCACCCGCTCGCCGTGCCGGATGCGGTCGAGGATCAGCGACGCCTCGCCCAAGCGATTTTCCGGTACCAGCATGGCGACCGGCTGGCCCATGGTCTCCAGGCCGGAATACCCGAACAGGCGCTCGGCAGCCGCGTTCCAGGTCGTGATGCGACCGTCGAGGGACTTCGAGATGATGGCGTCGTCGGAGGACTCGACGATGGCGGCCAGCCAATGCTCGGCGGTACCCAAGTCCGAAGCATCCAGGGGCATCGGTGCCGGCTTCCTGCGTCCCGGGAACGGTAGCCACCCGCCTTCGGGACCGAAGGTCGGTTTCATCGCGAAGCATCGCCCGGGCGCCGACACCAACGGTTCGTCGAGGCGGCGAGGATCCGGAAGGCAGCGTTGCGTTCCCACGACGAAGCCCATCTCGGGCGAGCGTCTCCCATTCAAAGCCCGACCCGACTACGAGGCGTGGACGGGGGCGTCGAAAGGGTTCGGCCCGTCAAATTCGGAGTTCGTTACCCAAGCTCGACATTAGACTGCGTTCGGCCCAACGCAATGGGCTAACGCGCAAAAACTTTCAATCCAAAGCTAAAATGGCATGAAAACTGTCTTTCAGACCACCCCTTGTACCGCAGCGCCGATTTGACAGATTTCATGACATCGGCTTCCAAAACTCGCCGTCGTTTCGATGACCTCACGGCGACCCGGTCACATCGGCCTGCATTCATCGACCGGAGCCTCCCTCGTCCTGGGCGCGGGTCGACCGGCGGCACGGGTCCCGAGACCGCCCGGGGACCTAGACAAGGGCGAACTCGGTGCGCATCCTCGCCTGGTTCCGGGATGCACTCATGGCCGGGGCGGCGTCTTCGATGCGGTCGATGAGGGCCAGGATCTCCGAGGCGGGCCGCGCCGGGCTGTAGAGGAAGCCCTGCGCGATGTCGCAGCGCTTGGCCCTCAGGACGTCGAGCTGCGCCTGGGTCTCCACGCCCTCGACCGTCACGTTCATCGAGAGGGCCCGGGCCATGCGGGCGATGGCGTCGACGACCGCCACCTTCTCGGGCCGTCCCTGCAGGTCGCGCACGAAGGAGCGGTCGACCTTCACCTTGTCGAAGGGGAATTCCGTGAGGTAGCTCAGGCTGGAATAGCCCGTGCCGAAATCGTCGAGGGCGATGCGCACGCCGGTGGCGCGCAGCCGTTTCAGGTTCTCTAGGACCTCCTCGCCGTGGTCGAGCAGCACGGACTCCGTGATCTCGATCTCAAGCCGTTCGGGGGCCAGCCCCGTCTCCCGCAGGATGGCGGCGACCTCCTCGTGGAAGCTCGGCATGCGCACGTGGATGGAGGAGATGTTCACCGCGACACCGAGGTCCGGCCAACGGCGCGCGTCCGTGCAGGCGCGGCGCAGGGCCCAGCGGCCGATCTCGACGATGAAGCCCGTGGCCTCGGCGATGGGGATGATCTCGCCCGGCGAGACCCAGCCGTGCCCGGGCTTGTCCCAGCGCAGGAGCGCCTCGAAGCCGGTGACGCGACCGCTGCGCATGTCGACCAGCGGCTGGTAGTGCAGCTCCATCTGGTCGGCAGCCAATGCATCGCGCATGTCCGTGTCGAGCTCGCGCTGACGCTGGACGCGCTCCTCCAGGGACGGGTCGAAGCGCTGCCAACGGCCCTTGCCTCCGGCCTTGGCGCCGTAGAGAGCGAGATCGGCGCGTGCGAGGAGGGTCTCCGGGTCCATGGCGTCGTCCGGCACCGAGGCGATGCCGATGCTGACCCCGATCTCCAGGCGTGCCTCGTCGATGAGGAAGGGCCGTCGGATCTCGGCCACGATGGCCGTGGCCAGTGTAGCCGTCTCCTCCTTGCCGAGGCCGCGCGCGACCACGGCGAACTCGTCGCCGCCGAGGCGGAACGCGGCGGCATCCGGTCCGCACAGGCCCGTCAGGCGCCGGGCGACCTCGCCGAGGAGGCGGTCGCCGACGACGTGTCCACGCCGGTCGTTCACGGCCTTGAAGCCGTCGAGATCGAGGTAGAGCAGCACGCCCCGGCCTGCGTCCGGTGCCGCCGTGCCGCAGAGGGCCTGAAGCGCCTCCTGGAAGGCGGAGCGGTTCGGCAGGCCCGTCAGGTTGTCGTGACCCGCGAGGAAGGCGATGCGCTCCTGCGCCTCGCGGCTGGCCGTCTCGTCCGATCCGACGCCGCGATACCCGACGAAGGTCCCGTGGCCGTCGAAGACCGGCCGTCCGTTGAGGGTGAGCCAGCGCCGGCCGGCCGGCGTCCGGAGCCGAATCGTGCGGTCGCGGAAGGGCATGCGGCTGCCGATGGCCTCCAAGACGGCATCGACGCCGGTGCCGCCCTTGGTCTCATCGGCGAACTCGCCGAGCAGGCCCTGGAGGGTCCGATGGCGAAGGGCGGCCGGATCAAGGCCGAGCAGGTTGGCCAAGGTCTCGCCGGACTGCCGCAGACGCCCGACGTTGTCGGTCTCCCAGTCATCGCCGCGCTGCAGTCGAACGTCGATTATCGGGGGAAGGCCGACGCGCGCGATTTTTTCGACGTCCTGCTTTTGGACGTCACCCGGTTCGTGGTCTCCCGTTACAACTACAGCACGGCGACCTTTCCTGGGGTCGGCTACCTCTTCAACAGGGACAAGGCCAAACCGCCGCTGGAGGCCGAACTCCAGCACGACTTCGTCAATTACCTGATGGGCTCCCGCCTCGCGGAAATCTGCCGGCCCGAGGCTCGGGATCTCGGTGGAGGTCGCGTCGACGTCTTGTTCTCGTTCAGGTGGATCAAGACGACGTCCGAATTGAAGCGCTCCTTCCCGAAACTCGCCTCGTCCGACCTCGTCGACAGGTACGGGCCGCAAGCGATCTCATACCAAGGCACGAACGTCGCGCTCTCCATGCTGATGGTGCTCGACTTGTACGACCGCGCCGGAGCCCAGCCCGACATACGCGACCAGATCGACGTCCATCACCGGACCGTGGCGGATAGCTCCGTCGAGACTGCGGTGGTCCTCTTCCGCATCCAGGGGAAACGGCACACGCCCTCGGACATTCCCGCGGCGGCCTTGACCTTGCCGCCGGTCCTTTAGCCTGTGCCGGCGCAACTGCGGGTGCCCCATCGCGCGGTCCGCGTAGCGACCATTCGCGCCTTTGGTCCGCCCCCCCGGACACGGAAACCGGTGCGCCGACAGCATCGATGTCGTCGGGATCGGCTGGCGGCCATATCCTCGCCGTCGCGGTGTCCACCAAGGTTCTGGCCTCCGACGGATACCATGGCCAGCCCAGGCCTGACGACCGACGTGGGCCCTGGCCTCGGTGAACGTTCAGTCCTCCGACCCGGCGTCGCGATACTCCTCGGGGCGCCTGAGCTTGCGGGCCTCGTCCTCCGCATCCGTCCAGATGCGGCGCCGGGCCATCTCCGGCCGGGTGGCGAACTGCCCACCATGCATGAGTGCCCTGGAGGAGGGGATCCAAAGATCGTCCTCCTCGTTCCACCAGAAGCCATCGCGAAAGAAGTTGAGTTCGTTGTCGATGGTGTGGACCGAGATGTCCCCCAGCGGGTAGCAGTCCATGTGGACAAAGGTGTCGCGGATCATCTGGCGCAACCGCGACCTGACCGCGTACACATCCTCGGCCGGGGCCCCCATCCTTCTCAGGTCATGGAGGATCCCGACAGCGGTCTCCCGTTCGTCGCGGTTCCCTGCCCCCTTGAGGGCCGTGATCCTGCCCGTGATGTCGGCGATCTCGACGTCCAGGGCCGCCCGTCCGGCCTTCAGTTCGGCGAAGGGCCCCTCGGCGAAATCCATGAAGTCGCTGAGACTGCGAACCATGGCCTCGCCGCGCGCCTTCAATTCCTCCCGCTTGGCGATCTTCCCGAGGAGTTCCTTCTCCTTCGAGGCAAGTTCGCTCTTGGCCCCTCCGGAGAGGTCGACCTTCACGATCCACGACAGGATGACCTCTTCCGTGTCGAGATACGGGAAGCGGTAGTCGTTCTTGCAGGCTCCGACGCGTTGGCTTGAGCAGCGAAGCACCGGCGTCGACCGGGGTCCCCGGTCACGATAAACCATCGGGTTCCGGCAAAGACCGCAGACCGCGACCCCTCCGAAGAGGTTCGAGCACACGACCCCGGTGCGTCCGCCCGAGTTCCTCCCCCGGCCCAGCCGTCGCTTGTCGGCGACGAGGCGAGCGCTGTTCCATAGCTCTTCGCTCACGACGCGCGGGAAGTAATCAGGGATGGGCGGACCTACCGCGACCCTTTTCGAGGTACGGACCCCGTCCACGTCCTTGATGTCGAGCTTGTGCGGCTGGAATTCGCCGATCAGCGCCCGGTTGTCGGTCACCTTCTGGATCGTGCCCCCGTGCCATTGGCGGCCGTGCCCCCAACACTCCGCGCCGTCCGCGTTCAGGACCGCGGCGATGCGGTCGCGACCGTAACCGTCGGCCAGCATGCGCAGGATCTCGCGCACGGTCTCGACACGATGCTCGATGGGTTCGAACTTGCCGTCGACGAGGCGGAGCCAGCCCGGGGCTCGGGCGGTCAGTTTCACCTGGGCGACCTTCTTGCGCTTTTCCTCCCAGGTCGCCTGGAGCCGCCTGGATTTGACCTTGGATTCCTCGTGCGCCCGCATCAGGGTCATCACGGAAAAGAGGAAATTGGCGCCCTGGGCCGGGTCGTCGCCGTCGGCGTCGTAACGCTTATTGTCCGTGAGCGAGACGACGATGATCCCTGCGTTGATGAGCCCAAGCAGCGCGTGCTGCGCGATGTTGACGTCGGCGCGGGAGAAGCGATCCAGGCTTTCGACGAGAAGGTAGCTGCCCCTCGCCACGCGTCCATCCTCGACCGCTCGCTGGAAGGCCGCGAGCTTGCCGCCCTTCTTCGGATTGATGTTGTCGCGGTGGAATGCGGAAACGCCGATGTCGTGCAACACCAAGGTGGTGTCGAGCGTGAGGTGCGGGTTCTCCGCGAGGTAATCCTCACGCATCTGCACCTGACGCCGGAAGCCGTCACGATACTTCTGCTGGTCCTCGGCGTTCGCCTGCCGCTTCGAGCTCAGCCGGATGTAGGAATAGGCAACGGCGGGGGCGGGGGCGCTTGCAGTCTTGGAAGCCATCGGATCGCCCAGGGTTTCGTACCTTCAGCCGTCGTAGCGCCTGTGCAAGCCAATCCGCAACCTCGTGGTCTCGATCTCGGGCCTTCACATGGTCCTGGCCGCCGGCGTGGTGTTCTGGCTCGTGCGGGCACTGCTGGCCATCGTCCCGTTCGCGGCTTTGAACTGGCCCATCAAGAAGATCGCCGCGGCCGTCGCCATGGTGGGCGTGACGGCCTACTGCGTCTTCTCCGGCTGGGACATCGCCGCCGAGCGATCGCTGATCATGACCCTGGTGATGCTCGGCGCGATCCTGGTCGACCGCCCAGCGCTCAGCATGCGCAACCTGGCGATCGCCGCCCTGATCGCCCTGGCCCGGGAGCCGGACGGTCTCCTCGGCCCGAGTTTCCAGATGTCGTTCGGAGCGGTCGCGGGCCTGATCGCCTGCGCGCCGCTCATCACCGGACGCGCGCTGCGACGCGACGGTGCCGGCCCGCTGCCCCGGATCTTCGCCCTCGCGATCACGGCGGTCCTCGGCACGCTGGCGACGACCCTCGTGGCCCAGATCGCCACCGCGCCCTTCGCCACCTACCATTTTCAGACGGTGCAGCCGTTCGGGCTCATCGGAAATGCGCTCACCTTGCCGCTGGTCTCCCTCGCGGTGATGCCGTCGGCGGTTCTGGGCATCCTGGCCTATCCGTTCGCCCTGGATCAGCCGGTCTGGTGGGCGATGGGCCTCGCCGTGCGGGGAATGCTGACCATTTCCACCTGGATCGCGGGTTTCGGAAACGCCGTCGTGGTGGTCCCGGCCTTCGGCACCGGTGCCCTCGGCTGTCTCGCGGCCGCGCTGATCGTCCTGACCCTCCCGGCCTCGTCGCTGCGCTGGCTCGGCCTCATTCCGGCAGCAATCGGCATCGCCTGTGCGGCCCTTCCGGATCGCTACGACGTCTACATCGATCGTGAGGGGACGGGCGCGGCCGTTCGCGAACGCAACGGGCGCCTCGCCACCCTCGGACGGCCGCCCCCCTTCGTGCTCGCACAATGGCTCAAGGCCGACGGAGACGACCGACGAGTGCAGGACGTCCTCGGGTTCGAGGGCTCGCGCTGTAATCGCCTGGGTTGTACCCTGACGACGCCCGACGGCCGCGTGCTCGCCCTGACCACCGACAAGCGTGCGCTCGGTGAGGACTGCGCCAGGGCCGCGATCCTGATCACCCGGCAATCCGCACCGGCAGGCTGTGCCGCCTCGATCATCGTCGACCGGGATTTCTTAGGGTCGCACGGCGCGACGTCGATCCGATTCACCCGCGATGGGCCGTCTCTCGCCACGGCGAAGCATTCCGGCGAAATCGTACCCTGGCGCGCGACACCGTTGCGGAAGCCGATGGAACCGTCGGGTACGCCGGTTCCGCCCTCGACACCGTCGACGGTGGCAGAGACCCTTGAGCGGGCCGGCGATCCGTCGGATCCATCCGGCGACGAACCGGACGGGGAACCCCTTCAGTAGCGGCGTACGAGGCTGACGAGGCGCCCCTGAATCTGTACCCGATCCGGGCCGAGGACCCGGGTCTCATAAGCCGGGTTGGCCGCTTCCAGGGCGATGGACGATCCACGCCGACGGAGACGCTTCAGGGTCGCTTCTTCGTCGTCGATGAGAGCCACGATGATGTCGCCCGTATTGGCCGTGTCCTGCTTACGGATCACCACCAGATCACCGTCGAGGATCCCGGCATCGACCATGGAATCCCCGCGAACCTCCAGGGCGTAGTGCTCGCCACCGGCCAGGAAATCCGGAGACATCGTCACCGAATGGCTCTGCTCCTGAATGGCCGAGATGGGCGTACCGGCCGCGATCCGCCCCATGACCGGGATCGTCACGGCCCGGCCGCTCTCGTCGGTGGCCTGCGTGGTCGGCAGGCGGGACACCGAGGCGCCGGCCGGCAGACCCTTGCCCTTGCCGCCTTCGACGACGCTCGGCGTGAACCGACGAACCTCGGGAACCGGGGCTGCGCGGGGGGCGCCCGCATGACCGCCCAGGCTCTCCGGCATCCGGATGACCTCGATGGCCCGCGCCCTGTTGGGCAGCCGGCGCAGAAAGCCGCGTTCCTCCAGAGCCGTGATCAGGCGGTGGATACCCGACTTCGACTTCAGGTCGAGGGCGTCCTTCATCTCGTCGAACGACGGGGGAACGCCGCTCTCGCGCATCCGGAGCTGGATGAACTGGAGCAGGTCCAGCTGCTTACGCGTCAACATGCGGGACACTCTTCGTTAGCGCCACGGAGCGCGGCGGATGGCACCAGAAACAAACCACGAACACGTTAAACGTTCCGTAAGTGTTCTGCAAGGGTTCCTGCTGGGAGCCTCGAAGAGGAAGGGTGCGATAGCCGAAAATTGCTTCGCTCGGGCCTGCCCCTGCCGACATCGCCGGAAGCGGGGCCCGGCCTAGTGCTGTCCTGTCCGGCCTGCCTTCGGCTGGTCTCCGGAGTCATTCCCGCCCGTCCCGGTGGAGTCGCGGGGCTTCTGCCAGAAGGTGTCGAACAAGCGCTGCATCGCGCGGGCATTCTCCTGCTGCACCTCCAGGCCCGTCTGAAACATCTGCTGCATCATGTCGAACGGCGCCTCCGCGGCTGACCTGTCCGGTGCAGCGGGCTCGGGCCGGGGCGGGGCCGCGAGCCGTGCCGGCGCGGGACGCGACCGCGTCTCGGGTGCGGCGGCCGGGGCACTGGCGCCGGATTTCAGGAACGCCTGCATCATCTCCGACCAGGCAGTGGCCGGGAAGCCGAACGGGTTCGCCTCGGCACGGGGGGCCGGCGCGGCGGCAGGCGCCTGGTTGATCATGACGTGGACGATCCCCGCCACCACCATGCCGGCCATGACCGGCAGCATCTGCTTCAAGGCCGGCATCGCAACGCCGCTGACGGCGGCGGCCTGCTGCAGAACCGCCTGACTCAGATGCGGCGAGCCGAAGAGTTGCTGGACCAGCATGTCCATCTGCGGCGTCGCGCTCGTCGCCTTCGGTGCGCTGGGGCCGACGAGATTGAAGAGATGGGCAAAGCCGGTCGGATCCTGAGCGACGTTCCGCTGCAGCCCCATGGTCAGGGCCGGGAGCAGGGCTTCCATCGCGCGCAGGCTCTGTTCCGGCGACAGGCCGAACTGCCGTCCGAATCCCTGCGCGTTGGCGCCCGCCTGCGCCTGGAGGATGTCGAACAGATTGAACATGGCGGCCTCGCGGACGAACAACGGCTTTCCCGGTCATCGACCCGGGCGCGCCCTGCGAATTCTGTCGCATCCGGTCAGCACTGACCAGCCCGGGCGCCTCATGACCGCCCGATTCCCCGCCGACGGGAGCCCGCATCAACCTGTTTCTTGCCCCGGACCCGCGATGCGCTTCCCTTCGCCCCTGCTCGAGGCGCGCCTGGTGCGTCGCTACAAGCGTTTCCTCGCCGACCTGCAACTCGCCGATGGGTCCCTGATCACGGCCCACTGTCCCAATCCGGGGGCGATGCTGGGACTGGCGGTGCCGGGCGCGCGGGTCCTCCTGGCCGACGTCCGGAGCCCGACGCGCAAGCTCCCCTTCTCGTGGGAACTGGTGGAGGCCGACCTGCCCGGCGGCCGGCAGTGGGTCGGGATCAACACGATGCGGCCGAACGCCCTGGTGGCGGAGGCCTTCGCCGCTGGCGGGCTGCCGTCCCTGGCCGGCTACACCGCCCTGCGCCCCGAAGTCCGCTACGCCCGGGCCAGCCGGGTCGACTTCCTCGCCACCGGGGAGGGGATGCCGCCCTGCCATGTCGAGGTGAAGAACTGCCACCTGATGCGCAGCCCGGGTCTCGCGGAATTTCCGGATTGCGTCGCCGCCCGCAGCGCCCGCCACATGACGGACCTCGCGGCCGTCGTCGCGGCCGGGGGACGCGCCATGGTCATCATCGTGGTGCAGATGTGGGCAGACCGCTTCGACGCCGCCCGGGACCTCGATCCCGCCTTCGACCGCGCCCTTCAGATCGCTCGGGCAGCCGGCGTGGCCGTTTACGCCCATCGCTGCCGCATCGAGCCGGGTGGAATCACCGTGGCCGACGCCATCCCGGTGCTTTAGGGGCGCGTCCGAGAAAGGCGGCGCGAGCCCGTCAGTCCGCCCGCTCGAAGATCAGGTTGAGGCGGGTCCGGGCGATCCGGCGATAGCCGTTCTGCTCGAGCAGGGCCGGCAGGTCGATCTGCCATTGATCGGTGCCGTTCTCGACGATGAGCAGCCGCGGATGGAGGCTTGCGGGTGCGGCCCGCAGGAAGGGTTCGAGGATCAAATCCTCGGCGCCCTCGACGTCGAGCTTCATCGCGTCGATGCGCGCGATGCCCTCTCCGAGCGCGAGATCCAGCAGGGGGACGGCAGGCACACGGATCTGCGCGCCCTCGTTCGTCCCGACGATCTTCAAACTCGATTCGCCGCGGTTGCGCGGGTCCACGAAGAGGGTGAGTTCTCCGGCCTTGTCGGCAATCGCGCAAGCCACAGCCTTGACCGTCCCGAACGGATTCTGACCGATGTTGTAGGTGAGGCGGTCGAACACGTCGGGCTGCGGCTCGACGGCCAGGATCCGGGCCCGGGGCCCGGCGAAGGCCGCCACGAACAGTGCGTAAGCGCCGATGTTCGCACCGATATCCAGGAACGTGCAGCCGGGCTGAAGCTTTGCCCGAAGGAGTTCGCGCTCCTCCGGGTCGAAGAACTGCGGCGTGAAGAGCACCTTCTTCTCGCAGTTGTTGTTGTAGGGGTAGAGCCGCATGCGCGCGCCGTAGCGCTCCACGTCCAAGGGCGCGCCGCGCAAGAGCCCGATCGCCACCCGACGCAGGAACAGGGCGAGGCGTCGCCCTGCCCAGCTCGCATACGAGATCCGTCCCGTCTGCTGAGCGATGCGCGCGACGAGGCCGGTGGGAGCGTAGGTGCCGTAGGGCTGCGTGTCTTTCATCGTGCGTGCTGATGCCAGCGCACGGGCGCGGCGGCAAGCGAAGGCGTCAAGAGATGGCGGCAGGGCGCTGGAAATCCGGCACTGAGTTGCGCGCCGCAGCGGGTTCAAGCGAAGGGAGGCGGTCGCAATCGAGACCGAGCCTGCGAAACGCCTGGGAAGCTGCCGGAAATCCTCGAGGCCGGATGTGGTGGTCAGACCTGTTCCATTGTGGCAACACCACGACTGAAACCAGTTTCGAGCAGCCTAAATTGCCTGAAAAATAGGCGTCTGCACAAAGGATAGCTTTGCCGTAACAGGGAACCTTTGAGAACGTCACGCCAACGCAAATTCTCCTGCAGAGTTCCCATGGCCATGCACCGCTCGCTCCTTGCCCTTTCCGCCGTCCTGCTGTCCTCGGTCTGCGCCTTCGCAGCCGACATGCCGGCGAAGGTGCTGGCGGTTCCCGCCCCGCCCGCGCCCTGCAAGGCCGAGATCACCTTCCCGGCCTATGGCGGCGTCATCAAGCAGAACCCGAACCCATCCTGCCTGACCCTCGGCGCCTTCGGCGACATCTATGTCGGCGGTGCGGTGAGCGGATACTTCTACACGCAGACGAACCAGCTTTCGGCCGCCTTCTCGCCCCCGGGCATTCCGCTCGACCGTGGTGCGCGCGCCGACTTCTCGAACCTCATGGGCTTCATCCAGAAGGCCGACGGTCCGTTCCAGTTCTATGCTGCCTTCGGCGCCTACACGATCCCGGGCCTCGGCGCACCGATCTTCAGCGCCTTCGATCAGACCGACCTGCTCTTCTCCCCGGTTCCGATCGTGTTCGGCAAGTACGTGATCAACGACAACTGGTCGGTCCAGGGCGGCCGCATGCCGACCCTGATCGGCTCGGAACTTCCCTTCACCTTCCAGAACCTGAACATCTCGCGCGGCCTCCTGTTCAACCAGGAGAACGTGATCAACCAGGGCGTTCAGGTGAACTACTCGGACGGTCCGTGGGCCGCCTCGTTCGCCGCGACCGACGGCTTCTACTCGGGTGAGATCAACTGGATCACGGGTGCGATCACCTACAAGATCGATGCCGCCAACACGGTCGGCATCAACGGCGGCACGCACTTCTCCAGCTACACCAACTTCGACGGCCTCACCTCGCGCGGCCTGCGCTACCAGTTCGCCACGCCCCAGACGCTGCAGAACAGTAGCATCATCAGCGCCAACTACACCTACGCCGATGGTCCCTGGATCGTGACGCCGTACGTCCAGTACACGAACGTCGAGAGCAATACCGTTCTCGGCCTCGCCGGTGCCGAGACCGTCGGCGGCGCGCTGCTCGCCAGCTACGCCTTCACCGACAACTTCGCCCTGGCCGGCCGCGTCGAGTACATCACCCAGAGCGGAACCCGCGGCAACTTCGCCGGTCAGTCGAGCGTCCTCTACGGTCCCGGCAGCTCGGCGTTCTCCTTCACGGTGACGCCGACCTTCACCTTCGACCGCTACTTCATCCGCGGCGAGTTCTCGACCGTTCAGCTCTACAACATCAGCACCATCGTCCCGGGTCTCGCCGGCACCGGCTTCGGCCGCACCGGCCTGAAGACCTCGCAGGAGCGCTACATGATCGAGACCGGCATCACCTTCTGATCCGATCCGACGGTCCGGTTCGACGAAACGCGGCGGCAGGGAAACCTGCCGCCGCTTTCATTTGCGGCCTCGCGTCACCGAAGGGCTTCCGTCCGCGCGCGCAGCGGTCCAAGGAGGCGGGACCATGCCCCGCCCGATAAGGCCCGAGCTTATGCAGCGCTTCGATTCCGACGGTATCACCCTCGCCTATATCGACGTCCCGGCCGTCGGCGGGTCGGGTGATCCCGTCCTGCTGATCCACGGCTTCGCGTCGAACCATGCGGTGAACTGGGTCAACACGCTGTGGGTCCGGACCCTGACCCAGGCGGGCTATCGCACAATCGCCTTCGACAACCGGGGGCACGGCGAGAGCCAGAAGCTCTACGACCCCGAGGCCTACGGCGCGGATCTGATGGCCCAGGATGCCCGCCGCCTGCTCGACCATCTCGCGATCCCCAGCGCCGATATCATGGGCTACTCGATGGGCGCACGCATCGCCGCGTTCCTCGCCCTCGATGCGCCGGAGCGCGTCCGTTCGCTGCTGCTCGGCGGCCTCGGCCTGCACCTCGTGGAGGGCAAAGGCCTGCCGGACGGGATCGCGGAGGCCCTGGAGGCGGAGCCCGGTGCCCCGGCCCCGAATCCGACGGCCGCCGCGTTCCGCACCTTCGCCGAGCAGACGAAGAGCGACCTGAGGGCCTTGGCCGCCTGCATGCGCGGATCGCGCCAGGCCCTGTCACGGGCCGAAGTCGCCGAGATCCGGGCACCGGCCCTGGTGACGACCGGCACCCTCGACACCGTCTCGGGCTCCGGTCCGGCGCTGGCGGCCCTGTTCCCGAACGGCACGGCCCTCGAACTGCCAAACCGCGACCACAGCACGGCCGTGGGCGACCGTGGCCACCGGACGGGTGTCCTCGATTTCCTGGCCAAGCGCCCCTGAATGGGCGACGCCGCGCCTCAGCTCTTCAGGCGGTAGCCGGTCCGGAAGATCCAGGTCACGCCGGCCAAGCACAGGATCAGGAAGACCAATGCCATCGTGAGGCTGATGCCGACACCGACATCCGAGGTGCCGAAGAAGGCCCAGCGGAAGCCGCTGATCAGGTAGACCACCGGGTTGGCGAGGCTCACGGCGCGCCAGAACGGCGGCAGCATCTCGATGGCGTAGAAGCTGCCGCCGAGGAAGGTCAGCGGCGTCACGATGAGGAGCGGCACAAGCTGCAGCTTCTCGAAGCCGTCGGCCCAGAGGCCGATCAGGAAGCCGAACAGGCTGAAGGTGACCGCCGTCAGGAGCAGGAACAGCGCCATCACGAAGGGATGCTCGATCCGCAGGGGTACGAACAGGGCGGCGGTAGCCAGGATGATGAGCCCGATGAGGATCGACTTCGACGCCGCCGCGCCGACATAGCCGAGTACGATCTCGAGGGGCGACACCGGAGCCGACAGGATCTCGTAGATCGTGCCGGCGAAGCGCGGGAAGTAGATGCCGAACGAGGCGTTGGCGATGCTCTGGGTCAGGAGCGAGAGCATCATCAGCCCGGGCACGATGAAGGCACCGTAGGCGACCCCGTCCACGGACGCGACCCGCGATCCGATGGCCGCCCCGAAGACCACGAAGTAGAGGGAGGTGGCGATGACCGGCGCCACGATGCTCTGCAGCGCCGTGCGCCAGAAGCGCGCCATCTCGAAACCGTAGATGGCGCGGACCGCGTACCAGTTCATGCGCGTTCCTTCACGAGGTCGACGAAGATCTCCTCCAGAGAGGACTGGCTGGTCTGGAGGTCGCGGAAGCGGATGCCGGCGGCGGCGAGGTCGGCCAGCAGCGCCGTGATGCCGGTGCGCTCGCCCTTGGTGTCGTAGGTGTAGACCAGATCCTGCCCGTCCGGCTTCAGCGTGAGATCGTGCCGCGCCAGGGCCGGGGGCAGGGCGGCGAGCGGCTCCTGCAGGTTCAGCGTCATCTGCTTCTTGCCGAGCTTGCGCATCAGCTCGGCCTTCTCCTCGACCAGAATGATCTCGCCCTTGCGGATCACGCCGATGCGGTCGGCCATCTCCTCGGCCTCGTCGATGTAGTGCGTGGTCAGGATGATGGTGACGCCGGTGTCGCGCAGCGAGCGTACGAGCCGCCACATGTCGCGGCGCAGTTCCACGTCGACGCCGGCGGTGGGTTCGTCGAGGAAGAGGATCCGCGGCTCGTGGCTGAGGGCCTTGGCGATGAGGACTCGCCGCTTCATCCCGCCCGACAGGGTCATGATCCGCGCGTCGCGCTTCTCCCACAGGGAGAGGTCGCGCAGGATACGCTCGATATGCGCCGGATCCGGCTTCAGGCCGTAGAGCCCGCGGCTGAAGCTCGTCGTCGCCCACACCGTCTCGAAGGCGTCGGTGGTGAGTTCCTGCGGTACGAGGCCGATCAGCCGACGGGCCCGGCGGTAGTCCCGGGCGATGTCGTGCCCGCCCGCGAGGATGCGGCCGGCGCTCGCCGTGACGATGCCGCAGACGATGCTGATCAGCGTGGTCTTGCCGGCTCCGTTCGGCCCGAGCAGCGCGAAGATCTCGCCCTCGGCGATATCGAGGTTGATTCCGTCGAGGGCCTTGAGGCCCGAGGCGTAGACCTTGGACAGGTTCTGGATCGAGATGATCGGCTGCATCGGGACTCCGCTGCGGCATGGTGCCGGCGCGATCGGGGCGGCCTTCTAGCACGCCGCCGACGTGGGACGGCCCCAAAAACGAGAAAGCCGCCTCGCGGCGGCTTTCCGTGGTGTCGCAGAGGGAAAAATCAGGCCCGCAGACGGGTCCGGACCTCGCCGAGGCTCTGGCGAACGAGACCTTCGGCCGTCTCACCCTGCATGCGCTCGCGCAGGATGACTTCCGAGACCTTCACGGCTGCGTCGGCGGCGGCGGCCCGGACCTGGGCGGTCGCCTGGACCTCGGCCTGTGCGATCTTGGTCTCGGCCGACTTGGTGCGGCGAGCGATAAAGTCGTTCAGGCGGGCGTGACCCTCGTCGGCGATCCGCTGGGCCTCCTCACGGGCGGACGCCACGATGGCCTCGGCCTCGCGCTCGGCGTCGGCGCGGCGCTTCTTGTAGTCGGCGAGGACGCCGGCAGCCTCCTCACGGAGGCGGCGGGCCTCGTCGAGCTCGTGGCGGACGCGCTTGGCGCGGCCATCCAGTCCCTTGGTGACCTGGTTGAATCCCCCGACCTTCCAGACCACGGCCATGAACAGGACGAAGGCGACTGCGACCCAGAATTCGGCTTCCAACAACATGCTCGTCGTCCCAACTCGATGGTGTCCGGCGGTCCGGCGGGGTCTTCGACCCTCGGGTCCTGCCGGTCAGGTGTGGTTTGGCGTCCGTCTCAGTGCGGGAAGGAGACGCTGTCGAGGGCCTTGGCGAGGGCGGCCTCGTCCGGGCTCCGGCCCGTCAGACGCTCGACGATCGCCGACGCCGTCTCACCGGCGATGCCGCGGACGTTGCCCATGGCCTCGGTGGTCCGCGTGCGAAGGGTCGCTTCAGAGGCGGCGATGCGAGCGTTCAGCTCGGCCTCGAGGGCCTTGCGCTTGGTCTCGGCTTCCTGCGTCAGGGCCGTGCGGGTCTCGAGGGCGATCGCCTGCGCCTTGGCCTGCGCATCGCTCAGGGACTTCTCGTAGGCGGCTCCGGCGGCATCCGCCTCGGCCTTGAGGCGCTGCGCCTCGTCGAGATCACCGGACAGACGCACGGCACGATCATGCAGGATGGCCTGGATGCGCGGCAGCGCGATCTTGTCCATCAGGTAGTAGAGCAGCCCGAAGGCGAGGGCGAGCCAGATGAGCTGGGATGCGAAGGTGTGGCTCTCGAAGGGCGGGAAGCCGCCGCCGTGCTCGGCGGCCGGCGTCGCGGCGAAGCCTTCATGCGTTGCGGTCGAATGGGCCGGCTGAGCCATGACGTCCTTCGCGTAATTTCAAGGAGTGGGGACCGGACGCGCGTGCCATCCCGTCGGGAGGCGGCGTCCGGCCCGGTATCGGTTCGAGATCCGAGACGGCGAGGGTGTCTTAGACGGCGAACAGGAGCAGCAGCGCGACGAGCAGCGAGAAGATGCCGAGCGCTTCCGTGAGGGCGAAGCCGAGGAGCAGGTTGCCGCGCTGGCCATCGGCAGCCGACGGGTTGCGGAGCGCGCCGGCGTAGAACTGGCCGAAGAGGTTGCCGAGGCCGATGGCGGCGCCCGCCATACCGAGACAGGCGAGGCCGGCACCGATGTACTTGGCAGCTAAGGGATCCATCAAATTGCTCCTAGTGTCCGTGTCGTCGTTGCGTGGAGAGAAATCCGGCCGCGATCGCGAACCGGGGACGGAAGGGGGTGTCCCGGCCCTCGGCCGGGATGACCCGGCTCAGTGGCCGGGATGCAGGGCGTCGCTGAGATAGATCGAGGCGAGCGTCGCGAAGACGTAGGCCTGCAGACCGGCGACGAGGAACTCGAGGGCCGTGACGGCCACGCTGAGGGCCAGGGGCAGCGGCGAGATGGCACCCCAGGCACCGGCGGCGAGCAGCGCCGGCACGAAGCCCGCGAAGATCTTGAGCGCGATGTGACCGGCGAGCACGTTGGCGAAGAGACGAACCGCGAGGCTGATCGGGCGCGAGATGAAGGACACGATCTCGATGGCGACGATCATCGGCATGAGCCAGCCGGGCACGCCCGACGGGACGAACACCTTCAGGAACTTCGTGCCGTGGGCCATGAAGCCGTACACGATGACGGTGCCGATCACGAGGAGGGCCAGCGCGAAGGTGACGATGATGTGGCTCGTCACCGCGAAGGCGTAGGGGATCATGCCGAGCATGTTCAGCACGAGCACGAACATGAAGAGCGAGAAGATCAGCGGCATGAAGCGCTCGGAGCCGTGGCCCGCGGACTGGCGCAGGGTCGAGCCGATGAACTCGTAGAAGATCTCGGCCATGGACTGCATGCGGCCCGGCACCACCGAGCGGCGGGCGGTGGCCACGACGGTGATCAGCGCGATGATCCCAACGGCGGCGAACATGTAGAGCGCGGACTGGGTGAACGCGATCTCCTGGTTGCCGATATGACCGAAGGAGACCAGCGGCTTGAGCTCGAACTGGTGGATCGGATCCATCTTTACGGCCATTGCCGCTCCCGCCCTTCTGACTCTCGGCCGGCCAGACGGCCCGCCACCACCGGTGCCGCGCGAGCGGCATGATTCGAATTTGGTTCGCCGCGTGCGCGGCGCTCCCCGAGGACCGCTAGCGGTCCTCTTCCTTCGTCGACGCCTTGGGCAGAGACCCCGAGACGCGCATGACGTTGTAGACGCCGGTGACGAACCCCAACATCAGCAGGACGATCAGTCCCCAGGGTTTCGTCCCGAGGTAATGATCGAACATCCAACCGAGAATGCCCCCGGCGAGGACGCCCGCGATGAACTCGGTCGAGAGCCGCATCGCTTGGCCGAGAGGAGAGGGCCCGGCCGCAGAACCGGGACGCGACGAATGATCGGGAGGGGCACTCGGCCGCTTCCGCTCAATCTGCGTCTCAAGACGTTTGAGCCTCTGAGAGAGGTCCGCGTCCAGTGCTTTCTTCCGCCCGTCCCCGCCTTCGTCCGCAGTTTCGTTGCCGCTCACGGCGAGAACTCACATTGGCGAGAGCGGAGGGAACCGGCGGAACGCCTCCTTCAAGCGGGGCGCACCATAGTTTCGCCCACCTTGGGTGTCAAGGCGCCCCAGACCTCACGTAAGATATTGTCACGTCACGGGAAATCGGTGTTTTGCCGATCCGCCCCCAGGTGTTCTCACACCCGGTCGCCGGCGCCATGCGAGGCCGTTCCCGCTTCGGCCCCGCTTCGCGGGTCTCACGCGCCCAACAGAGGCTTGATCACCTTCTCCATGCCCTCGATGGTCATCTCGCCCTTGAAGCGCTCGCCGTTGATGAAGAACGTCGGAGTCGAATCGACCTTGAAGGTGTCCATGCCCTTCTGCTTCACCGCGTTGACGGCGCTGTAGAGCTTCTGGTCCTTCAGGCAGGCCTCGAACTTCTCCTTGGAGAACCCGGCCTGCCGCAGCATCTGCTCCATGGCATCCACCGGCGATTGCGGCTTCTGCACGTAGGCCCAGGCCTGCTGCTGGTCGAAGAGCAAATCAGTGATGGGATAGTACTTCGCGTCGCCGTCGCAGCGCGCCAGCATGAAGGCGGCGGTGGCCAGCGGATCGAGGGGGAACTCGCGCAGCGTGAAACGCACCTTGTTGGTGTCGATGTAGCGCTCCTTCAGGGCCGGCCAGGTGTATTTGTGGAAGGCGGCGCAGTGGGAACAGGTCATCGAGGCGTACTCGATGATCGTGACCTTGGCGTCCTTCGGACCGAGCCAGACGTCGCCGAGGGGCCCGGGCTCCATCAGAGTCGAGAGGTTCACCTCCTCAGCCAGCGCCGGAAGGCTGAACCGGGGCAGGAGAACCGCGGCGCCGACGGCAAGGCCGGTGGCTTTCAGGGCATCGCGTCGGGTGATCATGATCGGGGAGGCTCCGGTCGCGGACCAAATCGTCTGGAGCGATGCGGTAGAATCCTGCAGGCGTCCTGACAAGGCGGCGCGCGGCGCCCTAGCGCTTGTGTGTTGTCGCGACGATCGCCGTCCCGAGCCGGTCCAGGGCGTCGCGCAGGGCGTCGTGCTCGATCGTCCGGACCGCAAGCGCCACTTCGCCGCGGCGGACGGGATCCACCACCGGCGGTGCAGGGCGGCGCCCGGTTCGATCGACCCGCCCCTGGCGCATCACGATCTTGCCGACGCAGGCCCAGCCGTAATGGGCGTTGATGCGCTGGATCACCACCGGAGCGAGGTGCTGCAGTTCGAGGGCGAACACACCCTCGACCCGGACCACGAGGGTGCCGGGGTCCGGGCGCCCCTCCTCCTCGCGCCGACGCCGGCGCGGCCATTCGAGCTTCGAGGGCTGGCAGTAGCGCGCGAGTCGCTCGCCGACGATCTCGGGCCACGCGGCCAGGATGTCGGTGGAGGCGAACCCTTGCGCCGCGAAGGCGGGGCCGATGCAGCCCTCCAGCAGCTCGGCGAGGGGTTTGACACGCGCCATGCGCAAGGTTTCCGTGTGTCCGACCGGGACGGGACCGAGGCTCCGGTATCGGCCGTAATGGTTAGCACGCCGTTCCGCCCAGCCGAAGCGGGGTGCCCGGACCCTGCTCGAGAAGCACGTCCGGACAGGTCGGCCTTGGACGCACCGGGCCGGCGGTCTATGGACGGGCATCCCCATCACGCGCCGGTGCCCGTGCCCCACACCACAGCTCCAGCCCCCGAGGCCGCGGACCTCCTGACCTGGTACGACCGGCATCGCCGGGTCCTGCCCTGGCGGGCGCTGCCGGGGGAGACGCCCGATCCTTACCGGGTCTGGCTCTCGGAAGTGATGCTGCAGCAGACCACGATCGCGGCGGTCAAACCCTATTTCGCCAAGTTCCTGGCCCGCTTCCCCACCGTCGACGATCTTGCGGCGGCGCCCGAAGAGGCCGTGATGTCGGCCTGGGCCGGGCTTGGCTACTATTCCCGAGCCCGCAACCTTCACGCCTGCGCCAAGGCGGTGGCAGCGGCCGGGCGATTTCCCGACACGGCCGCTGCCCTGCGCAAGCTGCCGGGCGTCGGCGCCTACACGGCGGGCGCCGTCGCGGCGATCGCGTTCGACCGCCGGGAGGCGGCGGTGGACGGCAATGTCGAGCGGGTGATGACGCGGCTCTTCGCCATCGAGACGACCCTCCCGGCGGCCCGCCCCGAGATCCGTACGGAGACCCAGGCGCTCGTACCGGAGGAACGCCCCGGCGATTTCGCCCAGGCGGTGATGGATCTCGGCGCGACCCTGTGCACGCCCAAGCGTCCGGCCTGCGCCCTCTGCCCCTGGATGGCCCCCTGCCGCGCCCGGGCCCTCGGACTGCAGGAGACCTTTCCGAGGAAGGTGAAGGCCGTGAAGGGCAGTTTGCGCCGGGGCGCGGCCTTCGTGGCGATCCGCAGCGGCGACGAAGCGGTTCTGCTGCGCACCCGGCCGCCCGAAGGCTTGCTGGGGTCCATGGCCGAACCGCCCACGAGTCCCTGGGAGCCCGGCTATGATCCGGCCCAGGCCCTCCTGGACGCCCCGCTCGACGCGCGCTGGAAGCGGCTACCGGGCCTCGTCCGGCACGGCTTCACGCATTTTCCCCTGGAATTGACGGTCTTCGTCGCCAAGGTGGCACTCAGCACGGCGCCGCCGCCGGGCCTGCGGTTCACGCCGCGCCGCGATCTCGAGACGGAACCGCTGCCGGGCGTGATGAAGAAGGTGCTGGCACACGCCTTCGATCCGAAGCCCGAGGCGGTGGAACCGCCGGTGGAAAAGGCTGCGAAGCGCGGCCGGCCGAAGGCCATGCGGAGCGTGGCGGATACGCCGCTCTTCGCCGAGCCGGAGCCGGAAGCGCCCGCTCCGTCGCCGCGGTTCCGCCCTGTGCCGAAGCCCACCCCGCGCCCGATGCCGGCTCCGAATCCCGACGAGGCCGCGGACGAGTTCGAGAGCCCGGTCGAGGAGGCGCCCCCGGCCGCGCTCCGCAAGCGGGGACGGCCGAGAACGCGTTGAGCGGCCTCCTCAGGCGGCCGAGCCCATGGCGGAGCGCATCTTGGCCCGGAACACGTCGATGAGGACCGGCTTGCCGTTCCGGGTCGCGTGCCAGAAATCCCAACCGTTGCAGGCGGGAAAGCCCTGCACCAGGGCACCGATCTTGTGAATCGAGCCCGTGGCCGGTCCGGCCATCAGGGTACCGTCGGGGCGCACGATCGCGCTGTGCCGGCCGCGCGCATCGGTCAGGGTCTCCCCGGCGCGGATATGTCCGGCCTCGATGACGCTGAGGAAGGCGACGCGGGGTTCGGCGCGCTTGCTCGGGGCCACCAGCAGGGCGGCCTGCGACAGGGGTTCGACGGCATCGATGCGGGCGCGGGCCGCCTCGGCGTAGACCGTCTCGCGCTCAATGCCGATGAAGTGCCGGCCGAGGCGCTTGGCGACGGCGCCGGTGGTTCCGGTCCCGAAGAACGGATCGAGCACCACGTCGCCGGGGTTCGTCGCCGAGAGGAGCGTGCGGGCGAGCAGCGCCTCCGGCTTCTGCGTCGGGTGGACCTTCTGCCCGTCGGCGCCCTTCAGGCGCTCGTCGCCGGTGCAGAGGGGGATGAACCAGTCGGAGCGCATCTGGACGTCGTCGTTGCCGCCCTTCAGCGCCTCGTAATGGAAGGTGTAGCCCTTCGACTCCGCGGAGCGGGAGGCCCAGATCAGGGTCTCGTGCGCATTGGTGAAGCGCTTGCCGCGGAAGTTCGGCATCGGGTTGGCCTTGCGCCAGACGATGTCGTTGAGGATCCAGAATCCGAGGTCCTGCAGCGTGGCGCCGACCCGGAAGATGTTGTGGTAGGAGCCGATGACCCACAGGGTGGCGTTCGGCTTCATCACCCGGCGCGCGGCCGCGAGCCATTCGCGGGTGAAGGCGTCGTAGGCGGCGAAGGTCGAGAACTTGTCCCAGTCGTCGTCGACCGCGTCGACCCGGCTCTGATCGGGACGCAGCAGCGAGCCTTCCCCGAGCTGGAGGTTGTAGGGCGGGTCGGCGAACACGCAGTCGACGCTGGACGCCGGAAGGGCGTTCATCGCAGCGATGCAGTCTCCGACGAGGATCTCGTCGAGAGGAAGACGCTGAGCGGGGGGTACGAGACCCATCCGCGGCGCCGACACGGGCCGCCCGGTACGCGAGACACTTTTCCGGGCGACGGTGTCGGCAACCGCGGTACGCAGGGAAGCCATGGCAAACACCGGTTACGCGACTGACCGGCAGACCTTGGCCCCGTTAACGTAAAGGGCGGGTTGCCAGGATGAAGAGAAAGCGTCTCGTTTTGGGGCTGCAGTTTTTGCCGGGCTGATCGCGCGAACGGTCCGAAGGCTATTGCGAAAGCATCTCCAAGGAAACGATCTGGTCCTGACAGGTTGCGAGGACACGTCCACTTCGTCTTCGAAAACACAGTAGTATCCCGTACGGCGTCGTGACCGGCTCAAGGGCACGCGTGCCCAAGGCCCACCAACGCCTGGAAGGAGAAGATTCGTCTCCATCGAGGCTTTCCATCTCGCCGCAGACCAGGGTTTCGCTCAGCGCAACGCTGATTTCATTTCTTCGCATCCCGACGTTGTGCGGCGACGCCGTCTGCAACGCGTTCTCGGCGCTTGCAATGGTCTTCCAGCATTGCCGTTTCGTCACCGCAAAGCCCATCGTTCTTCGACAATATGGCCACACACAACCGTTGATTAAGAATTGGTTATAGCCTCAAATTTGGCAGTTCACGCCACATTTGACCGGTCTCATTTTGGCCCTGTTCCGCTTCATTTTGCCGGCCATCCGAAACAACAAAGGGAATGCGGATGACCATCAAGCCTGTTCGTGGGGCCGCTGCTATCATCGGGACCGTTGTGACACTTGCCGCCGTTCAGCCAGCCAGCGCCCAGAGCGGCGCCGCCTCCTGGTACGCGAGCGGCCATCGGACGGCGAATGGCGAGCGCTTCAATCCGAACGGGATGACCGCCGCCCATCGCACGTTGCCGTTCGGCACCCGGGTCCGGGTCGAGAACAAGCGCAACGGCCGTTCGGTGGTGGTACGCATCAACGATCGCGGCCCGTTCGTTCGCGGCCGGATCATCGATCTCGCCAAGGGCTCGGCCCGCGCCCTCGGCATGGGCGGCACGACCTACGTCGCCTTGAGCGTGGTGAACTGAGCTTATCGGGCCGGTCGGCGTTGTGAGAGGGACCGGCCGGCCCCATCTGGACGGCGGAACCGAGAGCTCAGACCCCTATGGCAAAGCCGCTGATCGTCGAAATCCCCCATGAACTCGGCCTGGCCGAGGCCCGTCGGCGCATCGCGGACGGGATCACACAGGCCGACGGACTGTTCGCCAAGGCGGGCGTCGCCGTCGAGAAGATGGCATGGACCGACGACCGCCTCGACTTCGCCATGGCGGCCCTGGGCCAGAAGGTGGACGGTCAGGTGGATGTCCGTCCCGAGACCGTTCGGGTCGAGGTCCGGCTGCCGCTGCTGCTGGCCCTGTTCGCGCAGCAGATCCAGAAGAAGCTCGGCAGCGAGGGCAATTTGCTCCTGACCAAGAAATGACGGGAGGAAATGACGGGAGCCGGCCGTCTTGCGCCCGGAACCTCCTTCGGTGACGGACTGTTCCACCGGTCCGTCCCCCCGAGGCTCCTGAGAGGCGCACGCGATGTCGAATCCCGGTCCGATCCCCGAAGCCCCGGTCCCCGAGACGCCCTACGAGGCGCCTCAGACACCGTCCCCGGGCCCGGATACCCCTGGCATCGATGTTCCGGAGACGACTCCCACTGAGGCGCCCGACGTGACGCCCACCGAGATTCCGGTGAACGATCCGGATATCGGCCCCGCCATCGCCCCTGACCCGATGCCGACGGGCCCCGCCAACCCCACCATGTGAGCAGAGCGCGACCGCGGGTTTAGACAGGCGGCCCGATTCCGGGTTTGTTCGGAAGCGCGGTCGCTGCCATAAGCCGGCCCCATGGCCGCTCCCCCGCTCCTCACCCTCCAAGACGTCGCGCTCACCTTCGGCGGCACACCGCTGATCGAGCGCGCCGAACTCGCGATCTCCCCCGGCGAACGCACCTGCCTCGTGGGCCGTAACGGCTCGGGCAAGTCCACCCTGATGAAGATCGCCGCAGGGCTCGTCGAGCCGGACCGTGGCGTGCGCTTCGTCCAGCCCGGCACGACGATCCGCTACTTGGCGCAGGAGCCCGACTTCTCCGGCTTCGAGACGACCCTGGACTTCGTGGAGTCCGGGCTGACGCACGGGGACGATGCCTACCGGGCCCGCTATCTCCTCGAGAGCCTGGGCATGACCGGTGCCGAGAATCCGAGGAGCCTCTCGGGCGGGGAGGGGCGGCGGGTCGCCCTGGCCCAGGCCCTGGCGCCCGAACCCGACATCCTGCTGCTGGACGAGCCCACCAACCACCTCGACCTGCCCGCGATCGAGTGGCTCGAATCCGAGCTGAAGAGCGTGCGCGGCGCCCTCGTGCTGATCAGCCACGACCGGCGCTTCCTCTCGGCCCTCTCGAAGACCACGATCTGGCTCGACCGCGGCGTCACCCGCCGGATCGAGCAGGGCTTCTCCACCTTCGAGGCCTGGCGCGACGCCTTCTTCGAGGAGGAGGAGCGCGATCGGCACAAGCTGGAGCGCAAGATCGCCGACGAGGAGCACTGGCTGCGCTACGGCGTCACCGCCCGGCGCAAGCGCAACGTGCGTCGCCTCGGCAACCTCCATGCCCTGCGCAAGGAGCGGCGCGAGGATCGCCGGCCGGTCGGCACCGCGACCATGACCTCGACGGAGGCCGAGAGCTCCGGTGCCCTGGTGATCGAGGCCAAGCACGCGGCCAAGGCCTATGGCGCCCGCACGATCGTCGACGATCTCTCGCTCCGGGTGATGCGCGGCGATCGCCTCGGCATCGTGGGGGCCAACGGCGCCGGCAAGACCACGCTGATCAACCTGCTGACGGGACAGCTCGCGCCCGATTCCGGCACGGTGGCGCTCGGTACGAACCTGAAGATGATGCTCCTCGATCAGGCCCGTGCGGTGCTGGAGCCGACCATGACGGTGACGGAGGTGCTCACCGGCGGCAGCGGCGATTCCGTGATCGTCGGCGGCGTCAGCCGCCACGTGATCGGCTACCTCAAGGATTTCCTGTTCGCCCCCGAGCAGGCTCGCACCCCGGTGAGCGTCCTCTCGGGCGGCGAACGCAACCGCCTGCTCATCGCCCGCGCCCTGGCCCAGCCCGCCAACCTCCTCGTCCTCGACGAGCCCACCAACGATCTCGACCTCGAAACCCTCGACCTCCTGCAGGAAATGCTGGCGGATTATTCCGGCACCCTGATCCTTGTGAGCCACGACCGCGACTTCCTCGATCGCGTCGTCGGGAGCGTGCTGGTCAGCGAAGGGGAGGGCCGCTGGGTCGAGTATGCCGGCGGTTACACCGACATGATCGCCCAGCGCGGGGAGGGCGTGCAGGCTCGCGCGGCTGCCGTGCGAACCGAGAAGGCGGAGGCCCGCGCCGACACGAAGGACCGCGCCAAGAGCGGCGATGCCGGTGCTTCGGCCGGCAAGCCCAAGCTCGGTTTCAAGGACCAGCACGAGTTGAAGACCCTGCCGGACCGGATGAAGAAGCTCGAATCCGACATCGCCAAGCTGCGCGCAGTCCTGGCCGATCCGGGCCTCTACGCCCGGGATCCGGCCCGCTTCGCCAAGGCGTCGGACCTGCTCGGCGTCGCCGAGACCGAATTGTCCAAGGCTGAGGATCGTTGGCTCGAACTGGAGATCCTGCGCGACGCCTGAGTGAGGCGCGGGCAGCGCCCGGCCTTCAAGATGCCGCGAACGGCGTGTGAAATGCCGCCCTGGCGTTCGCTCGCGCGCGCCGCCTGCCATCGGGGTCCGACGTGTCCGCCGCTTCCGCACTCCGTGATCGATGCCGCCGTCTCGGCTGGGCTGCCGGCCTGCCTGGCCTCGCCTTGATCCTCGGCCTGTCCGCGGTCTGGTTCACGCCGCGCCTCGAGGCGCAGCTTGGTGCGGAAGCCGATGCGGTGGCCCGGGCGACGGCGACGCCGGGCGCCGAGCCGTGGCTGCGCGTCGCGGTCGAGGGGCGCGACCTCCTGGTGACCGGCGAGGCGCCGGATGCCGCGACGCGCGATGCGGCCCATCAGCGTCTTGCAGCCATCGACGGGGTCCGGCGCATCGTCGGCCCGGTCGGCGTGGTCGAACCGGCTTCGCCCTTCGTCTGGATCGCGACTAAGGGCAGTGACGGGGTCGACGTGACCGGCGTGCGGCCGGCCGAGATCGGCGCCGGCGCCCTGGCCGAGCAACTCGTCCCTGCCCTCGACCCCGGAACGGCCCTGCACGATCGCGCCCGCGCCGCCCTGGGCGCGCCGCCGGACTTCGCCGCGGCGGCCGCCTATGCTCTGGCGCGGCTGCGCGCCCTCGCGCCCGGGGGCCGGGTGATGCTGGAGGACATGCGCCTCTCGGTCATGGGCGAGGCGACGTCCGTCGCCGACGACGAGGCCTTGCGGACGGCCCTGGCCGAACTGCCGACCGGCTATGGTCTCGGCCGGGTCGAGATTCTGCCGGCCGTCGTTCCGGACTTCCGCTTCGTCGTGTCTCGGGAGCCCGGGGGCACCCTGACGCTCTCGGGCTACGTGGTCTCGGATTCGGCGCGCGCCGAGATCCGGACCCTGGCGCCCCAGGCCTCGGAGACGGGACAGGTCGAGGACCGGATGCGCAGTGCGCGCGGCCTCCCGGGCGGGGTCGATGCGGCCGCGATGGCGCGGTTTGTCCTGAAACTCGCGGCGTTGCTGCAGGAGGGCAGCGTCAGCGTCGCCGATGCGCGGATCTCGCTCAACGGCGTTGCCCTCGATGCCCAGGCAATCCCGGAGATCGAGGCCCTGTTGCGCGAAGCGATGCCCGCCGGCCTGAGCCGGGGCGACATCGCCCTCAGTACCCGACCACTCTCGCCGTATCGAATCCTGCTGCGGCGCGACGCGGACGCCGTGACGCTGTCCGGCCATCTGCCGGATGCCGAGGCGCGCGAGGGTCTCCTCGGGACCTTTCGCCCACGGCTGTTCCGTGAGCGCCTGATCGACCGCACCCGTCTCGGCGATGGAGCGCCGCCGGAGCTCGCTCGCGCGCTGCGCGCAACCGCCACGGCCCTGGTCCTCCTGGCGCGGGGCGAGGCCCGGTTCGCCGACCGCTCGATCACCCTGACGGGCGAGAGCCTGTATGCGCAGGGTGGCCGGCGCGTCTCCGATGATCTGTCGGCCGCGATGCCGCCGGGCTGGACGGCGGAGGTCTCGGTGACGACCCCCGACGCAGCATCGGCCGGGGCACCGGAGAACTGCGTCGCCGCGCTCGGTGCCAAGCTCACCGGCCAGACCCTTCTCTTCCCGGCCGGGAGCACGACCCTGGCGCCGGCCTTCTATCTGCTGCTCGATGGCATTGCCGCCCTGGGCAAGACCTGCCCGACCCTGCGCCTGGTGGTCACGGGCCATCCCGATCCCAGCGGAGCCACCGCGGCACCGAAGCCAGTCGTCGAGACCGCAGTGGAGAGCACGGCCTCGCTCGACGCCGGCAAGGATGCGGGCAAAACCCAGAGCAAAGGACCGAGTAAAGGACCGAGCAAGCCACCGACCAGACCCTCCGGCTCGAATGCCCCGGATCAGGGGTCCGGCAAGTCCAACTCTAAGGATAAGACCGTCAAGACCGAGGCCAAGGCGGCTGGCCAAGTGGAATCCGCCCCCGATCTTGCGCAAAGCCGCGCCCTCGCGATCGTGGAGTACCTGCTTCAGGCCGGGCTTCGTCCCGAACAGGTCGCTGCCGCTTCGGCCGGCACGCCGCGTTCGGCTGGCCAGGGTGTCGGGATCGCGCCACGGTCATGACGATGCGACGGAGGCGAACGGCGTGACTCTTCTGGCAACCCTGCTCTGGCCCCTCGTCGCCGCCAGTGCCCTCCTCGGCGCTGCCGTCGGCGGGATGACGGGTTTGCCGCGGACACCGACCGCGCGCTGGACGGCTGTCCTTCTCGTCCTGATAGCGGGTTTGGCCGGTGGCCTCGCCGTCGGGGGGCTTCTGCCGGGCCGGGCAGGCTTCTGGCTGGAGGGCGGGGGGCTCGGACTCGGGTCCTACCTGATCGGAGCGATCCTTGCGGCAGGGGTCGTCGACCGGATCGGCACGCGGCCATGAGGCAACGAATCAAGCCGGCTTCGCGCATGCCTGTGGCATTCGGAACACAATCGACCAGAAACTGTGTTCGTTGCCAGACCATCAAGGAGACTTTCTCGATGGTCTGTCGTTGTTCCCGACGCGCTTCTCCGAACGGACACGGGACTGGCGAATCAGAGACCTGATGATCGAACCTTCAGAACGCACCCGGCCTGTGGACCTTACATCCTGCGACCGGGAACCGATCCACATCCTCGGCGCGGTTCAGCCCTTCGGTTTCCTCATTGCGGTCTCCCCGGACTGGATCGTGGTCCGAGCCTCGGAGAATGCCGCCCGATGGTTAGGACAGGCGGACCTCGACCTGCTCGGGCTTCCCCTGGCCGACCTGATCGACGGTGAGGCAATTCATCTGATCCGTGGTCACCTTCAGGCCCTGCGCGGGCCGGATGCCATCGACCGGATTTTCGGCACCGTCCTGCAGCCCGGTGGGACTCCCTTCGACATTGCGCTGCACATTTCGGACGGCATCATCGTCCTCGAGGCCGAGCCGAGCGTCAGCGAACACCTCAATGCCGGCAATCTCGTGCGCAGCATGGTCGGACGCCTGCAGCAGACGGTCGGCTTCGACCCGTTCTGCCGCGAAGCCGTGCGCCAGATGCGCGCGCTGACCGGCTTCGATCGCGTCATGGTCTACCGCTTCGACCCGGACGGCTCGGGGGTGGTGATCGCCGAGTCGGCCCGGTCCAGCCTGCCGCCCTATCTCGGGCTGCACTACCCGGCCTCCGACATTCCGAAGCAGGCGCGGACCCTCTACGAGCGCAACTGGCTGCGCATCATCGCCGACGTCGACGCCGAGGCCGTCGCGGTGCTGCCGCAGCGCGATCCCCACGGACGTCCCCTCGACCTGTCGATGAGTACCCTGCGGACGGTTTCGCCGATCCACCTCGAGTACCTGCGCAACATGGGGGTGGCCGCCTCGCTCTCGGTCTCGATCCTGCGGGGCGGCAAGCTCTGGGGCCTGTTCGCCTGCCACCACACGGAGCCGCGCCACATCTCGCTGGAGCGCCGCACCGGCGCGGAACTGTTCGGACAGATGTTCTCGCTGATCCTGGAGAGCCGGGAGCGCGAAGCCGAGGCCGCCTACGAAGGCAGTTCCCGCGCATTGCACGACCGACTGATGGGCGCGCTCGCCTCGGGCGGAACGAGCCTGGAGAACATCACCGATTTCCTCGACGACATCGCCGGGATCGTCACGTGTGACGGTATCGGCGTTTGGGTCAACGGCGAGATCACCCTGCGGGGGGCGACCCCGACGGCGGAAGAGTTTACCGGCCTCGTGCGCTTCCTCAACCGGACGGCCACCAGCCGCGCCTTCGCCACCCACGAGATCGGCGCGGTCCATCCGCCGGCCGCCGACTACACCGAGCGGGCCGCGGGCCTCCTGGCGATCCCGATCTCGCGGGCGCCGCGGGATTTCCTGGTGTTCTTCCGTCGCGAGATCGCCCGCACCGTGACCTGGGCCGGCAATCCGGAGAAGCCGGCGAGCCTCGGACCGAACGGTCTGCGCCTCACGCCCCGCAAGAGTTTCGAGGCCTGGACCGAGGTGGTCCGCGGGCAGGCCGCACCCTGGAGTCCGGTGGACCTGCGCATTGCCGAGGCCCTGCGCATCACACTCCTCGAAGTCATCCTGCGCCTCACGGATTCCGCCGAGAAGGAACGGAAAACCGCGCAGGAGCGCCAGGAGCTGCTCATTGCCGAGCTGAACCATCGGGTGCGCAACATCCTCAACCTGATCCGGGGGATCGTCGCGCAGAGCCGCTCGGGGGCCGACAGCGTCGAGGATTTCGCCGGCGTCGTCGGTGCGCGCATCCAGGCCCTGGCCCGGGCCCATGACCAGATCACCACGACGAACTGGGGACCGGGTTCCCTGCGCGACCTCATCACCTTGGAGGCGGAAGCCTACCTCGATCAGCAAGCGGGCCGTGTCCGTCTGGAGGGCACCGACGTCCTCCTGGATCCCCAGGCGTTCTCGACCCTCGCCCTGGTCATTCACGAGCTGATGACGAACTCGGCGAAGTACGGCGCCCTGTCGGAGGCAGTCGGGCAGGTGGACGTCGCCTGGGAGCGCGACGTCTCGGAGTGCCTCGTGATCCATTGGCGCGAGAGCGGCGGGCCGCCGGTGAAGCCGCCGCGCCGGCGCGGCTTCGGCACCACGCTGATCGAGCGCTCGATCCCCTACGAGCTGAAAGGCGAGGCGGAGATCAGTTACGAGCTCACCGGCCTGCGCGGCCGCTTCACCGTGCCGGCGCGCTACGTGCGCGCCGCCCCGACCATCGCCGTCCCCCTGTCGCGGGAGCGCGACCGGACGCCCGAGCCCGATGCCGCGGCGTTGTCGGGGACCGTCCTGGTGGTCGAGGACAACATGATCATCGCCCTTGAGGCCGAGGAGATCCTGGCCACCCTCGGAGCCAGCGCGGTCGACATGGCGGGATCGGTGCACGAGGCCCTGCGGCAGATCGAGGCGGCGCGTCCGAGCTTCGCCCTCCTCGACGTCAATCTCGGCGCCGAGACGAGCCTGCCGGTCGCCCGTCGCCTGATCGCCGCCGACGTGCCCTTCGTCTTCGCGACGGGCTACGGCGAGAGCTTCCGAATCCCGCCCGAGCTCGGCACCGTGCCGATGATCAAGAAGCCCTATACGGCGGATACGTTGCGCCGGGCCCTGGCAAGCGCGCCCATTCGGGATTAGCCCCGCGCCTGGGCCGCCTCGAACAGCGCGAAGGCGCGCTGCGCACCGCGGATCGCGGCCGCGTGGTCGGAGGCCGGGCGGGTGCCGAGCCAGGTCGCGAAACTCGGCCAGAGGCGGAGCCCCGCGCCGTGCTGGAGAAAACCGGCGTTCCCGCGCACCAACGGGTCCGGGCTGGCCAGGACCTGGCGGAGGAGAACCTGGCCGCCGAGGCGCGACCCTTCCAGAACGTAGAGGAGACCCGGCGCCTCGGCACCCGACAGGGTGCGGGGCAGGGGAGTGGGGGCAACCTCCGGAGCAAGGATCGCCAGCCCGCCCAGGTCGGCCTGCAGGACCGCGGACCGGCGACGGGACGGCCAGTCCGGCGGCAGGTCGGCAGCATCGGCCCCATCGAGCCAAGTCTCGATCTGCACGAAGGGGTCCCGCATCGCCGACAGGAAGCGGATGTAATCGTCCCGCCGACTCAAGTCATGGGTGGTAAATCCCAGATCAAGGCGCCGATGGGCGGCATCGGTCGCGGCGCGCAGGGCGAAGCGAAGATCGCGCGGAGCATCCGCAGCAACGTCCCTCGGCTCGGGTTCTCCTGCATCGACGGACATCCTGGCCGTCCCATCCATACCGAGTTTCCCTGCTGTTCGGCACCGTCGCCGTTCTTAGACGATCTCGAACCCTCGCCAAGGACTTATCACAGGCTACCTCCCAGACGCCGGCCTCGCCCTCGCGGCTCGGCCCACCACGCTGAAGACCCAGGATCGCCCATGTGGTTCCTCTACGGTTTCGCCCTCGTGGCCGGCATCGCGAACGCGGTGCAGTCGGGCGTGAACGCGACCCTCTCCAAGAACCTGGCGCAGCCCTTCGCCGCAGGCATCGTCGTCTCGCTGGCCGGCGGCGCGACGCTGCTCGTCATCGGGCTGGTCCTCGGTCGTTTCGCCCTGCCGAGCCTTGGCGACATGCGGGCGGTCCCGCTCTGGGCTTGGTTCGGGGGCGTGGTGGGGGCTTTCCTCATCCTCTCCCAGCTGTTCGTGGCGCAGCAGATCGGGGCCGCGCCCTATCTGGGGCTTCTCATCACCGCCGGCGTCATCACCTCCATCCTGCTCGACCATTTCGGCTGGATTGGGTTCGAGCAGCATCCGCTGACCCTCTGGCGCGCCCTCGGGGGCGTCCTGATGATCGGCGGTATCGCCCTGGTGGCGCTGTTCTGACCCGGCGGACGCTTGTCATCGGTGCGCGGAACCGCGATGCCTGCCGCAGCGTCGATGCCGCGCCCCGCAACGATCCCGTCCGTGTCCAGAGCCCCCATGAACATCTTCCAGGACATCGTCAGCCGCTTCAGCCAGACCGTGACGGCCTATGCCGGCGACAAGATCCTCATGCAGGCGATGGTCTCGGCCGCAGCCAACGTGATGGTCGCGGACGGGGAGATCGCCAGCGCGGAATTCGATACGGCGCTGGCCGGGCTGCAGGCCAATCCCATCCTCGAGAAGGGGTACGACCGGCTGATGCTCGAGAGCGAACTCTATGACGGGATCGCCCGCGCCCGGACCCGCGCCGGCCGGGCCGAGAACCTGCGCCGCGTCGCGGCCATCGACGGCCGGGGGCAGGAGGAGCGCGAAGCGACATTCCTCGTCGCGGCCGACGTCGCCGACCTCGACGGCATCGCCGACGTGGAGGCGCAGGCCCTCGAAGAAATCGCCGCCGCACTGGGGCTGGACCGGGCCGCGCTGCTCGCCGCATCCCCTGTCCGGCGTCCGGTTCCGTAGGGCGCCGGAACGCCTTATCCTGCAAGGCCCTTGATCAAAGGACGGCAAGCCTCTAAGCGGGCCCCCGTCTTTCGCCCGGCTCGACACCTCGTCGAGCGACAGCCCGGGCGACCGCTCGTGTGAGCTTGCCGCAGGAAAGAGACGATGGCCAAAGAGAAATTCGCGCGTACGAAGCCGCACTGCAACATTGGCACGATCGGTCACGTGGATCACGGCAAGACGTCGTTGACGGCGGCGATCACGAAGGTTCTGGCCGAGACGGGCGGTGCGACGTTCACGGCCTACGACCAGATCGACAAGGCGCCGGAGGAGAAGGCGCGCGGGATCACGATCTCGACGGCGCACGTGGAGTACGAGACCACGAACCGGCACTACGCGCACGTGGATTGCCCGGGCCACGCCGACTACGTGAAGAACATGATCACGGGCGCGGCGCAGATGGACGGCGCGATCCTGGTGGTGTCGGCGGCCGACGGCCCGATGCCGCAGACCCGCGAGCACATCCTGCTGGCCCGTCAGGTCGGCGTGCCGGCGCTGGTGGTGTTCCTCAACAAGGTCGACCTGGTCGACGACGCCGAGCTCCTCGAGCTCGTCGAGATGGAGGTGCGCGAGCTTCTCTCGAAGTACGACTTCCCCGGCGACGACATCCCGATCACCAAGGGCTCGGCCAAGGTGGCGCTGGACAACGGCGACAAGGCGATCGGCCACGACGCCGTGCTGGCGCTGATGGCGAGCGTGGATGCCTACATCCCGCAGCCGGAGCGTCCGATCGACAAGCCGTTCCTGATGCCCATCGAGGACGTGTTCTCGATCTCGGGCCGCGGCACGGTGGTGACGGGTCGCGTGGAGCGCGGCATCGTCAAGGTCGGCGAGACGGTGGAGATCGTGGGCATCCGCGACACCCAGACCACGACGGTCACGGGCGTCGAGATGTTCCGCAAGCTGCTCGACCAGGGCCAGGCGGGCGACAACGTCGGCGTGCTGCTGCGCGGCACCAAGCGCGAGGACGTGGAGCGCGGCCAGGTCGTGTGCAAGCCCGGCTCGGTCAAGCCCCACACCAAGTTCAAGGCCGAGGCCTACATCCTGACCAAGGAGGAGGGCGGCCGCCACACGCCGTTCTTCACCAACTACCGCCCGCAGTTCTACTTCCGCACCACGGACGTGACCGGCGTGTGCGTGCTGCCCGAGGGCACCGAGATGGTGATGCCTGGCGACAGCGTCACCATGGACGTCACCCTGATCGTGCCGGTGGCCATGGAAGAGAAGCTGCGCTTCGCCATCCGTGAAGGCGGACGCACCGTCGGCGCCGGCGTCGTCGCCGCCATCAACGAGTAATCCCCACGCCGATCGGGCTACCCGACGGGTGACATGAGAGGACGCGGCGCCCCGGATCGGTCCGGGGCGCCGTTGTCGTTTTCAGGGTCCGTGCCGGCCTGAGAGACGCCGCGAAGGTTCTTCGCCGACGATGCTGTTTGACCATTGCGAAGCCGCCGCGAGCGGTCTATAGCAGCGCCGCGGCGGAGGACTCGTCCTCTGCATAGGAGTGTAGCTCAACTGGTCAGAGCGCCGGTCTCCAAAACCGGAGGTTGCGGGTTCGAGTCCCTCCACTCCTGCCATTTGGCCGCGTCAGACCTGTCGACCCTCCCAGCTCTCTTCCCTTCCAGTAGATCGCTCCTCAGCGAAGTCCGGCCGGGCGTAGTCGACAAGCCCGACGACTTGCGTTAGAGCGGTCGCCTTCCGAGATCGATGAAGGCCGTCGATGCAGGCTCCTCCCCGGAGCCGCCGCGTCGCGCTTTCCCGAAGCTCGGGCCGATCTCCCTGTTGTTGGCGCCATGGCATCGAACGAAGCATCGAAGAAAGTGGACCTCGCGCGCGCCCCGCAGCGCGGCTCCACCACGCCGACGCCCCCTCGGGCGACCCCGCCCGCGCGTCCCGCACAGAAGCGCGTCGGCCCGGCCGAGTTCCTGGCTCAAGTTCGCGACGAGGGCCGCAAGGTCACGTGGCCGACCCGCAAGGAGACCGTCGTGACCACCGTAATGGTGTTCATCATGGTGGTGGTGGCGAGCATCTTCTTCACGGTGGTGGACCAGGCGCTGCGCTATCTCGTGACCCTGATCCTCGGGGTCGGCGCGTAACAACTTCTCGGCCCGGGCGCGCTGCGGCGTGATCGGGCTGACTGACGTCAGGATTTGGTGAGAACCGTGTCGAAGCGCTGGTACATCGTCCACGCCTACTCGAATTTCGAGAACAAGGTCGCGCAGTCCATCAAGGATCAGGCGGCCCAGCGTGGCCTGATGGAGCTGTTCGACGAGGTCATGGTCCCGACCGAGAAGGTCGTCGAAGTGCGCCGCGGCCGTAAGGTCGATGCCGAGCGCAAGTTCTTCCCCGGCTACGTCCTGGTGAAGTGCGACCTGACCGACGAGGTCTACCACCTCATCAAGAACACCCCGAAGGTGACGGGCTTCCTCGGCGCCGACAAGTCGAAGCCGGTGCCGATCCCGGATGCCGAGGCCGAGCGCATCAAGGGTCAGGTCGCCGAGGGCGTCGATCGCCCGAAGCCCTCCGTGTCCTTCGAGATCGGCGAGACGGTCCGCGTTTCCGACGGTCCCTTCGCCTCCTTCAACGGCACCGTCGAGGAAATCGACGAGAGCCGCTCGCGCCTCAAGGTTGCCGTCTCGATCTTCGGCCGCGCCACGCCGGTCGAGCTGGAATACGGCCAAGTCGAGAAGGTCTGATCCAATCCATTTCGGGTGAGCCGTCGCTGGCTCACCGGCTTCGTCCCGCCCGGCCCTGGCCGGGCGCGAAACCACCGTCCCTCGCGACGGTGTCACACGCGGGAGGCCTGCCCGGTTCGCCACCGGGGTTCACGGGCCGAACCGCGACCTGCAACCGCCCGTTCCGTCCGCGCTGAGGCCAGCCGGGGACCGGGCATTCTTTGGGAGCAGTCCCTATGGCAAAGAAGATCACGGGCTACGTGAAGCTTCAGGTTCCGGCCGGCGCCGCGAACCCGTCGCCGCCCATCGGCCCCGCGCTCGGTCAGCGCGGCCTCAACATCATGGAATTCTGCAAGGCCTTCAACGCGAAGACCTCCCAGATCGAGAAGGGCACCCCGATCCCGGTCGTCATCACGGCGTACCAGGACCGCTCCTTCACCTTCGAGATGAAGCAGCCGCCGGTCACCTTCTTCCTGAAGAAGGCCGCCGGCCTGAAGATCGGCAAGAAGCCGGCTTCGGGTTCGAAGACCCCGGGCAAGGGCCCGACCGTGGGCAAGGTGACCGAGGCGCAGCTGCGCGAGATCGCCGAGAAGAAGATGCCCGACCTGAACTGCGACTCGGTTGACGCCGCCGTCGCCATGATCCGTGGCTCCGCGCGGGCCATGGGTCTCGACGTCGTCGCTTAAGGGGAGGGCACAATGGCACACGAAGGCAAGCGCATCCGCGCCGCCCGCGAGGGCATCGACGCGCTCAAGCTCTATCCCATCGACGAGGCGATCAAGCTCGTGAAGGAGAAGGCCAGCGCCAAGTTCGACGAGACCGTCGAGATCTCGATGAACCTCGGCGTCGACCCGCGCCACGCCGACCAGATGGTCCGCGGCGTCTGCAACCTGCCCAACGGCTCCGGCCGCACGGTGCGGGTGGCGGTGTTCGCCCGCGGCGCCAAGGCCGACGAGGCCAAGGCCGCCGGCGCCGACATCGTGGGCGCCGAGGACCTCCTCGAGATCGTCCAGAGCGGCAAGATCGAGTTCGATCGCTGCATCGCGACCCCTGACCTGATGCCGCTCGTCGGCCGTCTCGGCAAGGTGCTCGGCCCGCGCGGCCTGATGCCGAACCCGAAGGTCGGGACCGTGACCATGGACGTGAAGGGTGCCGTCGCCGGCGCCAAGGGCGGCTCGGTCGAGTTCCGCGTCGAGAAGGCCGGCATCGTCCACGCCGGCATCGGCAAGGTCTCGTTCGACGCCGACAAGCTCGTCGAGAACATCAAGGCGTTCGCCGACGCGGTTTCCAAGGCGAAGCCCGCCGGTGCCAAGGGCCAGTACGTCCAGCGCGTCGCCGTGACCTCCTCGATGGGTCCAGGCGTGAAGGTCGAGCCCGCGAGCGTCATCACCGCCTGATCCGTCAGGCTTCGACAGCGTTGAAGCGCCCGGCCTCGCGGCCGGGCGTTTTCGTTCGTGCTCAAGCTCGCCAGAACGGCTTCTCGGCGCAGCGCAGGGACATCGAGATCGAGATCGCGTAATTGCTCCGCGCCTCGGGGCGGCCAAGCGCATCGATGCCGCAACCCGGCACAGCCTGGCCAGGGAGATGCTCGACGGCCTGGATCTCCAGGGCGATCCACGGGCCTATCACTTCTGGCTCGGACTTCCCGACCCTTGGACACCGGAGCGCTTCGCCATGGCGGCAGCGCGCAACGGCGTCGCCGTCTCCCCGGCCAGCGCCTTCGCGGTCGGTCCGGACCCGGCGCCGAACGGGGTTCGGCTCGCCCTCGGGTCACCCTCCATGGGACGGCTGACCGTCGCGCTGCAGACGCTGGGACGCCTCGTCCGCGACGGGGATGACAGTCCGGTCGAGTAGCGACGGGTCCGAGCAGGGGGTGACTGCGCGCTCGGGTCACCGACGGAGCGGCAGCTTGACCGCGGGCACGATCAAAGAGCCGTGAGGGATGCCCACCCGGCTCCATCGCAGGAGCGGACGCGGGCCGGAGCCCGCAAGAAAACCACACGGGAGGGTGACGCCTTCGCGTAGGCCTGTGCTAGGTATGCATTCATGCGATGCTCCCTCTCCGTGACCTCGAAGCGACGCATCCTATGCGTCTTTCCCGCCTATACGCCGTCCTTCGGGACCTTCTCTCACGCCTACCCCCTGATGGGCGGCGTGAAGGCCTTCATGCCCCCGCAGGGGCTCCTGCTGATCGCGGCCTACATGCCCGAGTCGTGGGAGTACCGGTTCATCGACGAGAACATCGCCCGGGCCGGCGCGGCGGACTTCGGCTGGGCCGATGCCGTGTTCGTGTCCGGCATGCACATCCAGGCCCCGCAGATCCGGGACATCTATGCCCGCGCCCACGCGGCCGGGAAGGTGACGGTGCTCGGCGGCCCCTCGGTCTCCGGCTCCCCCGAGCAGTATCCCGAATTCGACTACCTGCATCTCGGCGAGATCGGTGACGCCACCGACGAACTCGTAACGATCCTCGACCGGGACGTCTCGATCCCGGCGGCGCAGGTCCGCCTGGAGACCAAGGAGCGCCTGCCGCTCTCCGACTTCCCGGCCCCGGCCTACGAGGCGGCGCCGCTCAAGCGCTACCTCATCGGGTCGCTGCAATTCTCGTCGGGCTGTCCCTATCGCTGCGAGTTCTGCGACATCCCGCAGCTCTACGGCCGGCAGCCGCGCCTGAAGAGCCCCGAGCAGATGCTCGGCGAGCTCGACGCCATCATCGCCCAGCCCGGTCATCCGGCGGTGGTCTACTTCGTCGACGACAACTTCATCGGCAACCGCAAGGCCACGAAGGACATGCTGCCCCACTTGGTGGCGTGGCAGAAGAAGAACGCCTATCCGCTGCAGTTCGCCTGCGAGGCGACCCTGAACATGGCCAAGCAGCCCGACATCCTCGAGCTGATGCGGCAGGCCAACTTCATGACGGTTTTCGTCGGCATCGAGACGCCGGAAGAGGACGCCCTTGCGGGCATCGACAAGAAGCACAACGCCGCCGTGCCGATGTACGAGGCGATCGAGACCCTCAACCGCTACGGCCTCGAAGTGACCTCGGGCATCATCCTGGGCCTCGACACGGATACCGACCAGTCGGAGCAGAAGCTGATCGACTTCATCGACAAGTCGGCCGTGCCGGTCCTGACGATGAACCTCCTCCAAGCGCTGCCGAAGACGCCGCTCTGGGACCGCCTGACCCGCGAGAACCGCCTCGTCCACGATGCGGCCCTCGAATCGAACGTGCTGTTCAAGCGCCCGCACGACGACGTCGTGGCCTCCTGGCGCCGGGCCATCGCCCATGCCTACGAGCCGGCGCAGATCTTCGAGCGCTTCCGGCACCAGGTTGAAGTGACCTACCCGAACCGGATCAAGACGCCGGTGAAGGGCAAGCTTACCCGTACCAACCTGCGTCGCGGCCTCGTGCTCGGCTTCAACATCGCGGTGCGCGTCGGCCTGCTGTCCGACTACCGACGGGTGTTCTGGCGGGCCGCCGGCCACGCCCTGAAGCGCGGACAGATCGAGGCCGTGTTCAACATGGGCTTCGTCGCGCACCACCTCATCCGGTTCACCCGAGAGGCCCTTCGCGGCGAACACAACGCCTCGTTCTACGCCGCCAAGGCGGAGCAGAAGCTGAACGCCCGCGAGCCCTGGTGGCGGGCGGCGCGCAAATTCCTGCCGACCTGACAGGCTCTTACCACTCCTGAACCGGCCGCTTCGGATCCCGGTCCGAGGCGGTTGGCGGCGTCAAGGGAAAAGCAGCGCCTGCGACGGAATAATCGTCCCGAAGCCCTTGGCAGGCTGCTTGCAAGGCTCTATAGACCCCGCTCAACGTTTTCATACATGAGAAAGGAATCGGCCGATCGGTCGCATTCCGATTGAGAGATCGCCCGGGCAACCGGGTGGTGTTGGCCGGAAGGCTTCGAGGGGCATAAAACCCCTTCTGAGCTTTGTCCGGCCATGTCCTGTCCGAGACTGCAGGCGCCGGGTCACCGGCTTAATCCACGAGCCTGCACAGACTGGGAAGACCGAAATTCTACTGCCCTCGCCGGGTCCGCAGCGCGCGGACAGGGTGAGGCATCGGTTTGAACCATCTCACCCATGTCGTCCACCCGTTCCGGGGGGCGGTAGGGGACAGGGCCGTGAAGCGTCGCCAAGGACGTTCCGGCTTCTTGTTAAGCCGAGTTCCGTCCCGGGCGGCATGTGCAACCGGCGGACCCGTTCTCGGGTTCCGCCAACCGGAGAGAGCCCCAGTGGACAGGACAGCCAAAGCTGATCTCGTCTCGACGCTCAACGGCGTGTTCGCGAACACCGCCGTCGTCGTCGTGGCCCACTACAAGGGCCTCACGGTCGCCGACATGCAGAAGCTGCGCTCGCAGATGAAGCAGGCCGGTGCCACCGTGAAGGTCACCAAGAACCGCCTCGCCAACATCGCTCTCGATGGCACGGACGTCGCCTCCATCAAGCCCCTCCTGAAGGGCCCGACCCTGCTCGCCTATTCGAGCGACCCGGTCGCGGCCGCCAAGGTTGCGGTGGACTTCGCCAAGGTCAACGACAAGCTCGTGATCCTCGGCGGCGCCATGGGCACGACTGCCCTGAACCCGGACGGTGTGAAGGCGCTCGCCTCGCTGCCGTCCCTCGACGAACTGCGCGGCAAGATCGTGGGCCTCATCCAGGCTCCCGCGACCAAGATCGCCCAGGTCGTCAACGCACCGGCGGCCAAGCTCGCCCGCGTGTTCGGGGCCTATGCCAACAAGGACGAGGCTCAGAGCGAAGCGGCCTGAGGCCGCATCGCCCTTCTCAACCCATCCGTTCAAACCGATATCCAAGGGAATACCAACATGGCTGATCTTGCCAAGCTCGTCGACGACCTGTCCTCGCTGACCGTTCTCGAGGCTGCCGACCTCGCCAAGATGCTCGAAGAGAAGTGGGGCGTCTCCGCCGCTGCTGCCGTCGCCGTGGCCGCCGGCCCGGCCGCCGGTGGTGGCGCTGCCGCCGCCGCCGAGGAGCAGACCGAGTTCACGGTCATGCTGACCGCCGCTGGCGACAAGAAGATCGAGGTCATCAAGGAGGTCCGCGCGATCACCGGCCTCGGCCTGAAGGAAGCCAAGGACCTCGTCGAGGGCGCTCCGAAGGCCGTCAAGGAGTCCGTCAACAAGGAAGAGGCCGAGAAGCTCAAGGCTCAGCTCGAGAAGGCTGGCGCCAAGATCGAGCTCAAGTAAGACGCTTCGATGGGCCGATCCGGCCCATCACCTTCCGTCAGGTCCCTCCGGGCCTGACGGCACCAACGGCCCGCGGGTTCACGCCCGTGGGCCATGGTCGCTTCAGGCGGCCCGACCGGTCCACGCGAGGGCCACGGGATTTTCAGTTCGGGAGGGCGTCGTCCGGCGGGGCGGGCCCGAAGCCTGGTTGCGGGAGGCAGACGCCTTCCCCGGGCACCCGGTACGCGGGACGTAGGAGCGAGGTCACCCATGGCCAACACGCTGGTCGGTCGCAAGCGGATTCGCAAATTCTTCGGCAAGATCAAGGAAGTCGCCGAGATGCCGAACCTCATCGAGGTTCAAAAGGCGTCCTACGACCAGTTCCTGATCATGGATGAGCCGGAAGGCGGACGGGGCGACGAAGGCCTGCAGACCGTGTTCAAATCGGTCTTCCCAATTTCGGACTTCTCCTCGACGGCTCTCCTCGAGTTCGTGAAGTACACGTTCGAGCAGCCGAAATACGACGTCGACGAGTGCCGTCAGCGCGGTATTACCTTCGCGGCCCCGCTCAAGGTCACGCTGCGCCTCATCGTGTTCGATGTGGACCCGGATACCGGCGCGAAGTCGGTCAAGGACATCAAGGAGCAGGACGTCTACATGGGCGACATGCCCCTGATGACGGAGAACGGCACCTTCATCGTCAACGGCACCGAGCGCGTCATCGTCTCGCAGATGCACCGCTCCCCGGGCGTGTTCTTCGACCACGACAAGGGCAAGACCCACTCGTCGGGCAAGCTCCTGTTCGCCGCCCGCATCATCCCGTATCGCGGCTCCTGGCTCGACGTCGAGTTCGATGCCAAGGACATCGTGCATGTCCGCATCGACCGGAAGCGCAAACTGCCGGTGACGTCGCTGCTGTTCGCCCTCGGCCTCGACGGCGAGGAGATCCTGTCGACCTTCTACAACCGCGTGGTCTACGACCGTGACGGCGCCGACTGGCGCGTGCCCTACGACGCCGAGCGCCTGAAGGGCTTCAAGGCCTCCGTCGACCTGATCGACGCCGAGTCCGGCGAGGTCGTGCTCGAGGCCGGCAAGAAGCTGAATGCCCGCAACGCCCGGCAGATCGCCGAGCGCGGCGTGCAGTTCCTCAAGGCCACCGACGAGGACCTGATCGGCCAGTACATCGCCGAGGACCTCGTCAACGCCAAGACCGGCGAGATCTGGGCCGAGGCCGGCGACGAGATCTCCGACAAGCTCCTCAAGAGCCTGGAAGAGGTCGGCGTCTCCGAGCTGCCGGTGCTCGACATCGATCACATCAACGTCGGTCCCTACATCCGCAACACCCTCGCGGTGGACAAGAACTCGGGCCGCGAAGGCGCGCTGTTCGACATCTACCGGGTCATGCGTCCGGGTGAGCCGCCGACCCTCGACACCGCCGAGGCGATGTTCCACTCGCTGTTCTTCGATCCCGAGCGCTACGACCTCTCGGCCGTCGGCCGCGTGAAGATGAACATGCGCCTTGACCTCGACGCCGAGGACACCGTGCGGACGCTGCGCCGCGAGGACATGCTCGCGGTCGTAAAGGCGCTGGTGGACCTGCGCGACGGCAAGGGCGAGATCGACGACATCGATCACCTCGGCAACCGCCGGGTGCGCTCGGTCGGCGAGCTGATGGAGAACCAGTACCGCCTCGGCCTGCTCCGCATGGAGCGCGCCATCAAGGAGCGGATGTCCTCCGTCGACATCGACACGGTGATGCCGCAGGACCTCATCAACGCGAAGCCCGCTGCGGCCGCGGTGCGCGAGTTCTTCGGCTCGTCGCAGCTCTCGCAGTTCATGGACCAGACCAACCCGCTCTCGGAAGTGACGCACAAGCGTCGCCTCTCGGCGCTCGGCCCGGGCGGTCTGACCCGTGAGCGCGCCGGCTTCGAGGTGCGCGACGTGCACCCGACCCATTACGGCCGCATCTGCCCGATCGAGACGCCGGAAGGCCCGAACATCGGCCTGATCAACTCCCTCGCCACCTTCGCGCGGGTGAACAAGTACGGCTTTATCGAGACCCCGTTCCGGCGGGTGAAGGACGGCGTCGTCACCACCGACGTCGCCTACCTGTCGGCCATGGAAGAGGCGAAGTACTACGTCGCCCAGGCCAACGCGCAGATGGACGAGAACTTCAAGCTGACGGAGGATCTCGTGGTCTGTCGTCGGGCCGGCGACGTCATCGTCGTGCCGCCGGATCGCGTCGACCTGATGGACGTGTCGCCGAAGCAGCTCGTCTCGGTCGCGGCCGCGCTCATCCCGTTCCTCGAGAATGATGACGCGAACCGCGCGCTGATGGGCTCGAACATGCAGCGCCAGGCGGTGCCGCTGGTCCGCGCCGATGCGCCCTTCGTCGGCACCGGCATGGAGGCCGTGGTCGCCCGCGACTCCGGCGCCGCCATCGCGGCGCGGCGCACCGGCATCGTCGATCAGGTGGACGCCACCCGTATCGTCATCCGGGCCACCGAGGAGGCCGACGCCAACAAGCCCGGCGTCGACATCTATCGCCTGCAGAAGTTCCAGCGCTCCAACCAGTCGACCTGCATCACGCAGAAGCCGCTGGTCCGCGTCGGCGAGGCCGTGAAGAAGGGCGAGATCATCGCCGACGGTCCCTCGACGGAGTTCGGCGAGCTGGCGCTCGGCCGGAACGTGCTCGTCGCGTTCATGCCGTGGAACGGCTACAACTTCGAGGACTCGATCCTGCTGTCCGAGCGGATCGTGAAGGATGACGTGTTCACCTCGATTCACATCGAGGAGTTCGAGGTAATGGCCCGAGACACCAAGCTCGGTCCGGAAGAAATCACCCGCGACATCCCGAACGTCTCGGAAGAGGCGCTGAAGAACCTCGACGAAGCGGGCATCGTCTATATCGGCGCCGAGGTGCACGCCGGCGACATCCTGTGCGGCAAGATCACGCCGAAGGGCGAAAGCCCGATGACGCCGGAGGAGAAGCTCCTCCGCGCCATCTTCGGCGAGAAGGCGTCCGACGTGCGCGACACCTCGCTCCGGGTCCCCCCGGGCGTGACCGGCACGATCGTCGAGGTCCGGGTGTTCAACCGCCACGGCGTCGACAAGGACGAGCGCGCCCAGGCGATCGAGCGCGAGGAGATCGAGCGCCTCGCAAAGGACCGCGACGACGAGCAGGCGATCCTCGATCGCAACACCTATGCGCGTCTCGCCACGGTGCTCATCGGTCAGGCGCCCATCGCCGGTCCGAAGGGCTTCAAGAAAGAGACCACGCTCAGCCGTGAGCTCCTCAGCGAGTATCCGCGTTCGCAGTGGTGGCAGTTCGCCGTCATCGACGACCGTCTCATGACCGAGATGGAAGCGATGCAGAAGCAGTACGACGAGTCGAAGAAGCGCCTCGAGCAGCGCTTCCTCGACAAGGTCGAGAAGCTGCAGCGCGGCGACGAGCTTCCGCCCGGCGTCATGAAGATGGTCAAGGTCTTCGTGGCGGTGAAGCGCAAGATCCAGCCCGGCGACAAGATGGCCGGCCGCCACGGCAACAAGGGCGTCGTCTCGCGGATCGTGCCGATCGAGGACATGCCGTTCCTGGAAGACGGGACGCATGCCGACATCGTGCTGAACCCGCTCGGCGTGCCTTCGCGCATGAACGTCGGTCAGATCCTCGAGACCCACCTGGGTTGGGCTGCGGCCGGGCTCGGC
Organism: Methylobacterium sp. BI1; assembly: GCF_056680125.1. Classification (NCBI taxonomy): domain Bacteria; kingdom Pseudomonadati; phylum Pseudomonadota; class Alphaproteobacteria; order Hyphomicrobiales; family Methylobacteriaceae; genus Methylobacterium; species Methylobacterium sp. BI1. The sequence goes on along the minus strand of NZ_CM155267.1, from coordinate 3,567,114 downwards.
CGCAAGGTCAGCCAGGCGGTGGATGCCTACCTGCGCAGCCAGGACATCGAGCCGCTCCGCGACGAGATGAAAGCGATCTACTCGCCGTCCGAGCTCGAAGGCCTGTCCGACGAGGAGCTTGCCGAGGCCGCCAACAACGTGCGCCGCGGCGTGCCGATGGCGACGCCGGTGTTCAACGGCGCCAAGGAAGCCGACATCGAGCAGATGCTGGAGATGGCCGGCCTCGACCGGTCGGCCCAGTCGACCCTCTATGACGGCCGCTCCGGCGAGCCCTTCGACCGCAAGGTCACGATGGGCTACATCTACATGCTGAAGCTGCACCACCTGGTGGACGACAAGATCCACGCCCGGTCGATCGGCCCGTACTCCCTGGTCACCCAGCAGCCGCTGGGCGGAAAGGCGCAGTTCGGCGGTCAGCGCTTCGGCGAGATGGAGGTCTGGGCGCTGGAGGCCTACGGCGCCGCGTACACGCTGCAGGAGATGCTCACGGTCAAGTCGGACGACGTCGCCGGCCGGACCAAGGTCTACGAGGCCATCGTGCGCGGCGACGACACCTTCGAGGCTGGCATCCCCGAGTCGTTCAACGTGCTCGTCAAGGAGATGCGCTCGCTGGGCCTCAACGTGGAGCTCACCTCCTCGAAGAAGCTCGCCAACGACCAGATCGAGCCGCCCGCAGAGGCGGCCGAATAACCACCGCATCACGCTCCCGCGCCGGGTTCGACCCCGGCGCGGTCCGAGCGGGGAGGGGCAGGGCCTCCCGTTCTACGGTCAGCGACGATCCGGCCGGTCGTCGCGCCGCATCCGTTTTCAGCACGCGGTCAGCCCCTCGGCGGAGGGTGCGCCTCGTCAGCAGGAGTAGATCATGAACCAAGAGGTCATGAATCTTTTCAACCAGCAGGCTCAGCCCCAGAGCTTCGACCAGATCAAGATCTCGATCTCGTCGCCGGAGAAGATCCTCTCGTGGTCTTTCGGCGAGATCAAGAAGCCCGAGACGATCAACTATCGCACGTTCAAGCCCGAGCGTGACGGACTGTTCTGCGCGCGGATCTTCGGACCGATCAAGGACTACGAGTGCTTGTGCGGCAAGTACAAGCGCATGAAGTACAAGGGCGTCATCTGCGAGAAGTGCGGCGTCGAGGTCACCCTCGCGCGCGTCCGGCGCGACCGCATGGGCCATATCGAGCTCGCCGCGCCCGTCGCCCACATCTGGTTCCTGAAGTCGCTGCCCTCGCGCATCGGCCTGCTGCTCGACATGGCCCTCAAGGACCTCGAGCGAATCCTCTACTTCGAGTCCTACTGCGTCATCGAGCCGGGCCTCACCCCCCTCAAGGAGCGTCAGCTCCTGTCGGAGGAGGAGTACCTGCGCGCCCAGGAGGAGTACGGCGAGGACAGCTTCACCGCCATGATCGGCGCCGAGGCCATCCGCCGGATCCTGCAGGAGCTCGACCTCGACGGCATCGCGGATGCCCTGCGCGAGGAAATCGCCACCACCACCTCCGAGCTGAAGCCCAAGAAGCTCCTCAAGCGCCTGAAGATCATCGAGGCCTTCCAGATGTCGGGCAACAAGCCCGAGTGGATGATCCTCACCGTGGTGCCGGTGATCCCGCCGGACCTGCGCCCGCTCGTCCCCCTGGACGGCGGCCGCTTCGCCACGTCCGATCTCAACGACCTCTACCGCCGCGTCATCAACCGCAACAACCGCCTCAAGCGGCTGATCGAGCTGCGCGCGCCGGACATCATCATCCGCAACGAGAAGCGCATGCTTCAGGAGGCGGTGGACGCGCTGTTCGACAACGGCCGCCGCGGCCGCGTCATCACCGGCGCGAACAAGCGTCCGTTGAAGTCGCTCGCCGACATGCTGAAGGGCAAGCAGGGCCGCTTCCGCCAGAACCTGCTCGGCAAGCGCGTCGACTATTCCGGCCGCTCGGTCATCGTCGTCGGTCCGGAGTTGAAGCTGCACCAGTGCGGCCTGCCCAAGAAGATGGCGCTGGAACTGTTCAAGCCGTTCATCTACGCGCGCCTCGACGCCAAGGGCTTCTCCGCCACGGTGAAGCAGGCGAAGAAGCTCGTGGAAAAGGAGAAGCCGGAGGTCTGGGATATCCTCGATGAGGTGATCCGCGAGCACCCGGTGATGCTGAACCGCGCACCGACCCTGCACCGCCTCGGCATCCAGGCTTTCGAGCCCAAGCTGATCGAGGGCAAGGCGATCCAGCTGCACCCGCTGGTCTGCACCGCCTTCAACGCGGATTTCGACGGCGACCAGATGGCCGTGCACGTCCCCCTGAGCCTCGAGGCTCAGCTGGAAGCGCGCGTCCTGATGATGTCGACCAACAACATCCTGCACCCGGCGAACGGTCACCCGATCATCGTGCCGTCGCAGGACATCGTGCTCGGCCTCTACTACCTGTCGATCGTGGCCGAGGGGGCGATCGGTGCCTTCGACCCGACCAACAAGCAGAACCCGATGCAGGGCGTCTTCGGCAACATCGGCGAGCTCGAGCACGCCCTTGCGGCCAAGACCGTCAAGCTGCACTCGAAGATCCGCTGGCGCTGGAACGGCATCGGCCCCGATGGTGAGCCGCTGACGAAGACCTACGACACCACGCCGGGCCGGGTGATCCTGTCCACGGCCCTGCCGCAGCACGCCAAGGTGCCCTTCGACGTCGTCAACAAGCTAATGACAAAGAAGGAGATCTCAGCGATGATTGACACCGTCTACCGCCACTGCGGTCAGAAGGAGTCGGTGATCTTCTGTGATCGCATCATGGCGCTCGGCTTCAACCACGCGTTCAAGGCCGGCATCTCGTTCGGCAAGGACGACATGGTGGTGCCGGCGAACAAGTGGTCGATCGTTGGATCGACCCGCGACCTGGTCAAGGAGTTCGAGCAGCAGTTCAATGACGGCCTGATCACCCAGGGTGAGAAGTACAACAAGGTCGTCGATGCCTGGGGCAAGTGCTCGGCCCGTCTCGCGGACGAGATGATGGCCGCGATCTCCGCGGTCCAGAAGGACGAGAACGGGACCGACAAGCAGGTCAACTCGGTCTACATGATGGCGAATTCCGGCGCCCGCGGCTCCCGTGAGCAGATGCGCCAGCTCGCCGCCATGCGCGGCCTGATGAGCAAGCCCTCGGGTGAGATCATCGAGACGCCGATCATCTCGAACTTCAAGGAAGGCCTCGACGTGCTCGAGTACTTCAACTCCACCCACGGCGCCCGCAAGGGCCTCGCGGACACGGCATTGAAGACCGCGAACTCGGGTTACCTGACCCGTCGTCTCGTTGACGTGGCGCAGGACGCCGTCATCCGCGAGGTCGATTGCGGCACCACCAACGGCATCCGCATGCGCGCGATCGTGGATGCGGGCCAGGTGGTCGCTCCGCTCGCCATCCGCATCCTCGGCCGCGCCACCGCCGAGGATCTCGTGGCCCTCGACGGGACGGTGATCGTCAAGACCAACGAAACCATCGAGGAGAAGCACCTGCCGGCCATCCAGGCCGCCGGCATCCAGGAGGTCAAGATCCGCTCGGTGCTCGTCTGCGCCACCAAGAGCGGCGTCTGCGCCACCTGCTACGGGCGCGACCTCGCCCGCGGCACGCCCGTGAACATGGGCGAGGCCGTCGGCGTCATCGCGGCACAGTCGATCGGCGAGCCGGGCACCCAGCTCACCATGCGCACCTTCCACATCGGCGGCGCCGCCCAGATCTCCGACTCGTCCTTCATCGAGTCGAGCTTCGAAGGCACGATCAAGATCCGCAACCGCGCCCTGGCGCGGAACTCGGATGGTGATCTCATCGCCACCGGCCGCAACGTCTCGATTGTCATCGTCGGGGCCGACGGTACCGAGCGCGCGAACCACCGCCTGCAATACGGCGCGAAGCTGCGCGTGGACGAGGGCGACACCGTCAAGCGTGGCCAGCGCATCGCCGAGTGGGACCCCTACACCCGTCCGATCATCACCGAGACGGACGGCGTGGTGGCCTACGAGGACCTCATCGACGGCCAGTCGATCACCGAGACCACCGACGAGTCGACCGGCATCGCCAAGCGCGTCGTCATCGACTGGCGTGGGACCGCCCGCACCGCCGACCTCAAGCCGGCGATGCTGGTGCTCGATGCCGACGGCAAGCCGATGAAGCTGCCGCGCGGTTCGGACGCCCGCTACTTCCTGCCCGTCGACGCCATCATCGGCTACGATCCGGGTGCGAAGGTGAAGGCCGGCGACATCCTCGCCCGCGTCTCCGCGGACTCGGCCAAGACCCGCGACATCACCGGCGGTCTTCCGCGGGTGGCGGAGCTGTTCGAGGCTCGTCGTCCGAAGGATGCGGCCATCATCGCGGAGAAGTCGGGCACGATTCAGTTCGGGCGCGACTACAAGAACAAGCGTCGCTTGACGCTGACGCCGCATGATGGGTCCGAGGCGGTCGAGTACCTGATCCCGAAGGGCAAGCACATTCACCTCCAGGACGGGGACGTGGTCGAGCTCGGCGACTACATCGTCGACGGCAACCCGGCACCGCATGACATCCTGGCGATCAAGGGCGTGGAGGAGCTCGCGGCCTACCTCGTCAACGAGATCCAGGAGGTCTACCGACTGCAGGGCGTGTCGATCAACGACAAGCACATCGAGGTCATCGTCCGGCAGATGCTGCAGAAGGTCGAGATCACCGACGGCGGTGACTCCGACATCCTGACCGGCGACCAGATCGACCGGACGGAGCTGGCGGAGGTCAACGAGAAGCTGCTTGCCGAGGGCAAGAAGCCGGTCGTCGGCGTGCCGGTCTTGCTCGGCATCACCAAGGCGAGCCTGCAGACGAAGTCGTTCATCTCGGCGGCCTCGTTCCAGGAGACGACCCGGGTGCTCACCGAGGCGGCCGTCAACGGCAAGATCGACTACCTCGAGGGTCTCAAGGAGAACGTCATCGTCGGGTCTCTCATCCCGGCCGGTACGGGCTCCATGGCTGCCGAGATCCGCGCCGTGGCGCGCCGTCGCGACAACCTCATCCTGCAGCAGAAGGCTGCGGAAAGCGGCGCCCAGCCCCTCTCCGAGCTGCCGCCCGCCGCGGAATAAGCCGAACGACACCGAACGGTCGGAACAAAGGGGGCTGCCCACCGGGCGGCCCCCTTTTTCGTGCGGACTCCGACCTGAATTCCCCAGACCCCCGAACCCCGCAACTTCATGAACTTGTAACGGAATGGGTTGACGCCGGGCGAATCCGCCTCTATCAGGCCCTCATTGAACGGCTGGCCGTAGGCAGCAATCGATCATGAGGCCCAGAGCCTCGATCCAGGCTTCCTAAACGCATCCGACTTCAACAGACGAACACGTGTCAGCCCGGCACGATCGCTTGCTCCCATGCAGGTGATCCTCTGCTTGCAACGGCGCGCCAAAGGCTGACATCAGCCTGGGGCGCGGTTTTGCGTTTCGTCGCACACGCATGTGCGATGCCGGGGCCGGCCAGAACGAGATTTGGATTTCGACGGTCACCGACGCAGGTGACGCGTTTCGAGAGGATTGGCATGCCGACGATCAACCAGCTGATCGCTCAGCCGCGCAAGGCGCAGAAGAGCCGCAACAAGGTGCCGGCGCTCGACGCTTGCCCGCAGAAGCGTGGCGTCTGCACCCGCGTCTACACGACGACCCCGAAGAAGCCGAACTCGGCGCTCCGTAAGGTCGCCAAGGTTCGTTTGACCAACGGCTTCGAGGTCATCGGATACATCCCGGGCGAGGGTCACAACCTTCAGGAGCACTCCGTGGTGATGATCCGCGGCGGCCGCGTGAAGGACCTTCCGGGCGTGCGATACCACATCCTGCGCGGCGTGCTCGATACGCAGGGCGTCAAGGGTCGCAAGCAGCGCCGTTCCAAGTACGGCGCCAAGCGTCCGAAGTAAGAGCAATATTCGCGCACCCTGTAAGGATGTCGCCGGCCTCTCTGAGGCTCAAGGCGGCCTGCGCAGGGTGGTTTCAAGAAGACCAAATTCAAGACGGAGCGAGCGATGTCCCGCCGCCATTCTGCCGAGAAGCGTGAGATCATCCCGGACCCGAAGTACGGGGACATCGTGCTGACCAAGTTCATGAATTCGATCATGTACGAGGGAAAGAAGTCGACCGCTGAGCGCATCGTCTACGGTGCCTTCGACATCGTCGAGAACCGCGCCCGCGCCAACCCGATCGAGGTCTTCCGCGCCGCCCTCGACAACGTCGCCCCGGCAATCGAAGTCCGCTCCCGCCGCGTCGGCGGCGCGACCTACCAGGTCCCCGTCGAGGTGCGCACCGAGCGTCGTCAGGCTCTCGCCATCCGTTGGCTGATCCAGGCCGCCCGCGGCCGCAACGACCGCACCATGGTCGAGCGTCTCTCCGCCGAGCTGCTCGACGCCGCGAACAACCGCGGCAACGCCGTCAAGAAGCGTGAAGACACGCACCGGATGGCGGAAGCCAACCGCGCCTTCTCGCACTACCGCTGGTAAGCGGACCCGGACCCTTTCAGGAGCAATCCGATGCCCCGCACGCACGCGATCGAGGACTACCGCAACTTCGGCATCATGGCTCACATTGATGCCGGCAAGACCACGACCACCGAGCGGATCCTGTACTACACCGGCAAGTCCCATAAGATCGGCGAAGTCCATGACGGCGCCGCGACCATGGACTGGATGGAGCAGGAGCAGGAGCGTGGCATCACGATCACCTCGGCTGCCACCACCTGCTTCTGGCGCGACAAGCGCCTGAACATCATCGACACCCCCGGCCACGTGGACTTCACCATCGAGGTGGAGCGTTCGCTCCGCGTGCTCGACGGAGCCGTCTGCGTGCTCGACGGCAACCAGGGCGTCGAGCCTCAGACCGAGACGGTCTGGCGTCAGGCCGACAAGTACGACGTTCCGCGCGTCGTGTTCGTCAACAAGATGGACAAGATCGGCGCCGACTTCTTCAAGTGCGTCGCCGACATCATCGACCGCGTCGCCGGCAAGCCCGTGTGCCTGCAGCTGCCGATCGGCGCCGAGAACACCTTCAAGGGTGTGATCGACCTGATCAAGATGAAGGCCGTCGTCTGGACGTCCGAGCAACTCGGCGCCGACTTCTCGGAGACCGAGATCCCGGCCGATCTCGCCGACCAGGCCGCCGAATACCGCGTCAAGCTCGTCGAGGCCTGCGTGGAGATGGATGACGACGCGATGGCCGCGTACCTGGACGGCGTCGAGCCGGATCAGGAGACGATGCACCGCCTCGTCCGTACGGCCGTCCAGCGCCGCGCCTTCCATCCCGTGCTCTGCGGCTCGGCCTTCAAGAACAAGGGCGTGCAGCCCCTGCTCGACGCCGTCGTCGACTACCTGCCGTCTCCCGCCGACCGCGGCGAGATCAAGGGTATCGACTTCAAGACCGAGGAAGAGACCGTCCGTCACCCGACGGATTCGGATCCCTTCTCCATGCTCGCCTTCAAGATCATGGACGATCCGCACGTCGGCACGATCACCTTCTGCCGCGTCTACTCGGGCAAGATCGACTCGGGCGCCAACGTCATCAATTCGACCCGAGACAAGAAGGAGCGTGTCGGTCGCATGCTCCTGATGCACGCCAACAACCGCGAGGACGTCAAGGAAGCCTATGCCGGCGACATCGTCGCTCTGGCCGGCCTCAAGGACACCCGTACCGGCGACACCCTGTGCGACCCGGTCAAGGCCGTGATCCTCGAGAAGATGGAGTTCCCTGAACCCGTCATCGAGATCGCCGTCGAGCCGAAGTCGAAGGCCGATCAGGAGAAGCTCGGCATCGCGCTCTCGAAGCTCGCGGCCGAGGATCCGTCCTTCCGCGTCTCCACCGACCAGGAGTCGGGCCAGACCATCCTCAAGGGGATGGGCGAGCTCCACCTGGACATCAAGGTCGACATCCTGCGCCGGACCTACAAAGTCGACGCGAATATCGGCCAGCCGCAGGTGGCGTATCGTGAGAAGCTCACGAAGCGCACGGAGATCGATTACACCCACAAGAAGCAGACCGGTGGTACCGGTCAGTTCGCCCGGGTGAAGTTCGTCGTCGAGCCGAACGAGCCGGGCAAGGGCTTCGAGTTCGCCTCGAAGATCATCGGCGGCGCGGTGCCCAAGGAGTACATCCCGGGCGTCGAGAAGGGCCTCAACTCGGTGCTGGGCGCCGGTATCCTGGCGGGCTTCCCCGTCGTGGACATCCGCGTCGAGCTCGTGGACGGCGCCTACCACGACGTCGACTCGTCGGCCCTCGCCTTCGAGATCGCCTCGCGGGCAGCGCTCCGTGAGGCCCTCCAGAAGGGCGGCTCGGTGCTGCTCGAGCCGGTGATGAAGGTCGAGGTCGTCTCGCCGGAAGAATATACCGGTTCGGTGATCGGCGATCTCAACTCCCGCCGTGGCCAGATCCAGGGCCAGGACATGCGCGGCAATGCGAACGTCATCAACGCGATGGTGCCGCTGGCCAACATGTTCGGCTACGTGAACCAGCTCCGGTCCTTCTCCCAGGGCCGCGCCAACTTCACGATGCAGTTCGACCATTACGAAGAGGTGCCGCGCGGCGAGGCCGAGAAGGTCGTCGCCAAGTACGCCTAAGCCGGCGGCGCCCCCCCGGGGCGCCTCCCGCACCCCTTCAGACGCAACATCAGAACAGACGGAGGCTATCATGGCCAAAGAGAAATTCGCGCGTACGAAGCCGCACTGCAACATTGGCACGATCGGTCACGTGGATCACGGCAAGACGTCGTTGACGGCGGCGATCACGAAGGTTCTGGCCGAGACGGGCGGTGCGACGTTCACGGCCTACGACCAGATCGACAAGGCGCCGGAGGAGAAGGCGCGCGGGATCACGATCTCGACGGCGCACGTGGAGTACGAGACCACGAACCGGCACTACGCGCACGTGGATTGCCCGGGCCACGCCGACTACGTGAAGAACATGATCACGGGCGCGGCGCAGATGGACGGCGCGATCCTGGTGGTGTCGGCGGCCGACGGCCCGATGCCGCAGACCCGCGAGCACATCCTGCTGGCCCGTCAGGTCGGCGTGCCGGCGCTGGTGGTGTTCCTCAACAAGGTCGACCTGGTCGACGACGCCGAGCTCCTCGAGCTCGTCGAGATGGAGGTGCGCGAGCTTCTCTCGAAGTACGACTTCCCCGGCGACGACATCCCGATCACCAAGGGCTCGGCCAAGGTGGCGCTGGACAACGGCGACAAGGCGATCGGCCACGACGCCGTGCTGGCGCTGATGGCGAGCGTGGATGCCTACATCCCGCAGCCGGAGCGTCCGATCGACAAGCCGTTCCTGATGCCCATCGAGGACGTGTTCTCGATCTCGGGCCGCGGCACGGTGGTGACGGGTCGCGTGGAGCGCGGCATCGTCAAGGTCGGCGAGACGGTGGAGATCGTGGGCATCCGCGACACCCAGACCACGACGGTCACGGGCGTCGAGATGTTCCGCAAGCTGCTCGACCAGGGCCAGGCGGGCGACAACGTCGGCGTGCTGCTGCGCGGCACCAAGCGCGAGGACGTGGAGCGCGGCCAGGTCGTGTGCAAGCCCGGCTCGGTCAAGCCCCACACCAAGTTCAAGGCCGAGGCCTACATCCTGACCAAGGAGGAGGGCGGCCGCCACACGCCGTTCTTCACCAACTACCGCCCGCAGTTCTACTTCCGCACCACGGACGTGACCGGCGTGTGCGTGCTGCCCGAGGGCACCGAGATGGTGATGCCTGGCGACAGCGTCACCATGGACGTCACCCTGATCGTGCCGGTGGCCATGGAAGAGAAGCTGCGCTTCGCCATCCGTGAAGGCGGACGCACCGTCGGCGCCGGCGTCGTCGCCGCCATCAACGAGTAATCGTCCGTCCTAACGGTCACGTCTGCAGGGAACGATTGAGGGGCGGGTCCTCGCGCCCGCCCCCCACCGCCCCGCCAAGGTTTCAGGTCATGAACGGTCAGAATATTCGTATCCGCCTCAAGGCGTTCGACCATCGCATCCTCGATGCGTCGACCCGCGAGATCGTCTCGACGGCCAAGCGCACCGGCGCCACCATCCGTGGCCCGATCCCGCTGCCGACGCATATCGAGAAGTTCACCGTCAACCGCTCGCCGCACATCGACAAGAAGTCGCGCGAGCAGTTCGAGATGCGCACCCACAAGCGCGTCCTCGATATCGTCGATCCGACGCCCCAGACCGTGGACGCGCTGATGAAGCTCGACCTCGCCGCCGGCGTGGACGTGGAGATCAAGCTCTAAGTCCCGCGGGGATTTAGAGCTTACCGTAGAATCGCGCGAGGGAGACACCTATGCGCTCAGGCGTCATCGCACAGAAGGTCGGCATGACCCGCATCTTTACGGATGCAGGCGAACATGTCCCCGTCACCGTGCTTAAAATCGATCAATGCCAGGTGGTTGCCCACCGTACCGTCGAAAAGAACGGCTACGTCGCCCTTCAGGTCGGCGTCGGCAAGGCCAAGGTGAAGAACGTGTCGGCTGCCGAGCGCGGCCGGTTCGCAGTCGCCAAGGTCGAGCCCAAGCAGAAGCTCGCCGAGTTCCGCGTGTCCGAGGACAAGCTGATCCCGGTCGGCGCCGAGATCACCGCCGATCACTTCATCCCGGGCCAGTTCGTCGACGTGACGGGCACCACCACGGGTAAGGGGTTCGCCGGCGGCATGAAGCGCTGGAACTTCGGCGGCTTGCGCGCCACCCACGGCGTGTCCATCTCGCACCGTTCGATCGGTTCGACCGGTGGCCGTCAGGATCCGGGCAAGACCTTCAAGAACAAGAAGATGCCCGGTCACATGGGCGTCGATCGGGTCACGACCCAGAACCTGCGCGTCGTGCGCACGGATCCTGAGCGCGGCCTCATCCTCGTCGAAGGCGCCGTCCCCGGCGTCGCCGGCGGCTGGATCCAGATCCGCGACGCGGTGAAGCGCAAGCTCCCCGCGGACGTTCCGCAGCCTGGCAAGTTCCGTGAGCAGGGCGCCTCCGCCGCTGCCACCGAAGCGCCGGCTCCCGAGGCTCCCGCTTCCGAGGAGAACGCGTGATGAAGCTCGATATCACCACGCTCGACGGCGCCGGTGCCGGTTCCGTCGACCTGGACGAGACCATCTTCGGTCTCGAGCCCCGCGCTGACCTGCTCCAGCGCATGGTCCGCTGGCAGCTCGCCAAGCGCCAGGCCGGCACCCATGCGGTCAAGAACCGTTCGGACGTGAACCGGACGCGCAAGAAGTTGTACAAGCAGAAGGGCACTGGTAACGCCCGTCACGGCGCCGCCTCCGCACCGCAGTTCCGCGGCGGTGGACGCGCCTTCGGGCCAGTCGTGCGCAGCCATGCCCACGACTTGCCGAAGAAGGTGCGTGCGCTCGCCCTGAAGCACGCCCTGTCCGCGAAGGTGAAGGATTCGACCCTCATCATCGTCGATGACGTGAAGCTCGCCGAGGGCAAGACCAAGACGCTCGTGGAGCGTTTCGAGAAGATGGGCCTGTCCAGCGCCCTGATCATCGGCGGTGCCGAGGTGGACGTGAACTTCGCGCGCGCCGCCCGCAACATCCCGCAGATCGACGTGCTGCCGATCCAGGGCATCAACGTGTACGACATCCTGCGTCGCGAGAAGCTCGTGCTGACCCGCGCAGCGATCGATGCGCTGGAGGCGCGTTTCCAATGAGTGCCGATCCGCGCCACTACGACATCATCGTCTCCCCGGTCATCACCGAGAAGGCGACGAATCTCACCGAGCAGAACAAGGTCGTGTTCCGGGTTTCCCCGAAGGCGACCAAGCCGCAGATCAAGGAAGCGGTTGAGAAACTGTTCGACGTCAAGGTCACGGGCGTGAACACGCTCGTCACCAAGGGCAAGAAGAAGATCTTCCGCGGGCTTCGCGGACAGCGCTCGGACGTGAAGAAAGCGATCGTGACCCTCGCCGAGGGTGAGACGATCGACGTCACGACCGGCCTCTGAGACAAGTCGGGTTAAGGATTACCACCGATGGCCTTGAAGACATTCAAACCGGTCACGCCGAGCCTTCGCCAGCTCGTGCTCGTCGACCGCCGTGAGCTCTACAAGGGCAAGCCGGTCAAGAAGCTCACCGAGGGCAAGTCGTCGTCCGGCGGCCGCAACAACCTCGGCCGCATCACGGTCCGCTTCCGGGGCGGCGGTCACAAGCGCACGCTCCGCAACGTGGACTTCAAGCGTCGCGAGCAGATGGGCGTGTCCGCCACGGTCGAGCGGATCGAGTACGATCCGAACCGCACCGCGTTCATTGCCCTGATCGCCTTCCCCGACGGCACACAGAGCTACATCCTGGCTCCGCAGCGCCTGTCGCCCGGCGACAAGGTGGTGGCGGCCGAGCAGGTCGACATCAAGCCCGGCAATGCCGGTCCGGTCGGCAACATGCCAGTGGGCACGATCGTCCACAACGTCGAGCTCAAGATCGGCAAGGGCGGCGCGATCGCCCGCTCCGCCGGCAACTATGCCCAGATCGTCGGCCGCGATCAGGGCTACGTGACGCTCCGCCTGAACTCGGGTGAGCAGCGTCTGGTCCACGGCCAGTGCTTCGCCAGCGTCGGCGCGGTGTCGAACCCGGACCACATGAACATCTCGCTCGGCAAGGCCGGCCGCAATCGCTGGCTCGGCAAGCGCCCGCACGTTCGCGGCGTTGCCATGAACCCGGTCGACCACCCGCACGGCGGCGGCGAGGGACGGACCTCCGGCGGCCGTAACCCGGTCACGCCCTGGGGCGTTCCCACGAAGGGGAAGAAGACCCGCTCGAACAAGCGGACCGACGTCTTCATCCTGTCCAGCCGTCATAACCGTAAGAAGTAACGCCCATGGCACGCTCGCTCTGGAAGGGGCCGTTCATCGACGGCTACCTCCTCAAGAAGGCTGAAGCCGCTCGCGGTTCCAGCCGTAACGAAGTCATCAAGATCTGGAGCCGCCGCTCCACGATCCTGCCGCAGTTCGTTGGCCTCACCTTCGGTGTGCACAACGGGCAGAAGCACATCCCGGTCTACGTCTCCGAGGAAATGGTCGGCCACAAGTTCGGCGAGTTCTCGCCGACCCGCACCTTCCACGGTCACGCAGCCGACAAGAAGTCGAAGAGGCGCTGATCATGGGCAAGCCCGCCACTCCCCGCGCGCTCCCCGAGAACGAGGCTCAGGCCGTCGCGCGCATGCTGCGCGTCAGCCCGCAGAAGCTCAATCTCGTCGCGCAGCTCATCCGCGGCAAGAAGGTCGACTCGGCGCTGGCCGATCTCGAATTCTCCCGCAAGCGGATCGCCCGCGAGGTCAAGAAGTGCCTCGAGAGCGCCATCGCCAATGCCGAAAACAACCACAACCTGGACGTCGACGACCTCGTCGTCTCCCAGGCTTTCGTCGGCAAGGCGCTCGTGCTGAAGCGGTTCCACGCCCGTGCGCGTGGCCGCGGCGCCCGTATCCTGAAGCCCTTCGCGAACCTCACCATCGTGGTGCGCGAAGTCCCGACCGCCGAAGCGGCGTGAGGAGGACCTGATGGGCCAGAAAGTCAATCCGATCGGTCTGCGGCTCGGTATCAACCGGACCTGGGACTCCCGCTGGTTCGCCCAGAAGGGTGAATACGCCAAGCTCATGCACGAGGACGTCGCGATCCGCGCCGCCCTCATGAAGCAGCTCAAGCAGGCTGCCGTCTCGAAGATCGTCATCGAGCGTCCGCACCGGAAGTGCCGTGTCACCATTCACTCGGGTCGCCCGGGCGTGGTCATCGGCAAGAAGGGCGCGGACATCGAGAAGCTGCGCAAGTTGGTCGGTACGCTGACCAAGGCCGACGTGACGATCAACATCGTCGAGGTGCGCAAGCCCGAGATCGACGCCACCCTGGTGGCCGATTCGATCGCCCAGCAGCTCGAGCGCCGCGTCGCCTTCCGTCGCGCCATGAAGCGCGCCGTCCAGTCGGCGATGCGTCTCGGTGCCGAGGGCATCCGCATCAACTGCTCGGGCCGTCTCGGTGGCGCCGAGATCGCCCGCCAGGAATGGTACCGCGAGGGCCGCGTGCCCCTGCATACCCTCCGCGCCGACGTCGATTACGGCGTCGCCACCGCCTTCACGACCTACGGGACGTGCGGCATCAAGGTGTGGGTGTTCAAGGGCGAGATCCTCGAGCACGACCCGATGGCACAGGACAAGAAGGCGCAGGAAGAGGGTGGCCGTTCGGGCGGCCGTCGCGAGCGCGATGGTGAGGGTGGCCGCGAGCGCGGCCGGCGCGAACACGCCTGAAGGCGTGTTCGTGACCCCGTCACCCAGAAAGGTGTTGAGAGGCTGCCATGTTGCAACCCAAGAAGACCAGGTTCCGTAAGCAGTTCAAGGGTCGCATCCACGGTGCGGCCAAGGGCGGCTTCGACCTCAACTTCGGGACCTTCGGCCTGAAGGCCGTCGAGCCCGAGCGCATCACCGCGCGCCAGATCGAGGCGGCCCGCCGCGCGATCACCCGCGAGATGAAGCGCCAGGGCCGCGTCTGGATCCGGATCTTCCCGGATGTCCCGGTCACGGCCAAGCCCACCGAAGTCCGCATGGGCTCCGGCAAGGGTGCACCCGAGTTCTGGGCTGCCCGCGTGCATCCCGGACGTATCATGTTCGAAGTCGACGGCGTGGCCGAGGACGTTGCGAAAGAGGCCCTGCGCCTCGGCGCGGCGAAGCTCCCGATCCGCACGCGCGTCGTTCAGCGCATCGCTGATTGAGAGGGAGGGGATCATGAAGTCGTCGCAGAGACAGTCGGATCTGGCCGCCCTGTCGCCCGATCAGCTGAACGATGAGCTGCTGAACCTGAAGAAGGAGCAGTTCAACCTGCGCTTCCAGGGCGCCACCGGCCAGCTCGAGAACGTCGCGCGCGTCCGCGAAGTCCGCCGCGATATCGCCCGCGTTCGCACGCTCCAGCGTCAGAAGACGCTGAAGTCGGCGCAGGCCTGAGGAGTACATCATGCCGAAGCGCGTATTGCAGGGCGTCGTCGTCAGCGACAAGGGCGAGAAGACCATCGTCGTGAAGGTGGAGCGTCGCTTCACCCATCCGGTGATGAAGAAGACCGTCCGTCGTTCGAAGAACTACCACGCCCATGACGAGGCCAACGTCGCCAAGGTCGGTCAGACCGTGTCGATCGAGGAGTGCCGTCCGTTCTCCAAGACCAAGACCTGGAAGCTCGTCGAGGGCACCAGCGCGGAAACGGTCTCCGCCGAAGCTTGATCGTCATGCACGGTCGATGAGACGGGCGCAGGGTTCTGCGCCCGTTTTTTTGTGCCCGTTCCGTCTCGATGCGCCGGTTCCACCCGTCGGCCGCAGATCTTTTCGCGTCGGCGGTATCAGATTCCGGATCTCGTTCGACAAGGTCTTTGAGGATCCGCCGTGCTCCGGCGTTCCTCGCGTGCCTTGATGCGAGATGGCGGGGACGGTCGCGTGGCTGACAGCCTGAACAGCGCCTGCGGAATTCTCGTCGCATTCTTCGGTGCGCGTGAGATTGACGGGATCGTCAGTGCTCAGCGCACCTACTGTCAGCACTTGCTGCCGGACATCCAGACGGCGGCCCTCGAAATGCTTTCGCGGCTCAATGTCGTTCGGACGGGCCTTCATCAGCCCGACCGGCGCAGCGCCCTCACGATCTCGACCCTCCTGGTCCGATGCGGGGCCCAGCCGGTCGGGATCACTCCCCTGCAGTTCCACCATCTCGACCTCGGCGACACAGAGCCCTTCCCAGCTCTGAACAACGCCCTCTGGCTGTTCCGGGTCTCGGACCGGCCGGTGGCGGTCCTGCTCTCCCGGTCATCGGATGGACCGATCGTCCAGATCGAGGTTGCGACCCTGCCCCACGCCGCCTCGGCCCGATTCACGGACCAGTTCCTGAGCGCGATCCAGGACGCCGCCCTGCGCTCGGTGCGCTATCGCGGGAAGGTCATCTCCCTCGATCCTCCCTTCGAGACGACCACGCAGCCGATGATGCGGGTCCACCGGCCGCCACCGGTAGGGCGGACGGAGGTGATCCTCGACGAACCGACGATGGCGCGCATCGATCGGCACGTCTTCGCCTTCGATCGCCATCGGGAAGATCTTAGGGCGCTCGGCCAATCGACGTGCCGAAGTCTGCTTCTCTACGGGGCTCAGGGGAACGGAAAGACCCACATCACCCGGTACATCGCCGCGAACTTGCCTGGCCGGACCACCGTGCTGGTCACGCCGGATCGGACGGGTAGCCTGGCCGCCTCGCTGCGGCTCGCCCAGGCGTTTCAGCCCAGTCTGGTGATCCTCGATGACGTCGATCAGATCGGTCGAGGAGGCGAAGATACCGGCGGCTCGGTGGGCCAGGACAGGCTTAGCCACCTGTTCACCGAGATGGATCGCCTCGGTGCCGACGCAGATATCCTGTTCCTGCTCACGGCGACCCATCCGCGGGCGCTCGACCGGTCCTCGCTTCCGAAATTGGGCCGGGTCGACGAGGCGATCGAGCTCCCGTTTCCGGATGCCCAGTGCCGCGCCCGCCTGGTCGCCCAGTTCGGCGCGTCCCTGGTTTTCGAGCCTGGCGCCGTTCCGGAAATGGTGTCGGGAACCGAGGGTGCGACCGCGGCCTATCTGAAGGAGATGGTCCGCAGGCTCGCCCTGGCGGCCCTCATGAACGAGAGGGAAAACCGGGTCAGCCGCCGCAGCGTCGCGGTCGTCCTCGGCGAGGCGACCGACAGCCAGATCCGCATCGCGCGTCGCGTCGTCGAGCTTGCGGACACCCCTTCGCGCCGTCCGGAGCTGCGCATGGCGGTATCGGGCGGACGGAGCGCCGATCTCTGATCGCGGATCCGAATTGACCCTTGCGCCGATCCACGCCGTGGTGTATCCGGCGTGCCTTCGCGACATTTGAGAAGGGTGTTCGCACCCTTCGTACGCGGCGGCCGCGCCGGTGTGTCAAACACCGATTGCGCGGTGCTTTACATGAGCCGGGGACATCAGATCCCCATCAGGCGTCGTCCGCCGGACAATACCGTCCGCGTGCGGAAACCCGCCTGAAACAAGGAAAGGTCACTGCCCGTGATCCAGATGCAGACGAATCTGGACGTCGCCGACAACTCTGGTGCGCGCCGCGTGATGTGCATCAAGGTTCTGGGCGGGTCGAAGCGTAAATACGCCGGTGTCGGCGACATCATCGTGGTCTCGGTCAAGGAAGCGATTCCCCGTGGTCGCGTGAAGAAGGGCGACGTCATGAAGGCGGTCGTCGTGCGCACCGCGAAGGAAGTGAAGCGTCCCGACGGTTCGGTGATCCGCTTCGACAAGAACGCGGCGGTTCTGATCAACAATCAGAAGGAGCCGATCGGGACCCGTATCTTCGGACCGGTGCCCCGTGAGCTGCGCGCCCGCAACCACATGAAGATCATCTCGCTCGCGCCGGAGGTGCTGTGATGGCCGCCAAGGTCAAGAAAGGCGACAAGGTCGTCGTCCTTACCGGTCGTGACAAGGGTCGCTCCGGCGAGGTCATCCAGGTGCTCCCCAAGGAAGATCGCGCGTTCGTCCGCGGCATCAACCTCGTGAAGAAGCACCAGAAGCAGACGCAGAACCAGGAAGGCGGCATCGTCTCCAAGGAAGCTGCGATTCACCTTTCGAATCTCGCGTTGCAGGACGCGAACGGCAAGCCGACGCGCGTGGGTTTCCGCGTCCTCGATGACGGCCGCAAGGTCCGCTTCGCCAAGACCACGGGGGACCAGATCGATGGCTGAGGCAAACAAGGACAACTACGTCCCGCGCCTGCGCAAGCACTACGATGAAGTGGTGCGCCAGAAGCTGATCGAAGAGTTCGGCTACAAGAACCCCATGCAGGTTCCGGTCATCGAGAAGATCGTGATCAACATGGGCGTTGGCGAGTCGACCGCCGATTCGAAGAAGGCCTCCGTCGCCGCCGGCGACCTGGCGCTGATCGCCGGCCAGAAGCCTGTCATCACCAAGGCCCGCAAGGCCATCGCGACCTTCAAGGTCCGCGAGGGCATGCCGATCGGCTGCAAGGTCACCCTGCGCAAGCAGCGCATGTACGAGTTCATGGACCGCCTGATCACGATCGCGCTCCCGCGCGTCCGCGATTTCCGTGGCCTGAACCCGCGTTCCTTCGACGGCAACGGCAACTACGCGCTGGGCCTGAAGGAGCACCTCGTGTTCCCGGAGATCTCGTACGACAAGGCCGAGGCCACCTGGGGCATGGACATCGTCATCCAGACGACGGCCCGCACCGATGCTGAGGCGCGCGCGCTCCTCACGCAGTTCCGATTCCCGTTCCGGCAGTGAGCCCCCGCTAGGGTCTCAGACGCGGACACCGGAGAGAGAAATGGCAAAGAAAAGCTCGATCGAGAAGAACAAGCACCGCGAAGCGCTGGTGAAGCTCTACGCTCCCAAGCGCAAGGCGCTGCTTGCCACGGCGAATGACGAGTCCCTCGAGATGGAGGAACGCTTCGAGGCGCGCCTCAAGCTCGCGGAACTGCCCCGCAACTCGTCCCCCACCCGCATCCGCAACCGCTGCGGCATGACCGGCCGTCCGCGCGCCTTCTATCGCAAGATGGGCATCTCGCGCATCGCGCTGCGCGAACTCGGCAACCAGGGTCTGATCCCCGGTCTCGTCAAGTCGAGCTGGTAAGGAGCAACCACCATGGTCAACGATCCCGTGGGTGATATGCTCACCCGCATCCGCAACGGTCAGCAGCGCCGCCGCAACGTCGTCCAGACGCCCGGCTCCCGCCTGCGCGCCAGCGTTCTCGACGTCCTCAAGTCCGAGGGCTACATCCGCGACTACGCGACCACGGATTACGGCAACGGCCGCACCGAGTTCGCGATCGAGCTGAAGTACTACGACGGCCAGCCCGTCATCCGCTCGATCCAGCGCGTGTCGAAGCCCGGCCGCCGCGTCTACTCGTCGGTCGGCGAGCTGCCGCGCGTCGCCGACGGTCTCGGCGTCACCATCGTGTCCACCCCGCAGGGCGTCATGGCCGACCACGAGGCGCGCGAGCGCAACGTCGGCGGCGAAGTGCTCTGCAAGGTGTTCTGATCTCGGACTTGGAGGAATAAGGCGATGTCTCGCGTAGGCAAGAAGCCCGTTCCCGTCCCGTCCGGCGTGACGGCCACGGTGACCGGTCAAACGGTGAAGATGAAGGGCTCCAAGGGCGAGCTCCAGTACGTCGTCCCCAACGTGGTCGACGTGAAGTTCGAGGACGGTGCCGTCTCGGTGCAGCCCAAGAACCAGACCAAGGAGGCCCGCTCGCTCTGGGGCACCTCCCGCGCTCAGGTGGCGAACCTCGTCGAGGGCGTCTCCAAGGGCTTCGAGAAGAAGCTCGAGATCACCGGCGTGGGTTACCGCGCCGCGATGGCCGGCAAGGCTCTGAAGCTCTCGCTCGGCTACAGCCACGACATCGAGTACGAGATCCCCGCGGGGATCACGATCGCGGTGCCGAAGCCTACCGAGATCGTCATCTCCGGCATCGACCGGCAGGTGGTCGGCCAGGTGGCCGCCGAGATCCGCGACTATCGCGGTCCCGAGCCCTACAAGGGCAAGGGCGTGAAGTACGCGGGCGAGTTCATCTTCCGCAAGGAAGGCAAGAAGAAGTAAGGGCCGCCGAACATGTCACGCAAAATCGATGCACTCGACCGCCGCAAGGCGCGTGTGCGCCGCGCGCTGCGGGCGGCGGCCAATGGACGGCCCCGGCTCTCGGTGTTCCGTTCCTCGAAGCAGATCTACGTTCAGGTCATCGACGACGCGGCGGGCAAGACCCTCGCTGCGGCCTCGAGCCTCGACAAGGATCTGCGCACCGGCCTCAAGACCGGTGCCGACGTCTCGGCCGCCCAGGCCGTCGGCAAGCTCGTCGCCGAGCGCGCCAAGGCCGCGGGCGTCACCCAGGTGATCTTCGATCGCTCGGGCTACCTCTATCACGGGCGCGTCAAGGCGCTCGCCGACGCCGCCCGTGAGGGTGGCCTCGAGTTCTAAGATTGGCGGAGGAGGGCGGCCCATGCCGCTCTCCCGTCCGGACGATTCAAGCGAGCGGGTCCGCCACCCGCGTCAGTGAGATGGATATTCAGTATGGCACGTGAACGTGAAGGCGGTGGCCGCGGCCGCCGCGATGAGCGCGAGGAGCGCGACAGCGAGTTCGTGGACAAGCTCGTCCACATCAACCGCGTCGCCAAGGTGGTGAAGGGCGGCCGTCGCTTCGGCTTCGCCGCTCTCGTCGTCGTCGGCGACCAGAAGGGCCGCGTCGGCTTCGGTCACGGCAAGGCCCGCGAAGTTCCCGAGGCGATCCGCAAGGCGACGGAAGCCGCCAAGCGCGGCCTCGTCCGCGTGGCGCTCCGCGAGGGCCGCACCCTGCACCACGACGTCTACGGTCGTCACGGCGCCGGCAAGGTCATCCTCCGCGCCGCCCCGCAGGGTACCGGCATCATCGCCGGCGGCCCGATGCGCGCCGTCTTCGAGACGCTGGGCATGCAGGACGTTGTGGCGAAGAGCCTCGGCTCCTCGAACCCCTACAACCTCGTGCGCGCCACCTTCGAGGCGCTCAAGAACGAGGACAGCCCGCGCTCGGTCGCGGCCCGTCGCGGTCTCAAGGTGTCGGCCCTCCAGGCCCGTCGCCGCGATGCCGATCCGTCCGACATGTCCGAAGCCGCCGTCGCGTAAGGGGAGGGTCCAATGGCACAGAAGACTCTCCGCATCGAGCAGATCGGTTCGCCGATCCGCCGCGAAGGCGACCAGCGCGCGACGCTGATCGGCCTCAAGCTCAACAAGCTGCACCGGGTGTCCGAGCTGGAGGATACCCCCTCCGTGCGCGGCATGATCCGCAAGGTGCAGCACCTCGTGCGCGTCCTTGGCGACGCGGCCTGAGGGAGGGCATCATGAAACTGAACGAACTCCGCGACAACGACGGCGCCACCAAGAACCGGATGCGCGTCGGACGGGGCATCGGCTCCGGCAAGGGCAAGACCGCGGGACGCGGCGTGAAGGGTCAGAAGGCCCGCACCGGCGTCTCCATCAAGGGCTTCGAGGGCGGCCAGATGCCGCTGCATCGTCGCCTTCCGAAGCGCGGCTTCAACAACCTGTATTCCACGGATCTGAACGAGGTGAACCTCGGTCGCGTCCAGCAGGCTGTCGACGCCGGCCGCATCGAGGCGGGCGCCACCGTCACCGTCGAGACGCTGATCGCCGCTGGCATCTGCGCCCGCGCCCGTGACGGCGTGAAGCTCCTCGGTGTGGGTGAGCTCACCACCAAGCTGACCTTCGAGGTCACCCGCGCGTCGAAGTCGGCGATCGAGGGTGTCGAGAAGGCCGGCGGCTCGGTCAGCGTGACCTACGGCGACGGCGTGTCGACCCGCGGCAAGCCTGCCCGCGTGGTTGCGTAGCCTCGAGTCTGACTTTAAGTCGAAGCTCTGAGCGGCGGCCCGTGCGACCTCGCGCGTGGCCGCCGTTCCCGTTTTATCAGGGACCGTCATCGTCTTTCGAGAGAAGACGACCCAGTCTCGTATGACCCATTTCCAGGAACCGGTGTCATGGCCTCAGCCGCCGAGCAGCTTGCCGCGAACCTCAATTTCGGGGCCATCGCCAAGGCCGACGAGCTCAAGAAGCGCATCTGGTTCACGCTGGGTGCGCTCATCGTGTTTCGGCTCGGAACCTACATCCCGATCCCCGGCATCGACCCGGAGCAGTTCGCACGGAACTTCCAGCAGCAGTCGGGCGGCGTGCTCGGGCTGTTCAACATGTTCTCCGGCGGTGCCGTCGAGCGCATGGCGATCTTCGCGCTCAACATCATGCCGTACATCTCGGCCTCGATCATCATCCAGCTCCTCACCTCGGTGATCCCGAGCCTCGAGGCGCTGAAGAAGGAGGGCGAGTCGGGCCGCAAGGTCATCAACCAGTACACCCGCTACCTCACGGTGGTGCTGGCGCTGGTGCAGTCCTGGGGCATCGCCTTCGGCCTCCAGGGATCCAGTGCGGCGATCGAGCCCGGGCCGTTCTTCATCCTGTCCACGGTCATCACCCTGACGGGCGGCACGCTGTTCCTGATGTGGATCGGCGAGCAGATCACCTCGCGCGGCATCGGCAACGGATCCTCGCTCATCATCTTCGCCGGCATCGTCGCCCACCTGCCCGTGGCGATCGTCGGCGCCCTGGAGCTGAGCCGCACCGGCGCGCTCTCCTCGGCCGTCATCCTCGGCATGGGCGTCGCCGCCGTTGCCCTGGTCTATTTCATCGTGTTCATGGAGCGGGCTCAGCGCCGGCTGCTGATCAACTACCCGAAGCGCCAGGTCGGCAACCGGATGTACGAGGGCCAGACCTCGTTCCTGCCGCTGAAGCTCAACACCGCCGGCGTCATCCCGCCGATCTTCGCCTCCTCGCTGCTCCTCCTGCCTGCCACCGTGGCGAGCTTCTCGGCCAATAACGGCGGCACCGGCATCCTGGCGACGATCACCACCTATATCGGCCATGGCCGGCCGCTCTACATGGTGCTCTACGCGGCCCTGATCATCTTCTTCGCCTTCTTCTACACCGCCGTGGTCTTCAACCCGGAAGAGACGGCAGACAACCTGAAGAAGCACGGCGGCTTCATCCCCGGCATCCGTCCGGGCGAGCGCACCGCGGCCTTCATCGACAAGGTCCTGACCCGCATCACCCTGATCGGGGCGCTCTACCTGACTTTTGTCTGCCTGGTGCCCGAGATCCTGGCATCGTATTCCTCGGCCGCCATCGGTTTCGGCGGCACCTCCCTGCTCATCGTGGTCTCGGTGACGATGGACACGGTGGCGCAGATCCATGGGCACCTGATGGCCCATCAATACGAAGGCCTCGTCAAGAAGGCGAAGCTGCGCGGGGCGACCCGCCGGCGCTGAGGGGAACGCGCGGCGGGCTTCAAGCCCGCCCCGGCCCTTGCTAGAGTTCAGAGACCCGGCGCCGCGCAGGATCGCCGGATATCCAAGCAGAACGGACCTGAGGAAACGACACCATGCGCATCATCCTGCTTGGGCCGCCCGGCGCGGGGAAGGGGACGCAGTCCGAGCGGATCGTGGCACGCTATGGCATTCCTCAGCTCTCCACCGGCGACATGCTGCGGGCGGCCGTCGCCGCCGGCACGCCGGTCGGCCTGCAGGCCAAGAGCGTGATGGAATCGGGCGGCCTCGTCTCGGATGCCATCGTGGTCGGGATCGTCGCCGATCGCATCGAGGAGGCGGACGCCAAGCCGGGGTTCATCCTGGACGGCTTCCCCCGCACGGTGGAGCAGGCCAAGGCCCTCGATGCGATGCTGGCGCAGAAGGGCATCGCCCTCGACACCGTCATCGAGTTCGTCGTGGACGAGGAGGCCCTGGTCGGACGGATCGCCAAGCGTGCCGAGGAGACCGCGGCCCGCGGTCAGCCCGTGCGCAAGGACGATACCCCCGAGGTGTTCAAGACCCGCCTCGACGCCTATCGCAAGCAGACGGCGCCCCTGTCCGACTACTACGCGGGAACCGGGCTCCTGCAGACCATCGACGGCATGAAGCCGGTCGATGGGGTCACCCAGGACCTGGTGTCGATCCTGGACCGTCACACCGCCCCGGCGGAATCCTGACCGACCCGTCCGCGAGCGGTCGCGGATCCGAAATCCCGCCGGGCGGATCGGTTCGCCCGGGTTGACACATCCCCCGGCCCGCGCTAGTGGGCCGGTCTTCGTTCAGAGGAAGTGGGTCCGGATCGCCTCTCCAAGAGGCCGATGCGGGCCGATTTGTCGTTTTGGACGGCGCGCAGGGGCCGGTCTCCACCGGACGCGCGTGACACCCGGCCCGGCCTCAGGTCCGGCGCCCCATGGAGAGACACCTTGGCTCGTATCGCTGGCGTTAACATCCCGACCAACAAGCGCGTCGTCATCGCGCTGCAGTACATCCACGGCATCGGCCCCAAGAAGGCCGAGGAGATCACCGGCAAGGTCGGGATCCCGGCCGAGCGTCGCGTCAACCAGTTGACCGATGCCGAGGTTCTGTCGATCCGCGAGACCATCGACCGCGACTACATCGTCGAGGGCGACCTGCGCCGCGAAGTCTCGATGAACATCAAGCGCCTGATGGATCTCGGCTGCTACCGCGGCCTGCGCCATCGCCGCAACCTGCCGGTCCGCGGCCAGCGCACGCACACCAACGCGCGCACCCGCAAGGGCAAGTCCAAGCCGATCGCCGGCAAGAAGAAGTAAGGTTTTCCATTGGGAGGCCGGGTTCGACCCGGCCTCCCCTTCGCGTCGTCGGGGCCCCGCACGGGCCCGGCGGGGCGGCCGACCCATCCGGATCCGGCCGCCGACACCAGAAGACTCCCGAGCGCCTGGAATGACGGGCGCGCCTGAAGGACGAAAGTACACATGGCCAAGGAAACCACCCGCGTCCGTCGCCGCGAACGCAAGAACATCGTCTCGGGCGTCGCGCACGTGAACGCGTCGTTCAACAACACGATGGTCACCATCACCGACGCCCAGGGCAACACCATCTCGTGGTCGTCCGCCGGCGCCATGGGCTTCAAGGGCTCGCGCAAGTCGACCCCGTACGCCGCCCAGGTCGCGGCCGAGGACGCCGCCCGCAAGGCTGCCGAGCACGGCATGCGCACCCTCGAGGTCGAGGTCTCCGGTCCGGGTTCGGGTCGTGAGTCGGCCCTGCGCGCGCTCCAGGCCGCCGGCTTCACCGTGACGTCGATCCGCGACGTGACCTCGATCCCGCACAACGGCTGCCGTCCGCGCAAGCGTCGTCGCGTCTGAGCGGACGCCGTCGCGAACCTTTGGGGCCTGTCACGGAGACGCGCGTGTCGAATGCTCAGAATCCGCTTCCGGGTGTGCTGCGGTGGAGCTTGGGTGATCTGACGATCACGGTGATGAACGACGGCTACCTCCAGGGGTCGCTGGATCTCGTCACCGGGATCGATCGCTCGGAGGCCGGCGCCCTACAGGCCGCCGGCTTTCGCGCGCAGGATCCCCGGATCACGCTCAACGCGTTCCTGATCACGGGTCCCGGGCGCAAGCCGCTCCTCATCGACAGCGGGATGGGGCATTTCGGTGGCCGGTCCCTGGGCCGCGTTCCGGCCGCCCTCGCGGCGGCCGGCGTCGCGCCGGAGAGCATCGAGACCGTCCTGCTGACACATCTGCATCCCGACCATGCCGGCGGCCTGATCACGGATGACGGCGCCGCGGCCTACCCGAATGCCGAGCTCGTGGTGCATGCCGACGAGGCCGCGCACTGGCTCGACGACGGCGCCCTGTCGCGGGCGCCCGAGGGCGCCAAGCCATATTTCGAGATGGCCCGCCAGGCGACGGCACCCTATGGCGGCCGCCTCCGCACGGTCTCCGGCGGCAGCGTGGCCCCGGGGATCGAGGCGGTCCCGCTGCCGGGGCACACGCCGGGGCATACCGGTTACCGCATCACCTCGGGCGACGCGTCGCTTTTGATGTGGGCGGACATCGTTCACCTGCCGGCGATCCAGTTCAAGCAGCCGGAAGCCGGTATGGTCTTCGACGTCGACGGGGATCAGGCACGCGCCGTGCGTCGCCGGATGCTCGACGCCGTCGCGTCCGACCGGACCTTCGTGGCGGGCGCCCATCTGGAGTTTCCGGCCCTGGGCTACGTCGCCCGGGACGGGTCCGCCTACAGTTTCGTCCCGGAACTGTGGGTCGCGGCCCAGTAACGGTCCGCGCCTGACGCGGACGCAACAGTTTCCAGCCCGCCGGGCGCCGATGGCGCGGTGTCGACGGGCAATGCGTGGACCACCCAAGTGGCCCGCGCCGATCTTGCGAGAGGTAGCATCGTGGTCATTCAGAAGAACTGGCAAGAGCTCATCAAGCCGAACAAGCTCCAGGTCTCGACCGGGCACGACCCCAAGCGGGTCGCCACCGTCGTCGCCGAGCCCCTCGAGCGCGGCTTCGGCACCACGCTCGGCAACTCCCTGCGCCGCGTGCTGCTGTCCTCGCTCCAGGGCGCGGCCGTGACGTCGGTGCAGATCGACGGCGTGCTGCATGAATTCTCGTCGATCCCCGGCGTGCGCGAGGACGTCACCGACATCGTCCTCAACATCAAGACCATCGCCATCCGCTCGCAGACCGACGCTCCCAAGCGCCTGACCCTGCGCAAGACCGGCCCCGGTATCGTCACCGCCGGCGACATCGGCACGGTGGGCGATGTCCAGATCCTCAACCCCGACCTCGTGATCTGCACGCTGGACGACGGCGCCGAGATCCGGATGGAATTCACGGTCGCCACCGGCAAGGGCTACGTCCCGGCCGAGCGCAACCGTCCCGAGGACGCACCGATCGGCCTGATCCCGGTGGACGCGCTGTTCTCCCCCGTCACCAAGGTGTCCTACCGCATCGAGACCACCCGCGAGGGCCAGGATCTCGACAAGGACAAGCTGACGATGACGATCGAGACCAACGGCGCCGTGTCGCCGGAGGATGCCCTGGCCTACGCCGCGCGCATCATCCAGGACCAGCTCCAGGTGTTCGTGAACTTCGAGGAGCCCCGCAAGGAGGAGGCGCAGCCGCTCGCGCCGCAGCTCCCCTTCAACCCGGCCCTGCTCAAGAAGGTCGACGAGCTCGAGCTCTCCGTGCGTTCGGCGAACTGCCTGAAGAACGACAACATCGTCTACATCGGCGACCTCATCCAGAAGTCCGAGGGCGAGATGCTGCGCACCCCGAACTTCGGCCGCAAGTCGCTCAACGAGATCAAGGAAGTCCTCGCGGCGATGGGCCTCCACCTCGGCATGGACATCCCCGGCTGGCCGCCGGAGAACATCGAGGACCTCGCCAAGCGCTTCGAAGAGCACTACTAGGCAAGCCAATCGCATCCCGGGTCCGCCTTCGGTTCCCCGGGATGTCGGCCTGAATCGAGGCCGGCCCCGGCCGGTCTCGCGACATACGGAATCCCGCCGCGGGGTCATGCGGAATGAACAGCCTCGAAGACCGATTCGGAGGGGCGCTTGGCCGTACCGTGGCACGGCGGCCATCAACCAAGGACAGCCATCATGCGTCATGGATTTCGCGGTCGTCGTTTCAACCGCACCACCGAGCACCGCAAGGCGATGTTCGCCAACATGTCGGCCGCGCTGATCAAGCACGAGCAGATCGTCACCACCCTGCCGAAGGCCAAGGACCTGCGTCCGGTCATCGAGAAGCTGATCACCCTCGGCAAGACCGACAGCCTGCATGCTCGCCGCCTCGCCATGTCGCAGATCCGCGACGAGGCCATGGTTCGCAAGCTCTTCGCCGTGATCGGCCCGCGCTACAACACCCGTCCGGGCGGCTACTGCCGCATCATGAAGGCCGGCTTCCGCTACGGCGACAACGCCCCCCTGGCGGTGATCGAGTTCGTCGACCGTGACGTCGACGCGCGCGGCAAGGATTCCGGCCCCGTGCTGGTGGACGACGCGGCGTAAGCCACGGCTCCGAGCAATGATGCAGAAGGCGGCCTCCGGGCCGCCTTTTTTGTTGCCCGGAGCGCGCCTGCGCTTCAGGCGGCCCGATCGAGGAGACGCGAGACCTCCGCCGCGAGATCGGCCGATTCGAAGGGCTTGCGCAGCACGGGCAGGTCGGCCGGGATCGGAATCGCCTCGGCGTGGCCGGTGACGATCAGCACGGGCACGTCGGACCAGCGCGCGCGCACGATCTCGGCGAACTCGACCCCGGTCATGCCCGGCATCGCCAGGTCGGCGACCACGAGGTCGAAGGTCCCCTGTTCCATCAGCGACAGGGCGGACGAGCCGTCGCTGGCCTCGCGCTCGCTGTAGCCGAAGCTCGACAGGAACGAGGCCGTCACGTGCCGGACCTCCGGGTCGTCGTCGACGACGAGGATGCGGGCGGCTCGGGCGGCCGGCGTTGCGGCGCCGGGCACCGCGATCTCCTCGGGGCCGGCCGCTTCGACCCGCGGCAGGATGATCTGGACGCGGGTGCCTTCCCCCGGGGCGCTCTCGATGCGCAGGCGCCCGTGGGATTGCTGAGCGAGGCCGAAGACCATGGCGAGGCCGAGGCCCGTACCCTGGCCCACCGCCTTGGTGGTGAAGAACGGCTCGCAGACCCGGGCGAGGATCTCCGGGGCGATGCCGCTGCCCGAATCGGTGATCTCGACCGACAGGTAGGCGCCGGCCGGCAGGTCCGGATCATCGTCCAGGGCAAGGGTGTGGGTGGCGACAACGATCCGGCCGCCCTCCGGCATGGCGTCGCGGGCATTGATGCACAGGTTCAGGATCGCGAGTTCGAGCTGGTCCGGGTCGACGCAGGCGGCCGGCGCCTCCGGGGCGAGGATCGTCTCGACGGTGACGAGGCCGCCGAGGCTGCCCGCAAGGAGGTCGTGCATCCCGGTGATGAGCCCGTTCACGTCGACGGCGCGGGGGCGCAGGTCGCGGGAGCGGCTGAAGCTGAGGAGTCGCTTGGTCAGGGAGGCGCCGCGCTGAGCCGCCTGCATCGCATTGCCGACGAGGCGCTGGACCCGCGGCTGGTCGGCGACCTTCGGCGCCACGAGCTCGAGGCTGCCGAGGATCGCCATCAGCAGGTTGTTGAAGTCATGGGCGATGCCGCCGGCCAGGGTCCCCAGGGCCTGCATCTTGTCCGACTGGCGCAGGCGCGCCTCCAGGGACTTCTGGTCGGTGACGTCGCGCTCGATGGTGGCGAGATGGGTGATCTCGCCCGCCCCGTCGCGGATCGGCACACGGGTGACGTGGCGCCAGCGCTCGGCCCCGGTCGCGCCCTCGGCCACAAGGCTGTCGCTCGGCTCGCCGGCCGCGATGGCGGCGGCATCCGCGCTGCGGATCGCCGCGCCGTCGCCCAGGATCGCCTCCTCGGTGCGTCCGAGGCAGCCGGCGACGTCGCCGCCGAGACCGGTGGCCTTGCGGGCGTTGAGGCGCACGAAGCAGCCCTCGGCATCCTTGAAGGAGATGGCATCCTCGGCATTGTCGAGGAGGCCGCGCAGGAGCGCCCGCTCGGTGGCGAGGTCCCGCCCGAGCTGGTGGCGCTCGTAGGCCTGGCGCACGGTGTTGCGCAGCAGGTTCGCGTCCCAGGGCTTGGTGGCGTAGCCGGTGATGCCGCCCTGGTTCAGGGCCGCCACC
This sequence comes from Methylobacterium sp. BI1, assembly GCF_056680125.1. Lineage (NCBI taxonomy): Bacteria > Pseudomonadati > Pseudomonadota > Alphaproteobacteria > Hyphomicrobiales > Methylobacteriaceae > Methylobacterium > Methylobacterium sp. BI1. The sequence continues at coordinate 3,538,079 of NZ_CM155267.1, read as the reverse complement.
ACCGCGCTCATGTCGGCGTAGCCGGTGAGCAGGATGGCCTGGGCGTCGTGGAGCTTGCGCGCCTCGGCCAGCATGGCGTCGCCGGTCATGCCCGGCATGCGCTGGTCCGACAGGATGACGGCGATGTCCGGGTTCGCGGCGAGGATCTGCAGCGCCTCGGCCGGCTTCGTCGTAGTGAGAACGCGGTACTGGTCCTCGAACAGGTCCTCGAGGGCGATGAGGATGTCCGGTTCGTCGTCGACGGCGAGGATCGTGCCCTGTGACATGGTCAACCCGTCTGCCGTGGAATGCCGATCACGAAACAGGCCCCACCTCCGGGAGCGGCCTCGACGCTGAGCGTGCCGCTATGCGCCTGCACGACACTGTAGGCAATCGCGAGGCCGAGACCTGTCCCCGAGCCGACGGGTTTCGTGGTGAAGAACGGTTCGAAGATCTTCTCCCTCAGCGTTTCCGGGATGCCGGGGCCGGTGTCGCTGATCCGGATGATGTCGGTGTCGGGGAGACTGCGCGTCTCGATGGTGATGGTGCCGGATTCGGGCATCGCGTCCGCGGCGTTGCCGAGGATGTTCATGACGACCTGGTTCAGGAGCGCCGGCGTGCAGTGGATTTCCGGCCGGCCGGCGAAATCCCGCATCACCGCGATCCGGTCGCCGAGCTTGTGCTGGATCAGCGCGAGCACCGTCTCGATCGCCTCGGGCACGTGCACCAGGGTGCGCTCGCCCTCGTCGAGCCGGGAGAACTTGCGGAGGTTGAGGACGAGGTCCTGGATGCGGGTCAGGCCCATCCGCATGGCACCGACGCGGTCGCCGCACTTCTTGAGCCGGCGCGGGCTGTCGGGTGAGTCCGGCGCCGCTGCGACCTCGCCGAGGATGCGCTCCACCGTGCCCTGATGGGCGAGGATGAAGGCGAGGGGATTGTTGATCTCGTGGGCGATGCCCGCCACCAACTCGCCGAGGGAGGCCATCTTGGCGGCCTGGACGAGCTTGGCCTGGGCGTCGGTGAGCTTGCGATTGGCGGTGGCGAGGTCCGCATTGGCCTGCTCCAGGGCCCCGGCCAGGGCTGCGCGCGCCTCCGCCGCCTCGGCCTCGGCCCGGGCCCGCTCCAGGGCCCGCTCGCGGGCTCCGAATTCACCCGCGATGCGGCGGTTGTCCTCCTCCAGGAGTTTGCGGCGCACGAGGCTGCGCACCCGCATCACCAGGATCTCGCCGTCGGATTTCGAGACCACGTCGTCGGCACCCGCGGCGAAGGCCTCCACGAGGAAGTCCTTGGCCGGGTTGGAGCCGGCGATGCCCACCACCTGAAAGGTCGGGGCGCCGGCCTCCCGGCCCGCGAGCCCGGCATTGCGGTGATCGCTGATCGCCCGGCAGAGCGCGAGCCCGTCGTAGGTCGTGGCGAGGAGGTCGATCGTCACGCAGTCGAAGGCAGCGCCGTCCGCCTCCAGGGCCGCGACGGCGGCCGCGTGGCTGTCCGCGGTGGTGACCTCCTGGCCCTCATGGGCGAGGAGGCCGGCGAGGAAGGTGCGGTAGGTGGCACTGGCATCGACCACGAGCACGCGTCCCCGCCGGAAGGCGGAGATGCCCGGCCCATCGCTGCCCCCCATGCGCTCGCGCAGGAGAGCCCGGATGCGCAGGACGAGCAGATCGCGATCGGCGGATTTCGCCACGTAGGCGTCGGCGCCGCTCTCCAGGCCCTGGCGCTCGCCGTCGCGGGCGCCGGTGAGCATCAGGAGGGGCAGGGCGCGGGTGCGGAGGGAGAGCCGGAGCTGGCGGGCGAACTCGTCGCCATTCATGCCCGGAAGATGGTGGTCCGCCACCACGAGGTCGGGCAGGCGGGTGTTCAGGTGGTCGAGGGCCGCCTCGGCGGTGGCGCAGCGCTCCACCGCGAAGCCCTTTGATTCGAGCAGGAGCCGCAATTCCAGGGCCTGGGTCTCGGAATCCTCGACGAGGAGGAGGCGGGGCGCAGGAGCCTCGGTCACGGCGCGGCCTCCGCCACGCGGGTCAGGTGGGCGGCGATCCGGTCCAGGGGCAGCACGGTACCGGCCGCCGCGAGGCGGATCGCGGCGGCCGGCATGCCGAACACCACCGCGGTGCTCTCGTCCTCCGCGACGGTGAGCCCCCCGGCCCGGCGCATGTCGAGGAGGCCGACGGCCCCGTCCTCGCCCATCCCGGTGAGCAGGACACCGATGCCGCGCGCACCGGCATGCCGGGCGACCGAGCGGAACAGGGCGGTCGCAGCCGGGCGTTGGCCGCCCACGGGAGCGGCATCGGTGATGCGCAGGTGGCCGCCGCCGCCGAGCTCGAGGTGCCGGTCCCCCGGCGCCACGTAGACGCGGCCGGCCTCGGCCCGCTCCCCCTCGCGGGCCAGGGCGACCGGCAGTCCGACGACTCCGTTCAACCAGGTGGCGAAGCCCTCCATGAAGGCGGGACCCATGTGCTGGACGACCAGAACCGGAAGGGGGAAACCGGCCGGCAGCGCTCCGATGACCCGGGCGAGGGCCGGCGGCCCGCCGGTCGAGGCCGCGATCGCCAGCACGCTGGCGGATTCAGGCACCTTGAGGGCGGCCGCCACCGGTGGCGGCGTGGCGACGCGACCGGCCCATTCCGACCCGATCGGCCGGCGCCGGATAACCGGAACGGCGGCCATGATGCGCAATTGCGTGCAGATCTCGCTGGCGGCGGCGTCGTAGCCGGCATTGGTGGTGGCCACCGGCTTCTCGACCACCGAGAGCGCCCCGGCCCGCAGGGCGTTCATGGAGATCCGCAGGGACGAATCCTCGATGGCGTCGGCAATGACGACGATGGGCGTCGGCCGCTCGGCCATGATCCGCCGGGTCGTCTCCAGTCCGTCGATGCCGGGCAGGCGGATATCCATCGAGACGACGTCCGGGCGGACCTGGCCGATCGTCGTCAGCGCCTCCTCGCCGGAGGCCACGGCCGCCACTACTTCCAGGCGCGGATCCCGGCCGACGATGTGGATGAGGAGCTGGCGGACCACGAGGGAATCCTCGACCAGCATCACCCGCACCCGCGCGGGCGCTTCCGGCATCGTTTCGTCCCGCTCGTGTCCGCTCACAGCAATTGCCCGATGGTGTCGAGGAGCTTGCGCTGGTCGAAGGTCTGCTTCGTCAGGTAGGCGTCCGCCCCAAGGTCGAGGCCGCGGGCCACATCCTCGGCATCGCCGCGCGAGGTCATCAGGATGATCGGCAGCGTCGCGAAGGCTTCCTCGGCACGCAGGGCCTTCAGGAGCCCGAATCCGTCGAGACGCGGCATCTCCACGTCGGCGACGACGAGATCCACGGGTTCAATGCCCGCCCGCAGGCGGTCGAGTGCATCCTGGCCGTCGACGCAGACGACGACGCGGTATCCCGCCGCTTCCAAGATACCCTTCTCCAAGGTTCGCGTGGTGATGGAATCGTCCACTACGAGGATCGTCGAACGTGGCGCCTGCGCGATCGTTCCGCGGCTCCCGGTGGGTTGCGGTGCCGCGACCGACCCAGCCTCGGCCGCCCGTGCGACCAGCCCCTCGGCATCGAGGACCAGGGCGGGCCGGTCCCCCGGGAGGATCACGGTCCCGGTGATCAGCCGCGGATCGGTCCCGATCGGCGGGGCCGGCAGAACGCGCAACGTCGTCACGTCCGACAGTGTATCCACGGCCAGGACGCACCGGCGCCCGTGGCCGCGGAGCAGGATCGCCGGGCAGGTGGCCCCAGCCTCCTCCGCACGATCCGGCAGGCCGAGAAGGCTCGCCAGATCCAGCACCGGCACGCTGACGGAGCCGCCGCCGATCTCCACCTTCGCCACGGTGCGACCCATGACCTGCGCCAGGTCGCCGCGATCCAGGCGCAGCAGGCGCTCGGCCGAAGCACTCGGGATCGCGTAGGTGATCCCGCCGGCGCGGACGAGGAGCATCGCCCGGCGGGCGGCCGAGAGCGGCAGCGCCATGACGAGTTCGGTGCCGAAGGGGTGGCGTGGCAGGAGGCGAACCGTGCCGCCGAGCCGGCGCGCCGCATCCGCCACCACCGAGAGACCGATGCCGCGTCCCGAGAGGGTGTCGACGGCGGAGGCAGTGGAGAAGCCGGGCTCGAAGACCAGGGCGAGGAGCGCTTCGGGCCCGGGATCGGCGTCGGCCGCGAGCAGGCCCCGGCGCCGTGCGGTTTCGGCGATGGCGGCGAGGTCCGGCCCGCGGCCGTCATCGTGGACCCGGACGACCAGGCGTCCCCCCTGGACCTCGACGTCGAGGCCGATGGCCAGGGCGTCCGGCTTGCCGAGGCGTCGGCGTGTCTCCGGGGGTTCGGCGCCGTGGCTCAGGGCGTTGCGCAGGGCGTGCAGGACGGGGTCCTTGAGGACTTGGAGCATCCCGCGATCGACCGGCAGGTCCAGGCCGCGCGCGGTCACCGTGATGGCGCGGTCCGCCTCGCGTGCATGCTCGCGCAGGGCCCGCGCGAAGCCCCCGAAGGCGGTCTCGGCCGGGACCAAGGCGAGGCGCTCGGCCTCGCCGGCGACCCGGGTCATGGCGCCCTCGACCGAAGACGCGAGGGCGCTGCGAACCCGCGCGAGGTCGGCGGCGTCGCGCGCCAGGGCAAGAAGCCCGGTCTCCAGCGCCCGCGCATCACCCTGCGGTTCCGATCCAGTGGCGCCGCGCCGGCGCTCCGCGAGGCGGGCGAGGTCGGCGGCCCGGCGGCCCAGGCGGGCGATGCCCTCGGCCAGGACGGCTTCGCCCCCGAGGGCGCTGGCCAACTCGTGCGTGGCCCGAGTCAGCGCTTCGACCGCGTCCGCGGGTACCCGCAGGAGTGTCTGGGCGACCTCGGCCGGAGCCTCGGGCGGTACGGGTTTCGGATCCGGAGCGGTCGGCGGAACAGAGGCAGCGGCCGGCCCCGCGGCTGCGACCGGGTCCGGCACCCGGTCCGTCTCGGATGGCGCGGCAGCCTGCGGATCCAGGGCGCGATCCAGCGCCGCGAGGGCATCGGCCGGCATGTCCGGCCCCGCCCCGTCGGTCAGCCCTGCGACGTAGGCCTCGATCCGGTCGAGGGCGAGGTGCACGGCGGCGGTGGCGGTACGAGGGAGCCCGCCTTCCTGCGCCACCACGCGCTCGAACAGGGTCTCCAGGCGATGGGCGACGGCCTCCACCGCCGGCAAGTCGACGGCCCGGGATGCTCCCTTGAGGCTGTGCGCGCGCCGGAACACGTCGTTCCAGTCGGGCGCGCGCTCGCCGTCCTCGTCCCCGAGAGCGGAGCGGATCGCGTCGATGTGTTCGCGGTGCTCGACCTCGAACGCCGCGAGTAGAAGCTGGCGAATGTCCATCCGTCGCCTAAGGCCGCCCCAGGGTTGCGTCGGGATCCGAACGTCCGGAACCCGCGCGAAGCCATTCGTCCATCATGCGTTTTTCGCGAAACCGGAGGACCCGGAAGCGCGAATTCCTTGTCAATTACCCTGTCAGTGCCGGTAGCGCTCGGCGAGCGTCATCAGGGCCTGGGCGAGTTCGGTAAGATTGGCGGAGGCCGCCTCGACCTCGCGGGTGCCGGCCGCCGTCTGCTGGCTCGCCTGCCGGATGTTCTGCAGGGCGCCCATCACCTGCTCGATGCCGAGCTGCTGTTGATTCGTCGAGGCGACGATCTGCTGGAAGGTCTGGACGCTCTCCTCGACCCGGGCGGTGATCTCCTCGATAGTCCGCTGGGTGGTGTCGGAGCGGGCCTTGCCCGTGGCCGCGCGCTTGACCGCCTCCTCGGTGAGCATGACCGAAGTGTTGATGCCGCGCTGGATCTCGCCGAGGATCGTCCGGACCTGACCGGTGGCCGCCTTGGCCTGGTCGGCCAGGAGCTTCATCTCCGAGGCGACCACCGCGAAGCTGCGCCCGCTCTCGCCGGCTGCCGCCGCCTCGATGGCGGCGTTCAGGGCCAGGAGGTGGGTCCGCTCCGAGATGTCATTGACGGTGGTGATGATGTCGCCGATCGCCTGGGTCTTCTCGGAGAGGGCGACGATGTTGCCGGCCACCGCCTCGGCCTGCTCCCGGATCGAATCCATGGCCCGGGCGGTATCCGCCACCGCGCGCAGGCCGGCGCGGGAGGTCTGGGCCGTCGACTGCGCCGTGGCGATAACCTCGCCGGCCCGCTTTCCGATCTGCGCGCCGGAATGGGTGATCTCGTCGACCGTGGCGGCGGTTTCCTGCACGGCGGCGAACTGTTCCTCGACGCTGGCCGCCTGTTCCTGGGCGGAGGCGCGGATCTCGGCCGCCGCCGCATTGAGGTCGGAGGTGGCGACCCGGTTGGTCCGGGCGAGGTCGGCGAGGCCGGCCACCATACGGTTGAGGGTACGTCCGAGACGGCCGATCTCGTCCTTGCCCCGCGCCTCGAGGGTTCCCGAGAGGTCGCCCTCGCCGACCCGCTCCGCGAAGGCCATCACCTCCTCGAGGGGCCGCACCACGGCCCGGCTGATCAGCAGGGTGATGAGAATGCTGAGAACGATGCAGGCGCCCAGCGTGAGCAGGATGGAGAGGCGGCTGCGCTCGTAGAGGTCGGCGACGCTGCGCTGGCCAGCGGCGATGCCCTCGTCGAGGGCGCTGCGGGTGCGGTCGATGTCGCTGAGGAACATCTCCTGGCTTCGGTTCAGCGCCTCGTTGCGGGCCTCGACCCCGTCCACGTCCTTGGCGGCGATCGAGGCGAGCTGCGCCTCGCTCGCGCTGCGCAGCTCGCGCAGTTCGGCCACGGCCTCGATGGCGACGGCGTTCACCTTGCGCCAGGCGAGGCTGCGCTCTTCGGAGACCGACCGGGCCCGGTAGCCGTCCGTCGCGCGCACGAGTTCGGCGAGGATTGCCTCGGCCTCGGTGGCGGACCGGCGCCAGGAGGCGGAGCCGTCATCCCGCTCCGGGCCGCCTCGCGCCCGCATCAGCAGCGCGATGATCGCGTTGCGGCGCTGGAGGCCCATGTCGCGGGCCTTGTTGGCGAGATCGTCGAGCTGGCGCGCCACCGTGAGGTCGCGGGTGACGATGCCGTCGGTCGTGTCGCGCACCACGCCGATCTGCCCGAGGGCGTAGAAGCCGAGCGCCACGATGACGATGGTGATGGCGACGAAGCCGAGGAGGATGCGTTTTCCGATCGAGATCGACACGAGGGGCTCCAGGCTTCGGGAAATCGTCCGAGGCCGGGGCAGGGCGCCCGGGCCTTGGCAGCACGCGTGGTCTCACCGCCGGAGCGGTGTCGGGGCGGGGACGGTCACGGCAGGTACCGGCGCAGCAGGCGCGGCAGATCGACGACGACGAACCCGGGTTCCCCATCCGGTCCGGCGCCGGGCGGGGCATAGCCCGAAACCGCCTCCGTGCTCAAACCCGCCCCGGCGAGGGCTGGAACGTCCGCCGCCTCGGCGATCTCGGCCACGCCGAGGACGCGGTCGACGGCGAGGGCGACCGGAACCCCCGCCCCCCGGAGGAGGACCACGTGGCCCTCGTCGCTCGCGGAGGCGCCGCGTCCGAGGGCGCGGGCGAGAGCGATCAGGCTGACGACGCGACCGGAGATGGCGATGAGCCCGAGAATTGCCGCCGGGGCGCCTGGCAGGGGGGTCACCGGCCGAGCCGGCAGCACCTGGGCCACCTGGGCGAGGGCGAGGGCGAAGCGGTCGTCGCCACAGGCGCAGACGAGGAAGGCCCGCGTCGGCCCGGTGGCCTCCGCCATCCCCCGTCCCCGCCGGGCGAGCAGATGGGAGCGTTCGGCGCGCAGGGCCTGCAGGCGGGCGGCGGGGGCTTCGGCCCGGGTCTGCGTCACGGCCCTTCTCCTGTCACGCCGGCACGGGCCAGGGCGGCGCTGCGCGCGATCTCATGGGGGCCGAGCCCGTCGCCCTCGGCCACCAATGCATCCGGCGCCAGGGATTGGGCCAGACGGATCGCGTTGTCGAGGGCCCGCACCGCGTCCGCGCGCCGGCCGAGACCGATCATCAGCAGGCCGAGCTGGTAATGCGCCATCACGAAGGCGCGGTCGAGGTAGAGCGCCCCCCGCCAGGCTCGCTCGGCCTCGGCCTCGCGCCCCAGGCTGTGGGCGAGGAGGCCGTCATAGTAGTGCAGGACCGGATCGGTCGGCGCAGCGCGAAGCGCGACCCGGACCGCCCGCCAGGCCTCCGCAGTCTCGCCCGCATCGGCTAGGGCCCGGATGCGGCTGAGATGGTCCGATCCTCCCGAATAGTCCGGGGATTCGACGGCCGCGGTGCCGTGGACCTCGGTGGTGGCAAACAAGGTCGCGTCCAGCAGCCCTGTTCCGGACGAACCGGGCTCGGCCGCCTCCGGCGGGCCGAGGGCAGGCACGCGCGCGGCGACGGGGGCGGGCTCGGGGACGAATTCCGGCATCCAGGCCGTCGGCGGAACGACCGGAGGATTCGCGCCCCGTGGCCGATAAGCGACCGTTCCGGGCAGGTTCACGGGCTCCAGCATCGCCGCGATGGCCGGGTTGGGCTCGGCATGCCCGATCAGGAGCCAGCCCTCCGGGGTCAGGCGCCGGCCGAGGGCGCGCACGATGCCGAGAACGGTGTCGGCCTCGAAGTAGATGAGCACGTTGCGACAGAGGATGAGGTCGAACTCCGGCAGGGGCGGCGCGGCCCGCCCGTCGAGGAGGTCCATCAGGTTGCGCCGCTCGAAGCGCACCATCCGGCGGAATTCCGGGCGCAGGGCAAAGGTGCCGTCGCGGCCCGGTCCCGCGACGGCCGGGCCCGGCACGAAGTAGCGCAGGCGCTCGCCCGGCGGCAGGGTCCGCAGGGCCCAGCGTCCGTAGATCCCCGCCCGCGCGGTCTCGAGGGCCGCGGTGCTGATATCGGTGCCGAGGATCGAGACCCGCCACTCGGGCAGGGCGGTTCCGAGGAGTTCGTGCAGCAGAATGGCGATCGAGTAGGGCTCGGCCCCGGTGGAGCATCCGGCGCTCCAGACCCGCAGCGTGCGCTCGGGGGCACGGGCAGCGATCAGTGCGGGCAGGATCGTGGTACGCAGGGCCGCGAACTGCTCGGCGTAGCGGAAGAAGAAAGTCTCGCCGATGGTGATTTCCGCCTCCAGCGCCGCCCATTCCGGCCCGCCGGTCAGGCGGTCGTCGAGGCAGGCGGCGTAGGCCGTCGCATCCGCGAGGCCGAGCGCCCGGAAGCGCTTGCGCAGGCGGTCGAACAGGAGATCGTCCTTGTCGGCGTAGTAATGATGGCCGGTGCGGGCGATGATCCGGGCCTTGAGGGCCGGAAAACCCGGATCGACCTCCAGACCGGAGCGCGGCGGACGCGTCATGGGCGCAGCATGCGGGATGGCGGCCGGGTCAGGCGGCCGGCAGGGTGGCGAGGCGCTCGGCCGCCGCATCCGTCAGGGCCGACAGGCGCGCCCGCTCCTCTGCCGTCAGGAGATGGTCCAGGCCGAGCACGTGGACCAGCCCGTCGTCCCGGGCGATCTCGGCGACGACGCAGCCGTTGAGGGTCCGCTCCGCCGGGACAGGGCGGAGCGCCACCTCCTCGACCGTGATCAGGTCCTCGACGCGGTCGACCAGGAAACCGGTGCCCCGCGGCGCATCGAGGAGAATGTGCCGGTAGGCCTCTTCGGTGTCGCAGTGCGCGGCGTCCGTGCGCAGGCCGAGGAGCCGGGCGAGATCGACCACGGGCACCGGGGTTCCGCCGAGATTGAGGAAGCCCGCGAGCGGCCCACCCCCGGCCGGCGGCGCGTGGAGGTCCGGCAGCGGCAGCACCTCGCTCACCGACGCCCGCGCTAACGCGCAGGCGACGCCCGCCACGTCCAGGAGGAGAAAAGCGCTGGTCTCGGACAGGGGCGGGGATCCTTGTGGGCGGCGGGGACCGGACGCGATCCGACTTCAAACCTTGGACCTTGGCCTTGATAGGACGGCGATGCGGCGGGGGGCAAACACGAATCCGTGGACTCGGCCCGGTGCACGCCCTCGCGCAGCCGGCCAGCCGCCCTAAGTGAGTCTGACCCCGCCCGCCTGTGCCCACCGGGGGCTGTCCTTCAGGAGCTTGTGCATGTCCCGCCCCGCCCATTCCGTTCGGACCGCCGCCGTGGCCCTCATTCTCTTCGCGGCCTCCGGGATTGCTCGCGCCGAGGTTCCGGGTGCCGATTGGCTGACCCCGGCCCAGACGAAGCAGGCCCTGAAGAGTGCGGGTTACAGCGAGATCACAAAACTCGAAGCCGATGACGGCCACTGGGACGGCGAGGGCATCAAGGACGGACGACGCATGCGGTTCGACGCGGACCCGAAGACCGGCGCCATCCTTGGGGAAGTTCCGGTCGAGTAATTCGGCCCGGATCCGGCGCCCGTCGTCTGGGGATGTGCGACGCCTGAACCTGCAAGATCGTGCGACCCGGCGTTGACCGGTGTCGCTGCCTTCGGTAAGACACCCCACACGATTTTCGATTCGCCCTGTCGGGCGGACGAACGAGGCGGACAACGACGCGATGCGTGCCATCCTTATCGTAACGGAAGCGCCACCGACGGGGCGGACCTGACAGCAGGGTCCGCGATCCGAATGGTGGCGCATGCAGGGTCCCTCGGGGCCCTTTTTTATTGCCGTGACGCGCCGGACGACACGAACAGAACAGACAGTTTCAAGGAGCAGGACGATGGGCGGCGAGGTCATGACCGGGGCCGAAATGGTCATCCGGGCGTTTCAGGATCAGGGTGTCGACACGCTGTTCGGGTATCCCGGCGGCGCGGTGCTGCCGATCTACGACGCGCTCTTTCATCAGGAGACCCTCAAACACATCCTGGTGCGCCACGAGCAGGGCGCCGTCCACGCGGCCGAGGGCTATGCGCGCTCGTCCGGCAAGGTCGGCTGCGTCCTGGTCACTTCGGGACCCGGCGCCACGAACATCATCACCGGCCTGACCGACGCGCTGCTCGATTCGATCCCGTTGGTCTGCATCACAGGCCAGGTGCCCACGCACCTGATCGGCACGGACGCCTTCCAGGAATGTGACACGGTCGGCATCACGCGCCACTGCACGAAGCACAACTACCTGGTCAAATCGATCGACGACCTGCCGCGCATCCTGCACGAGGCGTTCTACGTCGCTGCCAACGGCCGCCCCGGCCCGGTCGTCATCGACCTGCCGAAGGACGTGCAGTTCGCGTCCGGCGTCTACGAGCGCCCGACCCAGAACGGCCACAAGACCTACAAGCCGGCGTTCAAGGGCGATCCAGCCCAGATCCAGGCGGCCGTCGAGCTGATGGCCTCCGCCCGCCGTCCGATCCTCTATACGGGCGGCGGCGTCATCAATGCCGGCCCACACGCCTCGGCCCTGCTGCGCAAGCTCGCCGCCGAGACCGGCTTCCCCGTCACCTCGACCCTGATGGGCCTGGGTGCCTTCCCGGCTTCGGACGACCAGTTCCTCGGCATGCTCGGTATGCACGGGACCTACGAGGCCAACCTGGCGATGCATGATTGCGACGTCATGGTCTGCATCGGTGCCCGCTTCGACGACCGCATCACCGGCCGTCTCGACGCCTTCGCGCCGTTCTCGAAGAAGATCCACGTCGATATCGACGCCTCCTCGATCAACAAAGTCGTGAAGGTCGATGTCGGGATCGTCGGCGATTGCGGCTCGGTGCTCGAGGACATGCTGTCCGCCTGGAAGGCCCAGCCGCGCCAGCCGGACAAGGCCCGCCTGGAGGATTGGTGGAGCAAGATCCGCACCTGGAAAGCGCGCGATTGCCTCGCCTACTGGCCATCGGGGACGATCATCAAGCCGCAATACGCCGTCCAGCGCCTCTACGAGGCCTGCAAGGACCGCGAGACCTACGTCACCACCGAGGTCGGGCAGCACCAGATGTGGGCGGCCCAGTACTTCAAGTTCGACGAGCCGAACCGCTGGATGACCTCCGGCGGGCTCGGCACCATGGGCTACGGCCTGCCGGCGGCCATCGGCACGCAGCTCGCCCACCCGGACGGGCTCGTGATCGACATCGCCGGCGAGGCGTCGATCCTGATGAACATGCAGGAGCTGTCCACGGCGGTTCAGTACCGCCTGCCGGTCAAGATCTTCATCCTGAACAACGAGTATATGGGCATGGTGCGCCAGTGGCAGGAGCTGTTGCACGGCTCACGCTACTCGCAGAGCTACTCCGAGAGCCTGCCGGACTTCGTAAAGCTGGCCGAGGCCTACGGCGCCAAGGGCATCCGCTGCGAGAAGCCGGGCGACCTCGACGCGGCGATCGCCGAGATGCTCGATTATGACGGCCCGGTGGTCTTCGACTGCGTCGTCGACAAGAAGGAGAACTGCTTCCCGATGATCCCGTCGGGCAAGGCGCACAACGAAATGCTGCTGTCCGACTACCTCGGCGAGACCGGGGTCGAGATCGGCGACGTCATCTCCGAAGAAGGCAAGATGCTGGTCTGAGCCTCCGGACCCATCCTGACGCATCCGGACCGGGCGCCGCGCGCCCGGTCCTTTTCCGATCGGCCCCGCCGGGCCACACACGACACGCCATCGCAGACGAAGATCCGGGGCACGTTATGAACGCCATGAACACGCACTATCCCGATGCCGGTCGGGTCGAGCCGATCAACCGGCACACCCTGGCCGTCATCGTCGACAACGAGCCCGGCGTGCTCGCCCGGATCTCGGGCATGTTCTCGGGCCGCGGCTACAACATCGAGAGCCTGACGGTGTCGGAGACCGAGGTGGCGCGCCACCTTTCCCGCATCACCATCGTCACCGCCGGCACAGACGCGGTGATCCAGCAGATCAAGGCGCAGCTCGACCGCCTCGTGCCCGTGCACCGGGTCGTCGACCTTACGCTGCAGGGCAAGGCCCTCGAGCGCGAGCTCTGCCTCGTCAAGGTGGCGGGCACCGGCGAGCACCGCACCGAGTCGCTCACCCTCGCGGCGGCCTTCGGCGCCAAGACCCTGGACGCGACCCTGAACTCCTTCGTGTTCGAGGTCACCGGCACCACCGAGGAAATCGATCGCTTCATCAGCCTGATGACGGTGATCGGCCTCGTGGAGATCTCCCGCACAGGCATCGCCGCAATGGGACGCGGTGCCGAGCCGATGTAGGATCGGCCGCGAAGCCACCCCGAGGCGGCGGTCTGCGGCAAAACGGAACACGGGGACAGCGCCGGAGCCGGGAATCGGATGACGCGCGCTTTCTCCGGCTCATCGCCTCGATGCCGAATTCGTCCTCGCCGAAGGCCGCGGGACGTTTGCGGCCCTGATCGGCATCACGTGGAACGGGCCAGAACTCCTATGACAACCCTCTACTACGCCCCCGGCGCCTGCTCGCTCGCTTCCCACATCGCCCTGGAGGAGACAGGCGCAGCTTTCGAGACCGTGTGGCTCGACCTCGCCAAGGGCGACCAGCGGGCGCCCGCCTACCTCGCCGTCAACGAGCGCGGTCGCGTACCGGCGCTGGTGGAGGGCGACTGGGTGCTGACCGAGAACACCGCCATCCTGCGCCACATTGCGCGCGCGCATCCTGGGGCCGGCCTGTGGCCGCAGGATCCGCGCGACCAGGCCCGGGTCGACGAGTGGCTCGGCTGGCTCTCCACCGGCCACCACATCGCCTACGCGCATATCCGCCGGGCGGAGCGCTACACGAACGACGAATCGGCTTACCCCGGCATCCAGGCCAAGGGCGCGGAGACCTGCGGCGACCTGTTCACGATGACCGAGGTCAAGCTGTCCAGCGGCGGCTGGGCATTGGGCGAGGCCTACAGCGTCGCCGACCCCTACCTGCTGCTGTTCTGGACCTGGGGCCGGGGTCCGGCGCTACGCTTCGACATGGCCGAGCGCTTCCCCGCCTGGACGCGCCACGCCCGTGCCATGGCCGCGCGCCACGCCGTGCGCACCGTGTTCGCCCGCGAGGGCCTGACCCTGCCCGAATAGGCAGCCGACACGGATGTTACCCCTTGTCCGAGATGCCGAATCGGACTAGGACCCCGCGTACCGTACGGTACGGTACTGGTTTTCGGATCGGCATGAGCGCGACGGCCACACGCGACGAGACGGTGCAGGAGGCGCCTTCGGCCCGCCAGCAGGCGGTGCTCGATGCCGTGCTCGCCCTCCTCGTCGAGGAGGGGGACCAGCTCACGATGGACGCGGTGGCGCGCCGGGCGAGCTGCTCGAAGGAAACTCTCTACAAGTGGTTCGGCGACCGCGACGGCCTCCTCACCGCCACGGTGCGCTGGCAGGCCTCGCGGGTCCATGCCGGCCGCGATGCGGACGAGGCCCTCGACGCCGAGACCCTGCGCGAGCGGCTGCTCGATTTCGCCGTGAGCTGGCTCGACGTCATCGCAGGCCGTACCTCGGTGGTGCTCAACCGCATCGCTATCGCGCATGCCGGCTCGCGCAAGGGAAACCTCGGCGCCATCGTGCTGGCGAACGGCCGCCTCGCCATCGGCGCGCGGGTCAAGCCCGTCCTGGAGGCGGGACGCGCCGCCGGGCTCCTGGCGTTCGAGGACAGCGAGACCGCCTTCCGGACCTTCTTCGGCCTGGTCGGCCGCGACATCCAGATTCGGCTCCTCCTCGGCGACGCGCTCGACCTCGACGCCGCCGAGATCCGACGCGACGCGGCCCGCGCCGTCGACCAGTTCCTGGCCCTGTACGGCCGGGCCCGTTCCTGACACCCCACGAGAAGAGGATACATTCCATGCGGGTCTATTACGATCGCGACGCCGACCTCAACCTGATCAAGGGCAAGAAGGTCGTCATCGTCGGCTACGGCAGCCAGGGCCACGCCCACGCGCTCAACCTGCGCGATTCCGGCGTCAAGGACATCGTCATCGCGCTGCGCGAGGGCTCGGCCACCGCCAAGAAGGCGGAGCACGAGGGCTTCACGGTGATGTCGGTGGCCGAGGCCGCCAAGCAGGCCGACGTCGTCATGATGCTGACCCCGGACGAGCTCCAGGGCGACATCTATAAGGAGTCGCTCGAGCCGAACATGAAGCAGGGCGCCGCCCTCCTGTTCGCCCATGGCCTCAACGTGCACTTCAACCTCATCGAGCCCCGCAAGGACCTCGACGTGCTCATGGTCGCCCCGAAGGGCCCCGGCCACACCGTGCGCGGCGAGTACCTGAAGGGCGGCGGCGTGCCGACCCTGATCGCCATCGCGCAGGACGCCTCGGGCAACGCCCACGACCTCGGCCTGTCCTACGCCTCGGCCAATGGCGGCGGCCGCGCCGGCATCATCGAGACCACCTTCAAGGAAGAGTGCGAGACCGACCTGTTCGGCGAGCAGGCCGTGCTTTGCGGCGGCCTCGTCGAGCTGATCAAGGCCGGCTTCGAGACCCTGGTCGAGGGCGGCTACGCCCCCGAAATGGCCTACTTCGAGTGCCTGCACGAGGTGAAGCTCATCGTCGACCTCATCTACGAGGGCGGCATCGCCAACATGAACTACTCGATCTCGAACACCGCCGAGTACGGCGAGTACGTCACGGGTCCCCGCATCGTCACGCCCGAGACCAAGGCCGAGATGAAGCGCGTCCTCAACGACATCCAGTCGGGCAAGTTCACCCGCGACTGGATGCTGGAGAACAAGGTCGGCCAGACCTCGTTCAAGGCCACCCGCGCCAAGCTCGCCGCTCACCCGATCGAGGAAGTCGGCGCCAAGCTGCGCGGCATGATGCCGTGGATCTCCGAGAAGGCCCTGGTCGACAAGGCCAAGAACTAAGACGGGATCGGGAGGTCGGCATCGTCCGGCCTCTCCTATCGAATCTGGCCGGCGTCGCTGAGAAAGCGGCGCCGGGTTTTTTTCATGGGCGACCCGGGGCCACGGCGCCCGCGCAGGGCCGCGGCGCAGAGGCGTCGGCGGTTGTGATCCGCGGCGTTTCCCGCGATCATCGCCCGCAACGGCCGCCCGGATGAGAGCGGCCGAAACGCGGAGGACCCCCATGGCATCGCTCTACTACGACGCGCACCGCGCGCTGCAGGAGGAGTTCAAGACCGTCAAGCTCGCCGAGCGCCTGGACACGGGCTGGGTCCAGGAGCGGATCGGCGACACCGAGGCCGCCTTCATCGGCAGCCGCGACATGTTCTTTCTCTCGACCGTCGATCCCGACGGCATGCCGACCGTCTCCTATAAGGGCGGCAGCCCCGGCTTCGTGAAGGTGCTCGACGGCACCACGCTGGTGTTCCCGGGCTTCGACGGCAACGGCATGTGGTACTCGATGGGCAACATCGAGGGGCAGTCCAAGGTCGGCCTGCTGTTCATCGACTTCGAAACCCCGCTCCGGGTCCGCGTCCAGGGCCATGCCCGGATGCTGCGCGACGATCCCCTGATGGCCGAATACACGGAAGCCAAGTACCTCGTCCGCGTCGAGGTCACGAAGGCCTGGATCAACTGCCCGCGCTACATCCACAAGTACCAGAAGGTGGCGCAGAACCGGTACGTGCCCACCCCCGACAAGGAGACGCCGCTCGCCCTCTGGAAGCGCCTCGACATGGTCGCCGACGTCATCCCCGAGGCGGACAAGGCCCGCGTTGCACAGGAAGGCAAGATCGAGCTGCCCGAGTACGAGGCCCGGGTCGCCCGCGGCGAGAGCTGACACGGACAGCGCGCCCTCTCCCTCCGCCGGGAAGAGGGCGCTCCCATCACACCATCCGCAGGCGCGGGCCCCGACGGACGAAACCGACGATGTCCTTGACCGCGTCGAGGGTCGGGGCCGCGATGGCCTCGGCGCGCTCGGCGCCGTCCGCCAGAACGGCGTCGATCTCGGCCGGATCGGCCACCAGGCGCTTCATCTCGGCGCCCAGCGGCGCCAGGGTCTCGACGGCGAGTTCGACCAGCGCACCCTTGAAGGCAGAGAACTGGGCGCCGCCGAAATCGCGCAGGACCTCCTCGCGCGTGATGTCCTTCAGGGCGGCGAAGATGCCCACCAGGTTGTCGGCCTCGGGGCGCCCGGCCAGACCCGCCACCTCGGAGGGGAGGGCGTCCGGGTCGGTCTTGGCCTTGCGCACCTTGGCGGCGATCGCATCGGCATCGTCCGTGAGGTTGATCCGCGAATTGTCGGAGGCATCCGACTTCGACATCTTCTTGGTGCCGTCGCGCAGGCTCATGACGCGCGCCGCCGGCCCGCCGATCAGCGGCTCGGTGACAGGAAAGAAGCCGGCCCCTTCGTCATGCCCATGGGCAGCGATCGACTGTGAAAAATCGTTGTTGAACTTCTGGGCGATGTCACGGGTCAGTTCGAGGTGCTGCTTCTGGTCCTCGCCCACGGGGACGTGGGTGGCGCGGTAGGCCAGGATGTCGGCCGCCATCAGCACCGGATAGTCGTAGAGACCGATCGAGGCGTTCTCCCGGTCCTTGCCGGCCTTGTCCTTGAACTGGGTCATGCGGTTGAGCCAGCCCAGCCGCGCGACGCAATTGAAGATCCAGGCGAGTTCGGCATGCTGAGGCACCTGGCTCTGGTTGAAGACGATCGAGCGCTTGGGGTCGATGCCGGCGGCGAGGAAAGCGGCAGTGACCTCACGGATCTGGCCCTTCAGCGCCGCCGGGTCCTGCCACAGGGTGATGGCGTGCAGGTCGACGACGCAGTAGAGGCACTGCGCATCCCGCGCCTGCATCTCGACGAAGCGCTTGATCGCGCCGAGATAGTTGCCGAGATGAAGGTTCCCGGTCGGCTGTACGCCCGAGAACACCAGTTCCTTGAACGCGCTCATCGCGGCGGGGTCCTCGTGCGGATTGCGGGAGAGCGGCTGCGGACGAAATTCCGCGCTGCCGAGCGCCGGTTTCTGGACGCCGCGCCGGAACCGGTCAAGACTTTGCGCTCCGCAGGCGCTCGCACGGGGTCGTTGGAACGAGACTCCGGCGCCGTTACGGCTCCCGGATCGCGCCGCCGCTCCCCGTCCGCGCCTGTCCTTCGGGGCAGAGGTCGAGGAGCACGCAGCGGGTGCAGGCCGGATTTCGGTGATGGCAGACTTTCTGCCCATGCAGCATCAGCACTTCGTGGTTGTCGTAGAGGGCCTGCGCGCTCCAGTCGGCGGGCATCTGCGCCCGCAGGATCGGATGGGACGGCCCGACGTCGACGCGGGGGCCGATCAGTCCGGTGCGCTGGGCGACGCGGTGGTGGTGGCTGTCCACCGGCAGGGCCGGCATCCGCAGGATGCTGAAGGAGAGCACCGCCGCACTCGTCTTCGGTCCGACCCCGGGGATCGCCTCGAGCCAGGCCCGGGCCTCGTCGACCGTCATGTCCTTCAGGAAGTCGAGCGTGAGCGCGCCATGGCGTGCCTGCACGGCGGAGAGGATGGCCTGGAGCCGCGGCGCCTTGAGTTCAGGCCAGGTCACCCCCGCGATGGTCGTCTCGATGTCGGAGACGGGCGCGGCCAGCATCTGGTCCCAGTCGGGGTAGCGCGCCCGCAGGGCCTTGAAAGCGCGGCCGGACTCGGCGTTGCGCGTCCGGTGGGAGAGGAGCGAGGAGACGAGTTCGCTCAATGGGTCGAGGCTGTGGAAGTAGGGGATCGGGCAGCCGTAGACCGGGCAGAGGCGGGCATGGATCGCCAACGCCTTGTCCGTCAGGGCGGGATCGACCGCGGCCGGTACGGCCTTTGGAGAGCGGGTCCGGCGGGGACGGGGGCCGGCGAGGTCGTGCCCTGATGCGATCGGCATACTGGAGGAATCGAGCCCGAGTCGTCGCGGTTCCCGAAGTCGACGCCAAGCCATGTCCGGACTGACGGATTGGACAAAGCGTAACGCGCCGGCCGGGCAGGGCGCCTTGCCTGATGCAGGGCAATGTGAAACCCTGACTGGGTCATCAAAGACGATACGGGAGAGCCCAGGTCGAGCGTTTCGGACTCAGAAGCCTTCGAACCATGGCGCCGACGGAGCAACCACCCCCGGAAACTCTCAGGCACAATCACCGTACCGTTGGACAATCTGGAGAGAGGCGCCTGAGGGCGTCCACCGAAGGAGAAATCCCGGACCGCAGCCGCGGTCAGGGAGAAGCTCTCAGGTAACCGCGACAGATGGGGGCAGCCGGAAACGCTCAATCGAGCTTCCGGAGGCTTTTCGTCGTGGAGTGATCCGATGTCCCCTGATGTTGCCCGCACGCCCCTGCATGCCCTGCACCTGCGTCACGGCGGTCGCATGGTCCCCTTCGCGGGCTACGCCATGCCGGTGCAGTACCCGGCCGGCTTGCTCAAGGAACATCTGCATACGCGGGCTCAGGCCGGCCTGTTCGACGTGTCGCATATGGGCCAGATCCGGCTCACCCCGCATTCGGGGGATGTCGACGATGCGGCGCGCGCCCTGGAAACCCTCCTGCCCATCGATGTCCTGGGCCTGGAGCCGGGCCGCCAGCGCTATGGGCTGCTCCTCGACGCGGCGGGCGGCATCCGCGACGACCTCATGGTCGCTCATTGCGGCGACAGCCTCTTCCTCGTGGTCAACGCCGCCAACAAGGTCGCCGACGAGGCCTATCTCCGCGCGCATCTCTCCGACACCTGTACGGTGACCGTGCTCGCCCGCGCCCTCGTCGCCCTGCAGGGCCCGGGCGCAGAGGCGGCCCTGGCACGCCTCGCACCGGAAGTGGCCGAGATGCGCTTCATGGACGTGCGGATGCTCGGGCTGCTGGGCGCCTCCGCCATCGTCACCCGCTCCGGGTATACCGGCGAGGACGGCTTCGAGATCTCGATACCGGAGGAGAAGGCGGAGGCCCTGGCCGAGGCGCTGCTGGGCGATCCCGCCGTGCTGCCGATCGGGCTCGGCGCCCGCGATTCGCTGCGGCTCGAAGCCGGGCTGTGCCTGCACGGCAACGACATCGACCCCGGTACCGAGCCGGTGGAGGCCGGGCTGTCCTGGGCCATTCCGAAAGTACGACGCCGTGGCGGAGCCCGGGCCGGCGGCTTTCCAGGTGCGGCGCTCATCCTCGATGCGCTGGAGGCCGGCCCGGCCCGCAAGCGCGTCGGATTGCGTCCCGACGGGCCCGCTCCAGTGCGAGCGAGCGCACCGCTCTTCGCCGATGAGACCGGCGCGGCGGTCGGCCACGTGACCTCCGGTGGTTTCGGGCCGAGCCTTCAGGCGCCGATCGCCATGGGCTACCTGCCGGCCGCGCTCGCCGCCCCCGGCACCCGCGTCTTCGCCGAGGTTCGCGGCAAGCGCCTCGCCGTCACGGTCTCGGCCCTGCCCTTCGTTCCGGCAGGCTTCAAGCGCGCCTGATCGGGCCCGTTCCGTCCCCCTAGCCACCAACCAATCCCCCCATTTGCCAACAATCAGGAGAGAGCGATGCGGAAGTTCACGGACGAGCACGAGTGGCTGGACTGCGCCGGCGACGTCGCCACGGTGGGCATCACCACCAACGCCGCCGAACAGCTCGGGGATCTCGTCTTCATCGAGTTGCCGAAGGTCGGCGCGAAATTGACGAAGGGCGAGGCCGCCGCCGTGGTCGAGTCGGTGAAGGCGGCCTCCGACGTCTACGCGCCGGTCTCCGGCGAAGTCACCGAGGTCAACGACGCTGCGGTGGCCGACCCGTCCAGCGTCGGCGCCGACCCGCAGGGGGCCGGCTGGCTCTACCGCATCCGCCTCGACGATCCGGCCAGCCTCGACGGGCTGATGGACGAGACCGCCTACGCGGACTTCGCGAAGTAACGCGCGCAGACCCCAAACCCTCCCCTTCCGCGATGGAGGATACTTCGCGGAAGGGGCCGGGGAGGGGACGATCTCTCCGGATACGGGGCTTGCCGCTCCCGACCCGCTTCGCGGGCCACCCTCTCTCACGGAAGGGAGAGGGTGCGTCGGCGCAGTCCAGATCCCTCACGAGCCGAGGTCCCCCATGACCACCGATCGCTACGACCCCTATGACTTCGCCAACCGCCGGCACATCGGCCCGACCACGCAGGAAATCGATGCGATGCTCGGCATCGTCGGCGCCGAGACCCTGCATGCCCTGATGGACGAGACCCTGCCGGCCGACATCCGGCAGGAGGAGCGTCTCGATTTCGGGGTCGCCATGACCGAGCGTCGGGTGATCGAGCACATGCGGGGCATCGCCGACAAGAACCGGCTCCTCGTCTCGCTGATCGGGCAGGGCTACCACGGCACCACCATGCCGCCGGTGATCCAGCGCAACATCTTCGAGAACCCGGCCTGGTACACCGCCTACTCGCCCTACCAGCCCGAGATCAGCCAGGGCCGGCTCGAGGCACTCCTGAACTACCAGACCCTGGTCTGCGACCTGACCGGCCTCGACATCGCCAACGCTTCGCTCCTCGACGAGGCCACCGCCGCGGCGGAGGCCATGGGCATGGCCCAGCGCATCTCTGCCCATGGAAAGACCGCCTTCTTCGTCGATGCCGAGTGCCTGCCCCAGACTATCGCGGTGCTGCGCACCCGCGCCGCGCCTTTGGGCTGGACCATCGTGGTCGGCGATCCCGCCGGAGACCTCGACCCCGCCCAGGTCTTCGGGGCGATCTTCCAGTATCCCGGCGTCTGCGGCGGCATTCGCGACCTGACGCAGCCCATCGCAGCCCTGCACGCCGCCGGCGCGGTCGCCGTCATGGCCGCGGATCCGCTCGCGCTCACCCTCCTGAAGTCCCCGGGCGAGATGGGCGCCGACATCGCCATCGGCTCCATGCAGCGCTACGGCGTGCCGATGGGCTATGGCGGCCCGCACGCGGCCTACATGGCGACCCGCAACGCACACAAGCGCACCCTGCCGGGCCGCCTCGTCGGGGTCTCGGTGGATGCCCGCGGCAACCGGGCCTACCGCCTCGCCCTCCAGACCCGCGAGCAGCACATCCGCCGCGAGAAGGCGACCTCGAACATCTGCACCGCGCAGGTGCTGCTCGCGGTCATCGCGGGCATGTACGCGGTCTTCCACGGCCCGCGCGGCCTGAAGGCCATCGCGGCCCGGGTCCACCGCGACGCCGTGCGCCTTGCCGGCGGCCTCGAGGCCCTCGGCTTCACGGTGGAGCCGGAGCACTTCTTCGACACGATCACCGTGCGGGTCGGCGCGTTCCAGAGCCTGATCCTCGGACAGGCGGTGGCCAACGGCGTCAACCTGCGCAAGGTGGGCGACGACCGCATCGGCATCACGGTGGACGAGCGCACCCGGCCCGACATCCTCCAGGCCGTCTGGCGCGCCTTCGGGGCGACGGACCCGGCCTATGACGAGGCCTGGCCGGAGAGCCGCCTGCCCGCCGGGCTGGTGCGGACCTCGCCCTACCTGACGCACCCGATCTTCCACATGAACCGGGCCGAGAGCGAGATGACGCGCTACATGCGCCGCCTCGCCGACCGGGACCTGGCGCTGGACCGGGCGATGATCCCGCTCGGCTCCTGCACGATGAAGCTCAACGCCACCGCCGAGATGCTGCCGATCTCCTGGCCGGAATTCTCGGAGATCCATCCCTTTGTCCCGGCGGACCAGGCGCTCGGCTACCGCGCGCTCATCGACGACCTGTCCGACAAGCTCTGCGCCATCACCGGCTACGACGCGATCTCGATGCAGCCGAATTCCGGGGCGCAGGGCGAGTATGCCGGGCTGCTGGCCATCCGGGCCTATCACCTGTCGCGGGGCGACGCGCACCGGACCGTCTGCCTGATCCCGTCCTCGGCCCACGGCACCAACCCCGCTTCGGCGCAGATGTGCGGCATGAGCGTCGTGGTGGTGGGCGCCGACGCGCAGGGCAACGTCGATCTCGACGATTTCTGCCGGAAGGCCGAACAGCATTCCGAGAATCTCGCCGCCTGCATGATCACCTATCCGTCCACCCACGGGGTGTTCGAGGTGCAGGTCCGCGCGATCTGCGACATCGTCCACGGCCATGGCGGACAGGTCTATCTCGACGGGGCCAACCTGAACGCCCTGGTGGGCCTCGCCCGCCCCGGCGACATCGGGGCCGACGTCAGCCATCTCAACCTGCACAAGACCTTCTGCATCCCCCACGGCGGCGGCGGCCCCGGCATGGGTCCGATCGGCGTCAAGGCGCACCTGATCCCGTTCCTGCCCTCCGACCCGCGGACCGGCGCGGAGGGGGCGGTCTCGGCCGCGCCCTACGGCTCGGCTTCGATCCTGCCGATCTCCTGGAGCTACTGCCTGCTCATGGGCGGGCGCGGCCTGACCCAGGCGACCCGCATCGCCATCCTGAACGCCAACTACATCGCGGCCCGCCTGAAGGGCGCCTACCCGGTGCTGTATTCCGGCGCCAACGGCCGCGTGGCGCACGAGTGCATCATCGACGTGCGGCCGTTCCAGAAGAGCGCGGGCGTGAGCGTCGACGACATCGCCAAGCGCCTGATCGATTGCGGCTTCCACCCACCGACCATGTCCTGGCCGGTGGCCGGCACCCTGATGATCGAGCCCACCGAATCCGAGACCAGGGGCGAGATCGACCGCTTCTGCGACGCCATGCTGGCGATCCGCGAGGAGATCCGCGCCATCGAGGACGGGCGGTTGGACCGGGCCAACAATCCCCTGAAGCACGCGCCCCATACGGTGCGGGACCTCGTGGGCACCTGGGAGCGCCCTTATTCCCGCGAGGCGGCCTGCTTCCCGAGCGGAAGCCTGGGGATGGACAAGTACTGGCCCCCGATCAACCGCGTCGACAACGCCTACGGCGACCGCAACCTCGTCTGCGCCTGCCCGCCGGTGGAGGCCTACAGCGAGGCGGCGGAGTAGGCGCCGTCCAGCGCGCTCCCGGCCCATGCGGGACGGGAGCGCCTTTCCGCGTGGCAGCCACGCGCCGGAGCCCTCGGCCTATCGCCAGTCGGGCAGCGTGATCGTCACCATCTTCCCGGTCAGAGGATCAAAGATCGTCACTGTCATGACAGCCTCCGCTGGAACAGCCAAGGCATAGTCTTTTTCAGGATTGTGGCTGGAACTTGACTTTACAAAGATCAACCCGCGCCGATGCTGTTGATAGCTGTGGAATACATCCCAGCGCCCCCTCGTGATCGATTTCCCCAGTCCGCCGCCGGTCCGGATCGGCGGGGCAGGACGCCGCGGACGGACGGGCCGCAGCGCAGCCATCCGCCCCAGTCTCTGCGCCATGGATCAGACGGCTTTGACGTCAATCCCATAAACGTCTAAGATTAACATCAAATCAATACGGCAGGAAAAAATATCTATATCAATTGTCAGTCGTATTGATCGCCACGGAGGCGCCGCACGAACTGATATTCGGGTTCGAAGATGGCGCACTCCGTTGGCGAAGACGCTGGAGGATACGCCTGTGACCCCTTCCCCCTTCATCCACCTCGACCTCGTGCGCCTGCCGGATGGCCGCGTGGGCGCCGTCGTCGGCGTCTGGAACCTGGGCGAAGCCTACGAGGTCGACGTGGGCAACACCCGTGAGACCTGGTCCGCGGACGATCTGGCCCCCACCGACTAGGGCGCCGGCCACAGGGCGTCCGATCCCGCGAGACCGAAAGAGTCCCGGCCCACGCACGCCCCGTCTCATCACCCAACCAAAATCGTAGAAAAACCAAGGGAGGCACAGCGATGCCCAAGACGGCGATGTATGTCCTGCAAGGCGTGGATCCGGCGGTGATCGCGGCCGCACCGTTCGACGTGAAAGTGGTCGAGGTCTACACCGATGACGGGCGGATGTTCACGCCGACCGAGGTGAAGCAGATGGGCGGCGGCCCGGGGCAGGCCCTGCTCCTGGGCTATTTCAGCCTCGGGGAGGCCGAGGCCTACCGGGACTACTTCGCCACGATCCCGAGCGAAGCGCTCGGGCCGGAGGATCCGAAATGGGCGGGCGATTTCGAGGTCGCCTATTGGACGCCGGCGTGGAAGGCGGTCGCCGAAGCCTCCATCGATCGGATTGTCAAGGCGGGCTATGACGGCATCTACTTCGACGTGGTCGATGCGTTCGAATTGCCCTGGTCGCAGGCGCATGCCCCCGGCGGAGACGCCGCCGGTGCGATGCGGACGCTGGTCCAGGAGCTGAGCGCCTATGCCAAGGCGCAGGCCCCGACCTTCAAGGTCTGGGTCAACGGAGCCGAAGACCTGTTGACGGATAAAGCCTACGTCGACAGCATCGACGGGTTGTTCAAGGAGAACCTCTTCTACAACGATGACGGTTCCGCGAAGCAGCCCGCCGCCGAGACGCAGGCGAGCCTGGAGCATCTCAAGATCGCCCAGGCTGCCGGCAAGGACGTCGTCGCGATCGAGTACGTGACCGGCGCGCAGAAGGTCGCCGATGTCCATGCCAAGGCCGAGGCGGCCGGGATGGGCAGCTACGTCGCTAAGCTGGATCTCGTCGGCGTCGACACCGAGGGGGTCCTTCCGGGGCAGGTCCTGCACGATGACGGCCTCGGCAGTGCGGCGGCTCCGCCCGATCCGGTCCTGCCTACACCGCCCTCCGCCACACCGCCCGCCGCTACGCCACCCGCCGCCGAGGACGACTCCACCGCACCGGCCGGACCCGACCACCACGCCGTTCGGCACCAGGGCCACGGGGACCATGCGGGCAGCCATGGCCACCACGCGCTCGTGAGCGAAGCCGGTGCCGACAGCTTCGTGTTCGCGGATGAGGTTCCGGGACCGCGGGATCCGGCCGCTGACCTGCGCGTCGAGGCCATGGCCATGATGGCCGGAGCCCCGGAGCCCGGACTGCACGGGGCCGGCAATTCCGCAGCCGGGACCGATCCTGGCGCCCAGGGGGAGTTCGTCCCACACCATACCCCACATCTAGGGCCGGACCATCACGACATCCCGCTCTACTGAGCGGGACGCCGCGCATCAGCCCGGGTGGCCGGGGATCTGCGGCGGAAGCCGAGGGACCGGAGGGGCGGCCCGGCTCGCCTTGGCCACAGCGATCGTGCCGCCGTCGAGGGCGACGAAGCGGATGCCCCCGCCGCGCAGGGTGTCGACCACGAGGCGGTAGCTGCGCCGGGTGACGTCCTGCGGCTCCAGCTCGATGCGCTTGATCGTCGAGATCGAGAGTCCGCTCTCCAGGGCGAGATCGGACATCGACCAGTTGAGCAGGGCGCGCGCGGCTCGGAGATGATCGGGTGTCAGACTCCCGGTCGTGGCGATGTCGCTCTCCACTGACAGCAGAGCCGACCTGCCGAGCTTCTCGCAGAGGGTCGAGAACACGATCTCACCAAGGCGCTTCTGCAATTCGTCCTCGAGGCCCACCATATCGGCGGCGGCGAGCGAGGCCGTTTGCGCGTCGCCATCTACCGGACCGCACCCTTCAGTGAGGGTTTGCGGCGCGCCGGTCCGGGCCCGGTTCAGGTTTTCCAGCCAAACAAGCGTGGGTTCAGTGTAGGGCATTTTTGCCACTTTAGGTTGCAAAGTCAGGGCAGCATGCGAAGTGAGTCTGCAACGTCCGCACCGTGCCGGAGCAGCAAACACAACCGCACTTGCGGCGACAGATCGAAAAGTCCTTCGCCGAACATTCGAAGTCCGTCCCGCTGATGCATCGCGCTTCTAACGATTGTTTGCAGGCGAGGAACAACTTACTGAAATTCTTTCAAATGACAGAATCTGTCAAATCTTCGCAATATTGATATGCCGGCGCACGATCCTGATAGACAGGCCCGATCGCGCATCGAGCCGCGAGCGATGAACGATGCGATCTCGGCGGCCCGACACGCCTCCGGGCCGCTCCGAACGCCTCAGAAGGCGCGGCTGATACGGCGGGTTTCCGTGGGCGTGCAGCCGTACTGGCGCCGGTAACGCTGGCCGAAATCGCCCATATGGACGAAGCCCCAGGAGCGGGCGATGTCGGCGACGGACAGGGACGCCTTGGCGGGCGAAGTCAGGTCCTGATGGGCCCGCGCCAAGCGCAATTCGAGGATGACCTGGACCGGTGTGCGGCCCAGGTCGCGGCGGAACCTGTCCTGAAGCGAGCGTACGCTGATCCCCGCCACCGCCGCGATGTCGGCGAGGGTCAGGGCCCGCGAAAGATTCGCTTCGATGTAATCGAGCGCCCGCCCGAGGTTGCGGGAGGGGATCTCCTGCGCCTTGGCCGGTGCGGGGGTGGCGCGCCGGGGCCAGGCCGACAACAGCTGGTAGCTCAGGACCTCCCTGAGCAGCGGCAAGGTCAGGTCATCGTTGCAATCGACTCCCTGGGTCTGCTGCTGGACCCGCTGCAGCGTGAGAAACAGAGCCGTCATGGCCGGGGTCGCCACGGCGGCCGTGGGCGCGAGATCCGGCAGAGTGCCGTGGCTACTGCCCGTCAGGGCCGCGTGGGCGGCCATCAGCACCTCGACGCTGAACGTCCCGCTGATCGCGCTGAACGCTCCGATGGCCTGGACCTCCCGCAGGTCGCTGAAATTGACGAGGGTCGCATGGGTCGGAATGCCATCGACGTCGCCGGACCGGCGCCGATAGACGATGTGGCCGCTCGTCACGAAGCGGATCGTGATCAGCTGTGCGTTGTACTTGGGTTCCGTCACGAAGCCGCTGGATGAGCGGGTCTCCCACAGGCTGAAGGCCTTGCTCTGCGTCCCTGCGATCGCGATGTCGGGCGCGGTCGAACGCAGGATGTCGAAATTGACCGCGAGTCCGCCGCGATCGTTGAACAACTGGAGCTGTCGCATCGAGGCGATGCTGGCGACGAACCGCCCCTGGGAGCGCCAGGTGACCGGCTCGGGACGCGTATGACCCGTCATCGCAACTTGCCTGATGCCCCCACCGTCCGCCAGGTCCGGCAGCGCTCCCCGGTCGGAAAGCGCACCGGTGCGTCGCTCCTGTTAGGGGAGATGCTTCCGATCACGCAAATGATTTGCGCAAAATCTGATGGGTAAAGTGAACCGTGTGCAGCGTCAGATCCAGCTTCGACCAATATCGAACGCAAAAATCGAGCGCTGTTTACTGAAATCCTGAGTTGCAGACCGTTGACGAGATTGATCCAGCTTGGTCCATCAACTCTCCGCACCTACCCTGCGTAGGTCGCGCCGCTGGATTACCGGCCCAAAAAATCTCAGATCCAGAAAGCCCGCCCCCTGGAAATCTCGGCCTGGAAGGGGTCCAAGGTCAGGCCCCACGCTGACGAGCCTCGCCATGCCGGCAATGCGCTACACGATCCTTCCGACCCCCATCGGTCCGCTGGTCCTCGCAGGACCGGACGAACGGCTCGCCTGCATCGGCTTTCCGCGCGGCAAGGGCGCGGTGACGCCGGACACGGACTGGCACCGGGACGACACCGCCTTCGCTCCGGCGCGCGTCCAGCTCGAAGCCTATTTCGATGGGCGCCTCACCCGCTTCGACCTCGCCCTCGCACCACGGGGCACGCCGTTCCAGCACGCGGTCTGGCAGGCGCTCGCCGAGATCCCGCCGGGGGAAACGGTCAGCTACGGCGAACTCGCCCGTCGGATCGGGCGGCCGGGTGCCAGCCGCGCCGTGGGGGCGGCCAACGGTGCCAATCCCCTGCCCATCGTCGTGCCGTGCCACCGGGTCATCGGCGCTGGCGGAGCCCTGACGGGCTTCGCCGGCGGCCTCGACATCAAGCGCTTCCTGCTGACCCTGGAAGGCGGCTGGCGCGCCGCACGCCCCGAACAGCCCAGCCTGTTCTGAAAAGGGCGGCGCACCGTGGATGCCATAAGGCTCCTGTGGCCGATCTGGTCCCCTTCAGGCATTGCCTCGCTCGTTAGGCCCCTGAGTGGCCTCGCCACGGCCGCGGTGCTGGCGACGGTCAACACCGCGATCGATGCCGAAGGCGGGCTACCGGACCAGCGCCCCCCCGGGAGACAGGGCCTCATAGACTTTCACCGCACCGCGCCGATCGCATGCTTCGATCGGCTCGGCCGCCGCCTCCCGGCCTCATGAACTTGGCGGAAGACGATGACTGCGCCCCCGGCCTCCTGGCGCCGGAGACGCCGGGAGGCCCGGCCGGACGCGGTCCGGGCCTGACCGCCCGCTACTTCGGCAGGGCGTAGATGTTCACGTCGAGCTTTTCGTCGGCCTTGTCGTTCAGGTCCGTGACGTATTCCTCGATGAACTTGTCCTGCACGACGATGTCCTTGGCATCGAGGTAGGCGGTCAGGGTCTCGTAGGTGCCGTCGATCTCGTCGTAGGAGCCCTTGTGCGGGAAGCGCAGGGCGCGGCCGCTCGGCGTGGTGCCGAAGCGCAGGCCGTCGGCCTCCGCCGGCTTGGGATCCGGCATCGCGGCGATCGGGATCATCGCGTCGTACTGGAAGCCGTCATCGTCGGTCTTGGCGAAGACGGCGATCGGCCGGCCCACGGCCTGGATCCCGGCCTTGGCGAGGTCGGCCTCGATCCGCTGGAACGCGGCCTTGAGGCTCGGCACCGCCTCCTCCCACTTCGTCCGCCCGGCGAGGATCGCCGCGGGCTTCGCCGGCAGCGAAACCTCGTCGACGTCGTTGGCGTCGCCGGGGGTCGCCACCAGGGTCTGGCGCGGTCCGGCCGGCGGCGTGGCGGAGGGCGCCGTCCCGGCCTGGGCCGGCACCGGGATGTCCGCCGTGCCGGGCGTCTTCGGATCGGGATTGGTGGTGGTCGGCAGCGGGTTGGCCGCGGCCGGCGGCGTGGCGGGTTGGGCCAGGGCGGGATTCCCGGCGCAGGCAGCCGAGAGAGCGACGCATCCGGCGAGCACCATGGCGAGCGACGTGAAGCTTGGTCGGATCAAGGCGGTGGCTCCGGATCGGCGCGGGGCGCGTCGAATCGCACGCTCCCGGGCCCGTGGGGAGAAGTTAGGCGCGATGTTCCCGCCCGGCGAGCCGTCCCGGGTGCCGCGCCGCACGAAGGCGGCAGGGCGCGGCCCTTCTGCAACGCAGCCGCGGCGCCGGGCCCCGTGCGTGCGCGGTCGCTATGCCCTATAGCCCCACCAGGGCCGGGCGCCCTCGCGGGGGTCCATCGACCCGCGCGATCTCGAACACCCCGGACGCACGACATAGAGACAAGGCGGCATGAGCGAGCTTGCCCATCGACGGTTCCTGAAGATGCACGGAGCCGGAAACCAGATCGTGGTGCTGGACCTACGCGGCACGCCGACGCAGGTCACGGCCGGAGAGGCGCGTGCCATCGCGGCCTATCCGCGCTCGGCCTTCGACCAGCTCATGGTCATCCACGATACCCGCACGCCCGGCACCGACGCGTCCCTGCGGATCTACAACACCGACGGTTCGGAAGCCGGCGCCTGCGGGAACGGCACCCGCTGCGTCGCCTACGCGATGCTCGACGATCCGGCCATGGCCCGGCCGGCCGAGAGCGGCCGGCTCCTTCTCGAGACCCGCGGCGGGCTCGTGGGCGTCAAGCGCGTCGCCGAGCGCTCCTTCACCGTCGACATGGGCCGGCCGAAGCTGGCCTGGGCCGAGATCCCCCTGGCCGAGCCGTTCCAGGATACCCGCCGGATCGAACTCCAGATCGGCCCGATCGACGATCCGGTGCTGCACTCGCCGAGCGTCGTGAACATGGGCAACCCGCACGCGGTGTTCTTCGTGGACCGCGATCCCGACACCTACGATCTCGCCCGCATCGGCCCCATGCTGGAGAACCACCCGATCTTCCCGGACCGTGCCAACATCTCGGTCGCCCAGGTCCTGGGACCCGACCGGATCAAGCTGCGGGTCTGGGAGCGCGGTGCCGGGCTGACGCTGGCCTGCGGTACCGCCGCCTGCGCCACGGTGGTGGCCGCTTCGCGCCTGCGGATGATCGGCCGGGGCGCCACCGTGAGCCTGCCCGGCGGCGACCTCGTCATCGAGTGGCGCGCCGACGACCATGTCCTGATGACCGGCCCGGTGGCCCTGGAATGGGACGGCAGCTTCCCGCCGGAGATCTTCCTGGCCGAAGGCGCCCCCTGAGATGGCCGTCGAGACCCTGACCTTCGGCTGCCGCCTCAACACCGTCGAGTCCGAGGTGATGCGCGGCCATGCGGCGGCGGCGGGGGCCTCCGCGGACCTCGTCATCGTCAACACCTGCGCGGTCACGGCCGAGGCCGGGCGCCAGGCCCGCAAGGCCATCCGCAAGCTCGCCCGCGAACGTCCCGATGCCGAGATCGTGGTCACTGGCTGCGGCGCCCAAGTGGAGACCGACGCCTATGCGGCGATGCCGGAGGTGGCGCGCCTCGTCGGCAATGACGCCAAGGGCCGGGCCGAGACCTGGTCCCGTCCGGTCCGGCCGGAAGCGCGCGCCGCCGTCGACGACATCATGGCGGTGCGCCACGCCACGCCGACCCGGATCGCCGGCATCGCTGGGCAGACCCGCGCCTTCGTCCCCGTCCAGAACGGCTGCGATCATCGCTGCACCTTCTGCGTCATCCCGTTCGGGCGCGGAAACTCGCGCTCGGTGCCGGTCCGGGACGTGGTCGACCAGGTGGCCCGCATCGTCGAGGCCGGCGGACACGAGGTGGTGCTCACCGGGGTCGACCTGACCGCTTATGGACGTGACCTCGACGCGACCCCGGGCCTTGGATACCTGATACAGACCCTCCTCGCGCAGGTGCCCGGCCTTGCCCGCTTGCGCCTCTCCTCCATCGATTCCATCGAGGCCGACGCGGCGCTGATGGCGGCGATCGCCGACGAGGCGCGGCTGATGCCGCATTTTCACCTCTCCCTCCAGGCCGGCGACGACCTTATCCTGAAGCGGATGAAGCGGCGGCATGCTCGCGCCGACGCGATCCGATTCTGCAACATGGTCAGGGCCTTGCGCCCCGGCGCCGTCTTCGGGGCCGACCTGATCGCGGGCTTCCCCACCGAGACCGAGGCGCAGTTCGCCCGCTCCCTCGAACTCGTGGCGGAATGCGGCCTGACCCATCTCCACGTCTTCCCATACTCGTCCCGCCCCGGCACCCCGGCGGCCCGGATGCCGCCCGTCCCCGGCGACGTCATCCGGGACCGCGCCGCCCGCCTGCGGGCCACCGGCGACGCCGCCCTCGCGGCCCATCTCGCCGGCGAAGTGGGCCATACCCGCCGGGTCCTGACCGAGCGGGGCGGTCTCGGACGCACGGAAGCATTCACGCCGGTCCGGCTTGCACCGGAGACATCACCCGGGATCTTCGCAGACGTGACGATCATCGGGCACGACGACCGGGCACTCATCGCCGCCTGAGAGGATCGCAGCCGATCGGTCAGCTAAGCGAGGTCCGTTCCCGCGAGCCCGCACACCGCCAATCCCGTCTGCATGTGCCCCGGAGCCGGCGCCTCGACCCGGATCGGGGGCTTCTTTGGGTAGAGCGGGAGCTGGAGCGCTCGGGCATGCAACTGGAGGCCCGGTCCGCCACTGCGGGGAGCGGTGCCGTAGATCGGGTCGCCGAGGATGGGAAAGCCCATCGCGGCGCAGTGGACGCGCAGCTGATGCGTCCGCCCGGTGACCGGCGCGAGCGCGAGCCAGGTCAGGCCGCCGCCGCGCCCGAGCACCGTGAAACGGGTGAGGGCGGCATCGCCCGCCGGGTCGACCTTCATCCACCAGGAGCGGGAATCCTCGGAGCGCCGCGCCAGGGGCAGGGCGATCTCGCCGGCCTCGGTCTCGGGACCTCCCTCGACCAGAGCCCAATAGGTCTTCTCGACCGTGCCGGTCGCGGCGAAGAGCTTGTTCAAGCGGGCCAGGGCCTTGGCGTGGCGTCCGAGGGCGAGGCAGCCCGAGGTATCGCGATCCAGGCGATGGGCTGCCTCCGGACGGCGGGGCAGACCGAAGCGCAACGCATCGAGATGATCGGTGAGGGTTTCCCCGCCCTTTGGGCCGGGATGGACCGGCAAACCTGCCGGCTTGTCGATGACGAGCACAAGGGCATCGCGGTAGAGGAGGCGCGCGCCTATGTCTGTTACGAGGGCATCGGCTGGGGGCATGGCCCTGCGCTAACCATGCCGGGTCCGGGGAGCAAGCGGGAATGAACGAAGACAAGAGGCCGGGCTGGCTGCTGCGCAAGATGTTCGGCACCAAGGAGGAGGAGCGGCCTGCTCCGGTGCCGGTCCAACCGCCGGACCCCAAACCGGTCGCAAAGCCCGTCGTCGAGCCGGTGGTCGAACCGGCCACGCTACCTGTCGACTCCCCTGCCTCGCTGTCCGAGGGCCAACCGGATTTCGCCACGGCCGCGACGGACGTCTCCCACGTCCCGCCACCGCCCGGCGAGCCGGGCGAGGCGACACCGGACAAGAACGCGATCCCGGACGAACTCGAGGGTGCCGACCTCCAGCCCGTGGAGGGCGCGGTGGAGCGCCCGCCCGCCGGAACCGCCGGCGACGATCCCGCAAGGGGGGCCGAGGCCGCCGACTCGACGAGCCAAGCCTTCGCGCCGGAGCCGGCTCAGGCAGTCCCACTCGCGCCTCTGCCCGGACCTGAGCCAGAACCCGAAGTCGAGACCCAGATTTTCATGCCGGAGCCCGACGCGGCTTCCGAGGATCCCAAGCGCGGCTGGTGGAGCCGCCTGACGGGCGGCATGAAACGCACGTCCTCGGCCCTGACCGAGCGCGTCACCGGCCTCTTCACCAAGCGCAAGCTCGATGCCGACACCCTGGAGGAACTCGAGGACGCCCTGATCCAGGCCGATTTCGGCATCGAGACGGCGACCCGGATCTCGGAGGCCGTCGGCAAGGGCCGCTACGAGAAGGGCATTTCTCCGGATGCGGTCCGCGAGATCCTGGCGACGGAGGTGGAGCGCGCGCTCACGCCCGTGGCGATTCCCTTCCGCATCGATGCCTCGAAGAAGCCTTTCGTGATCCTGATGATCGGGGTCAACGGCGCGGGCAAGACCACCACCATCGGCAAGCTCGCCCTGAAGCTCAAGGCGGAAGGGCACTCCCTGATGCTGGCCGCCGGCGACACCTTCCGGGCTGCCGCGATCGAGCAGCTCAAGGTCTGGGGCCAGCGCACGCAGACACCGGTCATCGCCCGGGCGCAGGGTGCGGACGCGGCGGGTCTCGCTTTCGACGCCTACGAGGCAGCCAAGGCGCAGGGGACCGACGTACTCCTCATCGACACGGCGGGCCGCCTGCAGAACAAGGCGGGCCTGATGGCGGA
Organism: Methylobacterium sp. BI1; assembly: GCF_056680125.1. NCBI lineage: Bacteria > Pseudomonadati > Pseudomonadota > Alphaproteobacteria > Hyphomicrobiales > Methylobacteriaceae > Methylobacterium > Methylobacterium sp. BI1. The sequence goes on along the minus strand of NZ_CM155267.1, from coordinate 3,504,265 downwards.
ACTGGAAAAGATTCTCCGGGTGATCCGCAAGATCGATCCGGAAGCGCCCCACGCGGTGCTCCTCGTTCTGGACGCTACCGTGGGCCAGAACGCCCTGAGTCAGGTCGAGCTGTTCTCGAAGGCCGCGAACGTGACCGGCCTCGTCATGACCAAGCTCGACGGCACCGCCCGTGGCGGCATCCTGGTGGCACTTGCCGCCAAGTTCGGCCTTCCGGTGCACTTCATCGGCATCGGCGAGGGTGTGGAGGACCTGGAGCCCTTCGCGGCTCGGGACTTCGCCCGGGCCATCGCGGGCCTGGATGCCGGGTGAGGCGACGCTCGCCCTGAAGCGCCGTGTCACGGCAAGCCGTCGCCCGGAACCCTATATGACGGACACCATGCAGATCGAAGCCATCCCCCCACGCCGCCATCTTCCCCCGCTTCTGAAGCTCGCCCTCGAGCTCGGGCCGCTGATGGTGTTCTTCTTCGGCAATGCCTATGCCGAACGCCTTGGCGTCCACCCGGACCAGAAGCTGTTCGTGGCCACGGGCGCCTTCATCGCCGCCACCGTGGCCGCCCTGGCGGTCCATTATACGCTGATGCGGCGCCTGCCCATCATGCCCCTGGTTTCGGGCGTGGTGGTGGTCGTGTTCGGAGGCCTGACTCTGGCGCTCCAGGACAAGACCTTCATCATGATGAAACCGACCATTGTGAACACGCTGTTCGGCCTCGTGCTGCTCGGGGGCCTCGCCTTCGGCAAGTCCCTGCTCTCGGTCGTACTGGATTCGATGTTCGCCCTCACGGAGGATGGATGGCGTAAGCTGACCTTCCGCTGGGGGGTGTTCTTCCTCTTCCTGGCGGTGATCAACGAGGTGGTCTGGCGGACTCAGACGGAGGATTTCTGGGTCAGCTTCAAAGTCTTCGGCATCATGCCGCTGACCATCGCCTTCGCCTTGGCCCAGACCCCACTCCTCCTGCGCCATGAGCGCAAGGAGCCGGATACGGGGCCCGCCTGATATCGCGCGAAACCGGCGGCGTTCCTCAGCCCTCGCCGAGGATGCGGCCATACTCGGCTTCAGGTACGCCGTAGGACGCTCCAGCGACCGCTAGGAGCGCGGCACGATCACGAATTCCGATGCCGCCCCGGCGCATCTTCAGGGCGCCCGCGAGTTCGAGCACGCGCAGCCCGGTCGTGACGCCTGCACGCCGGACGCCGAGCATCAGTGAAAGCGTCTCGTGCGTCAGCGGCAGATCCTCCCGATCGGCCCGGTCGTGACACATCAGGAGCCAGCGGGCGAGGCGCTGCTCGATGGTGAAATGTGCATTGCAGAGACCGGCCTGCGCCAGTTGAACGGCGTAGAACTGCGCGTATCGCAGAAAGTAGGCGTGCAGCGCCCGGCTCTCGGCCAGGGCGGTTCGGAACACCTCCGCCTCGATCCGAAGGGTCCGGCACGGCACCTGAACCAAGGCGGTGTGCGGCGTCCTGTCGACGCCGTTGAGCAGGGCGAGACCGATCATACCCTCCGGCCCGACGATCCCGGCCTCCGATTGTACGCCGTCAGGTGCATGCGCAATCACCGAGATCATGCCCGGCTCCGGAAAATGCACGGCGGCGATCGGCTCGCCCGGGACTTCCAGCACGGCACCTTGCTCGAATGAGCAACGGACCAGCGATGGCCGTAGTCGCTCGAACTCATGCGGCAGCAACGCACGAAGGAGGCGATTGCGAACTTCGGATTGAACAATGGTCGACGTCACAACCCCGGCAATCAATAAGCGGGCGTGCAAACGCAAGGTCACCCGCAGCCCAGACTTACCGCGGGCGACAGAGCGGACATGCCATATCGATGTTGCATTGTGAAGAGAACAACGAGTTGTATTTCGGTTCGTTACCAGACGAAGCAATTATCTAGAAATTTAAATCGTCCTCTTGAGAACCAAAATCACGGCTTATATCTATCCATAATATATATTTTCTTTAAGATATATCGATACAACTCATAAATTCGGCGCTCTACCCTCGATTGCTGTGCCTTCTTCGGGCTTCGGGAGCACCGTTTTGGTGGTGCTGGCCACGAAATATCTGCGTGAGTTCCCACTGCCTTCAGCGGCGTCGGCACTCGGAAACGGGTCTTCAGACAGCGGACCAAGAGGCGGAGATGTTTCCGCAAGAACACGAACCTCGCGGCACCGTCCAACCCTCGCGTGGTGTGAAGACCCTCAGGTAATCACCGGATGAAACCGCCATGCCTCACTACTTCATGAATATCCGGGACCGAGATACATTGATCCGCGACTTCGAGGGCGATGTCCTACCGGGCTTGCCGGAGGCCCGGGCTCTCGTCGAACAGACGGTTCGCGACATTCGCGATCGCCCGGAGACCTATGGTGATCCAAAAATTTGGGAGAGCCGCAGCTTCGAAGTCACGGATTCTTTCGGTAACATTCTGCTCGAAATCGCGTTTTCTACCGTGCGATAGCGTACATTCCGGCGCAGGGGCAGACCTAGCTTAGCCCGCAAATTGTACGACATAGTACAGACGCCCTCTGGTGCAGTTCCTTAAGACCTAGATCCGGCTATGAGAGACGTCTGTCCCTCTGTCCGAGCAGCAAGACGTTCGATGGCTGCTCTATCGAGCCGCTACGTTTCATGCCGGTGCCGTCACAGCGATACGTTCGAAATCACCTCCTCAGCATCCTCAGTCCTGATGATTTTGAGGCGATCCAATCCGTTGCCGAAGGCGTCGCGTTGGGGCGCCGAGACATCCTGATCGCCGCCAACAAGTCGATCACGCACGTCTATTTCCTCGAATCGGGCATCGCCTCGGAGGTTGCCGCTACGCCCGAGGGCCGACGGATCGAGGTGTGTATCACCGGGCCCGAGGGGATCGTCGGGGTCCCACTGCTCCTCGATGTCGACCGGACACCCCACGAGACCTTCGTACAGATCGAGGGGGACGCCGTGCGGGTCGAAGCCGCGGCATTCCGGCGCCTCATCGAGGAACGGCGGGTCCTCAGAGGGATCTTCGCGCATTACGCCTATGTGGCCCATCTGCAGACTGCCGGCACCGCGCTCTCCAACGGCAGCCACACACTGGAGGAGCGCCTCGCACGCTGGCTCCTGATGTGCCACGATCGGGTGGACGGAGACGAATTCCCCGTCACCCACGAGTTCCTCTCGACGATGCTCGGCGTGCGCCGCCCTGGCGTGACGACGGCGATCCATAGTCTGGAGGGCGCCGGCATGATCAAGGCACGGCGTTCGCATGTCCAGGTGCTGGACCGCGACAAGCTCAAGGCTGCGGCAGGGGACAGCTACGGCGTGCCGGAGACGGAATATCGCCGCCTGCTGCCGGCCGGGCGCTGAGCGCCCGTCGAGTCATCGAGGGGCGGCGGTCGCCGATCCGATGGATCGGATCTTGTCCAGCACACCGGGATAGCTCTCCGGGGTCAGAATTCCGACGAGCTTGTCGCGGATGGTACCATCCGGTCCGATGATGAAGGTCTCGGGGACACCGTAGACGCCGAAATCGATCCCGGTTCGTCCCTCCGTATCGAGGCCCACGGCCTGGAATGGAACGCCGTTCCGGGTCAGGAAACGGCGCCCATTCTCCGACGTGTCCTTGTAGTCGATGCCGACCAAGTGGACGCCAGGCTCGCGCGCCAATCGCATGAGCTGTGGATGCTCGATCTGGCAGGGCGCGCACCACGAAGCCCAGAAGTTGACCACCGTGACCTTGCCGAGGAGGTCGGCATGGGAGAGGCCGGGAACGGGCGCCCCCTGGGCAACCAGGCCCGGCATCGCCGGAAGGGTGAAGGTTGGGGCCGGCTTGCCGATCAGGGCGGAGGGAATGGCGGCGGGATCGGCGCCCGAGCGCAGGCGCAGAAAGAAGATCCCGGCGAGAACCGCGAAGGTGACGAGCGGCAGGATGACCAGCAGCGAACGCCGGACCGGTTCCGGGGTCTGCGCCGAGGGTTGCGGAGCGCTCACGCGCGGACTCCCGACCCGTCTTGCACCTCGCCCTGCAGGCGATCCAGCTCCCGCTTCCGGGCGCGATGATCGCGTAGCGCATGGAGAATGAGCCCGCCGATCACCACAGCGGTGAAGGCATAGGCGCCGAGGATGTAGCCGGCGTGCTGGCCAAGGGTCATGGGTGGGACTTCACGCGTGAGGTTTCCAGGGTGCCGGTCGCTTCGGCCCGCATCGACGCCGGGCTCACAGGCTCTGCACGACCCGACCGATCGGCGCCTGCCCCTTCGGCCCCTGGCTCATCGACGCCCCACGTGCGGCGGACGGGCCGGCATCCAGGCGTTCGGCTTCGCGCAGGGTCAGGGCCCGAACGCGGCGGCGCAGAATCTCGGTGCGCATGGCATAGAGGTGCAGGGTGACGCCGAGGATCGTGAAGGCGAGGATCATCTCGAGCAGCGGGTAGAGCATGCTCGGATCGATGGACGAACCGCCCATACGCATGATCGAGGCCGGCTGGTGCAGGGTCGACCACCAGTTCACCGAGAACTTGATGATCGGCAGGTTCACCGCGCCGACCAGGGTCAGGATGGCGATGGCACGGGCGGCCCTGTTGGGATCTTCGATCGTCCGCCACAGGGCGATGATCCCGCAATAGATCAGGAACAGCACGAGCATCGAGGTCAGGCGCGCATCCCAGACCCAGTAGGTGCCCCACATGGGCTTGCCCCATAGAGACCCCGTCACGAGGCAGATGAGCGTGAACGCGGCCCCGATCGGCGCGGCGGCGCGCTGGGCGACATCGGCCAGGGGGTGACGCCAGACGAGGGTTCCGATGGCCGAGATCGCCATGGCGCCGTAGAAGAAGACGCCGAGCCAGGCCGCAGGCACGTGGATGTACATGATCCGTACGGTCTCGCCCTGCTGATAATCGGGCGGCACGACGAACCAGGTGAGATACAGACCGGCCACGAGGAGCAGGCCCGACAACCCGGCGAGCCAGGGCATCACGGGCTGGGTCCAGCGCAGGAAGTGACCGGGATGGGCGAGGCGTGTCCACATGGTCTCGCCCTCTAGCGCAGGGTGCGGTGCAGCGGCAATGCGTGGGTTACGCGCAGGAGGCGCGACCCGCTCACGTCCTCGGGTGATCAGCCACTGGACTGGAAACCTTCCAGCGGTGCCACCACGCAGCAGACGAGGCCGGTGGGACGGTAATCCAGCTCGATCGTACCGCCGACGGCACCGACAAGGCCGCGCTCGATCAGTCGCGATCCGAACCCCTTGTGCGTGGGCGGCGTGACCGGCGGCCCGTCCGCTTCGGACCAGATCAGCCGAACGGTCGCCCCGCCCGCGGTGCCGTCTGGGTCGAGGGTCCAGTGGACGCTGACCCGTCCGTCGGGAACCGAGAGCGCACCGTACTTGGCGGCGTTGGTCGCCAGTTCGTGCAGCATCAGGGCGAGGGCCAGGGCCGCCTTCGATCCGAGAAGGACCGGCGGGCCCGCGACCTCGAAGCGGCCGGGTTGCCGATCGTCGTGAATCGAGAGGGCGCCACGCATCACCGCCTCCATCTCGGCGCTCTCGTGCACCCCGGCGAGGAGGATATCGTGCGCCTTGCCGAGGGCGATGAGACGGGCGGCCAGGGCTTCCTTGGCGGCCTCGATGTCGGTGACGTTGCGCAGGGTCTGCGAGGCGATGGCCTGGACCATCGCGAGGGTGTTCTTGAGACGGTGGCTCAACTCCCGGTTCAACGTGCGCTGCTGCTCGTCGGCCTCGACGCGGGTCAGGCCGCCCCAGGCGCGCTCCGCCACCTCGCGCGCGAAGGTGATCTCGCCGGCGCTCCAGTCGCGGGGATGGCGATCCAGGACGTAGAGAATGCCCACGAGGCGGCCGCGCCGGAGGACCGGCACCTTGATCACGGCGCGCATCCCGAGCCGGGCATAGCCCTCCGGGTCGTCGACGCGTTCGGGCGTCGCCGCGATGTCGGCCACGCTGATGACGTCGCCGCGCCCCAGACGGTCGACGCTCGCGGCCAGGGTCGAGCGAGAGGCGGTCGGAAGGCCGACGGCGCAGGTCGGATCCGCGTCTCCCTCGGCGGTCCAGTCCGGGTTGAGGGAGGCGATCTGGCCGCCGGGATCGACCTGGGCATAGCCGGCCCGGGCGACCAGGAGGGTCCGGCCCAGGCTCTCGGCCGTGGCGGCGACCACGTCGGCGTGGGTGTGCAGGTCGCGCAGGCGGTCGCCGAGGGCGATCAGCGCCTCGCGGCGGGCATCGGCGCGCTTCTCCTCCGTGATGTCCTCGATCATCGCCGTGGCGTGGACCTCGCCGCCGAGGCGCTGCGAGACGAGGTTGACCCGTGCCCAGATGATGCGCCCGTCCATGCGGCGGTAGCGCTTCTCCAGGCGGAGCTGCAGGGTCTCGCCGGCCGCGAGGCGCTCGTGCAGCGCCGACCGGTCGTCGTCGTCCTCGGGCGGTGTCCAGCGGGCGAGGGAATGGCCGAGGATCTCGGATTCCGGCGCCCCCCAGATCTCGCAGAGCTTGGCGTTGACCGCGAAGGCGCGCACGGTCCGCGGATCGAACTGGACGATGCCGATATTGGCGCCCTGGAACACCGCGCGGAACTGGGCGCCGACGCGGTTGCGCTCGGTGAGATCGAGCATCGCGGCGATCATCCGCAGGGGGCTCCCGTCCGGGCCGCGGACCAGGGAGCCGCGGTCGAGGACCTCCGCGTAGGTGCCGTCGGCGCGCCGGAAGCGGTACTCCTGGCTCCAGGATTCGCCGCCGCCGGCGAGGGCGGCGCGCAGGCCGGCCTCGACGCCGGGGCGATCGTCCGGGTGGATCCGGGCGAGCCACCAGGCGTGGGTCGGCACGACCTCCGGGGGTGCCCAGCCGTAGGCTGTGGTCAGGGCGGCATTCCATTGGACGGCGCCGGTGGCGAGGTCCCAGTCGCGCAGGGCGTCGTGGGTGGCGCGCGCGGCGATCTCGGCCGACCGCGCCGCGGTGAGGTCCTGCAGGGTGCCGACGAGGCGGGCGGGGCGCCCCTGGTCGACCACCCGTCGCGCCCGCGCCTGTATCCAGCGAGGTCGTGTCGAGGTCGCGCATCGGACCGTGCAGTCCAGCGTCCCGGACCCCGCCGGATCGAGGGCCGCGCCGAACGCCGCGGCCAGAGCGGTGCGATCCCCGGAATCGAGGGTCGCGAGGAGGGTGTCCATGTCGATGACCGGCTCCGGCGCGGCGAGGCCGAGCAGGTGCCGGATTCCGGCGTCGCACCGGAGGGTGCGGGAGGCGGGGTCGTAGGCGAACAGGCCGAGGCCGGCCGAGCCGGCGGCGAGGCGCAGGAGCAGCGCCGCGTCGGCAGGATCGAAGGACGGGTCGTCGGAGGATGGGTCGTCGAAGGATGGCTCGTCGGACGACGGGTCGCAATTCGGCGCGCCCGCAGACGTCCGGTCCCCGGCGGCCGGGAGCGGCTCGTCCGGGGCCTGGCCGGGCTGCGGGTCTGCGGCGGGTTGGATCATCGGGGCAGGCGGAGGGGCGGAGCTCTGCGGAGGGGAGGGTCAGGCCGGTTCGGATGTGGCGAGTTCGCGCGGTGCGTCCGTCTCCCGCCGGTCGGGGGGCGGCTCCACCGCCACGAGGGCGCCGCCGGGATCGTAGACCGCACCGAGCACCGTCTCGTAGTGCCGCCGGACGACGCCGTGGCACTCGCAGGCGGCGGTCTCCGCCAGCACGCGGTTGCGGACGCTGATGCGACCGCGCCCGACCTCGATCAGGCCCTGCTGCTGCAGGGCCCGCAGGATGCGGGTGAGGTAGGTCCGCTGGACGCCCAGCATGGTGGCGAGGAGCTCGTGGGTCACCGGCAGGACGTCCGTGCCGATGCGGTCCTGCAGGGTCAGGAGCCAGCGCAGGCAGCGCGACTCGATCGGGTGCAGGGCGTTGCAGGCCACCGATTGCAGGACCTGGGCGAGCAGGCAGTCGGCGTAGCGGGTGAACAGGTTGCGCAGGGCCGGGGATTGGCGCTTGGCCTCCTGGAGGCGCAGGGCGTCCATGCGCAGGATCGGGCCGCCGATCTGGACCACGGCGTTCGTGGAGGCGGGCAGGAACCCGCTGCTGACGACGCCGCCCGCCGCCCCCTCGCGCCCCACCGTGGCGACCTCGGCGCTGCGGCCGTCGCGCATGGCGACGATGAAGGTCACCACCGTCTGACGGCACGGGAAGGCGATGGAGGTGACGTCGCTGCCGGCCTGGAACAGGGCTTCGCCGCGGTCCCGCGAGAGGCGATCGAGATGGGGGTCGAGAAGCGCGCGATCCTCGGGCCGGAGGCCGTCGAGGAGGAGGTTGCCCGTAGGTCGATCGGAGGCCGGGCCCATGCAGCGCGCTGTGTTCACCGTCTGTCTCTCCGGCCTCTAGCGCAGGGCCGTCGCATCCGTCTGTCTACAAGTAGACCCTTGGTGAGACAAATTTGTCGATTTGATGGGAACCCGGTGCAGGCATGCGCCAAATCGGATCGCAGCGTGGGCCGGACGCCGGGTCGGCCGCTGATCGCGCCTCAGCGCGCCTGGCCGGCCTCGTCGCCTTCGCCGATGCAGTCGAGGGCCCGCTCCACGGCCGTCACGGCGTCGAGGAGGTTCTGGACCGTGCGCTCGACCTCGCGGGCCGGGCGTCCCATGGCGGCGGCCCGGGCGCTCACGAGCTCCAGCTGCTCCAGCAGCGCGAAGAGATCGTCGGCGACGGCCACCACGTCGGTGACGACGACCGGTGGAGCGGCGGGGCGGCGGAGGAAGGGGAGGACGTTGCTCATCGGCACTATGTCTCGCGTGTTCGCGGGCAAAGCGCCAGCCTGTGCGGGCCCCGATTCCCCATCTTCACCCCGCGAACCGCCGCTTCCTTGCCGAGGTGGTGAGCATTTTCGTGGCACGGCGACATCAGTGCGGCAGGAACCGGCGACGATTCGTTAGCCTTGCGCTTGACGGGTGCGGGGCCCGGGCAGCACCACAGACACTGCTTTCGCCACAGGATCCACCCCGATGCGTCTCGCTTCCTTCGCCCTCGCCGCCACCCTCCTCGGCGGGCTCTGCGCCTGCAACAGCGACAGCCCGAGCGGGCGCAGCGGCATCTCGGATGCCTTCGACACCAGCAACTACCGCCAGTCCAGCGACACCAACGGGACCCAGACCCGCCGCGACGTCAACCGCCAGTACACCCAGCCGTCGATTCCCTCGATCGCCTTCCGCGGCAACTGAGCCGGCGGGCTTCGCCCCGGCGCACGGCCCGGACGCGGGGCGTGTCCCTCTCCCCCGTGTGGGGAGAGGTGAGGTGTGGGGGTGGTTGGGTGACCCTCAGCCGGCTGAGGCCAGCGGAGCCACCCCCACCTCCAACTCCCCCCACAAGGGGGAGGAGGGCCGCGCGCGCATCTCCCTCGCGCGGAGGAGAGGTTCGGCGTCGGGATAATGGGGTGACGCTCGGTCCGCGGAGGCTGGGGTCGAAACGGATTCCGCTCGTCCCTGCGAAGGGTTGCTGCGGGTAGGAGGCGCCCCCAAACCTTCTACCCTCATGCGGACGTTCCGGATCCGACCCAACCCCGCCATGGCGACTGACCCACGTCGTGCTTGAAAACGGACGGCCCTCACAACGCGCTTCGAGGCCGGCAGTACCCGGCACCTGACGCCTTACGATAGGTACTACTCCCTCTCGACGATCGACACTTTGCCGTCGCGCTCGACAATGGCGACTTCGACTTGGTCCATGTCGTCGAGGCCCTGCTGGCGAGCGGCGGTCCGCACGTCGGCCTGCTGCATCCGCAGGCGCCGCATCTGGGTCTCGTCCCAGTCGCCGTCGCGATAGACCACGATGGGCGTGCCATCGCAGATGCGCTCGAACCAGACGTAGCGCAGCTTCAGCCAGGACACGGCCACATGCATCAGGCCGACCGTGAAGATCGCGCTCATGGCGCCGACGAACGACTTGTCGTCGCCAAGCACGGCGCTGACGCTCATGCCGCCGAACAGGAACAGCACCACCATGTCGATAGGGGCCTGCTGGCTGGCGGTTCGGCGCCCGATGAGGCGGATGACGAAGAGGACGACGAGGTAGGCCGCCGCGGCCTTGAAGACGGTGCTCATGGCTACGGGACCGAGTACTGCGACCAGGACAGGGTCTCGCCCGCGTCCAGACGCGCCCACAGGTCGACGCCACCGCGAAAGCCGGGCGAGCCCGCGAACAGAACGGTGACCCGCTCCTGACCCTTCACCACCGGGAACTCCATGCGGATGCTGTCGGCGCCGGCCTCCCAGCGCGAGGGGCGGGGAATGATGCTCTCCAGCCCGAAATGGTCGGCGAGCCCCTTGGCCATGGTCACAGCGACCTTATCGCCGCCCGGCGGGACGCGGGTGTCGAACTGGACCTTGGTGGGGGCTCCGAACCGGACGACCGGCTCGTAGCGGAGCCTGATCGAGGCATCCGCGTTGGCGGCCTCGCGCTCGCTGAACAGCCCCTGGCCGAACGCCCCTAGGACGTTGGCGCCGACGAAGGCGACCATGACCCAGCGGCCGACGACCTCGGCCCGCCGCCACCTGTCTTCGAACGCCGGGTAGAAGCCGCGCGCAATCTCCTCGCGCATCGGCGGGTCGGGATGGATGACTTCCAAGATGTCTTCCCCGGGGCATGGGTATGGGCGGGACCGCCCTGGACGGGAGCCAAGTCGCCGGACCTGCCGTCGGGTCCCAGACGAAGCGCCGTGATCTGCGATGACGCGGGATCGTGATCGCTCTGTCCGGTCGGCGGGGCCGGATCACGCCCGCCGGAATGCGGCTGTGATCCGACTCGGTGACTCAGGCGGCCAGCGGATTGGCCTTCCGGATCCTTCCATCGAGCTCAACGTGAATCTCGTGACGGACCCCGTCCTTCGCTCCGACGACCTCGAAGTGCTTCGGCTTGCGCTTGGGCTCCCCCTCGACGGCGTAGCCCTCGGCCTTGACCGCGGCGAGCGCGGCGGCCGGGTCCGCCGGTCCGTGCTTGCCGTCCGCACCCTCGCCATCGGCCCCCTGAGGTTTCTTCGGCCACAGGATGTCGCGCGTCGTGCCGTCCGCGAGGGTGATGGAAAGCACCTTGATCTCCGAGGGCTTGCGCGCGCCCTGGATCGTGATCCTGTCGCCCTCGGCGATCGCGATGTCCTCGGCACCCTTCGGCCCCAAGTCGGCGAGGACCCGGCCGTCCTTGCCCTCGAGGGCGAAGCGGTGCCCGAAGACGGCCCAGACGGTGCCGGTGACGGTCTGCATGTCGTTCATTGGAAATCTTCCTCAGGATGTCGTTGCCGGCCTTGCGCACGGATTTCTCGCCGTGCCCCGGCGGGCCCTGTCCGTGGAGCGCCGATGGAAAGAGGCGCCTGGGCCTGCTGGGGTTGAGGGCTTTCTAGGCCAGAGCTCCCAACTCATCCTGAACCGGACCATTCAGCTCCCATTAGGGAGCCGCAACCCGTGTCGACATCGCGAAGCAAGCGGAAGAACGCTCTGCACCCCGCCGTGGCAGACTTCACCCACGCAGGCACCGGATGCGCGCATTCGCCACCGCATCGGGCGTAAGCGGCGCCGGAACCCCGGAGGCTGGGAGACACGCCACGCCCGGCAATCGGCGAATGTGCGGGCCAGACCTAGCCCGCCGGCATGAACCGGCGGCCGGAGCCTGCCGGGGATCAGCGCCCGCCGGCGCTGCTGTTCGGGATAGCCTGCTCGGGACGCCCGGCATTGCCGCCGGCGGCCGAGTCCGTCTCGATGGTGTCGGCGCCCGTCGCGCCGCGCGAAATGACGAGGTCGCGATCGTTACCGGTGCTGTTGGGCTCCCGCACGACGGTCGCGCCGTCGGTGCCGGGCTGGCGGAGAACCCGGTCGCTTTGTGCCATTGCCGGGGACAGCATCAGGGTGGCCAAACCTGCCAGGAGAAGCGTTTTCATGAAGGAGGACCTCAATCCGGCGTCCACGCCTTCGCGGACGACCGGGGATAAGCAGATCGCCCTCGTCGCGTTTCCGTCTCCCGGCTTCACAAGCGCGATATCCGTTCAAGACAGGTCCCGCGCCAGCTCCGATCAGCCTTTCGAACGCCAATGTCCGCTGTTCCGGACTCATCTTTCAAAGCGAACCGGCGGAAAACCACCCACCTCGATCTTAGATCGCCGCGGATCGAACGGCCGCGGAGCGGACCGTCCGAGGGTCCGAGAAGGGTCGAGTTCAACCCCGCGCGGGGCCAAGCGGGTCGGGTTTCGACCCGAGCGGAGCCACCCCCGCCTGCGCCTCCGCCCCACGAGGGGCGGGAGGCCGGCGCTCCCGCCCACAGGCCATCCCCATCAGTTCTTCGCCAGCGCGTCCGCGAAGGCGATCATGCGGTTGCGGGCGTAGGTCGGCAGGCCGGCGCTGATCGAGGTGCCGGTGTTGAAGGACGAGTTGCCCATCAGCACCTGGGCCGGGAGCAGGTTCTTGAGCACCGGCACGCGGGCGTATTCCTGCTTGCGGTCGAGGACGTCGCCCTTGATCGCCAGCGCCACGTAGGTGGTCACCACGGTCTTGGCCGGATCGCCCGGCATCGGCTGGAACACCGCCAGGAACTTGCCGAAGCGCAGGATCTGGTTGACCCAGAAGATCGTCTGCTCCAGCCCGCCGGTCACCGGCGTGTCGAGCTTGGTGAGGGTGCCGAGCGCCGCGATCTCCGCCGGGGGCAGGGTGCGCAATTCGCTCTGGAACGCGACGAACTCGGCGATCTTCTTCGAGGCCCCGTCCTCGAGCCGGTTGGCGAGCTTCACGCCCAGGGGCAGCTTGCCCTCCAGGTCGTAGCGCGACTCGATGCAGGTGGTGCCGACCTCGCACCAGGGCCGGTCCGGCCGCTTGGCGAAGGCGGCGGCCGGATCCTTGTTCGGGGTGGCGTCGGCCGGGTTCAGGGCCTTGTGCTTGATCACCGGGTCCATCTTGGCGACGAAGCCCAGGGTGGCGTAGGCGGCGAGGTCGATGCTCTCCGGGGGCTTGGCCACCACGAAGCGACCCTGCGCCACGTAGACCTTCAGGGTCTCGTGCCGGCGCTTGGCGACCCCGTTCAGGGTCTGCACGTAGTCGGGCTCGACGTAGCCCGGATGCGGCGCCAGCGCGGCCCGCTCGCCGGGGCGCAGCTTGCCCCAGTCGAGATAGGGCACGAGGCCGTTCTCCGGCTTGGCCGGATCGTCGCGATGGTCGGTGAACAGGATGGTGCCGGGCTTCAGGCCGGTGACGCCGGCCGCCTCGATGGCGGGCACGTCCTTGATCCGCTCCGAGACCGCCGGGTTGGCGGGCGGGCTCGCGGGCGGCTGGAGCTTGATGCCCTCCTGGGCGCGGGCCGGGTCGCGGGCAGCGCCCGTCAGGGCGAGGGCGAGGAGAAGGGTTGCCGGAAGTGGGCTGCGCACGTCGGGGCCTCGCAAGTCGGGAGGAGGAGGTCGGGAAGAGAAGGTCGGGAAGAGGGGGTCGGGAAGCGGGGCGGCGCGGGCCGCGCCCGGGGCGGAGCGCCCTCAGAAGCGCGGCTCGTCGCCGAACAGGTAGTCGGGATCGCGGCGGCGCTGGCGCGGCCGGATCTCCTCGTCGTCGCCGAAGGGCGAGCGCTGCGTGCCCGGCCAGGGCTGGTAGGTCTCGGACTGCGCCCGGCGGTTGCGGCGCTCGCCGTAGGGGTCGAGCAGATCGGCTTCGGGCTGCGCCCGTCTGGCGCCTTCGAGGCCGCCGAACAGGCCGCCGGCGACATCGGGGGCCTCGTCCTCGGCGCCGAGGTCGCCGTCCTCGGGATCGGGCCGCATGGCGGTCCGGGTCTCGCGCGGCAGCAGCTTGTACTGGGTGTCGGCCATCCGGCCGTCCTTGATCCGGAAATGCTCCAGGACGCCGCCGCCGTCGACGCGCTGGCCGCTGCGCGGATCGATGCTGGCGTCGAGGAGGTCCTGGCGCGCCTCCGGGGAGGGCGGGGCCAGGGTGGTGCGCGGCACGCCGTTGGCCCAGGCCGCCTGGAGGATCGTGCCGGCGATGGGCACCGCGAGGTGGCCGCCGGTCTGTCCGCGCCCGAGGGTCCGGCGGGTGCCGTCGGCATTGTCGTAGCCGACCCAGACCACGATGGTGATCTCGTTGGTGAAGCCGGCGAACCAGGCGTCGTTCTCGTTCTCGGAGGTGCCGGTCTTGCCCGCGATGGAGGACGAGAACCGGCTGAGCGCCGCGGCCGTGCCGTGGTTCGTCACCCCCTGCAGCATGGTCTTGAGCTGGTAGAACGCCACCCGGTCGGCCGAGCCGATCCGGGTCGGGGCCCGGGCCTCGCGGGTGTAGAGGGTCTTGCCGTCGCGCTCGACGGATTCCAGCGCGTAGGGCGCCGGGCGGGCGCCCTCGTTGGCCACCGCGGCGTAGAAGGCCGCCAGGTCCACCATCCGCACCGGCTGGGCGCCGAGCACGAAGGGATAGTAGCGCTCGCACTCGGCGTAGATCTGCGCCTCCAGGGCGAGGTCGCAGACCTTCTGCAGGCTGGCCGGCGCCTTGTCGGCGATGCCTCCCTGGAGCAGGCGGGCGGTGACGAGGTTCTTGGAGAATTCCAGGCCCCGGCGCAGGGTCGTGGCCCCGGCCCCCGTGCCCTCGTAGTTCTTCGGCGACCAGGAATCGCCGACCCCGCCGATGGGCGGCAGGGTGATGGCGGAATCCAGCACCAGGGTGTTGGGCTGCAGGCCCGCATTGAGGGCGGCGAGGTAGGTGAGGGGCTTCAGGGTCGAGCCCGGCTGGCGCACGGTCTGGGTGACGCGGTTGAGCTGGCTCACCGGATAGGAGAAGCCGCCCGCCATGGCGAGGATGCGCCCGGTCCGGTTCTCCAGCACCAGGGCGGCGCCCTGGACGCTCGGGCGCACCCGCAGGTCGGCGCGCGGCACCTTCGCGTTCGGGTCGCGCAGCTTCACCCGCACCACGTCGTAGGGCTGGAGCTTGCCGCGGGCCGGCCCGGGCTCGAGGCTGGCGGTGCGGCCGTCGGCGAGGCCGACCTTCGCGGTGCCGCCGCGCCCGGTGTCGAGGACCACGGCCAGCGGCCAGTGCACGTCGTAGAGGACCGGGCGCGCGGTCTCCAGCGCCCGCTGCCAGGCCGGCTTCGGGCGCTCGACCTTCGGGGAGGCCTGGGCCACCGCCTTCTCCGAGGCGGCCGCGGCCTTCCCGGCGGCGGCCGCCGCCCGGCGCTCGGCCCTGGTCTTCGGGACCGGCGTCCCGGTCAGGTCGGCGTTCGGGGCCGGATCGGCCTTGGGGGCCGGTTTGACCGGATCGCCCGTGAGCAGGGGGACGCCCAGGGGCGAGGCCTCGGCGGCGGGGACCGCGGCCTCGAGCTTGCGCACGGCCTCGGCGAGGTTGAGCTCCGGCCCCTCGTAGCGGGCGCGCCCGGTGGAGCGCTCGTAGGTGGAGAGCCCCTCCTGCAGGGCGGTCTCGGTGGCGGTCTGCAGGCCGGCATTGAGGGTGGAGCGCACCACGTGGCTGGCGGCGGTGAGGGAGTCCACGCCCGCGAAGGTGCGCACCTCCCGGGCCAGGTGGTCGACGAAGTAAAAACCGGAATCCCGCCGCGTGGCGTCGATCGGCTTCAGGCCGAGGGGCGCGTTGGCGGCCTCGCCGAGCTGCGCCTCGGTGATGACGCCCTCCTCCTTCATGCGCGCCAGCACGTAGGCCCGGCGCTCGCGGGCCCGGTCGGGATACTTGTCGGGGCTGTAGAAGTTCGGGCCCTTGGGCATGCCGGCGAGCAGCGCGGCCTCCGGCACGGTGAGCTGGCCCACCGATTTGCCGAAGTAGCTGCGCGCCGCCATCTCGATGCCGTAGGCGCCGCGGCCGAGATAGATGCCGTTGAGGTAGAGTTCCAGGATCTGCGGCTTGCCCAGAATGTGCTCCAGGCGGGAGGCCACGATCATCTCGCGGATCTTGCGCTCGTAGGTGACGTCGTCGCCGACCGAGAGGTTCTTGACCACCTGCTGGGTGATGGTGGAGCCGCCGGCCGGGCGGCCCGGGGAGGCGAGGTTGCCGATGAAGGCGCGGATCACCCCGCGCTCGTCGATGCCCCGGTGGGTCTCGAAGCGCTTGTCCTCGGCCGCCACGAACGCCTTCTGCACCATCACCGGCACCTCGGCGATCGGCACGCTGAGGCGCCGGCCATTGGCCTCGAAAGCCTCGGCGTAGCGCTTGCCCGCGCCGTCGAGGATGAGGCTGGCGCCGGGGAGCTTGCGCTCCTTCAGGGCCTCGGCCGAGGGCAGGTCGGCCACGGCCTTGTTGTAGAAGGCGATGACCTCGGCCGCGTCGAAGGGCGAGTCCTTGGGGTTCTCGCCCTTGCAGAACTGGCGGTAGCTGACGTTCAGCTCGCCGATGTCGAGGCCGTGCAGGATCTTGGGGGCGCTGGCGCCCGCCACCGCGCTCGGGTCCTCCATGGCCGTGGAGATCAGTTCGTCGAGGTTGATGTCCTCGATGTCGAAGGCCTTGCGCATGTGGGCGCAGCCGTCGCGCAGGATCTGCACCACCTGGGCCTTGTCGGCCACGGGATCGAACTGCGTCTTCACCGCGTCCGGCCGCGTCGTGACCTGACTGAGCGTCAGCGCCGTGGCGAACAGCTTGATCAGGATGATGTTCATGCGGGCCGGGATACCGGAGGTTGGGTCGTGGCGGGGCGGGAGCCGCACGGGTCATAGCCGAGGCCGCGCGCCGGAGCGTGGCAGATGCGCTGCATAAGGCGGCTGATTTAAGGACGGGACGGCCACGCTTGGGGCGTTGCGGCAGGGCCGGGCGCACGGCCAGGCTCCGGGTCGCGCGCCCGCCCGCGCCTACGGCAACGCTTTCGCACGGGGCCGCGTTGTGGCCCGGGGCGCCCGCCCCCGGGGATGACGGCATGATCAAGGACCTGTGGTACAAGAACGCCGTCGTCTACTGCCTGTCGGTGCGGACCTTCCTCGACGGAAACGGCGATGGGATCGGCGACTTCGCCGGGCTGGAGCGCCGGCTCGACTACCTCCAGGGCATCGGCATCACGGCGATCTGGCTGATGCCGTTCCAGCCCTCGCCGAAGCGCGACGGCGGCTACGACATCACCGACTATTACGGCGTCGACCCGGATTACGGCTCGCTGGGCGACTTCGTCGCCTTCACCCACGCGGCCAAGCAGCGGGGCCTGCGCGTCCTCATCGACCTCGTGGTCAACCACACCTCGGACCAGCATCCCTGGTTCCAGTCGGCCCGCTCGGACCCGGATTCGCCCTACCGGGACTGGTACGTCTGGTCGAAGACCAAGCCGCCCCACGCCGACGAGGGCATGGTCTTTCCCGGCGTGCAGACCACCACCTGGACCCGCGACGCCAAGGCGGGGGCCTATTACTTCCACCGCTTCATGCCGTTCCAGCCGGATCTCAACACCGCCCACCCGGCGGTGCGGGCCGAGATCCAGAAGATCATGGGCTTCTGGATCCAGCTCGGCGTCTCGGGCTTCCGCATGGACGCGGTGCCGTTCGTCATCGCCAAGAAGGGGCCGGAGGTCACGGGCGAGCCCGACGAGCAGTTCGACATGCTGCGCGACTTCCGCGAGTTCCTGCAATGGCGCCAGGGCGACGCCATCATCCTGGGCGAGGCCAACATCCTGCCCAAGAAGGACCTCGACTATTTCGGCGACGACGCCGACCGGCTCCACATGCTGTTCAACTTCCAGGTCAACCAGGCCCTGTTCTACGGCCTCGCCGCCGGCGACGGGCGCCCCCTGGCCAAGGCCATGCGCAAGACCTGGAACCGGCCCGATTCCGCCCAGTGGGCGGTGTTCCTGCGCAACCACGACGAGCTCGACCTCGGGCGCCTCACCGAGGCCCAGCGCCAGGCGGTGTTTTCCGCCTTCGGGCCCGAGAAGGGGATGCAGCTCTACGACCGGGGCATCCGGCGCCGCCTCGCCCCGATGCTCGGGGGCGACCAGCAGCGCATCGAGCTCGCCTATTCGCTGATGTTCACCCTGCCGGGCACCCCGGTGCTGCGCTACGGCGACGAGATCGGCATGGGCGACGACCTCTCGCTCAAGGAGCGCGAATGCGCCCGCACGCCGATGCAGTGGAGCGGCGAGGCCCAGGGCGGCTTCACCAAGAGCGAGACCCCGACCCTGCCGGTGATCGACCACGGCGCCTACGGCTTCGACCACGTCAACGTGGCGCGCCAGCGCCACGACCGGGGCTCCCTCCTGAACTGGATGGAGAGCGTGATCCGCACCCGCAAGGAGGTGCCGGAGATCGGCTGGGGCGACTTCGCGGTGATCGAGACGGCCTCTCCGGCGATCCTGGCGATCCGCTACGACTGGGAGGGCAACTCCGTGCTCTGCGTGCACAACCTCGCGGGCACGCCGATGGAGATCGAACTCTCGGCCGGACTCGAGGGGCCGGAGGGCCACCTCCTCGTCGACCTCCTCACCGGCCGCCGCTGCGAGGCGGACGCCGAGGGCCGCCACTGCCTGATGATGGAGCGCTACGGCTACCACTGGTTCCGCGTCGGCGGCCTCGACGCGCCGCTGAAGCGGCGGGTGGGGTGAACCGGTCTCCCTGTCACGCCCCAGCAGCACCAGACTGACGGGCTGCAGCTGACCACAAGGCACAGTCGATCCTTCGTATGTGGAAGACACCACGGAGGTCCGGCATCCCACACTTGCAAACACCACGAATGATCGATACGTTTAACGTATCGCGTACAAAACCCATGATCCAGAGCTTCGCAGACAAGCACACCGAGGCGCTCTTCGATGGTGGCCCCTGCCATCGTCAGTGGCGCGCCTTTGCGAAGGTTGCGACCCGCAAGCTCGATATGCTCGACGCGGCGACCACCCTGGACGATCTGCGCTCACCGCCGGGAAACCGGCTGGAGCTTCTGAAGGGAAACCGCGCCGGCCAGTACAGTATCCGCATCAACGATCAGTGGCGGATCTGTTTTGTCTGGACGGAGCAGGGCCCGGAGCACGTCGAGATCGTCGACTATCATTGAAAGACCGCACAGGAGATCGGCCATGGCCCGCATCCGCACCCATCCCGGCGAAATCCTCGTGGAGGAGTACCTGACGCCGCTCGACCTCTCCGCGCGGTCCTTCGCGGCGGAGATCGGGGTCCCGGCCAATCGCGTCTCCGAGATCATCCGCGGGCGACGCGGCATCACCGCCGACACCGCGATCCGGCTCGGCGTCCGGTTCGGAACCACGCCTCAGTTCTGGCTCAACCTGCAGAACGCCCACGACCTCTCGAAGGCGCGGGCGACGGTGGACTACTCCGGCATCCGGCCCCGCGAGGCCGAATCGGCCGCGCCGTCCTGAGGATCGCCCGAGGCGCTACTTGTTGCGCCCGAGCAGCACCAACCAGCCGATCCCGATCACGCAGACCACGGCGCCGACGGTGATGAAGGCGGGCGTGCCGAGGTCCATGAAGCGCGGGGCGAGCTGCGTCGCGAAGGCGGCGACGATGAGCGCCACCGCGATGCGGGCGGCGGCGCGCTCGATGCCGCGGGTGAGCTTCTCGATGCCCTTGAGCTCGATCTCGACGGTGACCCGGCCCTGCTTCAGGCGCACCAGCATGAGGTGGATCAGGGTCGGCAGCTCCGAGGCCGCGCCGAACAGGCCCGCGCCCACCGCCTCGACCTTGCGGGTCAGGCCCTTGATCGAGAACTGCGAGGCGAGCTTGCGCTTCACGGTGGGGCCGGCGGCCGAGAACAGGTCGAAGCCGGGGTCGAGCTGGCGCATCACGCCGTCGGCCGTCACCAGCCCCTTGAACAGGATGGCGAGGTCGGTGGGCATGGCGAGGTCGTTCTCGCGGGCCATGGTCATGAAGTCGGTGAGCAGCGCCCCGAAATCGAGGGTGGCGCCGGTGTGGCGGGCGACGAAGGCCTGCGACGAGGCCTCGAGCTTGGTCAGGTCCGGGTTGCTCGAGCCGCTCCAGTCGAGGAGCACGGCCATCAGCCCGTCGGAATCCTCCTTGAGCATGGCGCCGATCAGCATCAGGAGCTGGGTCCGCCGGCGCTGGGACAGGCGCCCGATGATGCCGAAGTCGATGAAGCCGATCCGGTTGTCCGGCATGATCAGCATGTTGCCGGGATGCGGGTCGGCGTGGAACACGCCCTCGATCAGGGCCATCTGCAGGAAGGCGTCGGTGCCCTTCTGGGCGAGCAGCACCTTGTCGTAGCCGGCGGCGTCCAGGCGGGCATGGTCGTTGGGCGGGATGCCGTGCACGAATTCCTGCACCAGCACCCGCTCGGAGGTCCATTCCCAGTGGATCTTGGGCACCACAATGTCGTCGCGGTCGGCGAAGATCGCCGCGATGGTCTCGCAGTTGCGCGCCTCGTTGATGAGGTCGAGCTCGCCGTAGAGGCCGCTGGCGAGGTGGCGCATCTGCTCCTGGGGCTGGTAGCGCCCGAATTCCGGCCACTCGTCCACGACGATGCGGGTGGCGTGGCCCATCAGGCGCAGGTCCGCCTCGATGGTCTTGCGCAGGCCCGGGCGCAGCACCTTCACCACCACCTCCTCGCCCGTCTGCAGGCGGGCGCGGTAGACCTGGGCGATGGAGGCGGCGGCCAGGGGCGTGGTGTCGAACTCGGCGAAGACTTCCAAGGGGGGAGCCCCCAGATCCTCCTCCAGCTGGGGCCGGATGCGCTCCCAGGGGATCGGCGAGACCTGGCTGTGGAGCTTCTCCAGTTCCTCGGTCCATTCCGGGGTCAGGAGGTCGGGCCGGCTCGCCAGGATCTGGCCGAGTTTGACGAAGGTCGGACCCAGGGTCTCGATCGCCCGGCGCACCCGCTGGGGCTGCGACAGGCGGGCGATGTCCACCTGCGGCGTTCGGCGCTTGGCGAGGCGCGCCACCTGGGCGAGGCCGAGGCGCTCGACCACCTTGGTGACGCCGAAGCCGATGAGGACGGACGCGATCTCCCCGAGGCGCTGCCGGTCCCGTGCGGCGACGAAGGCGGTTTTCAGCATGTGCGCAAGGGGCCCGGATGGGGAAGGGGACGGTGGCTCGCCCGGCGAGGCGTGCGGCCGGACCGTGGTTAAGGCCCCGTTAGGCCCGTGGCGAGGCCGAAGTTTGACCGTGGGTCCGCGGAATGCGCGGCGGATTCGCGCCCGCACCGATCTCGGGCTAGACAGGCCGCCACCGGCGCCGCGGCTTCGCGCGCGCTCACGCCCACCCCGCGCTCCGGCGGCGCCGAACCCTCGCGCCGCCGCGGCGCCATCCCGCGAGACCAGCGATGCCAGGCACGCCCCGCGCCGGAATCATTCCGGTGACCCCCTTCCAGCAGAACTGCACCCTGATCTGGTCGGACGAGACCAAGGTCGGCGCCGTGGTCGATCCGGGCGGCGACCTCGACCGGATCGAGGCGGCGATCGCCGCCCAGGGCATCACCATCGAGAAGATCCTGCTCACCCACGGGCATATCGACCATGCCGGCGGCGCGGCCGAGCTGCGCGAGCGCCTCGGCGTCCCGATCGAGGGGCCGCACGAGGCCGACCGCTACCTCCTCGACAGCCTGCCGGAAACGGGCGCCAATTACGGCCTCGACGGCGCCCGCGTGGTGACGCCGGACCGCTGGCTCGCCGACGGCGACGTGGTCGAGGTCGGCGGCCTGGCCTTCGACATCCTGCACGCACCCGGGCACTCCCCCGGCAGCGTGGTCTTCATGAGCCGCGACGCCCGCTTCGCCCTGGTGGGCGACGTGGTGTTCAAGGGCTCGGTCGGCCGCACCGACCTGCCGGGCGGCAACCACGATCAGCTGATCCGGGCCATCAAGGACAAGGTCCTGCCGCTGGGCGACGACGTCGCCTTCATCCCCGGCCACGGCCCCACCAGCACGCTCGGCGAGGAGCGCGTGTCGAACCCGTTCCTGCAGGATTAGCGTCCGCAGGCGCCGCATGTCGGGTCCGGGCTCGCCCGCGGCGCCCCGGTCCGGCACCCTTGACCCATCGTTAAAGTCCGCCCCCCATCATCCCGTCGTTTCCAGCCTCCCGGAGCGCCGGAAACGATGCATTTCCAGTGGGAAATGCTTATATTGCCTGGGTCAAGAAGAAACGCAGGCGGCGGGGGCCCGGCCTGGGCCGGCCAGCCCCGCCCGGGCCGGCAAACCCGGCCTGAATGCCCGCCTGCCCGAGGAAGTTCATGTCCGACAGTTCCCACAACCTCGCCGCCGATGCCTACGGCGCGGAATCCATCCGGGTCCTCAAGGGCCTCGACGCGGTGCGCAAGCGCCCCGGCATGTATATCGGCGACACCGACGACGGCTCGGGCCTGCACCACATGGTCTACGAGGTGGTCGACAACGCCATCGACGAGGCGCTCGCGGGTCACGCGGACCTCGTCACCGTCACGCTGAACGCCGACGGCTCGGTCACGGTCTCCGACAACGGCCGCGGCATCCCCACCGACATCCACAAGGAGGAGGGGGTCTCGGCGGCCGAGGTCATCATGACCCAGCTGCACGCGGGCGGTAAGTTCGACCAGAACTCCTACAAGGTCTCCGGCGGCCTGCACGGCGTCGGCGTCTCGGTGGTCAATGCTCTCTCGCAATGGCTCCGCCTGCGCATCTGGCGCAACGGCAAGGAGCACGCCATGGAGTTCCGCCACGGCGACGCGGTCTCGCCGCTGATCATCGTGGGCGACGGCAACGGCCGGCGCGGCACCGAGGTGTCGTTCCTGCCCTCCACCGACACCTTCACGATGATCGAGTTCGACTACGCGACGCTGGAGAAGCGCCTGCGCGAGCTCGCCTTCCTCAATTCCGGCGTGCGCATCGTCCTCACCGACGCCCGCCACGCCGAGCACAAGCGCGAGGAGCTGTTCTACGAGGGCGGGATCGAGGCCTTCGTGCGCTACCTCGACCGCTCGCGCAAACCGATCGAGGGCATGCAGAAGCCCGTGATGGTGCGGGCCGAGCGCGACAACATCCGCGTCGAGGTCGCGTTCTGGTGGAACGACTCCTTCAACGAGACCGTGCTGCCCTTCACCAACAACATCCCGCAGCGCGACGGCGGCACCCACATGGCCGGGTTCCGCGCGGCCCTGACCCGGCAGATCACCGGCTATTCCGAGTCCTCGGGCATCGCCAAGCGCGAGAAGATCTCGCTCACCGGCGAGGATTGCCGCGAGGGCCTCACCGCCGTGATCTCCGTGCAGGTGCCGGACCCGAAATTCTCGTCGCAGACCAAGGACAAGCTCGTCTCCTCCGAGGTGCGGCCGGCCGTGGAGAACGTCCTCAACGAGGGCCTCTCGAACTGGCTGGAGGAGAACCCGGCGCTCGCCCGCTCGGTGATGGCCAAGGTCATCATGGCGGCCTCGGCCCGCGAGGCGGCGCGCAAGGCCCGCGAGACCGTGACCCGCAAGGGCGTCCTCGACATCGCCTCCCTGCCGGGCAAGCTCGCCGACTGCCAAGAGCGCGACCCCTCGAAATGCGAGATCCTGCTGGTGGAGGGCGACTCCGCCGGCGGCTCGGCCAAGCAGGGCCGGGACCGGACCTTCCAGGCCGTTCTTCCGTTGCGTGGAAAAATCCTCAACGTCGAGCGGGTGCGCGCCGACCGGATGCTGTCCTCGGCCGAGATCGGCACGCTGATCACGGCGCTGGGCGCCGGCATCGGCCGCTCGTCCACGGACCGCGAGGGCTTCAACCCCGACAAGCTGCGCTACCACCGCATCATCATCATGACGGATGCCGACGTGGACGGCTCGCACATCCGCACCCTGCTGCTGACCTTCTTCTTCCGGCAGATGCCGGAGGTGATCGAGCGCGGGCACCTCTACATCGCCCAGCCGCCCCTCTACAAAGCCGCCAAGGGCAAGTCGGCGCTCTACCTCAAGGACGAGCGGGCGCTGGAGGATTACCTCATCGACGCCGGCGTCGAGGGCGCCGTGCTGCGGCTGGCCTCCGGCACCGAGTTCGGCGGCGCGCAGCTGAAGTCCCTGGTGGAGGAGGCCCGCCAGTTCAGAAGCCTGATGCAGGCGCTCCACACCCGCTACGACCGCGCCGTGGTCGAGCAGGCCCTGATCGCCGGCGCCTTCCGGGCCAATGTCGACGAGAACGCGGCCGAGGCCGAGGTGCTGGCCGAGGAGGTCGCCCGGCGCATGGACCGGATTGCCGACGACATCGAGCGCGGCTGGGAAGGCTCCGTCGCGGAGGGCGGCTACGTCCTCAGCCGCACCCTGCGCGGCGTGCGCCAGGTGGCGACCCTGGACGCGGCGCTGCTGGCCTCCCAGGAGGCCCGCCGCCTCACCGACCGGGCGGAGGCCCTCCGCGAGATCTACGACCAGCCCGTCACCTACGCCCGCAAGGGTGACGAGACCACCCTGCACGGGCCCGTCGGCCTGTTCGAGGCGGTGATGGCCTTCGGCCGCAAGGGCCTGCAGCTCCAGCGCTACAAGGGCCTCGGCGAGATGACGGCCCAGCAGCTCTGGGAAACCACCCTCGACCGCGACGTGCGCTCACTCCTGCAGGTCAAGGTGAAGGACACCCAGGACGCCGACGACCTGTTCGTGAAGCTGATGGGCGACGTGGTCGAGCCCCGCCGCGAGTTCATCCAGGACAACGCCCTCAGCGTCGCCAACCTGGACGTCTGAGGACGGCGGCGTCGATGTCCGCTTCGAGACCTCGGAGCCGAAACGATGCGCGCCGGCGCCGGGTCGCGAGCGACCGGCCGCCTTCCGGGCAGGCCGGGGGGCGATGCCCCGGGCTTTCCGGCCTGCCCCGGGCGGGGTCCTCAGAGCACCTGGGATAGAAATCGTCGGGTGCGCGGATCGACGGCGGACGAGAACAGGGTCCCGGGGGGACCGTGCTCGACGATGACGCCGCGATCGGTGAAGTAGACGTGGTCGGCGACCTCGCGGGCGAAGTTCATCTCGTGGGTGACGAGGAGGCAGGTCATGCCCTCCTCGGCCAGTTCGCGGATGGTGACCAGCACCTCCTTGACCGTCTCGGGATCGAGCGCGGCGGTGACCTCGTCGAACAGCATCACGTCCGGCCGCATCGCCAGCGAGCGGGCGATGGCGACCCGCTGCTGCTGCCCGCCCGACATCTCGCCCGGATAGGCCGCCTCCTTGCCGGCGAGCCGCACCTTGGCGAGGAGCGCCCGTGCCCGGGCCTCGACCTCCCGCTTGTCCTGGCCGAGCACGTGGATGGGCGCCATCATGACGTTCTGCAGCGCCGTCTTGTGCGGAAACAGGTTGTACTGCTGGAACACCATGCCGACCTTGCGGCGCAGGGCCAGCTTGTCGAGCTTCGGATCGACCACCTCGATCCCGTCGACCCGGATGGTGCCGGAGGTGACCGGCACGAGGGCGTTGATGCAGCGGATCAGCGTCGACTTGCCCGAGCCCGACGGCCCGATGATGCAGACGACCTCGCCCCGGCGCACGTCGAAACTGATGCCCTTGAGGACCTCGGCCTCGCCGAAGGCCTTGTGCACGTCGAGCAACTGCACGATCGGGCGATCGGCGGGCGGGACACGCGACATCGGGGACGCACCATCGGACAGGGGAGGCCTCACGCCGTCTCGAACCGCCGCTCCAGGCGCGCGGTCAGCCGGTCGATCGGGTAGCAGTAGAGGAAGAAGCACAGAAGGGCGAAGCCGTAGAGCGGCGCGAACAGTTCGGGCCGGCCCCCTTCCGCCGCGTGCACCTGCGCCGTCAGCGTCAGCATCTCGGTGACGCCCACGATCGAGGCCTGCACGGTGGCCATCGCGATCAGGGCGTAGACGTTCATCCAGGGGGGCAGCATCCGCTTCAGGCACTGGGGCAGGATGATGCGGAACAGCGTCTGGCGCCGGGTGAACGCCAGGGATTCGGCCGCTTCCCACTGGGTGGCCGGCACGGAGCGCACGGCGCCGCGCACGATCTCGGCGACGTTGGCCATCACCGGCAGCGCGAACCCGACCGTCGCCTTGACCCAGTCGGGCAGCGGCACGCGCAGGCCGAACACCGTGACCTGGAACGGCACCAGGAACATCACGAAGAACAGCAGCACCAGCCAGGGCACGTTGCGGAAGAACTGCGTCAGGCCCCAGGCGACGCGGCGCAGGATCGGCCCCTCGCTGACCAGGGCGAGGCCCAGCCCGATTCCCGCCCCCGTCCCGAGGAGCATCGCCACCAGCGAGATCGCGACGTTGAAGGCAAAGCCCGTGAGCAGCAGCGGTGCCCAGCGCAGGATCACCTGGAGCGGCGACAGCACCGCGTCGGCGCCCTGCGCGAAGGCGGGCATCACGAGAACGAGGCCGGCGAGCCACGCGCCGAGGAGCCAGGCCTGCACCGGGCCGGGGGCGAACCGGGCCCGGGTACGCGAGACCCGGAACGGCAGCAGCACCGGCAGGTCGCCTCGGGTCCGCGCCGGCGCCTTCACCGGCTGTAGCCCGGGATCCGCAGGGCCCGCTCCCAGCGGTGCATGAGCCAGACCAGGACGCCGACGAGGACGGCGTAGGTCGCCAGCAGGACGACCATCATCTCCAGCACGTTCTGCGATTCCGACCAGATCTGCTTCACCGCGTAGAGCGTCTCCGGCACCGCGATGGCGTAGGCCAGGGTGGTGGTCTTGAGGAGGTTGATCAGGTTGTTGTTCAGGGCCGGCAGGCAGACCCGGAGGGCGAGCGGCAGCACGACGTAGAGGTAGGCCTTGAGCCGGGTGTAGCCGAGGGACTCGGCCGCCTCGACGGTGGTGCGCGGCACCGCCTCGATGCCCGAGCGGAAGATCTCGACGTTGAAGGCCCCGGCGAACAGGGCCAGCGAGACGATGGCCCATTGCACGTTGTCGAGGAGCGGCACGCGCAGGCCGTCGGCGGTCTGGGTGGCCGGCAGCAGGGTGCCGAGCCCGAAGTAGAAGAAGAAGATCTGCACCAGGGGCGGCGTATTGCGGAACACGACGACGAAGCCGTTGACGAGGCCGCGCAGGAGCCGGGAAGGGCCGCCCTGCAGGAGCGCGCCCACGGCGCCGATGACGAGGCTCGCCAGGATCGTCGTCACCGCGAGCAGAAGGGTGGTCTTCAGGCCGTTGACGTAGCGGTTCCAGTCATAGGAATCGTAGAAGACCGTGAAGTTGTAGCCCGTGGTCTCGTAGAGGCCCCGGAACCAGTTCGGAACGGCGTCCATCGTGCTCCTCGAAACGGCCGGTCGTTCGGCCCGGCGCGGTTCAGTTGGTCGCGTTCTTGTACTTCTCGTGCATCGCCTTCGAGTATTCCGTCGGCTCGATGCCCCACTTCTTCTCCTCCTCGACGATGAAGCCGGACTTCATCCAATCCTTGGTCGTCGTCTCCAGGAGGCCCTGCAGCGCGCTGTTGCCGAGCGCCACCGCCATCATCCAGGGGGCGTCGAGGATGCCCTTCAGCGGCAGCCCGTAATCCGCCTTCCAGTCGGCATCGAGGAGTTTCCCCTGCAGCATGCTCTGGTCGTAGACGTAGCCGAGACAATTGCCCTGCTTGAGCGCGAAGAGCGGCTTCTCGGAGCCGTCGAATGCGACGATCTCCGCACCGTAGGTCCGGGCCACGTCCTTGTTGTACCAGGCGCCCGAGGTGGCGCAGAGGGGCTTGCCCTTCAGCTGCGCCCAGTCGGTGATGCCGGCTTTCTTGGGCAGCATCACGTTGACGAAGTCGGAATAGTATTGCGGGTCGATCGCCTGCACCACGCGGCGGCGCTCCGGCTTGTCCGAGAGCGTGGCGATGAGGAGGTCGACCTTGCCCTGCTGCAGGAACTCGATCCGGTTGGAGGAGACCACCGGCACGAGCTCGAGCTTCACGCCGAGGCGCTTGGCGACGTCGGCGGCCAGGTCCGGTTCGAGCCCGATGATCGCCCCGCTCGGATCGCGGAAGCCGAAGGGCCGGTAATCCGCCTTCACGCCGACGATGAGGGTCCCGCGCTGCTTGATCGCCTCGATCCCATCCGCCGCCGTCGCCAGGGAAGCGGACAGCAGGATGGCCGCCGCGAGCAGACCTGAGCCGAGACACGTCACAGTCGGCTTGTGCATGGAAGGATACCTTCTGCTGAGCACATCCGGCTCGACCGGAGACGAGACCGGGGCTCGACGCGCGTTCTACGGGAAGACTGCCCTGTCGGGTCCGATCCGGTCAAGCAATCGGCAGGCCATTGCTGTGGGGATCAGCCGAACCGCGCGAGCGTATAAGGTGCGAGATCGATGCGCCGGCCGCCCTCCAGCATCTCCTCGGCCACGGCCTCGCCGATGCCGGCCGAGTGCTTGAAGCCGTGCCCGGAGCAGGCCGACACGACGAGGACCCGGTCCATCCGCGGGTGGCGGTCGATGATGAAGCCCCGGTCGGGCGTCACGGTGTAGAGGCAGGCGGCGGCCCGGGTGACCCGCGCCGACGCGCCGGCGAGCCGGCCCGCCACGTGGTGTCGGTGCATCGCGGCGGATTCCGCGGGGCTCACGACGCGGTCGAGGGCCTCGGCCTGCGTCGAGGTCTCGTACTGCTCGGTGGCGACCTTCACCGCGGTCTCCCCCGGCAGGGGCGGGAAGCCGTAGAGGTAGTCCGTGTCGCCGGAACCGTGCATCCAGATGAAGACCGGCGCATCGGACCCGTAGGCCGAGGCGTCGTCGAGGGCGTACCAGTGCAGCAGCTGGCGGTTGACGGTGAGCAGGTCCGTGAAGGGCGCGCCGAGCAGGGGCGCGGTCCAGGCCCCGGCGGAGACCACCACCTGATCGGCCTGGAGGACGCCGCGATCGGTCTCGATCCGGACACCGCCCGGCTCCTGGAGGATCGATCGCACCGTCGTTCCGGTGCGGATCTCGGCACCGAGCGCGCCGGCCCGGTGGAGCTGCGCGGCGATGCAGCGTTCGGGCCGGACGTAGCCGCCGCCCGGCTCGTAATACGCCCTCTCGTCGCCGCTGAGATTGCGGAACTGCGGAAAGCGGCGCGCCACCTCGCGCCCGTCGAGAACCTCGTGCGGGATCGCGAAAGCCCTCGCGGCATCGATCGAGCGCCCGACGAAATCCGGCTTCCCGTGATGCGAGGATACACCGCTGCCCGGCCCCATCACGAGCGCGCCGCAGGTCGTCAGCAGCGTTTCGCCGGTCTCCGCCTCCAGGCTCCGCCAGATCCGGTGGGAGGCCAGGACGAAGGGGACGTAGGCGCGGCCCTCGCCGACGGCCTGCCGGGTGATGCGGCTCTCGCCGTGGCTCGACCCCGAGGTATGCGGCGGGGCGAAGCGATCGAGGCCGACCGCCTTCGCCCCGCGCAAGCCCAGTTGATAGAGGGCCGCGCTGCCCATGGCGCCGAGTCCGACGACGGCAATCTCAAAACGGTCTTCCATCGCAGGATGCGCTCCGGTCCGCCCTCGGGGAGAATGCCGTTCGCTTGCGGGAAAATCGATCCTGAGGCAATGCGCCCGGCGGGATGCCGGGCCCAGCCGCGATCGGTCGCGGAGGCGGCGGTCGCGGGCCGCGGAGATCGACCGCGCGCAATGTCGTCCGTCGATATCCTCCGAGATCGATCACAGTAAAAATGCGCGTTCCTGCATTATGCTCGTCGATCAAGACCTGCAGGAACAGGTCTTCGCGCGATGGATCCGGCTTCGCGCGATGGATTCGGCTTCGGGCGAATGGATCGGACGGCGAACGGCCGGGGCAGGCGGCTTGGCGCACGCCTTGCATGAGTCGGCGGGCAGCGCAGAGCCATCGGCTCTCATGGGTTGGCGTGCCCATCCGACGATGCCCGTCCTGGACGGTGCTGCCCGGTCCGACTGCATCATGCCCTCCTCGATGCAGCCCTGCGTCTGGCAGACCGAACGGTCGCGGTGCCATCGCCCTCTGCGGGATCGGAGAGCATCATGTGCGAACGTGACGGCCTGTTCTTTCAACGCTTCTCCCGACGTGGCCTTCTCCGCGCGGCGGGATCGGCGAGCGCCGCCATCGCGCTGCCGGCCCATCTCGCGGCCCTAGTCGCACCGGCCGCCGCGGCGGGCGCGACGACCACCGTCAAGGCGACCCACGGGTCCGGCTTCTGCAACCTCGGCATGTTCCTCGCCCATGAGCGCAAACTGACGGAGGGCGACGGGGTCAGCCTGGATTTCGTGGTGACGCCCTCGAACGCCGAGATCACGACCATGTTCGGTGCCGGGCTCGTCGACATGTCGATGATCCCGTACTCGAACTTCATGACCCTGTACGATGCCGGCGCCCCGGTGAAGATCGTCGCCGGCGGCGGTGTCCAGGGCTGCATGATCGTGGCCCGGGAGGGCATCCGGTCCGCGGCCGACCTGAAGGGCAAGACCCTCGGCACCTTCCAGGCGGACACCCTCGAGGTCCTGCCGTTCGACTACCTCAAGAAGGCCGGACTGACCTTCCAGGACCTCGACATACGCTACCTCGATACCTCACCTGAGCTAGCCCAGGCCTTCATCGCCGGCGCGGTCGATGCGATCTGCCATATCGAGCCCTACGCCACGCAGTGCCTGCAGTCGCGCAAGGGCGCCACGCTCCTCTCGGACGGAACCGACGTCTACGGCGCCGGCTATTCCGATTGCGTCCTGGCGGCCCGGACGCCGCTGATCGAGAAGAGCCCCGCCACCGTACGGGCGGTGATCAAGGCCCTGTTCACCGCGCAGTCGCAGATCGAATCCGATCGCGCCGCGGCGCTGAAGGACACCGTCGGCACCTATTACAAGACCACCATGGAGGCGGCGGTCGATGCCTCCGCCAAGCAACCCGTCTGCACGGATCAGCGCAACCAGACCGACTTCATCATCGCCCGCGGACAGTCGATGAAGGAGATGGGCTACGTCAAGACGGCGCCCGGGCCGGATGCCTTCGACTGGAGCCTGATGGAGCAGGTCATCGCCGAGAACCGGCCGCTCTATGACGGGCTAAAGCTGAAATCGGCCTGACGGACCCCGCGTCTCCCGGCCCCGGTGCCGGACCCGATTCCCGATCTTCCGCCCGATTCCCGATCCTCCGAAAGGCAGCCTCATGGCCGCGACGGACGTTTCCCTCGGCGCAGCGACGCCGGTTCCCGCACAGGCCGCGCAGGCGGCTCCGGGACAGGGGCGGGCCTTGGCTCCCCCGCGATACCCCCGCCTGCGCGCGGGTCTGGCGACCCTCGGCTGGAGCCTCGCCTCCCTCGGCCTGTTCGCCGGCCTGTGGGAGGCCCTCTGGGCCCTCGGGTTCCTGAACCCGCTGCTCCTGCCGCCCCCGCACCTGTTCCTCGCCGACCTGCCCGCGACCCTGAAGTACTTCGACCGGTCCAACCGGATCGGCAGCCGCAGCGAGGGCGGGGGCGTGATGCCGCTCCTCGCCACCATCGGGTGGACGACCATGCGGGTCACGGTCGGTCTCGTCCTCGGCTTCGTCGGCGGCGTACTGGTGGGCGCGCTGCTCCACTATGTCCGGCTGTTCCGCAACCTCGTCCTGCCCACGGTGCTCCTGCTGGCGCCGATCTCGCCGGTGGCCTGGCTGCCGGTGGCGATCTTCGTGTTCGGCATCGGCGACGTCCCGGCGATCTTCCTCGTGTTCATCACGCTCTTCTTCGCGATCGCGCTGACGACGAGCGCGCAGATCGCGGCGGTGCCGGTCACCTATCTCAACGTCGCCCGCATCATGGGCGCGGATGCGCGCCAGACCTTCGTCCGGGTGGTGCTGCCGGCGATCCTGCCGGGGCTGTTCATGACCCTGCGCCTCAACCTGTTCGCCGCCTGGATGGTGGTGCTGATCGCGGAGGCGGTGGGCGTCGGCAGCGGCCTCGGGCAGATCGTCTCGCTCGCCCGCTCGACCTTCAACGCCCGCCTCAGCTTCTTCACCATGGCGATCATCGGCCTGCTCGGCTTCGGCTTCGACTGGGCCCTGCGCCAGGTCCAGGCCCGGATGCTGTGGTGGATCGCCCCCCAGGGAGGCGGTCGATGAACGCTCCGGTCCGGACCCCCGCGCTCCGCCGCCCGGCCGTGAACCTGTCGGGTGTCGGCAAGACCTGGACGCCCGCCGGACGCAGCCCCGTCCAGGCCCTGCGGGACATCGACCTCGACATCGCCCCCGGCGAGTTCGTGGTCTTCCTCGGCCCCTCCGGCTGCGGGAAGTCGACGCTGCTCTACATGATCGCCGGGCTGGAGCCGGCGAGCGCCGGCACGATGGAGGCGGACGGCCTGCCGATCGCGGGGCCGTCGGCCGAGCGCGGCCTGATCTTCCAGGACGCCTCGCTGTTCCCCTGGCTGACGATCCTGGACAACGTCGCCTTCGGCCTCTCCATCGGCGCGGTCCAGAAGCTGAAGCGCCGGGAGATTGCCGCCGAGATGCTGCGGCGGGTCGGCCTCGCCGACATGATGGACAAGAAGCCGGACGAGCTCTCCGGGGGTATGCGCCAGCGCGCCGCCTGTGCCCGGGCGCTCGCCCTGCGCCCGAAGGTCCTCATGATGGACGAGCCCTTCGCGGCCCTCGACGTCCAGACCCGCGCCAAGATGCAGGACTTCCTGCTGCAGATCTGGCGCGACAGCGGCGCCTCCATCGTCCTCGTCACGCATTCCATCGACGAGGCGGTCGCGCTGGCGGATCGGGTCGTCGTGTTCACCGCCCGTCCCGGCCGGGTGAAGACCATCGTGCCGGTGGATCTGCCCCGCCCGCGCAACCCCCGCGACCCGCGCTTCCACGACCTGCGCGACCGCTTCGGCGAACTCCTCGCCGACGAGGTCGACCGGGCCTTCGCGGAGCAGGAGGCGCGCTGAGCGCCGGTCCCGTCCGCCCCCATCGCTCTCAACCGCCTGAAGGATCAGCATGACCGAGATCATCGTCGAGGCCCGCACCATCGTCACGGGCGTACAGGACCGGCATACCCCGATCGTCCACGACAATGCCGCCGTGCTGGTGCGGGACGGCGTCGTCGTCGAGGTCGGCGATCCGGCGGCCCTGCGCGCCGAGGCACCGGACGCGACCGTGCATCGCTACCCGCGCCACGTGATGCTGCCGGGCTTCGTCAACAGCCATCACCATGTCGGGCTCACCCCCCTGCAACTCGGCTCGCCCGACCACGCCCTGGAACTCTGGTTCGCCACGCGCATCGCCGCCAAGCGGGTCGACCACGAACTCGACACCCTCTATTCCGCCTTCGAGATGCTCGCCTCCGGCGTCACCACCGTGCAGCACATCCACGGGTGGATGGCCGGCGGCTACGCGCAGGTCCACGGCGCGGCCTCGCAGGTGCTCGGCGCCTATCGCAAGATCGGGATGCGGGCCTCCTACTGCTACGCCGTGCGCGAGCAGAACCGCCTCGTCTACGAGGCCGACGAGGCCTTCTGCGAACGCCTGCCCCAGCCCGTCGCCGGGCAGCTGATGGCGCATCTCAAGGCGCAGTCGATGCCGTTCGCGGATTTCCTGACCCTGTTCGAGACCCTGAAGGCGGAGAACGCGGGCGAGCGCCTCACCCGGATCCAGCTGGCCCCGGCCAACCTGCACTGGTGCAGCGACGAGGCGCTGCAGACCCTCGATGCCACCGCGCGCAAGCACGGCGTGCCCATGCACATGCACCTCCTCGAGACCGCCTATCAGAAGGAATATGCCCGGCGCCGGACCGGCAAGACCGCCGTGCGGCACCTGCACGACCTCGGCGTGCTCGGGCCGCACCTGACCCTCGGGCACGGTGTCTGGCTGACGGCGGAGGATGCCGATATCGCTGCCGAGACCGGCACCTGCATCTGCCACAACTGCTCGTCGAACTTCCGCCTGCGCTCCGGCGTGGCGCCCCTCAACCTCTACGAGGCCAAGGGCATGACCGTCGGGATGGGCCTCGACGAGGCGGGCCTCAACGAGGATCGGGACATGCTCCAGGAGCTGCGCCTCGTCCTGCGGGCTCACCGTACCCCCGGCATGGACGACGACGTGCCCACCTGCCCGCAGGTCCTGCGGATGGCGACCGAGCACGGCGCCAAGACCACGGCCTTCGGCCAGAGCATCGGCCGACTCGATCCGGGCCGCTTCTTCGACGCGGTGCTGATCGACTACGACAAGGCGACCTATCCCTACCAGGACACCGACATCCCGATCCTCGACGCGCTGATGCAGCGCGCCAAGACGGGGGCCGTCGATGCGGTCTTCGTCGACGGGCGGATCGTCTACGCCGACGGCCGTTTCACCCAGGTCGACCGCGATGCCGTGCTCGCCGAGATCGCCGAAACCCTCGGCCGGCCGCGGACCCCCGAGGAGGTCGCCCGGCGGGAACTCGGGCGCGCCGTCACGCCCTACGTCAAGGCCTTCTACGACGGCTACCTGCCCGACACCCCGCGCCAGCCCTTCTACGCGCCGTCCTCGCGCGCCTGACGGCCCGCGCACGATCCGCCACGGAAACACGGGGTCCGACACGAGGACGAGTGGACATCCTGTTCGACGAGCCGACCGGTGCCCTCGACCCCGAGATGGTCGGGGAGGTGCTCAGCGTCATCCGCGAACTCGCCAAGGAGGGCACGAACTCGCGAAGGAAGGCCTCCCGATGGTCGTCGTGACCCACGAGATGCGCTTCGCCCGCGATGTGGCCGACACGATCATCTTCATGGAGGGCGGCCGTATCCGGGAGGTCGCGCCGCCAGGGACTTTCCTCACCGATCCGCAATCGGAACACGCCAGGCGCTTCCTGACCCGCCCCTGACCGTCGGTCCTGCGGCTCGCCCTGCGGTTCGTGGAGATGGAGGCTTTCATCCGCTTCCGGATCCGCGAGGGGACAGGCGGAACGCTCGAATCGGGTCGAGTCACGCCCGTCCCCTCTGCGACCGGGTCGGGTGGCCACCGGAACGGCGGCACCGGGTGGTGTGCTGCCGGTCCGCGTTCGGAATCCTTCGCGGAAAGGAGGCCGTTCCTGGCATGGGCGCCCGTCCGAGCGCGACGACCGTTCACACGGCCTTGCCCGCGAGATGGCCGATGCCGGCCGTGACGGCCATCGCCAGGGCGCCCCAGAACGCCACGCGCGCGGTCGCGCGCAGCACCGGCGCGCCGCCGACCCGCGCGCCGAGCGCCCCCAGGACGGCGAGGAACACTAGCGACGCGGCGGAGACGAGGGTGACCACGCGGTCCGTGGGCGAGACCGCGGCCACGAGGAGCGGCATCGCCGCTCCGGCCGAGAAGGTCGCCGCCGAGGTCAGCGCCGCCTGAATGGGACGCGCCGTCGTGAACTCCGAGATACCGAGCTCGTCCCGGGCATGGGCGCCCAGCGCGTCCTTGGCCATGAGCTGGTCGGCGACCTGCAGCGCAAGCGCGCGGTCCAGGCCGCGGCCGATGTAGATCGCCGCCAGCTCCTCGCGCTCGGCGGCCGGGTCCTGTTCGAGCTCGCGGCGCTCGCGGCTGAGATCGGCCCGCTCGGTGTCGGACTGGGAACTGACCGAGACGTACTCGCCGGCCGCCATCGACATCGCGCCGGCCACCAGCCCGGCCGTGCCGGCGACCAGGATCTCGCCGGTGGCCGCCGCCGAGGCCGCGACGCCTACGATCAGGCTCGCGGTGGAGACGAGCCCGTCATTGGCCCCGAGGACCGCGGCGCGCAGCCAGCCGATCCGGTCGATCAGGTGGCTCTCGGCGTGGGGTGGGCGCATGGCGGTCAGGGTCTCCCGGTCGGAGTGGTGGGGCCTCGTTCCGGCAGGATGCGGCGCAGGATGCCGTCGTGCCAGAGGTAGTGGTGCACCAGGGCCGCCAGAGCGTGGAACAGCGCAACGGCCATGAGAAGGTTGGCCGCGAGCCCGTGCCAGTGCGTCAGCGGCCGGCGCCACTCCGGGTCGCCGAGCCTCGGCAGGGCAAGGGGACCGCCCAGGTTCACGCCGCGCACGAGGGCGTTGGCGATGCCGAGGCCCGCGATGACGAGGAGCAGCAGGTACAGGGCGGCGTGGGTCGCCTTGGCGAGCCCATGCAGGGGGCCGGGATCCGCGACGGGCAGCCGACGTCCCCGGGTCTGCCGCCAGGCCAGCAGGGCGACGATGACGCCGGTGAGGACGAAGCCGAGGTCGACATGGGCCGACCAGATTCCGGACCGGAGGGCGCCCTTCGGGACGAGATCTTCCAGGAAGGTGCCGATCAGCCAGAGCGCCAGCACCAGCGCGGCCGTCAGCCAGTGCAGGGTGATAGTCACGCCGTCGTAGACCGGATGTCGGGGATGCATCGCAGACCTCGTGAGAAACCATCGGCGACGGAATACGCCCCTACGGGCGGGGGCCGGCAGGCGCCGGAGACGTCTGGGGCGACAGGTCGACGGGCTTGTTGTCGTTGAGGTCCCAGCCCGTGTTCGGATCGGTCTTGGTCCGCTGGAGCTGGGCACGCATCTGCCACTGGTACTTGGCGATGCCGTGCTCGACCTCCTGCAGCAGGTTCGAGGTCGTCGGATCGACCGGTTCCGTCGCCTTGATGGCCGCGTTCACCTCCTCGCCGACGCGCTTGTAGGCGTTGGTGAACCAGGCCAGGATCTGGGCATCGTCGAGGAAGCCGCCGGGGATCTCCGGAACGCCGGACGTCCGCACGATGGTGTTGGCGCGCCCATCGGCCGAGGCCCCAACGGCGAGCAGGCGTTCGGCGATGGTGTCGGCGTACTTGGACAAGCCCTCGTAATGCTTCTGAAGAAGCAGGTGCAGCGGGTAGTACAGGGTGCCGGACGCGTTCCAGTGCGCCTGCTTGGTCTGAAGCTGGAGCTGCTGCAACTCGGTGAGCGTCTGCTGCAGGGCCGCGACGTCCTTCTTCACGGCGTCGGCACCGCCGTCCAGGCCGATGACGGGCAGCCCCGACATCTCGTTGGTCGGGAAGGCGCCGACCGGCTGCGGGCTCGTCGTCCGGGTCTGCGAGGCGGCGCGGACATCGTCGGTCCTGGTCGCCGCGGCGGGCTGGTCGGCCTGGGCGAGATCGATCCGCGACAGGACCGTCATCGCATTCGATGCGGTCGGAGAGGCAACGGGGGCGCCGTTGGCCAGCACGGGAAGCGGAAGGGCCGTCCCGACGAGGAGCAGGGCCGAGAGGAAACGCAGGTTCGTCATGGGATGCCGCTGTTGACCTTGGGCTGGACGCCGCCGGGAAAGGCGGCGTGGGCCTGGGAAACGGCTGCAGTTTAGAAGCGTTCGAGAATGAACCGGAATTTAGGATTCGGGTTGCGGCCGGAATCACCGATCACGCCGCGCCCGCATCGGTCGCGCCGTTCCGGTGCCGCTCAGTCCCCTTCGTTCAGGCAGCCCATATCGGGTGGTGCCGTCGAACAGTTCAACGAACAGGTCTGTTCGGCCCTGCAGGACCATTGCAGCGAACCGCGACTGATGCAGGAACCCGCACAGTGCTTGTGCGGCACGCCGACGGGCTCGGTGAAGGATGGCGGCACCGCTCTCGGCGGCCCCGACGGCCGCGCCAATGTCGGCGACGACAGCATGGCCAACCCGAAGAACAGGCAAAATCCCGTCCGGAGATTGAGAGCCTCGAAATCGATCATCCCCAAGGATCGATACGCGGGCGCCCATCGACACCAGATCTAAATTAAAATTCATTTTCGAGCGAAGGACTTGAAGACAGACCCGACGAGAATATCGGCGCGAACCGAATGCAGGTATCCTGACGACGTCGGAAGCATTCGCATCAGGGTCCAGGCCCGGTGATCCCGGCACGCTCAGGCACGGTCGCAGGACCTTGGCCTCCCGGACAGGCGACCTCGAAGCGACACCCGCCGCCGGCCCGCTCGGTCAGGGCCAGCGCGAATCCGTGCAACTTGGCGATGGCGGCGACGAGACCGAGACCGAGGCCATTGCCTCGCGTCTGGCGGGCTCGCTCCGCCCGGTAGAAGCGCCGGAACACCTGCTCCCGCTCGGCGGCGGGGATCCCGGGCCCCGTATCCTCGATCACGATCAGGGCCTCGCCGTCCCGGTGCAGGAGGCCGATCCCGACCCGGCCACCCGCGGGCGTGAACTTGATCGCGTTGTCCAGGAGGTTCGACACCGCCTCGAAGATCAGGCTGCGGTCGCCCGCGACGGGCGGCACCGCATCGTCGATGTCCGGGGCCAGGGCGACCCCCTTCTCCTCGGCCAGCGGCTCGAACAGCTCGACCGCTTCGCTCAGCACGAGCCGCAGGTCGACCGGGCCGAAGGCGGCGCAGCGCCGGCCATGCTCGATCTCGCCGATGCGCAGCACCGCCGTCACCATGTCGAGGGTCTGGTCGATCCAGACCAGACCCTGGTCCACGGCCTGGCGCAGTTCGGTGAGATCCCGGGCCTGCGTCCGGCCGCGCTCCAGGCGAAGCCGGAGGCGCGTCAGGGGCGTCCGCAGGTCATGGGCGACGGCGTCACCGACGCCGCGCACCTCCTCCATCAGGCGCTCGATCTCGTCGAGCATCCCGTTGACGTCCTGGGCCAGGCGATCGAACTCGTCCCCGGCCGGGCCGACCGGCAGGCGCTGGCGCAGGTCGCCGCGCATCACGCGCGCGACCGCCGCCTCGGTCGCGGCCAGCCGTCGCCGGGCCCGTCCGGCGAGCAGCACGCCGCCGAGGATCGAGAAGGCCAGGGTCGGAACGAGGGCAAGGCCCAGCGCCCGGATCACCGTGGCCTTGGCGCGGTCGATCTCGTCGGTGTCGTGGGCCACGACCACCACGCTGCCGTCCTCCAGGGACCGGGCGGCCGACCAGAGTTCCTCGTGCAGGCGCCGGCCCGCGATGGCGACCTGCGTGCCGATCCGGTGGACCTCGCCGTCCAGCGGCAGGTCCGCAGGCCGCGCGTCGAGGTTGCCCGCGAGCTTGCGCCCCGCGGCGTCGAACAGGCCGGCGAAGTGCACGCTGTGCAGGTCTTCGCTGATCCAGGTCTCGATGCGGACCGCCGCCTTGGCGGGATCCCGGGCGGCATAGCGCGCTTCGTGGCGCAGGACCTGGGCGAGTTCGTCCTGCATGAAGGCGGCGGTCTGCCAGTACACGAAGGCGAACAGCAGCAGCGACAGCAGGGTCGACCACAGGGCGATGCCGAGGGCCCACCGGAAGGCGGTGGAGCGCATGACGCTAGGCATCGGGCGTCAGGGTGAAGCCCTCTCCCCGGACATTGTGGATCAGGATCGGCTCGCCGCCGGTCTCCAGCTTCCGGCGCAGGCGCCCGAGATGCACGTCGATGAGGTTCGACTTCGGGGTGAAGCGGTAGTTCCACACCTCCTCGAACATCATCGCCCGGGTCACGACCTGTCCGGGGCGCCGCATCAGGTATGCGAGCAGCTTGAGTTCGCGCGGCAGTAGGTCGAGGTCGCGTCCGCCCCGGCGCCCGGTTCCGGCGATGAGGTCGAGCTCCAGGCTGCCGACCCGCAGGACGGTCTCGCGCGTGTCGGTGGGGCGGCGCAGCAGCGCCTCGATCCGGGCCGCGAGCTCGCCGAGGACGAAGGGCTTTCCCAGGTAGTCGTCTCCGCCGGCGCGCAGGCCCCGGATGCGCTCGTCGACGTCGCCGAGGGCGCTCAGGACCAGGGCCGGGGTCCGGTCGCCCGACCCGCGCAGGTCCTGCAGCAAGCTCAGACCGTCCAGGCCGGGCAGCATCCGGTCGAGGATGATGGCGTTCCAGGTTTCCGCCCGCGCAGCCTGTGCGCCCTCCGGACCGGTCGAAACCCAGGCCACCGCGTGACCGCGCCCGCGGAGATCGCCCAGCACCTCTTCGGCCGTCGCGGCATCGTCCTCGATCAGCAGCAGCCGCGCCACCCGTGTTCCCCCGGTCACCCGTCATCGCCCAGGAGCACCATATGGGGCGGCTGGCTCGAAACCCGCCCCGAAACCACCCGTGTGAACCCGAATTTAATGGCGACGCCCGCAGCCCACCCTATGTCTTAGAATAGATCTAAACTGATGGGTGGACGTTCCGGTGCTGGTGGAGGGGGAGACACGCGCAGCCGCGGACGGCGAGGCTCGGCCGCCCATGCAAGGCGCGGCGCGTCGAGCCCCGGAGACTGCTGCGCAGGGCATGACCGAGGCGGCGGATCCGAAGTCCGCCATGGCCGGGCGTCGCTGGACGATGGCGCTGATGGTTGTCGCGTTTGCCCTCGGCCTGACCGGATGGTGGTACCGGGAGGCGGTGCAGGCGTTCGCCGAACCGCTGCTGGTTCGGGCCGGGCTGTCCTCCCGTCCCGAGGCCGCCACACGATTCGGGTCCGCTTCGCCCGAGCGCGCAACCGCGTCCGAGGCGCCCGCCGAGGACACTGTCGTGACGCTGGATGCCGAGGGGCAGCGGCGTCTCGGACTGGCCTTCGGACAGGCCGAAAACCGGCGGATCGTCCTGCCGGTCCGGACACCCGGCACCATCGCCTTCGACGAGCGCCGGGTCACCCGCCTGAAACCCCGGACCTCCGGTCGCGTGCTCAGTCTCGCGGTTCAGCCCGGCGACCGCGTCGGCGCCGGACAAACGCTCGCCACACTCGATGCCTCCGGCGTCCTCGACGCTCGCAACGGCCTCGCCGCGGCGCAAGCCAGCCTCGGAGAAGCCCAGTCGACGGAAAAGGTCGCCGAGACCAACCTCAAGCGCGGCAGCGACCTCGTGAAGATGGGCGGGGTCGCCCAGGCCGAGGTCGACCGGCGCCAGGTCGATCGCGCGAAAGCGCATGCAGCCACCCTCTCGGCGCAAGCGCAGGTCGACCTTTATCGCGCGCAGTACGAGCGTCTCGCACCCGCGCCCGGTCAGGCCCCCGGCACCAGCGCCATCGTCTCGCCGATCGACGGCGTGGTCACGGCAGCCGGGATCACCTTGGGCGAAGTCGTCGATACGAACCGCGATGCCTTCACCGTGGCCGACCCGTCGCAGATCCAGGTGCTGGCGAACCTCTACGGACACGACATCACCACCGTGAAGGCCGGCGACCGGGCGACCATCGAGGCTCCGGTCGTGGCGCATCCGCGCTTCGAGGGCCGGGTGCGCTCGGTCAATGCCGCCATCGACCCGATGACCAACACCGCCCCGGCCCGGATCGAGGTCGCCAATCCCGACGGGAGCCTGCGCGCGAACATGTTCGTGTCCGTGGAGATCGCCGCCGATCTCGGGCGCGCGGGCGTCACGGTGCCGTCCGCCGCGATCCAGCAGACGGAAGCCGGACCCATCGCCTTCGTGCGGACGGGCGCGGACCGCTTCGAGAAGCGGGCGCTGATGCTCGGCGTCCAGCGTACCGACTGGGTCGAGGTGACGTCCGGCATCACGGCGGGCGAAACGGTCGCGACGGAGGGAAGCTTCGGCCTCAAGGCCATCCTGATGCGCGCGCTGCTCGGCGCGACGGATTGAGGTCGCGATGAACGCCTGGTTCGCCCTTCTCATCCGCCGCCGCTGGCTCGTCCTGGTCCTGGCCCTCGCCGGGGCCGTCGGCGGCATCGTCAATCTCGAAGGCCTGTCCATCGACGCGGTCCCGGACATCTCCCCGAAGCAGGTGATGGTCCTGACCCTGTCGCCGGGCCTCGGCCCCCTGGAGGTCGAGCGGCTGGTCAGCTTTCCGGTCGAGAACGCCATGGCCGGCGCACCGGGGCTGACCGGGATCCGCTCGACCTCGCGCTACGGCGTCTCGGCCGTCTACGTCACCTTCGACGACGCCCTGTCGATCACCGAGGCGCGCGCGCAGGTCTTCCAGCGCCTGCCCCTGGCCAAGGCGACGATGCCGGCCGGCGTCGGCGACCCGGAGATGGGTCCGATGGCGACGGGCCTCGGCGAGATCTACCAGTTCGAGGTCCGGGGACCGGGCTACGCGCCGATGGCCCTGAAGCGCATCCTGCAATGGACCATCGCGCCCAAGCTCAAGCTCACCCCCGGCATCACCGACGTGAACGTCTATGGCGGCGAGATGCCGACCTACGAGGTCCGCATCGCCGCCGAGAGCCTCCACCGCTACGGCGTGACGATGGGGCAGGTCTACACGGCGCTGTCCGAGAACAACGCCGCGCGGGGCGGCGCCTACATCGAGCACAACGACCAGCAGGAGGTCATCCGCGGCCTCGGCCTCGCCAAGGGCACCGCCGACCTCGCCGCGACCGTCGTGGCCACGGGCCCGGGCGGCGTGCCGGTGACGGTCGCCACCCTGGGCGAGGTGGTCGAGGCGCCGAAGGTCCGCCTCGGCGCCGTCACCCACGACGCCGCTGGCGAGACCGTCGTCGGCATCGCCATGATGCAGCAGGGCGAGAACGCCAGCGCGGTGGTCGAGCGGGTCAAGCAGACCCTCGCGGATCTCCGGCCGCAACTGCCGCAGGGCGTCGAGATCGTGCCGTACTACGACCGCAGCACCCTGGTGGCGCGGACCATCCGCACCGTCGAGCACAACCTCCTGGAGGGGGCGGTGCTCGTCATCGTCGTGCTGCTGCTCCTTCTGGGCAATCTCCGCGCCGGCCTCGTGGTGGCGGCCGCGATCCCGCTCTCGATGCTCATGGCCTTCGCGGGCATGCGGCTGTTCGGGCTCTCCGGCAACCTGATGAGCCTCGGGGCCATCGATTTCGGCCTCATCGTCGACGGCGCCGTGGTGATGATCGAGAACGTCCTGCGGGCGCGCGGCGAGCACCCGGACCGTCCGGCCGAGACCGTGATACGGGAGGCGACCGTGGAGGTGGCCCGGCCGATCCT
Organism: Methylobacterium sp. BI1; assembly: GCF_056680125.1. Taxonomy (NCBI): domain Bacteria; kingdom Pseudomonadati; phylum Pseudomonadota; class Alphaproteobacteria; order Hyphomicrobiales; family Methylobacteriaceae; genus Methylobacterium; species Methylobacterium sp. BI1. The sequence goes on along the minus strand of NZ_CM155267.1, from coordinate 3,461,837 downwards.
GTTCGCCGTCGCCATCATCATCCTGGTCTACCTGCCGGTCCTCGCCCTCGAAGGGGTCGCGGGCAAGATGTTCCGGCCGATGGCGCTGACCGTCATCCTGGCGCTCGCCGGCTCGCTCGTGCTGACGATGACGCTGATGCCGGCCCTGGCCGCCATCGTGCTGGCCGGCCCCGGCATCGGCGAGCGCGAGACGCGCCTCGTCCACTGGGTCCGCAGCGCCTACACGCCGGTCCTGCGGCTCGCCGAGCGCCGCACCGGCCTGACCGTCCTCGTGACCCTCGGCCTCTTCGCCGGAAGCTGCTGGCTGGCAACGCGCCTGGGCGGCGAATTCCTGCCCAAGCTCTCGGAAGGCTCCATCGTCATCACCTCGGAGAAGCTGCCGGGCATCAATCTCGATGCCTCCCTCAAGGTGATGCACCGCATCGAGCAGACCCTGAAGTCGTTCCCGGAGGTGAAGCGCGTCGTCTCGCTGACCGGCAGCGCCGAGATCCCGACCGACCCGATGGGCGTCGAGTCCACCGACAGCTTCATCACGCTCACCGACCCCTCGACCTGGACGACGGCCGAGACCCAGGACGGGCTCGTCGCCGCCCTCGACAAACGCCTGCGCGAGGCGGTGCCGGGCGTGTCCTACGCGTTCTCGCAGCCGATCCAGATGCGGATGGACGACCTGCTAGAGGGCGTACGCGGCGACGTCGCGATCAGCCTCTACGGCGACGACCTGAAGGTCTTGAAGGACAAGGCGGACGCCATCGTGCGCGTGGTCTCCGGCGTCTCGGGCGCGGCCGACGTGAAGGCCGAGGCGCAGGCCGGCATGCCGGCGCTCTCCATCCAGGTCGACCGGGCGGCGGCCGCCCGCTACGGCGTCAACGTCAGCGACGTCCTCGACGTGGTGGAGAGCATCGGCGGCCGCACCGCCGGCATGATCTACGGCGACGACAATTCCATCACCGACATCGTGGTCCGCCTGCGCGCCGGCGACCGCGGCGACGTCGCGCGCATCCGCGACCTGCCGGTCGGGCGGAATGGGAAGACGCTCGTGCCCCTGTCGCTGGTCGCCTCGGTGGAGGTGGCGACGGGTCCGGCCCAGATCAGCCGCGAGCGCCTGCAGCGCCGGATCTCGGTCCAGGCCAATGTCCGCGGCCGCGACGTGCAGAGCTTCGTGCGCGACGCCCAGGCGGCCGTGACGGCGCAGGTCAGCCTGCCGCCGCGCTACGCCCTGCAATGGAGCGGCCAGTTCCAGAACCTGCAGGAGGCGACGGCCCGGCTCTCGGTGGTGGTGCCGGCGGCGATGGCGGCAATTCTGGTGCTGCTCGTGGTGATGTTCGGCGATGTCCGCCTGGCCGGACTGATCTTCCTGAACGTGCCCGTGGCCGCCACCGGCGGCATCGTCGCCCTGTACCTGCGCGACCTGCCGTTCTCGATCTCGGCGGCCATCGGCTTCATCGCCACCTTCGGCATCGCCATCCTGAACGGCGTGGTGCTGACGAGCTACATCCGCGACCTGGAGCGCCTCGGCCTCGACCCGCGCGAGGCGGCGACCCGGGCCGCCGAGATGCGCCTCCGGCCCGTGCTGATGACCGCCCTCGTGGCGACCCTCGGCTTCCTGCCGATGGCGCTCTCGACGAGCGCCGGCGCCGAGGTGCAGCGTCCCCTGGCCACGGTGGTGATCGGCGGCCTCGTCACCGCCACGCTCCTGACGCTGGTGGTCCTGCCCGCCGTCTATCCGTACCTGGCGCATCTCCGGCTGCCCTGGCGCCGCCGCGCGGCCGAACCGGTTCAGCCCGTTCGCCGGGGCCGGTCGGCCCGCGCCGATGTCTAGGATGCCGGATGTCCGAGTTGGGCTCCGTGCATCGTAGGCCTTGTCGGCGATCTGGCGCTTGGGCGGCACGACAGCCGATTGGCGGGCGACGCGCTCGATCGACCCGGGTCGCCGAATGGGTCGCTCCCGAACTGCGGGATCCGTTCCGTGAGAGGAGCCGCCGAAAACGGTTAGGCGGAGAGTCTGAGGATGACCGCGGACGACCCGGCGATATGGGCCAGGGTGACCAGGACGGACCCGGTATGGAGGACGGCGAAGCGCTTGCGTTTGCCCGTGTCGGTCGCGACGTTGATGGCCGGCATGAGGATCTGGCGCGCGAGGAGTGCCGTCACCGCGATGAGCCCCAGGATGACGGCGGAGGTCGTGTCGACGGCGGCTGAGAGCGCGGCGCCACCGAGAGCGCATCCGAAGACGAAGACGTAGAAATGCGGGAAGGCCCGGCGCAGGAGCGGACCCGCCTCGGCGGGCGGCAGGGCGCTGAACAGGAACGCGGCGAACCCAAACGAGTAGAGAACCATCCCGCCGAACAGCAGGGCCGTGAGAAGGAGAGCCGCTTGCGAGAGCATCGTGACCGAACCTCAGTGGTTTTGCCCGCCCGCGTGGGGCGCCGTCGCTCCCGCGTGGCTCCGACGTGCCATGTCCGTCTTCGCAGGGACGGTCCCGCGAGCCGAAATCCGGCCGAAGGGACGACCAGGGCCTAGATCGACTTTTCCGAAGACTGCTTCGCGCAGGCCGTGAAAACATCCGCGACGCGCAAATCGGCATGGGGGGTCATTCCGGCCGCATCATTCAGGCAGGACAGCACATCCTTGCGAGGGGCCGCTCCACCCAGGGAGTCCTCCAGCTGCTTCAGGACGCGGTCCCGGTCCGCACCGGAGGCCGTCTTCCAGTCGCGCAGGGTATCCTGCGGTTCCAAGGCCATGGCCGGCGTCGCAACCGAGGCCAGCATGAGGACCAACACGGCACGAATTGGCATTTGGAGCCTCCGCAGATGCGTCGCTTCGGGAAGGGTGTCGATGCGCCCCCGTCCCGTCCTCGGGCCGGCAGACACCCGAGTTTCCCGGAGCCTGAGGGTATCTGTGAAGGCGAACCGACATGGCGATGCGCCTTACCACCGCATGCATGGGTTCAGGGTATGCACAGCCCCGGAGGCGCGGCGACACGGAAAGGGCTTGGCCGCGACCGAACGACCGCCGGAGCGCCGGTCAGATGCAAAGCCGCGCGAGGCTGCAGAACGTTGCTCGATCGGATGAACCCCTCCCGGGCGAACACTTGGTCGAGACGGGTCCGGCGAACGAACGCCCCCCGTCGCCTGGCCTGGGGCAAGGCAGTGCTGCGGGCGCCGCCGGACGGCGAATCCCCGCCTGAGCCATGACGGCTCCGGGCTGCGGCGGCCTTCCGGCGACGCGGTCAATCGCCCGGATCGGCCCAGGCGGCGAGGCCGCCGGACGCCAGGGCGTCGCGGGCGCAGTCGGCCCCGAGGACGGCGATCTCTTCGAAACTGGACCAGGCGCGGAGATCGATGCCGGCGAGGGCCGGCTTCAGCACCACGCTCGCCTGGCTGACCGCCATCATACTCTGGGCGTCGCTGGAGACGGTGGCGGCCCGGAGGAGCAGGGGGGCGATCGCCGGCATCGCATCGGGTGCGCCGAGCCAGCGCCGCAGGGTGCGGCCGCGCCAGGACCGCGTCGGCATGGCCTGGAAGGCGAGGTCGCTCCCGACATCCACCGCCAGGACCCGGCCGCGCTTCAGCCGGGCCATCACGTCGGCCGGGAGGTTGTTCATCATTCCGCCGTCGACGAGGACGCCCTCGGGCGTGCAGACCGGCGGCAGAAGTCCCGGGATCGCGATGCTGGCGCGCAGGGCCTCCGCGACGCGGCCCGCGCGGTGGATCATCGCGCTGCCCGTCGTCAGGTTCGACGAGACGCAGAAGAACGGCAGCCACAGGTTCTCGATCGTCGCGGTCCCGAAGCGTTCGGCGAGCCCGGCATCGACCTTCGCGCCCCGGGTCAGGGCGAGGTAGGGCAGGGTGTAGTCGTTCAGCGGATTCCGACCGACGAAGGACTCGATCGTGCGCGCGCGGATCTCCGCCACGTCCCATCCCATGGCGACGCTCGCGGCGATGATCGCCCCCATGCTGGTGCCGCCGACCAGGTCGATCGCCAGGCCCGCCTCCGCGAGCACCTCGAGAACGCCCAGATGCGCCAGGCCACGGGCTCCGCCCCCGCCCAGGACCAGCCCGCGCGCGCAACCGCTGACGAGCCGGGCCAGGCGGGCCATATCGGGGGCGCGGCCCGGGCGGACATGGATCGCCAGGGCGGCGGGACGCACGGCCGGAAGGGCGGCGGTGTCCGGATGGAGCGGCCTCGGCAGGTGCGCATCCGCGCCCTGGCAGATGACGAGATCCGTTTCCACCCAGTCCGAGCGGAGGCGCCCCCCATAGGCGCGCGCCGCCGGACGCGGCGGCGCACCGGGATCGGCCAGCAGCAGAACGTGATCGGCGTGACGCAGGCAGAGCTGGCACCAGGGGCAGTCGATCTCGTGGGCGACGAAGATCGTGCGGGCATGCGCGGCCTCGAAGGCATGGAACCAGGCCTCGTCCGCCCCGGCCGGCCAGTCCGCGAGGCATCCGGTCCGGCCGGGCAGGACGGCATCGAGCGCTTCGGCGAGGCGAAGGCCGAAGCCGGTGGTGTCGGGGCCGTCCGTCACCGCCAGCACCGCGAAGCTGCGGGGCCGGTCGTCCAGGGGCTTGCCCTCGTAGACGGCGCGGAGGCGCTCGGCGACGAGGCGGCTGAAATAGAGGAGCGTCGCCGGGTGCTGCGCGATGATCCGCTCGAAGGCAGGGCGCGCCAGGTACAGAACGTGACTGTCGCGCAGGGCCGTCGCCGTGGCGGAGCGTGGCGCCGCGGAGAGGAGGGCCATCTCGCCGAGGGTCTCGGGCGGAGCGAGGCGGGCGATCCGCTTCGGGCGGCCGGTCTGGGGATCGCGCTTCGAGATCCCGATGCACCCGGAAACCAGCGTATACAGCCCGTCGCCGGCGTCGCCCTCCGCGAAGAGCGTCGCGCCGCCGGGAACGGCGAGGGACACCATGTGGGCTGCGACGGCGTCCGCGAGTGCGGGCTCCAACCCGGCGAGAAACGGGATGTCGCCGAAACCCACGCCGTGCCCGCTCATGCCGGATCGGCCTTCAACTGCTGGGCGGCCCTGGCGTAGCCTCCATCGGCGCCGTCGACGAAATGGACGTGGCCGGCACGCATCACCGAGGGGCTGATGCAGGTCACCACGGCCGAATCCTGACGGGTCAGGCCGAAGCGCAGGAGCCCCGCGGTCCGGGCCGCGGCGAGCTGCGCTTCGATCGCGTCGGCGGTCGCGTGGGGACAGGCGACGGTCAGGCGCAGACCGTCGTCGAACTTCCGGAAATCGGCATTGGCGGCGAGGTGGCGCCGATAGGTGCGCGGGGAAAACCCGCCGACGGGCAGGCCGAGCCGGAACACCGCATAGGCGAGGCAGGCCCGTCCGAACACGGCGATGCGGCGGAGCATCCGCGAGCCGGCCAGGGGCCCCGCGGCCGCGACCTCCGCCGCGAGGCCGGACCAGGGCGCGCGCATGTTCGGTCCCTGGGGCGGCAGCGGCCGTCCCGCGGCGGGGCTCGCCTCCACCACCGACAGGACCGCCTCGAGGGCGTTCCGCAGGTCGCGGCGGTCCGCCCCCGGTCTCGGGACGACGATGAGCGAGAGGACGACGCCATCCTTCGCCGCCAGGGGTTCGAAGCGGCAGGCCAGCCCGGTGAGGTCCGGCCGCGGTCCGTCCACCGTCGGCGTCAGGGCATAGGCGCCGCGCTTCATCAGCGTGTCGGCGAGGGTCAGGCCGCCGCCCATGAACATCGCGTAATCGGCATGCGCGGACGCCGCGTAGCGGGCGACCCGCAGATCGGCCCCGGCGGCGCGCAGGGCACCGACGGGGATCAGGGCCGTGCGCAGGTCGAGCGCGAGTTCGGCGCGGACCCAGCCGGCGGTCGCGGCGAGCACGCCGGCCACCGCCGCACGGTCGGCCGGGGCCACGAGCACGCTCGCGCCGTCGCCTCCGAAGGCGTAGCCGAACGAGACGCCCTTGAGCGCGTTGCGGACCGCTGCGATCACGGCCGCACCGGCGAAATTCACCGCCCGATAGCGCCCCTGCGCGATGGCGCCCGTCGAATCGACCACGTCGCAGAGACCGACCGCCCAGTCGTCCGGCACGCGTGCGTAGCGGCTCTCGTCGAGAACGTCGGCGAAATGTCCGAGGCAGGGCAGGGAGGCGTAGGAAAACGCCGGCTCGCCCGCTCCCGTGTCGTGACCACGCTCGTCCTGACCACCCTCGTCCTGGCGCATCGCCCGCCACCCCCGGGCGGCTCCGGTCGCCGCCTCCCTCTGCCGAACGACGGCACGGGTCCGGAGCCGTTCCGATTAGCGGGTCGACCCCTTGGTGCCGCCGAACATCATCTCCGAGTCATCGGCATAAGGCGAGACATCCTTCACCCTGTCCACCGGGAGCAGGACCATCATCCGTCCGTTCGGTGCCCTGACGACGTTGAACTTGCGGCCGTTCCTGTCGGATGCGACGGCGACGGAGGCCTCCATCGTCTCGAACGGCGACAGCGCGAAGCGCGTGCCGTAGGCCTCGATGGACCCGTCGGTTTGCGCCAAAGCCGGGGACGCCCACGCTGCGACACAGGAGAAACCCGTCGCGATCGCCAAGCGGATCATGTCTCGCATCCTTCGGAAACGTCGTGACCTCGAAGGGGCAAGCCGATCACGCACCGGACCGTCGCCGGACCCCTTCGCTCCGTTCGACGGTAACGCCTCGATGGCAGGACCGTACAATACCGAAATGGCATGGTGACGATCAGCGTTCTGCGGGCTTTCACGGCGGCGAAGACTGTCGAATCGGCGCCGTCCCTCCGTTGCACGAGGGCGCGACAGGACGATCGCTTGCCATTCTGTGGCCAGGGCGGCGATCCGGTCGCCCGGGCTCGCCGGCGACGGCCGAGGCCGAGGTCTGGGCATCGGCCTCGGCGGCGGGGCGGCCGAACCGTGCGCCGGAAGGTGTTTTGCGAGTTGCCGGCATCAGGCTCACCCCGGCGCGAGGCCCGAAATCCGGATGCCGAGCCTCTCGGGACCGCGCAGGGACGCCCCCGGCCGGTAGGGCGGGGGATCCGCCATCAGACGGGGCGCGACCAGACGGCGGCTGAGGGCCACCAGGGCGATCTCGGCCTCGATCCGTGCGAGCGGGGCGCCCATGCAGTAGTGCAGCCCGCCGCCGAAGCCGAAATGCTGGTTGTCCTCGCGGTCCGGATCGAAGCGGTCCGGCTCCCGGAAGCGGGCCGGGTCACGGTTGGCGGCGGCGAAGAGCAGGATGACCGGCGCCCCCTTGGGGATGGTGCGCCCCGCGATCTCGATGGCCCCGAGGGCCTTCCGGGTCCGGAAATGCACGGGCGGCTCGTAGCGGAGCAGCTCCTCGATCACGCGCGGCGCCCGCTCGGGATCGGCGCGCAGGCGCTCCAGCTCCCGGGGATGGCGCAGCAGGGTCAACATGCCGTTGGTGATCAGGTTCACCGTGGTCTCGTGCCCCGCCACCAGCAACAGGATCGCCGTCGAGATCAGGTCGAAATCACCCATCGCCGGCTTGCCGGAGGGGCTCGGCACCGCGAGGGCGCTGAGCAGGTCGGCCGTGGGGCGCCGCCGCTTCTCGCGGATCAGGGCCCGCATGTAGCCGGAGATCGCGTCGAAGGCCGCGACCGTCCGGTGCCGGCTGGCCTCGTCGTGCCGGGCATCGGGCTCCAGGGCGGTGGCGAGCTGCGTCGCCCACGCTTGGAACTGCGGCTCGTCCGCCTCCGGCACGCCGAGCATGTCGCAGATCACCGAGACCGGGAGCGGGTAGGACAGGTCCTCCACGAGGCAGACCTCGTCCCGCCCCCGGCAGGCGTCGATGAGGGCATCCACGTCCCGTACGACGCGCTGCCGCAGCGCCCGCACCCGCGCCACCGAGAATTCGCGCATCACGGCATGGCGGAGGGTGTCGTGATCGGGCGGATCGCGGAAGATCAGCGGGCGGTGCGCGGTGGCGATCCGGTCCTTGAGGGGGTTGAGGAGCCAATCCTTGAGAGGGTTGCCGGTGCGGGGGCGGTGGGACGGCGGCAGGTCCTCCGAGCTGAGGCGGGGATCGAAGATCAGGCTCCGGATCGCCGCATGCGTGCTCACCACGGCGCTGCCGTCGCGCTGGATCGCCACCGGGCTTTCGCGGAGGCGCGCGTAGAGCGGATAGGGGTCGGCCCGGTTGGCCGGGTCGAGCACCGCCTGGAACAAGGTATCCTCAGCCATGGCGAACCCCGATCGGGTGGAAGGTGGCACGCGCGGGCGGAAAGCCCGGCGCATGGGCGAGGAACGTCCCCTGGTCGGTCGCCTCCTCGATCGGCGGAAACGCCCGGCCCTCCGCGACCGCCTCGGCGTAGGCGGGGAGCCAGCGTGCCTGGTCGAACGACACGGCACCGATGCTGCGCCCGGCGCGTCCGTAGACGGCCAGGAAGCGCCGCGAGGCGCGCGTGCCCTGCACGATCGCGACCGCGTCGGCGCCGGCGTTCGCGCCCACCGCTTTGATGTTGATCCCGAACTGGCTCGACCAGAAGGCCGGCAGATGCCGATAGGTCTGCTGGTCCTCCGCCGCCGCCAGCATGTTGCGCGCGGCCTGTGCGGATTGGGCGACGGCGTTGCCCCAATGCTCCACCGACATCAGGCGGTCGCCGCAGAGCGCGTTCGGCCAGCGCGCGACGTCCCCGGCGGCGTAGATGTCGGGGCAGGGCGTGCCGTCGGCGCGCAGGACGCGACAGGCGCCGTCGCAGGTCACGCCGCGCGAATCCGCCATCAGGCCCGCATCCGCCAGCCAGTCCGTGGCACGCGTCGCACCGAGGGCCACGATCACGAGGTCGGCCTCGACGGCGCGCCCGTCCGCGAGCTGCGCGCGGACGACCCGGCCCGACGCGTCGCCCTCGAAGCGAAGCACCTGTGCGCCGGCCTGGAAGGTGACGCCGGCATCCCTCAGGCAATCCACGAGCACGCCGCCGACCCAGGTGCCGAGGGAACGGGCGAGCGGCGTCGGGTTGGGATCGACCACGGTGACCGGCAGTCCGAGATCGCGGCAGCAGGACGCCGCCTCGCAGCCGATCAGGCCGGCGCCGACGATGAGGACGCGCCGCGGGGCGCCGGCCAGTGCGGTCCGCAGGCGGGCGGCATCGTCCCGGCTGCGCAGGGTGAAGACGTTCTGCAGGCGCCCCCCGGAAGCCGCCGGCCAGGGCCGCGCCTGCGCCCCGGTGGCGATGAGCAGGCGCTCGTAGGCGAGCCGCGTCCCGTCCGCGAGGGTGATCGCGCGCGCCTCCCGGTCGAGGGCGGTCGCCGCGTGGCCCAGGCGCCAGCGCGCGTCGTGGGCGACGAGTTCCGGCAGCCCGGTCGCGTCCGGTGCCAGTTCGCCGGACAGGACGTGCTTCGACAGGGGCGGCCGGTCATAGGGCCGATGCGGTTCGTCGCCTACGATCGTGAGACGCCCGGCATAGCCGTTGCGGCGCAAGGCCTCCGCGCCCCGGAGGCCGGCCAGCGAAGCGCCGACGACGACGATGCCGGCCGTGTCCCCGGCCGTCACGATGCGTCTCCGGGCTCGACCTGCAGGCTGATGGCACGGACCGGACAGGCCTGGACGGCCCGCTCGATCTCGCCCCGACGCGCACGCGGCGGCGCGGGATCGTAGAACAGGATCTCGTGGCCCCGCACCGCGAAGGCACCGGGTGCCGCGTAGCAGCACTGGGCGTAACCCTGGCAGCGGTTGAGGTCGACCACGACCCGCAAGGGGACGGGCGGGTCCGGGATCGGATCGGCGACATGCGTCATGGGTCGTGCCTCGCGGGTCGTCAGATGCCGATGAAGGGATCGACGTGATCGTCCGCCTGCGGAATCAGGCGGGCGACGGACGTCCAGGGCAGGCCGGTGGTGCCGACCAGCACCAGGGTGGCCATGAAGCCGACCAATCGCAGCGCGTCGCGCGGCGCCGGGCGACGATCCGGTGCGGACCGACATCCACGCCGGACTCCGCCGGGGAGCGTGAGCGCGCTCATGCGACGGCCTCCTCGACGACGGCGTGCGCCCCGGCGGCCTGGTCGATGGCATCGAGGATCGCCCGGCCCGAATCCAGCGCCTGGAAGTCGCGCGCCAGGGCCGCGGCACGGCTCCGGAAGCGGGGGCTCCCGAGAACCGTGTCGATCGCCGCGCGAAGGGCGTCGGACGTCGGGGCGTTCGTCGCCAGGTTGAGACCGGCTCCGGCCCAGGCGATGCGCGCACCGACCTCGGCCTTGTCCTCGGTGAGCCCCGCGGCGACGATGGGGACGCCCACCGCCAGGGCCTGCGAGACGCTGCCATAGCCGCCGTTGGTGACGAGGAGGCTGACCTGCGGAAGGAGAGCGTCGAACGGCAGGAACGAGGCCACGCGCGCGTTGCCGGGCAGCGGCGCCGTCAGGGCTTCGACCGGGCGGCCACCGGTCGTGACGACGACGAGAAGGTCGTCGCGGTCGGCCAGGGCGGCGAGGGTCGGCTCGATCAGTTCACCGAAATCCGCATTGGCCAGCGTCCCCTGCGTGACCAGCACGACGGGCTTGGCCGGATCGCGCGCCTGCCACCACGCGGGCAGCGCCGCGTCGGACTTCTGCGCCGGCAGGAGACCGACGAAGCGAAGATTGCGCGGCAGGCGTCCGAAATCATACTCGAAGGCCGGAACGGTCGGCTGGAGGAACAGGTCCGGCAGGACGGCGATGGCGTGCGGGAGCGAGGCCGGCAGGGCTGGGACGCCCAGCCGGGCCAGCTGCGTGTCCGTCGCGGCGCGGACGGGATCGACGAAGGCCGTGTCCATGCCGGCCTTCAGGAGGGCATAGTGGGCGCGCTCGGCCTCCGTCCGCGCCGGCGGGAGGCCGAGTCCGACGGGGGCCAGGTCCGGCCGGTCGAGGAACAGGAAGCTGACGTTCAGGGTGACGATGGGGGGACGCGGGCCGGACCCGAGCAGCAGGGGCAGCACCCCGAGCATCATGCTCCCGGCGACGATCACGTCGGGTTCCTCCGCGGCGATCAGCGTCCGCAGGACCCCGGTCTGGAGGGGGATGGGATCGATGAAGCGCCGGGCGAACTCGATCCGATAGCGCTCCGGACCGGCCGGCAGGTCCGTCGCCCGGTACTCGGCCGCGTCGCCGTCGTCGTACGGCGCGAACCGGAGGCCGGACGCCTCGATCTTCGTCCGGAACCGCTCGGCGGTCATCATGACGACGTCGTCGCCCCGCGCCGCGAGCCGACGGCCGACGGCGAGGAGGGGGTTGATATGCCCGGTCAGGGCCGTGGCTGCGATCAGCACCTTCATGGTGAAAACTCCTCGCTGCGCGGGTTGCGATGCTGGGATCTCGCGACCGGACCGCGATGGGTTACGCGGGTCCCGCGGCCTGCGTGCGCCTGCGCACCGGCCCCTGCCCGGACGCGGCCACGCGGCCGCTTCACAAAGGCGGGCCCGGCGGATGCACGCATGCGACCGGCACCGGCCGTCGAAGGGCACGCCGACGACCCGAGCCATCGCCGTCGGCCCTCCGGGTCGCCCGTCCGAGGACCGGCCTCGGGCAGGCCTGGCGCTGCCGGCAGGGTGCAACGACAGCGCTCCGCGTTCAAAATTTCCGCAAGATTTTCACAAGACCTCCGAAATTGTCCCGATCCCCGTCCACGGCATCATACGGTCGCCAGCCTAGGCGTCGCGCAGTTCCGGCGCTCATGCCGTTTCGGCATTGTCGTCATAGGGGCTCTTTATATTGGATCGGCGACATCGCGGATCCTTGATATCCTCGATCGCGGATGTCCGGATCGTCGACCGCCGGAGGGGCCGACGGTGCGACGCCGCACGGCCTTTGCGGGCGTGACGTAACGCGGGCGCCGCGGTCGCGAACTCCCGGCATCCACCCAGGAGATATGCCATGCCCCCCCTGCGTCGCACCGCGCTTCTCACCGCCGCCCTGACCCATGCGACGGCCTTCGTCCTGGTCGTCGGTACGGCCTCCGCGAAACAGCCCGCGCCTTCGCCGCTTCCCGCGGCCTCGGCCCTGCTCCGTCCCATGACCGCCGGGAACGCGACGAAGGTCCCCGGCATCGGTCCGGCCAACCCTGGGGTGCCCGGCCCGGTCCGGGCGGCAGCCGACGGGCACCTCGGCCGGCTCTTGCGAGGGGCCGTCTGCACGGGTTGCTGAGATCGGTTCCGGACGACGGAGCCATCCATCCCGCCTTTGCCTCACGACCGCTCGGGCCGCAGGATTTGCGGTCTCGGCCCACGTCCTCCAGCGCTCCCGCGCGAAGCTCCGCCGGAGCCGGCGCGATCCAGGCGCGATCAAGCCGCGATCACAGCGCGATCAAGGAAGGTCAGGACCATGGAACTTCACGAAATCCGCTACTTCCTCGCGGTCGGCGAGACGCGCAACTTCACGAAGGCCGCGGACGCCTGCCACGTCACGCAACCCGCCTTGACGCGGGCGATCCGCAAGCTCGAGGACGAACTCGGCGGGATGCTGGTGTCCCGCGAGCGCGGCAACATCCACCTCACGGATCTCGGCCGTCTGCTCGAGCCGAGCCTGCGCGCGATGATGGTCCAGGCGGGCGAGGCCAAGCGCACGGCGGAGAGCTTCCTGCGCCTGAAGGGGGCGCCGATCCGGCTCGGGGTGATGTGCACCGTCGGACCGGTCCGGTTCACCGGCTTCCTCAACGAATTCCGCGTCTCGCATCCCGGCATCGAACTGACGCTGATCGAGGGCATGTCCTCGGAGCTCAAGGAACTCCTGCGTAGCGGCGACCTCGACGTCGCCGTGATCTCGGACCCGGAGGGGTTCGAGCCGCCGCTCCACGCGAGCGTGCTCTACCAGGAGCCCTTCATCCTCGCGTGTGGACCGACCCACGCCTTCGCCGCCCGTACGGCGATCACGCTGGAGGACCTCGAGGGCGAGATCTACCTCCAGCGCATCCATTGCGAGTACCGGGATCGCCTCGCGCAGATGCTGGCAGAGCGCGGCGTCACCATCCGGCGCGCGCACCGCAGCGAGCGCGAGGACTGGATCCAGAGCATGGTGGCGGCCGGCATGGGCGTCTGCTTCCTGCCGTCGTTCTCGGCGACGGTCCCGGGCCTCGTGCAGGTCCGTGTCGTCGACCCCGAGGTCGCGCGCGAGGTCTGCATCGTGACGATCGCCCAGCGGCATCCCTCGCCGCCGATGGCGGCCCTGCTCGCGGCGCTGGATGCCTATGCCTGGACGAACGACGGCGAGTCCCACGACCGGACGGAGCCGGCCCGGCCGGGCGCGGGCGAATGGGCGCGCGTCTGACAAGGGCCGGAGAGGCGGCGCCGGCGCGCTACGGCACCGGGACACAGAGGTGCCGGTCCAGCGCATCGAGGGCCGGAACAGCCCCCGCACGCCCTAGCCCGATCCGCAGGCGATCCGTCGGGACCCGCCCCAGGCGCGAGCGCCACAGGCTCGCCGGCAGGACGAGGATCCCGGCCCGGCGGGCCAGATCCCGGGCGAAGCCGTCGGCGCCCTCGGGCCCGAGATAGCGCGGGAAGGCGAAGGCCAGGTTGTGCCAGGCGTCCGCCCCTAAGGTCTCCGGATGCCGGGCGATCAGGGCGTCGAGGCGCGCGCGGCTTCGCGCACCCACCGCCCGGCTGCGGGCGAGGATGCGCGCCTCGGCACAGAGGGCCACATGGGCCAGCACCTCGCTCGCCGCGCACAGGCAGCTCGACATCCTGTTCTTGGCATTGAGGGCGGCCTCCAGGAGCCGCCGGTCGCGACAGGCGATCCAACCGACGCGGAGGCCCGCGAGGCCGAACCCCTTCGACAGGCCGTCGATGGAGATGCCGCGCTCGTAGAGGTCGGCGACCGCGGCCGTTCCCTGCGCGCGGTCCGGGGCGAGATTGGGGGCGAGATTCAGGGTATGCCGGTAGACCTCGTCGCAGACGAGCCAGAGGCCGCGCCGGCGGCAGAGCGCGACGAGGTCGCCCATCGTCGTCGCGTCCAGGGTCGCGCCGGTGGGGCTGTTCGGCATGTTCATCAGGACGAGCCGGGTCCGGGGCGTGAGCGCGGCCTCGACCTCGCCGACGTCCAGGCGCCAGCCCTCGGTCTCCCGGAGGGCCACCCCGGTGGCGCCGCAGAGGGCGGTGACGGCCTCCTCGGAGGGCTGGTAGATCGGGAGCACGACCACCGCATGGTCCCGCGGCGTCAACAGTGCCGCGACCACCGCGGCCAGGGCCTCCTGCGCCCCGGCGCAGCAGAGCACGTCGTCGGCCGTCAGCCGCCGGTGGCGGGCCGCCACGGCACCCCGCAGCCAATCCGCTCCGCGCGGGTCGAGGTAGCCGAAGCCGAGGCCCTGCCAGCGCGCGCGATCGTCCTGCCCCGCGAGGTCGAGGAGGTCGGAGAGGGTCGTCGTCTCGGAATCCGAGGCGGCGAGGTCGTGCCGGACCGCCGGGATCCAGCGGCTCAGATAGGCCGCGAGGGCGAAGGGCTCCGTCACGGGCGCGGTGCCGGATGGGCCGGCGCGGCGGTCGCCGCCACCCGCAGGAAGGTCGTGACGATCTTCGTTCCGGCTCGAAGCGTTCCCCTGAACGAGCCCGCGACCTTGGACGCGCCGGCCGTCCGGCAGCGATAGGGCAGAGGGACCTCGTCGATGCGCAGGCCGGCCCGAGCCGCCTGCATCTGCATCTCGATGTTCCAGCCGTAGGTCATCTCCCGCAGCGCCAGACCCTGCAAGGCGGCCCGGTCGATGGCCCGGAACGCGCACATGTCGCTGTAGCGGGCCCCGTAGAGCGCGCCGATGCCGAAGCCCGCCAGCCGGCCGGCCAGGACTTGGTGCCAGAGCATGGCGCCGGGCTCGCGGTCTCCGCGGGTGCGGGAGGCGAGGACGAAATCCTGCTCGCCGCGCAGCACCGGGTCGGCGATCCGCGCGATCAGGTCGCCGCGATCCGCCCCGTCGCCGTCCATGAAGACGATGACGCGGTGCGCCGGGTCGGCGGCCTCCGCGCCGCGGGCGCAGGCCCGGCCGTAGCCGTGCCCGCCGTCGATGACCCGCGCCCCCGCTTCGCGGGCGATGCGGGCGGTGCCGTCCCGGCTGCCGCTGTCGGCGACGATCACGTCGCCGGCATAGGCGGCGGGGATCTCGCGGATGACCCTGCCGATCGAGCCGGCTTCGTTCAGCGTGGGAATGACGACGCTCACAGGCTCCATCGCATCCCGCAATTCTGGCAGGGCGCCGGCGGCGCGTTCGAGAGGAGCGCGGTGCGGAAGTCGCGGTAGGCCGGGCTGTTCCAGATCTCGCGCAGGCTCTGCTGGGTGGCGTCGCCCAGGGTGTAGTTGCTGTAGCCGCGCACGGAGAAGGGAGCGATGCAGCAGGGCAGGGCCCGGCCGTGCGCGGTGAAGTACATCAGCGACCAGGGTCTCCGGCAGGTCGCCCAGGGCTGGTCCTCGCTCGTGCGCTTCAGGCTCAGGCCGGGCTCGGTGGCGCCGGAGGCGTCGAGATTGACGCCGAGGTCCCGCCCGATGGCCTGGGCCGCCGCGATCGCCGCGAGCTCCTCGCCCTGGGTCGATTCGAAGAGCGAGAGGTCGGCGCGGGCCATGCCGTACCCGACCTCGTCGAACACGAGGCGCTGGAGATGGACGTCGGTGACGCCCATCGCGGCGGCCAGGCGGACGAAGGCGGGGAGCTGCGCCACCGTCTCCCGCATGCCGGTCAGCCAGAGCGAGACGGCGGGCGTCGCGGCGCCGACCTGTTTCTGGAAGGCGACGAACTTGCCGACGTCGCGCACGATGCGGTCGAAGAAGTCCTTGCCGCGCACCTTCGCGTAGGACGTCCGGTCCGCGGCGTCGAGGGAGACGCGCAACTCGTCGAGGCCCGTATCGATGAGCGCCTGGAAGCGTTTCGGCTGCAGCAGGGTGCCGTTCGTATTGAACAGCACGTAGGTCCCCCGGTCCTTGAGGTAGCGGATCATCCGCGGCAGGTCCGCGACCAGCATCGGCTCGCCGACCCCGTGCAGGACCACGCGGGCGACGTTCGGCACCTGGTCGACGATGCGGGTGAACAGCTCCCAGCTCATGTCGGCCGGGGGCTCGAGCGCCTCGAAGGTCCGCGGGCAGGTCTCGCAGAGGAGATTGCAGCGGTTCGTCACCTCCAGATAAAGGCAGACCGGCGGGGTCTCCGCGTCACCGGAGCGTTCCCGCCCGACCTCCTCGAAGTAGCGGCGCGGGTCCTTGATCGCGGCGGAGGCTGACATCAACGCTGTCCTTCCGGGCTTGGGATCGGGGTGACGGTGCGGGCCCTGAGCAGGTCGCGGAGCGCGAGGGCGATCGCGGGCCCGAAGACGAGGCCGGGCCAGAAGAACCGCTCGTCGAAGGGGTCGACGTAGAACAGGACCGGCGCGGCCGAGAGCCAGACCACCGCCGGGATCGGCGCGACGACCGCCGGGAGGGCAAGCCAGGCGTAGTACCAGGCGTAATGCGGGTTCGCCGCGGCGGTGGTGCACGCGATGAGGATCGCGGTGTCCCGGCACAGGGCGATGGTCGCGGCCGGTCCCCACAACGCCGGCCCGCGGGCGATGCGGAAGGCCAGCGCCCCGAGCAGGATGGCGGCGCCAATCAGGTAGATCCGTCCCGCTCCGTCCGGCAGGGGCACGAGATGGGACAGCCCGGCCAGCAGCCAGACCCCCCGGCCGGAGCGATAGCCCTCCTCGTCGCCGTAGGCGGACAGGAAGCCGAGGACCCCGGAACCCACCGAGAGATAGGGGGCGTAGAGAAGGGCGATGACGGCGAGGCCGGCCAGCACCGGCCTCCAGAACCGGCCGCCGCGCAGGAAGGCGGGCGCGGCCGCCACCGGCAGGAACTTCACCAGAACGGCCGCCGCCAGCATCGCCCCGGCGAGGCCTTCCCGCGCCCGCGCCCGGCACAGGAGCGCGATGGCGAGCAGGCCGATGGCGATGGCGTCGACATGGCCGTCGCAGGCGAAGGACCAGAGCGCGAGGGGGTTCCAGGCGTAGAGCAGGACCCGTTCGCGCGGGAGCCGCGCCAGCGACAGCAGGCCCAGGAGACAGAGCAGGGCCAGGGCCTCGAAGCCGACCATGGCGAGCTTCATGCCGAACACCGTCGGCGTGAGCATGCCCACGAGGGCGAACACGGCCTGGGCCGCCGGGGGGTAGATCGTCAGCGCGTAGGTCGCGCGGTTGATCCAGGGGAACACCGCCGGGTCGCGCAGGTGCGCGAGGGCCGGATCGACGGGCAGGTAGCGGTAGGGATTGATGCCGGCGGCCTGGACCTGCCCATCCCAGACATAGCGGTAGATGTCGCTCGACAGGAACGGCAGCGCGGGCAGCAGCGCCGCGCGCATGACGAGCGCAAGGCCGACGATGATCCAGAAGGCGCAGGGCGGCAGGGCGGTCCGCAGCACGAGCCGGACGGCGAGGAGGTAGACTCCGACGCCGAGGGCCAGGATCCCGACGAAGACGTTGGCCCGCTCCGGCGAGCCGACGGTGTCGGCGCCGGGCACGTGCAGCATCAGCGCACCGAGCATGAGCAGGGCGAGCAGGAGGCCGAGCCCGGTCAGGCGTGCCAGCGGCGCGTTCATGCGGGGGCCAGACGGGCGGCGAGGCGCCCGGTCCGTTCGAGCCTGCCGAGCAGCGCCCGCGTGACCGGTGCGGGGTAGCCGCCGGTCTCGGCGATCAGCACGGACAGGGACGGGGCGTCGTCGACATCGTACCAGGGATCGAGCTCGACCAACGGGAGTCCGATCGCGCGCGCCCGCGCCCGGGTCGCCGCCGCGACCGAGCCGGTGCTCCAGGCGATATCCGCGAACATCTCGGCATGCGCGGCCTTCAGGCCGAGGAGGTAGTATCCGCCGTCGTCCGACGCGCCGAGCACGGCCCGGTCGCCCGGGGCGAGAAGCTGCTCGGCCGCCTCGATCAGCCGGCGGGTCGGCAGGGTCGGGCTGTCGGAACTGAGCACGCAGGCCGCCGCATGGCCGCGCTCCAGCATGCCCCGGATCGCGTGGAGCAGGCAGCGGCCGAAGCCCTGGACGCGCGCCGGCATCGGCGGCGTGCCGTCGGCCAGGACGAGCCCGGTCCGCGCCCCCACATGGGCGGCGACCCGGGCCTCCGATCCGTGCGGCGCATAGGCCGCGTAGGCGGTGATCGGCGCGGATCGGGCCGCGTCCGCGATGTTGGCGGCGGTGTCCCGGAGGAAGGCGGCGCTGAGCGCGGCGGCCTCGTCCGGTGTCAGCGGCGGGCACAGGCGGGTCTTGGAGCGGCCGGCCTGCGGGGCCTTCGCCATGATGCCGATGGCGCAGGTCGGAGGGCGCGGGCCGCCCGCCGCGCGGGGCTCGGCGGCGCTCACAGGCCGCTGAACCAGTTGAAGCCACGGCTCTCCCAGTAGCCGGCCTGATAGACGTTGCCGACTTCGATCGCGGTGATCCATTTCGGATTCTTGAAGCCGAGCTTCGTCGCGGTGCGCAGCCGCAGGGGGTAGCCGAACGGATCGGGCAGGGTCTCGCGGGCGTACCGGGTCGCCAGCAGCGTCTGCGGGTGCAGCGCGGTCGCCATGTCGATGCTGCTCGGATAGTCGTCGGCGGTCTTGAAGGACACGTACCGGGCCTTCAGGTCGGCGCCGATCCGCTCGAGGAAGGTCCGCAAGGGCACGCCCGACCATTGGCCGATATAGTCCCAGCCCTCGACGCAGATGTGCCGGATGATGATCTCCTTCTCCGGCAGGGCCGCGAGATCCTGCCGCGTCCAGGACCGCTTGTTCTCCACGAGGCCCGCGACCTCGAGGCGCCAGGCCTCACCGTCCACCGGACGGATCTCCTCGATCGGATAGTAGGCGTTGAAGCGCGGCGGCTTGAGCACCCGGCTCTCGGGGTATTCGGGCGCGAGCCTGTTCGGATCGAACAGGGCGGCCTGGACGCCGTCGTTGAGGGACGAGACCGCCCGCAGGGCCTTGCCGACGGCGCTGGATTCGCCGACGTCGCAGCCCGTCAGCATGGTCAGCGCCCCGAGCGAGAGGCCGCCCCGCAGGAGACCGCGCCGCTCCAGGGAGCGGATTTCCGGGCGATGGTCGTCGAGGATGTGGGGGTCCGGGCGCGATCCGGGACGGAATAGGGACCTCATCGCGGCTCTCCAGCGTGGGGGTTTCGGAGGCGAGGCGGGGCGAGGCGCGGACCGCCGCTGAGCATCGCCCAGAGGGTCCGGGGCACGAGGAGGGCCAGCGTGACGTGCACGAGCAGGAAGCAGACGATGACGGCCATGCCGAGGAAATGCGCCAGGCGGGCGCCCTGGAAGGTGCCGAACAGGTCGACGAGCCAGGAGAACTGGACCGGTTTCCACACCGCCAGACCGGTGATGACCTGCATCACCCCGGCGACCATCACGACGAGGTAGAGGATCTTCTGGACCGCGTTGTAGACGGTGAGATCGTCGTGCGAGATCTGGAAGCGCAGCGTCTCGCGCACGGTCCGGATCACGTCGGCGATTCGGATCGGGAGGAGCCGCTCGCGAAACCGTCCCGTGACGAAGCCGTAGACCAGGTAGGCGAGGCCGTTCAGCGCCAGCACCCACATCCCGGCGAAATGCCAGAGCAGGCTCTCGGCCGCCCAACTGCCCAGGCGGACCGGCTGCGGAAAGTACAGCGACCCGAAGATCACCGAGTCGTTGTAGATGCCCCAGCCCGAACCGATCATCACGATCATCGCGACCGCGTTGATCCAGTGCATGATCCGCACCGGCCAGGGGTGCAGCCGCGGTCCGTCGGACGCGAAGGATTGGGAGATAGTCACCGTCATAACCCCCTTTTCGTCGCGAAAACGAGGTTCGTTACCATGTGACCTAAAAGAAGATTGATGACATTTTGTAATCGCGAGGATGCACAAATAGTATCGTCGACAGGTCACGGTCATGTCTTGCCAAGACGAGCCGACCTCGCCGATCATGAAACCCTTTCCGCGCCGAGACCGGCCCCTCGGGGCCTGCCCTCGCGGGCCGCGCGCCGACGGAGCATCCCCATGGCCCTTCGCCTGTCCGTGATCACCCTGGCTGCGCTGGTCTCGACCGCCGCTGTCTCCGAAACGGCCGTCGCCACGTCGACGCTCGCGGAGAAGGCCGCCCGCCGCTACCCGCAGCCGGTCCGGGTCGGCGACCTCGTCGGCCGTCAGGTGCTAGAGCCGGTTCCGGCCCAGCACGTGCTCGGCCGCGTGGCGGCCATCGACCGGAACCCGCGCGGCGGGATCGACATCCTCATCCGGTCCGGAGGCTTTCTTGGTTTCGGCACGCGGCTGATCGCGGTGCCCGTCGAAGCCGTCGCGCTTCTCGGCGAGCATGTCGCCGTGCTGGACTTCACGCCGGAGCAGCTGCGCGAATTCCCGACCGTGAATGACGCCGACCTGCGCGCCCTCGCCCCCGACGCGAGCATCCGCGTCGGGCTGACGAAGCCGTTTCATTAGTCAGGCCGTCCGGACGGCTCACGGGCCGTCCGCTTGCAGGACGGGGCGAGGGACATCGTGAGCCCGGGGCCCCTCCACCGCCTTGCCCTGGGTGAAGTCGCGCCAGAGCAGGATCAGCGCCGCCATGACCGCCGGGCCGAGGAACAGCCCGAGGAGGCCGAAGGTCTCGACGCCGCCGAGAATGCCGAGCAGCACCCAGAGGAAGGGCAGGCGGGTGGTGCCGCCGATCAGGGCCGGGCGCACGAAGTGGTCGGCCACGAAGGTGACCACGAAGCCCGCCGCCACCACGACCACCGCCGGCACCACCGCGCCGTTGGCGAGCAGGATCGCCGCCGCGATGCCGAAGACCAGGGGCGCCCCGAACGGGATCATCGCCGCCACCGCCGTGAGGGCGCCCAGGAGCACCGGATGCGGCACGCCGGCGAAGTAGTAGACGATGCCCAGGAGTACGCCCTCGCCGAGGCCGACCAGCACGAGGCCGTCCACGGTGCCGTGGACCGAGGCCACCATCTGCCGCGCCACCCGCTCGCCGCGGGGACCGAACAACTTGGCGCTGGCGGCCAGCACCTGCGCGGCGACCGCGCGGCCGTCGCGGAACAGGAAGAACAGCGCCACCAGGGTGAAGCCGAACAGCACCACGCGGCGGACGATCTGCGCCCCGAGGCTGCGGGTCACCCCGATCACAGAGGAATTGTCGAAGCGGTGCAGGAGCTCCGAGCCGGCGGCCGGGTGGCTGAGGTTCTCCGCCCACCAGGCCTGCGCCTGCGCCGCGCCGAAGGGCAGGTGGCCGAGGAAGTCCGGCACGGGGATGCCGGATTTCTCGAAGGAGCGGGCCCAGGCGACCACGTCGTGCGCCTCCCGCGCTGCCTGCACGCCGAGCACCACCAGGGGGATCAGGAACACCAGGGCCACCGCCGCGGTGAACAGGAGCGGCAGCAGCAGGTTGTGCCGGCCCGGCGGCCAGCGCCGCTCGGCGCGGGCGTAGAGGGGGCCGAGGGCGATCGCCAGGATCACCGCCCAGACCAGGGCCGGGATGAAGTGGTGCAGGACCCAGATCCCAAGGCCCGCCAGGGCGAGGACCAGGGCGAGGCGCGCGAGGCTCTGCGCCGAGCCGGAGAGCGGGTGCGCCCCCGCACGCGGCGGATGATCGGGAAGCAGGCGCGGGTCGGGCGCGCCCGCCGGCGGCGTGCCGGCCGGCGTCACGGAGGGAAGCTGGACCATCGTGTTGTTCGACCTCGTGCGGAGCGGCCGCGGCGGCCACGTCCTGCCAGCCCATCTAGTCCATCGCCGCGGGATCGGAATGGAGGCCCCGGCCGGATCGCGACGCCGTGATGGCCACGGTTGCCCCTCTGGACCCCCTCGTGTAAGGGACCGCCTTCACTGTCCAGGGCGGCGGCAGCGCCGGCCCACGGGGCATGCTGCGCGACCGGGGGCACCGGGCATCATGCGCCGGATCGCTCCGGCCCCCGATCGGCACGGGCCGAATCCGGCGGGATACCCAGTCACACGGCGAGAACGCATGTCCGACCAGACCCATACCGCCACCTTCGACCGCGTCGCGGACATCATCGCCGACACCGCCGACATCCCGCGGGACACGATCACCCCCGAGAGCCACGCCATCGACGATCTCGGAATCGATTCGCTCGCCTTCCTCGACATCGCCTTCGCGGTCGACAAGGCCTTCGGCATCAAGCTCCCCCTCGAGCGTTGGACCCAGGAGGTCAACGAGGGCAAGGTGCCGGCCGAGGAGTACTTCGTCCTGAAGAACCTCTGCGCCCGCATCGACGCCCTCGTCGCCGAGAAAGCCGCCAAGGCCTGAAGCCGGACCGCCCGGGCAGCCCCCGGGCGACCGACGCCGCCCCTTCGACCCCGCCCGCCCGGGACCCAGGACGCCATGCGCCTCGAATATTTCGAGATGATCGACGCCGTGACCCGCTTCGACCGCGAGGCCGGCCGCATCGAGGCCCTGGCCCGCGTGCCGATGGAGAGTCCGGTCTTCGAGGGGCACTTCCCCGACCACCCGCTGGTGCCGGGCGTGCTGCTCACCGAGACCATGGCCCAGGCCTCGGGCTACCTCGTGCTCGCCCATCTGGGTTTTCGGCAGATGCCGTTCCTGATGGGCGTTGACAAGGCGCGCTTCCGGTCCTTCGTCGGCCCGGGCGCCGAACTGCAGATCGAGGCCAGCCTCGAGCATGACGGCTCGGGCTACGCGGTGACGAAGGCGGCGATCCAGCACGACGGCAAGCCCCTGGCCAATGCCGAATTGCGCTTCCGAACCATGCCGTTCCCGGCCGGCCTCGACGGGCCGATGCGCGCGCGGGCCCGCAAGATCGGCCTGTTCGATCTCGCGGGCGAGCCCGCGTGAGCGGGCGGGCGAGCAGATACGCATGAGCGTCCAGAGATGAGCGACGAGGTGAGATGAGCAGTTCGCGCGACGTCGTCGTCACCGGCATCGGCCTCGTCTCCTGCGCGGGCGAGGGCATCGCGGCGCATCTCGCGGCCCTCGACGCGGGCGCGCCGGCGCGCACCGACACCGAGGCCTTCGCGCCCTACACGGTGCACCCGGTGGCGCCCCTCGCCCTCGACGGCCAGATCCCGAAGAAGTCCGACCAGCGCCAGATGGAGCCCTGGCAGCGCCTGGGCGTCTACGCCGCCGGCCTCGCCCTGGATGCCGCCGGGGTGAAGGGGGATGCCGACCTGAAGGGCCGGATGCACCTCGTGGTCTCGGCCGGCGGCGGCGAGCGCGACACCGCGGTGGACGGCGCCATCCTCACGGGCCTGCGCGAGGCCGCCGATCCGGGCGCCTACCTCAACGAGCACCTGCAGAACGACCTGCGCCCGACCCTGTTCCTGGCCCAGCTCTCGAACCTGCTCGCCGGCAATATCGGCATCGTCCATGGGGTCACGGGGGCGTCCCGCACCTTCATGGGCGAGGAGGCCGCCGGCACCGACGCCCTGCGCATCGCCCAGGCCCGGATCGCCTCGGGGCAGGTGGACTGCATGCTGGTGGGCGGCTCCTACAGCGCCGAGCGGCCGGACGTCATGGTTATCCACGAGATGGGCGGCTTCCTGCGCGCCCGCGACTTCCGCCCCGTCTTCGACCGGACCCCGGCGGACGAGGCGGGCTTCATCCTCGGCAGTGCCGCCGCCTTCCTGGTGCTGGAGGCGGCCGAGCATGCCGCCGCCCGCGGGGCCCGGGCGCTGGCGCGCCTCGGCCCGGTGGCGAGCGACCGCACGACGCGCGCCCCGGGCAGCACCGAGGCCAGCCTCGCGGCCCTCTGGGCAGCGGCAGGGATCGCGGCGCCCGAGATCGTCCTCGCCGGGGCCACCGGCGTCGCCCCGGTCACGGCCGAGGAGGGCGCGGCCCTGGCGCGCCTCGCGCCGGGCGTGGCCGTGACGGCTCTGGGCGACCTCACCGGCCACACCCTCGAGACGGTGGCGCCCTTCGGCGCGGCCCTGGCCGCAGGCCTGGTCGCCGAGAAGGGCCTGCGCGAGGTCGCCGTCACGGTGGTGGGCCATCGCCGCGGCGAGGGCGTGATCCGCGTAACGGCGGCCTGACCCCGGGGCGATCCCGGACTCCGGCCGTGGCGAAATAGAGTGTAAGACGGCGCCATGACGAACCAACCTCTCAGTGACACCAGGGTTCGGGACGCGAAGGGCCGGCCGCTGGTGGCGGTCACCGGCCTCGGCATCGTCACCTCCCTCGGCCAGGGGCAGGCCGACAACTGGGCCGCGCTGACCTCCGGCCGGTCCGGCATCCACGCCATCCGGCGCTTCCCCACGGAAGGCCTGCGCACCCGCATCGCCGGCACCGTCGACTTCCTCGACACCGACCCCCTGGTGGCGCCGGCCCTGTCGCAGCGCTTCGCGGAAGCCGCCGCCGACGAGGCGATCGCGCAGTCCGGGATCGGCCGGCCCGGGGACTTCCCCGGCGCCCTGTTCATCGCCGTCCCCCCGGTGGAGATCGAGTGGCCGCAGCGCCAGGCCCTGGCCGAGGCCTCCGGCCAGACCGGCCCGATCACCTACGCGGACCTGCAGCGCGCCGCCGCGAGCCGCCGCTTCGATCCCTGGCACGACCTCTTCATCTTCGGCACGGTGGCCGACCACATCGCCGACCGGTTCGGCACCAAGGGCTCGCCGATCTCCCTCTCCACCGCCTGCTCGTCCGGCGCCACCGCGATCCAGCTCGGCGTCGAGGCGATCCGGCGCGGCGAGGTCACGGCCGCCCTCTGCATCGGCACCGACGGCTCGGTGAACCCGGAATCCCTGATCCGGTTCTCGCTGCTCTCGGCCCTCTCCACCCAGAACGACCCGCCCGAGGCCGCCTCGAAGCCCTTCTCGAAGAACCGCGACGGCTTCGTCATGGGCGAGGGCGCGGGCGCCCTGGTGCTGGAGGACGCCGAGGCGGCGCGGGCCCGCGGGGCGACGATCCTCGGCTACGTCCTCGGCTGCGGCGAGAAGGGCGACGGCTTCCACCGCACCCGTTCGAGCCCCGACGGTGCCCCCGGCATCGCGGCGATCCGCGCGGCCCTCGAGGATGCCGACACGCTCCCCGACGCCATCGACACCGTGAACGCCCACGGCACCTCGACGCCTGAGAACGACAAGATGGAGGCGATGAGCTGCGCCGCCGTGTTCGGCGACCGCATCCGCACCCTACCGGTCTCGTCCAACAAGTCGATGATCGGACACACCCTCACGGCCGCGGGCGCAGTGGAGGCGGTGATCTCGCTCCTGACCATCGCGCATGGCCGGATCCCCCCGACCATCAACTACGCGGTGCCCGACCCCGCCATCCCCCTCGACATCGTGGCCGAGGCCCGGGACGTGCCGGTGCGCCGGGTGCTGTCGAACTCGTTCGGCTTCGGCGGCCAGAACACCTGCCTCGTGCTGGCGGACGAGCCGGCATGACGACGGAGCCGAGCCCCGGGCCCGGCCGCCGCGTCCTCGTCACAGGGGGCGCCTCCGGCCTCGGCGCCGCCATCGTGCGGGCCCTGGTCGCCGCCGGCCACGACGTCGCCTTCACCTACCGCTCCTCCGCCGAGGCCGCCGAGGGTCTGGTGGCGGAACTCTCCGCGTCTCATCCCGGCCGCACGGTGACCGCGCGGGCCCTCGACCTCGCCGACCGCGCCGCCGTGGAGGCGTTCTGCGCGGACATCGAGGCCGGCGACGGCTTCCACGGCTTCGTCCACAATGCGGGCCAGTCCTACGACGCCCTGGCGGCGATGCTGGACCAGGACCGGGCCGAGGCGGCCATGCAGGTGAACTTCTGGTCGCTCACGCGCCTGGCGAAATCCCTGGTCCGGGGCATGATCCGCGCGCGGGCGGGACGGATCGTCGCCATCGGCTCGGTGGCGGCCCTCCGGGCCAACCCGGGCAACGCCGCCTACGCCGCCACCAAGGGCGCCCTCATCGCCTATTGCCGCACCCTGGCGGTCGAGTCGGCCAAGCGCGGCGTCACCGTCAACGTGATCGCGCCGGGTTTCATCGATACCGGGATGATGGCCCCCTACGCCGCCTATCGCGCCACCATGGAGCGCCAGATCCCGGCCGGCCGCTTCGCCCGGCCGGAGGACGTCGCCGCCCTCGCGGCCTTCCTGATGGGCGAGGGCGCCGCCTACATCACCGGCGCGGTGCTGCCCGTCGACGGCGGCCTCACCGCGATGATGGGCGTCCATCGTTCCTGAGGCCGAACCGAGCATGTCCCCGATCCCCGCCGCGCTGGTCCTCCTGCTCCTCGCCGCCGGTCCCGCCGCCGCGGCCGACGCGTTCCGGGTCGACGGCCTCCCGCGCGGCGAGACCCTGAGCATCCGCGAGACACCGGATGCCGCCGCCCCCGCCCTCGGCCAGGCCCCGCCGGGCGCCCGCCTGCGCGGCTTCGGCTGCACCGCCGACACCCCGAGCGGGCTGACCTGGTGCCGGGTCAAGGCCGGCCCGATCCTCGGCTGGGCCCGACGGCGCTACCTGTCGCCGGAGTGAGGCCGGCCCGGCGGGTTGATGCCTGGTCCCGCGGAGGCTAGCGAGGGGCGCATGAACGCCCAGTCCCCGCGGGGGCATCCGCGGCGCCCCGCGAACGGAAGCGAACCCCATGCAATCCCTCCAGCTCCACGGTGACCGCGACCTGCGCCTCGAGGATGTCGCGGAGCCCGCGGCCCCCGGCCCCGGCGAGGTCCAGATCCGCGTGCGCGCGGTGGGCCTGAACTTCATCGACGTCTGGGGCTTCCGCGGCATGGCCTTCGCCAAGCGCAAGCTGCCCCTGGCGGTCGGGGCCGAGGCCTCGGGCGAGATCGTCTGCGTCGGGAAGGGCGTCACGGGCCTGGCCGCGGGCGACCGGGTGGCGATGTACGGCGCCCAGACCTGCGGCCGGTGCAAGGCCTGTCGGGACGGCCGCGACAACCTCTGCGAGGACGTCTCCGGCGTGATGGGCTTCCACATCGACGGGTTCGCCCGCGAGCGGGTGACGATGCCGGCGCGCCTCGTCATCAGGATGCCGGACGGCGTCAGCTTCACCGATGCGGCCTGCGCCCCCGTGGCCTTCGGCACCGTGCAGCACATGCTGTTCGACAATGCCCGCCTGGAGCCGGGCGAGAGCATTCTCGTCCATGCCGGCGGGTCGGGCATTGGCACGGCGGCGATCAAGATGGCCAAGGCCATCGGCTGCACGGTCTTCACCACGGTGGGCGACGACGCCAAGGGCGAGAAGGCCAAGGCGCTCGGGGCCGACCACGTCATCAACTACCGCGAGGAGCGCTTCGAGGGCGAGGTCCGCCGCCTGACCAAGCGCAAGGGCGTCGACGTGGTCTTCGAGCATGTCGGCCCCGACACCTGGAACGGCTCGCTCCTCTGCCTCAAGCGCGGGGGACGGCTCGTCACCTGCGGCTCCACCTCGGGCGTCTCGACCAGCATGAACCTGATGCAGCTGTTCCAACAACAGTACCGCATCACCGGCTCGTTCGGCTGCTCGATGGCCAATATCCGCGACGCCATGGCCAAGATGGCCCAAGGCATCACTCCCGTGGTGGACACGGTTCTACCGTTGGCCGATTTCGCGCAGGGGCTGGAGCGCCTGGAATCCCGGAAGGTGTTCGGCAAGATTCTCGTGACGCTCTGAGTTGCAGCGCATGCGGGTGCCCTCCCGGGCTAAAATGAATTATGCCAGGGGCCAGGGTCGTCGCCGGAACGCCCCGCGTCACGGGATTCGTTTTGCTTCGCCTTGCCCTCGTCCTGAAGCGTAACCTGCCGCGGCTGGCCGGCCTCGCCATGATTCCCCTGATCCGGGGGCTGTTCTGGCTGGCGCGCCTCCTCGGCGCCGAGCGGGCAAGCCGGGTCGGCGGCTGGATCACCCGGACGATCGGTCCCTTCCTGCCGGCGCACCGCATCGCGACGGCCAACCTGCGCGCGGCCTTCCCCGAGCGGGACGAGGCCGCGATCCGTGCCCTCGCCCTCGAAGCCTGGGACAATCTCGGCCGGACGGGCGCGGAATACGCCCATCTCCACACGCTGTTCGATCTCGACCCGGCGGATCTCTCGGCCAGCGGCCGGATCACGGTGGCGGGCGAGACCCATTTCGCCGACCTGCGCGACGACGGGAAACCGGGCCTGATCTTCTCCGCCCACCTGGCGAACTGGGAATTGCCGGCGATCTGCGCGGCCCAGTTCGGCCTCGACGCCACCGCGATCTTCCGCCCGCCCAACGACGCGGCCTCCGCGCGCCTCGTCCAGGAGGTCAGGCGCCAGACCATGGGCGGCCTGGCGGCGGCCGGGCAGGGCGCGGTCTTCGCCATGCAGGGCGTGGTGGAGCGCGGCGGCCATCTCGGCCAGCTCATCGACCAGCATTTCACCCGGGGCGTCGTGGTGGAGTTCTTCGGCAAGCCGGTGCTGGTCAATCCGCTCCTGGGCAAGCTTGCCCGCCACTACGAATGTCCCGTCCACGGCGCCCGGGTGGTCCGCCGCGACGGCACGCGCTTCCACCTCGAGCTCACCCCACCCCTCGACCTGCCGCGGGACGCCTCCGGCGCCATCGACGTGCGGGGAGCGATGCAGGCGATGACCCGGGTGATCGAGGGCTGGATCCGGGAGAATCCCGGCCAGTGGCTCTGGATGCACCGGCGCTGGCGTCCCGCGATGCTGCCGAAGCCCAAGCCCGCGCCGGCCCCGGCTCCGAGCACGGCGGCCCCGGCCGGCGCGCCGGAGGATCGAGCGACCGTGATGACGGGGAATGATCGGGCGACGGTATCCTAACCCCATGAGTCGCGCCGCCCCGTCCCTTCCGCGCCGAACCGTCGGCCTGCGCCTCGCCCTCCTGGTCGCCGCCGGCGCCCTGTTGGCCGGTGCGACCCAGGTCCGGGCGGGCGAGCGCACCCCGGTGGTGATCGAGCTCTACACGAGCCAGGGCTGCGCCTCCTGCCAGCCGGCCTCGCGGGTGCTCGGGGAGTTCTCCCGGGAGCCCGGCGTGATCGCCCTGACCTTCCCGATCACCTACTGGGACTATCTCGGCTGGAAGGATGCCTATGCCCAGCCCGCCTTCACGGCGCGGCAGCGGGCCTACGCCTCCCTGCGCGGCGAGCGCCAGGTCTTCACGCCCCAGGCCATCGTCAACGGCGAGCCCTCGATGATCCGCTCGGATCGCAACTCCCTGGAACGGGCCCTGCGCCGGGCCCGGGCGACCAGCCCGATCCAGGTGCCGGTCCGGAGCTGGGAGGAGGGCGATCGGATCTGCGTCGATGTCGGCGCGAGCACGGGGCCGGACGCCAAGGCCGAACTCTGGCTGCTGCCGGTGATGCGCCGACGGCGCATCGCCATCGGCGGCGGCGAGAACAAGGGACAGGTGTTCGACTACATCAACGTCGTGCGCGGGATGCATCGCATCGGCCCCTGGACGGGCCATGCGGCCCACTTCGAGGTGCCCCGCCACGCCGCCCAGGTCGCCGATGCCGATTCCTACGTCGTCGTGCTCCAGGGCGGCAACGAGGGCCGTCCCACCCGCATCCTCGGCGCCGCCAAGGCACCGGGCTTCTAAAAGGCACCGGGCTTCTAAAAGGCACCGGGCTTCTGACGCGTGCCAGGCTTCTGGCGGCGCCCCGGGATCGCTCCCGGGGCACCGTTTGACCGAGCGGCCAGTCTGATCGGGCTGGGGAGGCTCAGGCCAAAAGCGGGTCCGGCGACGGCTCAGTACGTCCCGAACTTGTAGTTCAGGCCGGCGCGGACGACGGCGAACTCGTCGGAGCGTCGGCTGGCATAGCCGGTCGTAGCTGCATAACCCGTGCCGGAAACGCTGTACTGGGCGCCCGTCGAGTTCGAATAGGCGAACACGCCGTTGGTGCTGTTGCGGTCGAGGCTGACGTAGAGGCCCTCGACCTTCACGGTCACGGCGGAAGACTTGAAGAAGTTCAGGAACGAGTCGGTGGGCAGGGCGTACTCGATGCCGCCGCCCGCGGCCCAGCCCGTGCGGAACGTGTCGCTGCTGCTGTTGGGCAGGCCGAAGCTGGAGCCGCCCCCGCCGCCATAGGCGAAGCCGCCGGTGCCGTAGACCAGGGTCCGATCGAAGGCGTAGCCGAGTCGGCCGCGCACGGTGCCGAAATAATCGAGGTTCGACAGGCCGTTCGGATTGACGAAGGTCAGGTCCGCGTTGGGCGTGCCGACGAAGGACGCCGTGTTGCGGTTGGTGCCGAAGCCGAGATACTGCGCATCCGCCTCGACGCCGACCACCACGCCGGAGCCCGGCGTGAACTGGTAGTTGTAGCCGATTTGGCCGCCCCCGGTGAAGCCGTTGTTGGCGTTGCGGTTGCTGAAGGCCACGAGGCCCGGATCGGCGCCGTTGGCGATGACGCCCGAGGCGGCCGTCGTGCCGATCACGGTGGCACCGCTGCTGCTGTTGGCATCGAAGCCGTAGCCGGCGTTGAGACCCGCATAGAAGCCGGTCCAGCTGAAGACCGGAACCGTGGTGAAGACCGGCGGCGCGACGCGGCGCGGAAGGTCGGCGGCGGAGGCCGCGCCGGCGAGCAGGACAGCCATCGGGCCGGCCAGGAGAAGGGGCTTGGTCATGAGATCCTCGTTGTCTCCCTGGGGAGATGGCGAACCCGAACGACGGTTCCAACCCGCAGACCGGTGCCGGACACCCCGGGCGGAAACCCGCGGGTGCCCGGGCGTCTCCGAGACGAGGCCGGTCCCGATCTCCGCATCCGTGCGCCGGCAGACACGGGTGCAAGGGAATCGGGCGGTCGTCTGCGCCTGCCGAACCCGCCCGAGGGCGGCGGCAGATCTGTACGGACGTCCGTTCGAATGTCCGTGGCCGGTGCGACCACGTCCGGACCATGCGTGGGAAAATTACCCACGTCAATTCGAGAGCCGTCATGCGCGTGCGCCTCCACACCGGGGAGGGGGCGCGCGAACGGATGGCGTGTCGGCTCAGGCCAGCGGGCGACGCCGCGGCAAGGACGTCAGTCGACCCACTCGCCGGCGCGCATCACCGGGACCGCCCGGCCCTCGGCGGAGAGCCCGTCGACGTCGATCCGGTCGGAGCCGATCATCCAGTCGATGTGGATCAGGCTGCGGTTGGCGCCCCGGGCCGCGAGGTCGTCCTCGCTGTAGTCCGCGCCGCCGTTGCGGAAGCACTTGCTGTAGGCTTGGCCCAGGGCGATGTGGCTCGCGGCGTTCTCGTCGTAGAGGGTGTTGTAGAACAGGAGTCCCGAGGCGGAGATCGCCGAAGAGGCCGGTACCAGGGCGACCTCCCCGAGGCGGCGCGCGCCCTCGTCCGTCTCCAGCACCTTGGCGAGCACGTCGCCGCCGGTGCGGGCCTTGGCCTCGACGATGCGGCCTCCCTCGAAGCGCACCTGGATGCCGTCGATCAGGGTGCCCTGGTAGGAGAGCGGCTTGGTGCTGGTGACGGTGCCGTCCACCCGGTCCTTGTGCGGGGTGGTGAACACCTCCTCGGTGGGGATGTTGGCGTTGCAGACGATGCCGCTGCGGGAGGCCGAGGCGCCGCCGCACCACTCGTGGTCGTCGGCGAGGCCCACGGTGAGGTCCGTGCCGGGCCCGAAGAAGCGCAGGGCCGCGAAGCGATGGGTGTTGAGCGCGTCCATCCGGGCGTGCAGGGCGGCGTTGTGCGCCTCCCAGGCCGCCACCGGGTCGGGGCCGTCCACCCGGGAGGCCGCGAAGATCGCGTCCCACAGGCGGGACACGGCCTCGGCCTCCGGCAGGTCGGGAAACACCGTGCGGGCCCAGGGCGTCGTCGCCGCCGAGACGATGGTCCAGTTGGTGGAGAAGTTGGCGATGAGTTCCAGGGCGGGGACGTAGGCCTTCGACCGGGCCCGGTTGGCGCGGGCCACCTTGGCCGAATCCTGGCCGGCCAGGAGGGAAGGATCGTCACCCGCGATGGCGAGACGGGCCGCGCCGTTGCGGTAGGCCTCGGCCATGCCGCTGTAGAGCCAACCGGCGGCGGTGTCGAAGGCCGCCTCGGGGGCGTGGGTGAAGCGCGCCAGGGTGGCGGCGTCGTCCGTGTAGAAGGTGGTGACCAGGGAGGCTCCGGCCTTGTAGGCCTGCTCGGTGATGCGGCGGGCCAGCGGCACCGTCTCCAGGGGCGCGGTGATCACGAGTTCCTGCCCGGGTCGGAGACCCAGGCCGACCTTCACGGCGACTTCGGCAAGGCGCTCCAGGCGCTCGGCATGCTGCGCCTCATACGGCGACGCGGCCCCGGTCGGTGTGGACCCAGCAATTGTCTGCGCGATCCCGTCCATGCCTGTCTCCCGATGCTGCCTTCAGCGACGTGCGCTCAAGATCAGGTCTCGGGACGGCAGGTCAACCCTCGGCGGACGCAGGCCTGGCGGCCCGACCGCGGCGGGAACTCAGGCGGCGCGGGACCAGGTGATCTCGCCGAGGTTCTCGCGGAAGGCGAAGCGCAGGAGATGGTCGGAGACCACGTTCTCCAGGCGCGTCAGGGCGGCCGGATCGGGCGTCGCGACCCGCATCAGCAGGGCGTCGGGACCCGCCTCGAAAGTGCAGACCCGGTCCTCGCCGAAGGGGACGCGGCCGGCATCCTCGGTGGCTTCCACCGGAAACTTGTGGCTCCAGTGGCGGCAGAGCTGCTTGAGGTAGCGGCTCGCCTCGGCCGTCGGGACTCTCGCCTGGGAAGTCGGCATCGAACGTGTCTCCTGCTCGGTCTTCGATCGCGACGGCTGATCTGTTCTCTCTCAAGAGAGGGCGGAAGGGTTAAGACCGGGCTAACCCACCGCACTGCAACCAGCCATCCGCCGTTGTCGTGCAACCTCTTCCGCCCGCAGCGGAGCCGATTTATGGCGCATTGCCGTCGACAATCTGGCAAGGCTTTGTGCGGCGCACAACAACAATCCGGCGGGGGCCGGTCCGGTTCCGACTAAATTTTTGTCGGGGCTTCGGAAACGCCGCACGACGCCGCCGCGCCGGCGCCCCCGTCGGGCAGGACCTTGCCCGAGTTGAGGACCTTGCCCGAGTTGAGGACCTTGCCCGAGTTGAGGACCTTGCCCGGGTTGAGGATGTTTCCCGGGTCCAGGGCGGCCTTGAGGCTGCGCATCAGGTCGAGGGCCACGGGATCGGCGTAGCGCGCGAGCTCGTCGCGCTTCAGCAGGCCGACGCCGTGCTCGGCCGCGATCGAGCCGTCGAGCCCGGCGACGATGTCGTGGACGATCCGGTTGAAGCGCTCCCAGGCAGCGAGGAACGCGGCGCGGTCCATGCCCACGGGCTGGCTCAGGTTGAAGTGAATGTTGCCGTCGCCGAAATGCCCGAAGGCGCAGACCCGCAGGCCGGGCATCGCCACCTCGCAGGCGCGCGTCGCCTCGGCCAGGAAGGCGGGCAGGCGGGAGAGCGGCACCGAGACATCGTGCTTGATCGAGGCGCCCTCGGCCTTCTGCACCTCGGATAGGCTCTCCCGCAGGTCCCAGAAGGCGTTCGCCTGCGCCTCGCTCGCCGCCAGGGCCGCGTCCGCGAGGAGGCCCGCTGCCTGCGCCCGGGCGAGCAGCCCCTCCATCAGGGTGCCGGCCTCCTCGTCGGAGCGGGTGGTGGAGACCTCCACCAGGGCGTAGGCCGCGTGCGCCCCGGCCAGGGGCCGCCGGGCCCCGGCCCGGTGGCGCAGCACGATCTCCAGGCCGAAGGGCACGATGTACTCGAAGGCGGTGAGGGCCGGGCCGGCCTCCGCCCGCAGGGTCCGGAACAGGGCGAGGGCGGCCTCGGCCGAGGCGAGGCCGACGAAGGCCACGGCCCGCGAGACCGGCCGGGGATAGAGCTTCAGCACTGCCGCGGTGATCAGCCCGAGGGTCCCCTCCGAACCGAGGAACAGGTGCTTGAGGTCGTAGCCCGCATTGTCCTTGCGCAGGCCCTTCAGCCCGTTCCAGACCCGGCCGTCGGCCAGCACCACCTCCAGTCCGAGGACGAGGTCCCGGGCGTTGCCGTAGGCGAGGACCGCCGTGCCGCCCGCATTGGTGGAGAGGTTGCCGCCGATGCGGCAGGAGCCTTCGGAGGCCAGGGAGAGCGGGAACAGCATCCCGGCCTCCGCGGCGGCGGCCTGCACGTCGGCCAGCACCATCCCGGCCTCCACCGTGATGCTGGCATTGACGGGATCGACCGCCCGCAGGCGGTTCAGGCGCGCCAGGGAGAGGACGATGCCCCCCTGCGGCAGGCCGCCGCCGACATGCCCGGTATTGCCACCCTGCGCCACCATCGGCACCCCCGCCTCGGCACAGGCGCGCACCACGAAGGCGACCCCCTCGGTATCGGCGGGCCGCACCACCGCGTGGGCGCGTCCGCGCCGCAATCCGCGGGTCTCGGTAAGATGGGGGGCGAGGTCGACCGGATCGGTGAGGACGTGGGCGGCGCCGAGATGCGCGGCAAGGCGTGCCAGCAGGCGGGAAGGATCGGTCACCACGGCACTCGCAACG
This sequence comes from Methylobacterium sp. BI1, assembly GCF_056680125.1. Lineage (NCBI taxonomy): Bacteria > Pseudomonadati > Pseudomonadota > Alphaproteobacteria > Hyphomicrobiales > Methylobacteriaceae > Methylobacterium > Methylobacterium sp. BI1. The sequence goes on along the minus strand of NZ_CM155267.1, from coordinate 3,427,554 downwards.
GCAGGCCTCGGCACGCGGCGGGATGGCGCGGCTTGGCCTGCCGCCTATGATAGGGATGGCGCGGCGTCCTGTGCAGGGCGAGCGACCGGGCGCCGCGCCGCATCCGCCCAGAAACGAGGTTGGAGAGACCCATGCTGTCCGTGATCCCGAACCCGCCCCGCATCGCCCTTCCGATCGTCGGCAGCGACGACCTCTTCCCGGTCCGCCGGGTCTACTGCGTCGGCCGCAACTATGCCGCCCATGCCCGCGAGATGGGCAAGGACCCCGATCGCGAGCCGCCGTTCTTCTTCATGAAACCCGCCGACACCCTGCAGATCGTGACCGGCACGGAAGCGGTGGACCATCCCTACCCGCCGCGTACCGAGAACTACCATTTCGAGGTCGAGATGGTGGCGGCCCTCGGCCTGGGCGGCCGCGACATCCCGGAAGCCTCCGCCCTCGACCACGTCTACGGCTACGCCGTCGGCCTCGACATGACTCGGCGCGACGTCCAGGACGAGGCCAAGCGCCTGGCGCGCCCCTGGGACCTCGCCAAGTCCGCCGACGCCTCGGCGCCGATCGGGCCGCTGCACCCGGCCTCGGCCATCGGCCACCCGGTCCAGGGCGCCGTCACCCTGGCGGTGGACGCGGGCGAGCGCCAGCGCGGCGACCTCTCCGAGATGATCTGGTCGATCCCCGAGCAGGTCGCGCTGCTCTCGACCTATTTCGAGCTGCACCCGGGCGACCTCATTTTCACCGGCACGCCCTCGGGCGTCGGTGCCGTCCGGCGCGGGGAGACGATGACGGCCGCCATCGACGGCCTCGGCGCCATCCGCCTGCGCGTCGTCTGAACCGCATGCTCCTGCAACGCCCCTGGATGCGGCGCCTGATTCACTACGGCGCCCTGGCGACGCGCGGCATGACCCTGGGCGTGCGCGGCGTCGCCATCGACGCCGAGGGCCGGGTCTGCCTCGTCCGCCACACCTACGTGTCGGGCTGGCACCTGCCCGGCGGCGGCATCGAGGCGGGCGAGAGCGCGGTGGTGGCCATGGCCCGGGAGTTCCGCGAGGAGGCCGAGATCGTGCTCGATCCCGGCCATCCCCTGCGGCTGCACGGCTTCTACCACAGCCGCGCGGGGGCCGGGCGCGACCACGTCGCCCTCTACGTGGCGACCGCCTTCGCGGTGCGGGCACCGAAGCAGCCCGACCGCGAGATCGCCGCCTGCGGCTTCTTCCCCCTCGATGCGCTGCCGGCCGAGACCACCGCCGCCACCTGCGCGCGCCTGCGCGAAATCCGCGAGGGCCTGCCTCCGTCCGCGCAGTGGCAGCCCTGAGGGGCGGTGCGATGCCGGCAAACGGCCGACGTGGCGAGCGCCTGGATTCAGCGCTTGCAACGCCCGGCGGAATGGTGTTTAGAGACGCCGTCCGGGGCCGCCGGCGGGTCTTTCCCACCAGCGGCGCGGTTGTGAGCGGGTGTAGCTCAGGGGTAGAGCACAACCTTGCCAAGGTTGGGGTCGAGGGTTCGAATCCCTTCGCCCGCTCCAATTGACCGAACGGGACGACCGAAGCGTGAGCCGCTGCAAGGCGGCTTTTTGCTTCGTTGAGACGACGAACCGTCCGGCGCGAGGGTCTCCCTCGTCACGACGGGTGTGAGCGGGTGTAGCTCAGGGGTAGAGCACAACCTTGCCAAGGTTGGGGTCGAGGGTTCGAATCCCTTCGCCCGCTCCAAATCTCCCAACCCTTTCAGAACCGACCGAACGCCCTCCGGGGCGTTTTTTCGTGGGCAAGCCCATTGGCCGGCGGTGCGGCGTCAAGCCTGCATGCGTGCAGCGGCCCGGTAGGCCGCGGGCGTCACCGCGTAGCGCCGGCGGAAATGCTGGCGCAGGGTCGCGGCGGTGGCGAAGCCCGCCGCCTCGGCGACGGCCTGAAGTGGCTGGTCCGCCTGCTCCAGCAGCTCCCGGGCCCGGGCGAGGCGCAGGTCGAGGAGCCAGCGGGCCGGCGTCGTGCCGGTCGCGGCGGAAAAGCGGCGCAGCAGGGTCCGCGGGCTCATGCCGGCCCGGTCCGCCAGAAGGGCGAGCGGCCAGTCGCGGGCCGGTGCCGCCCGCATGGCATCGAGCAGCGGCCCGATCCGCGCCGCCTCGTGGAGTGTCGGCACCGCACCGGCCACGACCTGGGCCTGGCCGCCGTCCCGGTGGGGCGGGACGACGAGGCGCCGGGCCACCGCATTGGCGGCGGTCGGCCCGAAATCGCGGCGCACGAGGTGCAGGCAGAGGTCGATCCCGGCGGCCGAGCCGGCGGAGGTCAGGATCGGGCCCTCGTCCACGTAGAGCACGTCGGGGGTGACGCGGATGCCGGGATGGCGTGCGGCCAGGGCCTCCGCATGGCGCCAGTGGGTGGTGGCGCGGCGCCCGTCGAGCAGGCCCGCCGCCGCGAGCACGAAGACCCCGGAGCAGATCGAGAGGATGCGCGCCCCGCGGGCCGCGGCCGCCCGCAGGGCGGTGGCAAGGGCCTCGGGGACCGGCTCGTCCGCACCGCGCCAGCCCGGCACCACGATGGTGCCGGCGCGCTCCAGGAGATCGAGCCCGCCATCGGCGAGGAGGCGCACGCCGCCCTCGGCCCGCATCGGCCCGGGGTCGAGCCCGGCCACGGCGAAGCGGTACCAGTCCGGCCCCATCTCGGGACGGGGCAGCCCGAAGATCTCCACTGCGACGCCGAACTCGAAGGTGCAGAGGCCGTCATAGGCCAGCACCACCACGAGACGGTCGGCGGAAGACAGGCGCGCCTGCGACTTTGGCATGATCGCGACGCTAACCGGCAATCCGGGCCGCCGCCAAGAGCCGCGCCCGCTGGTAGCTGTGTCGTCCCCGAAGCCGGAGACCGACGATGAGCCCCGTGACCGCCATACCCGCCTGTCCGCCCGCGATCGCCTGCGATCACTTCCGGCGCCGGCTGGAACTGGAGACCGACTGCGCCGACGTGGCGGCCGCCCTGGAGGCCGGCCCACCCGACTTCGTGCTGCTGCACGCCGTCGGCTCGGCGGCGGCGTTCCGGCGGCGTCACATCCCCGGCGCCGTGCATCTGCCGCACCGGCTGATCACGGCCGAGCGCCTCGCCGCCTGGCCCGCCGACACGATGTTCGTGGTCTACTGCGCCGGACCCCACTGCAACGGGGCCGACCGGGCGGCCCTGCGGCTCGCCGAACTCGGCCGGCCGGTCAAGCTCATGCTCGGCGGCCTGACCGGCTGGGCCGACGAGGACTTGGCCTTTGCGGGCGACGAGGACTTGGCTTTCGCGGGCGACGAGGACTTGCCCGGCGACTTGGCCGGTGACTTGGCCCTCGCGGGCGAAGACCAGTCCGGTGAGGGCCATTCCTGAAATCGGCCATCGTGCGTGAGCCGACTCTTCAATCTTCCTTTACCATAGGGAGAACAAAGTTGCCGTCGGGGCGGCGCCTGGGTCCGCCCCCAGCCGGACGGCCATGTTCCTCTTCACCACGCCCCCCGCCAATGCCCGCGATCCCGGCGCCAGCCGGGACCTGGGCACGCGCGACGGCGCCGCCGGGCGCACGGGGGCGTCGAGCGGGGTCATCGAGGCAATCCGCGACGGGGCGCAGACCTCCGGCGCAGGCTTCGACTACCTGCTCGCCACGGCCCAGCGTGAATCCGCCCTCGACCCCACCGCCAAGGCGGGCACCTCCTCGGCCACCGGCCTGTTCCAGTTCATCGAGCAGACCTGGCTCGGCACCCTGAAGACCGCCGGCCCCCGCCTCGGGCTCGGGACCTACGCGGACGCGATCACCAAGAGCGCCGACGGCAGCTACGCGGTGAGCGATCCGGCGGCCAAGCAGACCATCCTCGACCTGCGCCGCGATCCGCGGATCGCCGCCACCCTGGCGGGGGCCCTGACCGAGCAGAACCGGGAAGCCCTGACCAGCGCCCTCGGGCGCGAGCCCACCGGCGGCGACCTCTATGCCGCCCACGTCCTCGGCGCGCGGGGGGCCGCGGCGCTCATCACCACCGCGCAGGCGAGCCCGGCCCGCGCCGCCGCCCTCGACATGCCGGAGGCGGCCGCCGCCAATCGCGGCCTGTTCTATGACAGGACCGGGCGCCCCCGGGGCGCGGCCGAGCTCTATGCCCACCTCGCTGCGGCCCGCACGGGCACGGCACCGGCCACGCCCGCCGCCACGATCAGCCTGCCCGAGGGGACCACCGCCTACGCCTCCCTCAACGAGGGCGGCCTGCGCTCGATGTTCCAGACGGATCCGCGCCAGCAGGGCGGCGTCTCGGCCGGGGTCGCGCGCCTCTGGCAGGGGCGCAGCGGCGGCACAGATGCGGTTCGGCCGGACCCGGTCCGGGCAGCACCGACCTATTTCCCGCGCTCGGACGGCACCGAGAGCGTGACCGGCAGTGCGAGCCCCGTCGCCGCCGCGCCGGCGACCGCCGCCAACCCCGTACCGGCCGCCACCGCGGCCCTGGTGGGCGCCCCGCTGCCGCCGCGCCGTCCGGCGGAGTTCGGCGCCTCCGGCCAGGCGCCCCGCCCCGGCGCCCCCCTCGACCTGTCCCTCTTCACGATCCGGAGCGGCTCATGATCATCCGCCAGTTCCTCGCCTGGACGCAGCACAGCTCCGCGGCGCGACGGGCTGAGGCCGCGGGTGCCCTGGCCCGGGCCTATCTCTACGACGGCCTCGGCGAGGACGTGGCCTGGGAGGCGGAGGCCGCGCTCCTCGCCCTCCTGGACGATCCCTCGAGCCTGGTTCGCCGGGCCCTGGCGGAGGCCTGCGCCGCCTGCGCGAACGCCCCCCGGCCCCTGATCGTGGCGCTGGCAGGCGACCAGGCCGAGATCGCCACCCTGGTGCTGGCCCGCTCGCCCGTACTCAGCGACGCCGACCTCGTCGACGGCGTCGCCATCGGGTGCCTCGCCGCCCGTCGCGCCATCGCGGGCCGGCTCGACCTGTCGCCGGCCGTCGCCGGGGCGCTCGCCGAGATCGCAGAGCCCGAGGCCCTGGTCGTGCTGGCCCGCAACCGCAGCGCCCACATCACCACCGGCAGCCTGATGCGGATGGTGGAGCGCCACGGCGACGGGGCCGCCCTGCGCGAGGCGATCCTGGCCCGGCCCTACCTGCCCCTCGAGGTGCGCCAGAGCGTGACCACGCGCCTCGCCGAATCCCTCTCCGCCTTCGCGGTGTCCTCCGGCTGGCTCACCCCGGCCCGCAGCGCGCGCGCCAGCCGCGAGGCGCAGGAGCGCACGACGCTCGCCTTCTGCGCCGAGGCCCATCCCGTCGATCTCGCCCGGCTCGTCGCCCACCTGAAGGCCTGCGGCCAGCTCAATGCCGGCCTGCTGCTGCGGGCGATCCTGTCCGGCAACATGGCCTTCGCCGAGATGGCGCTGGCCGACCTCGCCAGCCTCCCCGTCCGCCGGGTGGCCGGGCTGATGCACGACGCCTCGACCGCCGCCTTCGCCGCCCTGCACCGCAAGGCCGGCCTGCCGCCGGTGCTGCTGCCGGCCTTCAGCGCCGCCCTGTCGGCTTGGCGCGAGGCCGGGTCGGGCGCCATCACCAGCGCCGGGGCGGGCCTGTCGCGCCTGATGATCGAGCGGGCGCTGACCGCCTGCGAGACGATGCCCTTCGCCGAGGCCCAGAGCGTCATGGCGCTCCTGTCCCGCTTCGAGGCGGAGGCCGCCCGCGACGAGGCCCGCGTGCTCGCCCGCGAACTCGCCGCCGAGGCCGAGCGCAGCGAGATCCTGCGGATCGAGCGCGAGATCCTCGACGCCGAGTGGCGCGAGGCCCAGCGCCAGGTCCTGGCCGAGTGGGATGCGCCGCAAGCCCTCGAGGCCGCACCGGCCGCCGCAGCCCGCGAACCAGCCGACGAGACCATCGCGGCGGTCGCGCCAGAGACTTTGGGAGGAACGTCGGAAGAAATCTCGGAAGAGGTGCTGGAAGCGATCCCGGAAGACGTGCTGGAGGAATTCGCGCGGGTGGCCGTCACGTCCGCTCCGGTCGCGCCGCCCGTCGTGGCGGAGCTGCCGGCCCCGGATGTCTCGGGGGAATCGGCCATCGCCCCGGTCGCGGAAATCGAGGCCGAGGCGCCGGCGGACGTCGAGTCGGCCCGCACCGATCCGGTGGGCCTGATCCTCGACGGGCTCTCCGACGCGCTGATCGCCGAGTTCGAGGGCAGCCGCGCCCGGCGCCGCGCCCTCGCCACCGAGGTCGTGCTCGATGCGATCCCCGAGGCGCTGATCGCGAGCTACCGCGAGGACCGGGCGCGCCTCGCCGCCTGAGGGGCGATCAGCCGAACTGCTCGCGCAGGATGCGCTCGTCGAGGCTGTGGCCGGGATCGTGCAGCAGGGTCAGGTTGGTGGCGTGGTCGAGCCAGGTCTCCACCGTGCAGACTCGCCGGAACTCGGTGTGGTCGGCCACCGCCGCCACCGGCCGGTGCGCGGCGTCCAGCACTTCGATGAGGATGCGGGCGTAGTCCGGCAGCAGGGCCCCGTGCCAGCGACGGGGCCGGAAGGCAGAGATCGGCGTCAGGGCCAGGAGGCGGGCGTTGAGGGGCAGGATCGGGCCGCCCACCGACAGGTTGTAGGCGGTGGACCCGGCCGGGGTCGCCGCGAGCACGCCGTCGGCGATGAGCTCCGGCAGCCGGACATGGCCGTCGATGGAGATCCGCAGCTTGGCGGTCTGGTGCGTCTGGCGCAGCATGTAGACTTCGTTCAGGGCGCGGGCCTGATGCCGGCGCCCCTCCGTGTCCACGGCCTCCATCATCAGCGGGTGGATGATGCTGCGCTTGGTGTTCTCCAGGCGCTCGAGCAGCCCGTCCTCGCGGAACTCGTTCATGAGGAAGCCGACGGTGCCGCGGTTCATGCCGTAGATCGGCTTCCCGGCATGCATGAAGCGGTGCAGCGTCTGGAGCATCAGGCCGTCGCCGCCCAGCGCCACCACCACGTCGGCCTCGTCGGGCGGCACGTGGTCGTAGCGCCGCATGAGGGTCGCGGCCGCCTGGCGGGCGTCCTCCGTGGGACTCGCCACGAAGGCAAGCCGTTCGAACCGCCGGGCCATGGGCTCACATCCGTCTTGCCGACCAACTTGCCGACGCGGAGCATTCGCGCCAGCGTCCCGATCCCAGTCCTGCCGGCACCCCCGCCGGCCCGCTCCCGCCGGTGGAGCGGCAGAGCCCTGGTCGGAGACCCATAGCATGGAGCGGCCGCTTCTCGTCTACACCACCTTCCCGGATGCCGGCACCGCCCTGAAAGTCGGAGAGGCGCTGGTGCGGCTGCGCCTCGCGGCCTGCGTCAACGTCCTGCCGGGGATGCTCTCCGTCTACGCCTGGAAGGGCGCGGTGGAGCAGGGCTCGGAGGTCGTCGCGATCCTGAAGAGCCGCGAAGGACTCGCCGAGGCCCTCGGCGCCGCCCTGAAGGCGCGCCACCCCTACGAGACGCCGATCATCCTGCACCTGCCGGTGGCGGGGGCCGATCCCGACACCGCGGCCTGGATCGCGGCGGAGACTCAGGGGCCGCCGATCGGGTAGCTCCGGCCCTTCCAGAGGGGCGTGCCGCTGCCCTTGCGCCGCAGGAGGGCCGTCCACTGGATCGCCAGGGCGACCAGCACCGTGGCCGGGTGCAGCGGCACCGTCCCCAGGGGTTCGCGGGTGACGAGGGTGATCGCCGCCCGGGTCGCCAGGGAGACGAGGGCGGCGGCGAAGGCCAGGAACGCGGCGTGGCCGGATCCGAGACCGCCCAGGGCCGCCAGGAGCAGGAGCCAGGGCAGGACGTGCCCGCCCACCAGGAGCAGGGTCCAGACCGGCAGGGACCGCGGGGTCGCCATGCCCTCGTGGGCGTTCTTCGAGAAGCCGGCCCAGCTCTGGCCGAAACCGCGATACATCCGGCAGGTCGCCAGGGCGTGCCCGGCCACGAGGTCGGTCCGGTAGCCGGCCTGGCGGAACCGGCGCGGCAGCACGACGCCGTCGTGCAGGCTGGTGCGCACGGCGCCGTGCCCGCCGGTGGCCGCGTAGGCCTCGCGGCCCACGAGGATGAGCTGGCCGCAGGCGGCGCCGAGACTCGGACGCGGGGAGGCCCGCATCATCGCCATCGGCAGGTAGCCGAGGAGCAGGAAGTTGATCATCGGCACCGTCAGGCGCTCGCCCAGCGAGCCCATCAGCTGGCGCGGCACGCCGCTGACGAGGGCGCTCTCGGTCCGGCGCGCATGGGCGGCGAGCGCCGCCGCCGCCGCGGGCGCCAGGCTCACGTCGGCGTCGACGAAGAGGAGATGTGTCCCGGTCGCGGCCTGCGCCAGGTGCGCGCAGGCGTGGTTCTTGCCCGTCCAGCCCTCGGGCAGGGGCGGGATCGAAACGAGGCGCAGGCGCGGATCCTCGGCGGCGATGGCGGTCACGATGGCGGCGGTGTCGTCGGTGGAATGGTCGTCGCCGACGAGCACCTCCAGGGCGACGCCGGCGCTCGACAGGGCCGCCCGCACGGTGGCGGCGATCACCGCGGCCTCGTTGCGGGCCGGGATCAGCACCGAGACCCGGGCCCGGACGTCGAGGTCCGGCTCGGGGGTGCGCAGGATCGAGAGGTTCACCCAGGCGACGAGGGCCGGCAGCAGCGCGCAGGCCAGGGCCAGGATCGCGAGACCGAGCATCATGGAACCGGATCTCCCTTCTGGCGGTGGGCCGGCTCGAAGCGCCGCCCCGTGACGACGGCCCCGAGGCGCCGCCAGAGATCGTAGATCCCCCCGATCCCCTTGGCACCCGACGCGAGCGGCGTGAAGCGACCGGCCTCGCGGGCGACCACGTCGGCGCTGAGCTGGTCGAGGGTGGCGGTCAGGTCCGCCTCCATCCGGGCGAGGCGCTCGGCCCGGGGCAGGGCGAGCAGCTCGACGCCGGGGATCGGTGCGCCGAAGGCCGCGAAGGCCTCGCCGCCGCGCTCCTCCCAGAAGGCGTATTCGAGGGCCAGGGGCACGAAGAGCGCGTCGGGGGCGATCTCGGGCAGGCGGCCGACCCCGGCGCGCAGGGCCAGCGGTCGGGCGCGGACGTCCTGGAAGCGCCCCTGCGCGGTGATCCAGATCATCCGGTTCGGCGCCCCCAGGATGCGCCGTGCCGCCTTCAGAAACTGGGCGGCGCCGCGGGCCGATTCGAGGTCCACCGCGAAGGCGCCCATCCGGGCGAAGACGGCGTACTTCTCCAGCATCCGCGCGTCGAAGGGGGCATAGCTCTCCCGGCGCGGAAACAACCGCCCGGCCAGGAGAATGACCACCGCGGCGTCCCACCAGGCCGGATGGTTGCAATAGACCACCACGGGCCCGGGATGGTCGGCGCAGGCCGGCACGCCCCAGCGGGCGAGCCGCAGGGCATTGAGGTGACGTCGGACGTAGCGGTCGAAATACCCGACCATGAACCGCCAGACGGCAGGCGATCGGGCGGGGCCGTCCTCGCGGGACACGCGTCGGGCCTTCAGGCGCTGGCGCGCTCCTCCCCGCCGACACCGCTGCTCCGCGCGTCGGTGTCGAGGGCATCCGCCGCGATCCAGCCCGACATCATCACCATCGGCATGCCCGGACCCGGATGGGCCGCGCCGCCGGCGAGGTAGAGGCCGCGCACCTGCCGCGAGCGGTTGCCGGGCTTGAAGGCCCCCATGAACTTGCCGTGGGAGGCGAGGCCGTAGATCGCGCCGTTGAGCACCTTGTAGCGTTCGTGGATGTCCTGCGGGGTAAGGTGGCGCTCGACGACGATGCGCTCCTCGAGATCGGGCATGTTGGCCGTGCGCTTGAGCTTGTCGAGGATGACCTGCCGGTAGGCCGGGAACATCTTCGACCAGTCGTGGTGCGGGCGCAGGTAGGGGGTGTGGACCAGGACGTAGAGCGCCTCGCCGCCCTCGGGTGCCACCGACGGGTCGGTGGAGGAGGGGGCCGCCAGGTAGGCGGTCGGGTCCGGGGCCGGCTCGCCCTTGTGGTAGATGTAGTCGAACTCCTCTTCCGGATCGCGCGAGAAGACGAAGTCGTGGTGGTTCAGGTGCTCGTAGCGCTTGTTCAGCCCGAGATAGAGCACCACGCCGGAGCAGGCCGGCTCGAAGCTCTTCTTCTCGTAGGACTTGCCGACATCGCCGCCGACGAGTTCCCGGTAGGTGCGGACCGAATCCATGTTCGAGATCACGGCGTCGAACGGGGTGATGCCGGAGGCTGTCTTCACGCCCTTGACCGCACCCTTCTCGATCGCGAGGCCGGTGACCTCGTCGCCGGGCCGCAGGGTGGCACCGAGTTCGGAGGCGAGCTTCGTCAGGGCCTCGGCCACCGCACGGGTGCCGCCCATCGGGTACCAGACACCCTCGGCAGTCTGCATGTGCGCGATGGCGCAGAGCACGGCCGGAGCGCCGTAGGGGGAGGAGCCGACATACTGCACGAAGTGGTCGAGCATCTGCGCGAGGCGGGCGTCCTTCACCTTCGAGCGGATGGTACCGGCCACCGACGAGCCCATGCGCAGGGACAGCACGTCCCGCAGGGTGCCGGGATTCATGTTGGCGCGGATGTTGATCGTGTCGAACAGGTCCTCAACCGGCTTCCAGAAGAAGAACTTGTTCGAGACGTCGTGCAGGTGCTCGGAGATCTCGAGGAACTTCTTGTAGCCCTCGCCGGCGCCGGTGCCGGGGGCGAAGCGCTCCATGTCGGCGGCCATGGTCGGCACGTCGGCCATCAGGTCGAGATGGGTGTTGTCGTCGAAGAAGCAGCGCCATTGCGGATCGAGGCGGCGCAGGTCCAGGTAGTCGTGGATGTTGCGCCCGGCCTCCTGGAAGATGCGCTCCAGCACCTTCGGCACGGTGAGGATGGTCGGCCCCATGTCGAAGCGGAAGCCGCCCTCGTGCAGGACCGCGGCCTTGCCGCCGAGCCAGTCGTTCTTGTCGTAGAGCGTGACGGTGTGGCCGCGCGCGGCGCTCACGCAGGCGGCCGCCAAACCGCCCAACCCTGCGCCGACGACGGCGACCGAAGACCCAGCCCGCATGTTCGTGTCACTCCCCGGGCCGGTCCGAAAGCCCATCCCCTGCCTGAAGCTAGACCGGATGGCCGCGCGGTCAACGCGCTAACCGGTCGCGGCGTGGCCTCACGCCGTCTTCGCCCGTACCTTCTTAGATCGTTCGCCGCGACACCAGCCCCAGCGCGACCGCCAACCCTGCCGCCGCGACGGCGGCCATCACGCCCCAGGCGGGGAGAGCGGCGGCCCACCCCTCGCTGAGGGCGTTCTGGTAGGCCTCGATCGCCCAGGCGTTGGGGGTGAGCCAGCCGGCCTCCTGGAGCCAGGGCGGCATCAGGAAGCGGGGCACCATGCTGCCGCCGACCGCCGAGAGCAGCAGGACGCCGAAGGTGGCGGCCAGATGCGCCTGCTGGCGGGTGGCGGAGGCGGCGCAGGCGGCGAGCGCCAGGCCGGCCGCCATGGCCGAGACGAGGAGGGAGGTCACCAGCCAGGCGCCCGCATGGGGCAGGATGTCGACCCCGTGCAGGAGAGCGGCGGCCGAGAAGATCAATCCGGCCTGGACGAGGCCCTGCCCCACCAGGAACAGGAACTTGCCGAGCACGACCACGGCGAGGCCACCGGGGCCCGCCATCAGCCGGTCGGCGAGGCCGGACTGACGCTCGTCCACGAGGGAAAGGGCGCCCTGCATGGCGGCGAAGAGCAGGAACACCGCGGTGATCGCCCCCGCATAGTAGCTCACGCGGTCGTTGGTGGCGCCCGAGGCGGTGCTGCGCCGCTCCACCAGGGAGGCGAAGGCGAAGGGCTCCTTGCGGGCGCGCTGCTCGGCGAAGGCCTGGTTGAGGAAGGTGCGCTCGTCCGGGCCGATCTTGCCCGAGCGCTCCACGTCGGCGACGATCCGGGCCAGGACCACGTCGGGCAGGGCCTCGTTGAGGACGCGCTGGAGCTGGCCCAGCGCGATCGGGGTGGCGAGCGCCTTGGCCGGGTTCTCGATCAGGACCACGGGCTGGTCGGCGCGGGTCGAGCCGGCATCGAGGTCGCCGCGCAGGACCAGGGCCACGTCGACCTCACCCCGGCGCACCGCCGCGACGGCGCCGTCGAGGTCCGCGGCGGACAGGCGCCCCACCCGGAGGGACGGGTCCGCCTCCAGGGCCTGCATCAGGCGTTGCGTCGTCGGCGTCCCGGCCAGATCGAGGAGGCCGAGATGGATGCGGATGCGGTCGCCCAGCGCGCCGGAGAAGATCGCGGCAAAGATCACGAAGATCACGGTGGGCAGCACGAAGGCCATCACCAGGGCGGCCCGGTCGCGCACCAAGCCGAGCAGCATCACGCGGAAGGCGGCCGAGATCATGCGCGGGTCCCCCGTGCGGCGGGGCCATCCTCGGCCGGTGCCGACGAGACCGCCAAGGCATCGCGATAGACCGCCTCCAGCCCGGGCGCGCGGATACGAATCTCGGCGATGGGCACGCCCGCATCCCGGAGATCGGCGAGCAGGTCGGCGCCGTCGCGGGGTGTGCCGCTGAGGCGGCGCGCCCGCCAAGTCGAGCCGGTGTCGACGGGCAGGAACCCGGTCCGGCGCAGCACCGCCTCTGCCGCGGCGTCGGCGGGGGCGACGAGGGCCGCCTCGTGTTCGGGGGCCTCGGCCCGGATGCGGGCGAGGAGGTCGGACAGGCGGCCGTCGGTGACGATCCGCCCCTGCGCCAGGATGGCGACCCGGTCGGCGAGGCGCTCGGCCTCGGCGAAGTCGTGGGTGGCGACGAGGAGCGCCGTACCGGCCTCGCGCAGGCGGCCGAGCACCGCATGGATCGCCGCCCGGGCGTGCAGATCGACCCCCTGGGTCGGCTCGTCGAGGAGGACGAGGCGGGGCCGCGCCATCAGGCTTGCAGCGATGTTGACCCGGCGCTGGTAGCCGCCCGAGAGCAGCCCCACCGGGCGCCTGGCGACCTCGCCAAGGGCGCAGAGGGCGAGGCCCGTCGCCACGGCTTCGGCCCGCTCGCGCCGGGGGATGCCGGCGAGCTGGGCGAAGACCGACAGGTTCTCGGCCACCGAGAGGCGGGGATAGAGGGCGATCTCCTGGGGTACCCAGCCGATCGCCCGGCGCGCCGCCGGTGTCCGATGGGGGTCGTCGCCGGCAACGCGGACGGTGCCGCCGTTGGGCGCGAGCCGGCCCGCGACGAGGCGCATCAGCGAGGTCTTGCCGGCGCCGTTGGGGCCGAGGAGCGCGAGGGTCTCGCCGGCGCCGAGGGCGAGGTCGACGCCCGCCAGCACGCGGGTGCCGCGATAGGCGAGGGCGGCGCCGGCCACCCGCAGGAGCGGCTCGGAACGGAGGCTCACGCGGCGCTCAGCGGGGCGGCAACGCGCGCGACAGGCGAACCCGCACGCCGACCCCCGGCTCGCGCACGGTGAAGCGCGCGCGCACGAAATCCGGGCGGGCGGAGCGGGCGGATTCCCCGGAGAAGCCGTAGGGCTCGAGGGGCAGGCCGAGGCCGGTCCGGTCGAGGCGGCCGTTGCGGTTGGTGTCCTGGTAGGCCACCGCGGCATAGATCCCGGGCGTCACGTCCGCGAAGACAAAGCGCTGGGCGGCGGCCCGGGGCTCGGCCTGCTGCCCCGTCCGGCAATCAGCCTCGGACAGGCCGTCCTGGCACAGGGCGACGGAGATCAGCCCCCCGGGCTCGATGCCCTCGACCTCCACCGCCACGGAGGCGGCCCGGGCCGCGCCCGAGACCAGGAGGAGGGCGCCGAGGCCGGCCAGGGGCCGCGACAGCCCCTTCAAGTGGCGTCGCCCGAGGCGGCCAGGGGCGCGGTGGCCGGGATACCGGCGCTGGCGGCCCCGACGCGCCCGGCGGAAAGCTCCTCGATGAGGAGGCGGGCGGTGATGCGCGCGCCCTCGTAGATCACCGGCAGGCCGGAACCCGGATGGGTGCCGCCGCCCACGAGGTAGAGGCCCGGCCCGAAGCGGTTGTGCGGGCGGAAGTAGAGCATCTGCATCAGGTCGTGGGCGAGGTTGAAGGTGGCGCCCTCGTGGACGAAGAACTCGTCGCGCCACTCGGTCGGATCGACGATGCGCTCGTAGCGGATGCGCGATTCGATATCGCCGAGGCCGAGCAGCTTCAGACGATCGAGGACGAGGCGGCGATAGGTCTCCCGCAGGCCCTTCCAGTCGATGCCCGCCTTCAGGTTCGGCACCGGCACCAGCACGTAGAGGCTGGTCTGGCCGGGGGGCGCCATGCCGCCGTCGGTGAAGCCCGCATGCTGCACGTAGAGCGAGGGCTGCATCGGCAGGATACCGTCGGTGATCTCCCGGATGTTGCGGGCATAATCCTCCGACAGCAGGATGGTGTGGTGGCCGAGGGCCTCCGGCATCGACCCGTCGAGGCCGAGATACAGCATGAATGTCGAGCAGGAGAGGCGCGCCTTCTCGATCTTGGCGTCGCGCCAGCGCGGCCGGTGCTGCTGCGGCACGAGGTCCTGGATGACCTTGGCGAAATCGCCGTTGATGACGACCGCGTCGGCCTGCAGGGTCTCGCCGTTGCAGACGACGCCACTGGCGCGCTTGCCCTCGAACAGCACCCGCTCGACGCCCGCCCCGAGGCGGATGTCGACGCCCATCCGGCGGGCGAGGCCCGCCATCGCCTCCGAGACGGCGCCGCAGCCGCCGACCGGGTGATAGACGCCGTGCTCGTATTCGAGGAACGACAGGATGGTGAACAGGCTGGGGCACCGGAACGGCGACATGCCGAGGTACTTGGTCTGGAAGGCGAAGGCGAGGCGGACCCGGGGGTCCTTGAAGTAGCGCCGCAGATCCTTGTCGACGCTGCGCCCCGGATGGAGGTGGGGCAGGGCGGCGATCATGGCGGGGGAGGCCATGGCCCGGAGGGTGTGGAAGGCCTGCTCGAGGACGGGCTTGAAGAACTTCAGCTTGACCCGGTTGTCGGCGAAGAACTTGCGCACGTTCTTGGCGTCGTCGGGCGCGATGCGCGCCACCTCGGCCTCGAGCCGGTCCATGTCGTTCGTGGCGCGGATCTCACCGCCCGCCTCGAACACCAAGTGGTACTGCGGATCGAGTCGCTCGAGCTTGACGTGGTCCTCCAGCCGCTCGCCGCAGGTCTCGAAGATGTCGGCGAGGATCTGCGGATAGAGGAAGAAGGTCGGGCCGATGTCGAACCGGAAGCCCCCGGGCGCTTCGACGGTCTTGGTGCGTCCGCCCACCGCCGGATCCTTCTCCAGCAGCGTGACGTGGACGCCGGCGCGGGCGAGAAGAAGCGCGGTGGCGAGGCCGCCGGGACCGGCACCGACGATGATGACGCGGCGTCCGGACAAGGTCCGCAAGCCGTCCCGAGACTGCAACAACGCTCACAACTCCATCGTCTACAGGCCCACGTGCCTCGTGCCTTTGGCATGTGGCGCGGGAGCATGGTCCGTCCAGGGCTCGCGGTCTAATCTTGACCGTAGCGGTACGGGCGGCAATGGGGGCGCAGTGTCGCGCACCGCACGCCGCCCGGCCCTGCCGCTTCCCCGTCCGACGCTACGCCGCTCGGGACAGGTGATGCAGCGCGATCGCGCCTGCCGTGGCCACGTTGAGCGAATCGAAGTCCGGCGCCATCGCGATGCGGACGGTGCGCAGACGCGCCATCAGATCGGGCGGCAGGCCCGGCCCCTCGCTGCCGAGAAGGAGCAGGGTCCGGGCGGGGGGCACCAGGGCCGCCAGGGTCTCGGCCCCGGCTGGGCTCAGGGCCAGGGGTTCCAGGGCGTGACGCGCCGCGAAGGCCAGGAGCGCATCGGCATCGGGGAGTTGCCGGAAGGGGACGATCAAGGCGGCGCCCGCCGAGACGCGGATCGCCTTGCGGTAGAGCGGGTCGCAGGTGCCGGCATCGAGGAGCACCGCGTCGGCGCCGAAGGCGGCGGCGTTGCGGAACAGACCGCCGACATTGTCGTGGTTGGTCAGGCCGACGAGGCCGACCGCGAGGGCCGGCGCCGGGGCGGGCGGCAGGCCGGGGAGAGGGGCGTCGGCGGCCTCCGCCCCGCGCAGGCCGACGCCGAGGACGCCCCGGTGGATCGGAAACCCGGTGATCGCGCTCATCACGGGCTTCGCCGCGGTGTAGACGGGCACGCGCTCGGGCAGGCGCGCCAGGGCCGTCCCCAGCCCGGGCAGGCGCTCGGGCGCCAGAAGGACCGATTCGAGGCCGAACCGGGCCCGGGCCGAGAGCATGACCCGGAGGGTCACCTCGCCCTCGACGATGAAACGGCCGGCGCGCCCGACGAGGTCGCGCTCGCGCATCGCCGCGTAGGGCGCGAGGCGCGGGTCGGCGGGATCGTCGATGACGACCGGCTCGGGCCGGGAGCGGGCGGTCAAGGCGGCGTCAGGCGCTCGCCGGACGCCCGCCCATGCGCACCGCGAGGGGATCGGCCTCGGCCTTGGTCGGCACCTTCACCAGGGCCTCGCCGTCGAGGACGACCTCGCCCGCCACCGAGCAGGTGCATTTCAGGCGCGCCCGGCGGCGCTCCGGCACCAGCTCGGCCACCTCCACCGTGACCTCGACGGTGTCGCCGATGCGCACGGGCGCGCGGAAGTTCAGGGTCTGGCTGATGTAGACCGCGCCGGGGCCGGGCAGGCGGGTGCCGAGCACCGCCGAGATCAGGCCGGCGGTGTAGAGGCCGTGGGCGATCCGGGTGCCGAAGGGCGTGCGCGCCGCAAAGTGCTCGGACAGGTGGATCGGATTGCGGTCGCCGGTGATCTCGGCGAAGCCTACCACGTCGGAGGAGGCGATGACCTTGTTCAGCGTCTCGGACAGGCCGACTTCGAGATCCTCGAAGTACAGGACGCGCAGTTCGGGCATCATCGGCAGTTTCCCCTGACTTCGGGTGTGGCACGCGGGTCTCGTGCGGCGTGGCTTTTCGCCTCGCACAGGCGGCGGACCAAATCCAGTATCCGGCCGTCGAAAAGCACCAGCCCGGATCTCGGGCCTCGACAGCCGGCGGCATCTCGCGGCATGGAGACCCTCGTGGCGCGGCGCGGTTCCGAGTCCGGGCCGACCACGCCCGCCCCAGACAGGTCGAGACGCCGCCTTTGTCCGCCACGCCCACCCCGTCCGCCACCTTGCGCCCGGTGGTCGCCCGCGTCGCCGGGTTGAATCTCGCGTATTTCGGCATCGAGATCACCGTCGCCCTGGCGATCGGCTCGCTGGCGCTCATCGCCGACAGCCTCGACTTCCTCGAGGATGCGGCGATCAACCTGCTGATCTTCGCCGGGATCGGCTGGAGCGTGCGCAACCGGGCCCGCCTCGGCGCGATCCTCGCCGTCATCCTGCTCCTCCCGGCGCTCGCCACCGCCTACGCCGCCTGGCTCAAGTTCGCCACGATGGCGCCGCCGGCCCCGATCCCCCTGACGCTCACGGGCCTGGGGGCGCTGGCGGTCAACCTCACCTGCGCGATGATGCTGGCCCGCCACCGCTCGGGGGGCGGCAGCCTGACCCGAGCGGCCTATCTCTCCGCGCGCAACGACGCCTTCGCCAACCTGGCGATCATCGCCGCCGGCCTCGCCACCGCCCTGACCCTGTCGGCCTGGCCCGACCTCATCGCGGCGGCCGGCATCGCCATCCTCAACGCGGATTCGGCGGGCGACATCCTGAAGGCTGCCCGCGCCGAGTGGCGCGCGGCCAAGGCCGCCCCCGAGACCCCAGTCCCCTGACGAGACTCCGGTCCCCTGAGAGGCTTCGAGCCCCATCATGCGCCTGTTCCCCATCTCCGACCTGCACCTCGAGCGCCGGCGCCTCGACGTCGTCCCGCGCCCGAGCCAGCCCTTCGACGTGCTGGTCTGCCCCGGCGACCTGCACGAGGGGCGGCCCGAATCGGGGCTCGCGGCCCTGATGAGCCTGGCGCAGGGACGCCCGATCGTGCTGGTGCCGGGCAACCACGAGCACTACGCCCCCACCGGCGACCGGCGCACGGCCCCGGAGCTCCTCGCCGCGCTGGAGGCCGAGGTGCTGCGCCTGCAGGGGGCGGGGGCGGAGATCCACCTGCTCCAGCGTGGGTCGGCGATCGTCCTCGACGGCGTCCGCTTCGTCGGCACGACCCTCTGGAGCGACTGGTCGCTGGCCGGCCTCTGGCTCGACGGGACCGTGGCCGACGTGCCCGAGGATCCGGTCGCCTACGCGGCCGCGCGGATGACCGATCCGGTCACGGGCTCGCGGGAATATCGGGGCTCCATCCGCAACGGCGACGGCACGGCCTGGTCGCCCGCCGACGCGATGGCCGCCCACCAGCGGGAGCGCGCCGCGCTGATCGCAGCCCTGGCCGCCCCCCATGCCGGGCCGACCGTCTGCGTCACGCACCACCCGGCGAGCCCGCGCGCGGCCGAGGCGTTCCGCCACGTGCCCGGGGTGCCCTGGTGGGTTCCGGCGTTCTACGCCACCACCGTCCTGGACGACCTGCCCGAGGCGGACCGGCCCGACCTCTGGGTCTCGGGCCATTTCCATGCCGGGCACGACCTGCGGATCGGCCGGACCCGCTGGGTGGCGAACCCGGTGGAGGGGCGGGACTTCTCCGCCGATCACATTCTCACGATCGATTGAGACCGGACGGACGCCGGTCGCGTACCTGTCCGGCAACGAAACGCCGGAGCCTCCCCATGAACGCCTTCATCGCCGTGGTCCTCGTGTGCGCCAACGGCATCCCGATCGAGGCCTGCACCGACGACAAGGCGAGCGAGGTCCGCAAGGTCCGCGTCGCCAACGAGCTCGGCTGCACCAACGGCTGGCAGGAGATCATCGCCCGCACCGACCTGCGGGACGAGGTCGGCAAGACGAGCTACCTCAAGACCGAGTGCCGCCGGGTGAAGCAGGCCGACTGAGCCCGGCCGGGGCCGGCGCCACCCCGGCTACTTGTCGTACTTGATGTAGGCGAAGCGCGGATCGGTGGGCGTGCCCTCCAGCGCGCCGCCCTCCGTACCGGGCTGCCAGCCGACCACCTCCTCGATCTTCGCGGCCAGGGCGAAGTCCTTCTCGGTGATGCCCTTGGCGGCGTGGTTGGTCAGCCGCACCTCGACCCAGGCGTAGGAGGCGGTGATGTCCGGATGGTGCCAGGCGGCCTCGGCGAGATGCCCCACCGTGTTGATCACCATCAGCGTGCCCTTCCAGCCGGCGGTCTTGTAGGTGCGCCGGATCCAGCCCTCCTCCAGGCGCCACGCCGGAAGCTCGCGCGCGAGGCGCTCCGTGACGGTGGCGTCGTCGATCACGTCGTCCCGTGTGCCGGCCATGGTCCCACCCTCCCTCGAACATGCATCGTTGCCGAATGTCTGCGCCGCGCCCCGTCCAGGCGCAAGGGATCGCGCCGGGCTCGCGAGGAACGGGGCCGGATCTGGAGGGATGTCACGCCCCGGAAGCGACCATCCGCCCGGCGGACTTGCCAATTCGTCCTGTGGACGCCCTGTGCCCGACCTCCTATGAAGATTGCCAACCAACGCCGGCCTTCACGGGACAATCCGAGCGTTCGACTTCGAATCCAGGGAGAGTCCCTCATGCTGTCACGGCGCGGATTGCTCGCGACGGCGGCACTGTTGCCCCTGCCCTGGAGCCTCGCCCGGCCCGCGCGGGCGGCCGGGCCGTCCTTCCGGGTCGGCAGCCTGCCGTTCGGCACGGTCTCCTGGGAAGCAGCGGTGATCAAGGCGCGCGGCCTCGACAGCGCCAACGGCTTCACCCTCGACGTGGTCAAGCTCGCGGGCAACGACGCGGCGCGGATCGCATTCCTGGGAGGCCAGGTCGACACCATCGTGGGCGATCTGCTCTGGGCCGCACGGCTCGGAAACGAGGGCCGGGGGATCCGGTTCTTTCCCTATTCGACGACCGAAGGCTCGCTGATGGTGCCGGGCGACAGCTCGATCCGGACGCTGGCCGACCTCAAGGGCAAGCGCCTCGGCGTGGCGGGCGGTCCCCTCGACAAGAACTGGCTCCTGCTGAAGGCCCAGGCACGGGACACCGCCGGCATCGACCTCGAGACCCAGGCCACCATCGCGTTCGGCGCGCCGCCGCTCCTGGCGCTCAAACTGGAGCAGGGCGAGCTCGATGCCGGGCTGCTGTACTGGACCTACTGCGCCCGCCTGGAGCCCAAGGGCTTCCGCCGCCTGATCGGTTCGGACGACATCATGCGCGCCTTCGGCGCCACCGGCTCGATGGCCCTGATCGGCTACCTCCTCGACGACGCCACCGTAAAGGACAAGGGCGAGGCGGTGACGGGGTTCGCCCGCGCCTCCAAGGCCGCCAAGGACATCCTCGCCAACGATCCCAGTGCCTGGGACGTGGTGCGCCCGCTGATGGCGGTCGACGACGAGGCGACCTTCCAGGCCCTGAAGCGCGACTTCCTGGCGGGCATCCCGCGCCGCCCCCTCGCCACGGAGCGCCGCGACGGCGAGACGCTGTTCACCGTGATGGCCCGCCTCGGTGGCGAGCGCCTGGTCGGCGCGGGCACGACGCTCCCCGCGGGCCTGTACTTCGACGGCACCGGCAATGGCTGAGGCCGCCCCGCGCCTGCCCGCCGCACCGCCGATGCCCTGATCCGATGGGCTTTGCCACCCGTCTCGCCTCCGTGCTGGTCCTCCTCGCGGGGTGGCAGGTCGCGGCCTCGGCCGCGGGCTCCCGGCTGCTTCCGGCGCCCCTGGCGATCCTGGACTTCATCGCGCGCGAATCCGCCACCGGCGACCTGTGGTGGAACGTCGGCATCACCCTCTCGCGGGTCGGCATCTCCTTCTTCCTGGCGATGACCCTGGGCGTGCTCCTGGGAATCGCCCTGGGGCGCTCACGCCGGCTCAACCTCGTCCTCGACACCCCGCTCCTCATTCTCCTCAACACGCCCGCCCTGGTGATCACGGTGCTGGCCTACATCTGGGTCGGCCTGAACGAGGCGGCCGCGATCGTCGCCGTGGTCCTGAACAAGCTGCCGAACGTCGCCGTCATCCTGCGCGAGGGGGCCCGCGGCCTCGATCCGCAGCTGGAGGAGATGGCGCGCAGCTACCGCTTCGACCGGCGGACCTGGATCGCGCACGTTCTGGTGCCGCAGCTCCAGCCCTTCGCGGTGGCGGCGGCCCGTTCCGGCTTGTCGCTGGCCTGGAAGATCGTTCTGGTGATCGAACTGCTGGGCCGACCCAACGGCGTCGGCTTCGCGATCAACTACTACTTCGTACAGAGCCTGAACGTGGCGGCGATCGTCGGCTACAGCATCGTGTTCATGAGCGTGATGATCGCCATCGACATCCTCATCCTGCAGCGGCTCGAAGCCTATGTCCGACGCTGGCGCTGAGGGGATGGCCGTGCCCGCCTCCGACACCGCGGGTGCGGCCCTGCGGGTCGAGATCCGCCGCAAGGTCTATGGCGGTGCCGGGCTGGAGCCGGTGGAGGCGGTGCGCGACCTCGCCTTCACGGTGACGGCGGGCGCGATCACCTGCCTGATCGGCCCCTCGGGGGCGGGCAAGACCACGACTCTGCGCATTCTCCTCGGCCTCGACCCGGACTACGAGGGCCGCGTCACGCCGCCGCCGGACGAGGCCGGCATCGCCATGGCATTCCAGGAGCCGCGCCTGCTGCCCTGGCGCACCGTCGAGCAGAACGTCCGCCTCGCCCTGCCGCGGCCGGCGCGGGGACAGTCCCTCGATGCCCTGTTCGACTCCCTCGGGCTGACCCCCTGGCGCGACCGCTATCCCGGTGCCCTGTCGCTGGGCATGGCCCGGCGGGTCTCGCTCGCCCGGGCGCTGGCGCAGAAGCCGCGCATCCTCATCCTCGACGAGCCCTTCGTCTCCCTCGACGACAACGCCGCGGCGGCCCTGCGGGGACTCGTGGTCGCGGCGGTGGAGACCTCCGGCATGGGCGTCCTGATGGTCACCCACAACGTCGCCGAGGCCCTGGAGATCGCCGATCGGCTGCTCCTGGTCTCGGGACGTCCGGCGAGCCTCCTCGGAACGATCACCCTCGACCGACCACGGGGCCAGCGCGACCGTAGCTGGATGGAAGCGAACCGGAGTTCCCTCGCCGCGCGATTCCCCAGCGTCATCGCGGGTTGATTCGCCCTGGATCGGACGGCGCGCCCGGCCCCGATCCGAGGATGTCCCCACTTCTCTCAGGGGCGGATGCGGCGAGACCGCGCATCCGACGTGCAGCGTAAACAGCTTCCCGGGAGCTGGATCGGACCGTTGACGATCCCCGAGCCGACGTAATAATTCGCACTATGTTTCATATAACGCATTTTATTTCCAATCAGGGCGCCCACTGGTGAGCGAACCCTTTGCAGACCTTACCCCTATCGCATGCCAGGACCGGCCAAGCTGTGTCTACATGCATCGCGCGCATGATCGATGGGCCGAGATGTTCAAAAATCTTTGTCTTAGCAATTCAAGATATTGCATCGCACAAATTCGTGCTGCGAAGCGTGAGCCTGATAAAACGTCTGCTCCAGGCTCACGAGGACTTGTGCGAAGCCTAGAAGCACGGGGCGCAAGCGTGTTGACGCCGCCGGAATTTTTCTTAGAGTTCGTTCAAGCTTCGGTTTCGAGGGGCGCCGCAAAGGGATAGCGGCCCCTGACTACACAGATCCTGGTTCTAGCCTTTAGTGGTTTGGAAATAAGGGTTTGGCGTCCGCTACCGAGGCGAACCTATCCCTGTCGCAAACAGTCAGATCACGGCGTGATCCTGCGGATTATCCGCATGATGACGGCTGTAAGATCTGTCGGAGGAATCCATGAGAGCGGTACATCTTCTCGCACTCGGCGCCGGCATGGTCGCTTCGACCACGGCGTTCGCCAACGAAGACGTCCTGAAGCGCACGGCCAACCCGGCCGAGCAGGTCCTTCAGACCGTCGATTACGCCAACACGCGCTATTCGAAGCTCGACCAGATCAATGCCAGCAACGTGAAGCAGCTCCAGGTCGCCTGGACCTTCTCGACCGGCGTGCTGCGCGGCCACGAGGGCTCCCCGCTCGTCGTCGGCAACATGATGTACGTCCACACCCCCTTCCCGAACATCGTCTACGCCCTTGACCTCGACAAGGACGGCGTGATCGCCTGGAAGTACGAGCCCAAGCAGGACCCGTCGGTCATCCCGGTGATGTGCTGTGACACGGTCAACCGTGGTCTCGCCTACGCCGATGGCGCCATCATCCTGCACCAGGCCGACACCACGGTCGTCTCGCTCGACGCCAAGACCGGCAAGGTGAACTGGTCCGTCGTCAACGGCGATCCCAAGAAGGGTGAGACGAACACCGCCACCGTTCTCCCGGTGAAGGACAAGATCATCGTCGGCATCTCCGGCGGCGAGTTCGGCGTGAACTGCCACGTCACCGCCTACGACGCCAAGACGGGCAAGAAGGTGTGGCGCGGCCACTCCCAGGGCCCCGACGCCGACATGATCATGGACCCCGAGAAGACCACTTCGCTCGGCAAGCCGGTCGGCAAGGATTCCTCGCTGAAGACCTGGGAAGGCGATCAGTGGAAGACCGGCGGCGGCTGCACCTGGGGCTGGTTCTCCTACGATCCCAAGCTCGACCTGATGTACTACGGCTCGGGCAACCCCTCGACCTGGAACCCCAAGCAGCGTCCGGGCGACAACAAGTGGTCCATGACCATCTGGGCGCGTAACCCCGACACGGGCGCCGCCAAGTGGGTCTACCAGATGACCCCGCACGACGAGTGGGACTACGACGGCATCAACGAGATGATCCTCACGGATCAGAAGGTTGACGGCAAGGAGCGTCCGCTCCTGACCCACTTCGACCGTAACGGCTTCGGCTACACCCTCGATCGCGCCACCGGCGAGCTCCTGGTCGCCGAGAAGTACGATCCGGTCGTGAACTGGGCCTCCAAGGTCGACATGGACAAGGGCTCCAAGAACTACGGCCGCCCGCTCGTCCAGGCCAAGTACTCCACCGAGCAGAACGGTGAGGACACCAACTCCAAGGGCATCTGCCCCGCGGCGCTGGGTTCGAAGGATCAGCAGCCTGCTGCTTACTCCCCGAAGACCAACCTGTTCTACGTGCCCACCAACCACGTCTGCATGGACTACGAGCCGTTCCGGGTCTCCTACACTCCCGGCCAGCCCTACGTCGGTGCGACCCTGGCCATGTACCCGGCCCCCAACAGCCACGGCGGCATGGGTAACTTCATCGCCTGGGACGGCGTGAACGGTAAGATCAAGTGGTCGAACGCCGAGCAGTTCTCGGTGTGGTCGGGCGCCCTCGCCACCGCCGGTGACGTGGTGTTCTACGGCACCCTGGAAGGCTACCTGAAGGCTGTCGACTCCAAGACGGGTAAGGAACTCTACAAGTTCAAGACCCCGTCGGGCATCATCGGCAACGTGATGACCTACAGCCACAAGGGCAAGCAGTTCGTCGGCATCCTGTCGGGTGTCGGTGGCTGGGCCGGCATCGGCCTCGCGGCCGGCTTGACCGACCCGAACGCCGGTCTCGGCGCGGTGGGTGGCTACGCTGCCCTCTCGAACTACACCAACCTCGGTGGTCAGCTGACCGTCTTCTCGCTGCCGAACTAATCGGTCGCACGTTACGGTAAGGCCTTGGGTGCCGGCGCGGGTTTCCGCGCCGGCACCTTTATGATTAGAGTTGGAAGAACAAGATGTGAAACACGCGGCTCGTCAGCCGACGTGGAGTTCCTGGGAGAAACGTCGTTGCATAACATCCGCAAAGCCGCCATCCGTCCCCTCATGGCGGCGTTCGCCCTCGCCACTATCTCGACCTTTGCCGTCCATGCCGAGGACGCCAAGAAGGCTGATCCGGCGCTCGCCAACCAGCTGGACCCCAACGCTCCGGATAAGGACGCCAAGCTGATCGACAAGTTCGCGGCCGTGAAGGTCGAGGATGGAAAGTATCAGGACGCCGAGGGCCACCCGACCTTCCACATCACCAACGATGGCAAGAAGTTCGACTGGTACGCCTATTCGGGCTACCGCCGCTATCACGCCGAGTGCCACGTCTGTCACGGCCCCGATGCCATGGGTTCGACCTACGCGCCGGCCCTGAAGGACTCGCTGAAGACGATCGGCTACGAGGAGTTCATCGGCATTCTCGCCGGCGGCAAGCGCGACACGCAGGCGGGCCAGGAGAAGGTCATGCCGGCCTTTGGCGACAACAAGAACGTCATGTGCTACGCGGACGACCTGTACGTGTACCTGAAGGCGCGTGCATCCGGCGCCATGCCACGCATCCGCCCGAGCGACAAGGAAGAGAAGCCCGAGGCCGCCAAGACGGCTGAGAAGGAGTGCCTGGGCGGCTGATGACGCATCCAGGCTCCCGGACGGGCCTCGCGCTCGCGCTCCTGCTGCTCGCGGCAGGAGCGCGACCCGCGCAGGCACAATCGCTGCCGGACCTCGTCACGACGGACACCCTGCGTGTCTGTGGCGACCCCGGCAACATGCCGTTCTCCGAGCGCAAGGAGGACGGGTTCGAGAACAAGATCGCGGCGATCATCGCCGACGAGCTCAAGGTCAAGATCCGGTACTACTGGCTGACGCAAGGGCCCGGCTTCGTCCGCAACACCCTCGGGACGGGCCTGTGCGACATCATCATCGGCTCGGCTGCCGGGGGTGAGCTCGTGCAGCACTCGAACCCCTATTATCGCTCCGCCTACACGCTGGTCACCCGCACGGGCGAGTTCGACGGGGTCACCCGCCTCGACGATCCCAAGCTCAAGGGCAAGTCCATCGGCGTCATCGGCGGCACGCCCCCGGTGAACCGGATGGGCGAGGTCGGCCTCGTCAGCGCGATGAAGGCCTACGCGCCCTATCAGCTCGATCCGGCCCGCAAGCACCAGACCGTCTCGGCCGAAGTTATCGCGGACCTGGCGGAAAAGCGCATCGACGCCGCCATCCTCTGGGGACCGGCCGCAGGCTGGCTGGCCAAGCAGAGCGGAGTGCCGATGACGGTGGTGCCGCTCCTGCAGGAGCCCGACCGGCCGCCGCTCACCTTCCGGATCGCCCTCGGGGTCCGGCTGGAGGAGAACGACTGGAAGCGCACCCTCAACACGATCCTGCGCAAGCGCCGCGCCGATATCGAGAAGGTGCTGCGGGACTACGACGTCCCGCTGCTGGAGGAAGAGGGCAACAAGCTCCTCGACGCTCCGAGCCCGTGATCCGGCCGAGCTGTTGATCTAGCGAGGATCCGGATTTTGCCCCTCGAAGGACGGGCGACCATATCCCTGGACGACCGCGATGGCGGCGGCGGATCGGCTCCGCCGCCGCCATCCGTCGTTCCGGCTCCGATCAGACCCGCTCGATGCCGTTGGCATCGAGCTTGGCCAGGGCCTCGGTGACCGTCTCCGGGCCGATGCGCAGGGTGGGGGCGATCTCGGCCAGGGGCACTAGCACGAAGGCGCGCTCGCGCACGAAGCGGTGCGGCAGCACGAGGCGTGCGTCCGAGATCGCCGCGCCCTGGTAGGACAGCACGTCGATGTCGATCACCCGTGGGCCCCAGCGGCGCTCGCGCACCCGGCCCATGGCGGTCTCGATGGCGAGGCCCGCCTCCAGGAGTTCGTGCGGGGTCAGGCGGGTCTCGATCCCGATCGCGGCATTGAGGAACCAGTCCTGGTCGGTGTCGCCCCAGGGTGGGGTGCGGTAGTCCGAGGAGCGCGCAGTGACGCGGATGCCCGGTGTGGCGGCCAGACGCGCCACCGCATCGGCCAGGGTCGCCGCCTTGTCGCCGATGTTGCTGCCGAGGCCGAGATAGGCGGCATGCCAGCCCGGTGCGGTACTCATCGGGCTGGCTCCCGGCGGCGCACGATCTCAATGGCGACGCCGTCGATCACGGCCGGGACCGGTGCGCTCGGCTTGTCCACCCGTACCCGAATCTCGGTGATGGACGGGTGCCGATCGAGGATCTCACCCGCGATCGCTTCGGCCAGGGCCTCGATGAGGGCGAAGCGTCGCTGCGTCGCGATCCGGGTCACGATCTCGGTGAGGTCGGCGTAGCTCACGGTCCGGGCGACGTCGTCGGAGCGCCCGGCCGCCCCGAGGTCGAGGCGGACATCGAGGGAGACGTAGAAGCGCTGCCCGAGGCGGGCCTCCTCAGGGAGGAGGCCATGGAAGGCGAAGACCGCGATCCGGTCGACGAGGATGCGGTCGCTCATGCGGAGCGTCCCATCACGGCGTCGACCACCCGCAGGGCGTCCACGTGCGGCCGGACGTCGTGAACGCGCACGATCTGCGCCCCGAGAGTCGCCGCGAGGACGTGGCTGCCGATCGAGCCGAAGAGCCGGTCGACCGGCTTCGTCTCGGAATCGTGCAGGCGTCCGAGGAGGGACTTTCGCGATACGCCGACGAGGACGGGAAAGCCGAGGGCCACGATCTCGGGCAGGCGCCGCAGGGCCTCGAGGTGCTGCGCCCAGCTCTTGCCGAAGCCGATGCCGGGATCGAGCACGATGTCGCCGTCACGCAGGCCGGCGGCCCGCGCGATGGCCAGCGAACGCTCGAAGAAGCGCAGCATGTCGGCGACGATGTCGAGGTCCGGGTCGATGGTCTCGCGGTTGTGCATGATCATCACGGGCGCGCCGTGATCGGCAGCGACACGGGCGATGTCGGGTTCGCGTTGCAGGCCCCAGACGTCGTTGACGATGCGGGCGCCGGCCTGCAGCGCCACCCGGGCCGTGGAAGCCTTGTAGGTGTCCACCGAGATCGGGACGGGCAGGCGGGGCGCGAGGTCGCGGATCACGGGCAGGATCCGGGCCTGCTCGTCCTCGGCCGAGACGGGCTCGTGGCCGGGCCGGGTGGATTCGCCGCCGATATCCACCAGGGCCGCCCCCTCGGCCACCAGGGCCTCGGCCTGGGTGCGGGCGGCCGCGACGTCGGCGAAACGGCCGCCGTCGGAGAAGGAATCGGGCGTGACGTTGAGGATGCCCATCACGAGCACGCGCCGACCGAGATCGGGCAGGAGCGTCGTCAGCGGAGCCGGCAGGTCTGGGGGCACGGGATGCTCGGGTTAAGGCGGGCGCGTCGGGGGCGCGTCCTCGGCCGGGATACCGCTGTCTTTGAACGCAGTGCCGGGTCGGAGCAACACCCATGCCGGGGCCGGGACCGAACGAAGCCCGGTCCTGCGTCGCCGCTTCGCGGCGACGTCCGGTTGACCCGGTCAGGTCCCGCCGCGGTAGCAGCGGATCTCCGCCTCGGCCTGGGCCCGGCGGAGGTCTGCCACCTGGTCGTCGAAGACCTTGGTCGACTTGAACGCGGTGGTGCGCTGGCCGATGCCCTGCCGCAGGGACAGCACGGTGCTGGCCTGGACATACTTGTCGTAGGGCAGCAGCGAGGCGAGGGCGTCCAGGGAGCAGGAGCAGCGCGACAGGGATTCACGCGACTGGCCGTTCGCCGCCATGCAGCCGAAGATGTAATCGGCCCGGGCCTCGGTGGGGTAGTCGTTCTCGGGCTCGGCCGCGGCCGCGGCACCCGCCAGGAGGGCCGCGGCGCAGGCACCGACGGCGAGGCGCGGGAGCCGCTTAACCAGCGTTCGGATCATAGGTCAGGTTCTCCTGCAAGAGTTCGCCGCCCTCGGCGTTCTTGGAGCTCGCCTCGATCGAGACCAGCTCGCCGGGCACGGCCTCGGACGTGACGAAGGTGTATTTCAGGTTCTCGAAACCGCGCATCCGCTCCTTCATCTTGTCGTCGCTGAAGGGCTGGGTCTCGATGCGCCAGGCGTCGACCTTCCGGCCCTTGTAGTCGATCTGCGTCGGCGTCACGGTGGCGTTGTCGCGCAGGCCCTTGCGGATGGCGTTCTTGATGTAGCGCGGGTTGGCCATCAGGACGCGGGCGAGGTCCATGAGGTGATGCTCGAGGAAGAGCGTCATCACCGGGTTGCCGGGCATGTCCTCGAAGGGGCCGGCCGGGAAGCGGTTGGCGCCGGAGAACATCTCCACCCGAATGTTGCGGTTGTCCGCGGCGTTGCCGGGTTCGACGCCGAGCTTGATCGTATCGGTCAGGGGCGGCCCGAACGGCCCCTTCGAGATGCCGCTGCGGCGCAGGTACTCGTAGGTGAGCTTCGAGCCGGGGGGTACGTTCTTCATCTGCGGCTGCTCGAAGAGCAGGTCCGCGGCATTGGGCGGATTCGCGGTGTTCGCCTTGGTGACGGCGGGCATCTCGGGCGCCGGAGGCGCGGCGGGCGCGGTCTGGGCGAGCGCAGGCGCGCCCGCGAGCATCACGAACGCGGCAAGTGTGACGGGCTTCAAAGCGGCGCTTCCTCATTCAGCGGCGTACGCACATTGGGCTGCACGTTACTGCCGATGGTCCGGTAGACGTAGTCGGGCGGCGTCTCGGCCGCCTCCTCGGTGGCGAGATCGCGCACCTTGGCGTGGAGCGGCGAGAGGGAACAGGCCGGGTCGGTGGCCGCCGCATCCCCCGCGAGCGCCAGGGCCTGGCAGCGGCAGCCGCCCCAATCCTTCTCCCGCCGGTCGCAGGAGCGGCAGGGCTCCTTCATCCAGTCCGTGCCGCGATAGGCCGTGAAGGCCGGGGAATTCGCCCAGATGTCGCCGAGCGAGTGGTCGGACACGTACCAGAATTCGAGGTTCGGAATCGTCTCGGCCGCGTGGCAGGGCAGCACCTTGCCCTGCGGGGTCACGTTCATGAGCTTGCGGCCCCAGCCGCCGGCGCAGGCCTTGGGGTACTTCGCGTAGTAGTCCGGCACCACGAGATCGATGACGAGCTGGCCCTTCAGGCGCTCGCGGGCGGCCTCGACGATGCGGATCGAGCGGTCGACCTCGGCCTTGTTCGGCATCAGGGCGGCGCGGTTCACGTAGGCCCAGCCGTAATACTGGGTGTGGGCCACCTCCAGGCGCTTGGCCCCGAGCTTCACCGCGAGGTCGATGAAGCCCTCGACCTCGTGGATGTTGCCCCGGTGGATCACCGAATTCAGCGTCAGGGGCAGGCCGAGCTGGGTCACCCGCTCGGCGAAGGCGAATTTCTGCGGCTGGGCGTTCTTGAGGCCGCCGATCTTCTCGGCATTGGCCGCATCGACGCCCTGCACCGAGAGCTGCACGTGGTCGAGACCGGCGTCGTAGAGGGCGTCGAGCTTCTGCAGGGCGCCCCCGACACCGGAGGTGATGAGGTTGGAATACAAGCCCAGTTTCGCGCAGGTCGCGGTGATCTCGACGATGTCGTTGCGCGCCGTCGGTTCGCCGCCGGACAGGTGGACGTGCAGCACGCCGAGACCCGCCGCCTCCGTCAGCACCCGCTGCCACGTGGCGGTGTCGAGCTCGCCCGAGCGCCGGTCGAGTTCGAGCGGGTTCGAGCAATAGGGACAGCGCAGGGGGCAGCGATGGGTGAGCTCCGCGAGGAGCCCGACCGGAGCCGGCAGGGTGGGGGCGTTCGGCGTGATCGCGTTCATCGCTCTAAGACCCGTTTGGTGGCCAGATCGTTCAGCATCACGAGGATGTCGGCCTCGATCACGGCGGCATCGGCCGTGAACTTTTCGGCCAGCAGCCCGGCGATGTCGCGCACGGACCGTTGGCCGTCGACCAGTTCGAGCACCGCCACCGCGTTGGCGTCGAGGTCGAAGGTGCGCTCGGGCGCCAGGAGGACGTGCTGGTTGCGCACGGCGTCGTGGCGCAGGCGCACGCCGCGGGGCAGGCGCGGCACGTCCTGCGCCGTGAGGGTGCCGGTGCCGGCCGCCTGGGCCACCGCCGGCTCGGGCACCAGCCCGGTGCCGGGCGTCCAGGCGTCGGGCGGGATCAGCCCGGGGGCGACGTAGGCGAAGTACAGGGCGTCGAGCTGGGTCCAGAGCACGTTGCACTTGAAGGTCAGCGCATCCATCGCCTGGCGCTGCAGGGCCGGCGTGGTGGCGTGCTCCTTGACGTAGGCGATGGCGAAGTCCGCGTCGCGCGGGGCCTGGGTCAGGCGCTTGTCGAAGTAGGCCAGCGTGTCCTTGGTGATGAAGTCGTAGTTCTTCAGCATCCCGGCCACCCGCTCCGAGATGATGGTCGGCGAGAACATCTCGGTCAGCGAGGAGGCGATCGCCTCGAGCAGCGAGCGCTCCTTCACGAAATGCACGTAGGCATCCACCGAGAACCGGGTCGCCGACAGGATGCCCTGCGTCGATTCCACGTAGTCGCGGGCAAAGCCCACGCCCTCGGCGAGCTTGAGCCAGCGCTCGATGCCACCGTCGCCGGGCGCGTCGCCGTCGTGGTCGACGATGCGCTGGCGCCAGACCCGGCGCAGGGAGGCGTCGGTCATCCGGGCGAGGACGGCGGCGTCCTTCACCGGGATCATGGCCTGGTAATAGTAGCGGTTCAGCGCCCAGGCCCGGACCTGGTCCTTGTCGAGCTTGCCGTCGTGCAGCAGCCGGTGGAACGGGTGCAGGTTGTGGTAGCGGCGCGCGCCGATGTCGCGCAGGGCCGCCTCCAGCTCCTCGGGCGAGAGCAGGCGCTGGGCCTCATCGGTCTTCGGCGTGGGGAAGGGCGCGGTCATGGCGTGGCTCGCGGATCAGCGTGGAGCGGTTTTAGGAACTTTTCTTATCAATCGCGCCGCGCCCCGTGAAGGCCGCGGGCGCACCGACGCAATTCAATCGGACACAATGTATGTCGTCGGCACTAAACTGCCAGATAGACGCGTCACGAAAGGGTCAGCGTCAAACCGTCATGGGCCACGGTCCAGCCCGCGGCCTCGACCTGACGGCGTTCGTCCGAGCCCTCCACCAGCACCGGGTTGGTGTTGTTGATGTGGACGAAGACCCGATGGCCGATCGCGACGTCGGACAGGGCCGCGATGGAGCCGCCGTCGCCGGTCATCGGCACGTGGCCCATGCGCCAGCCGGTCTTGGTGCCGACGCCGGCCCGGATCATGTCGTCGTCGAGGAGCACGGTGCCGTCGAACAGCAGGGCGTCGACCCCGCCGATGCGGGCCTTGAGGTCCTCGGTGACGCGGGCGCAGCCCGGGATGTAGGCGAGCCGCCGCCCGCCCGCCTCGATCATCGCCCCGACCGTTGTCTCGGTCTCGGCGCCGATCTCCAGGGTCTCGTCCTCGAGCCAGAGGGGCACCTTGCCGGGCACCGCGAACAGGGTGACGTGCAGGCCCGGCACCGGCTCGAAGCGCCGGTCGAGGGCGATCGGCTCGCGGGCGACGACGCCCGCGGCCATCACGTCGAACACCCGGTTGGCGTTGACCGAGTCGAGGATGCCGGCGGTGCCGTAGAGGGTGAAGGGCTGGCCCTCGCGCAGGGTCAGCAGGCCGGCGACGTGGTCGACGTCGCCGTTGGTCAGCAACACGGCATGGATCGGCGAGTGCCGCAGCCCCGTGCGCGGGTGCATCGCCGGATTGTCGAACAGCTGCTGGCGGATATCGGGGGAGGCGTTCACCAGGAGCCAGCGCTCTCCATCGGGGGAGACGGCGATGCTCGACTGGGTCCGCGGCCTGACGCGGGTCTCGTCCTCGCGGGCGAGGGAGCAGATCGGGCAGCGGCAATTCCACTGGGGAAGGCCGCCGCCCGCGGCCGAACCGAGGATCAGGACATGCATGGTGGAACCGACGCTGCCTTGGGACCCTCGGGTTCGACGAAACTTAGTTGAAGGTGTCGATCTCAGCCGACTCGTAGCTGGTGACTTCCATGCCGACGCAGATCTCGGAAACGATGGGGGCAGCCCAGGTCATGGTGTTTCTCCTGAAAGTTTCTTCTGAACGTCAGCAGCATCCCGATCGCCTCTAAGAAGATCGTAAGACACTGACGGCGCAGTGATTTCTGTCGCCGCGCTGGTATCGACAATTTGGCCCGGCAGTTCAAGCGCTAAATTGCCGGTTCCTCCCATCCACCCCCGCGAATCCGCGGCGGGCGTTAACGCGGCGTGCCGGATCAGTGCCGGAAATCCTGTCCCTTGAGATCCAGCATGAAGCCACGGCCCCGCACCGTGACGATGACGGGGCCGCCGAGGCGGACGAAGTCGGACAGCTTGGTCCGCAGGTAACCCACGTAGACATCGACGACATTCAGCGAGAGGCCGCCCTGGCCGGCCCAGAGCTTGTCGAAGATGTCGCCCCGCGAGACCGGGTGGTTGGCGTTGTCCATCAGCAGGGCGAGGAGCTCGGCCTCGCGCGGGGTGAGGCGCGCCGTCGCATCCGCGAAGCCCACCTGACGGACGGTCAGGTCGAGCATCAGCTTGCCGGCCGTGACCAGGGTGCGGGGCTCCTCCGAGGCCTTGCGGCGCAGCAGGTGAGTCTGGAGGCGGGCCAGGAGCTCGTCGAAGACGAAGGGCTTCACGATGTAGTCATCGGCGCCGAGGGCCAGCCCCTCGGCGCGGTCGCGGACCTCGTCCCGGGCGGAGAGGAAGAGAATCGGTCCCGGATACCCGCCTTCGCGCAGGGAGCGGCAGACATCGTGGCCGGAGCCGTCCGGCAGGGTGATGTCGAGCACCACCGCCTCGGGCGCCTCCGCGCGGGCGGCCGCGAGGGCGTCGTCGACCCGCCCGGCCACGCCGACGGAGAAGCCCTCCGCCTCCAGGCCGCGGGCCAGCATGGCGCGGATGTCGCTGTCATCCTCGACGATCAGTACGCGCGTCATGCCACGGTCTCCTGGGCGCCCGTCGGGTGAGGCGAGGGGGAATGCTCGGCGTCGCTGGGGGACAGCGCGGGCAGGTCGAGGGCGACCTGCGCACCGCGCCCGCCCGGCCCCGCCCCGAGGCGGATCGTGCCATCATGACGCTCCACGACCCAGCGCGCCAGGGCCAGGCCGATGCCGAAGCCGGCCTCTCCCGTGGGGCTGTCGCGGCGGAAGCGCTCGAACAGGCCGTCGCCGAGGTCCGGAAAGCCCGGCCCGTCGTCGGTGATCGTCACGACCACGTGCGCACCCTCCGCCGCCAGGGCGACCACCACCCGGGTGAGCCCGGTGGCGTGGCGCAGGGCGTTGTCGATCAGGCTCTCGACCACCTGGCGCAGCCATTCCCGGTCGGCGAGCAGGATCGGGTCGGACGCGGCGGGGTCGAGGCTCAGGTCCACGCGCCGGCGGGCGGCCTCGGAGGCCATGCCGTCGACCGCGTCGGCGAGGATCTCCCCCGCGCCCACTGGCCGGCGGTCGAGCTCGATCTGGCCCGATTCGGAGCGGGCGACGCGCAGCAGATCCTCGACCCGGCGCTTCAGGCCCAGGGCGCGCTTGCGGATGGTGGCGAAGACGGGAGTGACGTCGCGCTGGCGCGCGGCCGCGCGGGCGGCGATGTCGCACTCGCCGAGGATGACCGTCAGCGGCGTGCGCAGCTCGTGGCTGACATCGGCGAAGAAGCGCCGGCGCGAGCGGTCCACGGCCTCGAGCCGGGCATTGACGGCGCGCAGGTCGAGGGTGCGGGCCGCCACGGTGTCCTCCAGGGCCGCGCGGTCGGCGGCGAGGCGGCCCTCGCGCCGGGCGAGGCGGGCGGCCATGCGGTTGAAGTTCGCCACCAGCAGGCCGAGCTCGTCGCGGGTGGCCACCGAGAGGCGGGTGTCGAGCTCGCCCCGGCCCACGGCGCTGGCGGCGCGGCGCACCGCCTCGATCCGGGCCAGCACGGGGCGGGTCACCGCCCGGTAGAGCAGCAGCACGATGGCGAGCGCCCCCGCCACGGCGGCCAGCGAGGCGACCCGCAGGGTGCTGGAGAGCGCGCGGGCGGCGTCCGAACCGGCGATCATCGAGCGCCGCTCCACCTCGATCAGGAAGGAGAGGGGTTGCCCGGTCATGGCGCCGAAGCCGTTCAGGGCGCCCCGGATCGCCGCCTTGCGCGACTCGTCCTCGGACTGGCGCAACACCTGCGTCACCTGCCGGTCGAGGACCGCGCGGGCCGCGCGCAGCTGCGCCAGGGGCCGGGTGCGGGCGGCGTACTGGGTGCGGTCGAGGGGATCGTCGCTCGACGCGATCGAGCGCCCCAGGGCCTCGTCCACCGCCACCAGGGCCCGGTCGACGTTGGTGCGCGCCACTGCCAGGCCTTCCGGCTGGGCGTCCGGGTTGCTCACCGCCTCCAGGGCGGCGAGGCCGTACTGGGTCATGCGCCCCGACAATTCGACGAGGAGTTCCAGGCGCCCCTGCGCCGCGAGGGTCCGGTCGATGGTGCGCTCGGCCGCGCTGATCGAGGCGAGCACCCCGAGGGCGGCCAGGACGACGAGGAGCGCGGTGGCGCCGAGGAGCAGCGCGAACCGGACCTTCAGCGAGCGCATGGGTCTGCCGCCTCGACGGGCGCCGGCGGCGCGAAACCGCGGCGCGGCGTGTTCAGGCCGCCCGACGTGCGCCTTCGCATCCGGTTTGACGTGGCCAGCATGGTCTTGCCAGTTCTTCCCGATCCCGTCACCAGACAGACTTGCTCGTGACCGGACAGACTTGCGGATCAATTGCCCGCGGATCGTTTGCCCGGCATGCTTGCCTGATCCTCCCGTCTACTCGAGCGATCTTGTCGTCACCGGAGTTCGGGCAGGATCTCTAGGCTCCAAGCCGTCCCACTTGCAAGCACAGCCGCGGTCCGCGCGCTCCATCGGCCCTCACAGGTCGCGCGGCTGACTGCCCCGGACGGCGCAGCGCCACTTGGTGACGTGCCATTCCGGGTGCTCCTCCTGCCACTTGGCGATCGCACTCTGGGAATTGCGCAGGCAGATGAAGGGGCTGCGCGCCTCGTAGGAGAGATCGATCTTGTCCTCGCGGCACTGCGAGGGCTGCGACAGGAGGCAGATCGAGAGCAGGATGAGCATGGAGGGACGCCGGGTTCGCGCGGAAACGGCGCGGGGCATCCGGCACTATGGTGCCGCCCCGCGGACGAGGAAGGTCGTCCGATCGGGAGAATTGTGCAAGCCCGGCGGGCGGATCGTCCGGACCCGGGCGGGCGGGGCAGCCGTCAGGCCGCCGCCACCCACAATTCGCCCTTGCCCAGGGTCGCGAGGTCGCCCGAGTAGCGCGTGAGCGCCCCGGCGGCGAGGTCGGCGTGGTCCGGGCTCAGGGGCCGGAGCGAGCGGGCCAGGAGGCGCAGGAACACGAGATCGTGCGTGCCCGTCTCGACGAAGCTCGGGGTCAGCGCCCCGACGCCGCCGGCCAGGATGGTGCCCCGGCGCATGCCGAAGCCCGGATGGTCGCCGAGGCTCCGGGCCGCGAGGGTGCCGGCGATCATCCGCGCGCCCGCATAGGCGCCGGCCCGGCCCACCAGGATCAGGCCGCGGCGCATGCGGTCGCCGCAATAGTCCCCGGCGGCGCCGTGGATCACCAGGGTGGCGCCGTCGAGGCCCGCCTTGGCGGCGTAGACCGCGCCGCCCGCATGGTCGCCGGCATCGCCCTCGATGGTGATCGTGCCGCCGGTGGCGCCCGAGCCCGCGAAGGGTCCGGCCGAGCCGGTGACGGTGACGGAGCCCGACTGCATGCCCGCGCCGAGGCGCTGGCCGACATCGCCGACCACCCGGATGCGACCGCCGCTCAGGGAGGCGCCCACCCGGTCGAGGCGCGACGAGCCGCCCTCGATGACGAGGTCGTCCGAGCCGTCGAGGGCGAGAGTGAAGCAGTCGCCGAGGGTCAGGCCGCGCCGGCTGGTGCCGACCGGGAGCCTCGCCGCCTCGGCCTCGCTGAGGCCGCTCAGGGAGAGCG
Source organism: Methylobacterium sp. BI1 (assembly GCF_056680125.1). NCBI lineage: Bacteria > Pseudomonadati > Pseudomonadota > Alphaproteobacteria > Hyphomicrobiales > Methylobacteriaceae > Methylobacterium > Methylobacterium sp. BI1. The sequence continues at coordinate 3,391,090 of NZ_CM155267.1, read as the reverse complement.
GGGTGACGTGCAGGAGGTCGAGCCGCTCCGGCGGCTCCTGGCGCAGGGTGAGGGTGCTCATGCTGCTCCGGCCTCGCTGCCCGGCTCCTTCGAGAGCAGGTTCTTCAGGTGATAGTGGTGGCGCCCGAGATTGCCGCCGTAATTGCCGGCGGTGACCGCCACGAGGCCGTGGGCCGCCCCGGCCTCGGTGGCCGCGTGCAGGGCGGCGCGCATCGATTCCGCGACCGCGTCGGAGGTGAGCGCGTCGATGACGATCTCCAGCACGACGCCGACCTCGGCCGAGAGCTCGGTGCCGGCCCGGCCCTTCAGGGTCGGGCAATAGGCGTCGTTGGTCGACGCCATCATGCCCTTGGTGCGGGCGCCGACCTTCGAGCCGGAGCGGACGATGCCGCCCGGGAAGGGCAGGATCGCGCCCGGCACCGCGCGGGCGGCCTCGACCGCGATCTCGGCGACCTTCAGGGTGTCGGCGTGCTTGCGCCCGAGGAACAGCAGGTTGCCGCCGCCCACGGCACCGTCCACCGCGCGGACGAAGTCCTCGCACAGGAACTCGCCGTCCATGACGGGGATGCGCCAGTAGCGCCGGGCCTTGCCGGTCACCGGGTCGGTCAGGCGCTTGGCCACGGCGAAGCCGTCGCCGAAGTAGCGGATCGCGCCGCCGAGCTTGATCTTCGTCGGCCCGTCGACGCCCGCGTAGCAGGCGGTGCCCGGGCAGGTGAGGATGCATTGGCCGACCCGCTTCAGGAGCTGGTCCTTGAGGCCGTTCGGCTCGAAGCCGAACAGCAGCACGCGCACGCCGGGGCGCCCGTCCGGGGTCTCCTCGGGGGAGAGATCGCAGTCGATCCCGGCCTCGGCGCCGCAGCCGATCACCGAGGTGGCGAAGCCGGTCATGACGGTGGCGGCGATCATCGCCCACTTGGCGGTGTCGTTGGTGATGACGATCGCCGTCCCGGCGACGTCGAACGCCTCCGCGAAGGTGTCGATCACCGGAATGCCGTTGAGGGTGAGGTCCGTCATCTCAGTCACCCATCCCTGCGCGACGCCCGTTCACAGCCGGCCGTTTTCTTAAGTCCGACACGTCTCTCAGGTCCGACACGTCTCTCAGGTCCGACATGCGACCTCCGCGAACACGTCCGGCTTCGGGAAGGCCTCGTCGGGCACCGCGAAGCTCTTGAGGCCGGTGCCGAAGCGGTCCTGCAGGTAGGTCTCCGAGCGGGCCGCCATCGCCTTGTCGGACTCGACGGCGAGCTCCAGGGTGCGGCCCGAGCGCCAGGCCACGACCTCGCCGTCCTCCACGATGGTCTCGCCGTCCTTGAGCACCAGCCTGGCGCGGGCGAACATGGCGGTGCGGTTCGGGTCGTCGCGATAGACCGCGACGTCGGCCCGGGCGCCCTCGCGCAGGTGACCGCGATCGGCGAGGCCGAGAAGCTTGGCGGGGCCGGAGCGGGTGAGCTGGGCGATCTCCGAGAAGCTGTACTCGCGCTCGATGGCGCAGAGGCCGGAGCGCTCGGCGATGACCTTGTGCAGGCCGGCGATCTCGCGGTCGCGCTCCTCCTTGTCCATCAGGAAGTGGATGATCCGCGGGTAGTCGGTGAAGGGACCGCCGTTCGGGTGGTCGGTGGTCAGGATGGTGCGCTCCGGCTCCTTGGACAGGAGCATCAGCTCGAGGCCGATCGCCCATTGCAGGGAGCTCACCGGCCCGCGCGGCTTGTAGAGGAACGGCACCACGCCGCCGCCCTCCGCGTCGCCCGCGGTGAGGATCCACTTCTTCGGGTTGGCGCCCTTGCGGCCCGCGAACTGGCGCAGGATGTCGAGGGAGATCGTCACGGTCTGTCCGAAGGCGACCTGGCCGACGTCGTAGGTCGCGTTCGGGTGCGCCTCCATCGCCTCGGTGATGCGCTCGGCCGCCGAGCGGAAGCCGCCGGTGAGGGGGTTCTCGGGATCGGCGACGCCGTAGCCGTAGAACTGCGCGTGGGCGAAGTGGATGCGCCGCCCTTCCGCCGCCTCCAGGGTGTCCACGAAGGACTCGTCGGCGCCCGGGATGCCGAGGTTGTTGCAGTGGACGTGCAGCGGGTGCGGCACGCCGATCTCCTCGACCGCGTCGAGGAGCGCGCCCATGATCTTGCGGGTGGAGAGGCCGTAGACCGGGATCTCGTCGTCGAGGCTGAGCTTCAGCATCCCGTCCTTGAAGGCCGAGGCGCCGCCCGCGTTGATGCACTTGACGCCGAGGCCCCGGGAGGTCGCCACCGAGAGGGCGACGAGGTCGCGCACCGCCGCCTTGCCCTCGCGCGCCCGCAGGAGCTGGAGCAGGTGGTCGTCGTTGCCCATCACCGTCAGGGCGCCGCGGTCGAGGAGCGGGATGTCGGCGAGCTCGAGCTGGGTGGCCAGCGCGTTGGACGGCGGCATCGCCGGCTCGACCGCCAGGGTGTAGCCCATCCGGGCGTAGTTCGCGCCGATCCAGGCGGCCGAGCCGCCCGCATGCGCGAAGGGATGGCCCTCGGGCGCGGCCTCGCTGGCGTAGAGCTCGGGCAGGAGCAGCCGGCTCATCACCACGTTGCCGCCGGCGATATGCGAATGCACCTCGACGCCGCCGGCCATCACCACGCAGCCGGTGGCGTCGATGGTCCGGTCGGGCGCGCGGTCGGAGGCGGCCACCACGCGGCCGTTCTCGATCCAGACCTCGCCGACCGCGTCGCGGCCGGCCGTCGGGTCAACGACCCGGCCTCCGTGAATCCGGATCAGCATGCGGCGCCCTTCTTCTGCATGAGGCGTTCGTGGATAGCGGTGAGGATGCCGGCCGCGCTCAGCTCGGCCGTCTGGCCGGTGGCCGGCGCGTAGGTGATCGCGGCCCGGCGCTCGTCCCAGAGGCTGCCGCCGGCGGTCTCGCCGGGGACGCCCACGGCGAAGACCACGTCGGCGACGTCGCCGCCGGCCTCGGGGCTGCCGACACCCACGATGGCGACGCTCGGCAGGGTGCCGAGCCAGTCGGGCCGGGGGGCGGGAAGAGAGGCGAGCCAGAGCGCGGCGTCGGCCTCGCCGGCGGCGATCTGGCGGGCGCTGTCGAAGCGCCAGGGATCGTGCTCGGGCAGGTGCCGGCCGAAGCCGACGCGGGGCGCTTGGCCGGTGGTCCAGGCGGCGAGCTGCAAGAGGGCACGGCCCTGGAACGAGTCGGAGAGGGACAGGCCGAAGAAGCGCGTGACCTCGTTGAGGTCCTTGATCATGCCCTGGAGCATCTCGACGCCGAGCTCGCCGATCTCGGCCGGGTCGTAGAGAACCACGCCGTACTGGGCGATGCCGAGCCGCCGAGCGAGATCGGCATAGGCCGCCTCGCCGCCGAGGTTGCCCTTCAGGAAGGCGCGCAGGTGGGCGATCGAGACCGCGAGGCCGCCGGTCTCGGCCGGATAGGCCACGTGCCGGGTGGCGCCGTTGCGCGGGCCGCCCAGGGACAGGATCACCCGCTCGGCGCCGGCGGCGCGGCCCCGTGTCGCCTGCGAGCCGGCGATGTCCTGGACGATCGGGCGATCCCAGGGCGCGTTGCCGACGATGAGGACCGCGTCGGCCCGGCCGACGGCCTCGGCGGGCGTCGTCGTCATGGCGCCGGTGCGGCTCAGGGCGCCGAGCTCGGCATAGAGGCTCGGGCCGGCCACGGGGTCGACGGAGGCGCCGAGGGCGTCGGCGAGGTGATAGGCCGCGCGCACCGCACTCAACTCGGCGCAGAGGCCCGCCAGGACAGCATTCTGCGCTGAAGCGAGGAGCGTGGCAGCGGCCTCCACCGCCGCGTCCGCATCCGTCGCACCACCCTTCACCCAGGCCGCCATGCGTTGCACCTTGGAAAATCGAGGGCCCGGCGCGCACCGTATTCGGCGTCGCGCGCGGCGGGACTGAGCCAGTCCATGTCGTTGGGGCGGCACGTTTGCATCGCCGCCGCGCCCCAGGCAACCCCCCTGACCCGCGGGAGGCGAATCGGGACTTGGCCCCCGCCGCGGGAGATTTGCCCGATGCGGGAGTTTTGCCCGACGCGCTTGCGACGGGTCGGCGCTCCGTGGGAGAAGCCGGCGGCGCGGGGTCAGCGGCCCGCCGGGGACACGCGGCGGCTTGGAACGGAGAGGACGGGGCGCGATGGAGGGGATCGACGTGATGCGGATCCCGAGCGGGCCGGGGGAATCCGGCGCCGGCCTTCGCGTGCACGCCCCGGCTCGCCTGCATTTCGGCTTCCTCGACCTGCACGGCGGCCTCGGGCGGCGCTTCGGCAGCATCGGCCTCGCCCTCGACGCCCCGGCCGTGACCCTGACCGCCCGGCCGGCCGCGCGCCTCGACGTGACCGGGCCGGAGGCGCGCCGGGCCGCCGCCTACGCGCTGGCGGCCGCGGGTCATCTCGGGATTCCCGGCCACGCCGCCCTGACCATCGAATCGGCGATCCCCGCCCATGCGGGCTTCGGATCCGGCACGCAGCTGGCGCTGAGCGTGGCGGCCGCGCTGGCGGGCCTCGCCGGGCGGCCCTTCGCGCCGGAGGACTTCGCCAACGCCCTCGACCGGGGCAACCGCTCGGGCGTCGGCCTCGCGGCCTTCACCCAAGGGGGGCTCATCGTCGATGGCGGCCGCGATCCCGACGGCAACCCGCCGCCGGTGATCGCCCGGCTCGCCTATCCGGAGGCCTGGCGCGTGGTGCTGATCCTCGACACCGGCATGACCGGCGTCCACGGCACCCGCGAGGTCGCGGCCTTCCGCGACCTGCCGCGCTTTCCGGAGGCCCAGGCGGCCGAGATCTGCCGCATCGTGCTGATGCAGGTGCTGCCCGCCGTGGTCACGGCCGAGCCGGACGGGTTCGGCGCCGGCATCACCCGGATCCAGCAGCTCATCGGCGACCACTTCGCCCCGCACCAGGGCGGGCGCTTCGCCAGCCCCGCCGTGGCCGAGGCGCTCGCCGCCATCGCCGACCTCGGGATCGTCGGCTACGGCCAGAGCTCCTGGGGGCCCACCGGCTTCGCCCTGGTGCCCTCGGAGGCCGAGGCCCGCGCCCTCGTGGGCATGCTGGAGCGGCCGGGACCCCTGACGTTCCTGATCGCCCGGGGCCGCAACACCGGCGCGTCGGTCACCGCGCTTTAAGACGAATCCCTGTAGAGCCGGGCTTCGGCCCACCCGAACCCGGCGGGCTTTGACAATTCGACGCCTCCGCGCACGATCGGGCCGCGTCACAGCACGAAGGGAGTCCGACGATGGCCCGCTCGATCCTGCACATGATCACGCCCCTGAAGCACATGAGCCCGTTCGACGTGAACATGGCCGTGGATGCGGGCTTCGAGACCGTCGCCACCTACACCAACGCGACGCTCGCCGACGTGACGACACTGGTCCAGGACTCGATCTTCTCGCGCGCGCCCCAGGACGGCGTGCGCACCGGGATCTTCATCGGCGGCAAGAACGCCGAGGACGCCCTCGACATGGTGGACCGGGCCCGGAAGGCCCTGGTGCCACCCTTCGCCAACCACATCTTCGCCGATCCGGCCGGCTCCTTCACCACCGGCGCCGCCATGGTGGCCGAGGTGACCCGCGCCCTGAAGACCAAGTTCGACACCGGCCTCGAGGGCAAGCGCATCGTCATCTTCGGCGGAGCCGGTGTCGTCGCCTACGTCGCCGCGGTGATCGGCGCGCTCCACGGCGCCAAGGCCGTCCTCGTCGGCCATGACGGCGAGGAGCGCGTCAGCAAGATCGCCAACACCATGCGCTGGCGCTTCGACGTCGAGGTCGAGGCGGTGGACGGCTCCACCGTGGCCGCCCGGCGCGCCGCCATCGTCAACGCCGACGTCATCCTCTCGGCCGGCCCGGCCGGTATCCCGATCCTCACCGCCGAGGATCTCGAATCCGCCCCGAAGCTCCTCGTAGCCTCGGACGTCAACGCCGTGCCGCCCGCCGGCATCGCCGGAATCGACGTCAACGCCATCGACGTGCCCCTGCCCACGGGCCGGGGCGTCGGCATCGGCGCGCTCGCGGTCGGCAACGTGAAGTACCAGACCGAATCCCGCCTGTTCCGCCGGATGCTGGAGGCCGACGCGCCGCTCTGCCTCGACTTCCGCGACGCCTACACCCTGGCGGTCGAGGTGGCGGGCTGACGGCCGGCCCGTCGGAGCCGGCACCGGCGCTGGCCGGTCGAACACTTCTCATCGCCGCCCAGTCCGGCCGCGCCCTGGCCCAGGCGGCGCGGCGGGCCGGACTGGCACCCCTCGTGCTCGATCTGTTCGGCGATGCCGACACCCGGGCCCTGGCCGCGGGCTATCGGCAGGCGGACGGTGGATTCGGGACGGGCCGCCTCGGGAGCGATGCCGTCCTCGAGGCCCTCGACGCCCTCGCGGCCGAGGCGTCCACACCGCCCCTGGGCCTCGTCCTCGGCAGCGGTTTCGAGGCCGCCCCCGACCTGATGCGGGCCCTCGCGCCGCGCCACCGCCTCCTCGGCGCCGGCCCGGATTGCGTGGCCGCCCTCAAGGACCCCTTCGCCTTCGCGGCGCTCTGCCGGGCGCACGGCGTGCCGCACCCGGCCGTCACGCGCGACCCCGTGCCCGATCGGGCCGCCTGGCTCCTCAAGCGGGCAGGGGGGTCGGGCGGCACGCATATCCGCGCCGCGCCGGGCGGCCCCGCGCCGGCGGGGGCCTATTTCCAGGCCCGGGTGCCGGGGCGGGCCGTCTCCCTGGCGATCCTGGCAGACGGGGCCGCGATCCGGGTGGTGGGCGTCACCGAGCAGTGGAGCGCCCCGTCCCCCCTCCAGCCCTTCCGCTACGCCGGCGCCCTGGAGCGGGCGCGGCACGAGCCGCCCCTGCTCCCGCCCGAGCGCGTGACCGCGATCGCAGCGGGGATCGGGCGCCTCGCCCAGGCGAGCGGGCTCACGGGGCTCGCCAGCGCCGATTGCCTCGTGGACGGGCCGGATTGGTGGCTCACGGAGATCAACCCGCGCCCGGGCGCCACCCTCGACGTGCTCGACCGGCGCCCGACGCCCCTCCTCGCCCAGCACATCGCGGCGAGCCTCGGCCATCTCCCCGAGCCGGAACCCGCACCAATGGATGCGGCAGCGTCCGAAATCTGCTACGCGGCCAGCGGCTACGCGCCGATGCCGCCGATCTCCTGGCCGGATTTCGTGCGCGACCGCCCAAGACCCGGCACCATGGTGGCGCGCCACGCACCGCTGTGCACCCTGTTCGCCACAGGGCCGGACTCGGCCGCCACGAGAGCGATGTTGCGAGGCCGGGCCGCCGAATTGCGGACCTTGCTCGCCCTGACGGAGGGACACCCATGACCACCAGCCCGAGCGGCGCGAAATTCCCGTTTCCGAGCGTCAACGCCCTGACCGCCCCCCTGGTGGAGCGGCTGGTCGCCGATGCCGAGGCCCTGCGCCTCTCCGTGACCACCGAGAACGGCGCCCGCATGGTCGATGCCGGCGCCAGCGTGCGCGGCTCCATCGAGGCCGGGCGCCGCATCGCCGAGATCTGCCTCGGCGGCCTCGGCACCGTCTCGATCGCGCCGTCGGGCCCGATCGCGTCCTGGCCCTACTCGGTGATCGTGCACGCCGCCGATCCGGTCATCGCCTGCCTCGGCAGCCAGTATGCCGGCTGGTCGCTGGCCGACGAGACCGGGGATTCCGGCTTCTTCGCCCTCGGCTCCGGCCCCGGCCGCGCCGTCGCGGTGGTGGAGGACCTCTACGGCGAGCTCGGCTACAAGGACAGCGCGACCCAGACCGCCCTGGTGTTGGAGGCGGCCGGCGGCCCACCGGCCTCCGTCATCGCCAAGGTGTCCGAGGCCACCGGCCTGGCCCCCGAGCAGCTGACCTTCATCTACGCCCCGACCCAGAGCCTGGCCGGCTCGACCCAGGTCGTCGCCCGCGTCCTCGAGGTCGCCCTGCACAAGGCCCACACCGTCGGCTTCGACCTGCACAAGATCGTCGACGGCATCGGCTCGGCCCCGCTCTCGCCGCAGCACCCGGACTTCATCCAGGCCATGGGCCGCACCAACGACGCCATCATCTACGGCGGCCGGGTGCAGCTCTTCGTGGAGGCCGACGACGCCGATGCGCAGCAGCTCGCCGAGCAGGTGCCGTCGTCGAACTCGGCCGACCACGGCGCGCCCTTCGCCGACATCTTCGCCCGGGTGAACGGCGATTTCTACAAGATCGACGGCGCCCTCTTCAGCCCCGCCGAGGTCATCGTCACCTCCGTGACCACCGGCAAGAGCTTCCGCGGCGGCAAGCTGATGCCGGAGCTGGTCGAGGCGTCGTTCCGGTAGAACGGTTCGCATGACCCCTCCCCCCACAGACCTCGGGCTTGCCGGTGGTCTGCCTTCGAGTGCTCAAGTCGGGCAGGCCCGACTTGAGGTGCGGGGAGGGTGCCTCGCGGAGCGAGGCGGGAGAGGGGGCGACCTCTCCGGACAGGGCGCTCCCCTCATCCGACCCGCTGACGCGGGCCACCTTCTCCCGCAGGGGGAGAAGGAACCAACGTCGAGGTTGTGAGAAAGCATGCGGATCGGGCTCGCGGCCGATAACGGCAACTGGCACAAGGCGCGCCTGAGGGCCGCCCTCGAACAGCTCGGCGCCGCGCCGGTGCTGTTCTCCATGGCCGACGTCGCGGTGGTGACGGGGGGCCCCGAGCCCCTGCGGGTGCCCGGCTTCGCGACCCTGCCGGACGGCGTTCTCCTGCGCACGATCGCGGGGGGCACCTTCGAGGCGACCACCATGCGTCTCGGCGTGCTGCATGCCCTGGTGGCCAGCGGCACGACCGTGTGGAATTCCCCGAGCGCGATCGAGCGCTCCGTCGACAAGGCGATGACGAGCCTGCTCATCGACCGGGCCGGCCTGCCGACCCCGGAGACCTACGTGCTCTCGAAGCGGGACGCCGCCGCCGAGGTCGTGGCCCGGGAGGCCCGTCCCGGCCGCCCCCTGGTGCTGAAGCCGCTCTTCGGCTCGCAGGGTGAGGGCCTCCAGCTGATCGAGCGGCCGGAGGACCTGCCCGACGAGGAGGCGGTGTCCCGGGTCTACTATCTCCAGCGCTACATCGCCCGCAGCGACGGTCTCTGGCGCGACTACCGGGTCTTCGTCTGCGAGGGCCGCGCCATCGCGGGCATGATCCGCGAGGGCGACGGCTGGATCACCAACGTCCATCGCGGGGGCCGGCCCCTGGCCTGGGCGATGCCGCCCGCCGCGGCCGAGCTCGCCGAGCGCGCCGCCGCCGCGGTCGGCGTCGACTATTCCGGGATCGACCTCGTCGAGGACGGGCAGGGGGGCTACCTCGTGCTGGAGGTGAACTCGATGCCGGCCTGGTCCGGGCTGCAGCAGGTGACCGAGGTCGACATCGCCCTCGCGGTCGCCCGCGGCTTCCTCAACGCCGTGCGGGCCGCCCGGCCGCCCCGCCTCGTCGCGGCCCTCGGATGATCGCGCCCGGGGCCGTCGCCGCCGCCTACCGCGCGAGTTGCCTCGACGAGCTCGACGCCCTGAAGCCCGGCAACGTCCACGCCTTCGCCGACGGCCACCGCATGGCGGTGGCGGATTTCATGACGAGCGCCGAGGTCTCGGCCCCGGCCCTGGCGGAGGCGGGGGCGCCGGTCGGCCGGCGCGTGCTGCGGGCGGTCGAGGCGACGATGGACCGCGTCGGCCAGAACACCAACCTCGGCATCCTGCTCCTCTGCGCGCCCCTCGCCCGGGCGGCGGAGGCGGCCTCTCCGCTGCACGCCGCCCTCGCCACCGTGCTCGACGGCTTCGATGCCGCCGATGCCCGCGACGTCTTCGCGGCGATCCGCCGGGCCAATCCGGGGGGCCTCGGACGGGCCGAGCGCCACGACGTCACCGATTCGCAGGGTCCCGATCCAAAAGTCCCGGCCTCGCTCCGGGCCGCCATGGCGGAGGCCGCCCCGCGCGACGCCATCGCGCGGGCCTACGTGACCGGGTTCGCCGACCTGTTCGCGATCGGGCTGCCGGCCCTGGCGGCGGCCCGGGCGCGGGATCTCAGCCCGCCCTGGTGCACCACCGCCCTGTATCTCGCCTACCTCGCCCGGGTGCCCGACAGCCACGTGGCGCGCAAGCACGGCCCCGACCGGGCGGAGGCCCTGCGGGCCGAGGCCGAGGCGCTGCTCGCCCTCGACCTCGCCACGGCTCCCGTGGAGGCCCTGCTCGGCCGGGACCGGGCCTGGAAGGCGGCCCGACTCAATCCCGGCACCAGCGCGGACTTCACGGTGGCGACGCTGTTCCTCGACCGGCTCCTCGGGGCCGGAGCCTGAATTCCGGGGGCGGAACGGGATTTCCGGGCCTCAAACGAAGGTTCCGTACACCGATGAATAAATTGCCAGGCCGACCGGCCTGCGCAGGGTTGTTCCCGGCAAGGCCCCAGAGTAGGGTCCGCGCCGCGATCCGGGCTAACCGGTCCGGTCCCTCGATGGACTGGACGCCGTGAACAAGGATAGCTGCCGGCCGCCCCCTGAGCTCGGGAGCGGCCACGTCTTTTCAAGACTTTGGGAGAAACCCCACATGGCGAAGATCAACAAGGTTATGGTCGGCGAGGCCCTCGTCGGTGATGGCAACGAAGTCGCCCACATCGATCTCATCATCGGACCGCGCGGTTCGCCGGCCGAAGCCGCCTTCTGCAACGGCCTCGTGAACAACAAGCACGGCTTCACCAGCCTGCTCGCGGTCATCGCGCCGAACCTGCCCTGCAAGCCGAACACCCTGATGTTCAACAAGGTCACCATCAACGACGCCCGTCAGGCCGTCCAGATGTTCGGCCCCGCCCAGCACGGCGTCGCCAAGGCCGTTCAGGATTGCGTGGCCGAGGGCACGATTCCCGCCGACGAGGCCGACGACCTGTTCATCCTGGTCGGCGTGTTCATCCACTGGGAAGCGGCCGACGACGCCAAGATCCAGAAGTACAACTACGACGCCGTGAAGCTCTCCATCGAGCGCGCCGTCAAGGGCGAGCCCACCGCCGCCGTCGTCACCGAGCAGCGCAACTCCGCTTCGCACCCCTTCGCGTCGAACGCTTAGATCGGGGGCAGTCCTGGGCAGAGCGCGCCTCCGCCCGCACCGCGGGGCCTGCTCCAGCGACTGGCTTCCATCTTCCTCGGACGATGAACACGACACGGGGCGGCCTTCGGGCCGCCCCTCTTTTTTTACGGATCCCGGGCGGCCTTCGGGCCGCCCCTCCTTTTTGGATCTCTGCGGCCTTCGGGCCGCCCCTTTTTTTTGGATCTCCGGCGGCCTTCGGGCCGCCCCTCTTTCTTGCGCGGGCGCTCAGCCGCGCAGCGTCCCGTCGTGGATCGCGGAGGCCACCAGGGCGCCGGCCACGCCGCGGCTTCGCAGGGCCGCGATGTCCGCCGGGCCCCGCACCCCGCCGGCCGCGTAGAGGCGCGTCGCCGGGCTCGACGCCGCCACCGCCGCCAGCCGGTCGAGATCCGGCCCGGCGCCCACGCCGATCCGCCCCAGGGTCATCACGATGACGTCCCGCGGCCAGTGGGCCGGCGTGTCGTGCAGCGCGGCGGGACCGAGGCGCTCGCCCTCCCGCGTGTCGAGGGAGAACACCGCCCGGTCGCCCAGGGCGCGGACGAGGCCGGCATCCCCCTGGCTCTCGCTGCCGATCACCGGCCGGCCGAGACCGGCGGCGAGGAAGGCCTCGACCCCGGCGGGGTCCGCAAATCCCGCATCGACCCAGAGGGTGGTGCCGGGGCAGGCGGCCGCGATGGCGGCGAGGCTCGCCCCGTCGGGGGCCGCCCCGTCGACGATCGCGTCGAGGTCGGCCACGTAGAGGATCCGGGCCGCCACCGCCGCCAGCAGCCCGCGGGCCACGTCCGCCGGCGCCGACCCCTTTGCCAAGGGCGTGACGATCGGGGCATAGGAGGCGCGGTCCCCGGCCCGCGCCCGCACCACGGCTCCGTGGCGCAGGTCGAGCACCGGAATGATCTCGAATTCGTCCGCCATCCCGCTTCCTCCCGCGTTCAGGCCCGCCCGTGACACCACCATCCGGATCTCCCGCCGCATCCCCTGACATGCCGGTGATCGGCTGGGATCTCGGCGGGGTCCATGTCAAGGCGGCCCTGGTCCGCGACGGCCGCGTCGAGGCGGTGGTGCAGGCGCCCTGCCGCCTCTGGCGCGGGCTTCCCGCCCTCGACGAGACCCTGGCGCAGCTGCCCGACTGGACGCGGGATCCGGCCGACCACGTCGTCACCATGACGGGGGAACTCACCGACTGCTTCGCCGGCCGCACCGACGGCGTGCGGCAGATCTCCGCCTTGGCCGCCGCGACGCTCACCGGCCGGGTGCGGATCTATGGCGGCCGCTCCGGCCTGCTCGCCCCCGAAGCCGCCGCCGCGCACGCCGCCGCGATCGCCTCGGCGAACTGGCACGCCACCGCCGCCCTGATCGGGCGCCACGTCGCCGACGGGCTCCTCGTGGATATCGGCTCCACCACCGCCGACCTGATCCCGATCGCGGACGGGGCGCCGGTGGCAGCCGGCTACAGCGACGCCGAGCGCCTGGAGACGGGGGAGCTCGTCTATACCGGGGTGGTGCGCTCGCACCTCGTGGCGCTGGCCGACCACGCCCCGTTCCGGGGCCGGCGCACCGGCCTGATGGCCGAGACCTTCGCCACGGCCGCCGACATCCACCGCATCCTCGGCGACCTGCCGGAGGGCGCGGACCAGCAGCACAGCGTCGACCTGAAGGGCAAGTCGCTGCCCGAGAGCGAGACCCGCCTCGCCCGCATCGTCGGCCGCGACCGCCACGAGGGCAGCGCCGCCGAGTGGCGCGCCCTGGCGGCGCATTTCGCCGAACGGCAACTCCGGCTGCTGCACGATGCGGCGGCCCTGGTGCTCTCGCAGCGCCCCCTGCCGGACGGGGCGCCCGTGGTGGTCTGCGGCGCCGGCCGCTTCCTCGCCGAACGGCTGGCCGCGCGCCTCGGCCGGCCGGCCGTCGCCTTCACCGACCTGATCGCCGGCCGCCTCGCCGAGGCCGGGGCCAACTGGGCCTCGACCTGCGGCCCCGCCGTCGCGGTGGCGCTGCTGGCCGCCGATCCCACCTGAGTTCCCGGAGGAGAGACCCCGCGCATGAGCACGCCGCAGAAACTCGCCCGCATCCTCGCTAGCCGCTCCGGCGGCGGCATCGAACTGGCCCTCGCCACGGAATCCGGCCAGACCCTGCGGGTGCTGGCGACGTCGGACCAGATCGACATGCTGGTGGACGAGCTGGAGGACATCCTGAACTCGCCGGAGGAGCCCGACGCCCCGGAGCCGCCCGCGGCGGCGTGAGGTGCAGGGGGGGTTGCAGACTCCCGTGGTCGGCGCCCGACGCCCGGTCCCCTCCGTTTGCGCCCCCTCCGAGCCCCTCGGACGGTTCGCTTCGCGGGAGCCGGGGAGAGGAGGGACTCCGTCTGGACCCGGTGGATTTTCACGGGTCCGTGTCCGAGCCCCGAGACCGTCGAAGCGGACGCTGTCGGACGGGCGGGGTTCGTCCTGCCGTCAGCCGCCAGGACGTCGTGCCGGAGACGCGTCCCCGTTCTCCAACGCGTCGAGATAAGCCCGCAGCAGCGAGGCCCGTCGCGGCCGGAAGCTGCCGCCCTCGGCACAGGCTTCGACGATCCGATCGATCCGGAACATCCGGAACGCCTCGCGCAGACGGCACCAGGCCAGAACGACCATCCGCCGCTCCGTGTACACGAGCGCCAGAGGCAGGATCGTGCGCTGCGTGGCCGAGCCGTGTTCGTCCGTGTAGCGGATGGCGAGCGCTTCTTCCCGCCAGCAGGCCTGCCGGATCAACTCCAAGCCCCGTACGGGTGGATAGCGCGCATCGGGCCGGTAGGCCTTCGACACGGCATGAAACAGGTGTTGCTCGCGATCGTCCGGAAGGGTTGCGGCGACCTTGGCCACCACCGATGCCGCCGCCGCCGCGAGTGCGGGATCGCCCATGCCGCGCACCTCCGCCATGCCGAGCGCCAACGCCTCGATCTCGAGGCGGTCAAAGGTCTGCGGCGGCAGCGCGTAATCCTCGGTCAACCGGTAGCCGTAGCCCCGCTCGCCGTCGATCCGGGCACCCGCCGCCCGTAGGCTGTCGATGTCCCGGTACAGCGAGCGCACGGAGACGCCGGTCTCCTCCGCGAGCCGTGCGGCCGTCACGGGTTTGGGCAGGGTGCGCATTGCGTGGAGGAGACGGAAAAGGCGATCGCTCCGTGCCATCGGTCTACTGCCGGTTTCTGTCAGGTAGGGCTTGGTACATCCCGGTCGCGGGGCAGGACAACACGCCCCGCGCATCGGAGAGCGCCATGACTGTCCAGACGACGACTCATCTCAATTTCCGCGGGCAGGCCCGCGAGGCCCTCGACTTCTACCGCTCCGTCTTCGGGGGCGAGCTGACGATCGTCACGTACGGAGACCTGGGGGCGACACAGGACGCGGCGCCGGCCGAGCATGTGATCTGGGGCCAGGTGGCGTCCGATCAGGGATTCCGGATCATGGCCTATGACGTGCAGCCGGAGAAGGCGTGGAACCCGGGCGAGAACGCGTTCTACGTCTCGGTCCGGGGCACCTCGGCAGAAGAGATCACCGTTCACTGGGAGAAGCTTCGCGTCGGCGCATCGGTCTTACAGCCGCTCGGCGCCTCGGCATGGTCTCCGCTCTACGGGATGCTGACGGATCGGTTCGGCGTGACCTGGGTCATAGACGTGACGGCCGCCTGACCGGACAGAGCGGTTGGCGGGCGATGAGTTTGTCCGCCGTCTGGCATCGGAGCCGACGTCGTGGGCGCCGGAGGTGTCGGGTCGGAGGCGGAACGTCCGCTTCGGGGCGACGGGCCAGGGTCCGCTCTCCAACCCGATCCGGCACGTCGCGGGCGGCGCACCGGGTCTCCGACACTCACCGCAGGAAATCCCCGAAGGACCGCGGCCCGTCCGGGACCTTGATCTCGCCCGTGACCTTGAGCGTCGTCGCGTCGATCAGGCTCAGGGTGTTCGAGCCCCAGTTCGCCACCGTCACGGTGCGGCCGTCGCGGGAGGCGGCGATGCCCTCCGGGTGGTCGCCGACCTCGATTGCCGCCACGTTGGTGAGGGTCTTCAGGTTGAACACCGTGACGGTGCCCGAATACTGGTCGGTGACGAAGCCGCGCGGGCCGGCCAGCGCGATGACGTAGGGCCGCTCGCCCGTGGTCACCCGACCGATCTCCTGCCGGCCGGGCACGTCGATCACCGAGACGTCGTTCGAGGTCACGTTGGCGGTGTAGGCGCGGGCGCCCTCGGCATCGAGGGTGATGCCGAACGGATGTTGCCCGACCGGGATCTTCTGGACTTCCCGGGCCGTGGCCACGTCCACCACCGAGACCGAATCCCCCTCGCGGTTGGCCACCAGGAGGGTGGCGCCGTCGGGCGTCACGGCGATGCCGGAGGGCGAGGCGCCGACCTGGATCTCGGTGTCGAGCCGCGCGCCGTCCGGCGAGACGACGAAGATGCGGCTGCCGTACCAGTCCGCGACGTAGACCGCGCCGGATTTCGGATTGACCGCGATGCCGAGGGGGCCGCCGGGCAGGGCGAGGGTGCCCGTCACCGTGCGGCTGGCGAGATCGACCACGGCGAGGCCCGGCCCCTCGGGGCGGGTCACGAAGGCCGTGCGGCGGTCGGGGGAGAGGGCGATGCCGGCGGGCGCACCGTCGATCGGGATCTGGGCGGCCACGCTGCCGGCCTCGAGATCGACGATCGCCAGGGTGTTGGCGCCCTGCGCGGTGACGAGGGCCTCGTCGGCCCGTGCCGGCGCAGCGAGCAGCAGCAGGCCGAGCCAGGCCAGGCTGGGGAGGAGAGGGCCGGCGAAGCGCCGGCCCGTCCCCGTTCGCGATGCGATCAAGAACCGCTCTTCTCGATCTTGGCCTTCAGGGCGTCGAGGCCGGTGCGGTAGAGGCCGCGCACGGCCTTCTGCGAGGCCTCGTCGTTCAGCTCGGGCGGCGGGTCGTTGTTCATGTAGCCGCGGTAGAAGGCGCCGTCCCAGGCGACCTTGGACTTGCCGCCACCGGCATCCTCGACCTTGATGGTGGAGGAGTAGTCGTTGACCGGCAGGGTCTTCACGTCGACCTTGGTGATCCGGTACGAGTAGCTCATCTTCTCGGCGGAGTACTTGTACAGTTCCTCGTCCACCGTGGCGCCGCCCTTGAGCGTCAGCGTCCGGGTGGCCTTGATCTCGTTGCCGCCCTTGCCCTCGGTCTTCTCGACCGGCGGCAGCCAGCTCATGTCCTGGAAGTTGCCGATCACGGCCCAGACCTTGTCCGGGGCCGCGTTGATCTCGACGGTCTCCTCGACCTTCTTGCGGGTCGGGCCGTGCGCCTGGGCGCCGAACGACACCAGGGCGAAGGCCGCCACGGTCGTCAGAGTGAGAAACTTCATCGGGTCTTCGTCTCCTCGGGAAAGCACGTTCTAGGGTGCTGGGGGGGAACGCTCGAGGATGCGGTCGTCGCGGCCGAGGGCCGCGGCGACCTTGTCCTCGATCCAGTCCCAGGCCTCGCGCTCGGCGGGCCCGGCGGTCTTGGCGATCGCGATGGCGTGGTAGCGCATCTCGGTCAGGATCTTGTCGGGCTCCAGCATGTGCAGCCGGGTGGAGAGGATCGCCGCCTCCAGCACCGCCGCCTGCGCCCGGTTGTAGCCGATGAACGGCACGTGTGCCGCCGCATGGACCATCCGTCCCCGGTAGCGGGGTCGCACGGGATCGTCCTCGATCGCCGCCACCTCGAACTCGGCATGGCCGAAGCTCTCGGCGAGGCGCCGGCCGGGGATCCGCTCGCAGGGCACGGTCGCCCAGTCGCGCCGCCCGGTCACGGCCCCGGCGATCACCCGCACGTCGCTCGGGCTGGAGGCGGCGAAGACAGGGTTGTCGGCAAGGTTGAGGATGGTGGGGGAGGGCCGGAACGGGGCCAGGATCCAGTCCGCGCCGTCCTGGATCAGCCCGAACGGCACGAGGTGCAGCGCGCCGGCCTGGTCGGTGGTGGTGACGACGGTCTCGAGGATCAGGGGCATGGGGTCACGCCTTTCCCGTCGCGGCGCGTTTCGCGTCGGGCACGAACGTGCCGCAGACGATGCGGCCGCCGCCCTCTGGCGGCGTCTCCGACACCGCGTCGCCGGCCCCGGTCTCTCCCGGCCCCGTCGTCTCCGGCGCGGCCGCGCCGGCCTCGGGCGGCGTCGCGTCGCGGGCCGCGATCTCGGTAGCGGCCGGGCCGGAATGCTTGGTGTGGCCGGCCTTCTTGAAGGCGGTGGTGTCCTCCACCTCGGCATCGGCGGCCGCGCCCCAGGCCAGGGCCTCGTCCTGGACGTAGCGCTTGCCCAGCCGCCAGGCGGTCTCGGCCTTGGTCAGCTCGCCGCCGAGGTAGAAGGCGTGGGCGCCGTCGCTCCCCACGGTGCCGGTCCTCTGGAGGTCGGGGAAGAAGGCCATCGCGTCGGTGCCGACCGCGTGGAGGTCGCGGTTGAAGACGTGGATCCCGTCCTCGGCCACGGCGATGCGGTAGTTCGGGTCCTTCACCTCGGCCGCCTGGGCCGCGATCTCGTCCGGGGTCTGGACGTAGGGCCGCTTGTCGTGGAGCGCCAGCAGGGCGCGACCGTAGCCCTTGGGCAGGGCCGAATCGGCGCGGGCCGCGAACATCACCCGGCGGGCGGCGTCGTGCTCCTCCACCGTCCGGCGGGTGTGGTTCGAGACCTGGACGATGAGCACGTTGCGGATGGCGAGCTCCGAGCACATCCCGACCAGGAGGGCAGTGACGCCCAGGCTGTCGGCCTCCGTGAGTTCGGTGAGGTTGCCGGTCCCCATCATCATCTCGATGCCGGGCCAGCGCCGCCGGGTCTCGTGGTAGCGGGTGATCGATTCGACGAAGCCGAAATGGATCGGCTCCAGGATCGGGTCGGCCATGTAGGGCCGCCCCGCCTTCTCCATGCGTTCGATGGCGCGGTCGAGGGAGGACAGGTCGTCGGGGCGCACCGGCACCAGGACCGGCACGGCGTCGGTCTCGAAGGCGAGGTCGAGGGTCTGCTCGTTGAGGCTCAGCAGGTAGTCCGCCCCCGCCCGGGCGCCCCGGGTCAGCTCGTCGAGGGAGAACGAATCGACGCTGACCCTGAGCCCGGCGCCCTTGAGCAGGCGCACGCAATCCTCGAGATGCGGGAAATCGGTGTCCGGCAGGCCGCCGAGGTCGATCACGTCGGCCCCGCGGCGGGCGAGGTCGAGGCCCTTGGCCAGGATCTGCTCGGGCGTCATCTTCGAGGCGTCGACGATCTCGGAGAAGATGCGCAGGTCGTGGCGGGAGAGGTCGACCGTGCGGCCGGCGAGGCCGAGATAGGCCGGCAGGTCGACGATCTCGTCGGGGCCGCGCTCCACCGGCAGGCCGAAATGCGCGGCCAGGGCCTCCGGGTTGGCCCGGCAGCGCCCGGGCAGGATGATGCGGCTGGCGCCCTCCGGGATCGTCACCCGGCGCCGGATGATCTCCTCCGTCATCAGGGCGGCGACCTTCACGCCGGCATCGGCGATGCTCCAGGCGAAGCGCTCCGGCGGCAGGGTGGCGGCGACCTTCTCCAGGCGCGCCTTGGCCATGCGGCCGGTGATGAAGACGAGGTGCTCGGGCGCGCTCATGCGGCGGCCCTTGTTGCGTCGGCCGCGGACGGAAAGGCCGCGCCGGGACCCAGGATGGCGATGCGCCCGGCATAGCGCGCCGCGAAGGCCGGGAAGGCCGCGTCGACGAAGCTGCGGGCGGCGAGATCCGCCCAGTCCGTCATCCCCGCCGGCCGGTCGGCAGATTTCACCAGGCAGCAGCGCGGCGCGCCGATCGCGGCGGCGAGCCAGAGGGCGAGGCTGTCGGAGGTGACGTCCCAGGTCTCGGGAATGTCGGGGTGGCCGGCCTTCAGGGCGGCCGGGTCCCAGACCGGAACCCGGCCGGACGCCAGGAGAGCGGTGATGGCCTCCGGGTCGCGGGCGGGGACGAGGCGCGGCTCGAGCTCCGAAAAGACCTCGGCCATGCGGCCCATGGCGTCGAGGGCGAGGCGGTGGGCGAGGGCATCGGAGACGCCGAGGGCCGCCTGGGCGGTTCGCACCGCCTCGGCGAAGGGTCCGCCGCCGGGGACGACGACGCAGGGTCCTGCGGCCCCGTCGGCGAGGTGCGCGAGACAGGCCCGCAGGCGGGGCGCATCGGCGACGAGGCTGCCGCCGAGCTTCACCACGGTCGGGGCGACCGGCGCCCGCATCAGGCGGCGTCCCGCCGGGCCGAGGCGCGGATCAGGCGCACGGCCTCCGCCACCCGGACGGGATCGAGGCCCTGCCGCCGGTCGCCGGCGGCGCAGAGGCCGCCGCGGAAGCCGAGGTAATGCGGACCGAGGGGGGCCAGGATCGCGATGTCGGTCAGCGCCAGGGAGCCGGCGAGACCCGAGACCAGACCATGGTCGCGGCAGGCGCGGGTGAAGGCCGCCAGCGCCGGCGGGGCCAGATGGTCGGTGAGCCGTCGGCCGTCCTTGCCCGCGGTGTCGATCATCGCGCCGAGGAAGCCGGCCCGACGCAGGCGAGGCACGAGGGCGGCGGCCTCGCCGGCCTCCGCGAACAGCACCGCGATCAGATGCCCGGAGGCCGCCATGGCGGCGCGGGCGAGGTCGTCCCCGGATGCGTCGTGACCCACGGCCACCTTCACCACGTCGACGCCGGTGGCCGCCATGGCGGCGATGGCGGGAACCAGGGCCGCCGGGTCCGGCTCGCCCGCCACGGCGCTGGCCAGGGTGCGGCCGCCCACCTGCGCCACGATGGCGCGGACGGTGGCAGGGGGGAGGGCGCCCAGCGCCCCGCGCTCGGGGTCCTTGGCATCGACGAGGTCGGCGCCCGCCCGGGTCGCGAGTTCCGCCTCGTCCGCGCTGCGCACGCTCACGAGGAGCCGCGGCGCCGGCGCGTCGGCGTCGAAGGACCGGAGATCGAAGGGTCGGGACACGCGGGGCACGGACATCAGCGCGGGTTTCGGTTGCTCGGGGCCTCGGGAGGAAGCCATCGACGACGCCCGGGTCGGGAAGCGCCGCGCCCAGAGAGGCGCGGCCGGGGCAGGTTCGGCCTCAAGCTGGCGCTTCCGGCCTGAACGGGGGCCTAGCGCATGGGCGGGGATAAGGGAAATCCCCGTCGTTCGAAACGCCGCCCGGTCAGGACCGGTTCGGCAGGGGCTCGGTGAGGAGGCGGTTCTTCACCACCCAGCGCATGGCATGGGCCCAGGTGTCGTCGGTGTCGGCGCGGATCACCACCCGGCCGCCGCGGATGACCTTGCCGGTGGCGGCCTCCGCGATGGTGACGGTGAGGTTGAAGATCTGGTTGGAGCCCTTCTCGACGTAGCCGCTGACCGCGAGGTCGGCCCCCAGGGTCTTGGCGATGGTGGCGGCGCAGCCGTCGCACTTGTAGAGGGGCGCCTGCTTGGCGATCTCGGCCGCCTGGGGGGCGACGTCCACGGGCTCGATGCTGTCGGCCAGGGCCTTGCGCAGTTCGTCCGTGACGAGGCCGAGGCGCCGGACCTCGTCGGGCCGGGCCTTGCGCCCGCCGACCACGCCGGGATCGAACAGTTCGACCCCGAAGATCGCGGCCTTTTCCGGCGCGGCCTGGGCGGGGGCCGCGAAGGCGCCGGCGGCGAGGAGGGCGGCGAGCCCGAGCGCTGAGCGGACCGGAGACGGGGCCATGATCGGAGACAGGGCCATGGACGAGGTACTCCGCTGAAGGCGGGGCCAGGAGGGACCGAGGGAACGCGCCGGGCGCCCGCACGATCCCGCCGGCCGATCAGTTCCGCGAGATCTGCCCGGAAACGGTCCGGCGCGCAAATGCCGCCGCGCCGCGGGATGGGGCGGGGCGGGGCGCAGGGCTTCGTACGGGGCGCCCTTAGGAACTGCTTAGCAATCCGCGATTGAGCGCGACGGCCCAATGTTGTTAGCCTCGCGGCTACATGCCCAGCCCCGCACGCCTCCTCCTCGCCCCGCTCGCCCTCAGCCTCGGGCTGTGCGGCCTCGCCCCGGCTTCGGCCCAGGGTCCCGCCTCGGCACAGGAGCCGGCCGCGGCGCCGGCCACACCGGCGATCCCCCCGAGCGAGACGCATATCGGCCTGATCTACCGGCCCGAGCCCGCGCCCTCCTCCTACGACGCCGAGGCGATCCCGGAGGACGAGGGCGTCGCCGGCGCCCGGATGGCGGTCAAGGACAACAACAACACCGGCCGCTTCACCAAGCAGACCTACGTCCTCGACGAGGTCGCCCTCGCGGGGGACCAGGACGGGGTGGCGGCGGCCCGCGACCTGGTGGGCCGGGGCATCCGCTACCTCGTGGTGGCGCTGCCGGCGGCCGAACTCCTCGCCATCGCGGACGCGCTGAAGGGGCAGGGCGTCACGATCTTCAACATCGCCGCCCCCGACGACCGCCTGCGCGGGGCCGATTGCCGCCGCAGCGTCTTCCACGTCCTGCCGAGCCGGGCGATGCAGACGGATGCGCTGGCGCAGTTCTTCACCCTGATGCGCTGGCGCAAGATGTTCCTGATCGTCGGGCCGCAGGAGAACGACCGCCTCTACGCCGAGGCCTTCAAGAACTCCGCGAAGAAATTCGCCCTGAAGATCAACGCCGAGAAACCCTGGACCTTCGGCCCCCTGGCCAAGGCGCGCGGCGACACCCCGACCCGCTCCGAGGCGATGGTGTTCACCCGGGGCCTCGACTACGACATCGCGGTGGTGGCCGACGAGGCCGGCGACTGGGGCGACTACGTTCCGTTCCGTACCGTCGACCCGCGCCCCGTGGCCGGCACGCAGGGGCTGATCGCCACGACCTGGCACCCGATGCTGGAGACCTGGGGCGCGGCCCAGGCGCAGAACCGCTTCCGCCGGCAGTCGGGGCGGCTGATGCGGCCCCTCGACTACCAGGCCTGGGCGGCGGTGCGCTCGGTGGGCGAGGCGGCGACCCAGAAGAAGACCGCCGACCCGGCGGTGCTCGCGCCCTACTTCGCCGATCCGGCCTTCAGCCTGCCGGCCTACAAGGGTGTCTCCCTGAGCTATCGCCCCTGGGACCACCAGCTGCGCCAGCCGATCATCGTGGTGCAGCCCAAGGCGATGGTGTCGGTGGCGCCCGAGCAGGGCTTCACACACCAACGCACGCCCCTCGACACCCTCGGCATCGACCTGCCGGAGACCACCTGCAAGTTCCCCGACTGATCCGTACCGTTGCCCGTCCCGTTGCCCGTCACATTCGCGCGAGGCCCGGATCCGCGGGGCCGCCTGCGGCAACACGGTCTCCCACCCGCTTGCGGTCCCGCGCTCCCCGTGAGACGGGGCTGCACTATAGTAACGCCCAATCAATCGCGCACGAGACAGCGATGGCCCAGAGGAGGAACCCCATGAGCCGCGGCGACAGGACACACATGTCCGGATCGGTCCTGGGCCTGGCGCTGCTGGCCGGCGTTTCGCTGGCCAGCCCGGCGCAGGCCTATACGGTCTACGTCACCAACGAGAAGGGCAACTCGGTCAGCGTCATCGACACCGAGACGATGGCGGTGACCGGGACCTGGAAGGTCGGACGCCGCCCGCGCGGCGTCACCACCAGCAAGGACGGCAAGGAGCTGTTCGTCTGCGCCAGCGACGACGACCGCATCGACGTGCTCGACACCAGCACCGGCAAGGTCGTGCGCTCCCTGCGCTCGGGGCCCGACCCGGAGCAGTTCATCCTCGGGCCCCAGGGCAACCTGCTCTACGTCGCCAACGAGGACGACAGCCAGGTCACCGTCATCGACATCGAGAAGAACAAGGTCATGGCCGAGGTGCCGGTGGGCGTCGAGCCCGAGGGCATGGGCCTGTCGCCGGACGGCAAGATCCTGGTGAACACGTCCGAGACCACCAACATGGCCCACTTCATCGACACCACGACCTTCGCGGTGATCGACAACGTGCTGGTCGATGCCCGCCCGCGCTTCGCCGAGTTCACGGCGGACGGGAAGTATCTCTGGGTCTCGGCCGAGGTCGGCGGCACCATCAGCGTCATCGACGTCGCCGCCCGCCGGGTGATCCAGAAGATCACCTTCAAGATTCCGAGCGTGAACGACGAGGCGATCCAGCCCGTGGGCATCCGCATCACCAGGGACGGCAGCAAGGCCTTCGTGGCCCTCGGCCCGGCCAACCGCATCGCGGTGATCGACGCCAAGTCCTACGCCGTGGAGAAGTATCTCCCCGTGGGCCAGCGCGTCTGGCAGCTCGCCTTCACCCCGGACCAGAAGCTGCTCTTCTCCACCAACGGCTCCTCGAACGACATCTCGGTCGTGGACGTGGCGGCCGAGAAGGTGGTGAAGAGCATCCCCGTGGGGCTTCTGCCCTGGGGGGTGGCGGTCTCGCCGAACTAGGCAGCATCCCATCGGCCATGCTTCCGGATGGGCTCATCCGCGTTTCCGGCAGCTGGACGCGTCCCTCTCCCCCTTGTGGGGAGAGGTCAGGAGTGGGGGGGTGCCGCCGGCCTCGGGGGCCTGAGGGTCACCCAGCCACCCCCACCTCCAAATCCTCCCCGCAAGGGAGGCGAGCTTCGCGAGATCGAACACGACGACCGCTCCAAGGCGGCACCGCCCTCGGGCGGCCAACGGGAGGACAACACATGACGCGAACGATGCGGCTCGCCGCGCTCGCCCTGGCGACGCTCCTCGCCACCGGGTCGGCCCAGGCCCTCGACCTGACGAAGAAGCGTCAGAACCTGCCCGACCTCGTCCTCGGCAACGAGGAGGGCAACGACTTCGTCGTGGAGAACAAGGAGATCGAGCTCGAATCCGGCAAGGCCTACCGCCTGCGGATCGTCGCCAAGGGCCGGCAGGAGTACAAGTTCTACGCCACCGAGTTCTTCCGCAACATCTGGTTCAACCAGATCGTGATCCAGCACCTGGAGATCCACGGCAGCGGACCGCCGGACCATTTCGAGTTCGACGATCCGGGCGAGATCGCGATCGAGTTCGTGGCCATCCGGCCCGGCGAGTATCCCTGGTCGGTCCATGGCCTCGAAGCCAAGGGCATGACCGGCAAGTTCATCGTGAAGTAGGATTCCCGTCGATGCGCGCGCCCCCGGTTCTCGCCCTCTCCGTTATGCTCGCCCTCGGGAGCGTCGCCGCCCGCGCGGACGACAAGGCCGCCTGCCTGGAGGGCATCGCGATGATCAAGGCCGAACTCGCCAAGCCCGCCCCGGAGGCGGTCCAGCCCAGGCTCAGGAAGGCCCTGCGGGTGGCCGAGCGCGAGATGGGGGAGGGCGAGTTCGACGAGTGCCTCGACGCGGTCGGCGATGCCAGGCGGGCGCTGAAGCCATGAGTTCGGGAGAGCGCGCGAGCCCCGCCCTCGAGGTCGCCCATGTCAGCCACCGCTTCGGCGCGCGGGCGGCCCTCTCCGACGTATCCCTCAGCGTCGCGCGCGGGCGCTTCACCGCCCTGCTCGGGCCGAACGGGGCCGGCAAGACCACCCTGTTCTCGGTGATCACCCGCCTATATTCGAACCAGGACGGCCGGGTCTCGATCCTGGGCCACGCCCTCGACCGGGAACCGAGCCGGGCGCTCGCCCGCCTCGGCGTGGTGTTCCAGGCCCGCACCCTCGACACCGACCTCACCGTCGCGCAGAACCTGCTCTACCACGCTAGCCTGCACGGCATCGCCCGCAAGGCCGCCAAGGCGCGGATCGCCGCCCTCCTCGACCGCGTCGGCTTGGCCGACCGGCGCGACGACAAGGTGCGCACCCTCTCGGGCGGCCAGTCCCGGCGCATCGAGATCGCCCGCTCCCTGGTGCACGAGCCCCGGCTCCTCCTCCTCGACGAACCCACCGTGGGTCTCGACCTCGAATCCCGCGCCGACATCGTCGCCATCGTCCGCGCCCTGGTGCGGGAGGAGGGATTGTCGGTGCTCTGGGCCACCCACATCTTCGAGGAGATCGACGCGGGCGACGACGCGGTCGTGCTGCACCGGGGCCGCATCGTCGCCCGCGGCACCGCCGGCTCCATCGCGCAGGGCGACGAGACCCTGGAGGCGGCCTTCCGCCGGCTCGTCGCCGAACCCGCCCGGCAGGCCGCATGAGCACAATCGAGCGCACTACCCCCCCGGCGGCCGTCTCGGCACCGGCCGAGGCGCCGGTGCCCCATCTCGGGCGCCTCGACGCCGTCGGCTACCTGATCTGCCTCGGCGGCATCGTACGCCGGGAGCTGCTGCGCTTCTTCAACCAGAAGGAGCGCTTCTTCTCGGCCCTGGTCCGGCCACTGGTCTGGCTGTTCATCTTCGCGGCGGGCTTCCGCAACACGCTCGGCGTCTCGATCGAGCCGCCCTACCAGACCTACGTGCTCTACGAGGTCTACGTGGTGCCGGGCCTCGCGGTGATGATCCAGCTCTTCAACGGCATGCAATCCTCGCTCTCGATGGTCTACGACCGCGAGGTCGGCTCCATGAAGGTGCTGCTGACGAGCCCCTATCCGCGCTGGCTGCTGCTGCTCGCCAAGCTGATCGCCGGCGTCACCGTCTCGGTGGTGCAGGCCTACGCCTTCCTGGCCATCGCGTGGTTCTGGGAGCTTGACATCCCGGCCATCGGCTACCTGGCGGCCCTGCCGGCCTTCATCGCCTCGGGGCTGATGCTCGGCGCGATCGGCCTGCTGCTCTCCTCCATGGTCAAGCAGCTGGAGAACTTCGCCAGCGTGATGAACTTCGTGATCTTCCCGATGTTCTTCGCCTCGTCGGCGCTCTACCCGCTCTGGCGCATCCGCGAATCCTCCGAGACCCTGTACTGGATCTGCCAGCTCAATCCCTTCTCCCACGCCGTGCAGCTCGTGCGCTTCGCCCTCTACGGGCAGTTCGAGCCGATCGCCTGCGCGGTGGTCGTGGGGACCACGCTCGCCTTCTTCACCCTCGCCGTCGTCGCCTACGATCCGGGCCGTGGCATCATGGCCCGGCGCGGCGGCCCGGCCGGAGACAATTCCTGATGACTTCTCGCCTGATGACGTCCCGCACGCTCCCCCTCCGCGCCCTCGCGGGCCTCGCCCTCCTCGGCCTCGGCGCCGGCCCCGTCCTGGCCCAGCCGAAAACCGATCCGGACTGGCCCTGCGTCCAGCGCAAGGTCTCGACCCTGAGCCCGGGTACGGTCTGGACCGGGCCGGACCTCGAGGCCGCCGGCCCCTGGGGCGACGATTTCGAGGCCGCGGCGCTGGCCCAGAAGATCGCCTCACGGCGCACGCCCCTGTCCGAGGTCGATCCGCTCCTCGACGACTTCGTCGCCAAGGCCGGCGCCGACAAGGAGAAGCGCCTCACCCGGGTCTTCGCCGGGGTCTTCGAGGTGATCAACGGCGAGCGCAACAAGGTCGTCGCCGGCATCGGCCGCTACGCACAGGGCCAGCGCCGCATGGCCGAGCGCATCCGCGACGAAGCCGACCAGATCAGCGCCACCAAGGATTCCCCCAGCGCCCAGGATGCCCGCGACATCCCCAAGGACGCCTCGGAGCTGGAGACCAAGTTCACCTGGGACCGGCGCATCTTTCAGGAACGCAGCCAGTCGCTCACCTATGTCTGCGAGGTCCCGACCCTGCTCGAGCAGCGCCTCGGCGAGATCGCCCGCAAGATCCAGGCCCGCCTCTGACGGGCCCCGGCGGCCCGGGGCCCTGGCTGCCCCGAACCGCCTTGCCACTTTCTCCCGGACGACTTGCTGAACTCTCCCCAAACCTTTGAAATCGTAAGAAAAATCGTGTCCGTTGCGCCACGCCGCGCAACCAACCGAGCCGGCATCGCGCAAAAGCGCTGAATCGGCGCGGCGCGCGATTGTTCTCGACGCGCGATCCTCGCAAGACTGTGTTCGAAGCCCCGACCAAGGGGCAGGCACACGAAGACGATCTTGGGGGACTGGGGATGACGAAGCGGACACTGCGGAGCAGCTTGCTGCTGTCGGTGGCCTTGCTGCCGGGCGCCGTACTGGCGCAGGGTGCCGGCGGCCAGCAATCGGTGACGCTGAGCGAACTCGACGTGGTCGCGACCACGCCGGTCGGCGCCACGGGCGGCGGCGGCGGACAGTCCCTGTACAAGATCCCCAACACCGTCGAGACCGTGACGGCGGCCGACTTCGCGCAGGACCGCGCCACCCTCGACCCGACCTTCACCCTGGCGCGCAAGACGCCGG
Organism: Methylobacterium sp. BI1; assembly: GCF_056680125.1. Classification (NCBI taxonomy): domain Bacteria; kingdom Pseudomonadati; phylum Pseudomonadota; class Alphaproteobacteria; order Hyphomicrobiales; family Methylobacteriaceae; genus Methylobacterium; species Methylobacterium sp. BI1. The sequence goes on along the minus strand of NZ_CM155267.1, from coordinate 3,363,972 downwards.
GCGTGAACCTGTCGGACGGGCAGGGCAACAGCTTCCGCCAGACCCTGACCTATCGCGGCTTCGACGCCTCGCCGCTCCAGGGCGCGCCGCAGGGCCTCGCGGTCTACCAGAACGGCGTGCGCATCAACGAAGCCTTCGGCGACGTGGTGAACTGGGACCTGATCCCCTCGGTGGCGATCAACCGGATCGACGTCGTCACCGGCAACCCGATCTTCGGCCTCAACGCCCTCGGCGGCGCGGTCAACATCGAGATGAAGAACGGCTTCACCTGGCAGGGTAAGGAGATCACCGTCAGCGGCGGCTCCAACGGGCGCATCCTCGGCTCGCTGCAATACGGCGAGGTCATCGGCCCCTGGAGCTTCTACTTCGCCGGCGAGGGCCTGCGCGACGAGGGCTGGCGCATCAAGTCGCCCTCCGAGATCGGCCGCGTCTACGCCGACCTCGGCCACAAGTCCCTCGACTCCGAATTCCACATCATCGCGTCGGGCGCCAAGACCTTCTTCGGTGCCGCCGCCGCCACGCCGGTGGACTTCACCCGCGTCAACGAGCGGGCGATCTTCACCTCGCCCCAGACCATCTCCACCGAGCAGGGCCAGATCCAGGTCACCGGCAAGGTCGCGATCTCGCCGACCTGGGACCTGCAGGGCAACGCCTACGTCCGCCGCCTCAGCCAGTTCGTGATCGACGGCAACGACGGCAACTTCGAGCAGTGCAGCACGCGCTCCAGCAACCGCGGCTTCCTCTGCTTCGAGGATGACGGCTTCGAGCGGGGCGCCCTGAGCGACCGCGCCTTCCGCGACCAGTTCACGATCCTGGGTGGCCGGGGCCAGCGCATCCCCTTCACGGCGGGCGTGCCCTACGGCACCCTCGACACGATCCGCACGGAGGCCACCGGCTACGGCGGCACCCTGCAGGCCGCCAACCGCGACCAGGTCTTCGGGCACAACAACACCTTCGTGGTCGGCGGCAGCATCGATGCGGCCAACTACACCTACAAGTCGTCGAGCACCCTCGGGGTGATCAACCCGGACCTCACCGTCACCACCGATCCGCTGAACCCGAACTACGGCACGATCCCGGGCCTCGGCACCGAGGCGATCCGCACGGCGGCGGCCCTGGGCATCGCGCCGAGCAACGTCACGGGCTCGAACCTCTACATGGGCCTCTACGCCCTCGACACCTTCGACGTCACCGATGCCCTGTCGCTCACCGCCGGTGCGCGCCTGAACTTCGCGCGCATCTCGACCCAGGACCAGACCGGCTTCTCGCCGGACGTGACGGGGACGCACTACTTCACCAAGGTGAACCCGGTGGTGGGCGCGACCTACCGCTTCTTCCCCTGGCTGAACCTCTACGGCGGCTACTCCGAGTCGAACCGCGCGCCGACGCCCCTCGAGCTCGCCTGCGCCAATCCCGACCGGCCCTGCCTTCTGCCGAACTCGCTCGTGGCCGACCCGCCGCTCAAGCAGGTCACCGGGCAGACCTACGAAGTGGGCTTCCGCGGCACCGTGCCGAACTTCTACGAGAACGGCCTGTTCAACTACAAGATCGGCGCCTTCCGCACCGACCTGCGCAACGACATCCTGCAGGTCGCAGTGCCGGGCAACGCCGCCCGCGGCTACTTCGTCAACGTGCCGGCCACCCAGCGCCAGGGCATCGAGGTCTCGGGCGAGTATGTCGGCGAGCGCCTGAGCCTCTACGGCAACTACGCCCTGATCGACGCCACCTTCCAGTTCGAGGGCGAGCTCTCCTCGCCCAACAACCCGCTCGCGGATGACGGCCTGATCAACGTCCGGCGCGGCAACAACGTCCCGCTGATCCCGAACCACCAGTTCAAGGCCGGGTTCAACTACCTGATCACGCCGATCTGGACCTTCGGCATGAACTTCCAGGCCTTCTCGTCGTCCTACTTCCGCGGCGACGAGTCGAACATCAACCGCAAGCTGCCGGCCTACTTCACCGCCAACCTGAACACGAGCATCCAGATCAGCCCGAACGTTCAGGTCTTCGCCCTGGTCACGAACCTGTTCAACAACCGCTACGCCAATTTCGGCACCTTCGCCGAGACCGGGCCCGTGGCGGGCAACTTCGTGATCAACGATCCGCGCACCACGACCCTGGTGCAGCCGCTCTCGGCCTATGGCGGCGTCCGCGTGACCTGGTAATCCGGCGCGCCGGTTCGGCCCCCCCCGAACCGCTTGGCCGGCCAGCCCGCCTAACACGCCCCGGCGGGGCAAGGTTCGGTGGAACAAGACCAGGCAGGCACGACCTCAACTCTTCCGGACGAACGACGAACGGCGCAGCCTCCCAGCTGCGCCGTTCGTCGTTGGGGCACCCGAATTCACGCCCGAAACCGCACTCTCACCTCACGATTCAGTGATTTTTCCACTTCAACCCAGGCATGAGTCCAAAACATCCCCTCGGGGGTTGCCGGATTCTCCCGATTCTTCTACCAGATCGCAAGTTGAGTCGTCGACTCGACTCGCCATGACTCGGCCCGACTCGGTCCCGTCATGTCGTTTTCTGGGAAGTACCTGACAGTTCTTCCCGATGATCTTCGGAGTATTCAGATATGTCGTCCCGCCTGTCCGCCGTCACCCTCCTCGCCGTCCTGCTCGGCGCCGCTCCGGCCTTCGCAGCCGACGTCTCGGCCTTCGATCCGGACAAGGACGGCACCATCGACCTCGCCGAGGCGCAGGCCGCCGCTTCCAAGAAGTTCGACATGCTCGACCCCGACAAGGACGGCACCCTCGACGCCAAGGAGCTGAACGGCCTCCTGAGCGCCGCCGAGCTGAAGGCCGCCGACCCGGACAACGACGGCACCCTCGACAAGAAGGAGTACCTCGCGGTGGTGGCGGCGCGCTTCAAGGCCGCAGACCCGGATGCCGAGGGGACCATCGACGCGAAGGAACTCTCGTCGCCCGCAGGCGTCTCTCTGGCGACCCTGATGAAGTAAGGCTGCCCGCGGGGTGGCCGACCCACCCCGGAGAGCCCATCCATGCGGATCACCACCGTCCTGCCCGCCGCCCTCATCCTGCTCGGCGCGGCCGGACCCGCCTTCGCCTCGTCCTGCTCGGAACAGATCGCCACGATCGAGCGTCGCCTCGACAGCACCGGAGCCGAGCAGGTCACGGGCAAGGAGCCGCCCGGCGGCCCGACCTCGTCCCACTCGGACAAGGCCCTCGACAAGGCGCCGAACGTCAAGCCGACCGATCCGTCGACCACGGCCAGCGCCGGCGGCGTCGCCGAGGCCCGCGACCTGATCAAGAAGGCCCGGGCCCAGGACAAGGCCGGCGACATGAAGGGCTGCGAGGACACCATGACCGAGGTCAAGAAGAAGGCCGGCGCCCTGCCGTAGCACTTCCTCCCGCTTCGACCCCGCGCAGACGGCACAAGGGCCGCTCCCCTCCCGGGGGCGGCCCTTGTCGCGTTCCAGGGGCGACGGCCCCGCCGGATCAGCAGGCGTTCGTCAGTAGGCGTTCGTCAGTAGGCGTTCGTCAGTAGGCGTTCTTGGTCCGGAACAGCGAGACCGGCGTCGCCAGCATGATCTTCACGTCGAACAGGATCGACCAGTTCTCGATGTAGTGCAGGTCGTGCTCGACGCGCTTCTGGATCTTGTCGCTGGTGTCGGTCTCGCCGCGCCAGCCGTTGACCTGGGCCCAGCCGGTGATGCCGGGCTTGACCTTGTGGCGGGCGAAGTAGCCGTCCACCACCTGGTCGTAGAGGGTGTTGGCCGCCTTGGCCTGGAGGGCGTGCGGGCGCGGCCCCACCAGGGACAACTCGCCCTTGATGACGTTGAAGAGCTGCGGCAGTTCGTCCAGCGAGGTCTTGCGGATGAAGCGGCCCACGGGCGTGACGCGCGGATCGTCCCGGGTCACCAGCCGGGCGGCGCCGGCATCGCTCTGGTTCACGTACATCGAGCGGAACTTGTAGACCTCGATCAGTTCGTTGTTGAAGCCGTAGCGCTTCTGTCGGAACAGCACCGGCCCGGCGGAGGTCAGGCGCACCGCCAGGGCGACCGCCAGCATCACGGGCGCCAGGGCCACCAGCATCGCGCAGCCGACCACCCGGTCGAAGATGCTCTTGGCGACGATGTCCCAGTCGGCCATCGGCTTGTCGAAGATGTCGAGCACCGGCACGGCGCCGAGATAGGAATAGGCCCGCGGGCGCAGGCGCAGCTTCGAGGCCTGGGCCGAGAGCCGGATGTCGATCGGCAGGACCCAGAGCTTGGCCAGCATCTGCAGGATGCGGTCCTCGGCGGCGATCGGGATCGTGAAGATGATGAGGTCGAGGCGCGTGCTGCGGGCATAGGCGACGAGGTCGCTCACGGTCCCGAGCTTCGGGTAGCCGGCCACCACCGTGTCGGAGCGCATGTCGCCGCGGTCGTCGAACACGCCGACGATGCGCACGCCGGACTCCGATTCCGCATCGAGGGCGCGGATCAGGTCCTCGGCGACGGGGCCGCCACCGACGATGGCGGTGCGCCGGTCGAAATGGCCGCGCTGCGCCTGGGCGGTGATGAAGCGCGCCAGGACGAAGCGCCCGGTCAGGAGGGCGGCGAGGCCGGCGGCGAAGACGCTGGCCATCCAGACCCGGGAATAGTGGTCGGCGATCTTGGCGAACACCATGGCGGTGGCCACCAGCAGGAAGGCCAGCGACCAGGCACCCACCAGCCGCAGCGCGGAGCCGCGCAGGGTACGGAACGCCGCCATGCGGTAGGCGCCCGCGGCCTGGAGCAAGCAGACGGCCAGGGCGGCGAGGCCGAGGGTGGCAGCGAGGTAGCGGGGCGACAGCGGCACGATCCCGGCGAGCTGCAGGCGCTGGATCACGAGGCCGAGGCTCGCCACGAGGGCGAATTCCGCGATCCGGACGCAGCCGGCCAGCACCACCGGCGAGAGCAGCTTCGGGGCGGCCGGGTGCATCCGCGCCTCGGCGGGGGGCAGGGCCGCCGCCGGACCACCCTCGGACTGGGGTCCGAAGCGGCCCGCGGCCTCCAGCAGGTCACGGACATCGAAGGCGCTCATGGCTGACTTCCGGGCTCGGGTACGCGTGTTGGAAACGGGAGCGGGGTTACGGGTCGGATCGGGGCGGAGGAGCGGGCGTCACGGGCAGGGTGGGCAGTGGCGGGACCGAACGGGGCAGCACATCACCGGGCAGTCGTCACGGAGACGTGGGGGCGACGGCGTGGCCGGCGCCGGGAACCCGGGCGCGCAGGGCCGCGGCGTAGCCGGAGAGCACGTCCGACCCCATGCGGGTCATCGAGAAGCGGGCGCGGACCGAGGCCGCCAGGGTCTCGAAGCGCTGGCGGGACGCCTCGGGATCCTCGTCGAGGACCCGCGCGATCGCCTGGGCCAGGGCCCGGCCGTCGCGGGGCGGCACCAGATCGGAGGCCGCGGCTCCGAAGATTTCCGGGATGCCCCCCACATTGGTGGCGACGAGGGGCTGGCAGGCGGCCGCCGCCTCCAGCACCACGTAGGGCAGGGACTCGGCCAGCGAGGGCACCACCATGAGCCGGCCCCGGGCCAGGACCGGGCGGATGGCCTGCGGCGGCTCGAAGGACACCGCCTCGCCGAGGCCCATCGCCACCACGCGGTCGGCCAGGATGGCGGAATCCGGGCCGGAGCCCACCATGAGCAGCCGCAGGGGACGGCCCGCGGCGCGCAGACGCAGGAGGGCGTCGAGGAGGAAGGGCACGCCCTTGGCGTCGCGCAGCTCGCCGATATAGACGAGGTCGACCCGCTCGGCGGCCGGCACGATGGGGGCGAATTCGGCCTCGCTGATCCCGTTGTGGACGATGCGGGTGATGCGGCGCGGATCGCCCGCATAGGCCCGGTGCCGCCCGGCGACGTACTCGCTCTCGAACAGGAACACGTCGGTGCGCAGCCCCATGAGCCGCTCGAGGCCCATGTAGAACCGATGGCGCAGGGTGCCGGGCTTGTAGTTGTAGCTGCCCCCGTGGGGGGTGTAGGCGCGGATGGGCGCGGAGCCGGGCACCACGGCCATGCGGGCGTAGACGCCGCCCTTGGCCCCGTGCCCGTGCAGGACGGTGGCCCCCACCGCCGCGGCGCGCCGGGCGATGGCGCGCAGCGCCGCGAGGTCGGAGGGATGCGGGTTGCGCCGCATCGGCAGGCGGGTGATGCCGAGGGCGAGGCAGGGCGCGAGCTCGGCCAGGGCCTGGGCGGCGCGCTCGCCGCCGGTGGAGGCGTCGCAGACGAGTCCGACCTGGTGGCCCGCCGAGGCCTGCAGGCGGGCGAGATCGACCACGTGCCGGAACAGCCCGCCCACGGGCGCGCGGAACACGTGCAGGATGCGCTGCGCGGGGAGGCCGCCCGAGGCGGCACTGAGGGCCGCGCCCGGGCTGCTGGCACCGGTCGGACCGAGGGGGGACGCGTTCACGACAGCTGCTCCACGCACCGTAGCGCGAGCGGCCGGGCCGCTCGTCCGTCGGGAGACCATGCGCGCGACCGGTGCGCGGACCGTTAAGGCGGTGCCCGCGCCGAAGCGTGCGAATGCCCGGACCAGCGGAATAGTTCTCGGTTCAGTTAGGCGAGTCCTAACCGCCGCGGCGGCATCCTTCGCATCCGGCCGGGGCCGGGACGCGGGCGCTCAGAAGAAGCGTTCCTTGATCACGATCGTGTCACCGGGGCGCACCGGGTAGGTCATCGGCACGATGCCGGAGACGAGGCCGTCCCGGCCCTCGCGGGTGAGCACGGCGTAGTCGCGGGCGGCGCGGGGGCCGAAGCCGGCGGCGATGGCCACCGCGGTCTCCACGGCCATGCCGTTGACGTAGGGGTACTGGCCCGAGGTCGTGACCTCGCCGAGGATGTAGAACGGCCGGTAGGCGTCCACTTCCACGGTGACGTGGGGCTCGCGCACGAAGCCGGCCGAGAGCTTGGCCTCGATCGTCCGGGCCGCCTGGCTGGTGGGCTGGCCGCCGACCTTCACGAGACCGATGAGCGGCATGGCGATGTTGCCGGCCCCGTCGACCGCGTAGATGTTCGAGAGGTTGTCCTGGCCGAAGACGATGACCCGGAGGCGGTCGCCGGCGGAGAGGGTGTAGCGGGCACCGATGGAGCCGGTGCCCGTCGCGTCGAGCTGATCGGTCCGGAAATCCGGGCGCAGGCAGCCGCCGAGCGCCAGGCTCGACGTAAGAGCTAAGAGGAGTGATCGCCGGTTCATCACTACTGCCGTCGTGAGGAGAATTCGAACCGAGCCCTAAGCCGATATGGTTAACGAAGACTGACGTCCCGCCTCGGCCCGCACGAAACGCGTGGTTCTTAACGTCTGGTCAACCTTAAACCGGTCTAGTCGTGGAAAGCCGGCCACCCTGCGGTCGACATCCTTGCCTTGCGTAAAGATCGAGCCATGCCCCGCTCTTCGCTGTTCGAGCCCACGCGCGATGCGTCCCCTGCCGGAAGCGAGGGCCTGGGGCTGTCGCAGCTCGCAGGCGTGCTGCGCCGGTCCTGGCGCTGGATCGTCATCCCGACCGCCCTGGCCACCATCGGCGCCATCGCCTTCGTGCAGGTGGTCTCGCCCCGCTACACCGGCGAGGCGAAGATCCTGCTGGAGAGCCGTGACACGCCCTATACCCGCACCGCCCAGGAACGGGGCGAGCAGCCCCAGCCCATCGACGAGCAGGCGGTGGCGAGCCAGGTCCAGGTGGTGATGTCGCGCGATCTCGCCCGCGAGGCGATCCGCCGGCTGTCCCTGGCCGGCAACGCGGAATTCGACCCCGGCGTCGCCGGCTTCGGCCCGCTCCAGCGCGCCCTGATGATGATCGGGCTGGCCAAGAACCCGATGGAGCGTCCGCCCGAGGAGCGGATGCTGGAGACCTACTTCGACCGCCTGACCGTCTACCCGGCCGGCAAGTCGCGCATCCTCACGGTGGAGTTCCGCTCGAAGGACCCGCACCTTGCGGCCCAGGCGGCCAACACCATCGCCGAGCTCTACATCGCCTCCCTCGACGCGGCCAAGACCGACACCGCCCGCTACGCCTCGACCTGGCTCGGCGGCAACATCGAGACCCTGCGCACCCGCGTGGCCGAGGCCGAGGCCAAGGTCGAGACCTACCGCGCCAGCCATGGCCTGATCGCCACCGGCGGCGCCGGTGGCCAGCCCCTCGGGGCCCAGCAGCTCGGCGAGCTCTCGACCCAGCTCTCCCAGGCCCGCACCGCCAAGGCCGACCTCGCCGGGCGCGCCAAGCTGATCAAGGAGATGATCAAGGACGGCCGCGCCTTCGAGATCCCGGATGTCGCCAACAACGAGATCATTCGGCGCACCGTCGAGCAGCGCATCACCCTGCGCAACCAGCTCGCCCTCGAATCCCGGACCCTCCTGTCCGCCCATCCGCGCATCAAGGAACTGACCGCGCAGATCTCCGACCTCGACGCGCAGATCAAGGCTACCGCCGAGCGCGTGGTCCGCACCCTGGAGAACGATGCCCGCATCGCCGAGGCCCGGGTCGAGAGCCTGAGCGCGGCGGTGGACGCGCAGCGCGACGTGGTCTCGAAGGGCAATTCCAGCGAAGTCCAGCTCCGCGCCCTGGAGCGTGAGGCGAAGGCCCAGCGCGAGCAGCTCGAATCCTACCTCGCCCGCTACCGGGAGGCCTCGGCCCGCGACGCCGAGAGCGCCGCCCCGGCCGATGCCCGCGTGGTCTCGCGCGCCATCACCCCCGAGACGCCGTCCTTCCCCAAGAAGCTGCCGATCGTCCTCCTGGCGGCGGTGCTCGGCCTGCTGTTCTCCATGGGCGGCGTCATCGCCCACCACCTCCTCGGCGATCCCGACGGCCCGGGCCGTCGCCGCCGGCGCGAGGCGGACTCCGAGGCCGAGGCCGAGCGCCCCGCCTATGGCCGCCAGCCCTTCGCCTTCCCCGAAGCCTCCCTCGCCCTGGCGCGGCAGGGCGCCACCGCGCAGGCCGCCGGCCTCGATGCCGCCCCGCCGACGGCCGAAGCGGCCCCCACCCGGCCGACCCTCGCCCCGGCCTGGACCGGGACGGCCAAGGCTGCGGAGACCGAGCCGACGCCCGCCCCGACCTCTCCTCCGGCTCCCGCCGAGGCGGGCGCCTACGCCCTCGACCCGCTCGTCGCCCGCCTGCGCACCGGCGCCGGCCCGGCCCGGTCGGGCGCCGGCCGCGCCGTCCTGGTGATCGAGGCCGTGCCGGCCAAGGCCTTGGAGGCGGGCCTCGCCGTCAGCCTCGGCAGCAGCCTCGCGGCCGACGCGAGCGTCGTGGTGCTCGATCTCAACGGCCCCGCCTGCGGGGCGGAGGATGCCGGCCTCACCGACCTGGTGGCGGGCGAGGCCGCCTTCCTCGAGGTGATCCAGTCGATCCCCGGCTCGCGCCTGCACGCGATCCCGCGCGGCTTCATCGACGCGGGAATCCTGGTCGAGGAGCCGCAGGCCCTGGCGATCACCCTCGACGCCCTGGCCCAGGCCTATGACTGGGTGGTGTGTCGGCTCGGCACGCCGCAGGCCCGCACCGCCCGCGACATCCTCGCGGTGGCGGGCAGCCTGATGGATACGGCGATCATCGCCTCGGACCGCGACCCCGAGGATGCCGACCTTCTCGACCTCTACGCCCTGGCCGAGGCCTCCGGCGCCGCCCAGATCCTGGTGGCCCAGGACCAGGCCGCCGCGGCCCTGGCCCCCGAGGCGCCTGCCTTCGCCGAGGAGGCGATGCCCCTGCGCCTCTCGGCCGCCTGAACCCCGGCCGCCCTCGATCGTCCGGCTTGACCGTCAGTCGGCCGCCGCCCGGCGCCGGCGCAGGCGCGCCACCAGGGCCATCAGGCGCGGGTCGCGCTTGATGCGGCGCTTGAGGCGGGCGGCCGCGACGGTCCGGAGGGCGAAGGCCTGGCCGCGGAGGGTCACCGGCAGGGCGACCTCGCCGAGTTCGATGGTCTCGTCGCAGATGCTGCTCTTGTAGCGGGCCTCGCCGACGCCGAGGTCGAAGCTCCGCCGGCCCCGGGCCGTCTGGTCGCCGATGAGGTGATGCAGCAGGATGTCGCCGGGGCTCGAGCGGCTCACCGCCGGGTCGGCGTCGAAGGCGGTGAACATGCCGCTGTAGCGCTGCCCGTCGACCGCCCCGCCGAAGACCGCGAAGATGCGCCCCGTCTCGACGGCGACGAGGGTCGTCAGCTCGAGGACCGACCCGCCCGCCGGGTCGGCGGCCCGGGCGAGGAAGTCCCGCACCGCCGGATCCGCATAGGGGTCGACGAGCCCCATGGCGGCGAAGCGCGCGGCCTTCTGCCCGTAGAACGCGGCGAGGGCGCGCTCGATTTCCTCGGGGGTCTCGGCGCGCCGGCAGGCCACGGACCCGAAGGCCTCCACCAGCTTGCGCTCCTTGGCGCGCAGCTTCTTGCGGGCATCGCTGCTGAAGACCCGCTTCAGCGTGGTCTCCGGATCGGGGCCGAGGATCAGCCCGTAGCCGTCGCTCGGGGCGGGCTCGGCCCGGTGGTGCAGCGGATTGGCCGCGCCGTCCCAGAAGCGGGGCTGGTGCGAGAGGGCGAAGACGTCGATCCCGGCCTCGCGGCCGAACCGGTGCAGGGCCTCGACGAGATCCTCGGGCGGCATCGCCGCCGCCTCGCGCGAGGCGAAGAGCGGCATGTGGTAGTTGGCGTGCTTCTCGCCCACGACCCGGGCCACGGTCGCCCCGCCCTCGCGGGCGACCACGAGGGGGAGGAGCACGCGGGGACGCCCGGCCGCATCGCGCAGGACCACGATCCGCAGGTCCGCCCCCGGGGCGGTCCGGGCGAAGGCCGCGACCCAGTCGAAGCGCTGGTAGGGCGTCGCCAGCACGGCCGGATCGGCCTCCAGGCCGCGCCACAGGGCCTCGGCGGCGGCCAGATCTGGGAAGACCTCCGCGACGAGGCCGTGCCGCACCCGCGCGCGCATCGCTCCGGCTCCGGTCAATTCATGGGCGAGAACGGCCATGCCATCATCCTTGCCATCATCCTGGGTACCCGCCGGATCGGGATCCGCCGGATTGCTCGGCCGACCCTGCCCCCGCAGCCCTTAACCCCGCGGTGATGCCGGGGCGGCACGCGGCCCCTGTCTGTGTGCGTGGGTAACGAAACCTTGCCGGTTGCCATGATCCCCTGGGGCGACGCCGAAACGGATTCACCATGTCCGCATCCCAGCCCCCCGCCGCCCCCACCGCCTCCGCCGCCCCCTTGAGCCGGCGCCACCGCCTGTTCGCGGCGGGCTTCCGCGCCATCGCGGCCAGCCGGGCGGACCTCTGGCTCGGCCCGGTGGCCCGCGGGCGGGGACTGATCCTGACCTTCCATCACGTCCGCCCGCAGCGCCCGGAGGCCTACGATCCCAACGGGCTCCTGGCGATCACCCCGGATTTCCTCGACCGGACCCTGGCACTGGTACGCCGGCGCGGCTTCGAGATCCTCGGCCTCGACGCCCTGCCGGCGCGCCTCGCCGCGGGGGGACGCCCGTTCGTGGTCCTCACCTTCGACGACGGCTACCGCGACAACGCCGAGCACGCGGCCCCGATCCTGCGGCGGCACGGGGCGCCCTGGACGCTGTTCGTCACCAGCGACTTCGCGAGCGGGCAGGGGCGCCTGTGGTGGCTCGAGCTGGAGGGAGCGATCCGCCGCCTCGATCGGGTCCGGGTGCCCGCGGCGGGCCTCGATCTGCCGGCACGCCATGCGGCCGAGAAATCCGCCGCCTTCGACACGGTCTACCGCCAGCTGCGGTCTGGCCCGGAGGCACGGCTCCTCGCGGTCATCGCCACGCTCTGTGCCGAGGCCGGCCTGGCACCGGGGCGCCTGGCCGGTGGGCTCTGCCTGTCCTGGTCCGAGCTGCGGGACCTCGGCCGCGACCCCCTCGTCACCTTCGGCGCCCACACGATCAGCCACCCGATGCTGGCCAAGCACGACGCGGCGGTGGCGCGCCGGGAGATCGCGGAGGGGCGGGCACGGATCGTGGCCGAGCTTGGCCGCCCGGTCACGCACCTGTCCTACCCGGTGGGCGATCCGACCTCCGCCGGCCCGCGCGACTTCGCCCTCGCCCGGGACCTCGGCTTCGCCACGGCGGTGACGACCCGGCCGGGCCATCTCTTCGCGGCCCATGCGGACCACCTGCACGCGCTGCCGCGGGTCTCGGTGAACGGCCACCACCAGACGGAGGCCGCGCTCTCGGCCCTGCTCTCGGGCGTGCCGTTCCTGGCCTGGAACCGGGGCCGCCGGCTCAACGTCGCCTGAAGCGCCAAGCGCCGGCGCCGAGGCCGGCGCGACGTCGCCGGCGGCGCTCAGCGCCGGCGGCGGTGGCGGCGATAGGAGCGGCTCTCGCCGCCCGCGATGGCGAAGCTGGCGCTCTGGCGGCCGCGGCGGGCGTGCCGGCCGCGCCGCGTGCGATGGCCGATGGAGGCGATCGCCGCCCCCGTCGCCGCGGCGCTCGCGGCGATGCTCTGGGGGATAGCCGCGAGCGCGCTGGCGACTTCGGCCGAGGCCGAGGCGGCGCCGGCGGAGACGCCGCCGGCGACGTTCTTGGCGGCCGGGCCGAACATGGCGAGGCACTGGTTGTAGGCGAGGTCGTTCTTCAGGCGCTCACAGTCGGAGACCGAGCGGGGCGCCCCCTGCGCCTGCGCGGGGGTCACCGCCAGGAGGGGAAGGGTCGACAGGACCGCGAGGCCGAGCAGAAGCGAGGGCGTGCACAGGCGTGGCATTGAGCGGGACGACGGCCTTTTAACGAATGACACGGCGCGCTTCTGGCGCGCGAGTGCGGCGAAAACCCGACGCCGGCCGACGTTTTCTGGCCGGTCCGGGGGTTCTCCCCGGTTCCCGGCGCGTCAGCCCCGATCCCCGGCGTCGTTCTTGCCCATCCAGCTGATCAGCGGCATCAGCGGGAAGATCCAGGCGATGCCGAGGAGGGCATAGAGCACCGCCTGCACGGCGGCCGGCGTCTCCGAGATCCGGCTGTCGGCCAGCGCCATGGCCAGCGGCGCGTAGATGATGATGAAGGCCAGCATCACGATCGTGCCGATCAGCGAACGGGTGCGGCGGCGCATCGGCCTGGTCCTCGAAGCGAACGGATATCTCCCAGCGGGGTAGAGCGCCGGGCGACCGATGGCAACGGCCGGGCCCGCGACCCTTTTCGCACCCCGCCCCGGGGCTCTTACCCGGCTCCTGTCCGGACTTCTGGCCGCAATCCTCCGCCTCAGAGCTCCGCCGAGCGGTTCGACAGCTCCATCCGCAATTGCCGGGCGGCCTCCTGCAGGGCGGCGTCGCGGCGGCGGCGGGGCCGGGGCACCGTGACGGGCATCTCGGCCGCCAGCCGGCCGGGACTGCCGGCGAGCACGACGACCCGGTCGGCGAGGGTCACCGCCTCGTCGATGTCGTGGGTCACGAACAGGATGGTCTTGCCCGTCGCCGCCTGGATGCGCTGCAATTCGTCCTGCAGGCCCTCGCGGGTGAAGCTGTCGAGGGCCGAGAACGGCTCGTCCATGAGGAGCACGTCCGGGTCGACCGCGAGCGCCCGCGCGATGGCGACGCGCTGGCGCTGGCCGCCGGAGAGCTGGTGCGGCCAGCGCTGGCCGAGATCGCCGAGGCCCACGAGGTCGAGCATCGCCTGCGCCTTGGCCAGGCGCTCGGCCTTGGACAGGCCGCCGCCCTCGAGCCCGAAGGCCACGTTGGCGATGACCCGGCGCCAGGGCAGCAGCCGCGCGTCCTGGAAGACCAGGGCCATGGGCGTGCGGCAATCGGGCCGGGCCCGGAGGTGCACGCTGCCGGCGCTCGGCCTGGCGAGGCCGATCAGGACGCGCAGGACGGTGGACTTGCCGACCCCGGATTCGCCGACGATGACGAGGAACTCCCCGCGCGCCACGTCGAGGTCGAGGTCCTGCAGAATGACGGTCCGGGTTCCGGCGCGCTCGTAGGCGAGGCTGAGGCCCGCGATGGAAATGATCGGCTCGGACATCTCAGGCGCGCCACCGTAGGAGCCACCCCTGGAGGGCGACGAAGGCCGTGTCGAACAGGCCGTAGAGGGCGGCCATGGTGAGCATGTAGACGACGACGATGTCGGTGGAGAGCAGGCTGGAGGCCTGCATCATCCGGGCGCCGACGCCGGGCACGCCGAAGATCTCGGCGGCCACCACCGCCATCCAGGCCTGGCCCAGGGCCGTGCGCAGGCCCACGAGGATGCCCGGGGTCGCGGCCGGGAGCAGGATCTTGGTGAGCCGGGACCAGGGCGAGCCGAAGCCGAAGGCCTGGGCCACCTCGACGAGGTCGCGGTCGACGCCGCGCACCGCCCCCTGCGTGGCGAAGAAAACGATCCAGAACACGCCGATGGCGATGATGAAGACGGCGGCCTCCGGCTGGACGCCGAACCAGATGATGGCGAAGGGCACCCAGGCGAGGCCGGGAATCGGCCGCAGCAGGCGCACGATCCAGGCGGTCGCCGCCTCGAAGCCGCGGAACATGCCGCTGAGGAGGCCGAGCGCGATGCCCGCCCCGGCGCCGACGCCGAGGCCGGTCACGTAGTGGCTGAGGCTCGACAGCACCGCCTCGCCCCAGACGCCGAGGCGCACCTCGTTGAGGAAGGCGGCCGGGATCGTGCTCGGCGGCGGCAGGAAGGCCGGGTTGATGAGGCCGAGGCGCGGCATCGCTTCCCAGAACAGCAGGAAGGCGAGGAGCCCGGCCGCCGCCAGGGCGGTGGAGCGCAGGGCCATCATGGCCGGCGCCCCGGCAGGCTGCGGGCCGGACCGGAGCGGGGGCTGCACCGCGGCGGAAGGGGTCTGGGGGTCATCGGGCTCGTGGGGTGTGACGGCGGCGCGGCGGCGCCGGGCGGAGCGGACGCGGAGGGACGGGTGACGGCATTCAGGCCCCGCACGAGGCGGCGTCGCGACTCCGCGGCCCCACGACGGGCTCGGGCGTGCGGGAGCGCCCGGGCACCGGGCCGGCGGACAGGGCGATGGCGTCGTCGCGGCTGACGCCGGCCAAGCCCGCGACCGCGTGGTCCGCGTCGGTGAGGCGCCGTGCGAACGGGTCGCCGATGAAGCCGGCGGTGCCGGTGAGGAAGACGCGCATGGGGTCCCTGGCGGCCGTCCGAACCGGGTCGAGCCTGTCCCCGACCTACACGCAGCGCCGCGCGACCTCAAGAAAGCGGGCGGCCGTCCCCATGCGGACGCCCCGGAGGCCGTTGGGCCCGGTCATCGCGTCCGGCGGCCGAGGGCCCTCGTCCCGGCACGGATCGGGCTCGCCGGACACCCGCCGGCACCACCGCGTCATCCCGGGGCCGCGCGGTGGAGCCCGGGGTCCGGAAACACCGCTGGGATAAGACCGTCCACGGGGCGAGGAGGGCCGCGCCGTGCCGGATCGCCCCCGTGCGGAGCGGTGGGACGCGACGGGCGGCCCCTCAGAACACGTGCCGCAGGATGAAGAACAGCCCGCCCGCCAGGATGATGGCCGCCGGCAGGGTCAGCACCCAGGCGAGGGCCATGTTGCGCACGGTGGCGACCTGCAGGCCCGAGCCGTTGGCCGCCATGGTGCCGGCCACGCCGCTCGACAGGATGTGGGTGGTGGAGACGGGCAGGCCGTAGAGCTCGGCCAGCCCGATGGTGCCGGCGGCCACCATCTCGGCCGAGGCGCCCTGGGCGTAGGTGAGGTGCGACTTGCCGATCCGCTCGCCCACCGTGACCACGATGCGCTTCCAGCCCACCATGGTGCCGAGGCCGAGGGCGAGGGCGACGCAGACCTTCACCCAGGTCGGGATGTAGCGGGTGCCGTCGTTGAGCAGGCCCTCGTAGGCTTTGAGGGTCCTGGCCTCGGCCTCCGGGAAGCCGGCGCCGGCGGCCGGCAGCAGGCGCACCGCGTCGGCGGCGAGGTACATGTCGTTGCGCAGGTTCGGGGTCGCGGCG
Organism: Methylobacterium sp. BI1; assembly: GCF_056680125.1. Lineage (NCBI taxonomy): Bacteria > Pseudomonadati > Pseudomonadota > Alphaproteobacteria > Hyphomicrobiales > Methylobacteriaceae > Methylobacterium > Methylobacterium sp. BI1. Next base: position 3,348,113 of record NZ_CM155267.1, on the reverse strand, counting down.
GCGGGCACCTGGCGGATCGCGCCGTGGCGCTGGACCGAGGCGGCGATGTCGTCCGAGAGGGCGGCGAGGGCCGCGTAGACGGTGGGGGTGTCCAGCGCCTTGGCGCGCAGGGCCTCGCCGACCTGGCCCCGGGCGGCCGCCGCGTCGGGGCGCGGCGCGCTCCCGGCCCGGGTGGCGAACACCGCGCTCGCATCCTTCGATTGCTGCACGAAGGCCGGGGTCGTGTCGTCCGACATGGTGCGGTTGAGGGCATAGGCGGTGGGGGCCGCGCCGATGAGGATCAGCATGATCAGGCCCATGCCCTTCTGGCCGTCGTTGCCGCCGTGGAAGAACGACACCAGGGTGCAGGTCAGGATGAGCAGGCCGCGGATCCAGAGCGGGGGCGGGGCCTCGCCCCGGGGCGCCTCGTAGAGATCCCGGCGCTTGACCACCGCCTTCATGACCAGGAGCAGCAGGGCCGCCAGGACGAAGCCGAGGACGGGCGAGAACAGCAGCCCCTCCAGCACCTTCACGGCCTGTCCCCACTCGACCCCCGAGGTGCCCTGGCCCTCGGGCGCCATCAACTGGTTGGCGAGGCCGACCCCGATCACCGAACCGATCAGGGCGTGGGAGGAGGAGTTCGGCAGGCCGAGCGCCCAGGTGCCGAGGTTCCACAGGATCGCGGCGATCAGGAGCGCGAAGATCATCGCGTAGCCGGCGGACGAGCCGACCTGCAGGATCAGCTCCACCGGCAGCAGGGTGACGATGGCGTAGGCCACCGCGCCGGAGGACAGCATGACCCCGAGGAAGTTGAAGGCGCCGGACCAGATCACCGCCACCACCGGCGGCAGGGCGTGGGTGTAGATCACCGTCGCCACCGCGTTGGCGGTGTCGTGGAAGCCGTTCACGAACTCGAAGGCCAGGGCGATCAGGAGCGCCAGGGCGAGGAGGGCGAAGGCCCCGATCGCGAGGGGCGTCTCGCCGACGGCGTTCATGTCGTGGACGAGGCTGTAGCCGGCATAGGCGAGGCCGCCGAAGAGGACGAGGGCGAAGGCCAGGAGGCCCGAGACGTGGATGCGGCCGTCGAGGTTCGGGCCCGGGCGGCGGTCCGGCCCCGCCTGCGGCGCCGGGGGGAGTCCGGGGGCGATCGCATCGGCCATGGTTCGGGTCTCCCGGCGGGGTGATCGCCGCGGCCGGGTTGATCCCGGCGCGATCCCCGCACGTCCCCGCTCTATGACGGTCCTGTCTCAGGACGATGACAGCCGCACGCCGCCCGACATCGGATCGGATGAAAGCCATCCGTGATTCGTAATGGTTGCCGAAGCAGCCTGACGCCGCTTAAGCAAGCGGCCCGAAACCTGTGCGCTGCAACACACGCATGCGTCAGCACTTGTTTGCCGAGGGGCAAACCCCAGATATAACAGCATCATGACGCTGTCGCGTCCGGTTCGGCCGCGCTTTCGACCTGCTCAAGGTCCGCGATTCTTCCCATTCATGTCCGCGGGTCGCCCGCTGTGTCCATGCAGGGGAGAGGCCCTCCCGAAGGCGACACGCTCCCGATCCGTCACACGCCGCTGGGCCCCGCCCGCGAAAGCCAGTCCGCGAGTCATCCGATCCATGAACCAGCTTGTCCGCATGTCACAGGTCGGCGAGGCCGATGCCATCGCCGAACCCTCCGCCGAGCTGCGGGTGCCGTTCGCGCAGTCCGGTGCCTTCGTCTGCAAATTCATCATCGGCGAACCCAATGACCGCGCCGTCTGCTGCGGCGCCCCGGCGCCGGACGGCAAGAGCTGGTGCGCGTTCCACCGCCGCATCGTGTTCGAGCCGGCCCGTCCCGGTCGCCTGCGCTGATCCGCAACTCTTCACGCGTACGCTGCCTTCAGCCCCGCCGGCACCTCCGGCGGGGTTTTCGTTTGGAGGGCGGATTTCGTTTGGGGAGCCTAGCGGCCCCTAGTCGTCGCTGTCCTCCTCGTAGGGGCGGTAGGTGCGCAGGCGCCGGCCATCGGGGAACTCGACGGTGCGGGACCGCACCACGAGGTAGCCGGCCTCCTGGGCCTGCCGGATCCGGCGGGCCCGGTCGTCCTCGTACACGAACGGACCGCTCGACTCCGGAACGACGCCGTAGCTGTAGCGAACCACCGGCGGCCGCATCGTCATGCGCCGGATGGCGGGGTCCTGATAGTCCTGAGCGCGCGTCACCGTCCGGACGGCAGGACGACGCGCCGGGGCTGCCGCCGGACGCGCGACCCGCACGCGTGCTTGGGTATTCCCACGCGCACTCTTCGCGCGCGCAGTCTTCGGCGTCCGGACCGCCGCGTGCGTCGGGCGCCGCGCTTCGGCGGGCGCCGCGGCCGCCTGCCTGGGCGCCTCCGGAGTTGCCGCCGGTGTGGTCCCCGGGGACTTGATCGAAGGAGATTTGGTGGTCGCGGGCTCGGCCTCGGCGGTCCCACGGGGCGGCGGGTCGGTCCAGGTCCGGCCGGATGTGGAGGACGCCGGCGTCTGCGCCTGCGCGAGGGCGGGCAGGACACCCAGCACCAGAGCGAGGAACCCGAGGCGGCGAGGGACGGCGAACGTCATGGGAACCTCCCAACGAGTCTTACGCTGCGATGAATGTTAATGCCGCGCCAAGATCTGCGGCCCGTCCACCGGCAGAAACTTGGTGAATCAGGCGCCGACATTGGCCCCGTGGCGGGAAACTTAGCGAAACCTTAAGAGTTCGTCCACGCACCGCAACCACCGGCGTGCCGCAGGACACAGCTGTTCGCGACGGGCCAGGGCCCGGCATCTGGCTTCGCCGTTCCAGGCATGGGAAAGGTCGGGCGACCCGGCATTGCCGTGGAGCGCCCCGCGACCATCTTCGTTGACGCTCCACCGGCGTACCCGGCGTGGAGAGGAGAGCCATTTGATGAGACGACTTCCGTCGGTCCTTGCCCTCGCGGCCAGCACGGCCTTCGCCGCCTCGGCGGCCCTCGCGCAGCCCGCCCCGGCGGCGCCCGCGGAGGCAGCGCCCCCTGCGGCGCCGCAGACCTTCGAGAGCCCGATCCAGAACGGGAAGGGCGAGCCCATCGGCAAGATCATGATCCGCGACGGCGCGAGCTCCCTGGTCATGCGCGTGACGATCCAACCCGGCGGCCTGCCCCCCGGCTGGCACGGCATCCACTTCCACGCCGTGGGCGATTGCTCGGACACCGCGAAGTTCGAGAAGTCGAAGGCCCACGTGAACCACGACCAGAGCAAGCACGGCCTGCTCAATCCGGAGGGCCCGGACGAGGGCGACCTGCCGAACGTCTTCGCCAATGCCGACGGGTCGGTGAACGCGGAGGTGTCGAGCGAGACGCCGCTGACCGGCGAGGGCGCCCTCAAGGACGGCGATGGCTCGGCCCTGATCATCCACGCCAACGAGGACGACCACACCACTCAGCCCATCGGTGGCGCCGGCGCCCGCATCGCCTGCGCGGTCATCAAGTAGGCTTTGGGAAGTCAACGTCGGGCCGATCCCGCGGAGCCGCTGGCTCCGCGGGATCTTCCGGAACAGATCTACTTCTGGACGACGCTGACGAGCTTGGCGCCGCGCGCCTTCCGCTCGGGCAGGGCGGCCTTGACGGTGTTGAGGATGCCGGCGGCGTCGAGGCCGGCCTCGGCGTACATGGCGTCGGGGGTGTTGTGGTCCTGGTAGCTGTCCGGCAGCGTCAGCGTGCGCACCCGGACCCGGCCCGCATCCAGCGCCCCCCGGTCGGCCAGCAGGTGCAGCACCATCGCGCCGAAGCCCCCCACCGAGCCCTCCTCCAGCGTCACCAGCACCTCGTGGCGCGCGGCGAGATCCAGGATCAGCGCCTCGTCCAGCGGCTTGGCAAAGCGCGCATCCGCCACGCTCACCGCGATGCCCTCCGCCTCCAGCGCATCGGCCGCCTTCAGCGCCTCCGACATCCGCGTGCCCAGGGACAGCAGCGCCACCCGCGCGCCCTCCGGCGCCCGCACCATCCGGCCCCGGCCGATCGGCAGCGCGACCCCGCGCTCGGGCAGGTCCACCCCCACCCCCTCGCCGCGCGGGTAGCGCAGGGCGATCGGGCCGGTGTCGTGGGCATGCGCGGTGGCCACCATGTGCACCAGCTCGGCCTCGTCGGAGGCCGCCATCACCGTCATGTTCGGCAGGCAGCAGAGATAGGCCAGGTCGAAGGCGCCCGCATGGGTCGCCCCGTCCGCCCCCACCAGCCCGGCCCGGTCCATGCAGAAGCGCACGGGCAGGTTCTGCAGGGCCACGTCGTGCACGACCTGGTCGTAGGCCCGCTGCAGGAAGGTCGAGTAGATCGCCACGAACGGCTTGTAGCCTTCCGTCGCCAGCCCGCCCGCGAAGGTCACCGCGTGCTGCTCGGCGATGCCGACGTCGAAGGTGCGCTCGGGATGCGCCTTGCCGAACAGGTCGATGCCCGTGCCCCCCGGCATCGCCGCGGTGATCGCCACCACCTTGTCGTCGGCGTCCGCCGCCTTGATCAGGCTCTCGCCGAACACCCGGGTGTAGGCCGGCGCGTTCGGCTTGGCCTTGGCCTGAACCCCCGAGAGCACGTCGAACTTGACCACCCCGTGGTAGCGGTCGGCGGAGGCTTCCGCCGGGGCGTAGCCCTTGCCCTTCTGGGTCACCACGTGCAGCAGGATCGGGCCCTGCTCGGAGTCGCGCACGTTCTTGAGCACGGGCAGCAGGTGGTCGAGGTTGTGCCCGTCGACGGGCCCGACATAGTGGAAGCCCATCTCCTCGAACATCGTGCCCGAGCCCACCACCAGGGAGCGGGCGTATTCCTCGGCCGCAGCCGCGCGCTGGTAGAGGCCCTTGGGCAGGAGCTTGCCCAGCTGCTTGGCGGTCTCGCGCAGGGACTGGTAGGTGCCGCCCGAGGCCAGGCGCGCGAAGTAGGCCGACATGGCGCCCACGGGCGGCGCGATCGACATGTCGTTGTCGTTGAGGATGACGATGAGGCGCGAGTGCAGGGCGCCGGCATTGTTCATGGCCTCGTAGGCCATGCCCGCCGACATCGAGCCGTCGCCGATCACCGCCACCATGTTGCGCCGCTTCGGGATCGGCGCGCCCTGCGCCTTGGCGCTCGCCTCGTCGAGGTCGCGCGCCACGGCCATGCCCAGCGCCGCCGAGATCGAGGTGGAGGAATGGGCCGCCCCGAAGGGATCGTAGACGCTCTCCGCGCGCTTGGTGAAGCCCGACAGGCCGCCGGGCTGGCGCAGGGTGCGGATGCGGTCGCGCCGGCCGGTGAGGATCTTGTGCGGATAGGCCTGGTGCCCGACGTCCCAGACGATGCGGTCGTCGGGGGTGTCGAACACGTGGTGCAGCGCCACCGTCAGCTCGACCACGCCCAGACCCGAGCCGAGATGCCCGCCCGTCACCGAGACCGCGTCGATCATCTCGGTGCGCACCGCGTCCGCCACCGCCTGCAGCGCGCTCTCCGGCAGTTGCCGCAGCGCCGAAGGCTCCGCCAGACCGTCCAGAATCGCCGTCGCCTCCGACGCGGTCACCGAACCCTGATCTTTGGAGGTCATCTCTTGCGAGGTTTCTTGCCGTGACACCGAACCAACCTCACGCCCGGAGGGAAAACATGCGCGCAATCGCTTGGCGCCAATGAAGAATTTCGTTCGGGAGCAAGACCGCTCCCTAGTCGACGTCGAGGGGCGCGACGCCCGCCGCCTGGCCGTCGGCACCCAGGGTGATCTTCTGGATGCGTGCCTCGGCCTTCTGCAGCAGCCCTTCGCAGTGGCGCTTCAACGCCTCGCCGCGCTCGTAGATCGCCACCGACTCGTCGAGGGGGACGTCCCCCTTCTCCAGGCGGCGCACGATGTCCTCGAGTTGCTCCAAGGCCTTCTCGAAGGGCAGGTCGAGGCTCGGCTCGTCCGTACCGGACGTCGACGCAACGGCGGGTCGCGTGACACTCATTCTAAACTACCCCATGATTCTGACGGTCTAAGCCGCGGGCCCGGAAGCCGACAACCCGATCCGGCCGGCGACGCGTCGTTTCGTCGTCCGGGGCGGCGTTTGCGCCACACCCCGACGGACCGGTTTCGGCGCGACGACGGGCGGGACGCCCAAAGCTGGATCCATTTATCTGGGAAGAACTTACTCGACGACCTGGAGGTTGGAGCTGAACTCCAGCCGAAACGGCTCCCCCTCGAAGGCTTCCGCACCACGACCGATCGCCGCGATCGCCGCGACCATGCGGCCGTCGCGGCCCAGCATGCGGTCGGCCAGGGCCACGAACAGGGCGTTGGGCGTCGCCGACGGGGCGACCGCGCGGAGCGCCCGGGCGATCCCGGCCTCGTCGCGCTCCGGGGCCAGGGCACAGGCGACGATGTAGGCCGCCGCCGTCGAGCGGCTGATCCCCGCATAGCAGTGGATCAGCAGGGGCTGCGCCCGGTCCCAGCGTCGTGCGAAATCGAGGATCTGCGCGATGTGAGCCTCGCCCGGCGTGACGTGTCCGTCCATCGGCGCCACGATATCGCTGACCTCCACGACGCAGTGGCGTCCCTCCGGGATGACCGCGGGACGGGCGATCGCGGTGCCAACCTTCATCAGGGTCATCAGGTGGGTGGCGCCGGACCCGTCGAGGGTCTCGGGCAGCCGCGACAGGGGGCAGACCTTGAGATGCGGCATCAGGTGGACTCCGGACGCGCGAGACTATCGAAGCGGGCGAGGAAGCGCGCCTGCGCCACGGCGGTGGGCCAGGGAACCAGCAGCGCCTCCGCCTCGGGACCGAGGGGGGCCCGGGCGCCGAAGATCGCATCGGCCTCCGACCCGGAGAATCCGGCCAGGCGCGTCGCCTCGTGATAGGCGGCGATGCCGTCGGCCCGCTTGACCAGGGCGAACAGCGCCGCACCCGGTTCGGGAAGCCCGAAGCGCTGGCGGATGGCGGTGAGGAGCCGGCGCTCCACTGCCTTGTAGGAATCGCCGATCGCGGCCTTGAAGGGCGAGATGATGTCTCCGATGACGTATTCGGGGGCATCGTGCAGCAGCAGCTCGAGGCCGTCGCCGGCGCCGAGGCCCGGCGCCTCCCCGCGGCCGATCGCCTCCACCAGCAGGGCGTGCTGGGCCACGGAGAAGACGTGCGGCCCGGCGGTCTGCCCGTTCCAGCGGGCGACGCGGGCGAGCCCGTGGGCGATGTCGGCGATCTCGATGTCGCGGGGGGCCGGATCGAGGAGGTCGAGGCGCCGTCCGGACAGCATCCGCTGCCAGGCGCGGCCGGGATCGCCGCTCATGCCGAACGCCCGAAGGCGTGATCCGGGATGGCTCGATGCCCCAGGGCGGCGCAGGGCCCGTGCCGGTGGCAGCCGACGAGGTGATCGTTGACGAGGCCGACCGCCTGCATGAAGGCATGGACGATGGTCGGCCCGCAGAAGGCGAATCCCTCCGCCTTCAGGGCCTTGGACAGCCTGCGGGAGATGTCGGTTTCGGTGGCGATGCCTGCCCGGTCCCGCGCCGTGCCCTGGACCGGAGCCCCGTCGACGAAGTCCCAGAGGAAGGCGGAGAAACCCGTGCCGCGCGCCTCGATCGCGAGGTAGGCCCGGGCGCCCGCGATCGTGCCGACGATCTTGGCCCGGTTCCGGATGATGCCGGTATCCTGCATGAGACGGTCGACATCCGCGTCCGTGAAGCGCGCGATCGCCTCCGGGTCGAAGCCCGCGAAGGCGCAGCGGAAGCCCTCGCGCCGGCGCAGGATGGTGATCCAGGACAGGCCGGCCTGGAAGCCGTCGAGGATGAGCTTCTCGTAGAGGGCACGGCCGTCCCGCTCCGGCACGCCCCACTCGGTGTCGTGATAGGCGACGTAGACGGGGTCGAGCCCGGCCCACCAGCAGCGGGCGCAGCCGTCGGGATGGTGGATCAGGCCGGAGGCGTCGGTCAGCATCGCCGAGGGTTTAGCCGGGTGCGGCGGCGGCGTCGATGCCGGGGCGGTCTCAGCCGGCCGGCGCGGTCTCGGGAAAGGCGAAGGTCGCGAAGGACGGCTTCTCGACGCCGACCGGAACCGTACCCGCCCGCAGCGGTTCGCCGGCCGCCAGGGCGTCGGCGAGACGGTCGAGGCGGAGCAGTGCGAGGGCCCGGCCGCCCGCGACGCTGCCGACGGTCCCGAGCGCGCGCTGCCCGGCGATGATCTCGGCCCCGGTCTGCAGCGCCTCGTCCGCGACCGCGACCAGCGGGACGATCCGGGTCCGGGCCGTGCCGCGATGCTGCATGCGCGAGACCACCTCCTGGCCGACATAGCAGCCCTTGCGGAAGTCGACGCCGCCGAGCTGGTCCATCAGGGCCTCGTGCGGGAAGGCGTCGGACCAGGGGAAGTCGCGCCCGCCCTCGGGAATGCCGAGGGCGATGCGGTGGACGTGGTAATCGGCCTCGGTCGCATCCGCCGAGAAGGCGCCGAGCGCGAAGGTCAGGCGCTCGCCCAGTGCCCCGAGGCGGCCGTCGCGTCGGCGGGTCACCGTGGCGGCGGTCTCGGCCCCGTCCCAGGCGGCGGCCACGCCGAGGGTGGGTTCCAGGGCGATCGTCACCTTGGCGCGCAGGCGGTAGAGCCCGAGGCGCTTGGCGAGATCGGGCGCGCGCTCGGCGGCGGCGTCGAGCTGGAAGCCCTCCGGCGTGCGGCCGACGAGGAAGTCGAACAGGATCTTGCCCTGCGGCGTGAGCAGCGCCCCGAGGCGCGCCTCCCCGGGCTCCAGGGTCTCGACGTTGCAGGTCACCACGCCCTGCAGGAAGCTCGTCGCGTCCTCGCCCGAGACGGTGACGACGGCGCGGTCCGGCAGCAGGGCGATCGGCATGACGACTCCTTGACACGAGCGGCGGCGGCATTGCGCACCGTCCGGGCCTGACATAAGCCGCCCGCGACCTCGTCTCAATGTGCGTCCGGAGCGCGGACGGCCCCAGGAGATTCGGAATGGACCAGCCCTTCGACCTCCTCCTCACCGGCGGCACCGTGGTGAACCAGGACGGCGCGCACCGCGCCGACCTCGGCATCCGCGCCGGGCGCATCGCGGCGATCGGCGACCTCGCCTCCGCTTCCGCCGGCGAGCGGCGCGACTGCACCGGCCTGCACCTGCTGCCCGGCGTCATCGACAGCCAGGTGCATTTCCGCGAGCCGGGACTCGAACACAAGGAAGACCTCGAATCGGGCTCGCGCGCGGCCGTCATGGGCGGCGTGACCACGGTTTTCGAGATGCCCAACACCAATCCGCTCACGACCAGCGCCGAGGCCCTGGCCGACAAGCTCGCCCGGGCGCACCACCGGATGCACTGCGACTTCGCGTTCTGGGTCGGGGGCACCCACGAGAACGCGCACCTGGTGCCCGAGCTCGAGCGCCTCCCCGGGGCGGCCGGCATCAAGGTGTTCGTCGGCTCCTCCACGGGCTCGCTGCTGGTCGAGGACGACGCCGGCGTCACCGAGATCCTGAAGCGGACCCGCCGGCGCGCGGCCTTCCACGCCGAGGACGAGCCGATGCTGCGGGCGCAGAAAGACCGGCGCGTGCCGGGCGACCCGTCCTCGCACCCGGTCTGGCGCTCGCCGGAGGCGGCCCTCAAGGCGACGGAGCGGCTCGTGCGCATCGCCCGGGCGACCGGCGCGCGCATCCACATCCTGCACATCTCGACGAAGGAAGAGATGGCGTATCTCGCCGGGGCGAAGGACGTGGCGACCTGCGAGGTGACGCCGCACCATCTCACCCTCGACGGCGACGAGGCCTATGCCCGGCTCGGCACCCTGGTGCAGATGAACCCGCCGGTGCGGAGCGCCGACCACCGCGACGGCATCTGGCACGGGCTCTCCCAGGGCGTCGCCGACATCCTCGGCTCCGACCACGCGCCGCACCTCCTGGAAGAGAAGGCCAAGCCCTACCCGGATTCACCCTCGGGCATGACCGGGGTGCAGACCCTGGTGCCGATCATGCTCGACCACGTCGCCGCCGGCCGCCTGTCGCTCGCCCGGTTCGTGGATCTCACCAGCGCCGGCCCGAAGCGGCTGTTCGGAATCGCCCGGAAGGGCCGGCTCGCGGTCGGCTACGACGCCGACGTGACGGTGGTGGACCTGAAGCGCCGCGAGACCATCCGCAACGATTGGATCGCCTCGAAATGCGGCTGGACGCCCTACGATGGCGTCACCGTGACGGGGTGGCCGGTGGGCACCCTGGTGCGCGGCAACAGCGTGATGTGGGAGGGGGCGCTGACCGCGCCGTCCCGCGGCGAGGCGGTGCTGTTCGAAGAGGCCCTGCCTCCGGCCTGAAAGCCGGCGCGCAGCAAAAAGGGCAGGCGCCCGGCGCCTGCCCTTCGGTCGTCTCGTCGGTCGCGCGCAGGGGCGCGCCGGACCCGATCGTTAATGCTGCGGGCTGGTGGTGAAGGCGCCGCCGCGGATCCGGTCCGGGAAGCCCTCGGCGTAGCGGGCGGTGGCTTCCTCGCCGTAGGTCGTGACGAGTTCCTGGAAGGCCGCGAACAGGGCGGCCTGGGCCATGCAGTCGCCGTCGAGCCCGTCGAGACAGCCTTCGGCGAACGCTTCCGAGACGTAGCCCAGAGCGACGCGCTTGTCGTCGAGATCCGCCTCGAAGGGCGCGGAGACCGTATCCATGTGCATGGGCCACATCATCGTTTGCGCCGGTGAACGACCCGGCGAGTAACCACGAGGATAGGGCGATCGGCGGAGTTCGCAAAGCCAGGAATTGCGAAGCGGTTAACGCGGGCACTCAAATTCTTGGTTTTCGTGTGCCGCTCGCATCCTGTGGCCGCCCGGCATCACTACCCGCCGAACCGGCTCGCCAGGGCGTGCGACAGGCGCTCGCCCTCTGCCACGTAGCGGGCGGCCGCCTCTGTGGCAGCGGGGGTGCAGACCCGGTAGGTCAGGCTGTAGCCGCGATAGCCGCGATTGTAGGCCCCGGCGAGACGGTCGCGCCGGCTCGGGGTCACGCCCTCGGCCTCCATCAGGGCCTTCATCCGGGCCGGCCACTCGGCGGCATCGGGGGCGGCGCAGAGGTCGCGCAGAAAGGCCAGCGCGCCGATGACCTCCGAGAGCCGGAGCAGGTCCCGGTCGTAGGGCGCCGGCGGCGGCTCGGCCGGGGCCGGCGGCTCCTTTTCCTTCTCGGCCGGCTTCGGCGCGGCGCGGGACGACCCGCCGCGGGATTGCTGGGCGGACCCGGCCTCCGGCAGGGCCATCAGCACCGAAAGTCCGCACAGGATCGCGATCCCCGCACCACGGACCGTCACGCCCCGGGCTCCCCGCGCCGGTCGGCAAGGGCGAAGGCCTCGCGCACGGTCCCGGCGAGGCCGGGGGTCGTCGCCAGGGTCTCGAGCTCGGCCAGCGTGGCCCAGCGCACGCCCAGGGCTTCCGGTCCGGCCATCGGCTCGCCGCCGGTCCAGCGGGCCGCGTGGGGATGGACGACGTAATGGTGGCGCACGCGCCCCTCCGGGTCGCGCAGGATGATCTCGGTAGGGCTAAGCACGCCGACCACCGCGGCCGACAGGCCGACCTCCTCCTGCAACTCGCGCAGGGCCGCCTCGGCCAGGGGCTCGCCCGCCTCGACGAGGCCGCCGGGAAGGGTCCAGACGCCGCGCATCGGCTCGTTGGCCCGGGCGGCGAGGAGCACGCGGTCGTCGCGCAGGACCGCGATCGAGGTGCCCACGAAGGGACGGGTCGGGAACAGGCGCGACGCCGCCTCCGGATCGGTGCCGCTCACGGCGTCACCACGGCGATGCGCCCGTCGGCGAGGCCGACGAGGAGGCGGGCGGCCGGGCCGCGGCCGAGGCTGGCGAGGCCGAAGGCGGCGAGGCCGGGCAGGGGCGCGCGCGACCGCTCGCGGATGCCCTCCGTCAGGGAGAGGATCGCCACGGCGCTCCGGTCCGCAATCGGCAGGGCCAGCTCGGGCGCGCCCTCGCGCTCCGGTTCGACCAGGGCCGCGAGGTCGACCTCGCCCTCGCCCGGGGAGACGTTGGTGTAGCCCGGTGCCTCCCGGGTCAGGCGCAGGACGCCGCCCTCCAGGGTCCAGAGCTGCAGCTGGCCGGCGCCGTCGGGAGCCGCCACGGCCGCGATCTGCGGCCGGCCGCTGCCGGAGAAATCCGCGATGGCGGCGGGCTTCAGGGGCTGGCCTCCGGGACCGGCGGCCTGATCCGGACCGCGGGCCATCAGGGTCCAGGCCGCTCCGGGTGCCGCCGCGGCACCGGGCTCGGCCTTGGCGAACAGGGCGAGGGCGGCCCCGCCCGCGGGCGCGACCGTGACGGCGAGGACGATGGGCTTGCCCTCCAGGCGGGCGATCCGCGGCCGGCGCAGGGCGAAGGCCGTGTCGGGAGCGGGCGTCAGGCTGGTGGTGACGACCGGCACGGGCTTCGGGTCGCCGCCCATCGCCACCGGCTGGCGCTCGCGGATGACCAGGGTGCCGGCCTGCTCGGGGCCGCCGGCGAGGGGTGGCCGGGGATCCGCCAGATGGGCGCTCAACGGACCGGAAACCGCGCGCCGGGAGCCGGGCAGGGCGCCGCGCGGGGTCTCGGCGGCCGCCAGTCCCTCCACCGCCTCGGCGCCGAGCAGGGTGGGGGTCACGCGCCCGCTGACGAGGCTGAGAGCTGCGCCGCCGGTATCGCCCCAGACCACGGCGATCGGCGCCTCCGGCTCGACCGTGGCGGGATTGGCGCTGCGGGCGCGGGCGATGGGCAGCAGGCCGGAGGTCGCCACCGCGATCGCGACCTCGCTGCCGGGCCCCCGCAGGGCCCGGGCCCGGAAGGGCAGGTCGAGGATCGTCACCGACGGCTCCGCCCAGGCGGGGGTCGCGGCGATCAGGAGTCCGATGAGAAGCGCGCGGCGCGCCCCCCGTTCAGACATGCTGGCCGCCGTTGATGTGCAGCTCGGCGCCGTTCACGTAGGAGGAGGCCTCGGTGCACAGGAAGTAGATCGCCTTGGCCACCTCGTCGGGGGTGCCGAGACGGCGCTGCGGGATGCCGGCCACGATCTTGTCCGTGCCCGGCGACAGGATCGCGGTGTCGATCTCGCCGGGCGAGATCGCGTTCACGCGGACGCCGAGTGGGCCGAAGTCGCTCGCCATCTCCCGGGTCAGGCCGGCCAGGGCGGCCTTGGAGGTGCCGTAGGCGGCGCCCGCGAAGGGATGCACGCGGGAGCCCGCGATCGACGTGACGTTGACGATGGAGCCCTTGGCCCGGGTCAGTTCCTCGCAGAGGCCGCGGGCCAGGAGGAGGGGGGCGAAGAGGTTGACCTGGAACACCCGCTGCCAGTCGCCGAACTCGGTGGCGATGGCGCCCAGGCGCTCGCCCTGCGGACCCTTCGGCGAGATGCCGGCATTGTTGACCAGCGCGTGCAGGAGGCCGCCCTCGGCGGCGAGGCGGCCCGCCACCTCCTCGATGCCCCGCACCGTATCCTGGGGGTCGGACAGATCGACCTGGAGGTGATCCTCCGGACCCATCTCCCAGGGACAGTTCTCCGGGAAGGGATGACGCGAGCAGGTGATCACCCGCCAGCCGGCGGCCGAGAACCGTTTGACGGTGGCGTGGCCGATCCCACGGCTCGCCCCCGTGAGCAGCATGATGCGCCGGCGTTCGTTGGATGAGGCCAAGACCGTTCCTTCAGGATCGGGAGGCGTCCGGCCGGCGGAACCGCCGTGCCGCCGAGAAACCCCCACGCCACCTTCAGGTCTAAGGGGCGCGGGGGCTAAAATCCAGGGTCATCCCGCGACGCACCAACGAGCCGGCACACCGACGGCGGAGGAGGTCGCCCTGCCTCGCAAATCCTGACTCAGGGATAGAGTCGCGCCCCATGCCAAGCCCCGCCCTCGGAGGCGGCGCCGTCGCGGGTGAAGCGGACGCGATCGTGCAGGCGGAACGGACCGTTCTGCCAGAACTCGATCGAGACCGGCGCGATGCGAAAGCCCGTCCAGTTCTCCGGACGCGGCACCGGGCCCTCCCCGTAGCGCTCGGCCAGGGCCTCGACGGCGCGCTCCAGGGTCGCCCGGTCGGCGAGGGGCCGCGACTGGCGGCTCGCATGCGCCCCGAGGCGGCTGTTGCGGGCACGGCTGGCGAAGTAGGCATCCGCCTCCTCGGCCGTGACCTGGGTCACCGGGCCGCGGGCGCGGACCTGACGGCCCAGGCTCTTCCAATGCAGCACCAGGGCAGCCTGCGGATTCTCGCGCAACTCGTCGCCCTTGGCGGAGTCGACGTTGGTGTAGAACACGAAACCGCGGTCATCGACGCCCTTCAACAACACCACGCGCACGTCCGGCAGTCCGTCGGCGCCGGCCGTGGCCAGCGCCATCGCGTTGGGATCATTGGGTTCCGAAGCCTCGGCCTCGGCCATCCAGGCCGCGAACAGGGCCCAGGGATCGGTGGTGCGGGGGAAATCGCCGTCGGGTCCAGTGGCGTCCTCGGCCCCGCTGCGGGAAGCGGGATCATCGATCCTTAACCGTTCCAAGGCGTAATCCTGTGGTGAGATCCGGGTCGGGGGCACCGACGTGGGACACGAACGTTTCGGCCCAACACGTCGTTTGAGATCAGGTGTAATGCGTCGGCTCGACTGTAAAGCCCAGGCCGTCCCGGAAATTCGTGCCCGCCGCAGGTCGCCCAGCGTCCCGCACCGCGCCACGCGAGCCCTCGGCCTCAGCGTGCTGCTCGGCCTGAGCGGTTGCGGCCTGCCGATCATCACTTTCCAGGCGGAGGAGACGGCGGCCGGCGCCGTGGCGGGGGCGGCCCAGCGCGGCGACACGGCGCGCGCAGCGCTGCCGGACGAGCCGGCGACCACGGGCAGCATCGACAAGCGTCCGCTGGGCTTCGGCAACGACCTCGGCGCCGAGGATTGGCGCCGCGCCAACGCGGCGCTCGCCGTCGCTCTTGATCCGCAGGGCAACGGCCGGCCGGTGAAGTGGGACAACCCGGAAACCACCCTGCGCGGCTCGGTGAATCCCACGGGGCTGCCCTACGTCGCCAACGACCTCGTCTGCCGCGACTTCCTGGCCTCCGTCATCTCGCCGGCGGGCAGCCGCTTCGTGCGCGGCACCGGCTGCAAGCCCTCCGGCGGCGAGTGGACCCTGACCAAGGTGCGGGCCGCCAGGGCATCGTCCTGACGGCTGGCACGGAGGATTGCGGCGGGGTCGTCCGGATCACGGGGCGAACAGAAGCATTGACGCCGCGCCAATCGGAGCGAATTCTCGCGCGAGACCGTTGCAGAGAAGCAACAGGCCGTCCACATGACAGACGAATCCGAAGGTGCCGGGCCCGTGCCCGGTCCCAGGCGGCACCGAGAATCCTGAAGACCGATGCGAAATCCCTACGATGTGCTGGGTGTCTCCAAGGGCGCCAGCGAAGCCGATATCAAGAAGGCCTACCGCAAGCTCGCGAAGGCCTATCATCCCGACCGCAACCAGGACGACGCCAAGGCCAAGGACCGCTTCGCGGAGGCCAACAGCGCCTACGAGATCCTGGGTGATGCGGGCAAGCGGGCGCAGTTCGACCGCGGCGAGATCGACGCGGACGGCAAGCCGCGCGCCACGGGCTTCGAGGGCTTCGGCGGTTTCGGCGGCGGGCGCAGCGGCGGTGGCGGTGGCGGTGGCTTCGACTTCGAGAGTGCCGCGCGCGGCCGCGGCCCCGGCGGGGGCGGCGGCATCGGCGAGGACATCTTCTCCCACCTCTTCGGCGACGCTTTCCGGGCCGCCGGCGCCGGCCCCGGCGGCCCGCAGCGCGGCCCCGTCAAGGGCGAGGACGTGGCGGCCGAACTCAGCGTGACCCTCGAGCAGGTCGCCAGCGAGGAGAAGCTGCGCCTGTCCCTGCCGGGCGGGCGCGACGTGGACGTGGTGGTGCCCAAGGGCGTGGTCGACGGCCAGACCATCCGCCTGCGCGGCCTCGGCAACCCCGGCGGCCTGCGGGGCGCGCCCGGGGACGCGCTGCTGACCATCCGCATCCTCCCCCATGCCCGCTTCAGCGTGGACGGCGCGGACCTGCGCGGTACCGTGGATGTGCCCCTGGAGGACGCGATCCTCGGCGGCCCGATCCGGGTGCCGACCCTCACCGGCGCCGTCGAGATGAAGATCCCGCCGATGACCGGCTCGGGCCGCACCTTCCGTCTCCGGGGCAAGGGCCTGCCGAAGAAGGACGGGACGCGGGGCGATCTCCTGGCCGTCACGGCCGTGACGCTGCCCAGCGGCGAGGATCCGGCACTCACCGAGTTCGCCCGGGCCCGGCGCGCGGCCAAGGCCGGCTGACGCCACCGCCCGGCGGGGCCGGCCGTTCAGGCGCCTCAGGTAGCGCGCGCGACGGGACTCCGGCGCTGTCAGGCTCCGGACTTCCGTCCCAGGCGCGCCTCCGCTAAGGATGCCCGGCGCGAACACGCCGATCCGTCGCCCGACGGGCCCGTCGGCACGCGCCACGGCTCTCGCTCAGGTGACACATGGCGGACACGCACCCGGTTCACGATCACGTCGGCGGCCTTCTCGCCGGCAAGCGCGGCCTGGTGCTCGGTGTCGCCAACAACCGCTCGATCGCCTGGGGTATCGCCAAGAGCGCGGCCGCCCACGGCGCCAAGCTCGCCTTCACCTATCAGGGCGACGCCCTGAAGAAGCGCGTCGAGCCCCTGGCGCGGGAACTCGACGCCCACGTGGTCGGGCATTGCGACGTCACCGATCCGGCCTCGATCGACGCGGTCTTCGCCGCCGCCGCCGAGGTGTTCCCGGAAGGCATCGACTTCGTCGTCCACTGCATCGCCTTCTCGGACAAGGACGAGCTGACGGGCCGCTACGTCGAGACCTCCGAGGCGAACTTCACCAAGTCGCTCCTGATCTCCTGCTATTCGTTCACGGCCGTCGCGCAGCGCGCCGAGAAGCTGATGCCGAACGGCGGCTCGCTCCTCACGCTGACCTATTACGGCGCCGAGAAGTGGATGCCGCACTACAACGTCATGGGCGTGGCCAAGGCCGCCCTCGAGGCCTCCGTGCGCTACCTCGCTGCCGATCTCGGCCCCTCCAAGATCCGCGTCAACGCGATCTCGGCCGGCCCGATCAAGACGCTGGCGGCCTCCGGCATCGGCGATTTCCGCTACATCCTGAAGTGGAACGAGTACAACGCCCCCCTGCGGCGCACCGTGACCATCGAGGAAGTGGGCGAGACCGCCACCTACCTCGTCTCGGACATGAGCAAGGGCATGACCGGCGAGATCCTCCACGTGGATGCCGGCTACCACGTCGTCGGCATGAAGAACCCGGAAGCCCCGGACCTCAGCCTCGACAAGGACTGACGGGACCGGCGGCGGTCCGCCCTCAGTCGTCCTCGGCGAAGGCACCGAACACCTTCAGGCCCTCGATCCAGGTCGCGCCCTCGCGCTTGACGACCCGGTGGGGACGCGTGCCGCCCTGCGCCAGGATGGCGTCGGCCAGCCGCTCGGAATGGGTCACGAGCCAGACCTGCGTGCGTTCGGAAGCCTTCACGATCAGGCGGGCGAGGGGCGCCAGCAGATCCGGATGCAGGCTGGTCTCGGGCTCGTTGAGGGCGATGAAGGGCGGCAGCCGATAGGCGAGCAGGGCACCGGCGAGGGCCAGGAAGCGCAGCGTCCCGTCGGAGAGTTCGGCCGCCTCGAAGACCCGCCTCGGATAGTCGGGAAACACCATCCCGAACCGCGCCTGCCGCCCCGGGACCGGAAGGTCGAGGCGGGCGCCGGGGAAGGCGTCGTCCACGGCGGCTGCGAGGTCGACGGTGTCCTGGCGGATATGCGCGAGGGTTGCGAACACGGCGGCGAGGTCCGAGCCGTCCGACGACAGGGTCGGGGTCGTCACCGCGAGGCAGGGGCGACGCAGCGCCGAGGCGGCATCGGTGCGGAAATCGTGGTGGAAGCGCCAGGCCGTCAGGGCGCTGCGGACCTGATGCAGTTCCGGATAGGCGCCGCCATCCTGGATGGTGCCGAGCACCGTCTCGGACGACAGCAGATCCTCCCCGAGACTGCGCTTGAGTCCCTCGCCGTCGCGCAGGAAACCGCCCGGTCCGTCGCGGTGGAGCAGGGTGGCCGGTCGCCGGGACGAGATCAGGCGAAGCCGTTCGGTCTTGAACTCGGGCTCAAGGGGAAATCCGGCCGCGGCCTTGGGCGGCTTGCAGCCGACCTCGACGGCATAGTCGTAGGCGAGGCCGCTGACGTCGTCGGCGAGTTCGACGCTCCAGCGGATCCGAGCCGACTCGTGGACCTTGCGCATCCCGGCCCAGCTCACCGAGTCGATGCCGCCCTCGGCCACGAGATTCCGGATCAGGACGCCGGTGGCGGCCGATTGCAGGCATTCGAGTGCCCGGTAGAGGTTGGTCTTGCCGACGCCGTTGGCGCCGATGAAAACCGAGAGGGCGCCCACGGGTAAGCGGATTGCGTGCAGCGAACGGTACCCCGACACGGCGACGTCACGGACGGCCAGCATACGCGCGCTCCCATCATCCGCCGAAGCCCCGTAAGCCCCGGGAAGCAACGATTGATTGCAGCCGGGTGCCGGGTCAATCCGGAACGGTCATCCCTGCGATGCCGGCTTTCGCCTCGGGAAATCGCGGGTCCATCGCCTCCAGGGTGTCGGCGATGGTGCGGGCGATGAGGAGGTTGCGGTACCATTTCCGGTTGGCCGGGACCACGTGCCAGGGCGCGTGCGGCGTGGAGCACGCGGTCAGCGCATCCGCGAAGGCCGCCTGATAGGCGTCCCAGGACCGGCGCTCCACCAGGTCGGCCGGATCGAATTTCCAGTGCTTGTCGGGGTTCGCGATCCGGGCCTCCAGGCGCTCCTTCTGCTCGTCCTTGGAGATGTGGAGGAAGAACTTGAGCACGGTGGTGCCGGCGGCGGCGAGCATCCGCTCGAAATCGTTGATCTGGTCGTAGCGGGCCCGCCAGACCGGCTCGGGCACGAGGTCCTTGACCCGGACCACGAGCACGTCCTCGTAATGGCTCCGGTTGAACACGTTGATCATGCCGCGCGCCGGCGCCTTGGCGTGGTAGCGCCAGAGGAAGTCGTGGTCGCTCTCCTCGGCGCTCGGCACCTTGAACGACCACACCCGGCAGCCCTGCGGATTGACGCCCTCGAACACCGCCCGGATCGTTCCGTCCTTGCCGCCGGTGTCGATGGCCTGGAAGACGACGAGCAGGCTGCGCTTGTGCTCGGCGTAGAGCCGCTCCTGCAGGGTGGCGATGCGGGCCCGCTCGGTCGACAGCGCCGCCTTGGCCTCCTCCTTGTCCAAGCCGCCGTCGGTATTCGCGTCGATCGCGTCGAGGTCACAGCGGGTTCCCGGCTGAACGGTGACGATGCCGGGGGCGGCGGGGGCGAGACGGGGATCGATGGTCTCGCCGGCCGCGGTCGCCCGGCTCTCGGCCTCGCGCGCCCAGTGCGCCGAGGAGGGCGGCCGGTGCCCGGCCCGGCGGGCCTCGCTCTTCTTGTCCGCCTTGCCGCGCGAGCCGTCCTTGCGGTGCGAGCCGTCCTTGCGGTGCGAAACGTCACGCTGCGACGCGGAAGCCCCGGTTTCTTCCGGGCTCTGGCCCCGGCGATGCTTGCCGTGATGCTTCGACATGACGAGACTCGCTGTTTCGGTGGACGGCGGACGGGGCGACCGCCGGTATGCAGGCCAGGATGGCAGGGCCAGGATGTGAGTGCGAAAACGATAGCCCGGCTCGGCCGTTCCGCCGAGCGGCGGGCATGAGGCCGTGAACCCGATCTACTTCATCCGCCACGGCCAGACCGACTGGAACGCGGAGGGACGCCTCCAGGGCCAGCGGGACATCGACCTGAACGCCGAGGGCCTGCGTCAGGCCGGTGCCGTGGCCGACCGCCTCGCCGCGGCGGCCGGCGATGCCGACCTCGCCGCCATGGACTTCGTCGCCAGCCCGCTCACCCGGACCCGCCGGACCATGGAGACGCTGCGGGCGGCCCTCGCCCTCGACCCGGAGGGCTATCGCCGCGATCCGCGCCTGGCCGAGATCAGCTTCGGCGCCTGGGAGGGCTCGACCTGGGCCGAGATCCGGCGCTGGGACCCGGCCGGCGCCCTGGCCCGCGACCGCGACCGCTGGGGCTATCGTCCGCCCGGCGGCACCGGCGAGAGCTACGCCATGCTGGTGGAGCGGGTCACGCCCGCCATCGCCGAACTGACGCGGCCCACCGTGATCGTCGCCCATGGCGGCGTCGCCCGGGCGATCCTGGTGATCCGGGGCCACCTCGGCATCCGCGACGCGCCGCGCATCGGAATCCGCCAGGGCAGCGTCCTCGTCCTCGACCGGGCCGGCTGGCGCTGGGCCTGACCGGTTGCGCCCTGCGCGTTCGACCCCGGTTCAAGCCTGCCGCCCAAACGTGCTAGACGCGCCGTGATTTCGGCGCGATCCGGGCGCCTACCCGGCCAAAAGGACGGCGCCCGCTCGATCGGGCGCCGACAGCGGAGCAGCGGATGACCAGTCTCGCCGAGACGACCCGGCCTCGGGCGGCAGCGCGCGGGCCTCAGGAGACGAGTCCCTCGACGGAAGCGGCCGGCCCGCGGGCGGTCCTGCGCGGCGCGGTCCGCCCCGACCTCATCCGCGACGAGACCCTGAGCGAGATCTTCCGCGCGAGCGCCGCGGCACGCCCGGACCATCCGGCCCTCGTCGACGGCGCCCGGACCGGTCCCGACGGCGTCCATCCGGCCTTCACCTATGCGGAGGTCGAGGCGCGGGCCGCGGCGATCGCGCGCGGCCTCGCCCACCGGGGCATCGGCCCGGGCGACGTGGTCGGCCTGTGGATGGCGCGGGGCCCCGACCTGCTCATCGCCCAGATCGGCATCGCCCTTTCGGGGGCGGCCTGGCTGCCCTTCGACGCCGAGGCCCCGGCCGACCGCGTCGCGGTCTGCCTGGAGGATGCCCAGGCCAAGGCGCTCCTCGTCTCGCCCGCCCTGGAGCCGCAGGCCCCCGCCGGCACGCCGGCCCTGACGGTCGCGGGCCTCGCGTCCGCGACACCGGCGGAGGCCGCGCTCCCCGACCTGCGCGCGGCCGGCCTGACGCCGCAACACCCGGCCTACCTCATCTACACCTCGGGCTCGACCGGCGTGCCGAAGGGCATCGTCATCAGCCACGCCAACATCTGCCACTTCCTGCGCTCGGGGAACGCCCTCTACGGGATGCGGCCGGACGACGTGGTGTTCCAGGGCGCGTCCGTGGCCTTCGATCTCTCGATGGAGGAGATCTGGGTGCCCTACCTCGTGGGCGCGACGATGTTCGTGGCCTCGCCCGCCATGATGGGCGACGTCGAGAGCCTGCCGGACATCATCGCCCGGGCCGGCGTCACCGTCCTCGACACCGTGCCGACGCTGCTCGCCATGATCTCCCGGGACCTGCCCACGGTGCGCCTCGTGCTGCTCGGGGGCGAGGCCCTGCCCGAGCCCCTGGTCGCCCGCTGGGCGAGCGGCGCGCGCCAGCTCTTCAACACCTACGGTCCGACCGAGGCCACGGTGGTGGCCACCGCCGCCGAGATGCAGCCCGGCACGCCCGTGACCATCGGCGGCCCGATCCCGAACTATTCGGTGTATGTCGCGGGCGAGGCGCTCGAGCTCCTCGCGCGGGGGCAGCAGGGCGAACTCCTGATCGGCGGCCCCGGCGTCGCCAAGGGCTACCTGAAGCGCCCCGCGCTGACCGCGGAAAAGTTCATCGCCAACCCCTTCGACTCGGATGGGACCGACCCGGTCCTGTACCGCTCGGGCGACGCGGTCTCCCTCGACGCCGCCGGCAACATCCTGTTCCACGGTCGCATCGACGACCAGGTGAAGATCCGCGGCTTCCGGGTGGAGCTCGGCGAGATCGAGTCGCGCATCCAGGTCCTGCCCGGCATCAACCAGGCCGCGGTGGTGCTGCGCCAGGACGATGGGGTCGACCGCCTCGTCGCCTTCCTGGTGCCCGAGCGCGGCACCGAGATCGACAAGGCCGCCCTGCGCCAGACGCTCGCCGAGCAGATGCCGCCCTACATGGTGCCGGGGCATTTCGAGGTGGTGGAGGTGCTGCCGCGCCTGACCTCGGGCAAGGTCGACCGCAAGGCGCTGCGCATCGCCACCCTGACGGTGGCCGACACGTCGGGCGAGCAGGAGCCACCGCGCAACGAGACCGAGGCCGCGCTGCTCGCCGCCGCCCACCGCATCTTCGGCAACCAGGCCATCCCCTTCGAGGGCGACTTCTTCGCCGATCTCGGCGGCCATTCGCTGCTGGCCGCCCGCTTCGTCGGCGCGGTCCGCGAAGTGCCGGCGCTGGCCGCCATCACCCTGCAGGACGTCTACGGCCGGCGCACCCTGCGGGCCATGGCCGACACCCTGATCGAGCGCACCGGCGGCGTCGGCACCGAGATGGCGATCCGCGATCTCAGCTTCCCCGCCCCCTCTCTCCGCCGGCGCTTCCTCTGCGGCCTCGCCCAGGCGGCGGCCCTGCCCTTCGTCATCGCGCTGGCCACGGCGCAATGGCTCGGCATCTTCGTGACCTACCTGCTGCTCACCGGCGGCGGCCTCGGGTTCTTCGGCGAACTCGCCGTGCTGCTGCTGGTCTATATCGGCATCAACGCCGTGACGGCCGCCATCGCGGTGGCGGCCAAGTGGCTGATCCTCGGGCGCACCCGGCCCGGGCGCTATCCCCTCTGGGGGGTCTACTATTACCGCTGGTGGCTGGCGCAGCGGCTGACGCCGCTGGTCCACATCAAGTGGCTGCAGGGCTCGCCCGCCATCGTGTTCTACCTGCGGCTGCTGGGCGCCGACATCGGCAAGGACGCGCTGATCTCCGACGCGGAGATCGGCGCGCCGGACCTGCTCAGCGTCGGCCCCGGCGCCTCGCTGGGCGGCCGCCTCGTCATCGCCAACGCGGAGGTGGTGGGCGATGCGCTGATCATCGGGCGCGTCCGCATCGGCGCCGACGTCGCCATCGGCGCCTCCTGCGTGATCGGACCCGACACCGTCATCGGCGACCATGCCGAGATCGGCGACCTCACCACCATCCCCACCGGCACGCAGGTGGGGAACGCCGAGATCTGGGACGGCTCGCCCGGGCGCAAGGTCGGCGCGGCCGATCCGGAGGCGCTGCCCGCGCCCGCCACGGCCTCGCCCGGGCGGCGCTTCGCCTTCGCGGCCCTCTACACCTTCCTGCTGGCGGCGATCCCCGCCATCGGCCTGCTGCCGATCTTCCCGGCCTTCTACATCTTCGACCAGCTCAGCGATTCCCTCGGGGACATCACCGACATCGACTACCACTGGTACCTGCCGCTGCTGACCTGGCCCACCGCCATGCTGATGACGGCGGGCACGGTGCTGCTGATCGCGGCGATCCGCTGGCTGGTGCTGCCCCGCGTCTCCTCGGGCACCCACTCGATCTACAGCGGCTTCTACATGCGCAAATGGGCCGTGGCGCTCGCCGCGGAGGTGACGCTGGAGACGCTCTCGTCCCTGTTCGCGACGGTCTACATGCGGGCCTGGTACCGCCTGATGGGCGCCCGGATGGGGCAGGGGGCCGAGATCTCCACCAACCTCGCCGGGCGCTACGACCTCGCCGATATCGGCGCGCGCAACTTCATCGCCGACGAGGTGGTGTTCGGCGAGGAGGAGATCCGGCGCGGCTGGATGACGATGCACGAGGTCCATACCGGCCCGCGCGTCTTCGTCGGCAACGACGCCGTGGTCCCGCCGGGGGCGGTGATCCCCGAGGACGTGCTCATCGGCATCAAGTCGAAGCCGCCGGCCAACGAACTGATGACGCCGGGCGACACCTGGTTCGGCTCGCCGCCGATCAAGCTGCCCTCGCGCCAGCGGGTCGATCTCGGCTCGAACACCCAGACCTACGAGCCCGGCATCGGGCCCAAGCTCCGGCGCGGCATCTTCGAGGCGTTCTCGACCTCGTTCTCGCCGATGCTGTTCATCACCCTCGCGATCTCGGCGATCGATTTCTACTTCTACCCGGCGATCCTGGCCCAGGACTGGACCGGCCTCGCGGTCAGCTTCGTGGCGGTCTCCGTCGCCATCGCCTTCATCCAGTCCTTCACGGTGATCGCGGTGAAGTGGCTGCTGATGGGCGTCTACAAGCCCGGCATGCAGCCGATGTGGTCCTGGTGGGCCATGCGCACCGAGGCGGTGGCGGTGCTCTACTGGGGCCTGGCCGGCAAGGTGCTGCTGGAGCACCTCGTCGGAACGCCGTTCCTGCCCTGGATGCTGCGGCTCCTCGGGGTGAAGGTCGGCCAGGGCGTGTGCATGCTCACCACCGACATCACCGAGTTCGACTGCGTCACCATCGGCGACTACGCCACCATCAACCGCACCTCGGCCCTGCAGACGCACCTCTACGAGGACCGCATCATGAAGGTCGGCCGGGTCGAGGTGGGCCGGGGCGTGTCGGTGGGCGCCTTCTCGACGGTGCTCTACGACACCAAGGTCGGCGACTACGCCCGCCTGCGCCCGCTGACCATCGTGATGAAGGGCGAATCGATCCCGGCCCATTCGGAGTGGGAGGGAGCGCCGGCCGTGCCGGTGGTGCACGCGACGACGTGAGGGGCGGCGCTGGACCGGCGACGGCGACCTGCTAACCTGGTCAGTATGACCAGATCGTCGAAGTCACCCGAGTCATCGCTTCCGCCGGGCGCGTGGCCGTTGCAGGACGCCAAGGCACGCTTCAGCGAACTCGTGCGCCGTGTCCGCAGCGACGGCCCCCAGCGCGTCATGGTGCGCGGGCGCGACGAGGTGGTGGTGATCTCCGCCGAGGAATTCCGACGGCTCAAGGGTGAGCTCGACGGCTCGGCCCTGGTCGCCGCGATGCAGGCCGTACCCGCACCGGACGTCGATCTCGATCCGCCGCGCAGCGTCATGCCTGTGCGCGACGTCACCCTGTGACCGGCTGGCTTCTCGACACGAATATCCTGTCCGAGCTGCGCAGGACGAAACCGGAGCGGCGCGTGGTGGATTTCGTGGCCGGGCAGCCCTTCGACCGTCTCTACGTCAGCACCGCGACCCTGGCCGAGATCCGCTTCGGGATCGAATGCGTCGCGGATGTCGGCCGGCGTGCAGAACTCAATACGTGGCTGATCCTCAGGGTCCGCCCCCCTGTTCGAGCACCGGGTGCTGGAGATCACCGAGGACGTGATGTTCACCTGGCGCCTCCTCGTGGAGGAAGGCCGCAAGGCGGGCCATACCTTTCTGCAGCCCG
This sequence comes from Methylobacterium sp. BI1, assembly GCF_056680125.1. Lineage (NCBI taxonomy): Bacteria > Pseudomonadati > Pseudomonadota > Alphaproteobacteria > Hyphomicrobiales > Methylobacteriaceae > Methylobacterium > Methylobacterium sp. BI1. The sequence goes on along the minus strand of NZ_CM155267.1, from coordinate 3,323,001 downwards.
ACCTGATCATCGCGGCCACGGCCCTCCGGCATGGATTGACGATCGTGACGCGGGATGTCGCGGATTATCGCAAGACCCGCGTGCCGCTCCTGAATCCGTGGACCGACGCATGCCCATGAGGGAGGCCGCCGGCCATCCGCCAACGTCGCAGGTCCGCTGAAAACCCCAGCGGACCCACCGCGCGACGTTGGCCTCAGGCGGCCTCGGGCTTCGGGCCGAGGCGCTTGTCGAGGTAGGTGTCGACGGTCTGGGTCAGCTCGTCGACCTTGCCGTCGAAGAAGTGGTTCGCGCCCTCCACCATCTGGTGCTCGATGATGACGCCCTTCTGGGTCTTCACCTTCTCGATCACCGGCATGACCTCGCGGGCCGGGGCGACCCGGTCCTCGGAGCCGTGCACGAACAGGCCCGAGGACGGGCAGGGGGCCAGGAAGGTGAAGTCGTAGCGGTTGGCCATCGCGGCGATCGAGATGAAGCCCTCGATCTCGGGGCGGCGCATCAGCAGCTGCATGCCGATCCACGAGCCGAACGAGACGCCGGCGATCCAGCAGGCGCGGGCCTCCGGGTTCACCGACTGCACCCAGTCGAGGGCCGAGGCCGCGTCGGAGAGCTCGCCCGTGCCGTGATCGAACGCGCCTTGGCTGCGGCCGACGCCGCGGAAGTTGAAGCGCAGGGCCGCGAAGCCGCGATTGGCGAAGGTGTAGAAAAGATTGTACACGATTTGATTGTTCATCGTGCCGCCGAACTGGGGGTGCGGATGCAGCACGATCGCGATCGGAGCGCCCTTCTTCTTGGGCGCCTGGTAGCGCCCCTCGAGACGGCCGGCGGGACCGGTGAAGATGACTTCGGGCATGGAAACCAACACTCCTGAGCGGATGTCCCGGTCGGGCATCGCGCGGTGGATCGCCGACGCGAGGGGAACACGCGCGCGTCCGACGCCTGGGCAAAGCCGTGAGGCGTGCCTTGACTCGCTCGGCCACGAACCTAAAAGCGCTCTTAGAATAATTCTAGCGAACTAGAATCGTTCTAAACAAGCGCAGCTCCGGCCAGCTTCGGATCGGCGCGTTCCCCGCACGGTGGGCGATCGGAACACGTATCGTGTCCGCGCCTTAGCATGATCGTGGGGGGCAAAAGCAAGGATTTGTCGCTTTCGCACTTGACGCCGCCAGTGGTTTTTCCCGGATGACTTCGCCCCGCGCCTATCTCGACCACAATGCGACCTCGCCGGTTCGGCCGGAGGTTGCGGCTGCCGTGGCGCGGGCGCTGACCCTGCCGGGCAACCCCTCGTCGGTCCATGCGGAGGGCCGGGCGGCCCGTGCTGCCCTGGAGGCCGCCCGCGAGGCGGTCGCCCGGCGGGTCGGCGCCGGTACGGGCCGGGTGGTGTTCACCAGCGGCGGCACCGAAGCTGCCAACGCGGTCCTGTCCGGTGCCCTGGCACGGGTGGGCCATCCCGCCCCGACGCGCCTCATCCTCGGCGCCACCGAGCACCCCTGCGTCTCGGCCGGACACCGTTTCCCGGCGGAGGCGGTCGACGTCGTTCCCGTGGACGCCGCGGGCCTGGTCGATCTCGGCGCCCTGGAGGCCCTGCTCGCCCGTCATGCCGGGGCGGGCGTGCTGATCTCGGTCCACGCCGCCAACAACGAGACCGGCGTGGTCCAGCCGCTCCCGGCGATCGTCGCCCTGGCCCGGGCGCATGGCCGCGCCCTGGTGCACACGGACGCGGTCCAGGCCATCGGCAAGATCCCGATGGACATGGCCGCCCTCGGCCTCGACGCGCTCACCCTCTCGGGCCACAAGTTCGGCGCGCCCAAGGGCATCGGCGCCCTGGTGCTCGCCGAGGGCGTGACGCTCGGCGCAGGCTTCCTGCGCGGCGGCGGCCAGGAGGCGCGCCTGCGCGGCGGCACCGAGAACCTGCCCGGCATCGTCGGGCTGGGGGTCGCCGCCGACCTCGCCGATCCCGCCTCCGCGGACCGCCTGGCGGATCTGCGCGACGGCATCGAGGCGGCCTTGCGCGCCTGCGCACCCGACCTCGCGGTGTTCGGTGCCGGCGCCCCGCGCCTGCCCAACACCCTGTGCTTCGCCGTCCCGGGGCTCGATGCCCCGACGGCGCTGATGCGGCTGGACCTGTCGGGCGTCGCGATCTCGTCCGGCTCGGCCTGCGCCTCCGGAAAGGTCGCGCGCTCGCCCGTGCTCGCGGCCATGGGCGTGACCCCTGCGCTCGCCGCAGGGGCCCTGCGCGTGAGCCTCGGGTGGAACAGCACCGAAAGCGACGCAGCGCGGTGTCGCGCCGCCTGCGAACGCCTGGTGGAGACCCTATATCGACGGCAGGGGCACGCGGCGTGAGTGCCGCCTTCCCAAGCCATCCGACCCACACCCGGCCCTTGACGCCGGGCATGTCAGGAGACGTGTAATGCCTGCAGTGCAGGAAACCATCGACCGGGTCCGCTCGATCGACCTCGACCAGTACAAGTACGGGTTCGAGACCACCATCGAGATGGAGAAGTCCGAGAAGGGCATCTCCGAGGACGTGATCCGCTACATCTCGGCCAAGAAGGACGAGCCCGAGTGGATGCTGGCCTGGCGCCTGGACGCCTACAAGCGCTGGCAGACCATGCAGGAGCCCGACTGGGCGCGGGTCTCCTACGACAAGGTCGACTACAAGGACATCTACTACTACGCGGCTCCGAAGCGCCCGGCCGCGCTGTCGCTCGACGAGATCGATCCGGAGATCCTGAAGACCTACGAGAAGCTCGGCATTCCGCTCCGCGAGGTCGAGGTGCTGGAGGGCATCGCCCCCGAGCGCCGGGTCGCGGTCGACGCCGTGTTCGACTCGGTCTCGGTGGCCACCACCTTCAAGGCCGAGCTGTCCAAGGCCGGCGTGATCTTCATGCCGATCTCCGAGGCGATCCGCGAGTACCCCGACCTGGTGCGCAAGTATCTCGGCTCGGTCGTGCCGGTGACCGACAACTTCTTCGCGACGCTGAACTCGGCCGTCTTCTCCGACGGCTCGTTCGTCTACATCCCGCCGGGCGTGCGCTGCCCGATGGAGCTGTCGACCTACTTCCGCATCAACGAGCGCGACACCGGCCAGTTCGAGCGCACGCTGATCATCGCCGACAAGGGCTCGTACGTCTCGTACCTCGAGGGCTGCACCGCCCCGAAGCGTGACGACAACCAGCTCCACGCCGCCGTGGTCGAGCTCGTCGCCCTCGACGACGCCGAGATCAAGTACTCGACCGTCCAGAACTGGTACCCGGGCGACAACGAGGGCAAGGGCGGCATCTACAACTTCGTGACCAAGCGCGGCGATTGCCGCGGCGCCAACTCGAAGATCTCCTGGACCCAGGTCGAGACCGGCTCGGCGATCACCTGGAAGTACCCGTCCTGCATTCTGCGCGGCGACAATTCCCGCGGCGAGTTCTACTCGATCGCGGTGTCGAACGGCATGCAGCAGGTCGATTCCGGCACCAAGATGATCCACCTCGGCAAGAACACCACCAGCCGGATCATCTCGAAGGGCATCTCGGCCGGGCGCTCGCAGAACACCTACCGGGGCCTCGTCTCGGCGCACCGGAAGGCGACGGGCGCGCGCAACTTCACCAACTGCGACTCGCTCCTGATCGGCGACCAGTGCGGCGCGCACACCGTCCCCTACATCGAGTCGAAGAACAGCTCGGCGCAGTTCGAGCACGAGGCCACCACCTCGAAGATCTCGGAAGACCAGATGTTCTACTGCCAGCAGCGCGGCCTCTCCAACGAGGAGGCGACCGCGCTCATCGTCAACGGCTTCGTCCGCGACGTGCTGCAGCAGCTGCCGATGGAGTTCGCCGTCGAGGCCCAGAAGCTGATCTCGATCAGCCTCGAGGGCTCGGTGGGGTAGGGCGCAGCTTTCCCTCTCCCTCCGCGGGAGACGGTGGCCCGCGAGGCGGATCGGATGCGGGGACGCCTTGTCCGAAGAGGCCGCCCCCTCTCCCGCCTCGCTCCGCGCGGCCCCCTCCCCCGCAGAGGGGGGAGGGTCGCGGGCACAACGCATTCAAATTCCAGGACTAACCTGTCATGATCGAAATCAAGAACCTCACCGTCGCCATCGAGGACAAGCAGATCCTCAACGGCCTCAACCTCACCGTGAACGACGGCGAGGTCGCCGCCATCATGGGCCCGAACGGCTCGGGCAAGTCGACCCTGTCCTACGTCATCGCGGGCAAGGAAGATTACGACGTCCTCGACGGCGAGATCCTGCTCGACGGCGATAACATCTTGGAGATGAGCCCCGACGAGCGCGCAGCCTCGGGCGTGTTCCTGGCCTTCCAGTACCCGCTGGAGATCCCGGGAGTCGGCACCATGACCTTCCTGAAGGCGACCCTGAACGCCCAGCGCCGCGCGCGGGGCGAGGGCGAGCTCTCGACCCCCGACTTCATCCGCCGGGTGAACGCGGCCGCCGAGAAGCTCGAGATCAACAAGGACATGCTCAAGCGCGCCCTCAACGTCGGGTTCTCCGGCGGCGAGAAGAAGCGCATGGAGATCCTGCAGATGGCCCTGCTGGAGCCGAAGTTCTGCGTCCTCGACGAGACCGATTCCGGCCTCGACATCGATGCCCTGCGCATCGTCTCCGAGGGCGTCAACGCCCTGCGCGCGAAAGGCCGCTCCTTCCTGGTCATCACGCACTACCAGCGCCTGCTGAACCACATCGTGCCGGACGTCGTCCACGTGATGTCGCAGGGCCGCATCGTGAAGTCGGGCGGCAAGGAGCTCGCCCTCGAGCTCGAGGCCTCCGGCTACGCCGAGTACCGGACGGGCGAGGCCGCCTGATCATGGCCGACATCACCCCCCTCCGCACCGCGGCCGAGACCGGGCTGTCCAAGCTCTTCGAAGCCACCAAAATGAAGTACCCCACGGGCGTCTCGATCGCCCGCGAGGAGGCGTTCCGCTACTTCGAGGCCGTCGGCCTGCCGACCCGCCGCGTCGAGGCCTTCAAGTACACCGACCTGCGCTCGGCGTTCCGCGATGCCGCCCACCCCGCCGAGATGCCCTCCGCCGAGACCGCCAAGGCGGCGTCGGCCGGGGCCAAGGGCTTCGCGGGCATCGAGGCCGTGCGCCTCACCTTCGTCAACGGTCACCTGGTCGAGTCTGAATCCGACCTCGGCCGCATCCCGGCCGGCGTCACCGTCACGCCCCTGACCCGGGCGCTCACCGAGGGCCACGCGCTCCTCGACCGGCTGACGCCGGTGCGCCAGGCCTCCGAGAACCCGATCTACCAGCTCAACACCGCCTTCCTGGCGGATGGGGTGGTGATCGCCGTGGAGCCTGGCGCCCAGGTCGAGACCCCGCTGCACCTGCGCTTCGTCGCCTCCGGCACCCAGGCCTTCTCCACCGCCACCCGCGCCCTCGTGGTGCTGGGGGAGGGCGCCGACATCATGGTGCTGGAGAGCCACGAGGGGCCGGACGGCGTCGCCTACCAGCCCAACGACGCCCTCGACGTGACGGTGGCCGACAACGCCACCTTCCGGCATGCCCGCCTGAACGCCGAGGGCCGCGAGGCCGTGGCACTGTCGACGCTCTCGGTGAAGCTCGGCGCCGCCGCCGCGGTTGAGACCGTCAACGTGGTCGTCGGCGGCGTGCTCTCGCGCCACCAGGTCTACCTGAACTTCGCCGGGGCCGACGGGCGCGCAGTGGTGAACGGGGCGGCCATGCTCAACGGCCGGCAGCTCGCCGACACCACCTTCCTGGCCGACCACGCCGCCACCGGCGGAGTCAGCCGCGAGCTGTTCAAGACCGTGGTGGACGGCGAGGCCACGGGCGTGTTCCAGGGCAAGATCATCGTCCAGCAGGCGGCCCAGCAGACCGACGGCAAGATGATGTCGGCCTGCCTCATCCTGTCCGACGACGGCCAGATGATGAACAAGCCCGAGCTGGAGATCTTCGCCGACGACGTCGCCTGCGGCCACGGCGCCACCTGCGGCGCCCTCGACGAGGACCTGCTGTTCTACCTGATGCAGCGCGGGCTTCCGAAGGCCCAGGCCGAGAGCCTGCTGGTCCAGGCCTTCCTCGGCGCGGCCATCGAGTCGGTCAGCCACGACGGCGCCCGCGAGGCGCTGGTCGGCACCATCGAGGCGTGGCTCGCGGCGCGCGGCTGATCGCACCCCGCCGACGGCCCTTCCCCGCGACGGGGGAGGGCCGCGCGTCCGACACCACACAGGTCCACCCATGAACGCACCCGTCCCGAACACCCCCTACGACGTCGCGGCGATCCGGGCGCAGTTCCCGATCCTCGCCGAGAAGGTCTATGGCCGGCCGCTGGTCTATCTCGACAACGCGGCCTCGTCGCAGAAGCCGCGCGCGGTCATCGACGCCATGGTGAACTGCATGGAGACGGGCTACGCCAACGTCCATCGCGGCCTGCACTTCATGGCGAACGCCGCCACGGAGGGCTTCGAGGGCGCGCGCGAGACCACGCGGCAGTTCCTCAACGCCGACTCCACCGACGAGATCATCTTCACCCGCAACGCCACCGAGGCCTACAACCTCGTGGCCTCGTCCATGGGCTGGGCCGGCCTGATCGGGGAGGGGGACGAGATCATCCTCTCGATCATGGAGCACCATTCCAACATCGTGCCCTGGCACTTCCTGCGCGAGCGGCGTGGGGCGGTGATCAAGTGGGCGCCCGTGGACGACCAGGGCAACTTCCTGGTCGAAGAGTACGAGAAGCTCTTCACCGCGCGGACGAAAATGGTGGCGATCACCCACATGTCGAACGTTCTCGGCACGGTGACGCCGGCCCGGGAGATCGTGCGCATCGCCCATGCCCACGGCGTGCCGGTGCTCCTCGACGGGGCCCAGAGCGCCGTGCACCAGCCCATCGACGTCAAGGCGCTGGACTGCGACTTCTTCGTCTTCACCGGCCACAAGGTCTACGGGCCCACCGGCATCGGCGTGCTCTACGGCAAGAAGGACTGGCTGGAGAGGCTCCCCCCCTACCAAGGCGGCGGCGAGATGATCCGCACCGTCAGCCAGGACTCGGTCACCTACAACGATCCGCCGCATCGCTTCGAGGCCGGCACGCCCGCGATCGTCGAGGCGGTGGGCCTCGGCGCGGCGCTCGAATTCATGATGGGCGTCGGGCGCGAGAAGATCGCCGCCCACGAGGCGTCCCTGCTCGCCTATGCCCAGGAGCGCCTCGGCGCCATGAACTCCCTGCGGATGATCGGTACGGCGAAGGACAAGGGCGGCGTCATCGCCTTCGAGATGAAGGGGGCGCATGCCCACGACATCGCCACCGTGATCGACCGCTACGGCGTGGCGATCCGGGCGGGGACGCACTGCGCCATGCCCCTCCTCACCCGCTTCGGCGCGACCTCCACCTGTCGCGCCTCCTTCGGCCTGTATAATACGACGCAGGAAGTGGACGCCCTCGCCGAGGCCCTGGCCAAGGCCGAGATGATGTTCGCCTGACGCATTCCGGCGGCGCGCGGGGTCGCGGGCGCGCGATCCGGGGCGCCGCCCCGAGACGAGGACAGTTTCATGAGCGATTCGGCCATCACCGGCGGGGCGAACACCCCCACCATCGCGAGCGACTCGGCGATCCCGCCCGAGGAACTCGACCGCCTGACCGACGACATCGTGGTCGCGCTGAAAAGCGTCTACGACCCCGAGATCCCGGCCGACATCTACGAGCTCGGCCTGATCTACAAGGTCGACATCGCCGACGACCGCAAGGTCGCCATCGACATGACCCTCACGGCCCCGGGCTGCCCCGTGGCGGGCGAGATGCCGGGCTGGGTCGAGACGGCGGTCGCCGCCGTGCCGGGCGTCCAGTCCTGCGCCGTCACGATGGTGTTCGACCCGCCGTGGGACCAGAGCCGGATGTCCGACGAGGCCCGCGTCGCCCTGGACATGTGGTAGCCGGCGGTCAGGCGACCGGGGGCTCGCGCAGGTCCATGAAGGTCATGTCTGCGTAGATATCCGACAGCGCCAGCTGGGCACCGATGATGGGCAGTTCGACGATCGCGTCCATCGCCTCGTAGGCCTGCGTCTCCCAGCCCTCGCCGTCGCGACGGTATAGAGTGGCGCTCGGCCACCGCGTCTCGACGAGGAGGATGTAGGCGATGGTCGGATGTCGCTTGTACTCTTCCAACTTGCGGAAGCGATCGATGGTGCTTGTCGAGGGAGACAGCACTTCGACGACGAGCCTCGGCAGGCGACTCTCGTAGCTATCGGGCACGAGGTCTCCGCACTCGACCGTCACGTCCGGACGGCGCAGGGTCGTGATACCGGTGCGCAGCCCGATGTCGTCCGTGGTGGGGCGACACCCCGTTCCTCGCAACTGCGCGTAGAGGGTGCCGATGATGTTGACCGTGACGCGATCATGCTGCGTGCTCGCGCCGGTCATCATCTTGACGTGCGGCACCGGCACGCCCTCGACGAGTTCGTAGAGGATCTCCTGGCGCTGCTGCCAGGCAAAGAACGCCTCGATGCTCATCGCCTGTCGCGCCGTCTGTGCCATGAAAGCCTCCGCTCTCGGGCCGAACATAACAGAATTTGGATCGCGGGCGCCCGCGTCCTTGGTCGGCCATGGACCCCGGCCCTCGCAATCCTTATCTTAACCGGGTTCAATCACCCTCACCCGCCCGGGCCTTGAACCCGGCTGTCGGAGAGACATCATGGCATCGAAGTTCAAGGTCCTGTCGCTGACCGACGCGGCGGCCGATCGGATCAAGGCGATCATCGCGGATGCGGACCAGCCCATCGCGGGCGTCCGGGTCGGCGTGAAGAACGGCGGCTGCGCCGGCATGTCCTACACCATGGAATATGCCGAGGGGCAGAAGCCCGGCGAGGACAAGGTCGAGGATCGCGGCGTCACCGTCTTCGTCGATCCGAAGGCGCTGCTGTTCCTGCTCGGCACGCAGATGGACTTCCAGACCAACAAGCTTTCGTCCCAGTTCGTGTTCAACAACCCGAACCAGACCTCGGCCTGCGGCTGCGGCGAGTCGGTGGCGATCACCCCGGTGAACCCCGAGGCGGTCCACGCCAGCGCCTGAGGCGGAAGGCCGGGTCAGGCGACGCTCGACACGTCCATGTCGAGGTCGTCGACCGTGCGGTTGCGGCCGTCGCGCTTGGCCCTGAACATACACTGGTCGGCGCGCTCGAGCAGCGACACCGCGGTGTCGCCCGGGCGATGCGCCGCGAGCCCCAGGGAGATCGTGATCTTTCCGAGCGACTCGCCGGTGGAGCGCTTCACGAGTTCCCGGGCCATCACGCTGGTCCGCACCGTCTCGGCGACCGCGTAGGCGGCCGTCCGGCTGGTGGCGGGCAGCAGCATGGCGAATTCCTCGCCGCCGAAGCGGGCAAGGACGGCGCGGGGGCTGACATGCTCGCGCATGACCAAGGCCACGAGGCGCAGCACCTGGTCGCCGGTGATGTGGCCGTAGACGTCGTTGAAGCGCTTGAACGAATCCACGTCCACGACGACGAGGCAGGCCGGCGCGGCGGCGGAGGCTCCCTGCACCAGCTGGCACAGGCTGTCCTCGAAATGCTTGCGGTTCGACAGGCCGGTGAGCGGATCGGTGAGACTCTCGAGGCGGGTCGCCTCCAGGGTCTCGCGCAGGGTCTCGATCTCGCGCCGGCTCTCGCGCATCCGCGCCTCGAGGGTGCGGTTGTTGGCGGTGACCTCGCGGGTGGTCGCCACCAGGGCGGCGACGACCTTGTGCACGCTCGCCGCGGTCGGGACCGTCCCGTCCAGATCCTTCGCCAGGTTGCGCAGCGACGCATCGTACTGCGCGGTGGAGCCGAGGGAGAGGTCCAGCACCTCCATCACCCCGGCGATCTCGGAGAGCACGCTGCTGCTCGCCCGCTCGGTGGCGTCCGACAGGCGCGTGGGATCGAGGTAGGTCTCGAACAGGCCGTCGACATCGGCCTCGGTGAGACGCCCGGAGGCCGCCGTAAGGCGCTTGAGGGCATCGTTCATCTGCGGCTGGGTGCCCGAGACGTAGGCGTACCAGACCGCGTAGGCGCGCGGCTCGGCCGATGGGCCGTAATCGCGAATCAGCGCGTTGGCACGCTCGGCCAGCGCAAAGCTCCGTTCGCGGTCGCCATGACTGCCGCCCATCGTTCGTCCAACCGTCCCATCCCCCCGGCCCGATTCCGGAGCGGAGCGTCCCCGCATCGCCGTATCCTACGGAACCGATCGTGGAGATGCCGTTAAGGTCGGCCTGGGCGAACGACTTACGACGCCGTTCGCCGGACGAGACCGGTCTGGATACCGGTCTATTTGGAGGATTTGACCACGGCCGGACGCAGGAGGAAGGCCGGCACGTGCGAGCCGAGACCCACCGGCGTCTCGCCCTCGTCCTCGTCGCCGCGCCGCCGCGGCGCACGACGCTCGTCGCGGGACCGCTCGGCCGCGCGCTCGGGACGGGGTGCCCGCTGCGGGGCCTGGGCCGCGGGAGCGGGGGCGAGATCCTGCGCAACCTCCGCCTCGGGGGCCGCTCGCTCGGACGAACCCCGGCGGGACGACCGCCCGCCCCGTCCGTCCCGGCGCCCCTCACGCCTGGGGGCGCGCTCCTCGACGGACGCCTCGGGCCGGTCGCCGGCCTCGGGCCTCGCCTCGGATCGGGCGCTCTCGGCCTTCGGCTCCGCACGGCCGGCCGATGCGGCGCGTGCCTCGGGATTCCGGCCTTCGGAGTTTCGGGCGTCCGGCTTGCGCCCCTCGGAGCGGCGGGCCTCGCCGCCGCGGACCTGGCGGCCGGTCTTGCCGCGGTAGCGCGTGCGGGTCGACTCCCCCTCCGCGGAGGGGGCGGATTCGGGCACCGAGGCGAGGTCGCCCTCGGCCCAGGGGATCGGCTGGCCGATCAGGGCCTCGATGGCGTGGAGCGAGCGCTCGTCGGCCCGGCTGACCAGGGTGAAGGCGTGGCCGGCGCGGCCGGCGCGGCCGGTGCGGCCGATGCGGTGCACGTAGTCTTCCGGGTGATGCGGCACGTCGAAGTTGAAGACGTGGCTCACCGCCGGGATGTCGAGGCCGCGCGCGGCCACGTCGCTGGCCACCAGGAGCGGCACCTCGCCCGAGCGGAAGCCGTCCAGCGCGATGGTGCGGGCGCGCTGGTCCATGTCGCCGTGCAGGGCGGCCACGTTGAAGCCGTGGCTCGCCAGGGACTTCTGCAGCAGCGCCACGTCGCGCTTGCGGTTGCAGAAGATGATGCCGTTGTTCAGCTCGGCCTCGCCCCGGATGAGGCGGCGCAAGAGGTCGCGCTTCTCGTGCCCCTCGGAACTGGTGGCCACGAGCTTCTGCACGATGGTCGAGGCGGTGGAGGCGGGCCGGGCCACCTCGATCCGCTGCGGCGTGTGCAGGAACATGTCGGCCAGCCGCTCGATCTCCGGCGGCATGGTGGCGGAGAAGAACAGGGTCTGGCGCGTGAAGGGCACCATCTTCACGATGCGCTCGATGTCGGGGATGAAGCCCATGTCGAGCATGCGGTCGGCCTCGTCGATGACGAGGAGCTCGACGCCGGTGAGCAGCAGCTTGCCGCGCTCGAAATGGTCGAGGAGCCGGCCCGGCGTCGCGATCAGCACGTCGGTGCCGCGCATCAGCTTGGCGTCCTGCTCCGCGAACGAGACGCCGCCGATGATCAGGGCGACGTTGAGCTTGTGGTTGACGCCGTAGCGATCGAAATTCTCCACCACCTGGGCGGCGAGCTCGCGGGTCGGCTCCAGGATCAGCGTGCGCGGCATGCGGGCCCGGGCACGGCCGTTCTCCAGCAGCGTCAGCATCGGCAGCGTGAAGGCCGCCGTCTTGCCGGTGCCGGTCTGGGCGATGCCGAGGACGTCGCGGCGCGCGAGCACGTGGGGGATGGCCTGGGCCTGGATCGGCGTGGGCTCGGAATAACCGGCCGCCGTGACGGCCTGGAGGACCTTGTCGCTCAATCCGAGGTCGGCAAAAGACATATTCTATGAGAACCGTTGCGCGCGGGAATGGACCAACCGGCGCGGAGGACATCGACACGGCGACGGCTGGCATCAGGGGCGGCTTCGACACACGACCCGCCGCGCACACGCGTTGCGGGGACACTTAGGGCCTTGCACGGCCTTGTCAATCGACGGCAACCCAAGCAGGACGGCTTATCCGCAACCCCGTGCCCCGCGCGCTCGTGGCCGGTCCCTTGCTCGGGCCCTCGCCATCGCCACCCGGGACGAGGTCCGAACCGCCTTGCGCATCCTGCTCATCAACCCGAACACCACCGCGTCGGTCACAGACCTCGTGGCCGGCCATGTCCGGTCGATCGCCGGGGACGGCGTCACCCTGGTGCCCGTCACCGGGCGATTTGGGGCCCGCTACATCGCCAGCCGCGCGGCGGCGGCGATCGCCGGTCACGCCGTCCTCGACGCCTTCGCCGCGCACGGGGCCGGCTGCGACGCGGTCTACCTCGCCTGCTTCGGCGATCCCGGCCTCGCCGCCCTGCGCGAGGTGGCCCCGATGCCCGTGGTCGGGATGGCGGAGGCCGCCTGCCGGGCCGCGCATGCGGGCGGGCGGCGCTTCGCCATCGTCACGGGCGGCGTCCTCTGGGGACCGATGCTGACCGAGTTCGTCGCCGGCCTCGGCCTCGGCGATCATCTCACCGGCGTGCGCACCGTCGCGCCCACGGGGGGCGAGATCGCCGCGGACCCGGAGGCGGCCCTCGGCCTCCTCGCGGCGGCCTGCACCGCCTGCGTCCGGGAGGACGGCGCCGAGGCGGTGATCCTCGGCGGGGCGGCCCTGGCCGGCCTCGCGGCCCGCATCCAGCCCGCCGTCCCGGCGCCGGTGCTCTGCTCGGTGGAAGCCGGGACCCGCGCCGTCCTGGCCGCCGCGGCCGGGGGAGGGCGCCGGGCGGGCGAGACGCCGCCGCTCGCGAGCGAGGGCCTGTCGCCGGCGCTCGCGGGCCTGCTGGCGGGCACCTGACGCCCCCACGCTCGTACGCGCAAAGCGCGAAGTCACACCTATCCCGGGTCACTTGTTCCGGGTCGCTTGTTCCGGGTCACTTTGCGACGCAAAGAATTTGCTTGCATCGGCTTTGCGAGCCCATATACTTTGCAACACAGAGTGAGGCCCATGCCATGACGGATCTGGACAAGGCCCTGGCCGACATCGTCGCGATCCGCGCCCAGCTGGTGCGCGGCAGCGCCTTCCGGGGCTACGGCGCGGCCGCCTTCGCGGCCACCGCCGGCTTGGCGCTGGTGACGGCCACGGCGCAGAGCCTCTTCCTCGACGATCCGACGGGGCAGCCCCTGCTCTTCTTCGGCGGCTGGATCGCCACTGCCTGTGCCGCCCTCGGCCTCGTCGGTTGGGAGATGCGGGCCCGGGCCCGCCGCCACAGCGGCGGCTTCGCCGACGCGATGATCGGGGACGCGGTGGAGCAGTTCCTGCCCGCCGGTGCCGCCGGAGCGCTGCTCGCCCTGGTGCTGGCGCGTGTCTCGCCCGAGAGCCTGTGGCTGCTGCCCGGCCTGTGGCCGGTGCTGGTCAGCCTCGGGATCTTCGCCGGCGCCCGGGTCATGCCGCGCGGGGTCGCCCTGGTGGGCGCCTGGTACCTCGTGGCGGGCCTCGCGGTGCTGGTGGTCACGGCCGAGAGCCACGCCCTCCTGCCCTGGGCGATGGGACTGCCCTTCGGGGTCGGGCAGGGGTTGATGGCGCTGGTCATCCGCCAAGCCTCCATCTCGCACCCGGCCTCGCCCCGTCACCGAGCCCCGGAGGCGGCCGATGACGACGCGTGAGGCGGCCCCCTTCGCCTATGACGGGCTCGACCGGGTCATCCACGAGAAGGCCCGCCTCGGTCTCCTCACCTCCCTGATCGCGCATCCGAAGGGACTCGCCTTCTCCGACCTGAAGCAGCTCTGCGGCCTCACCGACGGCAATCTGAGCCGGCACCTCCAGGTGCTGCAGGAGGCGGGACTCGTCGAGATCCGCAAGGGCTACGACGGCAACCGGCCCCTGACCACCTGCGGCCTGACCGCCGCAGGGCGCGGCCGCTTCCTCGACTACCTCGCGGTGCTGGAACGCGTGGTCCGCGACGCCGCCGAGGCGGCCGAGCGCGCCCCCGAACCCGAATCCGGCGGCCGGCCCCGCCCGGCCTGATCCAGGTCCGCGTCGCTCAACGCCCGAGATCCGTCCTCCATTTATTCGGAAACTTTACAATGCAAAGCACTCTGCAGAACCGAATCCATGTCGGCATCATCATGGACGGCAACGGCCGCTGGGCGACCGAGCGCGGATATCCGCGCCTGGCGGGCCACAGGGCCGGCGTCGCGGCGACCCGGCGGGTCGTGGCGGCGGCCCCCGGCGCCGGGATCGGCACGCTGACGCTCTACGCCTTTTCCAGCGACAACTGGCGCCGGCCGCCGGAAGAGGTCGCCGGCATGATGGGCCTGCTGCGGCGCTATCTCCGGACCGAGGCGGAGCGCCTGGCGCGCGCGGGGATCCGTCTCAGCGTGATCGGCCGGCGCGACCGCCTGCCGGAGGGCCTCACCGCAGCCATCGACCGGGTGGAGCGCCTGACCGCGGCGGGCACCGCCCTGCACCTGCGCGTCGCGATCGACTACTCCGCCCGGGCGGCGATCCTGGCGGCTGCCGCGACGCTGGCGGCCGACGCGGCAGGGGACGCGGGTCCGCCCTCGGCGGCCGCCTTCGGCCATGCGGTCAGCGGCGCGGCGGTCCCGGATGTAGACCTCGTGATCCGCACCAGCGGCGAGCAGCGCCTCTCGGACTTCCTGCTCTGGGAGAGCGCCTATGCGGAATTGTACTTCACGCCGGCGCACTGGCCGGACTTCGATGCGGACGATCTCGCCGCCGCCCTCGACGCCTTCGCCGGACGGCAGCGCCGCTTCGGCGGTCTTCCCGCGCCGGCCCGCGCCGCCTGACGGTCTCCTCATCGCGCACCGTAGCGGCAGGCAAGAAAACACCGATCCGCATCAACTCCCGGCAGAATGCTGCCGACGCTGCAGATCTCAAGAAAGTGTTGAGCTGGGCCTTGATTTCAACACGGCATGCACAAGCCGAAGATCAGCTGTTTCTCGTGGATGTGCGTGATGGCACCTGGGCACAAAGGCCAGGATGACCGATCGCTAACCTTTACCCTTCTTTGACATCTGGGGGCCTAATAGGTGGCCTTGTTGCAGGAAAGCGACAGACCTCGCGTCGGCCAGGGACTACAAGCGCGCCGGCTCTCGCCAACCAGGACCAGGTAAACCAATGAAAAGACTGCTTCTCGCCTCCACCGTGCTCGCCGGCCTGACTGCCGTCGCTTCGGCCGCTGACCTTCCGCGCCGCGCGGCTCCCCCGGTGTTCGTGCCGGTGCCGGTGTTCACCTGGACCGGCTTCTACGCTGGTTTCAACGCCGGTTACGGTTTCGACGCCTCCAGCAACAACCAGGCAACCGTCATCGGCGTGAACGGCGCCAGCACGCTCGTCCTGCCGGGCTCGACCGCTGTCGTCGCCTTCGGCAACGGCCGCAGCAACGACGGCTTCGTCGGCGGTGGTCAGATCGGCTACAACTACCAGTTCACCCCGGGCTCCGGTGTCGTGATCGGTGTCGAGGCCGACGCCCAGTACGTCGACTTCGGTCGTGACCGGAACCGCTTCTCCTCGACCGGCCCGCTGGCCGCCCAGCAGGTCTTCAACCCGGCCGGCGTCTCGGGCCTCGACTACTTCGGCACCGTCCGCGGCCGCCTCGGCTACGCCTTCGACCGCACCCTCGTGTACGGCACCGGCGGCTTCGCCTACGGTTCGGGCGGCGGTCGTGACTTCGGTCTGACCAACTCCAGCCGCGACGACTTCCAGACCGGCTGGGCTGCCGGCGGCGGCGTCGAGTACGCGCTCCCCACCGACTCGTTCCTGAACTTCTTCAAGTCCTCGGCCGTCACGCTGAAGATCGAAGGTCTGTACGTGAACCTCGACCAGGGCAACCGCAACAACGGCGCCTTCGCGGTCAACAACGTCGGCAACGTCGTCACCACCACCAGCCCGGGCGTCGTCCTGGTCAGCGGCGGCCGTCAGGTGCGCGACACCGAGTTCGCCGTCGTCCGCGCCGGCCTGAACTACAAGTTCGGCTCCTACTAGGATCTGAACCAACGGCCTCCCGCGCGATCGATCCGGTCGCGCGGGCCCCGGTCAACAAGAAAGCCCGGCCTCGCGGCCGGGCTTTCTTGCGTTTGGGCTCCTCTTCGAGGCGGACGCCCGCTCGGGAACCGCAGATCGTCGCCCGTGCCCCCGGAATCCCGAAGGCGCGGGCGATCGGCGTTCAGATGTCGAGCTCGGCCCCGTCGGCGAAGGCCGCGCGCTCGGAGATGAAGGTGAAGCGCGCCTCGGGCTTGTTGCCCATCAGCCGCTCGACCGCGTCCCCGGTGGAGTCGCGGGCCTCGTCCAGCACCTCGACCCGCAGGAGCGTGCGCTTCTTGGGGTCCATGGTGGTCTCCTTCAGCTGCGCCGGCATCATCTCGCCGAGGCCCTTGAAGCGGCCGATCTCGACCTTGCCGTTCTTGAACACCGTCTTGATCAGCTGGGCCTTGTGGTCGTCGTCGCGGGCATAGGCCGTCTTGGCCCCCTGGCTGATCCGGTAGAGGGGCGGGATCGCCAGGTAGAGGTGCCCGCGGTCGATCAGCTTGGGCATCTGCCGGTAGAAGAACGTGATCAGCAGCGAGGCGATGTGGGCGCCGTCGACGTCGGCGTCCGTCATGATGATCACCTTCTCGTAGCGAAGGTCCTCGGAGCGGTAGCCCGTGCCGGTGCCGCAGCCCAGCGCCTGGGTTAGGTCCGAGATCAGCTGGTTGGCGCCGAGCTTGTCCCGGCTCGCCGAGGCGACGTTGAGGATCTTGCCACGCAGGGGCAGGATCGCCTGGGTGGCGCGGTCGCGCGCCTGCTTGGCCGAGCCGCCGGCCGAGTCGCCCTCGACGATGAAGATCTCCGAGCCGGCCATGCCCGCCTTGGAGCAGTCGGCGAGCTTGCCCGGCAGGCGCAGCTTGCGGGTGGCGGACTTGCGCGCGACCTCCTTCTCCTGGCGCCGGCGCAGGCGCTCCTCCGCGCGGTCGATCACCCAGTCGAGCAGCTTGTTGGCCTGGGCCGGGGAGGCGGCGAGCCAATGATCGAAGGCGTCGCGGATCGCGGTCTCGACGATGCGCGAGGCCTCGACGGTGGCGAGCTTGTCCTTGGTCTGGCCCTGGAACTCGGGCTCGCGGATGAAGACCGAGAGCATCGAGGCGCAGGTCGCCATCACGTCGTCGGTGGTCACCGCCGTCATGCGCTTGGCCTGGCCGACGCGCTCGGCATGCTCGCGCAGGGCCCGCAGCAGGGCGACGCGCAGGCCGCTCTCGTGGGTGCCGCCCTCCGCCGTCGGGATGGTGTTGCAGTAGGAGGCCGAGACGCCGTCGTCGGTCACCATCCAGGCGACGGCCCATTCGAGGGAGCCGTGCCCGCCCGGCTTGGTGATCTTGCCGGAGAAGATCGCGTCGGTGACGAGCTCCTTGCCCTCGAGATCGCGGGCGAGATAGTCGCGCAGGCCTCCGGGGAAGCGGTGCACGGTCTCGGCCGGCACGTCGTCCATGCCCTCGAGGAGGGTGGGGGCGCAGCGCCAGCGGATCTCGACCCCGCCGAACAGGTAGGCCTTGGAGCGGGCCATCCTGAACAGGCGTCGGGGGTCGAACTTCAGCGCCCCGAAGATCTGGGCATCGGGGTGGAAGCGCACGCGGGTGCCGCGCCGATTCTGCACCCGGCCGACGGTTTCCAGGGGACCCTGCACGTGGCCCCGCGAAAAGGTCTGGCGGTAGAGGGTCTGGCCGCGGGCGACCTCGACCTCGAGTTCGTCCGAGAGGGCGTTGACCACTGAGATGCCGACGCCGTGCAGGCCTCCGGACGTCTCGTAGACCTTCGAGTCGAACTTACCGCCCGCGTGCAGGACGGTCATGATGACCTCGAGGGCGGACTTGTTCTCGTATTTTGGGTGCGGGTCGACGGGGATGCCGCGGCCGTTGTCGGTGACGACGAGGTGGCCGCTCTCCTCCAGCTCCACCTCGATGAAGCTGGCATGGCCCGCCACCGCCTCGTCCATCGAGTTGTCGATCACCTCGGCGAAAAGGTGGTGCAGGGCGCGCTCGTCGGTGCCGCCGATATACATGCCGGGGCGGCGCCGCACCGGCTCCAGCCCCTCCAGAACCTCGATGGTGGAGGCGTCGTAGCCGGCTTCCGCCGCGGCGGGCGGCGGTGCGATCGGCGCCACGGCGGCGTCGAGCTTGCGGCGCTCGGTGGGCTTCGGCAGGGGCGCCTTGCCACCGGCGAACAGGTCGCGTGCGGGGTCGCTCACCGGAGCGCCTCGCGCGGGTGATGGTGAGGCCGCGGGCTTCGCGGGCCGGATCGCAGAGTGAGACCGTGCAGCATTCGCCTTCATCCTCTCACCATACCGGAACAAACCGGAAACAGAAAGGGGTTCCCGCTCCGCGGGGCGGGAGCTGGGAGCCCCCACCGCACAGGGCGTACCACCCCATGACATGGTATGGGGGTGGTTAAGAAGAGCTGACGGTGGCGTGATCCGTGGATCGTTGCTCCGGGCGCCGTGCCTGCCTCCCGCTTCAGGTCCCGACGCGGCCGCCCCCGCGGCGGGTGATCGTCAGCACGGCGGGGCGGGGCGGCATCGCCGGGTCGAAGTCGGGCCAGCGGGTGGCGGGCGCCTCGAAGGTGGCGGGCACCGCCTTCGGGTCCTCCTCGTCGGCCTCGCCGGGATGCTGCACGGCCACGAAGAAGGTGGTGTCGTCGGGGGTGAAGTAGGGGCCGCACATCTCGGCGCCGTGGGGCACGCGGAAGAAGTGCTTGCCCGTGCCGCGGCCCGCCCCCTCCGTCTCCATCGCCCAGATGCCGTCGTTGCGGCCGGTGCGCGAGGGCGCGTTGCCGTCCGTGGCGACCCAGAGGCGACCGAGGCCGTCGACGGCGCAATTGTCCGGCATCCCGAACCAGCCGTTCGGCGTGGTGGCCGACGAGAAGGTGGCGCCCACCGCGGCGATGCCCGGATCGCCGCAGCGGACCAGGATCTCCCAGGCGAATCCCGTGGCGGCGTGGTCGCCGTCGTCGGGGGTGAGCTCGACGATGTGGCCGAAGCGGTTGTCGGCGCGCGGGTTGGCGCCGTCGACCTGATCCGCCCTGCGCTTCCCATTGTTGGTCAGCATCACGTAGACCTTGCCGGTCCTCGGGTTGGCCTCGACGTCCTCGGGCCGGTCCATCTTGGTGGCCCCGAGCCGGTCGGCGGCGAGGCGGGCGCCGATCACCACGTCGGCCTGGGACGCGAAGCCGTTCTCGGGCGTCAGCGGCCCCTGGCCGAAGACCAGCGGCATCCAGGTGCCGCGCCCGTCGGCGTCGAAGCGGGCCACGTGCAGGGTGCCGGAATCGAGGAGGTCGCGGTCGCCGCTGTCGGCCCGGCCGGCGGTGACGAACTTGTAGACGTAGTCGAAGCGCTCGTCGTCGCCCTGGTAGATCACGTACTGACCCTGCTTGGCCACGATGCCGGCCGCGCCCTCGTGCTTGAAGCGCCCCAGGGCCGTGCGCTTCTTCGGGACGCTCGTCGGGTCGAAGGGGTCGATCTCCACCACCCAGCCGAAGCGGTTCGGCTCGTTGGGCTCGCGGCCGAGGTCGAAGCGCTCGTGGAAGCGGCCCCACGCATAGGCGCCGGCCGGCAGGTTGAAGCGCTTGTGGTTGGCGGCCTCCGGCGAGCCGGCGGGAAGGGTGCCGGAGAAGTAGTAGTTGATGTTCTCCTCGCAGGTCAGCCACGTTCCCCAGGGGGTCGTGCCGCCGGCGCAGTTGTTGATCATCCCGAGGGGCGCCCGGCCGGTTGGGTCGGCGGCGGTCTTCACCCGGTCGGTGCCGGCGGCCGGGCCGGTCAGCACCATCGGCGTCCCGGCCGTGATGCGGCGGGCGTATTGCGAATCCGGGACCACCGTCCAGCGGCCATCCTGGCGCCGGATCTCGATGACCGAGCCGCCATGGGCCGCCATCTCGATGTCGACGAGCTCCCGCGTCATGCCCTTGAAGTCGACCGCCTTGCCGTCCTGGCGCCCGAGCCCGGGGAACATCAGTTCCTCGTTGGTGTATTCGTGGTTGACCACCAGGAGGCCGTGCGCCGCCGGGTCGGCCGCCCCCGGCATGGGGAAGTAGCCGACGAAATCGTTGTTGTAGCCGAATTGCTGCCCCTGGGCGGCCGCGGTCTGGTTGCGCGGATCGAAGGCCGGCGCGCCGGGCAGCACCGGGTCGCCCCAGCGGATCAGGATCTCGGCCTCGTGCCCGGCGGCGACGTGGTGGTGCGCGTCCGAGCCCGCTTCGATCTCGGCGAAGGGGAAGCGGGTGCCGGGGGCTTCCGCCGCCTGCGCCGCACCGGCGGCCAGGGCGCGGGGCGTCACCACCGCCGCGATGGCGCCGACCCCGAGGAGCCCGCGCAGGAGGTCGCGCCGGTCGAAGCGCGCCGCCACCACGTCGCCGAAGGTCGGATTCGGGCTGCCGTTCGACCCGCGATCCTCGGCGGCCTCGGCGGCCTGCGAGCGGGTGCGCGTCGGTTCGGTCATGGGGCGGGTCCGGGAAGGCGGGTGGCAACCCCTCCCGCTAGCCGGCCCGCATGGCACCGGTGTGACAAGTTCCTGCCGGACGCCGGCCGGCGACGCGCCCCCGGGCTCGTGTCCGCGCCGTCGCGCGCGAGGGCCCCTGCGACCGGCGTGGTTCCGGGTGAACCCTCGCCGGCCGCGGGACGTCGGGACTTTGTCCCACGCGCCTCAGGCCTGTTCGCCTCAGGCCTGTTCGCCTCAGGCTTTCTTGCGAGCCGCCGCAGCGGGCTTCTCGGCCGCGGCCTTGGCGGTGCTCGTCGCCGGCTTCTTGGCCGCCGCCTTCGCGGCGGGCTTGGCCGGGACCTCGGCGGCGGATGCCGCGTCCCCGTCGGCCTCCTGCGCCACCGCTTTCTTGGTGGGCGCCTTCTTCGTCGTGGTCTTCTTCGTTGTAGTCTTGGTCGAAGCCTTGGCGCCCGCCGCCTTGCGGGCCGGGGCCTTCTTCTTGCCCCCGCCCGCGGCTTCCCGGGCGGCGATCAGCTCCAGGGCCTGGGGCAGGTCGACCGCCTCGGCGGCCATGGTCTTGGGCAGCGTCGCGTTGGTGGTGCCGTCGGTGACGTAAGGGCCGTACTTGCCCGACTTCACCACGATGGGCTTGCCCGTCTCCGGGTGCTCGCCGAGGGGACGGCCCGGATCGGCCGCCGGGCCGCGCCGGCCGCCGCCCTGCTCCTTGGCGACGATGAGGTCGATGGCCCGGTTGGCGCCGATCTCCAGCACGTCGTCGTCGCGCCCGAGATTCGCGTACATCTTGCCGTGCTGCACGTAGGGTCCGAAGCGGCCGAGATTGGCCAGGATCGGCTCGCCGGTCTCGGGGTGCCGCGCCACCTCGCGCGGCAGCGCGAGCAGCTTCAGGGCCATCTCCAGGTCGACCGAGGACGGGCTGGTGCCCTTCGGGATCGAGGAGCGCTTGGGCTTGGGCGCCTCCTTGTCGGTGGAGGCCTCGCCAAGCTGGACGAAGGGTCCGAAGCGGCCGTCGCGCACCGTCACGGGCAGGCCGGAGACCGGGTCGTTGCCGAGCACCCGGGTACCGGGCTGGCCGCCGTTCTCGGAGGAGCCCTCGCCGTCGCCCTCGACGCCGGAGGCGGCGAGCTGGCGGGTGTACTTGCACTCCGGGTAGTTCGAGCAGCCCACGAAGGCGCCGAACTTGCCGAGCTTCAGGGAAAGCTGGCCGGAGCCGCAGGTCGGGCAGGTGCGCGGGTTCGAGCCGTCGGCCTTCTCGGGGAAGATGTGAGCCCCGAGGAGATCGTTGAGGGCGTCGAGCACCTCCGCGACGCGCAGCTCCTTGGTGCCGGCGATGGCCGCGGAGAACTCGCGCCAGAAGTCGCGCAGCACCTCGCGCCAGTCGATCTCGGCGTTGGAGACCCGGTCGAGCTGCGTCTCGAGGTCGGCGGTGAAGTCGTACTCGACGTAGCGCTTGAAGAAGCTTTCGAGGAAGCCGGTGACGAGGCGGCCCTTGTCCTCGGCCACGAGGCGCTTCTTGTCGATCCGCACGTATTCGCGGTCGCGCAGGGTCTGCAGCACGGCGGCATAGGTGGAGGGCCGGCCGATGCCGAGTTCCTCCATGCGCTTGACGAGGCTGGCCTCGGAATAGCGCGGCGGCGGCTCGGTGAAGTGCTGGGTCGAGGCGATGCGCTCGCGCTTCAGCGGGTCGCCCGCCTTCATCGGCGGCAGGCGACGGCCGTCCTCGTCCTCCTCGTCGTCCTTGCCCTCCTGGTAGAGGGTGAGGAAGCCGTCGAACTTCACCACCTGGCCGGTGGCGCGCAGCTCCAGCGTCCGCGGCCCGACCTGGGCGACGACATCGACGGTGGTGCGCTCCAGCTCGGCCGATTCCATCTGGCTCGCGACGGTGCGGGTCCAGATCAGCTCGTAGAGCTTGGCCTGCTCGGCATCGACGGTGCGGGCCACCGTCTTGGGCAGCCGGCTCATGTCGGTGGGACGCACGGCCTCGTGCGCCTCCTGGGCGTTCTTGGCCTTGACGCTGTACTTGCGCGGCGCCCCCGGCAGGTAGCGCTCGCCGTATTCCTTGCCGATGACCCGCCGGACATCGGCGATCGCCTCCGGCGCCATGTCGACGCCGTCGGTCCGCATGTAGGTGATCAGGCCCACCGTCTCGCCGTCGATCTCGACGCCCTCGTAGAGCTTCTGGGCGGCGCGCATGGTCTGGGCCGGCGCCATCCCGAGCTTGCGGGAGGCCTCCTGCTGCAGGGTCGAGGTGGTGAAGGGCGGGGCGGGGTGGCGCTTGGCGGGCTTGGCCTCGACGCTGCCGACCGAGAAGGTGCCGAGTTCGAGGTCGCGCTTGAACGCCGCCGCCTCCTCGCCGGTGCCGACGTCCAGGCGCTGGATGCGCTTGCCGTCCGCGCCGGTGAGGCGGGCCTCGAAGCTGGCGCCGGTCTCCGTCACCAGGGTCGCCACCAGGGACCAGTATTCCCGCGGCTTGAAGACCTCGATCTCGCGCTCGCGCTCGCAGACGAGGCGCAGCGCGACCGACTGCACGCGGCCGGCCGAGCGGGCGCCCGGCAGCTTGCGCCAAAGCACCGGCGAGAGGTTGAAGCCCACGAGGTAGTCGAGGGCGCGGCGGGCCAGGTAGGCGTCGACCAGGGCCTGGTCGATCTGCCGGGGCTGGCGCATGGCGGTCTCCACCGCCGCCTTGGTGATGGCGTTGAAGGTCACGCGCTCCACGGGCATGCCCTTGAGGGCGCGGCGGGCGGTGAGGGCCTCGACCACGTGCCAGGAGATGGCCTCGCCCTCGCGATCCGGGTCGGTGGCGAGAATCAGGCCGTCGGCGCCCTTCAGCGCCTTGACGATGTCGGAGACGCGCTTCGATCCGCGATCGTCGAGCTCCCACAGCATGTGGAAGTCCGCCTCCGGATCGACGGAGCCGTCCTTGGCTGGAAGGTCCCGGATATGGCCGAACGAGGCGAGAACCTCATAGTCGCGGCCGAGATACTTGTTGATCGTCTTGGCCTTGGCCGGCGACTCGACGACGACGACTTTCATGTGCTGGTACTAGCCTCTCGTCAGGGCCTGACCCACAGCAACGACCGTACGCAGATTGTGCGGGGGGCATCGCCACCCGTCCGGAGAGGGGGTCGGCGCGGGGGAGAAGTGGGTCAAGCCCAGGGGGATGTCAAATGACCCCCCCGGCCCGGCCCGGCCTCACCCCCGTTTGGCGAAGGTCAGGGCTGCGTCGAGCGCGCCGTTCAGGGTGGTCACGAGCACGTCGGCGGAGAGGGTGCGGCGCAGCCGGTCGAGGGAGGCCGGATCGCGCTCGCGCCAGAAGCCGACGAGGACCCGGACGCCGGGAATCGCCCGCCGCGCCTGACGGACGTTCAGGCGGATCTGCGACAGGCTGACGGGCTCCAGGTAGGAGAAGCAGACCAGGGCGATCCCCGAGAGGTCGTCCGGCGTCTCGCCCCGGCGCAGCTCCGCCATCGACATCACCTGGGCGCCGAGGCCGTGCCGGCCGAGGATCTGGCCCAGCATCGCGGTCGCCGCCTCGTCGAAGGGCCCGCGGCTCGAGACGCAGAGCACCGGCCGGGGCGCGCGCCAGCGGGCCGGGAGGTCCTCCGGACGCAGCACCACGGTCGCGACCTGCCTGTCGGGCCCGATGGCCGCGATGGCCGCCGAGGTCTCGGAATTGCCGGCCGATCCGGAGGAGCCGATCTTCCGGCTCGCCGGCATGGTGCCGAGCCGGGCGACGACGGTGCGCAGGGCGGTGCCGACTTCGTCCTGGCGGGTCCGGTCGAGGGTCCCGCGGGAGAGGTCCTCCTGGGCCATCAGCAGGCCGGCCAGCACGACCTCGTCGTAGTAGGTGACGAGGGCGCGGGCCTTCAGGAACATCCGTCCCTGGTCGATCGCCTCCTCGGGATCGCCCGCCAGCATGCGCTGGTAGAAGATCTCCGGCGGCGCCAGGGCCGGGCGGTCGCCCAGGATGACGTCGAGGTACCAGAGCCGCTCGATGTGGCGCCCCAGCACCACGAGGCAGACGGTGATGGGGGTCGCCAGCACCAGGCCGATCGGTCCCCACAGGAAGGCCCAGAGGGTGGCGGCCAGGATCACCGCGATGGGGGAGAGCCCGGTGGAATGGCCGTAGAGCAGGGGCTCGACCACGTGGCCGGCGATGGGCTCCACCACCACGAACAGGATCGCGGTGGCGATGACCATGCTCCAGCCCGGATCGACGGCGGCGGCCACGATGAGGGGCAGGAGGGCGCTGATCGCCGCGCCGATATAGGGCACGAAGCGCATGATCGCGGCGAGCACCCCGAACAGGATCGGGTTCGGCACCCCGATGACCCAGAGGCCGAAGCCGATCACGATGCCGAAGGCGATGTTGAGGACGAGCTGGGCGAGGAAGAACCGGCTCAAACGGGCCACCGCGTCGTCGATGGCGGCCGTGGTCCGGCGGAGATCCCCCGAGCCCGCCAGCCGGATCGCGCGGTTCCGCAGGTCCTCCCGCTGCAGCAGGATGAAGATCGTGAAGATCAGGATCAGGCCGGTGGTGGCGAGGGGATGCAGGATCGGGCCGGCGACGGCACCGAGGGTTCCGAGCAATCCGGCCTTGGCCGACGCGATCTGGACGTGGAGGGGATGGGCGAGGCTGCCCGCGCTGCCCTCGGGCGGGGTGGCGTTCGGGTCCGGCTGCAGCTCGGCGCCGAGGTCCTGCACCATGTCGACCATGCGGGAGAGGGTGCCGCTGCCGGCGGTCGCCTCCTTCAGAGAGGCGATCTTCTCGCGCATCGTCACCTGGTAGCGCGGCAGGTCGGAGGCGAGCTGCGCCGCCTCGTTGGCGATCAGGAGCGACACCCCGAGGAGCGCCCCGAAGGCCGTGAGCACCACCGCGAGGACGGCCAGGGCCCGGGGCACCCGGATGCGGCGCAGGAGGCGCACGCCCGGCACCAGGACGAAGCTCAGCAGGATTGCCAGGGTCACCGGCACGAAGATGTCGCGGCCGAGATACAGGGCCGCCGCGATGGTGATCACGAGGAGGCAGGAGGCCAGGGTCGTGAAGACCGGCATCGCCTGCCGCAGGAGGCGGGCGGTGATGGGATCGTCGCTCATGGATGGAATCGGTCTCGTTGGGGTGAGCGACGCGGCTGCCGATGCACACGCATCGGGCGCGCGGGGCGGCCCGCCTCAGGCGATGGCGGGCGCCTGCGGACCGACGGCGGCGTTGATCTGGGTCAGCAGCTTGGAGAAGTCCACCGGCTTCGGGTGGTAGTCGTTGCAGCCGGCCTGGATCGCCTTGTCGCGATCGCCCGACATGGCGTGGGCGGTCAGGGCGATGATCGGGATGCCTTTGGTGTCGCTGCCGGATTTCAGCACGCGGGCGGCCGACCAGCCGTCCAGGATGGGCAGGTTCATGTCGAGCAGGATCACGTCCGGTTGCCCGGTGCGGGCCTGCTGCACGCCGGATTCGCCGTCATGGGCGAGGATCACGTCGTAGCCGCGCCGCTTCAGCCGGCGGGACAGGAAGTCCCAGATCTCCTCGTGATCTTCCACCAGAAGAATTTTCGCCATCGCCCCACTACCCTTCGATCGTCTTCGGCCCCGCTGCCGCCGGATCTGTCGCGGTCCGAACGGTCCGCACGGGACCCAACCCCCGATACACGAGCCTCCCGCGCAAGACAGTCTTGTGAGCAAGACGCGTGCACGGGCCGAGCGGTGAACGCGCGATCGGCCCGAACGGTCCATGGCATCCCACGCGATCGAGCGACACAGGGTCCGTGCCGTGTCCCCCTTCCCCCTCAAGGGGCGCGTGGCACCGGCGCCGGAGGATCGAGGCTCGTCCGCGGACGGTCGTCGCTGAAGCGGCCCTGGCTCCCCGGCAGGAGGCCGTTGTTCTGCATCCAGATCATCAGCATCACGGCCGCCAGCAGCGTCGCGAAGGAGGTGAGGCGGCCGATGTCGCGTCGCCGGACGACCATCACGATGAAGGTCCCCAGGAGCAGGAGGAACAGGACGAGGAGCAGCATGCGGCCTTCCCGGACGGGCCGTCCGGCCGGATCGATTCCGGCGCGGACCGCGGGGCAACGGGATCGATGCCGCCGCCGTTCCCGACCCGCCGGGCCTACGGGGAACCGGGCTTCCACGAAAGAGGCGCCCACGGAACAAGGTTCGGCGCGGGGCCCTTCTCGAAGGGATGGCCCGCACGCGGCCACGGCGTCCCGCAATCCCTCGATCCATTCCGCCCGCGCGCCGGATTCCCGGCCCCCGGGCCACCGGAGATCCGCCATGAAGGCACTGTGCTGGCACGGCAAGGGCGACATCCGCTGCGACACGGTCCCCGATCCGCAGATCGAGGATGCCCGCGACGTCATCATCAAGGTGACGAGCTGCGCCATCTGCGGCTCGGATCTCCACCTGATGGACGGGCAGATGCCCACCATGGAATCCGGCGACGTCCTCGGCCACGAGTTCATGGGCGAGGTGGTGGAGGTCGGGACCGGCTTCACCAAGTTCCGCAAGGGCGACCGCATCGTCGTGCCCTTCAACATCAATTGCGGCGAATGCCGCCAGTGCCGGCTCGGCAACTGGTCGGTCTGCCAACGCTCGAACCGCAACGCCGCCATGGCGGCCGCCCAGTTCGGCTACACCACCGCGGGCCTGTTCGGGTACTCGCACCTCACTGGGGGCTATGCCGGCGGCCAGGCCGAGTACGTGCGCGTGCCCATGGCCGACGTCGCCCCGATGAAGGTGCCGGACGGCATGGACGACGAGTCGGTGCTGTTCCTCACCGACATCCTGCCCACCGGCTGGCAGGGCGCCGAGCATTGCGAGATCAAGGGCGGCGAGATCATCGCGGTCTGGGGCGCCGGCCCCGTCGGGCTGTTCGCGATCCAGTCGGCCAAGATCATGGGCGCCGAGCGCATCATCGCCATCGAGACCGTGCCCGAGCGCCTGGCGCTGGCGCGCCAGTACGGCGCTACCGACGTCATCGACTTCATGAAGGAGGACGTCTTCGAGCGCATCCAGGAGATCAGCAGGGGGGAGGGCGCCGACGGCGTCATCGACTGCGTCGGCATGGAGGCCACCGCCGGCCACGGCATCGCCGGGGTGATGAGCACCCTGCAGGAGAAGCTGACCTCGACGGAGCGCCCCTACGCGCTCGCCGAGGCGATCAAGGCCGTGCGCCCCTGCGGCATCGTCTCGGTGCCGGGCGTCTATGGCGGGTCGGTGCCGGTCAACATGGGCTCGATCGTGCAGAAGGGCCTGACCCTGAAGAGCGGCCAGACCCACGTGAAGCGCTACCTCGAGACGCTGACGAAGCTGATCCAGGCCGGCCGGTTCGACATGACTTCTCTGATTACGCACCGGTCGATCGACCTCGCCGACGGTCCTGATCTCTACAAGACCTTCCGCGACAAGAAGGACGGCTGCGTGAAGGTGGTGTTCCACCCCAACTGAGCCGCGCCCCGCATGACCGGGGCGGAATCGCATCAGGCAGAGCCCGCGTCGCGCGCCGGATTTCGGCGCGCGGCCGGACAATAGCCCGCAGATCAACCAAGGATATCTCGGCCCTCTTGCTCGGATGTGCATTGCGGGTCGCCCCCGGCATCCGCTAAAGCCGGGCAATGTCAGACTTGGAATCGCTCCTCGACCGTCTCAAGGACGCCCAGAGGACCCTCATCACGGAAGCCGCGAAGATCGAGATGCTGCCGCCCGACAGCGTGCTGCGACGCGTGGCCGACCTCGAGAACACGATCGCGGCCGTGGAGGCCCTGATCGAGGAGCAGGCCCATCGCCGTGGCCGCGCCACCGGCTGAAGCCCCGCCGAAGGCCGGAGCCGAGGCCCGGCCCGAGAGTCCGACTGAGGCCAAAACTGGGACCAAGGCCGAGACCCGGACCAAGGTGAAGGCCCGGCCCAAGACTCGGCCCAAGACTCGGCCCAAGACTCGGCCCAAGACTCGGCCCAAGACTCGGCCCAAGACTCGGCCCAAGATTCGGCCAAAGACCGAAAAGGCCGAAGGCGCGCCGCCGCTCGTGACGCCGGACGGACGCTACCTCGTGGTGCGCGGCCGGCTCTGGCGCCGGACCCGCCCCGATCTCGACCCCGCCGCGCGCGACACGCTCGTCGCCGCCCTGATGGCGGCGCGCCGGGCCGTGAAGGACGGCAAGGCGGCCGGGGATCCGGAGGCGGTGGCGCAGGCGCGCCGGGCCGTCGATGCGGCCAAGCACGGCCTGGGCGAGCGCGGCCCCGTCTGGTGGGACGACGGCGCGCCCGACCTCAACCGGCACATGGCCCGCACCACCCCCTACGCCGCCTGGTTCGCGACCGAGGCGGAGGGGCGGACGGGTGCGGCGGGATAGCGCGCCGGCTGGACCCGCGCAACGATTTCGCCTATGTCGGGCGTGCGGTTGATGACCGGTTCGTAATAACGTTTCAGGACCCGGAGGGCAGTACTCCGGCGCCTCCACCATAAGCCCATCCGCGTCCGCGGGTGGTCTTCTGATGGGGGCGAAATAGGATCGACTGGGCGGTAAAGGGATCGCGAGTTCGCTCACACTTCGGTGCGGGACGATGCGGCTGTCGGTAAGGACTCGACCGGTTCGACGCAGGCAACCCCTGTTTCGAGCATTTGGCCAAAACTCTAAATGCCAACGATAACGTTGTCATGGATGCCCGCCTCGCGGCGTAAGCATCTTGCGGTAGGGTAACCGTCGAAACAGAACCCGGAGCTTCGGCTCCGGGACCCACCTTTTCCGCACAGCTTGAAATCGTCGTGAGACCGGCCCCACGCGCGGCCCGGGCGCATAGCCGCATCCGCTCTCCGGGCCGCTGGCCCGAACACGAAAAAACCCCGGCGCCCTCGGCGCCGGGGTTTTCGCGCATCGCGGGACGCCCGCACGGGGCGGGCGTCCCGGATTCCGGATCAGACCGGGGTAGTCGGGTAGGCGCGCACGCGGTTGCGGCCCTCGACGGTGCCGCCCAGGGCGTTGCCCGGAATCGCGTCCGGCGAGGTGGCGGCGGCCGCCTGCGGGGCGGTCCAGCCCTCGGCCCGCCAGTTCTGCGCGCGCTCGTCGACGTCGATCGAGCCGTGCTCCTCCAGGATGTCCATCACCCGGGTCGCCTGGGTCTGGTCGGCCCGGACGGTCACGAGGGTGCCGCCACGGCGCACGCCCTCGCTGTAGGTATGGGCATCGGACTCGCTGAGGCCCGCGCCGGTGAGGCCGCCGGCCAGGCCGCCCGCCGCCGCGCCGATGCCGGCACCCGTCACCGTGGCCACCAGCCAGCCCGCCGCCACCACCGGGCCGACGCCCGGGATCGCCAGCAGGCCGAGGCCGGTCAGCAGGCCGGCCGCGCCGCCCAGGACCGTGCCCACCGTGGCACCCGCTCCGGCGCCGCTGGACGCCTTCTCGGGGGTGTCGCCGTGGACGGGCGCGTCGAGGTCGGTCGTGGAGCGCAGGCGGCCGGCATGCCGGTCCCCCTCGTTGCTGCTCACGATGCTGATGTCGGCATGCGCGACACCGGCGGCCTCCAGCTTGGAGACGGCCCGGCTGGCATCGTCGTAATCGTCGTACAGGGCGGTGATGGTCTGTTGAGCCATGGGAAACTCCTGTGTGCGGGCGAGGGGAGGGGCGGGCGGGCGCGGCCTACTGGGCCGCGACGTTGCCCTTGAAGTCGACGCCGACCTTGACGGGCTTGCCGTCGAGCATCGCTTCGCCGCGCCAGATGCCCTTGGCGTCCTTGGTCAGGCCCTTGACGTCCTTGTAGCCGGCCTCGGTGAGGCGGTGGTGCGTCTGGGCCTCGGTGAAGCTGTTGGCACCTTCCTCGAGCTTGGCGTTCGCGGCAGCCTTGGTCGTGGCGGGCTTGGTCGCGTCCGGCTTGTCGGTGTTGGGCCGGGTCACGGCCTCCTGGCCGCCGGAGGTGGCACTCGACTTGGCGTCCGGGGCCGGGGTCCCGGTGACGGTGGTCTGGGCGGAGGCCGAACCCGCACCGAGGATCGTCAGAAGGGCGAGGGTGGTCAGGGACCGTTTCACGGCGTTCTCCTTGGATAAGTCTGCGACGGGCAAGAGTCCCTCTCAATTCCGCAGCACCGCAAAGCGTTCCAAAGTGAAAACCGGGACTCTTGGCCCGAATGGCCAAGCCGAAGCGTCGTCCCAAAAGTTCCACCTCGTCCTGACAGGGATCACGGAATGAAACGACAAGATGACGAGCCGACAAAGAACTGGTTTTTCCCGGCGCATACATGGATTTTCGTACAGCCTCCCGGCGACAGATCTGCCGGCAAGGCGAAAGATCATCCGCCGATCAGGCGTTCATCCGTCGATTCAAGACAATCGCGCGCGCAGAGCCGGGACAATCGCGCGCGCGGAGCCGGGGGCAGGGGATTGGCCGGGAGGCGGCCGGACAACGCCCCGGCCCGTCCCCACCCCGAACGGCGGTGAGGCGCACCGCCGCGAAAAATCTCTCCGGCCAGGGTTGCCAGCGCAAAAAGGAGCCTCTAAACACCCGCTCACACCGGGGCGGCACCAACGCCCACCGGTCGCAGGCGCCCGTAGCTCAGCTGGATAGAGCACCAGACTACGAATCTGGGGGTCAGAGGTTCGAATCCTTTCGGGCGCGCCATTCCTTTTCAGAGACCTGTCAGTCTACTAAGGTCCTGTGTGGATTAGGGGTTTCCCAGCCTCTATCTCACGGTAGGGAGAAGCGTTTCCGACGCCTCCGGTGGCTCAATCAGGCGCTCCTGTGACCGTTCTCGTGACCGTCTTGCGCTTACTCGCTGAAGCTCCTCGTGCAGATCATTCGTGCGAAGGTGGCTGTACCGTGTGGTCATTTGCAGCGTAGCGTGGCCGAGAATGCGAGAGAGCCGGTAGAGATCTCCCCCATTCTGCACCCACCATGACGCGAACGTGTGCCGCAGATCGTGGAAGCGAAATTCCTCGATCCCTGCGCGACGGCATGCGCCTGCAAACGCTTTCTTCGGATCACATATCCGTGATCCGTCTGCTATGCAGAAGAGGTACGGTGAACATGGACGAGCACGCTCCAAGAGACCTCTGATCGTCTGTGCTGCCAGTGGTGAAATCACGCGTGGGCTGTTGGCAGTTCACTGACCTCTGTGGTGTAGCGAGGGCTGCACATCTCGAACTTCGTCGACCACGTCCGTTTATCGGTCAGTCCCGCATTATGGAGTGGGAACGCCATCGCGTTTGGAACCCCCGCGAGAAACAAATGTCACCGACGACTATGTCTGTTTGCTTTTACGTTCCTCTGTCTTTCCTGACGACGCTGATTTTCGATTTCTTCAGGAATGCCGCGTGGTGGTTGTGCGGTCTCTCTAGACGGTATCCGGCCCGCAGTCATAACGATTTCAACTTTAGCTTCTGCAGCGGATCTGGGACGCTCACCGCCTCCAGCCGCATCGTCTGCGCACGTTCAAGCGCTCGCGCGATCCCGCTTTCGCCGCCAAGGTCGAGGATGTCGTCGGCCACAACACAAGATCCGCCGGCCCATGCGGTGGTGCTGTCCATCGATGAGAAGAGCCAGATCCAGGCGCTGGAGCGGACCCGCCTCGACCGGCCACTCGCCCCCGGCCATCCGGCTGCCCAGACCCATGACTACACCCGTCACGGCACGACGACACTGTTTGCTGCCCTTGATGTCTTGGCGGGTACCGTGCTCGGCCGTTGCATGCAGCGCCACCGGAACGGTGAGTTCGTCCGGTTCCTCGACGCCGTCGAGGCCGCCGTCCCGCCCGGCATGGCGATCCACGCGATCCTCGACAACGTCGCTACCCACAAACATCCGAAGGTGCGCGCCTGGCTGGCTCGCCACCCGCGCTGGACGTGTCCCTTCACCCCGGCTTGGGCCTCGTGGCTCAACGCCGTCGAGGGCTTCTTCTCAGCGCTGACCCGTCGTCGGCTGCGGCGAGGCTCCTTCACCGGCGTCGTCGACCTGCAGGCGGCGATCAAACGCTACATCGCCGAGCACAACCGGCGCGCCAGACCTCTCGTCTGGACCAAACCCGCCACCGACATCCTCGCCGCCGTCAGCCGATCCCCTGAACCATCCGTCCGAGTCACTGCACTAGGGAGGCCCGATCTCAGATCAACGCGAAGCCGCTATTCGAGAAGTGATGGGCTGCGGTCCACTGGTCGACGGAGAAACCACTCTCGTCGTGCAGGATATCCTGAAGGATGCCGAGCAATTCGCTTTTCCCGATCTGACTGCCAAAAGCGGCGCTTCGCTCGCTGCTCGAGAGTGCCCCGCCATTGTCCCAGAAGAACCATTTCAAGGTCAGCGAAGATTGAGCGGCTTGGCCGACGTCGAAGGTCAATATAAGATCGCCGCCGTCCGAGGAGCGCATGCCGCTCACCGTTCCATCGCCCACCAACCTGGATACCGAGATCGGCTCATACGTGCGCTCGGCCCCCGGCTCGAACCGGAAGAGGCTGTCGCCCTCCGCGAGGCGGAAGCCGTTGATGGTGTCGCGACCGAAGCCGGCCGCGTTGCCCACACCGTCCGCGAACAGCAACACATAAGTGTCCGCGCCGTTGCCGGTCCAGATTTGATCGTCTCCGTCACTGAATGCGTCCGCGATGCCTCCTAGTTGAAAGATGTTGTCACCGCCATTGGCATAAATCGTATCGTTTCCGGCCCCGCCGACGATAACGTCGCTGCCGTTACCAGCGGTGACCATGTCGTTGCCGGCACCCGCGTCGATACGATTGTTTCCCCCGTTGGCGCTGATGCTGTCATCGCCATCGCCACCTTGAATGGTGTCGTCACCGTCACCGGCTGTCATCTGATCGGCGCCGTCGCCGCCACTCAGGATATTCTTTCCTCCGGCTGCATGCATCCGGTCGTTCCCACGCCCACCGATCAGCCGATCGTCTCCGATGTCTCCGATCAGGGTGTCGTCACCATCGCCACCATCGAGGGTGTCGTTACCGCCGTTACCGACCATCAGGTTGCCGGCTACGTTGCCGGTTATCCGATTGTCCGCCGCGTTGCCGATCGCGGAATCTGGATTTCCCCCGGTGAGGACGAGGTTCTCCGCATTCTCGGCAAGGACATGGGACACAGAACTGAGCACCGTGTCGATTCCTTCGCCGGCGACCTCGACGACCACGTCGCTTGAGCTATCGACGATATAGCGATCGTCACCGCCCTGGCCCCGCATCCGGTCGGCGCCATCGCCGCCATCGAGCGTATCGCTTCCCCATCCTCCCTCGATCAGGTCGTTGCCGGCGTAGCCGTAAAGCATGACCGCACTGGCCCCGGCATCGCGGTTCGGCACCGTGCCCTCGCCACCCCAACCGATGATGCGGTCGTCGAGATGGGTTCCCGTCACGACCGGATTGTGCCGGGGGTTGTCGATCACTCCGGTCACGGCGAAGTCCAAAGCGGTCGCCTGGATGAACCCTGCACCCGTCGCGGCATCAAATCCCCTGTCGAAGCCACGCGTGTCGAAATCGTCCATGTCGATGGCACTGTCCTGCAACAGGCTCCGGATGTCGGGCGATGTGAGGCGGGGATTGGCTTGAAGCATGAGCGCCGCCAGCCCGGCCGCATGCGGGGCCGCAGCTGAAGTCCCGCCGAAATTCGGGAAGCCGTCGCCGTCAGTGTCCGGGCCGAAGAACGTGTTATCTCCGTCGTCGGGTGCCATGAAGGCCGGTCCCAGCCGCACATCCGGCACGGGCATCTTGTTGCCGTGAACATCGTAGGTGAAGCGTGCCGGGCCGACGCTGGAGAACGGCTCGGACCAGGGCTGCGCTGCGCCATAGGCCGGCGTGTCGCGGTAGCCCACAGCGCCGACAGAGATGGCGTCCCGCGCCGCCGCGTGTCCGTAGAGCGTCCCGGAATCGGCGTTCGACGCGAGGGATTCGAAATAGACCGGCTGGCCGTTGCGCAAGGCGACGAACCGGAATTCGTCGGGGGGCGGCCCATCCACCAAGCCGACCTTGACGTGGAGAACCTCGTCCACACCACGGGTGGCATAGGCAATCTGTTCGATTGGATCGCCACCGATATTCGGATTGCTGATCTTGAAGAGAAACTCCTCCTGATCGTTGTAGAAGTAGAAGTCGAGATCCGATTTTGCACCATGCTCTGGGCTGATGGACCGATAGGCGTCGCTCCATTGGAGGGCGAACTGGATATAGGTGTATGCGGGAATGGTGATGGAAATGTAGTCTTGTCCGGGGGCGAACTCGTGCAGCTGCACGGTCTTGCCGTCGATTACGGTCGGGGCTGCAGCCGCCTTGAAGGGGGCGCCGTATGCGGAATTGCCGTGATTGCCGGCACTCGTGATGTAGATCACGCCTTGGGCCGTCACTTCGCTGATGGCCTGATTGATAGCGCTGTCTTGGTAGGTCGGCTCGTTCTGGTAGAAAAGATCGTCGACGATCACCTTGGCGCCCGCAGCGGCAAGGTCGCGGATCGATTGAGCCATCGTCTGGACCGTCTGTCCGCCGGCCGAAAACAGGATCGATGCCCCCGGTGCTACGTCATGGATGATCTGCGCCATGGCGTCGCCTTCGTCGAAACCGTACTCGCCCTCTTTCAGGATGCGCATGTCGGCAGGCAATTCGCCGGCTTTGCGTTCCCTTTCAGCGTGGTGCATCAGGTCGAAGCTGTCGGAGATCACGCCGACCTTCACCCCGCTTCCATCCAATCCATATTTCGCGCGGGCTGCATCGGTTCCCATCGCGTGATCGCCCTGGCTGACGACCTCGTTCGCCACCTCAGGCGCTGCCGTCCCCCGCGTCACCGACGGTCCCGCGACCGCCGATGTCAGCGGTATCTCGCGGGGTTGGCCGTATTGGAAACCTACGGGGAGCGCCGGAAAAGGCCACCGATCGACGGGATACCAAAGCCCATGACCAGATCGCAGCGACGAGAAAGCATCTGTCTCCAGCCGGGCATCGTCCTCGTCCGAGAAATCCAAGGCGGCTGAGAGGTGGTTTTCGGTCATCTGTCGTCTCCTCTGCAGTAAGACGGATGGGCATCGGACGGGGCGATCAACGGGCCTGAAAAGCGTTCGGGGCGGCCCGGCCCGATCATTCCGAGTGCGTGGAAGGGTCGTGGGGCGAGACATCAGTCCGCGCAGAGGCCGACATCCGCCCAGTGGAGAGCGGGGTGGCCACCCGGTCCATGGCGTGCGCGTCCGCGCCACCTGCCGCGATGGTGAGCCGGTGGGTGTGGAGATCGTCCAGGAGTTCCGTATGCGCGATGCTGACCATGGTCAGATCTGGGATGGCTTCGAGCAGCATCGCGTACATCCCGCGCGCGTTGCCCGGATCGAGCGCGCTGGTGGCTTCGTCGAGGAGAATGACGGATGGCTTGAGGATCAGGGCCCGGACGAAAGCGATCCGCTGCTGCTCGCCCGGTGACAGATGTTGGCTCCATTCCGCGGAGACATCGAGGTCACGGGCACGGGTGCCGAGGCCGACGCGATCGAGCAGGATACCCAGATCGATACCCTGGGGCATCTCGCGTAGGGGATAGATTACGGCGTTCCGCAGGCTTCCCACGGGCAGATAGGGCTGCTGGGGAATGAACAGCGTCGCACCCGGTGGCGGCATCGTGAGCCCCCCCTGGGTGTCTGGCCAGATCCCTGCGAGGGCGCGCAGCAGCGTGCTCTTTCCGACGCCGGACGGGCCACGGATCAGCCAGCGCTCACCCGGTTCGACCTGCCAATGCGCGAGATCGAGAAGCGGCGTTCCATCCGGCCGCGCGAGGGACAGGTGCTCGGCGAGGATCATAGGGCCGCCGGTCTCGGGCCGATGGATCACCGGTGCGACCGGTGGATGGTCGAGGAGCTTGTCGAAGCCGCGCAAGCGGCGCACGGTCCCGCGCATGCCTTGAATATCGGACGCGGCCTGCCAGAAAAAGGCGATCGCGCCGCTGTACTGATTCATTGACTGCTGGGTTTGCATCAGTCCGCCCAAAGACAATGAGCCACTGATGTAGCGAGGCAGGATCAAAAGCAGGGGGACGACGTCCTCGATCTTGCCGAAAGTTACGTTGAAGACCTGGATTTTTAGCTTCTGAACGATCTGGGCGTAGAAGTTGTTGCGAATATCCAGAAAGCGATCGACTAGAACCGCTTGCTCGGTTGCCTCGCCGCGAAGCATGGCCACCTGCTCGGATGCGCGCCGGATCTCGATGAGCTTGAACCGGAAGTCCGCGCCGAAGCGCTGTCCCGCCACTTCGAGACCAGGCAGCCAACGTCCAACATAGAAGGTTCCTACGGCATGCAGGATCGTGCAGAGGGTCGCCACCAGGACCAAGTATCCGCCCAGATGCACAGTGACGGAGCCGAGCGTGATCTGGATAGATCCAGAAGCGTTCCACAGCATCATTCCAAACGTGATGGCTGATATACTGACGTGAAAGAGTGTTAGAAAAGTGTAGAAAAAGGACTTAGTAAATTTTTCAGTGTCGTCCGCGATGCGTTGATCCGGATTGTCGAGAAGATCCAGGCGCTGATTTTCGTAGTAGATGCGCTCACGCAGCCAACGGTGAATATATCTTTCCGTGAGCCACTGCCGCCATTGGAGGATGATGACATTGGCTATCAGGCCAGCGATCCCGGATGTAACGATGTGTAAGGCGATAATAATGGCCAGCAGCCACAGTACGGAGGGAAGACGATCGATCGCCTTGTCACTCAGCATGTCATAAAGCGCCTTCGTATATCTGGTGCCGAGGACGCTGGTGTAGACATCGACGAACGTGAGGCCGAAGGTGATCAGCAGCAGGGGCCATGCCCAACGGGCGTGACGCGTGACCCAGAACCCTGCAACGAGGCGCGCAAAGTGGCGAAGCTTGTCGCCGAACGAGGCAGCCGCCTCCTCCTCAATGGTTTGCCGCCGGTCGCTCGTGATCCCGACGGACGGCCTTGCCTCCTCTCTGGCGCTAGACTGCATGAATCGATCGCCTTTGCTTCGTCTCGGAGCGGAATGAGGTCGAATGTCGGATTGCTGCGCCAGAAATCCGAACCCCTAGCCTCCGCCCGGGATCGACCGACCATCGGTCGAGGGACGGACGCGGATCGGGGGCGTCGCCTGCGGGCAGTGGCTCAACGGGGTCCCCGCCGGCAGGGGGCCTCCGCGAGGCAGTCGAGACTCGCGCGCGCCAGCTCACCGACCGCCGCTGTGAAGGCGGCGTTCGTACGCTCGAGTTGGGTGATGAAGCGGGCGTGGAGGTCCGGCTGACGCGCTTCGAAGAATGGCGGAAAGTCTGTGGTGTGGAACGAGGTGTCGCTCCGCATGATCTCATTCCGGAAGACTTCGGTGCATTCGTGGAAGGCGGCGTCATCCTGCGCCGTCCATCCGGTCGCTGCGGAAGCGATCTGCCCCCCCACCTCGCACCAGTGTGCCCCCACATCCGCTAATGTGCTTCGCGAGATCAGCGGGTCCCACGCGGCGGCTTCCGCCATCCGGCCGCAGGCCCGACCAAGGGGCGTCCGCGCTGCGTCGGTTCCGGCAATCGCCTTCGCTCGAACGATGCTCCAGCCCGCCCGGTCGAGCGGGGTGCCGGCGATCGCTTGATGGTGCAACTCGAGAAGTTCGTGCAGGGACGCCGCCACGTCGGGCGCATCCATCGTGGGCTCCGCCCTTGCGAGAGTCGAGGAGAGCATGAAGACCAGCAGGCGACCCGGCACGCCGTCCAGATCAGAGCCGGGTGTCGTCCGACCGAACCAATCCACCGCCAGTCTCGCGGCGTCACCAGGGTGGATTGTGCGGGCGAACAGGTAGTCCAACAGGAAGGCGAGGCCGGCCGGGTAGCCGGTCGTGGATTCGAACGCACCCGGATCCGCATGGCTGGCGATGCAGCCGGACGGCGGCCCGGCCGAGCCGGTCCTGCGGACACCCGCGTCGCTGACGGTTCCGTTCGCCAAATACGTATCCAGGCGCGCGAGGAGAGCGGATTGAATTCCGGCGTCGTTGGCGAAAGCGACGTATCGGGTCATGAACACGCCCTTGGATGTGATAAAACGAGGGGGATTGCGGCGATTCACAGAATATCGCGACGCAACGAGGTCTCGCAGTCGCGATCAGACCCGGATGAATAGGTCCGTGATCAAATAACCATCTGTTAAATGGGTCGTTAACTCTTGGAATAAGACTGGACCCCTTCGAAGATCTCAGCGAGATAAATTATTGATCTGTCGGATCCTGTTCGCTCAGAGATGGGAATCGATAAAGTGGCATAGGCGCGTCTTACTCAATGCTCCCACGACTCGACCTCGCTCTTCGCCGCGGTCGAACAGGACGAGGAGCGGGATCGCGCGAGCGGCGAAGCGCTCCGCCACGATCGGGCTGCTCTCGACATCGACCGTTACGACCTTGAGATCGGCTCCGTAGATTTCTGCGATTTCGTCGAGGATGGGCTTCAGCGCGCGGCAGGGGCCGCACCATTCCGCCCAGAAATCGACGAGCACCGGTACGCCGCAGGTCAGAATCTCTGCGTCGAACGTGTCGTCGTGGACGGATGAGATGGCATTGGGCATGGCGGAACTCGATCGGCTGGGGACAGGCGGTCGGCGCACTTGGATCATCGGCGACCCTCGCGAGACTTGCGTCGTGCTGCCCGCGTTCGAAGCGAGAGCGGGCAGCACGCTATAGGTCCGGTGGAGCGCGCCTTGAGCGCTTCCCGGAAAGGTGGAGCCAGTGCGCCGTGAGTGAGCGCGACCGCCCGGATTCGTCATGGGTCCGCTCGATCATTCGCGTGGCTCTCAGCCCCGGGAACGATCGGACGCACGGTCAGAAATCGATTGTCGAACGAACCATGAAGATGCGACCCTGTCCTACGGGAATGTAGAAAGGTATCGATGCAGTATTGTAGTAGTATCTATCAAAGATATTGCGTACAGACAGGTCGAATCTGACGTTCTCCATTTTGTATCCCATGACCGCATCGAAGGTCACGAAGCCTGGAATTTTCGGTGCCTGGCTCTTCGGAGCGTAATCCGAGTAACTGAAAGTTTGCCCCCGCGCGCCGCCGCCGATCGAAAGACCTCGGAGGACGCCGTCCGGGAAAGTGTACACGGCAAAAAGGTTGGCCTGCTGTGTCGGTTGCCCCGGCACGACATTGACTGGCGTTCCCGGCTTTGCTTGAATATCGGGCTTATTGACGAAATTCGTATTGCTGTAGCCGCCAATGACCTGCAGATCCGGCGTGATTTGCCCCTGGAAATCAAGGTCGTATCCCTCGGAACGATAGCCCGGTCCTAAGATATTGGCCTGTACTCTGGGATCGAAGAGAATGTTGTTGCTGAAGACATTCGAGAACCTGGCGCCCATGACGGTCAGCTGCCCTTCGAGAAGGCTGAGCTTGAACCCGTACTCGCTGGTCTCGCTGTTGATGGGAGGAGCCGGCTCGGTCCGGTTGATCAAAGCGGTCTGTGCTTGGAAACCCGTTCCCACGCTGCCGTAGACGCTCGCCCAGGGTAGAACGTCGTAGACTGCCCCAGCGTTGTAGGTCAGGGCCGATTGATCCATATTCGTTCTGCTAGTGCCAAAGCTTTGCTGCTCGTACCAGTCATTACGGACGGACCCGAGGATGTGGAGCCGCTCCACAAGATCGATCTTGTCCTGGAACGAAATTCCTGTCTGCTCGCCTAAGGTTCTCGTCCTAAATGCAAAATTCGATCCAAACCACGATTTCGTCGTATACCCGGGAAAAGGCAAATTCCTCAGCGGATCTAATAGGCTGAATTTCACGTCATTGTAATAAGGATTTCCTTTCACGTTGCTGTCAGAACTTCGATAATCGAAACCGAACCGCATCGTATTTTTGAAATATTCGGCTGTCTGTTGGATTTGAAGATCTGTTTGCGTATTCAGCCGCTGCTCAATACCTTCCTGTCGGTTGCCAATCGGGGTGACAATCGGAACCCCGTTAATTTTATCAACAACGCCTGCCGGGACGAAGCCCGCGCCAGCATTGTCCGTGAGGTAGAAGGCCGTGCGATTGCGCAGCTTGAAGTCGAAAAGTCCCAGTTCACCGGCATCGTAGGCCCCGATCCGATGTTCGATGTCGCTGTAGGGATTGAACGACCGACCGGATTGGAAGCTGTTGATGTTCCCGAAGCCGCTCTCCCGCGGGACGCGAATGGGGCGAAGGTTCGTATCGAAGTCGCCCACGGTCACCGGAGAATAGCCAGCGAGAGAATCGATGAAACGGATGCCGACGGTCACCTTTGTGTCCGTGCCCTGCCACCGCACCACCGGCGAGATCAGGCCTTCGTGTGGACTGTTATCTCCGCCGAACGCGTAGTTCGCCGTGTTGCCAGAAACGTTCAGCCGATACGTGACGCCTTCGAGTCCCGAGATTGGGCCGCCAAAGTCGAAAGCGAGCGTTCGGTAGAAGCGGCTGCCGAAGAACAAGTCCATGCGCCGGATCGGTTCGGACGTTGGTTCCTTCGTGATTACGTTGATGGCACCACCGCTCAGGGTCTGTCCGGTGAGCTCGGTGGTCGGGCCCTTGATGACATCGATGCGTTCGACATCGGCGATCGGGATGTTGACACTCAGGGGGCCCGCCGACATGCCGCCGACCAGGAATTCGCTCTGGTTGAAACCGCGGATCGTGTAGCTCGTGCGGCTCAAGGGCTGATCGCCACCTTCCTCGATCCGCACGTTGCTGACGTTTCGCGCCGCGTCGTAAACGCTGGTCTGCGCTTGCGCACGGATCACCTCATCGGTCACGCCGGTGATGGAGCGCGGATTTTCCCGCAACGGGATGTCGAGCCGGGAAGACGATTGGGTTCTGCCCGCGGCGAAGCCGGCATCGCCTCCCTGTGCGTCGGTGACGTCGATCGCCGCGATATCGCCAGCCTTTGGAGCCCCTCCGCCCACAGGTGCTCCCGCCCGGATCATCAGAGCGCCTCCGGGGCCCGGTACGGCGACGAGCCCCGTTCCGGCGAGGGCACGCGCCAGCGCCTCCGGAACGCTCATGTGCCCGACGATCGGCCCGGCCCGGCGTCCGCGGGTCAGGGCCGCCGGAAAGCTGATCGGCTGCGATCCCACACGCGCTATCTGTGTCAGGACGCTATCGAGTTCGCCGGCCGGAATATTCAGTGTGACATCGCCCGCCGCCCAGCTCGCTGTCGCCGGCACGGCGAAAGGTGAGACGA
The DNA here is from genome assembly GCF_056680125.1 of Methylobacterium sp. BI1. NCBI lineage: Bacteria > Pseudomonadati > Pseudomonadota > Alphaproteobacteria > Hyphomicrobiales > Methylobacteriaceae > Methylobacterium > Methylobacterium sp. BI1. The sequence goes on along the minus strand of NZ_CM155267.1, from coordinate 3,281,326 downwards.
CGGCCGTGGTCGCCATCAGCAATGCCAGGAACGGACCGGAACGACGGCGTTGCAGCAAGCTGCACATCGTCGTCGGGCCCATGGATGAGCCGCGTGACCTCTCTTCTCGAACCGACCGAATGTCGCGGTCCCCAGCCCGTGTCCGCATCCCGGCAACCCCCTGCGAAGGAAATGCTTCGCTTCACCGGGTCTGACGTTCAGCGGCACGGAAGCGTCAGCGCGCTGGGCTAAAATTTTCTTGCGAACGGAACTTTCGATCGTGAGCCGATTCCAAAGCGTGATCCTCGCAGATGCGCTCCGCCTTCCTCCCGAACAGGGTCACGTACGATGTTCGGGTGGAGTCGCGATTGTCCCGACGGCCTCTCGTCACCTGAACGGTTTGCCCGCACTTGTGTTTGCTTCAACCCCACCGGGTTTCCCGAAGGCAATTTGGTGTGGGTCAGGTTGCCAAGGCTCGCATCTCGGTCCGGGCATAGTAGCGCGCTTCAGCCCCGGCGGGAGAGATCTTCCCGATTGGTTTGAGCAGGCGGCGGGTTTTGAACCCATCGACCCATTCGAGGGTGGCGAACGCGACGGCCTCGAAGGAGCGCGACAGGCAGCGGCGATGGATCACCGCAGCTTTGAACAGGCTGTTGATCGTCTCCGCCGGCGCGTTGGTCGTAGCTGTCGCCGACGCTGCCGACGGACCTCGACATCAGCCTGGGCGAGCCGATCGGTATAGCGCAGGGCAAGGTATTGAGTGGATACAAACGGTGGTTGCGACGGCCTCGCGGAGGGCGTTCGTGCTGGCAAGTCGGCGGCGTTCGGATCGGGCACTTCGAGAGAAGCTGCGATCGCCGGGTCGTCCCGGGGTCGGGCTGCAGGGGACGCGACGGGGGTTTCGGGCATTCATTGCCCGTGGCCTTTCGAGTCCGTGCTCGGGTCGCCCCGCAAACCCTTGTCCCGCCCAGACTGCCGGATCCAGTTCCGGAGTGTCTCGCCCGAACAGTCGATCTTGGCCGCGATCGAACCGATCGCCGCCCATTGCGGGGTATGCTCGCCTTGATGGTTCAGCACCATCCGCACCGCTCGGGCGCGGACCTCACGAGAATATGGCAGTGTTCGCTTCGTCTTGGCTCCACCTTCTCAAGAATTGGAGCCTCCGGGAAACCCGGCGCCGGTCATACGCCGTGCTTTTGTTCGACTGTGCCGAATGACAAACCAGGAGGGACCTGCTCCTTGCTGCCAACACAAGCGTCTCGCCCCTTCAAGATCGCTCGCACAAGCTCAAATCGGTCGAGAATCCTTCGTAGGCCGTGTGAATAAACTAACTCGATAGCCGGATCTCTCGGTCCCTTGGCGACCGTCTTCACCAGTGCTGCGATACCTAGACAGAGCTCATCTCTGAGCCGCCGCGTTTCATATCCCTGGGTACGCATCGGCGCATATACCGACCCCTCATCAGCGTCCGGCAGTGCCACAGAGAAACTTACGAAAAATATTGAACCCAAGCGACCAACAGAAAACAATAATCAATAAGATAAATCCCTGAGATAGCGTGGCATCAGAATTTCTGCACAACTTCCAAGGTAAAATCGAAATAAAATCGATGGATATATGAATTTTTATTCTATTTCTGAATTTTATTCACATAGAAAATATTGCTTAAAGGTTGATTAGGGCCAGCGGACAGCCTGCTGCGGTCGCTATCTCGTGCGTCGATACGAACGATATCCAAGTCAAAGGCCACCCATAGCGCGCAGACGCTTCCGGGCATGACAAATTGGCCTGGGATTTGCATTTGACAAACCGGGAGAACAGAACAGCACGCACTGAACGTTTACTGTATAATTACAACAAATTGAGCCATTGCCGATGTATCAAGCGCGTAAAAAGGACGATGAATGCCCCAAGCGATATTTCATCGAAATCATACGGTGCTAGATCACTTGTTTCGGACGCACAGCGGGTGGTTGTCTGGTTGGCTAAGTAGGCAGCGCTGGACTGTGCAATCGTCCGATGACCTGACATCGGACGTCTTCCTTGCTCTGTTGACAATACCCAACTTGGAAGCAGTGAGCCAGCCGCGCGCAATGATGACGACGATCGCGCGTCGCCTCATCCACGATGCGCGTCGACGGGACGATCTTCGACGCTCCTATGAATCGGAGTTGATGGCCCTCCCGGAGGCGCTGGAAATCTCAGCCGAGGACCGGTTGATCCTCATCCAAGCACTTCAAGCTTTGGACGCGATGCTCTCAACCTTATCCCACAAAGCGAGGACCGCGTTTCTGAGAAGTCAGATCGAAGGTGTTTCTTACGCAGAGATTGCAGACGAACTTGGTGTTTCGGTCAGTATGGTCCGCAAGTATGTTGCTCAAGGACTGCGCGCAGCCTATGCCACGGTCGATCGACGAGGTTGAGCAGCGTGGGTCGGTCGCATGTCGCCAATGCAACAGCTTGAGGACCCGCACGCGGAAGCCGCGGTCGAGTGGATGGTGGAGATGAATTCGGGCACGATGTCCGAAACTCAGCTCCACGCTTTCGAAACGTGGTTGAGGGCGGATCCCGCCAACGAGACCGCCTGGATTCGGCTCCAAGAGGGCCTGCTGCCATGCGGTATTGCCGCGCGAAACGGGATGATGGGACATGACCTCCTGACCCGGCGTCTCGCGGCGACGCGGCGGAGCCGCCGGACCTTCATCACGGGCTTCGCCGGCGTGATCGGCGTGGGAACGATCGGCTCCGGCATCGCTGACCGGTTCGTACCACTCGGCAACATCCTGGCTGATCGCTTCACACACACGGGCAAGCAAGAGACAGTGACGCTTCCCGATGGAAGCGAAATTGTTCTTGCGTCGCGCACTGCGGTCAACATCGTCTACGAGACCGGATTGCGCGCCGTACAACTCTTGAGCGGTGAGATACTGGTCCGGGCTGCCTCAAGGGCAACGCCTTTCGAAGGCCGAACCGGTTCGATGGTGCTGGAAACCTTCGCCGGGACCTTTCTCGTCGAGAACCGCGGCGAGCGCCTCGCCGTGACCGGCGTGCAGGGGTCGGGCCGCATCAGGCACGCTCCGGGAGGCTATGAGCCGGTTGCTCCCGGAGACTTGGTAGAGTTCGCTGACGGGAACACACAGCGGCGGAAGGTCGATATCGAGGCCGCAACGTCTTGGCTCAATGGATTGCTCGTGGCCAAAGACAGCAATCTGATCGCGATCACGACTCAGTTGCAGCGCTACTTCTCTGGCATCATCCAAGTGGATCCCATGATCGGGGACCTGCGCGCCACGGGCGTCTTCTCCCTGCGCAATCCGGAGGCAGCCCTCGACGCACTCGCCGAGTCGCTCAATCTTTCGATCACACGTGTCTCCCGACTCTGGATTAGGCTCGGTCCGTCGGGGCGAGGCACGGTGTGACAATTATTTTTCGTTACCTGCACCAACTCTTTCGCAGGCTCGACGGTCAACCTGGGCAGGCAGGAAACGGAGAGCTGACGTAGATGAGGGACTTGTCAGGACGAGTGAACCACGCTCCTCTGATTCGTCGGCGAACGTATCGCTGATCCTGCCGGTGGCCATCGCACACGCCGATCGAACGTACCGATTCAACGCCCCACGCGGCGAGCTCGGCACTGTGCTCACCCGAATCGCCTTGGCCTCGGGAACCCCGATCGTCGCGCCGGCCATGTCCGATCTCACGGTCCTGCCGTTCGCGTTTCCATCCGTGCGGAGCAAGAGGCTTACAGCCGAATCGGATGGCGGATGCCTGACCTCGGATGGTGGCGCCCCGCTGCTAGCCCAGGCCGCCCGGCGATTGGACATCGCTTTGAAACTCACCGCGGTGATCCGGGATCGGCAAGACTGGAGCCGGATCGCACATCCGGTACCCGAGATCCTGCTGGCCCGCAGGGGCATTGTCTCGCGGGTCATTTCGCCTCCCTCAGGTCCGTGGTCTCAAGCTCGCCCAGCTTGAAACATGGCTCGCATACCCGCCGGTCACACCGGCTGCAATTTATCTTCTGATTTCAAATACACCCGCGATTTCACCTACATGGGCGCTCGAATTTATCCTCGAACCGGAGCGCCATCTCTTTCCAAAGCCGTCGCTGGGAAGGACAATGCCTTCCGCTGACAGTCTGATGCGGATGCCGGCCCGAGATCCGTCGCGCCGGGAGGCCGGGGTTCGGCAGGCGTGGCCGCGGTGGTCGCGGCAAGCCCTTGGAGGGCCTGTCCCGGCGCCCTATCTCCGGAGCATGACAGAGCCGCCGGACGACAACCTGGATCACTACGCGCTGGGGTTCTACGCCCCCGGCAAGGGTCTGCGGCGGGAGGATTGTCCCTATGCCGAGGGCACCGAGGCGCAGGCCCGGTGGGTGGCGGGCTATGACGCCGCCCTGAAGGAGGGCGAGGGCGCGTGATGGTCTTCCTCCGCCTGCTCCATCTCCTCCGCGTCTGGACCCTGGTATCCGTCCCGGCCGGCATCGTGATCGGCAAGCTCCTCAAGGCGAACCGCCGGGCGACCAGCCGGCCCGTCGACCGTCCGTAGGGGCGGCGCGGCACCGGTCTTCATCGGCGATCGTGCCGTCGCCGAGCCCAGCGCCGGCCGGGGACCGAGCCCCGCCACGTCCTTCGCACACCCGCACGCAGCACCGCGCGGATCAGGAGAGGTGAGGAGCGTGATGTCACGACGTCTGGCCGCCCTTCCGAGGCTCGTCCGCGTGGCGGCCTGGCTGAGCGTGGGCGCCCTGGTCTGGCTGTCCTGGATTCCGCGGGACTGGGAAGCGCGCACCTCCCTGCCGGGGCAGGTCGAGCACGCCGTCGCGTATGCCGGGACGGCCGGCCTGTTCGTCCTCGGCTACGGTGCCGGGCTGCGCTGGTGGCGGATCGGCGTCCCCCTCGTCGTCCTGGGGGCCATCATGGAGGTCGGCCAGCTCTGGGTGCCCGGCCGGACGGCACAGGTCATCGACTTCCTGGCCAGCGGATCGGGCGCCCTCGTCGGCGCTGCCTGCGGCACGGCCATCGTCCGGCGTCTGCGCGCGCACGCGCCGCCATCGCGTTAGGGGCTGGCCGAGCCAGGCGCCGTCACGGGGACGGCCCGCAGGCTCCCCGTCACGCTTCCCAGGGTGCGGCGGGCGAGGCCTTGGAATTCCAAAGGAGCGAGGTCACGACATAGGTCGCCTCGACCGCCACCAGCATCCAGACCGCATCGGTCAGGACGATCCCGAGGGACCGCTGCTCCAGGGCGCCCTCGATGCCGATCGCGACCGCCAGCAGCGATACGATCACCAGAAGGCCCGGCAGACGAACGGCCTGGCTTGCGGCGGCTCCGAGTGAGGCGAAACAGATCAACAGCATGTGCACACCAACGACATCGGTGGCCAGACTACCTAGGTATTAAGACGACACAAGCGAAAATAAACAGCAGTTTTGTGCTTTGCACCATTTCAGCTGCACTGCAATCATTATTCAAGGATCAGCCTCAGCACAGCGTAACCGACCCAACAGAGGAAGACGATCCAGGCGAGCGTCAGGCCGAACCCGAGCCCCAGGACCGCGAGGGTCGAGACCTTGTGCAGGACACGGCCGAGGGCGGCCTGTCGCGGCGGGATCGCGGGCGCGTCGACGAGCGGTTGGGGATCGTCCGGATTCTCCGGTAACCGGTTCATCGATATCGACCTATGGAGATGAAGACAGTCGTGCAGCCTGGGGACGGCAGCCCTCAACGCAGCCGGACGCGCGATTGTTTCCGGGCTCGCTCGGCGCTCAAGACATCGTGCGATCGGCGCAAGCATATCCGTCTTCGCACGAATTTTCCGGCTCTAGCGACGAAGTACGAAAGCTTTGCGTCGAAGATCGGCTTTCTTTTTAAGAACTCTGATTCAAGACAGACATCTTCGGCATTCAGACTTGCCAAAGTCTTCGATTGAGATCGCAGCGGGACCGGACGCTTCTACCGGACGACCGATCTGTCTCGGCGGCCGAGATTCGGCGTGGCGGGACGGGACGACCGTGCCGCCGGCCAGGCGTGTCGGGTGGGAGCGTCCGTCCGACTGGACGGGCGCCCAGCACCGGGGCCCGGACCGGCAGCGATGCACAGGTTCGCACATCGCCCCGCACCGAACCCATCCCGCCCTTGATCGTTATACAGCGACTGCCTATTGCATGTTTGCTGTACGGACAGATCGGGACGATGGAGACCGCGTCGAGAATGGTGTTCCACCTGGAGCTTACGCCTGAGCTTCCCGCGTCCGAGGTCGACGGCGCCCCGCCCGGGCCCGATGGGCCCAAGGCCGTCCCCGCAACGGACGAGGCGGCCCAGGCCGGATCGGGAAAGGCAGAGTCGGGAAAGGCAGAGTCGGGCAGGCCCGACGGACGGCCGATCATCGAGGCCGGCGAGCGGTTCGGGCTGGGCGCCCGGTTGCGCACCCTCTACGCCTCGAGCTTCGGCGCCCGGACGCCCGAACATCTCCTGATCCTCGTCTCCCGTCTCGAGGCGGCCCTGAACGGCGGCGACGGCGGCGGCGACACGTTCCGCGAGGACCTTCTCGGGCTGCTTCCCGACCTGCGGCGCTTCGCGCAGTCGCTCGCGCACGGCGCGGACCAGGCCGAGGATCTCGTTCAGGAAACGCTGCTGAAGGCGTGGCAGAACCAGAAGCGCTACCGGCCCGGTACCAACCTGAAGGCCTGGACCTTCACGATCCTGCGCAACCAGTTCTACACCGAGAAGCGGAAGTCGCGCCGCGAGGTGGCGGATATCGACGGGGCCGCCGCCGGGCAGCTGATCGAACTGGCCGACCAGCTGCACCGGGTTGCCCTCCGGGAGGTCTGGTCCCGCATCCGCACCTTGCCCGAAGCGCAGCAGGAGGCGCTGCTCCTCGTGGCCGCCCAGGGCATGACCTACGAGGAGGCCTCGGCGGTCCTGGGCTGCCAAGTCGGCACCGTGAAGAGCCGGGTCAGCCGGGCGCGCAAGAGCTTTCCCGACACCCTCGGGATGCCCTGACCGTCCGGGGCTCACCCGCCCCTGCGCGGCCGGGGCGGCGGCCCTCGAACGGGGTCGGTCCGACCGGGGTCAGGTATGGAAACCGGGATGGTGGAGCCCGCCGCCGCCGTGATCCGACAGGCCCACCAAGCCCACCTCCGCAGGGGGGCTGGGTTCCGCGGGCATGCCCGCCGGTTCGGGAACGGCCGAGGCCTGTCCGGGGGATGCGAATCCCGAAGAGGCATGAGCCGCGTGTGCCGATCCCGCGTGTGCCGAGCCCGGCTGCGGGGCGGGGGCGTGCGGCGCCTCCGCGGCGAAGACCAGGTTGCCGCCGGCATCGACGCTCGCCGCGAGGGGGACGCTCGCCGCGGCGGGCTTGACCGGGTCCGGCCCGGCGGCGTCCGGAGCGCCCGCATGGGCGGCGTCCACCGGCGGGGCCTGCGCGTGCGACCCCGGGGCGGGATCGGACGCCGCCACGGTCCTGCCCTGTCCGGCTCCCATCGCGGCGCCCCCCGGCGCCGCGTGCGCCGGGTCGGGGCCGGCCGCCGGAGGCTCTCCCGCTGCGCTCCCCGGGTGGGCCGCGTGGACCGGGGCCGCGTCCGGCGCCGCGTGGCTGCCCGGAGCCGGCTCCGCGGCCTGTAAGGCCTGGCCCCGGTCCGCGGCGGCCGCGTGGCCCTCGCCGGTCCGAGCCGGGCCGTGACCGGCGTCCGCCACGTCGGCCCGCGCGCCCGGGTCGCCGCGCCCCTGGACCGGCTCCGGATGGTTCGGCCCCGCCTCCGGCGCGCCCGCAGCGTGCCCGGCCGTTTCGGAACGCGCGCCGACGCCCGGCCGGCCGGCTTCATCGGCCGGGCCGGAGGGCTGGGATCCGGCAGCCCCGGTCATCCCGGGGGTCGCCCCGGCCTGCGCTGCCGCGGCGTGATCCGATGCGGCGTGATCCGAACCGGCATGGTCCGAACCGGCACGAGCGGAGGCGGTCTGGTGCGGCTCGGTGCGCCCGTCCTCAAGATGGGAGGACGGGGCGGGCGCCGGTTCGACGGGCGCCGACGCGGCCCGCGCCGCGCCATGCTCCTGGGCACCGGGTTCGGTAAGGCCGTCGATCCCGGCCTGGCCGCCGCTGCGGTTCGGGGAACCGCCCCCGTCCGAGCCGCCGCCGGCGCGGCCGTCCTCGGCGTGGCTCGCTCGGCCCTGGCTCGCTTGGCCCTGGCTGGCCTGGAGCTGGCTCACTTCGACCTGACCGACCTCGGCGTGGCGATCCTGCGGATGCGCGGCGTGGTCGGACACAGCCGTCGCCGCGCGGGCGCCGTCGTCGCCCGGGCCGTGACGGGCGGACCCGGCGTCGCGCCCCGCCTCGTCCGCGACCCGATCCGGGCCGCCGCGGGCCGCGTCCGACGCGCGGGCGTTCCCGCTCCGGCCCTCGTCCCGGACGGAAGCCGCCTCGGCGAGGGCCGTCGACCGCGTCTCGGCGGCGGTCGCGGCGGGGCGCGTCCAGGGGCCTTGCGCCGGCGCGGCCTCGTGCGCCGGCGTGGCCGCGTCCACCGCCCGGGTCGCGGTCGTCGGAACCTCGGCCGTGGCCGGCGCGGCCGCCCCCGGAGCGCCGTCGCCGGCGCGCGTGGCGCCGCTCTCCGCGACGGCCTCGCCCGGCTTCGACGCGCCGGCGGTGCGGGACGGGTCCGCCTCCGCCACCCGCCCGTGGGCCGGGCCGTCCGCCTCCAGGGCGGCATGGCCGGGATCGCGCGCCGGGGACGGACCGGGGCCCGGGCCGGAGGCGTCCGTCCGGCCGGCCGGCGTGACCGGCGCGGCCGGTTCGCGGGCGGCCGGCGCCGACGCGCCGCTGCCCATCGGCCCGGCCGCGCCGACCGCGCCCGGGGCGCCGGAGGTCGCGGCCGCCTCGGCGCGCTCCCAGGCCGAGGCACCGACGGCGTCCCCGGCGCCGGGGTTCGCCGCCCCGGCGGCCATCGCGTCGGATGCGGCCTCCTCCGCCGGGCGCGCGGCGGCGCCGTCGGGGGCGAAGGCGGTCGCGGCGAAGATCATCGCGGAGAACACGATGGCGTCGACCTGCTTGCGCTGGCCGTCCCGCTCGGCGGCGGCGCCGTCCGGCAGGGCGTCGGCGGCCGGCTGCGGGCGGTTCGCCGCGCCCGGCCCGGCACCGGATTCCGCCGATGCCGCCGCCCGGGCCTCGTCCGGGGCCAGGGCGAGGGCCGCCGCGGCCACGAGGGCGGCCAGGAGCGCCGCGGGATGGACGGTGAGCCGGGTGCCCTCGCCGCCGCGCGGAAACGGCAGGAGTTCGGCGTGGCGCTGCGCGATCTGGTTGATGAGCGCGCGGAAGTCGCTGTCCCACATCGGCCCGTCGAAGGCCGGCGAGGCCACGACGTAGCGGCCGTCGATCCGGGCGACGTGCAGGATCTCGTCGCCGTCCGGGCGGCAGAAGACGAACCAGGGCTCGGCCTCGTCGCTCAGGCCCTGCGCGCTGGCCACCGGCAGGCCGGCCCGGATCAGGGCGGCCTCCACGCGGTAGAACTCCGCGAGTTCCTGCTGCGACCAGCCGCCCCGGCTCGTCTGCGCCGGCCGGAAAAACGAGAGCACCGCACTCATTGGAAGTCCTCTCCCGGGAAGTCCTCTCCCGCGTTCGTCACGATCCGCCGGTCCTATCGCTCGTGGAAGGCGCGCCCGAGCGCGTCGAAGAACGGGCCGAGGAGGTATTCCAGGGCCGTGCGCTCGCCCGCCGAGACCGTGATCTCGGCCGGCAGGCCCGCGACGAGGCGGGGACGCACCGTCTCGGGCAGCTGGCGCTCGTCGATCTCGACGGTGCCGGCGAAGTAGGGTTGCTTCGTCCGCTCATCGAGCAGGCGATCCCGCGAGACCAGGGTCACGGTACCGAGGAGGGTCGGCATCCGCCGGCTCTGGAAGGCCGGAAACTTGATCTCGGCCCGCATGCCGGCCTGGACGGCCTCCAGGTCGTTGGGCGCGAACTGGACGCTGACCACCAGCCGGTCGCTGGTGGGCACGATCTCCATCAGCGGCTCGCCGGAGCGGATCACCTGGCCGAGGGTGTAGACCTTGAGGTCCTGGATCACGCCCGGGTGGGAGGCCCGGATCTCGTGCCGGCGCAGGACGTCCTGCGCCACGACGAGCTTCTCGCGCAGCTCGACGATGCGCTGGCGGGTCTCCAGCAGCTGGGCCGTCAGGGCCTCCTGCCGCTTCTGGCGCAGCTGGGCGGCCTGCATCCCGGCCTCGTTGATGCCGTTCTGCGCCTTGGCCGTCTCCGCGACCGAGCGCCCGATGACCCCCGAGAGCCGCGTGCGCTCGCGCTCCATCATCAGCACCCGGGACAGGGGAATGAGGTCCTTCTCGCGCAGGGCGCGCAGGCCCTCCAGCTCCTGCTGGATCAGGGCGACCTGCTGCTCGACGGCCGTCTTCTCCACCGCCAGCCCCGACATCTCGGTCCGCAGCTGCGTGATCTTGGCCTCGGTGAGCGAGAGCTGCAGCTGGAACGAGGCCTGGCGCTCGGCGAGCTGGCTCGCCTGGTCGTCGATCATCCGCGCGATGGCGGCCTCGCCGCGCCGCTCCGCGATCTCGGGCGGCAGGTCGAGGCGCGCGCCCGAGGCCTGCTCGGCCCGGAGCCGGGCTTCGAGGATCAGGGCGGCGTCGAGCTGGCCGCGGAACAGGTCCGCGCTGGCCCGGGACTGCAGGGGATCGACCCGCAGCAGGACCTCCCCCGCACGGACGCTCTGCCCCTCCTTGACCAGCACCTCCTGGACGATGCCGCCCTCCAGGTGCTGGACGGTCTTGCGGCTGCCCTCGGCGACGATCACCCCGGGGCTGATGACGGCGCGGTCGAGGCGCGCGAAGGCCGCCCAGCCGCCGGCGATCCCGAAGGTCGCCAGGATGAGGAGGTAGCCGGCAGCCGCGTACCAGCGCCAATCCACCAGGCGGGACAGGTCGGCCGCCGCCGGGGGCAGGGCGGGTGCCGCGGCCGGCGAACCGGCGCCCGCCCGTGGCGGGGCTTCTACCTTGGGCAGGGCCTCTCCCTTGGGCAGGGCCTCTCCCGTGGGCAGGGCCTGGGCCTTGAGAAGGGCTGAAGCGTGCGGCAGCGCCATGGCTCAGCCCGCGCTCCGCTGGGGGTCGAAGGCCCGGCGCGGCTCGGGCAGCGCCGAGACCCCGGCCGCCGGCACGACGTGCGGCACCGGGCGCGGCCCGAGCAGGGCGCCCAGGATCGACTCGGCCGGGCCGAAGCTCTGCACCGTGCCGGCATTCAGCACCAGCACGGCGTCGGCATCGGCCAGGAGGGCGAGCTTGTGCGTGACGATCACCACCGTGGTGCCGTCCGCCCGCAGGGCCGCCAGGGCCCGCATCAGGGCCGCCTCGCCGGGCTGGTCGAGGCTGGCATTCGGCTCGTCGAGGAGGACGAGGCTCGGATCGCCGTAGAGCGCGCGGGCGAGGGCGATGCGCTGGCGCTGGCCGCCGGACAGGCCGTGGCCGCCCGGGCCGATCACGGTGTTGTAGCCGTCGGGCAGGGCCTGGATCAGGTCGTGGCAGCCGGCGCGCCGGGCCACGGCGAGGACCGCCGCATCCTCCGCCGGCCCGAAGCGCGCGATGTTCTGCGCCACCGTCCCGTCGAACAGCTCCACGTCCTGCGGCAGGTAGCCGACGTGCCGGCCGAGCTCCTGCGGATCCCAGTGCCGCAGCTCCGCCCCGTCGATGCGCAGGCTGCCGCCGGTCAGCGGCCAAATCCCGGTCATCGCCCGGACCAGGGTCGACTTGCCGGCCGCGCTCGGCCCGACGACGCCCACGAGCTGTCCGGGCTCGATCCGGAAGCCGACGCCCTGCAGGATCGCCCGGGAGGCGCCGGGGGCCGCCACGGCCAGGGCCTCGGCCTCGATCAGCCCGCGCGGACGCGGCAGGGACACCCGCGCGGCCTCCGGCCCCGCCATGGCCAGGAGTTCGGCGAGGCGGCGATGGCTCGCGCGGGCGGCGGTGAAGCCCTTCCAGTTGCCCACCACCGCCTCGATCGGGGCGAGGGCCCGGCCGATGATGATCGAGGCCGCGATCATGGCGCCGCCCGTGATCTCCCGGTGGATGGCGAGGTAGGCGCCGGCGCCGAGGACGAGGAGCTGGAGGAGCAGCCGCACGAACTTCGTGGCCGCCACGATGAGCCCGGCCCGGTCGCTCGCCCGCGCCTGGAGCAGCAGCACCTCGTCGTGGCGCCCCCGCCAGAGCGCCCGCATGGCCCCCAGCATGCCCATCGCCCGCAGCACCTCCCCGTTGCGGAAGCTCGCCCCCGCCTGGTGCCCGGCGAGCCGGGCGGCCCGGCCGGCGGAGTCGAGGGCGTGCCGCGTCGCGACCTCGTTGAGCAGCGTCAGCCCGAGGATGAGCCCCCCGCCGACCAGCGCCATCGTGCCGAACCACGGATGCAGGAGGAAGCAGGCCACGAGGAAGATCGGAGCCCAGGGCAGGTCGCAGAAGGCCAGGATGCCGCTGCCGGTCAGGAACTCGCGCAGGACGTCCACGTCCCGCAGCACGGCGTCGTGCGGCCCGCCGGGCCGCAGCAGCGCCCCGCGATGGGCGGCATCGAAGATCGGCTCCGCCACCCGCCGGTCGAAGATCAGGCCGCCCCGCACGAGGAGGCGCGAGCGCAGCATCTCCAGGGCGGCGTAGACGCCGAGCCCGAAGACCGCGATCAGGGTGATGCCCAGGAGCGTGGTCTCGTTCCGGCTCGGCAGCACGCGATCGTAGATCTGCAGCATGTAGAGCGGGCTGACGAACAGCAGAAGGTTGATGAAGAACCCGAAGGCGACCGCCGTCGCCAGGACGGGCCGCATCGCACGCAGGCCGTCGCTCAGCACCGACCGCGTCGTCTGCGTGTTCATGCTGCGCTCTGCATCCTCGTGCGGGCGCAGGCGACGCGAGATCTGAGCGTCCCCGGCGATCCCGAGTCTGAATTCTTCATCCGCCGATGATAGCGCAGTTTGGACTGTTTCCAACAAGCTTGCCGGCGACGCCGCCGGGCCGTCCACGACGGGCAGCGCGACCGGGCCGCGACCGCGCGCGGGCGCCGGCCGGACCGGCGCCGTCTGGACAGTCTCCCGGGTCCTGCTCTATATGGAATTTACTGTACAAATTGATCGTGCCCCAACCATCGCTGCCCGAGGAGGGATGTCCCGCGTGTACGCTCACCACCAACGCCTGGATTCGGAGGGGGTGCTGGAACTGCGCCGGGAGGGCGGTCGCTTCCTGAAGAACCTGCGCGAGGCACGCGGCCTGTCCCAGCGCCAGCTCGCCGCCCTGGTCGGGGCCGAGTACTACACCTTCATCTCGCAGCTGGAGACCGGACGCGGCCGGATCCCGCCGGATCGCTACCGCGCCTGGGCCGCCGCCCTCGACGTTCCCGCCAAGGACCTCGTCCGGGACCTGATGCGCTTCTACGATCCGCTCACCCACGAGATCCTGTTCGCGGACGACGCGGCGGCGCCGCCCCCGAACGGCTGAGGCGCCCCGGGCCCGCGGCCCCGGGCCAGCCCCCTGCAGTGTCGGGGAGAGATGCAGGTTCAGGGACGGACCGCGTCCTCCTGCACCGGTGCGTCCGCCTTCTGGGTGGTGCGGGCGCGCTCGGCCCGCAGCTCCCGCTCGGCCATCAGCCAGAACTCGACCTCGAACCCCTCGGGGCGGTGGTTGCGCTCCCAGATCTCATGGGCGCGCTCGCGGATCCGCTCGAACGTGATCCCGTCCTCGGACATCGTGCTCTCTGCTCCTTCAGTCTCGGTCACAGCGTCACAGCCCGGTTCTTCCTGCTGGGCCAACGCTTCACCGCGGGATTTGTCCCCCGATCGGCGCGCATACGCCCCGGCCGACCGCCCACGGGGCGGTTGCCGAACCCCGGACGGGTTTGACTGCGGTACCGGAAACGGCCTAGCTTATCCGCGACGGTTCCTCTTTATCGAGGATCAAAAGGGAACGCGGTGAGGACGGGCGTCCGAGGCCGCGGCTGCCCCCGCAACTGTAAGCGGCGAGCCCATCATCAACACGTCACTGGGTGCCTTGCATCTGGGAAGACGATGAGAGGGCGGTGACCCGCGAGCCAGGAGACCTGCCGTCAGTCGTGGTCACACGCGAAACGCATCGGGCGGGGTGTCCTGGTGGGTGTCGGGGTGGATGCCGTTCGGCATCCAGGCCGGCCTCGTTCGCGGTGACGTGCCACTTCGCGCGACCCGTCGCGTCAGCCGTCCCGTCGATGCCCGTCCTCGCCCGCGCGTTCCGCTTGCCCACGCCCGATCCGGCCGCTCCGCGCGGCCCGGACGCGGCTGCGTGGCGGACAAGACCGCGTCCGGCACCTTTCAGCGATTGTAACATTATAACATTCGCTTTAGCGAGGAGGGCTCGTCGGTCCCGACCGATGCCCGCGCCCTGTCCCGGTTGCCCCATGCCCGTCGCACAGACCCAACTCCGCACCGCCAACGCCCCGCGATCCCGCCAGGATCTTCCCGTCGGGCTCCTTCCCGGCGGGTTTCTTCCCGTCGGAATTCTGCCCGTCGGGGTCCTGCCCACCCTGGTCCTGCCCCTGGCGGCCCTCCTCGGCGGCCTGCTGCCGATATCCGCCGGGGCTCAGACCCGGGAGTCCCAGACGCAGGGAGCTCTGCCGGCCGTGACCCTGGAGACCCTGGAGGTCTCGGGCTCCGGTCGCGGCGGCCCGGCCCCCGCCGAGGGGCTCAACCTGCGCAGTCCCGCCCGCAGCGCCAGCCGCCTCGGGCTGACGCCACTGGAGACCCCCGCCAGCGTCGACGTGATCGCGGGCGAGACCACCCGCCTGCGCGGCCAGAACACCGTGGCGGAGGCCGTCACCCAGAACGCCACCGGCATCACCACGGTGGCGGCCCCGGGCAACGGCAACGGCGCCTTCACGGCCCGGGGCTTCGCCGGCCCGAACTCGATCCAGCAGCTCTACGACGGCACCCGCCTGTTCGTCGGCGCCGGCACCGTGACCTTCCCGTTCGACACCTGGAACGTGGAGCGCATCGAGGTGCTGCGCGGCCCGGCCTCCGTGCTCTACGGCGACGGCGCCATCGGCGGCGTGGTCAACGTGGTGACGAAGAAGCCGGTCTTCACGCCCCTCAACGAGGCCCGCGCGGCCCTGGGCTCGGACGGCCTCGCGCGGCTCGCCCTCGATTCCGGCGGCCCCATCGGCGAGGCCCTGGCCTACCGCCTCAACATCAGCGGCAACCGCGCCGAGGGCTGGATCGCGCCGGACGGCAGCTTCCGCAACCTCGCGGTCTCAGGCGCCCTGACCCTGCAGGCGACGCCGGACCTCGCCGTCACCCTGAGCCATGATTTCGGCTATCAGGAGCCGACCCGCTACTGGGGCACGCCCCTGGTCAACGGGCGCATCCTCGAATCCATCCGGTTCAACAACTACAACGTCCGCGACGCCCGGATCCTCTGGACCGACAACTGGACGCAGCTGCGCGCCGAGTGGACGCCGAGCGCCGACGTGACCGTGCGCAACACCGCCTACCGGCTGCAGAGCCGGCGCCAGTGGCGGGACGTGGAGCAATACGCCTTCAACCGCGACACCGGGCGGATCGACCGCTCCGACTACCTCGAGATCTACCACCGCCAGGAGCAGATCGGGAACCGCCTCGACGCCACGGTCCGCGGCAGCCTGTTCGGGTTCCGCAACGAGGTCCTGGCCGGGTTCGACGTGAACCACATCGCCTTCCGGCACACCAACAACTTCTTCTTCGACACCAGCACCAGCGTCGATCCCTTCGCCTACGACCCGGGCACGTTCCCCGCCGAGGGCCGGGCCCGGCCGGCCTACGCCACCAGCACCTCCCAGGCCTCCGTCTTCGCCGAGAACCGCCTGATCCTGTCCGACCAGGTCTCCCTGCTGGCGGGCGTGCGCTACGACGCGCCCGTCCTGCACCGCACCGACCTCGTCACCGGCGCCAGCTTCGACCGCGACTTCCGGGCCCTGAGCTACCGCTTCGGCGCCGTCTACAACCCGACGCCGCTGCTGGCGCTCTATGCCCAGTACGCCACCGCCACCGATCCCGTCGGCAGCCTGATCTCCCTGTCGCAGAGTCTCGCCAACTTCCGGCTCTCCACCGGCGAGCAGGTCGAGGTCGGCGCCAAGGGCGTCGCCTTCGGCGGCCAAGTCGAGTGGACGCTCGCCGGCTACCGCATCGTCAAGGACAACCTGATCTCGGCGGTGCCGGGCCAGCCGACGCTCGCGACCCAGGTCGGGCAGCAATCCTCGGTGGGCGTCGAGGCGGCCCTGAGCCTGCACCTCGCCGAGGCCTGGCGCATTGACGCCAACCTGGCGCTGCTGCATGCCCAGTACGACCGCTTCGACCAGGCGGTCGGCGGCACGGTGGTGTCCTATGCCGGGCGCCAGCCCCTCGACGTGCCGGAGCGCGTCGGCAACCTCTGGGTCAACTGGGCCTTCGCCCCGGCCTGGGAGGCCCGGGTCGGCCTGCAGCACGTGGGCGAGACCTTCAGCGACTTCGGCAACCAGGCCCCGCGCCCGGCCTACACCCTGGTCAATGCCGGGCTCGACCATCAGGTCACGCCGGATTCGCGCCTGTCCCTGCGCGCCTACAACCTGTTCGACACGATCTACGCGATCAGCGGCAACGCCGTGAACGGGGTCGGCACCAACTGGCTCCTGGGCCGGCCGCGCTCCGTCGAGGTCGCCTACAGCGTCCGGTTCTGATGCGGGCCGTGCTCAAGCCCCTGAAGCGCTGGCTGATCCTCGGCCATCGCTGGCTCGGCATCGCCACCGGGCTGTTCCTCGCCGCCTGGGTGCTGTCGGGGCTGGTGATGCTCTACGTGGCCTTCCCGGCCCTGACCGAGGCCGAGCGCCTGTCCCGCCTCGCGCCGATCGCCTGGGACCGGGTCCTCCTCGGCCCGGACGCGGCCCTGGCCCGGGCCGGCCTCGCGGCGGAGCCCGGCGGCCTCAGCCTGTCCATGCGGGCCGGGACGCCGGTCTACCAGGTCACCACCCGCGACGGCGCCCGGCACCCGGTCTCGGCCGAGACCGGGGCGGCCCTCGGCCCGATCGACGCGGCGGCGGCCCGGGCCCCGTTCGGCGCCGGCGCCACCGTGCGGGCGGTGACCCGCGACCAGTGGACGGTGCGCGACCGCTACGACCCGGTGCGCCCCTTCCACGTGGTGGCGCTGAACGACGACGCCGGCACCGAGCTCTACGTCTCGGCCCGCACCGGGGCGGTCGTCCTCGACACCACCCGCCGGGAGCGCCTGTGGAACTGGCTCGGGGCGATCCCGCACTGGTTCTACCCGACGCCCCTGCGGGCGCGGGCGGAGCTCTGGCGCGGCGCCGTGCTGTGGGTCTCCGGCCTCGCCACCGCCGGGGTGCTCAGCGGTCTCGCCCTCGGGATCTGGCGCCTGCGCCTGCGACGGCCCTACGCCTCCGGGGCGGTGACCCCCTATCGCGGGCTCGCACGCTGGCACCACCTCCTCGGCACCCTCGGGGGCCTGAGCCTGCTGAGCTTCGTGGCCAGCGGCTGGCTCTCCATGAATCCGAACCACTGGTTCTCGCCCCGCACGCCCCCGGCGGCCCTGCGGGAGGCCTATGCCGGCCCCCCGGCGCCGATCGCCCGAGAAGCCCTGGACGCGCTGGCCCTGGACGCGCTGGCCCGGCCGGGGATCGTCGAGGTCCGGTTCACCCGGGTCGACGGCCGGAACGTCCAGGTCGCCGCCGATGCGCGGGGCCACCGGGCGGTGGCGCCCGCGCCCACGGAGGCGACCCTGCGCGCCGCCGCGGCCCGCGCCCTGCCGGAGGCCCGCCTCGCCGCGGCCGAGACCCTGACCGCCTATGACGCCTACTGGTATCCCCACCACGACACCCGGCCGCTGCCGGTGCTGCGCCTGCGCTTCGACGACCCGGCCGGGACCTGGCTCCACGTCGACCCCGAGACCGGCGCGCTCCTCGACCGCCTCGATGCCAGTGGCCGGCTCCAGCGCTGGCTGTTCGAGGCGCCGCACCGCCTCGACTTCGGAAACCTGTTCCAGGCCCGCCCGGCCTGGGACGCGGTGATGTGGCTCCTCAACGGCCTCGGCGCGGCCATCGCCCTCTCGGGCGTGGTGCTGGGCTGGCGCCGCCTGCGCCGCACGATGCGGACGGGGTAGGGGGCCTCGGCCGACCGGGCGGAGCCCGCGATGTCGCACGCTGCAACCGGACCGGGCCCGGCGACTTGACCGCCGGGCGCGACGGCGCGCGCCGGGAGAGTTGCCAGCCATGTCCGGAACCGAGATCCGCCTCGCCCTCGACGCGATCCCGATGGGGGGCATGGCCGAGGGGAAATCCGGCGACGACGCGGTGCTGTTCGTGCGCGACGCCACGGGCGTGCGGGCGTTCCAGGCGAAGTGCCCCCATCTCGGGGCGCCCCTGGCCAAGGGCGAGATCTGCGGCGGGCGCCTGTACTGCCCCTGGCACAAGGCCGCCTTCGCGCTGGCCGACGGGCGCCTGGAGGAGCCGCCGGCCCTCGACGCCCTGACGCGCTACCCCGTCCGCCTCGATGGGTCCGACGCCGTCGCGACCCTGACGCCCGAGCCGGCCAAGACCGAGCCGGCACAGGCCAGGACGGCGACGACCCAGCCGGCGCAGGTGCTCATCGTCGGCGCGGGCGCGGCGGCCGTCGCCTGCGTCAAGACCCTGCGGCGCGAGGGCTATGACGGCCGCATCACGCTGGTCGGCCGCGAGGCGCACCCGCCCTACGACCGGACCAAGCTCTCGAAGCAGTTCCTGGCCAAGCCGACCCCGCCGGAGAAGACCTGGATCGAGCCCGACTTCGACGGGGCCAACCGGGTCGAGCGCGTCACCGCGGAGGTCGCCCGGGTCGAGCCCGCCCGGCGCAGCGTCACCCTGGCGGACGGCCGGACCCTGCAGGCCGACGCGATCCTGGTCGCCACCGGGAGCCGGGCGGTGGTGCCGGACTTCCCCGGCAAGGACCTCGACGGGGTCTTCACCCTGCGCAGCCTCGACGACGCACGCCGCCTGAGCGATGCGGCGGGCGAAGCTAAATCCGGCGAAACGAAGTCCGGCGAAGCGAAGTCCGTGGTCGTGGTGGGCGCCGGATTCATCGGCCTGGAGGCCGCCGCCTTCCTCAACAAGCGCGGGCTGTCCGTCACCGTTCTGGCGCGCGAGGACATCCCCTTCGCCAAGCGCTTCGGCGAACAGGTGGGCGCGGCGCTGAAGCGCTACCACGCGGGCAACGGCGTCACCTTCGCGACCGGCTCCGTCGCCCGGATCGCCGGCACCGGCCGCGTCGCGGCGGTCGAGACCGAGGACGGCCGGCGCCTTCCGGCCGACATCGTCCTCATCGGCGCGGGCGCCAAGCCGGAGACCGGCCTGATCGCGGACGTCGCGCCGGAGGCGGATGGCGGCCTCGCGGTCGGCGGCGACCTCGCCCTCGCCGAGGGCGTCTGGATCGCGGGCGACATCGCCGCCTTCCCGGAAACGGCCAGCGGCGAGACCGCGCGGATCGAGCATTGGCGCCTCGCCCAGCAGCACGGCACGCACGTGGCCCGGGCCATGCTCGGCCGGGACGGCGCCTTCGCGGGCGCGCCGTTCTTCTGGAGCAACCAGGGCGACAAGCGGCTCGACTACGGCGGCTACGCCAAGGGCTTCGACCGGATCATCCTGCAGGGCGACCCCGACGCCCTGGACTTCATCGCCTATTACGTCACGGGCGAGCGGGTGACCGCCGCCTGCAGCATCGGCCGCAACCCGGCCTTCACCGCCTTCCTGCACCTCCTCGGCCTGGGCCGCCTGCCCCCGGCGGCGGAGATCGAGGCCGGCGCGGACCTGCCCGCGCTGGCGCGCGCCTGAGGGGACACCGGCCGTTCGGGTCAGCCCCGAACGGCGGGGACGGGTGGACGTCCGACGGCCGGCGTCCGGGTGAAGCGGGGAACGCGTCCGGCATCGGCCCTCGGGGGAGCGCCCCGGGAACCGCACCTTGCCCCACCGCCGATCGATCCGATGCCAGAGGGGGGATTGCGTGGGATTCGACGACGCTTCCGTGACGGGGATGCTGCAGGCCAAGCTGGAAAGGACGTCGTCGCTCGATGCGGACGACCGGGCGGCGCTCTGCGACCTGCCCTACACGATCCGCCGCTTCGGCGCCCGGGAGGACATCTTCCGGTCCGGTGAGACGCCGACCTATTGCTGCCTCGTCCTGGACGGCTGGGTACACCGCTACGGGACGCTCGGCGACGGCGCGCGACAGATCCTGCTCCTATATATCCCGGGGGATCTCCCGGACCTGCAGCACCTGTTCCTCCCCCGGCTCGATCACACGCTGGCGAGCATCACGGCGAGTACCCTCGCCTTCATTCCGCACACCGCGCTCTTCGGGCTGATCGCGCGGCGCCCCCGCATCATGGCCGCCCTCTGGCGCGACACGCTGATCGATACGTCGCTGTATCGCGAGCGGGTGATGTGCCTCGGGCGCCGGTCGGCGATCGGGCGGACGGCCCATTTCGTCTGCGAGATGTATCTGCGCCAGGAGGTGGCCGGGTTGGCCGGCGATCTCCGTTGCCCGATCCCCATCACCCAGGGCCAGATCGCGGATTTCCTCGGGATCACGCCCGTCCATTTCAACCGCTCGCTCGCGGCGCTGCGGTCGCGCGGCCTGATCGCGCTGAATGGCCGGACCCTCAGCATCCTGGATCTGCGCCGCCTGATGGAGGTCGCCGAGTTCGACGCGACGTTTCTTCACCTGGGCGACGATCCGACATCGCGGTTGGTCCCGGACTGCCGCGTGCCGGCGGAGTGACGGCGGCGGAGCATCCCGTCTCCTGCCGGCGACGCGCAGCCCCCTTCGCGCACCGACCAGGCCTGTGCGATCGGCGGATCACGGCGCGATCCCGTGCCCGTGCCCGTGCCCGTGCCCGTGCTTCGCGTTCCCGGCTGACGCTTTCGTGACCGGAAACAAGTTCGGGCCCGTTCTTGATATTTATCAACACATGGGGACAGACGAAAAACCGAAATCGTATCGCAGTCGACATGCGCGGGTTAGGCACCGGACGCTGTATTTCATGCGGCGCGAAGAGGCTTTACCATGAGTTCAAACACAATATTGTGGATCACGACCGTCATCATGCTTGGCGGTGGTCTTCTGATCCTCGTCACGGGCAAGCGCCGCACGCCGACGGAGAGCCTTCACACCATCCTGCACGGGATCGTGCCGATCATCGCGGCATGCTCCTACCTGGCGATGGCCACCGGACAGGGCCTCGTGCTCCTGCCGACCACCGACGCCGTGGCGGCCGGGGCCGCGACGCCGACCCGGGTGTTCTACTTTGCCCGCTACATCGACTGGACCTTCACCACGCCGCTGCTCCTGGTCTCGCTCGGGCTGACCGCCATGCGCCACGTGCGCAAGGATTACGGGGCCATCACGGGGGCGGTGCTGGCCGACGTGATGATGATCGTCACGGCGTTCGCCTTCGGCGCCTCGCTGCAGGGCTGGACCAAGTGGACCTGGTTCATCGTCTCCTGCGTGGCCTTCCTCGGCGTCTACTACGTCATCTGGAAGTCGCAGATGGACGCCAACGCCGCTGAGCGCGACGACGTCCGGGCGACCTACCGGCGCAATGCCGCGATCCTGTCCCTGGTCTGGCTGGTCTACCCGGTGATCCTGGCGGTGGCCCCCGACGGCCTCGGCATCGTCGGCGACGCCGCCAGCGTGCTGGTGATCGCGATCCTCGATACGGTCGCCAAGGTCGTCTACGGCTACATGGCCGTTGTCTCGGACACGAAGGCGACGGACCGGGACCTGGCCGAGACGCCGGCGAGCACCACGCCCCTGCGGCGGGCCGCCTGATGCGCGGGCCGGGCGGGCGGGCGCCGCTCCTCCCGCCCGGCGCCGCCATGCCCTGCGGGATCGCCCTGCCGGTCCTGCTGGCCGGCCTGCTCGGGCCGTGGTCCGTCCAATGGGTCTGTGCCGTCGGCATCATCGTCGTGCTCGGCGTGCCGCACGGGGCCCTCGACGTCGAGATCGGGCGCACGCTGCTGCGCCGCCGCCTGGGCCGGGCGTGGTTCCCGGCCTTCGCCACCCCCTACCTCGCCCTGGTGGCCGGCGTCCTGGTCGCGTGGCGATGCGTGCCCGAAACGACGCTGGCGGGCTTCCTGGCACTCTCCGTCTGGCACTTCGGCACGGAGGAGAGCGAGGGCGGCGGCCTGCCGGCCCTCGTCCGGGGCGGCCTGCCGATCGCGCTCCCCGTCCTGCTCCATCCCGACGCGACGGCACGGGTCCTGTCCGCGGCCACGGGCCTGGCCTGGACCGTCCCGCCCCCGTGGCTGGCCTGGGCGAGCCTGCTGTGGCTGCCGCTGGCGGGCGCATGGGTCGCTCTGGCCATCCGCGACGGTGACGTCCGTCGGCTGGCCCTGCCGCTGGCCCTGAGCCTCTGCTTCTGGGCCCTGCCGCCCCTCGTCGCCTTCGCCCTCTACTTCGTCGTCGTCCATGCCCCGGCCCATACGGCCGCCCTGATCCGGCATCCCACCCGCGTCCCCCGGGTGCACGACGGGGCGAGCGCCTGGTGGCGGGCCTTGCCGACCACGCTCCTCACCGTGCTCATCGGCGCGGCCCTGTGGCCGCTCCATCAGGGCGATCCGGCGGTCCGGCTCGTAGGCCTCACACTGCAACTGCTCGCAGCGTTGACGCTGCCGCACATGCTCCTCGAAGCATGGCTCACGCGAACGGACCGCATCGCCGCCTGGAAACCGACCGTAGCAGGCTAAAAATCGGCCTCCTCATCCATATGGCAAATGGAACATCGCGGCGATCTCAGATGTTGAGGGGCGCTGTTGTTGATCAGACTGGATCTATAGCCGCATGATCGCATCAAGAACATTTGATGAGCCGGAAATTTAGCGATCAATCCGGATTTTCGACACAACTTATCGCGAAAAGGTGAAGCGTCATGGTCGGCATTGTCGTCGTCACGGGGGCAGGCGCGGGGGTCGGCCGCGCCACGGTGGACGCGTTCGCGCGGCGGGGCTACGACGTCGCCCTCCTGTCCCGCGATCCCGGCCGGCTGGAGCGCGCGGCGGCCGCGGTCCGGGGGTACGGCGTGCGGGCCCTGGCCGTGCCCACCGATGTCGCCGATGCCGAGGCCGTCGAACGCGCCGCCGATCGCATCGAGCGGGAACTCGGCCCGATCGACATCTGGGTCAACGTGGCCATGGCGACCGTCTTCGCGCCCGTCCACGCACTGACGCCGGCCGAAGCCGAGCGCGCCACCCAGGTGACCTATCTCGGCCAGGTCTACGGCATGATGAGCGCGCTGAAGCGGATGCGCCCCCGCAATCGCGGCACCATCATCAACGTGGGCTCGGCGCTGTCCTACCGCTCCGTGCCACTGCAGGCCCTCTATTGCGGGGCGAAATCGGCGATCCGGGGCTTCACGGATTCCCTCCGCTCCGAGCTGATCCACGACAAGCTCGACATCCAGCTCACCACGGTCGACCTGCCGGCGGTGAACACGCCGCAATTCGACTGGGCCCTGAACAAGATGGGCCGTCGCGCCCAGCCCGTCCCGCCGATCTACCAGCCCGAGGTCCCGGCCCGGGCCATCGTCTTCGCGGCGGAGCACCGCCGCCGGGAGGTCTGGGTCGGCTACCCCACCGTCCAGGCGATCCTCGCCAACCGCATCGCGCCCGGCCTGCTGGACCGCTACCTCGCCAGGACGGGTTACAGCAGCCAGCTGACGGACAAGCGCCTGCCGGGCGATGCCCCGGCCAATCTGTTCGCGCCGGTGCCCGGCGATTACGGCGCCCATGGCCGCTTCGACGGGCGCGCCCGCTCCGGAAGCTGGGAGATGTTCACCGACCGGCATCGCACGGCCTTCTTCGCGGCCGCCGCCCTCGGCGCGGTCTTCGGGCTGCATCGCCTCGCCAAGAAGTATCGGATCTGAGGCGTCCGCGGGCACCCCGGGCGGCGCCGGCTCCCACCGCCGGTGGGGTTCGGCGCCGTCAGGTCCGCCGGCCGGCTCAACCCGCCGCGCGCCCCTGGGTGTCGCGGCACAGGTCGGCCGCCTCGGCCATCGCCGCGCGGCCCTGGCGCAGGGCGGACTCCGCGTCGGGCAGGGAGTAGAGGGCGCCGCGCACCACCTGCTCCGCCTCGCGGACCGTCCAGCGGTAGCGGGTGGCGTCCTCGGGGCAGGGCTCAACGTCCAGGGTGAGGGGACCCATCGCTTCGCGCGCCATCGTGACCTCCTGCGGTGCCGGGTTCACGGCCTTCGGCGGGTGGACAGTCGGGGAACTCCATCCAGTCCGTGAAGGCCTCGGCGGGGTAGCTGTGCTGGCAGGAGGCGACGTGCCAGGGCCGGGGATCGCCGAGGCCCGCCGGGTCCCAGCGGATCACCGCGCGCCGGTCCGGGTCGGCCCGGTGGATCGCGATGATCCAGCGGCCGTCCTGCGGGGCCCGGTCCATCGCCCTCCAGGTGCGCATCCTGTTCCCTCCCCCTCCGAGGCCACAGGAACGCGCGAACCGGGCGAACCGTTCGGCAGACCGTTGCGGTCGACCCCGGCGCGGAGGCCGGGGTCGACGGGCGGCCTCAGAGGACCGGCATCGCCCCGGCCACGGTGACGAGGGCGCCGGAGGTGTAGCTGCTCTCGGCCGAGGCCAGCATCACGTAGGCGGAGGCGAGCTCCGCCGGCTGGCCCGGGCGCCCGAACGGGACCTGGCTGCCGAAGGACTTCACCGAATCGTCGCTCATCCCCGCCGGGATGAAGGGCGTCCAGATCGGCCCCGGCAGCACGCCGTTCACCCGGATGCCCTTCTCGGCCAGCAGTTGCGACAGGCTGAGCACCATGTTGCTGAGCGCCCCCTTGGTGGCGCTGTAGGCCATCAGCGAGGGCATCGGGTGCTTGGAGTTCACCGAGGAGGTGAAGATCACCGAGGCCCCGGGCTTCAGGTGGGGCAGGGCGGCCTTGGTCACGTAGAACGGCCCGAACACGTTGGTGCGGAAATGGTCCTCGAAGACCGCGTCCTCGATGGCGTCGAGCCCCTGGTTCGGCTGCTGGAAGGCGCCGTTGTTCACCAGCACGTCGAGGCGGCCGAATTCGGCGACCGTGCGGGCCACGAGCTCGCGGCCATGGGCCGGGTCCTTGAGGTCGCCCGGCAGCAGCAGGGCGCGCCGGCCCGCCTTCTCGACCCAGCCGGCCACCGCCTCGGCATCCGCCTGCTCCTCGGGCAGGTAGGCGATCGCCACGTCGGCCCCCTCGCGGGCGAAGGCGATGGCCACCGCCCGGCCGATGCCGGAATCGCCGCCGGTGATCAGGGCGGCCTGGCCCGTCAGCTTGCCAGCGCCCCGGTAGCTCTCCTCGCCGTGATCGGGCTCGGGCATCATCTTGGCGGTCTTGCCCGGGAAGCTCTGCGGCTGGCTCTCGAAGGGCGGGCGGGGATAGGTCGTCAGGGGGTTGTCGGTCACGCGGCGTCTCCGTTGGAATGCCGCGTCAACCGGAGGTCGCGTCGCGGCGTTCCCGGCACGCGATGCCGCGCGACCTCGTCACGATCCTCCCGGTATACCGCGCGCCGCCAGGCCGGCGACGCCGTCCCGCCCGAGGGCGATCCGGTGGTCGACCGCCTCCGCCGCGAGCCCGATCAGCGCCCCCGCGGCGACGTCCACCGGGAAGTGCGCGCCGCGCAGGACCTGGACCGCCACCACCCCGAGGGCCGCCGCCGTCGCCACGCCCCGGATCTCCGGATAGGCCCGGCCGGCCGCCGTCGCCACCGCGACGCTCAGGGCCGAATGTCCCGACGGAAACGACTGCCACGGCCCGACATTCGGCCCGAACCAGCCCTTTTCGTAGAGGCCCTCATCCA
Source organism: Methylobacterium sp. BI1 (assembly GCF_056680125.1). NCBI lineage: Bacteria > Pseudomonadati > Pseudomonadota > Alphaproteobacteria > Hyphomicrobiales > Methylobacteriaceae > Methylobacterium > Methylobacterium sp. BI1. The sequence goes on along the minus strand of NZ_CM155267.1, from coordinate 3,255,521 downwards.
TCAGCACGTTGGGCCGGGTCCGGTGCACGACCCGCTTCACCGTGGTCTTGGTGGTCGCCGCCAGGATGCCGGACAGCAGCATGTGCCGGCCGGCCTCGGCCAGGGACGGATTCCGCCGGAGCACGCCGAGGGCCAGGGTGCCCGTGGAGAGCGCGAGCAGCCATTTCCAGCCGCCCGCCTCGCTGGCCGCCGCCAGGGCCCGCACCCGGCGGGTGTCCTTGGCGCGCGCCAGCGCGACGCCGAGACGGATGTCCGCCGCTTCGAGGCGCCGACCCATCCCGACCGATCCATCCGTCATCCGTTCGTCCGCCATCCCCGAGAAGCACGGCCGTAAACGCGGTCCCCGGCGGATCGTTCGCCGCACGCCCAGTGGTCGCGCCCGCCGGCGGCCGGTCTCCGCGCCCTGCGCCGAAGGGCGGCTTCGCCGTGGCACGCCGGCGTGACCCATCAAAGATCAAGACTTCGCCCTTAGCCGGCTTCGGCCGCGAAGATAACGCCACGTCGTCACGACGAATCTGCAGGATTCGGCGCGTGCCGGCCATGATCCCGTCACCTTCGCGTCGGATGGCGAGGCATCACGTGACAAGCGCTTGCCGTCCTGCGGACGAGGGCGGATCGCCACGGGGCGAGCGCATGAGGGTTGTTGGAAGCATGACGAATCGATCCACCATCGCGGGCGCCGCGCGCCGGCTGGCGCCCCTGGCTGGGCTCGTTGCCGCCGTTCTGCCGAGCCTCGCACTGGCCGCCGCCCCCAACGATGCCAGCGGCACCTGGCTCACCGAGGATGGGCGCGCCCGCATCCGCACCGAGAAGTGCGGCCCGCAGAACACAAACCTGTGCGGCTACGTCGTCTGGCTGAAGGTGCCCCTGAACGACCAGGGCCAGCCCCGCATCGACTTCAAGAATCCCGATCCGAAGAAGCAGTCCCGCCCCTCCCTGGGCCTGCAGCTGATCATGGGCCTGAAGCCGCAGCCCGACGGCCATTACGGCGGCAAGATCTACAACGCCGACGAGGGCAAGTTCTACGACGTCACGATGTGGTCGGACCAGCCGACGGAACTGTCGGTGCGCGGCTGTCTCCTCGGCTTCCTCTGCGGCTCGCAGACCTGGAACCGGGTCAACGACGTGGTCCCGGGCCAGCTCACCGGCCCGACCAACGGTCCGGGCGGTCCCCGCGCCGATGCGGAGTGGGCTCCCAAGGCGGCGCCGACCGCCGGAGCGGGTGCGCCCGCCGCGACCGGTACGGCCAAGACGCCCGCGCCGAAGCCGGCGGCCAAGCCGGGCGCCGCTCCGGCGGCGCCCCCGGCCGAGTAGTCCGGCGCCGCACCGCGCAGGGGGTCACGAACCGCCGCCGTCCCGCTGAGGGTCGGCGGCGGTTCGCGTTTCCGGGGCCTTCAATCCACCAGGGCGGCGTAGGTCAGCACGCGCAACTCGCGTCGCAGCGGCAGGGCCGAGGAGGGGATGAGCTGCGTCAGAAGCACCACGGCGAGATCCTCGGCCGGGTCGACCCAGAAGGCGGTGCTGGCCAGTCCGCCCCAGGCCACCTCGCCCGGCGTGCCGACGATCTGGGCACGGGCCGGATCGAGCATGACCGAGAAGCCGAGGCCGAAGCCGATCCCCGTATAGGCGGTCTCGGAGAAGCGCGGCTGGCCCATCGCCGCCAAGTCCCCGTCGAGATGGTTCATCAGCATGAGGTCGACGGTCTTGCGCCCCAGGAGCCGGGTGCCCTCGAGTTCGCCGCGCCCGAGCAGGAACCGGCAGAAGCGCATGTAGTCGGACGCGGTCGAGACGAGGCCACCGCCGCCCGAGGCCACCGCCGGCGGGCGGGCGAAGCGACTGCCGACCGCATCGTCGTAGAGCTTCAGCGTGCGGTCCCGGAACAGACTGTAATTGGCGGCCAGACGCGGCAGCTTTTCGGCGGGCACGAAGAAGTCCGTGTCGACCATGCCGAGGGGGCCGATCACCCGCCGGCGCAGGAAATCGGCGAAATCCTCGCCGGACACCACGGCCACGAGGTGTCCGAGGACGTCGGTGGCCACCGAATAGTTCCACTCGGCGCCGGGCTGGGCGAGGAGCGGCTGCCGGGCCAGCCGGGCCACCACCTCGGCGAGGCTCGCCTCCTGGGCCTCACCAAAATCGACGCCGTTCTGGCGATAGAGGGCATCGACGAGGGTCGCCTCCATGAAGCCGTAGGTAAGGCCGGAGGTGTGGGTGAGGAGGTCGCGGATCGTGATCGGGCGTCGGGCCGGCTCGCTGTCGAACTTCGCCCGGTTGCCCCCGGTGAGAACCCGCAGATCCGAAAATTCGGGCAGGAAGCGGGTGATCGGGTCGTCGAGCTGGAAGCGGCCCTCTTCGTAGAGCATCATCACCGCCACCGAGGTCAGCGGCTTCGTCATCGAGTAGATGCGCGCGATGGTGTCGGGGGTGAAGGGCGCGTCGCGGGCGATGTCGGCCCGGCCATGAGCGCGGAAGAAGGCCGTCCGGCCACCGCGGGCCAGCATCACCGACAGGCCCGCGACCTTGCCGTCGTCGACGAGGCGCCGCATCCAGCCGTCGATCCGCTCCAGGCGGTCCGGGCAGAGCCCGAGGGCCCGCGGCTCGCTTGCGATCTCACCGTGCATCACACCTGCTCCGTCCCTGGCTCCGTGCCCTGCCGACCGGACTTGCCATAGCGGCGTGGCCGGACGGCGCAAACCCTGGCGTGCGCCAACACGCAGACGCGCTCGCCCGCACGCCCCATCCCCCCTCGAAGGCCGACCCTCCTCCGAAGCCGTCCCTCCGCCAAGGCTATCCGGCGCTCCCCTCGCGTCCAGAGGGCGGCCCCCGCAGGGCCGAACGGAACGCTTTGCGCTGAGACCGTGGTTCGGTCCATGGAGCAACCATGATCCACCTGATCTTCGGCCTGCCCTGCCTCTACGTCATCGCCCGGGGGGTCTGGCCGCTGCCCTGGCCGCTTCCGCTTAAGCTCGGTCTGGCCGCCCTCCTGCTGGTCGCCTCGCAGTATCACCTGTGGAGCCGCCTCTCCTCCGGCTCGGTCTTCTCACCCGAGTTTCCGCGCCCCATGGTGATGCTGTTCAGCGGGGCGTTCGGTGCGATCATCCTGCTGGCGCTGCTGCTCTTCGCGCTCGATGCCGTCGCGCTGGCGTCCCTGGCCCTACCCGGCGGCAATTGGGAGGTTTCGAGCGCCTGGCGCATCGGCGCGGCCCTGGCGGTCTCGGTCCTGGCGGCGGTCGCAGTGCAGCAGGCCGTGCGCGTGCCCCCGCTGAAGGATGTCACGGTCGCGGTCCGGAACCTGCCGCCGGGCTTCGAGGGATACACCATCCTTCACCTCACCGACCTGCACATCAGCCGCCTGTTTCCCGCGACCTGGGCACAGGCGGTCGTCACGCGCGCCAACGGGCTCGGCACGGATGCGATCCTGGTCACGGGGGACTTCATCGACGGTTCGTTCGCGGCCCGACAGGCCGACGTGGAGCCGCTGCGCGCCCTGACAGCGCCGGATGGCGTCTGGGCCATCCCCGGCAACCACGAGTACTTCTTCGACGTCGAGACCTGGATGCGCCACTTCGCCGGCATGGGGATGCACATCCTTGCCAATGCCCATGCGGTCGTGACCCGCGGCGGCGACGCGCTCGTACTGGCGGGGGTCACCGATCGCTCGGCACCGGCCAGCGGCCATCCGGGGCCCGACCTCGACGGTGCCCTGGCGGGCGCGCCCACGGATGCACCGATCGTGCTCCTGGATCACCAGCCGGCGAACGCTCCGCGGGCCGCCGCGCGCGGCGTGGCGCTGCAGCTGTCCGGCCATACACACGGCGGCATGATCCTCGGGCTGGACCGGCTCGTGGCGCGCGGCAACAACGGATTCGTCTCCGGCGCTTACCAAGTCGGCGGCATGACCCTCTACGTCAACAACGGCACGGGCCTGTGGGCCGGCTTCGCGCTCCGCCTCGGCCGCCCATCCGAGCTGACCCGCATCACCCTGCGCCGCGCGTCCTGAGGGGCGAGGGCACCGATGCCGTGCGTCGCTCTCGCCGTCCGCTGGGCCGGGACCGGCGGCGATGCCGGTCCAGGCCAGCCCGCGCTTCACCATCCCATGGTGCCGGGGCCGCCCTTGAACGGGCCGACAAGGCCGGGCGTGATCCAGCCGCCGTAGAAGCCGCCGGGCTGCGGCGTCGCCCGCGCGTCGCCGACGAAGCAGGCCTCCATCGGACCGGCATAGAAGGCGATGTAGCCCGCGATCGCGGTGAAGTCCGGCGTGGGGTCGGGGTAGGCCCAGGCGGCGCCCTCGGCGCGGAAGCCGCCGGCGGCGACGTCGTACAGGACGGCGCGCCCCTTCCACTCGCAGATGCCGGCCCGGCGGGCGGGCCCGAGCACGCCGGCCACCACGTCGCCGGGCGGAAAGTAGTAGGTCGGCGGATGGCTGGTCTCCAGCACCCGGTATCCGGCACCGGTCTCGGCGATGGTCCGGCCGTCGAGCACGACCCGCAGCCGCTCGGGGACCCTTTCGAGGCGGGGCGGGCGCGGGTAGTCCCAGACGCTCTCCTGATTCGGGCCGGGCGGGATCGGAGTGGGCCACATGCGCTCGGGACCTTGCCTCGCGGGGATCGGAAGGTCGGACAGATAGGGCAGGGCGTTGCGGCCGACCGGTTTTCAGGAGACCGGATTTCCCCCTCCCGCGTTTTCCCCTGGCGCAGGGCATGCTAGCGCAGGCCCGGATCAGACGAAGGGACAACCTGCGTGACCGACCCGACCGCCTTCGCCCTCTATCTCGACTTCGACGGCACCCTGGTGGAGATCGCGCCCAAGCCTGACCAGGTCCGGGTCGATCCCGCCCTCGCTCCCGCCCTGGAGCGACTGCGTGCCCGGCTCGGGGGGGCCCTCGCCATCGTCACGGGCCGGCCCATTGGGGTGATCGACGATTTCCTGGTCCCCGCCCGCTTCGATGTCGCCGGCCTGCACGGGGTCGAACGGCGGGTCGACGGCGTCGTCTCGGGCGGCTCCGCCGAGGATCACCCGGAGCTGCGCGCCCAGGTGCCGGCCCTCCAGGCCGCCGTGACCGCCCTCGAGCACGTCCTCATCGAGGACAAGGGCGCCTCCGTGGCGGTGCATTGGCGCCTCGCCACCCCCAGCGATGCCGCCGCGGCCGAGGAGGCCGTGAAGGCCGCCGCCGCCGCTCTCGGATCGGCCTATCGGCTGCAGCTCGGCAAGGCGGTGGGCGAGATCGTGCCCGCCTCGGCCACCAAGGGCCACGCCATCCGCGCGCTCGCCGAGAACCCGCCCTATGCCGGCCGCAGGGCGATCTTTCTCGGAGACGACCTCACCGACGAGAAGGCCTTCGCGGTGATCAACGAGACCGGTGGCGTCAGCATCCGTATCGGCGGAGCGGAGACGATCGCCTCCCGCCGCCTCATCGATCCCGAGGATGTGCGCCGCCTGCTCTATGCCTGGGCCGAGGGCGCACCGATCGACCCAGACGCCCTGCCGGCCGCCTGAGCCGCCTCCCACCACCGATCCCCTAACCTCCGTTCCCCCGGGCCCCAGACGGAAGCGCCGCCTATGTTCGAATTTCCCGTCCTCGTCGGCGATATCGGCGGCACCAACGCCCGCTTTGCCCTGGTCCCCGAGGCGGGGGCGAAGCCGATCCTCCTCTCTCACGAGGAGACGGCCGGACATCCCGATCCCAGCGCCGCCATCCGGGCCTCCCTGGCCAAGGGGAACGGTGCCGCCCCGCGCTCGGCCATCCTGGCCGTGGCGGCCCGGGTCGACGGGCCGGCGGTGCAGCTCACCAATGCCCATTGGGTGATCGAGGGCGCCCGGATCGGACAGGATTTCGGCCTGTCGCGCTCGGTGGTGGTCAACGACTACGTGCCCGTCGCGGCGGGTGCTGCGGGGATCAGCCCCTCCGAGCTGACGCCCATCGGTCCGGACCGGGAGGAGGGCCGGGCCGGCGATCAGGGCGCGCGCCTCGTCCTCGGGCCCGGCACCGGGTTCGGTGCGGCGGCCCTGTTGCCGGTGGGTCAGCGCCTCGTCATCGTCTCGACCGAGAGCGGCCACGTGGATTTCGGGCCGAGTTCGCCGGCCGAGCTCGCCCTATGGCCGTATCTGGAGCGGGTCGAGGGCCGCATCACCGTCGAGACCCTCCTCTCCGGCCCCGGCCTGACCCGGCTCCATGCGGGCCTGCACCGGCTGCGCACCGGCGCCGACGGCGCGCGCCTCGACCCGGCCGGGGTCACGGAGGCCGGGCTCACCGGCGCCGACCCAGACGCGGCAGCCGCCCTCAATCTGTTCGCCAAGCTCCTGGGCCGCGTCTGCGGCGACCTCGCGCTCACCTTCCTGGCCACCGGGGGCGTCTATATCGGCGGCGGGATCGCGCCACGCATCATCGACGTGCTCCGGCGCGGCGCCTTCCGCGCAGCCTTCGCGTACAAGCCCCCCTTCGTGGCGCAGATGGAGGCGATCCCGACCAGCGTCATCGCCGTTCACGATCCCGCGCTGACGGGCCTCGCCGCCCTCGCCAGCCAGCCCGACCGGTTCGACTATCACGGCCAAGTCTGGCAGGCGCCCTGACCGATCGCGGAACCATGCGCACGGGTCGGTGGAGGCTCGCTCGACTGGTCGCGGGCCTTGTCGCCCTGGGCGCCACCCTGGTCGGACTCGTCGTCCTCGCCGCGCTCCTGACGGCACAGCGGGGCGACCCGGACCTCTATCCGCCGGCAGACGCGGACAGTGTCGACATCGCGCTGGTGTCCCACGGCTGGCATTCCGGCCTCGTGCTGCCGCGGGCGGCCCTGACCGGCGCCGGGAGCGGGGCGGCCCTCGCCAGCATCGCCACGCGGTTCCGCGCCTATCCGCAGATCGAGTTCGGTTGGGGCGAGGCCCGCTTCTACCGGGCAACGCCGACCCTGGCCCAGTTCGATCTCGGTCTCGCCCTCGCGGCCCTGTTCACGCCGGGCGGACGGGCAGGGGTGGTCCAGGTGGTCGGCCTCAAGCGGCCAGTGCGTGACAGCTTTCCCTACTCGGACCTCGTGGCGCTGCGGATCTCGAAACCCGGCCTCGCGCACCTTCTTGCCCGCCTGGAAGGAAGCTTCCGCCTCGTCGACGGGCAACCGGTCGCCGGCGGTCCGGGCCTCTACGGGCCGAGCCTTTTCTATGACGGGGCAGGTCGCTTCTCCTATGCCAACGTCTGCAACCACTGGGCGGCACGCCTGTTGCACGCCGCGGGACTCCCCATCACCCCCGTCCTCGACACGCACCCGATGGGTCTCCTTCTCGATCTGCGCTTTCGGTCCGGACTTGCTCCCCTCCCGCCGGCCGCCAACCTGTCCAAACCGTAATCTTCACGCCACGCCCGGGTCAGGCGGCGCTCTCTACAAACCCGATCACGGCCTGCCGATGGCGGCCCCCCGATCCGGAGACCCCTATGACCGCTCAGCCCAACCGTCTGCGCCGCAACGCCCTCGCCTCCGTCGCCGTGGCCGCCCTCGTGGCGACCGGCGCCGCCGGCGTCGGCCTGACTCAGCCGGCCGCGCCGGCCTACGCACAGTCCCTCTCCAAGAACCCAATCGAGACCCCCGACCATCCGCCGGGCTCCTTCGCCAGCGTCGTTGATAAGGTGAAGCCGGGCGTCGTCGCCGTGAAGGTGAAGCTCGACGACAGTGCCGATTCCGACGACGAGGACGGCCCCGGCCAGGGCCAGCAGGTCCCGCCGCAGCTGCGCGAGTTCTTCAAGCGCTTCGGCCAGGGCGGACCCGGTCAGGGTGGTCCGGGCCAGGGCTTCGGCATGCCCAAGCGCCAGGGTCAGCGTGGCGCCATGGGCTCCGGCTTCATCATCTCGGCGGACGGCTACGTCGTCACCAACAACCACGTGGTCGACAAGGCCAAGTCCGTTCAGGTGACCCTGGACGACAACCGCACCCTCGACGCGAAGGTGATCGGCAAGGATCCCAAGACCGATCTCGCCCTCCTCAAGATCACAGAGGGCGGTACCTTCCCCTACGTCTCCCTCAGCAAGTCGGCGCCCCGCGTCGGTGACTGGGTGGTGGCCATCGGCAACCCGTTCGGCCTCGGCGGTACGGTGACGGCAGGGATCGTGTCGGCCCGCGGCCGCGACATCGGTGCCGGCCCCTACGACGACTTCCTTCAGATCGACGCGCCGATCAACAAGGGCAATTCCGGTGGCCCGACCTTCAACGTCGGCGGTGAGGTGGTCGGCGTGAACACCGCCATCGCGTCGCCTTCGGGCGGCAGCGTCGGCTTGGCCTTCGCCATCCCGGCTGAGACGGTGCAGGCGGTGGTCGACCAACTCCGGGCCGACGGTAAGGTGGCACGCGGCTACCTCGGCGTGCAGGTCCAGCCGGTGACGAAGGACATCGCCGACGGCCTCGGCCTCGACAAGGCCAAGGGCGCCCTGGTGGATCATGCCGAGGCGGGTACGCCCGCGGCGAAGGCGGGCCTGAAATCCGGCGACGTGATCGAATCGGTCAATGGGGCCCCGATCAACGACGCCAAAGAGCTGTCCCGCAAGATCGCCGGCATCAAGCCGGGGGCCAAGGTCGAGCTGACCTACCTGCGCGGCGGCAAGTCCGACACCGCGACGGTGGAACTCGGTGTCCTGCCCAACGACACCAAGGTGGGAAGCACCGATCGCGGCTCCTCGACCAACGGCCAGCCCCGCCTGGGGCTCAGCCTCGCCCCGGCCTCCGAGGTCGGTGCCGGCTCCGAGGGCGTGGCTGTGATGGAGGTCGACCCCGAAGGTCCGGCCGCCGCCAAGGGCATCGAGCAGGGCGACATCATCCTTGATGTGGCAGGCTCCAGCGTCTCGCAGCCCTCGGAGGTGGCCGAGCGTGTCCGCTCCGCCGAGTCGAGCGGCCGCAAGGCGGTGCTGATGCGGGTCAAGAACGCCAAGGGTATCACCCGCTTCGTCGCGGTGGCTCTCAACAAGGCGGGCTGATCCAGGGCCCCCATCCGAAGGGACTCGAACGAGACCGAACGCCGGCCCACCCCGTGGGTCGGCGTTCGCCGTGGCTCTCCCAGGCGGATGGGTGGGACGTGGCGACATCACAGGCATGGAGACCGAAGGCGTGGAAACTGACGGCATGGAATCGGATCCGCGCCGCCTGGCATGCCACGCAACCCTGAGACCGGGAGACCCGCGCGCAGGCGGGGTGACGCGGGCGGTACGAAACGTCATGGTGCGCGCGCTTTTTGAACGCCCGCGCGGCCCCATTCGGACTTGAGCCCACCATGACGACGATCGCCGACCGCAGCACGGCTGACCTCGCGGACCTGCGCGCGCAGGCGCAGAGCGCCTACGACGCCTTCAAGGCCCGCGGCCTCAAGCTCGACATGACGCGCGGCAAGCCGGCACCCGAGCAGCTCGACCTCTCCAACGGCATGCTCGTGCTGCCGGGCAACGGCGACTACACCACCGTGGCGAAAGAGGATGCACGCAATTACGGCGGTCAGCAGGGCCTGCCCGAACTGCGGGCGCTGTTCTCTCATCTCATCGATGCGCCGGCCGATCAGATCGTGGTCGGCGGCAATTCCAGCCTCGCCCTGATGCACGACACCATCGTGTGGGCCCTTCTGAAGGGCGTGCCGGGCTCCGAGCGGCCGTGGTCGCAGGGTGAGACGCCGGTCTTTCTCTGCCCGGTGCCGGGCTACGATCGCCACTTCGCCCTCTGCGAGGAGTTCGGGATCCGCATGGTCCCGGTGCCGATGACGGGGCAGGGGCCCGACATGGACGTGGTCGAGGAGTTGGTCGCCGACCCTGCCGTGAAGGGCATGTGGTGCGTGCCGAAATACGCCAACCCGTCGGGCGAGATCTTCTCCGACGAGACCGTCCGGCGTCTCGCCACGATGAAGACCGGCGCTCCCGATTTCCGGCTGTTCTGGGACAACGCTTATGCGGTGCACCACCTCACCACCGACCGCCACCCGGTGCGCGACATTCTCACCGCCTGCGCCGAGGCCGGCCATCCCGACCGCCCCTTCCTCTATGCCTCGACCTCGAAGATCACCCTGGCGGGCGCCGGTCTCGCGGTCTTTGCCGGCTCGTCCGAGAACACGCGCTGGTTCCTGGCGCGCGCCGCCAAGCAGACCATCGGCCCCGACAAGCTGAACCAGCTCCGCCACGTGCGCTTCCTGCGTGACGCCGCCGGCCTCCAGGCCCACATGGACGCCCACCGAGCCCTCATCGCGCCGAAGTTCGCGGCCGTGCAGGAGGCGCTGGAGCGGCACCTGGGCGGAACCGGGGCCGCCCGCTGGACCCGGCCCGACGGCGGCTACTTCATTACAGTCGAAGCCCGCGAAGGGACCGCCACCGAAGTTGTGCGGCTCGCCAAGGAGGCAGGCATCGCTCTGACCCCGGCCGGCGCGACGTCACCCTATGGCCGCGACCCGAAAGACAGCGTCCTGCGTCTTGCGCCGACCTTTCCCAGCCTCGACGACGTTACGAAGGCGGCCGAGGGTATTGCCCTCTGCATCCTTCTTGCATCCCTCGAAGCCGAGCACCGGGCCCGCGCGCGCTCGGCAGCCTGAACCCTCTGTCGCATTCCGGAAACGTCCGCGCCGGATGATGCGGCGCGTATCCGGGAGGCAACGCGATGGTGACCTTAAGGATGGTGACCCCGAGAACGCGGCAGCGCGCCGGCGTGCTTGTTCTGCCTGGCCTGGCTCTGTGCCTCCTCATGGCCGAGGCGACCCCGGCACAGGCGCGCACCGCCTGGGCGTCCGGGACCTTCGTCTATGCAGACCTTTGTACCCTGCCGGAGACCGGCGCTCGCAGCGGCCAGCGCATCACCCTGCGACGATCGCCGAACGGGGACGGGCTGACCTACGAAGGGGCCGAGCAGGGCGGCCCCCGCGCCGCCGCCGAGATCACCCTAGACGACGCCACCAAGGCGATCCGCTTCGCAGTGGAGACCGAAGCGGGGCCGCTCCACTTCCAGGGCGTCGCCGGCGCAGATGCTCTCACGGGCACCTTCGAGGACGAGGCCGGCGCGCATCCGGTGTTCCTCCCGCGGGTCCTGCGCTCCCATGCGCACGAGGCCTGCCACGGCGACACCACGGGTTCGATCGCCCCGCGGCGGTAAGTGGTGGGCGCGGTCCGTCTCCTGCGCTAGATCGGACCGATGACGCTTCCCCTCCGGCTCGCCGCGATCCTGCTTTTTCCGATGCTGTATGCTGCGGCTCCTGCAGCGGCGGCGGATGGCTGCGATGCCCTGGCCGCGCGGATGATTCGCGCCACCGGCGCATCCCTGGCCGGTCGCGAGGGCGCGCGCGCCGTATTCCGCGCGGCCGATGCCGAGCGGATGAGCCTCGACTGCCGGGCGCACCGGATGGTCTTCTCCGCCCTGGAGCGAGAGCCGACGCGCCGCTACTACGCCTTGATCGGCCTCGCCGCCTGGGCGCTCACCGGGGCGAAACCCGAGACTGTCGAAACTCTCGCCCTCAGACTGCAGCAAGGCGCCCTGATCACGGGACGCCCGCAGGAGGGCGTTGCCGGGCGCGCGGCGCTCCGCTGCGAGACGGCACCCGATACCGATCCGTTCGCGTCGCCGCGGACCCGTTGCGTGCTGATCCCCAGCACCCGGACCGTGCTTCGCCACCGTGCCGGCCTTCCCGTGGGAGCGCAGGCGGGCTAGACCGGCGCCATGCCTGAGATCGCTTCGCCCGAGCCCGCGTCTTCCACCGCTCCCATCGTGACGGCCGGGTCGGTCGCGTTCGCGAACCACCTGCCCTTCGCGCTGATCGCCGGCCCGTGCCAGCTCGAGAGTCGCGACCATGCCATCGAGATCGCCGACGCCCTGAAGGCGATGACCGACCGCCTCGGGATCGGTCTCGTGTTCAAAGCCTCGTTCGACAAGGCCAACCGGACCTCGGGCACCACCGCGCGCGGCGTCGGTCTCGGCGGCGCGTTGCCGATCTTTGCCGAGATCAAGGCACGCTTCGGCTTACCCGTCCTCACCGACGTGCACGAGGCGACGCAATGCGCCCCTGCCGCCGAGGTGATCGACGTGCTCCAGATCCCGGCCTTCCTCTGCCGGCAGACTGATCTCCTGCTCGCGGCCGCAGCCACCGGCCGGGTAGTGAACGTGAAGAAGGGTCAGTTCCTCGCGCCCTGGGACATGGCCCACGTGGCCGCCAAGGTGACGGGGGCGGGCAACCCCAACGTGCTGGTCACCGAGCGCGGTGCCTCGTTCGGCTACAACACCCTCGTCTCCGACATGCGCAGCCTGCCGATCATGGCGCGGGTCACGCACGGCGCCCCGGTGGTGTTCGACGCCACCCACTCGGTGCAGCAGCCCGGCGGCCAGGGCGCGACCTCGGGCGGTCAGCGGGAATTCGTCTCCGTGCTGGCGCGCGCGGCGGTGGCGGTGGGCGTCGCCGGTCTGTTTATCGAGACCCATCCCGACCCGGACCGCGCCCCCTCCGATGGACCGAACATGGTCCCTCTGGAGGCGATGCCGGCACTGCTCGCCGAACTGCAGGCCTTCGATCGCCTCGCAAAGGCAGGGATGGTCGACCGGGAATCCTGAGAGCAGCAAGAATCTCTGTCCAGGCCAAGCCCGTCCAGGGGCAAGCGCTTCAGTGCCGGACTACGGGGGGCGATTCACCAAAACGAGCGAATCAAGCCGCGCTTTGTCCGGCCAGGAAAGCTCGGGGGAACGATCGGAACATCTTGACGTTGGAATATCCAATACGTTCTCGAACGATGATGGACACCATGCGCAAACTTGCCTTGATTTCCGCCCTTACCTTGTCGCTCGGCGGTCTCGCCGCAGCAACCTCCGCTGAGGCCGGCCCGCGCGGTCATGGCTATGGTCATGGGGGCTACGGTCACGGACATGCTTATGGGCACCGGGGTTATGGTCGCGGCTACGCCTATGGCGGACGTCGTCGGGGAATTGGAACCGGCGCCGCTGTGGGTTTAGGTATTGCCGGGCTTGCAGCCGGTGCAATCGCAGCCGGTGCAGCACGCGATGCCTATTATCGTGATGGATACGCTCGGCCTGCCTACGGTTATGGCGCTCCGGCTTACGGCTACGGATACTAAATCCATAAACCTGGAATAAACGGCGCTTAGCTGAGATAAGGTTCTGGGCGGTCGATGAAAATCGATCGCCCATTTTACATTCCACTTCCGCGCTTGAAACAAGTCCCCCAGGCGTAGGAGAGAAATGTTCTCATTTCAAAACCTGACGCACCCACGGGCAGATCGACTTTTGCGCTTCAATCGCATTTGCTTTGGCGACATCCGCTTGTCAGCGCAGGCTGGGTCCGTACCACGCACTGTCGGCCCCTCAGTTCTTCGGACTTTTTATCCGTCCGAACCCGTATCGATTTTCGTGCCTCATTTCACAAGCTTCGCAGAGGGGATCGGGATCTGATCCCTGCAATCGCGGAGGGACGGAATGGCGACTCTGACGGACCTCAACGCAGAACAGCGTGACGAGATCACCTACCTGTCTGGCCTCAATGAGGACGGCACGATCTCAAATGGTAGTTATTGGAGCTATGCCTACAACTGGGCAAGCACAACTCAGGTTTGGATGAACAAATGGTACAACGACAGTGAAGGCGCTCCGCACGCAGTTACGAGCCAAGCCGGAACACCGGGCGGAACGGTCACCTATTCTTTCGAACCCAACATGCTGCCTCAGGCACAAGCCGCCTATACTTCTGCCTTGAACCTGTGGTCGGACATAGCCAATATCCAGTTCAAGTATGTTCCAACACCCGAAAAAGCAAATATTCAGTTCAAAATCGAGGGCCTGCCAGCTAACTGGCCAAATAATGGCCGCGAGCCGTACGGCAGCAAGGATATCCCCTCGCAGACCTCGCCCAAGCCTGGCCTAGGCGGCCAAAGCAACACGGGAGTCGAAGCCTCGGACGATGCCTGGGGCAGTTTCAGCATCGAGAACTCAAACACGATGGGAGCTGTCTTCCATGAGACGGGCCATCTTCTTGGTCTCGGACATGGAGGACCTTACAACGGCGGGACCTTTAATGGTCAGCATGGTCCATACGATACGAATATCTGGACATTGATGTCCTATCTTACGGCCGGCGACCCGAATGCCACCTTCGCATCCCAGCAACCCGTCATCACAGACTGGCAGGGGGGACAAGCCCAAACGCCGATGGCGCTCGACGTTCTCGCAATGCAGCGGTTCTACGGAGAGTCGAACAGCAGCACCTTCGCGGGCGGCCAGACTTACGGCTTCCATACGAACATTACCGGCACCTCCCGGGATTTCTTCGATTTCACCAAGAACACCACCCCATTCGTCACCCTCTACAATCGCGGCGTCGACAACACCCTCGATGTTTCGGGCTTCAACACGAACACGCGGATCAATCTCAACCCCGGCACCTTCAGCACCGCCAGTTCCAACGATGCCGTCACGAACAACATCTGCATCTCCTTCGGCACACGGATCGACAAGGCCGTCACCGGCTCAGGGGATGACGTCATCTACGGCAACGGCAACAGCAACGTGGTCGACGGCGGCAGCGGCAACAACACCTTCGTCGTCACCGGCTTCAGCACCAACTTCAAGATCGACAGAACCAGCGCCACGAGCGCCACGGTCACCGACAAGACCACCGGTGCCGTCGATACCCTGACCAACATCGAAAGAATCAGGTTCGCCGATCCCGTCTGCTTCACCACGGGCACGCGTATCGCCATCGTCCGGGACGGCATCCCCTGCGAGCTACCTATTGAGGACCTGCGCCTGACCGATGTGGCGGTTACGGCCACGGGCGGACGCCGCGCGATCCGCTGGATCGGCCAGCGGGAGGTTCGACCCGACGCCTATCCCGTGCCCGCAACGCAGTGGCCGGTGCGCATCCTGGCTGGGGCCTTCGGCAGGGATGCCGGCGGTCGGGCTGTTCCGGCCCGGGACCTTCGCCTCTCGCCCGGGCACCCGGTGCTGATCGGCGCCGAGGCGCGGAATGGGGGCGGCGTGCTGACCCCCATCATGAATCTCATCGATGGAATCGCGATCCGCCGGGAGGCGGTAGACAGGGTGACCTACTGGCACGTGGAACTCGAACGGCACGATATCCTGCTGGCCGAAGGCCTGCCAGCCGAGTCGTACTTCGAGAGCGGCGCGCGCGCGTGGTTCGACCGGGACACCGTGCAGGCCTGGTGGAGCGACATCGACGGGATCGCGAGCCCGAGGCCTGGCCGCTGCCGACCCGTAGCGTTCGACGGTCCGATCGTCGAGGCCGAGCGCTGCCGGATACGCACAGACTTACGCCTGCGTCTGGCAATGCAGGCCGCCTGGCCCAGCAACGAGACGCAGACGCTGGAGGCGGCCTGAGCCAAGACCGCCCCCGATCTCAGCGAGCCCGGTAGGGTGGCACGCCGGGATCCGGAAGCCAGACGGATTTCGGCGGCTCGCCCGTCTGCCAGAACACGTCGATGGGAATGCCACCGCGGGGATACCAGAAGCCACCGATGCGCAGGTATCGGGGCGTCAGCAACTCGGTGAGGCGCAGACCGATACCCACCGTGCAATCCTCGTGGAAGGCTCCGTGATTGCGGAAGGCCGTCAGATAGAGCTTCAGCGACTTCGACTCGACGAGCCACTGGTCGGGCACGTAGTCGATCACCAGGATGGCGAAATCCGGCTGGCCGGTGACTGGGCAGAGTGAGGTGAACTCCGGCACGGTGAAGCGGGCGAGATAGTCGGTGGCCGGATGCGGGTTCGGCACCCGGTCGAGGCGAGCCGTCTCCGGACGATCCGGAAGGGGCGTCATCTGTCCGAGTTGCAGGCTCTCGGCGCCTGAAGGCGGCTGCGTCATGGGTAAGATCTTCCGAAGACGAGTGGCGGACCTCGTCGCAAGCGTCAGGCCTTATGACGAAATCCAACCAATTCGCCAGCCATGTGCCTGCGGCGAGTGGCAGGCGCGGGGTCCGCGTGCCATATGGGGTGTATGAGCGACGATAACACGGCTACCTACCCCTACACCCTGGAGATCCAGCCGCCCAAGGCGCCGGGCAGTCCATATCAGTGGGCGATTCGCCGGAAGGGGAAGCTGATCCAGCGCTCCGACCGCAATCATCCCACCGAGGCGAAGGCGCGCGAGAACGGGATGGCACAGATCGAATTGCTGCTGTCGGGCGCCGGAGACCGCTGACGCGATCCGGCCCGGACGGGGCACGACAGAATCTGTCGACCTGTAGACGACGGCGGATGAACGGTGCTTGCCCGACGCGAGGCGTTGGCGGATAAGCCTCGGCGGGATCACCCCATCCCGAAGGCGGCCGATAGGGCTGCCTCCGGGAGGGGCCCGGCCTCACGCGACTGAGGCCTCGACAAGCCGAAACGTCCGGAAGGCGCCTGCATGACCGCGATCACCAATATCGCCGCCCGTGAGATCCTCGACAGCCGAGGCAATCCGACCATTGAGGTCGACGTTCTGCTTGAGGACGGTTCCTTCGGCCGTGCAGCCGTACCGTCGGGCGCCTCTACCGGCGCGCACGAGGCGATGGAGCTGCGCGACGGCGACAAGGGTCGCTACGGTGGCAAGGGCGTGCGCAAGGCGGTCAACGCCGTGCAATCCGACATTCTCGACGCCATCGGCGGCATGGATGCCGAGGATCAGATCGCCATCGACGAGGCGATGATCGAGCTCGACGGTACCCCGAACAAGAGTCGCCTCGGCGCCAACGCGATTCTCGGCGTGTCGCTGGCCGTGGCCAAGGCGGCGGCCGAGACCGCCGGCCTGCCGCTCTACCGCTACATCGGCGGAACGCAGGGTCGGGTGCTCCCCGTGCCGATGATGAACATCATCAACGGCGGCGCGCATGCCGACAATCCGATCGACTTCCAAGAATTCATGATCATGCCGGTGGGCGCGTCCTCGCTCGCCGAGGCCGTGCGCATGGGCGCCGAGGTGTTCCACACCCTGAAGGGCGCCCTGAAGAAGGCCGGCCACAACACCAACGTGGGCGACGAGGGCGGCTTCGCCCCGAACCTGCCCTCCGCCGAGGCGGCCCTCGACTTCGTGATGCAGTCGATTCAGGCGGCCGGCTTCAAGCCCGGCACCGACATGGTGCTGGCTCTGGACTGCGCCGCCACCGAGTTCTTCAAGGACGGCGCCTACCACTATGAGGGCGAGGGCCAGACCCGCGATATCGAGGCGCAGGTCGCCTACCTCGCCGGCCTCGTGGACGCCTACCCGATTCTGTCGATCGAGGACGGCATGTCCGAGGACGACTGGGAGGGCTGGAAGCTGCTCACCGACCGGGTCGGCGACCGCTGCCAGCTCGTGGGCGACGACCTGTTCGTCACCAACGTGACGCGCCTGTCGCGCGGCATCGCCGAGCAGACTGCCAACTCCATCCTGGTGAAGGTCAACCAGATTGGCTCGCTCACCGAGACGCTTGCGGCCGTCGATATGGCCCAGCGCGCCGGCTACACCGCCGTGATGTCCCACCGCTCGGGCGAGACCGAGGACTCGACCATCGCCGATCTCGCGGTCGCGACGAATTGCGGACAGATCAAGACCGGCTCGCTCGCCCGCTCGGACCGGTTGGCCAAGTACAACCAGCTCATCCGCATCGAGGAGGGCCTCGGCTCTCAGGCCCTCTATGCCGGCCGTAACGCCCTCAAGGCGCTCGCCCGCCGCTAGAGCCGGCGCCCCCCTGAGTGAATCCGACACGGCCGCGGAGCGATCCGTGGCCGTGTTGCGTCGCGGGGAGCGCCCTATCTTCCCGGGATGTCCGCCTCTCAAACCACAAATCCTGCGCTGACCGTCTACCACGATGGCGCCTGTCCCCTCTGCGCCGCGGAGATCCGGCTGTACCGGCGCTCCGAGGGAGCCGGGCAGGTCGCCTGGATCGATGTCAGCGCCGAAGGTCCGGCGGAGCTCGGCCCCGGCCTGACGCGCGAGACGGCCCGGGCTCGTTTTCACGTCCGGCGCCCCGATGGCACCCTGGTTTCAGGGGCCGCCGGGTTCGCCGCGCTCTGGGCCGTTCTGCCGCGCTGGCACCTCCTCGCGCGTCTGGCCCACCTGCCGGGCGTGCTCGGCCTGGGTGAGCTCGCCTACCGTCTCTTCCTGCCGTTGCGGCCCTGGATCGCCCGCTTCGTTCGGGGCGGTGGACCACGCTGCGACAAGGCTTGCGGATAGGCCGTACGCGGGCGCAGGAGCAGGGAGGGAGTTCACTCCTTCGAGGCGGCGCATGCTCAATCCCATCCAGGCCTTCTGGCTCCGGCCACGCCTCCTCGTCAGCGTCGGGCTCACCCTGGTGCTCGCCCTGATCCTGCCCTTCGCCGACCTGTCGGTCCGACTTCTCATCGGATGGTGTCTCGGGGTTCTGGTCTATTGCGGACTCATCGTCGGCAAAGCCGTCCGTCAATCGCAGGAGTCCCTGCGCGCCGAGGCCTCACGCCTCGATGACAGCGCCTTCACGGTCACGCTCTTCGCGATCCTGGCGGCGGCGGCGAGCTTCGGCGCCGTAGCCATGCTGGTTCTCGGCGGAAACGGCAGCGAAGCCTATCGCGTGGCCCACTTGGCCCTCGCGGCCGCCACGATGATCTGCGCCTGGCTTTTCGTGCAGGTCGTGTTCACGGTGCATTACGCGCACCTCTACTACGGCGCCGACCAGGACACCTCCCGCGGCGGCCTCGACTTCAACGGCGACGAGAACCCGGATTTCTGGGATTTCTTCTACTTCTCGGTCACCATCGGGGCGACGTCCCAGACGTCGGACACCGATATCACCAGTAAGGCGATGCGCCGCATCGCGACGGTGCAGACGATCTACGCCTATTTCTTCAACACCAGCGTCCTGGCGCTGGCCATCAACATGGCGGCCGGCGTCGCGCAGCATTGAGCACGCCGGTGCCGGAACGCATCAGGGCGCGGCCTCCAGGGCCTCGCGGGCATCCGCGTGATCGTCCGCCGTAGCCTCCGGTGCCTCCTGCAGGTCCGGCGCCCGATCGTTGCGGCACAGGCTGATGAGGATTGGGAAGTGGTCCGACTGGATGTGGGCCAGGCGCTCGATCCGGCCGAGCAGGAAGTCGTCGCTGAAGAAGATGTGGTCGAGGGGCCAGCGCAGAAGCGGCCACTTCGCATTGAAGGTCGGATAGAGACCGCGCCCGATGCGCGGGTCGAGGAGCCCGCTGATCCGTTGAAAGAGGTCGTTGGTCTTGGACCAAGCGACGTCGTTGAGGTCACCCGCCACCACCGCGGGACGCCCCTCCGCCTTCACCTCGCGGGCCACCAGGACGAGCTCGGCATCGCGTGCGGCGCTGCTCTGGCCTGGGTGAGGCGGGCGCGGATGCACGCCGAAGAACGTGAAGGTCTCGCCCGAGCGCAAGGTCACGCCGGTGCGCACGGAGGGGACATCGTCTTCCAGGAGGAAGCGCACCTGCGGGTCGGTAAGGGGGAGCTTCGAGTAGAACATCAGCCCGTAGGTGTTGCCCTGCGGCTGGGCCAGCACGTGGGGGTAGCGGGCCCGCAGGGGCTCGAGTGCCTGGGCCCAGGCCGCATCGGTCTCGACCAGCAGCAACAAGTCGGGATCCTGTGCAGCGACGAGATCGAGGATCGGCGCGTAGACTCTGTTCGATTCGAGCACGTTGGCGATCATGATCGACACGCCGGCCTCGGAGCGGCAGGCGCCGGCCTCCGCGGCCACGGCCTGCGGCGAGACCAGACGCGTGAACGGGTAGATGCAGGTCCCCTGGTAGGCTAGGGCTGCCACGAGGCCCGCGGCGAGTGTCAGCCCCGTAGCATCGCGGGCGACGAGCAGCAGGCCCAGGATCACCGGCACGATCAGGGCCGCAATCTGCAGTCGCGGGAAATCGAAGGTGCGGATGAAGCCAGAATTGCTGGGAACGAACGGCAGCAGCGTCGCCGCGACGAGGAGCACGCCGAAGGCCTTGAGGCCCAGTGCCATCCATGTCCCCGCCACACTTCACCTCCCATGCCGTCGCCGGCACGCCATGGCCAAGCGTTGCGGAACGTCCCAGCGCCGGAATGGTGCCCGCATGGCCCGCCGGGAGGTCGGTCATGGAGCCTGACAGCGCAGAGACCGCCGCAGCATGCGCCCGGGTCGACGCGCTCCTCACGCGCCTCGAAACCGCAGCCTTCACCAGCTTTGCCGAGGGTGAAGCCCGCGACCTCGGTGGCCTGCCCCTGGGGCGGGAAGCCCTGGCGGCACGGCTCGGCGAGACCCCGGAACCACCGGCGTGGTGGGACCCGAAGCAGGCCGGCTTCGCCCTGGCGGGGGCGGACCTGACCGATGCGCACCTGGAGGACACGGATCTCACGGGTGCCAACCTCGCGGGGGCCAATCTCGCCGGAGCCCTCGGACGCTCCGCGCGCTTTGCCGGCGCCACGGTGGAGGAGGCGAACTTCGCCGGCGCCGATCTCAGCGGCGCCCGCTTCACCGGCATCGCCGGTGGCGAAGCCAATTTCGATGACGCGATGCTGGAGGATGCGCATTTCGGGGGCGCTGCGATGCGCTTCGCCAAGCTCCGCCGGGCGCTCCTCGATGGCGCCCATTTCGACGGCGCAGACCTCTGGGGCGCCGACTTCACCGGTGCGGATGCCGACTACACGCATTTCCGCGGCGCTCGCCTGGACGAGGTCAAGCTCGTGGGCGTCAACCTGACCTACGCGGATTTCGAGGGCGCCAGCCTCAAGAAGACCCAGCTCTGCGGGTCACGCCTGCGAGGCGCCAATCTCACCGGGGTGAAACTCGACGGGGCCGACCTGTCCGGGGCCGACCTGTCCGAGACCAGTCTGGTGCGGCTCAATCTTTCCACCTGCGACCTGCGCCATGCGCGCTTCGCCGGGGCCTGGCTCAACGGCACCCGGATGCGGGTGGACCAGCTCGGCGGCGCGGTGGGCGAGGAGATCGCCCGGGACTACGTCGCCGCGCAAGCGAGCTACCTCGCCCTGGAACAGAACTTCAAGAGCATCGGCAACCAGGATGCGGCGAGTTGGGCCTACAAGCGCGGCCGCCGGATGGGCCGGCTCCACGCAGGAGCCCAGGCGCGGGCGGCCTGGGAGAAACGCGTGGGCCCGGACCTCGCCCGCCACGGCTATCAATGGGTGGCCGACCGCTTCGTGGAATGGCTCTGCGACTACGGCGAGAGCCTGTCGCGCATCGCCCGCGCCTTCGTCATCCTGATCTTCGTGTTCGCGGTGCTCTACGGCTTGACCGGCGGCCTGATCCCGGAGGGAAGCGACGGACGGGCGACCTACAACCCCCTCGATCTCGTGAGCTACAGCGCCCTCAACATGATGACCGCCAATCCCCCCGAGATCGGCGTGAAGCCGGTCGGTCGCGTCACCAACCTCCTGGTGGGCATCGAGGGCGCGGCCGGCATCATCCTGATGGGCCTGTTCGGCTTCGTCCTCGGCAATCGGCTTCGGCGCTGATCGACGAGCCCCGATCGGCCGTTCTCCCGCCATGACCTCGCTCACCGCACGCCTCGCCGGGCTCTACGAAGGCGATACCGACGGGGCACATCGCTTCCGCTACGGCCTCCTCGTGTTCGATGCGGCCACCGTCGCCTACGTCGTGGTGACCTCGTTCCTGCCGCGCTATCCCTGGATCGAGGGGATCGACGTCGTCCTCGGCCTCGTCGTCCTGCTCGACTTCCTGGCGCGCCTCGCCATCAGCCGAAACCGGGCGCAGGAATTCCTGCACCTCTCCACCTGGGCCGACATCGCCGCGGTGGTGTCGTTCCTCGCGCCGGTGGTAGGGGAGGGGGTCGGCTTCCTGCGCATCCTCAGGACCCTGCGCCTTCTGCGCACGTACCAGCTCCTCGATCGCCTTCGCGCCGACAGCACCGTCTTCCGCGCTAACGAGGACGCGATCCTGGCTGCCACCAACCTCGCGGTCTTCGTCTTCGTGATGACCGGGATCGTCTACGCCACGCAGCATGGCAGCAACCCGGCGATCGGCAATGCCATCGACGCGCTCTATTTCACCGTGACCTCGCTGACGACCACAGGCTACGGCGACATCACCCTGCCGGGCCCGACCGGGCGCCTGATCTCGGTCGCCGTCATGATTTTCGGCGTGACGCTGTTCCTGCGCCTCGCCCAGGTGCTGTTCCGGCCACCCAAAGTGCGGTTTCCCTGCCCAGCCTGCGGCCTGCAGCGCCACGACAGCGACGCGATCCACTGCAAGGCCTGCGGCACGCGTCTCGCCATTCCGGACGAGGGTGCCGATTGAGCGCACCTGGCACCCGGTGCGGCGAGCCCTTGGATGAACGGAAACGGTGCCGGCGCGTTTGCGAGCGTCAGAGGCGTGATCCTGATCTTGCGATCCTATGATGGTGGGGGCTGGTGCGGAACACCATCGCCACCGCGACCATGCCGGCCCCTCCTCCCGCCCGCCCGGGCGTCAACCCCGTGAACCGCATCGCATGACCAGCGCCTACCCGAAGCGTCCCGATCGTGGTTGGCGCAAGCCCCGCATCCTCGCGGGCCTGCCGAGCTCCCCCCTCGCCCTGGTGCTCATCGGCATCGCTGTGGCGGCCGGCATCGGAAACTATCTGGCCGGCGAGGCCAGCCGAAGCGAAGCGGCGCGCCAGCACGCGATCCTCAGCGAGAGCGAGCGCCTGCTGTCGAACATGGTCGAGCTCGAGACCGGCATGCGCGGCTACGTGCTGTTCGGCGAGGAACCCTACCTCGAGCCCTATCAGGCCGCGCAGAACACCATCGACGGGCAGCTCGACACCATCGAGGCCCTGACGAAGCGAACCGATGCCCAGGCGCCCGAGCACATGCGCGACCTGCGCCGGTTCGTCGAGGCGAAGCGGACCTACGCCGCCCACGTCATCGACCTGCGCCGGAACCAGGGCTACGACGCGGCCGTCTCGCTGGCGCGCATGGGGGAGGGCAAGCGCACCATGGACGGTGTGCGGGCGGCCGCGAAGGGTGTCCAGAACCACGCGAACGCCGTCCTCGCCACCAGCGAGGAGCGGGACCGTGTGCTGTCGCTCGTGCTGCTTCTCGTGTCGATCGCCTCGGCCCTCGGGGCGGTCGGGCTGCTCGGGCGCCTCGCCCTGGTACGCCGTCGCGACGAGCAGCGCACCGCCGCCCTCCTCGACGGCGTCTTCGCCAACGCCCCCGTCGGCCTCGGCTTCCTCGACCGTGACCTGACGATCCAGCACATGAACCGGGCGCTCGCCACCATGAACGAGCGGGGCTTCGGCGCCGATCTCGGAGCGCCGATCTGGGCCAACGTGCCGACGCTGCAGGAGCAGCTCATCCCGAAGCTCAAGGCCGCCCGCGACGAGGGCCTGGTGACCACCAACGTCGACGTGGCGGTGCCCACCCCGAGCGCCCCGCGCGGCGTGCGCCATTTCCAGATGAGCTTCTATCCCCTGCGCGGACGGAGCGGCTCCGCCCGCACCGGCGGCGTCCAGGCCGACGGCGTCGGACTCGTGGTCTCGGACGAGACCCTGCGCAAGCTCTCCGAGGAGCGCATGCGCCACAGCGAGGAGCGCTTCCGCTCCCTCACCGAGGCCACCACCGCCATCGTCTGGACGACCAATCCCGAGGGTGGCTTCGAGGTGACGCCCTCCGAATGGACCCGCTTCACCGGTCAGACGCCTCAGGAGGCCGCTGGAGCCGGATGGCTGGGCTCGATTCATCCCGACGATCGCGAACGCACCAACGCGGCCTGGCTCCAGGCGCTGGAAACCCTGGCACCCTACGAGATCGAGCACCGCGTCCGCCGCCAGGACGGAGTATGGCGGATCATGTCGGCCCGCGCCGTCCCGATCCTGGAGGAGAACGGCAGCATCCGTGAATGGGTCGGCACCCATTCCGACGTCACCGCTCGGAAGGAAGCGGAACTCGCCCTGGAAGCCGCCAAGGAGGCGGCCGAGGAAGCCAACCGCGCCAAGAGCCAGTTCCTAGCCAACATGAGCCACGAGTTGCGGACCCCGCTCTCGGCGGTGATCGGCTATTCCGAGATGCTGCAGGAAGAGATCGAGGATCTCGGCGAGGAGGGGCTCCTCGCCGACATGCGCAAGATCGAGGCGAACGCCCGCCACCTGCTGGGCCTCATCAACGACGTCCTCGACCTCTCGAAGATCGAGGCCGAGCGCATGGAGATCTATGCCGAGGCCTTCCCGGTCGCCGAGACCGTGCGCGACGTCGCCGCGACCGTGGAATCGCTGGTCGACAAGAAGGGCAACAGCCTCGCCCTCGAGATCGCGGACGATCTCGGCGAGGCGCAGACCGACCAGACCAAGCTGCGCCAGTGCCTGATCAACCTCCTGAGCAACGCGGCGAAGTTCACCGAGGCCGGGCGCATCACCCTGGCGGTCACCCGCCTAGCGCGCGAGGGGGCCGACTGGCTCGTCTTCCGGGTGACGGACACCGGCATCGGCATGAACGCCGAGCAGCAGGCCAAGCTGTTCCAGCGCTTCACCCAGGCCGACGCCTCGACCACCCGCCGGTTCGGCGGCACCGGCCTCGGCCTCGCCATCACCCGCGCCTTCGCCGAGATGCTGGGTGGCCGCATCGAGGTGGAGAGCGAGGAGGGCACCGGAACGACCTTCACCCTGGCGGTGCCCGCGGCCTACGTGCCCCCGAACCCGGTCGAGGCGGCCCATCACGACCACGATGCCCTGCACCGGACCGGCGAGGCACGACCGGTCGCGGGCGGCCATGTCCTGATCATCGACGACGACGCGTCGACGCGCGACCTCCTCGCGCGCTTCCTGGAACGCGACGGCTTCGCCGTGGCGACCGCCCGCGACGGGCGCGAGGGCGTGGAGCGGGCCCGTGAGCTCATGCCCCGTGTCATCCTCCTCGACGTGACCATGCCCCGCATGGATGGCTGGTCGGTGCTGCGCACTCTGCGGGCCGACCCGGAACTCGGGGCGACCCCGATCATCATGGTGACCGTTCTCGACGAGCAGAACCTCGCCTTCTCGCTGGGCGCCACCGATTACCTGCAGAAGCCGATCGAGTGGGGCCAGCTCAAGTCCGCCATGGAGCGCTTCAAGCCCTCAGAGCACAAGGGCCCCGTGCTGATCATCGACGACGATCCGGATGCCCGCGAGCGCCTCTCCGCGATGCTGACTCGCGAGGGCTGGCGCGTCGCCTCGGCCGAGAACGGCGTGGCCGGCCTGGAGGCGACGGCGGCCAAGAAGCCCTGCCTCATCCTCCTCGACCTGATGATGCCGGAGATGGACGGCTTCGGCTTCCTCAGAGCTTTGCGCGAGCGGGCCGAGTGGCGCGACATCCCCGTTGTCGTCCTCACCGCCAAGGACATCACGGCGGACGACCGCAGGCGGCTCGCAGGGCGTGCCGATCGGGTCCTGCAGAAGGGCGGCCTGAGCCTCACGGATCTGGCTGAATCCCTTCGGCCGCTCGTCGCGCCCGGGGTCTGACGACGCCGGGCCGGGAGGCACTCCGAGCGCGCTTGCCGGCCTCTGCGGGGCGGCCTATAGCCCTGGACCCAGCATGACAGCCGCGCCTCCCAGCTTCCCCCACCGGCACCTGCTCGGGATCGAGGGGCTCACCCGACCCGACATCGAGATCCTGCTCGACAGGGCCGAGGATGCCGTCGCCCTTTCGCGGCAGGTCGAGAAGAAGCGCACCACCCTGCGCGGCCGTACGCAGATCAACCTGTTCTTCGAGCCCTCGACGCGGACGCAGAGCTCCTTCGAGCTCGCCGGCAAGCGCCTCGGCGCCGACGTCATGAACATGTCGGTGGCCTCGTCGTCGGTGAAAAAGGGCGAGACCCTCATCGACACCGCCGCCACCCTCAATGCCATGCGGCCCGACATCATCGTGGTGCGCCACCATGCGGCCGGCGCCGTCCACCTCCTGGCCCGCAAGGTCGACTGCGCCGTGGTCAATGCCGGCGACGGCGCCCACGAGCACCCGACGCAGGCGCTCCTCGATGCGCTGACCATCCGGCGCAACAAGGGCCGGATCGAAGGCTTGCGGATCGCGATCTGCGGCGACGTCCTGCACAGCCGCGTGGCGCGCTCGAACCTGATCCTGCTCCAGGCGCTCGGTGCGCGGGTGCGGGTCATCGGCCCCTCGACCCTGCTGCCCACCGGCATCGAGCGCTTCGGCGTCGAGGTCTTCACCGACATGCGCAAGGGGCTGGAGGGCTGCGACATCGTCATGATGCTGCGCCTGCAGCGCGAGCGCATGAACGGCTCCTTCGTGCCCTCCGTGAAGGAGTATTTTCGATATTTCGGCCTCGATGCCGACAAGCTGCGACTGGCCGCCCCCGACGCCCTCGTGATGCATCCGGGCCCGATGAACCGAGGCGTCGAGATCTCCTCGGAGATCGCCGACGGGGCGCAGTCGCTTATCCGCGAGCAGGTCGAGATGGGCGTGGCCGTGCGCATGGCGGTGCTGGAAGCCCTGGCGACGCATCTGCCGAACGCGTGAGGCGTCTGCCCACCGGCCTATAGGCTGAGCAGCGCTCCCT
This sequence comes from Methylobacterium sp. BI1, assembly GCF_056680125.1. Taxonomy (NCBI): domain Bacteria; kingdom Pseudomonadati; phylum Pseudomonadota; class Alphaproteobacteria; order Hyphomicrobiales; family Methylobacteriaceae; genus Methylobacterium; species Methylobacterium sp. BI1. Next base: position 3,229,072 of record NZ_CM155267.1, on the reverse strand, counting down.
CCGCCTCCGGCACCCCTTCTGCGAACACCACCCGCGTGCCAGCGAGGCGGACCTCGCCGCCCGCGACGAGGGCCAGGGCCTGGGGATAGAGCCGGTGCTCCTGCACCAGGATGCGGGCAGCGAGGGCATCGGCGTCGTCACCGGGTCGGACCGGCACGGCCCCCTGCGCGATGATCGGACCGGCATCGAGCTCGGGCACGACGTAGTGCACGGTGCAGCCGTGCAGCCGCACCCCGGCGGCGAGCGCCTGTTCGTGAGTGTGCACGCCCTTGAACAGCGGCAGCAGGGAGGGATGGATATTGATCATCCGGCCGGCCCAGGTCTCGACGAACCCGGCGGTGAAGATCCGCATGAAGCCGGCGAGGCATACGAGGTCGATGCCGGCGGCTTCCAATTCGGCGTGCAGCGCGCCGTCGAAGGCCTCCCGGCTCGGATAAGCCTTGTGATCGAGGGCATAGGTCGTGATGCCACGCTCGGACGCGTAGGCGAGACCGGCCGCTTCGGGGCGATTGGATGCCACCAGCACGATCTCGGCAGGGTAATCCGGCGCCTCGGCCGCCGCGATCAGCGAAGCCATGTTCGAGCCACGCCCCGAGATGAGGATCGCGACGCGGGTCTTGCCTCCGACCGATGATGTCCGCGCGGCCGCCATCAGAAGGCGAGCCGGCCTTCGAAGGTCACGGGCTCGGCCCCGCGCGGGGTGATTCGGCCGAGACGGACGGGGGAGGCGCCCCCCAGGTCGAGGGCCTTCGACACCGCGCTCACGCTCTCGGGCGCCACCACCACGACCATGCCGATGCCGCAGTTGAAGGTGCGCAACATCTCGGATTCGGCGACCCCGCCGACCTCCGACAGCCAGCCGAAGACCGGCGGCGGGATGATCGCGTCGAGGTCGATGCTGATACCGACGCCGTCGGGCAGCACCCGGGGCAGGTTGTCGGGGAACCCGCCGCCCGTGATGTGGGCCAGCGCCTTGATCCCGTCGGTGGTGCGCAGCGCCGCCAGCAGCGGCTTCACGTAGATCTGGGTCGGCTCCAGCAGGGCCTCGCCGAGGGTCCGGGCAGGCTCGAAGGGTGCGGGATCGTCGTAGGACAGGCCGCTCTTCTCGACGATCCGGCGCACCAACGAGAAGCCGTTGGAATGGACGCCCGAGGACGGCAGGCCGAGGACGACGTCGCCGGGCACGATGTTGCCGCGCGGCAGCAGGGTCCCGCGTTCGGCCGCGCCGACGCTGAAGCCGGCCAGGTCGTAGTCGGAGCCGTCGTAGAGGCCCGGCATCTCGGCGGTTTCGCCACCGATGAGGGCACAGCCGGCGAGCCGGCACCCGGCCGCGATGCCGCGCACGATGTCGGCGCCCACCCCCGGCACCAGCTTGGCGGTGGCGAAATAGTCGAGGAAGAACAGGGGCTCGGCGCCCTGTACGATGATGTCGTTGACGCACATGGCCACCAGATCGATGCCGATGGTGTCGTGCCGGTTCGTCTCGATGGCGATCTTCACCTTGGTGCCGACGCCGTCATTGGCCGCCACCAGGATCGGGTCCTTGAAACCCGCCGCCTTCAGATCGAACAGGCCACCGAATCCACCGATCTCGGCATCCGCCCCCGGCCGGCGGGTGGCGCGTACCAGCGGCTTGATCGTCTCGACCATGGCGTTGCCGGCATCGATGTCGACGCCCGCTTCCGCGTAGGTCATTCCGTGTCTGGGCTCGCCGGTCATCCGCGCCGCTCTCCGAAGGTCCGTGTTGCGCGACCTCTAACCGCTCCCGCGCGCCTTCGCGAGTCCGTCCTCGCAGCGGATGGGTATTCGCACCGAGGTCCGCGGCCGGGCTCCGATCGGAGGGAGCGCATGAAACGTCGGCATGAGTCCAGCAGCCTTGACCGCGTCCCCTCCCGTTCCCACTGTTGATCTGCGAACGGCGACGTCGCGCACACGACGATTGGGACGGGGAACGGCCGATGCGCGGCAGGGCGATGATCGGGCTGATGGCCCTCCTGGGCTTCGCCCTCCTGCTCTATCTACTCGCCGACGTCATGCTGCCCTTCGTGGCGGGCCTCGCCCTGGCCTACCTCCTCGATCCGATCGCGGACCGGCTCGAGCGCCTCGGGCTCGGGCGGCTCTCGGCCTCGCTCCTCATCCTCGCGGTCTTCGTGGTCGGGCTCGTGGTGGTCCTGCTCCTCGTCGTACCGCTCGCCGCCAATCAGGTCTCCGCCCTGGTGGCGACCCTGCCCGGCATGGTCTCGCGACTGCAGGGCATCCTCGCCGAGCGGGCGGGCCCACTGCTGCAGCGAGTGGGCGGCGCCGACGTACTCACCGATCTGCAGTCCCAGGTCGGCACCCTGGTGGGGCAGGGCGGCACCTGGTTCCTGACCTTCCTGAAGTCCCTGTGGTCGGGCAGCCAGGCGCTGATCTCCATCGCGTCGCTCCTCGTCGTCACGCCCGTGGTCGCGTTCTACCTCCTCGTCGATTGGGACCGGATGATCGCGACCCTCGACGGTTGGGTGCCGCCTCGGCATCGCCCGGTGGTCCGGCGCCTCGGGCGCGAGATCGACGGGGCCGTGACGGGGTTCGTCCGCGGGCAAACCCTGGTCTGCCTCATCCTCGGCACCTTCTACGCGGTCGGATTGTTCCTCGTCGGATTGAACTTCGGCGTCCTCATCGGCCTGATCGCGGGCTTCCTCACCTTCATTCCCTATGTGGGGACGCTGACCGGCTTCCTGCTCTCGGTCGGCGTCGCCCTGGCCCAGTTCTGGCCGGGTTCCGACTGGCTGCATATCGGCCTGACCATCGGGGTCTTCGTGGTGGGACAGTTCCTCGAAGGCAACATCATCTCGCCCAAGCTCGTGGGCGAATCGGTGGGTCTGCACCCGGTCTGGCTGATGTTCGCGCTCCTCGCCTTCGGCTCGCTGTTCGGATTCCTCGGGCTGCTGCTGGCCGTGCCGGTGGCCGCATCCATCGGCGTGCTGGTCCGTTTCGTCCTGGAGCGCTACCTCCAGAGTCCGCTCTACTACGCGGACGCCCCCGCGCTCCTGTCCAAGCCCGAACCCTGAATGGCAACGCGCGACACCATTCCTCCGAAGCAGCTGGCCTTCGACCTGCCGGCCGACCCGCGCTACGGCCGCGAGGACTTCCTGGTGGGGCCGGCCAACGAGGCCGCCTACACGCTAATCGAGGCTTGGCCGAATTGGCCCGACACGGTGTGCCTGCTCACGGGGCCGCCGGGCAGCGGCAAGAGCCACCTCGCCTCGATCTGGGGAACCCGCTCCCATGCCTGGACGGCCCAGGCTTCCGAGATCACCGCAGCGACGGTGCCGCGCTTCCTCTCCAACGGCGCCCTGGTGATCGAGGACATCGACCGGGTGGGAGCGGACGGGAGTGCGCCCCGCGACGAGGCGGCCCTGTTCCACCTCCTCAACCTCGCACGCGAGCGCGGCTGCCCGGTGCTGGTCACCTCCGCCACCTCGGTGGAGGGGCTGGGCCTGACGACGGCGGACCTTCGGTCCCGCCTGCGCCTCGCCCACGGCGCCACCATCCTGCCCCCGGACGACGCCCTGTTGCGTGCGGTCCTCGTCAAGCTGTTCGTCGATCGGCAGCTCGTGGTGGATCTTGCCATCGTGGAGGCCCTGGCCCTGCGGATCGACCGTTCCCTCGGGCGTGCCCGCGAGGTGGTCACCGCCCTGGACCGGGATGCCTTGAGCCGGGGCCGGCGCATCACCAAGCCACTGGCGCTGGCGGTGTTGGAGCGCCTCGGATTCGGGTCGGGAGAACCGGAAGACGAGGATGAGGCGGATTCCGGGGATCATGCCCCGAACTGAGGTCGGCCCGCCGATACGATCGATGGCCAACGACCGTGCCGAAGATCGTCATGCAACCGTCACAAACGCCGGCGCAGCCCATGCTACGACGCCGACCCTCGAAGACCTGTAGGAGACGAACTCTTGGCGGACATGGACTCGGACACGACCGCAGCGGATGCCGGAACCCCGCGTGTCACCGAGGGCCGCACGCGGGCCGCCCGGCCCGCCGCCCGGCGGACCGGGCAGCCCGCAGCGGTGGCCTCCAAACCCCAGCAGGGGAGGACGAGCCGAGACGTCACCACGGATGCCAGGGAATCCGTCTCCGATGCCCTGCCGGATGCCGATCTCGACCTGCCGCCTCCGGGAGATCTGCCGCCCCCTCCCACCGAGGTCCTGCCGGGTGCGGAGGCGCGGGATTCCGTGCGCGAGGCGGGGCTCGCCCTGCGCCACTCCCCGGAGCGCTTCGTCAACCGCGAGCTGTCCTGGCTCCAGTTCAATCGGCGCGTGTTGGAAGAGGCCTCCAACGCCAATCACCCCCTCCTGGAGCAGGTCCGGTTCCTCTCGATCTCGGCCAACAACCTCGACGAATTCTTCATGGTGCGCGTCGCCGGCCTGCACGATCAGGTCCGTGCCGGTCTCGTCCTGCCCTCGCAGGACGGCCTGACACCGGCCGAGCAGCTGACGCGGGTGGGGACCGAGGTCTCGCGCCTCGCCCTCGACCAGCAGGCGCGCTGGCGCGAACTGCGCGGTGAACTGCTCGGCGTCGGCATCGAGCTCATGGAGCCCGCCGGCCTGACCCAGGATCACAAGGCGTGGCTGGAGGACTACTTCCTCAACCACGTCTTCCCGGTCCTGACGCCGCTGGCCATCGATCCGGCCCACCCGTTCCCGTTCATTCCGAATCTGGGCTCGACCATCGCGTTGATGCTGGTGCGCCCCCGTGACGGCCGGACCCTGCGCGCGCTGATCCGGCTGCCGGCGGTGCTCGACCGGTTCGTGCGCCTGCCGGATGCCGAGACCGATGCGACCGCCCGCTTCATCGCGATCGAGCAGGTCATCGTGCTGTTCACCGGGCGACTCTTCCCCGGCTACGCCCTGCGCGGACAGGGCGCGTTCCGTGTCATCCGCGACTCGGACCTCGAGATCGAGGAGGAGGCCGAGGATCTGGTCCTGCATTTCGAGACAGCCCTGAAACAGCGCCGCCGCGGCGTCGTCATCAGGCTGGAGGTCGAGGCCGGGATGCCCGAGGACCTGCGGGCCTTCGTGGCCGACGAACTCGAGATCGGCAGCGACGCAGTGATCTTCGTGGAGGGGATGCTCGCCCTCAACGAGCTGTCGCAGATCGTCGGCATTGATCGGCCGGACCTGAAGTTCAAGTCCTACAACCCCCGCTTCCCCGAGCGCATCCGCGAGAGCGGCGGCGACGTCTTCGCGGCGATCCGGCAGAAGGACTTCATCGTCCACCACCCCTACGAATCCTTCGATGCGGTGGTGCAGTTCCTCGCCCAGGCCGCCCGCGACCCCAACGTGGTGGCGATCAAGCAGACGCTCTACCGCACCTCTTCGAACTCACCGATCGTCGCAGCCCTGGCGGAAGCCGCCGAGCTCGGCAAGTCCGTGACCGCCCTGGTCGAGCTCAAGGCTCGCTTCGACGAGGAAGCCAACATCCGCTGGGCGCGCAACCTGGAGAAGGCCGGCGCGCAGGTGGTGTTCGGCTTCATCGAACTCAAAACCCACGCCAAGCTGTCGATGGTGGTCCGGCGCGAGGGCGACCGTCTGGTCACCTACTGCCACGTGGGCACCGGCAACTACCATCCCATCACCGCGCGCATCTACACCGACCTGTCCTTCTTCACGGCCGATCCCGCCGTGGCGCGCGACGTCAGCCGGATCTTCAACTTCATCACCGGCTACGCGGAGCCCGCCGAGTTGGAGCGGATGTCGGTCTCGCCGCTGACCCTGAAACCGCGCCTTCTGGAAAACATCGAGGCGGAGGTGGCCCACGCGAAGGCCGGACGGCCGGCCGCGATCTGGATCAAGTGCAACTCGCTGGTCGACCAGCAGATCATCGACGCGCTCTACGACGCCTCCCAGGCGGGCGTGCAGATCGATTGCGTGGTGCGCGGCATCTGCTGCCTTCGGCCCGGAATCCCAGGCCTGTCGGAGACGATCCGCGTCAAGTCGATCGTCGGGCGCTTTCTGGAGCACGGGCGCATCTACTGCTTCGGCAACGGCGTCGGGCTGCCTCACCCCAAGGCCGTCGTCTACATCTCGTCAGCCGACCTGATGAGCCGGAATCTCGATCGCCGCGTCGAGGCGCTCCTCCCGATCACCAATCCAACGGTGCATCAGCAGGTGCTGGACCAGATCATGCTGGCCAATCTCCTCGACAACCGCCAAAGCTGGCGTGTACTGGCGTCTGGTGCCAGCGAACGGATCCAACCTGCCGAAGGGGAGGAGCCGTTCAATGCGCACAAGTATTTCATGACGAACCCGAGCCTCTCCGGGCGCGGCAAGTCGTCGAAGAAGTCGAGCCCGCGCGCCCTGAGCCGACGCGCGCAGCGTGGCTGACGGACCGTCCAGAGGAGCCCGCATGGGCCTCGACCCAGCCCGCCCCGCGCCCATCCAGGGCACGCCCTTGTCCGGGGCCGGGGACCACATCGAGCCGGTGGCGATCATCGACATCGGTTCGAACTCGGTGCGGCTCGTCGCCTATGACGGCCTTACCCGGGCGCCCACGCCGCTGTATAACGAAAAGGTGCTGTGCGGCCTCGGTCGCAACGTGCTCTCCACGGGCCGCCTCAACGAGGAGGCGGTGCGCCGAGCGCTGGTCGCGCTCGCGCGCTTCCGGGTGTTGTGCGAGACCATGCGCGTATCGCGCACCTTCGTGCTGGCCACCGCGGCCGCGCGCGACGCCGAGAACGGCCAGGAATTTCTCGCCGCGGCGGAAGCCGCCTGCGGCCAGCGGATCGAACTGCTCTCCGGCCGGCGCGAGGCCGAGCTCTCGGCGCTGGGCGTGATCTCGGGCTTCCACGCGCCCGACGGGGTCGTGGGCGACCTCGGCGGCGGCTCCCTGGAACTGGTGGATGTGCGCGGGGCCACGGTCGGGATGGGCGTGACGATGCCGCTCGGCGGCCTTGCCCTCCAGGATCTCTCGGGCGGCTCGGTCAAGAAGGCCCTCAAGATCGTCCGCGAGAACCTCAAGAAGGCCGCGCCGCAGCTGGAGACCCTGCGCGGGCGCAGCTTCTACGCGGTGGGCGGCACCTGGCGTGCCCTGGCGCGGCTGCATCAATCGGCCCGGGGCTATCCGCTCCACGTCATGCACGGCTACAGCGTCGAGCCCTCGGACGAGCTGAGCTTCCTCGAGGTGGTGGAGCGTACCGACGCGGCTCTGCTGCAGGATGTGGAGAGCGTGTCCGAGGCGCGCCGTCCGCTCCTCGCCTACGGCGCGGTGGTGCTGGAGGAGATCATCCGGATCGGGCGCCCGCGCGAACTCGCGATCTCGGCCAGCGGCGTGCGCGAGGGCCTGCTCTACGAGCAACTCGACCGACATGCTCGCCTCGCCGATCCCCTGCTGGCGGCGGCGGCCGAATTGAACACCCTGCGAGCCCGCTCGCCGGGCCATGCGGAGGATCTCATCACCTGGAGCGACCGCTTCATCGCCAGCCTGGATCAGCCCGAGACCGCCGACGAGCGCCGACTGCGCCACGCGGCCTGTCTCCTGTCCGATATCGGCTGGCGGGCGCACCCGGATTACCGCGGCGAGCAGAGCGTCAACGTCATCACCCACGCGGCCTTCGTCGGGATCGACCATCCGGGCCGTGCCTATCTCGCGCTGGCCATCTACTTCCGCCACGAGGGCATCGCCCCGGAGAAGGCGAGCCCGATGCTGCGCAACCTGGCGGGCCCCCGCCTGTTCGAGCGCGCCCGCCTGCTCGGCGCCCTGCTGCGCCTCGCCTTCCCGCTCTCGGCCGGCATGGCGGGCGCCCTCGGGCGAATCCCCGTCACGATCGAGGGCGGCCGGGTGACGCTGACCCTCCCGGCGGACCAGGGTTCGCTCCCCGGCGACCGGATCCTCAACCGGGTGCGTGGCCTCGGTCGCCTGTTCGGACTCGAAGGCCGGATCGTCGAGGCGGATTGAACCAAAACGCAAGCGGAACCGTTTCCGCGTCCGGTAAGGAGATTTACGGACATGAAGTCACTCTGTGCAGCAGCGGTTCTGGGGCTGACGGTCCTCGGCTCGATGAGCCCTGTGCTGGCCCAGCCCTACCGCGGATACGATGACGGCTATCGCGGCCGCGACGACGGATATCGTGACCGCGACGGCGATTTTCGGGACCGCGGCCGCGGCTATGGGCGTCGGGATTATGGATTCGACGAAGCGGAATACCTGCGCTGCAATCCGGATGTCCGTCGGGCCGTCAATCGCGGTCAGATGGAATCCGGCGCCGCGCATTACCGGGTCTTCGGCCGTCGGGAAGGTCGGCGCCTGAGCTGCTGACGCGCGCGATCGAAGTCGGCGGCTCGGGGGCGACGTCACCGAGACGCCGGCTTCGGTGCCGAAACCCAGGTTCGGCCTCACGTCGTCCGGCGGGCATGGACCGAGGGACCATCGCGAGAGCCGGGGCTCCGTTTCGGACAAGGTGTCCATCCGGAGGACCTGCCCGGTCACCGGCTCAGGCTCCTCACTCGGAACGGTGTGCTCGCGAGCCGGCCCGCCGCCCGATGGGAGCGGAATACCCCTTCAACCAAGAAGGGCCGGGCAGCGACGATGCGTTTCAAGGATCATTTCTCGACCCTGGCGGCCGGGTATGCGGCGCACGGGCCGACCTACCCACGGGCTTTGGTCGATGCGCTCGCGGATGCCGTTCCGGCGCACTCCGTCGCCCTCGATTGCGCCTGCGGTACCGGCCAACTCTCGGTCCTGCTCGCCGATCGGTTCGAGCGCGTCGTCGCCACGGATGCGAGCGCCGCGCAAGTCGCCCATGCGACGCCGCATGCCCGCGTCGCCTACAGTGTGGCGCCCGCCGAGCGGAGCGTCCAGCCGCCGGCGAGCGTCGACCTCGTCACGGTCGCGCAGGCGGCGCACTGGCTCGAACTCCCGGAATTCTACGCCGAGGTGCGACGGGTCGCCCGTCCGGGCGCACTCCTGGCGCTCGTCACCTACGGCGTGCTGCACATCGATGAGGCGGCCATCGATGCCGTGATGCAGCGCTTTTATGGGGAAACCCTCGAAGCCCATTGGCCGCCCGAGCGCCGTCACGTCGAGGACGGCTATCGCACGCTCCCGTTCCCCTTCCCGGCCGTCGCGATGCCGGAACTCGCCATGACGCTGTCCTAGGGCCTCCCTGACCTGATCGGCTATACGGAGACCTGGTCGGCGGTCCGGGCACTGGAGACGGCCTCGGGCCGGGCACCGATCGCGGCGTTTCACGATGCCCTGGCCGCGGCGTGGGGCGACCCCGACGCGCACAGGACCATCCGATGGCCCCTGTCGCTGCGCGCCGGCCGCGTCTGACCTCCGTGCCGAGCGCGGATCAGGTCGCCCGCACCGGGAAGATCGACTTCTTCACGATGGCGTGGACGCCCCAATTGCCGTCCACCACCTGGGTGATGCCGAAATCCACGGCGACGGACATGAGGGAGATCGCTTCGTCCTCCGTCAGCCCCTGTCCATGCATCAGGAACTGCCGCATCTTGCGGAAGGCATCGCGCATGGCGAGGTCGATGGAAGATTTCGCGAAGATCGCGTTCTGCGCGTCCGGTCCGAGATCGGCCAGATAGTTCGGGTAGCTGAAGCCCGAGAGCACCCAATCGTCGGCCGTCTCGATCATTGGGAAATCGAGGGTCTCGAGGGCCGTGCCGGGGAGGTCCGCCTTCTTGTGCAGGATGAACTGGAACGTGCCGGTGAGCGAGCACTCGATGGCGGTGCCGCAGAGTTCGGAGTCACCCTGGCTCGCATGGGGGTCGCCCACCGAGAACAGGGCGCCCGGCACGGCGACAGGGTAGTAGAGGGTCGCGCCCTTGCCGATGCGCCAGTTGTCGATATTGCCGCCGGTGTAGCTCGGCGGAATCGAGTTCACCATCTCGGCTTCCTTGGGTGCCAAGCCCATCGTGCCGAAATGCGGGCGGATCGGCACGCGGAAGCCCTTGAGCACGTCGAAGTTGCGCTTCGTGCGGGTGTGGTCCACCGGCAGGCCCGGATAGTCGATAGTCGGGTGGTCGATACCGGACGGGTCGGTCACGCCCGGCCAGCGAAAGCTATAGACCGCCTGTGCCCAGTCGCGTGCGCCCGTGGCATCGACCTCGTAGATCGTCACCACCTCGCGGGGCCGATCTCCGGTGATCATGTCCTTGTAGTGGTACCCCCAGTTCGCAGCGGCGTTACTGCCAAAGGTGCGACCCTTGAAGGCCGGGTTGGCCGAGGGGCGGGGCATCACGTCGAGGATGCGGACCTCGAGGACATCGCCGGGTTCGGCTCCGCGGATGGCCACCGGGCCGGTACAGATATGCACGCCGAGGCCGCCGCCGGGTCCGAACTTGGTGTCCTCCGGCCCGGCCCCGCGCCGGGCGACGCCCTTCTTGTCCTTGGTCCAGAGAAAGACGCTCTCCGCACCGGGATCGCCGGTGACCATGCGCTCGGCATCGTCGTTGGCATGGTGCGTCAGGGTCTCGATGGTGACGTAGTCGCCGGAATCGATCTCGACTTGTGGCTTCAGGCTGCGGCTGAAATAGCCCCAGTGCACGGTCTCGGCCGTGGCCGGCAGATGGTAATGCGCCGTCCGCATGGAGGCTCGCTGCGCGCTTGCCTGAGCAAGGGCGGCACCGGGCAACGAGAGCCCACCGGCCATCAGTGCGGCGGCACCGCCCGAAGCGACGAAGCCGCTCTTCAGGAAGGCGCGCCGCTCCGGTTCGAGGTCGTCGAGCAGGCGCCGCCGGTGCTCGGTAAAGTGGTTACAACGCGGATCGTCACCTTGGCACATCGCGATCTCCCGCCTACCCATTCAGCAGGAATATTGCATGCAAAGCACCGGCCACGCTTCCGGGGCCGGGACATTCCGGCAACGAGTCGGACGCTTCTGCGTTTGTTCCTCAAGCGAGCGGCTTCGTTCGCGTGAGGGGCGTCGACGCACCCGGGCGTCCTCTCCGGTGCCGCCTCCGTTTCCGTACACAGGATGCCAGAACCTTTGACGACGGGTGTCGACCGTTCCCAACTGCACCAGATCATCGCCGGGCTCTCCGAGGGCGTGATCCTCATCGAGCCCGATCAGCGTATCACCTGGGCCAATGCGGCGGCCCTCACGATGCATGGGGCGGTCGATCTCTCCGATCTGGGTGGAACGGTCTCGGTATTTCGCGAGACCTTCGTCCTGCGATACCGCAACAACCACGTCATCACGCGCACCCCGATCGAGCGCGTTCTCGCCGGCGAGACCTTCGACGAGGTCATCGTCAATGTCCGACGAACGGACAGGCCCGACTTCGATGTGACGCAGCGCATCCGCAGCCTCATCATCAGGGATGCTGCGGGACAGCCCGATTGCCTCGTGCTGATCCTGGCCGACGTCACGTCGCAATTCGAGGCCGAGGACCGCTTCGAAAAGACATTCAGCGCCAACCCGGCACCGGCCGTGATCTGCCGGCTGTCAGATCTTCGTCACGTAAAGGTGAATCTCGGCTTCCTGGAAATGACGGGCTATCGCAGCGCCGACATCATCGGGCGCAGCGTCTACGAAGTCGACGTGCTCAACGAGGCACGCAGCCGGGACTTGGCCATCGCACGCCTCAACGCGGGCGAGACGATCCCGCAGATGGAGGCCTGCCTGCGTCTGCCCGATGGCGGTACCCGCTTCGTCATCGTGGCGGGCCAGCCCATCGACATGGGCGACGAGCCCTGCATGCTCTTCACCTTCGCCGATCTCGAACTGCGCAAGAAGGCCGAGACGGCCCTGCGCCACAGCGAGGAGCGCTTCGCCACGGCGTTCCGCCTCACGCCTGTTCCGACCCTGCTGTGTCGGGCCGACGGTCTCTCGGTGATCGGAATCAACCAGGCCTTCACGCGGATCTTCGGTCATGCGGAGGACGCGGTGGTGGGGCACGAGCTCGACGCGATCGGCCTCTGGGCCAACGACGCGCAACGCGAGCGGTTCGGACACGACCTTGCCGCGCAGGGCAGCGTTCTCGGCTTCGAGGCCTGCCTGCGAAGCCGGGAGGGGGCCGACCTCGACTGTCTCGTCTCGGCCGAGAGCGTCACCATCGGCGACGAACCCTGTCTCCTCACGGTGCTGCAGGACATCAGCGATCGCAAGCGCTCCGAGCGCGAGCTGTTCGATGCGATCGAGACCGTGATGGCCGACACCTCCTGGTTCAGCCGCGGGCTGATCGACAAGCTTGGCAGTCTTCGTCATCCGAGTTCGTCGGAGCCCGCACCGGTCAGGCCCGACCTTACCCGCCGCGAGGGCGAGGTGCTCCGCCTGATCTGCCAGGGCCTCGGCGACGGCGCCATCGCCAAGCGCCTGGGGCTGACACCCAACACGGTACGCAACCACGCTGCCGCCCTCTATCGGAAGCTCGGCATTCACCGCCGCGGCGAAGCCATCATCTGGGGACGGGACAACGGCTTCGCGTCCTAAGTCCCGGCCGCGTCTCCGTCCGAACTGCCGTACCGGTCTGGGTCGGTGTCCCGAGCAAAGAACCGCCCGCTCCTTGTCGGGAGCGGGCGGTTCTCAAAGTCTCCGGCGCGTGTGCCCGGGGGCTGACGCTAGAGCGCGGCCCGGATCGCCGCGGCGATGCGCTTCAGACCGGCCTCGACCTGGCCGCCCTTGATATGGACGCGCAGGGCCCGGCGCCGGCGCTCGGCCAAGACCGCGAAGTCGCCCCGGGCCTGAGCCGCCACCACCGTGCCGAAACCGAGGGTGCGCCCAGGAATCGCGAGATCCGCGGAAGGATCGGCCGTGATCTGCAGGAACACGCCGGTATCGGGCCCACCTTTGTAGGCCTGACCGGTGGAGTGCAGGAAGCGCGGTCCGAATTCGAGGCAGGTGGCGAGGCGGCGCTTGTCGCGCAGCGCAACCCGGGCCTCCTGCAGGATCGCGTGATGGCCGGGATTGCGCGCCACATAGGCCAGCAGCGCCACGTAGTCGCCGTCCTTCGCCCGGGCGAGATGGGCGGCAATGGCTGCCTCGAGCCCTTCGCTGGCCTGGGACAGGGCGCCGGCATTGCCCGCATCCGCGTAGAGGGCGATCGTCTCGTCAGCGAAGATCGGCGTCTCGCCCGGCAGGGCGCCGCTCTTCTCGGCCGCGTCGAACAGCTTCTTCGTCTCGATCTTGCTCGCCTCGACGTCGGGCTGGTCGAAGGGATTGATGCCGAGCATCGCCCCCGCGACCGCCGTGGCGATCTCGAACCGGAAGAATTCCTGCGGCAGCTGCTCCTCGTTGGCCAGGGTGACGTGCGCCACCGGATGCCCCTCGCGCTCGAGGTTGCGCACCGCTTCGTCTTGGTGGGGATCGGCGCGGCCGTCGAGGCGCAGATAGACGAAGAAGCGGTCGCGACCGTAGACGGCGGGCACGTCGACGGGCTCGCCGTCGATAGGGATCAGGCCCTTGCCCGCTTTGCCGGTGGATTCGGCGATGAGCTGCTCGGCCCAGGCGCCGAAGGTGTCGATGCCCGGAGAGGCGATGATCGTGACCTTGTCGCGGCCGGCGCTCAGCGCAGCCGCCCCCATGGCCGCGCCGAGGAGCACGCCCGGGTTCTGAGCCGGCGGGACGGCAGGGCCACAGGAGCGGACCATGATCCGGGCGGTGTCGAGGAAGGCCTTCACGTCGATGCCGGAGGCGGCCGCCGGTACGAGGCCGAACGCCGAGAGCACGGAGTAGCGCCCGCCGATCTGCGGCACGCCATAGAAGATTTTCCGGAAATTGTCCGTCTGCGCCGCCTTTTCCATGGCGGACCCCGGATCGGTGACGGCGACGAAGTGGGCTCCCGCCTGATCGGCGCCGACCGTTTCCTTCATCCGGCCGAGGAAATAATCCCGGAAGACGTTGGGCTCGAGGGTCGAGCCCGACTTGCTCGCCACGATGAACAGCGTGGTCGGCAGGTTGATCGCGGCTTCCGTTTCGCGGACCTGATCCGGGTCGGTGGAGTCGAGGATCCGCAGCCGGGGGAAGCCCTCACGGCTGCCATACGTTTCCGCGAGCACTTCCGGGCCCAGGCTCGACCCGCCCATCCCAAGCACGACGACATCGCTGAAGCCCCCGGCCCGAACGTCCTCGGCGAAGGTTTCGTAGTCGGCGACATGCTCGAGTTCGTCCTCGACGATCCGCAGCCAGCCGAGCCAGCGGTCCTCGTCCGCCCCGCTCCAGACGGTCTTGTCGTGCGCCCAGAGCCGGCGGATCTTGCCGGAGGCGCGCCATTCCTCGACCGCCTTCTTGGCAGCCGTGCCGAGCGCCTCTCCGAGCACCAGGGTCTGCGCGTCGAGCTTCGGCCCCAGGAAATCGGCTCGCTTGGCCGCCACCGCGCCGAGGAGCTTGTCGGCCGCGTCGATGAAGAGTTGGACGCCCTCGTCGACCAGGGTGTCGCCGACCGACTCGATGTTGATGCCGGCCTCGGCGAGACGCGCCATCACGGCCTGCGCGCCCGCGACGTCGCTCTCGATGGCGGCCTTGACGGTGCCGTGGTCGCGGAACGCGTCCATAGTGGCTGGCGGCATGGTGTTGACGGTGTCGGGGCCGATCAGCTCCTCGACGTAGAGCACGTCGGAATAGGCCTTGTTCTTCACGCCCGTGGAGGCCCAGAGCAGGCGCTGCGCCTTGGCGCCCTTCCGCGCGAGGGCCTGCCAGGCCGGCTCGGCATGGATGGCCTTGTAGCGCTGGTAAGCGAGCTTGGCATTGGCGATGGCGACCTTGCCCTTGAGGTCGTCGAAGCCCCCGGCCTCGTCCAGGGCCTTGTCGACGGCCACATCGATGCGGCTGATGAAGAAGCTCGCCACGCTGGCGACCTTCGAGACGTCGCCGCCCTTGGCTCCGAAGGCCTCCAGGCCGGCGATGAAGGCGCGGGCCACCGCCTCGTAGGTGTCGACCGAGAACAGCAGGGTGACGTTGATGCTGATGCCGTCGGCGGTGAGGGCCTGGATCGCCGGGATGCCCTGGCGGGTCGCCGGCACCTTCACCATCAGGTTGTCGCGGGCCACCATCTTGTGGAGGCGGCGGGCCTCCGCCAGCGTCTCCTCGGTGTCGAGGGCGAGATAGGGCGAGACCTCCAGGCTGACGTAGCCGTCGGCCCCGTCGCTCTCGTCGTAGACCGGGCGCAGCACGTCGGCGGCCGCCTGGATGTCGGCCACCGCGCAGCCCTCGTAGAGGTCGATGACCCGGGCGTCGCCCTTGTCCATCACGGATTTCAGGGCGTCGTCGTATTCCGACGAGCCGCCGATGGCCTTCTCGAAGATCGAGGGGTTCGAGGTGACGCCGCGCAGGCCGTCCTCGTCCACGAGAGCCTTGAGCTTACCCTGCGCAACGAATCCGCGGGCGACGAAATCGAGCCACACGGCCTGACCCTGTTCGGGGAAGAGAGCCTTGAGCGGGTTCATGGGAAACTCCTCGTCGTCCGGGCGCCGGGCAGGGAGCCGCGTCGCCGATATCCATCACCGGTTCTGCGCATCTCCCCCCCGAGGGGAGGAGAGGATGGTCGGTTGGCCGGCCCGCTTCCGGCTGCGGAGGCTGGCGGCACCGACCCGGGCCTCGGACCTCCCCCCGAAAGGGGAGAGGAACCGTTCGCGCCGACTTATTTGCTGTGCCGGGCGATCTGATCGCGGGCGGCCTGGAGCACCTTCTCGGGGGTGAAGCCGAACTTCGTCTGCAGGTCCTTGATCGGCGCCGAGGAGCCGAAGGTGTGCATGCCGATGATCGTGCCGGCCGAACCCGCATAGCGGTCCCAGCCGATGACCGAGCCCTGCTCGACGGCGACGCGGGCCAGCACCTCGGGCACGAGCACGCTGTTGCGGTAGCGTTCGTCCTGGCGCTCGAACAGGTCCCAGGACGGCATCGAGACGACGCGGGCCTTCACGCCCTCCGCCTTCAGGGCTTCGTAGGCCGTGACGCAGAGCTGCACCTCCGATCCCGTACCGATGAGGATGACCTCCGGCGTGCCCTCGCAGTCGGCGAGCACGTAGCCGCCCTTGGCGGTTCCGGATGCGGCCGCATACGTCGACCGGTCCAGGGTCGGCAGCGGCTGGCGGCTGAGGGCCAGCACCGCCGGCTGGTCCTTCAGGCTCATGATCACCCGGTAGGCCTCCGCGACCTCGTTGGCATCCGCCGGACGCAGGGTGACGAGGCCGGGGATCGCCCGCAGCGTCAGCAGCTGCTCCACCGGCTGGTGGGTCGGTCCGTCCTCACCGACGCCGATCGAATCGTGCGTGAAGACGTGGAAGACCGGCACCTCCATCAGCGCCGCGAGGCGGATCGGCGGGCGCATGTAGTCGGCGAAGACCAGGAAGGTGGCGCCGTAGGCCCGCAGACCGACGAGGCCGAGACCGTTCACGATCGAACCCATCGCGTGCTCGCGCACGCCGAAGTGGATGTTGCGCCCGCCGGGCTCGAAGGGCGTGAGCGAGCCGGCGCCCTCGAAGGTGAGGTTGGTCTTGTTGGACGGCGCGAGATCGGCCGAGCCACCCAGCATGAACGGCACGTGCTGCGCGATGGCGTTCAGCACCTTGCCGGAGGATTCACGGGTGGCGAGGCCCTTGGCGTCCGCCTCGAAGACCGGGATGTCCTTGTCCCAGCCAACCGGCAGACGGCCCTCGAGATAGGCGTCCAGTTCCTCGGCATGCGCCGGGTCCGCCGCCTTGGCCTCGTGGAAGAAGCCCTCCCAGGTGGCGTAGAGCTCGGCACCGCGCTTGCCGATACCGTTGCGGAAGTTGTCGTAGACCCCGTCGGGCACCAGGAACTGCGCATCCTCGGGCCAGCCATAGGCGCGCTTGGCGCCCTTGACCTCGTCCTCGCCGAGGGCGTCCGAATGGGCCTTGGCGGTGTTCTGCTTCTTGGGCGCCCCGTAGCCGATGATCGAGTTGACGACGATCAGCGTCGGGCGGTCGCTGGACTGGAGGAAGGTCTCCAGGGCGGACGAGATCGCGTGGACGTCGTTGGCGTCGGCGACGCGCAGGACCTGCCAGCCATAGGCGAGGAAGCGGGCCGCGACCTCCTCGGAGAAGGCGAGCTCGGTGTGGCCCTCGATCGTGATGGTGTTGTTGTCGTAGATCCAGCACAGGTTCGACAGGCGCAGGTGCCCGGCGATGGAGGCCGCCTCGGAGGCGACGCCTTCCATCAGATCGCCGTCGGAGCAGATGGCGTAGACGTTGTAGTCGAACAGCGGCAGGTCGGGCCGGTTCAGGCGCTCGCCGAGGAAGCGACCGCCCATCGCCATGCCGACGGAGTTCGCCACACCCTGGCCCAGCGGCCCGGTGGTGGTCTCGACGCCGGTGGTGAAGTGGTACTCGGGATGGCCCGGGGTGCGGCTGTCGAGCTGGCGGAAGTTCTTGAGGTCATCGATGGTGAGGGCGGGCGCGTTGCCGCCGTCCTTCTCGGTGACGCCGGCGAGATGGATCAGGCCGTAGAGCAGCATCGAGGCATGGCCGGCCGAGAGCACGAAGCGGTCGCGGTTGGGCCAATGCGGGTGCGCCGGGTCGTAGCGCAGGTAGCGGTTCCAGAGGGTGTAGGCCACCGGCGCCAGCGCCATCGGGGCGCCGGCATGGCCGGAATTGGCCTTTTGCACCGCGTCGATGGCGAGCGTCCGGAGCGTATCGATGCTGAGCTTGTCGATCTCGCTCAGGACCGCGTTCGGCTTGGTATCTGCTCCGCTCATCTCTCATCGTCCTTCATCTGTGGGCTTGTTCGCCTGGCGCGTCGGAAAACGCTCAGGCGTCGCGCCGTTGGGGTGCGGGCATGGTCGCACCCGGGGATTCGGCTTCCGCGGAGCCGCTGCTCCGCTCCCTGGCCGGCCCCTTGGCCCGGCTGTAGTTGAGAATGGTGTTGACCAGCGTGACGTGGCTGAAAGCCTGCGGGAAGTTGCCCACGAGGCGCCGGGCCTTCACATCATACTCCTCCGCCACCAATCCGACATCGTTGCAGACGCCGATCAGCCTCTCGATCAGCGCACGCGCCTCGTCGCAGCGCCCGAGACCGATGAGGTTGTCGGCGTACCAGAAAGAGCAGGGCAGGAACGCGCCCTCGTCGCCGGGCAGCCCGTCGGTGGTCTGGTTCTCGGTGTCGTAGCGCAGCACGAAGCCGTCGCGCATCAGGGTGCGCCCGATCGCCTCCACGGTCCCGACCACCCGCGGGTCGTCCTGGGGCAGGAAGCCCATATGGGCGATGAGCAGCAGGCTCGCGTCGAGGCGCTTCGAGCCATAGGACTGCACGAAGCTGTTCAGGTCCGGATCGAAACCCTTGGCACAGACCTCGGCGTGGATCTCGTCGCGGATCTCGCGCCAGCGCGCCACCGGGACCTCGCGGGCCTGCTTCGGACGATGACTGATGCCGGTGGTCCGGATCTCGTCCTGTTCGCGGGTCTCGGCCTCCTCGAAGGACCGGATGGCCCGGTCGAAGGCGACCCAGGCCATGACCTTCGAATGCACGAAGTGCCGGCGCCCGCCGCGCACCTCCCAGATGCCCTCGTCCGGCGTGCACCAGACCTTCTCCAGGTGGCGCAGCAGCGCCTCGCCGACCCGCCAGCCGTCCGCGTCCCCCTGAAGACCGCGCTGGCGCGCCTGATAGAGCGCGTCGAAGATCTCGCCGTAGACGTCGAGCTGGAACTGCTCCACCGCCGCGTTGCCGATGCGCACGGGCTTCGAATTCTCGTAGCCCGGAAGCCAGTCGAGTTCGATCTCGGGCAGCATGCGCTCCCCGGCGATGCCGTACAGGATGTGGGCCTGCTCCGGATTGCCGGCCACGGCGCGCACCAGCCAGTCGCGCCAGGCGCGGGCCTCGTCGATGTAGCCGCCATCCATCAGGGCGATCAGGGTGAAGGTGGAATCGCGCAGCCAGCAGAACCGGTAATCCCAGTTGCGCACGCCGCCGAGATCCTCCGGCAGGGAGGTGGTGGGCGCGGCCACGATGCCGCCGGTGGGCTGGTAGATCAGCGCCTTCAGGGTGAGCAGCGAGCGCTTCAGGATCGCGTCCCAGGGCGTGCCGGCGGCGGCGCGGCTGGACCAGTCGCGCCAGTAGCGATCGGTCTCGAACAGCACCTTGCGCGGCTGGATCGGCGCCGGGTCGTCCTCGTGGGAGGCCCCGTAGCTCAGGCTGAATGCCACGCTCTGCCCGGCTTCCACCGTGAATTCCGAGACGGTGGTCTGATCCTGGCCGAATGTCGGCACGAGGGTGCGCAGCACCACCTTGTGCGGCCCCGAAATCGCACGGAGATCGCCGAGTTCGTTGTGCGAGACCCAGGGCACCGCCAGTCCGTAATCGAAGCGGACGCGAAGGCGCATCCGCATGGGCACGGACCCCTCCAGCCCTTCGACGATCCTGACGAGGTGCGCGCCGTCGTTGGCGGGCATGTAGTCGGTCACCCGCACGATCCCGGCGGCGGTCTCGTGCCGGGTCTCCAGGACGAGGCTTCCCTCGCGATACGCGCGCGTCGTGGTGGCCGCATCCGCAGGACCGAGCTTCCAGTAGCCGTGATCCTCGGTACCGAGCAACGCGGCGAAGCAGGCGGCGGAATCGAAGCGGGGCCAGCAGAGCCAGTCGACGCTGCCGTCGCGGGCGATCAGCGCAGCGGTACGGCCATCGCCGACGAGCGCGTAATCCTCGATCCGTCCGGCCATTCAGGTCCTCGTGTCCGCGCCGCCGAGCGTCAAACGGCGCGCGGCGGTGCATCATCGCTGGCGTCCACCTAATCCCCGAACCCGGCAGGGTCCAGGGTCAGCGCGGCAATTGCCGCGTGTGGGACGCGCGAAACGACACCCGGATCAGCGTAGCCGCTCGACCCAGCCGGAAACGGCGGCCCCGAGCGTGGCGGTTTCGGCACCGAGCGCCGCGCCCTGCGCGCCCATGAAGGCCCCGGCCGCTGCGCTGGCCCGGGTCACGGCACGGATCGTCGGTGCGAACGGCAGGGCGACCTCCGGCAACACGCCCTCGTCCGGGTCGGCGGTGGCGCTGGCGGCCTCGACCTCCGCCACGAAGGGCAGGGGCTTGTCTGCCGCGGGAGGGGCCTTGCCGACGACGCGCGGCGCTTCGACCCGGCGGGGGGCCACCACCAGGCGCGTCGCCGTCCGGGGCATGACCCGATGGGCCTGGACGACGGGGGCCGGCTCCGCCTGGGCGACGACGACCAGCGGGAATTGGGTCTGGAAGGCGAGGGGCGCCGGGATGTGGGGCGTCTCGACCACCGCCTCGGGCGCGGCCGCGACCGCCGTCGCCGGAGCCGACGCGGGGGGCGCCACGACCGTCGGCTCGTGACAGAGGTAGGAAGCGCCGCCGAGGAGGATCGCCATCAACAGGGTAGGCAGGAGGGGCGGGGTCACGCCGCGTGCCGTGCCCGTGTCGAACGCCGAGGGAGCGGGGGGCGTGCACGCTGACATCCGGGTCACCTCGCTGCGTGATTCGACGATCGGTTCGATGGCCGTCGACATTAGCCGGTCCGTTTGCGGCGGAACCTGGGCTGTTTCCTCTCCCAACGGTAACGTTCGTCCGGGCATGACGCTTGCCTGCTGGATTTTGCCTGCTGGATTTTGCCGGTTGGATTTCTGACCGGGAGATTTCTCGCCGACGTCCCTGTCGCCCGGCGACGGAACATGGCAGGTCTCAGCCCGGCAGCGACCTGCCGCCCCTCATCCCGATCCCTCCTCAGACCCCGATGACCGAGCCGACCCTCACCGTCGCCGTGATCGATCCGAGCCGGGCGCGCGCCGCGATTCTCGAGGAGGGACTCATGGCGTCGGGCTTCACCCGCGTGGTGGTCCTGCCGGACACCGCCGACCTGCCGGCCCGGGTGGCGGCCCTGAACCCGGACGTGGTCGTGATCCACCTGGAAAGCCCGAGCCGGGACATCCTGGAGCAGATGTCGGGCCTCTCCCGGCACGTGGAGCGGCCGGTGGCGATGTTCGTCGACCGTTCCGACGTGCCGATGATGCAGGCGGCGATGGATGCGGGCATCTCCGCCTACGTCGTCGACGGCTTGCAGCCGCAGCGCATCCGCTCGATCCTCGACGTCGCGATCCTGCGCTTCAACGCCTTCGCGCGCCTGCAGCGCGAGTTGTCGGAGGCGCGGGGCGAGCTCGCCGACCGCAAGCTGATCGAGCGGGCCAAGGGCATCCTGATGACGGCCAAGGGCCTCTCGGAGGAGGAGGCCTACCGGACGATGCGGCGCAAGGCCATGAACGAGAAGCGGAAAATCGCCGACATCGCCCGCGCCATCGTGACCGCGGCGGATCTCCTGGGATGAGAGGCCTGCCCGGATGAGACTCGCCCTCGGATACGTGCCGCTCATCGACGCGGCGCCCCTGATCGCCGCCGTGGAGGGCGGCTTCACCGCCGCCGAGGGCCTGGCGGTGGACCTCGTCAGCGAGCCCTCCTGGGCGACGCTCCGGGACAAGCTGGCGCTCGGGCACCTCGACGGCGCCCACATGCTGGCGCCCCTGGCCCTCGCCAGCGCCCTCGGCATCAGCGGCCCGGAGACCGACTTGGTGGTGCCCCTCGGGCTCAGCCTCAACGGCAACGCGATCACGGTCTCGCGCCCGCTCTGGGCCGAGATGGCGCCGGAGGGCGACGATCTCGACACGATCGCACGCGCGTTTTCCCGTGTCGCACGCGTGCGGGTCACACAGGGTCGCCCCCTGACGCTGGGCACCGTGCACCCGTTCTCGTGCCATACCTACCAGCTCCGGATGTTCGCGGCCCGCGGCGGACTCGACCTCGACGCCGCGACCCGGCTGGTGGTGATTCCGCCGCCCTGGATCGCCGAGGCCCTGCGCTCCGGGCAGATCGACGGGTTCTGCGCCGGCAGTCCCTGGAACAGCGTCGCGGTGGCCGAGGGCTACGGCCGCATCATCGCCCTGGGCTGCGATTTGGCGCCGGACTGCCCGGAAAAGGTGCTGGCCCTGCCCGCCTATGCGGCGGAGACGAGCGCCGCCCTGGTCCGGGCGGTGCGCCGGGCCGGGCGCTGGTGCGCGGCCCCCGAGAACCGGGGCGAGCTGGCGAGCCTGCTCGCCCATCCGAGCCATCTCGGCATCGATCCGGGGCTCATCCGCCGGGCCCTGGCCGGCACCGTGGTCGTCGATCCGGACGGGACCGCGGCGCACGCGGCGCGCTTCGTGGTGTTCGGCGCCGAGGCCGAGCCGCCGCGGCCCGACCACGCCGACTGGATCCTCGCCCAGATGGGAGCCGCCGGGCAGGTCGTGCCCGGACCGGCCCTGGCCGAGCGCGCGCGGGGTATCATCCGGCCCGACCTCTACGCCGCGTCCCTGGCGGACTGAGCGACGAGGCTGCTGCCCGCACCGGCAACCTGCCCGCGGATTGTGCAGCGCACCCGGTGGCGCGCAAGCGGGCAGGCGGCGTCCGGCGCAGGCCGGATCCGTCCGCTTTCCGACGCTTCCGCGGGGGTGGAACGCAGCGGCGCGCGGTGAGGCATTCGGGACAAAAGCCAACCCGGCGAACATCTTGGAACGATTCCGAAGCGATCCGGAGCGCAGTGCTCCGGCCGTTCGGTAGAACTTGGCACGTCCCGTGCAGTGCATCCGAGGCTCGCCAACGATGACGAGCCTTATCCGTCGGCAGAGCCGCTGACCCGAGTCCCCCACGGAACGCAGATCTTGCGTTCGATGGATGTGCTTGGTCGGCGGTTTTTTCTTTTGGCGGGTGCTCCCTTGCTTTCGAGGATGTCGGGTTCGATGACTGACGGTTTCCGCAACAACCGCCGTGATCTGCTGAAGGGCGCTGCCGCGACGCTGTCCCTGGCGGCGCTTGCCCGCACCGCCCTGCCGGGAGGCGCCTTCGCGCAGGGCGCCGGCCCCGAGGTGAAGGGGGCCAAGCTCGGCTTCATCGCCCTCACCGACGCGAGCCCGCTCTTCGTGGCCAAGGAGAAGGGCTTCTTCGCCAAGCACGGCATGCCCGACGTCGAGGTGCTCAAGCAGGCGTCCTGGGGCACCACCCGCGACAACCTCGTGCTGGGCTCCGAAGGCAACGGCATCGACGGCGCCCACATCCTGACGCCGATGCCCTACCTGATCTCGGCCGGCCGGGTGACGCAGAACAACGTCCCCGTGCCGATGCACATCCTGGCCCGGCTCAACACCAACGGCCAGTGCATCTCGGTGGCCAAGGAGTACCTCGACCAGAAGGTCGCCCTGGACGCGCGGGTGTTCAAGGCGGCGATCGAGAAGAAGAAGGCCACCGGCAAGTCGGTGAAGGCGGCCATGACCTTCCCGGGCGGCACCCACGACCTCTGGATCCGCTACTGGATGGCCGCCGGCGGCATCGACCCGGACAAGGACATCGAGACCATCGTCGTGCCGCCGCCCCAGATGGTGGCGAACATGAAGGTCGGCACCATGGACTGCTTCTGCGTCGGCGAGCCGTGGAACGCCCAGCTGGTGCAGCAGGGCCTCGGCTACACCGCGCTCACCACCGGCGAGCTCTGGAAGGACCATCCCGAGAAGGCCTTCGCCATGCGGGCCTCCTTCACGGAGAAGTACCCGAACGCCACCAAGGCCCTGCTGATGGCGGTGCTCGAAGCCCAGCAATGGTGCGACAAGCCCGAGAACAAGGACGAGGTCGCCGCCATCGCGGCCAAGCGCCAGTGGATGAACGTCCCGGTCTCGGACGTCGCCGGCCGCATCAAGGGTACGATCGATTACGGCGACGGCCGCGTGGTCGAGAACAGCCCCTTCGTGATGAAGTTCTGGAACGACAACGCCTCGTATCCCTACCAGTCGCACGACCTCTGGTTCCTCACCGAGGACATCCGCTGGGGCAAGTTCGACGCGCAGACCGACACCAAGGCGCTGATCGCCAAGGTGAACCGCGAGGACCTCTGGCGCGAGGCCGCCAAGGCCCTCGGCGTCACCGCGATCCCGGCCTCCACCTCCCGCGGCAAGGAGACCTTCTTCGACGGCAAGGTCTTCGATCCGGCCGATCCCGCCGCCTACCTGTCCAGCCTCGGCATCAAGAGGATCGCGTGATGGCCAACACCACCACCATCGCCGCCAGCCCGATCGCCGCCGCGGCGCCCAAGCCGAAGCGGGCGCCCCTCGTCACGAGAGCCACCCTCAACACCATCGCCAAGAACCTCGCCAAGAACCTGATCCCGCCGGTCGTGGTGCTGATCGCGTTCCTGGTGATCTGGGAGATGCTGTGCTCGCGCCCCGGCGCCGGCCTGCCGCCGCCCTCGCGGGTCGTCACCGAGGCCTGGGACATCATCGCCCACCCGTTCTACGACAACGGCGGCACCGACAAGGGCCTGTTCTGGCACATCGCCGCCAGCATCCAGCGCGTGGCCCTCGGCTTCGCCCTGGCCACCGTGGTCGGCATCCTCACCGGCACCCTGATCGGGCAGTCGGAATGGGCCATGCGCGGCCTCGACCCGATCTTCCAGGTGCTGCGCACGATCCCGCCCCTGGCCTGGCTGCCGCTCTCGCTCGCCGCCTTCCGGGACGGCCAGCCGAGCGCGATCTTCGTGATCTTCATCACCTCGATCTGGCCGATCATCATCAACACGGCGGTGGGCATCCGGAACATCCCGCAGGACTACCGCAACGTGGCGGCGGTGCTGCGCCTGAACCCGCTGGAATTCTTCGCCAAGATCATGCTGCCCTCGGCGGCCCCCTACATCTTCACCGGCCTGCGCATCGGCGTCGGCCTGTCCTGGCTCGCCATCGTGGCGGCCGAGATGCTCATCGGCGGCGTCGGCATCGGCTTCTTCATCTGGGACGCGTGGAACTCCTCCCACATCTCCGAGATCATCGTCGCCCTCGTCTATGTCGGCATCATCGGCTTCATCCTCGACCGCTTCGTCGCCTTCGTCGGCACCCTGGTCACCCGCGGCACCGCGACGGCCTGAGGAGGAATTCCCATGAGCTATCTCAGCATCGAGAACGTCGGCATCAGCTTCACCCGCGCGGGCCGCACCAACGAAGTCCTGCGCGACGTCAGCGTGAAGATCGACAAGGGCGAGTTCGTCTCCCTGATCGGGCATTCGGGCTGCGGCAAGTCGACAGTGCTCAACATCGTGGCCGGCCTGCTCAAGGCCTCCACCGGCGGCGTGCTCCTCGAGGGCAAGGAGGTGAACAGCCCCGGCCCGGACCGCGCCGTGGTGTTCCAGAACCACTCGCTCCTGCCCTGGCTCACCGTGCGCGAGAACGTGGCGCTCGCCGTCGACAAGGTCTTCAAGGGCAGGAAGTCGAAGGCCGAGCGCAATGCCTGGATCGACCACAACCTGTCGCTCGTGAACATGACCCACGCCGCCGACCGGCGCCCCAGCGAGATCTCGGGCGGCATGAAGCAGCGCGTCGGCATCGCCCGGGCCCTGGCGATGGAGCCGAAGGTGCTGCTCCTCGACGAGCCCTTCGGCGCCCTGGACGCGCTCACCCGCGCCCATCTCCAGGATTCGCTGATGGACATCCATGCCCGGCTGAAGAACGCCGTGATCATGATCACCCACGACGTCGACGAGGCGGTGCTCCTCTCCGACCGCATCGTGATGATGACCAACGGCCCCTCGGCCACGGTCGGCGAGATCCTGACCGTCGATCTCGAGCGGCCGCGTCGCCGCCTCGAACTCGTGGAGGACGCGACCTACACCCATGCCCGCGCCGAGGTGCTCGAATTCCTCTACGCGCGCCACGCCAAGCCCGCCATCGCGGCCTGACAAACAGGCGCTGGCGATGAAGGAGCGTCTGGTGGTCATCGGCAACGGCATGGCGTCGTTGCGCTTCCTGGAGCGGCTCACCGAGCGGGCGCCGGGCCTGTACGACGTCACCGTCGTCGGGGCCGAACCGCAGGCGGCCTACAACCGCGTGCTGCTCTCCTCGCTGCTCGGCGGCGAGGTCGACGAGGCGGGCTGCGCCTTCCGCGGCCTCGACTGGTACGCCGACCACGGCATCCGCCTCATCACCGGCGCCCCGGTCACCGCGATCGACCGCGAGAACGGCCTGGTGATGGTGGGGGAGGCCCACGTCCTGCCCTTTGACAAGCTGGTCCTCGCGGTGGGCTCGTTGCCGATCCGGCTGCCGAAGCCCGGCATGGACCTGCCGGGCGTGCTCACCTTCCGGGATCTCGCGGATGTCGCCGCCATCCGCAAGGCGGCCGTCGAGCACGCCAAGGCCATCGTGATCGGCGGCGGGCTCCTCGGCCTGGAGGCCGCCGTCGGCCTGGCGCGGCTCGGCGTCGACACCACCCTCCTGCACGTCATGGACCGGCTGATGGAGCGCCAGCTCGACCACGCCGCCGCCGGCCTGGTGAAGCGGGCCATGGAGGCGCGCGGGGTCAAGGTGCTCCTCAAGGCCGACACCGCCGCGGTCGAGGGCGAGGGCCGGGTCGAGCGCCTGGTCCTCTCCGACGGCACCGTGCTGCCGGCCGACCTCGTGGTGATGTCGGTGGGCGTGCGGCCCAACGTGGGGCTGGCCCGGGATGCCGGGATCGAGACCGCGCGCGGCATCCTGGTGGACGACCGGATGCAGTCGTCGGATGCCCGCATCTCCGCCCTGGGCGAGTGCGCCGAGCACCGGGGCCAGGTCTACGGCCTCGTCGAGCCCGCCTACGAGCAGGCCGAGACCCTGAGCCGCCACTTCGTCGGCGAGGCGGCGAGCTACCTCGGCACCGCCCTCTCCACCAGCCTCAAGGTCTCGGGCCTGCCGGTCTTCTCGGCCGGCCAGATCGAGGCGCCCGAAGGGGCCGAGACCGTGCTGATGTCGGATCCCGGCCTCGGCCTCTACCGCAAGCTCGTCGTCGCCGAGGACCGGCTCCTCGGCGCGGTCTTCGTCGGCGACATCGCCGAGCAGGGCTGGTGCAAGGAGCTGATCCGCACCGGCGCCTCGATCGCCGAGCACCGCGACGACCTCCTGTTCGGGCGCCCCGCGCCCGCATCCCAACCCCTCGCAGCGTGAGGAGGCTACCCATGGCCGATGCATTCAACGCCGAGCAGAAGCGCTACCTCGAAGGCTTCGCCTCCGGGATCAGCGCGGCCCGCCTGACCGGCGGCCTCGCCGCCGCGCCGAGCGCCGCGCCGCCGGCCGAGCCCACCGGCCCCGACGCGATCCACATCAAGGCGCAGGACGCCACGGTGAAGGCTGGCGGCAAGCTCTGCGAGCAGGAGAAGTGGAAGCGCGCCGAGAACCCGTTCGACGGCCACAACCGCCTCATCGCCGAGGCCCAGACGGGCAGGGCGCCCAAGCCCGAGGACAATTTCCGCTGGCGCTACCACGGCCTGTTCTGGGTGGCCCCGGCCCAGAATTCCTACATGTGCCGCCTGCGCATCCCCAACGGCATCCTGCACCACTGGCAGTTCTCCGGCATCGCTGACCTGGCCGACGCCCATGGGGGCGGCTACGCCCACGTCACCACCCGGGCCAACCTGCAGGTCCGCGAGATCACCCCGGAGCACGGCCAGCCCTTCCTCGACGGGCTGGTCGACCTCGGCCTCACCGCCCGGGGTGCGGGCGCCGACAACATCCGCAACGTCACCGGCTCGCCGGTGGCCGGCATCGACGCCCAGGAACTGCTGGACACCCGGCCCCTGGCGAAGTCCTGGCACAACCACATCCTCAACGACCGCTCGCTGTTCGGCCTGCCGCGCAAGTTCAACGTCGCCTTCGACGGCGGCGGCGTGATGCCGGTACTGGAGGAGACCAACGACATCGGCTTCCAGGCCGTGCGGGTGCTGGAGGGGGCGAGCGTCGCCCCGGGCGTGTGGATGCGCCTCGTGCTGGGCGGCATCTCGGGGCACCGGGACCTCGCCCGCGACACCGGCGTCGTGCTGCGGCCGGAGGATTGCAACCGGGTCGCCGACGCCATCCTGCGGGTCTTCATCCGACACGGCGACCGCACCAACCGCAACAAGAGCCGGATGAAGTACGTCCTCGACGCCTGGGGCTTCGAGAAGTATCTCGCCGCCGTCGAGGAGGTGCTGGGGACCAAGCTCGACCGGGTCGATGCGGCCCACGTCGCGCCCCGCGGCGGCATGGACCGCTTCGCCCATGTGGGCGTGCACCGTCAGGTCCAGGAGGGCCTGAACTGGGTCGGCGTGATCCTGCCCGTCGGCAAGATGACCACCGACCAGATGCGCGCCCTGGCGGCGATCGCCTCCGAATGCGGCGACGGCGCCATCCGCATGACCGTCTGGCAGAACTTCCTGTTCTCCGGCGTGCCCGACGCCAAGGTCTCCGAGGTCCGGGAGCGGGTCGCCGCCCTCGGCCTCACCACCGAGGCGTCGAGCATCCGCGCCGGCCTCGTGGCCTGCACGGGCAATCGCGGCTGCAAGTTCGCCGCCTCCGACACCAAGGGCCACGCCCTGGTGATCGCCGATTACATCGAGGCGAACCTGACGGAGCTGGACGTTCCGGTGAACGTCCACCTCACCGGCTGCCACCATTCCTGCGCCCAGCACTACATCGGCGATATCGGGCTGATCGGCGCCAAGGTCGTGGTCTCGGAGGAGGGCGACACCGTCGAGGGCTACGACATCGTCGTGGGCGGCGGGTTCGGGGACTCGCCGAAGATCGGCACCGAGATCTGGAAGGCCGTGCGGGCCGAGGAGTGCCCGCCCCGCATCGAGGCGCTGCTGCGCAGCTACCTCGCCCGGCGCACAGGCCCGGAGGAAAGCTTCCAGGCCTTCACCGCCCGCACCGGCCCCGAGTCGCTGCGCAACATCGCCGAAGAGCAACCCGTCCTGAAGGCCGCCGCATGAGCGAGCACGTCACGCCCCCCCTGGTCCTCATTCCCGAGACCGCCCCGTTCGACCCGGACCAGCGCGCCTGGCTCTCGGGCTACTTCGCCGCCTTGCTGGGGCCCGCCGTCGAGGGCGCCACGGCCCTGGCAGCGGGCGAGGCGCCGGCCGGCGGCCCAACGCTGGCCGACAACGACGACGCGCCCTGGCACGACCCCTCCCTGCCGCTGCCCGAGCGGATGGAGATGGCCAAGGAACGGCCGGAGGCGCAGAAGCTGATGGCCGCCATGGCGCAGCAGGATTGCGGCCAGTGCGGCTACAACTGCGCCGACTACGCCAACGCCATCTTCCTCAAGAACGAGGAGCGCCTGAACCTGTGCCAGCCCGGCGGCAAGGACACGCTCCGGATGCTGAAGAAGCTCGACGAGGAGTTCGGCGCCGCCGGCGGCGCCGCGCCGAAGACGGCCGAGGCCACCGCGCCCAAGGCCGCCCCCGAGCCCGGCCCCCTCGGCTTCTGCCGCGAGAACCCCGTGGAGGCGACCTTCGTCTCGCGCACGCGCCTCAACGCGCCGGGCGGCGAGAAGGAGACTTGGCACATCGAGATCGACCTCACCGGCACGCCCATCGACTACGTGGTCGGGGATTCCCTCGGCCTGTTCCCCGCCAACGCCCCGGCCCTGGTGGACGCGGTCATCGCCGAGCTCGGCGCGCGGCCCGAGCGCAGGATCGGGGGCAAGACCCTGCGCGACCGGCTGCTGACCGACTACGCGCTGGGCGGCGCGCCGGACGGGCTCTACCAGCTGCTCTCGCTGCTCACCGCGGGCGAGGCCCGCCGGAAGGCGCAGGCGCTGGCGGCCGGCGAGGACCCGGACGGCGACGCCGCCCATCTCGACGTGCTCGGCGCGCTGCACAAGTTCCCCGGCGCCCGCCCCGACGCGGAGGTGTTCCTGGAGGCCCTCGACGAGCTGCAGCCGCGGCTCTACTCGATCTCGTCCTCGCCCAAGGCCGATCCGGGCCGGGTCTCGCTCACCGTCGACGCGGTGCGCTACAGCCACCGCTCGCGCCTGCGCCTCGGCGTGGCCTCGACCCACCTGGGCGAGCGCATCCCCGAGGGCATGCGGGTCAAGGTCTACCTGCAGAAGGCGCACGGCTTCGCCCTGCCGGAGGACCTCTCGAAGGACGTCATCATGGTCGGGCCCGGGACCGGCATCGCGCCGTTCCGCGCCTTCCTGCGCGAGCGGGACGCCACACAGGCGCCGGGCCGCAACTGGCTGTTCTACGGCCACCAACGCCAAGCCTCGGACTTCTTCTACAAGGACGAGCTCAACGCCCTGAAGGACCGCAAGGTGCTCACCCGCCTGTCGCTGGCCTGGTCCCGCGACGGCACCGAGAAGACCTACGTCCAGGACCGCATGCGCGAGACCGGCGCGGAGCTGTGGACCTGGCTCGAGGGCGGTGCGCATTTCTACGTCTGCGGCGACGCCAAGCGCATGGCCAAGGACGTGGAGCGGGCGATCATCGACGTCGCCGGGCAGTTCGGCGGCAAGAACCCCGACGAGGCGGTCGCCTACCTCGCGCATCTGAAGAAGACCGGGCGGTATCAGGCCGACGTGTACTGAGCGCGCCATCTCAACCCTCTCCCCTCTGCGGGGGAGGGTGGCCCGCGCATGCGGGTCGGGAGAGGGGAGCACCGCCCTTTCCGAAACGGTCGCGCGGGGCCCTCTCCCGCAGAGGGGAGAGGGTGGGCGGTCTGCCCCGGCCCGTCTCTTGCCTCCATCCACGACCAGAGAACCCGCCGAGGATCCCGCCATGTCCGCGCACGTCCAGGCACCGGCCGCCCCCGTCCAGACCACCTGCCCGTATTGCGGCGTCGGCTGCGGGGTGCTCGCCACGCCGGACGGGCAGGGGGGCGCGGCCATCGCCGGGGACGCGGCGCACCCGGCCAATTTCGGCCGGCTCTGCTCCAAGGGTTCGGCGCTGGGCGAGACGCTCTCCCTCGACAACCGCCTGCTCCACCCGCAGGTGGACGGCGTCCGCGCGAGCTGGGAATCGGCCCTCGGCACCGTGGCGGGGTCCCTGCGCCGGATCGCCGAAGCGCATGGGCCGGACGCGATCGCGTTCTACCTCTCGGGCCAGCTGCTGACCGAGGACTACTACGTCGCCAACAAGCTCGCGAAGGGCTTCCTCGGCACGCCGCACGTCGACACCAACTCGCGCCTGTGCATGTCGAGCGCGGTGGCCGCCCACCGGCGCGCCTTCGGCTCGGACACCGTGCCGGGCTGCTACGAGGACCTGGAGGAGGCCGACCTCATCGTCCTGGTGGGCTCGAACACCGCCTGGTGCCACCCGATCCTGTTCCGCCGCATGGTCGACGCGCGGGCGAAACGCGGCACCAAGCTGGTGGTGATCGATCCCCGCCGCACCCAGACCGGCGCGGAGGCCGACCTCTTCCTCGGCCTGAAGGCCGGCACCGACACGGCCCTGTTCTCCGGCCTGCTGGTGCACCTCGCCAGCACCGGCTCCCTGGATTACCGCTTCGTCCTCGACCACACGAGCGGCTTCGACGGCGCCCTGGAGCGGGCGCGCGCCATCGCGCCGACGCTGTCCGCCACCGCCGCCGCCACGGGCCTGTCGGAGGCCGACGTGGCCCGGTTCTTCGAGCTCTTCGCCCGGACGAAGCGCGTCGTCACCGCCTTCTCGCAGGGGGTGAACCAGTCGGCGCAGGGCACCGACAAGGGCAACGCGATCATCAACTGCCACCTCGCCACCGGCCGCATCGGCCTGCCCGGCGCGGGGCCGTTCTCGCTGACCGGCCAGCCCAACGCCATGGGCGGGCGCGAGGTCGGAGGCCTGGCCAACATGCTGGCCGCCCACATGCACTTCACCCCCGAGGAGGTGGACCGGGTCCGCCGCTACTGGTCGGCGCCCAACATCATCACGGGCGAGGGCATGAAGGCGGTCGCCCTGTTCGAGGCGATCGAGCGCGGCAAGATCAAGGCCCTGTGGGTGATGGGCACCAACCCGATCGTGTCGATGCCCCGCGCCGACCGCATCCGCCAGAGCCTGAAGGGCCTCGACCTCTACGTCGTCTCGGAGGCGGTGGCCGACAGCGACAGTGCCCGGGCGACGGGACGCCGGACCGTGCTGCTCCCGGCGCTCGCCTGGGGCGAGAAGGACGGCACGGTGACGAATTCCGAGCGCCGGATCTCGCGCCAGCGCAGCTTCCTGAAAGCCCCCGGCGAGGCCCGGGCCGACTGGCAGATCGTCTGCGACGTCGCCAAGCGCCTCGGCCACGGCGAGGCCTTCGCCTATTCGGGCCCTGCTGCGATCTTCCGCGAGCATGCCGGCCTCTCGGCCTTCGAGAACAACGGCACCCGCGACTTCGACCTCGGGGCCGTCAGCGACCTGGCCGATGCGGCCTACGCGACGAGCGCCCCCCTGCAATGGCCGCTGCCGAAGCGCGGCAAGGCGCGTGCCCGGCTCTTCGCCGACGGGCAGTTCTACACCTTCGACAAGCGCGCCCGCTTCGTGGCCGTGCAGGCCCCGGCGCTCGCCGAGGGGGTGAGCGAGGCCTATCCCCTCGTCCTCAACACCGGCCGGGTCCGCGACCACTGGCACACGATGACGCGGACGGGGAAGAGCCCGCGCCTGTCGGCCCATCGCTCGGTGCCCTTCGTGGAGATCCACCCGGACGATGCCGCGCCGCTGGGGCTGAAGGAGGGGGACCTCGCCCGCCTCAGCACGCCGCACGGCAGCGCGACCCTGGAGGCGATGGTCACCGACGCGGTGCGGCCCGGCAACCTGTTCGCCGCCTTCCACTGGAGCGCCGCCACTGCCTCGGATGCCCGCGTCGGCGCCCTGGTGCGCGGCGTGCCCGATCCGGTCTCGGGCCAGCCCGAGCTGAAGGCGACCCCGGTCGGCCTCGCGCCGGTGCCCTATCGCAACCGCGGCTTCCTGCTGACCCGGGAAGAGCACACCCTGCCGGAAGGCTGGTGGTGGGCCCGCGCCACGATCACCGGCGGCTCGGGCCTGCAATTCGCCACGCAGGAGAGCTCCCGCGCCGTGGCGCTGATGATGCGCGGCCTGTTCCAGGGCCACGAGCTGGCCGAATATGCCGACCACGCCCGCGGGCGCTACCGCTGCGCCGTCTACGAGGCCGGCCGCCTCGTGGCCTGCCTGGCCCTCGGCCCCGCCGAGGCCCGCCCGGTCTGGGACGAGGCCAAGGCCCTGTTCGCGGAGCCCGAGCCCACGCCTTCGGCCCGACGCGCCCTCCTGACGGGGCGCGCCGAGACCGCCTCGGCCGGCCCCACCGTCTGCGCCTGCCACGGCGTCGGCCTCGACGTCATCAACGGGGCCATCGCCGCGGGGGCCGGGACCGTCGAGGCGGTGGGCGCCGCCTGCAAGGCCGGCACGAATTGCGGCTCGTGCATCCCGGAGATCCGCAAGCTGCTGCCCGAGGCGCTTGCGCGCAACGCCGCATAGGCTCACTTTCGGCCCAATCGACACCCATCTCCGAGCCCCATGAGCACTCCCCGTATCCCCCGTGAAACCCGGCCCGCCGGCCCCGAAACAACGCGGGGCGGTGCCCCGGCCGGCCTGGAGCCCCTGGCCGTCCTGCCCGTCTTCGTGCCGCTGCACGGCAAGCGGGCGGTGCTGGCCGGCTCGAACGGGGGTGCTCCCTGGAAGGTGAAGCTGCTCGCCGCCGCCGGGGCCCACGTGGACGTCTACGCGCCCGAGCCGAGCGAGGAACTCCGCGCCGTGCCGGCGGAGATCGTCGCGGGCTCCGTCGCCCTGCATGAGCGCCAGTGGCAGCCCGAGGACCTCGCGGGCGCCGCCTTCTGCATCGGCGCCATGGAGGACGAGGACGACTGCATCGCCTTCGTGGCCGCCGCCCGGAAGACCGGCGCCATCGTCAATGCGGTCGACCGGCCGCATCTCTGCGACGTGAAGTTCGGCGCCATCGTCAACCGCTCGCCCATGGTGGTGGGCATCTCGACCGAGGGCGCCGCGCCGGTCTTCGGCCAGACCGTCAGGGCCCGGATCGAAGGCATGCTGCCGCGCGGGTTCAAGGCCTGGATCGGCGCCGCCCGCGACTGGCGCGAGGCGGTCACGGGCCGCTTCCACACCTTCTCGGACCGCCGCGCCTTCTGGGAGCGCTTCACGGACCGCGCCTTCGCGGAGCCCGACCGGGTGCCGACGGACCAGGACCTCGCAGAGCTCCTGGGCCAGACGGAGGCCGCGCCGAAGGGCGGGGCCGTGACCCTCGTGGGCGCCGGCCCGGGCGACGCCGAACTCCTCACCCTCAAGGCCCTGCGGGCCCTGCGCAACGCCGACGTCATCCTGTACGACGACCTCGTGGCACCGGAGATCCTCGACTACGCCCGCCGCGAGGCCCGCACCATGCTGGTGGGCAAGACCGGGCACGGCCCGTCCTGCCGGCAGGACGACATCAACGCGCTGATGGTGCAGCTCGCCAAGTCCGGCAAGCAGGTGGTGCGCCTGAAGTCCGGCGATCCCCTGGTCTTCGGCCGGGCGGGCGAGGAGATCGACGCCTGCCGGGCCGCCGGCATTCCCGTCAGCGTGGTGCCCGGCGTCTCCGCGGCGCAGGGGGCGGCGGCCTCGCTCTGCGTCTCGCTCACCCACCGCGACGCGGCGCGGCGGCTGCAATACGTCACCGGCCACGACCGGCGCGGCGCCTTGCCCGAGGACCTGAACTGGGGCGCGCTGGCCGATCCGAGCGTCACCACCGTGGTCTACATGCCCAAGAAGACCCTCGGCGTGCTGCTGGAGCGGGCGATCGCCGAGGGCCTCGCCCCCGCGACCCCGGCCCTGCTCGTCTTCAACGCCACCCGCCCGAACCAGCAGGTGGTGGAGGGCACGGCCCGCGATCTCGCGGCCCGGGTCGAGGCCGCCGGCCTCGACGGCCCGGCGTTGCTCATGGTGGGCGACGCCCTGCGCCGCGGGGGCGCCGAGGCGGCGATCGCCGCGATCGAGCCGGACAAGCTCGCGATCTGAGGGCAAAGGGCTCGCATCTGCTCAAGGCTGGCCCCCCTCTGCCGTGACCCGGCGCACCCCGGTCCGTGGCTGCAGGTTGCTCGGCTGCTTCAGGTCCCAGACCAGGCCCAGGCGCTCCAGTCCCCGCAGGAGCCACCAGCCCGCATCGGCCTGACCTGGTTCGATCCCAAGGCGCGCCGAGTCCGGCCAGGCATGGTGGGTCGCGTGCCAGGCTTCGCCGAAGGTGAGCCAGGCGGCGGCCGGCAGATCGTGGCCCTGGACCGATTCGCCCTCGACGACCCAGCCCTGCGGGCCATTGCGGTGGGTGAGGTGCACGACGAGCCAATGCCCCGTGAGCGACACCGCGATACGGACGGGAATGCCCCAGATCAGCCACGGCCACCCGCCCGCTGCGTAGAACAGCACGGCCCAGGGCAGTTGCTGGATCATCCACGTCCGTTCCAGCCACCGGAGCACGCGGTCCGTCCCGACCTGCGGCTCCAGAACGAAACGGGGCGGATGCGTCAGGATCAGGTGTGCGTGCATCTGAAGGAGTGCGTCGCGCAGCATCGGCAACCGGTTGGCATGCAGATCGTGACAGGCGGCCTGCCGCTGCGCCCAGTCCCGCATGTCATGGAGGCGGATCATCCCCACCGGCCCGGCCATGCCGACCAGCGTTCCGAGATAGATCAGGAGATGGGCGACCCAGGGTTTGGCCGAGAAGCTGCGATGCACCAGCAGCCGGTGCATCCCGACGGAATGGCCGGCGCAGAGGGTGACGACGGTGGTGGCCGCGAACAGCGCGACGGCCCCGGGCGTGACGAAGACGGGTCCGAAGACCAGAGCCGCGCCCACCATTCCGGTGATCCAGAGCGACTTGGCGGGTGCCCATTCCAGGTGTCCCGCCATGGCGGAGGTGTCCGCATCGGCGATCATCCGGGCGGTCGACGTACAGCGAGGCGCATCGCCCATGGCGGACTTCCATTCACTAATTAGGCAAACACCTAATTGCTGTCGGACGCATTCTTGTCAATGGTTAGTTCATCGCCTAATTCATCCGCCATGCAGCGCGTCTTCGAAGCCCTGTCCTCCTCCGTCCGTCGGAAGATCCTGGCCTATCTCGCCCATACCGAGCTCAGCGCGGGCGAGATCGCCGGGCGCTTCGCCATGTCGAAGCCCTCGATCTCGCAGCATCTCTCGGTGCTCGAATCAGCGGGGCTGATCGTGGGCGAGAAGCGCGGACAATTCGTGTTCTACCGGCAGGTGGAGGACAGCCTCCTCAATACGCTCAACGGCTTCGTTCAGGAGGCCTGCCCGGTCGGCCGGCCGCTCCGCCGCGAGAGCGCGGCCCTGGCGGAGGATCGGCGGCGGGGGGAGCCGGGGACGGACGCACCGCAACCGGACTGAACCCCGCCCGGCCGGGGTTCGGTGGCGACGGCTCGGTGGAGACGGTTTGGTGGATTGCCCGGGGACGGCGCCTGTGGTCTGAAGCCGCCACATCCCTGGATCGCAAGGCCGTTTTCCATGCGTCGCACGCTCCTGCCCCTCATCGCCTTCGCGGTCGGCCTCGTGGGCCTCTGCGTCGCCGCCTTCGTGGTGCTGGCGCCCAAGACCCAGGAGGCCGGGACGAGCAGCGTCGGCGGTCCCTTCACCCTGACCAACCAGGACGGGCAGCGCGTCACCGAGCGGGACTATGCGGGCCGGACGCACCTCGTATTCTTCGGCTTCACCCACTGCCCCGACGTGTGCCCGACCACGCTGCAGCAGATCGGCGACGTGCTCCAGGCCCTCGGGCCGAAGGGCCGGGACGTGCGCGCGCTGTTCATCGCCGTCGATCCCGAGCGCGACACGCCCGCGGCCCTGAAAACCTACCTGGCGAGCTTCGACCCGCGCATCGTCGGCCTGACCGGCTCGCCGGAGGAGGTGACCGCGGCGGTGAAGGCCTATCGCGCCTATGTCCGCAAGGTGCCGACCAAGGACGGCGACTACACGATGGAGCACACCGCCCTGGTCTACGTGATGAACGGCCAGAACCGCTTCCTCAACGCGCTCAATCTCGCCCGCCCGCCCGAGGAGGCGGCGGCCGAGCTCGCCAAGATGCTGTAAGCGACAAGATGCTGTCAGCCAGAAGAGGCTGTAAGCGACGCGATGCCGTAGGCAGGCAGATGCCCTTGGCGGGTCGATGCTGTAGGCGAGATCCTGTGGCTCCGGGCGGCGCGCGGCTCCGGGCCGTCGGCCCTCGCGACGGGGACCGGTGCCACCCCGAACCGTCCGCCCCGGAGCGACCATGACCGTCCTGTCCGCCTTCCCGATCACGCCCGCGAACGCCGATGGCCAGGTGGACCTCGGTGCCCTGCAGGTCCTGCTGCAGCGCCTGGTCACGGCCGGGGTCGGCTCGATCGGCCTGCTGGGCAGCACCGGCACCTACGCGTTCCTGGAGCGCCACCAGCGCCGCCGGGCCGTGGAGGCCGCCGTCGCGGCGGCGGCGGGCCGCGTGCCGGTCCTCGTCGGCGTCGGCGCCCTGCGCACCGACGCGGCGGTACGGATGGCCCAGGACGCCAAGGGCGCCGGGGCCGAGGCCGGGCTCCTGGCGGCGATGTCCTACACGCCGCTCACCGAGGACGAGGTCTTCGTGCATTGCGAGACGGTGGCGCGGGAATCCGGCCTGCCGCTCTGCCTCTACGACAATCCGGGCACCACCCATTTCCGCTTCACCCCGGCCCTGGTCGGCCGCCTCGCCCGGGTTCCGGGCATCGTCGCGATCAAGAGCCCGGCCCCCGAGCCGGGCGGGGCGGCGGCGCATCTCGGCGCGCTGCGCGCCGTGGTGCCGGCCGGGTTCTCCCTCGGCTACAGCGGCGACTGGAACGCGCTCGCGGCCCTGCTGGCGGGCGGGGAGGCCTGGTACAGCGTCGTCGCCGGGCTGTTTCCGCAGCCCGCCCTGGCGATCGTCCGGGCGGTCGAGGCCGGGGACACCGCCGAGGCGCAGCGACTGAACGCCCGGCTCGAGCCGCTCTGGGCGCTGTTCCGGACCTATTCGAGCCTGCGGGTGATCTATGCCTGCGCCGATCTCCTCGGCCTCTGCCGCGCGGCGCCGCCCCGGCCGATCCTGCCGCTGGGGGAGGAGGCGCGCCGGCGGGTGGCCGAGACCCTCGCGGCCCTGGACCTCGCCTGAGCCGGACCGCCCTCACTGCGGGCGCAGGGCGCCGCTGCGGGAGGTGCGGGCGAGGCCGTGCTCGGTCTTGTTCCAGCGGTTCGGCGCGCGGACGAGCTCGTACAGCCCCGACCAGGCGGCGAGGCTGATGAGCAGGAAGTAGACCGGCATCCCCGGGACGGCGGTGAGGAGGTCGAACCAGCCGCGCCGGACGCAGCCGAGGGCCGCCGGCAGCAGCATCGCGAGCAACCCGGCGACGAACAGGGTGACGGAGGTGCCGGTGGGGAGGTTCGCCCAGAACCCGCCGGGGGCCGGGGAGCCGCTCCACGCGAAGGCCGCGAAGTCGTAGGCCGCCCGGCCCATCAGGAACGGGTAGGCGAGGGCGGAGATCACCGTCCCGGGCACCAGGGCGACGGCGCAGAGGGTGCCGAGGGGGCCCAGCTGCCGCAGCGTCCGGCGGGGCGCGCGGGCATGGGTGAGGCTGGTCTGCAGGAATCCCTTCATCCAGCGGGTGCGCTGGTGCAGCCAGGGCCGGACCGCGCGCGGTGCCTCCTCCAGGGTGTCGCTGCGCAGGTCGCCGACGCGGTAGACCGCCCGCGCCAGGCGGATGCCGAGATCGGCATCCTCGGTGACGTTCCACGCGTCCCAGCCGTGGAGTTCGCGCAGGACGCCGGTGCGGAAATGCGTCGAGGTGCCCCCGAGGGGAATCGGGACGCACCAGGAGGCGAGGGCCGGGATCAGGACGTCGAAGAGGGCGGCGTACTCGATGGCGAAGCACCGCGTGAGGCGCCCGTCGTCCATGTTGTCGATGACGAGGCGGCCCTGGAGGCAGGCCGTGATGCGGGAGGTGCGGGCGAAGCGCGTCGCCGCCGCGCGGAGCTGACCCGGGTCGGGCACGTCCTCGGCGTCGTAGACCACGAGGCAGGCCCCGCGGGCCAGGGGCAGGGCGGCGTTGAGGGCGCGCGGCTTGGTGCGGGGCAGGCCCGCCGGCACCCGGACGACCTCGAACCGGGCCGGCAGCGCCGCCGTCGCCAGGGCCGCGCCGGTCTCGCCGTCGTCCGCCTCGATCACC
The DNA here is from genome assembly GCF_056680125.1 of Methylobacterium sp. BI1. Taxonomy (NCBI): domain Bacteria; kingdom Pseudomonadati; phylum Pseudomonadota; class Alphaproteobacteria; order Hyphomicrobiales; family Methylobacteriaceae; genus Methylobacterium; species Methylobacterium sp. BI1. Next base: position 3,190,194 of record NZ_CM155267.1, on the reverse strand, counting down.
AGCTTGATGTCGAGCTTGGCCGCCGGGTAGTCGAAGCGCGACAGGGCCGCCACGAGGCGGGGCACGACGGGGGCCTCGCGGTGGAGCGCCACCAGCACCGTGTAGACCGGCAGGGCGGCGTCCGGCAGCGCCGCCTCGGGCGGCCGCTCCGCCTCGACGCTGACGGCGGCGATGCGGACCGTGACCATGACCAGGAAGCCGAGCTGCATCAGGGTCCAGGCGCCGGCCAGCACGGGGGCGGGGAGGAACGCGGCGGCGATGCCGGCGGCCCCGAGGACGAGGCCCGCGATGGCGAGGTGCGGCCCCTGCGTCTCCGCCCCCAGCGCCCAGTCGGGCCGATGGCGCTGGAGCGTATCGGCCGCCGCGGCCGCGATGCCCGCCGGGTTGGCGGCGAACACCGCCGCCTGGAGGGCCCGCGGCGTGGTGATGGCCGCCCGCGTGCCCGTCCGCAACAGCGCGGCGATGGCGGCCCCGCGCGGGGCGCGGACCGTGGCGGGCCCCGGGGCCAACAGGGGCGCGACCCCGGCCACGAGGCTGTCGGGATAGTGAGTGCCCTCGCCGAGGCGCAGGTCTCCGGCCAGGAACGGGACGCCGAGGGCGGCGGCGAGGCCGCGGTAATAGGCCTCCTCGGTGATCAGGTCGGCGTGGATCAGGGCCGCGGCGGCATCGGTGCCGCAGGTCCGCGCCAGGGCGGCGGCCCAAGTCAGGCGGACCGCATCGAAGCCCTGGCGCGCGAGGAACGCGATCTCGGGCGGCAAGGGCTCGGACAGCACGGGCTCGGACAGCACGGGCTCGGACAGCACGGGCTCGGACAGCACGGGCTCGGACAGCACGGGAGCAAGCCGGCCGTCGGGGGTGCTGAAACCGCGAAGCGACACCGCGCGCGACCTCCCGGCGGCCCGCGGATGTGCTAGGGGAGGGCCGTGAGCCAGTCCGTTTCCACGCGCAACCCACGCGCCACGAATACAACCTCCGCGTTTGTCGGCCGAAAGGCAAGGCGACTCCGGGGCCGGGCGGCGGCTTGTGCACTGGCGGCGCTCGTGTGCGGCCTCGGCGCCGCACCGGCGGCCCGGGCCGAGGGCGTGACGATCCCCAACTTCTGGAACCCCCGCGCCCGCCAGGAGCGCATGGAAACCCAGCCGAGCGCGCGCACGGTCCGCTTCCTCACCGACGACGACTTCCCGCCCCTCCACTTCGCCGGCCCGGACGGCACGCCCACCGGCTTCGTGGTCGAGCTCGCCCGCGCGGTCTGCGAGCGCCTCGCCATGACCTGCACGGTTCAGGCCCGGCGCTTCGACACCCTCCTCGACGCCCTGGCCGACCGGCAGGGGGACGTGGTCGCCGCGGCGATTCCCCTGACGCCGGCCCTGCGCGCCCGCTTCCTCGCCACGCGCCCCTATTTCCGCTGGCCGGCCCGCTTCGTCGCCCGGACCGACAAGGGCCTCCCCGCCCCCTCGGCGACCGCCCTGGCGGATCGGAGCGTCGGCGTGGTCGGCGGCACCGCCCACGCGGCCTACCTCAAGGCGTTCTTCCCCAGGGCGGTCGCCCGGGACTTCACCGACCTGGCCACCGCCGAGGGCGCCCTGCGCCGGGGCGAGGTCGACTACGTCTTCGCCGACGGCCTCAACCTCGCCCTCTGGATCGGCGGCGTGGACGCCGCGGGCTGCTGCGCCTTCACGGGCGGCGACTACCTCGAGAACCGCTACTTCGGCGAGGGCATCGGCCTCGTGACCCGCTCCGACGACCCGGCCCTGTCGCGGGCGCTCGACGACGCGCTCCAGCGCCTCTGGGACGAGGGAAAATACGCCGAGCTGTATCTGCGGTTCTTTCCGGTGAGCCCGTTCTAGGATCCGGCGCGCCGAATCCGCGGCCCGGCCGTTCCGGCGCGGCGATCGGGCGTTGAGGCGGGACGCATCCCGCGCACCGAGGAGCCCTCCGCCATGCTGCTCTACGAGCATCCGCTCTCGTCCTACGCCCAGAAGATCAAGATCGCGCTGCGCGAGAAGGGCGTGCCGTTCACCGCGGAGCTTCCCGAGGACTTCGGCACGGGACGGGACGCGGGGCCCTTCGCGGCCGCCAATCCCCGCACCGAGGTTCCGGTGCTCCTCGACGGGGACGTGACGCTGTTCGAATCCACCGTCATCCTCGAATACGTCGAGGAGCGCTGGCCGGAGCCGACCCTGCTGCCGGCCGAGCCCGCGGCGCGGGCCTTCGCGCGGCTTACCGAGGAGGTCTGCGACAGCCAGTACGAGGCGGTGAACTGGGGATTCGGCGAGGTTCTGTGGTTTCGGCGCGCCACCGGGGACCTCGCCGCGCACCTGCGCGCCCAGGCGGCGGCGCAGACGGCGGTGCTCCAGGGCTGGCTGTCGCAGCGCCTCGGCGGCGCGGACTGGTTCGGCGGCGCGCGCTTCGGCTGGGCGGACGCGGCGGCGGCCCCGATGGTCAACCGCTCCGTGCATTACGGCCTCGGGCCCGCAGCGGGAACCCCGCTCGCCCGCTGGCACGCCCGGGTGAGCGCGCGCCCCGCGGTGGCGGCGACCTTCGCCGAGTTCGACGCGGCCGCCGCCCGGATGGCCGAGGCCGCCGACCTCTACACCTCCGGCGGACGCCGCCGCGAATACCGCGACCATCGCCTCGACTGGATGATCCGCTCGGGCGGCATCGCGGTCGTCCTCGCCGGCCTCCGCGACGACACCATCCGCTTCTCCTGGCCGGCGCCCCCGACCGAACCCGTCTCCGGGTGACCGCCTCTCAGAGGCGCAGACGCCCGGCACCGGCCGCGACGGCGAGGAGGAGGGCGGCCACCGCGAGGAAGGCCAGGGTCAGGCTGGTGGCGTGGGCGAGGAGCCCGATCGCGGCGGGGCCGGCCAGCACCCCGGCATAGCCCAGCGTGGTCACGGCCGGGATCGCGAGCGCGGCGGGCACGCTCTCCTGCCGGCCGGCGGCGGTGAACAGCACCGGCACGATGTTGGCGCAGCCCGCCCCCACCAGGGCGTAGCCGAGGAGCGTCGCCGGCCAGAGGGGCACCGCCGTCGCGAGGCCGAGCCCGGCGGCGGCGAGGAGGGCGCCCAGGACGACGATGCGGCGGCGTCCGATCCGGCGCACGAGGGCGTCGCCGGTGAGGCGGCCCAGCGTCATGGTCAGCGAGAAGGCCGCGTAGCCGAGGCCGGCCCGGGCCGGATCGAGGCCGCGCTCCTGGATCAGGAAGACGCCGCTCCAGTCGAGGGCCGAGCCCTCCGTGAGGAACACCACGAAGCACAGCAGACCGATGCCGAGCACGGGGCCGCGCGGCAGGGCGAAGGCCGGGCCTCCGGGACCGTCCGCCACCGTCGGAAGGATGCCGGGCAGGGCCACGACGAAGGCGGCCGCGATGGCGGCGACCACGCCCAGGGTCGCGGCCGCGGGCGCCAGGCCGAGGCTCAGGAGCGCGCTGAAGCCGGCCGCCCCCAGGATGCAGCCGAGGCTGTAGAGGCCGTGGAAGCCCGACATCATCGGGCGCCCCGCCCGGCGCTCCACCGCCACCGCCTGCAGGTTCATCAGGCAGTCGAGCAGGCCGAGGCCGATGCCAAGGCCGGTGAGGGCGGCGGCGAGGACGGGCAGGCCGGCGGCGCGGGACAGCACCATCAGGGCCGCGCCGGTGACGAGCACGGCGGCCGCCAGCACGGGGCGGGTGCCGAAGCGTCCCGCCAGGGCGCCCGCCACCGGCATGGTGGCCAGGGAGCCGATGCCGAGGCAGAGGAGGAGCAGGCCCAGCGTGCCGTCATCGAGGCCCGCCCGCGCCTTCACGAGGGGCACCAGGGGCGCCCACGCCGCCACGCCGAAGCCGACGATGAGGAACAGGAGCCGGGTGGCGCGGGTCTCGGCGAGAGGGGCCGCCGGCCGGATCGGACGAAGCGCGGCGGACGCAGCGCGCGCGACCGTGGATCGCGCCGTCAGGAAGCTTGCAGACGTCGGTTTTGCAGATGCGGACGTGGAGCGTGCGGGCATCGAGGAACGTGCGGACATGGATCCTTTCGGGTGCGCCGGACGGGGCCGCGCAGCGGAACGGGACGGTGTTTCGCAGGCGCACGCGGCAACGATATGAAGCCGGACCGCGCCGGGCACACGTCAGGCCCGCGACCGGTGCATCCGCGGCCGATGCCGCGGTCGCGGTTCAAGGCGGCGCAGCTCCGGGCGGGGAGGGGGAGGGGATCAGGCCCGACAGCACGGGCTGGCACGAGGGGGCGCGGGCGCGGCACGAGACGCTCGGGACCGGAAATCGGCGGGGCGGCGTGAGAGCGCGCAGGGTTTCGACCGCGTTTTCACGGCCTCATGCCGGCGGATCGATCCGCGTTGACCCCCCGGGTCGCCCTCCCTACGGTGCCGGCCTCCGCGAATTCCCGCTCCCCGCCATCCTTGCAGAACTGACGCTGTCCCCATGCCGTCCCCGCTTCCCTCCGACCCCGATCTCATCGCGGCGGCCGCCACCGCCGCGGCCTGGCCCTTCGAGGAGGCGCGCAAGCTCGTGGCGCGGCTGGAACGCCGTCCGAAATCGGAAGTCCTGTTCGAGACCGGCTACGGGCCCTCGGGCCTGCCGCATATCGGCACCTTCGGTGAGGTCGCCCGCACCTCGATGGTGCGCCACGCCTTCCGGGTCCTCACCAACGACAGCGTGCCGACCCGCCTGATCGCGTTCTCGGACGACATGGACGGCCTGCGGAAGGTGCCGGACAACGTCCCGAACAAGCCCCTGCTGATCGGCGCCCTGAACCAGCCCCTGACCCGCGTGCCGGACCCGTTCGGCACCCATGACAGCTTCGGCGCGCACAACAACGCCGAATTGCGCCGCTTCCTCGACGCCTTCGGCTTCGACTACGAGTTCCGCTCGGCCACCGAATGCTACCGCTCGGGCGTGTTCGATACGGCTCTCCTCACGGTGCTGGAGCGCTACGACGCCGTGATGGCGATCATGCTGCCGTCCCTGCGGGCCGAGCGCTCCGCGAGCTACTCGCCGTTCCTGCCCCTCCACCCGGTGACGGGGGAGGTGATGCAGGTGGCCATCGACGAGGTCCGGGTCTCGGCCGGAACCCTGGTCTGGCGCGACCCCAAGACCGGCGAGGGCTACGAGACTCCGGTGACCGGCGGGCACGCCAAGCTGCAGTGGAAGCCCGACTGGGCCATGCGGTGGGTGGCCCTGGGCATCGACTATGAGATGGCCGGCAAGGACCTCATCGATTCCGTCAAGCTCTCGGGCGAGATCGCCCGGGCGCTGGGCGGCGAACCGCCGGAGGGGTTCAACTACGAGCTCTTCCTCGACAAGGACGGCAAGAAGATCTCGAAGTCGAAGGGCAACGGCCTCTCGATCGACGATTGGCTCGTCTACGGCACGGCCGACAGCCTGGCGCTGTTCATGTACAACAAGCCGCGCGAGGCCAAGCGCCTGTTCGTCGAGATGATTCCGCGCCAGGTCGACGACTATCTCAACTTCCTGGAGAAGTTTCCCGGTCAGGAGCCGGCCCAGAAGCTCGGCAACCCGGTCTGGCACCTGCATGCCGGACATCCGCCGGCGGCCGAGGCGGTCGGCAAGGGCGGTGCCCTCACCTTCGCCATGCTCCTGAACCTCGCGGCGGTGGCCAACACCGAGGACCCGGCGGTGCTCTGGGGCTTCATCCGCCGCTACGATCCGGATGTCGGACCGGAGACCCACCCCGTCCTCGCCCGCCTCGTCGGCCACGCGCTGGCCTACTTCCGGGACCTGGTGCGCCCGGCCAAGACCTACCGGGCGGCCACCGACGCGGAGCGGGCGGCCCTGGAGGACCTCGCGCAGACCCTCGCCGCGCACGAGGGCTCCGTCGATCCGGAGGGCCTGCAGGCGGTGGTCTACGAGGTCGGACGCCGGCACTTCCCGGACCTGTCCGGCAAGGCCAAGAGCCCGGACGGGCGCCCCGGCGTGTCCCAGGCCTGGTTCACCACCATCTACAACGTGCTGTTCGGAGAGGCCCGCGGCCCGCGCTTCGGCTCCTTCATCGCCCTCTACGGCGTCGCCGAGACGCGGGCGCTGATCGCCCAGGCCCTCTCGGGGGCCTTCCTGGCGGACGCTCCGGCCCCCTGAGGCGGACGAGCCTGCGTCGGTCCCGCGGGAGCGGCGCAGGATAATGTCTGCGTATCGAGGTGTGATTGCGCACAATTGTGCTTGTCGGCAGGGCGCTGGGCGGATAGAACGCCCATCCACTGGACAGAAAAAAGGCCGCCCCGGTGAGGGAGCGGCCCGAAGTCTAGGGAGGAAACGCCCAAGAAGGGCACACCGCGGCGACGCCATCGCCGCGGTGCATGGCCATCAAATGCCATTTCGCACCGCACCATGCAATTGCTTCCGTGTGGGAGCGGGCATGCGCCCAGCGCATGAAAACGATTTCAAGCGCCCTTGCCCAAGCGCCGCTGCCTCCATCCTGCGGGAGGCCCTTTCCGTCAGTGCTCGATGGGATCGGCCAGCCCGAGCTGCGCGAGGCTGAACGCCCAGACCCGTTCCTGAAGCGCCGTGTCCCGGCCCCGCGCCGAGGGCGCCACCGGCTTGCATCGGTCGAAATAGAGTCCCGTCCGGCCTTCGACCTCCGGTGCGGTGGCGAGGTAGAGGGAGGTCGCCGCGCCATCGGCCGGCTTCGTCATGAAGGGGCGGATCAGGCGCCAGCCGAGGCCGAACCAACCGCCCGTCTCCGACGCGAAGCCGCTGGCGATGACGCCGGGATGGAGGGCGTTGCTGGTGACGCCGGTACCCGCGAGCCGCCGCGCCAGGGCCGCGCTGAACAGCACGTTGCCGAGCTTGGCCTGGGAATAGGCGGCGATCGCGCTGTAGCGCCGCGCGTGGCCGATATCGTCGAAGGCGATGCGGCCGCGCCGATGCGCCGTCGAGGCCACGCTGACGATGCGGGCCGGCGCGCCGGCCTTCAGGAGATCGAGGAGCGCGAGGCTGAGCTGGAGATAGGCGAGGTGGTCCAGCGCCCAGGTCCGCTCGATGCCGTCCGCCGTCGCGGCGTAGCGGTCGAAGATCGCACCGGCATTGTTCACCAGCACGTCGAGGCGCGGATACAGCGCCCGGACCTCCGCGGCGAGGCGGCGGATCTCGGCCTGGCGCGACAGGTCGGCGACGAAGCCGTCGACCTGCGCGCCCGGCACCGCGTCGCGGATCTGCCCGGCGGTGCGACCGGTGCGGCCGGCATCCCGGCCCACGAGTCCGACGCGGAACCCCGCCCGGGCCAGCCCGAGCGCGGTCTCGGTGCCGATCCCGGAGGTGGCGCCGGTGACGAGGGCGATCCGGCCGGCCACGGAGGCGGTCCTAGAACACCGCCTGCCCGATGGCGAAGGCGACGACCACGATGACGATGGCCACCACCAGGAACAGGCCGAACAGGATCCGGGCCAGGGAGCCGGCGCCGGAGGCGATGCCGGTGAAGCCGAGGCCGCCCGCGATGAGGGAGATCACGAAACAGATGAGGGCCCATTTCAACAGGGTCATGCGCTACACTCCAGCTCGCGGAACCGACCGATAACCGCCTGGGACGGCAAGCGTTCCGCCCAAGCTCGGCCGTTTTACGAGCCGTGCCCGCCGGGGGCCGGCGCGGCCGGACGGGCCTCGGTTCCGGCCCGCTCCAGGAGGATGTGCGCCAGGGCATGGTAGAGCCCCTCGCGGCAGACCGCCTTCGAGACCGCGTCGGCGATCAGCGCCGCCACCATGAGGGGGATCATCAGGGCATGGTCCTGGGTCATCTCGGTGACGATGACGAAGGCGGTGATTGGCGCCTGCAGGGCCCCGGTCAGGTAGGCGACCATGCCGAGCAGCACGAGGGCGGCCACCGGCACGCCGGAGAACCAGCCCTGCAGGGCGGCGCCGAGGCCGGCCCCGACGCTGAGGGAGGGCGCGAACAGTCCGCCGGGAATGCCGCTGATCGCCGAGAGCAGCGACGCGACGAACTTCAGCGGCGCGAAATCCGGATGGGACTCCCCGGTGCCGTGCAGGAGGGCGCGCGCCTCCTCGTAGCCGGTGCCGTAGACTGTTCCGCCCGAGGCGAGGCCGCACAGGGCGACCCCGAGGCCGCAGGCTGCCGCGAAGGCGACGGGACGGGCGACGATGGCGGCTCCGAGGCGCCCGGGCAGGCCGCGGGCGAACAGGATGACGATGCGGGCGAACCCGCCGCCGGCCAGGCCCCCCAGCGCCCCGATCACCGGTACGGCGATCCAGCCCGGCCCGAACGGCAGGGTGGCGCTGGACGTGCCGAAATAGGTGTAGTTGCCGGTGAGCGCCATGGCGGTGAGCCCGGCCGCCACGATGGCGGCGACGATCAATCCGCCGGTGCGGGCCTCGTAGGCCCGGCCGAGCTCCTCGATCCCGAACACGATGCCGGCGAGCGGCGTGTTGAACGCCGCCGCCACCCCGGCCGCGCCCCCGGCGAGGATCAGCCCCGGCACGCGTTCCGGCGTGAGGTGGCCGGCCGCCGCCATGATCGCGGCCCCGACCTGCACCGTCGGCCCCTCGCGCCCGGTGGAGGCGCCGAACAGCAGGCCGAGGCTCATCACCACGATCTTGCCCGCCGCCACCCTGAGGGAGACGAGGGCCCGGCGCAGGGCGAGCTGTCCGGTCTGGCGCGCCGCGATCACCTGCGGGATGCCGGACCCCTGCGCGTTCGGGAAGACCTCCCGGGCGAGCCAGGCGCAGAGGGCGAAGCCGAGGGGCGTCAGGCCGAGGGCCACCCAGGGCGAGACCCCGAGCACCTGCCGGAACGCCCCCTGGGCGGCATCGGCGAGCCCCGCCATCAGGACGGCGGCGAGCCCGACGCCGATGCCGCCGACGAGGAACAGGAGGCGGTGGCGCCACAGCCCGAAGGCGTCGAGGGTGGCCCCGCGCAGGCGCCGCATGCGCGGCATCACCCCGGACCGGACCTTGGCGCGCAGCACCTTCACGCGCAGCACTTTGGCGGGACGGGTTGGGGGCATGCGATCCGGGGCTCGGGCGGGTCAGTCGGAGGCGGGGGCGGGCGAGGTTCAGGCAAGGGGCATACCCCGGCAGCCCTTAAGCCTTGTCCTCCGCTTCCGCCCGGCAGAGGTCTTCGACGGTCCGGAGATAGGCCTTGGCGTCGAATTTCCGCAGGGAATTCTCGCTCTGGTAGCGCACCGTCCCGAAGATCTTGCGTCGGGCCCAGGGGCGGTCGTGCAGGCCGTAGACCCAGGCGACGTTGGTGAAGGAGTTCGGGTCGCGTCCGTCGAGGAAGTAGCGGTTGTTGAGCCGCAGCGTGCGGGCGAAGCCCTCCTCGGGGGTGGGCGACCATTCGAGGATCTTCTTGCCCCAGTACATGCGCAGGTGATTGTGCATGTAGCCGGTCTCGCGCATCTCGGCCTGGGCGGCGTTCCAGTAGACGTCGTGCGTCCGTCCTTCCGCGAGCTCGGTCTCGGTATAGGTCTTCGGCCTGGCGTCGCCGGCATGGTCGGCCAGGACCTTGCGGGCCCATTCGGGAACGGCGCGCTCGTAGCGGTCGTAGCCGTCCGTGTAGTGGACGTGGTTCATCGCCAGTTCCCGGCGGATGACGACCTCCTCGACGTAGGACGCCTTGTCCTCGCGTCCCCCCGTCTTGGCGGCCCGAACCGCCAGGACGATCTCCACCGGCGAGATCTGCCCGAAATGCAGGTAGGGGCTCATGTGGGAGGCCGCCCCGGCCTCGGGCCGGTTGCGGTCGCTGCCGTAATCGGCGAACGGGCCTTCGAGATAGGCCTTGAGGCGCCGCCGCGCCTCGGTCTCCCCGCCGGTGAAGCGCCGCACCGGTCCGACGGCGCGGTCGAGGCTCATGCCGGCCAGCACCTTGGCCGGGTCGCTGATGTCGACCTCCGATGTCGGCAGGCCGCGCCCCGCCGGGTGCTTCACCGCCCGGGCGGTCAGGGGCGCGACGTAGTCGTCGAGGTGCTTGTGCAGCTTCGGGCGCAGGGTGCGGGCGGCGTATTCGTGCTTGGCCGAGGCGACCTCCACCGGCACCACGACGTCCCCCTCCACCTGCACGATCCGGGTGTCGACGGCCTCGACGATCTCGTCGTACCAGCGCTTCTGGATCGCGAGGTAGCCCCGGTCGAGGACGAGGAGGGCGGCCTCCTTGGCCAGATCGATGGCGACCCGGGCGGGGGAGGCCTTGCGCAGGCAAAAGCCGATGTCGCGGGCCTCGAGACCAGAGGCCGCGTCGGCGAGTCCCTGGAGCAGGAAGGCGTAGTGCCGGGCATTGGCTTCCGGAAAGCCGTTCTTGCCGTCGAGCAATCCGAAGCCGGCGAGCACCGGCAGGCCGAGCCGGTTGGCCTCCGCGATGGCGAACTCGAGCGCCGGATTCTCGTGGGCCCGATTCGCCTGCTGCAGCAGATAGAGCACGTAGCGCCCCTCCGCCCGGGGCTCGGCCTGCTTGAGGATCCGAATCCGTCCCGCCTGAATTGCCATCGTCGCTCATCGCCTCCTGATACTCGTCACGAAAGGTTGGGCCGCCGCCCGTCGCGACGCCCCAGGCAGAAGATTCCACCCCGGCCGGATCGACGCCGAAATATCCAACCTCTGGCGGCGCGAAAACTGAGTTCGAACAACCCTTTAGTGTCGCGTCACTTGAGGCTGCCCCATCCGGGAGTCACGAGAATTTGCGGCTGCTCGGGTGCGTCATTTTGGATACATCGATCGGGCGATGTGTTCCGGAACACGAAAAGCGACACGGATGCTGCCCTATCCGCCTTGCAATTCTGCGCGAGAGGATCAGATTGTGCATTGCGGGAACGCGATGGCGTCGCGGTCCTGCTGCCCTCCTTGGGCGTTTCCTCCCTAGACTTCGGGCCGCTCTTCGGAGCGGCCTTTTTTCTGTCCCGACCGGCTCCTTCTGTCCCGACGGCCTCAGCCGCGCGCACGGGCCCGGATCATGAAGTTGTCGTAGGTGTATTCCGCCACCTGGAACCAGAGGTACTCCTCGTTCCGGAAGGTCTTCATCGCTTCGTGGACCCGCTTGAAGTCGGCGTTCTTGGCGCCGATCTCGGCATAGACGTCGTTGGCGGCCTTGAGGGCCAGCTCCATCACCTCCTGGGGAAACGGCCGCAGCTGCGCCCCGCCTGCCACGAGGCGGCGCAGGGCGCGCGGGTTGCGCGCATCGTACTTGGCCTGCACGTCGGCATGGACCTGGGCCGCCGCCGCCTGGAGGACTGCCCGGTAGCTCTTCGGCAGGCCCTTCCAGGCCTCGGCCTGGATCCAGAGATGCAGCGTCGAGGCGCCCTCCCAGAAACCGGGATAGTGATAGGTCGGAGCCACCTTCTGCAGCCCGAGCTTCTCGTCGTCGTAGGGGCCGATCCACTCGGCGGCGTCGATCGTCCTGCCCTCGAGAGCGGCGTAGATGTCCGGCCCCGGCGTGGCCTGCGGCACCACCCCGAGCTTGGCCAGGACCTGTCCGCCGAGGCCTCCGATCCGCATCTTCAGGCCCTGCAGGTCCGCCTGCGCCTTGATCTCGCGCCGGAACCAGCCGCCCATCTGCGCGCCGGTATTGCCGGCCGGCAGGGCGACGAGCCCGTGCTTGGCGAAGATCTCCCCGAACAGGTCGGCGGCACCCCCCTGGAGCCACCAGGCACTCTGGCCGCGCGCATTCAGGCCGAAGGGCAGGGCGGTGGCCAGGGCGAAGGTCGGGTCCCTGGCGAGCCCCAGGGTCGCCGGTCCGTAGCCCATCTCGACGGTGCCGGCGGCCACGGCATCGAGGAGGCCCTCGGCGGGCACCGGCTCGCCGGGGCCCGAGGGCTGGATCTGGAAGCGGCCGTCGGTGGCCTCCGCGACGATGCGGGCGAGCAGGTCGGTGGCGCCGAACAGGATGTCGAGGTTCTTGGGGAAGGCGCAGGCCAGGCGCCAGCGCAGATCCGGCGTCGCCTCGGCCCGTGCGGGGCGTGCCAGGAGAGTCGCCGCGCCACCGAGGCCCGCGGAGAGGAGAGCACGGCGCCCGGTCGTCGGGCGCGCGGGAGATGGGGGCATGACGCCTCGCTGAGAGATCTCGAATCGTCCTGTTCCGGCGCGTCGCGGCCGATCCGCGGCCCGAATGTCCGCCGTTCACGAACGACGAAGGGCCGGAAACGATCCCGAAACGTGCGGATGACCCGCACAGGCAGACCGGACGTCACGCGCTCCGGGGCAAGCTGCGCCCGAATTCGTAAGCGCGACTCGACCCCGGCTACTTAGCGTACGTGAAGGCGCCGTCGTTCCAGACGTAGAGGACATAGCCCTGAGCGGTGACGTCCCCCTTCCCGTCGAACCCCACCGAGCCGAGCACCAGGTCGAAGCGCTCCGCGTGCAGGGTGGCGGCGATCCGCTTCGAATCCGCCGTCTTCGCGAAGTTGCCGGCGGCCACGAGGGCCTGGAGGGCGGCGTAGCCGTAGATCGTCGAGCCTTCGGGCTCGACCCCCTCGGCCTTGAAGGCCGCGACCACCGCGGCGGCCTCCGGCTTGCGGCGGGGATCGAGGTAGAAGGTCATCAGCACGCCGTTGCTGGCCGGCCCGGCGATGGTGGCGAATTCCTGGGTGGCGATGGCGGAGGTCCCGAACCATTGCGGCTTGAAGCCCCGCTCCGCCGAGATCCGCACGAGGCGGCCCATCTCGCGGGCATCGCCGCCGTAATACGCCACCGCGATCCCGGCCTCCTTCAGGCGGTCGGCGAGGGCCGCGTCATCGGCATCCCCCGCCGCGAAGGCGGTGGCGATGGCCTCGTTGATGCCGATCCGGTTGAGGTTCTCCTTAGTGGCGGCCGCGAGGTTGCGCGAGCCCGGCGTCAGGTCGTTGAGGATGGCGATCTTCTTCTCGCGGAACCGCTCGGCCAGCACGGTGGCCGAGAGCTTGGCCTGATCGTCGTCGCGCCCGCAGACCCGGAAGATCGTCGGCAAGCCCCGGTCGGTGAGCTTGGCGGCGACGGAGGCGGCGGTGATCATCACCGTGCCGTTGGCGGCGTAGACCTCGGAGGCCGCCAAGGAGGCGTTCGAGCAGACATGGCCGACCACGAGGCGCACGCCCTGGGTCGCGTAGTGGTTGGCCACCGCCACGGCCTTGTTGGAATCGCAGGCATCGTCCTGCACGTCGAGCACGATGGTCTGGCCGTCGAGTCCGCCCTTGGCATTGGCGTCGCGCGCCGCGGCCTGGACCCCGCGCAGGACCTGCTCGCCGACGGCCACGTAGGCGCCCGAGCGCGGGACGGCGACGCCGATCACCACGTCGGCCCGGGCCGGTGCGGCGCCGAGGATCGCGGCGGCGAGGAACAGGCTGCCAGCCAAGCCGCTGCCAGCCAAGCCTCCGGCGCGCCCGAAGCGCCGGGCCGCGCGTCTGAACCTCATCCCGCCCCGTCTCACGCCTCGGTCGACCTCGCTTACAGATAGAGGCGGATCGGCCAGCCGCCAAGGTTCGGCGCACGCACCGGGTCCACGGCCCGGTGCCTGCCGGCATCGCTCGAGCCCGAGCGACCCGTGCGCGATGCCGCGCCAGAACGCAAGAGGGACCTGCAAGGGGGACCTGCAAGAGGGACCTGCGGCGCGGGCGCGCCCGCCCGGGGCGCGCGCCTTATCGGGCCGTCGCGTAGACCGAGGCGCCGGCGGTGATCGGCGCGGTGACGGTTGAGAAGACGGAGAGGACCTTCTGGACTTCGGTGAAGGGGGCGTTGGAGACGTAGACGAGGTCGCGGTTGCGCATGCGGAAGGCCTGGGTGAGGAACAGGCTGTTGGGGTCGCGCATGTTGATTCGGTAGACCACCGGCACCAGGGGGGTGCCCAGCAGCGGGCTGCCCGGCTTCAGGCGGCGCACCACCGCGGCCGGCTCGAAGCGGAAGATGAAGGTGCCCGAGGGATCGGCCTGGAAGTCGGACAGGCCGCGCGCCTTGGCGAGCGCCTGGGCGAGGGTGATGCCCTCGGCCTGGAACGGGATCTCGGTGGCGTTGCCCAGCGCGCCCACCGCCAGGAAGGTCTGGGGATCGCGCACCAGGGTCAGGGTGTCGCCCGGGCGCAGGAAGATGTTCTCGGCCGGGTTCGACACCACCGTGGTCAGCGGCACCGTGGCGGTCTGCGGGCCGCGCGAGAGCCGCACGAAGGTCTCGTTGACCGGCGCGCGCACGCCCCCGGCGGTGGCGACCACGTCGAGCAGGCGGTCGCCCTTGCCCGAGAGCGGCACCCGGGCCCCGGCCACGACCTCGCCGGTGACGGTCACGGTCTGGGACACCGCCTTGGTCACCGAGACCAGCACCTGGGGCTGGATCGCCTTGCCGGCGAGCTCGGTCTCGATCAGGGCCTGCACGTCCTGGGGCCGGCGCCCGGCCACCTGGATGCGCCCGGCATAGGGCACGCTGATGGCCCCGTCGCGGGGCACCACCTGCTCGGGGATGAGGGCGGACTTGGAGCCGGCCGAGAAGCGGTCGGCCACCAGCGGGCCGGAGAACAGACCGCCCGAGCCCGCCTCCCAGACCGAGACGGCCACGTAGTCGCCGACCCCGATCACGGGCTCGAGGGAGGGACGCCGGTCCCCGAAGGAGGCCAGCAGGCTGTCCAGCGCACGCCCGCGCAGCGCCTCGATCGTGGCCGCCGACAGGTCCACGATCTCGTAGCGGGCAAACGTCCCCTCGCTCGTGGACACGTCCGCCCCATCCACAACCGCACCCGTCGTCGGTCCGGCCGCGGGCAGAAGCGACGAGCAGCCCGACACCGTCAGGGCGGTGCCCAGGACGGTGCAGAGGGCCAAAGGCAGTGCGCGCATGCGGGATCGCCTGTCGGTTTCTCTCATGGGCTGCCTAGACCATCGCCGGGTCTCTGTCCGTGGCGGCCGGGACACAGTCTCGCGGTGAGCACCCGTGACCCGCCCTTCGTCCCCACTACCCACGTCTTTCCCAAAAAATCGTGTCCGCGACGATACTTGAAAGGAGCAACGCGTTGTGCGTTCTCGTCGGGACGACATCACTAAATTCGCCTAACCTGGGTTTCGGCAGAATCGGATTCGATGACAGCGTCGTTCGACTACACACCGCCTGGGCTCGCCCAGGGTGTTCCGGGATCGGTCCGACGGCGGCACGTCTTCTATATTCCCGGTTACGATCCTGAGGGCAGCAGCCGCTATCGAATGCTGTTCGTTCGAGAGCTGGCCCGCTACGCCAAGCGCTTCGGAGAGCCGAAACGCGCGGTGTCCGGGGCCCATCTCAGCGCCGACGGGCTGGTTCAGAGCTGGCGCGTGGCCGGCCAGCCTGCCACGCAGGGCGCCGAGACCACCTACGACGTGCTGCTCTGGGACGACATCGTCCGCGCGGACTTCCGGCGCCGGCGTCCGCTCAGCGTCGCCCTCCTGGTCGTCGGCACCCTGCAGGCCATCGTCTGCGGCCTGATGCTGCGATTCTACCGGCTGAACTGGAAGTACGGCAACATCATCCTCTACCCGCTGGTGATGGTCCTGCTGCTGGCCCTGTGCACCCTGGCCATCGCCGCCTTCGTGCACGCCCATCTCGGGACGGCCTTCGGGCACAGCCTCGGATGGCCGCTCTGGGTGACGCTGCCGGTGGGCCTCCTCATGGGCCTCGCCTGGATCAAGGCGATGGAGGCCTTCCTCAACCGGATCTTCTTCTGGCAGCTCCTGAACGACTGGGTCTTCAACTGGCAGCACGGCCAGGGGCGAAGACCGGATTACGAGCGCCGGCTGGAGGCCTTCACCGCGCATATCCTCGCCCGCTGCACCACCCTGTCGGCCGGCGACCCCCTCGACGAGATCCTGATCCTCGGCCATTCCTCGGGCGCGCTGAGCGCCGTGGAGGTGGCCGCCCGGGTCCTCGCCCGCGATCCGCATCTCGGCACCGGCGCGACCACGCTCGCCCTCGTCACCCTGGGGTCCGGCCTGCCCCTGGTGGCGATGCAGGGCACGGCGAAGGGCCTGCGCTGCGAGATCGCCAGCCTCGTGACCTCGCAGCGCCTCGTCTGGGCCGATTTCCAGGCGCCCCAGGACTGGATGAACTTCCCCGGATTCAACCCGGTGGTGCACCTGGACCTCGACCTCCAGGGCCGGGCGGTCGCCAACCCGCTGGTGCGCTCGGCCCGGTTCCGCGAGATCATCAGCACGGAGACCTACCGGAAGGTGCGCTGGCGTCCGTTCCGGATGCACTTCCAGTTCCTCCTGGCCAACGACCGGCGCGGGTACTACGACTTCTTCGCGATGACGCTGGGCCCGCAGCGGCTGCGCGAGCGGGCGCTCGACCCCATTCTGCCCGACCCCGCCTGGCCTGACCCCACCTCGCCCGACCCCGCATGGCCCACCCCCGCCTCGCGGAGTCCCGATCCGCCCGATGCCTGTCCGGGGACGCCGCTCGCCTCCTGAGGCCGGGGAGGCCCGCCTTCGCCCGGCATGTTTGCGCACAGCCTCCGCACCCCGCGGCCTGCTAAGAGGCGGGGGCCGGCCCAGCCGGGGCGGCTGCCAGGAAGGGACGCACGATGTCATCAGGCCAGATTCCGGTCCCGGGCGGCAGGCCCACGGTCCTCGTGGTGATGGGCGTCTCGGGCTCGGGCAAGAGCACGGTGGCGTCCCGCCTCGCCGAGCGCCTCGACTGGACCTTCGTCGACGGCGACAGCTTCCACAGTCCCGAGCACGTGGCCAAGATGCGGGCGGGGCACCCCCTCGACGACGACGACCGCGCGCCCTGGCTCGCGGCGATCGGCGCCTGGATCGACACGCAGTTGCAGCGGCGCGCCCCCGGCGTGGTGGTCTGCTCGGCCCTGCGCCGGGCCTATCGCGACGTGCTGGTGCGCGGTCGCGCAGGGGTCCGGATCGTCTACCTGGAGGGCGACCGCGCCCTGATCGAGGGCCGCCTCGCGCGCCGGCAGGGGCATTTCATGCCGGCAGGCCTCCTCGACACCCAGTTCGCGATCCTGGAGCCGCCGGCCGCCGAGGAGAATGCCGTGGCGGTGCGCATCGATGCGGCCCCCGAGACCATCGTGGCAACGATCGTGGCCCGGTTGGGATTGGAGGAGGGCACCCCGCAACCCTGAGCCCCCCGGTTTCCATGCCCCAGTCCTCCGAACCGACCCCCGCCGCGATCGCCCTGGTGATCTCGGACGTCGACGGCACCCTGGTGACCACCGACAAGAGCCTGACGCCCGCGACCCGTGCGGCCGTGCGGCGGCTGGAGGCGGCGGGCATCGCGTTCACCATCGCGTCGAGCCGGCCGCCCGTGGGTCTGAAGTCGCTGGTGGCCGAACTAGGGCTCACCCTGCCGATGGGAGCCTTCAACGGCAGCACCCTGGTCGCTCCCGATCTCACCCTCCTGTCGGAGACGCTGATCCCGGCCGAGGCCGCCCGCGAGGCCGTGCGGCGCTTCGCCGAGGCCGGACTCGACACCTGGGTGTTCGCGCAGGGGCAATGGAACCTCACCGATCCGCGCGGGCCCTACACCGACCTCGAGCGCCGGACCCTGCAGGCCGAGCCGAACGTGGTCGCGGACCTCGCCCCCCTCCTGGACCGGGCCGCCAAGATCGTCGGCGTCAGCGCCGATGCGGCGCACCTGGAGGCCTGCGAGGCGGAGACCGCCGCGGCGCTGGCGGGGCGGGCCGACGTCCATCGCTCGCAGGCCTATTATCTCGACGTGACGCCCCCCGGCTCCGGCAAGGCCGCCTTCGTGGATGCCATGAGCCGGCATCTCGGCCTCGACCGCGCCCGGATCGCGACCCTGGGCGACGCGGCCAACGACGTGCCGATGTTCGCCCGCAGCGGATTTTCCGTGGCCATGGGCAACGCCGCACCGGCGGTCCAGGCCGCGGCGCGGGCCGTCACGGCCACGAACGACGCGGACGGCTTCGCCAAAGCCATCGACGAATTCATTTTGCGGCGCTGAGGCGACCGCCGCCCCGTCGACCGCCCGGGGCCGCGAGGTCCTTGGCAACATTGGCGAATCGCTTCGGACACAATCCGGACACGGCCGCGGCGACTGTGCCATGTGCGACACAGCACATGGGGAAACGGTCACGCTCGGCCCGCCGGAGCCGCTTTCCGGCCTCAATTCGCCCGGACCTTGACCGTCCAAGAACAAGGACGATCCGGGTCTCCGATGAACCAGCGCTTCCTGCTCCTCGCCGTCGCGGCGGTCGCCATGCCGTGCGGGATGCTCCCGCCCGGCGCGGCCCTGGCCCAGGGCACGGCGGCGCGGGACAACATCGATGCGCTGATCGAGCAGCAGGCCAAGGCCAACGGGGTGCCGTCGAGCTTCGTCCACCAGGTCGTCAAGCGCGAGAGCAACTACAACCCGAACGCCAAGGGCGGCAGCGCGCTCGGGCTCATGCAGATCAAGCACGCGACCGCCCGGGGCCTCGGTTACCAGGGGGATGCGGCGGGCCTGTTCGATCCGCGGGTGAACCTCCGCTACGGCATCGCCTACCTCGCCGGCGCCTACCGGGCCGCCAAGGGCGACATCGCCCAGGCCTACAATTTCTACAACCGGGGCTACTATTACGCCGCCAAGCGCCTCGGCATCGAGACCAGCGTCCCCGAGGATCTGGAGACGCCGAAATCCGGTGAGGCCTTCGCGAACGCCTTCGCCCGCGCCGACAGCCCTGCCGTCACCGCCGCCAACACCGCGCTCGCCTACGCCCCGAGCCCCGCCGCCAACGGCGTTCCCACCGAGACGGTCGCGGTGCCGCTGCCGCCCCGCCGGCCCACTTCCCTCGCCGGTCTCGGCACGGTCGAGGTCGCGGCCCTGGCGCCGGCCGACGCCGCCCCGGCTCCCGCCGCGGCCATCAGCCCCCATCCCGGCATCGTCCCGGGCATGACCCAGGCCGGCGCCCAGGTCGAGGCCGTGTTCACGGAGACGATCGAGGTGCCGCTGCCGCCCCGCCGTCCGTCGGCGCTGGCCCTGGCCGCGGTCGGCCGGCCGGTGGTGGCGAAGAAGGCCCCGGTGGCCGGCACCGTGCTCGAGGCTTCGGCCCTGCCGCCCGCAGCGCAATAGGCCGTCCCCGTCCTCGCTCCCTCCCGCGCGGCGTTTGCGCGCAAGGACGGTCCCGACCCGGCTCGGCCGTCACGGCGCCGAGGGAGACATCACAGGGCCGATTCTCCGGCTTTCCCCCGTTCTGGTGCCCCTGACCGCTTGCGTCGGACCGCACCTCGCCTCACATGGTGCAATGCGAAGCCCCGTGCTTCGGTCCGGCTCGGCACGATCATCGCAACGATCCGGGCGCGTTGTTCCGACTTCGGATATCCGCGTTGTTGTTGTTTGACAGATTCGAAACGCCGAAGCTGGGCATAATATTTCCACACCCGTGAGCATAGCTCAGGGATCGACCCCCTGTTGTGGCATCCTGCGTGCGGGCTTCGGCCCGACCGCGAACCGAGGAAACGGACGACGGCATGGCCGGCGCGGTAGAACAAGAATCGACCTTCCTGGCTGATCTCGGCCGGCGGGTTCGTCATGCCCGGACCGTGCGGGGCCTGTCGCGCAAGCTTCTCTCGCAGACCTCCGGTCTGTCGGAGCGCTACATCGCGCAGCTCGAGAGCGGGCAGGGCAACGTCTCGATCATCCTGCTGCGCCGGGTCGCCAATGCCATGGGCGTACGCCTCGACGACCTGATCGCCGGGCAGGAGACCCTGCCGGATTGGCACGTGATCCGCGATCTCCTCGGCAACGCGTCGCCGGAGCAGGTCGCCCTGGCCAAGGGCATCCTGTCGGGCCAGTCCTCGGCCAGCGGCGAGGCTCCGCAGCCGCGCGTCGCCGTGGTCGGCCTGCGCGGCGCCGGCAAGTCGACCCTCGGCCGCCGGGTCGCCGACCGCCTGGGCTGGACCTTCGTCGAGCTCAACGCCGAGATCGAGCGCGAGAACGCGCTCTCGGTGAAGGAGATCTTCGCGATCTACGGGCAGGAGGGCTACCGCCGCCTGGAGCAGGCGGCCCTGCGCCGGCTCACCGAGCATCCCGGTCCCCTCGTGCTCGCCACCAGCGGCGGCATCGTCGCGGAGCCCCTCACCTACGACCTGCTCCTCCAGGCCTTCTTCACGATCTGGCTGCGGGCCCGGCCCGAGGAGCACATGCAGCGCGTGCGCGACCAGGGCGAACTCACCACCACCGGCGACCACCCCTCGGCCATGCAGGAACTGCGCGCCGTGCTCGCCAGCCGCGAGCCGCTCTATGCCCGCGCCTCGTCGGTGGTCGACACCTCCGACGTGCCGGTCGACGTGATGGTCGACCGCCTGGCCGAGGCGATCGAGGCCCGGTTCGGAACCCTCGACCACCGCCGCAGCGCCTGACGCGCCGCGTTCCGACGAACGCGATCCGGACGGCCTCTCCGGTCCGGTCGCCCGCCCGGATGCCGCACGGACTTGATCGACCGTGCACGGCACACCAAGCTATGGACCGCACGGCCCGGCACCGGTTTCCTCTGCCGGCCCGCGCACCGACAGGTACAACCATCCCTTAGCGCCGGGAGGCGGGAGCAGAATCCCGCCGACGCGGCGCGACCCGCGCGGCGAGTCTCGGTATACACAGGGCCGCCGCGACGTGCCCGGTCCAGAGGAGGACCCGATGTCCGCCAGCCCCTTCCCCATCGCCGCGAAAGGCGCCGAGCCGCTGGCGGTGTGCGATCCGATCTGGGCGCGCCTGCGGACCGAGGCCGAGACGATCGTGCGCGAGGAGCCGCAGCTCGCCTCGTTCATCGTGGCGACCGTCCTCAACCACACCTCGCTGGAAGGCGCCGTGGCGCACCGCGTGGCAGCCCGCCTCGGACACGCCTCGCTGCCGGCCGAGCTCATCGCCCACGGCTTCTTCGAGGCGATCACCGCCGAGCCGAGCCTCGGCCAGGATTTTCGCGCCGACATCGCCGCGGTGCTCGATCGTGACCCGGCCACCAGCCGGGCCATCGAGCCGGTGCTGTACTTTAAGGGCTTCCACGCCATCCAGGCGCATCGCCTCGCCCACTGGTACTGGACGGCCGGGCGGCGCGACCTCGCCCTCTACCTCCAGAGCCGGTCCTCCGAGGTCTTCCAGACCGACATCCACCCGCAGGCCCGGATCGGACGCGGCATCTTCCTCGACCATGCCACCGGCCTCGTGGTCGGCTCCACGGCGGTGATCGAGGACGACGTCTCGATCCTCCACGCCGTCACCCTCGGCGGAACGGGCAAGCAGGGCAGCGACCGCCACCCGAAGATCCGCCACGGCGTGATGATCGGTGCCGGCGCCAAGATCCTGGGCAACATCGAGGTCGGGGCCTGCGCCCGCATCGCCGCGGGCTCGGTAGTGCTGCGCCCGGTGCCGGCCAACACCACCGTGGTCGGCGTGCCCGCCCGCGTGGTCGGCACCGCCGGCTGCGCCGAGCCGTCGCGGGCCATGGACCAGCTCGTCGCCATGGACCAGTTCATCCACATGGCCGAGGGCATCTGACGTCGGGCCCGACAGGCCGGCCTCGGTCCGAGGCGCGGCTTGCCCATCCCCCGACGGCGTGGCAAGCGGGGGCCAGCCCGGCCCCGGCCGCCGCCGGCAGGCCCTCGGGGCCGCCGCGCGCGACCGGCCATGAGCCGGAAAACGACCCGAACGCGAGAGGCGATCAGCGTGAACAAGACCGACATTGTGAAGGTGCAGGACTACCTCCGCCGGACCTTCGCCAACACCAACATCCGCCTCGTCCCCCGCCCCAAGAAGGACGACTCGGCCGAAGTCTATATCGGCGAGGAATTTCTCGGGGTGGTGTCGGTGGACGATGAGGATGGCGACCGTTCGTTCAACTTCGCCATGGCGATCCTGGACATCGACCTCGAGGATTGAGGTCTCTCGCCTGCCGCAGGGGCGATCCCGCCGCACGGGCCTGTGCGTGGATTTAACCCTGACGGCAGGAAACCCTTAACGTTTCGTAAACGACGCGGCACACTGCGCGCCACATCGCCTCTCGATGGTGGAGCGTACGCGTCATGACCCTCAGCCCCTCGGCCCTCGACTCCCTGCAGACCCTCTGTGTCGGCCTTGCCCTGTCGGGCCTGCTCGCCAGCGCCTTCGAGCTGTTCACCGAGCGCCGTGCGAGCTTCAGCCTGCTGGAGCGCGGCGGCGTCACGGCGGTGGCGGCCCTGCCGATGCTGGCCTTCGGCGCGCCCTTCATCATTCTGCGCAACACCGTGCGCGGTCGCCGGCTGGAGCGCCGCCCGATCCCCTTCGTGATGATCGCCACGATGATCGCCTGCGGCTGGAGCCTGATGTCGGGCCGCGTGGCCCTCGATCTCGCCCACCTGATCGCGGGGGTCTGAGTATCCGTCGCCGGCCCCGGGCCGGTCCCGGCAAGCACTTTCCGGCAAAAACCTCCTGGGCAAACACTTCCCGGCAAGCACCCGGACCGCCGAGACAAAGAAGGCCGCTCCTCCCAGGGGCGGCCTTTTGCGCGCGCCCTCAGCGGTTGGCGGTGGCCACCGGCGACGCGCCGCCGTTCAGGGTGACCCAGGCCAGGCCGTCCTGTCCTTCGCGCTTGATGAAGGTGTAGCCGGTGCGCGGGCCGGACAGGACCGCGTTGGTCTTGTTGTCGAGGATCAGGTCGCCGCGATCGGTGCGGACCATCAGCACCGCGTGTCCCTCGCCGATCTCGTCGATGACGACGGTCATGCGCAGGGCCCGGCGCGGAAGCCCGCGCTCCACCAGCATCCGGCGCTTGAGGAGTTGGTAGTCCTCGCAGTCGCCGAAGCCGTCGTCGGGATAATCCCAGCGGTCGACCACCCCCCAATGGGCGAGGTCGGTGATCGGCTTGATCCGGGCGTTCACCCGCCGGTTGACCCGGTTCAGCAGGTCTCGGATGCGTGGGGTGAGGGCGATGACGGCCGGCTGCGTCGTGTCGACGGTGCATTCGGCGGGCATCCGGGCGCAGAATGCGGTCCAGGCGGCGACCGGCCGGGCGGGGGCGCCTTCGTCCAGGGCCGCGGCATCGGGCAGGGCCGCGACAGTCTGGGCCTCGGTGCTGGCACCGCCGATGAGCAGGATGGTCCCGACGAGGCCGAACTGCACCGTGCGGGCGAGGCGTCGCCAAAGTCTCCCGCGCGGCCCGTGCGGCAATCCCTCGACGCTTCGCAGTATCGCGTGCCGCATGCCGGTCGCCCTGCCATCCCCTGGTGGAGCGACAAGGTTTACACGGGAACGATCCCGGCTCAATCAGAAAGTTAAACCCGCGTTAACGCGCGCCCGGGCGCGTTGGTTCCACACAGGTTCGTGCGACGAGAGGATGTTTTCGGATCGCACCGTGCCGTCGGGACGGCCGGGACCCGTGAGCCCATTCGGCCTGCACCGGCTTGCTCAGCGGTTGGCGGTGGTGACGGGCGAAGTCACCCCCCCAAGCGAGACCCATGCCACCGTATCCGCGGACTCGCGTTTGATGAAGACGTAGCCCGTCCGGTACCAGGCCAGGACCTCGCTGGTCTTGTTGTCGAGGATGAAGTCGCCACGGTCGGTAACCAGGGTCAGCACGGCGTGACCCTCGCCCTTCTCGTCGATCACGACGGTCATCCGCATCGCCCGGCGCGGCAGGCCGGCCTCGGCGAGGAGCTTGCGCTTGAGCAGCTGGTAATCCTCGCAATCGCCCGAGCCGTCCTCGGCGAGGTCCCAGCGATCCGGCACCCCCCAGTGCTCCTGGTCCGTCACGGCGTGCAGGGACTTGTTCACGCGACGGTTGACCGAGACGATGGTGCTCCAGAGGGCCGGCGTGAGGGCGATGCGGTTGGGCTCGTTCGCGTCGATCACGCATTCCGCGGCATAGCGCTGGCAGAAGGCGGCCCAGGCCGGCAGCGGACGGGCCTCGGCCAGGGTCATGGCAGCGGGGGAGGGCGTGGGCAGGGCCGCCAGGGTCTGGGCCGTCGACGCACCGGTCGTCAGCGCGGCCAGCACCGCGAGCAGGATCAGCGCAATCGTCTTCGTCCGGTCCATGGCGGCGTCCTCACGTCCTATGCCGCCAGGGTGCCGCCGCGGGGCCTGTTCCGCGCTGAAGTCGATCCGCGCAATTTTATCGATTCGCCGGCGCGATTGGGGCTCTCGCGCGACAGGCCGAACACGCCGTCTCGCCGATGGCGCGAAACGGCGCGGTTCCGCCAACGGGTCGGTAACCGTGCTCGGAGAGGGGGCGTTCGGGACGAGGCGCGGGCGGGTCCGCCGTGACACCCGGGAGCGCCCTTGCTATGCCGCGGCCTGGGCGAGGGGGCGGAGCGTTCCCCGCGGGACGGACGTCCCCGCCGAGCCCCGGACACGGAATTTTACGGCACCATGAACATCTTCGCCACCTTCGAGGCCCGCGTGCGCGGCGCCGTGCAGGCCCTCATCCAGGCCGGGCAGCTGCCCGAGGGGCTCGACCTCGCCCGCGTGGTGGTGGAGCCTCCGCGCGACGCGAGCCACGGCGACCTGGCCACCAATGCCGCGCTGGTGCTGGCCAAGGAGGCGAAGACCAATCCCAAGGCGCTGGGCGAGACCCTGGCCGCGGCCCTGCGCGCCGACCCCGACGTGACGGAGGCGAGCGTCGCCGGCCCCGGCTTCATCAACCTCCGGCTGGCCCCCGGCACCTTCCACGCCGTCGTCCGGGCGGCCCTCGCCGAGGGCGAAGCCTACGGGCGCGGCGCCATGCCGGGGGGGCGGGTCAACATCGAGTACGTCTCGGCCAATCCCACGGGTCCGATGCATGTGGGCCACGGGCGCGGCGCGGTGTTCGGCGATGCCCTGGCCAACCTCCTGGTAGCGGCCGGGCGCGACGTGACGCGGGAATACTACATCAACGATGCCGGCGCGCAGGTCGACGTGCTCGCCCGCTCGGCCTTCCTGCGCTACCGGGAGGCCCTGGGCGAGACGGTCGGCCCGGTGCCGGAAGGGCTCTATCCGGGCGACTACCTCGTGCCGGTGGGCGCCCGGTTGGCCGAAATCCATGGCCGTGCCCTCCTCGACCAGCCGGAGACGGAGTGGCTGCCGACGGTGCGGGCCTTCGCCATCGCGGCGATGATGGACCTGATCCGGGACGACCTCGCCCGCCTCGGCATCCATCACGACGTGTTCTTCTCCGAAGCCACCCTCAAGGCGGAGGTGCCCGTCCTGCTGGCGGAGCTTCGCCAGAAGGGTCTCGTCTACGAGGGACGCCTGCCGCCGCCCAAGGGGCAGCTGCCCGAGGACTGGGAGGATCGTGAGCAGACCCTGTTCCGCACCGTGGAGTTCGGCGACGACGTGGACCGGCCCCTGCTGAAGTCGGATGGGTCCTTCACCTACTTCGCCTCCGACATCGCCTATCACCGGACCAAGATCGCCCGGGGCGCCACGGACCTCATCGACGTGCTCGGCGCCGACCATGGCGGCTACGTCAAGCGCATGCAGGCCGCCGTGAAGGCGGTCAGTGACGGCCGCGCCACCCTCGACGTGAAGCTGTGCCAGCTCGTGCGGCTGCTACGCGCGGGCGAGCCCGTGAAGATGTCGAAGCGCGCCGGCGAGTTCATCACTTTGCACGAGGTCGTCGACGAGGTCGGGCGCGATCCGGTGCGCTTCATGATGCTCTACCGGAAGAACGACGCAACCCTCGACTTCGACCTCGCCAAGGTGGTGGAGCAGTCGAAGGAGAATCCGGTCTTCTACGTGCAATACGCCCATGCGCGCTGCGTCTCGGTGTTCCGCCAGGCCGCGCAGGCGATGCCGGGCGAGGATCTGTCCCGGGCCGGGCTCCTGGGCGAGGCCGACCTGTCGCGGCTCACCGATCCGGGCGAGGTCGAGATCATGCGACTGATCGCGCAGTACCCGCGCGTCATCGAGGCGGCGGCGAGCGCCCATGAACCGCATCGAGTGGCGTTCTACCTTTATGAACTCGCCTCGTCGCTGCACGGTTTATGGAACAAAGGCAAAGACTTGCCGCAATTACGGTTTATTAATCCTGACGACCGAAACTCCACACGGGCTCGATTGGCCCTCGTTGAGGCGTTGCGGGGCGTTGTCGCCTCCGGCCTCGCGGTGTTGGGCGTCACCGCGCCGGACGAAATGCGGTGAGGTGATCTCGGCGTGAAGAGGGATGCTGCCATGACGACGAACGCTTCGCGGGCGACGGTCGATTTCGACGCTTTTGCGCGGGATCTGCAGCAGCCTCCGGCGCCGGCCCAGGCACCCGTCCAGGGTGTCGCACCCGTTCAGGCCCCGGCCGCGGCCAAGGCCGACCCCCTGGCCGAACTCGCCCGCATCGTCGGGCAGGACGATCCCTTCCGTGCCCTGCTCCAGGCCCGCGATTCCCGTGCCGATGCGGCCGCGCGGGGCCGGATCGAGCCGAGCTTCGGCGAGGGCCCCGTCCAGGGCCGCCCGGCCCCGGCCCATCAGACCCATGGGCATGCGCAAACCGCCGTGTACGCCCAGGCGCCCGCGCATCAGTCCGCTCAGCAGCCGGTCTCGCCCACGGACGCCTTCGACCAGTATCTCGCCTCCGTCGATCACGGTGCCTATGCCGATTCGCAGGGCGCCTATCCGGATCCCAACGCGGCCGAATTCGCACCCAACGACGCCGATGACCGTGTCCGCGCCCTGGAGCGGCCGCGCAAGCGCAGCCGCCTCGTCTCGGTGGGCGCCGGCCTCAGCGTCGTCGCCCTCTGCGTCACCGGCGCCCTGGCCTGGCGCGGCCTTCACGGCCAGTCCGGCAACGGCGGCGGCGTCCCCACCATCCTGGCCGACACCGCGCCCCTGAAGATCGCGCCGCAGAAGTCCGACGGGGTCGAGATCCCGGACCAGAACAAGCAGATCTACGAGCGCACCGCCAAGGACGGCCAGATCCGCATCGTCAACCGCGAGGAGCAGCCCCTCGACGTGGCCCAGGCCGCCCGCGCGGCCCTCGGGACCGGCGAGGGGGGAGCGACCCCGGGCAGCGCCGCTCCGGCATCGGCGCCGCAGCCGGCCCAGCAGGGCGGCCTCGGCGATTCCCTCGGCGAGCCCCGTCGGGTCCGCACGGTCTCGGTGAAACCCGATACCCCTCCGCCGCCGCCGCAGCGCGAGGCGTCCGCCGAGGCGACGACACCGTCGGTGATCCCGACCATGACCCTGCCGGGCGCCACCAGCGACGGCGCCGCCGCCAGCCCGTCCCTGCGCCAGCGCGCGACCCGTCTGCCGCCGCCGGTGGCGACGACCCCGGTGGCCGAGGCGCCTGCCGCGACCACCCCGGAGCCCGCGCCGGCCCCCGCTCCGCGCGTCAAGGCGCCCCAGCGCGTGGCCGCCGTGGCCCCGGAGGCGACCTCTGCCATCGCCGCCCCGCCGCCCGTCGCGGCAGCGCCGGCCGCGGTCTCCGCGGGCGGTGGCGGCTACGCCGTCCAGCTCGGCGTCCGCACCAGCGAGAGCGAGGCCCAGGCCGCCTTCCGCCAGATGCAGGGCAAGTACAGCCAGCTTTCCGGCCAGCCGGCCCTGATCCGTCAGGCCGAGGTCAACGGCAAGACGATCTACCGCGTCCGCGTCGGGCCCCTCGGCAGGACCGAGGCGAGCAGCCTGTGCACCCAGCTCCAGGGTGCCGGCGGCCAGTGCTTCGTGGCCAAGAACTGAGGCCCGGCCGGAGACGCGGGCGGAACCGGGAACGCGGGAAGAGCCGGGCACCAGCGCGCGCCCGGGTCGCTCGACTGTCTTGCCAGCGCGGCACCTTCGGGGCGGAGATCCCGCCCTGTGTCCACCGCGCCACGCCCGCATCCTCCCGTGCGCGCCCCATTCCGTTCGACGTTTTCCGGCCGCATCCTGCCCCGATTGGCGTGGTGTCGATTCGTCGCCGAACCTTTTCGACCGTCGTCCCGCCCCGCCGGCCCAATCCACCGAGCCAATCCACCGAGGATGCGTCCCCGATCATGACCTCCCGTGCCCTGATCCTCGGCTGCGCCGGCAAGACCCTCTCGGCGCAGGAGGCCGCCTTCTTCCGGGACGTGGCGCCCTGGGGCTTCATCCTGTTCAAGCGTAACATCGGGACGCCGGACGAGGTCCAGGCGCTGACCGACGCCCTGCGCGATACGGTCGGCTGCGCCGACGCCCCGATCCTTATCGACCAGGAGGGCGGCCGGGTGCAGCGCATGGGACCGCCGCACTGGCCGGCTTATCCGGCAGGGCGTCGCTTCCGCGGGCTCAACGGTTCGGCCGCGGCGATCGCACATCTGGGCGCCCGGCTGATGGCCCATGACCTCGCCAGCGTCGGCATCAACGTCGACTGCGCCCCGGTTCTCGACGTGCCGGTGGCCGGCGCCCACGACGTGATCGGCGACCGCGCCTACGACACCACCCCCGAGCGCGTGGCCGAGATCGGCCGGGCCGTGGCGGAGGGCCTGATGCAGGGCGGGGTGCTGCCCGTGATGAAACACATCCCCGGCCACGGCCGTGCCGGGTGCGACAGCCACAAGGGCCTGCCGGTGGTAGAGGCGGACCTCGCCACCCTCGGCGCCCAGGATTTCGTCCCCTTCCGGGCGCTGGCCGACCTGCCGATGGCCATGAGCGCCCACGTGGTGCTCACCGCCCTCGATCCCGCCCATCCGGCGACGCAGTCGGCCACCGTGATTCGCGACATCATCCGCGGCGCCATCGGTTTCGACGGCTTGCTGATGACCGACGACCTCTCGATGCACGCCCTCCAGGGCACGTTCCGGGCCCGGACCGAGGCCTGCTTCGACGCCGGGATCGATGTCGGCCTGCACTGCAACGGCGATCCGGACGAGATGCGGGGCGTCGCCGAGGGCGCCCCCGCCCTGGCCGGCGCCGCCCTGCGCCGCGCCGAGGCCGCGCTGGCCCGTCTGCCCGCCGGACCCGACGCCTTCGACGTGCACGAGGCCCGTGCCCGCTTCGCGGCGGCCCTGTCGATGGCCGCCTGAGTTCTCTGTTGCCTGAATTCTTGATTGCCTGAGTTCTCGGTTGCTCGAGTTCCTGGCAGGTTGAGTTCCCGCGCGCCTCGCCGGATGAGGCGACAACGGCGTGCGGCTGGTCTATGAACCGGCGGTGGGCCGGAAATTTGCATGCCCGCGATGCGGCGATCGGAACGGAGCGAGAGTCACCCGCACTTCTTGTGCTCGGGGTGCCCGATCCTTAGGTTCGCCCTCAATCGACACACGAGACGGCGCCGCGCAGCATTCAGGCTGTGGCGCGGGAGGTTGCCATGGGCAGCATGAGTATCTGGCACTGGATCATCGTCGCCGGCATCGTGATGCTGCTGTTCGGCCGCGGGAAGATTTCGGACCTGATGGGCGACGTCGCCAAGGGCATCAAGGCCTTCAAGAAGGGCATGGCCGAGGACGAGACTGCGACCACCACGGCCGTGCCGCCGCCGAGCGCGGGTGAGCCGGTGCGGACGCTGCCCCATCAGGGGGAGCCTGCCACTGCCAACACGGTATCGGCCGACCGCAAGGTCATCTGATCCGCCGCGCGAGAATGAGGCGCTGCGGCCGATCGTCGGTCTGGCGCACGGCGCCGCGACCTGCCATGGGCAGCGCGCCGTGGATGGGCGGCGCACGGTCGCGGGACAGTCGACACCATGTTTGACATGAGTTGGGGCGAGGTGATGCTGATCGGCGGCGTTGCCCTCATCGTCATCGGTCCGAAGGATCTGCCGAAGGCCCTGCGCACGGTCGGCCAGATCACGGGTAAGATGCGTCGCATGGCCGGCGAGTTCCAATCGCAGTTCAACGAGGCGATCCGCGAGGCGGAGTTCGACGAGATCCGTCGCGAGGTGGACGGGGTCAAGCGTTCGGCGAGTACGATGGGGCCGACTTTCAACCCGGTGCAGACCATCCGCGACGAACTGAAGGGCGCCGTCGACGGCCGGCCCGAGACGAAGACCACCCCTTCGCCGACCCAGGGCCTCGCCAACGTCGCCGACCAGCTGGCCGAGCGCGACACGACGATGCCGGCCCCTCCTGCGCCGATGCCGTCCGAACCCCTGCCATCCACGACATCCCCGCCCGAGCCCGTTCGACACGTGCCCGGGCCCGTGGAGGCGCTCCCCGACCTGCCGGCCCGACCGGCCCCGGAGGCGCCCGCTCCGACCGCGACCCATGCCTGGACCGCCGAACCGCTGCCCGCCACCCCCGACCCGACTTCCAGCGCGTCGCCTCGCTCCGAGACGCCGGCCAAACCCCAGCTTGATTCCGGCCGATGATCAACGAGACCGACGAAGCCGAGATCGAAGCCTCGCGGGCCCCGCTCCTCGACCATCTCATCGAATTGCGGTCGCGGCTGATCAAGTCGCTGGCCGCTTTCGTTGTGATGTTCTTCGGGTGCTTCTTCTTCTCGCGGCACATCTACAACATCCTCGTCTACCCCTACGTCTCCGTAGTGGGGGTCGAGAACGCCAAGCTGATCGCGACGCACTTCCTCGAACAGGTGTTCACCAACATCAAGCTCAGCGTGTTCGGGGCCGGCTTCCTGGCCTTCCCGGTCATCGCCACGCAGATCTACGCCTTCGTGGCCCCGGGCCTCTACCGCAACGAGCGCCAGGCGTTCCTGCCGTACCTCATCGCCACGCCGATCTTCTTCATCCTCGGCGCCCTGGTGGTGTTCTTCCTGGCGATGCCGCTGCTGATCCAGTTCTCGGTCTCGCTGCAGCAGATCGGGCAGCCGGGCGAGGCGACGATCGCGCTCCTGCCGAAGGTGGACGAGTACCTCTCGCTCATCATGACGCTGATCTTCGCCTTCGGCATCGCTTTCCAGTTGCCGGTGATCCTGACCCTGCTCGGGCAGATCGGCGTGATCGATACGGCGTTCCTGCGCGAGAAGCGCCGCTACGCCATCGTCATGGTCTTCGTGGCCGCCGCCGTCCTGACGCCGCCGGACGTGATCTCGCAGCTCTCCCTCGCCATCCCCATGCTGCTGCTCTACGAGGCCTCGATCTTCTCGGTGGCCCGCGTCGAGCGCCGCCGGGCCGCCCAGCGCAAGGCCGAGGGGCTCGACCCGTAAGGCCCCGGCCCTACGAGGCCTCGGCCGTCAGGGCCGAGGCGACAGGCGCGGCCGGATCACGCCAGCGGTTCAGCTCGGTGTCGATCGCCCCTTGCGTGCCGCGCATGAACTCGGCGCCGCTCAGGCCCGGGGGCAGGGGCGGAAGGTAGCTCACCGTCACGGCGCCTGGGCTGTGGCGGGCTCCCCCATGTGGCCAGTACAGGCCCGAATTCACCGCCACCGGCAGCACCGGCAGGCCGAGCTTGGCATAGAGCAGCTCGACCCCGCGCTTGAACTGGACCGGTTCGGCGATGCCGCCGCGGGTGCCTTCCGGGAACATCAGCACCGAGCGCCCCTGCGCGATCGCCGCGCGGCTCTCGTCGATCATCACCCGCAGGGCTTGGGTGCCGTTGGCCCGGTCGATGATGATCATCGGTGAGCGGCGCAGGAACCAGCCGACGATGGGGATCGCCACCAGTTCCCGTTTGGCCACGATCGCGACGTTGGGCACCAGCACGAGGAAGGCCAGGGTCTCCCAGGCGGACTGGTGGTTGGCCACGATGAGGCAGGGCTCGGCCGGGATGCGGGCGCGGCCCTCCTCGACGTAGGTGAGCCCGACGATGCGGGCGAGGCCGAACAGGATGCCCCGCGACCAGAGGCGCGTGAAGGCGCGGATGGGCCGCGCCGGCGCGCCCAGCAGGGCGAGCACCGCCAGCGGCACGATGAACAGGGCGGTCCAGGCGGCCCAGTAGGCGTTGAAGAGCGCGGAACGGATGCGCGACACGTGACGATCCCTCGATCTCGCCCCGGGCGCGATCCCTCGCGGATCAGCAGCCCCAGGCGCGGTATTTCCCCGGCGACGGCGGCGGCGATCCGGTCTATGCCGGCCCGCCGCGCCGACGCGCGCACGATCCTTTAAACATTTTCCAGTTTCACGCGAGCCGAACGCCGTGCGCCTCACCGTCACCACCTGGAACATCAACTCGGTGCGCCTGCGCATCGATTCGGTCCTGCGCTTCCTCGCCGAGGCCCAGCCGGACGTGCTCTGCCTGCAGGAGACGAAGTGCCCGGACGACGCGTTTCCCCTGAAGGCCCTGCGGGGCTCCGGCTACGAGCACGTCGTGTTCGCCGGGCAGAAGGGCTATAACGGCGTCGCGATCCTCTCGCGCTTTCCGCTCCTCACGCGCGACGTGATGGCATTCTGCAAGCGCCAGGACGCGCGTCACATCTCGGCGGTGCTCGGCCCGGAAGCCGGGAAGGCAGCCGGGATCGTACTGCACGATTTCTACGTGCCGGCAGGCGGCGACGTGCCCGACCGCGGCCTCAACCCGAAATTCGCGCACAAGCTCGACTTCCTCGACGAACTGCGCGCCTGGGGCGGCCGGCGGGTCACGGGTCCGGCGATCCTGGTCGGCGACCTCAACGTGGCGCCCCTGGAACACGATGTCTGGTCGCACAAGCAACTCCTCGACGTGGTGAGCCACACCCCCATCGAGACCGAGCGGCTCGAGACCCTGCGGGGCGAGGCCGGCTGGGTCGATGCCGCCCGTCTGCTCGTGCCGGAGCCGACGAAGATCTACACGTGGTGGAGCTACCGCTCCCCGGACTGGGCGGCGGCCGACAAGGGCCGGCGCCTCGACCATGCCTGGGTCTCCCCCGACCTCGCCGACACGGTGCGGGACATGACGGTCGCCCGCCACGTTCGGGGCTGGGAGCGCCCCTCCGACCACGCGCCGGTGACGCTGACCCTCGAACTCTGAGGCCTGTCACCGGCCGGTCATGCGCGAGGCGTAGGGGCGGCGTCCATCATCCCCGATGGACAGCCCGAGAGCCCGCATGAATCCCGCAGCACGGGCGGTCCGCCGCGAAACCAGCCTTGGCCTGACCCAGGCCGTGCATCGCAGCCGCGCCCTGTCCCGCGCCGGCCTGTCCGAGCGACTGTTCACCCTGGCCTTCAGCGGGCTGGTCTATCCCCAGATCTGGGAGGATCCGGCGGTCGACCTGGAAGCGCTGGCCCTGGGGCCGGAGGACCACGTCGTCGCCATCGCGTCGGGCAGCTGTAACGTCCTGTCCTACCTCACCGCCGATCCGGCGCGGATCAGCGCGGTCGATCTCAACGGCGCGCACATCGCCCTGGGGCGCCTCAAGCTCGCGGCCCTGACCCGGCTGCCCGATTCGGCGGCCTACCTGCGCTTCTTCGGACGGGCCGACACGGCCGACAACATCGCCGCCTACGACGCGCGGATCGCGCCCCACCTCGACGCCACCGCGCGCGCCTACTGGGAGGCCCATCGCCTCGACGGGCGCCGGCGCATCGCGGCCTTCTCGAAGAACGTCTTCCGCCACGGCCTGCTCGGGCGCTTCATCGGGATCGGCCATCGGCTGGCCCGGCTCTACGGCTGCGACCTCTCCGCCGTTCTCAGGGCCCGCGACCGCACCGAACAGCGCAGCCTGTTCGCGGCCCACGTGGCCCCCCTGTTCGAGAAGCGCCTGGTGCGCTGGCTGATCCGGCACCCGGCCTCCCTCTACGGCCTCGGAATCCCCCCGGCCCAGTATCGGGCCCTCGCCCAGGACCATCCGGGCGGCATGGTCGACGTGCTGCGCCATCGCCTGGAGCGTCTCGCCTGCGATTTCGACCTCGCCGACAACTACTTCGCCTGGCAGGCCTTCGGCCGTGGCTACGCCCCGGGTCCCGACGCCGCCCTGCCGCCCTACCTGCAGCCGCGCCACTTCGAGACCCTGCGGGCCCGGTCCGGACGCGTGAGCTACCGCCAGCAATCGATGACGGCCTTCCTGGCCGCCAGCCCGGACCGGAGCGCGGACGCCTACGTGCTCCTCGACGCGCAGGACTGGATGAGCGACGCCGACCTGACCGCCCTGTGGACCGAGATCACCCGCACCGCCCGCCCGGGCGCACGGGTCATCTTCCGCACGGCCGCCGACGAGCGCTGCCTGCCGGGCCGGATACCGGACGGAATCCTAGAAGCCTGGGACTATGCCGAGGCCGAGAGTCGCGTGGGGCAGGCCCGCGACCGCTCGGCCATCTACGGCGGCTTCCATCTCTACCGCCGGCGGGCCGCGTGAGCGACGCGGCACAGGCGATGGACCGGATGTACCGGCGCCAGCGCCACCTCTACGACGCCAGCCGCAAGTTCTATCTCCTCGGGCGCGACCGGCTCATCGCGGACCTCGCCGTGCCGGCGGGCGGCGCGGTGCTGGAGATCGGCTGCGGCACCGGGCGCAACCTCGTGCGCATCGCCCGAACCTACCCGGAGGCCGCCTGCCACGGCCTCGACGTCTCGGCGGCGATGCTCGCCACGGCTGCCCGGAGCGTCGCCCGCGCCAAGCTCGAGCCCCGCATTCGCCTCGCCCGCGGGGATGCCACGGCCTTCGATCCTGAGGCCCTGTTCGGGCGGCCACGCTTCGACCGGATCGTGATCTCCTACGCCCTGTCGATGATCCCGCCCTGGGAGCGGGTGCTGGCCGAGGCCGCCGGACACCTCGCGCCGGGCGGACAGCTCCACGTGGTGGATTTCGGCGATCAGGCGGGCCTGCCGCGGGCCGCCCGCAGCCTCCTCGCCCGATGGCTCGCGGCCTTCGCGGTGACGCCGCGCACGGACCTGCCGCGGGCGATCACGGCGGTAGCCTCCGCCCTGGACGCCGAGGCGCGGGTGCACCAACGCTTCCGCGGCTACTGCGTGCAGGCGGTGATCACGCGCTGAGGCGGGGCAGGACGCTCCCGACGGCCATCGCAGGCGGCGAATGATTCAGCCGGCTCCGGAACGCCCGGGCGCGACGCGGCATTGGGTTTCCGACGCGGCGGCTTCCAGGCCGCCGACCCCAACCGGAGGTCTCCCCATGCGCAAGCTCCTCGTCGCCTTCCTGCTCCCGAAGCTCGTCTCCTATCTGCGCCGGCGCTATTCCGGCCGTCCGAGCCCGCGCCACTACTCCTGAGTGTCAGCGCGCCGGGACCGCTTGCAGGCCCGGCGCGCGCATCCGGCGCTGCCGCGCTGCCCGTCGGCCGTAGCCGAAATAGATCGCCAGCCCCACGACGAGCCATAGGGCGAGGCGCAGCCAGGTGTCCCCGGGTAGCCCGAGCATCAGCCCGAGGCAGGACAGGATGCCGAGGACCGGCACGACCGGCATGCCCGGCACCCGGAAGGGGCGAGGGCGCCCCGGATCCGTCCGGCGCAGCACCAGGACGGCGGTGCAGATCACCAGGAAGGCGAAGAGGGTGCCAATGCTCACCAGTTCGCCGAGGAGGTCGATCGGAACCAGCCCCGCCACCAGGGCCGTCACCGCACCGATCGTGACCTGGCTGATGGCCGGCGTACGGAAGCGCGGATGCACCCGCGCGAAGGCCGGCGGCAGCAGACCGTCGCGCGCCATGGCGTAGAAGATCCGCGCCTGACCGTAGAGGGCGGCGAGGGCCGCCGTGGTCAGGCCGAGGATCGCCCCGATCTTGATCGCCACCGCGAAGGCCCCGAAGCCGATCGCCTCCACCGCCTTGGCGATGGGATCGGGCACGTCCAGGGCCTTGTAGGGGACGAGGCCGGTGAGCACCGCCGCCACCGCCACGTAGAGCACCGTGCTGATCGCCAGCGACCCGAGGAGCCCGATCGGTGCATCGCGCTGGGGGCGGCGCGTCTCGCCCGCCGCCGTCGAGATCGTCTCGAAGCCGATGAAGGCGAAGAACACCACGCCGGCCCCGCGCAACACGCCGCTCCAGCCGAACGCGCCGAAGGTGCCGGTGTTCTCCGGCACCAGGGGGGACCACAGCCCCACATCCACGTGGGCGGCACCCACCCCGACGAAGGCCAGGATGATCGCGACCTTGATCACCACCATCACGGCGTTCACCCGGGTCGATTCGCGGTTGCCGCGCACGAGGAGCAGGGTCAGCAGGCCGATGATGGCCGCCGCCGGCAGGTCGAACCACGCAATGGCGCCGCCTGGCAGGGGGGTGAAGGGCGCCGCCGAGAGGACCGGAGGCAGGTGCAGGCCGGCATTGCCGAGGAGCGAGCGGGTATAGCCCGACCAGCCCACCGCCACGGTCGCTGCGCTCATCGCGTATTCGAGGACCAAGTCCCAGCCGATGATCCAGGCGCAGGCCTCACCCAGGGTTGCATAGGCATAGGTGTAGGTGCTGCCCGGGGCCGGCACCATCGCGGCGAGCTCGGCATAGCAGAGCGCGACGAACCCGCAGGCTATGCCGCCGAGCACGAAGGACAGGGTCAGGCCCGGGCCGGCATAGTTCGCCGCGGCCGTGCCGGTGAGGACGAAGATGCCCGCCCCGATGGTGGCTCCGACCCCGAGGGCGACGAGGTCGAAGGCCGAGAGCGAGCGCGGCAGGCGTGAGGTCCCCTCGCCCTCGGCGTCGGCCGCCAGGATGTCGGCGACGGATTTGCGCGCGGTGAGGCTGTTGCCCGTCATCGGCCGGACCTTCGCATGGCGGTGAATCGCGTGCCAGTCGGCGCAAGTCCCGGGCCAGGCAGCGGGTGCCGAGCCCTCGACGAGCCCTTGTCGCGGAGTTCACGCCAGCATCGCGCTTCCCCGCCTGGCGGCAACCTGCCCGTGTTGTCAGGACCGGACCTCGGTGGTAGATCTCGCACGACATCAAGAGTCGGGGCGATCCCTGACGCCAACCTGCTCTCCCGGGCAAGGTGGCACCCTCCGGCGATCGGCGGGGATGTGGCCGGACCGGCAACCAAACGGGCTTCGCCATATCTCTGCTCGGCCGGCCGCTGCACTCCTGATGCGGACCTTGGCCAGACGAGAGCGACCCATGTCCCCCGAGCCCCAGCAATTCGCGAGCGACAACTACGCCGGCATCTGCCCCGAGGCCTGGGCCGCCATGGACTCGGCCAATTGCGGCTCGGTGCCGGCGTACGGCGAGGACCCGTGGACGAAGCGGGCGGCCGACGCCTTCAGGACCCTGTTCGAGACGGACGCCGCCGACGTCTTCTTCGCCTTCAACGGGACGGCCGCCAATGCCCTGGCGCTCGCCTCGCTCTGCCAATCCTATCACAGCGTCATTTGCTCGGCCTCGGCCCATGTTGAGACCGACGAGTGCGGCGCGCCCGAGTTCTTCTCCAACGGCTCGAAGCTGCTCGTGGTGGCGAGCCCCGACGGCAAGCTCGACCCGGCCCTGATCCGAAGCGTCGCCACCGGTCGCTCGGACATCCATTTCCCCAAGCCCCGGGTCGTGACGATCACCCAGCCCACCGAGACCGGCCAGCTCTACAGCCTCGCCGAGATCCGGGCGATCGCCGCCACCTGCCGGGATCTGGGCCTGCGCCTCCACATGGACGGGGCGCGCTTCGCCAATGCCTGCGCCAGCCTCGACTGCAGCCCCGCCGACATGACTTGGAAGGCCGGCGTCGACCTCCTCTGCTTCGGCGGCACCAAGAACGGCATGGCGGCGGGCGAGGCGATCCTGTTCTTCGATTCCGCCCTGGCGGAGGATTTCGGGTACCGCTGCAAGCAGGCGGGCCAACTCGCCTCGAAGATGCGCTTCCTCTCGGCCCCCTGGGTCGGCGTGCTGGAGGGCGGGGCCTGGCTGCGCCACGCGGCCCACGCCAATGCCTGCGCCCGGCGCCTCTCCGCCGCCGTCGCGGACGTGAGCGCCTTCACCCTGATGTTCCCGGTGGCGGCCAACGCGGTGTTTCTGCGCGCCGCGCCCGAGCATCTCGAGGCCCTGCGCGCCCGGGGCTGGCGCTTCTACACCTTCATCGGCGGGGGTGCCCGATTCATGTTCGCCTGGGATTCGGATCCCGCCCGGATCGACGCCCTGGCCAGGGACATCCGCGCGGTGGCCGGCACCGAGGCCGCCGCGGCCTGAGCACGCCCTCCCCGAAGTCTCTCCGCCGAGCCGCGACACCCCGAGGGCTGGCGTCGGGGCGGGTTTCGTGTATGGTCCGCGCCGCTCCGACCCGTGCGAACGGGGCCGGGGCACAAGCTGCTTGTGGGCCTGACCGTGCTGGACGACATCCCGGCACCGGCCTTCCACGAGCGTGGCGCGGCCCTCGCGACGAGGCCGCCCTTTCCGAAAACCCGTACCGAAAGGCACTGCGATGTCGATCACGGCAGAGCGCAAGACCGCGCTCATCAAGGAATACGCGACCGGCGGCAAGGACACCGGCTCTCCGGAGGTCCAGGTGGCGATCCTCACCGAGCGGATCACCAACCTGACCGGCCACTTCAAGACCCACGGCAAGGACAACCATTCCCGCCGCGGCCTCCTGAAGATGGTCTCGCAGCGCCGCTCGCTGCTCGACTACGTCAAGCGCAAGGACGAGGCCCGCTACCGCAGCCTCATCGAGCGTCTCGGCATCCGCCGCTAAGCACGGCACTCCCACGCGGTTCCGGGCCCGGCCCGGGGCCGCGTTTTGACAGTTCGGGCGGCCGGAATGGGTCCGGCCACTCGAAGACCCGGGCGACTTGAAGGCGGATGCGTCGGGGACAGGATCGCGGGGGGCGCGGCGTGCGGCGCCCCCCGCCATCTTGCCCCTGACGGCGCCGGGTTCGCCCGACCGCAGGAAGGCTAGACATATGTTCGATATTCAACGCGAAGAGCTGATGTGGGGCGACCGCAAGCTCGTCCTCGAGACGGGCAAGGTCGCCCGCCAGGCCGACGGCGCCGTGATGGCGACCTACGGCGAGACCTCGGTGCTCGCCACCGTCGTGTCCGCTAAGGAGCCCAAGGCCGGCATCGACTTCTTGCCGCTGACCGTAAACTACCAGGAGCGCGCCTACGCCGCCGGCCGCATCCCCGGCGGGTACTTCAAGCGCGAAGGCCGTCCGTCCGAGAAGGAGACCCTGGTCTCCCGCCTGATCGACCGCCCGATCCGCCCCCTCTTCGTCGAGGGCTGGCGCAACGACACCCAGGTCGTCGTCACCGTCCTGACCCACGACCTCGAGAACGATCCCGACATCCTCGCGATGGTCGCGGCCTCCGCCGCCCTGACCCTGTCGGGCGTGCCCTTCATGGGCCCGATCGGCGCCGCCCGCGTCGGCTACACCAACGGCCAGTACACTCTGAACCCGCATGTGGCCGACCTCGAAGCCTCGACCCTCGACCTCGTCGTCGCCGGCACCCAGGACGCCGTCCTGATGGTCGAGTCGGAGGCCAAGGAGCTCGGCGAGGAGGTCATGCTCGGCGCCGTGATGTTCGGCCACAAGCATTTCCAGCCGGTCATCGAGGCGATCATCCGCCTCGCCGAGAAGGCCGCCAAGGAGCCGCGCAACTTCTCCGCCCCCGAGAACGGCGACGTGGAAGCGGCCGTGCTCGAGGTCTGCGAGGCCGACCTGCGCGCCGCCTACAAGAACACCGTCAAGCAGGAGCGCTACGCCGCCGTCGACGCCGTCAAGGCGAAGGTGATGGCCGCCCTCTGCCCCGCCGAGGGCGAGGCCCGCTTCCCGGCCGAGAAGGTCAAGGCCGCGTTCAAGGAAGCGCAGTCGAAGGTCGTGCGCTGGAACATCCTCGACACCGGCTCGCGCATCGACGGCCGTGACGTCCGCACCGTGCGCCCGATCGAGTCCCAGGTCGGCGTGCTGCCCCGCGCCCACGGCTCCTCGCTGTTCACCCGCGGCGAGACCCAGGCCCTCGTGGTCGCCACCCTCGGCACCGGCGAGGATGAGCAGTTCATCGACGCGCTGGAAGGCACCTACAAGGAGACCTTCCTGCTGCACTACAACTTCCCCCCCTACTCGGTGGGCGAGACCGGCCGTATGGGCTCCCCGGGCCGTCGCGAGATCGGCCACGGCAAGCTCGCCTGGCGCGCCATTCACCCCGTGCTGCCGCCGGCCCACGAATTCCCGTACACGATCCGCGTCGTGTCCGAGATCACCGAGTCGAACGGCTCCTCCTCGATGGCCTCCGTCTGCGGCGCATCGCTGTCGCTGATGGATGCCGGCGTGCCGCTGCGCCGTCCGGTGGCGGGCATCGCCATGGGCCTCATCCTCGAGGGTGAGCGCTACGCCGTGCTGTCCGACATCCTCGGCGACGAGGATCACCTCGGCGACATGGACTTCAAGGTGGCGGGTACCGAGTCCGGCATCACCTCGCTGCAGATGGACATCAAGATCGCCGGCATCACCGAGGAGATCATGAAGGTCGCCCTGCACCAGGCGCAGGAAGGCCGCGTCCACATCCTCGGCGAGATGTCGAAGGCGCTCACCGATGCCCGTCCCGAGCTCGGCGAGTACGCGCCGCGCATCGAGACCATGCAGATCCCCACCGACAAGATCCGGGAAGTGATCGGCACCGGCGGCAAGGTGATCCGCGAGATCGTCGAGAAGACCGGCGCCAAGATCAACATCGACGACACCGGCACGGTGAAGATCGCCTCCAGCGACGGCAAGGCCATCAAGGCCGCCTACAACTGGATCCGCTCGATCGTGGCGGAAGCCGAGCCGGGCATGATCTATGACGGCACCGTCGTGAAGACGATGGAGTTCGGCGCTTTCGTGAACTTCTTCGGCGCCAAGGACGGTCTTGTCCACATCTCGGAGCTCGCCGCTCAGCGGGTCGCCAAGGTGACGGACGTCGTCAAGGAGGGCCAGAAGGTCAAGGTGAAGTTCCTCGGTCAGGACGACCGCGGCAAGATCCGCCTCTCGATGAAGGTCGTCGACCAGGAGACCGGCGAGGACATCACCGAGAAGCTCAAGGCCGAGCGCAATGCCGAGCAGGACCGCGCCCGCGGACCTCGCCAGGAGGCGTAAGCTGCAGGCAACTCCCGGCCGGGTGCGCGAGCGCCCGGCCGAACGGTCGAAACGAGAAGAGCGCGGTCCCATCGGGGCCGCGCTCTTCTCGTTTCGGAAGCGGTGAAATCCGCGATCGGCCGAGGGTCAGGCCGCACGCTCCAGCAGGTGCGCGATCAGCGCCGCGGCGGCGCTGTCCGGATCGCGATCGTTCCAGATCGTGCATTCGGCCACGATCGGGACGATGCGGTCGAGGCGCGTGCGCAGATCACCGTCCTCGGGCCGGGCGCGGGTGGCAAGACGCTGGGCCAGCACCTCGGGGGCCGCCGTGACGGCGACGACACCGACATCCGGCAGGGTCTCGCGGGCCTGCGCCACGATGCGCCGGGAAACGTTGCAGATCACCACCCGTCCCGCCCGCGCCTGATCCAGGGTCTCGCCGGGAATCGCGTAGCCGAGGCCGTGCGCCCGCCAGTGCAGGGCGTAGGCGCCGGCGGCGGCGCCTGCGGCGAAGGCCGCCTCCGTGAGGGCGACGTTGTCCTCGTGGGCCGAGGGGGCCCGGGTGACGAGGCGGCGCGGGAAGACGAAGCGCGGGTCGTGGCCGAGCGCATCCCGCGCCAGCCGCAGCAGGGTGTCCTTGCCGGCCCCGCTCGGGCCGACCACGAGAACGAAACCGCCCGGCATCACACCACCCGCTCGCCGGCGCGCCAGACCTGACGCACCACCGGCACGCCCCGGGCGAGGCGGACGCGGACGAGGTCGGCGCGCAGGCCGGGCTCCAGCCGGCCGCGATCGGTCAGGCCCGTCGCGCGGGCGGGGTTCGCCGTCACGGTGGCGATGGCGTCCGGCAGGGCGATGCCGGGGACGCGCTCGGGCAGCCCGAAGGCCGCCATCAGCAGGCTCGCCGGCACGTAGTCCGAGGACAGGATGCTGAGGGTGCCGGCCTCCGCCAGGGTGTGGGCGGCGACGTTGCCCGAATGCGAGCCGCCCCGGATCAGGTTGGGCGCCCCCATCATCACGGTGATGCCGGCCGCGTGCGAGGCCTCGGCCGCCTCCACGGTGGTGGGGAATTCGGCGAGCACCACCGATTCATCCCGCGACAGCGCGACATCCGCCAGGGTGGTGTCGTCGTGGCTGGCCAGCGGGATGCTGAGGGCGTGGGCGAGGGATACCAGGGCGGGCCGGTTCACGGCGTTGAGGGCGCGGCCGTCGCGCATCTTGCGGGCGGTGCTGAGCTTTATCTCCTCGAGGGAGCGGCCGCCGCGCCCGGCATACACGTAGTACTTGTCGACGTCACGGAACTGGCGCTGGCCCGGCGTGTGGTCCATCAGCGACAGCAGGCCGATGGGATAGCGCCCGGCGAAGGCGTGCACGGTGTCGACCACGTCGGGGGAGGGAATCTCGCAGCGCAGGTGCGTCCGGTGCTCGGCCCGGAACAGGCCGGCCTCCCCGGCCTCGGCCAGGGCGGCGGCGAGCAGCTCCAGCTCCGTGCCGAGGCCGCTGCCGTCCGGGTCGGTGCCGGCGCGCAGCGAATCGAACACCGTGGTGATGCCCGACGCCGCGATCTGGGCGTCGTAGGCCAGCACCGCCCCGAGGGGATGCCAGCGCACGCCGGGGCGCGGGGCGTAGTGGCTCTCCAGGTGGTCGGTGTGGAGTTCGACGAGGCCCGGGATGACGGTGTCGCCGGCGCAGTCGAGGCCGCGCTCGGGGGCACGTCCGCTGCCGATCTCGGCGATGCGCCCGTCGACTACGGCGAGCCAGCCCGCCTCGACCCGGTCGGGCAGGACCAGGCGCGCGTTCTCGAGGATCTCGACCCGGTCCGTCATGCCCGCCCTGTCCCCCGCCGTGTCCCGCATGCTCTGTTCCCGATCCCGCATCATGCCGCCAGCGCGCTGCGGAAGGCCGAGACGTCGACGATGCGCGTCGCCACCGCCTCGCGCACGTCCGCGTCGTGAAAGATGCCGAGGATGGCGGTGCCGGCGGCCCGCTTCTCGGCGATGAGGTCCACCACCACGGCGCGGTTCCGCGCGTCGAGGGAGGCGGTGGGCTCGTCCATGAGCAGGATCGGCCGGTCGGCGATGAGG
Organism: Methylobacterium sp. BI1; assembly: GCF_056680125.1. NCBI lineage: Bacteria > Pseudomonadati > Pseudomonadota > Alphaproteobacteria > Hyphomicrobiales > Methylobacteriaceae > Methylobacterium > Methylobacterium sp. BI1. The sequence continues at coordinate 3,147,552 of NZ_CM155267.1, read as the reverse complement.
CCGCGGGCGATGTTCACCCGCTGCTGCTCGCCCCCCGAGAAGGTGGCGGGCGGGAGGGCCCACAGGCGCTCGGGCAGATTGAGGCGGGCCAGGAGCTCGGCCGCCCGGGTCCGGGCCGCCGCGGGGGCGAGGCCGCCGTCCAGCCCGGCGGCCTCCACCACGGCGCGGGCGCCGACCCGGGGAATCACCCGCAGGAACTGCGAGACGTAGGCGAGGGTGGTGCGGCGCAGGCCCAGGATCTCCCGCGGCGCGGCCGTGGCGAGGTCCACGGTGCGGGCCCCGTCGCGGACCCGGATCGCCCCGGCGGCGCAGCGGTAATTGCCGTAGGCCATCTTCAACAGGGAGGACTTGCCGGCGCCGGAGGCACCGCCCAGCACGACGCACTCGCCCGGATGGACCGCCAGGGTGGCGCCGGCGATGACCGGCAGCACGGCGCCGCCGCGCAGGTGCAGGGTGAAGCTCTTGGCCACGTCCTCGAAGGCCAGCAGGGGCGGGAGGGGCAGGGGGGATGGAGCAGGCGTCATGCGGCGAGCACCGAGGAGACGAGGAGCTGGGTGTAGGCGGCCTGGGGGTCGTCGAGGACCTGGTCGGTCAGGCCGGTCTCGATCACCCGGCCGGCCCGCATGACGAGGACCCGATGCGAGAGCAGGCGCGCCACGGCCAGGTCGTGGGTGACGATGATGACCGCGAGGCCGAGCTCGGCCACCAGGCCCCGGATCATGTCGAGGAGCCGGGCCTGGACCGAGACGTCGAGGCCCGAGGTCGGCTCGTCCATGAGGACGAGGCGGGGGGCGGTGACGAGGTTGCGGGCGATCTGCAGGCGCTGGCGCATGCCGCCGGAGAAGCGGGTCGGCGGGTCGTCGATGCGGTCGGGAGCGATCTCGACCCGGGCGAGCCAGTCGAGGGCGGTGGCGCGGATGCGGCCGTAATGGCGGTCGCCGACCCCCATCAGGCGCTCGCCCACATTGCCCCCGGCCGAGACCGCCATGCGCAGGCCCTGCGTCGCGTCTTGGCGCACGAAGCCCCAGTCGGTGCGCATCAGCGCGCGCCGCTCGACCACGCTCAGGGTGTCGAGGTCCCGCGTGGCGCCGTCGCGCATGCGGTAGGCGACCGACCCGGCATCGGCCGCGACCTCGCCGGCGATGAGCGAGAGCAGGGTCGACTTGCCGGAGCCCGATTCGCCGACCACCGCCAGGACCTCGCCGGGGTCGAGGGTGAAGCCGATGCCATGGCAGGCGAGGCGGCGGCCGTAGTGCTTGGTCAGGCCGTCGACGGTCAGGAGCGGTTCCATCACGCGGCTTCCCCGGTCTGGCCGTCGGCGCGGCGGGTCTCGTCAAGGCGGGTCTCGCAATAATCCGTGTCCGAGCAGACGAACATCCGCCCCCCGACGTCGTCGAGGACGACCTCGTCGAGATAGACGCCCTCGGCGCCGCAGAGGGCGCAGGGGCGCTCGAAGCGCTGGACCCGGAAGGGATGGTCCTCGAAGTCGAGGCTGCGCACCCGGGTGTAGGGCGGGATCGCGTAGATGCGCTTCTCGCGGCCGGCCCCGAAGAGCTGCAGGGCGGGGCAGTCGTCCATCTTGGGGTTGTCGAATTTCGGGGTCGGGGAGGGGTCCATCACGTAGCGGCCGGCCACCTCCACCGGATAGGCGTAGGTGGTGGCGATGTGGCCGTGGCGGGCGATGTCCTCGTAGAGCTTCACGTGCATCAGGCCGTACTCGGCGAGCGCGTGGAGCTGGCGCGTCTCGGTCTCGCGCGGTTCGAGGAAGCGCAGGGGCTCCGGGATCGGCACCTGGTAGACGAGGACCTGACCCTCGGCGAGGGGCGCCTCCGGGATGCGGTGGCGGGTCTGGATCACGGTGGCCTCAACCGTCCGCGTCGTCGTGGCGATGCCCGCGGTGGCGGTGAAGAAGCGCCGGATCGAGACCGCGTTGGTGGTGTCGTCGGCGCCCTGGTCGATCACCTTGAGCACGTCGGCGGCCCCGAGGATCGCGGCGGTGACCTGCACGCCGCCGGTGCCCCAGCCGTAGGGCATCGGCATCTCGCGGGCGGCGAACGGCACCTGGTAGCCCGGGATCGCGATGGCCTTGAGGATGGCCCGGCGGATCATCCGCTTCGTGCTCTCGTCGAGATAGGCGAAGTTGTAGCCGGTGCCCGCCGAGACGGTCGCCACGGTGGAGGCCGTGGACAGGGCTGCTGCGGGATGGAGCGGGCTCATTCGGCGGCCTCCCGCAGGGGGGATTCGTCGGATTCGGATTCGGGCGAGGGCGGCGCGGCCGCCCGGGCGGCGTGCTCGGCGCGCAGGCGCCGCACCAGTTCGAGCTCGGCCTGGAAGTCCACGTAGTGCGGCAGCTTCATGTGCTCGACGAAGCCCGTCGCCTGCAGGCTGTCGCAATGGGCGAGGACGAATTCCTGGTCCTGGGCCGGCACCCCCACGGCCTCGCCGAGTTCGGCGGCCCGCAGCGAGCGGTCGACCAGCGCCATGGCCATGGCCTTGCGCTCGCCCTGGCCGAAGACCAGGCCGTAGCCCCGGGTGAATTGCGGCGGCACCGCCCCGTGGCCGTGGAACTGGTTGATCATCTGGCACTCGGTCAGCTCGACCGCGCCGAGGCCGACCGGGAAGCCGAGTTCCTCCGGGGTGAATTCCAGCTCCACCGCCCCGACCCGGATCTCGCCGACGAAGGGATGGGTGCGGCCGTAGCCGCGCTGCGTCGAGTAGCCGAGGGCGAGGAGGAAGCCCTCGTCGCCCCGGGCCAGCCCCTGCAGCCGCACCGCGCGGTCGGCGGGGTAGTCCACCGGCTCGCGGGTGAGGTCGCCCACGGGGGCGCCCAGGTCGGGCGGCGAGGGTTCGAGCAGGCCCGCCTGCCCCAGGAGATCGGTGACCCGCGGGCAGGCGGCGGCATCGGCCTCCGGCTCCGCCTCGGCGGCGGCATCGGGAGTGGCGCCGTCGGCCAGGGCGAAGTCCACGAGGCGGTGGGTGTAGTCGAAGGTCGGGCCGAGCACCTGTCCGCCGGGCAGGTCCTTGAAGGTGGCGGAGATGCGCCGGGCCAGCGCCATCGCGCCGGTATCCACCGGCGCGGTGGCGCCGAAGCGCGGCAGGGTGGTGCGATAGGCCCGCACCAGGAACACCGCCTCGACCACGTCGCCCCGGGCCTGCTTCAGGGCGAGGGCGGCCAGATCGGGATCGTAGAGGGAGCCCTCGGTCATCACCCGGTCCACGAGAAGGCGCATCTGCTCACGGATCTGCGCCACGGAGAGCTCGGGCACCGCCGGGTCGCCGCGCCGGACCTCGGCCAGGAGCCGGTGGGCGTTGTCGATGGCGGCCTCGCCGCCCTTGACCGCTACGTACATGGCAGAGCCTCCGAATCCCGAAGCGCTTCGGCGGCGACGGGCCGGGCCGAGCGCGGCAGCCCGGCGAGGCGGCCCGGCGCCACGAAGAGGCAGTCGATCCCCAGGGGGAAGCCCGCCTGGTTCGCGGCCCAGCGCGCAGCCCAGTCGGCGGGCAGGGGCCCGGCGGCGAGCCGCGCCGTGCCGCGGATGCCGGGTCCTGCGAAACCCTGCCCCGCGAAACCCGGCCCCGTGAAACCCTGCCCTTCCGCGTCCGAGAGGGTGTCGACGGCCAGGATCAACGTGGCGGAGGCATCCGGGTAGGCCGGGGTGCCCGGCGCGAAATCCGTGAAGGGCGGGCAATGGGCCGGATCGGCGATCAGCGCGAAGGCGGCCTCTGCGGGGGCCGCGACCAGGGGCGCCCCGGTGTGGAAGCGCAGGAAGCCGGCGACCGCCGGGTCCGCCCGGAGCGGCGCATCGAGCCAGACCGGCGTGTCGGCGTCGGTCAGCGCCAGGGCCAGGGCCGCGAGCTCGGGGGTGAGGGGGCCCGGGGGCTCCAGGGCGGTGACCAGGGGGCGGATCCGCCCGGGCCGGCTCAGGGCCTCCATCGCGGCGCGGAAGACGGCCTGTCCGTCGTGGACGGGATCGGCGAAGCCGCGGGCCAAGGGGCTGGGGTTGGAGTTGGGGTTGGGGTTGGCCATCAATCCTCTCCCCGCGCCAGGGTGAAGAAGTTCACCCGGGTGGCCGCCGCCTTGCGGGCGGCCCGTTGCGCCGCCGCCGCCCGGCGGCCGGCGATCTCCGCCAGGGCCGCCTCGAGGGCGGGCCGCGCGTCCGGACGCTGCCAATGGGCGTCCAGGATGGCGGCGAGGCGGGCGCGGGCCCGGTCGCGGCCGAGATGATAGGCGAAGCCGGTCTCGCCCCCGGGCAGGCGCACCGCCGCCCGGGTCACCGTGGCTTCGCCGGCATTGAAGGGCCGGCCGTCGCCGCCGATTCGCCCGCGGACCATGACGAGACCCGTCTCCGGCGCCCGCAGGTCCTCCGCCTCGGCCGCGGCGCCGGCCCGCGCCAGGGCGGCGCGCAGGTCGTCCACGGAGGCCTGGCCGGCCAGGGCCATGGCGCGGCGGCGCGCGGCGAGGTCTGGCATCCCTGGCTCAGGTGGTGTTTGGCTGGCGCTCGGCATCGATCGGTCTCCAAACCTGTCTATATGTGTAGACAAGTGGATGAGCGGGCGCAAGGGCTATCGAGGACGTCATGCAGGCCACCCACGCGAGACAGCCATGACCGAGGCGGGCGACACCCGCGTGACGGCGCTCCAGCGCGGGGGCGGCCTCGCCGCCTGGCGGCAGATCGCGGACGCCCTGGCGGGCGAGATCCGCAGCGGGGCCCTGGCGGCCGGGGCGCAGCTGCCGGCCGAATCGGCGCTCGCCGCGCGCTTCGGCGTGAACCGGCACACGGTGCGCCGGGCGCTGGGGGTGCTCGCCGAGGGCGGGCTGGTGCGGACCACGCAGGGCCGGGGCAGCTTCGTGGAGCAGGGCCCGATCGCCTACCCGATCGGGCCGCGGACCCGCTTCTCGGAGATCGTCTCGCGCACCGGGCGCGAGGCCTGGGGCGACCTGATCGCCGCCGCCACCGTCCCGGCGGATGCGGACTGGGCCGAGGCCCTGGGGATAGCCCCGGGCGCGCCGATCCTCGAACTCCTCACCGTGCACCGGGCCGACGGCGCCCCGATCTCGACGGCCCGGACCTGCCTGCCCCTGCCGCGCTTCGCCGGCTTCGACGCCGCCTACGCCGCCAGCGGCTCGCTCACCCGGGCCTATGCGGGCTTCGGGGTGGCCGACTACACCCGGCTCTCCACCCGGATCGGCGCCCGCCCGGCCAGCGCGGACGAGGCGGAGCGCCTGGACATCGCCCCCGGCCGCACCCTGATCGCCCTGTCGAGCGTGAACGTGGACGGCGCGGGCACGCGCATCCAGGCCACCCGCAGCCTCTTCGCCGCCGACCGGGTGGAACTGGTGGTGGAGTGAGGCGGGCTCCGATCCGGCCGGGGCGGGCGACGTGCTGGCAGTACGGGAAAGGCCAGGAGAAGGACGAGGCGGACGGGCACGGCGTCGCGGCCGGTCCGATGCGGTCGCGGCACCCGGCCGCCGCAGGCTTCGTTGAGATCGCGGCCCGGGCGGTCTATGCACGGGCCCCATGGACCTCCAAGCTCCCGTGAGTCGCTCCGTGGCTCCCCTCGCCTGCACGCCGCCGCTGAACCGGACGGCGGCGCCGTTCCTGCCCATGAGCCGCGCCGAGATGGACCGGCTCGGGTGGGACGCCTGCGACATCGTCCTGGTGACGGGCGACGCCTACGTGGACCATCCGAGCTTCGGCATGGCCATCATCGGCCGGCTGCTTGAGGCGCAGGGCTTCCGGGTCGGCATCATCGCGCAGCCCGACTGGCAATCGGCGGAGCCGTTCAAGGTCCTGGGCCGGCCGACGCTGTTCTTCGGCGTCACCGGCGGCAACCTCGATTCGATGGTGAACCGCTACACGGCGGACCGGCGCCTGCGCAGCGACGACGCCTATACGGCCGGAGGGGAAGGCGGCGCCCGGCCGGACCGCTGCACCATCGTCTACACGCAGCGCTGCCGCGAGGCCTACAAGGACGTGCCGATCATCCTCGGCGGCATCGAGGCCTCCCTGCGCCGCATCGCCCATTACGATTACTGGTCCGACAAGGTGCGCCGCTCGATCCTGGCGGATGCCAAGGCCGACCTGCTCCTCTACGGCAATGCCGAGCGCGCCGTGGTCGAGGTGGCCAACCGCCTCGCGGCCGGCGAGGCGCCGCAGGATCTCCATTCGGTCCGGGGCGTCGCCCTGTTCCGCCGCGTGCCCGAGGCCTACACCGAATTGCCCGCCGACGACCTCGATTCGGCCGACGAGGCCGCGAGCCGCCGCCCCGGTGAGACCGTGATCCGGCTCCCCGCCTACGACGAGGTCAAGGACGACAAGGAGGCCTATGCCCGCGCCTCGCGGGTGCTGCACCGGGAGGCCAATCCCGGCAACGCGCGCCCCCTGGTCCAGCGCCACGGCGACCGCGACCTCTGGCTGAACCCGCCGCCGATCCCGCTCTCCAGCGAAGAGATGGATGCGGTCTACGACCTGCCCTACGCCCGGGCGCCCCATCCGTCCTACGGCGACGCGAAGATTCCCGCCTGGGACATGATCAAGTTCTCCGTGACGATCATGCGCGGCTGCTTCGGTGGCTGCACCTTCTGCTCCATCACCGAGCACGAGGGCCGCGTCATCCAGAACCGCTCGGAAGGCTCGATCCTGCGCGAGATCGAGCACATTCGCGACAAGACCCCGGGCTTCACGGGCGTGATCTCCGACGTGGGCGGCCCCACGGCCAACATGTACCGGATGGCCTGCAAGGACCCGAAGATCGAGGCGGCCTGCCGGCTGCCCTCCTGCGTCTTCCCCGACATCTGCCCGAACCTGAACACCTCGCACGACGACCTGATCCGGCTCTACCGCAAGGTCCGCGAGGTGGAGGGCGTCAAGAAGGTGATGGTCGCCTCCGGCGTGCGCTACGACCTCGCGGTCCGGAGCCCCGAATACGTCGAGGAGCTCGTGACGCACCACGTCGGCGGCCGGCTCAAGATCGCCCCCGAGCACACCGAGCGCGGCCCCCTCGACCTGATGATGAAGCCGGGCATCGGCACCTACGACCGCTTCAAGGAGATGTTCGACGCCGCCGCCCAGAAGGCCGGCAAGAAGTACTACCTGATCCCGTACTTCATCGCGGCGCATCCGGGCACGACCGACGGGGACATGCTCAACCTCGCCCTCTGGCTGAAGAAGAACGACTACCGCGCCGACCAGGTCCAGACCTTCCTGCCCTCGCCCATGGCGACGGCGACGACGATGTACCACACCGAGATCAACCCGCTGCAGGGCGTGCGCCGCGGCGGCAGCGAGCCGGTCGACGCGATCAAGGGGCTGCGGCAGCGCCGGCTGCACAAGGCCTTCCTGCGCTACCACGACCCCGAGAACTGGCCCCTGCTGCGCGAGGCGCTGCGGGCGATGGGCCGGGGGGACCTCATCGGGCCGCGGCCGGACCAGCTGGTTCCGTCGTCGCAGCCGTCGGGCACGGGCTCCGGGGCCGGCAAGGGACGCGGCCAGCCGCACCCCGCGCGCCATCCGGGCGCGCCGCGCTTCACCACCAAGGGCGTGCCCCTGCGCAAGTGACCCCCCTGGGCCGATGACGGCCGCGCGCGGTGTGCGCCGTCTCACCCCGCTGCGGGGACGGGTGCCTTAGGCAGGCCGGATGAGCCTGCACATCCACGACCTCAGCGTCCCGATCTTCGTCAACGCCCTGCGCAGCATGAGCGCGTGGCTCGACAAGGCGGCCTCGGAGATGCCGGAGGCCGCGTTGATCGGCCGGCGGCTGGCTCCGGACATGAAGCCGCTGCCGGCCCAGTACCAGATGGCTTCCGACAGCGCGAAGAACGCCGTGGCCCGCCTCGCCGGGATCGCGGCGCCCGCGATGCCCGACGTCGAGGCGACCTTCGCCGAGCTCCAGGCGCGCTGTGCCCGGACGATCGCCTTCGTCGAGGGCGTCGATCCGGCCGCCCTGAGCGCGGAGCGCGACGTGGAGCTGACGTTCCCGAACGGCATGGGATACCGCTTCAGCGGGCAGGCCTACCTCACCGGCTTCGCGCTTCCGAACTTCTTCTTCCACGTCACCACCGCCTACGGCATCCTCCGCAGCGCCGGCGTGGGCCTCGGCAAGATCGACTACCTCCAGCATCTCGGCCCGCCGACCCTCCACGCCCCGAAGTAAGTCCCCGCGCCAGCGCCGGGCCTCGATCCAGCGCCGAGCCTTGATCCAGCGCAAGGCCGCGCCGACCCGGTGATGCGATGAGCCCGGCGGAGACAGGCGGGCACGGGCGCGACCATGACGACGGCGGGCGCAGCCATCGGCACACCGGAGACAGCGCGCGCCCACGGCGCCGGCCGGGACCGGCGCGCCTGGATCGGCGTCCTCTCGCTCGCCGGCCTGCCCCTCGCCGGCCTCGTCCTCGGCCTGGCGGCGCAGGCGGCCGGACAGGCCGGGATCGCGGCCTGGGCTTGGTCCGTCCCGACCTTCGCGGTCCTCGGGGTCCTGGCGATCCAGGTCGTCACCCACCTCGCCCGGGGGGATGTCGGCCTCGACCTCGTCGCCCTCCTCGCCATGGGCGGCGCGCTCGCCCTGGCGCAGCCCCTGGCGGGCGTCGTCATCGCCCTGATGTACGCGGGCGGGCAGGCGCTGGACGCCTACGCCGCCGGACGCGCCGGGCAGGCCATGACGGCCCTGCTGGCCCGCCAGCCGCGCACGGCCCAGCGGGAGGAGGGCGGCGCGGTCCGGGAGGTGCCCATCGGGGTGCTGGTCCCGGGCGACCGCATCCTCGTCCGGACCGGGGACGTCCTGCCGGTGGACGGCCGCGTCGCCGGCGGGCCGGCGCTCCTGGACCAGGCGACGCTGACGGGCGAGGCCCTGCCGGTCGCCTTCGGGCCGAACGCCGCCGTGGTGAGCGGGGCGGTCAATGTCGGGCCGCCCTTCGTGCTCCTGGCCGAGCGCCGGGCGGCGGAGAGCACCTATGCGGGCATCGTCCGGCTGGTCGAGGCGGCCCGGGCCCGGAAGGCGCCGATGGTGCGCCTCGCCGACCGCTACGGCCTCGCCTTCCTGGGCCTGACCCTCCTGCTGGCCGGCGGCGCCTGGGCGGCCACGGGCGATCCCCTGCGGGCCCTGGCGGTGCTCGTCGTCGCCACGCCCTGTCCGCTGATCCTCGCGGTCCCGGTCGCCCTCGTCTCGGGCCTCTCGCGGGCCGCCGGCCTCGGCGTCCTCGTCAAGGGCGGGGGCGCCCTGGAGCGGCTGGCGCGGGTGCGCGTCCTGGTGATCGACAAGACCGGCACGCTCACCGTCGGGACGGCGCGGCTGACCGGCCTGCGCGCCCTCGCCCCCTTCGCCCCCTTCGCCGAGGCGGAGGTTCTGGCCCTCGCCGCCTCCCTCGACCAGGCCTCGAGCCACCCGCTCGCCCGGGCGCTCGTCGAGACCGCCCAGGCGCGCGGCCTGTCGCTCACGCGGCCGCAGGCGGCGCGCGAGATGCCCGGCGCCGGCATGGCCGGCCGCGTCGCCGGACATGACGTCCGGGTCGGCGGACCCCGCCTGATGGCGACCCACGGCATCCCGTTCCCGCAGGGGGAAGGCGTTTCGGGGGAAGGCGATCTTGGGGAAGGCGATCCGGGAGAGGGCGCGGCGGGCGCCTCCGCGATCGTTCTGGTCGCCGTGGACGGCCGGCCCGCCGGGATCCTGACCTTCGCGGACCCCCTCCGGCAGGATGGGGGGCAGGCCCTCGCGGACCTGCGGGCCTGCGGCATCGCGCGGGTGGTGCTCGCGACCGGCGACCGGCGGGCGCTGGCGGAAGCCCTCGTCGCCGGCCTGCCGGTGGACGCCGTGGCGGCCGATCTGGACCCCGCCGGAAAGACCCGGATCGTGACGGCCGAGCGGGCCAACGGACCCGTGATGATGGTGGGCGACGGGGTCAACGATGCGCCCGCCCTGGCCGCCGCCGACCTCGGGGTGGCCCTGGGCGCCCGTGGGGCGGCGGCCGCGGCCGAGGCGGCGGACGTCGTCGTCCTGGTCGACAGCCTCGCCCCCCTGGCGCAGGCCATCCGCATCGCGCGGCGGGCCCGCGCCATCGCCCTGCAGAGCGTGGCGGCCGGGCTCGGCCTGTCGCTGGCCGGCATGGCGGCAGCCGCGGCGGGCCACCTCACACCCCTGCACGGCGCCCTGCTCCAGGAAGCCATCGACATCGCCGTCATCCTCAACGCCCTGCGGGTGCTGGGCGGCCCAACCCCGCCCGCGGCGGCGCCACCGGCGGTCCCTTGAGCTGGATCAAGGCCGGGGCGCGCCGGACGAACCAGGATGTCCCGGCCCGGGGATCGAGCGCCCCGGGCCGGGGACGGGATGGGAGACGGCCGTGGGTTACGCGAACATCCTGGTATCGGTGGACCTGGATCGCGGGTCCGCCGAGCGGGTCCGGCTCGCCGCCGGCCTGGCGCGGCGCTTCGAGGCGGACCTGACGGGCATGGCGGCCTGGCCGATCGCCGGACCGTCCGCGATCACGAACCTCCAGGAGGACGCCATCCTGCGCGCCCGCGACGCGGCCGCCCGGACCCGGGACCTGTTCGCGCGCCAGTCCGGCGAGGCCCTCCGCACCGCCTGGCGCTTCACCGAGGGGCCTCCCGCCGCCAGCCTCGCCCGGGAGGCCCGCGCGGCGGATCTCGTGGTGGTCGGGCGCCAGTGCACCGACGATAGCGCCTACGATGGTCCGGACGACGGGTTGCCCGGCCCGATGGCGGTGCCGCCCGGTCCGCTGCTGATGGCAGCGGGGCGTCCGGTCCTGGTCGTGCCCCCGGGCCTCGCGCATCTGGGCGCCGACCGCATCCTCGTCGCCTGGAAGGACACCCTGGAGGCCCGACGCGCCGTCGCGGCGGCGGTGCCGTTCCTCCGGCAGGCGGACCACGTCTTTCTCGTCTCGGTAGGTCCCGAGGCGCCGTTCCAAGGCCCCGCCCAAGGCCCCGCCCAGGGTCTCGCCCAGGGTCTCGCCCAAGGTCTCGCCCAGGGTCTCGCCCAAGGCGCCGCGCAAGGCCCCGCCCAAGGCCTCGAGGCGGTGGCGGACCACCTGACGCGGCACGGCGCCAACGTGACGATCCACCGCCTCGGCGCATCCGCGCGGGGCGAGGCCTCCGAGCTCCTCCGGTTCGCGCGGCGCGAATATGCCGACCTCCTCGTCCTGGGGGCCTACGGCCATTCGCGGCTGCGGGAATGGATCTTCGGCGGCATGACCCGGGACGTCCTACAGACGACGCCCATCTGCGCCCTCCTGTGCCACTGAGGCACCCACCCCGTGGAGGCTCGGGCCGGCACGGCCTCACGGGACCCGGTGACGGCGTCCGGACCTGACCCACGGCGCCTGGACGGCATCCGCCGCAACCGGCGCCGCGCGCCGGTCGACGGGGTGCGGGACCGGCCCTCATCTGCGTCGGCGGCAGGACGTCATGGGGCCGCCCGCGCGGACCGGACTCCCGGGAGGCCGCCCCGCGCCGGCCCGGCCACCGCCCGGACTCACTCGACGAAGCCCCAGGCGGCGTCCCGCGCGCGCCGGTCGTCCTCGTCCATCGGCCGCATCCAGTCATCCTGGCCAGTATTCCGGCGAGCATCCTGGCAAGCGTCCCGGCAAGAGTCCTGGCCAGCGTCCCGGCGAGCATCTTCGGCGCGCCCCGGTGCGGGCGGCGCGCGCCGGACCGGAGAGGCCCGTTCCGCCGTGCGGCGCGGGCCGGGGCGGGGCGGATCCCATGCCCGTACCCCGCGTCCCGCGCCCGAACCGCCGGAATGTCGTCTGGGAGTCGTCATGATATCGCTCCGCGTTGGGCCAGACATCAATGGGCCGGCAATCGATGCGCCGGATTCGATGCGCCGGAATCGATGCGACAAGCATCAATGGGCCAAGCATCAATGAGCCAGGAACAGGGCCGCCGGGCTGCCCCGAAGCAGCGCCCGGGTGACGCCGCCGAAGAAGAACTCCCGGATGGGGGAATGCCGGTAGGCGCCGGCCACGATCAGGTCGGCCCGGAGCATCCGCGCCTGGTTGCACAGCGTCTCCGCGATGCCGTCCGCCACCGGCACGTCGACGACGGTGACGGCCACGCCGTGCCGCGCGAGATGCGGGGCGAACTCGGCGCCCGGCACGGAGGCATGGAGATCCTCCGCGTCGGCGACGCAGACGATCTCCACCACATCGGCCGCGCGCAGGAACGGCAGGGCGTCGTTGGCCGCCCGCGCCGCCTGCGCGGAGCCGTCCCAGGCCACGACGATCCGCCGCGCGGAGAAGGTCTCGATGCCAGGCGGCACGGCGATGACAGGGCGGCCACTGACGAACAAGGCCTTCTCGACGATCTCGCGGTCGATGTCGTAGGTTCGGACGCCCGCGTCGAGGACCGTCAGGTCGTGCAGGCGCGCCTGCTTCGCGAGCCGGCTAACGATTGCCGGGAAGGGCAGGCTCGGCGTCTCGACCGTGCAGACCACGCCGGCCTGCGCCGCATCCCCGGCCGCACGGTCCGCGACGGAGCGGGCCAGCGCGTCGAGCCGCCGGTCGATGGCGGCCACGCCGTCGAGGTCGAAAGCGCCGAGCCAGGCATCGTCGCCGGTCAGCCGCCACGCGGCCGACTGAACCGTCAGGTGGGCGCCCGTGGCGCGCGCGAGGGTCAGGCCGTAGCCGACGGCGCAGGAGGTCTCCGGGCGCTCGGATTCGATGGCGGTCCCGACGAGAATGTCGCGGATGGCAGCGAGCGGCGAAGGAACGGCCTTGGACATCGTTCGTCTCCGAAGTGAGCCAACCCTCAGCTTCGGCCGGTTTCGAACGGTCAGCCTTGATCCACCTCAAATCACCGCACAGAACAGAACTTGGTGAAATCTGTCTTCGGGGCCTACCGGACGGACTTTCCTTTGCGTTATCCGAAAAAACGACATGCTACCACGGTTCTGTGAAGCACCGTCCTTCGCGTCTATCTCTGCGAATTCTACGGCGCCCCGACCTGGGAGCCTCCCTGCAGGGCGCCCCCGGCGACCCATCCCGCGGCCGTGATCCGGCGGCCCCTGGCGGGTGCGAACGATGCCGAAGCCCATCGTCTCACCAGCTCCCGTCAGGGACTCGCAGACTCCCGACAGGGTGATGCAGTCTCCCGACGGGCCCGGCGACGGCGCCCTGAGCGTCGACGCGCTCCGCCGCACCCTCCACGCGGTCGGTGTCCGCACCGGGTCCCTCGACATCCCCACCGGTCGGGCGACGGCCTCGCCGACCTCGTCTATAGAGCTTGCCCGGCCGGCCCCTCAGCGCGCGGCGGCGCCGATCAGGGCCCGGCGCAGGCGCCCCGAGACGGCGTCGATGAGGGCCACGGTCACCAGGATCATCAGGATCAGGCAGGCGACCTGGCGCAGTTCGAGGACGCGGATCAGCTCGCTGAGATACTGGCCGATGCCGCCCGCGCCGACGATGCCGATGATGGTGGCCGAGCGGGTGTTCGATTCGAAGAAATACAGCACTTGGCTGCCGAGCACCGGCAGCACCGCCGGGATCAGGCCGAAGCGGATGCGGTGCAGTTCGGTGCCGCCCGCGGCGGAGACGCCCTCGCCGGCCTTGGCGTCGGCGGTCTCCACCGCCTCGGAGAACAGCTTGCCGAGCGCCCCGAAATCCGCGCACGCGATGGCGAGCGCCCCGGCGAAGGGGCCGAGCCCGACGACGTTGATCCAGACCAGGGCCCAGATCAGCACGTCGACGGAGCGCATCACGTCGAGGCCGCGCCGGACGGTGAAGCGCAGGAAGGGGTTCGGCACGACGTTGCGGGCGGCGAGGAACGCCACCGGAAAGGCCAGCAGCGCGGCCGTCAGCGTGCCGATGAAGGCGATGCCGAGGGTCTCGGCCAGGGCCTGCAGGAAGGCCCAGGCCCGGCCGCCGGTCTCGGGCGGCCACATCAGCAGGCTGAACTCGCCGAGGCGGCCGAGGCCGGCCAGGAGGCGCGCGGCGGAGAAATCGAGGCGGACCAGGGCGTAGCCCGCCAGGCCGACGAGGCCGGCCAGCGCCAGGACCGCGAGGAGCCGCCCCCGCCAGGCCGGCCGGAAGCTGTCGGGAAAGCGCCGGCGCAGGGCGGCGATCTCGGCCGGACCGAGTCCGGGGCCGGTCATCGCAGGCCTCCGAGGAGTCCGTGGCGCAGGCGCTCGGTGCCGAGGTCGATCGCCATCACGGTGAGGATGATCAGGACCAGGATTGCGCTGACGTCGGCGTAGTAGAAGTTGCGGATGGCCACGAGGAGTTCCTGCCCGATGCCGCCGGCCCCGACGAAACCCATCACGCCGGCGCCGCGCACGTTGATCTCGAAGCGCAGCAGCCCGTAGGAGGCGAAGTTCGACAGCACCTGCGGCAGCACGGCGAAGCGCAGGGTCTCGATCCGCCCGGCCCCGGCGGCCGTGAGACTTTCCACCGGCTTCATGTCGATGTTCTCGACCACCTCGGAGAACAGCTTGCCCAGCGCCCCCGTGGTGTGGATCGCCAGGGCCAGCACGCCCACCATCGGCCCGAGGCCGAAGGCGATGACGAAGATCAGGGCGAACACGATCTCCGGCACGGTGCGGCAGACCTCGAGCCCGCGCCGCACGAGGATGCAGGCCGTCCGGCTCCCCGCCACGTTGGCGGCGGCGGAGAAGCACAGGAGGAAGCCGCCGATCGCCCCCAGGAGGGTGCCGAGATAGGCCATCAGCAGGGTTTCGCCCAGGAGCCCGAGCCATTTCGGCCCGCCCCAGTACCATTCGGCGAGGTCCCCCGGCAGGTTCGCCAGGGTCAGGGGCGGCAGGATCTGGACGAGGTAGTCGGTGAAGCGGCCGAGATGGGTCGCCAGCACCCAGGGGCGCACCTCCGCGGCCCAGGCGGCGAGGCCGGCAAGGACGACGAGCCCGGCGAGGCCGGCCCAGGTCCGGCGCCGGGTCGCGGCGACGGCGGCCTCGTAGGCCCCCGCCAGGGCGGCGGCCCGGTCCGGGGGCAGGGGCACGATCCGATCGGGCAGGAGCCGCTCAGGTACGATCCCCTCGGGCATGATCCGCTCAGGCATGGTCGGCGACCCGCGACACCGTGCCGGACGCGGTCGAGAGGGGCGGGGTCAAGATTTGCGGCGCTGGTCGTCGTTGAACTTCAGCATGTCGATGATCGGCTGGTAGTCCTTCAGGGTCACGGGGGTGAGGCCGAGATCCTTGCCGTCCGAGAGCCGGTCGAAGGCCGCCTTGTCGGCCGTGGGCATCGCCACCAGGGCCGCGCGGATCTGCGCCTTGAGGGCGTCGGGCAGGCTCGCCAGCATGGCGAAGGGGCCCTCGGGCAGGAAGTCGGACTTGAACACCACGCGGAAATCGGCCTGGCTCATCGCCGACCCGTCGGGCTTCTTCAGCATGCCCTTGGCCGCCATGCGGGTGACCATGGTGTCGGTGTCGGTGTTGTAGAGGTTGGCCGCCGCGTCCACGGTGCCCTGCACCAGGGCCAGGACGGCGTTCTCGTGGCTGCCGGCATAGACCGTCTTGCCGAAGAACGTGTCGACCGGGTGGCCGGCCTTGCTGAGGAAGTAGCGCGGCGCCTGGTTGCCGGAGGTGGAGTTCGGGTCGACCAGGGCGAGGTTCTTGCCCTTCAGGTCCTCGATCGTCCTGTAGGGGCTGTCGGCGCGCACATAGATCACCGCGTAGTAGCCCGAGGCGCCGGTGTCGTGACGCTGGTTGACGATGGGCTCGACCTTGACGCCGGTCATCACCGCGCGGGCGAAGGAGGCCGGACCGTAGAAGGCGAGCTGAGCGTTGCCGGCGCGCTGGCTCTCGATCACGGCGGCGTAGTCGTTGGCGATGCGCAGCTTCACCGGCACGCCGAGGGCCTTCGACAGGTAGGCGGTCATCGGCGCGTAGCGGTCGGTGGTGCCCGAGGCGTTCTCGGCCGGGATCACCGCCAGGGTCAGCTCCGGATAGGCCGCTGTCCAGTCCTGCGCAGCGGCCGGGAGGGCGAGGAGGGCGAGCGCGAGGGCGCCGGCGAGGGATCGGCGGGTCAGCATGGGTATCTCCCGGGGGTGAGGGATCCGATTCAGGAATCAGGCGACCAGGGCGGCGGGATAGGCGGGGGGCCGCACCGGCTCCGGCGCGTCGAGGACCTCGCCGTCCTCCAGCCCGTAGAGCTGGCGGGCGACCGCCTCGGTGAGGTCGGCGGGGGCGCCGTCGAACACGAGGCGGCCGTCGGCGAGGCCGACGAGGCGGTCGCAGTAGTGGCGGGCCAGGTCCAGGGAATGCAGGTTGCACAGGACCGTGATGCCGTGGCGCCGGTTGGCCTCGGCCAGGGCGTCCATGACGATGCGGGTGTTGCGCGGGTCGAGGGAGGCCACGGGCTCGTCGGCCAGGATCAGGTCGGGGGCCTGCATCATCGCCCGCGCGATGGCGACGCGCTGCTGCTGGCCGCCGGAGAGCTGGTCGGCCCGGTGCCCGGCGAAGTCGCCCATGCCGAACCCGTCGAGGGCGGCCAGGGCCAGGGCGCGCTCGCGCTCGGACCAGAGCTTGAACAGCGAGCGGTGCCGGGGCACCTCGGAGAGCCGGCCCATCAGCACGTTGCTCAGCACGTCGAGGCGGCCGACGAGGTGGAACTGCTGGAAGATCATGGCGCAGCGCGTCCGCCAGCGCCGCAGGTCGCGGCTGCGCAGGGCCGTCACGTCGAGGCCGTCGAACAGGATGCGGCCGCCCGTCGGCTCGGCCAGGCGGTTGATCATCCGCAGCAGGGTCGACTTGCCGGCGCCCGAACGGCCGATCACGCCGACGAAGCGGCCGCGGGGGATGGCGAGGGAGACGCCGTCCACGGCGCGGCGCTCGCCGTAACGGCGCGTCAGATCTTCGAGGATCAGCATGCGGGTGTCCGGCGCTTCACGATGAAGGCCGGTAAACCCGCGGGGCACGACAGCATCATGACAGTTGCTCGGCTAATCAATTAGCCTATCCGCTCAGGCCTCTGCTTCGTGACGCTCCAGGAAGGCCTCGATCGACAGGGCGCGGAAATCCGGCAGGGCCCGGCCCAGGCGCGCATGGTCCCAGTCCCACCAGGCCAGCGCCTGCAGGCGTTCGGCGATCGCCTCGGGGAACCGGCGGCGCACCACCCGGCCCGGATTGCCGACCACGATGGTGTAGGGCGCCACGTCCCGGGTCACGATCGTGCCCGCGCCCACCACCGCCCCGGTGCCGATGCGGCGCCCGGGCAGGATGACGGCGCCGTGCCCGATCCAGACGTCGTGGCCGATGGCGACGGGCAGGGCCCGGCGCCGGGCGAAGAAGGCCGCCTCGTCCGTCTCCCCCGGCCAGTAGGCGCTGGCCCGGTAGGTGAAGTGGGATTGCGAGGCCCGCTCCATCGGATGGTTGCCCGGATTGATCCGCACGTGCGAGGCGATGGAGCAGAACTTGCCGACGGTCGTGTAGTTCGCCTGCCCGTCCTCGACGATGTACGAGTAATCGTCGAGGCTGGTCTCGCTGAGGCGCGTGCGCGCACCGACCTCGGTGTAGCGGCCGAGGCGGCACGCCGAGAGCGCGGCGGTGGGATGGACGGCCGGTTCGAGGCCGAGGCGATCGGAGACCATCGCGGGATCCTGTCGGGCGGGGGAAGGAAGGTCGGGCGGGGGAAGGAAGGTCGGGCGGGGAAGGAACGTCAGGCGGAGAAGGGGAGGCGGCGCAGCAGGCGGAACGGCGCCGCGCCGTCCTGGACGACCACGCTCACCGCATCGACCGTCAGGTCGGGCAGGTCCGCGGCGGCCGCGGCCAGCAGGGGCAGGGCGGTCGCCCCGTCCTCCGGACCGAGGGGGCCTGTGAGCGTCATGTGGAAGCGGAAGGCCTCGAAGACGTGCGGATAGCCCCAGCGCTCCAGCAGCGCCCGGCCGCGGGAATCGAGCCGCTCCGGGCGGCGGCGGGCCCGCTCGGCCTCGCTGAGGGGGGCCCGCAGGGGGTCGAGGGCCGCGACGCACTCGGCGGCGAGGAGACCGAGGCCGACGGGAGGGGCGTCCGGCACCAGGGCGGCGAAGGCCCCGAGGACGGCGACCCGCAGGGGGCCGACGGGCAGGGGGCTCCGGTGCGCCGCCAGGGCCTCGGCGGCAGCCAGGAGATCGGCCTCGCTGGCGCCGGGGGCGAGGCGCATCGGCGCCTTCAGGGTGGCGTGGAACCCGTAGAGGCGCGGCTCGGCGGTGTGCGCGTCGAGGATCGCCCGGAGCGCCGCCGGGCCGGGGGCCGGGCCGGGACCGAGGATCGCGTCGCCGAAGGCAGCCAGGGCCGAGCCGGGGGCGGGCGTGAAGTACAGGGCGTATCGGGCGGGTCGGTCCAAGGGTGTCGTGTCCTGGCGGGGCGCAACCGGTCTTGGTTGCGCGGGAGATGCGGCTGCGCGCGAGGTGCCGAAGCGCGCATACTACGGCCCCCCGACGCCGATATGACAGGCTGTGCGCCGTCCGGGGCGCGATGAGGCGATGGCCGTGTCCCCTCGCAGGCACAGACAGATCCGGGCCCTGATCCTGCCTTCGCTGACCCTGGCGGCGGCCGTTCTGGGGGCCGGCGCGCAGGCCGCGGGCGACACGCCCGCGCGCCGCTTCACGGCGGCCTACGGCCTGAGCTTCCTGAACCTGCCGGCGGGCGAGGCGAGCCTCGCGGTCGAGCGGGCGGACGAGCGCTACGCCCTCGAGCTCGAGGCGGGCCTGCGCGGCCTCGCCGGTTTCTTCTTCGACGGGGCCGGCAAGGCCACCGTCGCGGGTTCGACGAATCGCGCCGGCGCGGTCACCGCCACCTTCCGGATCGACAGCCGCTACGGCGGCAAGCCGATCGCGGTGGCGCTCGACCTGGCCAGCGGGCGCGTGCGCAGCGCCAGCGTCGAGCCGCCCCCGACCCCGCGCGACGACCGGGTCCCGGTGGCGCCGGAGGACAAGGTCGGCGTGGTCGATCCCCTGACCATGCTGACGATCCCCCTCGGGGCCGCGTCCCTGGACCCGGGCCTGTGCGACCGCCGCATCCCGGTCTTCGACGGGGCGAGCCGGGCCGACCTGGTGCTGTCGCGGGGCAGCCTCGCGACGGTGACGGAGGGCGCCTATCGCGGCCCGGCCCTCGACTGCCGGGTGCGCTGGGTGCCGATCTCCGGGCACCGCTCCGGCGGGAGCAACGTCCGCCGGATGGCCGCCAACGACGACATGCGGGTGCGCTTCGCCCCGATCCTCGACGGGACGCTGCTGCTGCCGCTGTCGATCACGGTCGGCACCGGATGGGGCACGGTGCGCATCGAGGCGACCCGCTGGGGTGGTGCGGCGCCGGCCGGCCCGGACGCCCCGGCGGCGAAGGCCGGCGTCACCGTGCGCCTGCCCAACGCCCGCTAGTGGTCTGAGTTAGAAGTTCTCTGACAGAAGCGTCCGACGCTTGCGAGGATCGCATCAGCGGGTTTGGTCCAGACGAAGGGCTTTGGATCGGTGTTGGTCTGAGCGATGTAGGCGTGGATCGCAGCTTCGAGATCGCTGGTCTGTTGGAAGGCACCACGCTGCAGACGTCGACGGGTGAGCAGGGCAAACCAACCCTCGACGAGATTGAGCCATGATGCGGACGTCGGCGTGAAATGAAGGTGCCAACGCGGACGCTTCACGAGCCAGTCGTGGATCAGCTTGGTTTTGTGGGTGGCCGCGTTGTCGAGCACGAGGTGCACGTCGAGATCGCTTGGGACGGCCGCTTCGATCTGATCGAGGAAGTCGCGGAACTCGACCGAACGGTGCCGGCCTGTGCAGTGGCCGATCACCGTCCCGGCCTGGACGTCGAGGGCGGCGAACAGGTCGGTCGTACCCTGGCGACGATAATCGTGAGTTCGGCGCTCCGGCTGGCCGGGCCGCATCGGCAGCACGGGGGCCGTGCCCGTCAGCGCTTGGATCTGCGGCTTCTCGTCGACGCACAGCACCACGGCACGATGCGGCGGAGCCATGTAGAGGCCGACCACGTCCCGGACCTTGTCGACGAAGGCGGGATCGGTCGAGAGCTTGAAGGTGTCGGTCTTGTGCGGCTGCAGCCCGAAGGCACGCCAGACTCGCGAGACCATGCTCTGGCTCATGCCGACCCGCCGGGCCATGGCGCGGGTCGACCAGTGGGTGGCGTTCTCTGGCTGGCTCTCCAGCGTGAGGGTGACCATCCCTTCGATGGCCGTGTCCGTGACGGCACGTGGCGCACCGGAGCGGGGCAGGTCGACGAGGCCGTCGAGGCGATGAGCGAGGAAACGGGCGCGCCACGTCGTGACGCTCATCCGGCTGACGCCGAGATCACGGGCAACGCCACTGTTGGTCGATCCCGGCTCGGCGCAGGCCAGCACGATCCGCGCGCGCTGAGCCAAGGCTTGGCCGACATTGCGACGGCGGATGAGCCCCGCTAGGCGCGTGCGCTCGTCCTCAGTCAAATGGAGAGGAGCAGGTTTTGGACCACGGGCCATCGGTCACCTCCGTGCGGACATCCCCCACACGTAGGTGCAAGCTCAAAATCTGCAACAGAACTTCTAACTCAGACCACTAGGGAGCGGCAACGGTTTCCCGCCGTCGCGGGTTCTCTTCCCGCTCAGCGCTGCCATCGGGATCGAGGAGGTCGCATGCGCGTCACACGCCTGACGTCGGCCCAGCTCTTCACCGCCTTCGCCTCGAAGGTGGCGCGCACCGCCGGGCGGCCGGCGACCTTCGCGGTCAGCATCGCGCTGATCGTGATCTGGGCGGTGACCGGGCCGCTGTTCGGCTTCTCCGACACCTGGCAGCTCATCATCAACACCGGCACCACCATCGTGACGTTCCTGATGGTGTTCCTGATCCAGAACACCCAGAATCGCGACGGCGCGGCGATCCAGGCCAAGCTCGACGAGCTGATCCGGGCCAGCGCCGCCCAGAACCGCTACATCGGCATCGAGAGCCTCACGGAGGAGGAGCTCGACGCCCTCCGGGCGCGCTGCGCGCGGCGCGCGCCGCTGGACGATCTCGAAGCGGCCGCCTGCGCGGCCGAGGCGGAGGCGCACCGCAAGGCCGAGGCCGCCGCCGCGCGGGCCGGCGGCCTGAGCGCCTATCCGCGCTGATCCGTGGCCAGGACAAGGATCGGGTCGGCCGGACGACACCGTGCCGCGCCGCACCCGCGCGGTGGAACGCCCGTTCCCCCCGCCGCGTTCGCCCCGCGACGCAGCACAGGAGACCCCAGCATGGCCAACGCGATGATCCACGACATCTTCAGCGGCACCCCGAACCTCACGACCACGGAGCGCGCCGTCTCGGTGGTGCTCGGCCTCGGCATCGCCGCGGCGGCGGCGCAGCCCCGCCCGAACAAGTGGCTCAGCCTCGCGGCCCTCGTGGTCGGCGCCGGCCTCGCCATCCGCGGCGCCACCGGCCACTGCGCCGTCAAGGCCGCCACCGAGGCCTGACCGGCCCCGCGCCCGGTGCCCGAACGGCATCGGGCGGTCCGGTTCGGGCGATCGGGTTCGGACATGAAAAAGGGGCGCCTCGGTGAGGCGCCCCTTTCGCGTTCGGTTTTGAATTCGCGTGGACTTACAGCGTGGTGGTCGAGCGGCGGCCCTGGATGAAGCCGTAGA
Organism: Methylobacterium sp. BI1; assembly: GCF_056680125.1. NCBI lineage: Bacteria > Pseudomonadati > Pseudomonadota > Alphaproteobacteria > Hyphomicrobiales > Methylobacteriaceae > Methylobacterium > Methylobacterium sp. BI1. Next base: position 3,126,017 of record NZ_CM155267.1, on the reverse strand, counting down.
TCGCCAGCACGACGATCGCGCCGACGACGGCGCCGATCAAGCCTGCGCCCTGGTTCGGACCGTACCAGCCGAGGGCCTGGCCGAGGAACGTGGCGACGAAGGCGCCGACGATGCCGAGGATCGTGGTCAGGATGAAGCCGGCGGGCTCGTTGCTGCCCGGCATGATGAACTTGGCGATGACACCGGCCAGAAAGCCGATGATGATGGTCCAGATGATACCCATGAGCTGATCCTCGAACTTGGCCGAACCCTCTGGGTCGGACGTCACTGGCGGTAGCGGCCGGCTTCCTAGCCTTGGCCTTAACGCATGGGGTGAGAACGCCGCACCTGTGGGATGAGTTGCGCTGCACGACGCGACTTTGTCGCGTGGTCGGAAAAGCCGATCCGGCCTCGCAGGATCGCGGCGCGCAGCGGGCGCGGGGGGCCTTTACGTTCGGGTCCCCGACGCGGCACAACGCTTGCCCCGAGCCGGGATGCCGAGGGGGTATCCCAGGGGTGCCGCGCGGCATCCCGCGGCCGACACGCGAGAGGCACGTTTTCCCGTCATGACGATCCAGCGCTTCGAATCCGGCCCCCGCATGAGCCAGGCCGTCACCTACGGCGACATGGTTTTCCTCGCGGGCCAGGTGGCCGGCACGGTGGTGGGCGCCGGCGTCACCGCGCAGACCCAGGAGATCCTGGGCGAGATCGACCGCCTGCTGGCGGCCGCCGGCACCGACAAGAGCCGCATCCTCACCGCCACCATCTACCTCGCCGACATCGCCACCTTCGCGGAGATGAACGCGGCGTGGGACGCCTGGGTGGCGAAGGACAACCCGCCCGCCCGCGCCACGGTGGAGGCCAGGCTCGCCGCCCCCGAATACCTCGTCGAGATCGTGGTCGTGGCCGCGAAAGGGCAGGCATGATCCGAGCCGGCACCCGCCGCGCGCTTCTGTCCGGGGGGCTGTTCGCCGGGGCGCTCGCCGCCCTGGCGCTCGGCCTGCCCGGGGCGCGGGCCGAGACGCCCGCGCCGCAGGGCGAGCGCGTGGTCAACATCTACAACTGGTCGGACTACATCGACCCGAAGATGCTCGACGCCTTCACGAAGGAGACGGGCATCAAGGTCGTGTACGACACCTACGACAACAACGAGATCCTCGAGACCAAGCTGCTGGCCGGGCGCTCGGGCTACGACGTGGTGGCGCCCTCCGGGCCGTTCCTGCAGCGGCTGATCCGGGCGGGCGTGTTCCAGCCCCTCGACAAGGCCCGGATCCCCAACCTCGTCCATGCCTGGCCCGAGATCGCGGCGCGGCTCGCCACCTACGACCCGGGCAACACCTACGCCGTCGACTACATGTGGGGCACCACCGGCATCGGCGTGAACCTCGCCCAGGTGCGCGAGCGCCTGGGCGCGAACCAGCCCCTCAACACCTGGAGCCTCGTCCTCAATCCGGGCCTGATGGCCAAGCTGAAGGATTGCGGGGTGATGCTGCTCGATTCCCCCGAGGACCTGATCCCGAGCCTGCTGCCGTTCTACGGCTTCAAGCCGGATTCCAAGCGCTGGGACGACATCACCCAGGTCACCGACGCCCTGTTCAAGGTCCGCGGCTCGGTGCGCAAGTTCCACTCCTCGGAATACATCAACGGGCTGGCCAACGGCGACCTCTGCCTGGCGGTCGGCTATTCCGGCGACATCATGCAGGCCAGGAAGCGCGCCGAGGAGGCCAAGAACGGGGTCGAGATCGGCTATGTCATTCCGCGCGAGGGCGCGCTGATGTGGTTCGACGCCTTCGCGATCCCGAAGGACGCGCCCCATCCCGCCGAGGCCCACCTGTTCCTCGACTACATGATGCGGCCCGAGGTGGCGGCGGCCAACACCAACTTCGTCTCCTACGCCAGCGGCAACGCGGCGGCCCGGAAGTTCGTCAAGCCCGAAATCCTGGCCAATCCCGGCATCTACCCGGACGAGGCGACGATGCAGCGCCTCGCCAGCAACACCGCCTGGGACGACCGCACCCAGCGCTTCGTCACCCGGAGCTGGACCCGGGTGCGCACCGGCCGCTGAGGCCGTCCCTCCCGAATCCCCCCCAAACGAGAACGGCGGCCCCGAGGGGCCGCCGTTTCGTGTTTTCGGACGCTCCGCCCGAAGGGTCAGTTGCTGGCGAGGTGGGGCATCGGGTCGACCGGGGTCGCGCCCTTGCGGATCTCGAAGTGGAGCTGGGGCGAGGTCACGTTGCCGGAGGCGCCGGACTTCGCGATGGTCTGGCCGCGCTTGACCTTCTCGCCGGGGCGCACGTCGAGCTCGCCGTTATGGGCGTAGGCCGAGACGTAGCCGTTCGAGTGGCGCACCAGGACGAGCTTGCCGTAGCCCTTCACGTCGGAACCCGCATAGGCCACGGTGCCGTCCTCGGCCGCCTTCACCGCGGTGCCCTCGGGCACCGAGATGTTGATGCCCTCGTTGCCGGAGGTGCCGTAGCCCGAGATCACCCGGCCCTTGGCGGGCCAGCGGAACGACTGCTCGGGGGCGGCGACCGACCCGGTGCTGGCGGGCTCGGCCTTGGGCGCCTCGACGGCGGCGACCTTCACGGGCGCCTTCGCGGCCTCCTTGGCGGCAACCTCCGCGGCCTTCGCCTCGGCGACCTTGCGGGCGGCCTCCTTGGCGGCGTCCGCCTTGGCCAGCTTGGCCGCCTCGGCCTCGGCCGACTTGCGGGCCGCCTCGGCCTTCTTCGCAGCGTCCTTGGCAGCGTCCGCCTTCACCTCGGCCTTGGCTTCCTTGATCTCGATCTTGCGGACCGCCTTGTCCTCGGCCTTGGCGACGGCTTGGCCGGGACGGATATGCGCCTTGCGGGCCTCGGCGGCCTTGGTCTCGGCGAGCTTGGCGGCGGCCGCCGCCTTCTCCGAGGCCTTGCGGGCCTCGGCAGCCTTAGTCTCGTTCGCCTTGGCGGCCTCCACGAGCTTGCGGGCTTCGGCGAGCTTGGCGGCCTCGGCCTGGCGCTTGGCCTCGACCTTGGCCTCGGCGGCCTCCGCCTCGCGGCGGGCATCGGCGGCACGCTTCTCGGCGGCCCGGTCGATCACCTTGGGGGCCGGCGCGGCGGGGACCGCGCGGGTGCTCATGCGGGCCGCATCGGGATTCATGCCCGAGACCGCCGAACCCGTCATGGCGCCCGAGACCGGCTCGGTGGAGGCCAGCCGGGTGGTCTGGGGCCGGGCCGGGGCCGGGGCCGCCGCCATCGGGCGGGGCGACATGGCCGCCGGCGAGGAGGCCGCGCCCGGGGCCCCGAGGGCCTGGGACTGGATGCGGCTGGTGCGCACCACCGGCGCCGGGGCGATCTCGCCGTCGGGCAGGCTGCCCGTCGCGGCGGGCTCGCTCGACAGGTTCGAGGCGAACGGATTGCCGAAGGGATCGCCCAACCGGGACGCATCCGAAGAACAGGCGGCCGCACCGCCTCCAATCACGCCGATGAGCGCGAAACGCGACAGCGTCCTCAACCCTCGACCAGTCCCGCGAACCCGCATCGACGCACCTGTTTGCCTGACGCAACTTGATGACGTCATTCAAACCCGATTCAGGTTAAGCAACCGTTCCGATTCACCACGTTTGCGCCCCGACCGGCCCCCCGCCGGAACCTTTCGCACTACAGGACGCGGGCGCGTCCGGGGGTCAGCGGCGCCAGCCGGACGGCCGCGCCGGGGCGGGCATCCAGGGTGCCGTCCGGCCCCCGCATCCAGGTGACGAGGCCCGCCGCCTCGGGCCGGCCGACCGGGGCGACCAGGCGGCCGCCGGGGCCGAGCAGGGCGCCGAGATGCTCGGGAATCGCCGGCACCGTGCCGTTGAGGAGAATGCGGTCGAAGGGCTCCGCCCCCCGCAGGGTCGCCGGGTGCAGGCCGTCGCCGACGGTGATCGTGGCGAGCGGCCGGTCCTCCGGCACGAGATTGTCGCGGGCCTCGTCCGCCAGGGTGGCGTAGCGCTCGAGGCTGTGGACATGGGCGGCCCCGAGGCGCAGCAGCAGGGCGGTGACGTAGCCCGAGCCGGTGCCGATCTCGAGGATGCGGGCGCCCGGGCGCAGGGCCAGGGCCTTCAGCATCGCCGCCACCGTGGTCGGCGCCGTCATGGTCTGGCCGCAGGCCAGCGGCAGGGCGAGGTCGCGCCGGGCGAGGTCGCGGTGCCGGGCCGGGGCGAAGCGCTCGCGCGGCACTCGTTCCATCGCCCGTAAAGTGTCGGTGTCGCGCACGCCGCGGCCCCGCAGGGCCATGACGAAGGCGGCATCCTCGATCGAGCCCTCGTGCATCATGGCCGGATCCCGATCAGCTCCGCGGTGCCCGGCCCTACGGCGCGAAGCCCTGCGCGAAGCGCGTCAGGCTCGGCTCGTCGGTGAGGTCGAGGCGCAGGGGCGTGACCGAGATGCGCTTCTCCGCAATGGCCTTGAGGTCGGTGCCGTGGCCGGGCTGGAAGGTGGCCTTGGCGAAGGCGAGCCAGAAATAGGGATTGCCGCGCCCGTCCTGGCGGGCGTCGATCTGGAGCAGGGCCTGGTTGCGGAAGCCCTGCGCCGTCACCGCCGTGCCCAGGACCTCCCCGGGCTCGCAATCAGGGAAGTTCACGTTGACGACGATGCCGGGCTCGATGCCGATGTCGAGGATCTTGCGCACCACCCCGGGCCCGTGCTCGGCGGCGCAGTGCCACTTGATGGCGCCGCGCCCGCCGGCGCCGTAGGCTTGGCTCAGGGCGATGGAGCGCACGTTGAGGATCGTCCCCTCCATGGCCGCCGCGATGGTGCCCGAGTAGGTCACGTCCTCGGCGACGTTCTGACCGCGGTTGACGCCCGAGAGCACGAGGTCCGGCCCGTGGTCCTTGAGGATGTGGCGCACGCCCATGATCACGCAGTCGGACGGCGTGCCCTTCACGGCGAAGCGCTTCTCGGCGACCTGGCGCAGGCGCAGGGGGTCGTTCAGGGAGAGGGAATGCGAGACGCCGGACTGGTCGGTCTCCGGCGCCACCACCCAGACGTCGTCCGAGATGGCCCGGGCGATCCCCTCCAGGGTCTCGAGACCCGGCGCGTGGATGCCGTCGTCGTTGGTGACGAGAATGCGCATCAGCTCTTGAACCCCTCGATCCGCTCGATCCCGCCCATATAGGCCTTCAGCACGGACGGCACCGTGACGCTGCCATCCGGGTTCTGGTAGTTTTCCATGACGGCGATGAGCGCGCGGCCCACGGCCACGCCGGACCCGTTGAGGGTGTGGACGAAATTCACCGCCTTGCCATCCCGGGCGCGGACGCGCGCGTTCATCCGCCGCGCCTGGAAGTCGCCGCAGACCGAGCAGGACGAGATCTCGCGAAACGTCTCCTGGCCCGGCATCCAGACCTCGATGTCGTAGGTCTTCTGGGAGGCGAAGCCCATGTCGCCTGTGCAGAGCGTCATGATCCGGTAGGGCAGGTCGAGCTTCTTCAGCACGGCCTCGGCCGAGCCGAGCATGCGCTCGTGCTCCGCGGCCGACTGCTCCGGCGTGGTGATCGAGACGAGCTCGACCTTGTTGAACTGGTGCTGGCGCAGCATGCCGCGGGTGTCGCGGCCCGCCGAGCCGGCCTCCGCCCGGAAGCACGGGGTGAGGGCGGTGAAGCGTAAGGGAAGCTCCTCCTCACGAAGAATGCTCTCGCGCACGAGGTTGGTGAGGGGGACTTCCGCCGTGGGGATGAGCCAGTGCTCGCCCGCCTGGAACTGGTCGTCCCGGAACTTCGGCAACTGCGCCGTGCCGAACATCGCCTCGTCACGCACCAGGATCGGCGGCGCCACCTCGGTGTAGCCGTGCTCGCCGGTGTGCAGGTCGAGCATGAACTGCCCGAGCGCCCGCTCCAGGCGGGCGAGCTGGCCCTTGAGCACCACGAAGCGGGCGCCGGACATCCGGGCGGCGGCCTCGAAATCCATCAGGCCCGAGGCCTCGCCGATCTCGAAATGCTGCTTGCCCGTGGCGAGCTGCGGACGCTGGGCCTTGAAGGCCCGGTACTCGACGTTGCCGTGCTCGTCGGCGCCCTCCGGCACGTCCGGGTTCGGGCGATTCGGGATCGCGGCGAGGCGGTCGTCGAGGGACTGTCCGGCCTCGGCCTGCGCGGCCTCCAGGGTCGGGGCCTCGTCCTTCAGGCGGGCGACCTCGGCCATCAGCGCCTGCGCCCGGGCCTCGTCCTTGGCCTTCTTGGCGCCGCCGATCTCCTTGGCGAGGGCGTTGCGGCGCTCCTGGTTGCCTTGCGCGGCCGAGATCGCGGACTTGCGCGCGTCATCCAGGGCGATCAGCACGGCGGCGAGCGGCGCCAGCCCGCGGCGGCGCAGGGCCTCGTCGAAGGCGTCCGGATTGTCGCGGATGGCGCGGATGTCGTGCATGGGCTCGGCTCGTACGATGCGAGCCCGACGCTTAGCCGCATCGGTACGGGCGCGACAAGCGCGGCGGCGCCCCGGGTGCCCGACCGGCCGCTACTGCGCGCGGATCTGGCGCTCGGCCGCCTTGTCCTCGCTGCGCCCGTAATTGATGAAGAACAGGCTGCCCTCCACCGGGCGGCCCTTCTGCAGGTTCGCGAGCTGCACCGTGGTCTGGTAGCCCTGCGGGTCCGTGATCCGCCACTGGCTCAGGGTCTTCACCTCGGGATCGAAGAACAGCTGGATCCGCGAGGTGCCGCCGAGCGTCGAGCGGTCCTCCAGGGAGATCCGCAGGCCGCCGGGATCGTTCGCCACGTCGGTGACGGAGAGGTCGCGGGCGAGGTCGATCTTTTCGCGCAGCAGGAATTTCAGCGGCGTCTGCGAGATGAAGTAGAGGTCCTGGGTGCCGAGCTTGCGGTCCTTGACCGCCACCGAGGTGCCGTCGGCCACGATCTCCAGGGGGGAGGGCTGGTCGTAGTCGAAGCGCAGCCGGCCGGGCTTGGCGAGCGTCAGCTTGCCGCCGATGCGGCGCCCGTCCGGCCCGATCTGGATGAAGCTGCCGGTGAGCGTGGTCATGCCGTTGAAGTAGGCATTGGCCTGCGCGACCACGGTGGCGTCGTCGGCCTCGCCCGCGACGGCGGCCGCGGCGGGCGCACCAACGGCCGCGACCTTGGCGGCCTTTCCGTCGACAGCCTTCGCGTCGGCGGCCTTGGCATCCGCATTCTTCGCGTCCGCACCTTTGGCCTCGCCCTTGGGGGCCTTCGCGTCGGTCTTGGCCGCCTTGTCGGACGGCTTCACGACCTTCGGCGCCTGGGCGACGGGCTTCTTCGGGGCAGCGGCCGGGGGCGCTGCCTCCGGGGCGGGCTCCGGCTCGGGCGCGGGGGCCGGCTGCTCCTTGCGGCCGAACAGGCCATCGAGGAACGAGGAGACCTGGGCGGCGGCGGGCTGCGGCTGCGCGAGGCTGGCCGCCAGGACGAGCAGCGGACCGGCGGCGAGGCGGTGACGGCGGCCGATCATCGGGACGCTCCCTTGAGGCGATGCGAAGGCGTTCGGGTCGAGTGCGGGTGGTGCCCGCTTAGAAGCCCGCCCTGTGGCGAATATGCGACGGGTGGGGCGGCAACCGCCCCACCCGCGCCCTTCGTCTCAGTCGTCGTAGTCCATCATGCCGGAGGCGGCGTGGCCGCCCTCCATCAGGATCTCGCGCTTGCCGGCATGGTTGGCCGGGCCGACGATGCCCTCGATCTCCATCCGCTCCATGATGGAGGCGGCGCGGTTGTATCCGATCTGCAGGCGGCGCTGGATGTAGGAGGTCGAGGCCTTGCGGTCCCGCATCACCACCTGCACCGCCTGGTCGTAGAGCTCGGCGCCGGGATCGATGCCGCCGCTGCCCGCATAGGCGCCCGCGTCGAAGATCGGGGCGTCGCTGTCCTCGATCTCGGCGGCCTGGGCCTTCTCGGCCCGGTCGGCCTTGTCGGCCTTCGAGCCCTTGGCGGGCTTCTCGTCGCCGCTGCCGTCATCGGCCGTGACGGCCTCGAGGTAGGAGGGCCGGCCCTGGCGCTTGAGGTGGGCGACCACGCTCTCGACCTCGGAGTCCGAGCAGAACGGCCCGTGCACGCGGGTGGTGCGCCCGCCGCCGGCCATGAACAGCATGTCGCCCTGGCCCAGGAGCTGCTCGGCGCCCATCTCGCCCAGGATCGTGCGGCTGTCGATCTTGCTCGTCACCTGGAAGGAGATCCGGGTCGGGAAGTTCGCCTTGATCGTGCCCGTGATCACGTCGACCGAGGGACGCTGGGTCGCCATGATCAGGTGGATGCCGGCCGCGCGCGCCATCTGCGCCAGGCGCTGGATCGCGCCTTCGATGTCCTTGCCCGCCACCATCATCAGGTCGGCCATCTCGTCGACCACGATCACGATGTAGGGCAGCGCCGAGAGGTCCATCTCCTCCGTCTCGTAGACGGCCTGGCCGGTCTCGCGGTTGAAGCCGGTATGGACCTCGCGGGTGATGACCTCGCCCTTGGCCCGGGCCTCCGCCATGCGCGCGTTGTAGCCGTCGATGTTGCGCACGGCGATCTTGGACATCTTCTTGTAGCGCTCCTCCATCTCGCGCACGGCCCATTTGAGGGCGATGACCGCCTTCTTCGGGTCGATGACGACGGGAGAGAGCAGGTGCGGGATGCCGTCGTAGACGGAGAGCTCCAGCATCTTCGGGTCGACCATGATCAGGCGGCACTCTTCCGGCTTCATCCGGTAGAGCAGCGACAGGATCATGGTGTTGATGGCCACCGACTTGCCCGAGCCGGTGGTGCCGGCCACCAGCAGGTGGGGCATCTTGGCCAGGTCCGCGATGATCGGCTCGCCGCCGATGTTCTTGCCGAGGCACAAGGCGAGCTTGTGCTTGCTCATCCCGAAATCGGCCGAGGCGAGGAGCTCGCGCAGGTAGACGGTCTCGCGGGTGTCGTTGGGCAGCTCGATGCCGATGACGTTGCGCCCCGGGACCACGGCGACGCGGGCGGACACCGCCGACATCGAGCGGGCGATGTCGTCCGAGAGCGAGATCACGCGGCTCGACTTGGTGCCGGGGGCGGGCTCCAGCTCGTACAGGGTGACGACGGGGCCGGGACGCACCGCCAGGATGTCGCCGCGCACGCCGAAATCCTGGACCGTCTGCTGCAGGTTGAGGGCGTTCTGCTCCAGCACGTCGGCATCGACCTCCTCGGTGCCGGTGGCCGGCGGCTCGGCCAGCAGGTCGAGGGCGGGGTGCTCGTAGTCGGCGTTCTCCACGAAGGACATCGGCACATGCCGGCCGGCCGGAATGAGGAGCGGGCGCTCGGGCAGGATCGCGCGCGGCATGTGGACGGCCGGCACTTCCGGCGCGGCGGCCTCAGCCTCGGGCGCGGTGGCCTCGGCCTCGGCCTCGACCTCATGGGTCGGCGCGAACGCATCGACCGGCGCCGGGACCTCGGGCTCGGTCGCGATCTCGGGCTCGGGAGCGGACAGGCCCTTCGGATTGCGCAGCAGCACCGGGCGCGTCGGGATCGGGGTCGGCACGAAGGCGGGCTCGGCCGCCCGGGCCTCCGCGACCGGGGCGAGGACTACCGGAGCCGGGACCACGGGAGCCAGGACCAGGGGAGCCTGGGCGAAGGGCGCGACGGGGACGAACTGCATCGCCCCCGGCAGGGCAGGGGAGGGGGCCGGCAGAGGCGCCGCGGCCATCGGGGCGGCGGCCTCGGCGGGAGCGGCCGGACGGCCGGCGCGGATCGCCGCACGGGCCGCCATGGCGTGGAGCGGGGCCGGACGGACCGGCGCGGCGGCGGGAAGCGCGTTGTCCTGGCCCTCGACCGGGCGCGGCGGCCCGAAGGGCTCGAACCGCACGAGGTGTTCCAGGCGGTAGCCGGCCCGGGCCGGTACCATCTCGGCGGTCACGGGCGCGTCGGCGGGTGCGGGGGCTTCGGGCCCGACCAGCGCTCCGGTACCGTCGAAGGTGGAGACTTCGGACGCCGGGATTTCGGACGCCGGGATTTCGGACGCGGAGACGTCGGGCGTCGGCAGCGGCGCGGGCTCGGCCTGGATCGCCGACCAGGCGTCGAGGGCGGAGCCGTCGCGGCCGTCGAACCAGGCCTGGACCTCGGACCAGTCCGGCACGTCCGACCAGTCGCGATCGTCGGGGATCACGGCCGCCTCGACGGGTGCGGTCTCCGCGAAGGCCGTTTCGACAGGGACGGCCTCGATCGGGGCGGGCTCCGGCGCGAGGGCGGCGGGAGCCTCCGTATTGGGGCGGACCTGGCGCCGGTCGGGGCTGCGGAAGAAGCGCACGCCGGGGGGCGCGACGAAGGGCTGGCGCCACAGGGGCTCGGGCACCTGGGCGGCCAGGGCCTCGGCCTCGGCCTGGGCCGCGAGGGCGGCCTGCTCCCGCGCCTCGGCCTCGAGCCGGAGCGCCTCCTGCTCGGCCTGGAGGCGCAGGGCCTCGGCCTCGGCCTCCGCATGGGCCTGGGCGCGGGCGGCGCGCTCGGCATCCAGCGCCCGCTGGCGGCGCTCGTGCAGGACCGGGTCGGGGGTACGGGTGTAGCGCACGGCCGGGCCGGCCGGGGCCGCCGCGGCGGAGGCCGGGGCCTCGCCCGCCTCGGGCATGATCGCGGCCGGGCGGCGCGGGGTCCGGATCAGGACGCGGGGCGCGGGCGCGTCGGCCTCCATCAGGCCGTCGTCGAAGCCGGCCGCGGGGGCCGCGCGGCGCGGGATCATGTCGAGGGTGGCGCGGTCGTCGAAGACCTGGGCGGGCCAGGCCTGGATCGCGGGGGCGGGCCGGAAGGCGAGGCCGACCTCGTTGCGGCCGACCAGGGCCTGCGGGCTCGTCATCCAGCTCGGGGTCGGGCGGGTGGCCGCCACCGTGTAGTCCGGCCGCTGCGGCGGGCCGGCGAGGCGGCGGGAGAGGGTCGCCCGCAGGTTCATCAACCGGTGCGCCAGGGCGCCGATCGACAGGCCGAGGCGGTCGCCGCCGCGAACGGGGCGCGAAGGATCACGATGGGAGTAGGGGAGCCGTCCCGATGCGCGCATGATTGGCCGGATGTACTCAAAACGGGTCCGCCGCCGGGAGCGGCGCGGTTCAGCGCTGAGTTAGGGGCATCGTCGTTAACAGACGCTTGATCCGACCCCGCGACTGCGGCCCGATCGCCTTGAGCGAGGCGCCCGTTCCGGGCCCTCCGCACCCGGAGCCCCCTCGCCCCGGCCGCTTAAGCCTTGCGCTGGAGGCGGATGGCGGCAGGGGTTAAGGTGCGGCGCGACCAGCCCGGAGCCCCGTCCCTTGCCCAACCCCTCGGCGACCCCGCCCGCCCCGTCCGATCCCGGCTTCCGCTCACTGTACCGGCACGGCTTCGCCCGGGTGGCCGCCTGCACCACCCGCAGCCACCCGGCCGACCCGGCCCGCAACGCCGACGGCATCCTCGCCCTCGCCCGGTCGTGCGACGGGGCCGGCGCCGCCGTGGCGGTGTTCCCGGAGCTCTGCGTCTCGGCCTACGCCATCGAGGACCTGTTCCTGCAGGTGACGGTGCTCGACGCGGTGGAGGCGGCGGTGGCGCGCCTCGTGGCGGACTCGGCCGCGCTCCGGCCCGTCCTCGTCGTGGGTGCGCCCCTGCGCTGGGGCCATCGGCTCTACAACTGCGCCCTCGCCATCCACCGCGGCCGCCTCCTCGGGGTGGTGCCGAAAAGCTTCCTGCCGACCTACCGGGAGTTCTACGAGAAGCGCCACTTCGCCTCCGGCGCCGGGATCGTGGGCGAGACCATCCGGGTCGCCGGCCTGGAGGCGCCCTTCGGCACCGACCTCCTGTTCGCCGCCGCGGACCTGCCCCACCTCGTCCTCGGCGTCGAGGTCTGCGAGGACCTCTGGGTCCCCGCCTCCCCCGGCACCGACGCGGCGCTCGCCGGCGCCACCGTCCTCGCCAACCTGTCGGGCAGCCCGATCACGGTGGGCCGGGCGGACTCCCGGGCGATGCTGTCGCGGGCCGCCTCGATGCGCTGCCTCTGCGCCTACGTCTACGCCGCCGCCGGCACCGGCGAATCCACCACTGACCTGTCCTGGGACGGGCAGACCAGCATCGACGAGAACGGGGAGCGCCTCGCCGAGGGGCCGCGGTTCTCCTCCGAGCCCGTGATGACCCTGGCCGACATCGATCTCGGCCGCCTCGCCCAGGAGCGCCTCCAGATGGGCAGCTTCGACGATTCGGGCCGGGCCGGGCCTCGCGGGCCGGCCTATCGCCGAGTGGCCTTCCGGCTCGATCCGCCGGCCGGCGACCTCGGGCTGAAGCGCACGGTCGAGCGCTTCCCCTTCGTGCCCGCCGATCCGGCCCGCCTCGCCCAGGATTGCTACGAGGCCTACAACATCCAGGTGGCGGGCCTTGCCCAGCGCCTGGAGGCGACGGGGACGAAGAAGGTCGTCATCGGCGTCTCGGGCGGCCTCGACTCGACCCACGCCCTGATCGTGGCGGCCAAGGCCCTCGACCGCCTCGGCCTGCCCCGGGCGAACATCCTGGCCTACACCCTGCCGGGCTTCGCCACCTCGGAGGGCACCAAGGCCAACGCCCACGCCCTGATGCGGTCGCTCGGCACCACCGCCCGCGAGATCGACATCCGCGAGGCCGCCACCGTGATGCTCAGGGGGATGGACCACCCGTACGGGCGCGGCGAGCCGGTCTACGACGTCACCTTCGAGAACGTGCAGGCGGGCCTGCGCACGGACTACCTGTTCCGGCTCGCCAACCAGAACGGCGCCATCGTCATCGGAACGGGCGACCTGTCGGAGCTGGCGCTCGGCTGGTGCACCTACGGCGTCGGCGACCAGATGAGCCATTACGGCGTCAATGCCGGCGTGCCCAAGACCCTGATCCAGCACCTGATCCGCTGGGTCATCGCCTCGGGCCAGTTCGCGCTGGAGGTCGGCGTCACCCTGCAGGCGATCCTCGCCACCGAGATCTCGCCCGAGCTGGTGCCCGTGGACGCGGGCGCGACGCCGCAGAGCACGCAAGGGGTGATCGGCCCCTACGCGCTGCAGGACTTCAACCTGTTCTACACCCTGCGCTACGGCTTCCCGCCCTCGAAGATCGCCTTCCTGGCGCTGCACGCCTGGGGCGACGCGGAGGCCGGCTCCTGGCCACCGGACTTCCCGGATGCCGAGCGCGGCGCCTACGACCTCGCCGAGATCCGGCGCTGGCTCGCGGTGTTCCTGAAGCGTTTCTTCGGCTTCAGCCAGTTCAAGCGCTCCGCCCTGCCCAACGGACCCAAGGTCTCGGCCGGGGGCTCGCTGTCTCCGCGCGGCGACTGGCGCGCCCCCTCCGATGGCAGCGCCGGGCCCTGGCTCGAAGAGCTGGCCCGCAACGTTCCGGAGACCTGATCGACACAGTGCTGTCCGATTGCCTCCTTAGAGCGTAGCTTGGGTGGGCGAATCGGAGGTTGACCGATGCAGAATTACAACGTTTTCTGCTTCAGGAGCGTCGAAGGCCTGTGCTGCGCCGTGCCGGAGAGCCGCGCCGTGCCGCCCTTCCTCGGGAACGGCCGCTGGGCCTTCGGCGGCAAGCTCGAGGCGGTGGGCGACGCCCCGGCCGATTTCGACGACCGCGCGGCCGAGACCGCCGTGCGCTTCAACGGCTTCTACCTGTTCCAGACCATGGACAGCCGCTTCCACTGAGCCGGACGGAGAACGCGGCGTCGGGTCCGCCAAGCACCGCTTCCCAGGAATCCGGGGCCAGGAATCCGTGGCCAGAAATCCGTGGCCAGGGATCCTTGGAACGAACGCGGCGATCATTCCTTAAGGGGCCCCGTGCCAGGGTGCCCCCGCGTGGAACGCGGAGTCGGAGACCGACCCCGGGGTGGAGCAGCACGGCATGTCGGAGCATCGCAGGGAGTCGCGCCTGAGGACCTTCCTCAAGGGCCGGATCATCTTCAACAAGGGTGCCTCGACCATGGACTGCCTGGTCCGGGACCTGTCCGCCTCCGGCGCCCGGCTCGCCCTGACCGAGACCTCGACGCTGCCCGAGAGCTTCGACCTCTACATCCCGCAGAAGGACCGGACCTACCGCGCCACCCTGTGCTGGCGCCGGGCGGACGGCATCGGCATCACCTTCGCGGACGAGGCCGCGCCGGCGCCCGTCCCCGCGCCTCGCCCCGTCCCCATGCCCGCCCCCGCGCCCGCCGCGGCTCCGCCCCCGGCGGACGAGGGCGCCGCGATGCTCGCCCTGGTGCGCCGGATCAGCGAACTCGAGGCCGAGAACGCCGCCCTGCGCCGGCTCCTCGCCAGTGCGCCGGTGAGCGGCGCCGCCTGACTCAGCCGGCCGCGAGGGCTGCCCGGATGCGGGCGGCGTGCTCCGCCAGGACCGTCCGGTCCGCCATGCCGCCGGTGTGGCGCTGAAGCGGCACGCCCTCGAAGCGCGGGACGATGTGGACGTGCAGGTGGAACACCGTCTGCCCGCCCGCCGGCTCGTTGTACTGGAACACCGTCAGCCCCTCGGACGCGAAGGCCGTCTTCACCGCCCGGGCGACGCGCTGCACCGTCCGCGCCAGGGCCGCGAGGGAATCCGGGTCGGCGTCGAGAAGGCCCCGCGCCGGAGCCTTGGGAATCACCAGGGTGTGGCCGTCCCCCTGGGGCATCACGTCCATGAAGGCGAGGGTGTCGGCATCCTCGTAGACCCGCTCGGCGGGGATCTCCCCGCGCAGGATCTTGGCGAAGATGTTGTCGGGATCATAGGCGGGCGTGGGGCGCGTCTCGGTCAAGGCAGCCGGCTCCGGTTCTGGGGCATGCGTTTCGGCGCGCACGATGCACAGGCCGACGCGCCGCGTCCACCGTCCCGGGCGCCCGCGGACCGGCCCGGCCGGCGCGCGCGGCACCGCGAACGGACCGGCTCAGCCGGCCCTTGACCTTCCCACCATGGGAAGCCCCATCTGAGGGAAACACCGCGCCGCTCCCTCCGGCGCATCTCGACATGGACCGGACGCGGACCGAAACCGCCGCGTCCCGGCCCGATCCCGTGGCGACGCGCCTCGCCACGGGATCCGCACGGAGATCCCGATGTCCGACACGACCCAGACCGCTACCCGGACCGCCACCCTGTTCCGCATGGTGATGCCGGAGCACACCTGTCCCTACGGGCTGAAGGCCAAGGACCTCCTCGAGCGCCGGGGCTTCTCGGTCGAGGACCACTGGCTGACGACGCGGGCGGAGACCGACCGCTTCAAGGCCGAGCAGGGGGTCAAGACCACGCCGCAGACCTTCATCGACGGCCGGCGGGTCGGCGGGTTCGACGACCTGCGGCGGCATTTCGGACAGGCCGTCCCCGACCCGGACGCGACCCGCTACACCCCGGTCGTGGCGGTGTTCGCGATGACGGCGCTGATGGGGCTGGCGGCGAGCTACGCCGTGTTCGGCACGCCCTTCACGGCCCGGGCGGTGGAGTGGTTCATCGCCTTCAGCATGTGCGTGCTCGCGATCCTGAAGCTGCAGGACGTGGAGACCTTCTCGTCGATGTTCCTGGGCTACGACCTCCTGGCCCGGCGCTGGGTGCGCTACGCCTACGCCTATCCCTTCCTCGAAGGCCTCGCGGGCCTCCTGATGGTCGCCGGAGCCTGGAACGGGATCTCGATTCCCGTGGCCCTCTTCATCGGCGGCATCGGCGCCGTCTCCGTGTTCAAAGCCGTGTACATCGACCGGCGCGAGATCAAGTGCGCCTGCGTCGGCGGGTCGAGCAAGGTGCCCCTCGGCTTCGTCTCCCTCACCGAGAACCTGATGATGGTCGGGATGGCCCTCTGGATGCTCACCCGGGCGATGTGACGGCGCCAGGATCCGGCAGGCCGCACGAACGGGGCGTCCCGATCATCCCGCCGGGGCGGACGGAGGCGCGAACCTTCCGGGTCTCCCGCGCGTTGCCTGCGCTTTGCCCCCCAACGGCGACGCTTGGCCGAAGGCACGGCCCGCAGCCGAGCCCGCCGGGATCACGTCATCCGTTCCAAGAAGCCCGAGAGATCCGTCCCGCATGGCCCACGAGAGCACCAGCGCCATCTACACCGCGGCCGGGGCCAACCTCGCCATCGCGGCGGCCAAGTTCGTCGGCGCCTTCCTCACCGGCAGCTCGGCGATGCTAGCCGAGGGCGTCCACTCGGTGGTCGACACCACCAACCAGATCCTGCTCCTCATCGGCATGAAGCGGTCGCAGCGTCCGGCCACAGCGAAGCACCCGTTCGGCTACGGCCGCGAGGTGTACTTCTACGCCTTCATCGTCGCGCTGTTCATCTTCCTCGGCGGCGGCGCCTTCGCGGTCTACGAGGGCATCCACAAGCTCCAGCATCCCGAGCCCTCGGCGGATGCCATGGTCTGGGGCTACCCCATCTCGGGCTTCTGGGTGAACGTTGCGATCCTGGGCTTCTCGGTGATGGCAGAGGGCTATTCCTGCTTCGTGGCCATGAAGGCGTTCTGGGCCGAGAAGGGCCAGCGGCCGCCCCTCGCCGCCATCCGCCGGAGCAAGGACCCGGCCCTGTTCACCGTGCTGGCCGAGGACGTCGCCGCCCTGATGGGCCTCGTGGTGGCCCTGGCCGGCGTGATCCTGGCCCGGGTCCTCGACATGCCGTCCCTCGACGGCTGGTCCTCCATCGGCATCGGCCTGATCCTGATCGGGATGGCGGCCTTCCTGATGATCGAGACCCACGGCCTCCTCATCGGCGAGGCCGCCGACCCGGAGCTCGTGGCGGCGATCCGCGCCGTGGTGCGCGACGAGGCAGGCGTCCACCACGTCAATACCGTGCTGACCCAGCATCTCGGCCCGTCCGACGTCCTGGTGAACATCAGCCTCGACATGGACGACGACCTCAGCGCCGGCGCGATCGAGGCCATGGTCTCCCGGGTCGAGGCCCGGCTGAAGGCGCGCAGCCCCGATGTGACCCGGGTGTTCATCGAGGTCCAGGCCCGGGCGACCCCGGCCCCGGACGCCCTCGGCGCCGCCCCGGCCTCGGCCAACGCCTGACGCAGGGCGTCAGCCGCCGTCCGGCCGGGTCTCCGCGACCAGCGCGCGGATCTGCGCGGCGAGGGTCTCGATCGAGAAGGGCTTGGTGACCACCGCCATGCCGGGGGCGAGGTGGCCGTGGTTGAGCACGGCGTTCTCGGCGTAGCCGGTGATGAACAGCACCTTCAGGTCCGGGCGCAGGACCCGGGCCGCATCCGCCATCTGCCGGCCGTTCATGCCGCCGGGCAGGCCGACATCGGTGACGAGGAGGTCGATGCGCGCCTCCGATCGCAGCACCTTGAGGCCGGCCACGCTGTTGCCGGCCTCGATGGGGGTGCAGCCGAGGTCCTCGAGGATGTCGTGGACCAGCATCCGCACGGTGGGCTCGTCGTCCACCACCAGCACGGTCCGGCCCTGGGCCGCCCGGGTCAGGGCCGCGGCATCCGCGGACGGATCCTCGTCCGCGACCGCGCCGTGGTGGCGGGGCAGGGAGAGGCACACCGTGGTGCCCTGGCCGGGGGCCGACCGGATGCGGACCGCGCCGCCCGACTGCTGGGTGAAGCCGTAGATCATCGACAGGCCGAGGCCCGTGCCCTCGCCCAGGGGCTTCGTCGTGAAGAACGGCTCGAACACCCGCGCCACCACCTCCGGCGGCATGCCGGTTCCGGAATCGGTCACGGACAGCGACAGGTACGGCCCCTCCGGCAGGTCGCGCTGACGGGCCGTGGGAGCGTCGAGCCAGGTGTTGGCCGTCTCGACGGTGATGCGCCCGCCCCCCGGCATGGCGTCGCGGGCGTTGATGCAGAGGTTCAGGAGGGCGTTCTCGAGCTGGGAGACGTCCACCAGGGCCGTCCACAGGCCGGGGGCGTCGACGACCGAGACGGAGATACCCGGGCCGACCGTGCGCTGGATCATCTCGTGCATCCCCGCCACGAGGCGGTTCACGTCGGTGGGCCGCGGGTCGAGGGTCTGGCGGCGCGAGAAGGCGAGGAGGCGGTGGGTCAGGGCCGCGGCGCGTCGGGCCGCGCCCTGGGCCGCCGCCACGTAGCGCTCGACGTCGCCGAGGCGCCCCTGCCGCATGCGGGTCTGCATCATCTCCAGGGAGCCGGCGATGCCCGCCAGCAGGTTGTTGAAGTCGTGGGCGAGGCCACCGGTGAGCTGGCCCACCGCCTCCATCTTCTGCGACTGGCGCAGGGCGTCGGCCTGCTCGCGCTCCAGGGTGGTGTGGCGCCCGGAGGCGTAGACCCGGCCCGCCTCGAAGGTAGCCGTCCAGGCGAACCAGCGATACGAGCCGTCCCGGTGCCGGAGCCGGTACTCGTGCGGGACCGTCCGGGGCTCCCGGAAGACCGCGGCGAAGGCCGCCTGGGTCGCCGCCAGGTCGTCCGGGTGGGTGTAGTCGACGAAGGACCTGCCCAGGAGCTCGTCGGCGCCCCAGCCGAGCAGCTTGGTCCAGGTCGGGTTGACGCTCTCCAGGGTGCCGTCCGGCAGGGCCACGACGAGCAGCTCCTGCGACAGCCGCCAGGCCCGGTCGCGCTCGGCCGTCTGCGCGGCCACCCGCGCCTCCAGGGTCAGATTGAGGCTCTGCAGAGCCGCGGTCGCCGCGTCGGCCGTGCGCCGGGCCGCGACGAGCGCCCGCTCGTAGTGGCGCCGGTCGGAGGCGTTGAACACGGTGATGCGGATGAACCGCACGGCGCCGGCCTCGTCCCGGCGGACCACCGCGTTGACGAGGACCGGCAGCGCGGTCCCGTCGGCGCGGACGAGGTCGAAGGCGACCTCGTTGAAGAAGCCCTGCATCCGCAGCAGGGGCGCGAAATGGGTCTCGTAGTAGATCTTGCCGGCGATGTTCAGGAGATCGAGGAACCGGCGTCCCACGAGCTGTTCGGCCGCGTGGCCCGTCCAGGCCGCCAGCGTCCGGTTGACCTTGGTCAGGCGCCCGTTCGGCAGGGCCGACGCGTAGCCGCAGGGCGCGTTCTCGAACAGGTCTTCGAGATCGTCGGTCTCCGCGGCCGGCGCGGCGGTCTCCGGCGGGCCGGGAGTCACCGCGTCCACGGCGGAGGCCTCACGACCGGCCCCCGCTCACAGGAACGCCTCGATCGCCGCGACCGTCGCCTCCGGCGCGCTCAGGTTCGGGCAGTGCCCGGTGGCGTCGAGGAGGACGAGGACGCTGTCGCGCAGGTGCCGGTGCACGTATTCGCCGACCTCCCGGGGGGCGAGGATGTCCTCGGCGCACTGGATCACGAGGCAGCGCGCCGTGACGTCCGCGAGGTCGGCCCGGTTGTCGGCCAGGAAGGTGGTCCGGGCGAAGTGCCGGGCGATGTCGGGATCGGTGCGGCAGAAGCTGTTGACGAGTTCCCCGCCGAGTTCGGGCCGGTCGGGATTGCCCATGATCATCGGCGCCATGGCCTGCGACCAGCCCATGTGGTTGCTGTCGAGGAAGTCGAGGAGTTCCTCCACCTGCGCCCGGCTGAAGCCGCCGACGTAGTCGCCCTCGTCGATGTAGCGTGGCGAGGGGCAGACGAGGACGAGGTGCGTGAACAGCTCGGGCGCCCGCTTGGCCGCGAGGACGCCCACCATGGCGCTCACCGAGTGGCCGACGAAGACGCCGCCGCGGACGCCGAAGGCCCGCGCCAGGGCGACGACGTCGTCGGCGTAGCCGTCGAGGCTGGCGTACCGGTCCGGGTCGTAGGCCGCGAGGTCGGAGCCGCCGGCGCCGACATGGTCGAACAGGATCGTGCGGAAGCGATCCGCGAAGGCGGGTGCCACGGACCGCCACATGTTCTGGTCGCACCCGAAGCCGTGGGCGAAGACCATGGCGGTGTCGCCCGTCCCCGCCTGCTTCGCATTGTGCCGCTCGATGACCGACAAGTCTCGATTCTCCCCGCCAGCGTCCCGTCTAGCACGCCGCGCGCCGGGATGCGCGGCAGCGCCCGCCGTGAGGGCCCGCGGGGGAGGGCCGGCCCCGGGAGGGCTGCCGACACGCATGTCCCGGACGGCCTCCCCACCCTCAGGAGCTGGCGCGGCGCAGCGGTCCGATTGCCTGAGAGACCGGGGTCGAACGGCGCCCCCCGGCCAGCCGATCAGCCCCAGCTCTTCCCGACGGCGTGCCGAACGGCATCGGAAATCACCGTGTCGAACGCGACCATGTCCCGCGCGGCGTCGACCGATCGCAGCAGGCTCGCGAGCGCCAGGATGTCCTCCGAAGGCTTGGGATGCGACATCTCCATGGGGGCGACCCCGAGGCGGTCCAGGAGCGCGGTGTAATACTCGTTCGTATAGTCGCTGTGCCCCACGACCTTGATCCGCGCGATGATCTCCATGGCGACGATGGAGTTGCCGGGCCCGAACGGGTCGCTCGGCGAGCGGGTTCCGAACTGCCGGCAGAGCGGGTTGTAGAGGAAGCGGTAGCACGTCTCGGGCAGCATCCGCAGGAAGCGCTTGATGTTTCGGCTGTTCGACAGGTCGTACTCAGCCGCGAAGCGGACGGATTCGAGGAATGCGCCCAGGCGCCAGCTCTGCGCGGGGTCGTCCGCGATCGGCTTCTTCGATTGCAGCCACCGCATGCGGGCGGCCATCTCCACGAAGGGGTCCTGGACCAGGACGCCGCTCACGCAATTCTCGTCCTGGTAGAACACCTCGTAGCGCGGAAAGATCACCGCCCCCGTGATGAGCGACGACGTCAGCCAGGGGGCCTGCATGATGCTCTGCACGACCTCTTCCGAGAGCCGGTCGACGTTGAAGTAGCTATACTGGAACAGGTCGAACAGGTTCTGCTCGACGAAGGTATTCTTCTGAATCGTCGTGGTGAGGTTGATCAGCTTGGCCGGAAGGAAAATCTTTTCCCGCAGGGCTCGGTAGATCAGGATGTTCGTATCGGCATCATAGATCTCGATCCGATTCGCGGAGTTGAGCTCCGGCAGTTCCTGCTCGGTGATCATGTAGACGCATTGACCGGTCGAGTGCCAGCCATGCGCGCGGATGTTGTCGTCGGTGAGCCAGGCCGACAGCTCCAAGGCCCGGCGCCCGTCGACGGAGATGAAGACTTTGCTGATCGCACGCGGATTGTCGGGCGCCAGCCAGAAGTGTATCCCCCCGGTCACTTCCTTGTTGACGAAAAATCGCATCGTTGGGTCCTACGGAACACCTGCGCGGATCGCCCGACCGGCAGGCCTGCACATGCCTGTATTGACGAAAAGACCGCGACTTCCGAACACCTCGCGGCGGAGCGGCGCGCCGGACCGGATGCCTGGGCTCCCCATTCGATCGATCCAGGGCTCCAATCTCCGGATTCCGCGGCGAAGACGGACCGTCCGCCCGGACAATCCGCACCGCGCATCGCACAGGTCTCACACCGGGGTTTCGATCTCGGTCGGACCCGAACCCTGACCTCCCCCGACCCGCCTGGGCATCGGGCGCCGCGTTCTCGCATACCCTGAATTCTCTCGTCCAGCGCCATCGGGTCTCACGGCCGATCCGGGCGACCGGCCAGGCCCGTCGCACGAGACGCGCGCGGGCGTGGAAGCCTCCCGCGGGGCGTCCGGCGCCGGCCGCCGGGCAGGGGGCGGGCCCCGCTCAGGCGAGTTCGAGTTCGAGGGCGACGTCGGTCAGGTAATAGGCGATGCGGCGACGCGCCTCCGGGTCGGCGCAGGCGACGCTGAAGCCGACGGTGAGGGTCTGGCCCGCGTAGCGACGCAGGACAGATTCCGCCATCAGGGCCGCTTCCCGCTCGGCCCGCGCGGTGAGGACGCGGCGGCCGTCGCGGGTCTCCAGGGTCACGCGGTAGATCTGGGCGTTCATCATGGATCAGTCCCTGCGAACGGGAACGGTGACATCGACCGGACCCGCGCACGGCCCTAGCAACGGCGGAGACGGCAAGACCGATCCACGCAAGACCGATCCCCGGCAACGCCAGCGGTGATGCCGAGGCTGATGCAAGCTTCGAACCTCCGGCTCCGCCCCCAGGTTCGCAGGCTCGCGACCCCGTGAAGACGGGCCGGCGCCCAGCGCCGGGACGGGTCCGGCCGCCCCGGCGAGCGAAGGCGGACGGAACCGTCGCCGGGAGCTCGGCATTTTGTTCTCCCGCGCCGGACCCCGGCCCGCGGGGCAGGGCCCGTGCCGTGCGGGCGGACCGAGGTAAGCGTATGACGATGTCGAGATGGGCGACGTCCGGTTTGGTGGCTTCGGCCCTGGCAATGACCTGCCTTTCGGGGCCCACCCGCGCGCAGGCCGGCGCAGGCGCCGGGACACCGGCGCCGACCCGGACGCTCGTGCACACCAAGACGCTGCTGCACGGCAATTACTGCGGCCCGGGCAACAACGCGCCGCTCGCGCCCACCGACGCTCTCGACGCGGCCTGCGCCCGCCACGATGCCTGCACGCCGGATGAGGGCCTGCCCACGCGGGCGTGCAACCTGCGCCTCCAGGCGGAGGCCGAGGGCATCGCCCAGGATTCCCGCCAGCCCGCCGCGCTGCGGGCCCTGGCCGGGGTGGTCGCCTCGGGGGCCGCGATGATGCCCTACGACGCGGCCCAGCCCAGCCTTGCCCCGGCCCGGGTCCAGCCCGAGCGCGGCGCGTCTCTGGTGCGGGAACCCTACCGGTCGGACGACGCGGACGGCGCGGGCGACGACGCGCCCCCCGAGTAAGGCGCGGCTTCTGCGAGCTGGGGCCCTCTCAGGACGCCGCCGCCTCGCCGCCCTCCATCCCGAGGGAGCCGACGAGGAAGGCCCGCGCCCGGCTGACGCGACTCTTCATGGTGCCGACCTGGCAGCCGATCAGGGCTGCTGCGGCCTCGTAAGTCATGCCCTGCGCCGCCACGAGCACCAGCGCCTCCCGCTGGGCGGGCGGCAGCTTGCCGAGATGCTGCCAGACCCGGCGCAGGTCGCTGCTCGCCTCCTGCGCAGCCGGCGCCACGACCTTCGCCGCGAAGGCCCCGTCCGCATCCTCCACCTCGCGCTTCCGCTTGCGGCACTCGGTGTAGAACTGGTTGCGCAGGATGGTGCAGAGCCAGGCCTTGAGGTTGCTGCCGGGTTCGAAGCGATGCCGGTTGGCCCAGGCCTTCAGGAGCGTCTCCTGCACGAGGTCGTCGGCGGCATTCGGCGCGATGGCGAGCGACAGCGCGAAGGCGCGCAGGCCGGGCAGGGCGTCGAGGAGCCCGGCGCGGAAGTCCGCGGCGGCGGGCGGGTTGACCTCCAGCCGGGCGATCAGGTCGAGCAACGCCGTCGGGGGCGCCTCGGCGAGAACCTCGGCGTAGAGAGCCTGCAGCTCGGAGCCGAGATGCAGCCGCACGGCCTCGGGCATGGCCCGGCCCGCCGCCGCAGCGCCCACCTCCCCGTTCGCCGATACCGATCGACCCGTGCCTGCCGCCATGCCGTATCCCCGCCCCCGGACCGCACCGCATGCCGGGACGATCCGGCAATTCGGTCGGGAGTATCTGGCATACCAAGGCTGAACGCCGGCTAACGAATTCTTCACCCGATCGTCGAAGGCGTGGACCGGGCGGGCCGGATTCGCGGCCGGACCGGCCGCCGAATCACGCCGGGCGGATGGACGTCCCGGCGCGCCCCCTGTCCGGTCAAGCGGTTCCGGCCCCTGTCGGATCGGGACAGGACTTTCCTAACCTTGGCTGCCGATCGCGTCCCCGCGGCTGGGGATGGCGGTGGCGGGGGCGACGCGCAACCTCCGCAGAGGCATGGGTCCCCCCTCAGGCGGCGGGCGCGGGCTCCGCCAGGGCGGCCGCGATGTCGGCCTCCAGGGCCTCCGGCTTGGTGGAGGGCGCGTAGCGGGCGATCACCCGGCCGTCGCGTCCGACTAGGAACTTGGTGAAGTTCCACTTGATGGCACGGCTGCCGAGGAGGCCGGGCTTCGCCTGGGTGAGGTGCGCGAAGACCGGATCGGCCCCCGGTCCGTTCACCGCGACCTTGGCGAGGACCGGGAAGCTGACGTCGTAGGTCAGGTTGCAGAAGGCGGCGATCTCGGCGGCATCGCCCGGCTCCTGCGCGCCGAACTGGTTGCAGGGAAAACCGAGCACCACGAGGCCCTCAGCCCGGTGCTTCTGCGCCAGGGTCTCGAGCCCGGCATATTGCGGCGTGAACCCGCATTTCGAGGCGGTGTTGACGATCAGGATCACCTGCCCGCGGTGCTGGGCCAGGGGGTAGGGCGACCCGTCGGCCGCCCTCGGGATCAGGTCGTGCAGGCTGTTCATGGACATCGACCGTGCGGCGTGCGGGAGGCGGGCGCCTTTCCTAAGGCCCCGCCGCCCCGGTTCGCAATGCCCCGTGGCCGCCCGTCAGGCGGCGGTTCGCCGCTCCACGAGGCGGGCGAGGAAGGCCGAGCCGAGGGGAATGATGCTGTCGTCGAAGTCGAAGCTCGCATTGTGCAGGCCGGGACCGGGGGTCGAGCCGATCCACGCATAGGCGCCGGGCACCCGCGCGACCATGTCGGCGAAGTCCTCGCTGCCCATGCGGGGCTTCGACTGGTCGTCGACGCCCTCGGGGCCGAACAGCTCGCGGGCGACGGCGGCGGCGGCGGCGGCGTGTTCCGGGCTGTTCATCAGCACCGAGAACACGTCGCGGATGTCGACGTCGATCGTCGCCCCGTAGGCGGTCGCCAAGCCGGCGGCGATCTCGCGGATGCGGGTGGTGACGAGGGTGCGCAGGTCCGCGTCGAAGGTCCGCACCGTGCCGGTGATGTGGGCGCCCTCCGGGATGACGTTGTAGGCCGCGCCCGCGTGGAACTGCGTCACCGATAGGACCGCGCTCTTGAGCGGATCGGCGTTGCGCGAGACGATCGACTGCAGGGCCTGGACCAGGGTGGAGCCGACTACGATGGGGTCGATGCCCTGCTGCGGCTGGGCCGCGTGGGCGCCGCGCCCGGTGATGCGGATGTCGAAGAAGTCCGCCGCCGCCATGGCCGGGCCGGGGCGCAGCTTGATCTTGCCGTGCGGGCCGTTGGGCTGGTTGTGGATCGCGTAGATCTCGTCGCAGGGGAATTTGTCGAACAGGCCGTCGGCGATCATCGCGCGGGCACCGCCCTGGCCCTCCTCGGCCGGCTGGAACACGAACAGGGCGGTGCCGTCGAAGTCCCGGGTCTCGGCGAGGTAGCGCGCGGCGCCCAGCAGCATCGTGGTGTGGCCGTCATGGCCGCAGGCGTGCATCTTGCCCGGCACCGTGGAGCGGTAGGGCAGGTTGGTCTCCTCCTCGATCGGCAGGGCGTCCATGTCGGCGCGCAGGCCGATGCGGCGGCCGGAGCCGCTGCGGCCCTGGAGCACGCCCACCACCCCGGTGCCGCCGATGCCGCGATGGACGGCGATGCCGTAGCGGGCCAGTTCCGCGGCGACGATGCCGGAGGTGCGGACCTCCTCGAAGCCGAGCTCGGGATGGGCGTGGAAGTCGCGCCGGATCGCCACGAGGTCGTCGGCGAAGGTCTTGATGCGGTCGATGGGGCTCACGGATCGTCCTTGGGCTCTCGCGCCACTCGGGGGCGGGCTGGGCTGGGTCGGAGGGGCGTCCTCAACCGGAAGGATTCGCCTCCGGCGCGGCCCCAGGCAAGTCGGATGCCGGTTCCGCGGAGGCTTCGGACAAGGATTCGCGCCGGAAGGGCGTCAGCGTGTCCAAGACTTCTGCGGCCTCCAGCACGTGTTCGCGCTCGCGCCTCAGGTAATCGGCCACCGCCCGACGCAGGGCCGGGTCGGCGATGTCGTGGGCCGAGTGCATGAGGACCGGGCGGTAGCCCCGGGCGAGCTTGTGCTCACCCTGCGCGCCCGCCTCGACGCGCTTCAACCCGCGGGCGATGGCGAAGTCGATGGCCTGATAGTAGCAGACCTCGAAATGCAGGAACGGGTGGTCCTCGACGCAGCCCCAGTTGCGGCCGTAGAGGGCCACGTCCCCGATGAGGTTGATGGCGCCGGCCACGTAGCGGCCCGCGCGCTTGGCCATCACCAGCAGGACCCGCTCGGGCATGCGCTCGCCTAGGAGCCCGAAGAATTTGCGGTTTAGGTAGGGGCGGCCCCACTTGCGCGCGCCGGTATCGGCGTAGAATTCGTAGAAGGCGTCCCAGTGGGCGGGGGTCAGGTCGGCGCCGGTGACGTGCTCGATGGTCAGGCCCGGCGCCAGGGCGTCGCGGCGCTCGCGCCGGATCGCCTTGCGCTTGCGGGACGCCAGGGCCCCGAGGAAATCCTCGAAGGTGGCGTAGTCGGCATTGTCCCAGTGGAACTGCTGGTCGACGCGCTGGAGGAAGCCCAGAGCCCCGGCCTGGGCCCATTCGCGCTCCTGCATGAAGGTGACGTGGATCGAGGAGGCCTTGGTCTCGGCTCGCAGAGCGCGCAGGCCGGCGACGATCGCGGAGGCCGCCTCGTTGACGTCCTGCCCCGGGGCGATGAGGAAGCGCGGGCCGGTGACGGGGGTGAAGGGCACGCTGACCTGGAGCTTCGGGTAGTAGCTGCCGCCCGCGCGCTCGTAGGCGTCGGCCCAGCCGTGGTCGAAGACGTACTCGCCCTGGCTGTGGGACTTCAGATAGCAGGGGGCCACGCCCACCAGGCGCCCCGCGCGCTCCACCGCCACGTGCAGGGGCAGCCAGCCGGTCTTGCGCGAGACGCAGCCCGAATCCTCCAGCGAGGACAGGAAGGCGTGCGAGGTGAAGGGATTGTGTGTCTCGTCGCCCCCCGAGAGGGTCTCGGCCGAGGTTGCGCAGGCATCCCACTCGGCCGCGTCGATCCCAGAGAGACCCGGCACCGCCCGGACCTGCAGTTCCGTCACGGTCTCGGCCGGAGAGCCGGATGCGTCGCCGGATCCGAGTTCCGGGCCGGACACGGCTTCGTCGCCGGATCGATGTGTCTCGCCGGGGTTCGTCATCGCCGGGCAATCTAGTCCCCGGGGCCCGGCGGGCCAAGGGCGGCCCGGCGCCCCGCACCGTCGCAGGGGGAGCGACCGGGGCCCTACGGGCGGAACCCCTCGAACACCATCTGGTCGGCATGGGCCTCGGCGTGGCGGCGCTGGTCCGGGTTGCGCACGGTCCAGGTCATCACCGGGCGCTGCCCGAGGATCCGGCACAGAACGGTGGGCGCGCAGGGCAGGTCGTCCACCCGCCAGGACAGGAAGTCCGGCCGGGTCTCGTCGAAGTGCAGCAGGTCGGAAAGGGCCCGCCGCCGGCTCGGGGCCAGCTTGGCGTAGGCCGGATCGTCCTGGCGCGTCTCGGCCACGATGCCGCGCGGGAGCCCGGGCGCCAGCGTCCGCAGGGCGGCGACGATGTCCGGATCGAAGGACTTCAGCGCCACCGGGCCGTCATAGGCGACCGCGAGGGCGGCCACGCGCTCGGCGAGCCGCAGGTCGCCGGTGTGGCGCGACTTCACCTCGATCACGAGGGGCGTGCGCCCGCCGATCCGGGCGAGGAAGTCCGGCAGGGTCGGGATGCGCTCGGCGCTGCCCGCCACCGCCAGGGCCGCGAGGGCGGCGGCCGGACGCGCGCCGACCGCCTCCGTCGCCGTGGTCAAGCGGCCCAGGGTCTCGTCGTGGAACACCATCGCCTCGCCGTCGGCGCTGCGCTGCACGTCGCACTCGATGGCGTAGCCGCCCCGAATCGCCGCCTCCGCGGCTGCGAGGGTGTTCTCCGGCACACCGCCCGCCCGGTCGTGCAGGCCGCGATGGGCGATGGGCTGCGCAGTGAGCCAGTCGGGGGCGTTCGGGCTCATTTGACCTCGAACATCGCCTCGACCTCGACGGCCGCGTCGAGGGGCAGCTCCGCGACGCCGACGGTGGAGCGGGCGTGGCGGCCGCGGTCGCCCAGGATCTCCACCATGAGGTCGGAGGCGCCGTTCATGATGCCGGCCAGCCCCGCGAAGGTCGGGACCGCGTTGATGAAGCCGCCGAGGCGGATGCACTGCACGACGCCGTGGTCGAGGTCGCCCACCGCCGCCTGGAGCTGAGCCAGCACGTTGAGGGCGCAGAGCCGAGCGGCGGCGACGCCGTCCTCGGCCGAGACCTCGGCCCCGAGCTTGCCCTTGTGCGCGTCGGCGATTCGGCCGTCGGCCCCGAAGCAGATCTGTCCGGAAATCACCACGAGGTTGCCGCTGCGCACGAAGGGCACGTAGTTCGCGACGGGGGCCGCGGCCTTGGGCAGGGTCAGGCCGAGGGCCTCCAGGCGTTCCGTGACAGTGCTCATGCTGCGTCGTTCCTCTGCTGGGCGGCGGCGGGGGGTCCGGCCGGCGTGACGCGGCTCTGAGCACTTCCACGTCGTAGGCGCAAGGCACGACGGAAGGCGGGCCGCGCATCGCGCGCGCAACAGCCTAATTGGCAGGCATGTCAGGTCTGTGAACCCGGTCTGTCGTTGACAGAATTGGGCATTTCTCTAGTAATCGCGCGCGTGCCGCCCCATCCGAGGCGGCACTTTCATTTGGTGCGGTCGCGTTCCTCGCGTGCCCGCGAGACACACGGGAAGACGGGATCGTGACATCCGCCCTTCTGCCGACCTATGCCCGGGCTCCCATCGCCTTCGAACGCGGCGAGGGCGCATGGCTCGAGGCGCGCAGCGGCGAGCGATACCTCGACTTCGGCGCCGGCATCGCGGTGAACGCGCTCGGCCACGCCCATCCGCACCTCGTGCAGGCCCTGACCGCGCAGGCGCAGAAGCTCTGGCACACCTCGAACCTGTTCGAGATCCCGGAGGGCGAGCGGCTGGGCCGGCGCCTCGTGGACGCGACCTTCGCGGACGTGGCCTTCTTCGCCAATTCGGGCGCCGAGGCCAACGAGGCCGCCATCAAGATGGCGCGCAAGTACCACGCTGCCGACGGTCATCCGGAGCGCTTCCGGATCATCACCGTCGAGGGCGCCTTCCACGGCCGGACCCTGGCCACGATCGCGGCCGGCGGCCAGCAGAAGTACATCGAGGGCTTCGGCCCGAAGGTCGACGGCTTCGACCAGGTGCCCTTCGGCGACCACGAAGCCCTGCGCGCCGCCATCGGCCCGGAGACGGCCGCGATCCTGATCGAGCCGATCCAGGGGGAGGGCGGCGTGCGCCCGGTGCCGCCGCAATGCCTGCGCGGCCTGCGCGAGCTCTGCGACGCGCACGGCATCCTGCTGATCATGGACGAGGTCCAGACCGGGGTCGGGCGCACGGGCAAGCTGTTCGCGCACGAGTGGTCGGGGGCGGCCCCTGATATCATGAGCGCGGCCAAGGGCATCGGCGGCGGCTTCCCCCTCGGCGTCTGCCTCGCGACCGCGAACGCCGCGCGCGGCATGACCGCGGGCAGCCACGGCACCACCTTCGGCGGCAACCCGCTGGCCATGGCGGTGGGCAACGCCGTCCTCGACGTGGTGCTGGCCGACGGCTTCCTCGATCATGTCCAGCGCATGGGCATCATCCTGAAGCAGCGCCTCGCCGCCCTGCAGGACCGGCACCCGGCCGTCATCGCGGACATCCGCGGCGAGGGCCTGATGCTCGGCCTCAAGCTCCACGTGCTGAACACCGAGTTCGCCGCCGCCGCCCGCGACGCCCACCTGCTGGTGATCCCGGCGGGCGACAACGTGGTGCGCCTGCTGCCGCCGCTCATCATCACCGAGGCCGACGTGGCGGAGGCGGTCACCCGCCTCGACACGGCGGCCGGCCGGCTCGGGACGCGCCTGCGCGGTGCCGCCGAGTAACCGCGAGACGCGAGTCACCGCCAGACATGGGACGCGCCGGACCGCCGCCCATCCCGGCCGCAACGCCGGACCCGCCCCGACCGAAACGGCCCTGACCGGATTTGCCCAGACCGGGACCACGCACACGAAGAACGGACCGATGACCACGACACTGAACGGGACCGGCCACGGAACCCGCCACTTCCTCGACCTCAAGGATTTCTCGGCCGAGCAGCTGCGCACGGTGCTGGACGCCGCCGCCCGCATCAAGGCGCGCCGCCGCAAGGGCACGCTGGCCGAGGACCGCCCCCTCATCGGCAAGACCCTGGCGATGGTGTTCGACCGGCCCTCGACCCGGACCCGGGTTTCGTTCGACGTCGGCATGCGCGAGCTCGGCGGCGAGACCCTGATGCTGACCGGCAGCGAGATGCAGCTCGGCCGGGGCGAGACCGTGAGCGACACCGCCCGGGTGCTCTCGCGCTACGTCGACGCGATCATGATCCGCATCCTGGACCACGGCCTGATGCTGGAGCTGGCCGAGTACGCCACCGTGCCGGTGATCAACGCCCTGACCAAGGTCTCGCACCCGTGCCAGATCATGGCCGACCTCCTGACCTTCGAGGAGCATCGCGGGCCGATCCAGGGCCGCACCGTGGCCTGGTCGGGGGATGCCAACAACGTGCTCGCCTCCTGGGTGCACGCCGCCGCGCGCTTCGACTTCACCCTCAACATCGCGGCTCCGCCGGAGCTGTCGACGCCCCAGCCGCTCCTTGACTGGGCGAAGGCGCAGGGCGCCGCCATCAACGTCACCACCGACGCCTACGAGGCGGTGGACGGAGCGGATGCGGTGGTCACCGATTGCTGGGTCTCCATGGGCGACGAGGACGACCAGCACCGGCACAACCTGCTGGTGCCCTACCGGGTCGACGCCCGACTGATGGCGGCCGCGGCCAAGGACGCGATCTTCATGCACTGCCTGCCGGCCCATCGCGGCGAGGAGGTCACCGCCGAGGTGATCGACGGGCCGCAATCGGTGATCTTCGACGAGGCCGAGAACCGCCTCCACGCCCAGAAGGGCATCCTCGCCTGGTGCTTGCAGGCCCACGGCCTCTGACGGCCGGGACCGCCCCGGGGAAACGGCCCGGTGCGGGACCACCCGTGCACGGGCCGCATCCCGGCCCCGTCGCGCCGCCGGGCCCGGACGCCTATATAGGGACCATCCTTCCCTGAGGGTTGGGCGCGGCCGCGCGACGAGCGCGGCCGTTCCGACCGGTGCGCCGCCGACACCGTTCGGCGATCTCATGACCCTGCCCCCGAAGGGTCGCGTGGTCCGTGGCCCAGCCCTCGCGTTCGTCGAGCCCGATCGGAGCTGCCATGACTTCTGGAATGCCTGCTGGAACGACCGCCGGATCCGTCCCGCCGCTCCTCATCGAGGGCGACGACGACGTGGTGCTGCCCTTCGCCGTCGAAGCCCTCGACGTACGCGGCCGCGTGGTCCGCCTCGGCCCGTCCGTCGACACCATCCTGCGCCGGCACGGCTATCCCGACGCGGTGGCCCGCCTCCTCGGCGAGGCGGCGGCGCTCACCGTGCTCCTCGGCTCGTCCCTGAAGTTCGAAGGCCGCTTCCAGCTCCAGACCAAGACCGACGGCCCGGTGGAGATGATCGTGGTCGACTTCGAGGCGCCCGACCGCCTGCGCGCCACCGCGCGCTTCGACATCGCGCGGGTGGAGGCCCTCGGCACCGGCCCGCTCCGGGACCAGGACCTGATCGGGCAGGGGCACCTGGCCATGACCATCGACCAGGGTCCCACCAGCAGCCGCTACCAGGGCGTCGTCGCCCTGGAGGGCCAGAGCCTGGAGGAAGCGGCGCACCAGTATTTCCGCCAGTCCGAGCAGATCCCGACCCAGGTCCGCCTCGCGGTGGCCGAGCAATATGCCGGCGGCGCCCGCACCTACCGGGCCGGCGGCCTTCTGGTGCAGTTCCTGCCGCAATCCATCGACCGGGCCCGCCTCGCCGACCTGCCCCCGGGCGACATCCCCGAGGGCCACGCCCACCTCGACGCGAACGGCGTGCCCGAGGACGATGCCTGGGTCGAGGCGCGCAGCCTCGTCTCCACCATCGAGGACCACGAGCTCGTCGACCCGGAGGTCTCGGCCGAGCGCCTGCTCTACCGCCTGTTCCACGAGCGCGGCGTGCGGGTGTTCGAGGCGCAAGCCGTGCGCGAGCAGTGCCGCTGCTCGCCCGAGCGGGTGATGGGCATGATCACCTCGTTCTCGCCCCAGGAGCGCCGGGACATGATCGCCGATGACGGCCGCATCGGCATCACCTGCGAGTTCTGCTCGCGGCGCTACGACCTCGACCCGGCGGCGGTGGAAGCCGAAGTCGCGGCCCAGTCGGACAACTGATCCAAAGCTGCCGCGACAGGTGTCGTGGCAGCATCGTCAAGCTTGACCGTTGTCGAAGACAAGACGCTGCAAGTGCTCGCATCCACAGCCGGGATTTGTATTTGAACCGTTTCTGAGGTTTCGACGTTTGGGGTTTCTCAAGAGTGCTCAACAAGAGCTCAGGAGGAACGTCGATGAAGAAATTCGTGCTCGGCAAAAATCTGGTCAGCAAGAATCTGGTCAGCAAGAATATCGTCGTCGGTCTGACGGCACTGCTGATGACGACGTCAGCCTACGCCCAGGGCGCGGGTCAGGCCGGCACCGCCGGCGGCAGCGAGGCCGGCGGCCGTGGTGGGGCCGCGGCCCGCAGCCAGGGCGGCGCCGAGGGCGCTTCAGGTGGCACCCGCAGCGAGATGGGCGGACGGGCCGAGGCCGGCGGACGCCGCGAGGGCGGCCGCATGGAGAGCGGCGGCCGCGGCGACACGGCGGCCCGAGAGTCCCAGGGCCAAGCCTCCCAGGGCCAAGCCTCCCAGAGCCAAGCCTCCCAGAGCCAAGCCTCCCAGAGCCAAGCCTCCCAGAGCCAAGCCTCCCGGGGCCGGGATTCACAGAACAAGGATTCGCAGTCCCGCAGCGCGGACCGGGGCGACCGCGACGGCGCGCGCGGCGACCGGGCGACCCGGACCTCGTCCCGCCAGGATTCCGCGTCCCGAGAAGATCGTGTCGGCGGCCGCGAGCAGCGCGACCGCGTCTCGGTGAACACCCGCAGCGAATCGCGCAGCGAGCGCTTCGAGGGCGGACGCCGCTCGGGCCGCTTCGTCTTCATCGGCGGCCAGCGCGTGGTCTACGGCTCGCCGGAATACCGGCGCCTCGTCACCATCGAGCATCGCGGCGGCGACCGCGTGGTCGAGCGCTCGCGCCGGCGCTACGTCACCATCCGGGGCCAGCGCGTCCTCTACGGCTCGCCCCAGTATCGCCGCCTCGTGCGCGTCGAGGAGACGACCACCCGCCGTCCCGGCATCCGCTACGTGGTGGTGCGCGGCCAGCGCGTGGTCTACGGCTCGCCCGAGTACCGGCGCCTGACGGTGACCGAGCGCCGGGGCGGCACCGTCGGCGCCCGCTTCGAGGAGCGCGGCTTCCGCGGCAAGGCGGTCTCGTCCCGCACCGAGGAGCGGCGGGACACGCGCAACGTCCGCTCGACCGAGAGCCCGTCGCGCGACGGCATCCGCAACGCCGACACCCGCCAGCAGGGCGGCCGCAACGGCGCCTCGGCCGAGCGTGACACGAACCGCGACCGCGGGACCGAGGGCTCTGGCATCCGCAACGCGGCCGACCGCTCGGGCGGCGCCGAGCGCGGCACGATGAACACCGGCAGCCGGACCGGCGGTTCCGAGCGCGGCATGAATGCCGGCGCGCAGGGCGGCAAGGCCGGCAGCATGGGTGGCGGAAACACGGGCGGTGGCGAGCGCGCCGGCGGGCAGGGCGGCGCGGGCCGCAACTGACCGCCAGCAAGTCACGAACCCGATCGTCACGCCGATCGCCTGATCGAAACCGGCGCCGGGTCTCCTCGCGGAGGCCCGGCGCCGCGCGTCGCGCTCAGGCCTTCAGGACCGGATCGGCGATCTCGCCGCCGCCCCGGCGGGCGAGGTAGGCGGGCTGGAACAGGCACATCCGCACCGCGTCGCGGTACTTGCCGTTGACGAAGAACTCGTCTTTCAGGATGCCTTCGGGCTCGAAGCCGCAGCGCTCGTAGATCCGCACCGCTCGGGCGTTGTCTTTGTCCACGTGCAGGTAGAGCTTGTGGATGTTGAGGACGCTGAAGGCGTAGTCCATGGCGATGCGCGTGGCCCGCGGGGCGTAGCCCTGGCCCTGGAAGGCCGGGTGGATCGCGATCTGGAATTCGCAGCGCCGGTGCAGGTGGTTGATCTCCACGAGCTCGACGAGGCCGGCGGGCGCCCCCTCCGAATTGGCGATGATGAAGCGCCGCTCGGTCTGGTTGTGGATGTTGCGCTCGTAGAGCTGCGCCAGTTCGGCGAAGGACTCGTAGGCCTCCTCGAACCAGTAGCGCATGATGCTGTCGTTGTTGTTGAGCTGATGCACGAACATCAGGTCCTCGCGCTCCAGCGGGCGCAGCTTCACCGGCCCGTCCGCCGCGATGGTGCGGGGCACGAAGGCGGTCATGGCGTCACGCAGGCCGCCGCGAGGCGGTCCATGAAGGCCTCGCCGGCCCTGAGCGCCGCGAGGGTGATGTACTCGTCCGGCTGGTGCGCCTGGTCGATGGAGCCGGGGCCGCAGACCACGGTGGGGATGCCGGCGACCTGGAAGCGTCCGGCCTCCGTGGCGTAGGGCACCGAGATCGTGTGGTTGCGCTCCGCCACCCGGAGGGCCAGCCGCTCGGCGGCCGAGCCGGGCTCGGGGGCGAGGCCCGGCACCGAGACCTCCTCCAGGGTCTCGATCCGCCCGTAATCGCCGTAGCGGTTGAGCCGGTCGCGCAGCACGGTGCGCACCTTGGCCTCGAACAGGGCCGGGATCTCGCCCATGTCGAGGTCGGGCAGGCCGCGGAACTCCCAGTGGAAGGTGCAGACCTTGGGCAGGATGTTGCGGGCCGTGCCGCCCGCGATGGTGCCGACATGCACGGTCGTGGCGGGCGGGTCGAAGCGGCCCGAGGCGTCGCCCCTGGCGATCATCGCGTCGGCGATCCGGTTCAGTTCGGAGACGAGGTCGGCCGCCGCCATCACGGCGTTGGCCCCGAGCATCGGCTTGGCCGAGTGCGCCTCGTGCCCGTGCACGGTGGTGAGGTAGGTGACGATGCTCTTGTGCGCGTCGGCCACCTCGAGGTCGGTGGGCTCGCCGACGATCACCGCGGCCGGGCGCGGCAGGTCGGCCCCGAAGCGCGCGATGGTGTCGGTCACGCCCAGGCAGGTGGTCTCCTCGTCGTAGGACAGGAGGATGTGGATCGGACGCTTGAGGTCGGCGGCCTGGAAGCGCGGGATCGCCGCGAGGGCCAGGGCGCAGAAGCCCTTCATGTCGACGGCGCCGCGCCCGTAGGCGCGTCCGTCCGCCACCCGCAGGGTGAAGGGGTCGGCGCTCCAGGCCTGGCCCGTCACCGGCACCACGTCGGTATGGCCCGAGAGCACGATGCCGCCGTCGACCATCGGCCCGATGGTGGCGAACAGGGCCGCCTTGTCGCCGGTGGCGTTGGGCACGCGCACGAAGGGCACGCCGAGGGCGTCGAGGGCGGCCGCCACGCTGTCGATGAGGGCGAGGTTCGATTTCGAACTCTCGGTGTCGAAGGCCACGAGCCGCGCCAGCCAGTCCAAGGTCTCCGGGCGCGGGCCTTCGGCGGACATGGCCCTAGTGCACGCTGCGGCGGACGTGGGGCGAATCGAGCGAGAAGGCCGGGATCTCCGCCTCGAAGCTCTCGCCGCCATGGGTCGCCATGGTGTAGCTGCCGGCCATCAGGCCGTCGGGCGTGGTGAGCGGGCAGCCGCTGGTGTAGCTGAACGATTCGCCCGGCTCGAGCACCGGCTGCTTGCCGACGACGCCGGCGCCGCGGACCTCCTGGGTCTCGCCGCGCCCGTCGACGATGCGCCAGTGGCGGGAGCGCAGCTGCACCTGCTCGGGGCCGTTGTTCACGATCTCGACCGTGTAGGCGAAGAAGTAGCGGCTCTCGGCCGGCGACGATTCTTCCTCGACGAAGCGTGGCATCACGGTCACGCTGATTCCGCGCGTCTGAGCCTTGTACATCCCCGTCATGCCTCCCTGGCCGGACCTGAACCCCGAGCGCGCTGCGTTCGCGACAAGCACAGGGCGCCGTGGTACGGCCCTCGCAAAACCGCGTCAATCGTGGCGAATGCGGGGGTGCCCGCGCAAGATCGAGGTCCGTGTCCCGTGGTCGAGGAGACCGTTTCGCCCCTGTCCGTCCGGTCCGCCGGCCGGGCCCTCCTCGCCAGCCTCGCCCTCGCGGGCCTGACCGCCGCCTTCGCCTGGGCGGCGCCCGAGCGCAACGGCTGGGCCGCCCTGGCGCTGGCCGTGGCGCTGGCCCTCGACCGGCTGGCGCAGGGGGCGGGGGCCTGGCTCGCCCGCCGCGGGGGCGGGGCGCCGCGGATCGCCGGCCTGCCCTCCGTGGTGCTGGCCTTCGGACCGGCCGCCGGCCTCGGCGCGGTCCTGTTCGCCGTCGCCCTGGCGGTCTGGCCCGCCGGATTCCCGATCCTCGCCAGCGCCCTGGCGGGGCTGATCGCCATGGGGGCCATCGCGCGCCTCGCCCTCGCCTGGATCGTTCTGCGGATCGACCGGGATCCGGAGGCTTAACCGGACCTTAGGCGATCCGGCCGCATTTCGTGCAGGATGCGGCGTTCCCGCCCCGGCCGCCGGGGTGGTGTCCGATGGACCAGCGGGTGGTGCGAGCGGATGCAAGACGGGATTCTGGCCGGGATTCGGGACGGGGCCGAAAGCCACCCGCACGGGATTTGGGCCGCGGCCGGAATCGCGGCGCTGACGCGCGCCGGCGCGATCCGGCCCGAGACGCCCTACGCGGCCGACCAGATCCAGCCCGCGAGCCTCGACCTGCGCCTCGGCGCCCGGGTGTTCCGCGTGCGCACCAGCTTCCTGCCCGGCACCCGCACGGTCTCGGCCTGCATCGCGGCCTTCGCGCTGCACGAGATGGACCTGCGCCAAGGGGCGGTTCTGGAGACGGGCTGCGTCTACATCGCCGAGCTGCAGGAGCATCTCGCCCTGCCGGGGGACCTCGCCGCCAGCGCCAATCCGAAGAGCTCCACCGGCCGCATCGACGTCTTCACCCGCGTCATCACCGACCGGGGCGCCGCCTTCGACCAGGTCGAGGCCGGCTATCACGGCCCGCTCTACGCCGAGATCTCGCCCCGCACCTTTCCGGTGAAGGTCCGCACCGGCTCGCGCCTGTCGCAGATCCGGTTCCGGCGCGGCGAGCCCCGCCTCAGCGACGCCGAGCTCGCGGCCCTGCACGCGGCCTCGCCCCTCGTCGACGCCCCGAACCCGACCTTCCAGGGCGGCATCGGCGTCTCCATCGACCTCGCGGGCTTCTCCGGCCTCATCGGCTACCGCGCCCGGCGCCATACCGGCCTCGTCGACGTCGACGCCCCGGGCGCCCACCGGGCGGCGGATTTCTGGGAGCCCCTGCACGCCGACCCGTCCCGGGCCCTGATCCTCGATCCCGGCCAGTTCTACATCCTGGCCTCGAAGGAGGCGGTGCAGGTGCCGCCGGACTTCGCCGCCGAGATGGTGCCGTTCGACCCCCTGGTGGGCGAGTTCCGGGTTCACTACGCCGGATTCTTCGATCCCGGCTTCGGCTTCGCCGCCGCCGGCGGGGCGGGGGCCCGCGCAGTCCTCGAGGTGCGCTCGCGCGACGTGCCGTTCCTGCTGGAGGACGGCCAGATCGTCGGCCGCCTCGTCTACGAGCGCATGGCCGAGCGCCCCGCCACGCTCTACGGCACGGGCGCCGGCTCGAACTACCAGGCCCAGGGGCTGAAGCTCTCCAAGCATTTCGTCTGATCGGCCCGAGGGAACCGTTCCCCCTGACGGGGCGGGGGCAGCGCTCAGGCGATCCCGAGGGCCCAGATCAGCGACAGGCTGACGATCAGGAGGACGACGAGCGAGCCGGTCACCGCCAGGGTGACCCGGCCGCCGACCCGGGCCAGGACCCGCACGTCCACGCCGAGGCCGAGGGCCGCCATCGACACCACGGTGAGGAGGCCCGCGAGGCGCGTCACCGGCTGGGAGGCGGCGTCCGGGACGAGGCCGACCGAGCGCAGGGTCGCCAGCGCCAGGAACCCGAGGATGAACCAGGGCACGATCCTGAAGAAGCCGAGGCGCCCGGGCCGGCCCTTGGCCGAGGCGCCCTCCGCCGGCAGGTGCGGCGCAATGAACGAGAAGGCCACCACCACGGGCCCGAGCATCAGGACGCGCACGAGCTTGACCAGGGTGCCGACCTGGGTCGCCAGGATGCCCACCGGCACCGTGGCGGCGAGCACCTGCGGCACGGCGTAGACCGTGAGGCCCGCCAGGGTGCCGTACTGGTGCTCGGACAGGCCGGCGAGGGGGATGAACAGGGGCAGGCCCAGCACCATCAGCACGCCGAGCACCGCCGTGAAGGCAATGGCGGCGACCACGTCCTTGCTGTCGGCCCCGATCACCGGCGCCACCGCGGCGATGGCGGAGTTGCCGCAGATGGCGTTGCCGCAGGCCACCAGGATCGCCATGCGGGGCGGCAGGCCGAGCACCCGGCAGATGGCGTAGCTGGCCACGATCGCCAGCACCACCGTGGCGACGATGCCGACGAGGAGGCTCGTGCCGGAGGCGACGATGGCGCCCAGGCTGATCGAGGCGCCGAGCAGGGTGACGGCGAGCTCCAGTACCTGCTTGGCCGAGAAGGCGATCCCGGCTCGGAAGCGCTCGCCCGGGCTCCACATGGTGCGCAGCGCGATCCCCAGCAGGATCGCGATGACCAGGGCCTCGACGTAGGGGTGGCCGGTGGCGCGCTCCTCCAGGGCCTGCACGACCAGGGCCGCCGCCGTGACGGCGAGGCAGACGAGGAGGCCGGGCACCAGCGAGGCGATGCGACCGCCGGCGACCCCCGGCTTGCCCGCGCCGGCGGGAGCCGTCGGGATGCTCTTGGTGCTCATGCTGCCTTTCCGCGAGGCAATCGGAAGGAAATTCTGCCCCGGGGCCGGCGGCGAGAACAATGCTCTCCGGTGGCGAAAAACTTCGCAAAACCCATCCATTGATTGGGCAGGGTCGAAGCGCGACATTCACCCCCATGAGCAACCGGTCCGACCACGCAGCGATGGCCTACGATCCCTTCGGCGAGCCCGTCGAGATCGCGTGCCAGGGCGCGCCCAGCGCGGGCGACCGTCGGGCGCGCAACGTCGCCGTGATCGGCTTCTGGCTGATCGCCGCGACCCTGACGGCGAGCCGCGTCTACCTGGCCGACGAGCCGGTGGCGCAGATGGTCGCGAACGCTCATGCGCAGGTTGCCGCCTTCATCACCGCCATCCTGTAAGGCTCCAGCCCCGTCCGGTGCCTAATACGCCGCCGCAAGGTAGTCGGCGATGGCCTTGCCGTCGGCCTCGTCGACCGGGGCGTGATAGACCTTGCGCATCTTCGTCACCTCGCTGGTCCAGAAGGCCGCGCCCTGGCCCGGCGGCTGCATCGCGATGTAGTCGACCGAGTGGCAGCTCTGGCACTGGGCCTCGGCGGCCGCGAGGCCGGCCTCGTGGCCGGGCGCCGGGCGCAGTTGCGCGGTCGGGTCCGGCAGGGCGTAGGTCCGGGGCGCGGCGGCGGCCGGCCGGCTCGCCCAAACCGATCCCGCCAGGAGACCGGCTCCCGACACGAGGCCGGCGGCGGCCAGCGCCGCTGCGCGGAGACGCACGTTCATCCTGTTTCCCCTCATGCTGCCCGCACCCGTACGGTCTCGACCCCGTTGCGCATGTAGCCCGGCGGATTCCAGCGCGACTCCATCGGCTGGGTGGCGCCGTCATGGCCCGTCGCCCGGACCCGGAGAGCATGCGCCCCCGCGGGCAGGTCGACGGACAGGCTCCAGGGCCGGAACGCATAGCGCCCGAGATCGGGACCGAGGCTGGCCTCGGTCCAGCTCCGCCCGTCATCGGTGGAGACCGCCACGGCCCGGATGCCCGAGCCGCCGTCGAAGGCGATGCCGCGCAACGCCGTCCGCCCGGCCGGGATCGCGGCCCCGTCGGCGAGGTTGGTGACGAAGGAGCGGATGGCGAAGCGGTTGATCGGCACGGTGGCCTTGGGGGTCTGGCCGGGCTCGACGCAGGCGCAGGCATTGTCCGGGATGCGGTAGGCCGCGCGCATCCAGAAGCCCTCGTAAGGCTTGTCCGTCACCGTGATGGCATTGAGATGCTTGACCCAGTAGGTGCCGTAGAAGCCCGGCACCACCAGGCGTAGGGGATAGCCGTTGAGCCAGGGCAGGTCCTCGCCGTTCATGGCCCAGGCCAGCATCACCTCGCCGTCGCGGGCATGGTCGATGCCGAGGGCCTTGGCGAAGTCCGGGGTCTCGGGCAGGACCGGGCCGTCGAGGCCCTCGAAGACGACCTGCACCGCCCCGGCCTTCACCCCCGCCCGGTCGAGCACGGCCTTCAGGGGGACGCCGGTCCAGCGGGCATTGCCCATGGCGCCGTTGGCGAGCTGCCCGCCCGCGACGCGGGGCGTGACGAAGCCGCGGGAGTTGCCCGAGCACTGGTTGACCGCGACGATCTCGGCGCCCGGCATCGCCTTCAGCTCTGCCAGCGACAGGGCGACCGGCCCGTCCACATGGCCCGACACCGTCAGGCGGAAGGCCTCGGGGTCGATGGCGGTCGGGATGTCGGCCAGGTGGTAGCGCACGAAGAAGGCGTCGTTCGGCGTGATCACCCCCTCGTCGAACACCGCAAAGGGTGTCTCGAGCTGCGGCGGCCGCGCCGTCATCTGCAGGAGCGGGCGCTTGCCCGGATAGGCCACCAGGGGGCGCTCGCCGTTGCCGAAGGGGAGGGTGACGCTCTCGGCGCGGGCCGCCCAGGGCGCCAGGGCGGCGCCGGAGGCCGCGATCAGGCCGGCCCCGGCCCGCCGGAGGAGCGTTCTGCGATCGGTCTCGGTCATCCCGGTCTCTCCCGTCCGGTGGCTGGCGTCCCGCGCGGTCAGCGCAGGACGGAGGCGTAGTGGATGTCCTCGGTGAGGCAGGTCGACAGGCGCCACTCCACCGGCCGGTCCTCGAGATCCACGGCGACGCGGTCGACCTCCAGCACCGGGATTCCCGCCGGCACCCCCAGCAGGGGCGCCTTGTCGGGGGCCAGGGCGATCGCCTTCAGGCGTTCGTGCGCAGTGGCGATCGTGATGCCGAATCGGGTCGCGTAGAGGCTGTAGAGCGTGTTCGGCAGCTCCATCGCGGC
This sequence comes from Methylobacterium sp. BI1, assembly GCF_056680125.1. Taxonomy (NCBI): domain Bacteria; kingdom Pseudomonadati; phylum Pseudomonadota; class Alphaproteobacteria; order Hyphomicrobiales; family Methylobacteriaceae; genus Methylobacterium; species Methylobacterium sp. BI1. The sequence goes on along the minus strand of NZ_CM155267.1, from coordinate 3,085,242 downwards.
CAGGCCGGGGAACAGGCTCGACGGGACGGCGATCGTCTCGACGAGGCAGATCCGTCCGTCGAGGGCGCGCACCCGCTCCAGCCGCACCACGCGCGCGTTGCGCAGCAGGGCGAGCCGGTCGCGCTCGTCGATGTTGGCCGCGGCCTCCGCGATCGCGACGACGCGGCTGGTCGGGGTTCCGGCGACCGCCCCGTCGGGGCGCAGCTTGAAGAAGCGGAAGACGCTCTGCTTGTCGTCGTGCTCCGCCACGAAGGTGCCGCGGCCCTGGCGGCGCACCAGCAGGCTGTCGGCGGTGAGCGCGTCGAGGGCCTTGCGGACCGTGCCCTGGCTGACGCCGAGCTCGGCCGCCAGCACCCCCTCGCTGGGCAGGATTTGGCCCGGCTGCCAGACGGCGTCGGCGAGGCGGCGCAGGAGCGTGTCGTAGACCTGCCGATAGAGCGGCCGGAAACCCACCGCATTCCCACCTGTGCGTTCCATGTCGGTGCGCCGCTGCTCCCCGGGCGTGGGCGGAGGAAAGGAGAGGTTTCCCAGCACGGTGTCCCGTCCCTCGTTAAGGCCGAGCCCGCCTCCGGGCAATCGGTCGATCCGCAGAGCCGGCGGCCGGGGGCGGGTCCCGCTCGGGAGGGCGGCCTTCATCGTCAGAGCGCCTCGATCTCGGCCACGACGGCGTCCGGGACGCCGAGCCCCTCGGCCTCGGCCCGGGCCCGGAGGGCGAGGCGGCGGGCCCCGGGCAGGCGGGCCCCGTCCTGCGTCTCGATGGAGCCGGCGAGCTCCGCGAACCGGGCCAGCGCGCCGGGGCCGAAGGCATCCGCCGCGAACGCGACGACGAGTTGCCCGGTGCCCGGCGGATCGCCCTCGGCGTCGAGGAACGAGCTCGCCTCGCCGGCGAAGCGCCCGCCGGTCAGGCCGGCGGCGAGGAGCTCCACCATCAGGGCCAGCGCCGTGCCCTTGGCGTCGCCGAGCGGCACCATGGTGCCCTTCAGGGCGGCGGCCGGGTCGGTGGTCGGCGCGCCCGCGGCGTCGAGGGCCCAGCCCTCGGGGATGGCCTCCCCGCGCTGGCGGGCGGCCATGATCGCGCCGCGGGCTACCTTCGAGAGGGACAGGTCGACCACGATCGGCGCACGGCCGGGCAGGGGGCAGGCGAAGGCGAGGGGATTCGTCCCGAACACCGCCCGGGATCCGCCCCAGGGCGCCATGGCGGCGGGGGTGTTGGCCAGCAGGATCGCCACGAGCCCGGCCTCGGCCAGGGCCTCGACGGGGCGGCCGGCCGCGCCGCAATGGTGCGAGCGCCGGATGCCGGCCGCCGCCACGCCCTGCGCGCGGACCACGGCCGGGAGCTGCTCCACCACGGCGTCGAGGGCCGGGTAGGCGAAGCCGTGGGCGGCGTCGACGGCCAGCAGGCCGGGCCTGGGCCGCGTCACCGCGACCGCGGCGTCGCCCACCACCTTGCCGGCCCGGACCTGGGCCGCATAGGAGGCCACCCGCGACAGCCCGTGGCCCTTCAGCCCGTCGGCCTCGGCCCCGACCAGGGCGCGGGCGACGCTGTCGGCGGCGGGCGCGCGGGTTCCGCAGCGGACCAGGGCCGCGCGGACGAGGGCGTGGGCGGCGGCGAGGCTCAGGGTGGTCATCGCGGGTCAGTCCTCGGAGAGGTGGCGGCGCACGGCCTGGGCCGTGACGCGGGAGACGCGCACGTTCGATTCCCGGGTCACCCCGGCGATGTGCGGCGTCAGGACGAGGTTGGGCACGTCGCGGAAGAGGGCGCCCGCGGCGGCATCGAGGGGTTCCTGCGGGAAGACGTCGAGGGCGGCCCCGCCGAGATGCCCGGCCCGCAGAGCCGCCGCCACGGCCACGCCGTCGACCACCTCGCCCCGGGCGGCGTTGATCAGCACCGCCCCGGCGGGCATCCGGGCGATGGCCTGCGCATCGATCATCCCCCGGGTCTCGGGCGTCAGGGGCACGTGCAGGGACAAGACGTCGCTGCCGGCGATGAGCGCCTCGCGATCGACGCGCGCCACCGGGCCCCCGTCGGGCCGCCAGGCCGGGTCGTCGGCCGGCAGGAAGGGGTCGTGGGCCGCGACCTGCATCCCGAGGGCGAGGGCGCGGCGGGCGGTCTCGCGGGCGATGGCGCCGAAGCCGACGAGGCCGAGGCGCTTGCCCGCGATCTCCCGGCCCATCAGGGCGTTGCGCGGCCAGGTCCCGGCCGCCACCGCGGCGCTGGCCCCGTAGGCGCCGCGCAGGAGCAGCATCGCCGTGCCGATCACGTACTCGGCCACCGCGACGTCGTTGGCGCCGGTGGCGGGATAGACGGCGACGCCGCGGGCCCGGCAGGCATCGAGGTCGATGTTGTCGAGGCCGACGCCCAGGCGCCCGACCACCTTGAGGTCGGGGGCGGCGGCCAGGAGCGCGGCGTTCACCTGGGTGCGGTTGCGGACCACGAGGGCGTCCGCGTCGGCCAGGGCCGCCCGGAGGTCCTCCGGCCGGTCGACCAGGGCCGGGTCGTAGAGGGTCGCGAAGCCGCCGAGCTCGGCCGCGACGGCGGCCTCGTCCATGAACTCGGCGATCACGACCTTCGGCACGCGGCCGGTCCGGGACGTGGTCGTCTGTGTGGGCGTCATGTCGGATGGTGTCACGGCGCTGGGCCTCCGGTTTGCGGGGACGCGGCCCGTCAGGTGGCGGGGATCGCGGCGGCCATCGCCCGGTGGCGGGCCGGGCTCGGGGCGGTGGGGACGGGCGCCTCCGCGAGCACCTCGTCCGGCTCGTCGAGGCTGTCGAGGTCGGGCTGGATGCGCCCGTCGAGGACGGCGCGGGCATGGGCGAGGTCGATCTTGCCCTCCCAGCGGGCGATCACCAGGGTCGCGACCATGTTGCCGATGGCGTTGGTGATGCAGCGCAGCTCGTTGAGGATGCGGTCGACGCCGATGATCAGCGCGATGCCGGCGACGGGCAGGAGCTGGGACGCCTGCAGGGTGGCGGCGAGCACGAACAGGATGGCCCCGGCGACCCCGGCGACGCCCTTCGAGGTCACCAGCGCGATGGCGAGGATCCCGAGCTCCTGCTCCCAGGTGAGCGGGATGTTGAGCGCCTGGGCGATGAAGCCGATCGCCATGGTCAGGTAGATGCACGAGCCGTCCATGTTGAAGGACAGGCCCGCCGGCATCACCAGGCCGGTGACGCCCTTCTCGACGGAGAGCCCGCCGAGCTTGGCCATCAGGCGCGGCAGGACCGATTCCGTGCTGGTCGTGCCGAGCAGGATGAACATCTCCTCGCGGACATAGAGGAATAGCTTCCACAGGCTCAGGCCCACGTAGAACCGCATCACGCCGCCGAGGAACAGCACGATGAACACGAAGAAGGTCAGGTAGAGGGACAGGATCAGCAGCCCGTACTGGGCCAGGATGCCGAGGCCGAACTTGCCGATGGTGAAGGCCATGGCCCCGAACGCCCCGATGGGGGCGAAGTGCATGATGATGCCGACGACCTTCATCAGGATGTCGCCGAAGGCGTGGATGACCTTGAGGGGGAACTGCCCCTTCGGACCCATGGCGGCGAGGCCCATCCCCACCAGCACGGAGAAGAACATCACCTGCAGGAGGTCGCCCTTGGCAAAGGCGTCGACGGCGCTGTGCGGGATGATGTTGGCGATGATCTCCATCACGCTCTGGGCGTGGGCCTTGCCGGCGATGGTGGCGACGCTCTTGGCGTCCAGGCTCTCCACCGTGGCGTTGATGCCGTCGCCCGGCCGGAGGAGGTTGACGAAGAGGAGGCCGGCACCGAGGGCCACGGTGGTCGAGACCTCGAAGTACACGAGGGTCTTCAGGCCCATGCGGCCGACGCTCTTCATGTCGCCCACATGGGCGATGCCGACCACCACCGTGCAGAAGATCACCGGCCCGACGACCATCTTGATCAGGTTGATGAACATGTCGCCGAGGATCTTCAGGCCGACGGCGAAGTCGGGGGCCAGCACGCCCACGACGATGCCGAGGGCGATGCCGATCAGGACCTGGCCGTAGATCGACCGCAAAAATCGTATGGGCACTAACCGCATTGGCGCGACCCGCATTGGCGTTCCTCCCACGCGCGCTTCGAACGGAATGCGCCGCTGTGCGGTCTTCATCCCTTCGCGAAAAATTCCGCCTTCGCGAAAGTTCCGCCTCCGCGAAAAACCCCGATGGCGTCGGGGCGTCCCGCCGCGTTCCGGTCCGGAACGCGGCGGGAGAGGCGGCGCCGGTCAGGCGCTCCGGTACAGCTTCGTCATCACGAACTCGCGGTGACCGAGGGATTCGGCGGCCGTGAGCCGTCCGTTCGCGGTCCGCACCACCATGTCGATCAGGGCGTCGCCGGCCTGCGGGATGGTCATCTCCCGGGTGAGCACGCCCGAGACGTCGACGTCGATGTGCTCGCCCATGGTACGCACCGTGCGCGGGTTACCGGTGATCTTGATCACCGGGACGATCGGGTTGCCGATGACGTTGCCCTGGCCGGTGGGGAAGGTGTGGACCACGTAGCCCGCCGCCGCCATCAGGGTCACGCACTCGGCCGCCGCCGAGGAGGTGTCCATGTAGTACAGGCCCGGCCCCTTGGCGGGGGACTCGGCCGGCTGCAGCGCGTCGATGTAGCGGCAGTCGTGGCCGATCTTCTCGAGGTTGCCCAGCGCCTTCTCCTCGATGGTGCTCAGGCCGCCGAGGATGTTGCCCTTGGTCGGCTGGGAATCCGAGAGGTCGTCGGTCTTGTGGGCCTCGATGACGTCGTCCTGGTAGGACTTCCACATGGCGAACCACTTGTCGCCGATCTCCGGCGTGGCGGCGCGCTCGCGGCAGAGGTGCTCGGCGCCGGTGATCTCCGACGTCTCGCCGAACACCCCGTAGACCCCCTGCGGGATCAGCTTGTCGTAGAGGTTGCCCACGGTGGGGCAGGAGGACAAGCCGGTGGTGGTGTCGGACTCGCCGCACTTGGTCGAGATCCAGAGGTCCGAGATCGGGCATTCCTCGCGGGGCAGCTCGGTGGCCCACTGCACGAAGCGCTTGGCCTGGTAGCTCGCCTTGGCGATGGTGGCGATGTCGCCATGCCCCTCGATGCCGAAACCGACCACGGGCTTGCCGGTCTTGGCGATGCCCTCGACGATCCGGTTGGTCCACTGGTCCTCGATGCCGATCACCACCACGGCGGCGACGTTCGGGTTGGAGCCGATGCCGATCAGGGTGCGGAAGTGGAGCTCGAGATCCTCGCCGAACTGCAGGCGGCCATAGGCGTGGGGCAGGGCCATCGTGCCCTTGACGGTGTTGGCGACCGCCTCGCAGGAGGCGTTCGAGAGATCGTCCAGGGGCAGGAGGACGACGTGGTTGCGCACGCCGACGCGGCCGTTCTCGCGGCGCCAGCCCATGAAGGTGGCGGCCTTGATGTCCGCCGAGGGGCGGGCGGCGCCGAGGGCGCCGGTGGCGAACTGGTCGGGGGCTCCGCCGACGAAGGGGGAGGTGGTCTCGGGGGCGTTCATGATGGTCTCTCCGGGCATCGCGACCTCACCAGCGCTTCGTCTTGAGGTTCTGGACATGGACGTGTTCGCCCTTGGCGACGTCCTTGATGATCTTGCCGATGTCCTGGCCGTACTTGATGGCCGTATCGCCGGCCTTCAGGTCGGTGAGCGCCACCTTGTGGCCGATCGGGATGTCGTGGCGGACATGCACCGCGAAGGTCGAATCGTTCTCGGTGATGACGCCGAACGCATCGGTGTCGGCACTCAGACCCTCGATGACCGCGACGGCGACGTTGTCCAGCGGGCTGTGGGCGAGCAGGTGCGGCTTCGTCCGCCCCTCGCCCGATCCGGCGTGGCTGTTCATTCCGAGATCCTCCTTGGTGAAGCCGTCGGCTCTTTGCGGCGACTGAGTCTTATATAAGACATGAGATTTTCCGGCGTCAATCCGGAAGGCGCCCGCGGCGCGCCCAGGGGACCCGATCGGAGGGATCCCCCTGTACGAATCACGCTGCCGGTGCCCCCGATTACCCGTGTCAGGCGGCGTCCCGGCCGGCGTCGGCTTGATCCGGTCGTAATCTTATATAAGACATAAATGCTCACGGCGCGTGGTCCGGCCGGCCCGCCTTCCGACGATCCCCCGAGACCGAGACGCAGCGTGAGCGAGACCCTCCAGATCGTCCTGTGCCTCGCCTGCGCCGGCCTCATCTCGGGCCTGACGGGCTTCGCCTTCGCCCTGGTGGCCTCCGGCACCCTGCTGTCGATCCGGGCGCCGGTCGAGGCGACGGCCCTGGTGCTGACCTGCAGCATCCTCTCGCAGGCCCTGTCGGTGATCCGGCTGCGGACCCTGCCGCCGCGGGCGACGGCCCTGGCGATGATCGGCCCCGGCCTGCTCGGGGCGCCGATCGGCATCTACCTCCTCAACGATCTCAACCCCGCCCTGATCAAGGTGCTGATCGGGGTCTTCCTGATCCTCTACAGCGCCGGGGTGGCGCTGCTGCGCAGCGACTTCCGGGTCTCGTTCGGCAACGCCTGGAGCGACGGCGCCGTGGGCTTCCTCGGCGGCATCCTCGGCGGCATCGCCGGACTGTCGGGCGCGCTCCCCACCGCCTGGAGCCTGGTGCGCGGCTGGGAACCGCGCATGCAGCGGGCGGTCTACCAGAGCTTCACCCTGGTGCTGCAGGTCTGGTCCCTGGCGATCCTGGCCGTGCTCAACCCGTTCCCGCCCGAGCTCCTCGGCGACCTCGCCCTCGGCCTTCCCATCGTCCTCGTCAGCGTGCTGGCCGGGCTGTCGCTGTTCGCGCAGATCGACCAGCGTCGGTTCCGCACCCTCGTCCTGGCGCTGCTCGCCGCCATCGGCGTCACCACCACCGCCCTGGCGCTCCCCGGCCTGCTGACCTGAGGCAGCCTCCGGACGGCGGAGACGTCGGCCCGCGAAGCGATCCGGCCGCCGTGGGATTCGTCGCCCGGGCGCCCGTTTAGATCTGCGCGCATCACGCAAAATTGTTGACCTTATGCGCATTATGCGCAGAATGAGCGAATCGCTGCGGTCGACTCCCGGTCACAGGCGACGAAAATAATCGTCAAACGCAAAAAAATTGCGCGAAACGCGCACGGAGGAGACGCACATGCAGATTCCGATCAAGCGGGCCATCGAGGCGGTGCCCGGCGGCATGATGGTGGTGCCGCTCCTGGCCGGCGCCCTGATCGCCACCTTCTTTCCCGGCACCCCGAAGCTGTTCGGCTCGTTCACGGGCGCGCTCTTCTCCGGCGCCCTGACGATCCTGGCGGTCTTCTACGTCTGCATGGGCGCCAGCATCGACTTCCGCGCGACGCCCTACATCATGAAGAAGGGCGGCACCCTGCTGATCGTGAAGGTCGGCATCGCCATCCTGCTGGGGCTGGTCTTCGGACAGGTCCTCGGCGAGGCGCCCGTCGCGGCCGGCATGTTCGCGGGCCTCTCCACCCTGGCGGTGGTCGCCTCCATGAACGACACCAACGGGGGCCTCTACATGGCGCTGATGGGCCAGTACGGCCGTCCCCGCGACGTTGGGGCCTACACCGTGATGTCCCTGGAGAGCGGGCCCTTCCTCACCATGGTGACCCTCGGGGTGGCCGGGCTCTCGGCCTTTCCCTGGCAGACCCTGGTGGGCGCGATCCTGCCGCTCCTCGTCGGCATGATCATCGGCAACCTCGACCGGGAGATGCGCGCCTTCCTGAGCCGGGCGATCCCCGTGATGATCCCGTTCTTCGCCTTCGCCCTCGGGGCCGGCCTCGACCTGACCAAGGTCTGGCAGGCGGGCCTGCTCGGCCTCGCCATGGGCGTCGCCGTGGTGGTCGTCACCGGCATCCCGCTGTTCTTCGCCGACCGGCTGACGGGCGGGACCGGCGTCGCCGGGATCGCGGCGGCCTCGACGGCGGGCAACGCCGCCGCGGTGCCGGCGATCGTCGCCTCGGCCAACCCGGCCTATGCCGACGCCGCCGGACCGGCGACGATCCTGGTGGCGGCCTGCGTCGTCGTGACGGCGATCCTGGTGCCGATCGCCACCGCCTGGGCCTCCCGGCGCTTCGGCGGCGGTGAGGCCGGGGGCGAGGCCGAGCTGGAGGCCGGGACCGGGAGCCCGGAGCCCGTCGCGCCCGCGCAGCCCGTCGCCGGCCGCTGACATGACCGCCGCCGATTCGGCCCGCCGCTGGCTCATCCTCGCCGACGACCTGACGGGGGCGGCCGACTGCGCCATCGCCTTCGGGCGGCGCGGCCTCGACGCGGCGGTGACCTGGGGGGAGGCGACGGGCGTCGCCGACCGGGACCTCGCGGTGCTGGCCTACGACGCCGACAGCCGCGGCCTGTCCGGGGAGGCGGCGGCGGCACGCCACGCCGCCCTGCTGGCGCGCTGGTTCGGCCCGGACCGGGTCCTGTTCAAGAAGATTGATTCGACCCTCCGGGGCCAGCCCGCCGCCGAGACCGCCGCCACCCTGGCCGTCCTGGCGGCCCGGGCCGGGTCCGCCTTCGGGATCTGCGCCCCGGCCTTCCCGGCCACGGGCCGGACCACCCTGGGGGGCCGGGTCCGGGTCGACGGCCGCCCCCTGGAGGCGGCGGAGGTCTGGCGGCGCGATCACACCTACGCCAGCGCCGACCTCGGGGCCGTCCTCGCCAGCGCGGGAATCCGCAGCGAGACGGTGCCGCTCGCGGCCGTGCGCGGGCCGGACCTCGGCGCCGCCCTCGCCCGGATCGCCGCCGCGGGGCCGGCGGTCGCGGTCTGCGACGCCGAGACCGAGGCCGATCTCGACAGGATCGCGGCGGCGGGCCTGTCCATCGCCCCGGCCCCCTTCTTCATCGGCAGCGCCGGCCTCGCCCACGCGCTCGCCGCCCTCCCGGCGGCACCGGCGATCCAGCCCCCGTCCCACGCGCCAAGCCGCTTCGGCAGCCTGATCGTGGTCGGCTCGCTGGCGGCCGCCAGCCGCGCGGCCGCCCGCAGGCTTGCCGGATGCGACGGCGTCACCCACCTGCCCGCGGACCCCGGGACGCTGCTCGCGGACGGCCCGGACCGGGCCGCCTTCGCCGACCGCGTCGCCGCCATCCTCGAAGCCGGCGGCGACGCCCTGGTGGAGATCACCACTGCGGGCGAGCCCGACATGACCCTCGGCCCGCGCCTGGCCCGGGGCCTCGCCGAGGCCCTCGACCCGGTGGCGCACCGGATCGGCGCCGTCGCGGCCACCGGCGGCGAGACCGCCGCGGCGCTGCTGGCGCGCTTCGGCGTCGACGGCATCCGCCTCGTCGACGAGATCGAGCCGGGGGTCTCCCTCGGCCTGACCCTGGGGCGCCTCACCGTGCCGGTCGCCACCAAGGCCGGCGCCTTCGGCGACGCCGACTCCCTCATCCGCATTCGCGAGCGCCTGCGCGCCGCCCGAACCGAAGGACGCTTCTCATGACCGGCCCCAGCTCCACCCGCCCGACACTGGCGATCACCATGGGCGATCCCGCCGGCATCGGGCCGGAGATCATCATGAAGGCCCTGGGACACGCCGACGTCCAGGCGACGTGCCGGCCCCTGGTCATCGGCGACGCCGAGCGCCTGCGGCAGGCCGGCCGGATCGTCGGTTCGGGCCTGACGGTCGATGCCCTGTCGGCAGCCGGGGAGGCGGATTTCGAGACCGGCGCGGTGCAGTGCCTCGACCTCAAGGTCGTGCCCGCCGACCTGCCGTTCGGGCAGGTCTCGCCGGTCGCGGGGGAGGCGGCCTACCGCTACATCGAGACGGCCGTGGCGGTGGTGCAGGCCGGGCAGGCGCAGGGCATCTGCACCGCGCCCCTGTCCAAGGAGGCGCTCCACGCCGCCGGCCACAAGTATCCAGGCCACACCGAGCTCCTCGCCCACCTCACGGGCACGCCGGAGGTCTCGATGATGCTGGTCTCGCCCAAGCTGCGGGTGATCCACGTCACCACCCATATCGGCCTCCTCGACGCCATCGCGAAGATCGAGCCCGGCCTCGTCGAGCGCGTCATCGCCCGCGGCCAAGCCGTACTGGTGAAGGCCGGCATCGCCGACCCCAAGATCGGCGTCTGCGCCATCAATCCCCATGCGGGCGAGAACGGCCTGTTCGGGCGCGGCGAGGAAGCGGAGAAGATCGCCCCGGCCATCGCGGCCTGCCGGGCCAAGGGCTGGGACGTGCGCGGGCCGCTGCCCGCCGACACGCTGTTCTTCCTCGCCGGGCGCGGCGACTACGACATGGTGGTGGCCATGTATCACGATCAAGGCCACGGCCCGATCAAGGTCCTGGGGCTCGAGGCGGGGGTGAACATCACCGTGGGCCTGCCGGTGATCCGCACCTCCGTCGACCACGGCACGGCCTTCGACATCGCCGGCACGGGGATCGCGGACGAGCGCAGCCTGATCGAGGCCCTGCGCCAGGCCGTCGACCTCGCGCCGAAATCGATCGCCGCCTGAGGCTGCGCCCCGCCCGCGGCGCGGCCGCCGGTCCGGGCGAAACGCCCTGGCCAGCGGCTGCGACCTCGGCCATGACGAGGGACCGAAGCCGGGAGAGCCACGAACCCATGTCGATGCGCAGCCAGGAGCGTCGGGCGTTGCTGCTGGAGGCGCTGAGCGTCGGCGAGATCGACGTCGACGACGTCGCGGCCCGCCTGAACGTCTCCGCCTCCACGGTCCGGCGCGACCTCCAGCACCTCTCCGCCACCCGGGCCGTGCGCCGGACCTATGGCGGGGCGATCCTGACCCGGCACCCACCCGAGACCACCCTGACGGAACGGCTGGCGGTGAACGGCGCCGAGAAGCGGGCGATCGCCCGGGCCGCCCTCGACCTCGTGGCGGACGGAGACACGCTGATCCTCGATGCTGGCTCGACGGTGGCGGCCTTCGGCCAGCTCCTGGCCAAGCGGCGCCTGCGGATCATCACCAACAACCTCGCGCTGCTGCCCTTCCTGGCCGAGGCCCCGGGCCTCGAGCTCGTCGTCCTCGGGGGGGCGCTGCGGGCCACCAGCATGAGCACCGTCGGCCCCCTCGCCATCGAGGCCCTGCGCCTGATGACGGCGGACCGGGCGATCGTCAGCGCCGACGGCGTCGTGGCCGGACGCGGCCTGTGCGAGGCGAGCCTCGACCAGGTCGCCCTCAAGTCCCTGATGATGCGTCAGGCGCGCGAGGTGATCGTGCTGGCCAATGCGGGCAAGCTCGGCCGGGCCGAGCAGACCGCCTGGGCGCCGCTGCCGCGCGACTGGACCCTGGTGACGGATTCGCCCGAGCCGCGCGAGCAGCTGCGGCGCCTGGCCGAGGCCGGCGCCCGGATCCACGTGGCCCCCGGACCGGCCCCCGACCGGGACGGCTGATCCGGGCTCCGCCCGGTCAAGGCGGTGCCGGGATCGACGGGCCTGCGCGGCGCTCGAGCGAAGCTCCGATCCGCCGCCCCGACGGAAGCGAACGGGATTGGGTCCGCGGCGCGCGCCGGCTACCGCCGCACCCTCCGTCCGGGCTAGGATCGGCCGATCCTGGGCCGGAGGCCGGACGCGTGACCCGACGCCTGATGAAGTTCCTCCACACGATGGGGTCGACCGGCCTGCTGGGCGCGATGGCGGCCCTCGTCGTCATGCTCGCCGCGGCGCCGCCGCCGAGCGCCCTCGACGGCTACGCCGCGGCCCGGGCCGCCATGGGCGCGGTCGCCACCTGGATCGTCCTGCCGAGCCTGGCGCTGACCCTGGTCTCCGGCCTGCTGGCCATGACCCTGAACCGCGGCTTCCTCAACGCCGGCTGGGCCTGGCTGAAGCTCGCCACCGGCGTGCTGATGTTCGAGGGCGTGCTCGTCTACGTGCAAGGCCCGATGCGCCAGGAGGCCGAGCAGAGCGCCCTGGCGCTGGCGGGCCGGGTCGATCCCGCCACCCTGGCAGCCACCCTCGGGCCGGAGCGCGCCACGCTCTGGGTGTTGCTGGCCGTGGCCACGGCGAACGTCGCCCTGGGCATCTGGCGGCCGCGGCTCCTGCGCCTGCCCCGCTAGGGCATCGCGGCCGGGCGGCGATTTGGCCCCTCGCCGGAACGGGGCGAACCGAAAGTTTCTCCGGCGAGAAGTCTTTCCCGGTAAAAGCCGCCATCGCGGCAGGCACAGGACAGCATTACGCCCCGCCGCCAGCGATCAACTGGCGACTGGGCGCGTCCTGAACAGGAATCGTTCGGGGCAGGACTGGGTCCAAGGCCGTAAACGCGCCCGGCAACGGGTTTAATCCCGAAAAATCCCGCCCCACCGTAGAATTATTCTGCTTGCACGGGTCCGTGGCATACCAAATAATGCAGGTGTGCTGCCCGGCAAGTGGACCACAGGATTCGCCTCAGGCGTGCGGGCTGCAATCGAGCATTCCAATCGGGATCTTCAACACAACGCATCCCGTCCCAAGCAGAACGAGGAAACGAGCTCATGGCGATGACTGCTGCCGCGCCCCCCACGACGAAACCATCCGTCAATCGATGGTTGCAACTGATTCTCGGCGTCGCCTGCATGGTCGCCGCTGCCAATATACAATATGCCTGGACCCTCTTCGTTCCTGAAATCCAGAAGACCTTCGGGTGGGATCGCGCGGCGATCCAGGTCGCCTTCACGATCTTCGTCGTGGTCCAGACCTGGCTGACCCCGATCGAGGGCTACTTCATCGACAAGTACGGCCCGAGCCGCGTGGTGCTGTTCGGCGGCCTGATGACCGGCCTCGCCTGGGTGATCAATTCCTACGCCACCTCGCTCACCGGCTTCTATGCCGGATCGGTGGCGGGCGGCATCGGCGTCGGCTGCGTCTACGCCACCTGCATCAACAACGCCCTGAAGTGGTTCCCGGACAAGCGCGGCCTCGCGGTCGGCCTCACGGCGGGCGGCTACGGCGCGGGCTCGGCCCTGACCATCATCCCGATCGCCAACATGATCGCGCAGGGCAGCTACGCCCAAGCGTTCTTCACCTTCGGCCTGATCCAGGGCGGCATCATCATGCTGGCGGCCATCGGCCTGCGCGCCCCGGCCAAGGGCGAGGTCACCTTCTCCACGAAGGTGCTGCAGACCCGGCGGGACTACACCCTGCGCGAGGCCCTGCGCACGCCGGTCTTCTGGGTGATGCTGCTGATGTTCACCTGCACGGTGACGGGCGGCCTGATGGCGGTGGCCCAGCTCGGCGTCATCGCGCAGGATCTCGGCGTGAAGGAATTCCAGGTCAACCTGTACTTCTTCGCCATGGCCGCCTTGCCCTTCGCGCTGATGCTCGACCGGGTGATGAACGGCATTTCGCGCCCGCTCTTCGGCTACGTCTCCGACCGCATCGGCCGCGAGAAGACGATGTTCATCGCCTTCACCATGGAAGGCCTCGGCATCGTCGCGCTGGGCTACTTCGGCACCAACCCGTGGGCCTTCGTCATCCTCTCGGGCATCGTGTTCCTGGCCTGGGGCGAGGTCTACTCCCTGTTCAGCGCCACGGCGGCGGACACCTTCGGCTCCAAGCACATCGGCAAGATCTACGGCGTGCTCTACTGCGCCAAGGGCTTCGCCGCCCTCTTCGTGCCGGTGGGCAACCTGCTGATGCAGGCGACCGGCACCTGGGCGACGGTGCTCTACACCGTGGCGGTGATGGACCTCATCGCGGCCTTCCTCGCCATCGCGGTGCTGCGGCCGATGCTGAAGCGCCACCACGCCGCGCAGGGCGTGGCCCAGCCGGCCGGCGTGCTGGCCCACGCCTGACCCGACCGCGCCCCGGCCCCCGGGCCGGGGCATCCCCCAGGCGCCCCGCCGCGCCCGGTCCGACGCGACGTCCCTCTCGAGCCGGGCCCGGTGCCCGGCTCGAAGCCGTCCGCACCCCGGACGGTCTCGGTCCGCCTTCCACCGGCCAAGGTTCCATAGACGATTCCGAGCAAGGTTCCGTGCAAAGGTTGCCCGATGGTCCTCTCCGTCCTCCTCGCCCTCGTGAGTATTCCCTTCGCGTTCGTCGTGCTGCAGACGGCCGACTTCAATCGCGACGTCTTCACCGTGCTGTACGTGTCGTCCCTGGGCCTGGTCCTCTCGGCCATCCTGCTGGTCGGCGGCTACTACCTGCTGCCCCTGGCACCGATCGTCCCCGAGCCGGTGCACCGCTAGGCGCAGGTCTTCGCAGGTCTTCGGCCCCTGCCATCCAGTCGTCGAGACCGGCCACGGCTGCATGCCCGCCTTGCTGTATGTGGCATGCCAAATTCCTTTGTGCAGCGCGATAAGAGACCGTCGCACTGCACCCGGGATCCCACCATGCTCACCATGTTCGTTCTCGGAATGGCCGCCGTCGCCATCGGCCCGATGCTGGCCCTGCTGCTCGACGAGGAGGCCACGGGACCGGCCGCCGCCGATACGGGCTCGGCCGGCATGTTCGTCGCGCTCAACGACAACGCCCTGCCGCCGGCCCGCCGCGCCGCCTGATCGGGGCCGCGCCACCCGCGACATCGACCCGCCCGACGGCCGTCGCGGCGGGTTTTTTCATGGGCGGCTTCGTAAGGGCGTCACAGAGGTCGTCCTGGGCCGGCCCCGGGCGGACGGCGTCAGGGCGTTCTGGGGGGCTTCGCCGCGGCGGCGCGGGCTGGCCGCGCCGGCTTGGCGACCGCCGCCGCCGCGGTCGAATCCTCGATCGTGAGACCCCCGCTCGCATCGTCGAGCACCGGGATCAGGTCGAGGCTGAGGGCGGAGCGCGCGCCGTCCCCGCGCGCCGGGGTCGCCGGCGGGGCGGCGGGGGCCGGACCAGGCGCAGCGCGAGCCGGTCCGGGCTCGACCCCGGCTCCCGCCGTCGCGACCGGCCCCCTGGCGGGCGCCGAGGGAGCCGCCGGGGCAGCAGTCGGGGGCTCGGCCGCGACTCGTGCGACCGGCTCGGCGGCCCAGACCCGGGCGGCGGCGGGCGCCTCGTCCATGACCGGGGGGGGCGCCTTCACCGTGAAAACCAGGAGGATCGGCAGGCCGAGCCCGGCCACCAGGGCGAGGCCCGCGAGGGCGCCCGAGCGCATGCCGCGCAGGATCGGATGCGGCGCCGCCTCGGAGATCGAGCGCAGCGGTCCGATCCGGTGCCGGGGGGTGCGGCGCCACCGCCGGGGCGGGGTGGGGCGGCGGGACAGGCCTTCGGAAGACTCCACGCCCATGACACAGCGTTGCGAGACCGGGACATTCCGGCAATGCAAAAGTGTTCGCCTACCGATACCGACAAATCAACATCTTTTGTCAGTGAAGCGTCGACCGAGACCGGCAAAGCTCTGTTTTCGTGCAGATCAGGCGCCCGCCGCCTCCCGGTCGACCAGCCAGACCAGGCGGCCAACACTGCGCAGGTGCCGGGCGGGCAGGTCTTCGCCGCGGGCGAGTCGGCGTAGGGGCTCCTGCTTCCCGGCCCCCGTCACGAGGACCAGGGTCTCCCGGGCCGAGGCGAGGGCCGGAAAGGTGAGGGTGATGCGCGGCACGAAGGGAGCGAGCCCCGCCTCCGGCACCGGCGCCGTCCAGGCGTGCCGCTCGGCCAGGGCCGGCTTGGCCGGAAACAGCGAGGCGGTGTGCCCGTCCTCGCCAAGGCCGAGGAGGACGAGGTCGAACAGGGGCCGGGCGGGATCGAGGACGGCGGCGCCGTAGAAGGCCCGCAGGGCCTCGGCATAGGCGCGCGCGCCGGCCTCCGGGGTTCCGCCCGTCTCCATCCCGTGCAGGTGGCCGTCCGGGATCGGCGCGTCGCCGAAGGCTTCCCGCGCCATGCGGACGTTGCTGGCCGCATCCGTCCACGGCACCATCCGGTCGTCGCCGAAGAACCAGTGCAGGCGCGCCCAGGGCAGCTGCGCCCGGTAGTCCGGGCCGCTTAGCCGGGCATAGAGGCGTTTCGGGGTCGAGCCGCCGGAGAGGCAGACCGCGATGTCCGGGCGCGGCGCCGATCGGCACAGGGCGACGAGGTGTTCGGCGGCGGCCTCCGCCACCGCGTCGGCATCGGGCAGGATCTCGGCGGCTTCGGGCAGGGGGATCATCGGCGCGGAACCTCCGGGCGGGCCGGCGAGAAACCGGGGCGGCAGGGCAGGGGTCCGGGGAACGCCCCCCGGACATGCGGAAACCCGCCGTGGGGCTATTTCGGTTCCTGGTGGCCGCCGAAGCCCTTGCGCATGGCCGAGAGCAGCTTGTCGGCGTAGCTCGCCTCCTCGCGGGAGCGGAAGCGCGCGTAGAGGGCCGCCGAGAGCACGTTGGCCGGCACGGATTCCTCGATGGCGGCGTTCAGGGTCCAGCGTCCCTCGCCCGAATCGGCGACGAAGCCGGAGAAGTCCTCCAGGCGCTCGTCCTGGGCCAGGGCCCCGGCGGTGAGGTCGAGGAGCCAGGACGAGACCACGCTGCCGCGGCGCCAGACCTCGGCGATGTCGCCGATGTTGAGCTGGAAGCGCTGGGCCTCGGGCAGGTCCTCGGAATCGGCGTGCCGGAGGATGTCGAAGCCTTCGGCATAGGCCTGCATCAGGCCGTACTCGATGCCGTTATGGACCATCTTGACGAAGTGGCCAGCCCCGCTCGGGCCGGCATGGATGTAGCCGGCCTCCGCCCGGGGATCGCGGCCCTCGCGGCCCGGGGTCTTCGGGATGGTGCCGATGCCGGGCGCCAGGGTGCGGAAGATCGGGTCGAGGCGCTCCAGGGCGGCGCCGTCGCCGCCGATCATCATGCAGTAGCCGCGCTCCAGGCCCCAGACGCCGCCGGAGGTGCCGACGTCGACGTAGTGGATACCGGCGCCCTTTAGGGCGGCGGCGCGGCGGATGTCGTCCTTGTAGAAGGAATTGCCGCCGTCGATGATGACGTCGTCCGCGGCCATCAGGCCGCCGAGGCTCGTCACCGTGGCCTCGGTGATGGCGCCCGCCGGAAGCATCACCCAGGCGGCGCGGGGCGCGGAGAGCTTGGCGACGAAGTCCTCGAGGCTGTCCGCCCCCGTGGCGCCCTCCGCCACCAGGGCGGCGACCGCCTCCGGGTTCTGGTCGAAGACCACCGCCTGGTGGCCGTCCCGCAGGAGCCGGCGGACGATGTTGCCGCCCATCCGGCCGAGGCCGATCATGCCGAGTTGCATCCGTGTCTCCCGTGCCCGCGACGGCGCACCGGACTCGCGCCCGGCCGTCGCACGCTCCCTCGCGAGCAGGGCTATCGCATTTGGCCCGCCAGGGCGAGGCGGCGGTGCGGCCGCCGCCCCTGCGTCCGGCGCGCGGGTCTCCCCCTTGCCGGACGCCGTCGCCGCCCTCAGGCGGAGGTCGGCCCGACGCCGGGCTCGGCCAGGACCGGGCTGGCGCCGACCTCGGCCGCCTGCGCCTCGACCACGGCGGCGGCCGTGACGTTGACGATGCCGCGGGCCGTCACCGACGGCGACAGGATGTGGGCGGGCTTGGCCGGGCCGATGAGCAGGGGCCCGACGGGCAGGGCGTCGGCCAGCACCTTGGCGAACTGGAAGGCGATGTTGGCCGCATCCAGGTTCGGCAGGATCAGCACGTTCGCCGCGCCCTTCAGGCGCGAGGCCGGCATCACGCGGTCGCGGATCAGCTCCGACAGGGCGGAATCGGCCTGCATCTCGCCGTCGACCTCGAGGTCCGAGCGGCGCTCGCGGATCAGGCCCAGGGCGGTGCGCATCTTCACCGCCGAGCGCGAATCCGACTGGCCGAAATCCGAGTGGCTGAGGAGCGCGATCTTCGGGGTCAGGCCAAAGCGGCTGACGTGCTCGGCGCAGGCCACGGCGACGTCGGCGATCTCCTCCGCGCTGGGATCCGGCCGCACGTGGGTGTCGGCGAGGAAGTAGGCGCCCTCCTTGGTGACGATCAGGCTCATGGCGGCGAAGTCGAGCACGCCCGGCGCGAGGCCGATCACGTCGCGGATCACCCGCAGGCGGGTCTCGAAGCGGCCCTCGAGGCCGCAGATCAGCGCGTCCGCCTCGCCGCGGCGCACCGCGATGGCGCCGATCACCGTGTTGTTGGTGCGCACCAGGGTGCGGGCGGCGTCCGGCGTGATGCCGCGCCGTCCGGCGGCCTCCAGGTAGGTCGCGACGTAGTCGCGGTAGCGCGGATCGTCCTCGGGATCGATCAGGTCGAAATCGACGCCCTGCTTGAGGGAGAGGCCGAAGCGCTTGATCCGGGTCTCGATCACCCGGGGCCGGCCGACGAGGATCGGGCGCGCGACCTTGTCCTCGCAGATCGCCTGGGCGGCGCGCAGCACGCGCTCGTCCTCGCCCTCGGTGTAGATGACCCGCTTGGGGTTCTCCTTCGCCTTGGAGAAGATCGGCTTCATGATGAAGCCCGAGCGGTGGACGAAGCGGTCAAGGCTGTCGGTGTAGGCCTGGACGTTCTCCAGGGGCCGGCCGGCGACGCCCGAATCCATCGCGGCCTGGGCCACGGCGGGGGCGATGCGCAGGATCAGGCGCGGGTCGAACGGGCTCGGGATCAGCGAGCGCGGGCCGAAGGGCCGGGCCTCGCCGCCATAGGCGCGGGCGACCACGTCGGAGGGCGTCTCGCGGGCCAGCGCCGCGATCGCCTTCACGGCCGCCTGCTTCATCTCCTCGTTGATCGAGGTGGCGCCGACGTCGAGGGCACCGCGGAAGATGTAGGGGAAGCACAGGACGTTGTTGACCTGGTTGGGGAAGTCCGAGCGCCCGGTGCAGATCATCGCGTCGGGGCGCTTCTCCTGCGCGAGGTCCGGCATGATCTCGGGGTAGGGGTTGGCCAGCGCCATGATCAGCGGCTTGTCGGCCATCTTCTCCAGGTATTCGGGCTTCAGGACGCCGCCTGCCGAGAGGCCGATGAACACGTCGGCGCCGGGGATGACCTCGGCGAGCGTCCGGGCCTGGGTCTCCTGGGCGTAGACGTCCTTCCAGCGGTCCATCAGCTCGGTGCGGCCCTTGTAGACCACGCCCTTGATGTCGGTGACGGTGATGTTCTCGACGCGGGCACCCAGCGACACCAGCAGGTTGAGGCAGGCCAGCGCCGCCGCACCGGCGCCCGAGGTGACGATGCGGACGTCGGAGAGCTGCTTGCCGGCGAGCTCCAGGCCGTTGAGGACGGCGGCCGCCACGATGATCGCGGTGCCGTGCTGGTCGTCGTGGAAGACCGGGATGTTCATCCGGGCCCGGCACTGCTCCTCGACCTCGAAGCACTCCGGCGCCTTGATGTCCTCGAGGTTGATGCCGCCGAAGGTGGGCTCCAGGGCGCAAACCACGTCGACGAGCTTGCCCACGTCGTGCTGGGCGACCTCGATGTCGAACACGTCGATGCCGGCGAACTTCTTGAACAGGACGGCCTTGCCCTCCATCACCGGCTTCGAGGCGAGTGGGCCGATGTCGCCGAGGCCGAGCACGGCGGTGCCGTTGGTGAGCACCGCGACGAGGTTCTGGCGGATGGTGAGGGTGGCGGCCTCCTGCGGATCCTCGTGGATCGCCATGCAGGCGGCGGCGACGCCGGGCGAGTAGGCCAGCGCCAGGTCGCGCTGGTTGCCGAGGGGCTTGGTCGCCTGGATCTCCAGTTTCCCGGGCCGCGGCAGTCGGTGATAGACGAGCGCTCCCGACTTGAGATCGTCGGACATATTGTCGCCCATGGTCGTCCTCCTGAGGATTGCGCGCTGCCCCGGCGTCGGAGCGCGTCTCCCATCATCGGCGGGATCTTCGCTGGGCGCTCCTGTTGCACCGGCTGCCGGATGGGCGCAACCCGCGCGCGGAGACCCGGATCGACCGTGCCCGCCCACCCTTTGGGCCGGTTTTCCCTTCGGCACAAACTCCTACGACGGGGCATTCCTGTCGCGTCCGGACCATGGCCCGGCGCTGACGATCGGCGCATTTTGTTCCATCGCGACGGGGATTGCGTTCCTGGCCGCCCCCGCGGACGCGCCCTCCGGACGGCCCGGCGTTGCGGCCCCGCGCCGAATCCCGTACCCGCTAGCGGTCCACACCGCACGACGTGAAACGATCCAAGGCCCGCGACGATGTCCGACACGCCCCCCGACCGCCTCGCTGTGAATCCCAACAGCCCGTACTACGACGAGAAGATGCTCGAGCGCGGCATCGGCATCCGCTTCAAGGGCGTCGAGAAGACCAACGTCGAGGAATACTGCGTCAGCGAGGGCTGGGTCCGCCTCTCGGCCGGCAAGACCCTGGACCGCGCCGGCAACCCGATGACGGTGAAGCTCAAGGGCCCCGTGGAGCCGTATTTTCGCGACGACGCACCGGCCGAGGGCTGAGCGTCAGGCCGACGCAGCCTCCAGCGGGAACGGCGTCCGCTCCCAGTAGGGCTCGAGCTTCGTGCCGCGGACGTTGTCCGCCTCCCAGCCGTGCAGGATGGTCGCGAGGGCGGCCCGGTCGCCGGCCAGGAGCGGTTCGGCCACGCTCAGGACCATCCGGCGGCGTCCCTGGATCCAGGGGAGATTGGGATACCGGTTTTCGCGAAGCTCCGGTTCCAGGGTTTCGTAGAGCGCCCGCGCCGCATCCAGGTCGCCGAGAGCAATGTGGAAGATCAGGCGCATTTCCGGCCATTGCGGCACCTTGATATCGGTGCCGTCGGAGTAGACCGTCCAGAATGCCGGCAGCGAATCGATCGCGCGAAGCCGGGGCAGTGCGACCGTCGCGATGACCGAGAGCAGATCCTCGATCATCGTCGGGTCCGACCAAATCCATTCCACCACGCGGGACGAGGCAGGACGATGCAGGTAGCCGGAATGGCCGATGCTCGTCATCAGATCGGAACCCGGTATGAAGGTCTCCAACATCGTCCATCGCGGCGTACAGAAGTCCTTGTGCGAACTTCGGTCGATCAGGACGCGCAACGCCACGTGGCGAACCGGAAGAAGCCAGAGATAGTGGGACCCGATCTGTTTCAGATCGTTGTACTGCGCTGCCAGGGGCCCGAAGACCTGCTTGATCTGCTTGGCGTTCGTCATCGGGAAGGCCTTATTTCATTCACGATAATGCGCTGCGTGCCAGGGAAATTGACGGCCACCATCCGTGCGATCTGGGTGGCACGCAGCGCTGCGAGGCCGCTCTTGCCGGTCTTGAAATCATGGATGCAGACCGTCAATGGGTCACTTTTTTCAAGGGCGTCAAGCCGAATCGAGAACTGAGTTCCGTAGGGTACCTCACTTGGTTTCTCTGGAATAGCCAAGTCTATTTTAGCAGGAATAAATGAAATTTCTTGAACGAGATTGGGATCGTTAAGTGCACGAATTTTTGCCGCAGCGACGGCGTGAACTTTGTTGCCAAAATCCTGCGCGTCCATGAAATTCCCGGTGGCGCGCACCTGAGTGACGGAGTCATCGAGGATCCCCTGAACCTCGCCACGACGCGGACAGGCAGCGTCCAGTTCGGCTTGATCGACCCGACCGACCCACATCGCCGGATGGTTCGCATCTGCCCCGGGCTCATACGCGCTGGCCGGCGCCTCGAAGATCGCAGTTCCGTCGCGGCTCTTCCGGAGAGACAGAACCGAGAGCAAGGCCAATGCGGCCTCGACGGTCGCCTTGATCCGTGAGCCGGAAAAGTCCGGGGCTCTCACACCCTGAACGAAGGCCTCCGGCTCCACCTGACCGTTGACCAAGGTGGCGCGCGACAGGATCTCACCCGTCTCGCCGTCGCGGATGGTCTGGGTCCGCCCCTCCATCTCGAAGAGGGTTCGGGTCCCGTCCGGCGCGACGACACCGTGCTGCTCGTCCCAGGTCTCGGAGGGCCGGCTGCGAATCCGCAGCGAGAGCACCCGCGAGCCGTCATCGGCGACGACCTCCTGCCCGCCGTCTCCAGAGGTCCATTGCCCGGCCCCGGTCTCGCCGGCGGGCGTCCGGGGCTGATCGGGATCGTACTTCCGGAAGAGGAGCTGTTCGCGAGAGAGGAGATGCCCGACGCGGAGCAGGCCGAGTTCGACCCTCAGGGCCGCGAGGTCATAGGGGAGTTTCGCGCGTTCCGCGCTCTCACGACCTGACAGCGACATGGGCGGTGCTCCGAAGAGATCGAGCGACCGGCCCATCTCTCTCACGGAACCATCAAAATATCAATAAAAACCTATCTTAGTTCTATATTCCAGTCCGTGTTCGGTCAGTCGGTGCTCACTCCGAGCTCCCGCTTCGTCCGCTCGCCGGCGAAATTCCGCACCGCCACGGCGACCGCCTCCGCCAGTGCGGCCTCGGAGGTCGGGTCGCGCAGGACGAGGCTGGTGATGGCGTCGGGGTGGTTCCGGCGCTGCTTCGGCGTGCGGGCGTGGTTCGAGACCCGCAGGGCGAAGGCGCAGGCCTCGGGCTTGAGGTAGACGCTGTCGCCCCGGGTGTTGCGGGCCACCACCGCGAAGCCCTGCGCCGTGAGGATCGCCACGGCGCGGACCAGTGCCTCGGCCGGACGGAGGAGGTGGCTCATGCGCGCCTCAGGGGTCGGGGCCTTCCCCGCGCGGGGAAGGCCGGTCTCGTCGCCTCAGGCGCCCTTCTCGGGCAGGTTGAGGCGGATGTGGAGCTCGCGCAGCTGCTTCGGCGTGGCCTCGGCGGGGGCGCCCATCATCAGGTCCTCGGCGCGCTGGTTCATGGGGAACAGCACGACCTCGCGCAGGTTCTGCTCGCCGCAGAGCAGCATGACGATGCGGTCGATGCCCGGCGCGATGCCGCCGTGCGGTGGGGCGCCGAGCTTCAGGGCGTTGAGCATGCCGCCGAACTTCTCCTCCAGCACCTCGACGCCGTAGCCGGCGATGCCGAAGGCCTTCTCCATCACGTCGGGGCGATGGTTGCGGATCGCGCCCGAGGACAGCTCGGTGCCGTTGCAGACGATGTCGTACTGGAACGCCTTGATGTTCAGGATGGTCTCGGCATCCGCCGGGTCGAGGGCGAGGAACGCCTCCCGGTCGAAGTTCGGCATCGAGAACGGGTTGTGCGAGAAGTCGATCCGCTTCTCGTCCTCGTTCCACTCGTACATCGGGAAGTCGGTGATCCAGCAGAACGCGTACTGGTCCTTGTCGGACAGGCCGAGCTCGTCGCCGATGCGGATGCGGGCCTTGCCGGCGAGCGCCGCCGCCTTGGCCTCGGTGCCGGCCGAGAAGAACACCGCGTCGCCGGCCTTGGTGCCGGTCTTCTCGGCGATCAGGGCCTGGACCTCGGCCGGGATGAACTTGGCGATCGGACCCTTGCCGGTCAGCGTGCCGTTGTCGTCCTCGAAGATGATGTAGCCGAGGCCCGGTGCGCCCTCGGCGCGGGCGAAGTCGTTGAGCTTGTCGAAGAACGAGCGCGGCTGGGTCGCCGCCCCCGTGGCGGGGATGGCCCGGACCACGCCGCCGGACGCGATCACGCCCTTGAAGGCCTTGAAGGCGACGTCCTCGCGGGCGAACGCCGCCGTCACGTCGGCGATGATCAGCGGGTTGCGCAGGTCCGGCTTGTCGACGCCGTATTTCAGCATCGCCTCGGCGTAGGGGATGCGCGGGAAGGTGCCGGTGACGCGCTTGCCCTCGGCGAATTCCTCGAAGACCGAGCGCAGCACCGGCTCCACCGCCTGGAACACGTCCTCCTGCGTGACGAAGCTCATCTCGATGTCGAGCTGGTAGAACTCGCCCGGAGAGCGGTCGGCGCGGGCATCCTCGTCGCGGAAGCAGGGTGCGATCTGGAAGTAGCGGTCGAAGCCCGCGATCATCGTCAGCTGCTTGAACTGCTGCGGGGCCTGCGGCAGCGCGTAGAACTTGCCCGGGTGGACGCGGGACGGGACGAGGTAGTCGCGCGCGCCCTCCGGCGAGGAGGCGGTGAGGATCGGCGTCTGGAACTCGAAGAAGCCGCCGTCCCGCATGCGCCGGCGCAGGCTGTCGATGATCGCGCCGCGCTTCATGATGTTGGCGTGCAGCTTCTCGCGCCGGAGATCCAGGAAGCGGTACTTGAGCCGCGTCTCCTCCGGGTAGTCGAGGTCGCCGAAGACTGGCATCGGCAGCTCGCCCGCGGGGCCGAGCACCTCGAGGTCGTCGATGTAGACCTCCAGGGTGCCGGTGGGCAGGTCGGGGTTCTCGGTGCCGGCCGGGCGGGTGCGGACCCGGCCGTCGATGCGGATGACCCATTCGGAGCGCGCCGCGTTGGCGGCCTGGAAGGCCTTCGAATCCGAATCCACCACGCACTGGGTCAGGCCGTAATGGTCGCGCAGGTCGATGAACAGCACGCCGCCATGGTCGCGGATGCGGTGGCACCAGCCGGAGAGGCGGACGCTCTGGCCGACATCGGACGGCCGGAGCGCCCCGCAGGTATGGGTCCGGTAACGGTGCATGGCGGGCTGCTGCATAACGGGCTGACGGATCACGGGCTTTGGGGATTGAGCGGCGCACCATTCACGCGGGGGAGGTGAAGTCAAGGCGACGGGGCTGCCGGGGCGAGGCACGAAGCCCGCCGGAACACGTCCGAAACGACCCCGAAACCCTTCCGGAATCGCCCGGAGATTCCCATATCAATCCCATGAATTCCAACGCTTTTTTCGACATCCTGCGGCAGGCCGCGGCGGAGGCGTCCGAGCCCACCGGCGCGCCCGCGCCCGCGACGGGCGCGCGGCAGGCAAGCGCGCGGCAGACGGGCGAGCAGCGAGAGGGTGAGCGGCAGGAGGGCCAGTGGCGCGTCCTGCCCCTCGAGGGCACCTTCGAGATCGTCTACGAGGATTCGCGCGGGGCCTGGAGCACCCGGCGGGTCGAGGCGCGGGCGCTGAAGCTCGGGCCGGGCCGGACGCTGCTGGGCGGCCTCGACCGGGGGCGGGGCGGCTACCGGGGCTTTCGCGCAGACCGCATCCACCGGCTCATCGACCCGGCCAGCGCCACGCGGATCGAGGCCGGCATCCTCGACTGGCTGCTGGCCCGGGCCGAGGCGCAGCGCCGGGAGCGCAAGGCCCAGCTCCGGGCCCTGGCGTCGCGGCGGCGCGGGGCGCGGCGGCCCCACGCGCCGCGCGACGTCGCCGCCTGACCCGCGTCCGGCGGACAGTGTTCGGGGCCGTGAATTCTGGTGACCGGGTCCGGCGTCCCTCGCCTGGGGCGAGAACCTTCGGTATAGCCGAGTCATGGATCTGATCGCCACCACTGCGGCCCTGGCCGAGGCCTGCACCCGCCTGTCCGCCCATCCCTTCGTGACCGTCGACACGGAGTTCATGCGCGAGACGACCTACTATCCCAAGCTCTGCCTCATCCAGATGGCGGCGCCCGACGGGACGGGCGTGCTCGTCGATCCCCTCTCCCCCGACCTCGACCTGGGGCCGTTCTTCGCCCTGATGGCCGACGAGGGCGTGGTGAAGGTGTTCCATTCCGCCCGCCAGGACCTGGAGATCATCTGGCTTCTCGGGGGCCTGTTGCCGCAGCCGTTCTTCGACACCCAGGTCGCCGCCATGGTCTGCGGCTACGGCGACTCGGTCTCCTACGAGCAGCTCGTCAACGACGTGGCCAAGGCCAAGATCGACAAGTCCTCGCGCTTCACCGACTGGTCGCGCCGGCCGCTCTCGGACGCCCAGCTCAGCTACGCCCTCTCGGACGTGACCCACCTCGTGAAGGTCTACGAGGTGCTGGCCGGCAAGCTCCTCTCCACCGATCGCGGCGAGTGGCTCGACGAGGAGATGAGCGTGCTCACCTCGCCGGAGACCTACCGCGCCGATCCGGCCTCCGCCTGGCGCCGCCTGTCGGGGCGGATGCGCAAGCCCCGCGAGATCGCGGTGCTGATGGAGGTCGCCGCCTGGCGCGAGCGCGAGGCCCAGAGCCGCAACGTGCCGCGCGGGCGCATCCTCAAGGACGAGGCGGTGATCGACGTGGCGACCTCCGCCCCGCGCAGCGTCGAGGCCCTGGGCCGCCTGCGCTCGATCCCCGCCGGCTTCGAGCGCTCGCGCACCGGCACCGACATCCTGGCGGCGGTGGAGCGGGGCTTCGCCCGCGACCTCTCGGACATCGCCCTGCCCGAGCGCACCCGCAGCCGCGGTGGCAACGGGGCGCTGGTCGAGCTGCTCAAGGTCCTGCTGAAGGCCGTGTGCGAGACCGAGGGCGTCGCCCCGAAGATCATCGCCACGGTGGACGACCTCGAGGCCATCGCCGAGGACGACGCGGCCGACGTGCCCGTGCTGCATGGCTGGCGCCGGACCCTGTTCGGCGAGAAGGCCCTGGCCCTCAAGAGCGGCCGCCTCGCCCTCTCGGCCGAGCGCGGCCGGGTGGTGGTGCGCGACCTGGTGTGAGCGTCTCCGGTGTGAGCCTTTCCGGCGCGCCCCGCCGCGGCGGAGCCCCGGTCGGGGGACCGCCGTGGAGCTGAAATGGCTGGAGGATTTCCTCAGCCTCGCCCAGACCCGCAGCTTCTCGCGCTCCGCGGAGGCCCGCCACGTCACCCAGTCGGCCTTCAGCCGGCGCATCCGGGCCCTGGAGCTCTGGCTCGGGGTGGCCCTGGTCGACCGCAGCACCTACCCCACCACCCTGACCCCGGAGGGCCGTCGCTTCCGCGACACCGCCGAGGAGAGCGTGCGGGTACTCCTCGGCGTCCGGGCGGACCTGCGCGCCGGCCTCGACTCCGCCGAGCCCCTGGTGCGGATCGCCGCCCTGCACACCCTGGCCCTGACGTTCTTCCCCGCCTGGTTCCGCACCCTCGCGGCGCGCACCGGACCGGTGGCGACGCGGCTGCTGCCGGACGATTTCCACGATTGCCTCCAGGCCCTGGTGGAGGGCGGCGCGGATTTCCTGCTCACCTTCCACCATCCGGGCGTGCCGATCCCCCTCGACCCGGCGCTCTACCCCCACCGGGTGGTCGGCGCCGACGCGCTGGTCCCGGTGCGCAGCCCGGACCTCGCCGCCGCACCGGAGGGCCGGCCGCTGCCGCGCCTCGACTACGGACGGGATTCGTTCCTCGGCCGCGTCAGCGCGCTGGCACAGGCCGAGCTCGGCCTGCCGCCCGGGCCGGTGGTCCATGCCAACCCGATGGCCGAGGCCCTGAAATGCATGGCCCTCGAGGGACACGGCCTTGCCTTCGTGCCGCGCAGCCTCGTCGCCCGGGAACTCGCCGAGGGCCGCCTCCTCGCCGCCGGGCCCGCGGTGCCCCTGGAGATCCGGCTCTACCGCAACGGCGCCCCGGCCCACGGCCCCCGGGCCCGAGCCGCCGTGGCGGCGATCTGGGCCGCATCCGAGGCAGGGGCGACCGACCCCGTATGATCCCTGGAGCGGGTTAGACCGAACCCGCATGATTCCTGGGGCGGGTTAGACCGAACCCGCATGGGCCGTTCCGACACGGCATTGGCCCCCGCGCCGGTCTTCGCCCATCCCCTCGCTGGGACGCGCGACGGGGATCAGGGCGATGGCGGAGAGCGAGCGGCAGGGCGCACCATTGTTGGGCGTCCTCGGCGGCATGGGGCCGATGGCGACGGTGGATTTCCTGAGGAAGCTCGTGGAGGCGACGCCGGCCGCCCGCGACCAGGACCATCTTGCCGTGATGGTGGCCCAGGCCGCCGACATTCCCGACCGGACCCGGGCGATCCTGGGGCAGGGGCCCGACCCGCTGCCGGCGATGACCCTGGCCCTGCGCCGCCTCGAGGCGGCCGGCGCCACCCGCCTGGCGATCCCCTGCAACACCGCCCATCACTGGCACGGCGCCCTCCAGGCGCTGACCCCCGTTCCGATCCTGCACATCGTCGATGCGGTGACGGCGGCGCTCGCCCGCCGGGGCCTCGCGGGCGGGCCGGTGGGGCTGCTCGCCACCGACGGCACCCTCCGGTCCGGGCTCTATCCCCGGCATCTCGGCCGCCACGGCTTCACCTGCCGGGTGCCCGCGGACCAGGCCGCGGTGATGCGGGCGGTCCGACTCGTCAAGGCGGGGCAGGGGGCGCAGGCCCGCCCCCTGCTAAAAGCCGCGGCCGCGGCGCTGGTGGCGGAGGGGTGCCGTCAGGTGGTGATGGCCTGCACCGAGATCCCCCTCGCCCTGGCGGATCCGGCCGGGCCGCAGAGCGCGGTCCTGCTCGACGCCACCGACGCCCTGGCGCAGGCCTGCGTGGCGGCGGCCGCGCCGGCCCGCCGGGCGGCGTGATCGTCCGGCCCGTCCATTCGCCGTGGCCTCAATTGGCCTTGGCGTTGACCTCGAGGCGGTCGAACAGGGCGGCCGGGGTCGGGGCGGCGCTGAATTCCAGCATGCCGATGCCGGCGGCGTTCTTCGGCCGCAGGCTCACCGAGAGGGTGCCGGGCTTGGTCACGAACTGGCCCATGGCGGCGCCGATCGCCTTGGCGCCCACCGAGTTGCCGAGGATCGCGGGCACGCCGAACACGCTCGCGGTGACGTATTCCTGCTTCAGCTCCTCGGGCTTCAGGCTGAGCACCTTGGACTGCGCGGCGATGAAGCGGTCGAACAGGCCGGAATTCTCGATGGTGAGGTCGAGGGCCTTGGCGGTGGCCGACAGCATGGCGAAGCTCGACACCGCCACGTCCGGGTTGAAGACCTCCGGGCCGATGCCGCCGATCATGCCGTTGATGCGCAGGCTGCCCATGTCCTTGCCGGAGACCGAGACCTCGCCGAGCTTGAGCTCGCGGGCGGCCTCGTCCCAGGAGGTGTCGGCCACCAGGGCGAGGTCGAGGTCGCTGTAGCCGTAGAGGCCGAGGGAGCCGAGGCCCGGCACGCCCGCCACCGCCGAGGCCGGCAGGGTGAGGCCCGACAGGCTGAGGCGCCCGGCCGTCGGCACCCCGTCGCGCGGGGGGGCGAAGTTCATCGAGCCGTCGCGGAGGCCGACATGGGTCGGCCCGGGTACCGCCGTGTTGGCGGGATCGCGGGGCGCCTTCGCCTCGGGCGGCAGGTCGAGGCTGAGATCCTTCAGGGCCAGGGTGCCGAGGGCCGGCGTCAGCAGGCGCAGCTCGGCATCCGAGGGCGGCGTGGTCAGGGTGGCGAGCTTGCGCAGGGCCGCGACCGTCGGGCCGAGGGAGAAGCCGTCGAGGGAGAGCCGGGCGAGGCGGGCCTTGGCTCCGTCGACGCCCGCGAAGCGGATGTCCTCCAGGAGGACGCCGGACCCGGTCATCCCGAGGCGGGCGATGCCGAGGCTGAAGGCGTCCCGAGGCTTGGCCTCCTGCACGCTGAGGCCGGTGGCCTCCAGGGAGCCCACCGAGACCGCCTCGGCGAGGTCGGCCCCGAGGCTCATCAGCCGCGCACGCTCGGGCGGGGCCAGGCGCTCGTAGTCGACGGCCGTGAAGGCCTGGAGCGCCCCCGTCCAGGTCGCCGGGATCTGGCGCCCGCTGAGGTCGCGCCCCTCGATCCGGGTGATCTTCACGGCGGTGCCGCGGGCATCCACGTAGGCGATGTCGTCGACCGCGAAGGTGGCGTAGATCCGCTGCAGGGCGCTCTTGCCGTCGCCCGGCTCGCCGTAGAGGCGGGCGAGGACGGTCAGGTCGAGGTCGGTCGCCCGCATCCGGCCATAGGTGCCGGTGCCCTTCTGGGGGCCGCCCTCCAGCAGGATCGAGGCCCCGGCGGCGGTGAGCTCGGCGGCGCGCCCGGCCCGGACGTCGCGGGCCACCACGTCGCGGTAGGTGACCACCGGCGTCGCCCCGGCGCTGCCGGTGCGCTCCACCCGCAATTCGGGCATGGCCAGGCTCGCGGCGTCGAGGCGCACGAGGCGGGCGGCCCAGGATTCGCCCGGGCCGGGCTTGAGCAGGGCGGTGAGCTCGTCCTTCGAGAGGCGGGTGCCGCTGGCGGTGAGGCGCGGGGCCTTCAGCACCGTGTCGCCGAAGGTCAGGGTGACGTCCTGCAGGGTGACGTCCTGGACCGCCGAGGCGGCCTCCTGGGCCTGCGCCGCACCGGGCTGCACGGCAGTCCCTGCGCCGAGGAGGACGAGGACGCAGGCCGAGGCACCGGTCGCCCACGCGCGGAGGGGGCGGCCTTTCGAGCAGGTCATGGGCTTATCCGGATCGCTGGCGAAGAGGCGCTTTCAGGGGAAAGGCCCGGAGGCGTCGGGGAGAAGGCCCATCCGTGCCGCAGTTTCACGCGGGAGGCAATCGCGGGGGCGGCCCCCGCGGGGGCCGCGCCGCATTCACAGCGAGAACGAGGTTCCGCAGCCACAGGAGGCGGTGGCCTGGGGGTTCTCGATCTTGAAGGATTGCCCGATCAGGTCGTTCACGAAATCGATGGTCGAGCCGCTCATGTATTCCAGCGACATCGGGTCGACCAGGACGGTGGCGCCGTCGCGCTCGATCGCGACGTCGTCGGCGGCCCGGGCCTGCGCGATGTCGAAGGCGTAGGAGAAGCCCGAGCAGCCGCCGCCGTTCACGCTGATCCGCAGGGAGGCGCCGGGCGGCTCGGCGCCCATGATCTCGTTGATGCGCTTGGCGGCGCGGGGCGTCAGGGTGATGTCGGCCATCGGGGTATTCTCGCGGGGTGCTCTCGAGATCCGCCGGCCGTCCCGGCCGATCTGGACCGTGGCGGCGTTGGAACAACTGCTAGAGAACACAAGATATGCCTGGGGGCCCGATGCTGCAACGCGTCAGGGACCGGGCCAGGGCGGGCAGACCGTCCTCGGTCGATCGAATGTGGGGCGGCGAGACGTGATGCAGGCGGACGAGACAGGCCCCGGCGCGGCCCGGCGGCGCGGCGAGCGCTGGCGGGCGCCCTATGCCACCGATCCGGCGGCCAGCCGCGGGCGCCTGATCCCGGAGGCGATCTCGCCCACGCGCAGCGACTTCCAGCGCGACCGCGACCGCATCATTCATTCCTCGGCCTTCCGGCGCCTGAAGCACAAGACCCAGGTCTTCGTCCATCACGAGGGCGACCATTACCGGACGCGCCTGACCCACACCCTCGAGGTGAGCCAGATCGCCCGGGCGCTGGCCCGGGCGCTCGGCCTCG
This sequence comes from Methylobacterium sp. BI1, assembly GCF_056680125.1. Taxonomy (NCBI): domain Bacteria; kingdom Pseudomonadati; phylum Pseudomonadota; class Alphaproteobacteria; order Hyphomicrobiales; family Methylobacteriaceae; genus Methylobacterium; species Methylobacterium sp. BI1. The sequence continues at coordinate 3,054,512 of NZ_CM155267.1, read as the reverse complement.
ACGAGGACCTCGCCGAGGCCCTGGCCCTCAGCCACGACCTCGGCCACACCTGCTTCGGGCACACGGGGGAGGACACCCTGGATGCCTGCATGGCGGCCCATGGCGGCTTCGACCACAACGCCCAGGCCCTGCGCATCGTCACCCGGCTGGAGCGGCGCTATGCCGGCTTCGACGGGCTCAACCTCGCCTGGGAGACCCTGGAGGGCCTCGTCAAGCACAACGGCCCGCTGCTGGAGCCGGACGGGCGCCCGACCCGGCGCTGGACCGGCCGCGGGATCCCGGCCGCGATCCTCGAATACAATGCCCTTAACGACCTGGAACTGGCCCGCTTCGCCGGGCCGGAGGCGCAGGCCGCGGCGCTCGCTGACGACATCGCCTATGACAGCCACGACCTCGACGACGGCCTGCGCGCCGGCCTGTTCGACCTCGGCGACCTCGCCGCGGTGCCGTTCCTGCGCGGCCTCCTCGACGAGATCGAGGGCCTGCACCCGAACCTGGAGCCCTCGCGAAAGATCCACGAGCTGGCGCGGCGCGTCATCACCCGCTTCGTGGAGGACGTCATCGCCGAGAGCACCCGGCGCCTCGCGTCCCTGAATCCCCGCACCGTGGCCGACATCCGGGCGGCGCGGGCCCCGGTCATCGCCTTCTCGGGGGCGATCGCGGAGGCGGATGCGGCGATCAAGACCTTCCTGTTCGCCCGGATGTACCGCCATCCCGGCGTGCTCGCGGTGCGCGCCAGGGCCAACACCATCGTGTCCGACCTGTTCGCGCGGTTCACGGCGGAGCCCGGGGCGATGCCGGAGGAATGGTCGGCGGGGCTGGCGGGGGCCGAGCCGGGACGCGTCGCCCGCCGGGTCGCCGACTACATCGCGGGCATGACCGACACCTACGCGGTGCTAGCCCACAAGGGCCTGTTCGCGACGACGCCGGACCTGCACTGGAGCCCGGGCGACCGCAGCCTGCCCCTCTCCGAGCCGTAGGGGCCGGGAGGGCGGCCAGGGCCTCCAGAGGGCTCTCAGCAGGGTGCCTTCAGAGCGTCAGCCCCTCGTGGAACAGGTCGGGGGAGATCGGCAGCATGAAGTGCACGCCGATGCCGCCCTCGAAGTGGCGCACCACCCGGCCGGGGGTGCGCCCGACCATCAGGCTCATGCCGATGGCGGGGGTGCTGGTCGTGCTCAGCGCCACGCCCGACATGGAGATGTCGATGATGCGGGCCGTCACCTCGCGCCCGCTCTCCAGGCGCAGGACGACGCCCGTGGCGAGGGGCGTCAGGCGCTCGTGCGTGCGGCCCTCGGGCAGGCCCAGGCTCTCGCGATTGGCGAGCCAGGTCAGCTGCGAGGCGATCTTGTCGCGCTTGCGCGGGGTGGCGCTGAGGCGGACGGCGAAGCCGCCGGGAATCAGGCGCGCGATGGTGCCCTCGATCCGGCCGACATGCTCGAGATACAGCACCACCCGCTCGCCGACCTCGCCCGGGACGGCGCAGTTCAGGCGGACGCCCCCCGGCGACATGTCGACGGTCTGGCACGGATATTCGCGCCGGTCCGCGAGCATGTAGCGCCCCAGCATCGAGACCTTGACGCGGTGGTGCCGGCGCAGGTCCGAGATCCGAACCTCACGGGGCAGCCTCGCGGGCGGACGGGCAGCGACCTCGATCATGGGGGCAGGGCGACTCGGTTCGAGGCTTCACTGCCCGTCAGGCTAACCGCCGCTGGTTACGAAAGGTTTGCCCGTCAGGCGCGGCCGCCGGGATGGACCAGGAGGTGGCCGCGGCGGAGGGGCGCACTGTCGTTGGCGGGCTCGGGCAGGTCCTGCAGGGTCGCCCGGGCATCACGGTAGGCCGGGGCGGTCTCGTGGCCGAGGATGCGCAGGGAGGTGGTGTGCATCCGCGTCAGGGGACGCAGGCCGAGCCAGTGGGGGACGCAGGTCGGGCTGAGGGCACCGAGGATGCGGGTCTGCGTCTCGCCGTGGTGGCGCAGGGGCAGCAGCAAGAGCTCGAGGTCGATGGTCTCGTCCCGCTCCGTCAGGCCCTGCAGCCCGGCCACGGCGCCCACGGTGTCGACGGCCACGGCCTCGACCAGCAGCCAGGGATCGGCGTCGGGCCGTCCCCAGAGGCCGGCGAAGTCCCGTCCCTTCAGCTCGCGCCCGAACAGGGCGCAGACATGGGTCCCGGCCAGGCGGACCGAGGCCGCCCCGCGCGGCATGTCGACCTCGAGGATTAGGCTGTCGGCGAGCAGGTTCCGGATCTCGCCGGGCTCGATCTCGCTGCGCTCCGGCGCGGCGCGGGTATTCCGCAACCGATCCCAGTAGGCGTGGAGCAGGCGGCTGGTCGGATGCTTCATGGGCGTCCTACTATGGCACGGTCCGGCGACGGACCTTCTCGAATCGGGCGGTTTCGGGACGGTTCTGGGCCAGTCCCGAAATCTGTGCCTGGCTCGGCGCAGAGCTTATGCCGGCCACCCTCGCGGCGCCCCCTTAACCCTTCATCAAGGTTAACGGGCCGGAGGGGTTGTCCACCGGCAAGTTTGCGCAGGCCTCGCGGCGCGGGCCGGGGACCGCCCGCGCCGCCGCGGTCCCGCACGGGCAGCGGCTTTTGTTCACGCCGGGCGGCTTTCCCGCGCCGCGGGGCTTGCGGCCCCGCCTGCGGCCCCGACATGGTGGCCGCATGGATGCCAGCCCCGACCTGCCGCCGCAGAACCGCGTTCCGATCTTCAACATGCCGGGCGTGGTCACCGCGTCGATCGGCGTGCTCGTGGGCCTCCACGCCCTGCGCGAATTCGTGCTGCCCGACACCTGGGACATCGCCGCCCTGATCGACCTGGCCCTGATTCCGGGGCGCTGGAGCGTGGCCGTCGATCCGGCCCGGGCGGAGGAGTTGCTGCGGGCCGCAGCGGCCCTGGCGGGCGATCCCGACACCGTCGAGGCCCGGCAGGCCTTCGCCCGCTACGTGGTGGCCGATCCGGCCGCGATGCCCTGGACCTTCGCCACCTACGCGCTGCTGCACGGCTCGTGGATGCACGTCATCTTCAACACCGTCTGGCTCGCCGCCTTCGGCTCGCCCGTGGCCCGCCGCTACGGCGCCTGGCGCTACGGCCTGATCGCCCTGGTGGGCGCCGTGGCGGGCGGCATCCTCCACGTCCTCCTCGACCCTCTCAGCACCGCGCCCCTGATCGGGGCCTCGGCCGGCGTCTCGGCCCTGATGGCGGCCGCGGCCCGCTTCGTGTTCCAGCCGCCGCCCGTCTCTGCCGGTGCGCCCCCCTGGCAGCGCCCGGCCGCGCCCCCGCTGCAGACCATCCCGGAGCTGATGCGCAACCGCACCGCGGTGGTGTTCCTGGTGATCTGGCTCGTGACCAACTTCCTGTTCGGCGTCATCGCCCTGCCGCTGGGCGCCGAGGCGACCTCGGTGGCCTGGGACGCCCACCTGGGCGGCTTCGTCGCGGGTTTCTTCCTGCTGCCGCTCCTCGACCGCGCCCGGCGCTGACGGTCGCGCCGCACCGGATAATGAATTATCTTGCGCTATTGGCGGATCAATCCTGCGGGATCTTGCCATATGCGGCCGCGCGCCACACAATCGCCATAGACCGAGCCGGGCACCCCGCCGCGACAGGCCAAGCCCGGCCGCCCCGTCCCCGGGGTGAATGTCAGGGAAAGGACACGTCTATGACCGTTGCTCGCATCCTCGCCGAGAAGGGCCGCTCCGTCGTCACGGTGGAGCCCCAGCGCACCCTCGACGAGGCCATCCACCTCCTGGCCGAGAAGCGCATCGGCGCCGTCGTCGTCAGCGATGCGGACGGGGCGGTGCGCGGCATCCTCTCCGAGCGCGACATCATGCGGGCCCTCGCCGCCAAGGGCGCCAACGCCCTCGACGCCCTGGTCTCCGAGCACATGACCGCCGAGGTCACCACCTGTACCCGCGCCTGCAGCATCGAGGAGGTCATGCACCTCATGACCGAGGGCCGCTTCCGCCACGTGCCCGTCATCGAGGACGGCCGACTGGCCGGCCTCATCTCCATCGGCGACGTGGTCAAGCGTCGGATCGAGGCCGTCGAGGCCGAGCACCGGGCCATGCGCGACTACATCACCATGGCGTAAAGGCGATCGGACCGGGTCCGGGCTTGGCTCAGGTCCGGGCGGCGGCGGCCACCACGAGGCCGCGGATCTGCGGCAGAGCGGCGCGCGCCGCCTCGCGGCCGAGGGCGATCCCCTCGGCCGCCCGGTGGAACTCGAACAGGCCCATCCCGGCCAGGCGGGGCACGATCGCGATGTCCGGCGGGTCGCCGGCCAGGCGCGCCCGCGAGATCCGGTCCTGCGTGATGTTGAAGGCGTCGAGCATCACCCGCGCCATGCCGGGGGTGGCGAGCCCGTTGGCGCGGTCGGGCATCCGCTCGGATTCGGCGCGGCCGGATTCGATGCGGCGGGGCCGGCGCAGGATCCAGCGCCGGGGCCGGCGGGGGGCGGGCAGCACCGCCTCGGCCGTGACCCGCGCGGGCGCCGCCTCCCGCACGCCGGGGCGCGGGTCGCCGTTGAGGTTGACGCAGATCACGAGGTCGGCCCCCAGGGCCCGGGCGATCGTCACCGGTACCGGGTTGACCAGGGTCCCGTCGAGGAGGAGCCGGCCGCCGCAGCGCACCGGCGGGAAGATGCCCGGCAGGGCGTAGGAGGCCCGCAGGGCCTCCACGAGGCTGCCCCGGGTGAGCCAGACCTCCTCGCCGCTGTCGAGGTCGGTGGCGACGCTGGCGAAGCGGATCGGCAGGCCCTCGATCCGGCGGTCGGCGAGGTCGTGCTCCAGGCGCCGCTTCAGGCGGTCGCCCGCGATCAGGCCGGAGCGGAGCCGCAGGTCGAGGAGCCCCATCACGCTGCGCCGGGTCAGCGACAGGGCGAAGGCCTTGAGCAGGCCGAGCTGGCCCGCCGCGTAGCAGCCGCCCACCACCGCGCCGATGGAGCAGCCCGCTACCACCGCCGGGTGGAGGCCGGCCTCCTCCAGCACCTCGATCACCCCGATCTGCGACCAGCCCCGGGCCGAGCCGCCGCCGAGGGCGAGGCCGATGCGGGGGCCGGGGGTGGGGGGCGCCGCCACGGGCTCGACGGCCCCGGCGGGGAAGCGCGCCTGGGCGGGGGCGGCGTGGCGGACCTCCGCCTGGGCGGGACGCACCGGGGACAGGCCGTCCCACATCAGCGACACCGGGTTGCGGGAGACGGGGGCCGGGGACGCGAAACGCGGCGGTCGCGACGGGGCCGGCCCCGTCCCGGGCGGGCGCGCCGCGGGCCGGGATCAGGCATCGGCGGGCCGCAGGGTCGCGTGGCCGGTCGCCGGATCGTGATCGACGCGACGATAGAAGCAGGCGCGTCGGCCGGTGTGGCAGCAGCCGCCGTCGCCGCCGACCGCGACGCGGATCAGCACGGCGTCCTGGTCGCAATCGACCCACATCTCGACCACGCGCTGGATCTGCCCGCTGGTGGCGCCCTTGTGCCAGAGCTCGCCCCGGGAGCGGGACCAGTACCAGGCCTCGCCGGTCTCCAGGGTGCGGGCCAGAGACTCGGCGTTCATGTGGGCGAGCATCAGTACCTGCCCGTCGGTGGCGTCGACAGCGATGCAGGAGACGAGGCCGTTCGCGTCGAAGCGGGGGGTGAAGGCGGCCCCCTCCTCGACCTCGGCCCGGCTGCCCGGCTCCGGGAAGGCGCGGGTCATGGGGAGACAGACGTCATCGCGGCCCGGCTCAGGACTTGTTGCGCACGAGGGTGAGGAAGCGGACCTGCTCGTTGGCGTCGTTGCGGAAGGCGCCGCGGAACTGGGTGGTGATGGTGGAGACGCCGGCCTTCTGGACCCCGCGCATGGCCATGCAGAGGTGCTCGGCCTCGACCATCACGGCGATGCCGCGGGGCTTCAGGATGCTCTCGATCACGTCGGCGATCTGGGCCGTCATGGTCTCCTGGGTCTGCAGGCGGCGGGCGAAGGTGTCGACCACGCGGGCGAGCTTCGACAGGCCGACCACGCCCTTGGTCGGGTAATAGGCGATGTGCGCCAGCCCCATGAAGGGCACCATGTGGTGCTCGCAATGGGAGTAGAACGGGATGTCGCGCACCAGCACGATGTCCGAGTAGCCCTCGACCTCCTCGAAGACCCGCTCCAGGAGCGCGTCGGCGTCCTGGCCGTAGCCGCCGAAGATCTGGCCGTAGGCCTTCACCACCCGGGCCGGGGTGTCGCGCAGGCCCTCGCGGTTCGGGTCGTCGCCGGCCCAGCGCAGGAGCGTGCGCACGGCGGCCTCGGCCTCCTCGCGGCTCGGCCGGCCGGTGGCGATGGCGTCGGGCACCCGCTGGGCGGAGCCGGGCAGGGGGGCGATCTCGGGAGCGATCTCGGGCGCGGAGGCAGGCGCCTCGGAGACGCGCGCGTTGTCGTTGCGCATGGCGCTGAGGGCGCCGTTCTGGCGGGTCGGTTCCATCCCGGATTCCTCCGTCTCGGTCAGGCGGTAGGAGAGGGACTTGAGCGCGGCATCCATGGCATCTTCCGCCCGGGCGATCCGGGTCGTCATCGGGTGGCTGTCAGGCTTTGCGTACATCGTCGAACCATGGGGCCGTCGGGGAAGGACGGCCGATGCCCGGACGGTGCCGTCTGCCGTGGCGCAACCCTGGTCGTGGGCGCGACCCGGGTCGACGAGCCGCCTCCTCGCGAAACGGTGCGTGGGGGCCTATATCGTCGTTATCGCGCCGTCGCGCAATGCAGCCCGAGCGTATCAGGTCTCCGGGATCGGAAGCCGGCTCCGCGCCGGGCGCTCCCGGCGGGACGGCACGTGAACCCGGTGGAACGGCCAGAGGAGCGGATTTTTCATGCTCGACGACATCTACAACCGTCGCATCCTCGAACTGGCCGCGGACATCCCGCGTCTGGGACGCCTGGCGGCCCCGGACGCCAGTGCCACCGCGCACTCGAAGCTCTGCGGCTCCACCGTCACGGTGGACCTCGCGGTCCGGGACGGCACGGTCACCGACTTCGCCCACGAGGTGAAGGCCTGCGCCCTCGGCCAGGCCTCGTCCTCGCTGATGGCCCGCCATGTGGTCGGCGCCAGCGCCGCGGAGCTGCGCGACGTCCGCGCCGCCATGCGGCGGATGCTGAAGGAGGGCGGCCCGGCGCCCGCGGGCGCCTGGGCGGACCTCGCCGTCCTGGAGCCGGTGCGCGACTTCAAGGCCCGGCACGCCTCGACCCTCCTGACCTTCGACGCGGTGGTGGAGGCCCTCGACCGGATCGAGGCCGGGGCGGTGGCGGCCGCGTAGGGTGCTGCTCCGCCGCGTCGCCCACGGGGTGATCCGCACGTACCAACTGACCCTGTCGAGCCTGGTGGGCCGCCAGTGCCGGCACTGGCCCTCGTGCTCCCGCTACACCGACGCGGCGATCCAGCGGCACGGTCTCTGGGCGGGGGGCTGGATCGGGTTCGCCCGCATCTGCCGCTGCGGCCCCCTCGGCACCCATGGCATCGACCTGGTGCCCGAGGCGCTGCCGGCGCGCGCCGCCTGGTTCACCCCCTGGCGCTACGGCCGCTGGCGCGGCGTGAACGCGCCGCCCTCGCCCTTCGCCTGCGAGGCACTGGGGGAGGGGGGGCCATCCGGGGAGGGAGGGCCGCCTAGACCGGCGCCGCCGTGATCCACTTCAGGAAGACCAGCGTCCCCGTCACCGTGAGGGCGCCGCCGATGCGGGTGGCGATCTGGGCGAAGGGCATCAGCGCCATCCGGTTCGCGGCGGTAAGGATCGCCACGTCGCCGGTGCCGCCCTGGCCGCTGTGGCAGGCGTTCACGATGGCGGTCTCGATCGGATACATGCCGAGCCGGCGCCCGACGACGTAGCCCGTCGCCATCAGGGTGACGACGGTGGCCACGATGGTGATCAGGTTCGGCAGCGTGAAGGCCGCCACCAGCTTGTCCCAGGGGGTGAGCGAGACGCCGATGGCGAAGAGCAGCGGGTAGGTCATGCCCACCTGCACGAACTTGTAGACGATGAAGCCGCCGGCCTGGAGCCGGGGCGAGACCGCGCTGGCGAGCTTGGCCAGCACCGCCAGGAACAGCATCGCCACGGGGGCGGGCAGGCCGGTGAGGTGGTGGCACATCACGCCGAGCAGGTAGAGCGTCACCGCCGTGAGGCCGGCCGCCGCCACCGTGGCGGCGTCGATCGGGCCGGTCTCCACGGGCGCGCCCGCCTCCATGTCGTTCTCGGTGTCGGGCTGCAGGCGGCCCTCGCCGGTGAGGTGCGGCTTGCGCTTGCCCACCGCGTTGAGGGTGCCGGCCAGGATGATCGCCGTGAGGCTGCCCAGCATCACCGGCGGCAGCACCTGGGCGAAGACGTCGCCCTGCGGGATCCCGAGGATGCTGCCGTAGCCGATGGAGAGGGGAATCGCGCCCTCGCCGACGCCGCCGGCCATGATCGGCACCACGATGAAGAAGAAGGTGTGGTGCGCCCCGAGCCCCAGCAGGGTGCCCACCAGGGTGCCGACGCAGCCCGCCGCCAGGGAGCCGAGGCCGAGGGGGACGAAGATCTTGAGGAAGCCCTTGATCAGCACGGCCCGGTCCATGCCCAGGATGCTGCCGACGATGATCGCCGCGATGTAGAGGTAGAGGAAGTTGGTGAACTTGGTGAAGTCGGTGATCGCCTTGACGATCGGCCCCGGGATCAGCGCGTAGTAGACCAGCGCCGAGGGGATGAAGGTGGCGAAGATCGCCCCCGCCCCGATCTGGCGCAGGATGGGCAGGCGCTTGCCGATCTCCGCGCAGGTGAAGCCGCCGAGCACCAGCACGGCGATCATCGTCGGCGCGTCGGCCTTGATCTCGCCCTCGGAGGTCAGCACCCAGAGCAGCGCCACCAGGATCAGGTAGACCGGCAGCGGGATGATGCCGATCTGGATGTCGACGAGGCGCCACCAGCCCTGCGGCCAGAAGCGCCGCGTCCCCACCTGTCCCCCCGGCAGGTGGGCCGTCGTGGTGATCGCGACGCCCTCGGGGTGCGCGGTCGGTACGGGGCTCGGCATGAACGTCTCTCCCGGCGAGAGCCTCGTCTGCCCCGCGGGGCCGGCGCGTCTCGTGTTTTTTGGATTTTTTTCTGGTCTCGACCGTGCGGCACGCAAGACCAGCGCCGAGCATCAGTCGGGTCGGGCCGGCCTTGTCAATTGATCGGCCGGCACGGGCGGCAATGGTGATTGAGGATCACTGGCGATTGTCAGCAACCCGGGGCGGGACCGCCGGCCGATGGTTCCGCGGCGACCCCGCCAGGCCGCGCCGCTCGGAATTCGCGTTCCTTCCCGATGCGAATGGGTCTAAACGGCCCGGCGCGGCGCCGCATCGCGCCCGCCCCGATCCGAAAACCGCCCCCGCTTACCTGCCGCGTACGCAGGAGTGAGCCTCCAAGGAGCCCCCGGCCATGCCGATCCTGACCTTCCCCGACGGCAACACCCGCAGCTACGACGCCGCGATCACCGGCCGTGCCGTCGTCGAGGGCATCGCCAAGTCCCTGGCCAAGCGCACCGTCGCCATGGCCCTCGACGGCACCGTGCGCGACCTCGACGACCTCGTCGAGCAGGATGCCCGCATCGAGTTCCTCGACCGCACCGACCCGCGCAGCCTGGAGCTGATCCGGCACGACTGTGCCCATGTTCTGGCGGAGGCGGTGCAGGCCCTGTGGCCGGGGACGCAGGTCACCATCGGCCCGGTGATCGAGAACGGCTTCTACTACGACTTCGCCCGGGACGAGCCGTTCACGCCGGAAGACTTCCCGAAGATCGAGGCGAAGATGCGCGAGCTCATCGCCCGCGACGCCCCCTTCACCAAGGAGGTCTGGAAGCGGGACGACATCCGCGCGCTCTTCGCCGAGAAGGGCGAGGCCTATAAGGTCGAGCTCGTCGACGCGATCCCGCCCGGCGAGGACCTCAAGGTCTACCGCCAGGGCGACTGGTTCGACCTCTGCCGCGGCCCGCACATGACCTCGACCGGCAAGGTCGGCACCGCCTTCAAGCTGATGAAGGTGGCGGGCGCCTACTGGCGCGGCGATTCCAACAACCCGATGCTGACCCGCATCTACGGCACCGCCTGGGCCACCAAGGAGGACCTCGACGCCTACCTGCACCGGCTGGAGGAGGCCGAGCGCCGCGACCACCGGCGCCTCGGCCGAGAGATGGACCTGTTCCACTTCCAGGAGGAGGGGCCGGGCGTCGTGTTCTGGCACGCCAAGGGCTGGACCGTGTTCCAGGAGCTGATCGCCTACATGCGCCGGCGCCTGCGCGGCGACTACCAGGAGGTCAACGCCCCCCAGATCCTCGACAAGGCCCTGTGGGAGACCTCCGGCCACTGGGGCTGGTACCGCGAGAACATGTTCGCGGCCCAAAGCGCCGGCGACGAGGCCGAGGACAAGCGCTGGTTCGCGTTGAAGCCGATGAACTGCCCCGGCCACGTGATGATCTTCAAGCACGGCCTGAAGTCCTACCGCGACCTGCCCCTGCGTATGGCCGAGTTCGGCGTGGTCCACCGCTACGAGCCCTCGGGCGCCATGCACGGCCTGATGCGGGTGCGCGGCTTCACCCAGGACGACGCGCACATCTTCTGCACCGAGGACCAGCTCGCCGACGAGTGCCTGAAGATCAACGACCTGATCCTCTCCACCTACGCCGATTTCGGCTTCGGCGAGATCGTGGTGAAGCTCTCCACCCGCCCCGAGAAGCGAGTCGGCTCGGACGCCCTCTGGGACCATGCTGAGGACGTCATGACCCGGGTGCTCGCCCAGATCGAGGAGCAGTCCGGCGGCCGGATCAAGACCGCGATCAACCCGGGGGAGGGCGCCTTCTACGGGCCGAAGTTCGAGTACGTGCTGCGCGACGCCATCGGGCGCGACTGGCAGTGCGGCACGACCCAGGTCGACTTCAACCTGCCGGAGCGCTTCGGCGCCTTCTACGTCGATGCCGAGAGCGGCAAGAAGCCCCCGGTGATGATCCACCGCGCCATCTGCGGCTCGCTGGAGCGTTTCACGGGAATCCTGATTGAGCACTTCGCGGGGCATTTCCCCCTCTGGCTGGCGCCGGTGCAGGTGGTGGTCGCCACCATCACGGGCGATGCCGACCCCTATGCCCGCGCGGTGGTCGCCGCCGCGACCCGCCTCGGCCTGCGGGTGGAGGCCGACCTGCGCAACGAGAAGATCAACTACAAGGTCCGCGAGCACTCCCTCGCCAAGGTACCGGTGATCCTCGTGGTCGGCCGCAAGGAGGGCGAGGAGCGCACCGTCTCGGTCCGGCGCCTGGGCAGCCAGCACACCCGCACGGGCGGCCTCGACGAGACCCTGGCCGCCCTGGTGGCGGAGGCGACCGCGCCGGACCGTATCCGGGCGGATTCGGTGGTCGAGACCGTGCCGAGCGCCGACGTCGCCCTGGACGGCCAGCACGGCGAAGCGCCGACGCCGTGAGGCCGCGCGTCCCGCCCCGGAGACGGGGCGGGAGATCGCTCCGGCCGGCCTCGGCTCACCCCGCCTTGGCGATGACCTCGACGTCGCGGTTCAATCCGCTCTCGACCTTGAACTCGCGGGTGTAGACCTGCCCGTCGTGGCGGGCGATCAGGACGTAGTCGCCCTCCGCCAGGGTCACCTGCGGGAAGGCTCCGATGGCCTCGCGGATGGTGTCGCCGCCCGGCGTCAGCACGCTGAAGGCGGTGCCGGCGAAGGCCTCCGCGCCTTCCGCGGCGACCAGCTTCAGGGTCAGGGTGGCGGCGCGGTGGTTGAGGGTGGCGTCCGTGACCTTGCCGTTCTCCACCTTCAGGTCCGCGCGCTGGATCGCGTTCGAGCCGCCATAAGTCGAGACCACGTGGTAGGTGCCCTCGGGCAGGCGCAGGAGCTCGCCCGCCTTGACGCCGCTGCGCACGAGGCGCCCCTCCGAGTTCGTCCCGATCGGCACGAAGACCGAGAAGGCGAGCTGGTCCGGGCTGAGCTTCACGTCGCCGATGGCGCCCGAGAGCTTGAGCGCCCCGGCGCTGACCTTGAGCTGCTCGGCGGCGGGCTGGCCCGCCATGACGACGCGGCGCGAGGCGCTGGCGAAGCCGTAGGTCACGGTGGCCACGTAGGCGCCCGGCGCCAGGGTGAAGCTCGGCTCGGCCGCCTCGGAGCGGGCCACGATGGCGGGCTTGGTGCCGTCGGTGCGGTCCTCGTAGATGCGCCAGGCGAGGCCGGAGCGCAGGGGCTTGTCGCCGCCCGCGAACACCGCCGACAGGGTCAGGGCCGCGCTCGCCGCGCCGGGCAGCGGCGGCACCGCGGGGTCCGACATCGACGGCGCCGGCATGGACGGCACAGGCATGGCCGGGGAGGGGAGGTTGGGCCCGATCCGGTTGTGGAAGGCGTTGCCGTCCTGCGCCGCGGCGCGTCCCGGGTGACCGCCGAGGAGGAGGGCGCAGCCCAGCAAGACCGATCCGTACCCTGCCCGCGTCATCCCGCACCTCCCCATCCCGGCCGGGGCGTCCCCGCCGGCGTTGCCAATCCGCCGCCGGCGCGCCATGTCACGGACGGCCGCCGCGCCCGGTGCCCGCCCTCTGGAACCGGACCATGGCGGCGGCAAGGCCGCACCGCGCCTGGGGGCCGGTCGTCCGCGGTCCCGCCTCTCTCGCCCGATCCTGCTCCAGGGATGCCATGAACGCCACCCTCGATCTCCTGCGCACCCGCCGCTCGGTCCCGCCCCTCCGCCTGGACGGGCCGGGCCCGGACGCCGCCGAGCTCGACGCGCTCCTCACCATCGCCGCGCGCGTGCCGGACCACGGCAAGCTGGCGCCCTGGCGCTTCCTGGTGATCGCGGGCGAGGCCCGCACCCGCATCGGCGCGCGCATCGCGGCGGCCTATGCCGCCGACCACCCGGAGGCCGACGCCGCCCGCCTGGATCTCGAGCGCAACCGCCTCGCCCTGGCGCCCCTCGTGGTGGCGGTGGTGTCCCGGGCCGGCCCGCACATCAAGATCCCCGAATGGGAGCAGGTTCTCTCGGCCGGCGCGGTGGCGATGAACCTCGTGGTGGCGGCCAACGCCGCGGGCTACGCCACCGCCTGGCTCACCGAGTGGTTCGCCTACGATTCCCGCATCCTCGACGTCCTCGGCCTCGACCCCGGCGAGCGCCTCGCGGGCTTCATCCATATCGGTCGCGCCCAGGAGGTGCCGCCCGACCGGCCCCGCCCGGCGCTCGCCGACATCGTCACCCGGCTCTGAGGGGCACCCCATGCATTACGACGCCGAGACCAAGGGCCTGCCGCACAACCCGCTGAAGGCCCTGGTCGCCCCGCGCCCGATCGGCTGGATCAGCGCGATGAACCGCGACGGCGCGGTGAACCTCGCGCCCTATTCCTACTTCAACGCCGTGGCGGCGGGGCCCGACATGGTCATGTTCTCCTCGGCCGGGCGCAAGGATGCGATGACCTTCGCGGAGGAGGGCGGCGAGTTCGTCTGCAACCTCGCCACCTACGACCTGCGCGAGGCGGTGAACGCCACCTCGGCCCCCCTGCCCCGCGGGGAGAGCGAGTTCGCCTATGCGGGCCTGACCCCGGCGCCCTCGCGAAAGGTGCGGCCGCCCCGGGTCGCCGAATCGCCGGCCGCGCTCGAGTGCAAGTGGCTGCAGACCGTGCCGCTGACGCCGCTCGATGGCAGCGACGCCTCGCACTTCCTGGTGATCGGGCAGGTGGTCTCGATCTATATCGACGACCGCTTCATCCGCGACGGCCTCGTCGACACCGGCGCCATGCGGCCGATCCTGCGCGGCGGCTACTTCGACTACTTCACCGCCGAACCGGAGACCCGGTTCGAGCTGCGCCGTCCGGCGGGCGGGGGCGGGTAGGCGTCCGGCCTCCCCTTACGTCAGCCGGGCGCATGTCCGCCAATCCTTGATTTCCGTAGCACTTGGTGCTACTTTTTTGGATGGCTGCCGATATCCCCAGAACCTTCAAGACGGCATGGTTTTCCAGAGCCGCTCGGAAGGCTCGCATCCCGGACGACGCGCTGTGCGAGGCGATCCGGGATGTGTCGCGAGGTCAGGCCGACGATCTGGGCGGTGGCGTCTTCAAGAAGCGCCTGGACAAGAACCGGCATCGTAGCATCATCCTGGCGAAGGGAGGTCGATACTGGATCTTCGCCTACCTGTTCGCCAAGAAGGACAAAGCAAACATCGCGGACGACGAACTGGAGGACTTTCGAACCCTCGCCAAGGCTTACGGGGCGATGACCGAGAAGCAGCTTGCCGAACTCATTGCGGACAGGGACATGACGGAGATTTGCCATGGCGACGAAAGCTAGGTTCAGGAGCGCGGCCTCCGAGGCGCTCCACACATCCGCTGCCATGCTTCACAAGGTCGGCGCCCTCGACAAGGCGACGATGCGCGACTTTGATGCGCGTCATCTGGCCGTTCCGAGCGACATCGAGCCTGCTCAAATCAAGCAGATCCGTGAGGCCAACAACGTCAGCCAGCCCGTCTTCGCGCGCTACCTCAACACGAGCGAGAGCACCGTCGAGAAGTGGGAAACCGGCGCCAAGCGGCCGAGCGGGATGGCGCTCAAGCTGCTGAGCGTCGTTCAGAAGCACGGGTTGCGGGTTCTCGCCTGAAGCACCCCTTCTTCGGTGTCGCCGCGTGGGCCGTAGCGTCCGATGCCGCGCCGGCTCAGGCCACCCGTCGCCGCCCCAGCCGCTCCGCGATGGCGATGCCGCCGATGACGAGGGCCAGCGCCAGGGCGTCGTGCCAGCGGAAGGGCTCGCCCACCAGCAGGATGGCGAGGCCGGCCCCGAAGATCGGCACCAGGTTGACGAAGAGGCCGGCCCGGTTCGGGCCGATCAGCTCGACGCCGCGCAGGAAGGCGAGCTGCGCGATGAGGGAGGGCCCGAGCGCCACGAACAGCACGATGGCCCAGCCCTTCGGCGTCGGCCAGATCGTGTGGCCCAGCGCCCATTCGGCGGCGAGGGGCGGCAGGGAGGTCACGAAGGCGGAGAGGGCCACGGCGGCGAAGAAGCTCAGGCCCGAGACCCGGGGCCGGCGCGAGAGCGCCACGGTGTAGCCGGCATAGAGCACGCAGGCGACCAGCATCAGCACGTCGCCCCGGTTGAACGCGAAGGTGGCGAGCACCCGCCAGTCGCCGTGGGTCGCCGCCACCACGGCGCCCGCGAGCGTCACGGCCACGCCGAGGAGCTGCGCCCCCGTCACCGCCACCCGGTGGACCAGATAGTTGATCAGGATGACGAGGACCGGGATCGACCCCTGGAACAGGGCGATGTTGATGCCGCTGGTGAACAGGCCGGCGGCGTAGAACAGGCTGGCGTAGAGGGTGTAGCCGCAGGCCCCCATCAGCAGCACGTAAGCCCAGTGGCGCTTCAGCCGGTCCCACTCCGAAACGAAGCCGGCCCGGGCCGGCAGCGCCAGGGCGAGGCAGGCGAAGGCCCAGCGCAGGCAGGTGAGCACCTGGGGCGAGACCTCGCCCGCCGCCCACTTGCTCGCCACCACGTTGCCGCCCCAGAGCAGCATCGTGAACACGAGGAGCGGGTAGGCCGTGGCCGCCGGCTCGGCCGCGCGTCCGGCGGGCGTCTCCGGGACGCGCATGGGGCGGATCTCCCTGGGCTCGGGCCGGGCTCGGGGCCGGCGACCGGGGGATAGCCCGCCTGTCCCCGCGGGGACAGGCCGTCCGGCGCAACACCGCCATCGAATTCCATCCGCGCACGCCGGCCCGCGCCCGCCGGCCCGCGAGCGGCGGGGGCGGGCCGGCGCAGAACCGGCGCCGTCCCCATCCCCCGGTATCGGTCCGCAGGCCGATTCCCTCTGCGGGTCAACACGGTTATGCCGGGCGGACCACAGCGGCGACACGGTCGCGGGCCAGGGGGAGGGCGAGACATCCGGTGACGTGGCGATCGCTCCTTCTCGTCGGCGTGCTGGCGGCCGGCCTCGGCGGCCTCGCCGCCTCGCCCCAGGGCGGCGTTCTCCTCGGCGAGGTCCGCGAGCGCCTCGAGGCCCTCCAGGCCCGCCCCGGTCCGGCCAGGCCCGTGCACCTGCCGGCCCAGCGCACCGCCGTGGAGGAGGGCCGCACCGTGGTGCGCCTCTCGGCCGCCGAGCGCGCCCGCATCGGCATCGCCACCGAGGCCCGGCCCCTGGCCGAGCACCGGGAGGAGTTGCAGGCCTATGGCAGCGTCCTCGACCTCGCCCGGGTCACCGACCTGACCAACGCCTATGCCAGCGCCCGGGCCGCCCTCCAGACCGCCCAGGCCCGCGCCGAGGTCTCGCGCAGCGCCCTGCAGCGGGCGAAGTCGCTCGGGCAATACGCCACCACCGTGCAGGTCGAGACCGCCGAGGGCACCGCCCAGACCGACCAGGCCGCCCTGGCGGCGGCGGAATCCCAGGTGCGCACCCTCTCGGCCACCGCCCAGCAGGAATGGGGGCCGGTGATCGGCCGGGCCATCGTCGAGCGCTCGCCCATCGTCACCCGGCTGATCGAGCGGACGAACTTCCTGGTGCAGGTCACCCTGCCACCGGGGGAGGGCCTGAAGGGCCCGCCGGCGGCGGCCTTCGCCGAGGTGCCGCCCCAGAGCGCCCGGGTCGCCCTGGCCTACGTCTCGCCCGCCACCCGCACGGATCCGCGCATCCAGGGCCTGAGCTTCTTCTACACCGTGCCGGGCGACAGCGGCTTCCTGCCCGGCATGAGCATGCTGGCCTTCCTGGCGGCCGACCGCAGCGTCACCGGCCTCAGCGTGCCCGAGGACGCGGTGGTGCACTGGCAGGGGGCGGCCTGGATCTACCGGGCGGTGGGCCCCGACGCCTTCGCCCGCCACCGGCTCAAGGCCGACCCGCCGATGTCGGCCGACGCCTACGTGGTGGAGGACCTGCCGGGCGGCACCGAGATCGTGCTCTCGGGGGCGCAGGCGCTCCTCTCGGAGGAGATGAAGAGCCAGCTCCAGGTCTCGGGCGGCGTCGATGACGATTGAGGCGAGGGGGCCCGAAGGGCCGGGCGGTCGCGGCCCGCAGGCGGCCCTGGTCGCCTTCGCGGTCCGCTTCCGCGGCATCGTCCTGGCGCTCAGCCTGGCGCTCGCGGCCTACGGCTTCGTCGTGCTGGCGGACGCCCAGTACGACGTCTTCCCGGAATTCGCGCCCCCCGCCGTGGTGATCCAGACCGAGGCCCCCGGCCTCAACCCGGAACAGGTCGAGGTGCTGGTGACGCAGCCCGTGGAGGTCGCGGTCAACGGCCTGCCGGGGGTGGTCTCCCTGCGCTCGAGTTCGATCCAGGGCCTGTCGGTGATCACCGTCACCTTCGGGGCCGGCAGCGACATCTACCGGGTGCGCCAGCTCGTCACCGAGCGGCTGACGGCGCTGGCCGGCCGCCTGCCCCAGGGCGTCCTGCCGCCGGCGATGACGGCGCTGACCTCCGCCACCAGCACGGTGCTGCTCGTGGGCCTGACGACCCGGAGCCGCTCCGACATGGACCTGCGCACCCTGGCGGACTGGACCGTGCGCCTGCGCCTCCTCGCCGTGCCGGGGATCGCCCAGGTCTCGGTCTATGGCGGCGCGGTGCGCTCGCTGCAGGTGCAGATCCGCCCCAACGACCTCGTGCGCTTCAACATCGGCGTCAACGACGTGCTGGCCGCCGCGCGCAAGGCCACCGGCGTGCGCGGGGCCGGCTTCGTCGACACCGCCAACCAGCGCATCGCCCTCCAGACCGACGGCCAGTCCCTCAGCCCCGAGGCGGTCTCCCGCACGGTGCTGATCAACGAGGGCGGGGCCAGCGTGACCCTGGCGGACGTCGCCACCGTGGTCGCCACCGGCGAGCCGGCGATCGGCGCCGCCCTGGTGGACGGCCGGCCCGGCGTGCTGCTCATGGTCGGCGCCCAGTACGGCGCCAACACCCGCGCGGTCACCGCCCGGGTCGAGGCGGCCCTGGAGGACCTGCGCCCCGCCCTGGAGCGCGAGGGCGTGACCCTGCACGCCGACCTGTTCCGCCCGGCCAACTTCATCGCCATCGCCAACGGCAACGTGCTCCAGGCCCTCGGGCTCGGCGGCATCCTGGTGGTCGTGGTGCTGTTCGTCTTCCTGTACGACTGGCGCACCGCCGTGATCTCGGCGCTCGCGATCCCGCTCTCGCTCATCGCCGCCGTGGTGGCGCTCCAGGCGCTCGGCGAGAGCCTCAACACCATGACCCTGGGCGGCCTCGCCATCGCCATCGGCGAGGTGGTGGACGACGCGGTGATCGGCGTCGAGAACGTGGTCCGGCGCCTGCGCGAGAACCGCCGCCTCGGCGGTCCGCGGCCCGAGGGCAGGGTGATCCGCGATGCCATCCTGGAGGTGCGCACGGCGGTGGCCTACGCCACCATCGCGGTGCTGCTGGTGTTCCTGCCCGTCCTCGCCCTGTCGGGCATCGCCGGCCGGCTGTTCGGCCCCTTGAGCCTCGCCTACATCCTCGCGGTGGTGGCCTCCCTGGCGGTCGCCCTCACGGTGACCCCGGCCCTGTCGATGTGGCTGCTGACGAACCGGCGCGAGGCCTCGACCCAGGACCCGCCGGTGATGCGCGCCGCCCGCCGCCACTACGCCCGCCTGCTCACCCGGATCGACCGCGCCCCGCGCCGCGTCATGGCCTGCGGCCTCCTCGTCACCCTCCTGGGCGCCGCCGTGGTGCCGTTCTTCGGCTCGACCTTCCTGCCCGACCTCAAGGAGGGCCACCTGATCCTGCACATGGCGGCCGCGCCCGGCACGGCGCTGCAGGAATCGATGCGGCTCGGCACCCGCATCACCGCCGCCCTGAAGGAGATCCCCGGCATCCGGGCGGTCGCCTCGCAGATCGGCCGGGCCGAGGCCGGGCAGGACACCGCCGGCACCCATTACAGCGAGATCCACATCGACCTGGAGCCCGGCCTCGACGGGGCGGGGCAGGGGGCGGCGGAGGCCCGGATCCGGGCCGTGATGGCGGGCTTCCCCGGGGCCGCCTTCTCCCTCAAGACCTTCCTCACCGAGCGGATCGAGGAGACCGTGTCAGGCTTCACCGCCCCGGTGGTGATCAACGTCTTCGGCACCGACCTCGGCGCCATCGAGACCGCCGCCCGGGACATCGCCCGCGAGCTCGCCGAGGTGCGGGGCGCCGTGGACATTCAACAGAGCTCTCCCGCGGGCTTGCCCCAGGTCAATGTGGGCTTGCGGCCCAACGACCTGCGCCACTGGGGCCTCTCGGCCATCGAGGTGATGGAGGTGGTGCGCACCGCCTACCAGGGCGACATCGTCGGCCAGACCTATTCCGGCAACGCGGTGTTCAACGTCCTCGTCATCCTCGATTCCGCCACCCGCGGCCGGCTCTCGGCCCTGAGCGACCTGCCCCTGCGCGGCTCCGGCGGCCGGGTGGTGCGCCTCGCCCAGGTGGCCGACATCTACGAGACCTCCGGCCGCTACCAGGTCCAGCACGAGGGCGCCCAGCGGGTCCAGGCGGTCACCGCCAACGTGACCGGCCGGGACGTCGCCGGCTTCGTGGCCGATGCCAAGCGCAAGATCGCCCGCGAGGTCGCCCTGCCCCCCGGCACCTATGTGGGCTTCGCCGGCTCGGCCGAGGCGCAGGCCCGGGCCCGGCGCGACCTCCTGGTCTATTCGGGGCTGGCCGGCCTCGGCATCGTGCTCCTGCTGGCCATCGTGACGGGGAGCCTGCGCAACCTCCTGCTGGTGCTGGTCAACCTGCCCTTCGCCTTCGTGGGTGGGGTGCTGGCGGTCTTCGCCACCGGCGCCGTGCTGTCGCTGGGCTCGATCGTCGGCTTCGTGACCCTGTTCGGGATCTCCCTGCGCAACACCATCATGATGATCGTCCATTACGAGCACCTCGTGGTGGAGGAGGGGCAGCCCTGGGACCGGAACACCGCGGTGCTCGGGGCCGCCGACCGCATGGTGCCGATCCTGATGACCTCCCTGGTCACCGGCCTCGGCCTCCTGCCCCTCGCCCTCGGGGCCGGCGAGCCCGGCCGCGAGATCGAGGGCCCGATGGCCATCGTCATCCTCGGCGGCCTCGCCACCTCGACGGTGCTCAACCTCCTGATCCTGCCGACCCTGGCCCTGCGCTTCGCGCGCTTCGGCACGCCGGAGGGCAGGGCGCTCGAACCGGTCGCCTGAGGCGCCCGCGCCGGCCCGCCGCAATTTCGGCGGACCGGCGCGCCATTCCGGGGCGGCGGCGCGGCCAGGCCCGCCCTCCGGAGCCCGTCATGCGCCCGACGCCGTTCTCCCTCCTCCTCGTCCCGCTCCTCTGGACCCTGCCCGGCGCCCGGGCGCTCGCGGTGCCGGTGGGTCCACCGGCCGAGACCGAGGCCGTTCCGGGCAACTCCACACCTGGCAATCCCACGCCCGGCAACCCGATGCCGATCCAGGTCTTCCCCCTGTCCCGGGTGGTGCCCAGGGGGGAGGCGCGGAGCATCGCCTTCTTCGCCTACCTCTATCCGGACTGCGCGTCCCAGGGGCCGGTGGTGGCCCGCATCCTGGAGCCGCCGCGCCACGGCACCGTGAGCTTCGCCCCGACGGAGTCCTTCCCGCGCTACGCGCCGGGCTCGCCGCTGACGCCGTGCAACGCCCGGAAGGTGCCGGGCCTGCAGATGACCTACGAGACGGAGGAGGGCTTCGAGGGCATCGACACCACCCGCGTCCTGACCATCCACCCGGACGGCACGGCCGCCGAATACGCCGTGAAGGTCTGGGTCCGCTAGGACGGCGGAAACGGCCGGGAAAGGCGCTCCCGGATCCCCGTCCAGACCCCGGGAACGCCGTTCGCATAAGATATATTATGGAACCAGAGGACGTCGGACCGGGGCAGGGGCCTCGTGCTACGAAGGGTTCACCCATTCCCGACACCGGGTATTCATGCAATCTCCACACGGCCGATTCACGCCGTTGCCAGTTCTCCGGCGCGCAACGGCCGCCGTGGGTGCTAAACCGCTGGCGGATGTCACAATTCCTCCCCATAATACATGATACCGGGCCCCACGCGAACGGATGCCCGTCCGATTCGATCCTCTCCGAAGCGAATGCGATGCCGATCCTTGCGCGCCCCTCCGCTGCCCTGAGCCTGGTCCTGCTGGCCGCCGGATCCGTCGCGCTCGCCGCCGGCACGCCGGCGCGCGCGCAGGCCGAGCCGCAGCGCACCGCCCTGGTGCAGCAGCCCCCGGCCGCGGCGACGGAGACGGCCCGACCGATCGTCCGGACCGCCATCCCGCGCCGGGCGCTCGCCCGCCTGCCCCGCCTCGCCGGCCTGATCGCCCAGGGCCAGCCCGTCCGCATCGTGGCCTTCGGCTCGTCCTCCACCGAGGGCTCCGGCGCCTCCTCGCCGGCCACCACCTACCCGGCCCAGCTCCAGCGCGACCTCACGGCGCGGCTCGACGCGACGGGCGCCGAGCACTCTTCCGTCACCGTGCTGAACCGCGGCAAGGGCGGCGACGATTCCGAGGCCATGGCCCGGCGGCTGGAGCGCGACGTGCTCGCCGACAAGCCGGACCTCGTGATCTGGCAGACCGGCAGCAACGACCCCATGAGCGGCGTCAGCGTCGCGCGCTTCGCCGAGCTCACCCGCGCCGGCATCCTGGCCATGCGGGCCACCGGCGCCGACGTGGTCCTGATGGACCAGCAATGGTGCAAGAAGCTCTCGACCACCGACGGGGCCGAGGCCTACGGCGCCGCCCTGCACGCCATCGCCACCGAGCTCAACGTGCCGGTGATCCGCCGCAACGCGATGATGCGCGCCTGGGCCGCCCAGGGGCTGCTCTCCCCGACCCAGATGATCGGGCCCGACGGCCTGCACATGACCGACGCCGGCTACGACCGCCTGGCCCGGGCCGCCACGGCCCAGCTCCTGGCCAATGCGGGCCTGCCGCAGGACGCGGCCGGCAGCCAGAACTGAGGCCGGGCGAGGGGGCCGGGACGAGGCGGCGGACCGCCCTCCCCCCGGCAGGTCCGGCGCGCCGCGAGCGATCCCAGGTGCCTAGAGATCCAGCGTGACGCTCAGGCCGTCATAGGCCGGCACGACGTTCGGCGGCAGCTTGGCGCTCAGGGTAGCGTAGTCGAGATCCGTGTGCAGGTTGGTCAGGATGGCCCGGCGCGGGCGCACCGTCTCGATCAGCGCCAGGGCGTCCGAGACCGAGTAATGCGTCGGGTGCGGGGTCTCCCGCAGGGCGTCGATGATCAGCAGGTCGAGGCCGTGCAGCCGCGCCTGCGACGCCTCCGGCATCAGGCTGACGTCGGGGGCGTAGGCCGCCGGGCCGAAGCGGAAGCCGAGGGCCGCCTCGTTGCCGTGCTCCATGCCGAAGGGCAGGGCCGTGATCGCACCGCCCGGGCCGTCCACCTGCATCGCCGCCCCGTCCGCCAGGTCGTGCATGTCGAGGATCGGCGGGTACTCGCTGCCGGGGGGCGTCTCGAAGCAGTAGCCGAACCGCGCCTCGAGCAGGCTGCGGGTGCGGGCATCGGCGAAGACCGGGATGCGCCGGCGCATGTGGATCACCAGGGGCCGGACGTCGTCGATGCCGTGGGTGTGGTCGGCATGGGCATGGGTGAACAGCACCGCGTCGAGGCGCTGGACCGCCGCGTCGATCAGCTGCTCGCGCAGGTCCGGCGCGGTGTCGACCAGGAGGGTGGTGGCCGCGCCGTCCCCGCTCCCGTCGCCCCTCTGCCGCTCCACCAGGAGCGAGCAGCGCCGGCGCCGGTTCCGCGGCTCGGCCGGGTCGCAGGCGCCCCAGCCGTAGCCCACGCGGGGCACGCCCCCGGACGAGCCGCAGCCGAGGATCGTCAATCGCAATGCGCCCATCGGCACCTCCGCCCCCGTTGGTATCGGAGGGGGCGGGGGCCTGTCACGCCCGATCCGAGCCCCCTGCCCGCCTCAGGCCGCGGCCTTGTGGAACAGGCGGTGGAAATTGGCCGTCGTCAGCGCGGCGAAGTCCGCCACATCCATCTCGAGGGTCTGCGCGAGGGCGCGGGCGGTGTCCGCCGTGTAGGCCGGCTCGTTGGTGCGGCCGCGATGCGGCTCGGGCGCCAGGAAGGGCGCGTCGGTCTCCACCAGCAGGCGGTCGGGCGGCACCGACCGGGCGATCGCCCGCAGGTCGTGGGAGCGCCGGAAGGTGACGATGCCGGAGAAGGACACGCAGAAGCCGAGTTCGACGCCGACCTCGGCCAGGCGCGCGCCCGACGAGAAGCAGTGCAGGACCGCCGTGAAGGCGCCGCGCCCCATCTCGTCGACCAGGATCGCCTCCATCTCCGCATCGGCATCGCGGGAATGGATGACCAGGGGCAGGCCGGTCTCGCGGGCAGCCGCGATGTGGCGGCGGAAGACGCGCGCCTGCACCGCCTCGGGGGCGGCGTTGTCGTAGTGGAAGTCGAGGCCCGATTCGCCGATGCCGACGCAGCGGGGATGCTGCGCGCGCGCCACGATGGCCTCGGTCGGCACGTCGGGCTCATCGCCCGCCCCGTCCGGGTGGGTGCCGATGGTGTGCCAGATCTCCGGGTGGGCCTCCGACAGGGCCTCGTAGGTCCGGGCCTTGGCGACCCGCGTGGAGATCGTGACCATCCGGGTCACCCCGGCCGCCCGGGCGCGGGCCAGGACGTTGGGCAGATCCTCCGCGAAGTTCGGAAAATCCAGGTGGCAATGGCTGTCGACCAGCATGAAACGGGGCTCGGAAAACGGTGGGGTGGGCAGGACGCGATCACGCAAGACGCGTTCACTCAAGACGCGATCGTCCAGGACGCCGTCGTCACGCCGACGGCGCCTCCGGCTCGACGAAGCGGGGGAACAGGCCGACGGGGGCGGGGAGCGGCGTGCCGGGCACCAGGCGACCGCCCTCCCCCACATCGGCCAGCCGGCGCCGGTCCGCCGGCACGGCCAGGAGGTCGAGGAGCTTGGCGCCGGAGCCCGGCATGAAGGGCTGCACCAGGATGCCGATGGCCCGCAGGGTCTCGGCCACGACGTAGAGCGCGGCCGCCATCCGGGCCGGATCGGATTTCCGAAGGACCCAGGGCTTCTGCGCGTCGAAGTAGCGGTCGGCGGCGGTGATCACGGCCCAGATCTCGGCCAGCGCCGTGTGCAGGGCGAGCTTGTCCATCGCCGCCCGCGCGGTGGCGGGCAGCCCGTCGGCCAGGGCCAGCAGCGCCCGGTCGTCCTCGGTGAAGTCCCCGTGCTCCGGGACCGACCCCGAAAGATTCTTGGCGATCATCGAGAGCGAGCGCTGGGCGAGGTTGCCGAGGCCGTTCGAGAGGTCCGCCGTGTAGCGGGTGATGATGGCCTCGTGGCTGTAGTTGCCGTCGCCGCCGAAGGGCACCTCGCGCAGCACGAAGTGGCGCACCGCGTCGACCCCGTAGGTCGCGATCAGGTCCATCGGGTCGACGACGTTGCCGAGCGACTTCGACATCTTCTCGCCCTTGGAGAGCAGGAAGCCGTGGCCGAAGACGCGCTTGGGCAGGGGGAGGCCGGCCGACATCAGGAAGGCCGGCCAGTACACCGCGTGGAAGCGGACGATGTCCTTGCCGATGACGTGCAGGTCCATCGGCCAGAAGGTCCGGCGCGGATCGGCGGCGTCGGGGAAACCCGTGACGGTGAGGTAGTTCGTCAGGGCGTCGACCCAGACATACATGACGTGGTCGGGGTGGCCCGGCACCGGCACGCCCCAGTCGAAATTGGTGCGGCTGACCGAGAAGTCCTTGAGGCCGGAGCGCACGAAGCTCGCCACCTCGTTGCGCCGGGTCTCGGGGCCGATGAAGTCCGGCTCGGCCTCGTAGAGGGCGAGGAGCCGATCCTGGTAGGCCGAGAGCCGGAACAGGAAGTTCTCCTCCTCCATCCAGGTCACCGGCGTGCCGGTGGCCTTGGCCACGGGGACGCCGTCGGGACCGGTCTCGAGCTCGTCCTCGGCGTAGTAGGCCTCGTCGCGCACCGAGTACCAGCCGGCATATTTCGACAGGTAGAGGTCGCCGTTGGCCTCCATCCGGCGCCACAGCTCCTGGGCGGCGGCATAGTGCGCGGGCTCGGTGGTGCGGATGAAGCGGTCGTGGCTGCAGCCCAGGGCCTCGGCCATGGCGCGGAAGCGCGCGGACATGTCGTCGACGAGCGCGCGCGGGGTGATTCCGGCCTTGGCCGCCGTCTGCTGGATCTTGACGCCGTGCTCGTCGGTGCCCGTGGAGAACAGCACGTCGTAGCCGTCGAGGCGCTTGAAGCGGGCGATCGCGTCCGTGGCGATCACCTCGTAGGCATGGCCGATATGCGGCGCGCCGTTGGGATAGGAGATCGCCGTGGAGAGACCGAAGGTCTTCGCGGTTTCCGGGTCGGTGGCGGTCACGTCGAGGGGTTCCCCGGATACAGGGTTCACAGGATCAGGCCCCGGAAACGGGTCCCGGGATCACAGGACGGCGGGAGACGACCATGCCGCGTCAGGCGGCGTCGCGGAGCGCCCCCGCCAGGTCGCCGAACAGGGACAGGACCAGCGGCCGGCGGTCGAGATTGTAGGTCGCGGCCTCCCGCGCGGCGCGGGCGATCTTGTCACACACCTCGACCAGGGCCGCAAGGCGGGCGGGCGGCGCGTGCCGGCGCCGGTCGAGCTCGGCCGAGACGAAGCGGAACACCGTGTCGAGGCTGGCCGCGAAGAGCTCGTCGGAGTCCCGCCCGCTGAGCTTCTCGGCCAGCGCCAGGATGCGGCGCCAGTCCGGATGGTCGAGGCGGGCCAGCAGGGTCTCGATCTCGGCGACCAGGCTGGCCCGGGCCGGATCGAGCAGGGCGACGGCCTCGGCGACCGAGCCCTCCGCGAGCTGCGCCGCCCGGGCGAGCGCCTCGGGGGCGGGCTGCACGAAGGGCGGGGCGAAGCCGCCGATCACCCGCGCCACCTCGGCCTCCGCAAGCGGGCGCAGGGTCAGGGCCCGGCAGCGCGAGCGGATGGTCGGCAGGAGCCGGCCCGGCGCGTGGCTGACGATGAGGAACAGGCAGCGGGGCGGGGGCTCCTCCACCATCTTCAGGAGGGCGTTGGCGCTGTTGGCGTTGAGGTCCTCGGCGCTGTCGACGATGCAGATGCGGTAGCCCGCATTGCCGGCGGTGGAGCCGAACAGCGCGAGGGCGCCGCGGGCCGCATCCACCGAGATCCGGGTCGCCAGGGTCTTGGCATTGGGGGCCCGGGTCCGGCGCAGGGCCACGAGGTTGGGATGCGACAGGACCGCGACCTGGCGGGCCGCCGGGTGGTCCGGGTCGACGGCGAGGCTCGCGGGCGCGCCCTGCGCCGCCGGGTTGGCGATGAGCCAGCGGGCGACCCGGTAGGCCAGCGTCGCCTTGCCGATGCCGCGCGGGCCGCCGATGAGCCAGGCGTGGTGCAGGCGCCCCGACGCGATCGCCGCCGCGAAGGCGGCCTCCGCCTCGGCATGGCCGACGAGGTCGGCCTGCTCGCGCGGGCGCGGGACTTCCGTCAGGTCGCCGGGCTCGACGTCCTCGGGGGCGCGCTCAGGCCGCATCGCCGTGCTCCGTCCCCGATGGGCCGCCCTGCGCGTCGCCGGTGCGGTTCCGCAGCAGCCCGGGCAGGCGCTCGGCCACCACGGCGCGGATCGCGGCCTCGACGGCATCGGCGGGCAGGGCGGCGTTGACGACGGCGCAGCGGCCCGGCTCCTCGGCCGCGATGGCGAGGAAGGCCGTGCGCAGGCGGGCGTGGAAGGCCAGGGCCTCGCCCTCGAAGCGGTCGACCCCGCCCTCGGACCCCGCGTCGCGGCGCGCCCGCGCCCGGGCGAGCCCGAGCTCCGGGTCGCAATCCAGGATCAGGGTCAGGTCGGGCCGGGTCGGGCCGACGACGACGCCCTCGAGGGCGCCCAGCACGGCCGGGTCCAGGCCGCCGGCCGCGCCCTGATAGGCCCGGGTCGAATCGGCGAAGCGGTCGCAGAGCACGATCTCGCCCCGCGCCAGGGCCGGGCGGATCAGGGTGTCGAGGTGGTCGATCCGGGCGGCGGAGAACAGCAGCGCCTCCGCGAAGGGGCCGTAGGGCTTGGCCAGCCCGGCGAGCAGGGCCTCGCGGATGCGCTCGGCCTTGGCCGAACCGCCGGGCTCGCGCGTCGTCAGTACGGGGCGGCCGGATTCGGCCCGGAGCTGCGCGGCGAGGCGGCGGATCTGCGTCGACTTGCCGGCCCCCTCCCCGCCCTCGAAGGTGATGAAGGTCCCGCCCCGCGTCCCGGGCGCCGTCACGACTTCGCGCCGGCCTTCTCGAACGCCTTGCGGAACAGGCCGGTGCCGACCTCCCAGGCCGCGTCGAGGGCCCGCTGCGGAAGCGTGCCGGCCTCGACGGTCTCGCCGGCATAGAGCGGCTGGTCGAGGGCCTGGGTGTCGCCGCGGGTGATGCGCAGGCGGCCGACCTCGCGGCCCTGCTCCACCGGCGCGACCAGGGGGCCCTGGTAGACCACCCGGGCGGTGATCTTGTCGCCGGAGCCGCGCGGCAGCAGCACCCGCACGGCCTTCTTGGCGACGAGGGGCACGCTGCCGGCCGCGCCGCCATAGACCGAGGCCTCCGCCACGGTCTCGCCGGCGGTGAAGACCTGGCGCGGCTCGAAGGCGCGGAAGCCCCACTCCATCAGCTTGCGCGATTCCGCCGCCCGGTCGCGGGCGGTCTTCAGGCCGCTCACCACCATGATCAGGCGCTGCCCGTTCTGCACCGCCGAGCCGGTCAGGCCGTAGCCGGATTCCTCGAGGTAGCCGGTCTTCAGCCCGTCGGCGCCGATGTCGAGGGTGAGCAGCGGGTTGCGGTTCTGCTGCTTGATCTTGTTCCAGGTGAACTCGCGCTCGGCGAAGATCTTGTACAGGTCCGGGTAGGTCTCGATCAGGTGCAGGGCGAGCTTGGCGAGATCGCGGGCGGTCACCTTCTGGTCGGGGGCCGAGTAGCCGGTCGCGTTGCGGAAGGTCGAGCGCGTCAGCCCGATCTCGCGCGCCCGGGCCGTCATCATCCGCCCGAAATTCTCCTCCGAGCCGGCGATGCCCTCGCCGATGGCGATGGCCGCGTCGTTGCCCGACTGCACGATGAGGCCGCGCAGGAGGTCGGACAGCTTGATGCGGCTGTTGAGCTGCGCGAACATTGAGGAGCCGCCGCCCCCCGCTCCGCCCCGGCGCCAGGCGTCCTCGGTGATCTGGAACTCCGAGTCCATGGTGAGCCGGCCCTGCCGGATCTCGTTGAACACGATCTCGGTGGTCATCAGCTTGGCCATGCTGGCCGGGGAGAAGAGCTCGTCGGCTCCCTTCTCGAACAGCACCGAGCCGGAATCGGCATCGATCAGGATCGCGTGGGGCGCGGCCGTCTGGAAGCTCTGGGCCAGGGCCGACCCCGCCGCGAACAGGCTCAGCGCCGCGGCCAGGACGAGGCCCGACACCGCCGCGCGGCCCGTACCGTTCCGACCCGCGAGGACCATTCTCACACTCATACCCTGTCTCACGCCCTGCCCCACGCCGACCCGCTCATCGCCCCCACGATCAAGCGTGACGTTACAGGCATTCGCCGCCGAGATCGAACGCAAATCGCGCGCGCGTCCTGGTCGCGCGTCGATGCGTCCCGACGGCCACGGGCCACGGCGCCGCGCGGTTCAGCGGGCCTCGGCGAACTGGGCGCGGGTCCGGGCGGGAGCCTTGGCCGCCACCGCCGAAGCCTTGGCCGCTGTCGGAGCCTTGGCCGCTGCCGGAGCCTTGGCCACCACCGCCGTCCGCGCCGCGGGCGCGGCCTTGGCCGACGGCGTCCCCTGGGCCAGCACGGCGGCCTTGCCGGCCGGACCAGCCTTCGCGACCGCGACGGCCTTCGGCGCTCCCTTGACGTCCGAAGCGATCCTGGCCTCCGAAGCCGTTCTCGTGCTCGCCATCCGGGCCGGGACGGGCTGGACGGCGGATTTGGGTCCGGCCGCCGCCAGCCGGGCGGGGGCCGCCTTCGCGGCGGGCGCCGGGATCGCGGCGGCGAAGCGGGCGGTGGCGGCGCGGGGATCGGCCTTGGCCGGCGACGCATCGGAGCGGGCGACCTTCGCCGGCCCCTTGCCGGCCGGCGGCGATGCGGCGGCGAGGCGGGGCGCAGCGGCGTGCGGCTCGGGCCGCGCCCCGGCCAGCCGCAGCGGCGGCGGGGTCAGGCTGAGGGGCGCGGGCCGGGCGGCGGCCAGGGTCTGGTGCGGCTCCGACGATCCATGGCGCACGGGCCGGAACCCCTCGGCCCGGACCGCCGTCGGCTGCAGCGCGGCCGGGACCGCGACGGTGGCGGCGCTCGCCACCAGGATGGGGGCGGGCTTGGCCAGATGGGGCGCCGGCGCCGCCTCGGTCGCGGCGACCGGGGCGGCCTCGGCGGCGGGCTGGTCGTCGGCCTCCTTGAAGGCCAGGGCCGGGCGGCTCGCCCGGGCGAGGCGCTCGGCGGAGACCTGCGGCGTGTCCGGGCCGAGATCGGCCAGCATGATCGGCGCGGGGCCGCGGATGGCGGCGGGCTGGCCGTCGGTGCGCAGGGTGGCGAGGAGCTTGCGGTCGTCGCTGCCGGCGGTGGAGGCCTTGCCGGCATACTCGACGCGGACCCGGGCGGTGCCGCTGCGGCGGAATTCGAGCGCCTCGGCCACCTCCTCGGAGACGTCCATCAGGCGGTTGGCGTGATAGGGGCCGCGATCGTTCACCCGCACGATCATCGAGTGGCCGTTGGCGAGGTTGGTGACGCGGGCGTAGCTCGGCAGCGGCAGGGTCGGGTGCGCCGCGGCGATGGAGTGGCGGTCGAACACCTCGCCGTTGGCGGTCATGCGCCCGTGGAAGGCCGAGCCGTACCAGGAGGCCAGGCCCTCGCGGACATAGCCCTTGGCGTCCTCGCGCGGGACGTAGGTGCGCCCGGCCACCACGTAGGGCTTGCCCGAGAAGCGGCGGCCGCCGCCCTTCGGGATGACGTCGCCCTCGTTGTAAAGGCGCGGGCTGGCCTTGACGCCGTATTTCGGATCGAGGCTGGAGCCGCTTCCGGAGGCGCCGGCGAGCTTCTGGGGGTTCTGCGCGCAATTGGCGGTGGTGAGCGCCACGGCCGAGACCGCCAGCAGCCGCCAGAGCGGCAGCGGGGCCGGTCCCGGATGTCCCGGCTTCGTCTTACGCGCCATCGCGATGATCCGCCCCAGCCCCCGCCCCGATCCACACAACACGCTGAAGAGGGGTCGCCGGCGGGCGAGAGCAGGACCGGACGAGCCCCCGGGAGCGGCGCCGTGCGCCCCTCCCGAGACGGGCAAGATTGTCCGAATGCCGTAAAGGAAGGCTGAACGCGGGGGGCGTCCCGCCGAGGGACCGGGCCGGGTCCGGGGCTCGCGGTCCGAGCGGATGCGCCGCATGCGGATCACCCGCCAAGTCCCGGGCGGATCGACGGAAACTCTTCACTCAATCGGGCGCGGTCAGGCGCGATGCGCGGCTAATCCGTAACATCGAAAAGCCCCGGCAACCGCTTGCCGGAGCTCTCTTTTTCGTCTCAGCGTCCGTCCGGCTCGTTGAGCTGGTCGATCGAGCGGGCGCCGCGCTGCTTGAACAGCAGATCCAGGGCCTCGAGCATCAGGCCGTGCATCTTGGCCCGCTCCGCATGGGCGATGTCGCGCAGCTGATCGTAGACCGGCGGCTCCAGGTAGACCGACATCTGGCGGGCACGCTGCTTCAGGGTGGCGGCGGGGCGCCGCAGCGGGGGCGCGCCGGTGTCGAGCTGGACGATCTCGGCGGTCTGCTGGTGGGGTTTGCCCGATGGGATCGAGGCGGCAACGATGGAGGCGAGACTGAGTTTAGGCGGCTTTGGCATGCTTGCTCACCTGCATGCGCTTCTCGATCCAGCTCCAGAGCTTGCGCACCTCGAAGGCGGCCTGGCCCTTGGGGTTGAACTCGGTGACGCCCTGGCCGACGCCGATGGCGTCCTGGTGGTCGGTGCGGGCGACGATGTTCACGTCCGGCAGGATGCCGAGCACGGCGAGGCCGTCGGCGGCGTCGCGGATGCGGTAGGAGCGCGGCGGGGTCTGGTTCAGCACGAAGGCGAACTTCTTCTCCAGCCGGTAGATCGCCGCCAGGGTCGGCTTGAAGGCGCGCAGATCCGCCGGGGTGGGGCGGCACGGGATGATGCAGAGATCGGCCGCGCGGATCGCCGAGAGGGTGCCGGCGGAATCGACGCCGGGGGTGTCGATGAAGACGTAGTCGTAGGCGGACTCGCGCAGCTGGGCCATCACGCCCTCGATCTGCGTCGCGTCGATCTGCGCCACCTCCGGGCCCTCGGCGGTGCGATGGTCGAGCCAGTCGCTGATCGTGGCCTGGCGGTCCATCTCGAGGATGCAGACCGAGAGGCCGCGCTCCTGGGCGGCGACCGCCAGGGAAATGCAGAGCGTGCTCTTGCCGCTCCCCCCCTTCTGGGTGACGAACGTGATGGCTTTCATCCTGGCATCCCTTCGCGAGCGTCGACGAGTTCGGGTGACGGTGGGGGCGGACGGATCCGGCAGTCTGGATCGCCGGTGGACGAGGCGGTGGCCTTCCGTCCTGTGACCCAAGGATGCTGCGATCCCGGATGTCGCCCATCATGGTTAACCAACGGTTAAGCCCGGCGCGACGGCGGAATCGCGATCAGGCAATCTCAGGTTGCTATTTCGGCCAAGATTCGGCCCGAGACCCTTTCCGCACCCGAACTTCCGCTCTAGGGTGTCCGCACGCCGAGCCCTGGGCGCGGACGGCATGTCAACCTCAGGTCGTCTACACGGATCCGATCCCGCCGGTGCGGAGGCCCATGATGCGATCCCCGCCGCCGGAGACGGAGGCCGATATTCCCGGCGGCCTGCAGGCGGCCCTCGCCGCGTCGGGCGTGGTCGGCGCCTGGGTGCACGACATCTGGGCGGACCGCCTCGTCGTCTCGGCGCCGGTGGCCCGGGCCCTGGGATGGTCGCCGGAGGCGGGCGGGCGCGGCGTGCCGCTGGCGCGCCTCCTCGCCCGCATCCATGACGCGGACCGCGCGCGGGTCGACAACGCCCTGCACGCGGCGATCGCCCGGGGCGGCGCCTTCGCGGTGGCCTTCCGCACCCGCGGACCACGCCGGCGGGATCTTCGCGGGGGGGATCTTCGCGGGGGGGATCTTCGCGGGCTCGACCTGCGCGGACGCATCGAGACCGACGCCGCGGGGCAGCCGGCCCGGGCGCGCGGCATCGTCCTCGCCTGGGCTGAAGATTGGGTCGAAGATCCCGCCAAAGATCCCGCCGAAGATTCTACCGAAGATTCTGCCAGGAACCGCGCGGGCGGGAGCCGGGGCCAGCATGCGGTGAACCGGATGGCCGAGCATGCCATCGCCCTGCGCGGCCTCGCCGACGACCTCGCCGACGACCTCGCCCGGCCCGGCCTGTCGCGGCTCCTCGATCGCCTGATGGTGGAGATCGGCCACGAGCTCGCCCGCCACCTGCGGGAGAGCCCGGACGGCCGGCGGCACTGAACCCGCCCCCACCGGCTCTCGCGCCGGGACCTTGCGCCGGGATCAGCGGGGCAGGGCCGTGGCCTCCCGCGTCGGGGGGACCCGGTGGTTCGCCAGCCCCCGCAGGATCGCGCCGGCTCCGGGCCGCGCCAGGGCCCCGGCATAGGCCGCGATCAGGCCGGCGCAGTCCCGGGCGAGGCGGGCCGGAGGCGCGGGCGCGGCGCTCTCGGCGCGCCCGCCCTGCCCGGCCGCCCGGGCGAGCACGGTCGCGGCCGCGTCGTCGGCGAGAACGTCCTGCGCCGCCAGGAGGTCGCCCTCCCCGCCGATGGCGAGGCAGGCCTGCGGGTCGGCGCTCCGCATCGCCCGCAGGAGGACGCGGCCGGTCGCGACCCAGGTGGCGTCGTCGGCGCCGCGCAGGATGCGGGCGATGGCGCGCCCGGCCCCGGATCGCAGGCGGTCGAGGGCCGCGCCCTCGGGCAGGCCGGCCCGGTAGCCGTCGAGATAGGCGGCCGCGAGGGCGTCGAGGACGTCCCCACGCCCCGCGAGGCCGTTACGCCCCGCGAGGCCGCCCTGCCCCGCGAGGCCGCCCTGCCCCGCGAGGCCCCCGAGAAGCGGCAGCGCGCGCAGGATCGCCGCCCGGGCGCCGGCGGGGCTCGGATCGTCGTCCAGGGTGGAATCGGGGAAGCGGTCGGTGTCGACGAGGGCGGTGGCGACCCGCGCCCGGACCAGGCGGGCGGGCTCGGGGACCCACAGGCTGTCGGAGGCCACGGCGAGGGCCTCGGCGGCGAAGGCCGGGTCGACGCCCGCGGCCACGTAGGCCGCCCGCTCGGCCGAGGCGTCGGCCTGCACGACCTGCCCGAACAGGCCGGGATCGTAGGGCGCATGGAAGCCGAGGCGGCCGTTCGTCAGGAGGTAGCGCTCGGCCCCGCGCACGAAGGCGAGGGTGCAGGCGGAGACGCAGTAATCCGGCACGTAGGTGGCGAGGCCCCGGGCGGCGATGAGGTCGCCGATCGCCGTCGCCTCCTCCACGAGGCCGCCCTCGCTGGTCAGATGGATGCGGGTCACCGCCGGATGGGCGGCGAGGAGGGCGGCGAGGCGCGCGGCCGTCCCCGCCCCGATCTCCCCGGAGAACCGGATGTCGCGTCCCTGCGGGCCGAGGGCGATGCGCGCCGGAGGCCCGGGCACCTGGGTGTGGAAGCGGTCCTCCAGGCGCAGGGACAGGGCGGTGTAGGCCGAGCCGAGGGCCGGAAGCGCCCCGGCCGCTGCCAGAACGGCGCAAAGGGCGGAGCAGCAGGCGGCGGTCAGCAGCATCGCACAGAGCATTCGCGCCAGCCCCTGCCGCCCGGTCCCCTGCCCGCCGAACCTGTCCGCCCGAACCCCGTCCGCCGCCATCCGCAAGCCCTCCCGATCCTGGCGCACGACAGTCATCGTCGCGGCAGGACCGGCCGATTATTGCTCTCGCGAAGTCTCACGCAAACACCCTGCCAGTCCCGGGACAGTCACGCGCCGCGGCAGACTTGGAGGAAAGGGATTTTTGTTGATGTGTCCTGCCCGCAACGGGGGAGGATCACCTGTCGGCCGAGCCGGAGCCCGGACGATCCTTCCCGCGACCGGTCGACGATGTCGCAGGCGGCCTCAGTCCTGTTCGGGCGACCGCAGGAGGTAGGTGTCCATGATCCAGCCGTGCCGGGCGCGGGCGGCCTCGCGGACGGCGCCGATCTCGGCGGCGACGTCGCCGAGGCGGCCCGAGACCAGGATCTCGTCGGCGGTGCCGAGGAAGGCGCCCCAGTAGATGGTCAGGTCCGGGTCGAGGTGGTCGAAGCGGGGCCGGCCGTCGAGCATCACCACGGTGGCGTCGGCGCCCGGGGGCAGGCCGCCGGCGATCTGCCGGCCGGTGGTGATGGTGATCGGCCCGCCGATGCGGTTGAGGGGGATGCGGTGGCCGGCCGCGAGCGCCTGCACGCTGGTGATGCCCGGGATCACCCGGACGGCGAGGTCCAGGGTTCCACGGGCCAGGATGCGGTCGATGATCCGCAGCGTGCTGTCGTAGAGGGAGGGATCGCCCCAGACCAGGATGGCGCCGCAGCCCTCCGGGCCGAGCTCGCGCGCGATCATCGTCGCGTAGAGCGCCGCCCGCGAGGCGTGCCAGGCCTCGACGGTGGCCCCGTAATCGGACGGGTTGCGGTCGCGCTCGGGATCCTGCGCCTCCACGAAGCGGTAGGGCTTCTCCGTGAGGTAGCGGGCGCAGATCTCCCGGCGCAGGTCGACGAGGTCGGCCTTCGCGCGGCCCTTGTCGAGGGCGAAGACCACGTCGGCGGTGTTGAGGGCGCGGATCGCCTGGATCGTCATGTGCTCGGGGTTGCCGGTGCCGATCCCGATCACCAGGAGAGTTCTCATCGCGCGCCGTCCTCCGCTGCCGCCGTCAGGCGGTGCCGCCCGAAGGCGGTGCCTCCGGGCCGCCCGCTTAGAGCATGCGGCGGGGCAGGGGAACCGCCGGCACGAAACCCCGTGCGTTCCCAGGCCCTTAGGGAGTGCCCGGATGTCGCCGGGGTATCGCCCGGCACGCGCTGGGTGAAAACCGGCCTGTCGCCGCCCCGCTGCGTGTGCTATGCCCGCCCTCGACATGACTCGCGTCCGGCACATGGCACTCTGGCTCGCGGCGGTGATCGTCCTGATCGCCGTCGGCCTCATGCCGTCCGGTGCCGAGGCCCATGGCGGCCATCCGCACGCCGCGGGCGCCGCCGCGACCGCCCTCCCCCCGGCCGCTTCGGCCGAGATCCGGCAGCGCGAGACCCGGGCGCTCCTCCCCCAGGCTTCCCTCTCCCAGGCTTCCCTTTCCCAGGCCCCCCTCGGGACGGTCGTTGCGCTGACGGCCTCCCCGAACCGGGGGCTGACCACCGGCGCCTGCGACGGCACCTGCTGCAATGCCGGCTGCCGCAGCCCGAATTCCTGCTGCACCGGGGCCGGGCTCGCCCCGGCCGGCGACGACGCGGCCGGCCCGCGCAAGCCCGGCGACCGTGCCCTGGCGCGCGCCCTCCCCGCCCGGACGGACGTCGTCCCGGAAGCCCTCCCCGAACCGCCCAGATTCGACGCCTGACGCTGCCACGCGTCTCGGCGCCCGCGCCTCCCCAGGGAGGCGCGGGGCCGGAACGCCGTTCCGTGCTCCTCGGCGAAAGAATCCCGGTCCATGTTCCGTTTCCTCGCGACCGCCCTGCGCGCGCTCGCCCTCCTGGTCGCCCTCGCGCTCCCTGCCCTGCCCGTCCTGTCCGGGGCCGCCCTCGCCCATGAGGGCCACGATCACGGCGCGGAGCCGCCGCCGGCACCGGCCGCCACCGCCCCGCGGGCGGAGGCCGTCTCCGAGCGCTTCGAGCTCGTCGCCGTCGTGCAGGGCACCGACCTCGTCCTCTACCTCGACGCCTTCGCCACCAACGCGCCCGTCCCGGAGGCGAGCGTCGCCGTGATGACGCCCGACGGCCGGCGCAAGGCCGCCGAGACCGCGCCCGGCACCTACCGCCTCGCGGCCCCCTGGCTCGCGACCGGGGACGACCACGACCTCGTGGTCGGCGTTTCGGCCGAGGGCCGCACCGACATCCTCAACCTCGATCTCCACCTGCCCGCCCCGGCGGAGGGTCCGGCCGCCGCGCCGTCGGCCTCGAGCGCCGCCACCGGGCTGGCCGACCGCCTCGCCCGGCAGAACCCGGCGGCGCTGGCGGCCGGCGGCTTCCTGATGGGGCTCGGGGTGTTCGCCCTGGCGCGCCGGCGGCGCGCGGGCCAGGTCCTGGTCGCCCTCCTGGCGGTCGGGGCGACGCTGGTGCTCGCCCTGCTCCTCGGCGGCGCGGCGCAGGCCCACGAGGGCCACGGCTCCGACGAGACGGCGCCGCCCGTCACCCCGGCGGCGCTCACCGGCGGCACCCTGATGGAGCGGGCGCGGCGCCTGCCCGACGGCTCGGTCTTCGTGCCGAAGTCGCTCCAGCGCCTGCTGGCCCTGCGCACCGGCCTGACCGCCGAGGCCTCCGTCACCCGCAGCGTCGAACTGCCGGGCCGGATCATCCCCGACCCGAACGCCAGCGGCGTGGTGCAATCCTCCGTCGGCGGCCGGCTGGCGCCGCCGGAGCGGGGCTTTCCCCGCCTCGGCACGCGGGTGGCGCGCGGCGAGGTGCTCGCCACCGTGACCCCGCCGGTCCAGGCGGTGGACGTCTCCGACATGCGCCAGCGCCAGGGCGAGCTCGACCAGCAGATCGCCATCCTGGAGCGCCGGGTCGGGCGCTTCGAGCGGCTCTCCACCACCGGCGCGGTGGCGCAGACCCAGCTGGACGACGCCCGCTCGGAACTCGCCGGCCTGCGGGACCGCCGCAGCGCCCTCGACGCCATCCGGCGCGAGCCCGAATCCCTCGTCGCCCCCGTGGACGGCGTCATCGCCGAGGCGAACGCGGTGGCGGGCGCCATGGCGGCCCCCGGCACGGTGGTCTACCGCATCGTCGATCCGGACAAGCTCTGGGTCGAGGCCCTGAGCTTCGAGGCGCTGGCCGAGGGCAGCCGGGCCACCGCGCGGACGGGCGACGGCGGCACCCTGCAGCTCGCCTATCGCGGCACGGGCCTCGCCGACCGCAACCAGGCGGTGCCGGTCCAGTTCGCGATTCAAGGCGACGGGCGGGGCCTGCGCCTGGGCCAGTTCGTCACCGTGCTGGCCCCCGTGGGCCGGGTCCGCCCCGGCCTGCCTCTGGCGCGCTCCGGCGTCGTGCGGGCGGAGGGCGGCAGCCTCGTCTACGAGCATGTCAGCGCCGAGCGCTTCATGGGCCGCCCGGTGCGGGTGGCGCCCCTGGATGCCGACCGGATGCTGGTGGATGACGGGATCGCGGCCGGGCGCCGCGTCGTCGTCCAGGGCGCCGAACTCCTCGACCAGATCCGCTGAAGGGCCGCCCGATGTTCGAGACCATCGTCGCGCAGTCCCTGCGCAACCGCCTGCTCGTGCTGGCGCTGGCCGCCGCCCTGGTGCTGACCGGGCTCCTCGCCCTCACCCGCCTGCCCGTGGACGTGCTGCCGGACCTGAACCGGCCCACCGTCACGGTGATGACGGAGGCCGAGGGGCTCGCTCCCCCGGAGGTCGAGCAGCGCGTCAGCTACCCGATCGAGACCCGGATGAACGGCCTGCCCGGCGTCACCCGGGTGCGCTCGGTCTCGGGCATCGGCCTGTCCATCGTCACCGTCGAGTTCGCCTGGGACGCCGACCTCTACCGGGCGCGCCAGTTCGTGGCCGAGCGGCTGGCGCTCGCCCGCACCGAACTCCCCGCCGGCGTGATGCCCCAGATGGGGCCGATCTCGTCGATCATGGGCGGCATCCTGCTGGTGGCGGTGACCTCCGAGACCGCG
Organism: Methylobacterium sp. BI1; assembly: GCF_056680125.1. Classification (NCBI taxonomy): domain Bacteria; kingdom Pseudomonadati; phylum Pseudomonadota; class Alphaproteobacteria; order Hyphomicrobiales; family Methylobacteriaceae; genus Methylobacterium; species Methylobacterium sp. BI1. Next base: position 3,016,779 of record NZ_CM155267.1, on the reverse strand, counting down.
AGCCCGATGAGCTTGCGCGAGACCGCCGACTTCACCATCCGGCCGCGCCTCCTGGCGATCCCCGGGGTGGCGCAGGTCATCCCCATCGGCGGCGAAGTGCGCCAGTTCCGGGTGGCGCCGAACCCCGCCGCCATGCGGGCGCTGGGCGTCACCCATGCCGCCCTGACCCAGGCGCTCGAAGGCTTCGGCACCAATGCGGGCGGCGGCTTCACCGATGCGGGGGCCCGCGAGGTGCTGATCCGCGCCATCGGCCGGACCATCGACCTCGACGACCTGCGCAACCTCGTGGTGGGCACCCCGGGCGGGCCGGTCTACCTGCGGCAGGTGGCGGAGGTGGATTTCGCGCCCCGGCCCCGGCGCGGCGATGGCGGCTACATGGGCAAGTCCGCCGTGATCGTCTCGGTGGAGAAGCAGCCGGGGGTCGACACCGTGCGTCTGACCCGGACCGTGGAAGACGCGCTGGCCCAGCTCGGCCCCAGCCTGCCGCCCGGAATCAAGGCCGACAAGGTGCTGTTCCGGCAGGCGGATTTCATCGAGACCTCCCTGCACAACGTGGTGCAGGTGCTGCTCGAGGCCGTCGCCGTGGTGGCGGTGGTGCTGTTCGCCTTCCTGATGAACGCGCGCACCACCCTGATCTCGCTCACGGCGATCCCGGTCTCGATCCTCGCCACGGCGGCGATCTTCTCCGCCCTGGGGCTGTCCATCAACACGATGACCCTGGGCGGCCTCGCCATCGCCATCGGCGAGCTCGTCGACGACGCGGTGGTGGATGTCGAGAACATCCTGCGCCGCCTGCGCGAGAACCGGCACGAGACCCTGAAGGGGGGGTCGCCCCGCTCGTCCTTCGCGGTGATCGTGGCGGCCTCCAACGAGGTCCGCTCCGGCATCGTGTACGCCACGGTGATCATCTGCCTGGTCTTCGTGCCGCTCTTCGCGCTGTCGGGCATCGAGGGGCGCCTCTTCGCGCCCCTCGGCCAGGCCTACATCATCGCCATCCTGTCGAGCCTTCTCGTCTCGCTCACCCTGACGCCCGCCCTCGCCTCCTGGCTGCTCCCCGGCCTGAAGACCCTGGAGGCGCCGGAGGGCCGGCTGATCCGCTGGCTCAAGGCCGGCAACGGCCGCCTCGTCGGGTTCGCCTTCGGCCACCCGCGCGCCGTGATGGCGGCGGCCGTGCTCGGCGTCGGCGTGGCGGCCTATGCCGCCACCACGCTGCCGCGGGCCTTCCTGCCGCCGTTCAACGAGGGCTCCTTCACCGTCAACCTCGCCTTCACGCCGGGCATCTCGCTCGCCGAATCGAGCCGGATCGGCGCCATCGCCGAGCGGCTGGTGATGGACATCCCGGAGGTGGACCGGGTCGGGCGCCGCACCGGCCGGGCCGAACTCGACGAGCATGCCGAGGGCGTCCATTCCTCGGACCTGGAGGTCGGCCTGAAGCCCGGCGGGCGGCCGCGCGCGGCGATCGTGGCGGACCTGCGGGCCCGCCTCGGGGTGCTGCCGGTCTCGATCAATGTCGGCCAGCCCATCTCGCACCGCCTCGACCACATGCTCTCGGGCGTGCGGGCCGAGATCGCCCTCAAGCTGTTCGGCGAGGACCTCGACGGCCTGCGCCGCACGGCCGAAGCCCTCACGGCCGCGTTCGAGACGATCCCGGGCATCGCCGACCTGTCCATCGAGAAGCAGGTCCGGATCCCGCAGCTGGAGGTCCGGGTCGACTCCGGACGCGCCGCCCTCTACGGCATCGCCCCCGGCGCCGTGGTCGAGGCGGTGAGCCGGCTGGCCAACGGCCGGGTGGTCTCGACCCTGGTGGACGGCCTGCGCCGCTACGACGTCACCCTGCGCCTGCCCGAGTCCGGCCGCTCGGTGGCGGCCCTCCGCGAACTCCTGATCGAGACACCCACCGGCTGGGTCCCGGCCCACGCGCTGGCCGACATCGCCGAGCGCGACGGCCCCAACCAGATCCTGCGCGAGAACGGCCGTCGCCGGCTGGTCGTGCAGGCCAACACCCAGGCGGGCGCGGACGGCTCGGCGGTGGCCGCCGCCATGGTCGAAACCCTGGCGCGGACCACCCTGCCCCAGGGCATCACCGCGAGCCTGGAGGGCGCGTTCCAGGCGCAGGGAGAGGCCACCCGCACCATCGGGCTCCTCAGCCTGGTCTCGCTGGCCCTGGTCTTCGCCCTGCTGGCGAGCCGCTACCGCTCCGGCGTGCTGGCTCTCATCGTCATGGGCAACGTGCCGCTGGCCCTCATCGGCAGCGTCGCGGCGCTCTTCGTCGCCGGGCTGCCCCTCTCGGTGGCCTCGATGATCGGCTTCGTGACGCTGACCGGCATCGTCGCCCGCAACGGCATCCTGAAGATCAGCCACATCCTCAACCTCGGGCTGACCGAGGGCCTGCCCTTCGGACCGGCCCTGGTGCTTCGGGCCAGCAACGAGCGGCTGGTGCCGGTGCTGATGACGGCGCTCGCCGCCGGCATCGCCCTGGTGCCGCTCCTCGTGGACGGCACGGCGCCCGGCAAGGAGATCCTCCACCCCGTCGCGGTGACGATCTTCGGCGGCCTGTTCAGCGCCACCCTCCTCGACGCGGTGCTCACCCCCGTCCTCGTCCTGCGCTTCGGCCAGGGTGCCTTCGCCCGCCTGCAGGCGGCGCAGGCCCCCGCCCCGGCCACGGCCGCGGGCGCCCCCGCCCCGGCCCTCTTCTGACCCCCCGCGAGTCCCCGACGGAGACGAACCCCATGAAGACGAACGCGATGAAGACGAACGCGATGAAGACGCGCTTGACGAAGGCCCGGACGAACGCCGCGGCCGCCTGCTTCGCCGCCCTCGTGGTCCTCGCCGTGGCGGGCGCCGCCCCGGCCGCGGAGGACCACCATCACGACGGCGACGGGCACGACCACGCCCACGGCACGCCGGGCCACCAGCACGCCGCGAAGCCCGCCGGCGCGGCCAAGGCCGGAGCCTCGCCCTCCACCAAGGCGTTCCAGGAAGCCGCCATGCGCATGCACGGCGACATGGAGATCCGGTATTCCGGCGACGTCGACCGCGACTTCGCCGCCGGCATGATCCCGCACCATGCGGGCGCCATCGCCATGGCCCGGGTCGCCCTGCAATACTCGAAGGACCCGGAGGTCCGCGCGCTGGCCGAGAGCATCGTCAAGGCACAGGACACCGAGATCGCGCAGATGAAGGCCATCCTGGCGCGCAAGGAGGCGGAGGCGAAGGCCGCCGCACGCTGAGGACGCCCCCTGGTCGGGCACCGCTCCGGTTCTATCTGGACTCCTTCCAGACAAGCCGGACGGAGGCGTCCCCGCATGAGCTTTCCCATCACGTTGACCGTGAACGGCGCGAGCCGCAGCGTCGTCCTGGAGGATGCGCGCGTCACGCTCCTCGACCTCCTGCGCGAGCGCCTCGACCTCACCGGAGCCAAGAAGGGCTGCGACCGGGGCCAGTGCGGCGCCTGTACCATCCTGCTCGACGGCGTCCGGGTGAATGCCTGCCTGGCGCTGGCCGTCAGCCACGACGGGGCGTCGATCACCACGATCGAGGGCCTCGCCGCGGGCGACGCCCTGCACCCGGTCCAGGCCGCCTTCCTGGAGCATGACGGCTTCCAGTGCGGCTTCTGCACCCCGGGCCAGATCCTCAGCGCGGTCGGGCTGATCCAGGAGGGCCAGACCGGGGGCGACCCCGAGCGGGTGCGCGAGGGCATGAGCGGGAATCTCTGTCGCTGCGGCGCCTATGCGGGCATCACGGAGGCGGTGCTCACCGCCCACACGGCGATGACGGGGCCGGACGTCCTGCCCGGCCGCCAACTCGCGGAGGATGCGGCGTGAAGGCCTTCGACTACATCCGCGCGACCAGCGTCGCCGAGGCGGTGGCCGCCGCCGCCCGGCCGGGGGCCGCCTACCTCGCCGCCGGCACCAACCTCGTCGACCTGATGAAGGGCGGGATCAGCCGGCCCGACGTCCTGGTGGACGTCACCCGCCTGCCCGGCCTCGACCGCATCGAGCGCGGCGCCGACGGATCGACCCGGATCGGCGCCCTGGTGCGCAACGCGACCCTGGCCCACGATCCCGTCATCGCCAAGCGCTACCCGGCGATCGCCGAAGCCCTGCTCTCGGGCGCCTCGGGCCAGCTCCGCAACGCCGCCACCACGGCCGGGAACGTGCTGCAGCGGACCCGCTGCCAGTATTTCTATGACACCGCCAGCGGCTGCAACAAGCGCGACCCCGGCGCCGGCTGCGCGGCGCTGGGCGGCGTCACCCGGAGCCACGCGGTGCTCGGCTGGAGCGCGCACTGCATCGCCACCCACCCGTCCGACTTCTGCGTGCCGCTGGCCGCTCTCGACGCGACCGTCGAGATCGCGGGGCCCGGCGGCACCCGCTCCGTGCCCCTGGAGGCGTTCCACCGCCTGCCGGGCGACACGCCCGAGCGCGAGACCGTGCTGGAAGCGGGCGACCTCGTCGTCGCCGTCACCCTGCCGCCCGAGGCGGAGGCCTTCGCCGGCCACAGCCGCTACCTCAAGGTCCGCGAGCGCACCTCCTACGCCTTCGCGGTGGTCTCGGCGGCGGTGGGTCTGCGGATGGACGGGGACCGGATCGGGCAGGCCCGCATCGCCCTGGGCAGCGTCGCCCTGAAGCCCTGGCGCGCCCGGGCGGCGGAGGACCTGCTGGCCGGTGCCGCCCCCACGCCCGAGGCCTTCGCGAAGGCCGCCGAGGCGGCTCTGGCCGAGGCCAGAGCCTCGGGGGACAACGCCTACAAGATCGAGCTCGCCCGCCGCATCGTGGTCCGCGCGCTCACCCTGGCGGCGGCCGGCACGCCGGACCGCGTCCCCGCGCTGCCGGCGAGCCCCTTCGCCCCGAACCCTTCCGCGCCCAATCCTTCCGCCCCCAGCCCTCTCGCCGGAGCCCCCGTGCATGCCTGAGCGTCAGCGCCACGGCGCCTCCATCGGCCAGCCGCTCACCCGGCGCGACGGCCATGCCAAGATCACCGGAGCGGCCCGCTACAGCGCGGATGTCCGGCCCGAGGGCCTGGCCCACGCCGTGATGGCGGTGAGTTCGGTCGCCCGCGGCCGGGTCACCCATCTCGACGTCGCGGCGGCGGAGGCCCATCCCGGCGTCGTCGCGGTGATGACGCCGCGGAACGCCCCGGCCCTCGCCAAGTCGCCGGACCTGAAGGACAATCCCTTCGCGTTCCGCCTCGACCTCCTGCAGAACGACGGCGTGCGCTACGCCAACCAGCCGATCGCGGTGGTCATCGCCGAGACCCTGGAGGCCGCCACCGAGGGCGCGGCCCTGCTGGCGCCCCGCTACGAATCCGAGAGCGTCAGCGTCGCCCTGGGGGCCGGCGAGATCTTCCGCCCCGAGACCATCGGGGCCGGCTCGGCCACCGACGAGGGCTCGGGCGACCTCGCCGCCGGCATGGCGGCGGCCGAGACCCGGATCGAGGCGACCTACGACACGGCGGCGCAGTACCACAACGCCCTGGAGCCCCATGCCAGCGTGGCGCAGTGGGACGGCGACCGCCTGACCCTCCACACGCCGACCCAGGCGCTCTGGATCGCCAAGGGCCGGCTCGCCGGCCTGTTCGGCATCCCGCAGGAGAAAATCCACGTGGTCTGCCACTATCTCGGCGGCGGCTTCGGCTCGAAGGGCTTCATCGCGGCGCCGCAGATCCTCGGGATCATGGCGGCGAAGCTCGTGGGGCGCCCGGTCAAGCTGGTGACCCGGCGCGAGCAGATGTTCGGCCCGGTCGGCCACCGCGCCGCCACGCGCCAGACCCTGAAGCTCGGCGCCAGCCGGGACGGCACCCTCACGGCCCTCGACCACCACACCCTGACCCTGACGAGCCGGCACGACGACTTCGTGGAGCCCTCCGGCATCCTCTCGCGCCACCTCTACGCGGCGGGGGCGATCGCCACGACGCACGCGGTCTCCCGGGCCGATATCGGCACCCCGATCTTCATGCGGGCCCCCGGCGAGGCCTCGGGCAGCGTCGCGGTGGAGAGCGCGCTGGACGAGCTGGCCCTGGCGCTCGACCTCGACCCCCTGGAGATCCGCCTGCGCAACTACGCGGAGGTCGAGCCGATCACCCACCGGCCCTTCTCCTCGAAGGCCCTGCGCGAATGCTACGCGCAAGGGGCCGCGCGTTTCGGTTGGGCCGCCCGCCCGCGCCAGCCACGCCAGATGCGCGACGCCGACGGGCTCCTGGTCGGCTGGGGCCTCGGCACCGCCACCTACCCGGCCGGAATGATGCAGGGCGAGGCCCGGGCCACGATCCGGGCCGACGGCAGCGCGCTGATCGAGACCGCCGCCCAGGACATGGGCCAGGGCGCCTGGACGGTGCTGGCGCAGATCGGCGCCGACGGGCTCGGCCTCCCGATCGAGCGGGTCGAGCTGCGCATCGGCGATTCGAACCTGCCGAACGGCGGCCTGGCCGGCGGCTCCACCGGCACCGCCACCAGCGGCACGGCGGTGGACAACGCCGCCCGGGGCGCCATCGCGGCCCTGGCGGAGCTCGCCGTCAACGACCGCGCCTCGCCCCTGTACGGGGCCGGCAATGCCGGCGTCACCGCCACCGACGGCCGCCTCGCCCGCCGGGACGACCCCGCCCGCTCCGAATCCTTCGGCGAGATCCTGGCCCGCGCCGGCAGGACCTCCGTGGAGGCCAAGGGCCAGGGCCAGGGCGACCCGGCCGCGCAGAAGACCTACGCGATGCACGCGCACGGGGCGGTCTACGCAGAGGTCAAGGTCGATCCCGACCTCGGCCAGATCCGGGTGACGCGCCTCGTGGGCGCCTTCGCGGCCGGGCGGATCATCAACCCGCACCTCGTGCGCAGCCAGTATTACGGCGGCATGATCTGGGGCGTGTCCCTGGCCCTGCACGAGCACGCGCTGCTCGATCCGCGCTCCGGCCGGGTGATGAACGGGAATCTCGCCGAGTACCACATCCCGGTGAACGCCGATGTGCCCGCCATGGAGGCGATCCTGGTGGAGGAGCACGACCCGCACGTGAACCCGCTGGGCGTCAAGGGGGTGGGCGAGATCGGCATCACCGGCACGGCCGGCGCCATCGCCAACGCGGTCTGGCACGCCACCGGCGTGCGGGTGCGCGACATCCCCATCACCCTCGACCGGCTGCTGGGGTGAGGCGGCGGGCGCCGGGGCCCCCGGCGCCTATTCGCGGATCAGCGTGCCGGAATAGACCACCGGTCCGGTCGGCTGGCCGGTGGGCGAACCGCCCGCCGGCTCGACGGAGACCGCGAAGGTGCCGCCCGCCAGCGCGTCGGCCGCGGCCGGCAGCACCCGCGCCCTGTCCAGCACCTTGTTGTCCAGCATTTTGGGGTCGGTGCCCACGAGGCCGAGGGTCTTCGGGGCCGCGCCGGCGCCGACGTACCAGAGTTCCAGGCTGTGCCCGGCCGGGGCCTGCACGCCCACAGGGCGCACCCGGGCGGTCCCGGCCCGCGTGTCGATGCTGACGAGGAGCGCCGGGGCCTCGCCGCCGCGGCTGACCACCGCGACGTAGCGCCCGTCGTCCGCGCCGGTGCCCGGGCGCGGTCCGCCGACGGCGATGAACAGCGCGAGCCCCGCCGCCAGGGCGGCCGCCGTGCCGGCCGCCAGGCGCCAGCGCCGCAGGGCCCCCTGCAGGGCGCCGAGGCGGTCGTCGTTGGCGGCGGCCCCGAGACCGCCGCCCGGGTGGAGGGGCGTCGCCGCGGCCGGACGCGGCTCGTCCGCCGCGAGCCGCCGGGCGATCCCCGGCCAGACATCCGGCCCCGGCACGACCTCGGGCGCCCCGAGGGCGAGGGGTGCCAGGCGCCGTTCCCAGGCGTCCCGCGCCGCCCGGGCGGCGGGGTCCACGGCGAGTTCGAGATCCACCGCCGCCCGCTCGGGCAGGGGCAGGGTGCCGAGCACGTACTCGGCGAGACGCAGGTCGCGCTCCTCCGGATCGGGGGTCATGGGGCACCGTCCAGGCAGCCGCGCAGGGTCGCGAGGCCGCGATGCAGCCAGGTCTTGATGGTGCTCACGGGGCGGTCGTAGCGCAGGGCGAGCTCCTCCCGGGACTGGCCCTCGCAATAGGCCAGCACGATGCAGTCGCGGTGCAGCGCCTCGAGCCGCCCGAGGCAGGCCTGCAGGGCGTTGCGCCCGAGGATCGTGCCCTCGCTGTCGTGGGGGTCGGCCAGCCGCTCCACCCAATCCTCCCCGTCCCCGGTGTCCGGCCCCTGCGTCTCGCTCCGCCGCCGCACCCCGTCGATCGCCCGGTTGCGGGCGATGGTGCAGAGCCAGGCCAGCGGCCGTCCGGCCGCCGGGCTGTAGGAGGCGGCCTTCTGCCAGATGCGCAGGAACACGTCCTGCAGCACGTCCTCGGCCATGCCGCGATCGGACTGGATACGCAGGACGACGCCGAGAAGTTTCGGGGCCGTCCGATCATAGAGGGTCCGCAGGGCGGCCTCGTCGCGCCGGGCGATCCGCGCGATCAGGTCGGCCAGGACCGCCTCGGTGCGCGCGGCCTCGTCCGCCGGGGAATCGTCACGCGGGGGACCATCTTGCGAAGGACCGTCTTGCACAGGACTTGCACCCAGGGGACTTGCACGCAACGGCTGGGCTTCCTCTGTGTCCGGCGCGCGCGGGATCGGTCCGGCGACGGCCCCCGCGGGTGGGGCCGTCTCAACACAGGTTAACCGAGGCGGCGCCCCTGCGCCACTGCGCGCGCCTCAGCGGCGCTCGTAGAGCAGGCGGGCGCGGATGGTGCCCTCCAGCGCCCGGATCTCCTCCAGCAGGCTCTCGGCATCGGCATCGGTGACGTCGGTCTCCACCACCACGTAACCGACCTCGCCGTCGGTCTGGTAGAACTGCGCCGCGATGTTCACCCCGCGCCGGGCGAAGGTGTCGTTGAGGCGCCCCAGCATGCCCGGGATGTTGCGCTGGACGTGGATCAGGCGGGTGCCGGTGGGACGGGCGGGCAGCTGCACCTGCGGGAAGTTCACGGTGCCGACCGTCGAGCCGATGTCGGAATAATCGACCAGCTTGCGCGCCACCTCGGAGCCGATGCGCTCCTGCGCCTCCTCGGTCGAGCCGCCGATATGCGGCGTCAGGATCACGTTGGGCAGGCCCTGGAGGGGGCTGACGAAGCGCTCCTGGTTGGAGCCGGGCTCCACCGGGAACACGTCCACGGCGGCCCCCCGCAGGTGGCCGTCGCGCAGGGCGCCCGCCAGGGCGTCGAGGTCGACCACGGTGCCGCGGGCGTTGTTGATCAGGAAGGCGCCGGGCTTCATCGCCCGGATCTCGGCCTCGCCGATCATGTTGTGGGTCTCAGGCGTCTCCGGCACGTGGAGGGAGACCACGTCGCTCTGGGCCAGCAGGGTCTCCAGGCTGTCGGTGGGCTCGGTGTTGCCGTGGCGCAGCTTGTCGGTCTGGTCGTAGAACACCACCCGCATGCCCATCGCCTCGGCCAGGGTCGAGAGCTGCGAGCCGATATTGCCGTAGCCGACGATGCCCAGCGTCTTGCCGCGCACCTCCTGCGAGCCGGTGGCGGACTTGTCCCACTCGCCCGCATGGGCGCCCACCGAGCGCGGCACGATCCGGCGCAGCAGCATCACGATCTCGCCGATCACCAGCTCGGCCACCGAGCGGGTGTTCGAGTAGGGCGCGTTGAAGACCGGGATGCCCCGGTGGCGGGCGGCCTCGAGGTCGACCTGGTTGGTGCCCACCGAGAAGCAGCCCACCGCCAGCAGGCGCTCGCCATGGGCCAGGGCCGCGGCGTCGAGCTGGGTGCGCGAGCGGATGCCGAGGATGTGCGTGCCCTTCAGGGCCTCGTGCAGGGCCTCCCGGTCCAGGGCCTTGGCCACGCGCACGACGTTGGTGTAGCCGGCGGCGGCGAACAGCTCGGCGGCGCTGTCGTTGATGCCTTCGAGCAGCAGGACGCGGATCTTGTCCTTCGGGAAGGAGAGTCTTTCGGCCATGGTCGTGTTCTTCTCGGATCTCGCGCCCGTGGCGGGCGGATGGGGCGCCGGACCCGAAGGCCGCGCGACGCGATCGGGACCGTGACGCCAGGGCCCGAATGGGCCGTGTGAGAGGCCAGTTCACGGGTCCGGTCAAGGCCCGGTCTTGAACATCGGGAGCGATTGTCAGGCCGCCCCCTTGACCCGGCGGGCCGGCGCCGGAATGCCGGGGCGACCCGTTTCCCGGGCCGTCCGGCCCGGGCCGGACCGCCAGCACGAGGAGCCCTCCGATGAGCCAGACGCGCGCACAGGCCGACCTCCTCGGCCGGCTGGAGGCCAGCCTCGGCCGGGGCGGCCTGCTGACGGATGCGGACGACCTGGCGCCCTACGCGGTCGACTGGCGCCGCCTGTTCCCGGGTCGCCCGGCGGCGGTGGCGCGCCCGACCCGCACGGCCGAGGTCGCCGCCGTGATGGCGGCCTGCCACGCCGCCGGCGTCGCGGTGGTGCCCCAGGGGGGACATACCGGCCTTGCGGGGGGCGCAACCCCGGACGCCTCCGGCGGCCAGGTGGTGCTGTCGCTCGCCCGCATGAACGCGATCCGCCGGGTCGACCCCCTGGGACTGACCCTGGAGGCGGAGGCCGGCTGCATCCTCAAGGTGGCGCAGGACGCGGCGGAGGCGGAAGGCCGCCTCCTCCCCGTCAGCCTGGCGGCGGAGGGCTCGGCCATGCTCGGCGGCGTCATCGCCACCAATGCGGGCGGCCTCAACGTCCTGCGCTACGGCATGACCCGCAACCTCGTCCTCGGCCTCGAGGTGGTGCTCGCCGACGGGACCGTGGTCGACGGCCTCCGGGCCCTGCGCAAGGACAATGCGGGCTACGACTGGAAGCAGCTCTTCATCGGCAGCGAGGGCACGCTCGGCATCGTCACCGCCGCCATCCTGCGCCTCGTGCCGCGCCCGCGCCACACCGCCACGGCGCTCCTGGCGGTGCCGGACCCGGCGGCGGCCCTGCGCCTGCTCCGGGCGGCCCAGGACGCCCTGGGCGACACCATCCAGGCCTTCGAGCTGATCGCGGGCGAGTCCCTCGCCCTGGTGGCCGAGCATGCCGGCCTCGCGAGCCCGATCGGGCCGGCCCCCTGGACCGTGCTGATGGAGGCGGGCTCGAGCCTCGCGGGCCTGCGCGAGGCGGTGGAGACGCTGCTCGGCGAGGCCCTGGAGCGGGGCGACGCCACCGACGGCGTGCTCGCCGAATCCGGCCAGCAGGCGGCCGCCCTCTGGGCCCTGCGCGAGCACATCACCGAGGCCGAGGCCCGGGCCGGCAAGAGCGTCAAGCACGACGTCTCGGTGCCGATCCCGGCGATCCCGGACTTCCTGGCGGCGGCGGGCGAGGCCCTGGCGGCGGGCGCCCCGGGCACCCGGCCGAACATCTTCGGCCACATGGGCGACGGCAACATCCACTACAACGTGATCATCGGACCCGGGCACGAATCGGACGCCATCAACCGCATCGTCCACGACGCGGTGGCGCGCTTCGGCGGCAGCATCTCGGCCGAGCACGGCATCGGCCAGTACCGGGTCGACGAGCTCGTCCGCCACCGCCGGCCGGAGGAGATGGCGCTGGCCCGCCGGATCAAGGGCGCCCTCGACCCGCAGGGCCTGCTCAACCCCGGCAAGGTGCTGCGCGCTCGCCCCTGAGTTAGGGCGGGGCCGGCGGACGACGCGCGGGTGTCGCGGCCCCGAGACTGTCGGAATCCGAGCCGGCGACCTATCTCCCGTCTCAACGACCCGACACGACGGCAGGAAAGACGCTCCCATGGCCTCGCCCGGAGACTGGAAGATCCCCGCATCCGCCCAGCCCAAGGCCGCCGATTACGGCTACGACCTCGAGCAGGCGCTCACCGCCGTCGTGGCTCTCTCGACGCGGGTACCGCCGGAGGCCTTCACCGCCGAGACCCTGGGCACCGAGCGGGCGGGCAACGGTGTCGTCATCGGCGAGGACGGCCTCGTCCTCACCATCGGCTACCTCGTGACCGAGGCGGACTCCGTCTGGCTCACCACCCATGACGGGCGCTCCGTGCCCGGCCACGTGGTCGGCTTCGACGCCGTCACCGGCTTCGGCCTGGTCCAGGCGCTCGGCGACCTCCGGCTGAAGCCCCTGAAGCTCGGCCGCTCCGCCCCGGTGCGCATCGGCGACCGGGCGGTGATGGCCGGGGTCGGCGGCCGGGCGCGCAGCCTCGCCGTGGAGATCGTCGCCCGCCAGGAATTCGCCGGCTACTGGGAATACGTCCTCGACGAGGCCCTGTTCACCGCCCCCTCGCACCCGCACTGGGGCGGGGCGGCGCTGATCGGGCCGGACGGGTCGCTCCTCGGCATCGGCTCGCTGCAGCTGCAGCAGGGCGGCACCGCCGGGCCGAAGACCATCAACATGATCGTGCCGATCGACCTCCTGACCCCGATCCTCGACGACCTCACCGCCCGGGGCCGCGTCGACCGGCCGGTGCGCCCCTGGCTCGGCCTCTATGCCAGCGACGGCGAGGAGGCCGTGGTGGTGATGGGGCTCGCCGACGACGGCCCCGCCGAGGCGGCGGACCTGCGCCCGGGCGACGTCATCGTGGCGGTGGCGGGCGAGCCCGTGGCCGACCTGGCCGGCTTCTTCCGGCAGGTCTGGGCCCTGGGCGAGGCCGGCGTGCGGGTGCCCCTGACGATCCGGCGCGACGGCAAGACCCTCAAGCTCTCGGTGACCTCCTCGGACCGCGAGCGCTTCCTGGTCTCGCCCCAGCTCCACTGATCCGGGGCTCCCGGATCGGGGCCTCCATTGATCGAAGTCCCCGGCGGGTTTATCCCGGGCCGATGACGGACAGCCCTATCCATATCGTCGGCGGCGGCCTCGCCGGGTCGGAAGCCGCCTGGCAGATCGCCGAGAGCGGCCACGCCGTGGTGCTCCACGAGATGCGCCCGGTGCGCGGCACCGAGGCCCATCACGGGGGCGACTTCGCCGAACTCGTCTGCTCGAACTCGTTCCGCTCGGACGACGCCAACGGCAACGCCGTCGGGCTCCTGCACCAGGAGATGCGCACCCTCGGCTCGCTGATCCTGCGCGCGGCCGACGCGCACCAGGTTCCCGCCGGCGGGGCGCTCGCCGTCGACCGCGAGGGCTTCGCCAGGGCCGTCACCGCGGCGATCGAGGCCCATCCCCGCATCCGGATCGTGCGCGAGGAGGTCGAGGGCCTGCCGCCCGAGGCCTGGGGCCGGACCATCATCGCCACGGGCCCCCTCACCGCGCCCACGCTGGCGCAGGCGATCCGTGCGTTGACCGGGGCCGAGTCCCTGGCCTTCTTCGACGCGATCGCGCCGATCGTGCACCGCGACTCCATCGACATGGGCAAGGCTTGGTTCCAGTCGCGCTACGACAAGGTCGGGCCCGGCGGCACCGGCGCCGACTACATCAACTGCCCGATGGACCGGGCGCAGTACGACGGCTTCATCCAGGCGCTCGTCGAAGGCGACAAGATCGGCTTCAAGGAGTGGGAGGCCTCGACCCCCTACTTCGACGGCTGCCTGCCGATCGAGGTCATGGCCGAGCGCGGCCCCGAGACCCTGCGCCACGGCCCGATGAAGCCGGTGGGCCTCACCAACCCGCACGACCCCACCGTGAAGGCCTGCGCCATCGTCCAGCTGCGCCAGGACAACGCCCTCGGCACCCTCTACAACATGGTCGGCTTCCAGACGAAGCTGACCTATTCCGAGCAGGTCCGGGTGTTCCGCACGATCCCGGGCCTGGAGAACGCCGAGTTCGCGCGCCTGGGCGGCCTCCACCGCAACACCTATCTCGACAGCCCGCGTCTCCTCGACGCGACCCTGCGCCTGAAGGCGCGGCCGTCCTTACGCTTCGCCGGCCAGATCACCGGCTGCGAGGGCTACGTGGAGAGCGCCGCCATCGGCCTGATGGCCGGCCGCTTCGCCGTGGCCGAGGCGCGCGGGGAGGCGCTCCAGCCCCTCCCCGCCACCACGGCGCTCGGCGCCCTGATCGGCCACATCACCGGCGGCCACATCGCGGCCGAGGAGGCCGGCGCCCCGCGCTCGTTCCAGCCGATGAACGTGAATTTCGGCCTGTTCCCGCCCCTCGACCACGCGCCCAAGGGCGAGGGCGGCAAGCGCCTGAAGGGACCCGAGAAGGCGGTGGCCAAGAAGAAGGCCCTCACCGACAGGGCCCGGGCCGACCTCGCGGCCTGGCTCGGCCACGGACCGGCGCAGATCGCGGCCGAGTAGGGAGCGCGCCGCGGCGCCCCGAACACGCCGCCCGCATTGAAACCGCTCCGCCCCTCCCCCGCCCTAGCGGCGGCGAAAAAATACGATCACGTTGGGATGAACGACCCAATGTCGAACGTATCAGGGGAGGAACTCCGATGGCGGGCCATCCGGACCACGACCAGGGCGGCTCCCGGGCCGCCGCCGTCCTGCGGGTGACGAGCGGCAACTTCCTGGAGATGTTCGACTTCTTCGCGTTCGGGTTCTACGCGTCCTACATCGCCAAGGCGTTCTTCCCCAGCGAGAGCGAGTTCGCCTCGCTGATGCTGACCTTCATGACCTTCGGGGCCGGCTTCCTGATGCGCCCCCTCGGGGCGGTGCTGCTCGGGGCCTATGTCGACCGGGTCGGCCGCCGGAAGGGGCTCATCGTCACCCTGGCGATCATGGCCGCGGGCACGATCCTGATCGCCCTGGTGCCCGACTACGCCACAATCGGCCTCCTGGCGCCCGCCCTGGTGCTGGTGGGGCGCCTGCTCCAGGGCTTCTCCGCCGGGGTCGAGCTCGGCGGCGTCTCGGTCTACCTCGCCGAGCTGGCGCCCCCGGGCCGGCAGGGCTTCTACGTCGCCTGGCAGTCGGGCAGCCAGCAGGTGGCGATCATGGCGGCGGCGGCCATCGGCTACGCCCTCAACCGCCTGCTCGCGCCGGCCGAGATGGGCGCCTGGGGCTGGCGCATCCCCTTCCTGATCGGCTGCCTGCTGGTGCCGTTCCTGTTCTACATCCGGCGCTCGCTGCAGGAGACGCCGGCCTTCCAGGCCCGCAAGGTCCACCCGCCGGTGGGCACGGTGCTGCGCACGCTCGCGCGGAACTGGCGGATCGTCGGGCTCGGGATGCTGATGGTGGCGATGACCACGATCGCGTTCTACGCGATCACGGTCTACACCCCGACCTTCGGCAAGAACGTCCTCAAGCTCTCGGACACCGACAGCCTGATCGTCACCTTCTGCGTCGCGGTGTCGAACCTGTTCTGGCTCCCCGTGATGGGGGCGCTCTCCGACCGGATCGGCCGGCGCCCGATCCTGCTGCTGTTCTCGGGCCTGACCCTGGTCACCGCCTATCCGGCCCTGGCCTGGCTGGTGGCGCACCCGACCTTCGAGACCATGCTGGCGGTGCTGCTGTGGCTGTCCTTCCTGTACGGCAGCTACAACGGCGCCATGGTGGTGGCGCTCACCGAGATCGTGCCGCCGGAGGTGCGCACGGCCGGGTTCTCCCTGGCCTATTCCCTGGCGACCGCCCTGTTCGGCGGGATGACGCCGCTGATCTCGACCTCGCTGATCGCGGCCACCGACAACAAGGCGGCCCCCGGCCTCTGGATGGCCTTCGGCGGGGCCTGCGGCCTCCTCGCCACGGCCGTGATCTACCGGCAGCGCGCCCGCGCGCCGGGCCTGGGGGCCGCGGCCCCGGTCACGCCGGCGAGACCGTGAAGATCCGGCGCCCGGGCAGCTGGCCCGGGTCGCCGGTGTCGCGAAAGCCGACCTTGCGCAGGAGGCCGACCGAGGCGGCGTTCTCGGGGCGGCACTGGGCAATGATGACGCGGTGGGGGAAGCGCGCGCGCAGCAGGCCCAGAGCGGCGGTGACCGCCTCGGTGCCGAGCCCCTGCCCCCGCGCCGCGCCGCCGACCCAGTAGCCGACCTCGACGGCGTGGTCGCCGCGCAGGTGCAGGCCGATCACCGCGGCGAGCGCCCCGTCGGCCCGCTGCCACGCGCCGAGGAAGCAGTCCTTCGTCACCTTGGCCGGGCCGATGAGCTGGCGCGCGTCCTTGAGGGTGAAGGGGGCGGGCAGGAAGTCCACCGCCCCGGTGATGGCCGGGTCGTCGGTCAGGGCGCGCAGGGCCTCGGCGTCGGACGGCGCCAGCGGCGCGAGGCGCAGCCGCGCGGTCTCGACCGGCTTGAGGTTCGCGAGGCTGTAGCGCGCGGCGAGCTTGCGAAAGAACATCCCCTGGACTTGCCCCCGCGCGGCCCCGGACACAAGCGGCATCGCGCGCGGCCGGACCCGGAGCCGGGCGGGGCCCGGGAAAAGCCGCTGGAGCCAACAAAAAACCCGCCCCGGATCGTCTCCGGGGCGGGCCCTGTCGTCGGGCGTTCGGGCGAATCACCCCTACGGGTGGATCACCATCGCGCTGAACGGGTGCACGTAGGCCTGCAGCATCACGAGGCCGCCGACGAGGCAGGCCAGCACGATCGAGTGCCAGAACACGAAGCGCAGGATCTTGCCCTCCTGGCCGAAATAGCCGGTGGCGGTGGAGGCGACGACGATCGACTGGGCGTCGATCATCTTGCCCATCACGCCGCCCGACGAGTTCGCCGAGGCCATGAGGATGCCCGACAGGCCGAGCTGCTCCGAGGTGATCTTCTGCAGGCCGCCGAAGAGCACGTTGGAGGCCGTGTCCGAGCCCGTGAGCGCGACGCCGAGCCAGCCGAGCAGCGTGCCGAAGAACGGGTAGAGGATGCCCGTGCCCGCGAAGGCGAGGCCCAGGGTGGCGTCCACGCCGGCGTAGCGGGTGAGCACGCCCAGCGCGAGCATCGCCGCGATGGTGATGAGCGAGTAGCGCAGCACCCAGATCGTCTCAACGTAGGCGGTGATCAGGCGCCACGGCGAGAAGCGCATGATCAGGCCGGAGATGAGCGCGGCGAAGAGCACGCCGGTGCCGGTGTAGGACATGTAGGTGAAGGCGAAGACGGCGGCTTCCGGATGGGCCTTGGCCACCACCGGCGGCACCTTCATGATCACGTTGTGCAGGCCCGGCACCTCGTACTTCCAGGTGAAGATCGGGTTGACGAGGCTCTTGAACCAGCCGGTGCCCCAGATCGCCACGATCACCGAGAGGATGATCCACGGGACCCAGGCCATCGCGATCTCGCGGGAGGTCGCCGTGCGGCCGCCGAGGTTCACCTTGGGCAGGTCGCCCGGGACGGCGGCGCCGAGGGAGACCGGACGGCCGCCGTTGACGTAGCCGAGGGACGGGTCGTTGCCGCGCAGGGCCGGGGAGGTCCAGATCTCCTTGGGCTGCCAGACCTTGAGGAAGGCCACCAGGGCGGCCATCGAGATCAGGGAGGCGCCGATGTCGACGATCCAGGGGTTCACGTAGTTCGAGATCAGGAACTGGGCCGCCGCGAAGGAGCCGCCGCAGACCAGGATCGGGGGCCAGATCTTGATCATGCCGCGGAAGCCCGCGAACACCCAGATCAGCCAGAACGGCACGATGATCGAGAAGAACGGCAGCTGCCGGCCGATCATGGCGCCGAGGATGTAGGGATCGTAGCCCGTCACCGAGGCGAGGCCCTGGATCGGGGCGCCGAGCGCCCCGTAGGCCACCGGCGCGGTGTTGGCGATGAGCGAGAGGCCCGAGGCGGCCAGCGGCGAGAAGCCGAGGCCGATCAGGATCGCGCCCGTCACCGCCACCGGGGTGCCGAAGCCGCCCGCGCCCTCGAAGAAGGCGCCGAAGGCGAAGGCCACGAGGAGCAGCTGGAGGCGCCGGTCCGTGGTGATGCCCGCCACCGACTGCTGCAGGGTGGCGAACCAGCCCTTCTCCACCGTCAGGCGGTAGAGGAAGATGACGTTGAGGATGATCCAGCCGATGGGGAACAGGCCGAGGGCGACGCCGTAGGCGGAGGCGCGGGTGGCCAGATCGGCCGGCATGCCGAACAGGAAGACGGCGACGCAGAAGGCCAGCACGAGGGAGAGCACGGCCGCGATATGGGCCTGTACCTTGCCGCTCGCGATCATGCCGAGCAGGGCGATGACGGGCAGCGAGGCCGCCAGGGTCGAGAGCCAGGCGTTCCCGAATGGGTCGTAGACCTGATTCCAGGTGGTCACTGTGTTCACGGGCGCCGTACTCCTCCAGGGCAACCCGATCTCATGCCGGGCCTTGTCCCCGTTGCTAGCAGAGCCGTTCGGCCGGCTCAACGCGGTTAATCATGTATTCAGAGGGTGTTGCACGAAGATCCGCCGCCGCCGCCCGGGTTCCCGCGGCTTTGTCCGCCCCGGCCCGCGACGCCGGGGCGTCCGCATTCCTGGCCGGGCGGGCGGAACATGCGCCTCCGGCGACCACTTCCCTGTCGAGACCCCGAGCGACTGGAAGCGGAGATTTAATCTATGTTTATGCGCGTCGACAAGCTACAGGCCGAGCTTCCTGCCCCGAAGCGGAAGGATCCCAACGCTGCCGCGGCCCTGCAGGAACTGCTCGGCGGCAAGTATGGCGAGATGTCGACTCTGGGGAACTACATGTTCCAGAGCTTCAATTTCCGCAGCAAATCGAAGCTGCGCCCGTTCTATAGCCTCGTGGCTGCGATCACGGCCGAGGAACTCGGTCACGTGGAGCTCGTCAGCAACGGCGTGGCGATGCTCGCCAACGGTCCCGACAACGACGGCGACGAGACGGACGGCGGCGACATCTCCAAGGCGCCCTTCGAGGACATGAAGGACATCCGCCTCGCGGCCGCCTTCCTGTCGAACGGCGGCGGCGTCACCCCGGTCAGCAGCAACGGCGCCTCCTGGAACAACGACTTCATCACCACCACCGGCAACGTCGTGGTGGACCTGCTGCACAACTTCCACCTCGAGTGCGGCGCCCGCCTGCACAAGCTGCGCGTCTACGAGACCCTGACGGACCCGACGGGCCGCGAGGTCTGCGGCTACCTGCTGGTGCGCGGCTCGGTCCATGCCCACGCCTACGCCCTGGCGCTGAAGAAGATCACCGGCGTCGAGATCGAGAAGTTCCTGCCGACGCCGAACATCAACCTCGACAAGATCCCCGAGTGCCAGAAGTACCTGCAGGAGGGCTCGCACCGCCGGCTCTACACCTTCAGCCCGGGCGACTACACCGAGATGGCCGGCATCTGGGGCAACGGCGAGGTGGCGCTCCCGGGCGACCCGCCGGGCGAGCTCAGCGTCGTCGAGGGCATGCCCGACGGCGGCAAGATCCACCAGCTCACCGGCGTGCCCTCGGCCTTCACCCCGGACTACGCCCCGGAGGAGATGTTCGAGATCGCCGCGAAGCTGACGAAGAAGGCCCGCTGAGCCGCCGGGTTCGCGGGGCAGGCTTTACGCAGGATGACGGGGCGGTCCTTCGGGGCCGCCCTTTTTACATGCGCGGGTTTCGTGTGCGGAAGATCTCGCGCGGGAAATCTCGCGCACAAGAACTCGAAGGGACGGACGATGCGGGCTCAGCCCCGGCGGGAGGCGCGCCAGAGGGTCCAGAGGCGGCGCCAGCGCGGGATCTCGACCACGGTGTTGAGGGGGTCGTAGCCCGGCCGCTCCATGGCGGCGAGGTAGGGCTCCACCAGGGCGACGGCCAGGAAGGCGGGGCGGGCCGCCGGCGCGATGGTGGCGCGGGCCGCCTCGTAGGCCTTGAGGTGGCGGCGGGCCAGCGCCCGCAGGTCGGCGGCGGCGCGCAGGAGCCCGGGGCCGCCGCGCCCGGTGACGATGTCCTCGCGGGTGACGCCGTAGGTCTTGAGGATGTCGGCCGGCAGGTAGACCTGCCCGGCGCGGGCGTGCCAGGGCAGCGCCCGCAGCAGGCCGGTGACCCCGTAGGCGACGCCGGCATGGCCGGCGGCGGCGGCCCCGCCGGGCTCGACCCCGTCGCAGAGGACGAGGGCGCCGAGGCGGATCAGGGCCGAGACGGTCTCGCCGCAATAGCCCTCGAGGTCGTTCACCCGGGGCATCGGGTCCTCGTAGAGGTCGAAGACCCGGGCGTCGATGAGGTCGACGAAGGGCTGGCGCCCGAGCTTGCGCCGCACGATGGCGTCGTCGAGGGCGGCGGCCACGGGGTTGGCCTTCACGTCGCCGCGGGCCTCGCCCTGCAGGGCGTCGCGCCACCATTGCAGGCGGATCTCGCCGGCCATCGGGTTGGAGGCGGCCTCGCGGACCCGGGCGACGGTGAGGCTGAAGGCGATGAGGGCGAAGAGGTGGGGCCGGGCGGCCGCGGGGGCGAAGAGGGTGGCGAAGTAGCGGTCGGGATCGCCCTCCCGGACCAGGGCCTCGCAGTGCTGGAAGGCGAAGGCGAGGTTGCCCTCGGCCGGGCTGGTCCGGGTGTCCGAATCCGTCATGTCCGGCAAGGCCTCATGCGACCGCGATCAGGGCGGCGGCGACCTTGCGGTTCTCCGCCATGAGGATGTTGTAGGTGCGCGCCGCCGCGCCCGTCTGCATCACGTCGAGGCCGATGCCGCCCTCCTTGAGCCAGCGCCGGAGCGCATCAGGGAAAGGCGCGATCTCGAGCCCGGTTCCGACGAGGAGCAGCTCCACCGTCCCGGCCTCGGCGAGGATCGGCCGCAGGGCGTTCCGGTCGATGCCGCGGGACTCGGTCACGTCCCAGGCCCGGATGCCCGACGGCGTGACCAGGATCGAGCCGCGATGCGACATCTCGGCGAAGCGGAAGCCGCCGTTGCCGTAGGCGTCGATGAGGTGGCGCCCGGGAACGAAGCCGTCGTGCAGGCTGCCGGGAGACGCCATGCCCGCCCCCTACTCCGCCGCCTGGGGCACGCGCCCGCCGGCCGGGCGCCCCTGCGCCTTCACGCCCGAGAGCATCAGGCCGAGATAGATCAGCACCGGCGTCGAGACGAAGATCGCCGAGTAGGTGCAGATCACGACGCCGGCCAGCATCACGATGGCGAAGCCCTTGATCGCCTCGCCGCCGAACAGCACCAGGGCGAGGAGCGACAGGAAGGCCGAGGTCGCGGTCATCACCGTGCGCGACATGGTGGAGTTGATCGAGAGGTTGAGGAGCTCCACCGTGGGGATGGTCTTGTAGCGCCGCATCAGCTCGCGGGTCCGGTCGAACACCACCACGGTCTCGTTGAGCGAGTAGCCCACGATGGTGAGGATCGCGGCGATCGAGGTCATGTTGAACTCGATGCGGCTGATGACGAAGACGCCGAGCGTCAGCACGATGTCGTGCAGGGTGCCGACGATGGCGCCCAGCGCCAGCTCCCGCTCGAAGCGGAACCAGAGGTAGAACAGCACGGCCAGCACCGAGAGCACGACGCCGATGGTGCCGGACTGCACGAGCTCGCCCGAGACGCGGGGCCCCACGGTCTCGGTGCGGCGGAACTCGTAATCGGCGTCGAAGGCGGCGTGCGCCTTCTGCATCACCGCGGTCTGGCCCTGCTCGCCCGGCTGCAGGGGGAAGCGCACCAGGACGGTGCCCTCGCCGCCGAGCTCCTGCACCTCGGTCTCGCCGAAGCCGAAGCCGTTGGCGGTGTGGCGGACGGCCCCGACATCGGCCGTCTTCGACTTGGCCTGCAGCTCCACCAGGGTGCCGCCCTTGAAGTCGATGCCGAAGTTCAGGCCGACGGTGAGGAACAGCACCACCGTCGCCACCGACAGGAACGCCGAGAGCGGGAAGGTGATGCGCCGGAAGCGCATGAAGTCGACGTGCGACTCGTCGGGCCAGAGGCGGAGCAGGCGCATGATCGGTCTTTCGGCGATGAGGTCGGCCGGGGGCCCGATGATCGCACACGCTGCTCCGGGCTCCACGTCGTTCCGGGGCGCCGCAGGCGAGCCCGGAATCCAGAACCATGGATGGCGCCCGTCCTGCCGCGCCGCTGCGTCTGGACCCCGGGCTCCGCTTCGCGGCCCCGGGATGACGCGGTGACGTGACGACCGTGCGGATCACGCGAAAACCGGATCGACCTCCCTTTGCAAGCAGTGAACGGACGGACAGCGAAATTCGGAACGGCCGAGTCTTCAGAATAGTGAGGTCTTCAGACCGACAAGGTCTTCAGGCCCAGCGAGGCCCTCAGAACGGCAGGGTTTTGGGCCGGGCCATGTTGTACCACAGGGCGATCATCATCCGGGTCAGGGTCACGGCGGTGATGACCGTCGTGAGGATGCCCAGGATGAAGACCACGGCGAAGCCCTTCACGGGGCCGGAGCCGAGGAAGAACAGGATCAGGGCGGCGATCGCCATGGTCGAGTTCGAATCGATGATGGTGGCGAAGGCCTTGTCGAAGCCGGCCTGGAGCGCCGACACGATGGAGCGCCCGGCCCGGACCTCCTCGCGCACGCGCTCGTAGATCAGCACGTTGGAATCCACCGCCGTGCCGATGGTGAGCACGATGCCGGCGATGCCCGGCAGGGTCATGGTCGCCTCCAGCACCGACATCAGGCCGAGGATGAGGCCCACGTGCACGATGAGGGCGATGTTGGCGAAGAAGCCGAACACCCCGTAGGTGGCGAACATGAAGGCGATGACGAGGGCGCCGGCCACCAGGGTGGCGTATTTGCCGGCCTGGATCGAGTCGCTGCCGAGGCCGGGGCCGACGACGCGGCGCTCGACCACGGTGAGCTTGGCCGGGAGCGCGCCGGCCCGCAGCAGGATCGAGAGCTCGTTGGCCTGGGCCACGGTGAAGTTGCCGGTGATCTGGCCGGAGCCGCCGGTGATCGGCGTGTTGATGCGGGGCGCCGAGACCACCTCGTTGTCGAGGACGATGGCCATGCGGCGGCCGACATTCTCCGAGGTCGCCTGGCCGAAGCTCTGGGCGCCCTTCAGGTTGAACTTGAAGCTGACCATCGGCTCCTGGGTCTGATGGTCGAAGGCCGGCTGGGCGTCGGTGAGGTCGGCGCCGGAGGCCATCACGCGGCGCTCGACGGGGACGCGGGCGCCCTTCTCGTCCTTGGAGGGCAGCAGGTCGACGTCGCCGGAGGGCGAATCCGCCAGCATGCGGAACTCGAGCTTGGCGGTCTTGCCGAGCTGGTCCTCCAGCTTCTGCGGATCCTGGAGGCCGGGGACCTGGACGAGGATGCGGTCGGCGCCCTGCTGCTGGATCGAGGGCTCCTTGGTGCCGCCGAAATCGATGCGGCGGCGGATGACCTCGATGGCCTGGGTCACGGCCCGGCGCGTCCGGTCGGTGAGGCCCGCATCCGTGAGGGTGAGCTGGATCACGCCCTCGGGCTTCTCGGTGACGGTGAGGGTCTGGCCGCCGCCCTGGCCCACCAGGGCGTTGGAGATCGGCTGCGCGAGCTCGCGCAGCTTCGGCAGCACCTTGGCGCGGGCGGCCTCGTTCGTGATCCGGAGCTGGACGCCGCGCGGGATGATCTGGATGCCGCCCTCCGGGGTCACGCCGCCGGCCTCGCGCAGGACCCGGCGGACGTCGTCGCGCAGGGCCGTCGTCAGGGACTTGGCGAGGTCGTTCTGGTCGACCTCGAGGAGGAGCTGCGAGCCGCCCTGGAGGTCGAGGCCCAGCACGATGGCGCGCTGGGGCACGATCCAGCTCGGGAACCAGCCCGGCAGGGAGGCCATGAAGTGGCTGCGCTGCTCGGCCGAGAAGAAGCTCGGCACGGCGAGGCTGAGGCCGATCAGGATGACGGCCAGCGTCGTGACGATCTTGGTTCTCGAGAAGCGCAGCATCCGCCGGGTCCGTCCTGTGTCCGTTTCTTCAGTGGCTTTGCGGGCCGTATGCCCGGCCCGCAAAGCCTCGCCCGCAATGCTCGGGTCGCTGCCGTCAGGCGGCCTTGACCGGCGCGCCCTTGACGCGGACTTCCGAGATCATCGCGCGCACGACCTTGACGCGGACGTTGGGCGCGATCTCGACCTCGATCTCCGAGGCCTCGTCGGCGACCTTGGTGACACGGCCGACGATGCCGCCGGTAATGACGACGGTGTCGTCGCGGCGGACGTTCTTGACCATGTTCTGATGCTCCTTCACGCGGCGCTGCTGCGGGCGGAGGATCAGGAAGTACATGATGACGAAGATGAGGACGAACGGCACCACCTGCAAGGCGATGTCCGCTCCGCCAGCGGCCGAGGTGGCCCCTTGCGCGAAGGCGGGGGTGATCAAGCGGGTGACTCCTCAAGGATAAGGCCCGCGCCGCCAGACCCTCGGTCGAGGGGGCGTCCGGGCTTGTCAAAAAGCGCGCGGACTATAGCCAGGGCCTAAGTGAAAGCAACGCCGCCCGGGTGAGGCGAATGGGTCCGCGGGGCGCGAATCGCCGGCGGGCAAGCGATTTATCGGGTTCATCGCGGCGCTCGGGCACCGTAAAGCACGACACCCGCCGCACCGGCCCCAGCGCTGGACCTTGAGTTCGAGGAACCGTCCATGACCGCCACGCCCCCCGCCGACCCGGCCGCCCTGGCGGCGTTTCTGCCGGTGCTGGAGCGGATCGCCGCCGCCCTGGAGCGCGCCGCCCCCGCCCCGCGCGCGCCCGTCGACCTGACGGCCGCCGACGCCTTCCTGTGGGGGCCGGAGCGCCGCCTGATCCCGGTGGCCCGCGTCAACCGGGTGGCGATCGGCCTGCTCACCGGCATCGACCGGGCCCGCGACACCCTGGTGGCGAACACCCGGCGCTTCGCCGAGGGCCTGCCGGCCAACAACGCGCTGCTCTGGGGTGCCCGCGGCATGGGCAAGTCCTCGCTGGTCAAGGCGGCGCAGGCCGAGATCAACGCCGCGCGGGCCCCCGGCGCCCTCCCCCTGAAGCTGGTGGAGATCCACCGCGAGGACATCGAGGCGCTGCCCGACCTGATGGCGACCCTGCGGGGCGACGCCCATCGCTGGATCGTCTTCTGCGACGACCTCTCCTTCGACGGCGACGACACCTCGTACAAGTCCCTGAAGACGGCGCTGGACGGCGGCATCGAGGGACGGCCCGAGAACGTGCTGTTCTACGCCACCTCGAACCGGCGCCACCTGCTGGCCCGGGACATGGTGGAGAACGAGCGCTCCACGGCCATCAACCCGGGCGAGGCGGTGGAGGAGAAGGTCTCCCTCTCCGACCGCTTCGGCCTCTGGCTCGGCTTCCACAAGTGCAGCCAGGACGAGTACCTGGCGATGATCCGCGCCTACGTGGCGCAACACGGCCTGACGGCGGACCCCGACCGCGTCCGGGCCGAGGCCCTGGAATGGGCGACCACCCGCGGCTCCCGCTCGGGCCGCACCGCGTTCCAGTTCATCCAGGATCTCGCCGGACGCCTGGGACAGCGGCTGGAGGGTTGAGGCGGGAGGCGTGCCGCACGACCCGGCAAATCGCCCAAAGGATGCGCATCCAGTTTATGACACGCTGACGTAGAATAGGGCGGTGGGCGCTCGGGACAGGGATTCCCTCTGTCTCGTCCACGCCACCCCCGAGGGCCGATGGGTGACGCGGAACGCACGGTCTGGGATGACCTCAAGGCTGTCTCGAACCTCGCCCTCCACGGGATCGACTTCGCCGATCTCGACACTGTCTTCGACGGGCGCTTCGCGCTGGTTGTCGAGGACACACGGTGGGACTACGGCGAGAAACGGTTCAATATGCTCGTCGAATGGACTGGGCTCGTTCTGAACGTCACGTTTGCCGTGCGGCCGCCCAAATACCGGATCATCTCGGCTCGCCTCGCGGGCCGAAAGGAGAGGAGGAGTTTCCATGCCCGTCGTCAAGCCGGCTAGGAATCCCTCGGGACGCACGGACTGGGCTGCCCTTCACGCGCGGACCGAGGCGGAGGTCGAGCAGATGGCCGTCGCAGATGCCGACAATCCCGTTACGGACGAGAGCCACTGGGCGTCTGCCACGATCGGTCTGCCGCCGGTCAAGACGGCCGTCCACGCCAGCTTCGACCAGGATGTGGTCGCGTTCTTCAAGCGCGGCGGCAAGGGTTATCAGGCCCGCATGAACGCCGTGCTGCGCCGCTACATGGAAGACCAGCAATCGGAGCGCAGCTCCGACTGAGGCGGCCCGGCTCCGAGCGTCCGCCCTCGGGCGAGGGCACGCATGAAAAAGGGCAGCGGACGATGTCCCCTGCCCCCTCGATCGTCACCCTAAGTCAGGCTACGCCCAACGTCGGATCGAGAATTAATCCTTGAGATCGGCCGGCACCTTGCCGCCGTTCTCCTCGAGCTTCTTGATGACCTGCTTGTGCAGCCAGACGTTCATCGTCGCCGAGTCTTCCTTGTCGCCGGTGTAGTGCAGCTCGTCGGCGAGCTGCTTGCGGGCGGTGAGGCTCGAATCGAGGTCGAGGAGCTTCATCAGGTCGACGATCGAGGTGCGCCAGTTCAGGGTCTGCCCATTCTTGGCCGCCATGCCGTTGAGCACCTGCTCGACGTCGACGGGACCGCCGGCCGGGGCGCCGGTGCTGGTCGGGGTCGCGGCGGGGGCGTCCGAACCGCCGGCGGAGGGCTGTGCGTTCGCCTCGGACGGCTTGGCCTGGGCATCTCCGCCGCCGAAGGGATGGAGGATCTTGCTGACGATGCTGCCGAGGAGGCTCATAACAGGGTTTCCCTCAATCTCACGTCGGCGGCCGGTGCCGCGACGGGGTGACAACGAGATGCGTCCGGCCGCGTTCCCGTAACGGGACGGATCACGGCGACGGACCGGGCGAATCCGACCGGGTCCGGATCAGGCCGGGCGGCCCCCAGATCTTCGTCGGCGGGAGATTTTTCTTCCGCTGCGCGCGCTTCCAGAAGATGAAACCGCCAGACATCCGGGGCGGAACGCCGGGATCGGAGCGGATTCTTACGCGAATTCTTGCACTGGCGCCCCGTGCGTGCCACTGCGCGGCATCCTCGTTCCCGGCCCCGCCGCGCGCCGCTCCGCCGCGCGCAACGGGCGCCCGCCCCTGACCGGAATCCCCTGATGCGCCCGACCCGCCGTTCCGCGACCTTCGCCGCCGCCCTCGCCGCCCTCGCCGCCGGCGCGGGCCTCCGCCCCGCCGGCGCGCAGACCGCCGCGCCGGTCCCGGTGCGCGTCGGCGTCATCCCGGTGATCGGCGCGGCGCCGATCTTCGTGGCCAACGGCGAGGGCTGGCTCAAGGAGGCCGGCCTCAGCCCGACCTTCACCACCTTCGAATCCGGCCCGAACATGATCCAGGCCCTGGCCTCGGGCACCATCGACGTCTACGTCGCCGGCGTCGCGCCCCTGGCCGTGGCCCGCACCAAGGGCATCGACGTGCGGGTGGTGGCCGCCACCGCCGTCGAGGAGATGGTGTTCGTGGCGAGCCCGAAGCTCGCCCCCTACTTCGCCGACGGCGCCGACAAGGCGGAGGCCTTCGCGAAGTTCCGGGCCAAGGAGGGCAAGGCCGCCCGCCTCGCCACGCAGCCGGCGGGCTCGGTGCCCAACACCACCCTGCAGCACTGGCTCTGGCAGGTGGCCAAGGCCGACAAGGCCAATGCCGAGGTGGTGGCCATGGGCATCGACGCCACCCAGCAGGCGATGCTGGCCGGGGCCGTCGACGGCGCCTCGATCCGCGAGCCGGCCCTCACCATCGTGCAGATGCGCAACCCCGGCATCAAGCTCATCGCCACCGGGGGCGAGATGTTCCCCGACCAGCCGGGCACCGTGGTGGGCGTGTTCGGCGCCTTCGCCGACAAGAACCCCGCCGCCGTGGAGGGCCTGGTCAAGGCCGTGGTGCGCGCCGTCGCGCTCCTGAAGAGCGACCCGGCCCGCGCGGCCAAGCCCGTGGAGGCGGCCCTCGGCAAGGGCATCACCGACACCGCGACCATCACCAAGGCGCTGACCTCCCCGGCCGCCCGGTTCACCGCCGATCCGCGCCAGATCGTCGAGGCCACCAAGAAGATGCAGGCCTACCAGGTCTCCATCGGCACCCTCGACAAGGACGTGCCCCTGGACGGCCTGTTCGAGCCGAAGTTCTACGAGGCCGCCACGAAGCGCTGAGGCGGCGCCCCCCGAGGACCTACTCGGCCGCGAACAGCCCGGGCAGGCCGGTGTCCGGATCGGCCGCCGCGCTCCCGGGCTTCGCCTCCAGCGGGGCCTTCGGGTCGCCCGGCCCGGTCTCGCAGGCGAGCGCCGGCAGGGCGACGATGCGGTTGCCGCGGTAATCCATGCGGCACACGATGGTGCCGCGGGTCTCCACGTAGGCGAGGAGGCGCCGGGCCCGGCCCGGCGAGCGGCTGCCGATCGCCCGCGCCAGGGCCTCGTCGCCGGGACAGGGCTCGCCGGCCAGCGCCGCCCGGGCGAGGAGCAGGAACAGGCCCTGGACCTCGTCCGGCAGGGTGGCGGCGACCCCTTGCGCCTCCTCCCAGCGCCCGTCCGCCTCGTCCGGGGCGACGTCGGCCCCGTCGAACCCGGCCCGGGCGACGCCGAGGCGGCGGCGGAAGGCCGCCAGGCTGATCGCCTCGCCGTCGAGGCCGCGCATCCGGCAGCGCACGAGGAAGTCCTGGTAGACCACCGCCACCGGCTGGCCGCCGGCATCGGGATCGGCGGCGATGCCGCGCAGCACCGTATCGAGCCCGGCGCGGATCTCCTCTTCGCTGAGCGGCGCGGGTGCCTCCACCGGCTCGGGCCGGTAGGCGCTGAGCTCGCGCATGAGGTCGGCGGGGGTGGCGCGCGGCACCGGCGGCGTGCGCGGCGCCGGGGCCCAGGCCTGCGCCGGCTCGTCGGGCGCGCGGGTGAGGATGAGGGCGCGCAGGTCCGCATCCGCCGGGGCGGGCAGCGGCACGAGCTTGGGCGAGCCCGAGCGCGCGGACGTGGTCACCGGCCCGATGCGCAGGGCCAGGGGCCGCCGGCTGAGCGCCGGGCCGAGGGCGACGAACTCGCCCCGCGACAGGTCGCGAAACCGCTCGGCGCCGCGCCGGTCGAGGCCGAGGAGATCGGCGGCGCGTGCCATGTCGATGTCGAGGAAGGTGCGGCCCATCAGGAAGTTGGTGGCCTCGGCCGCCACGTTCTTGGCGAGCTTGGCCAGGCGCTGGGTCGCGATGATGCCGGCCAAGCCCCGCTTGCGGCCCCGGCACATCAGGTTGGTCATGGCGCCGAGCGAGGCCTTCCGCGCCTCGTCCGAG
The DNA here is from genome assembly GCF_056680125.1 of Methylobacterium sp. BI1. Lineage (NCBI taxonomy): Bacteria > Pseudomonadati > Pseudomonadota > Alphaproteobacteria > Hyphomicrobiales > Methylobacteriaceae > Methylobacterium > Methylobacterium sp. BI1. Next base: position 2,987,842 of record NZ_CM155267.1, on the reverse strand, counting down.
ACGTCGCCGGCCGCGGTGGGGGCGAAGATCTGCGCCTCGTCGACCACGATCAGGGCGGGGTGCCAGTGGCTGCGCTCGGCCTCGAACAGGCCGCCCAGGAAGGCGGCGGCGGCGCGCATCTGCGCCTCCATGTCGAGGCTCTCCAGGGTGAGCACCACCGAGACCCGGTGCGCCCGCACCCGCGCGGCGATGGCCTGGAGGTCGGCCTCGCCGTGGGCCCCGTCCACCACCACGTGGCCGTAGGCCTCGGCCAGGGTGACGAAGTCGCCCTCGGGGTCGATCACCACCTGCTGCACCGCGCCGGCGCTCTGCTCCAGCAGGCGCCGCAGCAGGTGCGACTTGCCCGAGCCCGAATTGCCCTGGACCAGGAGACGCGTGGCCAGGAGCTCCTCGAGGTCGAGGCGCGCGGGCTCCGCCCCCGGCCCCATGCTCAGACCCATCTCGATGCCGACCGTCATGCCTGCTCCGGCTCCCGCCCCGGGGCTCGGTCCCCGGCGCTCCCTCACGCTCTCGCACGAAGATCTTAACACGCGCGTCCGCCGGCGGGTCCGGCCGGCGGGGGTGGCGTCCACAGGCCAGGGGCCGCACCACCGGGGGCGCCGAACCCCGGCCGAACCCGCTTCGTTCCTGTTTCGTTCGAAACGTCCGAGAAAGTGCGAATGTTTTGTCCTAGGCTTATGGACCTATGCCTTTTGTCCTAGGCTCTTTTCCTTATCGCTCGGTCGCCGCCACGTCGTCCCGGGAACGAAACAGAAACTCCGGCGCGGGCCCCGGCCGCCTTCCCGGCCGGCACCCTTCCCGACCGGCACTAAGTTGCAGAGGATGGCGGGCGCGGCCCTTGCCGCACGGGGAGCCCGCCCCAGGTAATCCGGTCATGAACCCGATCCTCGTCGTCGCCCTCGTCTGCGCCTCCACCGTCCAGGCTCCGGATTGCTCCCGCGAGACGGCCCTCGACATCATCACCGGCCCGGCCCACACCCTGCAGGAATGCCTGGTGCAGGGACCGGTCCTCGCCGCCAATGCCGGGCATGGCGGCGAGACGGGCACCTACGTGAAGACGCGCTGCGAACCGCGGCGCTGAGCCGCGCGCCGGGACGCGGGCCGGGAACGGAGCAGCCGATGGACGATGTCAGCCCCGAGCGCGCGGTGATGATCCGCCTGCGGGCCCGCCTCGCGGTGGTGGAGCGCGCGGCCTGGTTCGGCCTCGTCCAGGCCATGCGCACGCAGCCGGCCGAGACCGAGGCCTATCTCGCGGCCGAGCGGGCCAAGTGCGCGGAGGGCTTCGGCCAGCGCGGCTGGGCCGCCGACCTGACGGAGGCCGAGCGCCGCATGCTCGGCGCCGAGGTCGATGCGGGGCTGGCCGGCCTCATCGCGGATGCCAAGGCCGAGCTCGGCCAGAGCTGAACGCGATCCGGCCTGCGCCGGACACGTCCGCCCCGCCTCATCCCCCGAACCGGTCCGCCCAGGCCGGCGGCCCGGCCCATCCGGGCGGCACCGTCGCGCGGTGCACCCCGATCGCCACCGCGCGGGCGAGGGTCCGCGCCGCCGCGTCGCCGAGCCGCGCCAGGTCGAGGACCGGGTCGGCGAGGGGAACCCGGCCGGTGGCCACGGCGAAGACGGCGTCGCCGTCCAGCGGCGTGTGGACCGGGTGGATCGCCCGGGCGAGGCCGTCCTGGGCCATCACGGCGAGGCGGCGCGCCTGCGCCTTGGTGAGGACGGCGTCGGTGGCCACCACCGCCAGGGTGGTGCTGGCCCCGGGCAGCCCCGTGCCCGGAAAGGTTTTGCGCGGCCAGTCGAAGGCGTCGGCCGGCATCGCGGCGGGACACCCGAGGCCGCCGAACTCGTCGCCGACCTCGTAGGGGGCGGCCCAGAAATGCGGCCCCGCCCCCACCGTCACCCGGCCGAAGGCGTTCACCGCCACCAGGGCGCCGACCCGCAGGCCCGAGCCCGCGCCATCCCGCAGACCGTCCACGAGCGCCGAGGCCGAGCCGATCCCGCCCTTCAGGTCGGCGGTGGCGGCCCCCGTGCCGGCCCCGACGGAGCCGAGGGCGAAATCCCGCGTGGCGGCGCAGGCCGCCGCGTGGCCGAGGTCGCGATAGGGCGAGAACCGGCCCCAGGCCTTGTCGCCGCCGTTGAGGAGATCGAACAGGATCGCGGCCGGCACGATCGGGACCCGGGCCGGGCCGACGGGAAAGCCGCGCCCGGTCTCGGCGAGGTGGGCGACGACGCCCGAAGCCGCGTCGAGGCCGAAGGCCGAGCCGCCGGAGAGGACCAGGGCGTCGATGCGCTCCACCGTCCGCTCGGGGTCGAGGAGGTCGGTCTCGCGGGTGCCGGGGCCGCCGCCGCGCACGTCGACGCCCGCCACCACGGGTTCGTCGAAGAGGAGCGCGGTGACGCCGCTGGCGAGCCGCAGGTCGGTGGCGTGGCCGACCCGGAGGCCGGCGATGTCGGTGATGCGGTTGGTCAGCATGATCGCGTCTCCCGGTCGATCCAGGATCGCACGCGGCGAGGGGTTCGGGCGAGGGCCCTCAGCCGCCCCGCGCCCGCCGCGCGGCGCGATAGGCGTCGACGGCGTAGATCGCCAGGGCCAGCCAGATCAGCCCGAACAGCACCGCCCGGTGCGGCTCCAGGCGCTCGCCGTAGACGAGGGTGCTGAGGACGAGGAGGCAGGAGGGCGCGAGGTACTGCATCAGGCCGAGGGTGGCGAGGGTGAGCCGCTCGGCGGCCGCCGCGAACCAGATCAGCGGCAGCGCCGTGGTGGCCCCGGTGAGCAGGATGAGGCCGGCCCGCACGGGGTCGCCCTGGATCACCGGCGGCGCGAAGGCCACGAGGTAGACCAGAGCCACCGGCAGCAGCACCAGCGTCTCGGCGGCGAAGCCCACCATGGCGTCGACGCCCACGACCTTGCGGGCGAGCCCGTAGAGCGAGAAGCTGCCGGCCAGCGCCAGCGAGACCCAGGGCAGGCTTCCCGCCAGGGCGACCGCCAGCAGCACGGCGCCGGCCGCGAGCGCCACCGCGGCGGCCTGGACCGGGCGCAGGCGCTCGCCCAGCACCACGGCGCCGAGCGCCACGCTCATCAGCGGGTTGATGAAGTAGCCGAGACTCGCGTCGAGCATGTGCCCGGACTGCACGGCCTGGAGGTAGAGGAGCCAGTTCACGCCGATCAGCCCGGCCGAGAGGACGAGGAGCCCGTGCCGGCGCACCAGGGGGAAGGGGGTGCGGATCCGGCGGCGCAGGGCCACGAGCAGGCCGGCGACGAGCAGGCTCGACCAGACGATGCGGTGGGCCAGGATGCTCGGGGCCGGCACGGCGTCGAGCAGGCGGAAATGCACCGGGACTACGAGGCCCCAGCTGAGATAGGCGCCGAGCGCGTAGATCAGACCCACAGGCCGCCTCCCCTTGCCGACCCTTGGCCAGTCCTCGGCCCGCGCGGGACCGGGCGCGGCTTATAGCAGGCGCTCGGGGGCGCGCCCGTGCGCGATGACGCATGGCGCGGGCGCTCGGCGGGCAAGGGGCTCGGCGGGTATGGCGCGCTCAGCGCCCGTGCAGGTGACGTCAGCGCGTGCGCGCGAGGGTCACGGCGGGGTCGCCGCGCATGAGGGCGTTCAGGCGCTCGGTGTCGAAGCCGTCGGCGGTCTTCCGGGCCGGTTTCGGGGCCGGCGCGGCGGCGACCTTGGCCACGGGCTTGGCCGGGGCCCGGCCCGCGGTTTCGCGACCCGGGGTGTCGCGGGTGGTGGAGGCCTTGGGCACGGGAGGCCGGGTGACGGTCTGGCGGGCGACGGCGTCGCGCCCGAGGATGTCGCTGATCGAGGGGCCGGCCTCGGCCGGGAGCGACCCCGTCACGGTGGGCTCGGGCGGGCGGACCCGGGCGAGGGCGGCCACCGACGCGGCGGGCACCGCGGCCCGGGGCGCCGGGTGGTCGAGCCGGTCGACGCAGGCGAAGGCGATGACCAGGGCGCTGCCGCCGAAGATGCTGCCGACGACGATGTTCCGCAGGATACGCAAGGGACGGGCTTCCCGGATACGCGAGTACCAGGCTGGATTTAGCGCATCGGCGTTAACGAACCCGAGCCCGCCGGATGGCGCGGCGTCCTGCGCCGGCACACCTTTTGGCGCTCACAGGAGGCGCGCGAGGAAATCCCGGGTGCGGGGATGCTCGGGGCGGTCGAAGAAGGCCTCCGGCGGCGCGACCTCGACGATCTGGCCCTCGTCCATGAACACCACCCGGTCGGCGACCCGCCGGGCAAAGCCCATCTCGTGGGTGACGCAGAGCAGGGTCATGCCGCGCTCCGCGAGATCCGCCAGGGTGTCGAGCACCTCCCCCACCATCTCGGGGTCGAGGGCCGAGGTCGGCTCGTCGAACAGCATCACCGCCGGGTCGAGGCAGAGGGCGCGGGCGATGGCGACCCGCTGCTGCTGGCCGCCGGAGAGCTGGCCGGGCAAGCGGTCGGCCAGGTCCGCGATGGCGAGGCGGGCGAGCTCGTCCCGCGCCCGCGCCTCGGCGGCCCGGCGCCCGATCCCGCGGCCGTGGATCGGCGCCAGGGTGCAGTTCTCCAGGACGGTGAGGTGGGCGAACAGGTTGAAGTGCTGGAACACCATGCCGACGCGGCGCCGCACCGCCGGGATGCGGGCCGGGGTGAGGTCCTGGCCCTCCACCCGGATCGTGCCGCCCTGGTAGGCCTCGAGGCCGTTGACGCAGCGGATCAGGGTCGACTTGCCCGAGCCCGAGGGGCCGCAGATCACGATCCTTTCGGACGGGGCGACGGTGAGCGAGACCGCGCGCAGGACGTGGGCGGTGCCGAACCACGTGTTCACGCCGCAAAATTCGACGGCGGGCGTCTCTGAAACAGGGGCCCCGGAAACAGGGGCCTCGGAAACAGGGGTCTCGGGACCGGCGCTCATGCCCGGCCCCGCTCGCCGGCGGCCAGCCGCCGCTCGATGAAGGCGGCGTAGCGCGCCATGGAGAAGCAGACCGCGAGGTAGAACAGGGCCGCGAAGGCGTAGGCGGTGGCGGGGATCGTCGGCGCAGACCAGCGTGGATCGGCACGCGCCGCCTCCAGCACCCGGATGAAATCGGCGATGCCCACGATGGAGACCAGCGTCGTGTCCTTGAACAGGCCGATCAGGGTGTTGACGATGCCGGGCACCACCACCTTGAGGGCCTGGGGCAGGACGACGAGGCGCAGGACCTGCCACCGCGTCAGCCCCAGGGCCAGGGCCGCCCGCCCCTGCCCCTCGGGGATCGCCTGCAGGCCGCCGCGCACCACCTCGGCCATGTAGGCGGAGGCGAACAGCGCGATGCCGACCAGCGGGCGCACCAGCCGGTCCACGGTCAGGTCCCCGGGCAGGAACAGCGGCAGCATCACGTTGGCCATGAACAGCACGGTGATCAGCGGCACCCCGCGCCAGAACTCGATGAAGCCGATGCAGGCGTAGCGCAGCACCGGCAGCTCCGAGCGCCGCCCCAGCGCCAGCAGGATGCCCAGCGGCAGGGACGCGACGATGCCCACCAGCGAGACCACCAGGGTCACCAGGATGCCGCCCCACAGGCTGGTGGCCACGGGGGCGAGGCCGAGGACAGGGGTCCCCGAGAGGAGCCCGTAGGACAGGAGCGGGCCGACGCCGAAGACGAACACCGCCCCGAGGCCGCGGCGCGGCGCGTCGAGCCACAGCATCCAGGCCGTGCCCAGGGCCACGAGGCCGAAGAACAGGGTCGGGCGCCAGCGCTCGGCCGCCGGGTAGGAGCCGTAGACGAGGTAGTTGATCTTGGCCCCGATGAAGGCCCAGCAGGCGCCGACCGGGTGCCCGGCGACCTCCGGCCGGCAGGCCTCGCCCGAAGTCCCGTGCCAGACCGCGTCGGTGACGAGGAAGCGGACCACCGGGGGCAGCAGCAGCGCCAGCCCGGCCAGGATCGCCAGCGTCGTCAGGGTGTTGCCGGGGCCCGGGAACAGGTTCGCCCGGAGCCAGCCGACGGGGCCGCCGGTCCGGCGCGGCGGCGGGGCCGGGGGCAGCAGGGTCTCGCGGATCACGGTCATCGCGTCGCCTGTCTCATCGCCTCACCTCGGCTCATCGGGATGCGGGCGCCGCGCGGCGGTTGTGGGCGTTCATCAGAGCCGCGAGGCCGAGGCTCAGGGTCAGGTAGACCGCCATGGTGATCGCCACGACCTCCACGGCCTGGTTGGTCTGGTTGAGCACCGTGCCCATGAAGACGTGGACGAGGTCGGGATAGCCGATCAGCACCGCCAGGGACGAGTTCTTCGTCACGTTGAGGTACTGGCTCGTCAGCGGCGGCACGATCACCCGCATGGCCTGCGGGATGGTGACGAGCGCCAAGGTCCTGGCCCGGCTCAGGCCCAGGGCCGCCGCCGCCTCCCCCTGCCCCCGGTCCACGCTGTTGAGGCCGGCGCGCACGATCTCGGCGATGAAGGCCGCCGTGTAGGTGGAGAGCCCGAGGAGCAGGGCGGCGAATTCCGGCAGGATCGCGAGCCCGCCCTCGGGGCCGAAGGGGCCGGGCGCCGGCCAGGCGATCCCGACGGGGTGCCCCGCGCGGGCGAGCCCGATCCAGGCCAGGGCCGGCAGGCCGAGCACGAGGGCGAGGGCCGGCCCCGCGACCGGGCCGGGTTCGGCCCCGGCCTCGACGCGCCGGGCCACGCGGCGGCCCCAGGCGATCGCCGCGCCGATCCCCGCCGCGAAGGCCAGGGGCACGAGCCAGGCGAATCCGAAAAACGCGGGGCGCGGCAGGACCAGCCCGCGCTGGCTGAGATAGGCCCCGCCCCAGGCCGCCGGGTCACGGGCCTCCGGCAGCGCCACCCGCACGGCCACGTACCAGACCAGGAGCTGGAGCAGCAGCGGCAGGTTGCGCAGGGTCTCGACATAAGTGGCCGCCAGGGTCCGGACGAGCCAGTTCGGCGACAGCCGGGCGATGCCGACGGCGAAGCCGATCACCGTGGACAGCCCGATGGCGAGGCCCGAGACCAGCAGCGTGTTGAGGAGCCCGACCCAGAAGGCGTCGAGATAGGTCGAGGTCGCGGCCGCGTAGGGGATCAGGCGCTGGCCGATGTCGAATCCGGCGGCACGGCCGAGGAAGCCGAAGCCCGCGGTGATGCCCTGGCGCGCGAGTTTTTCGGAGGCGTTGGTGACGGCGAGGTAGGCCAGCCCGGCGAGGGCGAGCGCGACGAGGGCCTGCAGCGCGAGGGCGCGGACGGATCTAGGCACGCGCGGCCCTCACCGGATCGGCGGCCCGTATTGCAGGCCTCCGTTCGTCCAGAGGGCGTTCAGCCCGCGCGGGATCTTCAGGGGCGTGCCGTCGCCGAGGTTGCGGGCGAAGACGTCGCCGTAATTGCCCACGTGGTGGACGATCCGGTAGGCCCAGTCGCCGGTCAGCCCGAGGCCCTGGCCGTACTTGCCCTCGAGGCCGAGGATGCGCTTGACGTCCGGGCTCAGGGTCTCGCCCCGGAGCCGGTCCACGTTGGCCTGGCTGATCCCCGCCTCCTCCGCGTCGATCATGGCGTAGTGGGTCCAGGCGACGAGGTCGCGCCAGGCATCGTCGCCCTGGCGCACGCCCGGCGCGAAGGGCTCCTTCGAGATCGCCTCCTCCAGGATGACGTGCGCCTCCGGGTGCGCGGTCTTCAGGCGCTCGCCGTAGAGGGAGGACTTGTCCGTGGAATAGGCGTCGCAGCGGCCGGATTCGTAGGCGCCCAGGGTCTGCTCGCTGTTGGCGAAGGTGACCACCTGGTAGGTCAGGCCCCGGGTGCGGAACCAGTCGGCGGTGTTCAGCTCCGTGGTGGTGCCCTGCTGCAGGCAGATCGTGGCCCGGTCGAGCTGCCTGACGGCCGTGATGGCCAGGGACTTGCGGACCAGGAAGCCCTGCCCGTCGAAGAAGGTGATCACCGGAAAGTTCATCGCGGCGGTGTCCCGCGACAGGGTCCAGGTGGTGTTGCGGGCGAGCACGTCGATCTCGCCCGATTGCAGGGCGGTGAAGCGCGCGGCCGAGGATTGCGGGATGAAGCGCACCCGGTCGGGATCGTCGAAGATGGCCGCGGCCAGCGCCCGGCAGAAATCCACGTCGAGCCCGTGCCAGCGCCCCTGCCCGTCCGGCATGCTGAAGCCCGCCACCCCGCCGCTGACCCCGCAGACGAGGTGCCCGCGCGCCTTGACCTGGGCGAGGGTGTCGCCCTGCGCGAGCGCCGCAGTCCGGGTCAGCGCCGGAGACGCGGCGAGCAGGGCGGCGAGGAGCGGGATCGACAGGGATCGCATGCGCGCATTGCAGGGCATCGCGCGCCGGGGTCAAGCCGGGACAACCCCGGCCATCCGCCCCAACCCCGTCATTCCGGGGCGCCGCAGGCGAGCCCGGAATGACGGGTTGGGTTCGACGGCGCGCGTGGTTCCGCCTCCGACCGTGCCGCCCCCGGCTTGACGCCAACGCGCGCGCCGGGCTTCGGTCGCGGCAGGCTCATCCCCTTGCCTTGCCCCTTGCCCACCGGTGCCGATGTCGAACACCCCTCCCCGCGATCCCGCCCGCTTCGGGGCGAGCACCCGCCTGGTCCATGCGGGGCGCGATCCCTCCGCCCAGCACGGCTTCGTCAACACGCCGATCTATCGCGGCTCGACCGTGCTGTTCCCGACCTACGACGACCTCCAGCACCGGCGCGGGCGCTACGATTACGGCACCTCCGGCACGCCGACCACGGATTCCCTCACCAGCGCCTGGAGCGAACTGGCGGGGGCCGCCGGCACCGTGCTGACGCCGTCGGGCCTCGCCGCCCTGACGGTGGCGCTGATGGCGGTGGTCTCGGCCGGCGACCACCTGCTGGTCAGCGATTCCGCCTACCGGCCCACCCGCATCTTCTGCGACGGCGTGCTGAAGCGCTTCGGGGTCGCGGTCGAGTACTACGATCCCCTGATCGGCGCCGGCATCGGCGCCCTGATGCGCGACACCACGAAGGCCGTGCTGGTGGAGGCGCCGGGCTCGCAGAGCTTCGAGATGCAGGACGTGCCGGCCATCGCCGACATCGTGCACGCGCGGGACGCGGCCGTGATCATGGACAACACCTGGGCGACGCCGCTGCTGTTCCCGCCCCATGCGCGGGGCGTCGACATCGCGGTCGAGGCCGGGACCAAGTACCTCTCCGGCGGCTCGGACCTGCTCCTCGGCCTGACCTCGGCCAACGCCCGATACTGGCCCGCCCTGCACCGGACCTTCGAGCACTTCGCCATGTGCCCCGGCCCGGAGGACGTGTTCCTGGCCCTGCGGGGCCTGCGCACCATGGCCCTGCGCCTGCGCGAGCACGGGGCCCAGGGGCTCGCCATGGCGCAGTGGCTCCAGGCCCGGCCGGAGGTGGCCCGCGTGCTCCATCCGGCGCTGCCCGACGATCCCGGCCACGCCATCTGGACCCGCGACTTCTCCGGCGCCTCGGGCCTGTTCGGCGTCATCCTGAAGCCCGCCCCGGAGCGGGCCGTGGCGGCCATGCTCGACGGGCTCGAGCTGTTCGGGATGGGCTTCTCCTGGGGCGGCTTCGAGAGCCTCGTCATCCCGTTCGACTGCAAGGCCTACCGCACCGCCACCCGGTGGAATCCCGGCGGACCGGGCCTGCGCTTCCACATCGGCCTGGAGGATGTTTCGGACCTGCAGGCGGATCTCGACGCGGGGTTCGCGCGGTTGCGCGCGGCCCTGTGAGCGACCGCCGGCCCGGCATCGCCATCGAAAGACCTTGACAATATTCCTATTCCGTGGTTCAGTCCGGGCACTCGCCTCCCACGCGGGAGGCCCCCCGGCGGACCGGGTCGGGGGGCTCGGGGGGAGGAGACGGCGCCCCGCGTCGATGGCCCGGTTTCGCCATCGCCCCGGGCCGCATCGGCGACGCAAGGCGTCTCGGACGGGAAGGCCGCACGGCTGCAAGGCCGCACGGCTGCACCCGGTCCCCTGAGGCGCACCGAGAGATCGGACGGTCCGCCCACTACGAGGCGGGCTCGGGGCCGCGTGCCCTGATCAGACGGCCGCCGGACCGCGCCGCCCGCACGGGCGCCGGAGTCCGGAGGAGGGCTGCCACCAGCCGGGTCGCCGGTGCCGAGAAGACGTCGTGACGAAAAGGATCGGTCCCGCCAGGGGCCGGGCCGAGGGACGCCGGGGGACCGGCATACCTGTTCCCAAACGTGGTCTCGCGGCGTCCCGCGTCTCCCGTTTCGCCGGGCGCCCGTTGCGCCCGGTCCTCTTGGGTCATCCCCCGCGCCGGCACCGGCGGCGGGGCCGCGGTCGCATGGCCTGCCCGGAAGCGGGCCCGGGCCCGCATGGTCAACCTGAGAGCGGCGGGATCTCAGGGCGCCAGCCAGACCCCGCGCCAGCCGTCGGCCCGGTCCCAGGCGGCCCGGCGGTGGCCGCGCCGGTCGAGGTAGAGGAATTCGAGGCGGGCGAGGGTGACCACCACGGCGCAGAAGTTCGGCCGGCCGAGGGTCAGGGCCGTGTCGGGGTCCGGCAGGGTGTAGGCATCGCCGGCGGGCAGGCGCGCCCCGGGGGCGGGGTCGGCGCCGTAGCAGACCCGGCTCATCGCCATCGACCCGGCCCAGGCGGCCTCCGCCAGGGCGTCGTCGGTGTGGAGCGTCGCGGGGCCCGAGGCCCGGATCTGGATCTTCGACGCGGAATCGTAGCCGTGCAGGGCCGCGATCCCCGAGGCCGCGAGTTCGGCGGCCTTGTCGGAGCGGCGGTCGCAGTGGAAGCGCAGGGCGCCGGCCACCGGGTCGGCGGCGCGCAGCACCACCGTGCGCACCTGGGGCTGCCCCCGCGCGTCGACGGTGGCGAGGGCCGGCATGTGGAAGGCGTTGCGGCGCAGAGCGGGCCCCGCTTCCAGCAGGCGCCAGACCTCGGCCCGGGCCGCGTCGAGGTCGTCGTGGAAGGGCGGCAGCGGCGTCATCGCGCCGGCGCGCCGAGGCGCGCGGCGCGGCGCTCGCGCAGGATCAGGACGACGTTGCGCAGGTAGATGAAGGTCGAGAGGGCCTGCCCGAAGATGATCACCGGCTCGCGCCGCACGAGGCCGTAGACCAGGGTCATCAGGCCGCCCGCGATGGAGAGGAACCAGAAGGCCAGCGGCATCACGCTCTTGCCCGCCCGCTCGGAGGCGAGCCACTGCACCACGAAGCGGGCGCCGAACACCGCCTGGGCCAGGATGCCGAAGACCAGCCAGGCATCGAAGCGGGTGACGAAGACGTCGTAGACGTAGCCGCGCACGTCCTCGGCGAGCTGGATCAGCATGGCTCAGGCTCCCGTCACGTCCGTGACCCGCGGGGTGACCCGCTTGCGCCGGATCAGCCACCACACCCCGGCGAGGTCGAGGAGCCCGACCCAGAGTCGGTCGAACAGGCCGTATTTCGAGGTGCCGGTGAAGCGCGGCCGGTCGACCACGTCGCGGTGGACCACGCCGAAGCCCTCGCGGGCGACCAGCGCCGGCATGAAGCGGTGCTGCCCGTCGAAGAACGGGAGCGTGGTGTAGACGTCGCGGCGCACGAGCTTGTAGCCGCAGCCGGTGTCCCGGGTGGCGTCCTTCAGGATGCGCACCCGGACCCCGTTGGCGATGCGCGACTGGAGGCTCTTCAGCCGCCCGTCCTTGCGCCCGACGCGCTGGCCCTGGGCGAGGCCGACCCGCGCGCCGCCCGCCTCGATGGCCTGGAGCAGGGGCTCCAGGAAGGCCGGGTCGTTCTGGCCGTCGCCGTCCATCAGGGCGCAGACCGGCGCCCGCGCCACCGCGATGCCGCTGCGGATGCCGGCCGCCTTGCCGGCGGTGCGGTCGTGGGCCAGCACCCGCAGCCAGGGCCGCCCGACCTGCGCCGCCGCCAAGGCCTCGGCGGTGCCGTCGGTGGAGCCGTCATCGACGTAGATCACCTCGAAGGGCGCCAGGGCGGCGCAGGCGGTCTCGAGTTCGGCGACGAGGCTCGCGATGTTGCCGGCCTCGTCCTTCACCGGGATGATCACGGAGAGGCGCATGGGTGTTCGATCCGAGAGGGTCAGGGCGTCACCGCGCCGGTATCGTGGCGTAGGCCGAGAGGTCGACCCGGCGTCCGCCGTTGATGTTGAAGCCCGAGACGGTCCCGACCCGGTTCGGCACCAGCCCGGCCGCCCCGGCGGCGGCGGCGAACTCCGCCGCGAACCGGCCTTCCACGTAGACGAGGCGGCAGGCCTCGCCCGCGGGAGATCCCGAGATCTCGCGCGAACCGTCGCTCTTGGGGGAATCCGGGCCCTTCAGGAAGTCGACGGCCTCGGTGCCGGTGCCGAGCATGGCGAGGTCGGTGCCGATCAGGAAGACGAAGCTCGGCTCGCGGTAGCCCAGGCTGGCGACGCGGGGATGCGGACAGGGCAAGGCATCGCGGATCGCCGCGAGGCGGGGCGAGACCTTGAGGGCGGCCATCACCGGCTGGGTCAGGCCGAACACGGCGGGCGAGAGCAGCATCGCCGCCAGGATGCCGAGGCCGAGGGCGCGCTCCGGCAGGCCGCGGGCGAAGGCGTGCCAGGACAGGGCGGCCACGGCGCTGGCGCCGAGCAGCAGGGGCAGCCCGGCCCAGGGCAGGGTCCGGTCGTAGGCGAAGGCGAAGGCCGAGAGGCCGAGGGTGAGGCCGACGGGGATCAGCACCACGAGCCCGGCGGTGAGGCGCGCGCCCCGGCGCTCGGGGTGCAGGGCGCCGGCGGCCAGGGCCCGCACGGTGAGGATGGCGATGGCCGGCATCAGTGGCAGCACGTAGTGGGGCAGCTTGGTCGGCACGATCTCGAACAGGATCCAGGTCGGCACGATCCAGGCGAGGAGGAAGGCGATGGCGGGCTCGCGCCGGTAGCCCCAGGCGAAGGGCGCGCTCAGCGCCGCGAAGGCCGCGCCGGGCCAGAAGGTGCCGAAGAACGCGATCAGGTAGGCGCCGGGCGGGGCGAAGTGCTTCTCCGAGCCGCCCTGGACCTTGCTCAGCATGTCGTGGCCCACCGCCTCGCCGTAGAAGGCGCCGCCGCTCTTCCAGGTGATGGCCGCGAACCAGGGCGCCACGATCAGCAGGGTGAGCGGCAGGCCGAGGCCGGGCCGCAGGGCGCCGAGCCAGCGGGCGGAGCGCCACCGGACCGAGAGGATCAGGGCGGGCAGGCCGCAGAACAGCGGCACCATCGGGCCCTTGATCAGGATGCCGAGGGCGAGGCCGAGCCAGAAGGCCAGCACCGTGGCGGTGTCGAGGGGGGCCTGGACGCCGTGCCCCTCGATCGCGCGCCCTCCGGCGCGGTCGCGCCGGAGCCAGGCCCGGGCGAGGCCGCCGAAGGTCGCCACCGCGCAGGCGCAGAGCAGCGCGTCGGTCTTGGCCAGGCGCGCCTCGGCCGAGAGCACGACGCAGGCCCCGAACAGGGCGGCGGCGAGGACGGCCCCCCGCCGGGGCAGGAAGACCAGGGCCGACCAGTAGGTCAGGAGCACCGCCCCGATGGCGCCCAGCAGGGACGGGATGCGGTAGAGGCCGATGGTGGTGCGGGCGTTCGGCACCCCGAGCGCCTCGGCGGCGCCGACCACGGCGGCCTGGGCCCAGTAGATGCCCACCGGCTTCTTGTGCCGGGCCTCCGCCTGGAAGCGGATGTCGACGAGGTCGCCGGTCTCCAGCATCTGCTTGGAGGCCTGGGCGAAGCGCGGCTCGTCGCGGTCCATCGGCTGGAGCGAGACGATCCCGGGCAGGAAGCAGACGAGGCAGAGGGCCACCAGGAGGGCGCAGGCCCGGGCATGGCTCCGCGCCGCGGCGGACAGGAGGGTGTCCGGGAACGCGAAGGCGTCCCCGCGGGCCGGGCGGGGCACGGTGAGGCGGTCGGTCATGCGGGCGGATGGGCCGTCAGGGGGGACATACGCGGCTCCGGACCGGCACCCGGCCTCAGGAATCCAGTCGATGATTCCGGCCGATGCCGCGACGGCCGGCGGTGTCGATGATGCGGCCGGGAATGTCAAATCCCGGGTTCCGCCGGATCGCCGCTCGCCGCGCCCGGCGCCCCCGGCTTCGCCCCGGCCCCGGCCGCGCGGAAGCGCTGGCGGTAGGCCGCGGGCGCCACCGCCACGTGGCGGAGGAAGCTGCGCCGCAGGGTCTCCTCGGAGCCGAAGCCGCAACGCGCCGCGATGCGCTTCACCGGCAGCGCGGTCTCGGCCAGGAGCCGCCGGGCCGCCTCGACCCGCTGGCGCTCCAGGGCGCGGGCGGGGGTCAGCCCCGTGGCCGCCCGGTAGTGGCGGGCGAAGCCGCGCGGGCTCATGCCGGCCGCCTCGGCCAGGCGCGGCACGGTGAGGTCCTCGGCGAGGTGGTCGGCGATCCAGGCCTGGAGGACCTCGAAGCGGGCGCCTCCCGCCGCCGGCGACAGGGCCTGCTGCGACAGGACGGTGCTGAACTGGGCCTGGCCGCCCGGACGCTTGAGGAAGACGACGAGGTGGCGGGCGACCGCCAGCGCCGTGGCCCGGCCGAGATCGGCCTCCACCAGGGCCAGCGCCAGGTCGATGCCCGCCGTCACCCCGGCGGAGGTCCAGACCGCGCCGTCCCGGATGAAGATCGGGTCCGGCTCGACCCGGGCCTCGGGATGGCGCTGCGCGAGCGCGTCGCAGCGGGTCCAGTGGGTCACGGCCCGGCGCCCGTCGAGGAGGCCGGCCGCCCCGAGCAGGAAGGCGCCGGTGCAGACCGAGGCCACCCGCCGGGCGCGGGGGGCCCGGGCGGCGACCCAGGCGGGCAGCCCCTCCGCGATCGCCCCGTCGACGCCGCGCCCGCCGGCCACCACGAGGGTGTCGACGGGGGCCTCCGCGGGCGGCAGCGGCTCCGTCGCGAGGCCGAGCCCGGCGGAGCTGCCCACCGTGCCGCCGCCCGCCGCCACCACCCGCAGGGCATAGGGCGCCGGGCCGTCGCTCGCGAGGTCGTTGGCGCTGGCGAAGAGGTCGTTGGCCGTCGCGAAGACCTGCAGCGGGCCCGACACGTCGAGGAGCTGCACCCCCGGGAAGGCGAGGATCTCGATGCGACGGGGTTCGTGCCAACGGGGTTCGTGGCGACGCGGCCCGCCGGCGCGGACGTCTGGCAGGAAACGAGGGCTCTTCGTCATCTCGGCCAGAGCCTGCCGGGCTAGGGTCGTCCTGTCCAGACAGCCGGAGACAGCCCCGATGCCCCTCGAGATCGGCCTTCTCACCTTCCCCGACGTCCAGCAGCTCGACCTGACCGCGCCCTACGAGGTCTTCGTCGGGATCCCGGAGGCGCGGGTCCACCTCGTGGCCGCCGACCGGGCGCCGGTGACGAGTTCCACCGGCCTCGTGCTCGTCCCGACGCTGGCCATGGCGGACTGCCCGCAGCTCGACGTGCTCTGCGTTCCCGGCGGCCTCGGGGTGAACCCGCTGATGCGGGATGCGGCGGTCCTCGCCTTCCTGCGCCAACAGGCGGAGCACGCCCGCTACGTCACCTCGGTCTGCACCGGCGCCCTGGTGCTCGGGGCGGCCGGGCTCCTGCGGGGCCGGCGCGCCACCACCCACTGGGCCAGCCTCGACCTCCTGGCGGCCTTCGGGGCGATCCCGGTCTCCGAGCGGGTGGTGCGCGACGGCAACCTCCTCACGGGGGGCGGCGTCACCGCCGGGATCGACTTCGCCCTGACCCTGGCGGCCGAGCTCGCCGGACCGCCGGCGGCGGAGGCGATCCAGCTCGGCCTCGAATACGCGCCCGCCCCGCCCTTCGGCGCCGGCACGCCCGCCGGCGCCGGGCCCGCCGTGCTGGCGACGGTGCGGGGGCGCCTCGCCGCGGGCCGGGCCGAGCGGGAGCGCATCGTGGGCGCGATCACCGGGGCGACCGGCATCGTCCCCTGGGCACCGGCCGGGCCCTGAGGCGGGGCGCCGGCCCTTTGCGCGTTCTTAAACGTATTCTGCGCGCCTAGCGGGCAGCGGCGGCGACTCTAGACTGCGCGACCTCGGAACTGCGCGACCTTGCCGGCCCTCGAGCGCGGGAGTGGACCATGACGACGGGCATCGCCACCGGCGCGGGCGCGACGCGGCGGGTGGACCTCCCCGATGCCCTGCGCATCGGGGTGATGGGCGCGATCCTGCTCTTCATGCTGATCGGGGCCGATCCCTTCCTCGACGGGACGGCGGCGGAGAACGCCGCCTCGCGGGCCGGCGGCAACGTCGTCAACCAGGTGCTGTTCCTGGTCATGGCGGCCCTCGCGGCGGCGGTGCTCGCCTGGCGCGGACGCGAGGCCCTGCGGCCCCTGGCCACCCTGCCGATCCTGGCGATGCTGGCCTGGATCGGCGTCTCCACCGCCCTCTCGATCGAGCCCGCCGTCTCCGCGCGGCGCCTCGTCTCCCTCGTCATCATGTTCGGCGGGGTGGTGAGCGTGCTGGTGCTCGCCCGGGACGCGCGCCAGTTCGCCCACGTCCTCGGCGGCACCGTCCTCCTGGTGCTGGCGACCTGCTACCTCGGCCTCGTGCTGATCCCCGAGCGCGCGATGCACACCGCCCTCGACCTGATCGAGCCCGAGCACGCGGGCAGCTGGCGCGGCGTCTTCGCCCACAAGAACGGCGCCGGCGCGGCCATGAGCCTGTTCATCATCGTCGGACTGTTCTGGGCCGGGCTGGGCCAGCGCCTCCTGGGCTACGCGGTCGTGGGGCTGGCGGGGGTGTTCCTCGTCTTCACCAACGCCAAGACCTCCCTGGTCATGACCCCGGCGGTGCTCGGGCTGACCTGGGCCTGCACCCTCTCGGCCTCGGGCGCCTGGCGCCGCCTGGTCCTCCTCGGACCTCTGGCGCTGCTGCTCCTGCTCACCGTGGGCTCGGTCCTGTCGCCCGGCCTCGGCGCCCTGGTGGCGAGCCTGACCTCCGACCCGACCTATACCGGCCGCACCGAGATCTGGCACTTCGCCCTCGACAACATCGCCAAGAAGCCGCTCACCGGCTTCGGCTACGGCGCCTTCTGGGAGAGCGTGTTCTACGGCGGCGGCGGCGATGCCACGACCTGGGTCAACCGCGCCACCGACGCCCATGACGGCTACCTCAACACCGCCCTGGAGAGCGGCCTGCCGGGCCTCGCCCTCACGATGTGGTGGATGGTGCTGGCCCCCCTCTCCGACCTCCAGGCCCAGAGCCGGTCCGGGGCCGGCCCCGCCCTCGATCCCCTGCGGCTGCTCTTCCTGCGGATCTGGCTGCTCGGCCTGATGGTGGGGGTCTTCGAGTCGGTGTTCTACCAGGCCACCAACGCGCTGTTCTTCCTCGTCGCCCTCTCGGTCTTCGGCCTGCGCTTCGGCGCTTCCGGGCGGGTCGTCACGGGGGCCCAGCGATGAGCGCCCCCGCCCCGCCCGCCCATCCGCCGATGGCCCCGCTGCCGGCGCTCACGTCCCTGCGCTTCCTGGCCGCCGCCTACGTGGTGGCGTTCCACTACGCGACCTTCTTCTTCCCCGACGGGGCGATCCCCGGGGCGGTGCGCCTCGGCTATTCCGGGGTGACCTTCTTCTTCCTGCTCTCCGGCTTCATCCTGGCCTACACCTACCGGGACGTGGACCTCACCGACCGCGCCGCCCGCGCGCGCTTCGCCTGGGCCCGGGTGGCGCGGGTCTACCCGGTCTACCTGGTCTGCCTCGTCCTCGCCCTGCCCTGGTTCGTCGCCTGGGTGGCGAAGTCCGCCCCGCCCCTGCAGGGGCTGATGGCCGCGAGCGCGGTGCTGGCGCCCCTGGGCCTGCACGCCTGGGTGCCGGGGGCCGCCTGCGCCCTCGACTGCCCGAGCTGGTCGATCTCGGTGGAGGTCGTCTTCTACGCCCTGTTTCCCCTCCTGCTGCCCCTGGCGCGCGAGGCGCCCGGCCGCACGGCGCGGCTGACCCTCGCCGCCTGGATCGCCCTGACCGGCGGGGCCGCCCTCGCCTTCGCGCGCCACGCCCCCGGCGTCTCGCTGATCGATCCGGATGCGGGAGGCGCCGGCCCGGTGCTGCTGGCCCAGGCCATCAAGTACAACCCCCTGCTGCGCCTGCCGGAATTCGTGGCCGGGCTTCTCCTCTACGGGGCCTGGACCCGCTGGCGCCTGCCCACGCCCGCCCTCCTCGCCCTGGCGGCCCTGGCGGGCCTCGCGCTGGTGGCGGGGGCCCCCCACCTGCCCGCGGTGCTGCTCCACAACGGCCTCACGGCCCTGGCCTGGGCCCCCCTGATCCTGGCCGGCGCCCAGCTCCGCAGCGGTCCCCTGGTGAGGCCGGGCTTCGTCTTCCTCGGCCGGATCTCCTTCGCCCTCTACCTCATCCACGTGCCGGCCTATGCCCTGGTGAACAGCCTCGACCGGATCGCCCTCGGGGGCCGCCTCGCCGCCGCGCCCTGGCTCGGGGCGGGGCTCGCCGCCGCCCTGGCCCTGGCCCTCAGCGTCCTCCTGCACCGGGGCCTCGAGGAGCCGGCGCGCCGGCACATCCTACGCTGGGCCGCGCGCCCGCGGGCCGCCGGACCCGTCGCCGCGGGCTGATCCGCACCCTGTCAGGGAGCGTTCAGCCATCACCCGGCAGGATCACCGTCCTGATCACCGTCTTCCGGCCTCCCGGAGGCCGGACGGTCAAGAACAACGAAGGTCACACCAGCAGAAGGTCATGGCGTCATGTCCGTGAAATCGCTGTTTCGCACGACATCGCTGTTTCGCACGAGGCTTGCCCGTACGACGCTGGCCGCGTCGCTCGGCGTCGCGGGTGCCGTCGGCCTCGCCGCCGCCGCCGAGGCGACGCCCCGCGCCGCGGCTCTCGCCGGGACGCTGGCGGGCGCCCCCGTCGAGACCGTCGCCTATGGCTGCGGTCCCGGCTTCATCCCGAACCGGTTCGGCTATTGCCGGCCGATGTACCGCCCCTACGGCTCTTATCGGCCGCGGCCGTTCTACGGCCCCCGTCCCTTCTACGGACCGCGCTACGGCTATGACCGCCCGCGTCCGCCCTTCGGGCCCTACTTCTAGGATCGGGAACCGCCAGGGTCGGGCTCCAGGCCCGACGCGAGACCGGGCGGCGGCGCGCCGCCCGCGTCATTTCGCGACCGCGCGCCCGCGCCGTGCCGGGACTAGGACCCTCGGCCTGTCCCGAAACCCCGCATCCGGGGAACCCCCATGCGCGCCCTCCTCCTCCTGCTCGGCCTGTCGGCGATCGCCCTCCCGGGGGCCGCTATGGCCCAGACGGTGCTGCCCACGATCGACGCGGCCAACACCCGCTACTCGGATCTCGACCAGATCACCGCCGCCAATGTCGGCCGGCTCCAAGTGGCCTGGACCTTCTCCACCGGGGTCCTGCGCGGCCACGAGGGCGCCCCCCTGGTGGTGGACGGGGTGATGTACGTCCACAACCCCTTCCCCAACACCGTCACGGCCCTCGATCTCGACCAGGACGGGCGCATCCTCTGGCGCTACGAACCGAAGCAGGATCCGGCGGTGATGCCGCTCCTGTGCTGCGACACGGTCCATCGCGGCCTCGCCTATGCCGACGGCGCCCTCTTCCTGCAGCAGGCCGACACCACCCTGGTCTCCCTCGACGCGAAGAGCGGCCGGGTGAACTGGTCGGTCCGCAACGGCGACCCGGCCCGGGGCGAGACCAACACCGCCGCCGTGCTGCCGGTGAAGGGCAAGGTCCTGGTGGGTCTCTCGGGGGGCGAGTTCGGGGTCCAGTGCCACGTCACCGCCTACGACGCGCGCACCGGCGCTCGGCTCTGGCGCGCCACCGCGACGGGCACCGACGAACAGATGCGGGTCGACCCCGCGCGCACGACGGCGCTCGGCAGGCCGGTCGGCCCGGATTCCTCGCTGAAGAGCTGGGAGAGCGACCAGTGGAAGACCGGCGGCGCCTGCGCCTGGGGCTGGTTCGCCTACGATCCGGCCCTCGACCTCGTCTATTACGGCACCGGCAATCCCTCGACCTGGAATCCGCGCCAGCGCCCCGGCGACAACCGCTGGGCGGCCTCGATCGTGGCCCGCGACCCCGACACCGGCATCGCCCGCTGGCTCTACCAGATGACGCCCCACGACGAGTGGGACTACGACGGCGTCAACGAGATGATCCTCACGAACCAGACGGTCGACGGCAAGGAGCGTCCGCTCCTGACCCATTTCGACCGCAACGGCTTCGGCTACACCCTCGACCGCGCCACCGGCGAGCTCCTGGTGGCGCAGACGTTCGACCGCTCCGTGAACTGGGCGACCCGCGTGGACCTCGACCGGGCCTCGCCGGACTATGGCCGCCCGGTCCGCGACCCGCGCTATTCCCCGGAAGCCACCGGCGAGGACGAGACCACCACGGGCATCTGCCCCGGCGCCATCGGGGCCAAGAACCAGCAGCCGGCGGCCTATTCCCCGCGCACCCGGCTGTTCTACGTGCCGACCAACCACATCTGCATGGATTACGAGCCCTTCCAGGTCAGCTACACCCCCGGCCTGCCCTATGTGGGCGCCACCGTGAGCCTGCACCCGGCCCCCGACGATCCCCGCACCGGCACCCTGACCGCCTGGGACGGGGTCGCGGGCACGGTCCGCTGGTCGATCCCCGAGCCGTTCTCGGTCTGGTCCGGAGTGCTCGCCACCGCCGGGGACGTGGTGTTCTACGGCACCCTGGAGGGCTACCTGAAGGCCGTCGACGCCCATTCGGGCCGCGAACTCTACCGCTTCAAGACCCCCTCGGGCATCGTCGGCAACGTCACCACCTACCGGCACCGGGGCCGGCAATACGTGGCCGTGCTCTCGGGCGTCGGCGGCTGGGCCGGGATCGGCCTCGCGGCCGGGCTCACCGACCCGAACGACGGTGCCGGCGCGGTGGGCGGCTACGCCGCCCTGTCCCGCTACACGGCGCTCGGCGGCCAGCTCACGGTCTTCGCCCTGCCCGAGTGATCGTTCGGTGTACGCGCGGACCGGCTTTTCAGCCGAGGTCCTCGTCCTCCTCGGCCGGCGCGTAGACCGCCTCGCCGAGGCGCTTCAGGGGACCGCCCGGCCCCGCGCGCTTCCACAGGCGGGTGTTGAGGGCGGCCACGGGGTCGTGCCCCGGCACCGCGAAGCCCAGCGCCGTCAGGCCCTCCAGGATCTCGCCGGCATGGAGGGGCCGACCGGCCTCGTGCAGCAGGTTGATGGCGGCCGCCACCAGGGCGCGCCCGTGCCGGCGGGCGGCCACGAGGTCCTCGCCCGCCCGCGCGGGGTCCGGCGACGGCTCGGGCCCTGGCCCATCCGTGTGCCCCTGCGTTTCGCGCCCGGTGCCGGACGCCGATTCCGGGACCACCGGCTGCCCCGGCGGCGGTTCGGCGGCGCGGGCCGGCCCGCCGAGGCGGCGGCCGAGTTCGAGATAGAGCTGGTGCTCGGCGATGGCGCGGTCGAGCGCGTCGCGGCGGTGGCGCAGGTCGCGCAGGGCCGCCTCGGCCTCGGCCTGGGACAGGAACATGGACGCCTCATGGAATATTCTTCGAAACCGATGGAGACGGATCGGTTCGTCGCATATTCCTTATCGAGCCCCGTGGCGCAAGACATATTCCCTCACTGATATAGGGAATATACCCTCACGCCACCGCTTGCGGGACCTTGCGTGGCAGCCGGGCGCCCCGCGGCGGGATCAGCAGGGTGCTCGGGTCGGCCGGCTGCAGCAGCATGCCGGTGTCGTCGAGGCGGATTGGCAGCTTCGGGAACACCTCCTGCAGGTGGGCGAGATCCGCCTTGAAGGCCTGCCGGAAGCTGCGGAGGCTGGCATTGTCGGCGCCGAACTGCTTGTGCAGGTTGTCCCAGGTCAGCCGCAGGGGGCGCTGCAGGGCACGCAGGCGGTAGCCGACCCAGAACAGCAGGTCGAGCTTGCGCGCCGAGCCCGAAAAGGCCCTGGCGGCGCGGATGTCCACCGGCAGGGCGTGCTGGATCAGGTTGTCGTAGAAATCCTGGTGGAACTGGACGCTCTTCTGCCAGACCACCCCGTCGGCGCCCTGCGGCAGCCAGAGGTCGAGCTGGCGGAAGGGCGGCACGTTGAGGGTGCTGGCGCTGCCCGCCCCATCCCAGAGGCCGATCTGCAGGGTGCAGGCGGCTAGGCGCGCCAGCTGCTCCTTGAACTGGCGGATGGTGCCGCGCTCGCCGCCCGTGACGGCGAAGCCCATCTCCTTCATGAAGCCCGACAGGCTGTCGGCCACCGCCACGGTGGGGCTGCGCTGGCGCACGGCCTCGGTGCAGAGGTGCAGCAGGACGAGGCGGGCCTTCGGGCCGTAGGGCAGGCCCTGGAACTCCATCTCGCCGGTGGCGGGGTTCTTGAGGCGCCCAGCCAGGAGGCTGAGGGAATTCCGGCCGTATTCGCGGAAGAATTCCCGGGCGTCGCCGGGATCGCGATAGGGCAGGCCGCAGAGGGCCAGCACCGAGTGGATGTGCTGCAGGTTCTCCGGGCCCGTGGGCTCGGTCTCGATCACCTCGCGGATGGCGTCGCGGCGGCGCTGGTCGCGCCCCATGGCCTGGCGCCGGCCGGCCACGGCGCCGCGAGCGGCGGCCTCCGCGTCCCGGGCCCGCTGCCGATGCAGGATGGTCTCCGCGATGGTGGCGAACAGGAAGCTGCCGCGGGCCGCCTCGACCTCGGCGAGGAGGTCCGCGTCGCGGATGCCCGCCAATGTGTCCTCGATCCCCAACAGACCCTGCCCCGATCGACCCCGAACCACGTCACGCGGCGACCATGCCCGATTCCCCGCCCAGGAGTCTCGGCGACCCGGGCGGAAGGTGGACGTCATCCCGGCTATCCACCGGCCGCGACGGGACAAACGCCTGCAGGCCGGCGTGGCGGATCCGGTCGGCGCAGCCCGACGCAGAGTTCGATACGGGGCCGGATTCGGCACAATCCCCAGAGTTCACCGCCCCGATCCCCGATTCACGCCGAACCCGATACGCCGGCACGCAGAATCCCATGCGCCGGCGGGGTTTACGCACGCAGATCTCGATACGGATCCACGCAGAGTTCGATACGCACCCGCGCAGAGTTGAATACGCGAACACCTCGCAAGCCACTGGAGGAAAACGGCTTTCGACGCTCCCATATAACTCTCAGAAATGACTCTCTGAGAATCTCTTACTGATACCTTTCCTAAGGGTCCGGGAGCCGTTCGGAAGAACGAACACACCCCGGGCCAGGCTTTTTCATGGGAATTTTCCAGAGGAAGCCACCGTCTCTCCCGCCTTCGTCCCCAGCCTCACGGGCTGGCCCACAATCCGCTAAGGGAGGCGGAGCGAGGCTGGATGCGGAGGAATGGGGTGAGGATCGAGGATCTGCTGGCGCTGATGGCGCAGCTGCGCGACCCGGAGACCGGCTGCGCCTGGGACGTGGCCCAGGATTTCGCCAGCATCGCGCCCTACACGGTGGAGGAGGCCTACGAGGTGGCCGACGCCATCGCGCGGGGCGACACCGAGGACTTGCGCGACGAGCTCGGCGACCTCCTGCTCCAGGTGGTCTTCCACGCCCGCATCGCGGAGGAGGCCGGGCTCTTCGCCTTCCCGGACGTCGTTCGGGCCGTGATGGCCAAGATGATCCGGCGCCATCCGCACGTCTTCGCGCCGGACGGCTCCCTCCTGCCCGCGGGTTCGCCCCGACGCGACCCGGAGGCCGTGGCCGCCCAATGGGCGGCGATCAAGGCCGAGGAGCGCCGTCTGAAGCCGGCCGGGGCACCGGGACCGCTGGCGGGCATTCCCCTGCCCCTGCCCGCCCTGACCCGGGCGGAGAAGCTCTCGGCCCGGGCCGCCACCTACGGCTTCGACTGGACCGACCCGGCGCAGGTGGTGCTGAAGGTGCGCGAGGAGATCGACGAGGTCGCCGACGCCATGGCCCACGGCACCCCGGCGGCGGTGGCGGAGGAGCTCGGCGACCTCCTGTTCTCGGTAGCCAACCTCGCCCGCCACCTCGGGATCGATCCGGAATATTCCTTACGAGAAGGGAATATGAAGTTCGAGCGCCGCTTCACTGCCATGGCGGCGACCCTCGCCGCGGAGGGGCGCGACCTGGCCGACAGCGATCTCGACGCGATGGAGGCGGCCTGGGCGGCGGTCAAGGTCGCGGAGAAGGGCTGACGCCGTGGGCTCCGCCGGAAGGCGGGCGCTGGGGCTCAGGCTGGGCTCCGCCGGAGGGCGAGCCCTGGGGCTCAGGCCGGGCGCCGGCGGAACGGCCAGTCGATGACCCCGCCGGCATAGAGGGCCCACCAGACGAAGACCGGCTGAAACGCCAGCCGGGGGCCGTGGTACCACCAGCTGTTCGGCAGGCCCGGTACGACGATGCCCTCCAGCGCGTGCTTGAGGTTGGCCGGGAAGACGCAGACCGCGTAGAGGGCCAGCCCGATCCCGGCCCAGCGCCGGGTCGGCCCCCAGGCGAGGCCGAGCACCCCGGCGAGCTCGCACAGGCCGGTGACGATCACGGTGAGGCGGGGCTCCGGCACCCAGTCCGGCATGATCGGCAGGAAGGCGTCGGGGGCGGCGAGGTGCACGATCCCGATGAAGCCGTAGGCCGCCATCAGGGGCAGGCGCCACCAGACGCGGGACGCCGTCATGGCTTCGGGCCTCCCCAGGGCGCGAAGGTCCTCATGACGTGAAGACCTCGCGCAGATCGGCCACCAGGGCCGCCACCGCTTGGTGGCCGGCGCTCGCGAAGACGGTCGAACCGATCGCCGTCACGGGGGCGAGGCCCCGCAGGGAATTGGTCACGAACACCGCCTCGGCGCGCAGGAGCTCGTCGAGGCCGAGGCTGCGTTCGGCGACGGGCAGGCCGAGGCGCGGCGCACAGCCTGCGCGAATCTCGGCGCGCAGGATGCCGGGCAGCACGCCGTCCGCGAGGGGCGGGGTGACGAGGCCGCCGTCGATCACCGCGAACAGGTTGGCGGTACCGGCGCAGGCGACGTGCCCCCGCGTGTTCCGGAACAGGGCCTCGTCGAAGCCCGCGGCCCGGGCGGCCCCGGCGGCCAGCACCGCATCGAGGTAGCCGAGGGTCTTCAGGCCCGCGGCCGGCGAGGTCTCGTTGCGGCGGATCTCCGTGGGGTGGAGGGTGAGGGGCGAAAAGGCGAGGGCCGGCGAGACCGGGGCGGCGCTCGCCCACAGCACCGGCCGCGGCTCGGCCGGGGGGCTGAGCCCGCGCGGGCCGGAGCCCCGGGTCACGGTGGTGCGGATCGCCGCCAGGGGATGGGCCCGGCCCGCCGCCTCGGCGAGCCCCCCCATGGCGTCCGCGATGCGCGCGGGCGCCACGGGAAAGCCCAGGGCCGCGGTGGCGGCGGCGAGGCGGCCGATATGCGCGGCCTCGAACACGATGCGGCCGTGCCGGGCCAGGGCGGTGTCGAACACCCCGTCCCCGAGGGTCAGGCCCCGGTCGGCGAGGTCGAAGGGCACCGGCCCCTCGGTGAGGCCGCCGTCAAACCACAGCATCGGTCTGGGCCGGCAGAGGATGGTCGGCGCGCCAGTCGCGGGCCAATCGCAAAAAGTTGGCGAAGAGGGCGTGGCCGTTCTCGGTGAGGACCGATTCCGGGTGGAACTGCACGCCCCAGGTCGGGTGGCTCCGGTGCGACAGGGCCATCACCTCCCCCTCCGTGGAGACCGCGTCGACGCTGAGCCGGTCGGCCATGCCGGGCTCCGGCGCCACGATGAGCGAGTGGTAGCGCCCGACCTGCATCGGGTCGGGCAGGCCGGCGAACAGCCCGGCCCCGTCGTGGTGGATCGGGGTCGCCTGCCCGTGCAGGGGGCGCCCCGCCCGCGCGACCCGGCCGCCGAAGGCCGCGCCGATGGCCTGGTGGCCGAGGCAGACGCCGAGCAGCGGCACCGCGCCGGAGAGTTCCCGGATGGCGGGCAGCGAGATGCCGGCCTCCGCCGGGGTGCAGGGGCCGGGTGAGATCACGATCGCCGCGGGGTCGAGGGCGCGGATGCCGGCGACGTCGATCGCGTCGTTGCGCACCACCCGCACGGCCTCGCCCAGCTCCTCGAAGTAGCGCACCACGTTGAAGACGAAGCTGTCGTAATTGTCGATGACAAGGATCATGGCGCCCTCCCCGCCCCGTCCCCGGATGCCGGATCCGCGGGTTCGCAGGGACCCGGCTCCAAGAGGTCCGGCTTGCAGGAGTTCGGCTCGAAGGCCTGGAACACCCGGGCGGCCTTGGTCAGGGTCTCCTCGTATTCCGGGCCCGGCTCGGACAGCAGGGTGATGCCGCCGCCGGCCTGGAGCACGGCCCGGCTCCGGTCCATGAACACGGTGCGGATGGCGATGGACGTATCGAGGTCGCCGCTGAAGTCGAGGGCGCCGATGGCGCCACAATAGAGTTCGCGCGCGTCGCTCTCGATCTCCGTGATGATGTCCATGGCGCGCAGCTTCGGCGCGCCGGTGATCGAGCCGCCCGGGAAGGTGGCGGCGATCAGGTCGAGGGCGTCCATGTCCGCTTTCAGGGTTCCGGTGACCACCGAGACGAGATGGTGGACCGAGGCATAGGATTCGAGGCCGCACAGCACCGGCACCCGCACGCTGTGGGGCTCGCAAATGCGCGAGAGGTCGTTGCGCAGGAGGTCGACGATCATGATGTTCTCGGCCCGCTCCTTGGCGTTGGCCTGGAGGGCTTCGCCCAGGCGCGCGTCGGCCTCGGGATCGGCGACGCGGCGCACCGTGCCCTTGATCGGCCGGGTCTCGATCGCCCGTCCGCCGAGCTTGAGGAAGCGCTCGGGGCTGCTGGAGGCGACGCGCAGGGTGTCGAAGTCGAGATAGGCGCCGAAGGTCGCCGGGTTGGTGGCGCGCAGGCGCCGGTAGAGGCCGAACGGGTCGAAGCCCTCCGGCAGGTCGGCCTCGAAGCGCTGGGCGATGTTGGCCTGGTAGATGTCGCCGGCGCGGATGTAGTCCCGCACCTGCTCCACCGCCGCCTCGTAGCCGGCGCGGGTGAAGTTCGAGCGCCAGGCGAGCGGTCCCTGTGCCGCCGGCTCGGGGCTCGGCCGGGCTTGCGCCAGGAGCGCGGCGAACTGCGCCAGCCGGGCCCGGGCCCGGGCCTCGCGCGCCGCCGGGTCGGTCTCGGGAAACCCCGTGGCGATCAGGCGGGCGCGTCCGCTGCCGTGGTCGAGGCTCAGCACCGTGTCGTAGAGGTTGAAGGCGATGTCGTCGCAGAGGCCCGCCCGCCGGGCCGGGGGCGCCACCCGCTCCAGCGTCGCGCCGAGGTCGTAGGCGAAGTAGCCGATGGCACCGCCCGCGAAGGCCGGCAGGTCCGGGTCGCGGGCCGTACGGTAGGGGGCGAGGCAGGTGCGCAGCGCCTCGAGGCCGGCGCCCGGGACGGGGCGCCCGTCCAGGGTGGCCTGGCCATCGCGGAACCGGAAGCGCGCGAACGGGTCCGCCGCCAGGGTCGAGGTCCGCCCCAGGGTGTCGTGGTGCATGGCGCTGTCGAGGAAGGCGAGCCCCGGCAGGGCCGCCAGGGCCTCGGCCGCGGCGACGGGCTCGACGAACGGGATGTCAGCAATCCACATGACGACTCGAAGGTTTCCGGGCGGCGGACCGAAGATCCCGCTGCGCCGAAGCATCGGGGCCGCCACATCCGCCGCGTCCTGCGGTATCACGCCGAGGTGGCATGCGCGACGGCGTGGCAAAAGCGCGATCCGCGCATGACTCGGCCCGGCGCGGCTCGCGTGACGGAGCGAATCCCGTTATAGGGCTGTCAACCTCTTTGTCCCGCCCTCCCCCGATTCCACGGCCGGTCCGGTTTTAGCAGCCGTGCCGGCCCGACGAGCATCCATGACCGCATCCCCCCTGTCATCGACCCCCGCCGAGGCGCCGAAAAGCGCTCCGAAGATCTCCTTCGTCTCCCTCGGCTGCCCCAAGGCGCTGGTGGATTCCGAGCGCATCCTCACGCACCTGCGCGCCGAGGGCTACGAGCTCGCCCGGCGGCATGACGGCGCGGACGTCGTGATCGTCAACACCTGCGGCTTCCTCGATTCGGCCAAGGCCGAGTCGCTCTCGGCCATCGGCGAGGCCATGGCGGAGAACGGCCGCGTCATCGTGACGGGCTGCATGGGGGCCCAGCCGGACGAGATCCGCGAGAAGTATCCGAACCTGCTCGCCGTCACCGGTCCCCAGGCCTACGAATCGGTGGTCGCGGCGGTGCACGAGGCGGTGCCTCCGGCCCACGACCCGTTCCTCGACCTGGTGCCGCCGCAGGGGGTGAAGCTCACCCCGCGCCACTACGCCTACCTGAAGATTTCCGAGGGCTGCAACAACCGCTGCACCTTCTGCATCATCCCCTCCCTGCGCGGCGATCTCGTCAGCCGGCCGGCCGGCGACGTGCTGCGGGAGGCCGAGAAGCTGGTGAAGGCCGGCGTCAAGGAACTGCTGGTGGTCTCGCAGGACACCTCCGCCTACGGCGTCGACATCCGCTACGCCACGAGCCCCTGGCGCGACCGCGAGGTCCGGGCGAAGTTCTACGACCTCGCGGCCGAGCTCGGCGAACTCGGGGCCTGGGTTCGGATGCACTACGTCTATCCCTACCCGCACGTGGACGAGGTCATCCCCCTGATGGCGGAGGGCAAGATCCTGCCCTACCTCGATATGCCGCTCCAGCACGCGAGCCCCACGGTGCTCCGGCGCATGCGCCGGCCCGGCAACCAGGAACGCCAGCTGGAGCGCATCCGGCGCTGGCGCGAGATCTGCCCGGACCTCGTCATCCGCTCGACCTTCATCGTCGGCTTCCCCGGCGAGACCGAAGCCGAGTTCGAGGAGCTCCTCGCCTGGATCCGGGAGGCCAAGCTCGAGCGCGTCGGCTGCTTCGAGTTCGAGCCGGTGGCCGGCGCCGTGGCCAACGGCCTCGGTGACCTCGTTCCGCCTGAGGTCAAGGCCGAGCGCAAGCGCCGCTTCATGGAGGCCCAGCAGGGCGTCTCCGCCCGCCTGCAGAAGGCTCGCATCGGCAAGCGCCTGCCCGTGATCATCGACGCGGCCGACGGCACCGTCGCCAAGGGCCGCTCGAAATACGATGCCCCCGAGATCGACGGCACCGTTCACGTTACATCGCGCCGGCCCCTGCGGGTGGGCGACATCGTCACCGTGAAGGTCGAGCGCGCGGACGCGTACGATCTCTATGGGAGCGCGGTCTAGACCGCGACGCGTCCCTCTCCCCCGTGTGGGGAGAGGGACGCGGTCCTATCCACCGATCGCCCCGCTCAGGATCCGCCCGACACCCGCCGCCGCCATCTCGGTCCAGGCCCGCGCCACCGCGCCGTCCTGGTCGATGCCCCGCACCGCATCCGCGACCACCAGGGCCTCGAAGCCGGCCGCCCGCGCGTCGCGGGCGCTCCAGGCCACGCAGTAATCCGTGGCGAGGCCGCACAGGACGACCCGGGTGAAGCCGCGCTCGCGCAGGTAGCCGGCCAGCCCGGTGGGTGTGCGCCGGTCGGCCTCCAGGAAGGCCGAGTAGCTGTCGACGTGCCGGTGATGGCCCTTGCGGATCACCAGTTCGGCGCGGTCCGCCGCGAGGCCGGGGGCGAGGGCCGCCCCGGCGCTGCCCTGCACGCAATGCTCCGGCCACAGCACCTGCGGGCCGTAGGCCAGCGGCACGGTGTCGAAGGGCGCCCGGCCCGGATGGCTCGTCGCGAAGGAGACGTGCCCCGGCGGGTGCCAGTCCTGCGTCAGCACCGCGTGCGGGAACAGGCCGAGGAGGCGGTTCACCGGCTCGATTACGGCGTCGCCGTCCGGCACGGCGAGGGCTCCGCCGGGCAGGAAGTCCACCTGAACGTCGATGACGAGGAGGACGTCCCGCCCGCCCGGGATCACGCGATCCTCCGATCCTGGGAGGGCCGGATCCCGGGATTCCCGGATCACGGGATCATCACCGTGGCGCCGGTGGTCTTGCGCGCGGCGAGATCCCGGTGGACCTGCTGCACGTCGGCGAGCCGGGCCGTGCTGTGGACCGGGATCGTCACCGCGCCGCTGGCCACCACCGAGAACAGGTTCTCGGCCATGGCGTCGAGGGTCTCCCGCTTGCTCGCATGGGCGAAGAGCGAGGGGCGGGTGGCGTAGAGCGAGCCCTTCTGGCCCAGCAGCGCCAGGCTGAAATCGTCCACCGGGCCGGAGGCCGAGCCGAAGCTGACGAACAGGCCCAGGGGGCTGATGCAGTCGAGGGAGGCGGGGAAGGTGTCCTTGCCGACGCCGTCATAGACCACCGGCACGCCCTTGCCGCCGGTGATCTCCTTCACCCGGGCGACGAAATCCTCGTCGCGGTAGAGGATGACGTGGTCGCAGCCGTTGGCGCGGGCGAGCTCCGCCTTCTCCGCCGAGCCGACGGTGCCGATCACCGTGGCGCCGAGATGCTTGGCCCACTGGCAGGCGATGAGGCCGACGCCGCCGGCGGCGGCGTGGAACAGGATGGTGTCGCCTGGCTTCACCGCGTAGGTCCGGTGCAGCAGGTACTCGGCGGTGAGGCCCTTGAGCATCATGGCCGCGGCGGTCTTGTCGTCGACGCCGTCGGCGAGGTGCACGGCGGCGCTGGCCTCGATCACCGCCTCCTCCGCGTAGGTGCTCGCGGCCGAGCCGTAGGCGACCCGCTCGCCGACCTGGAAATCGGTGACGCCCTCGCCCAGGGCCACGATCACGCCGGCGCCCTCCTTGCCGGGGATGAAGGGCAGCTGCGGCGCCTTGTAGGCGCCCGAGCGGAAGTAGATGTCGATGAAGTTCACCCCGATGGCGGTCTGGCGGACGTGGATCTGGCCGGGACCCGGGGCCGGCAGCGTCACGTCCTCGTAGCGCATCACCTCGGGGCCGCCATACGCGTGAACCTGGATCGCCTTCGGCATCGTGTCGTTCCTCAGTGTGGGTCTTCGGTGTGGATTTCGCGTCGGAGGCTTCGGCCGGACGGGTGCGGGGCCATCGGCCGCGATGACGTGCGACATAGACGGTCTCGGCACGCCGGCAATGGCACAGGTTCTCATCCCGCCCCCGCCACCCCGTGTGCGCCAGCGCACCGGGCCGGCCCCCTCCGGGCGACGGGGACAACCGGATTGCGTCCGCGTCGGCCCCGTGATTAACGCATGTTAACGGCTGCGTCCGCGTCGCGCGGCCCGGGTCGGACCCGAGAAGCGCCGACCCGGTCCGGCTGGGACGACACGACCACGAGGGCGGATCGGCGGGATGGATGAGATCGTGTGGATCCGGCCCGCCGGCTACGACCCCGCCGTCCAGCCGGGCACGATCCTGCGCCCGGATGCGGGGCTGCCGGAATTCCAGGTCCTGGCGCGCCGGCCCGTGGTGATGATGTTCCATGCCGGCCCGGCCTGGGACATCCGGCCCTTCACCCAGCTCACCCTGCGGCTCGTGGCGCCGGAGGAGGCCCTGCCGCCGGCCGGATCGGACTGATCCTGCAGGGCTCGAGCGGGTTCGGGCATCGCCCGGCCGCCGGGCGCCGTCAGACGATGCCGGTGAGGTAGTAGACCCCGATCACCAGGAACACCGCCGCGGTCTTCAGAAGCGTGATGGCGAAGACGTCGGCATAGGCCTGCCGGTGGGTCAGACCCGTCACCGACAGCAGGGTGATGACGGCACCGTTATGCGGCAGGGTGTCCATGCCGCCGCTCGCCATGGCGGCGACCCGATGCAGCACCTCCATGGGGATGTGGGCGGCCTGCGCCGCCGCGATGAAGGTGGCGGACATCGCCGCCAGCGCGATGCTCATGCCGCCGGAGGCCGACCCGGTGATGCCCGCGAGCGCCGTCACGGTGATGGCTTCGTTGACCAGGGGGTTCGGGATCGCCGACAGGGCGTCGCGGATGACGAGGAAGCCCGGCAGGGCGGCGATGACCGCGCCGAAGCCGTATTCGGAGGCGGTGTTCATCGCCGCCAGCAGCGAGCCCGCCACCGCGGCGCGGCTGCCCTCCGCGAAGCCCTGGGAGACCGGGCGCCAGGCGAAGACCAGGACCGTGAGGATGCCGGCGAGCAGGGCCAGCTCCACCGCCCAGATCGCGGTCACGGAGGAGACCGCGGTGACGATGGGCTTGTCGAGGCCGGCCAGCACCGTCTCGGCCTTGGGTCCGTAGAGGCGCGGGATCGCGGCCGTGAAGGCGAGGTTCGACAGGCCGACCACGATCAGCGGCAGGAGGGCGACGGCCGGATGGGCGCGGGCGGCCGCGTCCATCACCTGCGGCTCGTTGCTGTGGTCGGTGCCGTAGCCCTCGCCCCGGCGCTTGGCCGTGGCGATGCGCCGGTCGAGATAGGCGACGCCGGCCACCAGGATGAAGGCCGCGCCGATCAGCCCCAGCCAGGGGGCGGCCCAGGTGTTGGTGCCGAAGAAGGTGGTGGGGATGATGTTCTGGATCTGCGGCGTGCCGGGCAGTGCGTCCATCGTGTAGGAGAAGGCGCCGAGCGCGATGGTGCCGGGGATCAGGCGCTTGGGGATGTCGCTGAGGCGGAAGGCCTCCGCCGCGAAGGGATAGACCGCGAACACCACCACGAAGAGCGAGACGCCCCCGTAGGTGAGCAGGTTGCACACCAGCACGATGGAGAGCACCGCCCGCCGGGCGCCCACCAGGTCGATCACGGCGGTCACGATGGAGCGGGAGAAGCCCGACATCTCGATGACCTTGCCGAACACCGCGCCGAGCAGGAACACCGGGAAGTACAGCTTCACGAAGCCGACCATCTTCTCCATGAACAGGCCGGAGAAGACCGGCAGCACCGCCGACGGGTCCGTGAGCAGCACCGCCAGCAGGGCGGCCACCGGCGCGAACAGGATGACGCTGAAGCCGCGATAGGCGACGAGCATCAGGAATCCGAGCGCCAGCAGCGCGATGAACAGGCTCATGGTCGGGTGGCCTCCGGGCAGCCGATGTCCACGGCCTTGGGCCGGATGCTACAAGCCCCGTCCCTGCGGCACCATCGCGGCCTTGACCGGCGGGGTGACACGCCTCTGTAAGCGTTAGGTTTTACGGGGGCGCGTCGGCCTGGACGACCGACGGGCCCGAGGCCGTTCAGGAGACCGCGAGCCCGTGGCGACACTTCCTCCGAAATCCGAGACCCCGAAATCCGAGACCTTCGCGGTCGCCGTGGTCGGTGCCGGCGCGGCGGGCCTGAGTCTCGCCCTGGCGCTCGCCCGCGACGGCGTCGCCACCGCCCTGGTCGGCCGGCACGCCCCCGTGGCCGACGGGCGCACGGTGGCGCTCCTCGACGGCTCGGTGCGCTTCCTCGACGCCCTCGGGGTCTGGGCCGCGATCGCGCCCCAGGCGAGCCCCCTGGCCGAGCTCCACATCGTCGACGACACCGGCAGCCTGTTCCGCCCGCCCCCGGCCCGCTTCGTCGCCACCGAGATCGGCCTCGACGCCTTCGGCTGGAACGTCGAGAGCGCCCGCCTCGTCGAGGGCCTGCGCGCCGAGGCCCGCGCGGCCGCCAACCTGACCCTGTTCGAGGCGGATGCGGTCGGTTTCGCGGCCGGCGCGGACGCCGCCACGATCACGCTCGCCGGCGGCGCCACCCTGTCGGCCCGGCTCGTCGCCGGCGCGGACGGCGCCCGCTCCAAGCTGCGCGAGGCCGCCGGCATCGTGCCGCGCATCTGGTCCTACCCGCAGAGCGCCGTCACGACGATCCTCGCCCACACGCGGCCCCACCGCGACGTCTCCACCGAGTTCCACACCCGGCAGGGGCCGTTCACCCTGGTGCCCCTGCCCGGCGGGCTCCGCTCCAGCCTCGTCTGGGTGATGGGGGAGAACCCGGCCAAGCGTCTTTCCGCCCTCGACGACGATGCCCTCGCCCGGGCCGTCGAGCATCAGGCCCAGGCGATGCTGGGGGCGATGCGCATCGACGGGCCGCGCGGCCTCGTGCCGATGCGGGGCCTGTCCGTGCCGAGCCCGGTCGCGGCCCGCCTCGCCCTGATCGGCGAGGCCGCCCATGTCTTCCCGCCCATCGGGGCGCAGGGCTTGAACCTCGGCCTGCGCGATGCCGCATCCTTGCGCGACGCGGTGATGCGGGCAGTGTCGGACGGGCGCGACCCCGGTTCGCGCGCGGCGCTGGCCGGCTTCGCCCGCGGGCGCGACCTCGACGCGCGCTTGCGGTCGACCGCGGTCGACGCGCTCAACCGCAGCCTGCTGGCCGACCTCGTGCCGGTGGACGCCCTGCGCGGCCTCGGCCTCCTCGCCATGACGACGATCGGCCCCCTGCGCCGCCTCGTCATGCGCGAGGGGGTGCTGCCCCGCCTCGGCGCCCCGAGCCTGATGCGCTGATCAGCGCCCGGCCACGCTCCGGACGGGCGGCTGAGCGGGACCCTCCTGGGCCGCCCGGCGGTCGACCGAGCCGGTGGCGATCTCCGCCGCCGGGTCCGTCGTGCCGTCCTGGAAGGCGGTGCCCGCCTTGCCCAGGGCGACGCCGTGGGCGAACAGGGCCTTCATATACGTCTGGTCGAACGGCGCGGCCGAGGTCTTTCCGAAACGCCCGTCGATCTGGGCGACCTGGAGGTCGAGGCCGGTGCGCCGGGCGAAGCCCTGGCTGAGGGCGAGCGCGGCCCGTGTCTGCGCCTTGATCGCCGCCGACATCGAGCGGCCGAGCACGCTCAGGGTGGTGCGCGACGCCATCTGGAAGTCGGGCGACAGGCTGTTGTTGACGACGAGGTAGACCTGGGGCGTCGGCAGGGGCGCCGGGTCCTTCGCCAGGAGCATGGATTCCGGGGCGAGGTAGTACGGCGCGGTGGTGCCGCCGTCGTCGTGCATCTCCTGGAAGTGCTTGCCGTCGCCCGCCACCGCGTCGATCATCACCGGCGGGAACACGCCGGGCACGGCCGAGGAGGCCAGGATCACAGAGCGGAACAGCGCCAGCGCCTTCGGCCCCCCGGTCTGCGCGATGGCGCCCATGTCCCACAGGACCGGCCGCTCGCCGTCCACCGCCGTGGTCGCCACCAGGAGCCGGCGGCCCTTGGCGTGCTCCGCGGCCACCGCCTTCAGCAGGGCCGGGGTGACCGCCCGGTCGATCCGGCGCTTGAGGGGCCAGGTATCCGTGAGGGCCTCGTTGGTGCCGCCGAACTCGAACACGTCCGCGGCGGAGATCTCGGTGTAGTTCTGGCGCAGGGCCGCGTCGCCGGCGCTGCCGATGAAGGCGAAGGGCGCGATCATCGCGCCGGTGCTGACGCCCGTGATGACGCCGAAATCCGGCCGGGTGCCGGCCTCGCTCCAGCCGTTGAGCAGGCCGGCGGCGAAGGCGCCGTTCTCGCCGCCGCCCGAGAGCACGAGCCAGGGCCGGTTGGCGGCCGAGGCGCCGTCCAGGAGGGTGCGGAAAGCAGCGGCATCGTCGCCGGGAATCCGCAGCCCCGCGGCCAGGCCGTCGGGCCGTGCCGTCGCGGCCTCGGCAGCCGTGAAGGCCACGCGCCCGGATTGCGTCTCCGCCGAAAGCGGCTTCTCAGCAGGCGGCTTGGCGCGCTCGGCGGCGAATGCGGTCTGCGGAAGGCTGAGCCCGATCAGGGCTGCCCCGAGCAGCGCCGGATGGCGGAAGCCGGTCCGCCGGGTCGATGATCCGGACATGGGTCCGTCCTTCGTGGTCGGTGAGGTGCCCCCCTCGATCGTGAGAACGTGAGCCGGGGATGCGCGTTCCGCCGCGCGTCCCGCGGCGGCGGCATGGCAAACGGATTGCGTGCGCCCGCGCACCTTTACGGCGGGGCCGGCCTTGCCCTAACCGCTGGTTCGGGACGCCGATCTCACAAGAAGTCTCCGGGAGCCAGAAACACCCATGAAACTGCCACGCCGCTTCTTCCAGCCGCTCGCCACCGGCGCACCGGCCCCCTTCCGCGAGCTTCCCGTCAAGCTGGAGCGGATGATCCACTTCGTTCCGCCCCACAACGAGAAGGTCCGGGCCCGCGTGCCGGAGCTCGCCGCCACCGTCGACGTGGTGCTGGGCAACCTCGAGGACGCGGTGCCGATCGACCAGAAGGAGGCCGCCCGCAAGGGCTTCGTGGCCATGGCCCAGGCCACCGATTTCGCCGCCTCCGGCACCGGCCTCTGGACCCGCATCAACGCCCTGAACTCGCCCTGGATTCTCGACGACCTGTTCGAGATCGTCTCCCAGGTCGGGAACAAGCTCGACGTCGTGATGGTGCCCAAGGTCGAGGGGCCGTGGGACATCCACTACATCGACCAGTTGCTGGCCCAGCTCGAGGCCCGGCACGGCGTGACCAAGCCGATCCTCGTCCACGCCATCCTGGAGACCGCCGAGGGTGTCGCCAACGTCGATGCCATCGCCGCCGCCTCGCCGCGCATGCACGGCATGAGCCTCGGCCCCGCCGACCTCGCGGCCTCCCGCGGCATGAAGACCACCCGCGTCGGCGGCGGCCATCCGGACTACCGGGTCATCGCCGATCCGACGCAGGATGGGGCCGCCCGGGCCTCAGCCCAGCAGGACCTCTGGCACTACACCATCGCCAAGATGGTCGATGCCTGCATGGCCAACGGCCTCAAGGCCTTCTACGGCCCCTTCGGCGATTTCTCCGATGGCGAGGCCTGCGAGGCCCAGTTCCGCAACGCCTTCCTGATGGGGTGCGCCGGCGCCTGGACCCTGCACCCGAATCAGGTCGCCATCGCCAAGCGGGTCTTCGCGCCCGATCCGGCGGAGGTCGCCTTCGCGGTGCGCATCGTCGAGGCGATGCCCGACGGCACCGGCGCGGTGATGCTCGACGGCAAGATGCAGGACGACGCCACCTGGAAGCAGGCCAAGGTCATCGTCGATCTCGCCAAGCTCGTGGCCGAGAAGGATCCGGACCTCGCCAAGACCTACGGTCTCGCCTGAGCGTTTTTCGCCTGCCCTTCGTCATCGGCGGAGCACCGCCGATGACAAGTGGCCCGGAGCCGCTTATTTTCTGTCGCATGACCGATACGATCACAGCTGATTCCGTGATGAGAACCGCCAAGTTCGGCCTCGGCGCCGTCGTGCGCCACCGCATCTATCCCTTCCGCGGCATCGTCTTCGACATCGACCCGGTGTTCGACAACACCGAGGAATGGTGGCTGGCGATTCCCGAGGAGGTCAGGCCGCGCAAGGACCAGCCGTTCTACCACCTGCTCGCCGAGAATGCGGAGAGCGAATACGTCGCCTACGTGTCCGAGCAGAACCTCGTCACCGACACCTCCGGGGAGGCGCTCCGCCATACCGGCATCGCCGAGGTCTTCGAGCGCGGCGCCGATGGCAGCTACCGGATGCGCGGGGCTGCCCACGCCAACTGAGACCCCACCGGGGCGGTCGGCGCCCGGAGACGGGCCCGGGAGACAGACCGGTGAAACGAAACGAGGCCGGGCAGCGCGCCCGGCCTCGTTTCGTCTGGGGTGCCGGCCGCGCCGGCGGCCGGCAGCGTCGCGATCCTCAGGGCTTCGGCGCGGCGGCCGGCGCACCGGCGGCCGGTGCGGCGCCGGCGGCGTTCTGCTGCTCGAGCTTCTTGCGCATGTCCTCGCTGCGCTTCTCCAGCTCCGCCTGCAGCTTCTTCTGCTGCTCCTCGAGCACCTTCGGGTCGATGGCCGGGCCGTCGAAGGCCTTGCCGAAGCCGGTGATCGGCACCGCGAAGGTGACCTCGCGCTGGGTCTGGTTCTGGACGCTGACGTTGAGGGTGGTGCCCTTCTTCATCGCGGTGACGAGCTCGGGACCGACATTGCCGGCCTCGGCGAAGCAGCCGTTGGGGAAGCACACGGCGAACTTGCCGGCGGTGCCCTGCTGTCCGTCGATGGTGAAGCGGATGCCCGGCTGCAGCAGCAGGCCGAGGGGCAGCAGGTAGCGGATCACCCGCACTTCCTGCTTCTGGGCGGCGTTCTTCATCTCGTAGACGGCGACCGCGAGCACCGGCTGGCCCTGGTCGGAGACGAAGTCGCGGGTGGTGTAGCAGACGTCGGTGCCGCTGGCCTGGTCCTTGCCGCAGACCTTGGTCCATTCCGTCTGGGCCGGATCGGACTTCACGTTGACGATCTGCGGGCCCGTCTGGGCCGCCCCGGTGGGCGCGGCGGCCGGGGGCGGCGTCGGCGCGGGGGCGGTCGGGGCCGGCGCAGCCTTGCCCTTGCTGCCCTGCGCGAGAGCCGGTCCGGCAACCCCCGCCACTCCGGTAAGGCCCGCCAGGGCGAGGAACGCGGCGACGCGCAGCGGGCGCGCGGGACGGTTGGCGAAGAACATCAGCTCTGACCCCTTAAGATGACGGCGTAACGGATTCGGCTCGCGGGATGCGCCTCGAAGCTAGGGCGCGGATTCGCATCGAACGGTTCGGACTTCAAGGGCGCTTCCGGCGTTCGGAGGTCCGTTCGGCCCCTGCCCGGCGCATTCATCGCACCAGGCCGGCCGGACAGGCATCCTTCGACCGAGATCGCTTCGAAGCCGACATCCCCCTGGGCCGAGATCATGACTGGACCGGGATCGCAGCGGTGCAGCGGATGAGATCCTCCGCCACCGCGCGGCAACCCGCGGACCGCGCCCTCGACGGCGCAGTCCCGTCCCGACGACAGGGCGGCCTGCTTTCCCCCCGAATGCGGCGAAGACATGACACCACGGCCGTGGCCGGGGGCTGAGGCGGCACCGGGGTTAAGCCGGACTTAACCCTAAGCGCCCATGAACGAGGGGTCGCGGGAGTCAGCGTACGTGCCGGCGCAGCAAGCAGCCCAGTTCCAAGCCTCCCATCTCCTGGACTCGGTCCGGGCGGGAATTCCCCTGTCCCAGGCCAGCCGCCGCATGGCCGGCGGGCCCGGGCCCGGGCTCGGCCGTCCGCCGGCCCTGGTCGGGTCCGGGGCCACGCCGGGCAGCCCTGGGGGCGCGTGGCCCGACAGCGCGCGGGTTCCGCCCCGGGCGCAGCGCCTCTGTACCCTCCTGGCCGGGACGGCCCATGCCCACCCCCATCGCGTCGCCTTCGTCGATCCGCCGCACAAGCCCCTGTGGAGCGGGCGGCCCGCCATCACCTGGACCTACGCGGCGGCGGCCGAGATCGTGGCCCGCCTCGCCAACGGCCTGCGCAGCTGGCGCCTGGCCCCCGGCAGCCGCATCGGCCTCGCCCTCCCGGGCAGCTCCGAGAGCTTCCTCGCCTACCTGGCCGTGGAGGCCGCCGGCCACATCCCCTGCCTGCTGCCGCTGAGCCTCGACGAGGAGGGGCTCCTCGCCGCCGTGCAGCACGCCGCGCTCCCGGCGGTCATCACCCAGACCCGGTTCGGCCCCCTCGCGCTCGCCGACCGCCTCTGCCGGGTCGCGGTCCGGTATTTCGGGCTGCGCTACCTCGCCGCCTTCGGCCCGGACGTCCCGGACGGCGTGATCAGCCTCGACGCCATGGCCCTCGACCAGGCGGGCGGCCCCTTCGCCCCCGGGCCCGGCGGCCTCATCAGCTTCACCGCGGGCAATCCCGCCCATCCGGTCCACCGCAGCGGCGACGCGCTGCTCGCGGCCATCGCCGTCTACCTCGTCACCACCCGAGTCCAGCCCGGGGACCGCATCCTCAGCCTGGTGCCGCAGAGCGATCTGCGCGGCCTCGTCACCGGCCTCGGGGCGGCCCTCGTGGCGGGCGCCGGCCTGGAGACGCTGCCGGTGTTCGAGGCCCGCAGCTTCGCCGACGCCCTCGACCGGCCGCTGCCGACCCGCCTCGTCGTTCCGGCGGCGCTGGAGCGGAACCTCGCCGCCAGCCGCCTGCCGCGGACGCTGGAGGCCATCGTCCTCGCCCATCGCGCCCCCGGGCGCCTCGGTCCGCGCACCCTGGCCTCGGAGCCCCATCGTCCGGTCATCGACGTGGTCGCCTTCGACGAGACCGCCCTCCTGGCCGGTGCCCGGGAGGCCAACGACGTCGCGCTGGCGCTGACCCATCCCGAGCGCGCGCACCTGTTCTCGACCCTCATGGCCCTGCGGCGCGACCCGGACGGGCACCTCGCCTTCCGGGGCCGGGCCTGCCACGCCGAGCCGTTGCAGCGCGATATC
The DNA here is from genome assembly GCF_056680125.1 of Methylobacterium sp. BI1. Lineage (NCBI taxonomy): Bacteria > Pseudomonadati > Pseudomonadota > Alphaproteobacteria > Hyphomicrobiales > Methylobacteriaceae > Methylobacterium > Methylobacterium sp. BI1. The sequence goes on along the minus strand of NZ_CM155267.1, from coordinate 2,948,034 downwards.
CTGATCCCCGAGACGGTCGATGCCTGGGCGCCCTCGCCCTTCGCCGCCGGCGTCGAGGACGACCGCACGCTCGCCATCCGGCGCGCCTGAACGGCCCGGCGTCCGGGCTTCCGGCCGGGGCACCGGGCTGCCCCCCGGCGCGCGGCCGCGGCGCCCGCCGCCGGTCCGCGATTGCGGTGCCGAAGGCCGGATTGCCGATTCGCCGGAACGGGTTGCGCCGGGCGCGCCCGGTCCGGCCCCGTCGCATGATGCGCCGCACCGAGTCGGTTCATCCGCCGCTCAGGGATCCGGCGGCACGGTCACGTTCGGAACGTGGCCGGCGAACCAATCGCCCTCCATGTGTGTTGTCACACGGGTCTCTTTCCAAGGTACGAAGGATGGGCTAGCACTGATGCTCATGGGTGCGCTGCAACAAGTTCTCGTTGTCGACGATGGCCATCGCGCCATCGATCATTCGCTCGCCGCCGAGCTCGCGGAGCTCGGCTACGCTAGCGTCACCGCCTCGCTCGAGGCGGCGCATGACGTGCTCGCGGTCATCGCGCGCCCGGCCGCCATCCTGCTCCAGGCCTCCTCCCGGCGCGATCCGGCCTATGCCCAGCTCTCCGAGCGCCTGCGCGAGCAGATGCGCCAAGCCGGCATCCCGGTCATCGTCGTCGACGAGACGATGGGCCGCCGGTCCGGTGCCTGCATCGACCTGCAGAGCCAGATCGGCCCCTACGTGCTGAACCAGCCTGACCTCTGAGGGGGCGGTCGAAGAGACCGTCCCAACCTCTTCTCTTCCTTGCGAAAAGGGCGTGCCGGCGGCGCGCCCTTTTCGCGTTCAGGCCCCCGCGCTGCCTGCGTTCCCCCCGGGCTAGGCCGCCTTCTTGCGCCGGGCGATGGTGGACAGGCTGCGCAGGATCGTCGTCGTCACCTTCAGGCGCTCCGGGATGGTGTCGAGCTCGCGGATGAAGACGATGCTCATGTCGGGCCGCACCTTGGCGAAGGAGGCCTGCTCGGCCACGTAGGCCACGAGCCCCTGCGGGTTGGCGAAGGCCTTGTCGCGGAAGTGGACGACGACGCCCTTCGGCCCGGCCTCGACCTTCTCCACGTTGGTGTCGCGGCAGAGGATCTTGATGGTGACGATCTTGAGGAGCTGCTCCACCTCCGGCGGCAGCGGGCCGAAGCGGTCGATCAGCTCGGCGCCGAAGCTCTCCATCTCGGCGTCGTTCTCCAGGGTCGAGAGCCGGCGGTAGAGGCCGAGGCGGACGGTGAGGTCCTCGACGTAGTCCTCCGGGATCGTGACCGGCGCGCCGAGCGCGATGGTGGGCGACCAGGCCTCCTCCACCGGCTCGTCGATGCCGGCCTTCAGGGCGGTGACCGCATCCTCCAGCATCTGCTGGTAGAGTTCGTAGCCGACCTCCTTGATGTGGCCGGACTGGGCATCGCCGAGCAGGTTGCCGGCGCCGCGGATGTCGAGGTCGTGGGAGGCGAGCTGGAAGCCGGCGCCGAGGGTGTCGAGGGTCTGGAGCACCTGCAGGCGCTTCTCCGCCTGGACCGTGAGGGTGCGGTTGGCCGGGGTGGTGAACAGGGCGTAGGCCCGGGCCTTGGCGCGGCCGACGCGGCCGCGCAGCTGGTAGAGCTGGGCCAGGCCGAACATGTCGGCCCGATGCACGATGAGCGTGTTGGCGGTGGGAATGTCGAGGCCGGATTCGACGATGGTGGTCGACAGCAGCACGTCGAACTTGCCCTCGTAGAAGGCCGTCATCACGTCCTCGAGCTGGCCCGCCGCCATCTGGCCATGGGCCACCGCCACCTTGGTCTCGGGCATCTCCTGGTCGAGGAAGCGCTTGACCTCGGCGAGGTCCTCGATGCGCGGGACGACGTAGAAGGACTGCCCGCCGCGGTAGCGCTCGCGCAGCAGGGCCTCGCGGATCAGGAGCGGGTCGAAGGGCGTCACGAAGGTGCGCACGGCCAGGCGGTCCACCGGCGGCGTCGCGATGATCGAGAGCTCGCGCACCCCCGTCATGGCGAGCTGCAGGGTGCGGGGGATCGGCGTCGCCGAGAGGGTGAGCACGTGCACGTCGGCCTGGAGCGCCTTGAGCCGCTCCTTGTGGGCCACGCCGAAATGCTGCTCCTCGTCGACGATGATGAGGCCGAGATCCTTGAAGGCGACGTTCTTGGCGAGCAGGGCGTGGGTGCCGACCACGATGTCGACCGTACCGGCGGTCAGGCCGTCGCGGACCCGCTTCATCTCGGTGCTGGAGACGAAGCGCGACATCTGGGCGACCTCCACGGGCAGGCCCTTGAAGCGCTCGGCGAAGGTCCGGTAGTGCTGGCGGGCCAGGAGGGTGGTGGGCACCACCACCGCCACCTGCTTGCCACCGAGCGCCCCCGCGAAGGCGGCGCGGAGCGCCACCTCGGTCTTGCCGAAGCCGACATCGCCGCAGACGAGGCGGTCCATCGGACGGCCGGCATTGAGGTCGGTGAGCACCGCGTCGATGGCGTTGGCCTGGTCCTCGGTCTCGTCGAAGGCGAAGCGGGCGGCGAACTCGTCGTAGAGCCCCTCCGGCGCGTGCAGGCGCGGGGCCTGCCGCACGAAGCGCTCGGCCGCGACCCGGATGAGCTGGCCGGCCATCTCCAGGATGCGCTTCTTCATCTTGGCCTTGCGGGCCTGCCAGGCGCCGCCGCCGAGCCGGTCGAGGGCCACCTCGGCATCCTCCGAGCCGTAGCGCGTCAGGAGCTCGATGTTCTCCACCGGCAGCAGCAGCAGGCCGCCGGCATACTGGATCTCCAGGCAATCGTGCGGCGCCCCCGCGGCCGTCACGGTCTTGAGGCCGACGAAGCGGCCGATGCCGTGGTCGGCATGGACCACGAGGTCGCCGGGCTGGAGGGCCTGCACCTCCAGGATGATGTCCTGGGGGCGCTTGGCCTTGCGCTTCTGGCGCACCAGACGGTCGCCGAGGATGTCGCCCTCGGAGATCACCGCGAGCCGGTCCACGACGAAGCCGGATTCCAGGCCCCAGACCGCGACGGCGACGTCGGTGCCGCGCTTCAGGGCGTTCACCGCCGCGAGGGTGTTGATGGCAACGGGCTTCTTCAGGCCGTGATCGGCCAGCACCGAGCAGAGCCGGTCGCGCGAGCCGTCGGACCAGGAGCCCAGGATCACGTGATGACCGGATCCCTGGAGGTCCTTCACGTGGGCGACGGCCGCGTCGAACACGCTGGCGGCCTCGTCGGCGCGCTCCGCGGCGAAGCTGCGGCCCTGGCGGCCCTCGCAGTCGATGGTCGCCCGGTCCGGATTCTCGGGCATCGAGAACGGCGAGAGCCGGGCGACGGAGGCCGCCGCGACCCGGTCGCGCCACTCGTTGGGGGTGAGGTAGAGGGCCGAGGGCTTCAGGGGCTTGTAGGGGGCGACCCCGGGGGACGGCGCCTTCATGGCCTCGGCGCGGGCGTCGTAATAGTCGCGGATCAGGGTCAGGCGCTCGCCCGCCGCCTCGTCCACCTGGGCGTCGAACACCATCGGCACGCCGGCCACGTAGTCGAACAGCGTGTCGAGGTGGTCGTAGAACAGCGGCATCCAGTGCTCGAGGCCGGCATAGCGCCGGCCCTCGCTGATGGTCTCGTAGAGCCGGTCGTCGCGGTTGGCCGCGCCGAAGGCCGAGAGGTAGCCCTGGCGGAAGCGCCGGATCGTCTCGGTGGTGAGCTGCACCTCGCTCATCGGCACGAGGTCGAGGGAGCGCAGCTGCCCGACGGTGCGCTGGGTCTCGGGGTCGAAGGCGCGGATCGATTCCAGGGTATCGCCGAAGAAGTCGAGGCGGATCGGGTTGGGCAGCCCCGGGGGCGACAGGTCGAGGATGCCGCCGCGCACCGCGTACTCGCCCGTATCCCGCACGGTGCCCGTGCGCAGAAACCCGTTGGCCTCGACCCAGGCCGTCACGGTGTCCATCGGCACCACGTTGCCGATCGCCGCCGAGAAGGTCTCGGTCGCGATCTTCTCCCGGGGCGGCACCTTCTGAATCAAGGCGTTGACGGTGGTGCAGAGGATGCGGGGCTGCTCCTCCGAGGAGCGCGAGCGGGCGAGGCGCGACAGGGCCGTCATGCGCTGGGCCGCGATGGCGCCGTTGGGCGAGACCCGGTCGTAGGGCTGGCAGTCCCAGGCCGGCACGCTCAGCACCTCGATCTCGGGGGCGACGAACTTCAGGGCGCCGGCGAAGGCGGCCGAGCGCCCGGAATCGCGGGCGACATGCACCAGCACCGCCGGCCCCTCGACGTCGCGGCTGAGGGCCCGGGCGAGATCCGCCACGACCACCGCGTCGAACCCCTCCGGCACGTTGGCGAGCGTCGGGCTGTCGCCGCGCTTCAGCGCCTCCAGGGCCCGGGCGAGGGCGCCGGATTTCGGCAGGGCGAAGCGCGCCGTCTGGGGTTTCGCCGCGGGCGCGGGAGCTTTCGGTTGGGGTTTGGCCATCGGGTCGGGGTTTTGCACTCGTGCTGCGCCGGGTCGGACCCCGGCGGGTCCGTCCGGCTTCGTTCGTCTGAAGGACCGCCCCGGACGCGAACCGGGGGGAAGCGATGCGCGGGACCGGACCGCGGGACCGGACCGTATGTAACCGTGGGCCGGCTCCTTACCAGACCCACGCGACGGCGTACCGGCATCCACGCGACGGCGTACCGGCGTTACCGCACCCCACCGCGTTGATCCAGCGCGGGGGCCTCTTCCTCTCCCCCCCTGCGGGAGAGGGTGGCCCGCGAAGCGGGTCGGGCGAGGGGGGCGCGTGATCCGGACAGGTCGCCCCTCTCCCGCCTGCTCCGCAGGCACCCTCCCCCGCAACGGGGGGAGGGACGGAGCCCCCTGCCCCAGGCCTTTCACCCGCGCCTTTTCCCACGCGGCTTCACCCCCGCGCGCGGTTCCGCGCCGGGGGCATGGCCCAAATCGATGCGCGGACGGGGACGCGGGACGCCGCGGAACCCAGTGTTGCGCTTCAGTGATGTGCCGGTTCCCCGGCGTCCCGGGCTCCGGCGTCGCCGCCGGGGCCGTTGGCGTCGCGGTGTCTCCGACGGGGCTCGCGCTGGCGCTAAGTTCGGCGGGTTCTGGGGAGACCCCGCACGCTTCGGAGCGAGCCTTCGTCGCACGCCGCCTCGTCATGGGCGGCGCCGCAGCTTCTTCCCGCTGACCCAGCGACGGGTCGGACGGCGGGGGCATTTCCTCCCCCGGCGCGCCGCCCTGTGCCGAGCCGGCGGTCATAGCGAGCCGTCGCCCGGGGCGGCAGCGACCGAAGCCACCGACGCGGGCACCGCCCCGCCGCCCTTCAGCCCGCCCGGTCGGTCTCCGGTCAGGCTCCCGATTCGTTCGGGCGGCAGGTGCGGGGATAGAGACACGAATTAGGAATATTGTCAAGATTTTTCGGACGCCCGAACGCTGGCCCGGCTCCGGGCCCCGCCGGGGCGCGGGCCCCCGATCGGTTGCGGCCCCGCGCGCGCCGAGCAACGCCGGGGTTTCGGTGCGGCACCCCGGCTCTCCGTCGCCCTCCAGGGACGCCCCTTCTCGTCAAGGTTGGAACCTTGCCAGCAACTCGGCCAGCAACTCGGCCAATAACTCCGCCGCGAACTCGACCAGGGACTCGCCTGTAAGCTGTTTCGGGTTTGCTTAATGGAAAGCGACTAAGACGAGCGTGGATGCGGGATACGCATCGCGGGAACCTCTCCGTGCCGTTCTTCGACACCGATCTGCGCGCGCTGATGGCCGCCATCGACAGATCCCGGGCCCGCATCGAGTTCACCCCCGACGGCACGGTGCTCACCGCCAACGCCCTGTTCCTCGACCTGATGGGCTACACCCTCGCCGAGGTGACGGGACAGCCCCACGGGCGCTTCGTCTCCCCCGAGGAGCGGGCGAGCGCGGCCTATCGCGCGTTCTGGGAGGACCTGCGCCGGGGCACGCCGCAGACGCGCGCGTTCAAGCGCTTCGCCAAGGACGGCCGCGCGGTCTGGATCCAGGCCACCTACAACCCGGTGCGCGATCGCGCCGGGCGCGTGACCCGGGTGGTCAAGCTCGCCACCGACGTCACCGCCGAGGTCCTGCGCGCCATCGACCATGACGGGCAGCTCGAGGCCCTGCAGCGCTCCCAGGCCGTCATCGCCTTCGCCCTGGACGGCACCATCCTGGAGGCCAACGCCAATTTCCTGGCCGCGGTGGGCTACGGCCTCGACGAGGTCCAGGGGCGCCATCACGGCCTGTTCGTCGATCCGGACGAGCGCGCGGGGGACGCCTACCGGGCGTTCTGGGCGGATCTCGGCCGCGGCGAGTTCCGCTCGGGCGAGTTCAAGCGCATCGCCAAGGGCGGCCGCGAGATCTGGATCCAGGCCACCTACAACCCGATCCGGGACCGGGACGGGGTGCCGGTCAAGGTGGTCAAGTTCGCCACCGACATCACCGCGCAGAAGCGGCTGGTGGCGGACGCGACGGCGCAGCTGGCGGCGGTCAACCGCTCGCAGGCGGTGATCGAGTTCGCCCCCGACGCGACGGTCCTCGACGCCAATGCCAACTTCCTGAAGGCCCTCGGCTACGGGATCGAGGAGATCCGGGGCCGGCCGCACGCCCAGTTCGTCGAGCCCGGCTACGCCCGGACGGCGGAGTATGCCGCCTTCTGGGACCGCCTGCGCGCCGGCCGCTTCGCCTCGGGCATGTTCCAGCGCGTCGGCAAGGGAGGCCGGCCCGTCTGGATCCAGGCCAGCTACAACCCGATCTTCGATCCCGCCGGCCGCCTGACCAAGATCGTCAAGTACGCCACCGACGTCACCGCCAACATGACGGCGCGCTCGGTCGCGGTGGAGGCCGCCGAGCGCACCCTCGACAACGTCCAGGCGGTCACGGATGCGGCCGACGTCATGAACGCCGCCGCGCTGGAGATCTCGCGCAGCATGGCCCAGTCCAAGACCGTCGTGGACGACATCCACGGCCGGGCCGGGGAGGCGGATGCCGCCACCGAGCGGCTGCGCGGCGCGGCCCAGGCGATGAGCGGCGTCGCCACGATGATCACGGACATCGCCCAGCAGATCAACCTGCTGGCCCTCAACGCCACCATCGAGGCGGCCCGGGCCGGCGAGGCCGGGCGCGGCTTCGCGGTGGTCGCCTCCGAGGTGAAGAACCTGGCCGGCCAGGCCGCCGCCGCCACGAACCGGATCAGCCACGAGATCGCCGGGATGCAGGCGGTCTCCAGCGAGGTCGCCACCACCCTGGCGACGATCACGGCGGCGGTCGGCACGATCAGCCGGCACGTCGACGGCGTCACCGCCGCGATGGACGAGCAGGCGCAGGCCACGGGCGCGATCCTGTCCAGCATGCAGCAGGCGGCCGACGGGGTGTCGCGCATCAGCACGGGCCTGGACGACTGGACCATCGGGATGGAGGAGCGGCGCACCGCGCGACGGACGCGCGTGCTCCTGCGCGCCGCGATCCACCTGCCCGACGGCGCGCGGATCGCCTGCTCCATCCGCGACCTGACGGAGGGCGGCGCGCGGCTGCAGCTCGGCCAGCCGGCCCAGGTGCCGGATCGCTTCGCGGTGGTCGTCGCGGCGGATGGACGCCGGTTCGACTGCGCCGTGCGGCATCGCTCCGGCACCGGCCTGAACGTGCAGTTCCTGGCCGCGGCCGACGGACGACCGGCGGCGCACGCCCAGGGCCGCTGACCGGCAATCCGTCCCGGCACGGACCTTCATCGAGACGAAACTTGGGCCGGCACGAAATTCGGGCTGCGACGGACCCTGCCGGCCCGCCGCGGAGGCGGCGCGGGCGGCTCAGTCGACGCGGACGGCCAGCTTCATCGTCGGGTGCACGCCGCAGAGGACGAGGAAGTCGCCCCGCTGCGGGAACACCATCGTGGTGCGGGTGCCGGGGGCCTGGTCGCCGAAGTCCCGGCGGACGCCGTCGGCCTCGATATAGGCGTGGTGGACGGCCGTCGCGTCTTCGTTGGACAGCACGATGGACCCGCCGGCCTGCAGGGTGACGGCCTGGAAGCCGAACTGTCTGGCCTTCTGGATGACGATGCCGGCGACGTCCGACGCCTGGGCGTAGGCGTGAAGGCATCCGAGACAACAGGCCAAACCTGCCGCATACGCGAAAACGCGCCGCTTGATCACGGATCCCATCACACAGGCCTGAGCTATATTTATAGCGTTTGTTCTCCTGCGCACAGTAGAACCCGAACGTTTCAAAAGCATTGCGCCCTTGATCCTATCGGAAATTTGAACGGGCTTGGTTGATTCGAGGTAGAAGATCTCGGACGTTTTTTGGGTATCGGCCCTGACGTTCGAGGGTCTCCGGGCTGCCCCGATGCGCGACGGCCCGGAAACGCCCGTCGCGTCCGGACCCGGCGGCGCGGCCGCGGACCGGGCTCCCTAGTGGATCGGCGCGTCGTGCTTGTGGAAGGCCTTGAGGCGGCGATAGACCGGCGTGTCGTAGTTCGCGGGCGTCGGGTCCTCGCCGGTGAGCCAGCGGAACAGGTCGCGGTCGGGCACCTCGATCAGGGCCTCGAAGGTGGCGAGCTCCTCCTCCGTGAGGGTGCCGATCTCGGCATCGGCGAAGCGGCCCATGATCAGGTCCATCTCGCGGATGCCGCGGTGCCAGGCGCGGAAGAGGGTGCGGCGGCGGCGCGGATCGAGGTCGGCGCTGGTGCGGGTGGTGCCGGACATGCGGTCAGCCTGTGATGCTGTGATCCCGGGATGCCGTGATCCAAGGATCGGAGGATCGTCTGGATCGTGGCAGCCCCGGCCCGGCCCCGATGCGTCATCCGTCGCGGGACCAAGCCTTCCGGTCGGTATATAGAGGCAGCGGCCCGCGCCGCCATCCCGCCCATGCGCGGGGCGGGGTCCCGCGCCGTCCGAGACCACCCGGGTCCCGCCCCCCGCCTCCGGGTTCCCCTTCCGCCCGTTTCCCGCCCCCGAGCCGCATGACCGAGCCCGCGTCCCGCCAGCCCCTGCTCCGCCCGAGCGTCCTCGATGCCCTCTTCGCGCCCGCGCGCGGCCTGCCCGGCATCGGGCCCAAGATGGCGCCGATGATCGAGCGCCTGCTCGGCACGCCCGAGCAGCCGGCCCGGATCGTCGACCTCCTGTTCCACCTGCCGCAGGGCGGCGTCGCCCGGCGCCTGATGGGCTCCATCGCCGAGGCGCCCCCCGGCGAGCCCGTGACCCTGGGCGTCACCGTGACGGGCTACCGGGCGCCCCAGCCGGGGGCGGGGCGCCGCCCCTTCCGGGTGCTGGTGGAGGACGCCACCGGGGACATCACCCTGGTGTTCTTCGGCATGCCCCAGGCCCGGGTCGAGAAGATGCTGCCCCTGGGGAGCCACCGCTACATCACCGGGCGCATCGACCTCTGGGACGGGCACCGCCAGATGGTCCATCCGGCCCGCATCGTCGACGAGGCGGGGCTCGCCGCCCAGCCCACCGTCGAGCCGATCTACGGCGCCACCGAGGGCCTGACCTCCCGGGCGATCTCGAAGCTGGCCCATGCGGCCCTGGAGCGCCTGCCGGTGCTGCCCGAGTGGCTGGACCCGGCCTGGATGGCCCGCGAGGGACTGCCGGCCTTCGCCGACGCCCTGCGGGCCGAGCACCGGCCGGAGGTGGCCCCGCCCCCCGTGCCCGAGGGCGGCGGCGCGCCCCCGCGCTCCCCGGCCCGGCGGCGCCTGGCCTACGACGAGCTCCTGGCCTCGCAGCTCGCCCTCGCCCTGATGCGGGCCCGCAACCGCCGGGCCCCCGGCCGGGCCAATGCGGGGGACGGGGCCCTGAGCGGCCGGATCGAGGCCGCCCTGCCCTTCGGGCTGACGGGGGCGCAGCGGCGCGCGGTCGCCGAGATCCGGGGCGACCTCGCCTCCGACCGGCGCATGCTGCGCCTGCTCCAGGGCGACGTCGGCTCCGGCAAGACCGCGGTGGCGCTGCTCGCCATGGCCTCGGCCGTGGAGGTCGGGCGCCAGGCGGCCCTGATGGCCCCCACCGAGATCCTGGCGCGCCAGCATTTCGAGCGCCTCGCCCCCCTGGCCGCGCCCCTGCGCCTGCGCCTCCTCACCGGGCGCGACAAGGCCTCGGAGCGCCGCGCCACCCTGGCGGCGCTCGCCGCCGGGGAGGTCGACATCGTGGTCGGCACCCACGCGCTGTTCCAGGACAGCGTGGTCTTTTCCGATCTCGGCGTGGCCGTGGTGGACGAGCAGCACCGCTTCGGCGTGCACCAGCGCCTGGCGCTGGGGGCGAAGGGCGCGGCCGTCGACATCCTGGTGATGACGGCGACCCCGATCCCCCGCACCCTGGCGCTGACCTGCTTCGGCGACATGGACGTCTCGGTGCTCGACGAGAAGCCGGCCGGGCGCCAGCCCATCGCCACCCGCCTCGTCTCCACCGACCGCCTCGACGAGGTGGTGGCGGGCCTGGGGCGGGCGCTGGCCGCCGGCGACCGGGTCTACTGGATCTGCCCCCTGGTGGCGGAATCCGAGTTCGTCGACCTCGCCGCGGCCGAGGAGCGCTTCGGGGACCTGCGCCACAGCTTCGGCGACGCGGTCGGGCTGATCCACGGCAAGATGCCCGGGCCCGACAAGGACGCCGCCATGGAGCGCTTCCAGCGGGGCGAGACGAAGATCCTCGTCTCGACGACCGTCGTGGAGGTCGGCGTCGACGTGCCGGAGGCCACCATCATGGTCATCGAGCATGCCGAGCGCTTCGGGCTGGCCCAGCTCCACCAGCTCCGCGGCCGGGTCGGGCGCGGCGCCAAGGCCTCGAGCTGCCTCCTCCTCTATCGCGGCCCCCTCGGCCAGGTCTCGCGGGCCCGCCTCGAGATGATGCGCGAGACCGAGGACGGCTTCCGCATCGCGGAGGAAGACCTGCGCCTGCGCGGCGAGGGCGAGGTGCTGGGCACCCGGCAATCGGGGATGGCCGCCTTCCGCCTCGCCAGCCTGGAGAACGACGCCGAACTGCTCCAGGTGGCCCGCGACGACGCCCAGCTCGTGGTCCAGCGCGACCCCGGCCTGAAGAGCGCACGCGGCCAGGCGCTCCGGGTGCTGCTCTACCTGTTCGAGCGCGACGCGGCGATCCGCCTGCTCGGGGCGGGCTGACCCCGTCCCGGTCAGGCGTCGATTTCAGGCGTCGATCTCATGCATCGATCTCACGCATCGATCTTGGGCGGGTCCCCGTGGGTCGCCCGCAAGGAGGCCGCCATGGCCTGGAAGCGCGCCTGCGGATCCTTGGCATGGGCGTCCCGCGCCCCCGGATCTTCCGGCTGGATCACGCCGGCCGACATCACCAGCTTGGCCGCGTCGTCGACGCTCATGGCGATCTCCACGATGTCGGTGCGGGGCAGGTAGAAGAAGAAGCCCGTCGTGGGGTTGGGGGCGCAGGGCAGGAACACGCCGACATGGTCGCCCCCCGGCGCCAGCGCGGCCTGCACGTCCGGGGCGGCCGGCGCGGACAGGAAGACCACCGACCAGGTGCCCTTCACGGGGAATTCCACGAGGCCGACGGTGCGGAACGAGGTGCCGTTGGCGGAAAACAGCGTCTCGAAGATCTGGCGCAGGCCCTTGTAGAGCCCCGAGATCACCGGGGTGCGGGCGAGCAGCACCTCGCCGAACTCGACGACGCTGCGCCCCACCAGGTTGGCGGTGAGGAAGCCCAGCAGCGTCACCGCCACGAAGGCGATGAGGAGGCCGAGGCCGGGAATCGAGAACGGCAGGTAATGGTCGGGCAGGTAGCTCGCCGGCACCAGGGGCTTCACCCAGCCGTCGATGAGGCTGATGAACCACCAGGTCAGGTAGATCGTGATGGCCAGCGGCCCCGACACGATGATGCCGGTGAGGAAGTAGGTCCGCAGGCGGCCCCGCGCGCTCACCCGCGGGCGGGCGCCGGCCTCGGGTTCGGGTGGGGGGAGCGTCGGGGGAAGGGTGGGCGCCACGGATGCACTTTCGGCCGGGGGGACGGCGTCTCGGAACGCCGCTGCTCGGACCGCCCCTGCCCCGCGCGCGGCGCGGAGCCGGGGGTCCGGCAAGCTTGGCCCCGTCGCAAGAGGTAGCCCCTGCGCCCCCGCGGCTCAAGACCGCGTCCGCGCGCCCCAGGCGACGGGCCGCGTTGCGGTGCCGCCGCCCGGGGGCCTATGGAGGAGCCCATGACCGAGAAGCTGACGATTCGCGCCCTGTGCGACCTGGGCCTCATTCCCGCGACCGAGGTGACGGCGGCCGTCGACGCCTACATGGCCGACCCGATGGCACCCCCCTACGTGTTCGGGGCGGGCTACCGGCTCAACCTCGGCAAGGCGATCCGCCGCCATCCCGGCGCCAACGACTTCGTCCTGCGCAGCGGCGCCGGTCCGCAGCTGAAGCGCCCCTTCGTCGAGGCGGCGATCTGGGAGGCCCGGCCCGACCGGGGCTGAGCCGCCCGACCGCCCGGGGGCTCAGCCGCCCAGGATGGTGGCGAGGACCTGCCGGGCGCGCGCGAGGTCGGCGCGGGCCTCGGCCTCGGCGGCCTCCGCCTGGGCCAGCCGGTGCACGGCGTGCATCAGGGGCGAGCCCCGGGTCAGGGCGGAGAGCGCCGCGACCGAGGCGGGATCGACCGCGGCGAGGTGGCCGACCTCCCCGAGCAGCAGGGCGATGCGGTGCTCGCAATGCGCCTGCGCGACACCCTCAGGGCAGGTGCAGGTAAAACGCACGCCGCGCGCGGTCTTCGTGGCCTCCATCCGGTACGTGCCGTCGCCGTCGGGGCTCGACACGGAGAAGATCAGCGAGGTCATCGGCGCTCCTGTTCGCGCTACGGCTCCGGAGGACAGCAAAGGTCCGGCGCCTCTTCTACGGCGGGTTCGGATTCAACGCACCCACATGTGCGCCCACTTGTCATGACACGGCCCAGGGACCACATCACATCTTCTGGAACATATCAGGAACGTGGCCGTAGGTCACGGCCCGCGCCCGGCTTCCCGGGCAGTCCTGGCGAGAAGGCCCGATGAGAACGGCGGACAAGCAGATCGCGGACATCCTGGTCCGCTACGGCGAACCCTTCGGCGGCAACGTCTGGCGGGTGCAGGGCACGGCGGTGATCTACCACCGGACCCTGGAGCGCATCGCCGCCCAGGCCGGCATCCGCTTCGACCCGCCGACCCTGGTGCGGGCCGAGCGCGACGAGGCCGTGATCCTGGTGACCGGTCGGATGGCGGGGGCGAAGGCCGGGACCGAGCGGGTCGAGTGGTCGATCGGCGAGGCCCTGGTCAACGTGAACTACCGGGTCTCGGGCAGGCAGGCCGGCTACGTCTACGCCATGGCCGAGAAGCGCGCCAAGGACCGGGTGATCCTCAAGCTCCTGGAGCTGCACGGCCTCGTCTATTCCGAGGAGGAGGCGGACGAGTTCCGGGCCGGCCCCCCGGCCGCGATCCAGGCCGTGGACGACGCCTTCGCGGAATCCGACCCGTTCGACGCGGTGACCGAGGCCGAGGCCGACCTGAAGCGCCGGATCGACGACCGGGACAGCATCGACGCCGTCACCGACCTGATGCTCGACGCCGAGACCCAGCAGGTGCTCGCCGGGATGCCGCCGGGCACCCGCGACGAGGTCCGCGACTATGCCCGCGCCCGCCTCGTCGCCCTGGGCTGGCCTCCCAAGAAACCCGGCCGCCGCGCGGCCTGAGCCAAGAAACCCGGCCGCCGCGCGGCCTGAGCCAAGAAACCCGGCCGCCGCGCGGCCTGAGCCAAGAAACCCGGCCGCCGCGCGGCCTGAGCCAAGAAACCCGGCCGCCGCGCGGCCTGAGCCAAGAAACCCGGCCGCCGCGCGGCCTGAGCCAAGAAACCCGGCCGCCGCGCGGCCTGAGCCAAGAAACCCGGCCGCCGCGCGGCTTGAGCCAAGAAACCCGGCCGCCGCGCGGCTTGAGCCAAGAAACCCGGCCGCCGCGCGGCTTGAGCCAAGAAACCCGGCCGCCGCGCGGCCTGAGCCAAGAAACCCGGCCGCCGCGCGGCCTGAGCCAAGAAACCCGGCCGCCGCGCGGCTTGAGCCAAGAAGCCCGGCCGCCGTGCGGCGGCCTGACCCCCAAAACCCGGTCGCCGCGCGGCGGCCTGATCCAGGAAACCGTGACGCAGGGCCGGTGGCGTGAACAGGATGATCCGCCCGGGAGATCTCGAACCGCAGGCCGGCGCGGCGTCCCGTCGCCGGGAGCCCGGGGACACCCTCGCGGGCACCATCGAGCGCGTCACCTTCCACAACGCCGAGACCGGCTTCTGCGTGCTCAAGGTCCAGGCGGCGGGCAAGCGCGACCTGGTGCCGGTGATCGGGCACGCCCCCGCGATCGCGCCGGGCGAGTGGATCGCCGCCTCGGGCCGCTGGACCTCCGACCGCCAGCACGGGCTGCAGTTCCGGGCCGAGACCCTGCGGGTGACGCCGCCGACGGGCCGCGAGGGCATCGCGCGCTACCTCGCCTCCGGGCAGATGCGGGGCATCGGCCCGGCCATGGCGGAGCGCATCGTCGCCCTGTTCGGCGCCGACACCTTCGCGGTGATCGAGGCGGAGCCCGGCCGCCTGACGGAGGTGGCGGGGATCGGCCCCAAGCGCGCCGCCCGCATCCTGCGCGGCTGGGCCGAGCAGAAGCTGGTGCGGGAGATCATGATCTTCCTGCACGCCCACGGGGTCGGCACCGCCCGGGCCGTGCGCATCTTCCGGACCTACGGCCGCGACGCGATCGCGGTGATGACGCAGGACCCCTACCGGCTCGCCCGCGACATCCGCGGCATCGGCTTCCGCACCGCCGACGCCATCGCGATGCGCCTCGGCCTGGCCCGGGAGGCGCCGCAGCGCCTGCGCGCCGGGGTCACCTTCGCGCTCCAGACCGCCACCGACGAGGGCCATTGCGGCCTGCCCACCGAGCGCCTCGTGGCCCTGGCCCAGCGCCTGCTCGAGGTCGAGCCGGACCTGATCCGCCTCGCCATCGCGCTCGAACTGCGCGGCGCGGACGTGGTGGCGGACACGATCGCGGTCGGCAGATCCGGGCCCGAGACGTCCGGGTCCGAGACCTGCCTGTTCCTCAAGGGCCTGCACGGGGCCGAGCGCGCCATCGCGGACCGCCTGATCGACCGCCGCGACGGGGCCCCGCCCTGGCCCGCCATCGACCTCGCCCGGGCGATCCCCTGGGTCGAGGCCCGCACGGGCAAGACCCTGTCGCCCTCGCAGGCCGCCGCCATCGGCACGATGCTCGCGAGCCGGCTCTGCGTCCTCACCGGTGGCCCGGGGGTCGGCAAGACCAGCACGCTGGATTCGCTCCTGCGCATCCTCGTCGCCAAGGGCGTGCGGGTGCTCCTCGCCGCCCCCACCGGCCGGGCGGCCAAGCGCATGACCGAGCAGACCGGGCTCCCGGCCAAGACCCTCCACCGGCTGCTGGAGGTCGACCCGGCCCGGGGCGGCTTCGCCCGCGACGCCGACAACCCCCTCGCCTGCGACCTCCTCGTCGTCGACGAGGCCTCGATGATCGACGTCCCGCTGATGAACGCCCTCCTGAAGGCGGTGCCGGAGCGGGCGGCTCTGCTCCTCGTGGGCGACGTCGACCAGCTGCCCTCCGTGGGCCCGGGCCAGGTCCTGGCCGACCTCATCGCCTCGGAGCGCGTCCCGGTCGCCCGCCTCACCGAGGTGTTCCGCCAGGCCGCGGCGAGCCGGATCGTCGTCAACGCGCACCGCATCAACCGCGGCCTGATGCCGGAGGCGGTGCCGCCGGTGCCGGAGGCGGTGCCGGAGGGCGCGTCCCCGGACGCGGCGGCGGATTTCTACTGGATCGCGGTGGACGATCCCGAGATCGGCCTCGCCCGGCTGATCGAGGTGGTGACCCGGCGCATCCCCGCCCGCTTCGGCCTCGACCCCCTCCGCGACGTCCAGGTGCTGACGCCGATGCTGCGCGGGGTGCTGGGCAGCCGCAACCTCAACCACGAACTCCAGCGGGTGCTGAACCCGCCCCCCGAGACGGCGGTGGAGCGCTTCGGCTGGCGCTTCACGCCCGGCGACCGGGTGATGGAGACCCAGAACGACTACGACCGCGACGTGTTCAACGGCGATCTCGGCCGGGTCGTGCGCCTCGAGGCCGAGGACCAGGCGGTGATCGTGTCCTTCGACGGGCGCGAGGTCGCCTACCCGTACGGCGAGCTCGACACCCTCGTGCCGGCCTTCGCCACCACCATCCACAAGAGCCAGGGCTCCGAGTACCCGGCCGTGGTGATCCCGATCGTGAACCAGCACTTCACCCTGCTGGCGCGCAACCTCCTCTACACGGCGGTGACCCGGGGCCGGCAGCTCGTGGTGCTGGTGGGCCAGCCCCGCGCGATCCGCACGGCCGTGTCGGGGCGCCGCCAGGCCCGGCGCTGGACCAAGCTCGGCCAGTGGCTGCGCGAGCGCGGCTAGGGGCGGCGGGCCCGCGAGACGGATGGTCAGGGGCGGCGCACGGCCAGCAACGCCGGCGCTGCCGGGCTCGTCGGCAAGCTCTGCCGCAGGTCCGCGTCAGAACGCGCCGGGGCGGATTCTTGATGAGAACAAAAGAAGAACTTATATGGGCGGAACGACGTTGCGCGATCCGGCCGCGAAGACCGGACAACAGCCCCGGCGAGGATCCCGACAGGGACGGGTCGGGCATCGGAGGCCCGGCCATGACTGTCCTGCGGAAGCCCCGTTCCCAGTACCGGTTCCACTGCACCGACGGCCACGTGGCCATCATCGACCCGACGGGCGTCGCGCTCGCGGACCCGACCCAGGTCCGCTTCCACGCCGCGGAGGTGGCCCTGCACGCCATGGAGCGGGTGGGGGCCGGGCTCGACTGGTCGGACTGGATCGTCGACGTTCACGACGCCCAGGGCCGGCGCGTCCTCCTCCTCGCCTTCCGCGAGGTCCTGCCGCTGGCCAAGGCCGCATGAATTCGGGCGGCAAGAATTCGGGCGGCATGAATTCCGGCGGCAAGAATTCGGGCCGCACGCAGATCGGCCGCCCGGGGGCGGCGAGGTTCGAAGACGCGACGCAGACGAGGAAGCACCCATGCGAGGCATCATGACGAAGGGCGCGGCGAAGCGGGCCGCCTACACGATCGAGACCCTGTCCTACAGCAGCACCCGCCTCGTCCGGCTCGGCGGCCGGAAGGTGGCGATCCTGTTCCCGCCCCTGGATCCGGACGGGCCGTACCAGCTCTATCCCCATCCCGACACGTTCCGGAGCCTGACCTTCGCGGGGCTTCCCGCGCCCCTGCGCCCGGAATTCATGGCCTTCGATTCCCTGGCGGCCGTGGAGGCCTTCCTCGGCATCCGCGCCGCCGCCCCGGCGCCGGACGCCCTGCCGCTGGCGGCCTGAGGCGGCTGCCCCGGGCGGGGATCAGGCCCCGCCGATCAGCCGGGCGTACTCGGCCTCGGCGGTGCCGTAGCTGCCGTCGGCCAGGGCCAGCAGCGCCGGGCGGTCGAGGATGGTGATGCGCCCGCGCCGCGCCCGGATCAGGTGCTGGCCCTCGAGGATCTGCACCGCCAGGGTCGCCCCGGAGCGCTGCACGCCGAGCATCAGCGCCAGGAACTCGTGCGTGATGGCGATGTCGTCGCCGTCGATCCGGTCGTGGCACATCAGCAGCCAGGCGGCGAGGCGCACCTCCATGGTGTAGGTGGCGTTGGCATAGGCGGCCTTGCCCAGGTGGACGATCTGCACCTGGACGAAGCGCAGCAGCAGGCGGCGCAGGGACGGGCTCTGCCCGACGGCCGCCAGGAGCGCCGGGGCGGCGACGGCGAGCAGGCGGCCGGTATTCTGTACGGAGGCGTGATGCGGCGTCCGATCGCTGTCGAGCAGGACCGGCGTGGCGCCGACGAGGCCCTCCCGCCCCACGAGGCCGATCTCGACCCGGCCGGACGAGGCCTCCGTGACGATCGAGACGAACCCGCTCTCGGGGAAGTACAGCCGCTCGACCGGCTGGTGGGGCCGGATCAGGACCTGGCGGAATTCGCCCGCCATCGGTTCGAGGTGCGGCGCGAGACGTGCGAAATCCTCCGGCGCCATCGCCCGCAGGAGGCGGTTCTGCACCGTGGCCTGGACCGGATCGGGTGGGGCAGCGCTCGGCTGTGACGGATCTGGCATGGCGCTCCTCCCGGGACGGCAAGAGTCCCGGGACGGCAAGAGCGCGCGCGGTCTCCCAACCGCCCGCAGCGGGATGCGGGCGACAGCCTTAACATAGATTTACGATTGTAATTTACAAGTATCCGTCTGTGTCTGCATGGTATTATGGAGATATAAGACCGCAAATTTTGGCGGATTGGCCAGATTCCAGGATATTCTTAGGAATTCATAAGAAAAACCGTTCCGGGCCAGCGCCGCCGACGCAGGCCCCGTCCGCCCGGTGTGGGCTTCGGGTCGCGCCCCGCTTTTTTTCGCGGCGGCCGGGATTAAAGCCGGCACCCGCACAGGGGGCTCAGTTCAGTTCCAACCTGGAATAAGTAAAAAACATAGCTCTTGCCGATGAAATAGGATTCCTGCCAAGACGTTTCGGTGCTGACGGAAGTAAGTCAATTCACGTCTGCGGTACCGATTTCGTACTCACCCTGGAATGGTCTTTGGCTGTGAATTGTTTTGCGTCGCATGAGCATGCCCGTCCCGTCGCCAGAGCGGCCCAACGCTGCCTTCTGGCGACGCTGCTGTCCGGCGTTGCTGGCGTCGGGTTCGGAATCCGGGATGCGCAGGCGCAGGCGGGAACCGAGACGGTGACCCTCGACACCCTCTCGGTGGAGGGGGCCGGCACGGGCCGGAACGCCTCCGGCAGCCAGCCCGGCGGCGCGGTCGGCCCCGTGCGCGGCTACGTCGCCACCCAGAGCCGGGTCGCCACCAAGACCGACACGCCGATCCTGGAGACGGCGCAGTCGATCTCGGTGATCGGCCGGCAGCAGATCGAGGACCAGAACGCGCTCACCATCAACCAGGCCCTGCGCTATTCGCCGAGCGTGACCACCGAGCAGCGCGGCGGCGCCGGCGCCACCCGCCTGGAGCAGTTCTACATCCGCGGCTTCACCGCGCCGCTCTTCCTCGACGGTCTCGCCCTGCCGGGCAGCCGCGACGCGTCCGCCAGCATCGACCCGTTCCGCCTGGAGCGCGTCGACGTCATCAAGGGCCCGGCCTCGGTGCTCTACGGGCAGTCGGGCCCCGGCGGCATCGTCAACTTCGTCTCCAAGATGCCGCGCTTCGTCCAGCACGGGGAGATCTTCGTCCAGGGCGGCGGCTTCAGCGAGGTGCGCGGCGGCTTCGACATCGGCGGCCCGATCCCGTCGGCGGCGGGGCCGCTGGCCGACCAGTTCGCCTACCGGGTGATCGGCCTCGGCTGGAAGGGCGACGGCCCGGCGGTGACGACCGAGGTCGAGCGCGTCCTGATCAACCCGAGCCTGACCTGGCGGCCCTCCGCCGACACCTCGCTCACCCTCATCGGCAATTACCAGCGCGATCCGTTCTCGGGCTTCTACGGCGGATTCCCCGCCGTGGGCACGGTGTTCCCGCGCAACTTCGGCAACGGCGTCACCGGCCGGCTGCCGGTGGACTTCTACGACGGCGACCGCAACTTCGAGCGCTCGGACCGGACCCAGGCCTCGATCGGCTACATCTTCGACCACGATGTCAACGAGGCCCTGCATGTCCACTCGGCGGCGCGCTACCTGCGCACCGAGGGCGATTACCGCAGCGTCTACAGCGCCTTCTCCGACAACAGCGGCCCCTTCAGCACCGGGCCGATCATCGACCGCTCGCGCATCGCCACCCGGGTCGGGATCGACGCCTACACCATCGACAACAACCTCGTGGGCCGGTTCGAGACCGGCCTCTTCGCCCACACCGCCCTCGTCGGCGTCGATTACCGCAACTTCGAGACCCGCACGCTGTCCTCGGCCTTCCCGGCGGCCCCGAGTTTGAACGTGCTGGCGCCCAACTACAGCATGACCATCCCGGCGCCGCCCTTCACCACGGATGCGCGGATCACGGCGGAGCAGACCGGGCTCTACGTCCAGGACCAGGTGAAGTTCGACCGCCTCGTCCTGACCCTCGGCGGCCGCTACGACTGGGCCCGGACCTCGGGCCCGACCCGCACCCTCGCCACGAACGTGGTGACCAACCAGGACGTCCCCGCGGAGGCCTTCACCGGCCGGGCGAGCCTGCTCTACCTCTTCGACAACGGCGTCGCCCCTTACGTCTCCTACAGCGAGGCCTTCGAGCCGATCACCGCCGGGCGGATCTTCGACGCGAATTTCGGCTCGGTCGGGCGCATCCCCGATCCGATCACCAGCGACCAGTTCGAGGCCGGCATCAAGTACCAGCCCCCCGGCACCGACATCCTGCTGACCGCGGCGGCCTTCGACATCCGCCGCTCGAACGCCACGAACCCGGACCCGGTGAACCGGAACTTCGTGGTGCAGACCGGCGCGGTGGGCGTGCAGGGCCTGGAATTCGAGGCGCGGGCCAACCTCGCCGAGGGCCTGAACGTCATCGGCGGCTTCTCGCTCATCGACGCGCGCATCACCCAGGACATCACGACCACGGCGAACCTTCTGACGGGCCAGACCGTGCCGCTGCTGGGGCGGGTCCCGGTCCAGATCCCCGACACCACCGCCTCGCTGTTCGTCGATTACCGCTTCACCGGCGGGCCCCTGCTGGGGCTCGGCCTCGGCGGCGGCGTGCGCTATCTCGGCTCCTCCTGGGGCGACCCGGCCAATTCCTTCAAGGTGCCCGAGAGCGTCCTCGTGGATGCGGTCCTGTCCTACGACCTGAAGAACTTCGACGCGACGCTCAACGGCTTCACCCTGCAGGTCAACGCCCAGAACCTCCTCGACGCGCGCACCGTGACGGGCTGCTTCAGCTATTCGAGCTGCTTCTACGGCCTGCCCCGTACGGTCTACGCCACCCTGCGCTACCGCTGGTAGCGCGCCGCGCCAGCCTCCCGGAGGACGCCATGGGAACGAGCTTCCGCCAGGCCATGGCTTGGCTCCACACCTGGTCCGGCCTCGTCGTCGGCTGGGTCCTGCTGGCGATCTTCGTCACCGGTACGGCGAGCTACTACCGGACGGACATCTCGCGCTGGATGCGGCCCGAGCTTCCGCAGGCCGAGGCCCTTTCGCCCGATCGCCTGGCGCGGGCGGCCGAGCTCGGCGTCGCGCATCTCCAGCGGCACGCCGGCGGGGCGCGGACGTGGTTCATCGGCCTGCCGACCCCCGACAGCCCGGTGCTCGACCTGTTCTGGCGAACGAAGCCCGGCACCCCGCCGGGGCAGGCCCGCCTCGACCCGGCGACGGGCGAGCCGGCGGCGATCCGCGAGACGCGGGGCGGCGACTTCCTCTACCGCTTCCACTTCGAGCTCCACATGCCGCCCCTCTGGGGCCGCTGGATCGTCGGCCTCTGCGCCATGATCATGCTGGTGGCGCTGATCTCCGGCGTGATCACCCACCGGCGCATCTTCGCCGACTTCTTCACCCTGCGGCGGGACAAGGCGCCCCAGCGCGGCTGGCTCGACGCCCACAACGTCACGGGCGTGCTCGCCCTGCCCTTCCACCTGATGATCACCTACACGGGCATCGTCACGCTGGCGGTGATGTACATGCCCTGGGGCATCACCGCCGCCTACAAGGGCGAGGCGCAGACCTTCTTCGCCGAGAGCGGGCAGATCCCGGCGCCCCGGCCCGCCGCCGGGCAGCCCGGCACCCTGGCGCCCATCGGCCCGATGGTGCGCGAGGCCATGGCGCGGGTCCCCGAGCCCCTGGAGCGGCTCTCGGTCGTCAACCCGCGGGACGCCCACGCGGTGGTGACGGCGGTGTTCGCGGAGCCGCACGGCCTCTCCCACGCGCATCCGCAGATCGCCTTCGACGGGGTGACGGGCGCCGTGCGCGAGGTCCGGCAGGGCGGCCTCGGGCCGGCGACCCGGACCTTCACCATCCTGGTCGGCCTGCACGAGGCCCACTTCGCCGGGCCGGCCCTGCGCATCCTGTTCTTCCTCTGCGGCCTGATGGGCTCCGCCATGGTGGCCACCGGCCTCGTGCTCTGGTCGGTGGCACGCCTGCCCAAGGCCGGCGCGCGGGGCTTCCCCGGCCTGCGCCTGGTCCAGGCCCTGAACATCGGCGCCGTGGCCGGGCTGCCGGCGGCCATCGCGGCCTACTTCCTCGCCAACCGCCTGCTGCCCCCCGGTCTGGCGGGCCGGGCGGATGCGGAGATCGGCGCCTTCTTCGCCACCTGGGGCCTCGTCACCCTGGCGGCCCTCGCCGGCCCGTCGCGCCGGGCCTGGGGCGCGGCCCTGACCGCGACCGCCGGGCTCTATCTCGCGGTGGTGGCCGCCGACCTCGCCCTGGTCGACCACCACTGGGCGGGGCTCCTCGCCGGGCAGGCCCGCTTCGTCGGGTTCGACGCGACGCTGCTCGCCCTGGCGGGCCTGTTCGCCGTCGCGGCGCGCAAGCTCGCCCGCTACGCCGGGCCGCGGCGGGCGGCTTCCGGGCCTGCGGCGGCTTCCGGGCCTGCGGCGGCTTCCGCGCCCGCGGCGGCGCGCGCCGGCCTCGGCGCCCTCGCGGCCCCGGGTTCCGCGGCCCGCTGACGGCCCGGACGACACGGGCGCATGTTGCGGGGCAACCAACCGGCCCGCCGGCCGTTTCCAGGGTCCTTCAACGACACCCGAAAAGGGACGACCCGCCATGATGCACCGCCTCGCCGCCGCCGCCGGATTTCTCGCCTTGAGCACCGGCCTCGTGCTGGCCCAGACGCCGGCCGCCAAGATGGATGCCAAGATGGATGCCAAGATGGATGCCAAGACCGACAAGGACATGAAGGAGTACCAGGTCGCCGCCGTCAGCAAGGTCACCCTCGCGCAGGCGCTGACCACCGCCGAGCAGCAGGGCGAGAAGGGCCGCGCCATCGACGCCGACTTCGAGAAGGCCGACGGCAAGAACCCGAACCACTACAGCATCAAGGTGGTGTACCCGGACGGCAAGCTGGTCGAGTACGGCATCAACGCCGATGACGGCGCCCTCTACAAGACCGAGAACCAGCCGATCGAGCGCTACTTCACCCGCCTGAAGCCGGCCGACTTCCAGAAGGCGACCACCTCGCTCAAGGACGCCCTGAAGATCGCCGAGCAGAAGGCCGGCGGCGGCAAGGCCTACGAGGCCGAGGTCGAGCGCGAGGGCTCCTCGGTGCAGTACGACATCAAGGTGGCGCTCCCCGACCGCGAGCAGAAGGTCAAGGTCGGCCCCGACGGCAAGGTCGTCGACTGATCCGCCAAATCGGCAACGGATCCGCAAGCTCCCCGGCGAGTCCCGGGGGGGGCGGACGTCTGCGAAGCGGGAGGCCGGCCCCGAAGCCGGCCTCCCTGCCCCGCCCGGCGCGCGTCAGCGGTAGTCGGTCGGCGTGAGGCCGTGGCGGGCGATCTTGTCGTAGAGGGTCTTGCGCGGCGTCCCCAGGGATTCCGCCGCCAGCCGGACGTCGCCGCCGGCCATGATGAGCTCCTCGCGGATCAGGCTGCGCTCGAAGCGGTCGACCTGCTCGGCCAGGGTGCCGGCGGCGACGATCTCGGGGGCGGCCAAGTCCTGCGCCCCGAGGCCGAGGGCGTAGCGCTCGGCGAAGTGGCCGAGCTCGCGCACGTTGCCGGGCCAGTCGTGCCGGCGCAGGTGCTCCAGCACCGGTCCGGTGATGGCCGGGACCTCGCGGCCGAAGCGGGCGGCCGCCCGCCGCAGAAATTCCTGGAAGAGCAGGATCACGTCCTCCCGCCGGTCCCGCAGGGGCGGGATCGCGATCGTGATCACGTTGAGCCGGTGGTAGAGGTCGTCCCGGAAGGTGCCCTGGGCCGCGGCCTGGCCGAGATCGACCTTGGTGGCGGCCACCACCCGCATGTCGACGGGCAGGGAGTCGTTGCCGCCGAGGGGCTCGACCTTGCGCTCCTGCAGCACGCGCAGGATCTTGACCTGCAGGTTGAGCGGCATGCTCTCGATCTCGTCGAGGAAGAGTGTGCCCCCCTGGGCATGCTCGATCCGCCCCACCCGGCGCTTCACCGCGCCCGTGAAGGCCCCGGCCTCGTGGCCGAACAGCTCGCTCTCGGCGACGCTGTCGGGCAGCGCCCCGCAATTCATCGCCACGAAGTTGCGCTTGGCGCGCCGGCCCCAGCGGTGCAGCGCGCTCGCCACCACCTCCTTGCCGGCGCCGGTCTCGCCGAACACCAGCACGTCGACGTCGGCCCGGGCCACCTCGCGCACGAGCTGGCGCAGGCGCACCATGGCGGGCGACACGCCGAGGAAGGCCGGGTCCTCCTCCAGGGCGGCGTCGAGGCGCGCCCGCAGCTGGCGGTTCTCCAGCACGAGGCGGCGCCGCTCCAGGGCGCGCCGGGCCGAGGCCAGCAGCGCCTCGGCCGGGTAGGGCTTGGCCAGGAAGTCGTAGGCGCCGTCGCGCATCGCCCCCACCGCCATGCGGATGTCGCCGTGGCCGGTGATCAGGATGACGGGCAGCTCCGGGTCGATGGCGCGCAGGCGGGCGAACAGCGCGACCCCGTCGAGGTCGGGCAGGCGCACGTCGGTGATGACGAGGCCGGGGGGATCGGCCAGGATCGCGGTCAGGGCCGGCCCGGCGGCCCCGAAGGTCTCCACCGTGAAGCCGTCGAGCTCCAGGCTCTGGCGGTTGGCCCGGCAGACATCCGCCTCGTCGTCGATGAAGACGACCCGCTCCGCCGAGGCCGCCCCCTCCCTGGTTTCGCTCACGTCGTCGCCTCCGCCGGTCCGGTCACCCCGGTCCCCCCCTGTGCCGCGGCCGCTTCCGTGGCCGCTCCTGGTTTTGTGGCCTTGGCCAGGACCATGCGGAAGATCGTGCCGCCCGCCGGATCGTCCAGGACGGTGAGGCTTCCGCCGCAATCCTCGACGATTCCGCGGGCGATGGCGAGCCCGAGGCCGAGCCCGTCCGACTTGGTGGTGAAGAAGGCGTCGAAGATCTGCGCCCGGACCGCCTCGGGGATGCCGGGCCCGCTGTCGCGGACCGCCACCACGACGCGGTCGGGCGCCGCCTCGGCGACCTGCAGGGCGACGCGCGGGTCGGGCCGGCCCTGGACGGCATCGAGGGCGTTCTGGAGCAGGTTCACCACGACCTGTTCGAGGCGCGGCCCGTCGCCGAGCACCCGGAGGCCGGGGCCTGCGCCCTCCACCACCAGGGGGATGCGGGCGGCCGCGGCCCGGGCCTCGACCAGTTCCAGGCTGTTGTGCAGGATCTCGGACAGGGCCACGGGCTCCCGCTTGGCGGAGGAGCGCCGGGCGAAGCCCTTGAGCTGGCGGGTGAGGCCGCCGATGCGGTCGCTGAGGCGCCCGATGGCGAAGGCGTTCTCGGCCGCCTCCTCCGCCCGGCCGCGCCGGACCAGGATGGCGGCGTTGTCGGCGTAGGACCGGATGGCGGCCAGCGGCTGGTTGATCTCGTGGGCCATGCTGGCGGCGAACTGCCCGAGGGCGGCCAGGCGCCCCGCCTGGGCGAGCTCGCGCCCCAGGCGTTCGCGCTCGGCCTCCGCCCGCTGCCGCTCCTCGATCTCGAGGCGCAGCAGCCGGTTGGCGTCGGTGAGTTCCAGGGTCCGCTCCCGGACGCGGGCCTCAAGGGCGTCCCGCTGGGCCGAGGCGCGGGCGAGGCGCTCGCGGTTGCGCCGGCCCCGGCCCGCGAGGGCGGTGAGGCCGAGGCAGGCGAGGCCCGTGACCAGGGCGGCGATGATCCAGGCCTGGACCCGCTCGCGCTCCACGGTGCGGCCCAGCGGCGTCAGGGTGGTGAGCCGCCAGGCGGTGCCGGGGATCGGGGCGTCGAGGCGCAGGGCGGCCCAGGCCGGCCGCGCCCCCTGGCCGACGCGCACGAGATCCTCCGTGCCGGCGACGGGATAGAGCGGCATGTCGTCGAGGGGCGCGTCGCCGAATTCCAGGGCCTCGCGGATGCGCCGCCGCTCGGCCTCGTCGATCCGGCGCAGGGTGGTGAAGCGCCAGGCCGGCTCGCTCGCCACGAGGACGATGCCGCGGGCATCCGCGACGAACACCCCGTCCGCCGCCGCGCGCCAGGCCGCCTCGACCCCGTTGAACTCGATCTTGACCACCACGACGCCGCCGGCGCTGCCGATCCGCCGGGACAGGTAGTAGCCGGCGCGGCCGCTCACGGTGCCGAGGGCGAACTGCGATCCGGACCCCTCCTGCATCGCCTGCCGGAAATAGGGCCGGAAGGCGTAGTCGCGGCCGAGGAAGCTGCCCCGGCTGCCCGCATTGCTGGCCGCGGCCGTGATGCCGTCCGGCCGGATGACGTAGATCACCGCCGAGTCCGTGGCTTCGGCGACCTGGGCGAGGCGCCGGTTCACGCGGCCGATCAGGTCCGCCGGGGGCGCGGCCTCCGCGGCGGCGGCGATCTCCGGATCCGCCGCCAGGGCCAGGGGCAGGGAGGTCTGCTTCTGCATCTCGGCGGCCAGGACGCCGACCTGCAGGCCCAGCGTCGCCTCGGCCGTGCGGCGCAAGTCGGCCAGGGCCCAGCGCTCGGCGATGCCCCCTGCGAGCCAGGCCGCCAGCAGGATCGCGGCGACGCTCGCCAGCAGGACGAGGCTGCGCTGGCTCGGCACGTGCGACGGGGGCGCCCGGTGCGCGCCGGGCTCCGCGTCCGCCCAGGATCGGGCCGGCTGGGATTTCGGGCTCATGCCGGTCGGTTCCCTGCGATTTCCCGGAAAGGATTTCGCCGCCCCGTCCGGGTTTTCGCAAGGCGATCCTGGGCGCGTCGCGGACTCATCGGAAAAACGATCCCGTTTCCAGGGACTTAACGAAAAGTTTCGCCGGCGCCGGCCCTGGCATGCCGGTTGCCATTCCGGAGGGGTAATGCAGCCCTGCGCCAACCGCAGGGCTGTCCGCCGAGGGCCCGCCGCCCCCGCCGCCGCTCTCCTCCGGGGCGCGGCCGGGGGATGCCGGATCCGCCGGCGCAAGAGCAAGAGAGCGCGGACGCGGGACGTCGTCCCCGAGCCGCGCCGCCATCGTTCGAGAGACCCATCGGGAGAACGCCATCATGGCCGCTGTACCATCGCCCCTCACCGCGCCCCACGCGCCGCCCAAGCCCAAGCCGATCTACCGGACCCTGTATTTCCAGGTGCTGGTCGCCGTGGCGATCGGCATCGCGCTGGGCCACTTCTACCCGCAGGTCGGCGCGGACATGAAGCCGCTCGGCGACGCCTTCATCAAGCTCGTCAAGATGATCATCGCGCCGGTGATCTTCCTCACCGTGGTCTCCGGCATCGCCGGCATGACCAACCTCGAGAAGGTCGGACGCGTCGGCGGCAAGGCGCTGATCTACTTCATCACCTTCTCGACCCTGGCGCTGATCGTCGGCCTGATCGTGGCGAACCTCGTCCAGCCGGGCGCGGGCATGCACATCGATCCGAAGTCGCTCGATCCGAAGTCGATCGCGATGTACGCCGACAAGGCCAAGACGCAGACGATCACCGACTTTCTGATGAACATCATCCCGACCACGGCGGTGGGGGCGTTCTCGGGCGGCGAGATCCTCCAGGTGCTGTTCTTCTCGGTGCTGTTCGGCTTCGGGCTCGCCTTCCTGGGCGATCGCGGCAAGCCGGTCCTCGACATCATCAAGGTGCTGTCGGAGGCCATCTTCGGCGTCGTCAACATCATCATGAAGGTCGCCCCCATCGGCGCCTTCGGCGCCATGGCCTTCACCATCGGCAAGTACGGCATCGCCTCGCTGGCCAACCTCGCCTACCTGGTCGGCGCCTTCTACCTGACCTCGGCGATCTTCGTCCTCGGCGTCCTCGGGGCCGTCGCCCGCTACAACGGCTTCTCGATCATCAAGCTCATCCGCTACATCAAGGAAGAGCTGATGCTGGTGCTCGGCACCTCGTCGTCCGAGTCGGCCCTGCCCTCGCTCCTCGAGAAGATGGAGCGCGCCGGCTGCTCGAAGCCCGTGGTCGGCCTCGTGGTCCCCACCGGCTACTCGTTCAACCTCGACGGCACCAACATCTACATGACGATGGCGGCGCTCTTCATCGCCCAGGCGACGGACACGCCCCTGACCTTCGGCGAGCAGGGCCTGCTGCTCCTCGTGGCGATGCTGTCCTCCAAGGGCGCGGCCGGCGTCACCGGCTCGGGCTTCATCACCCTGGCGGCGACCCTCGCGGTGGTGCCCTCGGTGCCGGTCGTCGGCATGGCGCTGATCCTCGGCGTCGACCGCTTCATGTCCGAGTGCCGCGCGCTCACCAACTTCATCGGCAACGCGGTGGCCTGCATCGTGGTCGCCCGCTGGGAGGGCGAGGTCGACGACGTCAAGCTCGCCGCCGCCATGGGCGGCAACCCGATGCCCCTCGACTCGGAGCTCCCGGCCCTGCAGCCGGCCGAGTGAGGCGACACCGGACCGGGCGCGCCGCGCCCGGTCCTTTCCAACGCCATGAAGGGGCGCCGACCGGCCGGTCGGCGCCCCTTTTCATCGAGTCCCAGAGCGGGCGGGGGCTGGCGCCGCGGACAGGGGGCCGCGACGGCCGGCCTCCCTGGCGCCGACACCTAGGCGGTGGGACCGCCCTCGCGCGAGGCCGGGACGAGCCGGTTGACCACGCGCAGGTCGGCGACGCGTTCGAATTCGCGGCAATTGTCCGTCACCAGGGACCGGTTCAGCGCGAGGGCATGGGCGGCGATCAGCAAGTCCATGGCTCCGATCGTCCTGCCCTCGCGCTCCAGCGTCGTCCGGATGATGCCGTAGGCGTGCGCGCAGTCGGAGGCGTAGGGGACGATCTCGATGTTGCGCAGGACGCGCTCCACCTTGTCACGCAGGAGCGTCGAGCCCTTGCGCGCGACGCCGTAGCGCATCTCGCTCGCCACGATCGCACTCGTGCAGATCTTGTCCTGGCCGACCCGGGCGATCATGCCGAGGACGGCGCTGTCTCTGCCCGCCCGGATGATCTCGGAGAGGATGTTGGTGTCGAGCAGGTAGCGCTCGCTCATCGCTCCACGGGCTCTGCCGGACGATCCGGGACGGGGTCCATCGCATCGTCCGGCGGCAGCGGCGGCTCATCCTTGAAGGCGGCCAGCAGCCCGGTTTCGCCCAGGGGCTCGATCTCGAGATTGCCGTTCGGCAGCCTGCGGATGCGCGCACTCGTGCCGGGCAGCTCGAATCCGCGCGGAATGCGCAGGGCCTGATTGCGGCCGCTCCGGAACAGGCTCGCGGTCTTTCCGTCCATGAAAGCCTCCCCTGAACACCCCTTCCCTGAAACAGCCCTCCGGACCGTCGCAGGGGCCTCGGCCCGCGAGCATAGGCCCGCGGCCGGGGGCTGGCCACCGGCTGACCTCAGTCCTCGGGGCCGGACCTCTTCCACCCTGCCCGACTCATTCCACCGTGACGGATTTCGCGAGGTTGCGCGGCTGGTCGACGTCTTTGCCCATGAAGACGGCGGTGTGGTAGGCGATGAGCTGGATCGGCACCGCGTAGACGATGGGGGCCACCACCGGGTCGAGGTCGGGCATCGTCACCGTGGCCATGGTGTCGAGGCCGGCCGCGGCGGCGCCCTTGGCGTCGCCGATCAGGATGATGCGGCCGCCGCGGGCGGCGACCTCCTGCATGTTCGAGACCGTCTTCTCGAAGATCGCGTCGTGGGGCGCGATCACGATCACCGGCACGCTCTCGTCGATGAGGGCGATGGGGCCGTGCTTGAGTTCACCCGCCGCATAACCTTCCGCGTGGATGTAGCTGATTTCCTTGAGCTTCAGGGCGCCTTCCAGCGCCATCGGGTAGCTGGTGCCGCGCCCCAGGTAGAGCACGTCCCGGGCCTTGGCGACCTCACGGGCCAGACCCTCGATCGACCCTTCGAGCTTGGTCGCGTCGGCCATCAGGCCCGGCACGGTGATCAGCGCGTCGACCAGGCGGCGCTCCGCCTCCGGGCTCAGGGTGCCCCGGGCCCGGCCCGCCGCGATGGCGAGGCACAGCAGCACGGTGAGCTGGCACGAGAACGCCTTGGTGGAGGCGACGCCGATCTCGGGGCCGGCCAGGGTCGGCACGGTGGCGGAGGCCTCCCGGGCGATGGTGGAGGTCGGCACGTTGACCACCGCCAGGGTGTGCTGGCCCTGGGCCTTGGCGTAGCGGAGCGACGCCAGGGTGTCGGCAGTCTCGCCCGATTGCGAGATCACGAGGGTGAGGCCGTCCCGGTCCAGCGGCGGCTCGCGGTAGCGCGCCTCCGAGGCGACGTCGATCTCCACGGGCAGGCGCGCCAGGCTCTCGAACCAGTACTTGGCCACGAGGCCGGCATAGTAGGCCGTGCCGCAGGCGGTGATCGAGATCCGCGAGAGCCGGGCGAAGTCGAAGGGCAAGGCCTCGGGCAGCGCCACGCGGCCGTTCGCGAGGTCGACGTAGTGGGCGAGGGTCCGGCCGACGACTTCCGGCTGCTCGTGGATCTCCTTGGCCATGAAGTGGCGGTGGTTGCCCTTCTCCACCCGGAAGGCCTGGGCGACGATGCGCTGGCGCTCACGGGTGACGGGCCGGCCCGCCTGGTCGCGGATCTCGGCGCCCGCGCGCGACAGGATCGCCCAGTCGCCCTCGTCGAGATAGGTGATCTCCTGGGTGAAGGGCGCCAGCGCCAGGGCGTCCGAGCCGAGATAGGTCTCGCCCTCCCCGTAGCCGATGGCCAGCGGCGCGCCGTGGCGGGCGCCGATCAGGAGGTCGTCGTGCCCGGCGAAGACGAAGCCCAGCGCGAACGCCCCGTGCAGGCGCGGCAGGCAGGCGGCCACCGCCTCGACGGGGCCGAGGCCCCCGTCCATGGCGTGGCTGACGAGCTGGGCCACCACCTCGGTGTCGGTCTCGCTCTCGAAGCGCACGCCCTGCGCCTGGAGCTCGGCCTTCAGCTCGCGGAAGTTCTCGATGATGCCGTTATGGACCACCGCCAGCCGGGCGGTGGCGTGCGGGTGCGCGTTGGTCTCGTTGGGCCGCCCGTGCGTGGCCCAGCGGGTGTGGCCGATGCCGAGGCGGCCGGCCAGGGGCGCGTCGCGCAGACGCATCTCGAGGTTGGCGAGCTTGCCCTCGGCCCGCCGGCGCTCCAGGTGCCCCTCCGTCAGGGTGGCGATGCCGGCCGAGTCGTAGCCGCGATATTCGAGCCGGCGCAGGGCTTCCACCAGCTGCCCGGCCACGGCGTCCCGTCCGACGATGCCAACGATTCCGCACATGGGTTTTCGTGTCTTTCAAGAGTCCGGTCTGCAAGAGCCCGGTTCGCAAGAGCCGGTTCGCGAGAGCCCGGTTCGCGGCACGACCGGGCCGCGTCATCCCGGGCTTGTACCGGATCGGGACGGGCGCGCGCCAGCCACCCGGCCGCCGGGGTCGGCCCGGCCCGGATGCGCCAGTCTGGCCCGGCAATCCTGAACGCGGTCTTGCCAAGCGCGTGCCGCGGGCTTGCGAGACGCGTGCCGCGGGCTCGTCCTACGGCTTCCGGGTCCGGGCCGCCTTCTCCGCCTGCAGGGCCGCGCGCTTGCCCGGTGCCCAGCCCGGCAGGATGCGCTGGCGGGCCCGGGAGACCGCCAGGGCGTCGTCCGGCACCGCGCCGGCGATCACCGAGCCGGCGCCCACGATGGCGCCCGCGCCGACGCTGACGGGGGCGACCAGGGCGGTGTTCGAGCCGATGAAGGCCCCCGCCCCGATCTGCGTCCGGTGCTTGTTCACCCCGTCGTAGTTGCAGGTGATGGTGCCGGCCCCGAGGTTGGCCCCCGCCCCGACCTCGGCGTCGCCCACGTAGGTCAGGTGGTTGGCCTTGGCGCCCGCCCCCATCCGGGCGTTCTTGACCTCGACGAAGTTGCCGATGCGCGCCCCCGTCTCCAGCACGGCGCCGGGGCGCAGGCGGGCATAGGGGCCGATCTGCACGCCGGCCGCCAGGGTGGCGCCCTCCAGGTGCGAGAAGCCGTGCACCACGCAGCCGTCGCCCACCGTCACGCCGGGCCCGAACACCACGTGAGGTTCCACGAGAACGTCCCGGCCCAACACCGTGTCGACACTGAAGAAAACCGTTTCGGGCGCGATCAGCGTGGCGCCCGCCGCCTGGGCCGCCCGGCGCAGGCGGCCCTGGATCTCGGCCTCCGCGACCGAGAGCTGGATCCGGTCGTTGACCCCCTGCGCCTCGGCCTCCGAGACCGGCACCACCGTCACGGGCAGGCCGTCCGCCACCGCCAGGGCGACGGCGTCGGGCAGGTAGTACTCGCCCGCCGCGTTGGCATTGCCGATGCGGTCGAGGAGGGCGAGGGCGCGGGCGCCCGACAGGGCCATCAGCCCGGCATTGCACAGGGTGACTTCGCGCTCCGCGGCGCTGGCATCCTTCTCCTCGCGGATCGCCAGCACGCGGTCGCCCTCGGTCAGCACCCGGCCGTAGCCGGCGGGCTGCGGCGTCTCGAAGGCGAGCACCACGACGGCCGCCCCCTCGGCCAGGGGCGCGCGCAAGCGCGCCAGGGTCGCGGCGGTGACGAGGGGCGTGTCGCCGAAGGCGATCACCACGTCGTCGTCCCCCGCCTCCAGGGCGGCGCGGGCGGCCAGCACCGCGTGCGCGGTGCCGAGGCGCTCGGCCTGGGGGTAGACGGCCGCGCCGGGCGCCAGGGCGGCGATCTCGCGGGCGACCGCGTCCTGGCCCGGCTCCACCACCACGGCGATGCGGCCGGCCCCGGCCCCCTGCGCCGCGGCGAGCACGTGTCCCAGCATGGTCCGTCCGGCGACCCGGTGCAGCACCTTCGGCAGGTCCGAGCGCATGCGCGTGCCCTTCCCGGCGGCGAGCACGATGGCGGTGAGGCTGCGCCCCGTCTGGCTGGTCGTCTGGTCCGTCATCGCGCGTTCCGCCGCTGGCCGAGTTCTGCTTCGAGCGAGTGCTCCCGGGCGGGCTAAAGCGCGGACGGGGCCGTTTCAAGTCCGGGACCCCGTCACGGCAAGTCCGGGTCCCGGTTCCGCCAAGTCCCAGACCCCTTCATGGCAAGTCCGGGACCCCTTCATGGCAAGTCCGGGACCCCGTCACAGCAAGTCCGGGACCCCGTCACGCAAGCTTTCACCGGGTCCGTGCGAACGGTCCGGAGCCCTTCGGCGTTGACCGCGACGATTCGGGACGGCTTAACCACCGGTTCAGGGCCCCGCATGGTAGACCGACCGTAGCCCCACGCCTTCTCCGCGCGTCCCCGCGCCGACCCGACGGACCCGATGACCCCGCCGAAACCGGATTTTCCCGACGACTCGTCCGCCGCCGGACCTTGCCGCCGCACCGTGCTGTGGCAGGTGGGCCTCGCGGTTTTTGCCGGCGGGCTCGCCGCCCTGCCGGGCGCCGCCGCCGCCGACGAGGCCCCGGCCCTGCCCGCCGACGGCACCCCGTTCCAGCCCGGCCTCGTCGCCGATCTCGCCCGAGCCCTGGCCAAGCGCCCCTACGCGGCCCCCCGCATCGACGACCTGCCGGACGCCCTGACCGGCCTCAACCGCGAGCAATACGCCGCGATCCGGACCCGGCCCGGCAGCGCGGTCTGGGCCGAGGCGGGCTTGGGCTTCACCCTGGAGCCCCTGCATCGAGGCTCGGTCTTCCGCTCCCGCGTGGCGCTCGCCCTGGTGGAGGACGGCGTCGTGCGCGCCCTGCCCTACGATCCGGCCCGGTTCGAGACGGAGGGCGTCGCCCTCCCGGCCTTCAAGGACGACCCCGGCTATTCGGGCTTTCGCATCCGCGCCCGCTTCCGCGGCGGGGACCTCAGCGACTTCGCGATGTTCCAGGGCGCATCGTTCTTCCGCCTCCTGGCCACCGGCCAGGGCTTCGGCGTCACGGCCCGGGCCCTGACCCTGCGCCCGGCCGACGCCAAGGGCGAGGAATTCCCCGAGTTCCGCGCGATCTGGATCGAGCGGCCCGGCCCCGGCGGCCCCCTCGTCCTGCACGCCCTGGTGGATTCGCCCTCCGCGGCGGCGGCCCTGCGCATGAGCCTGCGCCCCGGCGACGCCTCCCTGTGCGACGTCGAGGGCACGGTCTTCGCCCGCGCGGCCATCGACCATCTCGGCCTCGGCGGCATGACCACGAGCTACCTGTTCGGGCCCCACGACCGGCGCGGGTCGGACGACGCCCGGGCGGGCGCCTATGCCAGCGGCGGCCTGCAGATCCGCACCGGGTTCGGCGAGGCGATCTGGCGCCCGGTGCGCAACCCGGAGACCCTGCAGATCTCCTCCTTCGTGGACGAGAACCCGAAGGGCTTCGGACTGATGCAGCGGGCGCGCGACTACGCCGCCTTCCAGGACGACGTGCAGCACTGGGAGTGGCGCCCCTCCCTCTGGCTCGAGCCGCTCGGCGCCTGGGGGCCGGGCGCGGTGACGCTCCTGGAGATCCCGAGCGATTCCGAGTTCAACGAGAACGTGCTCGCCTATTGGCGCCCCAAGGCGACCCTGGCGGCCGGGGCCGAGATGCCCTTCAGCTACCGCCAGCACTGGTGCTGGCAGCCCCCCGAGCCGCCGCGCGTCGCCGTGGTCTCGGGCACCCGCAGCGGGCGCGGCGGCGACAACCGCCGCCTGTTCCTGGTGGACTTCACCGGCGCGGGCGTGGCGGCGCCGGGCGACCTCCAGACCCAGCTCAGCGCGGCCTCCGGGGCGATCCCGTCGCGCACCCTCTACCGCTACCCCGAGCGCGACACCCTGCGGGTGGCCTTCGAGCTCGATCCGAAGGGCGAGAAGTCCTGCGAATTGCGGCTCGCCCTGCAGCGCGACGGCGTGCCCCTCACCGAAACCTGGCTCTACCGTTGGACCCCGTGACCGCATCCACGCTCTCCCCCGACGCGCCGGCTCCGGCCCAGGCCGCGCCCCCGGCCCAGGCCGCGCCCCCGGCCCCCCGGCCCTTCGCCCCCGCGATGCCCCCCGAGGCGCCGCTGCCGATGCCCGTGCAGGACCTGGAGCGCTGGGACCCGGCCGACGGCCACCGCCCGGCGTCGCGCCACGCCAGGCCCTGGCTCGCCCGCGCCTTCGTCTTCGGCGGGGCGGCGCTGCTCACCGCCTACGGCGCCCTGCAGATGTACGAGGTGGTGGCGGTCTCGGGCGGCACCACGGCGCTGCAGTACGTGCTGCTCGCCCTCTTCACCCTGAACTTCTCCTGGATCGCCCTGGCCTTCACGGGCGCGATCCTGGGCTTCCTCGTGCTCCTGCGCGGGCTGAAGACCCCCGCCCTGCCGGAGCGCCTGACCGCCCGCACCGCGGTGGTGATGCCGGTCTACAACGAGGCCACCGCCCGCACCTTCGCGGGGGTCGAGGCGATGCGGGCCGAGATCGACGCCACCGGCCACGGCGCGGCCTTCGACTACTTCGTGCTGTCGGATTCGACGCAAGGGGACGCCTGGATCGCCGAGGAGCGCGCCTTCCTCGAACTCCGGGCCCGCTGGGGCGGCGCGCAGGCGCGGCTCTACTACCGCCATCGCGCCAAGAACCACCACCGCAAGGCCGGCAACATCGGCGACTTCGTCTCCCGCTGGGGCGGCGCCTACGACCACATGCTGGTCCTCGACGCCGACAGCCTGATGACCGGCCCCTGCGTGGTGCATCTCGCCGCCGCCATGGAGGCGGACCCGGATGCCGGCATCATCCAGTCGCTGCCGCTCATCATCAACCGCAACACCCTGTTCGCCCGGGTCCAGCAATTCGCCGCGCGGATCTACGGGCCGGTGATCGCCACCGGCCTCTCCGTCTGGTCGGGCCGCGACGGCAATTACTGGGGCCACAACGCCATCATCCGCACCCGCGCCTTCGCGGCGGCCTGCGGCCTGCCCGACCTGAAGGGCAAGCCGCCCTTCGGCGGCCACGTGCTCAGCCACGACTTCGTGGAGGCGGCCCTGATCCGGCGGGCCGGCTGGAGCGTGACCATGCTGCCGGCGCTGCCCGGCTCCTACGAGGAGAGCCCGCCCTCGCTCATCGACGTCGCCGTGCGCGACCGGCGCTGGGCGCAGGGCAACCTGCAGCACAGCCGCATCATCGGCACGGCGGGCCTGGCGCTCGCCTCCCGCCAGCACTTCGCCACCGGCATCGCCGGCTACGTCGCCTCGCCCCTGTGGCTGGCCCAGCTCGTGGTCGGTATCGCCCTCGTGTTCCAGACCGCCTACGTGCGGCCGGAATACTTCACCTCCGAGTTCGGGCTCTACCCGGTCTGGCCGCGCTTCGATCCCGTGCGCGCGCTCCAGCTCTTCGGCCTGACCATGGGCATCCTGCTCGCCCCGAAGGGTCTCGGCCTGATCCTGGCGCTGATCGACGGGCCGGTGCGCCGGGCCTGCGGCGGCGCGATCCGCCTCGTCCTGTCGAGCCTGATCGAGATCCTGCTCTCGGCGCTGATCGCCCCGATCGCGATGCTGATCCAGTCCGGCTCGGTGTTCCAGATCCTGCTCGGGCGCGACACCGGCTGGAACCCTCAGCGGCGCGACGACGGCTCGATCCCCTGGTCCGACATCGTGCGCCGCCACCGCTGGCACATGGCGCTGGGGCTGGTCACGGGGGTGGCGGCCTTCGCCATCGCCACCTCGCTGTTCCTCTGGATGTCGCCCACCATCCTGGGCCTGGTGCTGGCGATTCCGATCTCCTGGGCCAGCGGCCAGCTCGGCCTCGGCTTGGCCCTGCGGCGGCTCGGCCTGCTGATGACCCCGGAGGAGCGCACGCCCCCGGCCATCGCCACCCAGGCCGGCGCCCTGAGCCGGCGCAACGCCGAGGCCGGCCTCGACGACGCGGATGCGCTCGCCGCCCTCCACGCCGATGCGGACCTCGCCGCGGCCCACGCGGCGATGCTGCCCGAGACCGCGCCGCGCCCGCGCGGGGTCATCGACCCCGACCGGGCCCTGGCCCAGGCCAAGGTGGTGGAGGCGGAGGCCCTCGGCGAGGCCCGGGCCTGGCTGACGCCGAAGGAGCGCATGGCGCTCCTGCACGACCGCGCCCTCCTCGACCGCCTCGGCCGGCTGGCGCCCTAAGACCCACCGCGGGCCCGGCGCTGGCGTGCCGCCGGGCCCGCGGTGGGGTTTTCGTTTCAATCCCGGCCGCTCGTCACCGCGACCGGGTCCCCACACCTTTGCCTCTGGCATACCAAATGAGAGGATGGGGCGTTCCACCCAGGAACACCGAGGAACACCTTCCCCCGCCCGGCCCAGCCGCGGCGGGTTTTTCGTGCGCCGCGTTCGCGGGCGGGGCCGGCGGCGACGCGCGCATCGGGGTGCTCAACGGCATCGGGGCGCTCAACAGCATCGGGGCGCTCAACAGCATCGGAGCGTTCGACGGCGAGACGCGGCTGGGCGATGCCCGGATCGAGCCGAAGCCCGAGGCCGGCCCCCGCGGCGACGGTTGACGCCGCCCCGCGGGCGGCCATAGACAGGGTCGCCGATTGCTGAGGTCGTAGATCGGTCGCAACGGGCCATGTCCCGCTGCTTCGGCGGAGGCACGTTCGTCAGCCTCTGCAAGGGTTTGGAAGGGTGGCCGAGTGGTTTAAGGCAGCGGTCTTGAAATTCGCTCCCGGCCATCCCGCCCAATCCCAGGCAGCCAGGTAACGTGTTGTCTTGATTGCCTAAATCGGACCGCAGGCGTTCTCTCATCGTTCTCTGTCCCTGCTCGTATCAATGAGTTGGGTAGCAAAAGCGGTAGCAACCGCCCTGCCCCGTCGAACCTGCAACCAGACCGTTATGAGCGGTCGGCTCAGGCGCACATTTGATCGCTTCGACGGTTAGCCCTCCATGAGCCTCGGCTGGCTCACGCGAGGTGATCTGATGGCACCCCGAACTGCAGCTATCGTCGCTGGTGCAGGGTGCGCTCTGATCGGGCCGCTGGCGGCGTACGCCTTCACCAAGAACCCAGCGGATCAGCTCATCCTGTCCCTGTTTATCGCCGGGTCGGTCGTGGTGACGGTCCTCATCCTCGGCCTTCGATCCCAGGATGATTGAGCCGGTGTCCTCCGGCGCGGCATCTGATCGCCTCATCGAACGAACAGCCGCGACGGTGCTTTCCTAGAAGTCGGTCTGAGGATCGACCGTCCACGCCCCTATGCCCGGCTTCTCCCCCGTTTCTGGGTGGGCGTGGACGACATCGTTTGATGAGCGGATCCTGGGAGCGCCGAGCTCGTCACTGCTCGGGCGAGCCATGCAGAGATCAGGCGCATAGGTCTTCGTCTGCGAGTAGACACATGCGGCTGATGGCCGAGGCATGGCCGCTGAAGCGAGCCTCGATGTAGGCCTCACGGGCGATTGCTCGTGCCATGATTCGGTCTTCGCGGCCCGAGGCCAGCCAAGCGGCTTCTAAGACAACCTCAGCAGCCTTCGCCTGCGCCTCCAACCTTTCGGCCTCCCTGCGGACCAGGGCGAGCAATCTCCGAAGGCGAGCCACCTCTGTGGAGGGTTCTGCGGCCAGACGCTTGGCCTTGGTCGTCCGGCCAACCCGGCGCCCGTCTTTTGTGGCGAGCTTGAGATAGGCCATCACAGGCTCCCCTCTCGCCAATTGCAGCCGACTGCACTCAGAACGAGAGCGGCACGTGTCGACGGCTGTGGCAACTCCTGCCATCGAACCGGATGCATTGGGAGATGAAAGTCCGAGGCCCCGGTGTTGCAGGGCACGAAACGCTCGGCATCCTTGAAGCCTGGAAAGAGCTCCATGCAGAGCAGCCGTCGCTCCATGAAGAGCCACTCGTTGTAGGCGGTAAGCGCTGCTTCTGTGGTTGGCTCGGCCACCGCCTCGGGGCTGCCGATGAGAGCCACACTGCCGCCGATCAACGGAAGCGAGGCTAAGCCGGAGAGGAAGCCCCGGCGGGATGCTGGACCGGTCATACGCCTGCCCTCTCGAGCAAGGCGCCATCGGCAGCAAACTGCTCAGCGATGCGGCCACGAAGGGCGATGAGAGCGCGACGCTCCTCCTGATGCTGAGCCGCAAGCACATCGGAGGCGGGATTGGCGCGGTACCGCACCGCGCGAATGGCCAGACTCACCGGGCCGAGGTGTGGTTTACGCAGGCGAGCGCGTTCACCGGCACAGGCCGGTGTGATAGGGGCTTGGGTAGCCATTTTCGTTCCTCAGAAACGGGTATGGTCAGGGCCGTGAGGGAAGTTGTCGCTTCCCTCCGGCCTGTTTTACGGTTAAACCTAAAAGCATGCTGATGTCAATTCCGGTTGAACCGAAAAAGCGAGGCAGGCCGGCAACCGGGAGGGATCCGCTGGTTGGGTTTCGTGCACCTCCTGAGCTGCTTGCTCAGCTGGAGGCCTATGCGGACCGAGAGAACTTGGCTCGCTCTGAAGCCATCCGCCGCCTCGTTGAGGAGGCCCTAAAGGCCAAGCGGTCATAAGCTCTCTGGTCCGGTCGGCGCTGCTGCACGGGGCCCATAGCTACGGCTGCAGTAAGGATCTCGATCATGCTGCAGGCGATGCAAGCCACGTCAGCCCCCTCGGTGCGAGAGAGACCCCCAATTATCTCAGCGCGTAGGCAGGTGACAGTCGCGGATGCGCAGCCCATATTTCCGTGGATTTTGAAAAAAACTGGGGATAACCCTGCTACGATCAGGTGCGCCCCTTGCGCCCATCAGGCTCAATGAATCCATGCCGGAAAAATTCGACCCAGTCTTTCTTCCATCGTCCCTTGAAGAAGTGGTTGCGCAGATCGCTGCGCTTCCCCTGAACGCGTATGACGTACTGCGAAGTGAAGTGAGAAGCATTCGCGGGTTCGAAGCCGATAAAATTCGCTGCGACACACTGGCAGAAAAACTACCTCTTTCGGCAGAAAACATAGCTATAGTTTTGAGTGCTCTTTCATTTTTATACACAAGATTAAATTCAATTTCTAAAGAATCTAATATCGACGTTACTATTAGCAGAATGCTTGAAGATTTCAATCTTGAGGGATTCGATTCGAAGGTTAAGGCTGACGCAGCTTACAGATTGAAGCAGCTCCTGGCGGCAAGTCCAGACATTGATCGTTCGAGAAAAATCCGAAGATTAAAGAATGGATTCGTTAAAAACGCTACTGCGTTCGCATCCTTCATTGATGCTCGACCAGATTTTGATGATTCAAACGACACGATACGAGGCTTCGTAAGCATGGCGCAGTTTCGGATCAGTACCGACTCACAAATCGAGTCTGAAAAGGAGTTCGTATTCCAGATCGATGAAGCGGGCTTAGCATCTATGAAGGCCGCGATTGAAGACGCCGAAAAGAAGCTTCAAACGATTTGCCGTGCAGACGCTCTTGTTGCGCCGCTTTACAAAAATAAGTTGATTTGAAATGGACAACTTCGAGGAGATGCTCTCAGACGATGCCGCCAGCTACACTTCAGATGTAAGTACTGAGCATTATACCCCTTCGGGTTGGAGCTCCGAAGTTTTACAAACGGCGCGTGCGACTGCTGAAATAAGAGGAACACATAGATCCTCTTGGTGGCTAAATGACCAAAACGTTAACCCTATCTCTAAATGGCTGAAAGTCGGCCGTAAAGTGTTCGTGAGTGCCGTTGCCGAGCGCGGTACTGGCTTCATCCTAAACACAAAAGAGGACCATTCAATAAGAATCGTTACTACACATCATGCGCTGGAAAAATTTGGCCTTGATCCCGGAGTTCATCAGTACTCTTTTGATTTCTTTAATCCTTTAATTATTGATGCGGCAGACATTCTCTACGGCACCGCTTCGAGCGTAAAAGTCTTTGAGGGGCAAACCTGCTTCTATCCATCAAATTCATTAGTTGAAATGTGGTTTGATGGACTTTCAAGTTACATCGGAAAATCGCGCCGCGCTGAAAAGATAAGGTCTATTCTCCATGAGCCGTCCCCTGAAGAACTAATCCAGACGTTTGCTGCCAAATTTCAGCGCATGGTCTCGAGTATCGCTTGGCTTCAAGTGGCTGGCGATGCCGACGTAGAGGTGTGGTCGAACGGATCTGAATTTTGTTTTGATGTGCGCCACGCTTTAATGGAACGATTTCATGTTGATCCAAATACGCAATCTAAGTTCCTATTTTTGTTACATTTAGAATTAAAAGATTACTTGATAGGAGGTGGAAAACTAGAAGGCGCCTGGGGCAGCTTAGTGTTAGAAGAGCCAAAAATCAAGCTTTGCCCCAATAGGAATAACGCAACAAAACTTCCGGCACTGGATTTTTAGGTATTGGCCTTAATAACGGTGCTTTGGAATGCAATATCTTCGTCTTCTTCATATTTCAGATACACATTTTAGTGAGTATCCAAATAGGATGAATGTACGAAAGATATGGTCAGACCCTGCCTCTTTATCTGTATCTAGACCTAACCGAAAACTTTCCCTTACAGCGTTTCCTTCAAGTTTTGATATAGACTTAGCTAGAGGTCTCGCTTCATTTATTCATGACGTAGGTTCAAATTTAGATCTGATAATCCACAGTGGAGATTTAGCCACAACTGGGATACCGAGAGATTTAGATGCGGCCTTTTCTTTCATTGATGCAAAGCCCGACAATTCGTATATGGCCAACGGGCGCCCAACTATTGGGCGACATTCAGGTAAATTGTTCATTTGCCCTGGAAACCATGATAGATACAAAGATAATTTTGCCGATCCATGGTGCCTTAACTTCGATCTAAAATTTGGCAAATACTGGAAAACCGCGACCTTCGATATAGTCCACAAAATAATTCCGGAAGACAAGCCCTTGGTTTGTCTGATAGCGATTGATTTTTGTCTTCGATCTTCTGCCGATGCAGAGAGTCCAGTGCATATCAATCGATATGGAAGAGGCCGAGCATACTCTGATACTATCAGTCGGCTAGACGATTTAACAAAAAACTTGAAAGAAACTTATGGATCAATAAAATTTATCTGGGTTGTGCACTTCCCACCTTTCCCTGAATGCCACAGCTATGAGTTACTGATTGATTATGATCATGTTGTTGAGTGCGCTCACAAACATGATGTGAGCATGCTTTTGTGTGGCCATCTACATAAAGAAGGTTTTTCTAAAACTAAATATGGCACACCAGTAATATGCGCCGGATCAGCATGTGCGGTGGAAGAGGCTCCTAATTGTTGGGTCCATCTTTTGGACTTGAAAATATCCGATGCCGGGGACTTAACTTTACGCCGAACTGATTATCGCTGGAATGATCTGGACGGCCAGTTCCAAAGCTTAGGACCAAATATAATTATTTCCTAAGATATTATATTTGACTAGTTGATAGTGGAGACACAAAGGCAAGATGGAATATAGCGATATTTAAAGGCTAGTCGTATCCATTTGCCGACTTTTCGAGACGTTCACCTCCTTGAAGAGGTCGTCCATGGAGGCGCGGGGCTTCGTGCCGGCCGGGAAGCCGTGAAGGGTGATGTCGAGGGAGCCCTTGCCGGCACCAACACTGCCGGTTTGTGGCGCGTGGAACTCCTGAGCACGACGCATCATCTTGTCGCCTACCCGCTCACCAGATCCGACTGCATCCGAAATTTCGGCCGCCGCAACTCGGCTCCCTGGCATCGTCGAAGCGCGTGGATCGACCTGGCTCATCAGCTCGACGGCACGTGCGAGACGCTGTCCACGCAGGGATGCCCACTCCTGCCCTAAGCCAGTGGCGTTCGCGCCTCGGCCACGAGCCAGCTCCGCACCCATGCGGTCCTGCATCTTCTCATCGAAGAGCTCGTCACCCTTCAGACCCATCCTCCGCATCAGGCCGCGCATGGTCTGCCCAACGATCTGGTAGCGGCCGAGCGCTGAGGAGTTCGGATTTCCTGGCTGCCGGCGCATGTAGTTGCCGAGGACGCTGATCTGATCGAGCGTCATGCTCGTGAGGTTCTGCTCCTGGCGCCCAGGGAGGTACCGTCCATAGCCGAGCGAGGTGTTGTAGCCGCCACCAGCTCTATGAGCCGTCCCTTCTGACTGGGCGATGTGATCTAGTACATCCTTGTAGGCGCCTGGGTTCGCAGTGACAGCCGGGCCGCCGCCCAGCGTGGGGATCGGTGCCGCTGGCGAAATAGCGGAAGCACCATAGCCGCGACCAGAACCGCCTCCGGTGACGTTAGGGTTGCCGCTGCCCGATCCGCCTCCGCCCCCATATCCGCCGCCAAGCGTCGGCAGCGGTCCGCCGAACCCGCCAAGGCCGGGACTTCCGCCGCCACCACCAAGGCCTCCCAAGGCGGTCTTGTGGATTAAGGCTCCACCTCCGCCGGCGACGCCACCGTAGGCAGAGGGTTGCGCTGTTGCCCCACCGCCGGACCGAAGCTTCTCGAGCTCGTCGCCGACGCGCTTCAGCTCCTCTGTCATTCGGTCGCGCTTGCGCTGGTAGTCAGGCGCGCTCGGGTTGGCGTCCAGAAGCCGACGCTGCTGCTCAATGGAGTCGCGTCGGCCCTCAAGCTGCTGCCGGTTGGCTCCACCACCGCTACCGAGGAGCGGGGTGAACTCCTTGTTCTTCGACGGATCGCCGAGACCAACGAACTCCTTGAACTTCTCGTAGGTGCGGACGATCGCTTCGAACTCCTGCACCGTGGTGCGGGCGAACTTCCCGATCTCCTCCAGCTGCTTCGAGAAAGCCGCGATGGCATCGGCAGAGCTGAACTTCTCGACCAGCCTGGAAAGCTCTTCGAGAAGTGGAGCCAGCGCCTGGGTGCGGAGGCCATCCATGTTCTCGCGCACTCGGCTGAGGGCGTCCTCGAAGCGCTGCGCAGCCTTCACCTGTGCGTCGGTTGTTGTGCCCTGAGCCTTGAGGATCTCGTCCATCACCTGTCGGTAGCGGCCGGTCAGCTGGCCAGCGACAGCAGCGATCTGGTCCGAGCCGAGCACCATCTCGACCACCTTCCGGCGCTTCACCGGGTCGCCGATCTGCGAAACCCGTTCCATGAAGCCGTCGAGCGCGGCCTTCATGTTGGGGGCGTTCACCAGTTGCTCGACCAAGTCACCGAGCCCCATGTTCTGCAGCGCGATGTAGTTCTCGCCATAACGCTTGCGCATCATGCTCATCTCGTCCGAGAACTTGCGTACCCCAGCCTGCATCGTCTCAGCCGAGACGCCGAAGCGTTCGCCGAGGGCTCCGAAGGCGCGAAGTTGGTCGACTGCCAGTCCTGTCTCCTTCGACATGATGGCGAGTTGCTGCGTGCCCTTGGAGAAGCCGCCGAGGGCTGCCGTGATGGCCCCTAGAGACACACCGGTAGCGAGGCCAGCCACTCCCAGCCCCGACAGCACTGGCGTCATGCTCTGCAATGCCGTGTTGGCCTTGCCGATCGAGCCGTGGAAGCCGTCGAAGTCCTTCTTCAGATCCTTGCCGGCCTGGGTGCCTGTACGGGCGGCACGACCCAGCGCCGTCTCCAGCTTCCCGAGCGGACCCGTGAACTGGTCTTGGACTTCCGCGACAAGGCGCAGGCGGTCATCGGCCATCAGGATGTCCTATCGAATGGAGACGGTGCCGGCGCTCGCCAGCGTGCGAGGCGACTGCTTGGCGCGAGCATCCGTGACGGGCACCACCTGGTCGAAAAGTCCGGAGTTGTCCGTCGGCAGAAAGGTCGGATCCGAGGCCCATTTGTCCGCTCGGGACGTCCCGGTGCCGACGAAGAACTTGGTCGGGTCGGACTGGCTGAGGGCCGCTGCGTTGAGCGATGCGGCGTCCTCAGCCGCGATCGGCACCCAAGCTTGCCGGACGATGGCGCCCCAGATGCGCCGGCCGGTCACGTACTCATTCGGCAGTCGGATGCTGCTCGCAGAGTTGGAGCCCAACGGAGCGCCAAGGTAGGTC
Organism: Methylobacterium sp. BI1; assembly: GCF_056680125.1. NCBI lineage: Bacteria > Pseudomonadati > Pseudomonadota > Alphaproteobacteria > Hyphomicrobiales > Methylobacteriaceae > Methylobacterium > Methylobacterium sp. BI1. The sequence continues at coordinate 2,903,399 of NZ_CM155267.1, read as the reverse complement.
CAGGCCGCGATCGGGACGTCCTTCACGCGGACGAGGCTGCCGTCGCCCTTGGCTGCGAGTGCAGCCAGGTCGGCAAAGGTGTCGGTGGGCCAGTTCTCAGCCATGGATTGGCTCCTCGGTTCAGGATCAGGCCGGCATCCAGGCGACGCGGTCGCCGGAGGCGCAGACGATGTTGCGGTTTTCACCGGCACGGATCAGCATCCGGGGTCCGGCGTTGGCGTCCGGGTTGGCACCGATCGCGACGAAGGAGTCGGTAGATGGCGCGATCTCGATGCAGGGCTTCTCGCCGCCGGGGTTGCTGCCGGGAGCGGCGTTGCTGGTGACGCCGGCCTGGGTCAGCGTCTCGGACCAGAGGATGCGACCACTCAGGATGCCGGCACCGCCGGAGAGCCCGACGCGCCCCGCAAGCTCGATTTGGACGCACGCGATGTGGATGCCGTTCAAGGCCATGTCAGTTCTCCTCTGAGTTGGGGATCACGGTATCGGCGAAGCCGACCTCGACGGCCTCGTGGCCGATGAAGGCGCGCTCTCGGTGCATCTGCTCGGCAAGCCATCCGCGGGAGCACTTGCAGCGGGTGCCGAGGATGTCGCGGATCTGCGCATCGCCTTCGGCAAGGGTCTCGGCCATGACCTGCAGCCGCGCCGACGTCAGCGGCCAGCCCTTCGTGTCGGTGATGCGGGAGTCGTGGATCTCGAACCGCGCCGACTCGGCGATCTCGATGCGGTCACCGGCGCAGGCGATGATGGATGCCGCCGAGGCCGCAAGCCGCGGTATACGCAGGGTGACGTGCCGCGGATCGCACTTCAGGGCTAGGTACATCGCGATACCCTCGGCAAGGCTGCCGCCGGTGCTATCGATCTCGACGACAAGAGGGGCGGTGCGCGGCCACTCGGCGAGAGCGGAGCGCAGGCTGCGCGCGTTGCAGCTGCTGCCTGGGTCGATGGTGCCGCCGATGCGGATCACGCCGTCCTGCAGCAACGTGGCAGGTGCCGGCTTAGCGAGCGGCGCCCAATCCATCCGGATAGTGCCGTCAGCCTCCTCAACGCGGCGAGCGGTGATCATGCCGTCACCTGCAAGCCAGAGAGGTGTGCACGCTCGGCTGTCAGCCAATCGTACAGGCTGATGCCGAGGTCGACCCGCTCGCGCGCTGGTCTTGCATCCTCATCCCCATCCCGGCGGATAGGGATGCGGCGGATCTCGCCAGTGTCAGCATCACGCTCGATACCCTGCCCAGGCGAGGCCGAGAGGAGTCGGGAGATGATGCCAGCCTCTCGGCTGCCTTCTCGGTACGCCAGCTTCAGCTCTACAGCGCGGTCAGCAACCGGAGCAGGAAGCACGTGCCCGCCGGCTTCGATCTCGACCCTGACGTTGTCGACGCCATTGTAGGCGATCGGCTGCAGGACGAAGACGATAGCCTCGGCGATGCGGATCGGGACCGGCGGAGCCGGGTGCGGGATCGGCATCGACGCTGGCAGAGTACCGGTCCGAATGCCCTCAATGCGCGCTCGGAGCGCGGCGATCATGGGGGCCGCGGCATCGGCCGGGGTTGTCACCCGGTAACGCCCAGCGGCAACGTCCAGGTGCCCGACCGGAGGATTGTAGAGGTCGGGAAAGACGACATGCTGAACGAGGGCGGCGACCTGGCTCACAAAGCTGCCGGGTCCGCTCAGCGGGTCGGGATCAATTCCGACGAAGGCTTCAGCGCGCATTTCGCCGTACGCTACGGCGAGTGCGTGTGATGCCGCATCCACCTTGGCGACGGCAGCCTCAATCCGGTCGACCTGCTTCGCACGCTCTACCGCCACACGCTCACGCTCGATCCGGTCCCGTTCGGCTGTGACCTTCGCCTGAGCCTCGACGACCATCTCGGCGAGCACCCGAGCAGCGTCCTCCAGCGCCGCCTGGTCGTCTGCCGTCTTGCGGCAGACCTCGCCAGCACGCTTCAGCACCGCGGCGTCGGCGCCATCGGTCTCGATCAGCAGGCGGCGCTGGTCGGCTGCGGCAGCCCCCGCCTTGGCGGTGGCATCGGTGAGCCGTCGCAGAACGCCCTCCCGACGGTTCGTCAGGCTGGCAAGGTCGGCTTCCGCCACCTTGATCGGGTCGCGGCGAAAAGCCATGCGAATGGGCTCCAACGAGGGGACAAGGGAACGGCGCCGGCTAGGTGGAGAACCCTTGCCGGCGCCGCCACGCTGCTCGACCGGCACATGACCAGGACCGGGAGCGGCATCTGAAATGGGAGAAGTTTGCGTATCCATGCCCTGGAGTGTCAGAGCAGAGCGCCAGCCGATCACCTGGGAAAAACAAGAAAATCAGGACGCAAACGCGACTGAGCGTTGTTCAGCGTTTCTGGGCGCGTTGAAGGATGCACGTTACCTGGTAACGGCAGAGGAAACGCTGAAACGCCTAAGGGGTAACACTTCAGCCTCTGAGCAGGGTAACGGTTTTTAGCAGCTATCACAGATGCTTAGCTGTTTTTCGCACCGTCAACCGTAAACTGCGTTACCGGGTTTTGGCGGCAGAAACCTACAGAGAGGCCCAGGTCGCGCTTACCCTCGATAGGTGGGGGCCCTTAGAAGGACCCCAAGAACGCGGTATTCACGCCTATCTGCTGTATGCTCTGAGTATGACGCCAGCGACCTACGTTTCTTCAATCGTCGTTCCAACCTTGCAGGAGGCGCTTGCGGCTCGCGGCGAGCGTCGGCGGGTCTATCTCGCCTGCATCGCAGTCTTCCACGTCATTGATTACATCGCAGCGGCTCGTGGAGTGAGTACGAGAGTGGTCCGTGAGCGGGTGAAAGCAGCATGTGGCGTGGACTTCGTACTCGTCCAAGGTGTTAGCAACGGATCGAAGCACGCTGGCGGTGACAAGGGGCAATGGATAGCGCCAGGCTCAGAGCGCGACGTTAGACCCTTTGGTTTTGGTCCTGAATGTGCTGGCTTAGACGAAGGTCGGTGGGACCATCCTGGTCTTGCGGTCTCTCACGATGGGAGTGAGTATTTTCTAGATCAGGCAGTGCAAGTCTTGCTGCTCAAGATGTGCGCCTTGTTCCCGGCAGAGATCGGGGCGACGGACGTGTCGTTCATAGACCCAGGCATCACCTATTTCCCGCTGGCGCTTGAGGAAGGCAACAGGAATTCGCTGCTTGATGGCAACGGCGAGCTGCCGGCTGCGGATTGAGGCTGCCCCCCCCTTACCTTGTGACATGGCCGCGGCTCCCGACACCTTGTCCCTACCTTCACTTGTAAGGTGAGTAGGCATTCACCAAAGTGGTGCTTCGGCAACGCATCGAGGGGTCACCGTGAGTTCAGAACGTCCCATTGGACAGCGTTTCTCGCACGTGTATCTCACTCCTCAAGCCGCCCTGCCAGACAGCCAACGAATGCGAATAAGGCTCGTCACGCTTCTATGCGACTTTGCCTACGTGGATTTCGCCAAAACGCTAACTAGAGAGCTTGGGGTTACTGTACCTGGAGCGGGCCTACGGGATTGGTATTGGCGCGAATTCATGGTCGACGCCGATCTAAGAGATGTGCTTGACTTAATAACGATCAGATTTCGCTCTTTCAAACGTGTAGAGGATGTTGTCCGAAGCCCAAACCCGTCATCTGCTAGATGGATATCCGAAGTAAGACGCATATTTTCTGAGGAAAAACTGCACTATACAATTGATGATTCCGCAGGAGTACACTATTCCGTAGATGTTGAATTTGCCCGTAATCAGACTTCCGCAATTGCTGCACTTCAGTCGGCTCGGTACAGCAATGCCCGCGATGCGTTTCAAAACGCTATGACAGCTTTTGATTCAATACCCCCTGATGGGAAGTCGGCCGTCCGATCTGTCTTCTTTTCCGCTGAGGGTCTTTTCAAACTGATGTTTCCAAAGGCAAACTTGCTGGGAGGCGCCACGGTGGATACTTACTTAATTCCACAAATAAAAGAGATTTACGCGGGAGATGCGGCGGCTTCGATTAGCGCAACGGCAATGGCGCGAAGCTTCCGAGAGTGGATCATATCCGCGCACAACTATCGACATGAGCCTGGCACTGAAGAACCGGCGCAGGTTCCAATCAACCTCGCGATTCTCTTAGTCAGCCAGGGAGCTGGCTTCATTAGATGGCTTGCCGAGATCGATTTGCATCGGTCTACGGCCGGCTGATTGATACGCGACCTTTGTAATCTAACGTAGAGCCTCGCGATGCACCCACCAGCGGCCTGCGCCACGCTTTGTCACCCACTCGGGATGCTCGCGAGCTAGCCGTTTCACCTTCTTCCGGGCCGCGTCCTCAGTGATGCCCCACGCTGCTGCTGCGATCTTGAGCGAGACGAAGACGTCACGTGAGATCGGCGGCAGAGGATGGATGTCTGCTCCAGCCAGGATTGCGGCGATTGTGGATGCCTTCGAGAGATGTGTTGCGAGGTCATCCTGAAGGGCTTGGCGCTCGGCGTCAGTCATGGCTGCGCCTCCGATGGTAAGCACCTCACTCGCCGTGTTGCATGGCGTGAAGGTTCCGCCCCACCGTGGAGCGCGTCTTCGGTAAGCCCTTGATCCAGCACGACGCAATTTTGCGTTCTGCTCTCAAGTGGCTTGGCTGAGGGTTTCCGCCGGGTAGGGCGAAAACCCTGCTGACCGACAGATTTGCACCCGATCCGGTAGAAACCCCAAATCGGGGGAATCAATCGATGAGCTCCCCCGATTTGGGGAGCGCAGAACGTCGGTTCCCAAATTTGGGGACCGGACAGGTTGGCTGTAAGCCATTGATCCTGCTGGGCTGAAACTTCAGCCAGGCTGCAGATGCCTAACCCATTGATTTCGTTCGGCACGGAAGCGTGCTGACCGTGAAGGCCTGAAAAGTCATGGCTCGACATCAGCCAGCCCTCGCCAGGAGGGTCGTGTCACCCAACTCGGCCAGCAGATGCGCTGGGACTTTGGTCGCCGGATCGTCCGGAGGCTTGGTGCGATTGGCCAAGGTCCACTGCCCGCCAGTGCTGTGCCAGCGGCGGAGGTGAGCGCGCCAGTCATCGTCCGACAGACCTGCGAGGTAGCTGTCGGGACCAGAGGGCTTCGCCTCGACGGGCTCTGGCTGGTAGTCGTTCCAGAGACGGTTCCGGAGCCAAACTTCGGCAGTTTTAACATAACCGGTGCCTGCTTTGCCGATGCGCGCCTGCTCGGCAGCATACGACTTAGCCGCGGCTATGATTTGGTCTGGATCTTCGCCTCGCTTCAGCGCTGCGAGCCACAGCTTCCGAGCTTGGGTCGGCTTGAACGGCACGTCTCGTGACGGGTAGGCAGCCCTGAACTCCTCGAACCGATCTGGGTCCGTCCCCTTGGGGACTACAGGGGTATATGTAGCTGTAGCTGTAGCTGGTTTCGGTTCGCTTTCGTTCTGCTTTCCGTTTTCAGAACCTGATGCTTTGCCCATGTCGTTATCTGGCAATGACTTAGGTCGTCCACCGAGCCTCCCGGCAGCACGCTTCTTCTCGATTTTACCCGTGACGAATTCGTGTTCGCGCGCGACCTGATCGTTGACCCAAGCGCCGTCTTTTAGGGTCCAGAGCGCCATCACCGGCGGCTTCAGCGTAGCCCAGCGCTTCAGGGAGATCCCGAGCATTCTGGCAAACTGGGCATCGTCATCAGGCAGGCAGCAGCCGGGCGAGCGCCAGGCGTAGATCTGCAGGCGGAAGTGCACGCCTTGCTGCTCTAGGGTCAGGTGGGCGGTGTCGGCCAAATAGCCGTCAACGCCCACCGGCATGGTCGGAAGCCGGTGCATCAGCGCGCCTCCGCCAGAACGTTGCAAGCGATGTCACAGAAGCACTCGATCCGGATCGTGGGCCCGGAGCGCTGCTTTAGGATCTCGATCTCCAGGGTGTTGAGGCAGCGGGCGAGACGATCCTCCTCCACGTCGCTGCGGTCGGGCTGGCGCTCCAAGTAATAGCTTTCCCGAAACAGGCCGAGCACGACGTCCGCATCTTGCTCGATTGATCCGCTGTCACGCAGATCCGAGAGCTGCGGGCGCTTGTCCGGTCGTTTCTCTACTTCTCTGTTGAGCTGGCTGAGGCCGAGCACCGGGATGCCGAGCTCCTTCGCCAACCCCTTCAGGCCAATGGTGATCTCCGTCATCTCCTGCACCCGATTGTTCGAGTGGCGCTTGGATGGCCGAATCAGCCCGATATGGTCGACGACGAGAGCCGTGAACGGGATGCCCAGCCGCTCGGCCTTCGCCTTCATCTGGCGGGCCCGTGCAGCGATCTGACTGAGCGTCAGGCCAGGCTGCTGCTCGATCCAAATCGGCAGATCGGCGCAGACTCGCTGCGCCTCGCGAAGTCGTACTATTGCCGCCTCGGACAGCCCGCTTGCCTCGGCGATCGCCCGATAGCTGATCTGGCTCCACTCTCGCGGATTGTAGGCCAAAGCTGAGAGTACACGCTCGGACAGCTCCTCGGCGTTCATCTCAAGCGAGATCATGCCAAGCGCGCCACGGTGGCACGCTGCTGCCAGCGCTATGTGAAGCGCGACGCAGGTTTTGCCCATGCCTGGCCGGCCGGCCAACACGACAAACTGACCGGGACGCATGCCGAGGGTCGCGTTGTCGAGCTTAGGTATGCCGTAGGGCACACCCAGGACGCCCTTGCCCCGCCGGGTCTGGTCCACCCGCGCAAGCACGCTGGCAACGCCATCGCTCAGGCTGACCCGACGCGCACTTTCACTGAGGCCAGCGCTGGCAACCTCGTCCAGGGCCTCGATCATGCCGCTGGCATACGCGGTCGGGTTGTGCACGCCCCCAGCTGCCATCTCAGCCGCAGCAGCCTGGGAGATCTCCAGCACCCGGCGCATCCGTGCTGCATGAGCAATCATACGAGCGTAGTCGGCTGCGCCGCTCACCGTGGTTGATTCGGAGAACAGCTTGATCAGGTAGGCCCGGACCGTGGTGCCGCCGATATCTGCGTTGCCGAGCGCTGCATTCATCATCAGCAGACTGATGAGCTCGCCGGCATCCCGGCGCTCGCACATCACGCGGAAGATGTGCTGGTGCACGGGATCGCAGAAGTCCCCAGCGCTGACATGCTCCAGAGCTCGCTCCAGCGCGTCCGGGCTCTGAAGGATGGCGCCGAGGAGGCCTTGCTCGGTCTCAAAGGCATTCGGGGGCACCACGTCGGGCGCCATGGTGGACCCCGTCATGGCGTCACCTCGCGCGCTGCGGCCTGCAGGGCCAGGATGAGCTCGGGCAACTTGGCCCGGGTGAGGCAGATGCCGGCCTTGGTAGCCACGGGCTCGCCCCGGCTGGTGCGTGGCGCCGAGAACACCCGCATGTCGACCAAGGCGTAGCCATCATGGATGGCGACGCTAACCCGGATCTCCTCCGAGTTGTTCTTCCTGATGCTGGCGATGGTGCGAAGGTCGTTCATCAGCAGCTCCCCGTGTTGGAGGAGCCATAGGCGTGCACGGCAATCGCTTCTGCTACCGCCGGGCTGAGTTTGTAGCGGCTCAACAGGCGCCGCTTCTGGATTTCGATGGGCTTCTGTGCCATCTGGAAGCTGTCAGCGCCCAAGCAGACATTTTCCAGAGCCCTCGCCATTCCCGTGGCGGGGGTTCTGTCGTTCTGGGCCATCTCGTTACGCGGCTCCCTGCTGGGAGAGCGTGGGCTGATCAAGCAGCCGATCAAACGCCACCGTCGGTACCAGCAGGCGGCGCCCGATCTTGATCGTCGGGATCTCGCCCCGGCTGGCTGCCTGGTAGGCCGTGTTGCGGCTGAGGCCCAAGCGCCGGCCTGCCTCCTCGACGCTGATTGTCCGACGCTCAGACTGAACGGGCTCACTCGGCTTCATGATCGTGCTCCAAACCATATTACGATATGAAAGATGATAGTCGCCCATCCTTGACCGTCGCAATCCGTCGTCCTACGATTTGTAAGATAGTTTTGACGGAGGGATTGATGGGTAAGCGAGGGCCGGCGCCAAAAGGGGACTACGTTGGGCAGACCGCTGTGCTCTCGACCCGAATCACTCCGGAGTTGCGCTCGCGCTTGGAAGCCGAAGTAGCCAAGAGCCCAAAGAAGACAATTTCGAGTGAGATTGAGTATCGCTTGCGTCGATCGTTCACTGAAGACGATCAGATATGTGAAGCTTTCGGGAGTAGGCACAATTACGCTCTGATGAGAGCTATCTCGATGGTGTTGGAGATCTGGCATAACCCTGCTGATCCCCTCGCTGATTGGAGAGATGATCCAGTCGCCTACGATCTTATGTGCAGGAAGGTCGAAGGTGTGCTGAAGGCAATGCGTCCTGCTGGGGAAGGTAGGACGCTGTCAGAACTTGAGCAGGTGCTTGCCGATGCCTCTGTCAGAGGGCATCCGGCCCAAGTGCTGCAGGCGGTGCAGAACGCTAAATCTGCCCTCCCCTTGGCCGGACCTCGCCGAGACCAGGTGCTCTCGCGGATCAAGACCGACTTGGGGCCCCTGATTGACCGGCCGCGAATCTTCGAGGGAACTGCTGACCAGCTTCGTGCTGAGGCTGATCGTTTGGAGCAGCCGGCGCCGAGCCCGAAGAAGCTGAGAGCGAGGAAGGCAGCCAAATGAAGGGTCACATCCGCGAGCGTTCGCCTGGCCGGTGGGCCATCATTCTTGATGCCGCGGATCAGGAAACTGGGAAGCGCCGGCGGAAGTGGCACTCGTTCACCGGGACGAAACGGGAGGCGCAGAAGGAGTGTGCCCGGCTGATCACCGAGATGCAGGGCGGCGACTACGTCGAGTCCGGCAAGGAAACCCTGGCCAAGTTCCTCGACAGGTGGCTCGACCACATGCGCTCCCAGGTCTCTCCGCGAAGCCACGAGCGCTACACCGAGTTGGCTCGAAAGAACGTCGTTCCCCTCCTCGGCAGCGTGGTCCTCACGAAGCTGCGGCCGGAGCAGATTTCGGCCGCATACTCCAAGGCCCTCGTGAGTGGCCGGCGTGATGGTTCTGGCGGTCTTTCGCCTCGTACCGTCCACCACATGCACCGCATCCTGCGACAGGCGCTGAGCCAGGCCGTGAAGTGGCGGATCCTTGGCCGCAACCCAGCCGACGCAGTCGGAGGGCCCAAGGTCGAGAAAACAAAGATGCGGGCGCTGGACGCCCATGAGACGGCTCAGCTGCTCGCTCACTTCCGGCCGACGCGGATGTTTACGCCAGTGCTGCTGGGTGCACTCTGTGGCCTGCGCCGTGGAGAGGTGACCGCACTGCGCTGGAGAGCTATCGACTTCGCAGCCGGGCAGCTCGCGATCGTCGAGAGCACCGAGCAGACCCATCGCGGCACCCGGGCGAAGGAGACGAAGAGCGGGCGGTCCCGGCGAGTCGCCCTCCCCTCGATTGTCGTCGACGAGCTCCGCCGTCAGCGCATCCGGCAGGCCGAGGAGCTTTTGAAGCTCGGCATTCGCCTGTCGGATGATGACCATGTTTTCGCACAAGCCGACGGGATGCCGGTGCAGCCCAACAGCCTGACCCACGAGTTCACGCGCATCCTGGCTCAGTCGAGCGCCCTGCCCCGGATCCGCTTCCACGATCTGAGGCACAGCCATGCGACACAGATGCTTGCCAGCGGCATCCACCCGAAGATCGCGCAGGAGCGCCTTGGACACTCCAGCATCGGCATCACGCTCGACCTGTACTCCCACGTGATGCCGGGGATGCAGGAGGACGCCGCAGCGAAGGTTGACGCCGCCATGCGGGCGGCCATAGACAGGGTTGCCGGTTGATTGGGTAGCAAATCGGTAGCAACGGGCCATTTCCCGGTGCTTCGGCAGAGGCAAAAAGTTCAGCTTCTGCAAGGGCTTGGAAGGGTGGCCGAGTGGTTTAAGGCAGCGGTCTTGAAAACCGCCGTGGGGGCAACTCCACCGTGGGTTCGAATCCCACCCCTTCCGCCAAGCACATGAGACACTGGGGCGGACCTCACGTTTCTTCCGAGGCTCCGACGCCGCCTTCCCTGTGCCGATCTTCGTGCCGACCTTGGCCATGGTGTCGCGCAGCCTCACCGTTCGGCGGATCGGGAGTCGGCTGGCCGATCGATGGTGTCCCGGGCCGTCGTGCGTTCGCCTGTCGGCTTCGCCTGCGAAAACAAAAAAGGCCAGCCCGAAGGCTGGCCCCTGACGGACGGCGGTGTGGCCGCTTACTCGGCCGCCGACATCTCGGGCGTGAAGTGTCCGCACCAGTCGCTGGTGGCGACCACCGGCCAGAGGCCCTTCGACTCGGGGGCGGGCTGGGTCACCGGCGGGTTGTAGCGGCACAGGCCCTCTTCGCCGGACGCCTGGGCGCCGTTCACCTTGTGCTCGTCGAAGAACTTGCAGCTGTCGCAATGCGCGTGGCCGGCCATGGGAGCTCCTTGGGATCTGCGCAACTTCGAGGGCCGCGCTCAGTTGCGAATTAGAGCAATTCCAATCTGGCTGTCAACGGCTGGGCCGGGCGCCGGTTCCCGTCCGTTCCGCGAAGGCTGCCCCGCCGACCGGGACGCTGCAGGGCACCAGGGGCGCCCCGGTCGCGTCGTCAGTGCTCGGTGCCCGGCATGTTCTCCCGGGGCGGGCCGCCGTGGTCGCGCACGAAGTTCGATCGCTTCGGATCGTTCTTCAGGTCGGCGACCTGCTTGCGGGCCCCGAGGGCGAGGAAACCGATGCCGCCGAGGGTTCCCAGGGCGAGGATCAAAAGTGGATAGCCGGCACTCATCCGTCACACTCCGTTTGACCCCGTTCGGACGATTGGGGCGAGTATGCATAATGCTGCAGGATGTGAGGAAGTTGCGCAGGAAATTTCCGAATCATAGCGCGGCTGGGGCGTATGCCCGGCCATGAGGGTGATCGGGTGGGGGATCCTGTGCCCGTTGCGCCTGGACGGGCCTTCGCTGTGCGCCGCGCTCGCTCGATGCTGCTCGCGCGGCTTCGCCGGCAAGGCATGGGGTCTCGGCCCCTACGCTTCGGTCTTCCCGGTCTTCCCCTGCGGCAGCGGACGGGGCGCCGTGTCCCACAGCCAGGATGTGGCGAGATAGGAGATCTCCACCGCCGCCAGCATCAGCACGGCCGTGCCGAGCACGGAGGCCAGGTCCCGCTGGTTGAGGGCGCCTTCGAGGCCGATGGCGACCGCCAGGAGCGAGACGATCGCGAGCAGCCCCGGAAGCCGGAACGCGCGGCTGGCTGCAGCGCCAAGCAAAAGGAAGAACAAGTACAACATGGCGTCACCGAAGGTAGACCCGTTCAGACTACCTACGGTCCGCGAAGGAACAAGTTCCACCGATAGGCTAGTTTGTGCTCTGCGGTATTACCCGTGCATTGCAAAAAAGCATGATGATAAAAGTGTTGTCCGATCGAGATCGGTGCAAATCAGGAAGACACTTTGGTGGAGAGTGGAGACGAGGCCCCTGACGCCCCGGCGCGCGCCGGGGGCGCACTGACGGGCCGCGGCGCCCATGTCCGGGTGGGACGGGACGTGGTAGAGGCGAGGGACACCAAGCCCCCGCCCCGGACCAGGCCCCCGCCCCGGACCAACCCCGCCCCGGACCACGCGATGCCCCGCCTCTCCCACGCCGTCCTCCGCCTGGCGCTCGTCGCGCTTCCCCTGGGGCTGACCGGCCCGGCCGCGGCGCAGAGCCCCGCGAAGGACTACCTGTTCCAGGAGAAGCGCTTCAGCCGGGCCTGCCGGCCTCCGCTCAAATACGCCGCCGGCGCCTGTGTCCGGCGCTGCCCGGCGGGCTTCGAGGATATGGGCCGCACCTGCCGGCAGCGGAGCATGCGGGGCGGCGGCGGCGGGCGTTAGCGTCCGACGGACCCGATAGACGAGACGCGGCCCGAGGCTCCGGCGCGCGTGCGGGGTTGCGCGCGCGCCCACCCCCTTGCCATCCCGGCGCCCTTGCGCTCATATGAGAACAGAGAGTGAACTCACCCCGCGTCCCGGCGCGGGGCGACGGGGGAGTCCGCGCAGCATGGCCCGCTACCGCTTCCACTGCACCAACGGTCGCGAATGCGTCTTCGACGCGGTCGGGAACGACATCCGGGCGCCCCATCGCCTGGTGCGCCGGGCCGAGGCGGTGGCGCGGGACGTGATGCGCAGCCTCGGCGCGGGCGGAGACTGGGCGGAGTGGCATGTCACCGTCCACGACCTGCGCGGACGGCGCGTCCTCGTCCGGCCCTTCCTGTCCGTCGATCCCCCGGCGGAGGGCCGGGACCGGCCCGGACGGACGGTGCCGCGGTTCCGGGACGGAGACGGGCTCGGGCAGGCCGCCTGAGCCCGGCGCGCCCGTTTCCATGTCCCTTGCCCCGCTCAGGTCCCTTGCCCCGCTCAGGTCCCCTGCCCCGCCCGGCCGCACGCTGTTCTTCTTCGAGAAGCCGTCGGCGATGCGTCAGCTCCAGCGATACTTCCGCTCGCCCGGCACCGTCTGCGTCGCGGCCGAGGGGCACCTGCTCGCGGCCGAGGAACCGGGCCGGATCCGGCCGGACTGGAAGGCCTGGCAGTTCGAGACCCTGCCGATCGTCCTCGACACCCTGCCGGTGATCTGCGGCACCGGCCGGTCCGGCCAGTCGCATGCGGGCAAGCTCGCGGCGATCGGCCAGGCCCTGCGGGGCGTCGAGCGCGTCATCATCGCCACCGATCCGGGGCGGGAGGGCTCGATGATCGCCTGGGAGGTGCTGGAGCATCTCGGCTGGCGCGGCCGGGTCGACCGCCTGAAGCTCGGCGCCCTCGACGACGTCTCCGTCCGGCGGGCCTTCGCCACCCTGGCCCGGGAGCCGGATTCCGGCGAGCGGGACTACGCCGCCTACCTGGAGGCGCTGTGCCGGCAATACGAGGACTACCATCTCGGCCTCAACGGCACCCGCGCGATCTCCCTGCGCCTGCGCCCGCCCGCCTTCCGCGAGCCCTGGCGCTTCGGCGGGGTGCAGACGCCGACGCTGGCCATCCTGGCGGATCTCGAGTCGCGCATCCGGGCCTTCGTGCCGCAGGACTTCTTCAAGGTGGCGCTGCACGCCGAGACCGGCACGGGGGCGGCCCTGACCCTGTGGCACCTGCCGAAGGAGCGGATCTTCGAGCGCGCCGCGGCCGAGACCATCCGGGCGGCGGCGGCCGCGTGGTCCGGCCCCCTCGGGGTGACGCAGCGGGACGTGCGCCGGGCACCGCCGCGGCTGTTCTCGAAGGACACCCTGGCCCGCCGCTGCGCCAAGCGCTTCGGCTGGGACCCGCAGCACACGGCGCGGCTGGCGCAGGATCTCTACGACCAGGGCTATCTCAGCTATCCGCGCACCGAGTCGGACGCCCTGCCCGAGGGACAGGCCGGGGATGCCGGCGCGGTGCTGGCCGCCATCGCCACCGTGCTGCCGGACGTCGGCGCCCTGCTCACCGCGGCGCCGCCCGTCATCCGGCGCGGGGCGCGGGGGCACTACGTCAAGGATCCGGGCGAGCACCACGCCATCGTGCCCCTGCGCAAGGTGCCGGAGCGCGGGCGCCTCGCGGCCGACCTCGGCCGCCTCTGGGAGCTCGTCGCCAAGGCCTACGGCGCCGCCCACCTGCCCGACGGCATCGATGCGCGCACCGAGGTCGTGGCCGAGGTGGCGACGCCCCTCGGCGCGAAGCGCTTCGCGGTCACGGGGCGCGTCGTGCGCGCGCCGGGCTGGCGCGCCCTTTACGGGGCGGAGGCCGAAGCCGATCCCGAGGCCCAGGCCGATCCCGTCCCGGGCAAGGCCCGGCCCGAGGACGAGGCGCGCGCCACCCGCCTGCCCGCCTTGCGCGACGGGGAGGCGGCCAAGGCCGCCGGCGCCGCGATCGCCGAGGCCGTGACGGAGCCGCCCCGGCGCATCACCCGGGGCGAGCTTCCCGTGGTGATGGGCCGCCTGATCGACCAGGTGGACGACCCCGCGGCGAAGCGGGCCCTGGAGAATCCGGTCAACCCGAACGAGCCGAAGGGGCTCGGCACGGCCGCGACCCGGGACAGCATCCTGCCCAAGCTCCTGAAGAGCCACTACCTCGCCCTCGGGGACGGCAAGGATCCGGCCCTCACGGTGACCGAGGTGGGGCTCGCCTTCATCGCGGCGGTGCGGCGGGTGTTCCCGGCCTATGGCGACCCGGTGGGCCGGGCGACGTTCGAGGCGGACCTCGCCGAGATCGGCCGGGCGCCCACGCGGGTCGAGGCGCAGGCGCGGGCGGAGGCCTTCCGGCAGCGCACCCGCACCCGCCTCGACGGCCTGATCGCCGCCATCGCGCAGGCGGAGGTGGTCAGCCTGGACCCGGGCCTGATCCCGCCGTCGCGAGGACGCGGACCCGCGGGGGGCGGCGATCGCCCGCCGACGCCGGCCATGGTCGCCTTCGCGGTGGCGCTGGCGGCCCGCAAGGGCGTCCCGCTGCCCCGCGGCTGCAAGAGCAGCCTCGCCCGTTGCCGGGCCTTCCTGGATGCCGAGGCCGGTCCCGCCGCGTCACGAACGGCGGGCCCTGGCGCGGATGCCGGGCCGCGGCCCCCCAGCGCGGCGATGCTGCGCTATGCCCGGACCCTCGCGGCGGAGCGCGGCCTGGATTGCCCGCCCGAGATCGAGACGCAGTTCGAGGCCTGCCGCCGGTTCCTCGACGCCCACGCGGCGCCGACGCGGACGGGACCCGGCGCCCGCCAGGCGCGGCCGGGGCCGGTCAAGCCGACGCCCGGCAAGGGGATCGCGCGGACGGCCGGCCAGGGAGCGGGCAAGGCGGCTGTCAAGGGCGTGGACGGGGCGGCCGGCCAGGGAGCGGGCAAGGCGGCTGTCAAGGGCGTGGACGGGGCGGCCCGCAAGGGCGCGGGCAAGGGCGCGGGCAAGGGTGCAGGTCGGCCGCGCCGGACGGCGGCCGGGCGCGGCGCCGGCTGAGCGGGATCCGCCCGCGGGGGCCCGGGTTCAGGTGGCGGGACGGCCGCGCAGGAGGCCGCCGAAGCTGTGGAACGGCAACCAGAGGAGCTTCAGGAACGCCCGGATCGTCAGGACGGCGGCGACGGTGAAGAGCGCCAGCAGCGTTTTGATCATAGGAGAGACTCCTTGTGCGGGGTCTTGCGGGGAGTCGTGGCCGCTGCGTGATCCAGGGCCCCGACCCGCCCCAGTGGGCTCGGAGAAACGGGCGGGATTAAGGAGGCGCCGCCGAATTCGGGACGGATCGGCGAGGCCGTCATCCGGTCCGCCGGCCGCGCCCCGGCGCCGGACGAATGCCGGCACGCTGCGGCCGGAATGGTTAACAAAGCATGGCGGCCGGGATTCGGAGCCCCGCCCGGGGTGACGGAGACGGGCGGGAGGAGGATGACCTGCGGGGTGATGAAGACCTGCGAGGTGATGAAGACCTGTGGCGTCCCGCCCGGAACGAGCGTCACGGGGATCGCCTATCCTCCGCGGGGCCGGACGGATCGCGCCGGGCCCCGCCGCGGCACGGGCCTGGCAAGGCCGGGTCGGCCCCGCGGCCCCGCGAGGGGCCGCCCGACCGGCGCTGCGGAGCGAGACCCGACCATGACGAACCGACGCTGCATCCTTCTCGGCGCCCGCGTGCAGGAGGGCGCCGGCCGCCTCGGCTGCGACATGGGGCCGAGCGCCTACCGGGCCGCGGGCCTCGCCGAGACCCTCGGGGGCCTCGGCCTCACCATCGTCGATGCGGGCGACCTCGCGCCGGCCGTCGCCGTGGAGCGGGTCCATCCCAACGGGGCCCTGCGCCACCTCGGCGCCTTCGCGGCCTGGACCGAGGTCCTGGCCGAGGCCGCTTACCGGCACAGCGCCGAGGGCATCCCGATCTTCCTCGGCGGCGATCACAGCCTGTCGGCCGGCACCCTGTCGGGCCTCGGGCGCCGGGCGGCGCAGGAGGGCCGGCCCCTGTTCGTGCTCTGGCTCGATGCGCACGCGGATTTCCACACCCTGGACACCACCACGAGCGGCAACCTCCACGGCGTCCCCCTCGCCTACGCCACCGGCCGGCGCGGCTTTTCCGGCTACCTGCCGGCTCCCGCCGCCCCGATCGACCCGCGCAACGTCTGCCTGATGGGCACCCGCAGCCTCGACCCGGCGGAGCGCGTGGCGGTGCTCGAGGCCGGCGTGCTCATCCACGACATGCGCAGCATCGACGAGGCCGGCGTCGTCGCGCCCCTGCGGGCGTTCCTCGGGCAGGTCGCCGCGGCCGGCGGGCGGCTGCACGTCAGCCTCGACGTGGATTTCCTGGACCCCGGCATCGCGCCGGGCGTCGGCACCACGGTGCCGGGGGGCGCCACCTTCCGCGAGGCGCACCTGATCATGGAGATGCTCCACGATTCCCGCCGCGTCGGCAGCCTCGACCTCGTCGAGCTGAACCCGTTCCTCGACGAGCGCGGACGGACGGCCCTCCTCATGGTGGATCTCGCCGCCAGCCTGATGGGCCGGACGGTGCTCGACCGGCCGACCCAGAGCTACTGAGGCGTCCCGCCTTCAGTCGCCGGCGCGGGGTGGACGCCGCTGCGCCCAGTCCCGGTCCCGGGCGGCCTGGGCTTCGCGGACCTCGCCGGACCAGCGCTCCCAGTCGGGATCGGCGGCCTGCGGGCGCCGGCGGGCTCGCGTTGCCGCCGTCTTGCGCCGCGCCTCGTCGGCCGCCTTCTGCCGCAGCACCTCCTCCACCGTCACCGGCTCCGGGGCGGGCCTGGGCGTCGCCCAGGCGTAGGCCCGCCCGGCGGCCCGGCGCGGCCGGGCGCGGTCCGGGCCGGTGTTCGGGCCGGTGTTCGGGCCAGTGTTCGGGCCGGTGTCCGGGCGACGGGCATCCGCCAGGACGATCGCGTCGGCGAGGCTGAGACCGGCGGCGGCGGCCACCCGGGTCGCGGCTGCGCGTCCGGCCGCGCGCTCGCCGGGCGTGGCCCCGCGCTCCATCAGTGCCCGACACTTCGCGAACCGGTCGCGATCCAGGATTCCTGCAGCCATGGTCCACCCGAACGATGGGCCACCCTAGCGCCAACGGCGACGGCGTGCCCCGGTCGCGCGCGGCCGTCCACAGCGCGGGCCGGGTGCGCCTCGGCACCGCGGAACCGGCCGGATCGTTCCATGGAGGAACCGGGCCCCAGGCCCGCAGCCATCGCAGGTGACGATCCGATCCCAATCCGCCGATCCCAACCCGCCGATCCCAGCCCGGTCGAGGAGATTCCGATGATTGCCGCAGGTCCGTTTCGCTGGCTCCTGACCCTCGTCGCGATGGTTTCGCCCGTCTTCGCCGCTGCGACCTGCAGCGCCGCCGAGCGGAGCGGCCTTCAGCCGGACGCCGAGACCCACGTGGTGTATCGCCACTTCCTGTAGGTCCCGGCCACCTTTAGGTCCCGGGCGGAGCCGGGAGGGCGTTCAGGCCGCGCCGGCCTTGCCGACGACGATGGTGGACCCCTCGATCAGCGAGAACAGGATCCCGGCCGCGCGCAGCGCGGCGACGGCCCGGTGCCGGCTGGACGAGCCGAGGGTCTCCGCGCCCCCCTCCAGGCGCCGGATCGTCGAGAAGGAGAGCCCGCTGGCCCGGGACAGGTCGGTCATGGACCAGTCGAGAAGGGCGCGCGCGGCGCGGATGTGATGCCCTTCGAGGCGCTGCTCCAGCCCCTCCAGCAGCGGGCCCGAGGCCCGCACCGGCAATCCGGCCGGGCCGATGTAGTTGGTCCAGTGCTCGAGCGCGCCCTGCCGATCGAGGACCGGGATCATGACCATGCGGTACGGGACGGTCTCGCCGTTGGCCAGGGTCAGGGTCGGCATCGTGTGGACGATCTGGTGTGTCTGGTAGAGCTCGCGGCCGTAGTCGCGCCAGTGACGCCGCTCGGCCGCGACGACGGGCCGGGTCGGTTCGCCGAGCAGCTCGTCCTCGGGAAGCCCCACCAATTCCAGCCATTCCGGCGAGAAGGTCTGGAAGGGGTAGATCGCGGTGGTCGAGGTGAAGGCCCGCACCCGCTCGAAGATGGCGCGCTCGCGCCGACGCTGCGCCGCATGGGCCCGGGCCAGAACCTCGCGGTCGCTGACGTCGATCAGCACCCCGTGGGCCCGCAGGGGCCGGCCCGTGGGGGAGACGATGATCTCGCCGCGGCTCATGACGGTGCGCAGGGTCGAGTCCGGCCTCAGGATCCGGAAGGTCTGCTCGGTCAGGGTGCCGGCGTGTTCGATGGCGGCGGGACTCATCGTCGGCGGGCGGTCCGCCGGGTGGATCAGGCTGTGGAGAAGGCGGTAATCGGCCCGGACGGTGCCGCTGGGCACGCCCAGGATGGTGAAGAGCCCCGGGGACCAGGTGTGCTCGTTCTCGGCGAATCCCCAGGTCCAGGATCCCGTCAGGCCGAAGCCTTCGAGCAGGCGCAGGGTCTCGGCGGAGGAAAGTGGGGGAACCATGGGGTCTCGGGGACGGACGTCCAGGCGCAGGTCGATCGTTCGAGCTGGGAAAAGCTTACGAGGTCTGTGCCGGATTGTCCAGTTTACGCAAAGCCTATACTGGTCTTCTCGTGACGTCTGTTCTTGCCTAAAGCTGGAGAAAAAGGCTCGGCGCATCCCCTCGGCGGACGGGGCCTCGACTCCCGGGGCGCTGCGTCCCATCCTCCCCGGGCGAGGCGGCGTCACCGCCCGAGACCATGAGCCCGCGATGCGCCCTGCCGATCCGGCACCGTCGTCCGCCCGTCCCTTCGGAGCGTTCCTGGCGCCGCGTGCCGCGCCGACGCCCCTGCGTCGCCGCCTGACCGCGGAGACCTGCGCGCCCGAGCCCGCCTGCGTCGCCGCCTGCCTGGAGGCGGTGACGACGGATCCCGAGGCCGCGGCGGCGACCGCGCGCCTCGTGCACGACCTCGTCGGGCGCCTGCGCGCCCAGGGCCCGGTGGGCGGGGTCCAGGGCCTGCTGCGGGAATACAGCCTCTCGACGGAGGAGGGCGTGGCCCTGATGTGCCTCGCCGAGGCGCTGCTGCGCATTCCCGATCCGGAGACCCGCGACGCGCTGATCCGCGACACGATCGGGCACGGGGACTGGGCGGCCCATCTCGGGCACAGCCCCTCGCTCTTCGTGAACGCCGCCACCTGGGGGCTGGTGCTCACCGGGCGCCTCGCCCAGGCCGCGGAGGGCCCCGCGGCGGGGCTGTCCGGCACCCTCGCCCGGGTCGTCGCCCGGGGCGGCGAGCCCCTGGTCCGCGAGGGCGTCGACCGCGCCATGCGGCTCATGGGCGGCCAGTACGTCACCGGCGAGACCATCGCGCAGGCCCTGCGCCAGGCCCGCCAGCAGGAGGCGCGCGGCTTCACCCACTCCTTCGACATGCTCGGCGAGGCGGCGATGACCGCGGCCGATGCCGCGCGCTACGCGGCCGACTACACCCACGCCATCCACGCCATCGGGGCGGCCTCGGCGGGGCGCGGCCTCTTCGCCGGCCCCGGCATCTCGATCAAGCTCTCGGCCCTGCATCCGCGCTACGTCCGCGCCCAGCGCGACCGGGTGATGGCCGAGCTCCTGCCCCGCGTCGCCGCCCTGGCGCGTCTCGCCCGCCACTACGACATCGGCCTCAACATCGACGCCGAGGAGGCCGACCGCGCCGACCTCTCCCTCGACATCCTGGAGGCCCTCTGCGCCGACCCGGACCTCGCCGGCTGGAACGGCCTCGGCTTCGTGGTGCAGGCCTACCAGAAGCGGGCGCTGACGCTGATCGCGGTCCTCGTCGACCTGGCCCGCCGCTCCGGGCGCCGCCTCATGGTCCGCCTCGTCAAGGGCGCCTACTGGGACACCGAGATCAAGCGGGCGCAGGTGGCGGGCCTGGAGGACTTCCCCGTCTTCACCCGCAAGGTCCACACCGACCTGTCGTACCGTGCCTGCGCGGAGCGGATGCTCGCCGCCCCCGACGCGATCTTTCCGCAATTCGCCACCCACAACGCCCAGACCCTGGCCGCCCTCCACATCCTGGCGGGGCCCGACTTCCAGCTCGGGCGCTACGAGTTCCAGTGCCTGCACGGCATGGGCGAGGCCCTCTACGACGCGGTGGTGGGACCGGACGGCCTCGACCGGCCCTGCCGGATCTACGCGCCGGTGGGGAGCCACGAGACGCTGCTCGCCTACCTCGTGCGCCGCCTCCTCGAGAACGGCGCCAATTCCTCCTTCGTCCACCGGGTCACGGATGCGCGCGTGGCCGTGGCCGACCTCGCCGCCGACCCGGTCGCGACGGTGCGGGCCGCGCAGCCCCTCGGCGCGCCCCACCCGGCGATCCGGAAGCCCCGCGACCTCTTCCCCGACCGGGCCGCGGCCGCCGGCCTCGACCTGTCCGACGAGCAGGCCCTGGCCGATCTCGCCGGCCAACTGGCGGCGGAGGGCGCGCGTCCCTGGCGCGCGGTGCCGATGCTGGCCGAGGCCGACCGCACCGGGCCGGCCCGGGACGTCCGCAACCCGGCCGACCGGGCGGACCGCGTCGGCACCGTGGTGGAGGCCGGGCCGGACTGCGTGGGGGAGGCCCTGGCCCAGGCCGGGACCGGCGCGGCGGCCTGGGCCGCGCGGCCGGGGGCGGCCCGGGCGGCGATCCTCGAGGCGGCGGCCGATGCGCTCGACGCGCGCCGGACCGCGCTGATCGGCCTCCTCGTCCGCGAGGCGGGCAAGTCGGCCGCCAACGCGCTGGCGGAGGTGCGGGAGGCGGTGGACTTCCTGCGCTACTACGCCGGCCAGGCCCGGGACTTCGCCCCCGCCACGCACCGGCCCCTCGGGGTCGTCGCCTGCATCAGCCCCTGGAACTTCCCCCTGGCGATCTTCACCGGCCAGGTGGCGGCGGCGCTCGCCGCGGGCAACGGCGTCCTGGCCAAGCCGGCCGAGGAGACCCCGCTGGTCGCCGCCGAGGCGGTGCGGATCCTGCGCGCGGCCGGGGTGCCGGCGGGCGCCCTGCAGCTCCTGCCCGGCGACGGCGAGACCGGGGCCGCCCTCGTCGCCGACCCGCGCGTGAACGGCGTCCTGTTCACCGGCTCCACCGCGGTGGCGGCGGGCATCCAGGGGATCCTCGCGCGGCGCCTGAACCCGGATGGCCAGCCCGTGCCCCTGGTGGCCGAGACCGGGGGGCTGAACGCCCTGGTCGTCGATTCCTCGGCCCTCACCGAGCAGGTGGTGGCCGACACCCTGGTCTCGGCCTTCGATTCCGCGGGCCAGCGCTGCTCGGCCCTGCGCCTGCTGGCGCTGCAGGCGGAGATCGCCGACCGGACGCTGACCATGCTGAAGGGGGCGCTCGCCGAGTGGCGCGTCGGCAACCCGGACCGGCTCGCCACCGATATCGGCCCGGTGATCGGCGCGGAGGCGCGCGACGCCATCGAGGCCCATGTCGCGGCGATGCGCGCCGCCGGATACCCCGTGCACCGGGCGCCCCTGCCGGACGGCTGCGACCGGGGCACCTTCGTCGCCCCGACCGTGATCGAGATCCCCTCCGTCGCCGCCCTCACCCGCGAGGTCTTCGGCCCGGTGCTGCACGTGGTGCGCTTCGCGCGCGCCGCCTTCGCGGCGACGATCGCGGCCGTCGACGCCACCGGCTACGGCCTGACCTTCGGGGTCCAGAGCCGCCTCGACACCGCGATCGCACGGGCCTGCGCCCTGAGCGCGGCGGGCAACCTCTACGTGAACCGCAACCTCGTCGGGGCCGTGGTCGGGGTGCAGCCCTTCGGCGGGCACGGCCTCTCCGGCACCGGCCCCAAGGCCGGCGGCCCGCTCATCCTGCGGCGCCTCCTCGCCGCCGCCCCGGCCGGAACCGGCCTGCCCCCCGGGCCGCCCGCCCCGGCGGCCGAGGCCTGGGTCCGGTGGCTGCGCGACCAGGGCCGGCCCGGGGAGGCCGAGAGCGCCGCGGAGCTGATCGCCCGAAGCCCGGTGGGCGGCGGGCTCCTGCTGCCGAGGCCGGTGGGGGAGGAGAACCGCTACGACCTGCAGCCCCGCGGCACGATCCTGTGCCGGGCGGACACCGGGCCGGGCCTCGCGACCCAGATCGGCGCGGCGCTCGCCACCGGCAACCGGGTCGTCCTCGATCCCACCGCGCCGGCCCGGGCGCTCCTCGCCGCCCTGCCCCATGATACCGTTCACGATCGAGCTCATGACCTGGCGGCGTTCATCCGGGGCGCCGATCCGGAGACCGTGGCCGACGCGGTGCTGTGGGAGGGCGGGTCCGAAGCCCTGACGGCCTTCGCCGCGGCCCTGGCCGCCCGGCCCGGGCCCCTGGTGGCGATCCACCGGCCCCGGCCCGACCCGGCCGCCGGCACCGGGGCCTACCCGGTGGAGGGCCTGGTCCGCGAGCGCGTGGTCAGCCTCAACACGGCGGCCGCCGGCGGCAATGCCAGCCTGATGACCCTGGAGGCGTGAGGTCGAAACCCGTGGGATCGCGCGGGCGCGTGGGCGGCCAGGGCCTCGGGTTTGGCGCCCACGTTGCAATCGGGCGCCAAACCCGCGACCCTGGCCGCCCGCATCCCCGCCCCGGACGCCTCTCAAGGCCCTCATCCGCACAGCATGTCCGCGTTCACCTTCATCCATGCCGCCGACCTGCATCTCGGCAGCCCGCTCAGCGGCCTCGCCCTCAAGGACCCCGACATCGCCCGGCGCTTCGCCTCGGCCGGGCGCCGGGCCTTCGAGGATCTCGTCACCCTGGCGATCGAGCGGGGCGTCGCCTTCCTGATCGTGGCCGGCGACGTCTATGACGGCGACTGGTCCGACAACACCATCGGGCTGTTCTTCGCCCGGCAGGTCGCCCGCCTCGACCGGGCCGGCATCCCCGTCATCCTGGTGCGCGGCAACCACGACGCCGAGAGCGTCATCACCCGCGCGATCACCCTGCCGGATTCCGTGCGCAGCTTCCCGGCGACCCGGGCCGAGACCCACCGCCTCGAGGCCTTCAAGGTGGCGCTGCACGGGCGCAGCTTCCCCAACCGGGCGGTGGAGGAGAACTACGCCCTCACCTATCCGGCCGCCCTGCCGGGCTGGTTCAACATCGGCATCCTGCACACCTCCTGCACCGGCCACGCGGCCCACGCCACCTACGCCCCCTGCTCGGTGGCGGACCTGGCGGGGCGGGGCTACGCCTACTGGGCGCTGGGCCACGTGCACGACTACGCCGAGCTCTCCCGCGATCCCTGGATCGTGTTTCCGGGCAACCTCCAGGGCCGCAGCATCCGCGAATCCGGGGCGAAGGGCGCCGTCGCGGTGTCCGTCGCCGACGGGCGGGTGCAGGGCGTCGAGCGCCTCATCGTCGACCAGGCCCGCTTCCATCCCCTCGAGGTCGATCTCTCCGGCGTCCCGGACGAGCGCGCGGCGGTCGCCCTGGTCGAGGCGGCCCTGCGCCCCCTGGCGGAGGCCGCCGCGGCGCGCCTCATCGCCGTGCGGGTGCGCCTGCGGGGGGAGACCCCCGCCCATGATCGCCTTGCGGCCGACCGCGACGGGCTCACCGCCGAGATCCAGGCCGCCGCCCACCGCATCCACGAGGACATCTGGCTGGAGCGCCTGAAGATCGAGACCGCCCGCCCGCGCCGGCCCGTCGCGGAGGCCCGCCCGGACGCCTTCGCGGCCATCGACCCCGCCACCCTGCTGGCAGTCGTGGACCACGAGCCGGACTTCCGCGCCCGCGCCCGGGCGGCGCTCGCCGAGATCGCCGCCAAGATGCCGGCCGGCCTCGCCGCCGAGGACGACCTCGCCGCCGATCTCGAGGCCCTGTGCGCGGAGGCCGAGGCGGTGATCCTCGGGCGCCTGTCCGGGCGGAGCTGCTGACCGCGCGCCGTCGAACGCCCTTCCGCCGGCACGCGGTCCCCCGAGGTTCCCGAAGTCCCTCCCCAAACCCTTCCAAAAACCTCTCCCCAAGGTTCCGATGCGTCTCCTCTCCCTCGCCCTCGAACGCTACGGCCCCTTCACGGACCGCACCGTCACGTTCCGCGAGGACGCGCGCCTGCACGTGGTGCTGGGGGCCAACGAGGCCGGCAAGAGCTCGGCGCTCAGCGCCGTCACGGACCTCCTCTTCGGCATCGAGACGCGGACCCGCTACGACTTCCTGCACGACATGCCGCAGATGCGGATCGGCGCCGAGATCCGCGCCGCCGACGGGCGCCGCCTCGGCTTCCGGCGGCGCAAGGGCAACCGGAACACCCTCGTGGACGCCGCCGACGCGGCCTTGCCCGAGGATGCCCTGGCGCCCTTCCTCGGCGGGCTGTCGCGGGAGGTGTTCTGCCGCGCCTTCGGCCTCGACGCCCGCGCTCTGCGGGCGGGTGCGGCCGAGATGATGGATGCCGAGGGCGAGGTCGGCGCCAGCCTGTTCGCGGCGGCCTCGGGCCTGCGCGGCTACAGCGGCCTCCAGGCCGAGCTCGAGACCGAGGCCGCCGGCATCTTCATGCCGCGCGCCGCCCAGAGCCGGACCTTCTACCAGGCGCTCCAGCGCTACGACGAGGCCCGCAAGGCGATCCGGGCCGGCGAGCTCAGGGCCGGCGACTGGCGCGACCTCAACGGCGAGATCGAGGGCGCCGGGGCGACCCTCGTCGCCCTCAAGGCCGAGCGGGCGCGCATCGCCGCCGAGCAGGCCCGGCTCACCCGCCTGCGCCGGGTCGGCCCGCTTCTCCAGGCCATCGATGCGGCCGCCGCCCGCGCCGAGACCGAGCCCGGCCTGATCGCGGTGCCGGAGGCCTGGATCGACCGCCTCGGCCAGGCCCTGGCGGCCCTGCGCACCACGGCGGAGGCCGCGTCCCGTACCCGGGCCGCCGCCGCGGAGGCGGCCCTCGCCCTGGAACAGGTGCCGGTGGAGGAGGGCGTGCTCGCCCGGGCCGACGAGATCCTGGAGGCGTTCCGCGGCACCGACCGCTTCGACAAGGGCGGCATCGACCTGCCCCGCATCCAGGGGGAGGCCGATGCCTTCGCGCGCGAGCTCGCCCAGCTCGCGGCCCGGATCGGCCTGCCGGATGCCGAGGCCCTGCGCGCCCGCCAGCCCTCCGACGCGGCCCGCACCCGCATCGAGGGCCTGATCCGCGCCGGCCGCGAGGACGCCGCCACGATCGCCCGGCTGCGCCAGGACCTCGCCGCCCGCGAGGCCGAGCGGGACCGCCTCGCCGCCGCCACGGCGGGCGCGGGCGCCCTCGCCGATCCGGCGCCCCTGCGGGCCGACCTGAAGGCCTTCGCGGGCCTGCGCCGCGACCTCGACCGGCGCGACGACCTCGACGCCGCCCTCACCCGCGAGGCCGCCTCGATCCGGACCCAGGCCGGCCGGCTCAGCCCGCCGATCCCCGATCTCGACGCCTACGCCGCCGGGCGCCCGCCCTCGGCCGAAGCGGTGGCGCGCTACCGGCGCAGCCTCGACGGGGCTCTGCGCGAGCGCGACCGGGCGGCCGACCGCCTGGCGGCGGCGCAGGCGGCGGTGGCCCAGCGCCGCGCCCGCCTGGAGGCCCGCGCCGCCGGCCGGCCGATCCCGAGCCTGGCGGATCTCCTGGCCCTGCGGGCCCGCCGCGACGCCCTCCTGGCCGACCTGCCCGGGGGTGCCCCCGACCTCCTCGCCCGCTTCGGCGCGGCCCTCGCCGCCGCCGACCGGGCGGCCGACGACCTCGTGAGCGACGCCGCCCGGGTCGCCGAGCAGGGGGCCGACACCCGCAGCCTCGCGGCCGAGCAGGCCGAGGCCGCCGCGGCGGACGAGGCCCTCGCCGCCTGCGAGGCGCGCCTCGCCGAGGGCGCCGCCGCTTGGCAGGCGGCCTGGGCCCCCTGCGGGATCGCGCCCGCCCCCCCGGCCGAGATGGCCGCCTGGCTCACGGAGGTCGAGACCCTGCAGGATTCCGCGCAGGGGCTGGAGACCACCCGGCTGGAACAGGCCCGCATGGCCGCCCGGGTCGAGGCCTGCCGGGCACCCCTGGCCGCGCTCAGCCGCCGGGCCGGCCTGCCCGACCTCGACGGCCTCGATCTCGGCCGGATGCTCGCCCGGCTCGAGGACCGGGTCGGCGAGCTGGCCCTGCGCTGGGAGGCGGTGCGCGAGGCCAAGACCCGCGCCGAGACCGCCGCCGAGCAGATCGCCCGTACGGCGGCGGCCCTCGCCGAGGCCCGGGCCCGCGAGGCCGCCTGGCGCACGGCCTGGGGCCCCGCCCTCGCCGATCTCGGCCTGGCGGCCGAGGCCACGCCGGACGAGGCCGAGGCGGCGCTGGTCGCCTGGCGGGCGGTGCCGGCGGCCCTGTCCGAGCGCGACAACCGCCTCGGCCGGGTCAACGGCATCGCGCGCGACATCGGGGTCTATCGCGAGGCGGTGGCGTGCCTGACCGCGGCGGTGGCGCCCGATCTCGCCGCCCTGCCCCCCACCGCCGCCATGAAGGCGCTGCACACCCGCCTGCAGGATGCCCTCCGGGGCGAGACCCGCCGGGCCGAGCTGGCCCGCCAGCGCGATGCCGCCGGGGCGGCCCAGGCGCAGGCGGCCCGGGCGGCGCAGGCCGCGGCGGCCGACATGGCCGCCCTCATGGCCGAGGGGCCGGCGGCCGGGCTGCCCCCCGGCACCGACCCGGAGGCCCTCCACGGGCGCCTCACCGACCGCCGGGCCTGCCAGGCCGAGCTGGCCGAGCGCCGGGCCGAGCTGGCCCGGGCGGCCGACGGCCTCGCCGAGGCGGATCTCCGGGCGGACCTCGCCGCCCTCACGGGCGACGACATCGAGGGCGCGCTCGCCAACCTGGCGGCGGAGGCCGAGGACCTGGATCAGCGCGGACAGCGCGCCTTCGCCGATCGCGACCGGCACGAGCGCCGCCGGGCCGAGCTCGAGGGCGGCATCGGGGCCGAGCTGGCGCTCGCCCAGCGCAAGGCGGCGGAGGCCGAACTCCAGGCCAATGCCCGGCACTGGGCGGTGCTGAAGCTCGCGAGCCTGATGCTCGGCACGGCCATCGGCCGCCACCGGGCCGGCCAGCAGGACCCGCTGCTCACCCGGTCCGGCGCCCTGTTCGGCGCGCTGACGGGAGGCGCCTTCGCGGGCCTCGCCCAGGATTACGACGCCGCCGACACCCCCCGCCTCGCGGGGCGCCGGGCCTCGGGCGAGCTCGTGCCCGTGGAGGGCCTGAGCGAGGGCACCCGCGACCAGCTCTACCTCGCCCTGCGGCTGGCCTACCTGGAGGACTACGCCGCCCGCGCCGAGCCCGCCCCCTTCATCGGCGACGACCTGTTCCTCACCTTCGACGACGCCCGCACCGCCCACGGCCTCGAGGCTCTGGCGGCGGTGGGCGACACGATCCAGCCGATCCTGTTCACCCACCACCGCCACGTGGCGGACCTGGCCCGGGCGCGCCTGGGGGATGCGGTGGACGTGCTCGACCTGTGAGGGCCGACGCCCCGCTTCGGGCGCGGCGCGCTCAGAACCGGTAGCCGAGGCCCGCGCCGACGATGAGCATGTCCAGGTCGGCCGACACCCGCACGCCGGCGATCGTGTAGGACTGGCGCGGCACGAAGACGTACTTCACCGCGACGTTCCCGAACCAGTTGCCGCCGAGGTGATAATCCAGGCCCGCCTGGAGCACGGGGCTGACCAGCGACTCGAGGGTGAAATTCGGAATTTTCTGCTCGGGGTCGATCGCGATGGGCGTGGTCACGGCGACGCCGACCCCGAAATAGGGATTGAGACGCGCGCCGGGCAGGACGTGATACTGCACGGTCGCCACGGCGCCGGCGTTCCAGACCGATCCGATCGCGATGTCGCCGACCCGCGAGTTCCGGATCTTCGGGCGGGTCCGGATCGGGCCCGCCTGACCCTCGATGGCGATGTGATCCGTCAGGAAATACGCGATGTCGCCGTCCGGCAGGAGGGCGGTGGGCGTCTTGCTCTGTCCGCCGATCACGGTGATGCGGGAGCTTTGCTCGGTGGGAACGCTACCCGAGATGCGACCGCGCACGAGCCAGTCCCCGGCCCGCAAGCCGCGATCGACGCCGACGGGCTCCGCCGCCGGAGATCCGGGCGGCTCTGCCGCCCGTGCCAGGCCAGCACCGGCCGCACTCGCGAGGACGACGACCAGGACCGAACCGAGGGACGAGGCGAGCGTCGACATGGGGCGTGCTTTCGAAGGTCCGGACCGCACGACGATCCCGGGCACCGGGGCCTGGGCGGCGAACCGTGCGGACAGGTCTCGCGCGGCACACCCGGTCGCCGGACTGCCTCGGAACATTGAACGGATCGACTGAAAAAACTCTTAAGCATGCTGCTTGCAACGTCTTTAAACTTCTCACTCTACAATATTGAGAATGGCTCAGTTTGAGCTGTATTTGTTCATTCGTCGGAGTGTGTTCAGTCTTCACCTTTATGCGGCGGCGCGCAAACGGGTTGTGTCCGTAGATGTATGAAACGAAAAGTTTTAAGGCCGGCGCCTGCAGAGGCCGGATTTGTCTTGAGGACGGTGGCGTTGTGTCTGGAGGCGAAGGTCCGTGATACTTGATATTCACACGCTTCACTTTGCCAGTGCTGCAAGCCGGTGCGCCTACGTCGTCGTCTTCCTTGTGATGGCCCTCAGCCAGCGCCAGCAGACCTATCTCTGGCAATGGATGGGTGCCATGGGCACGTCGATGCTGGGCTCGCTCATCATGATGCACGTCCCATCGGCGGATTCATCGCCCGTCTGGATCACGATCGTGGCCTACTGGCTCTATGCCGCGAGTCTGGTCCTGTCCTGGACGGGCCTGCGCAGCTTCTTCGGCCGTCCCGTTCGGATCGATGTCGGGATCTGTCTCGTCGCCCTCCCGGGCGTCCTCTACCCCACCCTGCTCTCGGCCGGCGTCGCCAACCGGCTGGCGCTCGCGTCCGTCTTCGCCTCCTGCCTCGGGCTCGCTCTCCTGGCGGCCTACGAAACCCTGCGCCTCGCGCCGGGCGTCGAACGACTGTGGTCGCAATCCATCGAGACCGTGGCCTTCGCGTCCTATTCGCTGATCTTCCTTGTCTCCATCGGGATCCTCGTCGGCACCGATTGGCCGATGGCCTCGTCCGAGAGCGAACGCACGTCCATGGTCGTGGATCAGGTCATGGGGGTCTTCATCTATTTCGGCTACATCGCGATGGCGGCCGAGCGTGCCAATCGCAGGCTGCTGCGTCAGGCCGAGACCGACCCGCTCACGGGCCTGTCCAACCGCCGCGGCCTGCAGAAGATGCTGCGCCGTCGCTTCCCGGTCCCGGGCCGGCAGTCCCTGGGCAGCGTCCTCATCCTGGACATCGATCACTTCAAGGCGATCAACGACGGCCACGGCCACGAAAGCGGGGACCTCGTCCTGGCGACGTTCGCGGCCCGGTTGCAGGCGACGCTCCGGGCCACGGACCTGATCGCCCGATGGGGCGGCGAGGAATTTCTCGTCGTCCTCCCGCGCACCGAACCGCAGGACCTTCGCCTGATCGCCGAACGCCTGAGGTCGGCGGTCGCCGAAGAGCCCTTTCCGCTCCCCTCCGGTGTCCTGACGGTCACCGTGAGTATCGGCGCCGCCAGGATGGGGCTGGACGAGGCGAGCTTCGAGGAAGCGACGCGACAGGCCGACACCGCGCTCTACCGGGCGAAGGCCGAGGGGCGGAACCGCGTCTGCTTCGAGGCCCAGCCTCCGCCGACGCCCGGCGTGGCGGCGCAAGCCGCCGATCCGGCGTTCGCCGGCCAACCTTGCGCCGGCCACCCCTTCGCCGACTTGCCCCCCGCCGACCTGCGCGTAGCCTAGGACGGGTCGGGACCGGGCCGCGTCCCTCGGGTGTCGTCCGGGAACGGCGTCGGCGGCCCTGGTCACGGGTCCGTTCCGGCGGCGAGCCGGTCGAAGCCGTCGCGGGGGCCGGACGCGGGCGCCCGGCGCCTGCGCCACAAGGCACGGCCGAGGAGCAGGCCGAGCCGCCGGCAGAACAGCGTGAGACCCAGGCACCAGGCCAGGCCCGCCAGCAGGGCGCTCGCGAGGGCCGTGAGGCCGGCACCGAGGGCCAGGGCGCCGCGGCCGAGGAGCGCGAGGGCGGCGCGGGTGCGGGGGCCGAGGCGCTCGCTGAGGCGGACCGCGCGGGCGACGTCGGTGGGGTCCCGGGCGAGGCCGAGCACCTGCATCACCCCGCGCTGGCCGGTGCGCCGGCCGAGGGCGAGGGAATCGGTGGCGAGGGTCGTCAGGCGCGCCACCGTGCCGGGGCGGACGGCGAGGCCCGCGGCCGTCCGGGCCCCGGCGAAGTCGAGGCGGGCGGAGGCGCCGACCGCCCGGGCCAGGGCCTCCCCGTCGAGGCCCGCCCGCACCGTGCGCCCGAGGCTCGCCGCCAGGGCGGGCGAGAGCCGGCCGCCGCGCCGCGCCGCCTTCAGCACGGTCATGCCGGCGCGCGGGGCCGCCCCCGCCCCGGCCGTCCAGGTGGCGGCGGTGAGCGGCAGGCCGACCAGGGCCATCCCGAGGAGGAGCGGGTCATAGGGCTCGGAGCGGGCGTAGCGGCCGCCTTCGCGCAGGAGGTCGCGCAGGTCGCCGATGCCGGTGACGTCGGCCGCGAGGGAGCCGGCGAGGCCCGCCGTCCCCTCCGCGTTGCCCGAGAGCGCCCCGGCCGCGAAGTCCCGGGCGGCGCGGCCCATCCGGCCCTGCGCCAGGGCCTCCGCGCGGGCCCGGCGGGCCGGATCGACGGGCAGGCCGCGCGCCTCGGCCAGGGCCAGGAAGCTCGAGGCCAGATCCTCGTCCTCCGCCGCCACCGCGGCATCGAGGCCGGCCTCCAGGCGCTCTTGCGTCGCCGCGCGCTCCAGGCGGATCTCCGCCAGGGCGCCGGGATCCTCGGCCGCCGCGAGGAGACGGCCCGCGAGGTAGGCCGGCGCAAGCACGGGCGCCGCCGCGACCGCCAGGACCGCCCCGCTCGCCAGGAGGCCGATCCAGCCCGTCAGGAGGCCGATCCAGCTCGCGGCCGCGCGTATCCGCTTCATCTGCGCCTCCGTCCCGATCGCCCGGGCTCAAGTGGGGACGCGGCGCGGCGCGCGCAGCCCCGCCTCCGCCGTCAGGAGGCCTCGACGCCGTAGCGCTGGTGCAGGCTGCTGGCGAAGCGGTCGGCGAACTTGGCGGTGGCGACCGGGAGGGTGCGGCCGCGCAGCTGCGCCAGGATCAGCGCCATCGGGGCGAGGTCGCGCGCGTCGATGGGGCGGGAGCGCAGGCGGGGATCGTCGGGGATGCCGCTCGGGACCTGCAGGCTGACCGCGTCCTCGCGCAGGACGAGGTTGCGCAGGAACTCCAGGGAGCTCGACTCGATGACCGCGTTCACCGGCGCGCCCCGCCGGGCGAGGGCATCGTCGAAATGGTGGCGGATGGCGAGCGAGCGGTCCGGCAGCGCCATCGGGTGGGCGAGGCAGTCGCGCAGGCGCACCGGACCGGTCTGCGCCGCCAGCGGATGCTCGGCCCGCATCAGGGCGCACAGGGTCTGGCGGCAGGAGAACAGCACCTGCATGTCGGCCGAGGGCGGCGGCTGCAGCACGAGGGCGAGATCGGCCTCGAACTGCGCCAGCGCCGCCACCGCCTGGACGTGGTCGCGGACCTGCACGGTGAAGGTCACCTGCGGGAACTGCGCCCGGTAGGCCTCGACCTCGTCCGGCACCACGTGGTTGACGAAGGCCTGGCTGCAGGCCAGCGCCACGTGCCCGCGCCGGACCCCGGACAGGTCGGCGATCTGCGAGCGCACCCGCTCCAGGTCGGCGCGCTGGTCGCGGATGTGACGCACCAGCAATTCGCCGGCCGCGTTGAGGCGCATGCCCTGGGCCACCCGCTCGAAGATCGGCGTGCCGAGCTCGTATTCGAGGTCCTGGATCTGCCGGGTCAGGGCGGACGGCGTGATGTTCAGCCGCTCCGCCGCCCGGCGGATCGCCCCGTGGCGCGCCACTTCCGCCACGTAGGTGAGGATGCGTAGGTGCTTCATGGTCCGGGTCCGCCGCTCCCGCCTGTGTTGCCTGAAGCGCAACGGGCCAGTCAAGAAACAGCACTCGCGTGCAACACCGGCCGGTTCTAGCGTCGGTGGAGAGAATCGCTGTCCGGAGCCCTGCTCATGATCCGCCGTCGCACCCTCCTGGCCGGCCTCGGCGCCGGTCTCCTGGCAGCGCCCCTCGGCCTTCCCCGTCCGGCCCGGGCGCAGGCCCCCACGGTGATCCGGATGGGCTCCCTGAAGCTGATCCACTCGATCGCGCCGCACTTCTACGAGCAGTTCACCCCGGCGGGCTTCAAGGTCGAGGTCGTGCCCTTCGAGAGCCCCACCGAGTGCAAGAACGCGGTGGTGACGAAGTCGGTGGATTTCGGGACCTTCGGCATCGCCGCCGGCACCCTAGGGGCCGCCGCCGGCGAGCCCCTCGTCATCATCGCCTCCACCTGCAACCGCGGCATGGCGATCATCGCCAGGAAGGATGCGGGCATCGCCACGCTCAAGGACCTCAAGGGCAAGCGCGTCGCCCTGTGGCCCGGCTCGACCCAGGAGGTCTTCGCCCTGGAGCGCCTGCGCCAGGAGGGGATGAGCGTGAAGGACATCACCCCGGTGCGGATCTCGTTCTCGGAGATGCACATCGCCCTCGCGCGCGGCGACGTCGACGCCTATGTGGGCGCCGAGCCGGCCCCGGGCGTGAGTCTCGCCAGCGGCGTCGGCAGCCTCGTCGAGTATCCCTACGGCACCGAGATGGGCGCCCTCAACATGGTGTTCGGCGCCCATGCCGACACCACGGCGCAGCGGCCGGAGATCGTCCGCACCATGCTGGAGATCCACCGCAAGGCCACGGACTACGCGCAGGGCAACCGGGAGGCGATGATCGCCATGGCGGTGGCCAAGCTCGGGCAGAAGCGCGAGGCGCTGGAACTCTCCGCCCCGAATGTCGAGCTGAAATGGAAGCTCGGTGAGACCGAGATCGCCCAGGCCAAGGTCTATGCCGACCGCATGCTGGCGCTGAAGCAGATCAAGCGCCTCCCCGATTTCGCGACCTTCATCGACACCCGCTTCGTCGATGCCATGAGGGACGCGTGAGCGCCGCCCCGGCCGCCGTCGCGGCGGCGCCCGTGCCGAGCGCCCCGACGCGCCCGCGCCTCGCGGTGCCGTGGGGGCGCCTGCGCGCGGCGGCCCTGGCCCTGGCGATCCCCGCCGGGCTCGCAGTCGTTTGGCACCTCCTGACGACGGGGCGGCCCTACAGCCTGATCCCGCCGCCCGCGGAGGTCTGGACGGCGCTGGTCGACCTCGCCGTGGGGGGCATCAACGACGACGCCTTCAGCGCCACCCTGCTCACCCATCTGGGCGCCTCGCTCGCGCGGGTCTACGGGGGCTTCGCCCTGGCGGTTCTCTTCGCCCTGCCCCTCGGCCTCCTCATCGGCCGGGTGCCGCTGATGCGCCAACTCCTCGACCCGACCTTCCAGATCCTGCGGCCCGTGCCGGTCACCGCCTGGCTGCCGCTGGCCATGATCCTGTTCGGGCTCGGGCCGCGCTCGGCCTACTTCCTCGTCTTCCTCGGGGCGTTCTACCCGATCCTCGTCAACACCATCTTCGGGGTGCGCTCGGTGGAGCCGCGCCTGTTCGAGGCGGCCAGCATGCTCGGCTGCCGGGGCTCGGCCCAGTTCGCCCGGGTGGTCCTGCCCGCCGCCCTGCCGTCGATCTTCACCGGCCTGCGCCTCGGCCTCGGCTTCGCCTGGGTGGTCATCGTGGTCGGCGAGATGACCGGCGTGCAGACGGGTCTCGGCGCCATCATCATGGAGGCGCGCCAGCTCTCGCGCACCGAGATCGTCATCTGCGGCATGATCGTCATCGGCGTCGCGGGCTTCCTGTCGGACCGGATCGTGATGGAGATCGGCCGCCGGCTCCTCTCCTGGAGCCCGTCCCATGGGTGAGGTGCCGCGTGGTTTGGGGTTTGTGACTGAGGTGTCCCGTGGCTGAACCCACTCTCCCGATCCTCGAGATCCGCGACGTCGGCAAGACCTTCGCGGTGCAGGGCAAGACGGTGACGGCCTTGAAGGGGGCCAACCTCACGGTGAAGCGCGGCGCGTTCGTGTGCCTGCTGGGCGCCTCGGGCTGCGGCAAGTCCACCCTGCTGCGCATCGCCGCCGGCTTCGAGGCGCCCTCCTCCGGCGAGGCACTGATGTGGGGCCGGCCCATCGCGGGCCCCGACCCGTCGCGCGGCATGGTCTTCCAGGATTACGGCCTGTTCCCCTGGCTGAGCGTGCGCGACAACATCGGCTTCGGCCCGAAATCCCGCGGGCGTCCGGCGCCCGAGATCCGCGACACGGTGGCCCGCTACATCGACCTCGTGGGCCTCGGCCCCTTCGCGGACGCGCATCCCCACCAGCTCTCGGGCGGCATGAAGCAGCGCGTCGCCATCGCCCGGGTGCTCGCCAACGAGGCCGAGGTCGTGCTGATGGACGAGCCCTTCGGGGCGCTGGACGCCATGACCCGCGAGCGCCTGCAGGACGAACTCCTCGAGCTCTGGAGCCGCACCGGCCTCACCGTGCTGTTCGTCACCCACGCCATCGAGGAGGCGATCTTCCTGGCCGACCGCGTCGTGGTGATGTCGCCGAGCCCCGGCCGGATCGACGCCGTGCACGACATCGCCCTGCCCCGGCGCCGCGACGTCTCGAGCCCGGCCTTCAACGACATCCGCCGGATGCTCTCGGCCCAGCTCCACAGCCACCACGGCCGCGTCGCCGCGTGAGGCCCTGACGTCCGGAACGGACCCCTCTCCCGGCGACGGGGGGGAACGGGCGGCGCACGTCGCGCTCCGAGCTTCCACCCCAGGGTGCCGCACCGAACCCGCCATGCCCGGACCCCATGCCCGAATTCCCATGATCGAATCCCCATGACCGAACCGGATTTCTCGGATTCCCGCCGCCCCGAGCGGCGCCTCGCCTACCGCGCCGCCATCGACCGGCCGCGCCTCGTCCTGCCGGCGGGCAAGCACGTGGCGATCTGGCCGGTGGTGAACGTCGAGCACTGGCTCATCGACCACCCGATGCCGCGCCAGATCCTGGTGGCGCCGACCGGCGCGCCCCTGCTGCCCGACCTCGCCAACTGGGGCTGGCACGAATACGGGATGCGGGTCGGGTTCTGGCGTTTCCTGGCGGCGTTCCAGGTGCGGGGGATCCGCCCGACCCTGTCGATCAACGGCTCGGTCTGCGAGGCCTATCCCCGCCTGGCGCAGGAAGCCCACGCAGCCGGCTGGGAATTCATGGGCCACGGCTTCCACCAGGTCCCGACCCACCGCATCGCGGACGAGCCCGCGATGATCGCCCGGACCCTGGCGGCGATCCGCGCCGTGACGGGGGCGAACCCGCGCGGCTGGCTCGGCCCCGGCCTGACCGAGACCCTCGACACGCCGGACCACCTCGCCGCCGCTGGCCTCGACTATGTGGGCGACTGGGTGGTGGACGGCCGGCCCAGCCGCATCGCCACGGCGACGCGCCCGCTCATCGCCCTGCCCTACTCGGTGGAGCTCAACGACATCCCCCTGCTGGCGATCCAGCATCACCGCGCCGGCGAGTTCGTGGACCGGGCGCTGGCCCAGGTCGCGCGCCTCGCCGCGGAAGCGGCCGGCGACGGGCCGCTGGGCGGTGCCAAGGTGATGGGGTTCGCCATCCACCCCTACATCACCGGCGTGCCCCACCGCATCGGGCAGCTGGAACGGCTCCTCGACGCGCTGCTCGCCCGCGACGATGTCTGGTTCGCCCAAGGCGGCGACCTCGTGGACTGGTACCGGGGCACCGGCGATGAGGCTTGAGACCGACGGGACATCGCCGACGGATTGGCGCGACCTCGACCGCGCCGCCCTGAGCCGGGCCTACGACAATGCGGGGGCGGTCGCCGACAGCGCCGCCCGCCTCGCCGACTGGCGGGCGCGCAGCGCGGCCCTCCGGGCCCGACCGGGCCACCGTCTCGACCTGCCCTACGACCCGGGTCCGTCCCACGCTGCCGGTCCCCGGAATCGGATAGACCTGTTCGGCTGCGGACGCCCCGGCGCGCCGCTCCTGGCCTTCATCCATGGCGGCTACTGGCAGCGCAACGCCAAGGAGGGTTTCGCCTGCCTGGCCGAGGGGCCGCTCGCCCTCGGCCTCGACGTGGCCCTGATCGGCTACACCCTGGCGCCCGAGGCCTCGCTGACCCGGATCGCGGACGAGATCCGGGCGGCCCTGCGCGCCCTGCGGGCCCGCGACGCGGCCGCCGGCCTCGGCCGACGCCGCCTCGTGGTCTCCGGCTGGTCCGCCGGCGGACATCTCGCCGCCCTGGCGCTGGACGGGCCGGAAGCCGATGCGGGCCTCGCGATCAGCGGGATTTACGACCTCGCGCCGATCCGCCGGACCTCCCTCGACGACGCGCTCCGACTCACTCCCGGAGAGGTCGAGGCGCTGTCGCCGATTCACCGGGTGCCCCGCCGCGACGCCCCCCTGGTCGTCGCCTACGGGACCGACGAGTTGCCCGAGCTCCGGCGCCAGTCCCGGGATTACGCCGCGGCGCGGGCGGCCGCGGATGCGGAGACCCGCTGCGTCGCGCTCGACGGTGCGGATCATTTCTCGATCCTCGAGGCCCTGGCGCATCCGGACGGGCGCCTGGCCCGCATCGCCGCCGCGTTGGGCGAGTCCTGAGCCGTCCCGGACGCGGATCCCTCCCGCTCGTCACCTCCGGCCACCTGCGCCGCCGCCCGGTGCCGTGACGGCGCCCCAAGGCCCCGACCGCCGGCAGGCCGGCCGATCCTCCGACCCGGCCGGGTCCGGGGTAGGCGCGTCATCGTGAGCCGCGGATGGACCGTTCTCATGGAAAGTTAATGCGCGGCCCCGTCGAAGCGGCGTAGCTTCGGTTTTGGCTTCGATCTCGGCTTCGGTTTCGGATGTACAGGCCGTCGCACTCACGCCGTCGGGACGACGGGGATGCGATGCAGGTCCCGCCCGTCCGCATCCCGGATCACGAGATCCCAGGCGCCCTCGACATGGACCAGTTCGCCGCCCCTGCGAAGTTCCTCGATGACCAGCGCGGCCTGGGCGATGGCCTCGGCGAGGTCGGCCGCTTCGGCGCCGCGCGCGTCGGGCATCGTGGTCCGGCCATCGGTGAGATCGAAATGAAAGTGCATCGGAAAAGGCCCTCGGGACGCAGGGACGGGCATGGGCCTGTCGCCCCCGCTGGCCTGCCGCCCGAATTGCCGCGCGTCCGTTCCCGACTGGAGGAAATCCAGGCCTCAGGGGTGGGGCGACGGGTCAGTCAAGCGAAGGCCGTGGCGTACTCGGTGACGGATGTCGTTGCTCAATCCCGATTAACTTCAGGTAGAATTAAGCGCCTTGTTCATCGAAGATGCAATTGGCGAACAGGATAGGCAATTGCGCTAGAAGCAGGTATTGACAATCGGTCTTGAATAATACTTTTTGTCTTTTGTGCACTGCAAAAACGTGTCGTGGCATTGAGGGGCGCCGACCGATGACTGTGTTCGACGGATATCTTGCCGTTTCCGAAAACGAGGCGGCCGGAGCCGAGACCCCGCCTGACGAGCAGGTCCTGGCGCTGCGCGCCCATATCCGGACCGTTCTCCGAAGCCTGGTGGCCGCGACCCTGCCGGCCTGCTGATCCCCCCGCCAGCGCGCGGGCCGTCGCCTGCTCAGGCGGGGAAGCCGTCGCGCAGGCCGCTCACAACGGTCTCCGGCGAAACGGACGTCTCCCGCCGGGCCACATTTTTCGCGCCAAGCCTTACTTTTCGCGCCAAGCCTTACTTTTCGCGCCAAGCCTTGGCGATCTGGTCGGTGAGCGGCTTGGTCAGGTAGCTGAGCACCGAGCGGTTGCCGAGCTGCATGAAGGTCTCGACCGGCATGCCCGGGACCAGGCGGGCGGTGCCGAGGCGCTCCTTCTGGTCCTCGGGCACCCGGATGCGGGCGGTGTAGTAGCTCATCCCGGTCTTGGGGTCGGAGGTGACGTCGGCCGAGACCCGCGACACCACCCCGTCGATCTCCGGCGTGGTGCGCTGGTTGAAGGCCGAGAAGCGCAGCACCGCCGCCTGGTCGAGGCGGACGTTGTCGATGTCCTGCGGCTGGATCTTCACCTCCACCGCGAGCTGGTCCGCCTCCGGCACGATCAGCATGGCGGGCTCGGAGGGCGTCACCAGCCCGCCGATCGTGTGCACCGTCATCTGGTGCACGGTGCCCGATTGCGGGGCGCGCATGTCGACGCGCTTGAGCTGGTCCTCGGCGGCGACGCGCTTCTCGACGTATTCCGACCATTTGCCCCGGATCTCGGCGAGATCCTTGCCGGTCTCGGTGCGCATGTCGCCGTCGATCTGCAGGATCTGCAGCTCGGTCTCGGCGATCTTGCCCCGGGCCGAGGCCGTCGAGGCCAGGAGCTGCCCGCGCTCGCCGTCGAGGCGCGCGGCGTCGCGCTCCAGGGCGTTGACCCGGGCCAGCGGCACGAGGTTCTTGGCGTAGAGTTCGCGCACGCCCTGCAGCTCGCCGGTGATGAAGCCGACCTCGCGGGCCTTGGCCGCGACCTGCTCGGTCAGGCCCTTGATCTCCTCGCGCAGCTGCTGGACGCGCTCGCGCAGCTGCGCCTTCTGGCCCTCGCGGCCGGCGACGCGGGACCGGAACAGCCGGGTCTCGCCCTCGAGCAGGTGGGCCACCGAGGGATCGCTGTCCTTGCGGGCCAGCAGGTCCGGCGGGAAGGTGATGGCGGCGGCGCCGTCGCGCTCGGCCTCGTCGCGGGCGCGACGGGCGGAGAGCTCGTCCAGGGCCTTCAGGATGATGTCGAGATTGGCCCGGGTCTGGGTCTCGTCCAGACGGATCAGGATGTCGCCGGCCTTGACGCGCATGCCGTCGCGCACCCGCAGCTCGCCGACGACGCCGCCGGTGGGGTGCTGTACCTTCTTCACGTCGGATTCGACCACGAGCTGGCCCGGCGCGATCACCGCACCGGAGATCTGCGTGAAGGTCGCCCAGCCGCCCACGCCCACCACCAGCACCGCGCCCAGGGCGACGCCGAGGGCGAGGTGGCGGCGGATCGAGCCCTGCGCGGTGGGACGCGGGGCCGTGAGGGCGGGATGCAGGTCGACGGGGCTGAGGGCGACGGACATCAGGCACTCTCCTGCAGGGCGCCGGGGCCGGCCTGCTTGTCCACGGGGCGGGCCTCAACGGGGACCGAGGCCGGGCGCAGCACGCGCTTGAGGACCTCGTCCTTCGGGCCGAAGGCCTGCGCCCGGCCTTCCGCCATCATCAGGATGAGGTCGACCGCCCCCAGCGCCGACGGCCGGTGGGCGATGACGATGCAGATGCCGCCGCGGCGGCGCACCCCGATGATCGCCTGGGTCAGGGCGTTCTCGCCCTCGGCGTCGAGATTGGCGTTGGGCTCGTCGAGGATGACCAGGAAGGGATCGCCGTAGAGGGCCCGCGCGAGGCCGACGCGCTGGCGCTGGCCGGCGGAGAGGCCGGCGCCGCCCTCGCCGATGCGGGTGTCGTAGCCCTCCGACAGGCGCAGGATCAGCTCGTGCACGCCGGCCGCGCGGGCGGCTGCGATCACCGCCTCGGAGGGGGCCTGCGGATCGAAGCGGGCGATGTTCTCCGCCACCGTGCCGGCGAACAGCTCCACCTCCTGGGGCAGGAAGCCGACATGGGGCCCGAGATCGTCGGCCGACCACTGGTCGAGGGCGGCACCGTCGAGGCGGACCTTGCCGCGCACGGCCGGCCAGACCCCGACGAGGGCGCGCACGAGGCTCGACTTGCCCGAGGCCGAGGGGCCGATGACGCCGAGGCCCTGGCCGGCCTGGAGGGCGAAGCTGACGTCCTGGACCACGAGGCGGGGGGTTCCGGGCGGGGCGACGCTGATGCTCTCGACCTGCAGCGAGCGGGATGGTGCCGGGAGCGCATGCGGCTGCGCGCCGGCGGGCATGCGGGCGAAGAGATCGGACAGGCGGGCCCAGGACTGGCGTGCCTGGACGAAGCCCTTCCAGTTGGCGATGGCGAGCTCCGCCGGGGCCAGGGCCCGGGCCACCAGGATCGAGGAGGCGATGATGATGCCGGCGGAGGCCAGGCCGTTGATCACCAGGTAGGCGCCCAGCGCCAGCACCCCGGACTGCAGGGCGGTGCGGAACACCTTGGAGCCGGCGCCGTAGCCGCCGGCGATGTCGGAGGCGCGCTGCTGGGACTGCATGTAGTCGCGGTTGGCCAGGGCCCAGCGGGTCCCGAAGCGTCCCTGCATGCCCATGGCGGCCAGCACCTCGGCGTTGCGGCGGCCGGCCTCGGCCAGGCCGTTCCGACGCAGGCCGTGGGCGGTGGCGGTCTGGGCCGGGTGCCGGGTGGCCCTATCGGTGAGAAGCCCAAGGGTGGCGAGGACGGCCGCGCCCACGAGGGCGGCGACGCCGATCAGCGGATGGAACAGGAAGCAGATCAGGAGATAGATCGGCATCCAGGGAAGGTCGAAGAAGGCGGAGGGGCCCGAGCCGCCGAGGAAGGCCCGCAGCTGGTCGAGGTCGCGCAGGGGCAGGAGGCCGTCGCCCGGGGCGGCCCCCTTCAGGGGCGCGCGCACCACGATGTCGAAGACCCGCCCGCTCAGGGATTCGTCCAGGGCCGCGCCGATGCGGGCCAGGATGCGCGAGCGCAGGGCTTCGAGCAGTCCCTGGAAGATGTAGAGCACGAGGGCCAGGATGCAGAGGCCGATCAGGGTCGGGACCGACCGGCTCGGAATCACCCGGTCGTAGACCTCGAGCATGAAGAACGAGCCGGTGAGATAGAGCACGTTGACGAGCCCGCTCATGGCGGCCACGCCGATGAAGGCCGTCCGGCACTGCGCCAGTGCCGAGGCCAGCTCGGCGGAATCCCGGGCCTGCGTCACGATCTGCTTCCTTCCCGGCGGCGCCGGTGCGGCCCGCCCCTCTCCACAACTGTATTTTGAGCGCGCCACTTAGTCGTTGCAAGTGTCTCCGCGCCCAGATGCCCACTCGTGCACGCGCGTAATCAATCGGGATTACATCCGATACCGAAGCCGAGCGCGCTGCGAGGTCGGGGCCGAGATCGGGGCGAAGACGTCCCGCGACGCGACCGCCGCGCATTCCATAGGCATGTGGCAATCGTGTGAA
>NZ_CM155267.1:2360000-2855000 GCF_056680125.1 Methylobacterium sp. BI1 | reverse complement strand
CGTGCGCGACAGCTACGCCAGCGGCGAGCCCCTGCGCTGGGTTCGCCTGAACAAGCTGCCGCAATACGTCTACTACAACCACTCCGTTCACGTGACGAAGGGGATCGGCTGCTCCACCTGCCACGGGGACGTCACCACCATGCAGATGACCTACCGGGCCAACGCCTTCGAGATGCAGTTCTGCCTCGACTGCCACCAGGCGCCCGAGCGCTGGGTGCGCACGCCGGACCAGGTCTGGAACATGAACTGGAGCCCGCCGGCCGACCAGGCGACCCTCGGGCCGCAGCTCGTGGCCAAGAACCACATCCACGGGGGCGACCGGCTCCTCGAATGCGGGATCTGCCACCGCTGATGGATCAGGACCTCGATCTCGCGCAGCTGCGCCGGCGCCTCGCCTCCGGCGATGGCCCTGCCTTCTGGCGCAGCCTCGACGCGCTGGCCGGGACGGCGGCGTTCCAGGCCTATCTGCGGTCCGAGTTTCCCGGGGCGCTGCCCCTGGCGCAGGGGGCGGAGCGGCGCGGCTTCCTCAAGCTGATGGCGGCCTCCTTCGCGCTGGCCGGCCTCTCGGCCTGCGATGCCTTCGACGGGCGCGGGCGCGAGGTGCCCTACGTGGTGCAGCCCGAGCGCATCGTGGCCGGCGCCCCCCTCGCCTACGCCACCTCGACCCTCTTCGACGGCTTCGCCAACGGCATCCTGGTCACCACGCGCAACGGCCGTCCCCTGAAGATCGAGGGCAACCCGGAGCATCCCTGGAGCCGGGGCGGCACCGACGTCCTGGGCCAGGCCTCGGTGCTCGGGCTCTACGACCCCTTCCGCAGCCAGGCGGTGCAGCATCTCGGGCGACCCGCCGCCTGGTCGGCCTTCCGCGGGGCTCTGCCGGGGCGCCTCGCGGCCCTGCGCGAGACGGGCGGCGCGGGCTTCCACCTCCTCACCGGGCCGGTCACGTCGCCGTCGCTCGCCGCCGAGATCGACCGGTTGCGGGCGGTCTATCCCGGCCTGCGCTGGCACGTCTCGGAGACGGTGCCGCGGGAGGGGCTCTATGACGGCGCGCGGCAGGCCTATGGCCGGCCCCTGGAGACGCAGGTCCGGTTCGCGGCCGCCCGCACCCTCGTCAGCCTCGACGGCGACTTCCTCGATGTCGGGCCGGGCCAGGTCGGGCTGTCGCGTCGCTGGATCGACGCGCGCCGGGCCGCGCAGGCGGAAGGCCGCCTCCTTACCCTGCACGCGGCGTCGCCGACCCCGGGGCTGACCAGCGTCAAGGCCGACCACACCGTGGCGGCCGGCTCGGACGATCTGGCGCGCCTGGCCGCGGATCTCCTGCGGATCGCCGAGGGCGGGCAGCCCGAGATCCCGGACGGGCCGATGGCGGCCTGGCTCCGGCGGGCCGGCGCGGCGCTCCTGGCCGACAGGGGGCGGAGCCTCGTCACCGCCGGCATCGGCCAGCCGGCAGCGGTGCAGGCCCTCGTCCACCGCATCAACGGCGCATTGGGAAACACCGGCATCACCGTGGTCC
The DNA here is from genome assembly GCF_056680125.1 of Methylobacterium sp. BI1. NCBI lineage: Bacteria > Pseudomonadati > Pseudomonadota > Alphaproteobacteria > Hyphomicrobiales > Methylobacteriaceae > Methylobacterium > Methylobacterium sp. BI1. Next base: position 2,853,487 of record NZ_CM155267.1, on the reverse strand, counting down.
ATACGGCTCCGGTCCCGGTGCTCGGCGCCGAGAGCCTGTCCGCCCTCACCGAGGCGATGGCCGGCGGGCGCGTCGGCACCCTGCTGATGCTCGGGGTCAACCCGGTCTACGAGGGCTCGGGCGAACTCGCCTTCGCCGAGCACCTGGCGCGGGTGCCGTTCAAGATCCACGCGGGCACGTATTTCGACGAGACCGCCGCCCATGCCGACTGGCACCTGCCGCTGGCGCACCCGCTGGAGAGCTGGGGCGATGCCCGCTCCCTCGACGGCACCGTGGGGCTGATCCAGCCGACCGTCGCCCCCCTCTATGGCGGGCGCTCGGCCCAGGAGATCCTGACCCTGTTCGGAGCCGAGATCCCCGTGCAGGAGGGGCCCGAGCAGGGCCTCGCCCTGCTGAAGCGCCAGTGGCGCGGCCCCGGCGAGGATGCCGCCGCCTTCGAGGCCCGGTTCGCCGAGGCCCTGCGCCTCGGCTTCCTGCCCGACACCGCCCTGCCGGTGGAGACCGTGGCGCCGGGCGGCCAAGTCGCCACCTCTTCCTCGGCGCCTTCGCCGACCCCCGCGACGGAGGACCGGATCGAGGCGGTGTTCCGGCCCGACCCCTGCGTCTGGGACGGGGCCTCGGCCGATCTCGGCTGGCTGCAGGAACTGCCCAAGCCCCTGACCAAAGTGGTCTGGGAGAACGTCGTCGCGGTGAGCCCGCGGCTGGCCGAGCGCCTGCATCTCGCCACCGGCGACGTCGTGGCGGTTGAGGCGAACGGCCGGCGGCTCGAGGGCGCGGCCTGGATCCTGCCCGGCCAGGCCGAGCGCACCGTGACCCTCACCCTCGGCTACGGCCGCCGGGTGCCGGACCACCTCGCGCAGGGGCTCGGCTACGACGCCCAGGCCCTGCGCCCCGCCGGCACGCCCTATCGCCTCCCCGACGTCACCCTGACGAAGACCGGACGGCACGCCGAACCGGTGACGACCCAGGACTTCGGCACGCTGCAAACCCTCGGCACGACGCAAGGGCACGACTTCGTTCGCGTCCAGGCCCTGGGGGCTCCGAGCGTCGGCGACCCGCCGGGCGCGACGGTGCCGTCGTTCTATCCCGAGCCGCCCTCGGCGGGGCGGGGGGCGGACTCCGCGGGCGCCGGCGCGGGCGCGGGCGCCGGTCGGGCCTGGGGCATGGTCATCGACCTCGACGCCTGCATCGGCTGCAATGCCTGCCTCACCGCCTGCCAGTCCGAGAACAACATCCCGGTGGTGGGGCGCGCGGAGGTGGAGCGCGGACGCTGGATGAACTGGCTGCGGGTGGACCGCTACTATGCCGGCGACCTCGACGCGCCGGAGACGCATTTCCAGCCCGTGCCCTGCATGCATTGCGAGGCGGCCCCCTGCGAGCTCGGCTGCCCCGTGGAGGCGACCGTGCACGACAGCGAGGGCCTGAACCTGCAGGTCTACAACCGCTGCATCGGCACCCGCACCTGCCAGAGCTACTGCCCCTACAAGGTCCGGCGCTTCAACTACCTCGACTACACCGGCGGCCTGACACCCGTGGCGCAGCAGCAGCGCAACCCCGACGTCACCGTGCGGGCGCGCGGCGTGATGGAGAAGTGCACCTACTGCCTCCAGCGCATCGCCGGCGCGCGCATCGACGCGGCCAAGGACGCCCATGCGCCGATCCCGGACGGGACGGTGGAGACCGCCTGCCAGGGAGCCTGCCCGACCCGCGCCATCGTGTTCGGCGACCTCTCGGATCCGGGCAGCAAGGTCGCGGCGGCGCGCCGCGACCCGCGCAACTACGCCCTGCTCGGCGAACTCAACACCCGGCCGCGCACCACCTACCTCGCGAGCCTGGCGCCCGGCGCCGGGCCGGGCCGGGAGGGCTGACGCGCCATGGCCGGAGCCGTGCTCACCCCCGACCTTCCGACCCGCCCCGGCGGCCTCGGGCGCGCCGTCGCCGACGCGGCCCTGCACGACCCCCTGGGCCGGCGCTGGTGGATCGCCTTCGCGGCGGCCTCCGGCCTGCTCGCCCTGTTCTTCGGGGTGATCCTGTACCTGCTCGTCACCGGCGTCGGCATCTGGAACAACAACAACGCCGTCGTCTGGGCCCTCGACATCGCCTCCTACGACTGGTGGATCGGCATCGCCTGCGGCAGCCTCGCCCTGGCCGGCATCCTGCGCCTCACGGGCGCCTCGTCGGGGGGCGCGCTCGGGCGCGGGGCGATCGGCCGTCTCGCCGAAGCCAATGCCCTCCTGTGCACGATCGCGGCCGGGCTCTACCCGATCATCCATCTCGGGCGGCCGTGGTTCTTCTACTGGAACCTGCCCTACCCCAACACCCTCGGCCTGTGGCCGCAGTTCCGCTCGCCCCTGGTCTGGGACGCCATCGACATCGTCAGCTTCCTCGTGGTCACGGTGAGCCTCTGGTACATCGGCCTCCTGCCCGACCTCGCCACCCTGCGCGACCGGGCCTTCGCGGAGGCGCAGGCGGCATCCGAGCGCGCCGGGCGGCCGCAGCGCCGGCCGATGCTCAAGGCGCAGGCCTACGGCGTCGCCGCCGCCGGCTGGCGCGGCTCCGCCTCGCACTGGCAGCTCTGGGCGCAGGCCTACCGCATCATCGCCCTGCTCGGCATCCTGCTCGTGGTCTCGCTCCAGACCGGGGCCTCGGTGATGCTGGCGGGCTCCGTGCTGCCGGGCTGGCACGACACCATCCTGCCCGTCTCCTTCCTGGTGAACGCGGTGTTCTCCGGGGTCGCCGTCACCGCCGCCCTGGCGATGCTGGTCCGCACCGTCTACCGCCTCGAGGCGGTCGTCACCCTGCGCCATGCCGAGATCCTGGCCCGGCTCCTCCTCGGCCTCGGGCTCGCCAGCCTCTACGGCTACGGGGCCGAGCTGCTCTCGGGCTTCCTGCACGGGGACGCCTACGCGCGCGCCACCCTGGTGCGCCGGTTCACCGGCCCCCATGCCTGGGCGGCCTGGACCGTGCTGACCTGCGCCCTGCTGCCCGTCCACCTGTTCTGGTGGGCGCGGCTCCGGCGCGCGCCCCTGGTGCTGGCCCTCGTCGGTGGCCTCGTGGCGGTGGGCGCCTATGCCGACCACGTCATGGTGCTGGTGGTGACGCTGTCCCACGACTTCCTGCCCTCCTCCGCCCTCGACTACCGGGTCGGGCTCTGGGGCATCGCCACCTTCGCCGGCTCGGTGGGGATGTTCCTCGTCCTGCTGCTCCTGTTCCTGCGCGTGCTGCCGGTGGCCTCGCTCAGCGACCTGCGCCGAGAGGCAGGACCCGGCGACGGTCCGGCTCGGGCCCAGGACAGGGCGGACGCCCCCCCGCCCGATGCCGGCACGCCGGTCTGGGCGGTCAGCGCGGAATTCACGACGCAGGACCAGCTCGCCGCCGCGATGCGGGCCCTGGCCCGGCGCCATCCCCGCCACGGCGGGATCGTCCGTCTCGACGCCTTCGGCCCGGTGCCGATGCCCGATGCCTTGAAGGCCCTCGGCCGCCACGACCGCTCGATCCTGCCCTACGCCCTCGGCGCGGCCCTCGCCGGCGGGGCCGCCTTCTACGGGATGTGCGTCTACGCCACCGCTTACGGCTACGTCTTCGACGTCGGTGGACGCCCGCGCTTCTCCTGGCCCTCCTTCGTGGTGCCGAGCGTCTCCGTCGCGATGATGAGCGGGACGCTCGCCGTGCACGCGGTGCTCCTGTTCGTGAACCGCCTGCCGCGCCTCAATCATCCGGCCTTCAACATCCCGGGATTCGGGCGTGCGACGCAGGACCGCTACTTCCTCGCTGCCGAAGCGCGTGGCCCGGGTTTCGACGCCGAGCGGCTCGCGCGCCAGCTCGCCGCCCTGCCCGAGGGCGCCGGCCGGCCCCTCGCCATCGCGCGGGTGCCGCGATGAGAGGCCGACCCGGACTCGGCCTGGCTCTGGCCGTCGCCTCCGCCCTCGCCGGCTGCGGCGAGGCGAACATGCGCGACCAGGCCAAGGCCAAGAGCTGGGACGCCAACCGCTTCTTCCCCCAGGGCATGACCATGCGCCCGCCCGTGGCCGGCACCGTGCCCCGCACCGACCCGGCGCGCGTCGTGCCCCGCCCGGCCGTCATCGACGCGTCCCTGCTGGACCGGGGCCGGGAGCGCTACGGTATCGCCTGCACGCCCTGCCACGGGCGCAGCGGCGACGGCCGGGGCATGATCGTGGCGCGCGGCTTTCCCGCCGCGCCGTCCTTCGCGAGCGCGCGCCTGGTATCCGCGAGCTCGGACCGGCTCTACGCGGCGATCACCGAAGGCCACGGGGCGATGTTGCCCATGGGCGCCCAGGTGGCGCCGGCCGACCGCTGGGCCATCGTCGCCTATCTGCGCGCCCTGCAGCTGAGCCAGGGCGCCGACGTGGCGAGCCTGCCGGCGGAGGATCGGGCCCGGCTCGAGGGCCGTGCGATGCGAGCGGCCCGATGAGCGCCCCACGCCCCCCGCTCCTGCGCGCCGCCGGTCTTGCGATCGGTCTTGCCACCCTCGGCCTCGCGGTCCTCCTCGGCGATTGGCAGGCCGGCTACCTCGCCGCCTGGCTCGCGCTCCTGGCCCTGCCCCTCGGCGCCCTTCCGCTGGTCGTCGGGCTCGACGCCCTGGCGCCGGAGCGGTTCGCAACCCTGCGCCCGGCCCTCGTCGGCGGCCTGCGCCTGATGCCGGTGGCGGCCCTCCTGGCCCTGCCCCTGGTGGCGGTGGTGCCGGCCCTCGATCCCTTCGCGCGGGGGACGCCCGCCGCGACCCCGCTGGCGGCGATCTGGTCGACGCTGCCGTTCCTCGCCGGCCGCCTCGTGGCGGCCCTCGCCCTCTGGCTCTGGCTTTGCCGCCGGGTCGCGGCGGGCCGCGGACCCGCTGTCCTCGCCCTCGGACTCCACGCGGTGCTGGCGACGCTGGTGAGCTTCGATCTGATCACCGCCCTCGACCCGCGCCTCGGCTCCAGCCTGATCGGGCTCCTGATGATGGCGGCCTGGAGCGGCGCGGCCCTCGCCGCCGCGCTCCTCGTGACGCGCCGGCCGGAATCGGGGCTGCTGCCGCTGGCCCTGCTGACGGCCGCCTGGGCCTTCCTGCACTTCGTGCAGTTCCTCGTGGTCTGGTCGGCCAACCTGCCCGCCGAGGTCTCGTGGTACCTCGCCCGCGGCGGCCTGCTCGGGCGGGGCTTGAGTCTCGCGGGCGGGGTGGCCGCCCTGCTCGCCGCCGCCCTCACCCTGCGCCCCGGCCCCTGGACGACGTTGGTCGCGGCGGCCCTGGTCCTGGCGGTCCACGCCGCCGAGATGGCCTGGTTCGTGACGCCGGCCGGGCGCGGCGCCTTCGTGGTCACGGGGCCGGACGTCCTGGCCGGGCTCGGCGTCGCCGCCCTCGCCGCTGGCCTCGCGTCGATCCTGGCGCCGCTGCTGGCGCGTGGCGCCTCGATCCCGGACGCGAGGGTCGCCGCATGATGGATCGCCGCATGAGCCCGCCCGATGCCCCGCGCCGCTCCAGCCTCGCCCTCGTCCCGGCGATCCTGGCCGGCCTGATCCTGCGCCGAACGGGCGCGGTGCCGCCGTCCGCCGAGGCCTCGCCGCGGGATCCGCACGGGGACGCCTGGGATTACGAGCGCAGCGACGCCGAGGCCGGCAAGACCGCCTGGGTGATGCTCGGGCTCGCCGGGGCGGTGATCGTCACCATCGGGGCGGTGCTCGCCCTCAACCACGTGGTGCTCGGGCGCCAGCGCGCCGCCCTGCCGCCCCTGACCGCCCAGCAGACCGCCGCGATTCGGCCGCCGCCGCCGAACCTGCAGGCGGACCCCTACGCGGATATCGACGCCAAGCAAGCCGACGAGGCCGGGCGCCTCTCCGGCTACGCCTATCTCGACCCGGACCGCACCCGGGCGCGCATCCCCATCGCGCGGGCCATGGCGCTCATGGCCGGCCGGCCCTTCGACCCGGAGCCGGCCCCGGAAGCCGGGAGGGCGACGGCCCCATGAAGGCCCAGTCCGCCCTCGCCCTGTGGCCGCCCGCGGCCTCCGCCACGGCCGTCGAGACCGACCACATCATCCTCGGCTTCACGGTGCTGACCCTGCTCCTCACGGTGCCGGTCTTCCTCGCCATCACCTACTTCGCCCTGCGCTACCGCCAGGGTGAGCAGGCCGACCGCAGCACCGACGAGCGCCGCAGCTTCCTCATCGAGATCAGCTGGATGCTGATCCCCTACGTGCTGACGCTGTTCTTCTTCGGCTGGGGCGCGAAGCTGTTCATCGCCTCCCGCCATCCGCCGCCGGACGCCATGGTGGTGGAGGCCGTGGGCCGGCAGTGGATGTGGAAGTTCCAGCACCCCACCGGACAGTCCGAGATCAACGACCTCCACCTGCCCATCGACCAGCCGGTCCGCATCCGCATCACCAGTCAGGACGTGATCCACGCCCTCTACCTGCCGGCCCTGCGCCTGCAGATCGCCGCCCTGCCCGACCGCACGACGGAGATCTGGTTCAAGGCCGACCGCACCGGGACCTACCGGCTCTACTGCTCGGAATATTGCGGCACCGACCACTCGGTCATGGACGGAAACCTCACCCTGATGACCCAGGCCGAGTACCAGGACTGGCTGACCCATGGGGGGGCACAGCAATCGAACGTGGCGGCGGGCCGGGTGATCTACGAATCCTACGGCTGCGCCGGCTGCCACGACGGCGCCGTCGCGGGCGTGAAGGCGCCCAGCCTCGCCGGCCTCTACGGCCGCGCGGTCCACCTCGCCGACGGCCGCACGATCACGGCGGACGCGGACTACATCCGCGCCAAGATCCTCAATCCCAACGAGAACCGGCTCGCCGGCGGCGGCAAGCAGGTGATGCCGAGCTTCCGCGGGGTGATCCCGGCCGACGACCTCGATCGCCTCGTCGGGTACCTCAAGGCCACCGACCGCGTCGCAGATGGAGCCCCCCGATGAGCAGCGCCGGCACCCTGCACGGCGACGCCGCCGCGCGCGACCCGCACACGCCGTCGCCGACCCTCGACCGGCCGGACGACTACCTGCATGCCCAGTCGACCCTGCGCTCGTGGTTCCTCACCACCGACCACAAACGCATCGCGCTCCTGTATCTGGCCAGCATCACCGCCTTCTTCGTGATCGGTGCGGTGGCGGCCGGCTTCGTGCGCCTCGCCCTCGTCGTGCCCGACGGCGCGATCATGACCAACGATACCTACAACAAGGCCTTCACCATCCACGGGGTGGTGATGGTGTGGTTCTTCCTCATCCCGTCGATCCCGGCGACCTTCGGCAACTTCCTGATCCCGCTGATGATCGGTGCCAAGGACCTCGCCTTCCCGAAGCTCAACCTGACGAGCTGGTACGTCTTCATGACGGGGGCGCTGTTCACCCTGGTGGCGGTGGTGCTGGGCGGCGTGGATACCGGCTGGACCTTCTACGCGCCCCTCTCCACCGCCTTCTCGAACACCTGGGTGCTGCCGGCGCTGATCGGCGTCACCATCGTGGGCTTCTCCTCGATCCTGACGGGGCTCAACTTCGTCGTCACCATCCACACGATGCGGGCGCCCGGCATGACCTGGTTCCGCCTGCCGATCTTCGTCTGGACGCACTACGCCACGAGCCTGATCTTCCTGCTCGCGACCCCCGTCATCACCCTCGCGCTGATCCTGCTCATCGCCGAGCGCGCCTTCCACGTCGGCGTGTTCGACCCGGCCTATGGGGGCGACCCGGTGCTGTTCCAGCACCTGTTCTGGTTCTACTCGCACCCGGCCGTCTACATCATGGTGCTGCCGGGCATGGGCGTGATCTCCGAGATCGTACCGGCCTTCGCCCAGAAGAAGCTCTTCGGCTACCGCTTCGTCGCCTACGCGGCCATCGGCCTAGCCTCCGTGACGTTCTTCGTCTGGGGCCACCACATGTTCGTCAACGGGCAGAGCGACCTGGCCTCCCTGGCCTTCTCGGCCCTCTCCTTCGCGGTGGCGGTGCCCTCGGCGGTGAAGGTCTACAACTGGACCGCCACCATCCATAAGGGCAGCCTGCGCCTCGACACCCCGATGCTCTACGCCATGGGCTATATCGGCCTGTTCGTGCTCGGCGGCCTCACCGGGCTCTACCTCGCGACGCTGGCCATCAACCAGCACATCCACGCCACCTACTTCGTCGTGGCGCATTTCCACTACATCATGGTCGGCGGCACGGTGCTGGCCTTCCTCGGCGGGCTGCACTTCTGGTGGCCGAAGATCACCGGGCGGATGTACAGCGAGCCCTGGGGCCGGATCTCGGCGCTGTTCATCTTCATCGGCTTCAACGTCACCTTCTTCCCGCAATTCATCCTCGGCTACCTCGGGATGCCGCGGCGCTACGCGACCTACCCGCCGGAATTCCAGCTCCTCAACGTGCTGTCCTCGGCGGGCTCGACGATCCTGGCGGCCGGCTACCTCTTCCCGATGGTCTATCTCGTCCATTCCCTCTGGTTCGGACGCCGCGCGCCCGGAAATCCCTGGAACGCCAAGGGCCTCGAATGGGAGACCGCTTCCCCGCCCCCGCCCCATAATTTCGCGGGCGTGCCGCGGGTGCCGGAGGTGCCCTACGACTACCCGATCCAGGCCCCCGAGACCGGGAGCCACCACACGTGAGCGCCGATGTCATCGGTGCGAACCCCGCCGCCGAAGCCGTCGGCGTAACCCGCGCCGAGCACTTCGCCACCGTCGGCCAGCAGCGCCACGCCGCGACGCTGGGGATGTGGGCCTGGCTGCTCACGGAACTGCTGCTCTTCGCCGGGCTGTTCCTCACGGCGCTGATCCTGCGCCTGCTCCATCCGGAGGCGGTGCAGGCGGCGGCCGGCCATCTCAAGTTCTGGATCGGAGCCGTCAACACCGTGGTGCTGCTCTGCTCCAGCCTGACCATGTCGGCGGCCATCGAGCTGTCGCGGCTGGGCTGGCAGCGGATGATGGTCGGCTGCCTGCTCGCCACCGCGAGCCTCGGGGCGCTGTTCCTGATGCTGAAGGGCTACGAGTACTACGCCGACTACGAGGAGCACATGATGCCCTTCCTCGCCCACCGGCCCTACGCCCTGGCCGAGCAGCCGGCGACGCGGCTCTTCGTCAACCTCTACTACGTGGCGACCGCGCTCCACGCCGTCCACCTGTTCACCGGCATCGCCATCCTGCTCGGGATCACCTGGAAGGCGTCGCGGCCGGGCTTCCTGCAGCGGCACCAGAACTGGATCGAGGTCTACGGCCTGTACTGGCACTTCATCGACCTGATCTGGATCATCGCCTTCCCGGTCCTCTACGTGGTCAACCGGTAAGGGCCGGCGATGCGCAATCCCCTTCACGCCCTCGGCCCCGAGGACCGGGCCCTGCTCTGGGGCCGGCTGCGGACGCCGGTGCGCACCTTCCTGGCACTCCTGGTGCTGCTCGCGGTGAACGTCGGGCTCGGGGCGACGCGGCCCTTCGAGCAGGTCTGGATCGTCGAGCTCGGGGTGGTCGGCGCCATGGCGGCGCTCATCGTCCTGGTGTCGATGGAGGTCCGCCACGAGCCGCCCCTGGTGCGGCTGTTCGCCGGGGTCGGGTTCTTCTGGGTCGCGATCCTGTTCGGGATGACCCTGACCGACTACCTCGCCCGCTGAACCTCGCGACGCACGAAAACGGCGGGGCTCGCGCCCCGCCGTTTTCGGCTCGGATGGGTCTCAGCCTCGGACCGGACCGCGCGGGGCGCGATCCTCCGAAGCGCGACCTCAGTAGGCCGGGCCGCCCGAGGTGGTGCCGTAATTGGCGGTGGGCTTGTTGTTCTGCTCGGCGTTGCCGGCCTTGGCCGAGTCGTCCGCGCGGCGGGTGATCGAGCCGGTGGTCACGTCGTCGAAGGCACCGACGACGCGGCTGCCGGGCGCGGTGACGGCGGGGATGCCGGCCGGGGCGTTGTAGCTCTGCGCGAGGGCGGACGAGACGGGGGCGCCGAGGGTCAGGGCCAGGGCAGCGGCGGCGAAAGCAAGACGAGTCTTCATGGTCGTGGTATCCAGATGTACAGGTCCGGTCTCCGTCAAACATTCGAGGATCATGTCCAGGATGTCCGGGGGCCGTTCTTCTTGGTACGATCTCGATATAGGACGGGACTTTCCGGGGCGGTGTGCGCTGCAACACCCGATACATGCGCTGATCGCATTTCTTGCGGCTTCAGTGCTCGCCGCCATGCGTGTGTTGCATCACACATCGGAATGGGCGTCGATGTAATGGCGCAGGGCGCTGGCGGCGTTGAGCATGTGGGCGCGCATGCGCCGGGCCGCCGCCTCGCCGTCGCCCTCGGCGATCGCCGCCAGGATCGCCCCGTGCTCCGCGCGCGAGCCCTGGATGCGGTCCCCGTGCCGCAGCTGCGTCCGCCGGAAGCTCGAGAGGCGGGTGCGCAGGGCCAGCGCCTGCTCCTTGAGGAAGCCGTTGTGGGTGGCGCCGTAGAGAGCCTCGTGGAAGCTGCGGTTGAGGGTGTCGTAGGCGTCGACGTCGCCGGCCGCGACCATGTCGCCGGAGCGCGCATGCAGGTCCATCAGGTGGCTGCGCTCCAGGGGCGTCATCCGGTAGGTGGCGAGCCGCACGCACATCGCCTCGAACTCGGCGGTGGTCTCGAACATGTCCATGATCCGCTCGGGCGTCATGCGCGTGACCACGACTCCCCGGCGCGGGCGCAGCTCCACCAGGCCGTTGAAGGCGAGCTGGCGCAGGGCCTCGCGGACGGGCGTGCGCGAGGCGCCGAAGCGGTCGGCGAGGTCTTGCTCGTCGAGGGCGGTGCCGGCGGCGAGGTGCCCGGCCGCGATCTCGTCCGTGAGCGCGTTGCGGATCTGATCCGACAGTAATCCGCGCTCCGCGGCCGGCTCGTCCCTCACGCCCTCGTCCATCATCCGCTCTCCGCCGCTTCGCACCTTGTCCGGGACGCGCGAGACCCCATCCGTCATCCCACGATGGCCCGAACCGTGAGGTAGAACAGCGACGGACCGACGAGACAGCCGATTCCGGTGTGGAAGGTCGCCGTCAGGGCGCCGTAGGGCACGAGCTTCGGATCGGTGGCGGCCAGGCCTCCGGCGACGCCGCTCACCGTGCCCATCAGGCCGCCGAAGGCCATGGCCGAGCGCGGATTGTCGAGGCCGATGAGCTTGGCCACCAGGGGCGTGCCGACCATGACCATCACGGCCTTGGTGACGCCGGTGGCGATGGAGAGCGCCATCACGGCCGAGTCGGCGCCGAGCGCCGCCCCCGTCACCGGCCCGACGATGTAGGTGACGGCCCCCGCCCCGATCGTCGTGATGCTGACGGCATCGGTGTAGCCGAAGGCCACCGCCGTCAGGGCGCCGACGATGAAGGGAATCACGGTCCCGAGTGCCAGGGCCAGTACGCCGAGGAGCCCGGCCCGGCGCGCCTCCACCACGTCGACCTCGAAGGCGGTGGCCACGATGGCGAAGTCGCGCAGCATCGCCCCGCCCATCAGGCCGATCCCGGCGAAGACCGGCAGGTCGGCGACCCCCTTCTTGCCGCCGGTGTAGAGGCCGGCGACGTAGGCGAGCACCAGCCCGAGGACGATGGCGATGGCCGAGCCGTGGACCCGGCCCGCGGTGAGATGACGGCTGGCGAAGTTGGAGACCAGCATCAGGGCGCCGACCACCGCGAAGGCGGCCACCAGACCCTGCTCGACGAAGACGTGTTCGATCATGGACAGCATGGGATCACGCCTTCCGGACGGAGGGGGTCGGCGCGGCGGGCGCCGGCGCGTCATCGTCGAGGTCGCCGCCGATCACCGCGCCGCCGTGCCGGACCTCGGCGTCCTCCGCCGGCTCCCGACGCCCGAAGCGCCCGAGCAGGGCGACACAGGCGAAGCAGAGCAGCAGCGAGACCGTGGCGGCGATGAGCACGATGGGGCCGCCGCGCACGGCCGCCACCACGTTCTGCTGGGCGGCCATCGCCACCACGATCGGGATGTACATGGTCGACCAGAACTCGACCCCGAGCTTGATCCCGCCGCCGAGCTTGCCCCGGGCGAGGAGCCAGGACCGGGCGGCGATAAGCAGGATCATGGCGAGGCCGACGCCGCCGACATTGGCCTTCACCCCGAGGGCGACGCCCAGGAGATCGCCGAGGAACACCCCGATCAGGGTGCAGAGCGCGAGGAGCGCGACGCCGAAGATGGTCATCGGGCAGCCTCGCGCGTTGTCGGGAACGGGCTTTGGACAGCACGGGGCATGGAACGTCCCTCCTGGGTATTCGGTGATTCGTTTTTGATTGCTCTCAGTATACAAGCGATTGACATGAACGCAATTTGGAATACTGAATGCGTGCCAGGGCAGCGATCCGCATTTCGACGGGCTGCGCCCGGACTGAGCGGTATATGCAGGCCGTGACGAGGGAGCGGATCGGATGATGGACTGGCGCCGGGAACGCACCGCCCGCGACGCGCGCCTCGCACGGGCGCGGCCGCATGCCGACGGCAAGGTCGTGCCGGCGGCCCGGGTCGTGGATCTGCTGGAGGCGATCCTCCAGCCCGGCGACCGCGTCTGCCTGGAGGGCGACAACCAGAAGCAGGCCGACTGCCTCGCCCGGGGCCTCTCGGCCTGCGACCCGGCCCGGGTCCACGACCTGCACATGGTGCAGTCGGGCATCGTGCTCCCCGAGCATCTCGACATCTTCGAGCAGGGCATCGCCAAGCGGCTCGACTACTCGTATTCCGGGCCCCAGGGCGGGCGCATCGCCAAGATGCTCTACGGCGGCCAGATCGAGCTCGGGGCGGTGCACACCTATCTCGAACTCTTCGCGCGCTACTTCATCGACCTGACGCCGAACGTGGCCCTGATCGCGGGCGTCTCGGCCGACCGGGACGGCAACCTCTATACGGGGCCCAACACCGAGGACACGCCCACCGTGGTGGAGGCGACCGCCTTCAAGAACGGCGTCGTGGTGGCGCAGGTGAACGAGATCGTCGACCGGGTGCCCCGCGTCGACATTCCGGGCGACCGGGTCGATTTCGTGGTCGAGGCCGACACGCCGTTCTACGTCGAGCCGCTCTTCACCCGCGACCCCGGCGCCGTGACCGAGACGCAGATCCTGATGGCCATGATGGCGATCAAGGGCATCTACGCCGAATACGGCATCCGCCGTCTCAACCACGGCATCGGCTTCGGCACGGCGGCGATCGAGCTGCTGCTCCCGACCTATGCCGAGCGCCTGGGCCTCAAGGGCCGGATCGCGACCCACTGGGCGCTCAACCCGCATCCGAGCCTGATCCCGGCCATCGAATCCGGCTGGGTGGAGCAGATCCACTGCTTCGGCTCCGAGGTCGGCATGGACAAGTACATCCGCGCCCGGCCGGACGTGTTCTTCACGGGCTCCGACGGGTCCCTGCGCTCGAACCGGGCCTTCTGCCAGACGGCGGGCCTCTATGCCTGCGACCTGTTCATCGGCTCGACCCTGCAGATCGACCTGCAGGGGCATTCCTCCACCGTCACGACGAACCGGGTCGCGGGCTTCGGCGGCGCGCCGAACATGGGCTCGGACCCGCACGGGCGACGCCACCCGTCCGATACCTGGATGAAGGCGGGGCAGGAGGCCGGCGGGACCGGCGACCCGGCCCTGCGGCGCGGGCGCAAGCTCGTGGTGCAACTCGTCGAGACCTTCGGCGACAAGCTGGTGCCGGCCTTCGTGGAGCGGCTCGACGCCCTCGAACTCGCCCGGAAGCTCAACCTCGAACTCGCCCCCGTGATGGTCTACGCCGACGACGTCACCCACATCGTCACCGAGGAGGGCATCGCCAACCTGCTGCTGTGCCGGACGCTCGACGAGCGGGAGCAGGCGATCCGCGGGGTGGCCGGCTACACCGAGGTGGGCCGGGGTCGCGACCACGCGATGGTCGAGCGCCTGCGTGCCCGCGGCATCATCCGCCGGCCGGAGGATCTCGGCATCGAGCCCCTCGACGCCGACCGCTCGCTGCTGGCGGCGCGCTCGATCAAGGACCTCGTGCACTGGTCGGGCGGTCTCTACGAGCCGCCGGCCAAGTTCCGGAACTGGTGAGGGATTTCGCGCCATGGAGAAGCTGAGCTTCCGCCACGTCACCCGCACGGCGTTGCCCGGCACGCGGGCCAGCGCGATCACCGGGGTCGTCGCCTCCGGCAACCTCGAGGTGCTGCTGGAGCGCAACCTGGCGCCCGACGCCTGCCTCGTGGAGATCGACACCGCCGTCCAGGGCTACGGCGAGGTCTGGGCCGCGGTGGTGGCGGATTTCGTGGCCCGGCGGCAGCCCGGCGGGCTGACCATCACCATCAACGATGGGGGTGCCCGCCCCGACACCGTGTCCCTGCGCCTCGCCCAGGGCGCCCGCCTGATGGAGCTGCCGTGATGGACTGGAAGCCGGTCGCCCTCTCCGCCGAGCCCCGCGACCAGAGCTGGTACGAGGCGAGCGCCCGCGCCCGCCTCGCCGGCCTCCTCGACGCGGACAGCTTCCAGGAATTCATCGGCCCCGAGCAGCGGATGATGAGCCCGCACCTGCCGCTCTTCGACCTGCCGCGCGCCTTCGACGACGGCATGATCGTCGGGCGCGGGCGCCTCGACGGCCGGGACGTGCTGGCCGCCGCCCAGGAGGGCCGCTTCATGGGCGGAGCCTTCGGCGAGATCCACGGGGCCAAGCTCGTCGGCCTGCTGCGGGCCGCCCTCGCGGTGAAGCCCGCCGCGGTGCTGATCCTGTTCGACACCGGGGGCGTGCGCCTGCAGGAGGCCAATGCCGGCGAGACCGCCATCGCCGAGATCATGCGGGCGATCACGCAGGTGCGCGCCGCCGGCATCCCCGTCGTCGGCCTCATCGGCGGCCGGGCCGGCTGCTACGGCGGCGGCGGCCTCATCGCCGGCACCTGCGCGCGCCTCGTCATCTCCGAGGGCGGGCGCCTCAGCGTCTCAGGCCCCGAGGTGATCGAGACCAACAAGGGCGCCGAGGAATTCGATTCCCGCGACCGGGCGCTGGTCTGGCGCACCATGGGCGGCAAGCACCGCCGCCTCCTCGGCGCGGCGGATGCCTTCGCGGCCGACACGATCGGGGCTTTCCGGTCCGCCGCCCGCGCGGCGATCACGACGGCGCCGGCCTTCGACCTCGCCACCCTGGAAGCCGAGCAGGCCCGGCTCGAGGCCCGCCTCGACCGCTTCGGCGACGCCCGGGACGCCACCGAGATCTGGGGCCGCCTCGGCGTCAACGATCCCGACGCCGTCCCGAGCCTGACCACCGAGGGCTTCGACGCCCTGCTCGACAGCCTGCCGGAGGGCTCGCACCATGCGCGATAAGATGCCCCTCGACGCCCTCCTCGCCTCGCTCTTCCCGGCGGGGCACGCCGTCACGGTGACGGACGGGCTGATCGCCGGCGAGGGCCCCCTGGATGGCGGTCGCCTCGCGGTGATCGGCATCGACGGCGACACGGCCCTCGGGATCGAGGGCGCCTGCCTTCTGGCCGGGCGCGTCCTCGACGTGGTGCGGACGGGCGGCGGCACGCCCATCCTCGTCCTCATCGATTCCGACAGCCAGCGCATGAGCCGGCGCGACGAACTCCTCGGCCTCAACGAGTACCTCGCCCACCTCGCCAAGGCGCTGCTGCTGGCCGACGCGCAGGGCCACCCGACCATCGGCCTGCTCTACGGCCACAGCGCCGCCGGCGCCTTCATCGCCACGGCCCTGGCCACCCGCGTGCTCGCGGCCCTGCCCGGCGCCCATCCGAGCGTGATGGACCTCCCCTCCGTGGCCCGCGTCACCAAGCTGCCCCTGGAGACGCTGCAGGACATGGCCCGCTCGACCTCGGTCTTCGCGCCGGGGCTCGACAACATGGTCCAGACCGGCGCCGTGCAGGCGACCCTCGACCTCGACACGCCCCTCGGCCCCCAGATCAGCGCCCTGATCGCGGACAGCCCGGCGGCCGATACCCGCGACGCCCTGGGCCGCGAACGCGGCGGGCGCCCGCTCGCCCACGACATCGCCGCCCGGGTGATCCGCGAGGCGCAGGGTGCGTGATCTCGCCCGCCACGATCTGCTCACGGTGGCGCCCGCCGCTTGGGACCTGCTGCTGGCAGAGCGGCCGGACCTCGACGGGATTCCCCATCTCGCCGACTGGGCCGCGCGCGGCTGGCCCGTGATCGTGCGCCGCCGGGTGCCCGGCGAGGAGGCCGGCCCGATTCCGGCCGGGCTGCCGCTGCCGCCGTCCCTCGGCAAGCGCCGCATCGGTCTCGCGCTCCCGCCCGATGCGGTGCAGGCGCGTCCCGGCCTGACCCTGTCCGAGGCGCGGGCCGCCGCACCGGCCGCCTGGCGGCCCGCCCTCGACGCCCTCCAGGCCCATGGGGCCGCCCATGGCCGCGTGCCCCGCGTGTTCGGCGGCCTGCTCTGGCAGGCCCTGACGGGCCTGCCCTATCTGTCGGCCACCTCCGATCTCGACCTGCTCTGGCCCGGCCCGGTCGACGCGGCGTTCCTCGCCGGCCTCGCCGGTATCGCGGCGCGGGCTCCCATGCGCCTCGACGGCGAGATCGGCCTGGCCGACGGCTTCGCGGTGAACTGGCGCGAGCTGCACGCGGCCGGACCCGGCGACACCGTCCTGGCCAAGGGCCTGGAGCAGCTGGAGCTTCGGCCGGTGCCGAGCCTCCTGGCCGCCCTGCCGCCGGCGGCCTGAACCCTGTCGATGCGCGCCCTCGCACCGATGTCCGCGGCTCCGTCGGAGGCCCGGTTCCCCGCTCCGAAGGCCGGAGGCCCGGAGGGCATCGCCCGTCTGGCCACGCAGTGTCTGCGCCTGGAACTCTCCACCTATCCCAAGCCCGGCCTCGTCAGCCACGTGGACAGCGGCAGCCACGGGGACATGGATGCGGAGACCTTCCGGGCGAGCGCCCGCGCCCTGGACCCGTATTTCGCGGAACTCGCCGCGGCCGGCGCCGCGGGCGCGGAGATGGCGCGCCTCCGCCGCATCGGTCTCGCGGCGGAAGCGGCGATGCGGGCGGCCACGGGGGGCGTGAACACCCACCGGGGCGCCATCTTCGGCCTCGGTCTCCTCAGTGCGGCGGCCGGTGCCCTCGGGCCTCGCCCCCCGGCCGGGAGTCTCGGCGCCCATGTCCGGGCCCGCTACGCCGACGCGATCCTGGACGGCCCCGAACTGCTGCACGCCCCGGGCGCACGGACACGGCGGCGACACGGCGTCGGGGGCGCACCCGCCGAGGCCGCGTCCGGCTTCCCGACCCTCTACGGCACCGGCCTGCCCGCCCTGCGCCGGGCCCGGTCCCTCCGTCCCGAAACGCCCGAGGCCGCACGGGTGGAAGCCTGCTGCGCCCTCGTCGCGGCCCTGGAGGACACCAATCTCCTGCATCGCGGCGGTCCGGAGGGGTTCGCTTTCGCCCGGGCGGAAGCCGCGCGCTTCCTCGCCGCGGGCGGCATCGCCCGGGACGATTGGGTCGTGCGGGCGGAAACCCTGCACCGGGCCTTCGTCGCCCGCCGCCTCAGCCCCGGCGGGGCGGCCGACCTCCTTGCCATGACGCTGTTCGTCGACGCCTGGGAGCGGTCATGACCCTCGCGGTCCTCCTCTCCGGCCAGGGCGGCCAGCATCCCGGGATGTTCGACCTCACGGCCGACCTTCCCGAGGCGCAGGGCGTCTTCGCGGCCGCGGCGCCCCTCCTCGGGCAGGATCCGCGCGACCTCGTGCGCTCCGGGGAGAACCTGCACGCCAACCGCACCGGGCAGATCCTCTGCTGCGTCGCCGGCTTGGCCGCCTGGACCCTGGTGCGGAGGGCGCAGCCCGCCCGCGTCGTGGCGGTCGGTTACAGCATCGGCGATCTCGCGGCCTTCGGCTGCGCCGGCCTGTTCGCGCCCGAGACGGTGCTGCAGCTCGCCGCCGCCCGCGCCGAGGCGATGGATGCGGCGGTCGGTCCCGGTTACGGCCTCGCGGGCCTGCGCGGCCTGCCCGCCGCGCGGGCCTTCGCCATGGCTGAGGCGCAGGGGTGCCATCCGGCGATCCGCAACGCCGCCGACAGCGTGGTGGTGGGCGGTGCCGTCGCGAGCCTGGACGCTCTCTGCGCGGAGGCCCTGGCGGCGGGCGCGGCGCGCGCCGTCCGCCTGCCCGTCCACATTCCCTCGCACACGCCGCTGCTCGCGCCGGCCGCGGAGGCCTTCCGCGAACGCCTCGGCGCGGCGCCCCTGGCGACTCCGCCGCGTCCGGCCCCGCGCCTCCTCAGCGGCCTCGACGGGGCGGCGGTGTTCCGGCCGGAGGCGGGCCTGCCCAAGCTCGCCGCGCAGGTGGCGCAGACCCTGGACTGGGCCGCCTGCCTGGAGGGCGTCGGCGAGTTCGGTGCGACGCGGGTGATCGAGCTCGGCCCCGGCCACGCCCTCGCCACCATGGCCCGCGCGGCCCTGCCCGAGGCGCAGGTTCATGCGCTGGAGGATTTTCGCCGGACCGACGGTGTGGTCCAATGGATCAGGGACGGGGCCTGAGCCCCAACGGAGTGAAACGCACACGATGCAGTACCGCAATCTCGGCCGCTCGGGCCTCAAGGTCTCGCCGCTCTGCCTCGGCACCATGATGTTCGGCGGCCCCACCGACGAGGCCACCGCCGGCCGCATCATCGACAGCGCCCGGGGCGCCGGCATCAACTTCCTCGATACCGCCGACGTCTACAACGAGGGCCGGTCCGAGGAGGTGGTGGGCCGGGCGCTTCGCCGCGACCGCGAGGCCTGGGTGCTCGCCACCAAGGTGGCCAACCCGATGGGGCCGGGCGTCAACGACCGGGGCCTGTCGCGCGCCCACGTGCTGCGCGCCGCCGAGGCCAGCCTCCGGCGGCTCGGCACCGACGTCATCGACATCTACTACCTTCACAAGGAGGACCACACCACGCCGCTGGCCGAGACCATCGGCGCCATCGCGCTCCTCGTGCGCCAGGGCAAGATCCGCTACTTCGGCGTCTCGAACTACCGGGCCTGGCGGGTCGCCGAGATCTGCCGCCTGTGCGACGACCTCGGCATCGACCGGCCCGTGGTCAGCCAGCCCTACTACAATGCCCTGAACCGGATGCCCGAGACCGAGCACCTGCCGGCCTGCGCCCATTACGGCCTCGGCGTGGTGCCCTACTCGCCGCTGGCCCGCGGCGTCCTCACCGCCAAGTACGATCCCGACGCCCCGCCCCCCGAGGGCACCCGGGCCGGCCGCCAGGACACCCGCATGATGCAGACGGAGTGGCGCCCGGAATCCCTGGTGATCGCCCGGACCTTCCAGGCCCATGCCGCCGCGCGCGGCCTGACGGCGGGGCAGTTCGCGGTGAACTGGGTGCTGGCCAACCGCACCGTCACCTCGGTCATCGCCGGACCGCGCACGGAGGCGCAGTGGGAGGAGTATCTTGGCGCGCTGGGCTACACCTTCACGGAAGAGGACGAGGCCCTCGTCGACGCCCACGTCGTCACCGGCCACCCCTCGACGCCGGGCTACAACGACCCGGCCTATCCGATCGAGGGCCGCGTGCGGGGCTGAATCGCCCACTTCGGGAGCGGGATCGGGCGACGCTTCGCCCACCGCCCGCCCCCTCGCGGGAGGGGACCGAGGGTGGGGGTGGCTCCCCGGGCCTCCGCAGGGGAGGGTCACGCAACTAGCCCCCACCCCTGCCCCCTTTCCGCATGGAAGGGAGGCGCGCCGTGGCCGACGAGCGTCGTCGGCTCAAGCGTGCGTCTCGGCCAGGTGCAGCTCCACCAGCGCGTCGAAGCTGGCATCGCCTTCGAAGCCGAGATCGAGGGCACGGCGGGTATCGAAGGCCTCCGGCCAGGTCTCGACGATGGCCTGGATCGCCGGGTTCGGCTCGCGCCGGATCAGCGCCACGGCCTCGTCGCCACCGACCCGGCGCAGCGCCTCGATCTCGTCGGCCACCGTCGCCGAGACACCCGGCATGGTCAGGCTGCGGCGCAGGCCCAGGGGGGCGAGGTCGATGCGGGCGGCGTGCAGCAGGTACGCTGTGGCCGAGCGCGGGCTGGCGAACCAGTGGCGCACCGTGTCGGGCACCGGCAGGATCGCCTCCTGGCCGGCCAGCGGCTCGCGGATGATGCCGGAGAAGAACCCGGACGCCGCCTTGTTGGGCTTGCCCGGGCGCACGCAGATGGTGGGCAGGCGCAGGCCGATGCCGTCGAGGAAGCCGCGCCGGCTGTAATCGGCCAGCAGCAGTTCGCCCATGGCCTTCTGGGTGCCGTAGGAGGTGGCCGGCGTCAGGATCATGTCATCCGGGATGACGCCCGGAAGCGGCGGCCCGAACACCGCCAGCGACGAGGTGAAGACCACCCGCGGGCGATAGCCCTCGGCGACATGGGCCTGCCGGATCGCGTCGAGGAGCAGCCGTGTGGCGTCGAGGTTGACCCGGTAGCCCTTCTCCAGGTCGGCCTCGGCCTCGCCCGAGACGATCGCCGCCAGGTGGAAGATCACGTCCGGCCGGCCGATCAGCGCGGCCTCCGCCGCCCCCGGGACCGAGAGGTCGGCGGCGGCCGTGACGACGGAGCCGGCGAAGCCCGCCGGCGCGGTCGGCTCGACCACGTCCACCAGGGTGAGGGCGCGGGCCTCGCCCGCGGCTGCGAGGGCGTCGGTGAGGCGCCGGCCGATCATGCCGGCGGCGCCGAGGATCAGTGCGTGCATGGGTCGTCTGTCTCCGGAAAAGGGGTCAGCGCATCAGGTCGAGGGCGCGCGGGAAGAAGTCGCGACCGCCGAAATTGCCCGATTTGAGGGCGAGCAGCATGGGATCGCCGAGGCCCGAGGCCCCTTGCCCCAGGGTGCGCAGCACCGGCACCCCGGCGGCGATCTCGGGCCCGAGCCGGAAGGCCTTCAGCCCGAGCCGGTCCACGACCGCCCCCGAGGTCTCGCCGCCCGCCACCACGAGGCGGCGCACGCCCCGCGCCACCAGGCCTTCCGCGATGCGGGCCAGGGCGTCCTCCAGGGCGTGGCCGACCCGGTCGCTGCCGTGGCGGGCCTGGAGCGCCCGCACGGTCTCGGGCTCGGCGCTGCTGGCGATGAGGACGGGACCGCTGGCGATATGCGCGTCGGCCCAGGCCAGGACGGCCTCGATCTCGGCCTCGCCCGCCAGCACCCGCTCGGGGTCGAGGCGGCGCACCGGCATCAGGGCCTCGGCCGCCGCGATCTGGCCGAGGGTCGCCTGCGAGCAACTGCCGGCGAGGCAGGCGGCGAGCCCCCCCACCGGCGCGCCGAGATCCGCCGCGCTGTCCGGCGCGGCGGCGCGCCCGGCCGCGACCAGGGCGCGGGCGAGGCCGAGGCCGAGGCCCGAGGCGCCCACCGAGACCCGGTGGCCGAGGGCCGCCGTGCCCAGGGTCTCGAGATCGGCCTCGACAACCGCATCCGCGATGGCCGCGCCCGCGCCCTCGGCGACGAGGGCGTCGAGGCGCGCCGCCACGGCCGCGGGGCCCCGCGCCACGGTGGCGAAATCGACCAGGCCTACGGGCGCCGCGCTCTGGCGGCCCAGCACCCGCACGAGGTTGGCGTCCCGCATCGGGTTGAGGGGATGGTCCTTGAGCGGGCTCTCGTTCAGGGGCACCGCGCCGACGAAGAGGTTGCCCTGGTAGACGGTGCGCCCCGTCTCCGGGAAGGCGGGGGTGACGAGGGCGATGGCCTCGCCGGCCGCGCCGCGCAGGGCGTCCATGACGGGGCCGATATTGCCCGCGTCGGTGGAATCGAAGGTCGAGCAGATCTTGAACAGGACGTGGGCGGCGCCCCGCCCGCGCAGCCAGGCCTCGGCCGCGCGGGAGCGTGCCACGGCCTCCGCCGCCGGGATGGAGCGGCTCTTGAGGGCCACCACCACGGCGTCGACACCGGCGAGATCCAGGTCGTCGGCGGGGATGCCGATGGTCTGCACCGTGCGCAGGCCCCCCTTGGTGAGCGTGTTGGCGAGGTCCGAGGCGCCGGTATAGTCGTCGGCCACCGATCCGAGGGCGAGGCTCATCGGCCGCCCTCCCGGGTCTGGGACGCGCGATAGGGCGCGAACCAGCCGAGCCCCGCCTCCGTGCCGGCGGCCGGGTTGTACTCGCAGCCGACGAAGCCCGCGTAGCCGAGGCGGTCGAGCTCGGCGAACAGGAAGGCGTCGTTCATCTCGCCGGTGCCGGGCTCGTGCCGGGCCGGGACGCTGGCGGTCTGGACGTGCCCGACCATCGGCATCAGGTCGCGCAGGCGGGTGGTCACGTCCCCGTGCAGGATCTGGCAGTGGTAGAGGTCGAACTGGAGCTTCAGGTTCGGCAGGCCGAGCTCCGTGATCAGGCGGGCGGCGGCCCCGAAATCATCGAGGAAGTAGCCCGGCATGTTGCGGCCGTTGATCGGCTCCAGCACGAGGTCGAGCCCCTCGCGTCCCACCCGCTCGGCGGTCCAGGCCACGGCCCGGCGATAGGCCGCCTGCGCCTGAGGATCGGCGGCATCGGCCATGCCGGCCATGAGGTGGACCCGGGCGACGCCCGTGGCCCTGGCGTAGGTCAACCCCGTCTCGACGCCCGCCTGCAGCTCCGCGAACCGGTCCGGCAGGGCGGCGAGGCCGCGCTCGCCCGCCGCCCAGTCGCCCGGCGGCAGGTTGAACAGGGCCTGGGTCAGCCCGAACTGCGCCAGGTGCTCGGCGATGGCCTCGGGCGGATGGTCGTAGGGGAACAGGAACTCCACCGCGGTGAAGCCCGCGGCGGCGGCGGCGGCGAAGCGGTCGAGGAACGGACGCTCCGTGAACATCAGCGTGAGATTGGCGGCGAAGCGCGGCATGGTCTCGGTCTCCCTTCAGGCCTTGGGCGACGGCAGGGTGACGCCGGCCACCTGCGCGTAGAGGCGGGCCACCGAGGCGTCGTCGTCCCGGCCCATGCCGGAGCCGGACGCCATCAGGAACATCTGCAGCGCGGCGGCGGCCACCGGCACGGGATACGTCTCGGCCCGCGCCATGTCCTGCACGATGCCGAGGTCCTTGACGAAGATGTCGACCGCGCTCTTCGGGCTGTAGTCGCCGTCGAGGACGTGCGGCATGCGGTTCTCGAACATCCAGGAATTGCCGGCGGAGGCCGTGATCACCTCGTAGACCTTGCGCAGATCGAGGCCCTGCTTGGCGGCGAAGCTCATGGCCTCGCTGGCGGCGGCGATGTGCACGCCGGCGAGCAGCTGGTTGATCATCTTGAAGGCCGCGCCCTGCCCGGCCGCGTCGCCGAGCTCGTAGAGCTTGCCGGCCATGGCCTCGAGGGCCGGGCGGGCCGCAGCGAAGGCCGCCTTCGTGCCGGAGGCCAGGAAGGTGAGTTCGCCCTCGGCGGCGCGGACGGCGCCCCCGCTCATCGGCGCGTCGAGGTAGTGGCGGCCGGTCTCCTCCAGGCGGGCCGCGAGGCGCCGGGCGACGGCCGGGTCCATGGTAGCGGAGGAGACGAACACCGCGCCCTTGCCCATGGTCGCGGCGGCGCCGCCCGGGCCGAACAGCACGGCCTCGGTCTGGGCGGCGTTGACCACGACGCAGACCACCACGTCGGCGCCCTCGGCCGCGGCGGCGGGGTTCGCCGCCGCCCGTCCGCCGGTCGCGGAGAAGCGCGCGACGGCGTCCGCGTTCACGTCGCAGGCCGAAACCGTGAATCCGGCCCGCAGGAGTGCGCCGGCCATGCCGGCGCCCATGGAGCCGAGGCCGATCACGGCGGCGCGCTGGGTCTGGGTGTTGCTGCTCATGGGGACCTGTCGAATGGGAGGTCGGAATCAGGGGTGGAGGACGGGAGACGGCGGTCTTGTGCGATCCGCCCCGTCACCCCGGGGCTCCGCTGCGCGGCCCCGGGATGACGGTGCGGGTTTCAGGACCGTCCGCCTCAGCGGTTGACCACGTGCTTCGGGGTGACGAACACGCAGACCGAGCCGATCACCAGCATGCCGGCCAGGGCGTACATGCCGGCGGCGGTGCTGCCGGTGGAATCGCGCAGGGCGCCGATGACGTAGGGGCTGGCAAAGCCCGCGAGGTTGCCGACCGAGTTGATCAGCGCGATGCCGGCGGCCGCCCCGGCGCCGCTGAGGAAGGCGGTGGGCAGGGACCAGAACAGGGGCGCGCAGGTGAGCACGCCGCCGGCGGCCACGGCCAGGGCCGCGATGGCCACGACGGTGCTCCCCGTGCCGGCGGCGACCACGAAGCCCACCGCGCCGCAGAGGGCCGGGACGATGAGGTGCCAGCGGCGCTCGCGCATCCGGTCGGCGCTGCGGCCGAGCAGGATCATCACGAAGACCGCGAACAGGAACGGGATCGCGCTGACGAGTCCGATGTTCAGGTTGCCCTGGATGCCCGAGGCCTTGACGATGGTCGGCATCCAGAAGGTCAGGCCGTACTGGCCCGTGACGAAGGCGAAGTAGATCAGGCTCATGAACCAGATCCGGCCGTTGCGGAACACGGTGGCGATGGAGTGGGGGCTCGACTCCTTGCCGGCGCCGTCGGCGGCGATGTCGCGCTCGATGACCTGCTGCTCGGCCGGATTCAGCCACTTCGCCTCGGAGGGGCGGTTGTCGAGGTAGAAGAACACCGCGAGACCCACCAGCACCGCCGGCACCGCCTCGATCACGAACATCCATTGCCAGCCGGACAGGCCGTAGGCGCCGTTGAAGGCGTCCATGATCCAGCCGGAGAGCGGGTTGCCGAAGATGCCCGAGACGGGGATCGCCGACATGAACACCGCGATCACCCGGGCGCGGCGATGGGCCGGGAACCAGGTCGTGGTGTAGAGGATCACGCCCGGGTAGAAGCCCGCCTCGGCGAGGCCGAGCAGGAAGCGCATGATGTAGAACGAGGTGGCGGAGTTCACGAACATGAACCCGGCGGAGATGATGCCCCAGGTGATCATGATGCGGGCGATCCAGACCCGGGCGCCGACCCGGTGCAGGATTACGTTCGAGGGCACCTCGAACAGGAAGTAGCCGATGAAGAACAGGCCGGCGCCGAGGCCGTAGACGGTCTCGCTGAAGCCCAGCTCCTGGGACATCTGCAGCTTGGCGAAGCCCACGTTCACGCGGTCGAGATAGGCGACCACGTAGCAGAGCATCAGGAACGGCACGAGCCGCCAGAAGACTTTGCGATAGGTCTGCTCGACGAAATCCGCTGCGGGCGCATCGACGCCCCGCGCGGTTGCGGCCTGCACGCTCATGTTTCCTCCTGCCGGCGCGCGTTGCGCGTCGCCGTTCTGGCGTTGCACCATCTTATCGCGGCACTACTCGTTTGGCAGCGCTTGCATCTTGCGTAACAGATGTTGGCAGCGCTGCCAATCTGATTGTTGCCGTCAACTAAGCTTGCTATGGGCTGTGCAGCCCGGGACCGGAGAGAAGGTCGACGATGAACGTCCAGAGGTCCCTGCAGGAGCCCGAGCGCCGACTCGTGACCCTGTCCGACGTGGCCCGCGAAGCCGGCGTCGGCGAGAGCACGGTCTCGCGCGTCCTGCGCAACCAGGGCTCGTTCTCGAAGCGCACGCAGGACCGGGTCGCGGAGGCGGTGGCCCGCCTGGGCTACGTGCCGAACCGCCTCGCCGGGAGGCTGGCGGGCTCCGGCTCCACGGCGGGAGCCAAGCTCGTGGGCATCGTGATTCCGTCGCTCACCAACATCGTGTTCCCCGACCTCCTGCGGGGCGCCACGGCGGTCCTCGACCGCGGCGGCTTCCAGAGCGTGATCGGGGTCTCGGACTACGACCCCGAGCGCGAGGAGGCGCTGATCGGCGCCCTCCTCTCCTGGCGTCCCGCCGGCCTCATCGTCACCGGCCTGGAGCACACGCCCGGCGCCCTGGCCCGCCTGCGGGCGAGCGGCATCCGCATCGTCGAGATGATCGACACCGACGGGGCCGGTCTCGACATCGTGGTCGGATTCTCGAACCGGGCGGTGGGCTGCGACAGCGCCCGTCACCTGCTGACGCGGGGCTACCGCCGCATCGGCTATGTCGGCCACGACATCGCGCAGGATCTCCGCGCCGCCAAGCGGCTCGCGGGGTTCTGCGAAACGCTCCGGGAGGCGGGCTGCCCCCTGGCGGAACGCGAGATCGCGTCCGGCCCGTCCTCGGCCGCGGCCGGGCGGGAGGCCCTGGCACGGCTGGTCGCCCGCCGGCCCGACCTCGACGCGGTCTACTTCTCCAACGACGACATGGCGCTGGGCGGCTACTTCCACTGCCTCGCGGACGGGATCCCGGTGCCGGGACGCCTCGCCCTGTTCGGCTTCAACGCCCTCGACATCGCCGCCGCCCTGCCGCAGCCGCTGACCACCATCCGCACGCCGCGCCTGGAGATCGGCGCTGCCGCCGCCGAGCGCCTCGCCGCCGACGGTCCGGCCGAGACCGTCGATCTCGGCTACGAACTGATCGCGGGCGCCACCGCCTGAGATCGCCCGCCCTCCGGTGACCTGAAGGAATCCCATGAGCGAATCGAAGCTTCGCGAGCAGATCTGCCGGTTCGGCCGCTCGCTGTTCGAGCGCGGCCTGACGCCGGGCTCGTCGGGCAACATTTCCCTGCGCCTCGACGACGGCGGCTGGCTGGTGACGCCGACCAACGCGTCGCTGGGCTTCCTCGACCCGGCGACGATCACGCGCCTCGACGCCGGCGGCACCCTGGTCTCGGGCCACGCGCCGACGAAGGAGATCCCGCTGCACGCGGCGCTCTACGACAGCCGGACGGAGGCCCGCGCCATCGTCCACCTGCACTCGACCCATGCGGTGGCGGTGTCGATGCTGCCCGAGATCGACCCGAAGGCGGTGCTGCCGCCCCTGACGCCCTATTACCTGATGCGGGCGGGGGCCACGGCCCTGGTGCCGTACTATCGGCCCGGCGACCCGGCGGTGGCGGATGCGATCCGGGGCCTTGCCGGCCGCTACGCCTCGGTGCTGCTGGCCAATCACGGCCCGGTGGTGGCGGGCACCACCCTGGAGAACGCGGTCTTCGCCACGGAGGAGCTGGAGGAGACCGCCAAGCTCTACCTCCTCCTGCGCAACCTCAACCCGCGCCATCTCAGCCCGGGGCAGGTGCAGGACCTCGTCAGCCATTTCGGCCTGACCCTGCCGGAGCCTGACGGCCACGGCCAAGACCACGACCACGACCACGGGCACTGAGCGGCGCGCCGAGACGCCCGTGAGCGGCCGAGGTCCCCGTCCTCAGGCCGCCACCTCGATCTGCGCCGTGGGCAGGGTCCCGGCGATCTCGGCGGCGATGCCGGACGAGGCGATGTTCTTGGACTTGGCCTCGATCTCGAAGTCCGCCCAGGCCATGTGGCGGGCCACCAGGGCGTTGACGGCCCGGTTCCACATCATGTCCGAATGGGCGGCGAGATCGCGCCAGTTGTGACCGGCCCCGGTCAGGGCGGCGAAATCGGGCAGGGCGTCGGGGGCGTGCCCGTCCAGCAGGCCCTCGCGCGAGACGCTGATATGGGCCACGGGGCGCACGCCCCGCCAGGACGCGCGCACCCGGGCGATGCGGGGATCGTCGGGCTCGATATACGCGCCCCGGCTCTCGACCCAGTGATGGTGCAGGTCGAGCACCACCGGCACCACGTCGGCGAGGCCCAGTACGGTATCCAATCCGAAGACGTTCTCGTCGTTCTCCACGGTCAGGAGATCGCGGGCGGTCCGGGAGAGCTTCGGCAGGCTCGCGCGGAACCCTTCGATGCCGGGGTCGCGGGCGCCGACATGGATGTTGATGTGGGCCCCGTGCGGGTGCCAGCCCTGGCCGTAGCCGAGCATCGCCATGAGCTCGGCATGGTGCTCGAGCTCCTCGATGCCGTTGCGCTGGGCGGCCGGGTTCTGCGAGGCGATGACGCAGAACGGGCCGGGATGGAAGCTCAGGCGCACCGCCCCGTCCCGGGCGATCGTGCCGATCCGGGCGAGGCCGTCCTCGACGAGGCGGCGCATCTCGGGCTCGGCATAGATGTCCTGCGCGACCGCATGGGTGTAGCCGGGCAGGACGTTGCTGGCGATCCGCAGCAGGCGCTCGATCACCGGGCGGTCGGCGACCCAGGTCACCTGGCGCTCCAGGGCGCCGAGGTTGTGGCGCACGAGGCCTTCCAGCTTGTCCCGGCGCGCGGCGGGCGCAAGAGATTTCAAATGCGCCATGGTGGCGTGGGTGAGGTTCATCTGCAGGGTCGCCTCGCGGGCGGCCTTCAGGGTCTTGAAGGGCTCGGAGGGCGGTTCGAGAATGAACTTGCAGCAGAAGCCGAGGCGGGGTGCGGAATCGGTCGGGGCTGGATCGGTCATGGGGCGATAACGCGGTGGAGCGGCATTGGTGCACGGCCGGAACCGGGGACCGGATGCGGTGCGTTGCCCCCGCGTCGACGGTCCCGTCGGCGCCGGAGAGCTCCATGGACGGCCCGTTCAAAGAGTCCAAGGTTTCGGAGGCCAAATCCTCGGAAGCCAAATCCTCGGAGGCCAAGCTCGCGGATCAGGTCCGGCGTGCGGCCGACGTCGCCCGTCGCCTGACCCTGGCCTATCCGCGGGGTTCGCGCCGCGACGACTTCCCCTTCGCCGTGGTGGCGGCCTTCGACGCCGAGATCCGGGGCCGCGTCGAGCGCGACCGCCGGATCGAGGACGAGCGCGACCGGGTGCTCATCGCCGCCGTCAACTTCGCCGAGACGCCACCCGACGACGAGCCCGAGGCCGTGGAGCCGGCGCGGCGCGCCCTCATCGCGGCCATCGACTACCTCGAGGAGGCGACCCTGCGCTTCGGGATCGTCAACCGCGAGGGGGCGCGGCTCGGCTACGGCGAAGCCGGCCAGCGGGTCACGATCCCGGCCTGACGGGCACTCCGTCCAGCGCCGAATTTGTGATGCCGTGCCCTGCGACCCCGGGCCTGGCCCGCGCGTTATCCGCATCCGCCGGCGCGAGTCCGGCGGTTCGTCCTACCAGCGTGGTTTTCTCTCGATGCGTCGCCTGTTCCCCGTCTTCATCGCCGCCGTCGCTCTCCTGGCGGGGGTGATCCTGTTCACCTTCATCAAGCACGGCGACACCGCGCATACCCAGCCGGTGCCGGAAGCCGGCGCGAGCGCCCGCTGATGCCGCGCTGGCTGCCACTGGCGGGCGCCGCCCTCCTCGCCATCCTGGTGGTGATCGGCCTCGGGCTGTGGAAGTACGACCGCCTTCAGGAGGCGCGCATCGAGAACGGCGGACGTCCGGCCATTCCGGCCTGCGCGCCCGACCGCGTCGGCGAGACGGGGCTCGCCGCCAACTGCCCCGGCACCGCCTTCCCGCCCGCCAAGGCGCCTTGAGCGATGAGGGCGCCTTGAGGGATGAGGGCGCCCTGAGAGACTGAGGCGCGCCGAGGACCCGACGCGGTGGCCGGGGCCCGGAGCGGAGACAGGGAGGCTCGACGGATGCGTACGCCCCCGGCCCGGTCCGGTCTCGGCTCCTTCCCGGCCTTCGTGCTCCTGCAAGGCGGCCTCTACGCGGCCTACGGGATGGTCTCGCCGTTCCTCCCGAGCTTCCTCGGCGCGCGCGGGCTCGACCCCTCCGAGATCGGCATCGTGCTCGCGGCCGGGACGCTGATGCGGCTCGTGGCCGGACCGGTGGCGGGGCGGATCGCGGATCGCTTCGATGCCACCCGGGCTGTCCTGGCCGCCGGAGCCGCCGCCGCCGGGCTCCTGGCCTTCGCCACCCTCCTCGGGCACGGCTTCCCGGCGCTCCTCATCCTCGGCCTCGCGCAGGCCGTCGCCCTCGCGGCCCTCGCGCCGCTCGCCGATGCCCTCACCCTCGCGGCGATCGAGCGGGAGAGGACCTTCGCGTATGGCTGGGTCCGGGGCGCCGGCTCGGCCGCCTTCATCCTGGCGACCCTGGTCTCCGGGCAGGCCGTCGCCTGGGCCGGACTGCCCAGCGTCCTGGTCTCGAGCGGGCTGCTGTTCCTGCTCACCGCCCTGGCCGTCCGCCGGGTGCCCGCCGCCCCACGGGCCGGGCCCCCGCCCTCCCCGGCCGCGGCAGCGCCTCCCGGCAACGCCCTGCGCGCCCTGCTCGCGGTGCCGCTCTTCCGGCGGATACTCCTGGTGGCGGCCCTGGTGATCGGCAGCCACGCCCTGCACGAGGCCTTCGCGGTGATCCGCTGGCGGGCGGCGGGCCTCGGCCCCGGCACCGTAAGCCTGCTCTGGTCCCTGGCCGTGCTCTCGGAGGTCGTGGTGTTCGTCCTGTGCGGCTCCTGGCTGCTGGAGCGCCTCGGCACCGCCGGGGCGGCGATGCTGGCGGCCGGCGCCGGGATCCTGCGCTGGGCGATCATGGCGACGACGGTGGCCCTGCCGATGCTGGCGATCGGCCAGGCCCTGCACGGCTTCACCTTCGCGCTGCTGCATCTGGCCAACATGCGCCTCCTCGCCGATCTCGTGCCCGCCCGCGGTGCCGCCACGGCCCAGACCCTCTACGCGACCCTCGGCCTCGGGCTCGCCAACACCGTCCTGACGGGCCTGTCCGGGTGGCTCTACGGGCGGTTCGGCGCGGACGCGTTCTGGAGCATGGCGGCGCTCTGCGCCGTGGCGCTGCCCCTGGCGGGCGGCCTCCGGCGCCCCGCTCCGGCGGCTGCCTGAACCCGGATCAGGGCCGGCACGCCCGCAGGAAGAAATCGAGCGAGCGCTTCAACGTGGCGCGCTTGACGTGGGTCATGCCCGGCCGCTCCAGGCCGAGCTCCGTCCGGTCGACGAACCCCCGGATGGTCAGGCCCAGGAAGGCATCGGCCGCGTGCCGGACATCGTCCACCGCGATCGCACCGGAGCGCACGCCGTCCTCCAGGCAGCGTTCCACCAGGGGCACCACCCGCGCCAGTCCGAAATCGTGGAGGGCCCGGGCGAATTCCGGGAAGCGTCCGGCCTCGGCCACCATCACCCGCCGGAACGCGATGCAGTCCGGCGTCACCACGGTCTCGAGGATCGCCAGGGCGATGCGGTGGAGGCGCTCCTCCACCGATCCGGGTTCCGCCGCCACCTTCTCGATGGAGGGCACGTTCTCCTCGATGAAGCGCACGCACACCGCCTCGAACAGATCGACCTTCGAGGCGAAGCGCGCGTAGATCGTCTTCTTCGAGAGGCCGGCCGAGCCCGCGATGGCGTCGATGCTCGCCGCCTCGAAGCCCTCGGTGAGGAACACGACGCGGGCGGCGTCGAGGACGCGCAGCAGCACGTCGCCCTCGGTCCCGCGGGGCGGGCGACCGAGGCGCCGGGATGGCGCCGGCATCACATCCCTCTGAGCCACGGCGCGGTGTCCTCCCCCCGGGAAACGATGCCAGTCCTCTCCGGGGAAGGCCAGGGACGCGGCGTGACGCGGGTGTGGACCCCGCGACGTCCCGACTCCCCCTTTCGTCAGAAGAACGCCTGCAGCCCCGTCTGCGCCCGGCCGAGGATCAGCGCGTGGACGTCGTGCGTACCCTCGTAGGTGTTTACCGTCTCGAGGTTCTGGGCGTGACGCATCACGTGGTACGCGCCCATGATGCCGTTGCCGCCGTGCATGTCGCGGGCGACCCGGGCGATGTCGAGCGCCTTGCCGCAATTGTTGCGCTTGATCAGCGAGATCATCTCGGGCGCCATCCGGCCCTCGTCGAACAGGCGCCCGACCCGCAGGGCGGCCTGGAACCCGAGGGCGATCTCGGTCTGCATGTCCGCGAGCTTCTTCTGCACCAGCTGGGTCTGGGCCAGGGGCCGGCCGAACTGCTTGCGCTCCAGGGTGTAGGACCGGGCCCGGTGCCAGCAATCCTCCGCCGCGCCCATGGCCCCCCAGGCGATGCCGTAGCGGGCCCGGTTGAGGCAGCCGAACGGCCCCTTCAGGCCCGAGACGTTGGGCAGGAGCGCGTCCTCGCCGACCTCGACATCCTCCATCACGATCTCGCCCGTGGTGGAGGCGCGTAAGGAGAGCTTGCCCGTCAGGGTCGGCGCGGAGAGGCCCGGCATACCCTTCTCCAGGATGAAGCCCCGGATCGCGCCCTCGTGGGCGTCGGACTTGGCCCAGACCACGAAGACGTCGGCGAAGGGCGCGTTCGAGATCCACATCTTGGCCCCCGACAGGCGGTAGCCCCCGTCGGTCTTCACGGCCTTCGTCTTCATGCCGGCAGGATCCGAGCCGGCATCGGGCTCGGTCAGGCCGAAGCAGCCGATCCACGCCCCCGAGGCGAGCTTGGGCAGGAATTTCCGGCGCTGCGCCTCCGAGCCGTAGGCGTGGATCGGGTACATCACGAGGGAGGATTGCACGCTCATCATCGAGCGGTAGCCGGAATCCACCGCCTCGACGGCACGGGCCACGAGGCCGTAGGCGACGTAGGAGGCGCCGGCGCCGCCGTATTCCTCGGGCAGCGTGACGCCGAGGAGCCCGCGCTCGCCCATCTTCCGGAACAGCTCCGGGTTGCTGGTCTCGTGCGCGTAGGCCTCGACGATGCCGGGGAGCAGTTCCTCCTGGGCGAAGGCCCGGGCGGCCTCGTGGATCGCGCGCTCGTCCTCGCTGAGCTGGTCGTCGAGGAGGAAGGGGTCCTCCCAGGCGAAGCTCGCCGAGGCGGGAGCGGTGGGCGCGGCGGAGCCGGGCGGGCGCGTCGGGGCGTTCATGGGCGGTTCCTCGGGTTTCTGTGTTTGCGCGATCCTATCAGGCCTCGTCGGAGAGGCCACCTGTCCGCCCCGGAAACGGCTCCGGGGTGGGGACCAAAACCTGATAGACAGGCGCGGCTCGAAGCGGCGCCCCCGATGCGGGAACGGATGCCGCACGCACCAGAGGGAGAACCGACCATGGCCGAGACGACGGCGCGCGACGACGGCCCCCAGGCGCCCGCGCGGCCCCTGCCGCTCGACGGCATCCGCGTGCTCGACCTCTCGCGCGTGCTCGCCGGACCCTGGAGCGCCATGTGCCTCGGCGACCTGGGCGCCGAGGTGATCAAGGTCGAGCATCCGGAGCGCGGCGACGACACCCGCGACTGGGGCCTGCGCACGGGCCCCACCAACACCTCGTACTTCGACGCCGCCAACCGCAACAAGCGCTCGATCACCCTCGACCTCGCCACCCCGGAGGGCCTCGCCGTGGCGCGCGACCTCGCCCGCACCTGCGACGTGGTGGTGCAGAACTTCAAGACCGGGGGCGCCGACCGCCTCGGCCTCGGCTACGCGACCCTGAGCGCCGAGAATCCGCGCCTGATCTACTGCTCGATTTCCGGCTACGCCTCGGACGGGCCGGAGGCGACCCGCCCGGGCTACGACATCGTGGTCCAGGGCGAAGCCGGCCTGATGGCACTCAACGGCGAGGCCGAGCGGCCGCCCCTCAAGTTCGGCCTCGCGGCGGTCGACCTCTTCACCGGCCAATACGCGGCCCAAGGGGTGCTCGCCGCCCTGTTCGAGCGCGAGCGCACCGGCCGCGGGCGTCACATCGAGCTCGCCCTGTTCGATTGCGGCCTGGCGCTCACCGCCTATTGCGGCCTGGAGGCGATGGTGCGCGGACACGACCCCGTCCGCGCCGGCAACGCCCATCCGTCCATCGCCCCCTACGGTGTGTTCGAGGCCGGCGACGGGCCCATCGTGCTGGCGGTGGGCAACAACGGGCAGTACCGCCGGCTCTGCGAGGTGGTCCTGGAGCAGCCGGACCTCGCCGCCGACCCGCGCTTCGCCACCAACCTGGAGCGCTCGCGCAATCGCGCGGCGTTCCTGCCGGCGATCGAGGCCGAGCTGGCCCGCTGGACCCGCGCAGACCTCATCGCCCGGCTGGACGCGGCCGGCATTCCCTGCGGCGAGGTGCTGGGCCTGCACGAGGCCCTGACCTCCGACCGGGCCCGGGCCAGCGGCCTCGTGCTGCCCCAGGGCGGCGACGCCGATCCTGCCGCTCACGTCCTCGCCCCGCCCTACCGCCTCGACGGGGAGCGCCTGCCGGTCCGCCGCATGCCGCCGGCCCTCGGGGCCTCGAGCGCCGAGATCCGGGCGGATTGCGCGGCACGGCGCACGGCGGAGGCCGAGCGCCCCTCGGGCGATCCCGTCAAACCGGCAGGAGCGTGAATCCGAGGCTCTGGCCGAGGAACCGGGCCGTGATCCGGCCCGGGCCGGTCAGGTCGAAGGGCACCGAGAGCGTGCCGGTGGAGACGAGGCTGCCGGCCGGGATCGTCAGGCCGCGCTCGCGCGCCACGGCCATCAGGTCGGTGAGCGCGGCCAGAGGATCGGTCTCGTCCTCCCCCGTCACGGCCCGCACCCGCTCCATGCCGTCGACCTCGACCACGAGGCTGCGCGCCACGTCGGCGAGGTCTGCCGTAGCCAGCACGGGGCCGAGCACCAGGGCCTGGAAGGCCGAATTGTCGGCGGCGAAGCTCGGCCAGCCGACGGCCCGCCGGTCGACGTAGCGGGACAGCACGAGCTCGAACGCCGCCCGGGTCTCGCCCACGACCTCGGCCGCCGGAACCACGGGGGCGTCCGGGGCGATGTCCCGGGCGATCCGGTAGGCGATCTCGAACTCGATCGTCACCGCCCCGGCATGCGGCATCCGGAGTTCGGCCCCGTCGCCGTGGAGCCGGTCCCGCAGAACCCGGCCGGCGATCGAGCGGCCGACCCCCGAGCCGCGCTTGCCCTTGTGGCTGCCGATGGCGAGCTTCCAGCCGGCCGTTTCGGCGCCGAGGGCCGCCACGAGCCGGTCCTGGACGTCGTAGCCTTCGGGCATCGTCCGCGGGCGCACGGCCTCGGGCAGTTCGATGAATTGCCGCCCCTCGCGATAGGCGGCTAGCAGCAGGTCCGCGGCGGGCTGGGGATCGAAGGGTTCGGACACGACTTCGGGCAGGATGGCGGACATGGCGGACCTCTTCGCGGCATCGGGCCGGACGCCCAGC
Source organism: Methylobacterium sp. BI1 (assembly GCF_056680125.1). Classification (NCBI taxonomy): domain Bacteria; kingdom Pseudomonadati; phylum Pseudomonadota; class Alphaproteobacteria; order Hyphomicrobiales; family Methylobacteriaceae; genus Methylobacterium; species Methylobacterium sp. BI1. Next base: position 2,818,763 of record NZ_CM155267.1, on the reverse strand, counting down.
CTCTAGCGGATTTTTGCAATGGCCGGTGGGCGATTCCGTCGAACGGGCGCGCCGCGGCTCCGGTCCGGTTCCGCGAGCTGGATCGATCGGTGGCGCCAGAACAGAGGGGCGGCCCCGCAAGTTTCCATCGGCAGGCGCAACGGGCGGGCCGACGTGCGAAGGATTTTGCCGGCAACCTCATGACCTTGCCCGTGATCTTGTCCGCGACCTTGGCTGTAAGAATACGCGGAGTCGCCGGCGTGATCTTTGGCAATGCGCGCCGCTTGAACGCGCTCTCGCCCGTGCGGGCAAAGATATGTTGGCAATTTCTCTTGCCGAACGATCCGTCCTGTCGGGGAACCGATCCCCGGGCGCAGAATTATACTTCCCGATATCATCTCTGGAGGAACGCCACGTGAAATTCTCGACGATTGCCGGCGCCGCTGCCATTTTCGCGATCACGGCCGGGACCGCGCTCGCCGCGCCCTGCAACACCGGTTCGACGAAGGGCACCAGCCCGGGCCAGCAGACCATGAACGACAAGAGCTCGGCCGCCGACCAGGGCAGCAAGAACCTCGCCGGCGGCCAGCAGCCCGCCTCCCCCGGAACGGTCGGCGCGATGAACAACGTGGGCGCCAACCAGATGGTCGGTGACAAGCCGGGTTCGGAAGCCAAGAACGATCAGGGCGGCGGTGTCGGCACCTCGAGCAAGAACCTCGCGGGTGGCCAGCAGCCGGCCTCGCCCGGGACCGTGGGCGCCATGAACAATGCCGGCGCCAATCAGGAGCTCGGCAAGAAGGGCGACGATTGCTGATCGCCTGACGCCGACGGCACTTTCAGGACGCCCGCCCGGTCTCGCCCGGGCGGGCGTTTTCATGCGCTGGACCGGCGGCACGGGATGCCGCCTCCGGGACGAGTCCGGTCAGGTTTCCCCCGTGCCGCCGACCAGGGCCGCCGTCCGGCCCCGCAAGGCCTGGAGGCTACGGTAGCCGACCGAGGCTGCGACCTGGCGCGGCGCGCGCCCATCGGCCGCCAGGGCCAGGGCCCGAACGACCCGGGCCCTGGCCCGCCATTGCCCGAAGGTGAGACCCGTCTCCCGGCGGAATCCCCGGGTCAGGGTCCGGCGGCTCAAGCCCGCCCGCTCGGCCCAGGCATCGAGATCGAGGGCTCCGGCCGGGTCGTCGATCAGCCCGAGGCAGACCCGCCGGAGCCGGGCATCGCGCGGCAGGGGCAGGGTCAGGCGCGTCTCCGGGGCGCGTCCGATCTCGTCGAGGATGAGGGCTTCCAGGTGCCCGCCCCGGCCGGCCTCGTCGTAGAGCACCGGCTCGTTCGTGAGGGCGACCAACGCCGCGGCGAGGAGGCCCGAGACCTCGATGACCCGGGCCCGGCTCGGAAAGCCGGCGATCGCCGCCTGCGCGAGGTAGGCCGAGCACATCGCCACCGCCCCGTGCATGACGACGGCGTGCGGCAGGCCGGGTGGAATCCACAGGGCATGGCCTTCCGGCACGACCCAGGTCCCGTCCTCGGCCGTCGCCATCATCAGGCCGGCGGTGGCGTAGAGCAACTGGGCCCGCGGATGGTGGTGCCGCTCCGTGCTGCTGCCGGCCGCGAAGGTCTTGGGCATCACCGCGACCGCACGCGGGACGGCCTGGTAATCCTCCGCCCGGATCGAACGCATCGGCATCTCCCTGGCCCGATCGCGTACATCTTCGGCCCGACGCCATTCAACGGGTCAGGTAAACGAGAGGCAAGTCCCACGGAAGGCTGCCGGTGTCCGAGCGCGAGACGCGGCCCGAGAGGATGTTTGCCGGAGGAGAGGCCCGACCGATGGACGCCGAGACCCTGTCCCGCCGGACCCTGCGCTTCGTCAACGTGGCGCATGCCCTCGACCACTTCGTCCTGCTGATCTACCCCACCGCGGTGATCGCGATCGCGGCGCAGACGGGCCTGAGCTACGGCGAACTCATCCAACTCGCCACCGGCGCCTTCGTGGCCTTCGGGCTCTGCGCCCTGCCGATGGGTTGGCTCGCCGACCGGTTCGGGCGCCGCACCCTGCTGGCGATCTTCTTCTTCGGCTACGGCCTGTCCTGCCTCGGCGTGGCGAGCGCGGGCAGTCCGACGGCGTTCATGGTGTGGCTCTGCGTGCTCGGCCTCGCCTCGGCTATCTATCACCCCGTCGGCTCGACCATGCTGGTGAGCCACGCCCGGCGCCTGGGGCGCGACCTCGGCGTCAATGGCGTCTGGGGCAATCTCGGCGCCGCCACCGCCTCGGGCGTGACGGCGCTCCTCGCCACGGCGTTCGGCTGGCAGGCGGCCTTCGTGGTGCCGGGCCTGTTCTGCCTCGCCTGCGGGACGGCCTTCCTGGCCCTCGTGCCGGGCGATGGCGTCGGATCGCAGGGCCGGGCCGGGGCAAAGCCCGTCATCCCGGTGGCGCGCCCGCTCCCGCTCCTCTGCGTGTTCGCCTGCGCGATCGTGGCGGGCGGGATGACCTTCAACATCACCACGATCGCCCTGCCCAAGGTGGTCGACGAGCGCGTCGGCGACGGGCTGCCCCTGCTGCTGATCGGCTCGGTGGCCACCCTCGTCTTCGTCTTCGGTGCCCTGACGCAGCTTCTGATGGGTCGCCTGATCGACCGCTACAGCCTGCCGGTCCTCTTCCTCGGCCTGTCCGTCCTGCAGCCCCTCGGCCTCGGCCTCGCGGCGGCGAGCACGGGCGTGCCGCTCCTGGCCGGCCTCGTGCTGACGATGGCGGCGCTCTACGGACAGGTCGTGATCAACGACGCGATGGTGGCCCGCTACGTGCCCCCGCTCTATCGCGCCCGGGCCTACAGCGTGCGCTACTTCCTCGGCTTCACCGTCAGCGGATTCGTGGTGCCGCTGATCGCCCTTCTGCACGACCGGGGCGGCTTCGGTCTCGTGCTGGGGATCGCGGCGGCGTTCGGCGCCGTCATCGTCGCCGCCGCCCTCGGCTTCTTCATCCTCACGCGGCAGCCGGCATCCCCGGTGGTCGCCGCCGCGGAATAGCGGCGTCCCGTCGATTCCTAGCCCTCGCCCTCGCCGGACGGCGCGGCGCGCAGGAAGTCGAAGTCGCAGCCCTCGTCCGCCTGCAGCACCGACCCGTAGAACAGGTGCGCGTAGCCGCGCCGTGCCCAGTCCGGTCGCTGCACCGGGCCGAGGGCGGCGCGGCGGGCCTCCAGTTCCGCGTCGTCCACCAGGACGTCGATGCGCCGGCCGGCGGTGTCGAGGCGGATGCGGTCGCCGGTCCGGACGAGCCCGAGGGGACCGCCGACGGCCGATTCCGGGGTGATGTGCAGCACGATGGTGCCGAAGGCCGTCCCGCTCATGCGGGCGTCGGAGATGCGCACCATGTCCTTGATCCCGCGCGCCAGGATCTTCTTCGGGATCGGCAGGTAGCCCGCTTCCGGCATGCCGGGCGCGCCCTTCGGGCCGCCGTTCTGGAGCACGAGGACGTCGTCCGGCCCGACATCGAGGTCGGGGTCGTCGATCCGGGTGGTCATGTCGGCGATGGAGCTGAACACCACGGCCCGGCCGGTGTGCTGGAGCAGGGCCGGGCTCGCGGCGCTGTGCTTGATCAGGGCACCGCGCGGGGCGAGGTTGCCGCGCAGCACCGCCATGGCCCCCACGGGCTTGATCGGATCGTCGGCGGCGCGGATCACGGTCTGGCCCGGCACGTCCTCGGCCGCTGCCACCACGTCGCGCAGGGTCCCGCCCGCCACCGTGCCGGCGTCGAGGTCGATCAGCGATCCGAGGTTCCGGAGCAGGGCGGGCACGCCGCCGGCATGGTGGAAGTGCTCCATGTAATGCTGGCCGGAGGGCTTCAGGTCGACGAGCACCGGCACCGCGCGCCCAAGGGCGTCGAAGGCATCGAGGTCGATGCCGTGCGGGGTCCGGTTGGCGATGGCGGTGAGGTGGATCAGGCCGTTGGTCGAGCCGCCGATCGCCTGCAGCACGACCTCGGCGTTGCGGAAGGCGGCCGGGGTCAGGAGCGCGCTCGGGCGCGGGCCGCCCGACAGGGCCATCTCGGTGGCGCGGCGCCCGCTCAGCTCGGCGAGGCGGATGCGCTCGGCATGGGGGGCCGGCACCGTGGCGCTCATCGGCAGGGACAGGCCGAGCGCCTCCGTCACGCAGGCCATGGTGCTGGCGGTGCCCATCACCATGCAGGTGCCCACCGAGGGGGCGAGGCGGCCGTTGACGCGCTCGATCTCGTCCGCCTCGATCTCGCCGGCGCGGTGGGCGCTCCAGAGCCGGCGGCAATCGGTGCAGGCGCCCAGCACCTCGCCCTTGTGATGGCCGACCACCATGGGGCCGACGGGGATGACCACGGTGGGCAGGTCGACGCTCGCCGCCGCCATGATCTGCGCCGGCAGGGTCTTGTCGCAGCCGCCGATGACGATGACGGCGTCCATCGGCTGGGCCCGCAGCATCTCCTCGGTGTCCATCGCCATGAGGTTGCGCAGGAACATCGAGGTCGGGTGCGCGAAGCTCTCGTGGATCGAGATCGTCGGGAACACCATGGGCAGGCCGCCGGCCAGCATCACCCCGCGCTTGGCCGCCTCGATCAGGGCCGGGGCGTTGCCGTGGCACGGGTTGTAGTCGCTGGCCGTGTTGGTGATGCCCACGATGGGCCGGTCGAGGGCGTCGTCCGAGTAGCCGGCCGCCTTGATGAAGGCCTTGCGCAGGAACAGGGAGAAGCCCGCGTCGCCGTAGCTGGTGAGGCCCTTGCGCAGACCCTTGCTCATGATGCTCGTCCGGTTCCGGGTGTCAGGGGGCCACGCGGGCGCGCGGATCGACGCGGGCGATGCGCGACAGGAGGTAGTCGACCTCCGCCCGCCCTTGCGCCGACAGGCTCGCGGCCGGCTTGCGCTGGGCGTCCGAGGCGAAGATGCCGCGCTTCTGGAAGACGTACTTGCGCACGGCAAGGCCCAGGGGACCCTGCTGCTGCTCGTATCGCAGATACGGCAGGTGCGCGTCGAAGAGGTCGTGGGCCGCGTCGCGTTCGCCGGCCCGCGACAGGCGCACGACGTCGACGAGCATCTCCGGGAATGCGTAGCCGGTGTTGGCTCCGTCCGCGCCGCGTTCCATCTCGAAGTCGAGGAACAGCCCGCCATTGCCGGTGAGGATCGCGATGTGGCGCATCGAGCCGTCCTGCTCGAAGCCGCGCAGGGCGGTGATCTTGTCGAGGCCCGGCCAGTCCTCGTGCTTGAGCATGACGCAGGACGGATTCTCGGTGACGATCCGGCGGATGACGGCGGGCGTCATCACCACCGAGAAGGTCAGCGGGTAGTCCTGGATCACGAAGGGCACGTCGGGGCCGATCGCCTCGGCGGCGTTGCGGTAATAGGCCACCACCTGGTCGTCGGTGCGCAGGGTGTTGGGCGGCCCGATCATGACGCCGGCGGCACCCAGGTCCATCACCTCCCGGGCGAGCGACCGCATGGCCGCGAAGCCCGGGGCCGAGACGCCCACGAGGACGGGCACGTCCATGCGCCCGATCACCCGGCGGGCGATGGCCACCGCCTCGGCATGGTCGAGCTTCGGCGCCTCCCCGAGCTGGCCCAGGATGGTCAGGCCGTCGATGCCCGCGCCGAGAAAGAACTCGGACATCCGGTCGAGGGAGGTCTCGTCGACCCGGCCGTCGGGATGGAAGGGCGTCGGGGCGATCGGGATCACGCCCTTGATCGCGCTGGTGAGAGCCATGGTGTCCTCCGGAAAAGCAGAATCGCCCGCGCGGCCGCGCCGCCCGGGACCTCGGCGCGTCAGACGCTGGGAATCATCCCGCCATCGACCCGGGTCACCGACCCGGTGACGTAGGAGGCTCGGGCGCTCGCCAGGAAGGCGACGACGTCGCCGTACTCGCGCGGATCGCCGTAGCGCCCGAGGGGGATCGCGGCCGTGCTCTCGGCCGTCACCGCCTCCGCGGCGCGGCCCTCGCGCTCGGCCTTGGCGTCGTCGAGGAACAGGATGCGCTGCGTCGCGATGCGGCCCGGCAGCACCACGTTGACCGTGACGCCGTCGGCGCCCACCTCCCGCGCCAGGGTCTTGGACCAGCCGACCAGGGAGAGCCGCAGGGCGTTCGAGATCGCGAGGTTCGGGATCGGCGCGACGATGCCGGAGGAGGTGCTGGTGATGACCCGGCCCCATTTCCGGGCCCGCATGCCCGGCAGGACCCGGTCGGTGATGGCGATCACCGAGACCACCATGGCCTGGAAGTGCTTGGCCCAGAATTCGGGCGCCTGGCCCGCGGCCGGCGTCGGCGGCGGCCCGCCGGTGTTGTTGACGAGGATGTCCACGGGTCCGAGCCGCGCCTCGATGGCGGCCACGTGCCCCTCGATCTGCGACAGGTCGGGGAGGTCCCAGGTCAGGGCCATGCCCTCCGACCCGGCGTCGGCGATGGCCGCGAGGGTGGGTTGCAGCGCCCCGGCGTCGATGTCGGCCGCCGCGACCCGGGCGCCCTCGGCCGCCAGCGCCGTGGCGATGGCCCGCCCGAGGCCGCCGCCCGCTCCGAGGACGAGGGCCGTCCTGCCGCGCAATCCCAGATCCATCGGCCTTGTCCTCCGCGCTGGTCGCTCCCGACGGGCGGTCGAGGCGTGTCCCGGGGGCGGTGTGCTCCTCCCTCCGGCGGAGGCCGTTCTACAGGCTTGCGGCGATGACGATAAGCGGGGGCGGCGAGGTTCCGCCGGTCCAGGAGGGAAAAACCCGCTGGGCCGGGATCGAGATCGGGTCTCCGAGGCCGGCCGCTCAGACCGGATGGGCGCCGGCGTCGATCAGGCGCTGGTAGTGGCCGAGCCAGGCCTGGATCATGCGGGCGAACAGGCCGTCGGCGGCCTGGCTGCACGAGGGGACGGACGACGAGACGGCGGGGGAAGCGGACATGGAGATCTCGCGCATGCGGGACGGGGGCGAGCGGGACGCTCGCGATGAGCCCGATGTGGACCCGATGGTGCGCTGCAGCAATCGCCTCGCCGACCGGACGATCATGCTCTGCATGCATGGCGAGGCAGGAATTTCTTAATCGCCCTGTGCGGGGCGCGGCCAGCCCTCGGCCGCGATCACTCCGTTCTCTGCAGGGCCTCCGGGTTGACCAGGTTCGGAGGCACCGCGCCGCGGAGGATGCACAGCATCGCCTCGGCGGCGCCGAGGCCCATCACCCGCAGGCTTTCGGCGCTGGTGCCGGCGACGTGCGGGGTCAGGAGCAGGTTCGGGCAGGCGAAGTAGGGATGGTCCTCGGGCAGCGGCTGGGTCGCGAACACGTCGAGGGCCGCCCCTCCGATTGCCCTCGCCCGCAGGGCCGCCGCGAGGGCGTCGTCCCGCACGATGGGGCCGCGCGCCACGTTGATCAGCACGGCGTCGGGCCGCATCCGGCCGATCAGGCCCGCATCGACGAGGCCGCGGGTCTCGGGCGTCAGCGGGCAGGCGACCACCACGGCGTCGCTGTCCGAGAACAGCGTCTCGCGGTCCACCGGCTCGATCAGCCCGCCGGCGGTGTCGGGGTTTCGCGAATGGCCGAGCACCCGCAGGCCGAAGCCGTGGCGGGCGATGGCGGCGACCCGGCGGCCGATCTCGCCGGTGCCGAGGATGCCGAGGGTCGTCCCGCCGATCTCGCCGAGATCGCTCGCCCGGGATTTCGCCGGGAGCCAGCCGGCCTCGCGCAGGGTCCGGTCCAGGGGGGCGAGCTGGCGGCGCAGGTGGAGCAGGGCCGCGAAGACGTACTCGGCCACCGCCTGGGTGTTGCTGCCGGGCAGGTTGGCCACCGGGATGCCGCGGGCCGTCGCCGCCTCCAGGGGCACGAAGTCGAGCCCGACCCCGTGGCGGACGATGCCGCGCAGGAGCGGTGCGTGGTCGAGGAGGTCGTCCGGCAATTGCGCCCGCACGATCAGGCCCGCCGCCGCGGTCGCCAGGGCCCGCAGGGTCTCGGGCCGGGTGTCCGCGGCGGTGACCACCCGGGCCGCGCCCGAGAGCCGGGCGACGGCCTCCGGGTGGATGGGGTTGGTCAGGACCACCAGGGGGCGGGGGTCTGGCGATCGGTCGGGTCGGGAGGCGCTCACGCTCTGTCTGCCTTCGGGAATGCGGGCGGGGCCGATCCGGGACCGGGCGGCGTGCGCTGGCTCAGGGGTCCTGTCCCGCGACCTCGGTGCGGGCCTTGAGGATCTCGATGAGGGCGCGGTCGCGCCGCTCGGCCAGGACTGCGAGCGAGCGGCCGGCGGCCTCCGCCGCGACCCCGGCCACGATCCGGTCCTTGACGTCCTCGGTCAGCTCCGGGGTCCCCAGGCTGGCCCAGCGCCGGACCTGGCTCGGCCCGAGATGGTCGAGATAGTGCCGGATGCCGCCCTCCCCGCCCCCGAGATGATAGGTCATGTGCGGGCCCATCGCGGCCCAGCGCAGGCCGGGGCCGTTGCACAGGGCGGCGTCGATGTCGGCGACGCTCGCCACCCCCTCGGCCACGAGGTTGACGGCTTCCCGGTAGAGGGCCGAGGCGAGGCGGTTGGCGATATGGCCCGGCATCTCGCGGGCGAGCACCACCGGCCGGCGCCCGAGCCGGGCGTAGAAAGCGGCGGCCCGGGCCGCCGTGGCGGGGTCGTTCGCCACGATCTCCACCAGGGGCACGAGGTGGGGCGGGTGGAACGGGTGCGCCACCACGATCCGCTCGGGCCGGGCGCAGTCGGCCACAAGGGCGCTGCGCAGCATCGCCGAGGTGCTCGACGCGACGAGGATCGACGGGGGCAGCCGGCGATCGACCTCCGCCAGCAGGGCGCGCTTGACCGCCTCGTTCTCCGGCGCGTTCTCCTGCACGAAACCCGTGCCCGCGAGCGCGTCCTCCAGACGGTCGTGGAAGCGCAGCGTCCCCCGCCCGTTCAGGCCGAGTTCGGCCAGTTGCGCCCGCGCCGCCTCGACCGCCTGGACGGCAGCGCCCGCCGAGCCGGGGGCCGGGTCGTAGGCCGCCACGTCGAGGCCGTGGGCGAGGAACAGGGCCGCCCAGCTGGCGCCCAGGGTGCCGCAGCCCAGCACGGTGACCCGTTCGATTTCATCCGTTTCAATGGCTGTCAAAACTCTCTCCCGGGCGGGTTTACTTTCGAATCCAGAATACGCTTATTCAACCCTGTCCCGACCGTTTTCGCGGCGGACGAAGTGGGCGACACGACCCGCGACCGGAGGAAGCCGATGTTCAAGCGCCACGCGACCGCGCGCGCAGCCCTGCTCGTTCTCGCGACCCTGGGGGCTCTCGGCAGTGCCCGGGCCGAGGACGTGGTGCGCCTCGGCAACCTGAAATTCGCCCATTACGGGGCCATCTCCTACATGAAGGAGATCGCTCCGAAATTCGGCCTGAAGATCGACGAGAAGGTCTTCGCCAAGGGAGCCGACATCTACCCCGCCATGGCGGTGGACCAGATCGACATCTCGGCCTCGGGCGCCGATGGCGCGGTGGCCGCGCGCGGCAACGGCGTGAAGCTCTACGTGGTGGCGGGCTTCGCCAACGGCGGCGTGCGCATCCTGCGCCGGCCGGACCTCGATACCGTCAAGACCCTGAAGGACGTGAAGGGCCTCAAGGTCGCCACGGTCCGCGGCGGCACCCAGGACCTGATGCTCCTGGCCGAGCTCGACAAGCACGGGATGACCTGGTCCGAGCGGGCCGGCAAGGACGTGCAGCTGATCTACTTCAACAACTACGCCGACCTGAACCAGGCTCTGGCGCAGAAATACGTCGACGTGATCTGCCAGAGCGAGCCGCAATCGACCCAGGCCATCAGCGCCGGCTACGCCACCGAGGTGGTCAAGCCCTACGACACCCCCATCGGCGTGCCGGTGCGTCCGCTGGTGATGACCGAGAAGATGTACAACGAGCGTCCCGAGGTCGCCGCCAAGGTCCTGAAGCTGTTCGTCGCCGCGACCAAGGCCTTCATCGACGACCCGGCGCTGGCCGAGAAATACGTCCGCGAGAGCGTGTTCAAGGGCCAGCTCTCGAGCCAGGATTTCCGCGACGGCATGGCCAACGCCAAGTACACCTACGACGTGCCGGCCGGCCACATGCAGACCACGACCGACTACATGGTCAAGTACGGTCTCGGTAAGATGGTGAACCCGCCGAAATCCGATGCCGAGTGGGTGAAGACCGATCTCCTCGACAAGGCCAAAGCCGAACTCAAGACGAACTGAGCGGACTCATGCATCGGCTCCGCGGCGCGATCGTCCCCCTCGTCCTCCTGATCCTCTGGGAGGTGCTGAGCCGGGCCGGCGTGTTCTCCCCCATCGTGCTGCCGCCGCCGAGCGCGGTGGCGGTGAAGTGGTACCAGGGCATCCTGCCCGGCCTGCCCTACGACCCGGCGACCGAGAGCTACTGGCACTGGATGTTCTCCGGCGAGATGCCGCACGACGCCATCGCCAGCCTCGCCCGGGTCCTCACCGGGTTCTGCCTCGGCGCCGGCCTCGCGGTGCCGATCGGGCTCCTCCTCGGGACCAGCGACCGGCTCTACGGGCTGTTCAGCCCGCTCCTGGAGATCCTGCGGCCGATCCCGCCCATCGCCTACATCCCCCTCGCCATCGTGTGGTTCGGCCTCGGCAACCCGCCGGCCCTGTTCCTGATCGCGCTCGGGACCTTCTTTCCCGTGCTGGTCAACACCATCGCGGGGGTGCGCCAGGTGGATTCGATCTACATCCGCGCGGCGCGCAACCTCGGGGCCAATTCCTGGACGATGTTCCGCCGGGTGATCCTGCCGGCGGCGAGCCCCTTCGTGCTCGCGGGCATGCGCATCGGCATCGGCACCGCCTTCATCGTGGTCATCGTCGCCGAGATGATCGCGGTCTCGGACGGGCTCGGCTACCGCATCCTGGAGGCCCGCGAGTACATGTGGTCCGACAAGATCATCGGCGGCATGCTGACCATCGGCGTCCTCGGCCTCATCATCGACGGGGCGATGTCGCGCCTCAACGACCACCTCCTGCGCTGGCATCGCGGCCTTGAACGCTGAACCGGGACGCCTGATCATGTCGGCGCAAATCGAGATCGCCCACGCCAGCAAGGTGTTCGGGACGGGCGCCGGCGCCGTGCCGGCCCTGGACGACATCACCGCCACGGTGCGGGAGGGGCAGTTCCTCTGCCTGCTCGGACCCTCCGGCTGCGGCAAGTCCACCCTGCTCAACGCCGTCGCGGGCTTCACGCCCCTGAGTGAAGGGCGCATCACCATGGGCGGACGCCCCGTCACCGCGCCGGGGCCCGACCGCGGCATGGTCTTCCAGGAATACGCGCTGTTCCCCTGGATGAACGTCGAGGACAACGTCCGCTTCGGTCTCGACATCCGGGGCGTGCCCCGCGCCGACGCCACCGTGACGGTGGACCGCATCGTCGCCACCCTCGGCCTCTCGGATTTCCGCAAGCGCTACCCTAAGGACCTCTCCGGCGGCATGCGCCAGCGCGTGGCCATCGCGCGCATCCTGGCGCTGGATCCGCCGGTGATGCTGATGGACGAGCCCTTCGGCGCCCTCGACGCCCTGACCCGACGGACCCTCCAGGACGAGCTCCTGAGGATCTGGGCCGAGTCTCGCAAGACGGTGATCTTCGTCACCCACTCCATCGAGGAGGCGATCTATCTCGCCGACCGCATCCTGGTGATGACCTACCGTCCGGGGCGCATCAAGCGCGACATCACGGTGGAGATCCCCCGGCCGCGCGACACCGCCTCGGGCGAGTTCAACGCCCTCAAGCGCGAGCTTGCCGGGCTGGTGATGGCCGAGCAGCAGCGCTTCACCAGCGCGGAGCTGCACGGCACGGCCGTGGATTGAGCGCAGCCGCGGCGACCGGACATTCGGCGGCCGGACAGAAGAACGCCCGCAGGCCGGTGGGCCGCGGGCGCTGAAGGTTGTTGCCAATCACCCGAGGACCAGCACGGGCAGCCCGCGGATGAAAGCGGTTCATGCGCCGGCTGGCAAGACGAAATGCGTCAAATGATCGGCGGACCCTGTTCAGAACGGCCGCTTTCTCAGAATGGCCCTTTGCGCAGGCCCTCGGACAACTGAAGCGCCTCGAGGACGGCCTTGCCGATGCGGTCCGCCTCGTCCTCGCCGGCGGCATTGGCGAGGACGACGGCCACGGGCCGGGGGACCGACAGCGCCTGCGCCCCGACCGTGACCTGGAGCTCGTCGCCGTGGGGCGCCTCGATGCGGCGCAGGCCGACGCGCAGGCCCGCCGCCTCGCCGAAGACGCGCTCCAGGCCCGCCAGGGCCTCCCGGCTCGTGCCGAAATCCCCCGTGATGACGTCAGCCATGCGTTCTCTTCCTTCGGGGCGGCGAGGCGGATGCGCGGGACCGGTCGCCCACGGACTCGGCGAAGGGGCGTCGGGCGATCAGGAGGTCGACCATTCCCGCTTGACCTCCTCGGCCGGCCGGTCGAGGCGCACGGTGTTGCCCTCGACGGACTGAACGAAGTCCACCGGGATGAAATGGTGGAGGCCACCCGCCTCCGAATCCTTCTTCGTCAGCTTGATCTCGCCCTTGTCGACATGATCGACGGTGCCGACATGGGCCCCGTCCGAGCCGACAACGTCGGCATGTTCCTTGATCTGCGTGGCATCGACCATCGGCATCACTCCCTGTTCCCACGTCAACGGGAGCGGCGGGGCGGTGTTCCGGCCGTCAGGAGGAGGGGCAGGACGGTGCGCAGGCCCGGTCCCGCCGCGCGGCGCGCGCCATGTTGATGAGCTCGCGGGCGGTGAGGCCGCGTGCCGGGATCTTGGAGGCCTCCGGCGCTGCGGAGGCGGCCTTCGCAGTCAGGACCGGTCGGCCGAGGGCGAGGCCGCTGGCCTGCAGCGTGGTGTCGTGGCTGCGCCAGAGCCGCCGGAGCCGCAGCGCCCGCGCCTTGTCGGCCCGGGCTTCCTCCGTCCGGGCGCCCTGCCCCCGCGTGTCGATCTCTGCCGTCATTCGTCCCCGTCCCGTTCCTGTGGATGGGCGAATAGCAAAGCTTGTCTGTGGGCGACATTCTTGAAGTCGTGGCTGCCCGCTCTAGCGCGGTCGGGCGCCGGGCCTATCCGCCCGGCGCTGCCAGCAGGTCGTCGGGGGTCACGCCGAGGGCCCAGGCCAGTCGGCCGAGCGTGGCGAGATCGATCGCGTCGCCCTCGCCCCGTTCCAAGGCCTGGATCACCGGCACATCGACCTCCGCCAGGAAGGCCAGGTCCTCGAGGGGAAGACCCAGGCGCAGCCGAGCGGCGCGCAGGTTCCGGGCGAGGGTCATCAGGAAGGCGCGCGTTTCGGCGTACCGGTCGGACATGCCTCCATATGGGGCGCGGGGCCGAGCGGCGGTCAGGCCTTGCGGCGTTTGGCGCCGGATCGGACGGCGGCTCCGGGCCCGCAATTCCGGGCGCGTTACGCCGGGCTCTTCATCGATCCTTAACCATGCCGCGCCAGGATGTGCGCAAGCCGGTGGCGCCCTCGGGTTGCCGGACCGGCGACGGCCATGCCGCCGGATCGGGTGACGCCGGATGTACGCGCACCGGGTCCTGGCGGGCATGCCCGTCGGACACGCGCGCGTTCGCGCCAATCGCGAAACCCTATCCCCGGGTCCGGCGTTGATGCTGGTCCCTCGGGCAGGGTCTCGCCTCGGGCGCTCCGCGTGTCCGGACAGCCTGCCTCAACCCGACGCATCCGGACGGTGACGCATGGCCCTCCTCTTCGCCCTCCTCCTCATCGGCATCCCCATGGCGCTGGCCGCGATGGAGCTGGCCCGCATGCGCGCCTCGCGCCCTCTCTGAGGATATGAGTTACTTCAGGGGTCGGGGGTTCGTCCGCGGGCGGCATCCCGGGCTGCCCTTCCCCAAGGGGGTGGCCCCACCCGCGGTCTATTGGGGGGAGCGCGGAAGCGGGGCCACACTGGCCATCGGGGGGACGCGGCCAGCCCGTCGACGATGACCCGCGCGCCGGGCGACGGCATTCACCCACGTTACCTCCACCCGTCTTACGTCCCATGCCGGGAAGGATTCGGAGGCGGGCGGAGCTTCGCGCGAACCGTCCGCTTCGGTTCAGCGCATCAGCCGTTCCTGCAGGAAGCGGTCCTTGCGGCGCTTCGAGACATAGGACCGGGCGGCGTAGCCGAGGGCGAAGCCCAGGGCGATCATGACCAAGACGGCCAGGACTTGGAGCAGGAACGAGATCAGGACGCCGAGTGCGATGCCGAGGGCGAAGAGCGCGTAGCCGGTGCCGCGGGTGCGCGGCTTGCTTATTTCCACGGCGGCGGCCAGGCGGACCCCATGGATGTTGCGCTGGATCGAGCCCCGGAGGGATTCGATCCTGGCGCCGAGGGTGTTGGAAGCGTGCATCGGACGTCGCTCTGCGTGAAGGCGGGCGGTGAATCGGCCACCCACCAGCTTATCGCAAGCGCATCGACTTGGTGAAGGGTGGCCCGGAGAGGGCGCTTCGGCTGTCCCGTCGACGCTGGTTCGGCTCAGGCGAGGCCCCGTCGGGCCCTGCGCGGGGTCGAGTGCGCGGTTCTACCGAGCGGCTCTGCTCAGAAGGCGTTGGTGCGGCGGGTGATTTCGGCCAGGACGGTGCGCACGAGGATCTGGAGGTCGAGGCGCAGGCTCTGGTTCTCGATGTACCAGAGGTCGAGGGCGGCACGGCGCTGCATGTCGGCCAGGGTGGGGGTGGGACCGCGCGAGCCGTTGATCTGGGCCCAGCCGGTGATGCCGGGCCGGACGGCGAAGCGGTGGCGGTAGGTCGGGATCTCGGCGCCGTAGTAAAGGTCGTGGGCCAGGGCATGGGGGCGCGGCCCGACCAGGGCCATGTCGCCCTGCAGCACGTTGAGGAGCTGGGGCAGCTCGTCGATGCTGGTCCGGCGCAGCAGGGCGCCGACGCGGGTCACGCGGGCATCGCCACGGGTGGCCTGGTGCACCACCGCCCCGTCGTCCAGCACGCGCATGGTGCGGAACTTGTAGATCTGGAACGGATGCCCGTCCTTGCCGGTGCGGGTCTGGCGGAAGAGCACGGGGCCCTTGCTGTCGAGGCGTACCAGGAGGGCGACCAGGACCAGGAGGGGGGCGACCAGGAACAGGGCCAGGGCGGCCAGGGTCTGGTCCAGGGCGGGGCGCAGGGCCGTCAGGCTGAGGCGGGCCAGGCCGGGACGGGATGGGGTCAGCGCGGTCGAGGTAGCGCCGACGGCAAGGCCCTTCCGAGCAGAAGTGGTGTCCATCGTGACAGTGCCCTCAGGATAAGCAGACATCGATTCCCATCAGCCCGTGGCGCTGAAGCGAAACGAGACAAGTCCGTCCCATTTCGCTCCGGTGCCCGTCTATCTCTCCTAATGAAGCAGAAACCAAGCCAATTATTCGCGAGTCGGAAAATCGACGTTCTCTGCGCGGTGACCGACGTTGCTCGCTCTGCCGCATTGCGGTTTGCGCGACAATTAACGGTTGTCTCAGGGTGGAAAAATTAAGTTAGCTAACTATAGGATCACGCGTTAGGCTCAATTCGACGGTTGCTTGATAGAAGATAGCAACAGGTTCTTGGATCTCGATATAGTCGTTTTGTTGCGATGCGATATAAACCGCGCGACAGGGGAGAGGCAAGGGTTGGATCCGCAACCCCCACCTGTCGCCAGGACAGGTGGATGGCCGCCGAACATTGGTGGAGTCGCGTTGTGAGCGTGCGCTGACGCGCCATCCTGACCCTTCCGCAGGGGTTGGATGATTCCACTGACCGTCGGACCGCGCGACGGCTCATGCCCGCGTTCCGTCGCCTCCGGCCGACGGCGCGCTCACTGATTCGGCAGGATGGGCACGTCTGAGGCTGGGCTCTGGATGCAGGGCGCCGAGCCGTGTCACGCGCTCCGCGATCCCCGCGAACCGATCCGGACGCGCGAGGCGAAGGGCGTCCGGGACGGCAGCGCTGTCAGGTCTCGCGCGGCCTGCCATGGGACGTCGTCTCCCCCAGCGTGTTCGCCCGCATGCACGACCGGACCCGCCTCGACCCGCGATGGTCCGACCGCCTCGCCCATCGGACGCGCCCGCTCGGCCTCGGACGTGCCCGCGGCCACCGATCCGGCGAGACCAACGAGCTTCGGCATCGAGGTGTCGGCATGGCTGTGCCCAGCGTCGGGCGCCACGCGGCAGGGATGCCGCGTCCGTGGTTGGTCGTGGGATGGTCATAGGATGACGCGGCCGTCATCCTCGCTGCGGGCCACCGAGGGGAGACCCGATCGAGGATCGTCTCGCGGATGAGCGGTCCCACCCGCTGCAGGCCGTGGGGTCGGGCCACCCGCCGGATCAGCAGGTCCTTGCGATCGGTGCCCCGCCACGGTGAGGACGTGCGCCACCTGGGGCGCCAGGGCCGGTGGTGCTCGCCGTTGAAGGAGCCGATGCCGGGGGAGCGCCGCGCGAGCGCGAAATCGGGATCGCGCAGGCGGCGCACGAGGTCGGCGACGACGGCCTGGACCTCGGGCCGGGTCGCGCGGCCGGCTCTTACTTCCGGAGACGCCGTCCGGGACGAAGGTCAGGCGCCCTGCCGGGTCCTCGGCTCAGCGCAGCCCCCCGGCTCACGGTAAAGCCGACCGGGGCCGAAGCAACGCCGCATGCGTCGACCCGGGCCATGTATCCGTAGCCCATCACCCCTGCTGCCTGATTCTTCGCGCGCCAAGCTGGGTGTTCTAGGTTGCGGATACGACGGATCAGGAAAATCACAGTTCGCATGATCTGTCGTCGCTGGGCGGGCTCCGCCTAGGGCGGCGGCCGAAGGGCCCGTGCCGGGAGTTCGCGGGCTATGAGATCCTCGACCTCGGCCCGGTTCGGGGCCGGTCTGGGGGCCATGATCGCGGCGGTGCCGTCCGGCAGCGCGGCATCCGTGATGTAGCGCGGGGCCTGTCCCTCGCCCGGCGGCACCGGAACCGGTACCGCGGGGGCTGCCGCGCCGGGCCCCGGCACGAGGTAGCGCTGCGTCTCGCCGGATTGCTCGGAGGCCATGCGGCGCGTCGAGGTCTCCGGCCGCTTCTCCGCGACGGGCCGTTCCATCGGGCCGGGCGGACGGAGCACGGTCTCCGATCCCGGCGCAGTGTCGCGGGGCGTCCCGGTCGGCCGGGCGACCGCCTCGCGCCGCCGCGGCGGCGAAGGCCGGCGGGCGATCGTCTCCGGCTGGAGGCGGGGCGCATCGGCGGGGTTGGCGAAGAGCCGCATCGACTCCACTGAGCGGGTCAGGTCGGCGAGGGTGGTCGTCGCCGTGCGGCAGAGCTTGATCCGCACCGAGGCGGCGGGTGCCGCGGACTCACTGCCGAACAGGGCGGACGGCCGCTTCCGCGCCGCCTCGCCGCCGAGATCGATCCACTGCCAGGCGTAGAGGCAGTCGTTGCCCACGGCGAGGCCCACCGGACCGTGGGCGTTGCGGTGCGCCTGGGTCACCACCCGCATGGTCTCGCCGGGGAAGCGCGCCCGCAACTCCGCCGCGACCCCCGTCCGGCTCGGCTTGGCCATGGCGAGGGCGGGACCGGAGCCCCCCTCCCCGCTGCGAACGCTCACCTCGGCGACCCCGCGCGGATCGTCTCGGAAGGTGATCCGCTGGGCATAGCCGTCGCGGTACGAGTTCTGCGCCACGTCGGAGACGGGGCCGGCGCCCGGCAGGTCGAGCGCCGCGCGACCGGGACGGGCGGCGGCGGGTAGCGCAGGCAGGATCACCAGCGCCGCCAGCGCCGCCGCAGTTCCGGAATGCCGTATCCGACTCATGGCTGCTGCCCGGCGTTGGAGCCGGCCTCGACGAAGGTGGCGCGTTGCGATCCCGGAATGCCGAAGCGGTCGGATTCCCGGCTCGAGCGGGTCTGGCCGTTGGCGCCGGCGGCCTGCTGGTCCTGCCACTGGGTGCCGGCGGGCGGATCGGACAGGGTGGAGGCCTGGGTCATGCCGTTGTAGCCCGGCAGCAGGGCGAAGCCGTAGCGCTCGTAGGGCATCGTCCCGGCGCCCGGCACCCGGCGGGCGACCAGGGGCGGTGCACCCGTCGCGGGCTCGGCCAGGAAGCCGCCGGCACTGCGCTCGGGCATCTGCCGCGCCAGGGCGGCCGGCAGGTAGCGGAACGGGTTCTCGGAGGCGACGGACAGCGGGAATTCGCTGCGCAGGACCGGAAGGGGACGCACCGCGCCGTTGGCCGAGACGTCGGGCTTCGGCACGCGGCCGTAGGCGGCAGGGGCGCGGGCGGTGTTCGCGAGCACGGCCGTCGCGGCCGGGGCTGCGGGCTGGCGTGCGCCGGCCGGTGGCGCCGCCGCGACGCTGCAGGCGAGCGGCGGACCCTCCGGCCCCTCGCGGAACAGCAGGTCCACCACCTTCGGGAACAGCCCGTCGTAGCGGTTGACGATCTCGAGGTACTCGCGCGTGCGCTTCAGGCGCTGGAGCGCCAGCGCGTAGCCGAGCACCGTCGACTCGCTCGGCAGCCAGGCGATGCCGTGCTGGAACCACTCCAGGGCGGCGTCGAACTGGCAGGAATTGTACGCGTACCAGCCCAGCGCCTGAGCGCCCTCCCCGGAACTCGAGGCCAGCGTCACCTTCGCGTAGCGGTTGATCCGGTCGAGATCGATGAAGGCGGGGTTCGCCTGGGTGAGCTTGCGCTCCAGGAGCTCGATGAACAGGATGCTGTTGCCGACGTACTTGTCGCGCCAGGCATAGGCCACCTCCTCGGCCTCGCGCGTCATGCCGACCGCGCGCAGTGAATGGGCGAGCCCGTGGGCGATCATCGCGTCGCCGCCGCGGCTGATCGCGAGCTTGAACCAGTCCAGCGCCTCGCGGAACTGCTGGCGCTTGTAGGCGTACCAGCCGAGGAGACCGGTCTCGCGCGGGTCACCGGTCTTGCGGGCCTGGGCCTGGAACGCGGCGATGTCGGTGGTGGTGGGCTCGTGCGCGGCCTCGTCGTGCAGGAAGGCGACGATCCGCGCGCGCGTGATGTCGATGGCGATGCGCCGGAACTCGGAATTGCCGTCGGAATCCGTCCGTCCGAGGGCGATGAGCTGCTCGGCCGCGGCCATGGGCAGGTTCGACATGGCCTTCTGGATGGTGGCCAGGCGGGCGCCCGTGTCGTTGCTGGTATCCAAGACGGACTTGTAGAGGTTGTAGGCCTGGGGCGTGGCCTCCTCGGCCGCCAGCGCGTCGGCGACGATCCAGATGCTCTCGACGTCGCTGGGGTCGAGGGCGCTCGGATCGGCGCGGTAGAGGGCGACCACGTCGAGGTTGCGCTTGGCGCTGGCGAGTCCCTTGAGCCGGCTCCGGAACCCGGCGCGGCGCAGCTTGCGCGCCAGCTCCTCGGAGGGTTGCCAGGCCCCGTCCACCGTGCGCCGCGCCGCGATGGCGGCGTAGAGGTCGTCGAAGCGGCCCGCGGTGAAGAGATCCCAGAGGGGGGCCTCCTCGGGGGGGCTCGGCTGCAGCGTGTCGAGGTCGGTGGGCTCGGTCCAGCCCGGGTAGAGCTGCTTCAACCGCGCGGCCTCCGCCTTCATCCGGGCGGTCTGCTTCTGCGCCGCGTAGTAGCGCAGGGCGCTCTCGTCGACCATGCCGTGGGCCGCCGATCCCGTCGGGTCGACGACGATGGCGGGCGCGCGGCTGGCATCCTCGCCGCCGGGACCCTGTGCGAGGGCCGGGAGGGTGAGCGCCGCGAGGGCGACGCCCATCGGGAGGCCGAGGGGCGCGGGGCCACGGCTCCGCCGGCGCGCTAACGCTTCAAGCATGACGGTCCCCTCATCTGCGCGGCCACCATGGCCAGGAGATGCAGCGTGGTCGGATAGTAGTTCTCGTTGCCTTGCACCTGGCTGAAGCCGTCGGGGAGCGGCGTTCCCTTGACGGTACACAGCAGCAGGCTGGAGAGGGCCGCGTAGCCGCTCTCGCCGAGCCACTCGACCGTGCGCCCGTCGCTGGTGTCCACGATGGGCAGGCGCTCGCGGTCCGGCCCGGACCAGAGGGCGACGAAGGGGTCGTAATCCTCCCGCCGTCCCACATCGGCCCAGGCCATGTAGAGGGGGATCCGGATCGCGTTGTAGGAGAAGAGCGGCGGGAAGCCGTCCGCGGGACGGGGCTGGTCGCCCTTCAGGGAGATCCATTCGGTGGGTAGGTTGGCGCTGCCGAAGCGGGCGCGGCGCAGGAGCCGCAGGCCGCTGCGCGTCAGGGCGTCCCAGTCGTATTCCGGAGCCACCAGGGGCAGGCGCGCGAAGGCCGGGAAGACCCAGTAGGACAGATTGATCAGGGGACCGTCGGCACGCTCCCCCGCCGAGAAGCCCGTGACCGCCGGCAGGAGCAGCGCCCCGTTCCGGTCCTTGAACAGGATGGCGCGGCGGCCGACCTCGACGGCGATCCGCCGGGCCGCCACGCGGTAGCCGGCGTCGTCCCAGGCCTCGGCGGCCTCCGTCAGCGCCCAGGCGACCAGGATGTCGCCGTCGGTGGCGTCGTTCAGGTCCGCCACCGCCGGGCGCTTGCCCGGCTCCCAGCGCCAGGCCAGGAGGGAATCCGGACGCACCATCAGGTTGGCGCGGGTCCAGCCCCAGAGCCGCTCGAAGGTGGGCCGGTCGTTGGCCGCCACGGCGAGCAGCATGCCGTAGCCCTGTCCCTCGCTGTGGCTGATCCCGCCATTGGCGGTGTCGACCACCCGCCCGGCCTCGGTGACGAAGCGGGACCGGTAGAGGCGCCAGCCCTCCTGGTCCTTCAGGCTCCCGACGAGCGCCTGGGTCGCGCGGGCGGAATCGTCCTTGACCTGCGGCGCCGCCGGCAGGGCGATGGCGGGGGGAACGGAGCTCGGCAGGTCCGGCATGGCGGGGTCACGGGGCTGGGGATCGCGGGCCGAGCCGGCGGGCATCAGCGCGGGCCCGCCGTTGACCCGGGCATCGGGCCCGCTCTGGGCCCGGGCCTCGGGTCCGGCGGCGAAGCCGGTCGCGAGGCCCGTGGCCAGGGCGGCCGCGAGGGCTGCGCCGCGGACGGTCCTGAGCGGGCGTCTCATGCATTCCTCCGGCCGACGTTGCGGACCATGAGCGCGGTGGTCAGCCCGAGGCAGAGCGCCAGGGTCAGCGCCAGCGTCGCGTAGACGGCGGGATTCATCGAGAGCCAGCCCGCCACCACGAGCCGGAGGTTCCAGAGCGAGGGGGCCCGGGTCTCCACGATGCGGACGGTGTCGGGCTCGACCGTGTCCAGGCGGCCGTCGGCGGCATCCAGGAAGGCGAAGCGCCCGCCGATCCGCGACCAGACTTCCGGATCGATGAGGCAGGCCACGGAGGCCTTGAGCAGGAGCGGGTTCGGCGCCGTGATCAGGGTGGTGGTGTCGTCGAGGCCGATCCCGCCGCTGGACAGGGCCTGGGCCAGGATCAGCGAGGCGCGCGGCGGCACGGCGGAGGCCCGCTCCGAGGCTTCCGCATCGATCCAGGTCCGCGTCTCGCCGAGCAGGCCGCGCACCGTGCTCGAGGCCCGCTCCACCAGGCCGTCGGCGGCCTCGAGCAGGGGATGGCGCGCGCGCAGGGTCTCGTCCCACTTCGTCACGAGGTCGCCGTCGCTGGCGGCGGCCCTGCCGGCGCGGGCCCCGGCGGAGGCGTCCGGTCCGGTGCCGCGGGGCGTCACCGGGCCGGCGACGCGGAAGCTGAGATCCGGCAGGCTGCAGCGTGCCGGCACGTTGCGGCGCAGGCGGTCGAGGGTCGGGGCCGGCACCGAGCCGGACTGGCCCGCCGGACGGGCCGTCTCGGCGCGGGCCTCCCAGATCCGCCGGATCTGCTCCGGATCGAGGCCGAGCCCGGTCAGGGTCGCGGGCGCCACGGCGCGGACCGGAGCGACCACCAGGGTCGGCCCCGTCCCGCTCTGCGCCTCGGTGGCCAGCTCGAAATCGATCACCCGCCCGGCCGCGCTCGCCAGCCGCGCGGCGATCATCGCGCCGGCCGCCACCGTGTCCCGATCGAGGACGGGCAGCACGAGGCGCGGCCGCTTGCCATCCTCCAGGAAGGGGGCGCCGCCGCTGGTGGTGGCGGCGAGATCCGGGATCCGGGCGGCGCGGGCCAGGTTCGGGACGGTCACGGTGGTCCGGTCGAGGAACAGGAAGCGCTCGCGCTTCGACTCCGCCGTGCCCGCGGCGCAGGTGGCATCGCCGGGCGTCGGCACCTGGGCGGAGATCTCGACCCGGTTCAGGCCCGGCCGCCACAGGCCCAGGGGCAGCGGGATGGTGTTGTTCTCGAAGACCTCGCCCCGCGTCTGCGGCAGGGGCACGCTGGCGGCGTTGCGGCCGTTGAGGTCGACGAGGATCCGCGCCTCGGACGAGAGGCCGGACGCGTAGGCCCCCGAGAGGTTCAGGAGCATCTTGCCGTAATCGGCGGGCAGGAAGTCCGGCGGCAGCTGGACGTCGAAACGGGTGGTCAGGAGGCGTCCGGAGAATTCCCGGGTCACCACGCCGAGGGATTGCAGCGCGATCCGGTCGCCGCTCTCCAGGGGGGCGCCCCGCAGCAGGGCCGCGGCCTTCAGGCCGCGCGGCGTGCCGTAGGGCTCGGTGCCGCGGGCCAGGGTGGCGATCGCCGACTCGATCTCGTCGTAGCTGGTGCCGCTGACGACGAGGGCGGGGGCCCGGTCCTCCCGCGGCGGCAGCATCGCCAGCTTCGGACCGGTGATCGGGCCGACGGCCTCGATGTCCGGCGTGCCGCGCAGTTCCGCCGCGGTGCCGACGATGAGGTTGATCCCGGCCCGGCCGGTCATCACCGAGCCGAACTCCACCACCGGGCGGGCGATGCGCCCGACGAGGCCGATCGCCTCGATGGCGTGGAACATCCGCTCCAGGCGGGGCAGGCTCGGCTTGTCGTTGATCACGACGCGGACCGGCAGGGCGCCGCCGTCGTCGGGTTCCAGCGCGGCGAGGTCCTTCAGCTCGATGCCCGCGGCCGCCACCGGGGCCACGACGAGGCCGGAGCGCGAGGGATCGATCTGCGTCCAGAGCTCGTAGGTCGCGTCGAGGGAGCAGTCGACCCGGTGGCGCTGGCTCGCCGACAGATCGACGGCGTTGTAGCCGAGCTTGAGGCTGCCCTCGGGCAGCTCGAACTCCACCACCTTGACGGCGCCGGGCGCCTGGATGCGGGTGCGGCCGACCACGACGCCGTTGACGCTGGCGACGAGTTCCGAGGTCTCGGGCGCCACCGAGATGGCGGAGAGGTAGGACACCCGCAGGCGGGGACGCCCGCGGCTCTGCGCCTCCGTGACGTAGACGGGGAAGCGCAGGACGTCCTCCTCGCCCTCCAGGCGGAACCCGCCGGTGGTGGCCGGCAGGCGCCGGGCGGGCCCGATGGACCCCAGGGCGCCCTCCCGGGCCGCCGGGGACGGCGTCGGGGCGACGGCGGCCGCCGGCCCGCGCGCGGGCTCGCGGCGCAGGGCGTCGCCCGCGGGGGGAACCGAGAAGCGCTCGGCGGGGCCCGCACCGATGAAGCTCTGGGGCCGGGCCTCGGTGGCGCCGCCCACCAGCGCCAGCGCGAGAAGCCCGCGGGTGATCGTCGTGACACGCATGCGAACCTCCCTCACGACCGGGCGTGCAGATCGGCGCCGCGGCCGCCGCCCGCCGCTCCGCCGAGCAGGCGATCGTTCTCGAATTCCAGCATCAGGCGGACCCAGTCGGTGCCCGGCTCGCCGTCGTTGCTGCGCGCGAAGCTCGGCCGAGCCGGCAGGGGGTTCTCGGCCGGGCGTGGCCGGGCGGCCTCCGCCCCGCCGGGGCTGCCGCCGGGCAGGAGCGGCGCCCGCGGCGCGGCGCGTGGAAGGGCCGTGTCGGCCGTGGGGGCGGCCGCTGCCCGCGGGCGCGGCTTGAACAGGTAGCTGAAGGCGCGGAACGGCTCGACCAGGCCCCACCAGATCAGCTGCAGGGTGCCCGAGACGATGTTCTTGTGCCGGCGCCGGCCCTGCTGGAAGCGCAGCAGCGCGCCGGCATCGCCGTACATCAGGCTCGCGAGGCCGGCATAGCCCTGCGCGTCGAGGGGCTGGAAGCGCAGGGTCACCACCACGTCGTCGCCCGCATGGGCGATCGTCCCGACCTCGAAGGGCAGCACGCCGCCGGCGGGGGCTCCGTCGAGGGGCTGCACCGTGAGCTGGCCGGTGCGGTAGGTGCTGCCGGTGCCGAACGGCAGGACGTCGGCCCCGAACCGGACGGTGCAGCCGACGGCCGAGGCGCGGTCCACCGCCACGTCGAGGGCGCGGCCGGCCAGCATCATCCGGCCCTGCCGGTTGATCGCCAGGGAGGGGCTCGCCTCCGTGACCCGGCGCTCGGCCACCACGCCGAGGGCGGCGCCTGCCATGAGCAGGTTGAAGAAGTTCCACAGGCCGACCACGAGCATCAGGTTGGTGACGCCGGGCTCGAACAGGTAGCGGTAGAGGGCGGTGGCGCAGCCGAGCAGCAGCAGGCCGTAGACGGCGAAGAACGGCCAGGCCAGGGCGGAGAGGTGGTCCTGCTCCAGGGTCGTGCCCTTGGCGGTGACGTTGAAGGTCGGGCGCCGGGGCGAGACGATGACCGAGGCGATGGCGCGGAACAGGAACAGGCCCTGGACGTACTCGTACAGTTCGGAGACGAAGGGCCAGCGGAACTTCCCGTAGACGTAGTTCTGCATCATCAGGTTGATGACGACGTAAGTCGCCGTATAGGCGATGGATTCATCCACGCTGGCGACGAAAATCTTCAGGTCGAAGAAGATGTGCAGCAGCGGCGAGAACATGAAGATCAGCCGCGGCACGGGGAAGAACCAGAACGTCATGCTCGACAGGTAGGCGACCTTCTGGATCGCGTGCAGGCCGCCCTTGAACAGCGGGTTCTTCAGCAGAAGGATCTGGAACATGCCCTGGCACCAGCGCGAGCGCTGGCCGATGAAGGCCTCCAGGGTCTCGGGCTGCAGGCCGGCGATCAGGGGCTTGTCGACGTAGATGCTGTTCCAGCCGCGGGAATGCAGCTCGAAGGCGGTCTCGCAATCCTCCGTGATGGTGACGCCCGAGAAGCCGCCCGCCTCGTCGAGGGCGCGCCGGCGCAGGAGCGCGGCCGAGCCGCAGAAGAACGAGCCGTTCCACTTGTCGAGGCCGCGCTGCGTCACCGAATAGAACATCTCGTTCTCGGAGGGCATGCGGTCGAAGGTGCGCAGGTTGCGCTCGATCGGGTCGGGATTCAGGAAGGCGTGCGGCGTCTGCACCAGGAACAGGCGCGGGTCCTGGGCGAAGTACCCGATCGTGTCCTGCAGGAAGGAGCGGAACGGGACGTGGTCGGCATCGAGCACCACGACGATCTCGCCCTGCGAGTGCTTGAGCCCGTTGTTGAGGTTGCCCGCCTTGGCGTGCTGGTTGCGGGCGCGGGTGCGGTACTCGACCCCGAGGGAGGCGGCCAGGGCCTGGAGCTCCATCCGCCGCCGCATCGCGGCCTGCGCCTTCACCGGATCGGGATCGGCGCATTTCTGGTCGGTGCCGCCATCGTCGAGCAGCCAGACCGTCAGCTTGTCGGCGGGATAGTCGATGAGGCGGGCGGCCGCGAGGGTGACCGAGAGGATGCCCGCATCCTCGTTGTAGCTCGGTACGAAGATGTCGACGGTGGGCAGCGCGTCGAGGGCCACCGGGTCATCGGCGGCGGCCACCGGCGGGGGGGCGCGCCGGAGCGGGTCGGCGTTGATGGTCAGGCTGACGAACAGGATGAAGACGCAGTAGAGCTCGCCCAGGAGGAGCAGGAGTCCGAAGCCGAAGCTGACCGGATCGCCGACCGAGGGCAGCGTGTTCGTCACGCGCCAGAACATGTAGCGCAGCACGACGAGGCTGCCCAAGGCGAGGAAGACGAAGCGCGCCGGCTGGTTGTCGAAGAACACCCACAGCACCACCATCGCCGCCATGGCGCAGAGGCTCATGATCAGCTGGTCCTGCGTGCTGACGGGTTGGCTCAGCAGGACGAGGACGGCAGCGGCCGACGCGATCCAGGCCATCCAACGAAATGCACTTGCCACGAGCCTGCCCTTCCGCAATCGGCGTCGCCCGCGTTCTCCCGAGGCGGACCCGGGCCCAGGGGGCCTTCAGGGTCGCGGCCTGCGCGGGAACGGGACGACGCAATACCTGTGAACCACCGGAGCGATCTGCCTGCCAACGCAGTCCCGGCCACACGTCGCAGGGATTGTGCATGGCCGGGACTGAACGTGCTCAACTGTTGTAGGATGGGACATCTGAAGAAACGTGACCGACGCGCACCCGCTCGCAATCGAACCTAACAAAGTCTGAAAACGCGTCTAAAATGCCGTCCTGGCTTCGACCGTCGAATAGTATCCGCTGCCCTGGATGCGGTCCTTCACGTAGCCGACGCCGACGGCCATCTTGATCGGGCCAAAGGAAAAGCCGGTCAGATGTCCGCCGATGCGGTACTGGTTGAAGAAATTGTCGCCGAGGAACATGGCTTCGGGACCGATATAGACCCCGTCGGCGACCATGTACCCGACGCGGAAGCGCGAATAATAGGCGTTGAACTGGGTCGAGTACGAACCGTAGGCCGAGACCATCGTGTTCTCGGTCGGCCGGGCATAGAAGTTGGCCGCGAACTTCGCGCCCACGCCGGTTCCGACGACGGGATTGCCCGGATCGAGGATCGACAGCTGGTTGCTGCGCACGTTGAAGCCGACGAAGCCGGCCAGGGCCGCATCGCGCCAGATCCACTCGTAGCCGCCCGAGAGGGCGCCCTCCTGCTGGTAGCCCGTGACCCGCTGGCCCACCTTCTGCCCGGGATAGCTGTAGGTGCCGGCGACGCCCTCGACGCGCAGGCGGGGGCCGCTCTCGAGGAGCGTGCCCTCCGTGGCGATCGTGCCCGTCGCCGAGCCGAAGGCGGAGCTGTTGGAGGTGACCGCGACCGAGGCGTCGACCGCCACCGTCCAGTTGTCGTCCAGGATCACCGGCTCCGCACCGGTGTACCAGTCCGCGGCGACGACGGCGTGCGAGGGGCCCAGGATCAGGGGCAGGGTCGAGGCGAGGAGGGCGATGCGCGACATCGAGGCGGATGATCCGTTCCGTGAGGCATTCGCGCGCGATGGATGGAAATCGACGGCGTCCGCTCGCGGTAATTCATCGACCTTCGGGGTTAATTGAATCTTAACGCGGCCACGAAAGCTGGATCTCGCAAGTCGCGAGGGCCGGCGTTGTGCTTTCCTGCAGCATACGATGTGCTTGAGGGCGGCGTCTCATCCAAGACTTGCTGATCGCAATGACCATATAAAGAGCAAGCGCACAAAGAAGCGGCTGAGGATTTGCGTTGGTCCGCGACTATTCTGACAACATCCAGGCAGTTTGAAGCTCCGGATTCTCAAGACAATGCGGCCGAAGCGCGTGGTGAGTCGGGTCTGTTGCGGGTTTCGACCGCCGGCGCGCCGCCGAGACGGGATGGTTCGTCCTTGGAACCGCGGTCGCGGCCGCCGCGCGGGCCGCCGATCCGGGACCGGATTTTTTCTGAGGATGGCCCTGTGGATTGTCCGCCCGCGGCCGCGCTCGCGCCGGGGTCACCCCCGGCTTCGCGTCGCTGCCCCCTCGGGCGGGACGCGGGCCGGGCGGCCCTCAGGGGCCCTCAGGCGGCTTTGGCGGCCGGGTCGCGGGCCGCCCGGCGCATCACGGCGGCGAGGTCCCCGTAGCGGAACGGCTTCTCGATCTGCAGGAAGGCCCGGGCGCTTTCCGGCAGGTGGCCCTGCGGGCCGGCGAGGACGATGCGGATCCCCGGATGATGCTGGACCACCGTGGCGGCGAGCTGCAGGCCGCTCATCACCGGCATGCGCTGGTCGGCGACCATGACGTCGAAGCCCTCCGGCGCATCGAGGAGCGTCAGCGCATGCTCGGCGGAGCCGGCCTGGGTGACGAGGTGACCGAGGTCGGAGAGCGCCTCGGCGAAGCTCTCGCGGACCAGGGTGTCGCTGTCGACGAGCAGGACGCGCAGGCGCGGCTGGACCGCGGCCGTCTCCTCGTGGCCGGCCTCGGCGGGGGCCTCGCTGGCGGGGATCCAGATCTCGGCCAGGAAGGCGGAATCGCCGCGCCCGTCGGCCACGAGGCGGAAGCCGCCGCCGATACCGCTGAGCAGGCTCGCCACGGCGGCCGTGGAGCGCTCCTCGCCGGCCGGCTTGACCGGGGCGGGGAGCCGCGCCGGCGTCCCGCTGGCCAGGACCAGGCGCACGTAGCGGCCCGGACGCAGGGCGATCCCGTCCTCCTCGGACAGCACCCGCTCGTCGGCGCCGATCGCGAAGCCCTCGGAGCCGAGGTCGCGGACGTGGAAGGCGAGGTTCAGCAGCACGGCCTCCAGCACGGCCTCGCTGCACTGGGCGCGCGCGAGCCCGGAGCGGACCCGGAGCTTGATCGGTGCCTGGTTCAGCACGTTGGCGCTGAGGAACGGCACGAAGGCGCTCAGGGCGGTCCCGATCTCCGTCTCCTGGAGGGTGGAGTCGTCGCGGCGCACGAACCGGACCAGGCGGCGGGTCAGGCTGGAGCCGCGCTGTGCGCCTGCGAGGGCCGCCTCGACCAGGCGCACCTGGTCCGGGTTGAGGCCGTACCGGCGCTTGAGCGTGCCGAGGTTGCCGCTGATCACGGTGAGCAGGTTGTTGAAGTCGTCGACCACCCCGTCGATGACCTGGCGCAGCATGCTCTCGCCGCGCCGTTCGGTGGCCTGGGCCCTGCCGTCGGAGGGGGCTGTCCCGTCCTGCGCGCCCGTCTCCCCGCCGGCCAGGCCGGCGGGAATCTCGCGGCTCAGGGCGTGGAGGCGGGCCGCGCCGGGGGCGGAGACCTCGGCGCTGCCGCGGATGAAGCGGACGAGGAGGCGCCGCGACTCCTGGCCGTCCGTCGTGTCGGCGCGGCGCAGGACCACGTCGTGCGGGCCCTCCCCGTCCAGGGCGGCCTGCATGGTGAAGCGCATCAGGTCGCGATCCTGCGGCTTGATGCCGTCCGTCAGGTCGGTGAGTGCGACGGCCCGGTCGGAGGTGGCCGCGACGCCCGGGGCGCTGGCATCCACCCAGGTGACGTTGCCGGCGTCGGTGTCGATCTCCCAGTAGGTCCAGCCCGACATCGCCTCGAAGGTGCGCAGGCGCTCGCGCACCCGCGCCAGGGCGGTGCGGGCCTCCTGCAGGGCGCGGGCGCGGCTGCGCTCGCGGGCCGCGAGATGCTCGGCGCTCGCCCGGAACTCGGCGATCCGCGAGGGCACGATCGCCTCGCCGTCCGCTTCCGTGATCCGGGCCAGGCGCCGCGTCAGGCGCCCGGTGAGGGCGTAGGCCAGGGCCGCCGCGAGCAGGGCGGCGGCGAGCCAGAGCGCACAGAGGCGCGGGTCCGGCAGGCCGAGACCGGCGCCGCGTGATTCGGTCGTGCGGGCGACCGCGAGCCAGCCCGACGGGCCGAGGTCGCCGTAGCCGGCGCTCGGGGTGGCGTGCTCGGCGGTGCGGGTGCCCCCGTCGGCGCCCGGCCGCGGGGCGCCGCTCACCAGAGCCCGGCCGTCGGGCGCCAGGACCGTGAGGGCGAGGGTGGAATCCGGCGTGGGCTGCGCGCGCAGGATTCCACCGCGGAGATCGGCGAGCCAGCTGTCGGCCAGGCGGGCGACGAGGTACTCGGTGTTGCGGGCGCCCGATCCGGCGACGGGGATCGCGACCTCGAAGGGGACGGGGTCACGGGGTGTCGCGGAGGCCGTGACGAGGGTCGTGGAGGCGTTCCGTGCCCCGGCGAACCAGGGCTGTCCCGAGACGTCCCGGCCGATCATCTCCTCGTGGCCGGCGGCCCGGACGCGTCCGTTGGCACCGACCAGGAGGATGTCGGCATAGGCCGGGCGCAGGTCGGACCAGGCGCGCAGCACGGCCTGGGGATCGGCATCCATCAGGCCGGTGCCGGTCTGGCGAAGGGCCACGGCCGCGGTGCGCAGGTCCTGCGACACCTCGAAGAGGCTGCGGTCGAGGGCGCCGGCGAACGCCTCGGAGGTGCGGCGGACCTGGGCGGCATCCGGCCCGGAGCCGCGCGGCGGGCTGGTCAGCGCGAGGCTGCTCCAGACCATGACGGCGCTGAGCACCACGACCGTGCCGGCCTGGACGGCGGCCACGGACTTGAGAGAAACGCGATCCAATCCCAACATGCCGCTGATCGCTCCGCTGCCTGCACTTCCCGAAACGCGACACCAGACGGACGGGCCCCGCAACCTGTGGGGATAAGATGGTTAATTTTCCTTTAAATTCAGTTGGCGCGCGGCGCTGATCAAATGTTCGACCGGCGATATTGGTCGGGCCGACCGGATGGCGGCCGGACCGATCAGGGCTCCGTCTGCAGGAAACCGTGAACCGCCTGCACCACCACCGAGCCTTCGCCCACCCCGGAGGCTACGCGCTTGACCGAGCCCGCGCGCACGTCCCCGACGGCATAGAGGCCCGGGACGGTGGTGGCGTAGGGCGACGCGGCGGGTGTCCCGTCGGGTCGGAACCCCGTCGGCACGAAGCCCTTCGGGTCGAGGGTGAGGCAGTCGGCGAGCCACCCGGTGTTCGGCATGGCCCCGATCATCATGAACACGTTCCCGACGGCCCGGGTCTCACTCCGGTCGCGCGCCCGGTCGGTCCAGGTCACCCCCGTCAGGGTGTCGTCGCCGTGGAACGCGGTGATCTCGGTCCGCGCGTGCAGCGTGATCCGCGGCGACGCGGCGATCCGGCGGACGAGGTAGTCGGACATGGTCGCGGCGAGGCCCTCGGCCCGCACCAGGAGATGGACATGGGCCACGGTGCGGGACAGGAACATCGCGGCCTGCCCGGCCGAATTCCCGCCGCCGACCACGATCACCTCCGCGCCGGTGCAGAGCTGCGCCTCCATGGCGGTGGCGGCGTAGTGGATGCCCTGCCCCTCGAAATGCGCGTAGCGCGGCAGGTCGAGCCGCCGGTAGCGGGCGCCGGTTGCGGCGATGACCGCACGGGCGGGAATGGCCGTGCCGTCCTCGAGGAGCACCCGGAAGGCCGGTCCCCGGCAGTCGAGACCGGCCGCCATGCGGGAGATCGCGAGCCGCGCCCCGAACTTCTGGGCCTGGACCTGTGCCCGGCCGGCCAGCGCCTGACCGGAGATGCCGGTCGGAAAGCCGAGATAATTCTCGATCTTCGAGGACGTGCCCGCCTGCCCGCCCGGGGCCAGGCCCTCGACCACGATGGTGTCGAGCCCTTCGGAGGCGGCGTAGACCGCTGCGGCGAGGCCCGCCGGACCGGCGCCGATCACCGCGACGTCGTAGACGCGGTCCGGATCGAGCGCCTCGGTCAGACCGAGGATATCGGCCAGGTCGGCGTTGCTCGGGTTGCGCAGGACCGCTTCGCCCGGTGCGAGGACCACCGGCAGGTCGGCCTCCGTCAGGCCGAAGCCGTCGAGCGCGTCGCGCGCCGCGCCGTCGAGGGCGACGTCGAGGATGCGGTGCGGATAGGCGTTGCGGACGAGGAAGCGCTCCAGGCGCAGGGTCTCGCGCTGGTGGCCGAGGCCGATCAGGACGACCCCGCCGCGCCCATGGCGGATCAGCCCGACCCGGCGCAGGATGAAGGCCCGCATGATGATCTCGCCGATATCGGGTTCCGCGGTGACCAGCCGGCGGAAGGCCGCGCGGTCGATCCGCACCACCCGCGCGTCGCTGGCCGCACGGCCCGAGACCAGGATCTCGCGATCGTTGAACAGGTCGAGCTCGCCCGTGAACTGGCCTTCGGTATGCACGGTGAACACGGTCGCCCGACCGGCGTGGTCGGTCTCGAACATCTCGATCCGTCCGGTCCGGACGAGGAAGAAATCCACTCGCCGCTGACCGCGCGCGAAGATCACCGTGCCCGCCGGCAGGGTTTCCTCCCGGCCGTAACCGGCGACGCGCTGTGCCATCGCGTCGTCGAGGTGCGGGAAGGTCTGCGCGGCACGCTCGTCGCCGTCGGTCCCCGTCGTCAGGGCAGTGTCGCTCATGTCGGAGCACTCCGTCACGTCGTACCGGCCGTCACCGCCGAAGCGGCCGAGCGCGCGTCCCGGGGCAGCCTCCGATCCCGCTGGGGAAGCATCGCTCCCGCCCCGCCCTCCCCCGCCGTGGCGCGGTCGTGGACCGCGGGGCGCGCAGGGCCATGGCGCTCGGAGGCGACGTTCGGGGATCAGCCCTTCACGAAGGCGAGGAGGTCGGCGTTCAGGACCTCCGCATTCACCGTGAGCATGCCGTGCGCATAGCCCGGATAGGTCTTGATCGTCCCGTTGCGCAGGAGCTTGATCGACTTCAGCGCCGCATCGGCGATCGGCACGATCTGGTCGTCCTCGCCGTGCAGGACCAGTGTCGGGACGCCGATGGCCTTGAGGTCCTCGGTCTGGTCGGTCTCGGAGAAGGCCTTGATCCCGTCGTAATGGGCCTTCGCGCTGCCCATCATGCCCTGGCGCCACCAGTTCTGGACCACCCCGGGAAGCACCGTCGCGCCGTCGCGGTTGAAGCCGTAGAAGGGGCCGCCCGCGACATCGAGGAAGAACTGCGCCCGGTTCCCGGCGGTCGCGGCCCGGAAGCCGTCGAAGACCTCCCGCGGCAGGCCCTCGGGGTTGGCCTCGGTCTTCAGCATCAGGGGCGGCACCGCCGAGACCAGCACCGCCTTGGCGACGCGCCCGGCCGGTTCGCCGTGCCGCGCGACGTATCGGGCGACCTCGCCGCCCCCGGTGGAATGGCCGATATGAACGGCGTTGCGCAGATCGAGCGCCTCGACCACCGCGAAGGCGTCGGCGGCGTAGTGATCCATGTCGTGGCCGCCGGCGACCTGGGCCGAGCGGCCATGGCCGCGGCGGTCATGCGCCACGACCCGGTAGCCCTGGTGCAGGAAGAACAGCAGCTGGGCATCCCAATCGTCGGACGAGAGGGGCCAGCCGTGATGGAACATGATCGGCTGGGCGTCCTTGGGACCCCAATCCTTGAAGAAGATTGCGACGCCGTCCTGGGTGGTGACGTAGGTCATGACGCTGGCCCCGGTCTGAGAGGGAGAGATCGTCGCGGTAACGGGCGGTCCGGCTCCACGCGCATCGGGCATTCCGGCGCGTGGTCGCGGGCCGACCGCCTCAGCGGCCTTCCGAAGTGGTGAGCATCGGCCGCGTGTCCATGAAGCCGGGACCGTCGGTGCGGCCGGCCTCGCAACGACGGCCGGGGGCTACGCGGGTCGACAGCGTGGAGACGCCGATCCGGCGCCCGGTGGGGTCGTCCGCCGGGCCGGTACCGGGCAGAGGTGTCGCGGGCAGCAGCATCGGTCGCGGCTCTCGATCATCGTGACCCGATGGCGCGCCGAAGGACCAGCGACCGCGTCGGGGACGCCATGAGCTATGGCGTCCGGTGGTCGACCGGGCTTGACGATTCGCGTCGCGATTTGGACGAATGCGGCATGGCGCCGGGACCCGGACGGCGCGCCGTACCGGCGGACCGCGTTCGGCTCCGCTCCGGCTCGGTCCATCGATGGCTCCGGTGTTCTGCAGGGCGCCTTGGGCAGGGCGCCTTGGGCAGGGCGCCTTGGGCAGGGCGCCTTGGGCAGGGCGCTTTGGGCAGAGAGCCTTGGGCAGGACGATCGTCCACGCACCATCGAGTAACGCTTGGACGGGGAGACACCGGTGCATGCACCGGGTTCCGTTCGGTTCCGATCCTCCCCGAGCCTGCTGGACGGCGTCGCGACCGGAGGCGTTGCCCCTGGCATCGGGATCGGTCGCGTGCTGTAGCGCGGCTTTCGCCTGCAGGATCCTGTCCTGCGCGATCCTGTCCTCGGATGAGAGGACGGCGGACGTGGACGCTTCAAAGTCCTTCGATGCCACGGTCGTGTTGGTCGGCTTATTCTCCGATTGTGCGCGGACATCGGCCGGCGACGCAGCGCGTGGGCGTTTCTGCGGTCCGGTGTTCGGCTGGGACACGGGGGCAGGCATGCCCACCTGGGTGCCGAGTCCGCGCCCCACCAGGGCGATGGCATCGCTGCAGGGGCCACACTCCCGGGCGAATGCCGCCGTGCCCACGAGGCCGAGGACGAAGGTTTGTGCCGTCGGACGTGTCGTGACTGGAACGCATCTGTCGATGCGCCCGGAGACGAATCCGGGCGCATCGACCTGTCAGCGCATCAGGCCGCCGGTAGGCGTCCGGTGCGGACGGTTCGAATCAGTAGCCGTACCCGTAGGCCGGGTAGCCGTAGCCACCGCCGTAGCCGTAAGCGGGCGCATAGCCGTAACCGCCGCCGTAGTAACCGACCGGACGGCCATAGCCGTAACCGTAGCCGCCGTAGCTGTTCGCCACGATGGCGCCGGCCGCGAGGCCCGCGATGCCGAGGCCGATGGCCGCGCCGGGGCCGATGCCGCGACGGTAGCCGTAGCCGCGACCATAGCCCCGGTACCCGCCGTAGCCGCCCCGGAAGCCGACGCCGCGATAGCCGTAGCCCCCGTGGCCGTAACCGTAGCCGCCATGGCCGTAACCGCCACCGTAGCCCCAGCCGCGGGCCTCGGCGGGTGCCGATGCCAGCAGGCCGAGTCCGAGCAGGGCCGTCGAAGCAAGTGCGAGCTTGCGCATGCGATCTCTCCTATCGTGTGGGATGTGGGTTCATAACAGCCCGGAGCCCGGCACGTTCCGGTGCGGGCCATGGTTCAACACGTCACAGGGTCAGTAGCCGTTTCCGCCGAGATAGGCATCGTAGCCTATAGCGGGTGCAAAGCCGTGGGAAACCGTGGGTGGTCCACCCCAGGTATAGCTCTGGCCGACCGGATAATGCGCACCGTCGCCCTGAAGGTGCAGATGAGGGCTGTGCAGGGATCGCGATGCCTTGATCGCTGTAGCCTCACGTCTGAGGCTGTTCCTGAGAAGTGAACCGGCAGATGCCAAGATGCGCATAGGGGTTCCGGGCTCCGACTTGGAAGCCGAGAACCAGATCAGGACAGAACCGTTCCTTCACTTGCGCGTCAGGCGCCACGCCAGGGCGTGATCTTCGATGCTCGGGCCGGCCCGCGCGAGCGGTCCGACCGGGGACGCTGCAGGGTTCCGACGCTCCTGCCGGCCGGGACCGAGGCGCTCCCGGCTCCGTCGGAGCGCGGTGCCCTCGACAGGGCGGAGACCCTGGGTCTCAGGAGCCCGCCAGCATGCTCGTGGACTGGAACACGACGAAGACCAGCGTCAGCAGGGCTGCGGCCGCGGCGAGGTAAGTCACCGCCTTCATGAACTTGGACATGGTTTCGGAAGGCTCCATCCGGGAAAACGTTTCGGCGCGCCGCGACCCGCAGGTCGAGCCTCAGGGGGCCGCCGCGCGTGGCCAGGCCTCGCAAGGCCCGGACGCGCGCGACGGGACCCTGGTGGCGGGTCAGGCCGGACGACCGTCGGCGGCGTAGCGGTCGATGGCCGAGGGCAGCTCGCGCGAGAGCCGGGAGAGGAGCGCGCCGCGGCTCAGGCCGGTCTGCTGGGTCAGGTGGTCGAGGGTGTCCGAGCCGATGGCCCGCTCCAGGTCCGCCTCGGGGATGTCGCGGTTGGGGCCGTGGTTGACCCAGGAATTCGCCGTCTCGCCGTGGCCGCCCTTGGTGAAGTGGTCGACGAGTTCGCTCAGGCCGCTGGCGATCAGGCCGCCGACCCCGGCGGTGCCGACGCCGCCCAGAAGCCCGGCCAGACTGCCGAGGCCGCCGCCGGAGGGGGCGCTGGACGCCGTGTTCGGGATCGGCGGGACGGTGCGCTGCGGCGCGCCGGCCTCGTGGCCCTTCAGCAGCTCGGCGAGCTTGTCGCGGTTCTGGTAGCCGGCCACGGCCAGAAGGCCCAGCAGCGCGGTCATCGAGGGGTAGCCCTTGCTCATCT
Source organism: Methylobacterium sp. BI1 (assembly GCF_056680125.1). Taxonomy (NCBI): domain Bacteria; kingdom Pseudomonadati; phylum Pseudomonadota; class Alphaproteobacteria; order Hyphomicrobiales; family Methylobacteriaceae; genus Methylobacterium; species Methylobacterium sp. BI1. The sequence goes on along the minus strand of NZ_CM155267.1, from coordinate 2,783,051 downwards.
TTGGTCTCCGCTTGTGAGGGTGGAACGGTGGTGGGGGGTGGAAAGGGACCGGGCCGGCACCGGCCCGGACGCGCGTCGTCAGCCCGCCGCGGCGGCCTCCGTGGAGGTCGTGCGCCCGGCCAGATCGGTCGAGTCGGCGGCATACTGGCTGGCGGCGATGGTGCGCTTGACGGTGGAGCGGGCCGCATCGATGGCGATGGCGGCCGCCGACATGGTGCGGGCCTCGGTCGGGCGTTCGAGGGCGTGCTTGGCGATGTCGCCGGCCAGGTCGTCGATCTCGCGGGCGAGCTGTTCCAGGCGCGGCGCATCGGCGCTGTCCTGCGCCTCCTGCCGGATCTCCAGCAGGCGGTCGGTGGCCTCCTCGATGCGCTCGCGGCGCAGGCGCGACAGGCGCTGCCCGACCCAGGCGACGGCCGAACCGATGCCACCGCCGAGGAAAGCGACGAGGTAGATCCAGGTCTCGTAGCGCTCGACGAAGCCCTGCTGCTCGCGCTCGAAGAAGTCGACCGCACCGGGATGGATCGGCAGCCGCGCGCTCGTCGCGCCCGCCGTGCTGTCGTAGCTCGGCGCCTGCACGTAGTCGGCCGCCGGCGTCACGTTGGCCATGCCGCTGCGCATCTCGAACAGGTGCTGGGTGACGTCGGCCGCGACCGGGCGGGAGAGGCTGGTCCGGGCCATGAGGCGGTAGGAGGCGCCCACGGTATGGACATCCTCCGCCGGCACCTTCGGATTCCCGCCGAAGGTCTCGGCCGGCATCGTCACGGCCTGGAGGCGCGGCAGGCGCGCGATGATGGCGTCGGCGTTCTCCACGTCGACGAAGGCGACCTTCCCGCTCCGGCTCACCCCCTGCACGATGCCGACGATGCGCTGGGCGGTGGGCGAGGTCGGGGCGATCACCGAGACCACCGCGTCGATCCGCTTGCGGGTGAAGGCGCCGGCGAGCTCCGCCTCGGTCATCTCCACCAGGGCCACGTGGCGCGGCGGCACCGGTCCGTCGGGCTCCTTGTCGAGAAGGGTCAGGCCGTAATGCTCGACCATCGCCTTGATCAGCGCCTGGTCGGCGTCGCGATGCGCCAGGATCGCGAGGCGCTTGCGATCGAGCTGCGGGAAGCGGGTCAGCCCGGAGCCTTCCGGCGAGGCGATGATCATCGCCTGGTCGCGCAGGATCGCTAGGGTCAGCCCGTTGTCGGGCAGGTCGACATCGGGACGCACCACGGCGAGGTCGGCCCGTCCCTCCTGGAGGGCGGCGGCGCTGTCGCGCACGTCGTCGAGGGCCAGCACCTTCAGGCGGATCTCCTTGTGGCGCTTGGCGAGGGCGTCGGCATAGGCCTGGATCAGGGCCGGCTCGGTCCCGTCCCGGGGTGCCACCGCCACGGTCAGGACCGTGGCGCGGGACACCCAGTAGGCCGCCCCCGCCGCGAGACAGAGGAGGACGGTGAGCAGCAGGAACACGAGTTCCGGGCGCAGGAGAACCTTGGCGAACTTCATCGACGGTCGTTCGCTCCCTCCCGGCCCGGGGTCCGATCCCCCGCCGCGTCCTCCGGATCCGGCATGAACGAACCTACGGGCAGGAATGCCGCGCGCCGTCGTTGCCGAGGTAGGTTCCGCTGGCCGCATCGTAGGAGCGGAAGCGGCGGGCGCAGGCGGCCACGGCCTCGGCCGGCACCCCGCGCGGAGCGGCCTGGGCCTGCGAATTCGCGATCGCCCCACCGATGATCGCGCCGGCGGCGAGCCCGGCCACACCGGCCCCGACCGCCGCGCCGACGCCGGGCCCACGGCGATAGCCGTAGCCGCGACGATAGCCGTAGCCTCGACCGTAGCCGCGTCCGCCCCGCCAGCCGTGACGGTGACCGAACCGACGATACTGCACGTACGCCGTCGGCAGGTCTCCGTGCGCCAGGGCCTCGACGGCAGGGCTGTGCGTCGTCGGGGCTGCCTGGGCCGGGAGCCCGACCAGGGCCGCGGCGACGGTGGCGGCGAGGGCGAGGGTCAGCTTCATCGTGGGGTGTCTCCTGACGGATGGTGGAGGCGTGCTCGGGGTGGGCTCAGTAGCCCCGACGGTTCGGCGGGGCGGCGGAACGCCCGCCGAAGCGGCGGCTGACGTAGGCGATAACCTTCGGCAGCAGGAAGGCGGTGAGGAGCTTGCGGATCATGGGAGGGTCTCCGGTGTGGTGGGTTCAGTGCTTGCGCCGGGACAGCCAGCCTACCGCGAACGCGACGGCGGCGAGGCCGAGGAGCGCGGAGGTGCGGTTGTCGTTGGCGTAGCGCGCGGCCTGTCGGCCGTAGGTCGTGCCGCGCTTGGCCGCGTGACGGGCGAAGTCCCGGCCGTCCGAGATGAGGGTGCCGGCGCGGTCGCGGGCCTCGTCGACGTAGTGCCGTCCGTCCTCGACCAGGTCGCCGGCGCGGTCGCGCACCTCGTGGGCGAGGTGGCGGCCGTCGTCGACGAGGTCCTCGGCCCGGTCGCGGGCGCGGCCATAGGCGTACTGGGCGCCCCCGGCCACCTGGTTCACGGCGCCGCGCACCTGGCGCGCCGGATCACCGGTGAGACCGCCGACGACGGTCTGGGCACGGCCCTTGAGGTGGCGCGAGGCGCCGCGGAATTGATCGCCGTTCATGAGGAACTCCCGTGTTCGCGGATGATGGGGGTGACGGGTGCCCGGTGGGGGCGCCCGTCACCGGCGCGGATCAGCGCTTACCGGTGACCTTGTCGACCACGGAGGCGACACCGTCCTTGGCCTCGCCGACGGTGCGCTGGGCCTCGCCCTTGAGTTCCTGGGCCTTGCCTTCGACCACGAGCCTGTCGTTGCCCGTGACCTTGCCGGCGGCCTGCTTGACGTTGCCGGCGGCCTCGTTGGCGAGGCCCTTCAGCTTGTCCGTGGTGCTGCTCATGGGATGTCTCCTTGCGTTGGGAGGATTGGGATGGGTCGACCGGCCGGTCGCGGGGACCGGCCGGGACGAGGGCTCAGGCGCGGCGGGCGTCGTAGGTGTCGGCGAGGGTGTGGCGCTTGGGGGCGCCGAGGCGGCCGCCGAGGAAGCCGGCGAGCGCGCCCAGGATCAGGGCGAGCGCGCCGTAGAAGGCGCCCTGGGTGGCGGCCGACTTGGCGGCGACGGCGGCGGCCTCCGCCTTCTGCTTGGCCGTCGCGACGGTCTCGTCGTACTGCTTGCGGTAGTCCTGGATCTGCGCCTTGGCCTGCTCGACCGGGATGCCCTGGGCCTTGGCCAGGGCGTCGGCCGCGCGGGTCTCGGCCTGGGCCTTCTGGGCCGGATCCCCGGTGAACAGGGCGCGGATGGCGGCCACCGCCGCGTCCTTGGCCGCCTGCGGGTCCTGGCCGGCGGCCTGGTTGCGCACCGACTGCTCGATGCCGTCGAGGGGATTGGAGATCTTCGACAGCGACGGCGCGGCCGCCTGGGCGGCGGTCTGCACGGTGCCGCCGACGAGCGAGCCGGCCCCGCCCAGCGTGCTGGTCACGCCCGAGAAGGCGCCCCCGATCAGGCCGCCGGCGGCGGAGGTCAGGAGGTAGAGCACCACCAGGGTGGTCACCGCCCAGGAGACGAGGCCGTGCAGGCCGGCCGCGCCGGGGACGGGCTTGCCCGAGAGGCGCCCGGCGATGAGGCCGCCGGCCAGGGAGGCGAGTACGCCCGAGCCCACGAACCAGAGGCCGGCGCTCAGCGAGAGGGTCGAGGCGGCCGGGTTGTCGGCGGCGTTCGCGCCGACGCTGGACAGGCCGACGCCGACCCCGACCATGTTGAGGATGACCTGGGTCACGAGCGCGGTGACGGCGCCGGCGAAGATGGCGCCCCAGGACACCTGGTTCAGCAGCACGGTGCGGGTGTCGGCCGAGGCGGCCGGGGTCGCGAGGATGGGGGAAGTGGACACGTGACAGGTACTCCGGGTCGTCGGTCGTCCGAGATGTTCGGTCGTTCGAGGGGTCAGTCGGGGGTGGAACTCAGGAGGCGGGGGTGGAACTCAAGGGGCCGACCACGCGGTCCCGGCGCGGTCGGACCGATCGTGGACGCGGGTCAGTCGCGGCCGTGGATGAGCAGGCCGAGGCCGTAGCCCAGCAGGCCGGCCACCAGCAGGGCGGCCACGGGATGCTCGGCGATCTGGCTGGTGGCTTCGCGGCCACCCTGGCGCAGATACCGGCCCCCGTTCTCATAGGCGTCCTCGGCCCGGTCGTAGGCCTCGCGGCCGGCGCTGCGGACCGAACGCTCGGCACGCTCGTAGGTGTCGCTGGCCGCCCCCTGGGCGCGGCGGGCGCGGTCCTCGACGTCGTCGGACCCGATCAGGTCGCCGACCGTGTCGCGGACCTTGCCGCCGATGTCGCGGGCGGTGTCGGCCACCTGCTCGGCGGCCTCGCGCACGCCGTCCTTGGCCTGGCCGTAGAGGGTCTCGGCGGCGCCCTGCGCCTCGCGGGCCCGGCCCTCGAGCGAGTCCCGCTTCGAACCGGTGAGGTCGCCCACCGCGCCCTGAACCTTGCCGCCAAGCTCCTTGGCGGTCCCCGTGATGCGATCCGTGTCGACCATGCTGATGTCTCCTGTGTTCGTGTGTGCGTGGATGGGATTCGTCGCGCGGCGCGCGGGCGAAGAGTTGGGCCGGGGGCCTACTTGGCGTCGGTCCTGGCGTCGGTCCTGGCGTCGGTCCTGGCGTCGGTCCTGGCGTCGGTCCTGGCGCCGGTCCTGGTGTTGGCCTTGGCAGGGCCCCTGTCCGACTCCGGATGCGTCGCCGGGTGATCGCCGGACACCGGGGCTTCCTGCTGGGACCGACCTTCGGCCTCGACCTGCCGGTCGCCGACCAGCTTCCCGATGGCTTCCTTGACCGAGCCCTTGATCGCGTCGGGCGAAGCGGCTGCGGAGGGCTTGGTCGGGCTCATGTGATCCTCCGGAATGGAATGAGCGGCATCGCGGCGAGCCAACGGGCGGGTGGGCTGCTGCCGCGGAAGCCCGGGCCGTTCGCTGGACCTCCAGATGGTCCCGAACGAAACCCGATCAATGGTATGGATGTACCGGTAGACCAGGTTTTTCTAACCGGACACCGTCGGTCGAACCGCGGTGCCGCGTGGGCGAGGACGGCTGCGTTCCCCTGCGAGAGGTTCGCGGGCGCCGAGCATCTCCGAGGCCCGACCTGCTTCCAGGCCGGCCCTCGTCCGTCCGCGGTCATGCTGATCGACGCCGAGTGTCACCGGAACTCCCCTGGCGCATCGCGCCGCTTGCCAAGTCCCGGTCGTAACAAGTGCGTGGGATGGCAGTTCCGCGTCCGATAAGCGATTGTCTGGTATATCTGGATCATTGACGTGAATGTGATTGCCCAATCACAAGCCTCCAGCGGCTTCGGCGTCTCGAGCCTCGACCAAATCATCGTCTCTTCCAGACCAGAGGGCGATCAACCGTGCAGACCCATGTCAGAGTGCTGAGGTCCTCTTCGGACGACGAGGGATTGTCGCGTCCGATTCAGGATTTGATCGGCCGGAGACTGAACGAGATTTTTCCTTTCCCCGGTGACGTCGTGGCGGATTCCCGTCTCGGGCAGGTTCTGGTTCGGCTTCGAAGCGCCTTGTCCGCGGCGCAGGCGGGTGGACAGGTATCCGATACGTTCCAGGCCGACCTGATCGCCGCCGTTCCGCGGCTTCGCCGTTACGCCTACTCCCAATGCCAGAACGCCGCCGAGGCCGACGACCTCGTTCAGACCACCCTTCTGCGGGCCTGGGAGAACCGGGAACGGTTCGAGCCGGGGACCCGGCTGATCGCCTGGCTCTTCACGATCCTGCGGAACACCTTCTTCAACCAGCGTAAGCGGCTCCGCCGTGAGGTCGAGGACGTCGATGGGGCCTTCGCCGCAACCCTGCGCCTGGAGCCCGAACAGGAGCATCGTGTCGGCCTGATCGAGCTTCAGGCCGCCCTGAACGGCCTGACGGTCGAACACCGCGAGACGCTGCTCCTGGTGATGGTCGATGGATTGCTCTACGACGAGGCCGCGGTCGTCCTGGGGTGTCAGACCGGCACCGTGAAGAGCCGCGTCAGCCGCGCCCGCGAACGCCTGGTCAAGGCTCTGGGGGCGGCCTGAAGCGCGCGGAGCGTCCCCGTCCGTGCCCGGTCTGGCCCGGGTCCGTGATCGGCGCAGCGATCGCCCGGCCTCACACCGTCCGAAGGGGCGCGCCGGGTTCCACCGTCTTCGCGCAATCCGTCTGCTCCTTGGCGCCCTCCCCTATCCGCAGCGTGCAGTCAGCAAGCAACGCAACGGCATTTGACCAGGTAAAATCCCAGTAAAATGATGCATCTGCATCATTGAGCACGGGAATGCCGTGCATATCTCGACGTCATCGTCGAACGCCGGCGCGACGTCTGTCGCGTTCCAGGCATTCGCAACATTATGCCGGACCTCATGTGTCCCCCCGATCGGGTTCGGCATGGCCGCAGGGCCGGGCATCGCGCCACTCCGGGCGCAAGCCCGGCCCGAAGGTCCCGGTCCGGGACCGCAGCCAGGGCATCCGGTGGCGAGGCTTCGCGAGATCAGGGCACGGGAGATGATGACAGCCATGCAGGACTTGCCCCGCGATCCGGTCGTCCCCGGGTTGGGCGCCTGACCGGTCTGCCGACCCGATATCCTGCCGCGGAATCACGGGCCCATGGCGCGCATGCCATCCGGGAAGCCGTCGAGTCCGGGATGGAACGCGCGGAACTCACCGCCCTCCTGGACGGCCGGTCCGTGACGGATCTGATTCCGCCGCAGGTCGGCGAGACGGAAGCGGCCTATGCGGTCCGGGCGACGGGCGAACTGATGGTCCTCTACCTCGCCCGAGACGCGGACGAACGCTGACGCAGCCCCTTAGGGGTGGCACGAACCAGCCCCTTAGGGGTGCACGAAGAGGAGATCATGACACGCTTTTCACGGTGGCTCGCGACGCTCCTGGCGACCGCGAGCGTCTCGGCAGCCGTCGCCGCCGCGCGGTTCGACGGCAACTGGTCCGTGACCGCAACCGTCGATGACGGTGGCTGCACGGGTCCTTACCGCTATCCCATCGTCATTCGTGACGGCGTCGTCGACGATGCAGGCGGCAGCGGTGTCGACGCCTCCGGCCGGGCCGGAGCGGACGGCCGCATCGTCGGAACCATCCGCAACGGCCCGGCGAGCGTGGCCGTCGAGGGCCGGCTGCGCGTCTCGGAGGGACAAGGCGTCTGGACCCTGTCCGGACCGGTGCCCTGCTCCGGCCGCTGGACATCCCGCAAGACCGGCTGACGAGACGAACGACAGGGTTCATCTGTCTCCGGCCGGACTTTGTCGGCCACATATGGGCTCTCGTCTGCACAATGATACAATTCGTAACACATTCCATCCAATAGAGGCGCAACCGTCCTGATGGGTGATGTGTTTATAGCCTATCGCAACAGAGGAGATGTGAATGCGACTCAAACTTGCTGGCGCAGCCATCCTTGCACTGGGCACGATTGCGGCGACCGCCGGTGCTGCCGAGGCGCGTGACGGGTGTGGGCCCGGGGGGCACCGTGGCTACTACGGATATTGCCGTCCGAACGTCGTCTATCGACCCATCCTGGCCCGGCCGATCGTCTACGGATACCGCCGCGTCGGCTGGTACGGCCCGCGTTGGCACCGCTGGGGCGGCTACCGCCACGTCGGATTTCATCGCCCCTGGGGCTGGCGCGGCGGCTATCGCCACGTGGGCTGGCACCACCGCTGGTAAGGCGCCGTACTCGTGCGCCGGGCGCCCGGTTCGCACCGGGCGCCCTCTTCGCTTGGAAGGTCGGCTCCATCGGCCTGCCCGCTGCGGGCGGGATGCGCCGGTGCCTAGCGGAGCGGCATCGCACGGCCTCGGATCGTGGCAGCGTGTCTGCGATTCCGCAGGCATCCCAGGGTCTGTGTGCCCGCGCTGCGGCCCGGACCTTGCAAAGGCCTTCCCCATCGCACGCCAAACGATGGAACGAGGCCCCGTGGCTCATCACACGATCTCGCGCAGAACCCTCCTGGGCGGTACCGCCGTTCTCGGCCTCTCGACCGTCTCCGCGACGCGGACGCGGGCGGCCGGGCCGATGACCGTCGGGGTCATCTATGTCGGCCCCAAGGACGATTACGGCTACAACCAGGCCCACGCGAAGGGCGCAGCCGCCCTGAAGGGGCTGCCCGGGGTCGAGGTGGTCGAGGAGGAGAACGTCCGCGAGACCAACGACGTCCAGAAGACCATGGAGAGCATGATCAACATGGACGGGGCGAGCCTGCTCCTGCCCACCTCCTTCGGCTACTTCGATCCCCACGTGCTGATCGAGGCCAGGAAGAATCCGAAGGTGCAGTTCCGCCATTGCGGCGGCCTCTGGACCGAGGCGAACCCCAAGAACGCCGGCTCCTATTTCGGCTACATCGCGCAGGGCCAGTACCTCAACGGTATCGTGGCCGCCCACGCCACGAAGTCGAAGAAAATCGGCTTCGTGGCGGCCAAGCCGATCCCCCAGGTCCTCAACAACATCAACGGCTTCCTGCTCGGCGCCCGCAGCGTCGATCCGTCGATCACCTGCCAAGTCATCTTCACCGGCGAGTGGTCGCTGGCGGTCAAGGAGGCGGAGGCCACCAACGCGCTGATCGATGGCGGCGCCGACGTCATCACCTGCCACGTCGACAGCCCGAAGGTGACGGTGGAGACCGCCGCGCGGCGGGGCGCCTACGTCTGCGGCTACCATGCCGACCAGTCGGCGCTGGCCAAGGACCGGTACCTCACCGGCGCCGAGTGGGACTGGGCTCCGATCTACAAGGGCTTCGTCACGGGCATGCAGGCGGGCAAGGCGCCCCCGAACTTCCTGCGCGGCGGTCTGGCGGACGGGTTCGTCCGGATGAGCCCCTACGGGCCCGCCGTGTCCGAGGCGGCGCGCAAGAACGCCGATGCGGTCAAGGCCGAGATGATGAAGGGCGGCTTCGCCATCATCCGCGGGCCGCTCAAGGACAACAAGGGCAACGCGATCGCCGAGGCCGGCAAGGGCTTCCCCGAGAACGCGCCCGAACTCGAGAGCACCGCCTACCTCGTCGAGGGCGTGAAGGGCTCGGCCTGAGGGACACGTCCGTCACGCGCGCCACCCACGGGAGGAACATCCTTGGTTGCCGAGACTGCTCCGTCGGACCTGGCCGTGGCGGTGCCGCGGCCCTCGGCGAGCCTGCCGGTGCGGGCCTGGGCCGCACGCCGGGCGGAGGCGCTCGCCATCCCGCTCGGGGCGCTGGCCCTCGGCTTCGGCCTGTTCAGCCTGTTCCTGCTGAGCCTCGGCAAATCGCCGGCGGCCTTCCTCGACCTCGTATACCGGGGCGGCTTCGGGTCCGCCTTCGCCCTGCAGAACAGCCTCCAGCGCGCCGCGCCCCTGCTGTTCGCGGCCCTCTGCGTGGCCCTGCCCGCCCGCCTCGGCCTCGTGGTCATCGGCGGCGAGGGCGCGATCGTGCTTGGAGGCCTCGCCGCGGCGGCGGTGGCCGCACCCCTGTCGGGTTCGCCCGCCGGCCTCGGCATCGCCGCCATGGCGCTGGCCGCCCTCCTGACCGGCGCGCTCTGGCTCGGGGCGGTGGGCGCCCTGCGGGCCTGGCGCGGCGTCAACGAGACCATCGCCAGCCTGCTGATGTCCTACATCGCCATCGCGCTCGCCAACCACCTGATCGAGGGCCTGCTGCGCGATCCGGGCAGCCTCAACAAGCCGTCGACGCGGACCATCGACGAGGCCTTCCGGGTCGGCCCGATGCCGGGCCTGGAGGTGCATTGGGGCCTCGGCGTCGGGGTGGTGGCCTGCCTCCTCGCCTGGCTCCTGACCGAGCGCACCACGCTGGGTTTCGCCGCCCGGATCGCCGGCGGCAACGTGCGTGCGGCGCAGATCCAGGGCCTGGCGGTCGGGCGGCTGATCGCCGGCTTCACCGCCCTCGGGGGGGCGCTGGCGGCACTCGCCGGCTTCTTCGAGGTCGCGGCCGTCCACGGCAACGCCAACGCGTCGCTGATCGCTGGCTACGGCTATACCGGCATCCTCATCGCGTTCCTGGCTCGCCAGAATCCCCTGGCGATCCCGCCCGTCGCCTTCCTGCTCGGCGGGATCGAGGCGTCGAGCGGCCTGATCCAGCGCCGCCTGCACCTGCCGGATGCCACCATCCTGCTGCTGGAGGGCCTGCTCTTTCTCCTCGTCCTCGTGGGCGAGACGCTCTACGGGCGCTTCAAGCTGTTCAGCCCGCATCTCTGGGGCGAGAAGCGCGCCGCCGCGGGGCAGGCGACGCCATGAGCGGACTCCCTATGAGCGGACTCCCCATGAGCGGACTCCCCATGAGCGACTCGCCATGACCGACCTCGGCCTCTGGAACGTCCTGATCGCGGTGATCGGCGGGGCCATCCGGGTCTCGACGCCGTTCCTGTTCGTCAGCCTCGGCGAGACGATCACGGAGCGCTCGGGCCGGATCAATCTCGGCCTCGAGGGCACCCTCGTGTTCGGGGCGATGTCGGCCTACGCCACGGCGGTGCTCACCGGCTCGGCCTGGGCCGGCGTCGCGGTGGCGGGCGCGGCGGGGGGGCTGTTCGGTCTCGTCCACGGCTGGATCTGCCGCCTGCCACGGGTCAACGACGTGGCGCTGGGCATCGCCCTGATGCTGTTCGGCTCGGGCCTCGCCTTCTTCTTCGGCAAGGCCTTCATCCAGCCCTCGGCGCCGCAGCTGCAGGCGATCCCCTTCGGCAACTGGTCCGACCTGCCCCAGGTCCGGGCCGCCCTCCAGGTCAACGTGCTGTTCCTGATCGGGGCGGTGCTCAGCGTCGTCCTCTGGTGGGCGTTCCGCAACACCCGGACCGGCCTCGTGGTGCGCATCGTCGGCGACAGCGCCGAGGCGGCTCGGGCCATGGGCTACGACGTCGACCGCGTCCGGCTGCTGGCGACCGGGGCGGGCGGGGTGCTCGCCGGCATCGGGGGCGCCTACCTGTCGCTCTACTATCCGGGGTCGTGGAACGAGGGCATCTCCTCCGGGCAGGGCCTGATGGCCGTCGCCCTGGTGGTCTTCGCCCGCTGGAACCCGCTGGCCTGCTTCGGCGCCGCGCTGCTGTTCGGCGGTGCCGGGGCGCTCGGGCCGGCGCTCCAGTCCGTGGGCGTCTCGCAGGGCTATTACCTGTTCTACGCGGCGCCCTACGTTCTCACCCTCGGCGTCCTGATCGCCACCTCGTCGCCGAACCATGCCCTGGCCGGAGCGCCGGGCGAACTCGGGCAAGCCAAGTAGGTCCCGTCAAGTAAGTCCCACCAAGGCAGGGTTCGGCAAAACCAAGCCCCAGCAAACAGGTATCGCGAATGAACGGACTTGGCGGCCTCAACAAATCCCCGAACGGCGTCGTGCTCGGGTTGGTGCAGCTGCAACTGCCGACCGTCGTCACGCCGGCGGACCTCGCCGCGCAGACCCGGCGCATCGTCGACATGGTCGGAAAGGCCCGGCGCAACCTCGCCACCATGGACCTCGTGGTCTTCCCCGAATACGCCCTCCATGGCCTGTCCATGGACACCAATCCCGACATCCTGTGCCGGATGGACGGACCGGAGGTCGCGGCCTTCGCCCAGGCCTGCCGCGACAACCGGATCTGGGGCTGCTTCTCCATCATGGAGTTCAACCCGCACGGAAACCCGTACAACACCGGCCTCATCATCGACGAGACCGGTGCGGTGAAGCTCTATTACCGCAAGATGCACCCCTGGGTGCCCGTCGAGCCCTGGGAGCCCGGCGACATCGGCATCCCGGTCATCGAGGGGCCGCGTGGGGCCAAGATCGCCCTCATCATCTGCCATGACGGGATGTTCCCCGAGATGGCGCGCGAATGCGCCTACAAGGGCGCCGAGATCATGATCCGCACGGCCGGCTACACGGCGCCGATCCGCGACTCCTGGCGCTTCACCAACCAGGCGAACGCCTTCTGCAACCTGATGGTCACCGCCAATGTCTGCATGTGCGGTTCGGACGGCTCGTTCGATTCCATGGGCGAGGGCATGATCGTCAACTTCGACGGGCGGGTCGTCGCCCACGGCACCACGGGCCGCGTCGACGAGATCATCACGGCGGAGGTCCGGCCCGACCTCGTGCGCGAGGCGCGCCTGCACTGGGGCGTCGAGAACAACATCTACCAGCTCGGACATCGCGGCTACACGGCCGTGAAGGGCGGTGCCGGGGACTGCCCCTACACCTACATGCAGGACCTCGCCGCCGGCCGCTATCGCCTGCCCTGGGAGGATGAGGTGAAGGTCGTCGACGGCACCTCCTGCGGGTTTGCCGCCCCCACCCGGTCCTACGGCGCCGGACAGACTCCGGACGCGCGGGAGGCGGCGGAATGAGCGCGGCGCCACTGGCCCTGCCGGCGGCGGATGCGGCGCGCTACGCCGCCGCCGAGCCCTATCCCTGGCCCTTCGACGGAGCGCTCCGGCCCGACAACACCGCCCTCGTCATCATCGACATGCAGATCGATTTCTGCGGTCCCGGCGGCTACGTCGACGCCATGGGCTACGATATCGGCCTGACCCGGGCGCCGATCGCGCCGATCGGGCGCCTGCTCGCGGCGGCCCGGCGCCTCGGCTACCACGTGATTCATACCCGCGAGGGCCACCGGCCGGACCTGGCGGACCTGCCCGACAACAAGCGCTGGCGCTCGCGCCGGATCGGGGCCGGCATCGGCGATCCCGGGCCCTGCGGGCGCGTGCTGGTGCGCGGCGAGCCGGGCTGGGAGATCATCCCCGAACTGGCGCCCGAGCCCGGCGAGCCGGTCATCGACAAGCCCGGCAAGGGCTCGTTCTGCGCCACCGACCTGGAACTGATCCTGGGCCGACGCGGCATCCGCAACCTGATCCTGACGGGGATCACGACGGATGTCTGCGTCCACACCACGATGCGCGAGGCCAACGACCGCGGCTTCGAATGCGTGATCGTCTCCGACGCCTGCGCGGCCACCGACCGGGGCAACCACGAGGCCGCCCTCAAGATGGTGACGATGCAGGGCGGAGTCTTCGGTGCCGTGGCGACCGCCGAGGCCCTTCTGGTGGCGATGGGATGATCCGTGATGGTGCCCTTCCCGCAATCGGTTCGTGACGTGGTGCCCTGGGACGCAGGCGCGGCGCCGGTGATGCCCGCGGACCCGCCGCCCGGCGCCATCGCGGTCGAGACCATCGGCATGACGAAGCGCTTCGGCACCTTCGCGGCCCTCGACGACGTCTCGATGAAGATCGAGGCCGGCGGCTTCCACGCGCTGCTGGGCGAGAACGGCGCGGGCAAGTCGACCCTGGTGAAGTGCATCATGGGCTTCTACGCGCCGAGCGCAGGCAGCGTCCTGGTGGATGGCCGCGAGGTCGCGATCACCAACCCGAAGGGCGCCCAGGCCCGCGGCCTCGGCATGGTCTACCAGCACTTCACCCTGGTGCCGTCCCTGACCGGCCTCGAGAACCTCGTCATCGCCCGACCCCGGGTGCCGACGGTGATCGACTGGCGCGCCGAGCGCGCAGCGCTCGCCGCCTTCATGGAACGGATGCCGTTCCGGCTGAACCTCGACCGCCCCGTCGCCGAGCTCGCGGCCGGGGAGAAGCAGAAGCTCGAGATCATCAAGCAGCTCTCCCTCGAGGCCCGATTCCTGATCCTCGACGAGCCGACCTCGGTGCTCACGCCGGCGGAGGCCGAGGAGGTGCTGGGCCTCCTGCGCGCCATGGCGGACCGGCGCGAACTGACGGTGCTGATGATCAGCCACAAGTTCCGCGAGGTCGAGGCGTTTGCCCGCAGCGTCAGCGTCCTGCGCCGCGGCACCCTCGCGGGCGGCGGGCGGGTCGGCGAACTCAGCCGCGACGACATGGCGGCGATGATGATGGGGGTGCGCCCGGTGCGTACGGCCACCAACCGCGTCGGCGGCCCCGATCCGGACCGGGTCGTCCTGCGCATCGCGGATCTGCGCGCCACCGACGCGTCCGGCCTGCGCCACATCGCCGTCGACGCCCTCGCGGTGCAGGCCCGCGAGATCGTGGGCGTCGCCGGAGTCTCGGGTAATGGCCAGAAGGAACTCGCCGACGTGCTCGGCGGCCAGATCCGCGCGGCCGGGGGCCGGGTGGAGGTCGGGGGCAAGGCCTATGACGGACGGCGCGCCCAGAGCCGGGCGCGGCGTGTGCGCGTCATCCCGGAGGAGCCGCTGCGCAATGCCTGCGCGCCGCGCATGTCGGTCGCGGAGAACCTCGCCTTCCGGGCCTTCGACCGGCGGGACGACGGCGCCCCCGTCGCCGAGGCCGCGAGGCGGCCGACCGTCTGGCTCGACACCGGCGCCATGCGGCGGCGCGCCCGGGACCTCATCGCACGCTTCGGGGTGAAGACCGCCTCCGCCGAGGCGCCGATCGCCACCCTGTCCGGCGGAAACGTGCAACGGGCCGTGCTGGCGCGCGAACTCACCGATCCGGTCGACCTCCTCGTCGTGGCCAACCCCTGCTTCGGGCTCGACTTCACCGCCGTCGCCGAGATCCGGGCCCGGATCGTGGCGGCCCGCAACGCCGGCGCGGCGGTCCTGCTGATCAGCGAGGATCTCGACGAGATCCTGGAGCTCTCGGACCGCATCGTGGTGATGTCCGACGGCCGCATCGTGCACGCGGTGAATCGCGCCGAGGCCGACGCCCGCAGCATCGGCCGCCACATGGCGGGGCATCACTGAGGGGCGGGACGGACGTGTCGGACCGCCGAGCCCGGGCGGGCGTGTCCGGTCCGCAGGTCAGGTCCGCACGGGGTCGAGGGTCACCGACCAGAGCGCGGTATCGGCGGCGTCCTTCAGGGTGACGGTCATCTGCTCCGTCGCGCCCTCGACTGCGACGTGCCCGAAGAACTGGTAGCCCGCGGCCGGCGAGAGATTGGTCCGGCCCGGCGGGGGGGCCTTCGCGAAGCGCAACTGGGGTCCGAAGGTGTCGTCGAGGGCGTTGGGACCGAAGGTGCCGGCATGGAGCGGGCCTGCGACGAACTCCCAGAACGGCTCGAACTCCTGGAATCGGGCCCGGTTCGGGTCGTAGTAATGCGCGGCCGCGTAGTGCACGTCCGCCGTCAGCCAGACGGTGTTGCGGATGCCCGCATCCCGCAGGAATCGCAGGAGGTCGGCGATCTCGAGTTCCCGGCCCAGCGGCGGCCCGTCGCCCTGCGCGACGGCTTCCGAACCGAAGGGCGGCTGGGCGTCGTAGGGCACGACCAGCCCGATCGGCATGTCGGCCGCGATCACCTTCCAGGTCGCGCGGGAGGCGAGGAGTTCCCGCTTGAGCCAGGCGATCTGCGTCGGGCCGAGGAAGTGGGCCTCCGGGCCGTAGGTGGTCTGCCGGTTCTCGCCGTTCGGCCCGCGATAGGAGCGCATGTCGAGCAGGAACACGTCGACCAGGGGCCCATGCGAGATCCTGCGGTAGACGCGGCCGGGTTCCGAGGGCGCGAAGCGCATCGGCATGTATTCGTGGAAGGCGCGCGCGGCACGGACCTGGAGCGCCAGCACGTTCGGGTCGCGATAGGCCTTCCGCAGGTGTTCGGCCCGGGTCAGAGGCTCGCCGGGCCACCAGTTGTTGGTGACCTCGTGGTCGTCCCACTGCGCGAAGATCGGGATTTCGGCGTTCATCGCCAGCACGTTCGCGTCGGTGAGATTGTAGCGGTAGCGCCCGCGGAACTCCTCCAGGGTCTCGGCCGGCTTCGACACCGCCTCGGTGACGCGGTTGCGCCAGAGGGTGCCGTCGGGCAGGCGCACCTCCGGCACGATCGGCCCGTCGGCGTAGATGGTGTCGCCGGAATGCAGGAAGAAATCCGGCCGGTTGCGCAGCATGGCCGCGTAGATCGTCATCCCGCCCCGGGCCTCGTCGATGCCCCAGCCCTGGCCGGCCGTGTCGCCGGACCAGCAGAACGAGACCGAGCGGCGCTCGGCGGGCGCCGTGCGGAAGCGCCCGACCTGCGGCGCGCCGAGGATCGTCGGGGCGGCGAGATCCTGCAGGCGGACCCGGTAGAACACGTCCTGGCCCGCCGGCAGGTCCGTCAGGGCGACCTTCACGGTGCCGTCGCTCACCGGGAGCGCATCCGCGAAGACGCCGCCGTGAATATCGGCGAAGCTTTCCGTGGTCGACCACTCGATCATCGCCCGGCAGGGGCGGTCGGCCCGCGCCCAGACCACGGCGGAGCTGCCGTCGACGTCACCGGATTGCAAGCCGTGGGTGAGGATCGGGCGGTCTGCGGCCCGGCTGAGGCCGGGCCGGAAGACGCCGGTGCCGAGACCGACGAGGCCGGCGGCGGCACCGGTCAGGAACGGGCGACGGGTCAGGCTGGAACGCGACGAGGCGGACATGGCGGCGGACTCCCTTCCGGAGGCTCCGCTATGGCGAACCTGTCTGACGCCTTGACGACGCTGCACGCGGCAGCGGCCTTTCGCGACGTCTGCCCTGCACGGGAATGGGATGCGGAGCCGTCGTCGGTGGTGATGCCGGTGCGGGTTGCGGGGCCTGTCTGCCGGGCCGAAGCCCGGCAGGAGAGCGGCACGAGGGAGGTTTCCGTCCGGGGCGCAGACCCTGCGTGCCGCCCGCACCGGACCTGTCTCGGCTTCAGGCTCTGCCGAGACCGAGCCGAGCGCCACGGCACCCGGCGCGGGCGGACGGGAAGCCGGTCTAGCGGGCCGCCTTCGCGGCACGGCGGCGCTCGGTCAGGATCCATTCCGTGTAGCCGTTCGGCTGCTCGCGGCCCTTGAAGACGAGGTCGCAGGCCGCCTGGAAGGCCGGGCCGTCATAGTCGGGGGCCATGGGGCGGTAGAGCGGGTCGCCGGCATTCTGGCGATCGACCACCTTCGCCATCCGCTTGAGCGCCGTCATCACCTGCTCCTCGCTGACGACGCCGTGATGCAGCCAGTTCGCGATGTGCTGTGACGAGATCCGCAAGGTCGCTCGGTCCTCCATCAGCCCGACATCGTGGATGTCCGGCACCTTCGAGCAGCCCACCCCCTGGTCGATCCAGCGGACGACGTAGCCGAGGATGCCCTGGACGTTGTTGTCGATCTCCTGGGCCACGTCGTCGGGGGCGAAGTTCGAGCGGGCCAGCGGAATCTCGAGGATCTCGTCGAGGGCCGAGCGCGGACGGCGGGCGAGTTCCACCTGCCGGGCCCGCACGTCGGTCTCGTGATAGTGCAGCGCGTGCAGGGTCGCGGCGGTCGGCGACGGCACCCAGGCCGTGCTGGCGCCCGCCTTCGGGTGGGCGCCCTTCTGCATCAGCATGTCGGCCATGGCGTCGGGCGCCGCCCACATGCCCTTGCCGATCTGCGCGTGGTCGAGCAGGCCGCAGACGAGGCCGACATCGACGTTGTTCTCCTCGTAGCCCTTGATCCAGGGCGTCGCCTTCATGTCGTTCTTGCGAATGACCGGGCCGGCCTCCATCGCGGTGTGGATCTCGTCCCCCGTGCGGTCGAGGAAGCCGGTGTTGATGAACACGACCCGCTCGGCCGCCGCCGCGATGCAGGCGGCGAGGTTGACCGTGGTGCGGCGCTCCTCGTCCATGATGCCCATCTTGAGGGTGTTGGCCTCGAGACCCAGCATGGCCTCGACGCGCCCGAACAGCTCGACCGCGAAGGCGACCTCCTCGGGCCCGTGCATCTTCGGCTTGACGATGTAGACCGAACCGCGCCGGCTGTTGCGCAGGCCGGAATCCCCCTTGAGATCGTGGATCGCGATCATCGCGGTGACCGCGGCGTCGAGCATGCCCTCGGGGATCTCGCGGCCCTCGGCGTCGAGCACCGCGTCGGTATCCATGTGGTGGCCGACATTGCGCACGAGCATCAGGGAGCGGCCCGGCACCACCACCTCGCCGCCGTTCGGCGCGATGTAGTGCCGGTCGGGGTTGAGGCGCCGCTCCAGGGTGCGGCCATCCTTCTGGAGGGAGGCCGTCAGGGTCCCGTTCATCAGGCCGAGCCAGTTGCGGTAGACGACGACCTTGTCGTCGGCATCGACCGTGGCCACGGAATCCTCGAGGTCCATGATCGTCGAGACGGCCGATTCCAGCAGGATGTCGGCGACGCCGGACGCATCGAAGCGGCCGATCCGATGCGTCCGGTCGAGGACGACCTCGACGTGCAGTCCATGGTGCCTCAGGAGCAGGGAGGCGGGCATGCTGGCCCGGCCGCGATAGCCCACGAAGAGTTCCGGTCGCGCGAGCGGCACGGTCTCGCCGGTGTTCATGTTGCCGACGAGCCCGCCCTGCTCGACCGCATAGGTGACCACGTCGGCATGGCGGCCGCCGGCCAGCGGCACGAAGCGGTCGAGGTAGCTGCGGGCGCGGGTCACGACCCGGGCGCCGCGGGTGCGGTTGTAGCCGCCGCTGCGGATCGCGCCGCCCTCCTCCGAGACCGCATCGGTGCCGTAGAGGGCATCGTAGAGCGAGCCCCAGCGGGCATTGGCGGCATTGAGGGCGTAGCGGGCGTTCGAGACCGGCACGACGAGCTGCGGTCCCGCGATGCGGGCGATCTCGTCGTCGACGTTGTCCGTCCGCACTGACACCGGTCCGGGATCCGGCAGGAGATAGCCGATCTCCGTCAGGTACGCCTTGTAGGCCGCCGGATCGAAGGGCTTGCCGGCCCGCTCCCGGTGCCAGGCGTCGAGCTGCGCCTGGAGCGTATCGCGCTTGGCCAGCAGGGCCCGGTTCTTCGGCGTCAGGTCGCGCACGATCGCGCCGAGGCCGCCCCAGAACACCTCGGGCGAGATGCCGGTCCCGGGCAGCGCCTCCTCCGCAACGAAGTCGTACAGCACGCGGGCGACGGCGAGGCCGCCAATATCCATTCGATCCATCTTCGATCCATTCACGGAAGGTTTGCGGTGGAATGCCACCGGCCGCGGTCGGAGCCAACCGCTGATGTCGACCGCCCGTTCTCGAATCCTCGCGCCGGGTGTTCCGGAGCCCGACAACGTCCCTGCGGCCGTCATCTCGGCGAGAGCCGCCCGCACCGGGGTACGGGCGGCTCCGAACCGGCTTCCGCAGGGGCACGCAATAGACGCGCCGAGCGATCTCGACAAACCCGGTGGGTTGCCGGCCCGGGAGGCCGTACCCCGGCTCCGGGGCGCCGATGACCGCTCAGGGGTGCGGTGGGCGATCCTCCTGATCGCGGCCCGGGCGCGACGATGCAGACCGGGATCGGCCGCGGGCGGCAGGGCGCCCCGTCGCGCCCTGCCCTGCGCCGCTCATCGGCTGCCCCGGCCGGGTGCGAGCGCGGGGTGTCGGTTGACGTCCTTGTAGAGGAGGTAGCGGAAGGGTCCGGGTCCGCCGGCGTAGCAGGCCTGGGGGCAGTAGGCGCGCAGCCAGAGGAAGTCGCCGGCCTCGACCTCGACCCAGTCGCGGTTGAGGCGGTAGACGGCCTTGCCCTCGAGCACGAAGAGGCCGTGCTCCATGACGTGGGTTTCCTCGAAGGGGATGGAGGCGCCCGGGCGCAGGGCGACGATGTTGACGTGCAGGTCGTGGCGCAGGTCGTCGGGGGGGACGAAGCGGGTGGTGGTCCAGGCGCCGTCGGTGCCGGGCATGGGCACGGGGGTGGCGGCGGTCTCGTGGGTGACGAAGGCGGGGGGCACCTCGAGGCCGGGCACGCGGGTGTAGGCCTTGCGGATCCAGTGGAAGCGGGCTGGACCGGGTCCGTCGTTGCGCAGGCTCCAGGTGGTGCCGGGGGGCAGGTAGGCGTAGGCGCCGGGGGTGAGGGCGTGGGCCTGTCCGTCGCAGACGAGGCGGGCCTGGCCCGCGACGAGGAAGAGCACGGCCTGGGCCTCGGGGTCGGGCTCGGGCCGCTCGCTGCCGCCGCCAGGGGCGAGGGTGACGAGGTACTGGGCGAAGGTCTCGGCGAAGCCCGAGAGGGGTCGGGCGAGCATCCAGACCTGGGCGTGGTCCCAGAAGGGCAGCGCGGAGGTGACGATGTCACTCATCACGCCCCGGGGGATGACGGCGTAGGCCTCGGTGAACACGGCCCGGCCGGTCATCAGCGCGGTCTGGGGCGGCAGGCCGCCGCAGGGCGGGTGGTAGGGCGAGGGGGTCATCCAGAGCGCTCCGTGTCGGGCAAGTACCAGGCGAGTATCGGGCAAGTAGCGGGCAGGTGTCGGGGGATCGCCGTCAGGCCGAACGCGGCTCCGCGACAGGGGCGTCGAGGATCGCGGCCGTGTCCGTCGTGACGTGGCCGTCGAGGACGCGCCGGGCCTGCGCCCGGTCGATGTCGCCTTCCCAGGCGGCGATCACCACCGTCGCCACGCAGTTGCCGATCAGGTTGCCGAGGGCGCGGGCGATGCCGACGAACCAATCGATCGACAGCACGAGCACCAGTCCGATGACGGGAATTTCCGGGACGGCCGACAGGGTGGCGGCCAGCACGACGATGGCCGAGCCGGGCACCCCGTGCGCGCCCTTCGAGGTCAGGAGCGCGATGCCGAGGATCAGCATCAGGTGGCCGAAGGAGAGATCCGTGTTGGTGGCCTGGGCGATGAACACCGTGGCCAGGGTCAGGTAGAGCGAGAAGGCATCGAGGTTGAACGAGTATCCGGTCGGGATCACGAGGCCGACGGTCGAATCCTTGATGCCGAGCCGCTCCAGCTTGCGCATCACCTGCGGCAGCACGCAGTCCGAGGAGGCGGTGCCGGCGACGACGGTCAGCTCTTCGCGCAGGTAGGCGAGCAGCTTGAGGATGCTGAAGCCGGCCAGACGCAGGATGCCGCCGAGCACCACGAAGACGAAGAACGCCACGCCCGCGTAGAACAGCACCACCAGCATGCCGAGCTGCTTGAGCGAGCCGACGCCGTACTTGCCCACCGTGAAGGCGACGGCGCCGAGCACGCCGAGGGGGGCGAGCCTGACGATGAAGCCGATGATCTTGAACAGGACCTCGGTGATGCGCTCCAGGCTGTCGGCCAGCGGTTTTCCGCGCTCGCCCAGGAGAGACAGACCGGAGCCGAACAGGATCGCGATGATGAGAACCTGCAGGATATCGCCCTTGGCGAAGGCGTCGACCAGCGTGGTCGGAATGAGCTTCATCAGGAAGTCGACGGTGCCGGTGACCTGGCCGACCCGCTCGGTGTAGCCGGCGATCGACTTCGCATCGAGGGTCGCCACATCGACGTTCATGCCGTGGCCGGGGGCGAACGCGTAGGCGAGGACGAGGCCGAGCACGAGGGCGAGGGTCGTCACCGCCTCGAAGTAGATCAGGGATTTGAGCCCAACGCGACCGACCTTGCGCAGGTCGCCGGCACCGACGATGCCGTGAACGACGACGCCGAAGACGAGGGGTGCGATCGCCATCTTGATCAGCTTGATGAAGCCATCGCCGAGCGGCTTCAACGTGACTGCGATGTCGGGCCAGACCATGCCCAGGACGATGCCGAGCACCAGGGCAGCGACGACCTGCCCGAACAACGACGCGAAGAACCGCTTCATCATATCCCCCGTACCTCGTCGCGCCGTTCCACGCCCCGACACAATGTCGTCCGCGCCGCAGGAGGCTTTTCAGCATTATCGTGCTTGTGCGCCTGGATATGCCGACTGCGACGGCACCATGTTGCTCGGATATTGAGACGTCAAATATTTCATATGTCTTGATTGATATTTTTTCGATATGATTGGTGTCATGGAACTCCGACACCTCCGCTACTTCGCGGCTGTCGCCCGGCATCTCAGCTTCACCGCCGCCGCCGAGAGCCTCGGTGTCGCCCAGCCGCCCTTGAGCCAGCAGATTCGCGACCTCGAGGCGGAGGTCGGCACCGCGCTGTTCGAACGGACGACGCGTCGCGTGACATTGACACGGGCGGGCACCGACTTCCTCGCGCAGGCGCTCGACATCCTGGACAAATCCGGCGAAGCCATCGGGCGGGCGCGGGCCATCGGTGCCGGTGCGGCCGGCATCGTCAATGTCGGCCTGACGGGATCGATGCTGGCCGGTCCCCTCGGGCGCGCCATCCGCGACTTCTCGGTCGCCTATCCCGACGTCGACCTGCGGATTCACGAGATGTCGCCGGACCGCCAGATCTCGATGCTGAAGGCGGGAGAGACCGATATCAGCTTCCTGCGCAGCCCACCCCCGGACCTCGACCTCGCCAGCGAACGGGCCTGGTGCGAGACCGTCACCCTCGTCCTGCCGAAGGGCCACCACCTGGCCAGGATGCCGGCGGTCGACCTCGCCGATCTGAGCCGCGAGCGGTTCGTGTTCCTGCGGCTCTCGGATTCGCTGTTCGCCAAGTACCTCTGGGAGTGCTGCGTCGCAGCCGGCTTCACCCCGAACATCACCCATCAGGTCGTCGAAGCCGCGTCGTTGACGAGCCTCGTCGCGACCGGGCTCGGGATCGCCATCATTCCCGAATTCGTCGCCCGCCTGGCGCACGCGGACGTCGTCTACAAACCCATCAGGGGGAAACCGATCCACGCCGACGTCTATGCCCTGTGGCCGAGAGAGAAGGCCGGGCCTTTGATCGGCAATTTTCTGGAACTGGTTCGCTCGGCGAGACTGTAACCTGCGGCGCATGGCTCTCGGCAGGATCGCTATCGCCGACGTCCTCGCCTCCGGATCCCGCTTGTCCCAGGGCCAGGGTTCCGCGTCGCCGCGATGGGATGGCCCCGTGCCCGGTTTCAGCGTCGGCGTGGGTGCCACTCCGATCCGGGACTGGACCGGCGTCGCGTGCTGAGCCTCCCCCAGTTCGGAGGGGCTGCAACGCAGGCCGCATACCCGGCCTGGACCCTCGAGCATCCGCGCACGGAACGGCCGCCGGTCGTTTGCCGCGATGCCTGGAGGGCGAAACGTACGACACTGACCGGGCACGCGCTGCGCGACGTGCGATCGATCCTGGAGATCCAAGACCTGCTCCGCCACCTGGCGCTGGCCAGCAGGAATCTCGAAATCTGAACGGCTTTTCCCAACCGGGCCTAGCGATTCTCGATCTGAAGAAGATTAACTGTCGTTAATTCAGTGGCTGGGGGACCAGGATTCGAACCTGGACTAGAGGAGTCAGAGTCCACTGTTCTACCGTTAAACTATCCCCCAACATCCTCGCGTGGCACGAGGCAGGATCCGGTTGTTCGTCTACGCGCTGCCGATGGCTGGCGGTGGAGACCCGTTCCGTTCCGGTGCAGGGGCGATAGCATGGCTTTCCGGACCGACGCAAGCCCACATCTGAACGCCCGCCCGTGAGGCGATTCGTGCTGCCTCAGGCGCTGCCCGGCGGTTCCGACCGGGCCTCGATCATGCCGAGGGTGCGCAGGATCGCCAGGGCGACGATCTCGCAATCGGTGTCCCCCTCGGGAGTGGCCGGGAGGATCGCCACGGTGCTGACTTCGTCGTCCGTCAGGAACCCGACCACCACCTTGTAGACATCGCCCTCCGGGGCGCCCTCGTCGTGGACGAGGCAGACCCGGCAGCCATGCGCCTCGCCGTACACGCGCTGGGTCAGGACCTGGACGCGACGGGGATCGGCTTGTTCCGTGCGGCGCGGGGCGCCGAAGGTGGGGCGAATGATGTTGTCCATTTTCGCTCCTATACCCGACCGCCCCCGCTTCGGGGAGGCCCCTGCCCGCTATCCGCCGTATGGGCTCTTCATCGGACGAGGCGGCCGGTCTGGTCTTCCTGGGCGAGCTTGAGCAGGTTCTGGCCGTAGGCGGTCTTGGCGAAGAGCTTGCCGCGGGCGATGAGCTGGTCCTTGCCGATGAAGCCCTGCAGGTAGGCGATCTCCTCCAGGCAGGCCACCTGCAGGCCCTGGCGGTGCTGGAGCGTGCGTACGAACTCGGCCGCCTCCAGCAGGCTGTCATGGGTGCCCGTGTCGAGCCAGGCATAGCCGCGGCTCATCCGCTCCACGTGCAACTGCCCGCGTTCGAGGTAGGCCTCGTTGACGCTGGTGATCTCGAGCTCGCCCCGGGCCGAGGGCCTGACCGCCGCGGCGATGTCGAGGACCTGGTTGTCGTAGAAGTACAGCCCCGTCACCGCCCAGGGGCTCTCGGGCTCGATCGGCTTCTCGACGAGCCGCAGGGGTCGCCCGTCCGGGTCGAGGGTCACCACGCCGTAGGCCGAGGGATCGTCGACGTGGTAGGCGAACACCGTGGCGCCGCTCTCGCGCGCCCGGGCCCTGCGCAGCATCTCGCTCATGCCCGAGCCGAAGAACAGGTTGTCGCCGAGCACCAGGGCGACGCTGTCGTGGCCCACGAAGTCGCGCCCGATCAGGAAGGCCTGGGCCAGGCCCTCCGGCCGGGGCTGGATCGCGTAGCTGAAGGACAGCCCGAACTGCTCGCCGGTGCCGAACAGGCGCTTGTAGTTGTCCAGGTGCTCGGGCGAGGAGATGATCAGGATCTCGCGGATGCCCGCCAGCATCAGTACCGAGACCGGATAGTAGATCATCGGCTTGTCGTAGACCGGCAGCAGCTGCTTGTTGATCGACAGCGTGGCCGGGTGCAGGCGCGTGCCCGTGCCGCCGGCCAGAACGATCCCCTTCATGCCTGTGTCTCCGTCGTTGTCCGTTCCGGGCCGACCAGCCGGTCGAGGATGTCGTCGAGGGCATCTGCCCAGGGGCGCGGCTTCAGGCCGTAGGCGGCCGTCAGGCTCGCGGTCGACAGCACCGAATGGGCCGGGCGCCGCGCCGGGGTCGGGAAGGCGTGGGTGGGGATGGCGTTGACCGGCACGGAACGGCCGCCGCGCCGGGCTGCACCCGCCATGATGGCGCGGGCAAAGCCGCACCAGGTGGTGGCGCCCGCATTGACGAAGTGATGCGTGCCCGTGGGCGCGCCGGGATCGCGGGCCAGCGCCTGGGCGATCACCGCCAGGCCGGCGGCGAGGTCGCCCGCGCTCGTCGGGCTACCGTGCTGGTCGTCGACCACGCTGAGGCGCTCGCGCTCGGCGGCGAGGCGCAGCATCGTCTTGACGAAGTTGCCCCGGTGCGGGCTCACCACCCAGGCGGTGCGGATGATGGCGTGGCGCGGGTTGGCGCTGCGCACCGCGATCTCGCCGGCGGCCTTGCTGGCGCCGTAGACGCTCTGCGGGTCGATCGGCGTATCGGGGGTGCAGGGGGCCTCGGTGCGACCGTTGAAGACATAGTCGGTGGAGACGTGGACGAGGGGGATGCCGGCCCGGGCGGTGGCGGCGGCCAGGAGCGCCGGCGCCACCGCGTTCAGGGTCCAGGCCGCGGCGATCTCGCTCTCGGCCTTGTCCACGGCGGTGTAGGCGGCCGCGTTGACCACCGCCCCGTAGGGGCGCGCGCTCAGGGCCGCCGCGATCGCGGCGGCGTCCGTGACGTCGAGCGCCGTGCGGCTCGGGGCGTGCAAGCGGGTGCCCGCCTCCCAGAGCGCGGGTGCCTGCAGCTCGGTGCCGACCTGGCCGGCGCCGCCGAGGATGAGGATGTCCATGGGCTCAGGTGCTCTGGGTGGGAGGAGCGCCTTGCGCGGGAGGAACACCCTGGCCGAGACCGAGGCGCTCGCCGGTGTAGCGGCCCTCGCGGATCGGGCGCCACCAGGCCTCGTTGGCGAGGTACCAGCGCACGGTCTCCTCCAGGGCCCGCTCGAAGTCCTTGGTCGGATGCCAGCCGAGCTCGGCCTCGGCCTTGGACGGGTCGATGGCGTAGCGCCGGTCGTGGCCGGGCCGGTCGGTGACGTAGGTGATCAGCCGGTCGTGGGGGGCCTGCTCCGGGCGCAGGCGGTCGAAGGCGGCGCAGAGCGCCTTGACGACGCCGAGGTTGTTGCGCACCGCGCGTCCGCCCAGGAGGTAGGTCTCGCCGATCCGCCCCTTCTCCAGCACCGCCACGAGGCCGCGGGCATGGTCCTCCACGTGGATCCAGTCGCGCTCGTTCAGGCCGTCGCCGTAGACGGGCAGCGGCCTGCCCTCGAGGGCGTTGAGGATCATCAGGGGGATGAGCTTCTCGGGGAAGTGCCGCGGGCCGTAGTTGTTCGAGCAGTTCGTCACCAGGACCGGCAGGCCATAGGTCTCGTGCCAGGCGCGGGCCAGGTGGTCGGAGGCCGCCTTGGAGGCCGAGTAGGGCGAGCGCGGGTCGTAGCGGCTCGCTTCCGTGAAGAAGCCGTCGGGCGGCAGCGAGCCGTAGACCTCGTCGGTGGAGACGTGCAGGAAGCGGAAGGCCGCCTTGGCCTCGCCGGCGAGCCCGTCCCAGTGGCTGCGGGCCCCGTCGAGCATGACCTGGGTGCCGACCACGTTGGTGCGGATGAAGGCACCCGGATCGGTGATCGAGCGGTCGACGTGGCTCTCGGCGGCCAGATGCATCACGGCCTCGGGCCGGAAGTCGGCGTAGAGGGCGTGCACGGCTTTTGGGTCGCAGATGTCGGCCTCGACGAGGCGGTGGCGCGGGTTGCCCGCGAGCGGCTGGAGCGAGATCGGGTTGGCCGCGTAGGTCAGCGCATCGAGCGTCGCCACGTCGTGTCCGAGGTCCTGCACCAGATGCAGGACCAGGGCCGATCCGATGAAACCGCAGCCGCCCGTCACCAAGATGCGCATGGGATGAAAGGTCTTTCGTGTGGTCGGATCGGGTG
The DNA here is from genome assembly GCF_056680125.1 of Methylobacterium sp. BI1. Classification (NCBI taxonomy): domain Bacteria; kingdom Pseudomonadati; phylum Pseudomonadota; class Alphaproteobacteria; order Hyphomicrobiales; family Methylobacteriaceae; genus Methylobacterium; species Methylobacterium sp. BI1. The sequence goes on along the minus strand of NZ_CM155267.1, from coordinate 2,756,581 downwards.
GACGATCGGATGATGCAGCGGGACCGCTCCGGTTGTATCCCACCGCAAGAGCTTCAGAAAAGTGGTGGAAGATCGGCGAGGCGCGGGGCGACCCGGTCCTTGGCCGAGAGCTGGGCCTCCGCCTCCGTCACCGGCCAGTCGATGCCGAGCGCCGGATCGTTCCAGAGCAGGCCGCCATCGTGCTCGGGGCTGTAGACCCCGCCGGCGACCTTGTAGGCCACCATGGTGTCGGGCTCCAGGGTGCAGAAGCCGTGCCCGAAGCCGATCGGGATGTAGAGCTGCTCGCCGGCTTGCGCGTCGAGGCGCACGGCCACGTGCCGGCCGAAGGTGGGCGAGGCACGCCGCAGGTCGACGGCCACGTCCAGGATGGCGCCGGAGAGCACCCGGATGAGCTTGCCCTGGGCCATGGGGGGGCACTGGAAATGCAGGCCGCGCACGGTGCCGCGCGGGGCGGAGAAGGACTGGTTGTCCTGGACGAAGACATCCGCGATGCCGGCCCGGGCCAGGATGTCCGCCCGGTACGTTTCCGAGAACCAGCCCCGCGCGTCGCCGAAGCGCGTCGGCACCACCCGCCGGACCGCCGGAATGTGCGTCTCAATCACCTGCATGGCCGGAAGACCTCAAGATCACGAAGCTGTCCCGTCCTTGGCAAGTCTAAATCCCAGGCTGTCAAGGATCGGAGGGGGATTTTCGAAAGGGCCGCGATGCGGCGGAGCCACCCGGAGCCGGCGGCCCTGTTTCCGACACAGGACTCCGCGACAGGGGACGGCGTTGGATGTTGACGGACCACCGCCTCGGCTCGGGGGAGGATCCGGACGGAAAGTATCGATGATCGCCATTCAGATCATATCCGGAACGTTCGGCGCCGGGCCGGGGTCTTACGAATTCGGCGTCTTCGGGCTGCCCGATGGAAGCCTGCGCGGGATCGAGGACCTGGAGGCCTTGACGCTCGCGCCGCCGGAGCAGGCGGTGCCGCGGCGCACCGGGATCGCCCGGGGCTTGCGGGAGGCCCTGGTGGCCACCGGTCCCCTGCCGAACCCGCTCGGCCTCGCCGCCTCCCTCATGCATGCCGGCCTCGACGTCCTCGGGGGCGACGCGCAGCCGGCCTGGTCCGTCGAGCTTCGATTCCGTGATGGCGTCCACGCCATCATCCGGACCGATGGCGAGACGGCCGCGCAGATTGAGCGGGACCGGGAGGTGGTGCGGCGCGCCAGCCTGCGCCTGTCGTCGCCCAGCCCTGCGGAATCGCCGGCCGAGACGCGGCCTCCGATGCACGAAGAGGCGGAGGGCGAGGCCGCCTCAAACGACGTGTCCGTGCCCGACGGGCAGAGCCTGGCCTCCCTCTTCGCCTACGAGAAGCGCGGAGGCCGCGTGCGCCGCCTGTCCAAGGCACTGGACGGCGCTTGATCCCCCGCGATAGGGGGGAGATCAGCCCGTGATGATGCTGACATGGGCCGCGACGACCTTCCAACCGTCGGGGAAGCGGATCCAGGTCTGACTCTGGCGTCCGATGCGGCCCGGGGCGCTCGACCGGGTGAACAGTGTCATGGCGATCCCGGTATCGGGCCCGTAGGTGGTGAGCACCGTGTCCTTCAGGTCGCGCGCTAGGCCCTCGGGTGACCGTGCCCGACGGAAGGCGCGGATTGCCTCCATGCCGTAGAGGTTCTCGGCCCCGCCGTAGCGGATCGTGCGCGGATCATCGTGGAACAGGGCCTCCAGCGTCGGAACGTCGTTGCCCACCAGGGCCGCCTCATAGGCCGCGAAGGCGGCCTCCACCTCGGCCTTCACGGCCGGATCGTCGATGATCATCGCGGTCTCGCTCACAGGTTCGCCACGGGCGCGCGGACGACGCCGTCCCGCTCCAGCTGGTGCGCCACGCGCAGGGCGTGGTCCTCGCGCCAGGGCGCGGCGATGACCTGGACGCCGAGGGGCAGGCCGTCGTCCAGGCGCACGGGCACCGCGACCACCGGCAGGCCGATGAAGGAGATCGGCTGGGTGAACACCCCGATATTGGCCCGCACCGGCAGGGTCACCCCATCGAGAACGAAGGTGGCCTGCCCCGAGCGGGGCGCGCGGCAAGGCGTGGCGGGAGCCAGGATCACGTCGACCTCGCGGAACAGCGCGAGGACGGCGGACCGGTACCAGCGGCGGAAGCGCTGCGCCCGCTCGACCAGCGGGGCCGGGATCATCGCCCCGGCAATCAGCCGGTCGCGCACCGCCGGATCGAAATCCTCTCCCCGGGTCCGCAGACGGTCCAGATGGAGCGCGGCTCCTTCGGCCGCCGTGATGAGGTAGGCCGCGGCCCGGGCGCGGGCCGCCTCCGGAATCTCGATGCTGCGTGTGACGCCGAGGGCCCGGGCGATGGCGGTCACCGCCGCGAACGCCTCGGCGTCGCCACCGCGGGCGAAGTAGCCGCCCGCCACCGCGACGCGCAGGTTCCCGAGCCCGTCGCCGAGGTGCGTCAGGGTCGGCTCAGCGGGTCGCGTCGTGGCCACTGGATCGTCCGGGTCCGGCCCCTGCATGACATCGTAGCTCAGGGCGAGGTCCGTGACGCTGCGCGCCATGGGGCCGACATGGTCGAGGCTGCCCACGAACGGAAAGCTGCCGGCCCGCGTCAGGCGGCCATAGGTGGGTTTGAGGCCGAAGCAGCCGCAGAAGGTGGAGGGGACGCGGATCGAGCCGTTGGTGTCGGAGCCGAGGGCGATCGGCACCAGCCCGGCTCCGACGGCCCCTCCCGAGCCCCCGGACGAGCCGCCGGACATGTGGCCGAGATCGTGCGGGTTCCGGGTCGGTCCATCGTGGACGTTCTCGCCGGTGAAATCGTAGGCGTACTCACCCATGTTGAGGCCGCCGACGAGGATCGCGCCCGCCGCCTCGAGGCGGCGCACCAGGGCGCCGTCGCGCTCCGCCGGGGCCCGATCGCGGTTGATCTTCGCACCGGCCCGGGTGGGCAGGCCGGCGATGTCGAACAGGTTCTTGACCGCGAAGGGGACGCCGGCCAGCGGCCCCAGGGGCTCGCCCCGACCCCGGGCCGCATCCAGGACCTCGGCGCGGGCCTGGGCACGGGCGGGGAGAATGTCCGTGAAGGCGTTCACCGCGCCGTCGACCCGCGCGATCCGCGCCAGGGTCGCGGCGACGTTCGCGCGGGCGCTGGTGGTCCCATCCCGAAACGCCGTCGCCAGCGCCTCGGCCGTCATCGTGCTCGGATCATGCATCGTGTCCGGACCGCTCATGCTTCGTAGACCGGGGCGGCATCCGCCTCGTCGGGCAGGGAAAACTCGGCCACGTGCGCGGCGGCGGCCCGCAGCACCGCGAGGTTGCTGCCGACGGCCCCGATCCAGGCCGGATCGAGGGGGATGGCGAGCAGTCCGGCCGCCGCCTCGATGTAGGCGTCGAGGCCACCGGCCGGTGGATCGTTGCGCTCCGACATGCGCTGTCTCCTGAGGATGCGGCGTATCCGCGTGAGGATGATCCCGGCCGAGAGGTCTATCGAGCCGGCCCGGCGAGACGGGGCGAGATGGACAAAGGTGCCGCGTCGTCGGGGCCGGAAGCAAGCGTCAGGCCGTACCACGGCGCAGGATTGGCGCCTTCGCCCCCCGCGCGAGACCGGGTTTTGCCGGTCGCGTCCCGTCGACGCCGGTGCGCGGGCCGGGCCGATCCTCCGGCCCTTCGGGACCGCGCGCCGCGGGCCGCGGGCCCGAACCCGATCCGTCCGGTGTCGGCCGGCCCTCAGGACGTGCCGCCCAGGGCCGCGATCACCGCCGCCGAGGAGGAGACCCAGCCGAAGATGCCGCCTTGCGCCGCGATCATCGCGAGGCCGACCCGATGGAATTCGGGGAAGTAGGAGGCGCAGCCATCCCCGATCGCGACGCAGCGATAGCCGCGGTCGTTGCCCTCGCGGATCGTGGTGTGCACGCAGACCTCGGTGGTGACGCCGCACACGAGCAGCGTCGCGATGCGGCGGGCAGCCAGGACCGCACCGAGATCCGTGGCGTAGAAGGCGCCCTTCCCCGGCTTGTCGATGACCACCTCGCCCCGCATCGGTGCCAGGGCGGGAACGATGCCGTGGCCCGGCTCGCCCCGGATCAGGATGCGGCCCATCGGGCCCGGCGCACCGATGCGTGCGCTGGGCTCGCCCCGCTCCAGCTTGGCCGGCGGCGCGTCGGACAGGTCCGGCTTGTGGCCCTCCCGCGTATGCACGACCAGAAGCCCGGCGGCCCGGGCCGCGGCGAGGACGGCCCGGATCGGCGACACGGCGGCCTGGAGCAGCGACACGTCGTTGCCCAGGCTTTCGCCGAAGCCGCCCGGCTCCAGAAAATCGCGCTGCATGTCGATCACCACCAGCGCGGTCGTCGCCGGATCGATCGTCAGGGGGGCGGGCTCGGCCGCGAGGAGGTGGGGCATGCCGGGACACCGGGCCGGAGGAGCGTCGGCGCGACGGATGCAAGGGCCGGGCGACCGCCGCGAATCTACGGAGGATGATGGCGGCGGGATCGACGATGGGCACGCCCAAATTCTTCGCGATGCTGCATCGTTCCGATGCAGGCCGGGGACCGATCGGGTGCCGTACCCCGCCTGACTCGCCAGGGTGCGATGCCTGGACCGGCGCGCGGGGCCGGTGTCCGGCCGGTGCGTTCCGGCTACCGCGCGCTCGGACCACGCAGGAAGAGGCAATGGCACGAATTTCTCTCTGCTTCCGTGCCCTTGCGCCGCCGGCCGCGCCTCTGAGTGTTGCAGAATTACGCCGGTCGCGGGAGACCCCTCCGTGGCGATCGCCCCTGGCACATCGGTTGCTGCGTGGCCGGCAACCGGGCGTCCAAGCCCCTGGGGGACGTTATGACCATCACAGCATTCCTGCGGCCCCTGTCGGCCGTCGCCCTGGGCTTTGCCGCCCTCGCGCCCGCCCTGGCCGCGGACCTGAAGTCCGAGAAGGCACCGATCGCGCCCGCGGAGGTTCCGTCGTCGTTCTTCCTGTTCTCGGACACGCAGGTGAGCTACCGCTATCAGTTCCCGGCGGCCAACCCGGGCAGCCAGGTGCAGCGGGCCGACGGCAGCTTCCGCAACCAGGACGCCCCCAAGCACATCCTCAACATCTCCCACGCCGATGCCTGGGCATACGGCACGAACTTCTTCTCCCTCGACATCCTGAAATCGGGCGCCCAGTTCCCGGCCGGCAGAACCGACGGCTTCGGTGTGCCGACCTTCTACGATTACGGGAATACCGAGGCCTACGGCCTCTATCGCGGCACCCTCAGCCTCAACGCGCTGACCGGCACCAAGGCCTTCGTCGTGCCGGGCATCATCAAGGACGTCTCGCTCGCCTTCGGCTTCGACGCCAACGCGCAGAACGACGCCTTCGGCTCCAAGAAGCGCGACGTGGTGGGTGGCCTGAACTTCGCTTTCGACGTCCCGGTGGGCTTCCTCAACGCCTCGGTTCACGCCTACAAGGAGTGGAATCGCAACGGCTTCAACGTCGCGCCCAACCGAGACGTCAGCTTCGACACGGTGCCCGAGTTCGAGATCGTCTATAACTTCCCGCTGGCCTTCACGGGCCTCCCCCTGAGCATCGCCGGCTTCAACAACATCGTGCTGCCCAAGGGGCGGGGCGTGAACGATCCGGGGGCGTTCGCCTTCAACCCGAAGACGGGCCTGGAATTCCTCTCGCGGACCAACCTGGTTCTCGATGTCGGCAAGCTGATCTACGATCAGCCCAACCGGGTCGATGTGTTCATCGGGTTCCAGTACTGGCACAACAAGTTCGGCAACATCGAGCGGGCCAACTTCAAGGGTACCGAGGAAAAGAGCTTCCTCGCCGGCGTCGCCTTCCACGTGTTCTAGGGACCGGGTATCGCGCTTCGGCCAATCCTCGGTCACGATTCATGATGCCGCCATGGGACGACAGCCCGTGGGGATCTCGGGAGATGACGGACAGAATGGCCGAGTCGAGCCCATCGAAGCGTCTCTGGATCCGCAATCCGTTGGCGATCCTGGCACCGGAAGCCGGCGGCGGCCTCGTCATCGAGGGCACCCGCATCGTCGAGCGGGTGCGGTCCGGGGCGACGCCCGCTGCGCCTGTGGACGAGACCTTCGACGCCAGCCGGCACGTGGTCATCCCGGGGCTCGTCAATACCCACCACCACTTCTTCCAGACGCTGACCCGTGCCCATCCGGTGGCGATCAACAAGCCGCTCTTCCCGTGGCTGAAGGCGCTCTACACCGTATGGGACAAGATCACCCCCGAGGCGTTCCGGCTTGCGACCCGGCTCGCCTATACCGAACTGCTGCTCTCCGGCTGCACCACGGCCGGCGATCACCATTACCTCTTCCCGAGAGGGCTGGAATCCTCCGTCGATATCCAGGTCGAGGAGGCTGGGCCGCTCGGGATCCGCGCCTTCGTCACCCGCGGCTCGATGAGCCTATCCGAGCGCGATGGCGGCCTGCCGCCGGAATGCCTGACCCAGGACGACGACACCATCCTGGCCGACAGCGAGCGGGTGCTGCGCCTGTTCCACGACCCGAAGCCCGGCGCGATGGTGCAGATCGGACTGGCCCCCTGCTCGCCCTTCAACGTGACGAAGCGGCTGATGCGCGAGAGCGCGGCGCTGGCCGAGCGCCACGATTGTCGACTGCACACCCATCTCGGCGAGACCCTGGACGAGGACCGCTACTGCGTCGAGATGTTCGGCCAGCGCCCGGTGGACTACCTCGAGGAGGTGGGCTGGATGGGCCCGCGCACCTGGCTCGCCCACGGCATCCACTTCAACGACGCCGAGGTAAAGCGCCTCGGGGCAGCCGGCGTCGGCGTGTGTCACTGCCCGACCTCGAACATGACGCTGGCCTCCGGCCAGTGCCGGACCTGCGAGCTGGAGGCGGCGGGCAGCCCCGTCGGCCTCGGGGTCGACGGTTCGGCCTCGAACGACAGCTCCAACCTGATGGAGGGCGTCCGCCACGCCCTGATGATCAACCGTCTGACCTACGGGGCCGAGGCCGTGACCCATCTCGACGCCCTGCGCTGGGCGACGGAGGGCTCCGCCGCCTGTCTCGGACGGTCCGATATCGGCCGGATCGCGGAGGGCTGCGAGGCGGATCTGGCGCTGTTCACCCTCGACGACCTGCGCTTCTCCGGTGCGCACGATCCGCTGGCCGCCCTCGTGCTCTGCGGCGCACATCGGGCCGACCGGGTGATGGTGGCAGGCGCCTGGCGCGTGATCGACGGCCAGCCCCTGGGGATCGAGACCGGACAGCTGCGCGAGGCCCACTCCCATCTCGCACGCACCCTGTTCGGAACGCTCTAGGATGACCCCGGTCGTTCCCCCGGCCCGTACGGAGGGGCCGACGCCCCTGTTCGGCGCCTACGGCATCGTCAAGCGCTTCGGCGACTTCACGGCCAATGATGGGATCGACCTGGAAATCCGGGCCGGCGAGATCCACGCCCTGCTGGGCGAGAACGGCGCCGGCAAGTCGACCCTGATGAAGATCCTCTACGGGCTTTTGGAGCCCTCCGAGGGGGTCGTGACGCATCGCGGCGACATCGTGCGGCTCGCCAATCCGGAGGCGGCCCGGGCGCTGGGCATCGGCATGGTGTTCCAGCACTTCTCCCTGTGCGAGAACCTGACGGTCGCCGAGAACATCGCCCTGGTCATGCCCCGGTCCTTGAGCGGACGAGGCCTGAAGGCACGCATCGCTGCGGTCGGCGCTACCTACGGGCTGCACCTCGACCCCGACCGGCCCGTCTGGTCGCTCTCGGCCGGCGAGCGCCAGCGCATCGAGATCATCCGCTGCCTGCTGCAGGACCCGCACCTCGTGATCCTGGACGAGCCGACTTCGGTGCTGACGCCCGGCGAGGCGGACCTGCTGTTCGGCGTGCTGGAGCGCCTGCGCGACGAGGGCCGGGCGCTGCTCTACATCTCCCATCGCCTGGACGAGGTGCGACGGCTCTGCGCGCGCGCCACCATCCTGCGCGGCGGCCGGGTTGTGGGAACCTGCGACCCGCGAACCGAGACCGCCCGGTCGCTCGCCGCCATGATGGTCGGGGTGCAGGTGGGCGAGGTGACGCCGCCCGCCGGAGAGGCAGCCGGACCGGAGCGCCTCGTCCTGTCCGGGCTCACCCTCTCCGCTCCCGGCCTGCACGGCACCGCCCTGAACCGCGTTTCGCTCAGCGTGCGCGGCGGCGAGATCGTTGGCATCGCGGGGATCGCCGGCAACGGGCAGGCGGAGCTGTTCGACGCCCTCTCGGGCGAAGCCCTGGCGCCCGAGCCCGGCATGGTGCGGTTCGACGGGGTGATGTCCGGGCGCCTCGGCATCACGGCGCGACGGCGGGGCGGCGCCGGCTTCGTGCCGGAGGAGCGCAACGGCCACGGTGCGGCCCCGACCCTGAGCCTGTCCGACAATGCGATCCTGTCGCGGCACGCCACGGCCGGACTGAGCCGCTTCGGATTCCTGCGCCGCGCTGCCGCGAGATCCCTCGCCCGCGCCGTCATCGACACCTTCGACGTGCGCAAGGCGGGGCCCGATCCCGCCGCCGGCACCCTGTCGGGCGGCAACCTGCAGAAGTACCTGATGGGGCGCGAGATCCTGGCCGAGCCCGGCATCCTCGTGGTCAACCAGCCGACCTGGGGCGTCGATGCCCTGGCCGCCGCCCACATCCGGCAGGCCCTCCTCGACCTGGCGGGGCGCGGTGCCGCCGTGCTGGTGATGAGCCAGGATCTCGACGAACTGTTCGAGATCGCCGGGCGGATCGCGGTGCTGCACGACGGCACCCTGTCGCCGGCCGTACCGACGGGCGAGACCACGCGGGAGACCCTGGGCCTGCTCATGGGTGGGGCGGAGCCGGCGGCTGTCCCGCCACAGATATCGATCGTCGCGGATGCCCCCCGGGTGCCCACCCATGCGCATTGACCTGACGCCGCGGGCCAACCGCTCGGCCCTGATGGAGGCGCTCTCGCCCGTCCTGGCCTTCCTGGCCGCCCTGGTGGTCGGCGGCTTCGTAGTGGCCGCCCTGGGCCGCTCCCCGGCTGCCGCCTTCGTCACCTACTTCGTGGCGCCCTTGAGCGAGGTCTGGTCGCTGCAGGAGGTGGCCCTCAAGGCCGCGCCGCTCGCCCTCATCGCCACGGGCCTCGCCTTCTGCTTTCGTGCCAACGTCTGGAATATCGGGGCGGAGGGGCAGTTCGTCATGGGTGGCCTGTTCGGCGGCTGGATCGGCGTCGCCACGCACGGGGCCACCGGCAACACCGCCTGGGTTCTACCCCTGATGCTGGTCGTCGGGACACTCGCCGGCCTGCTCTACGCGCTGATTCCCGCCCTGTTGAAGGTTCGGCTCGGGGTCTCGGAGATCCTGACCAGCCTGATGCTGGTCTACGTCGCCGAACTGCTGCTCGACTACATGGCGCGGGGGCCCTTGCGCGATCCGGCCGGCTTCAATTTTCCCCAGAGCGTCGCCTTCGACGAGGCCGCACGTCTGCCTTACCTGATGGAGGGCGACACCCTGCACGCCGGCGTGGCCATCGCGCTGGCGGTCCTCGTCCTCGCCTCCCTGGTGCTTGCCCGCACCCTGTTCGGCTTCACCGTACGGGTGGTGGGCGCGAGCCCGCGCGCGGCGCGCTTCGCCGGCTTCAGCGATGCGCGCCTGACCCTGGCGGTCTTCGCCGTCTCCGGCGCGGCCGCGGGCTTGGCGGGCATCTCCGAGGTCGCGGGCAGGATCGGCCAGCTCCAGCCCTCGATCTCGCCCGGCTACGGGTTCACCGCCATCATCGTCGCGTTCCTGGGACGGCTCTCCCCAGTGGGAATCCTGGTCGCCGCCCTCGTCATCGCGTTGACCACCATCGGTGGCGAGGGCGCACAGATCGACCTGAAGCTGCCCCTCGACCTCACGCGCGCGTTCCAGGGCCTGCTCCTCGCCCTGGTGCTCGGGGCCGACGCCTTGTCGCGCTACAGGGTCCGCCTCGTGCCGGGAGTGGCCGCGTGAGCCTCGACATCCTGCAGATGGTGCTCGTCACCGTCATCGCCGCGGCCACGCCCCTGATGATCGCGGCCCTGGGCGAACTCGTCGCCGAGCGGGCGGGTGTCCTCAACCTCGGCGTCGAGGGCATGATGGTGCTGGGCGCGGCCACCGGCTTCGCGGTGGCGGTGGAGACCGGGTCGACGCTGGTGGGCGCCGCGGCCGGGGCCGGGGCGGGCCTCGCCCTCTCGGCCCTGTTCGGGCTTCTCACCGTGGTCCTGAGCGCCAATCAGGTCGCCTCCGGCCTCGCCATGACGATCCTCGGCCTGGGTCTCTCGGGCCTCGTGGGTGCGTCCTATGTCGGCCTGAAGCGCGAGCCGGCGCCGCATCTCGCCCTGCCGGGCCTCTCGGACCTCCCCGGCATCGGGCGCCTGCTCTTTGGGCAGGACGCCTTCGTCTACCTCGCCTTCGCGCTGGCGGCAGGGGTATGGTGGTTCCTCTGGCGCACCCGCTCCGGCCTGGTCCTGCGGGCCATCGGCGACGACCACACCGCGACCCATGCCCTCGGGCTCCAGGTCCGCAAGGTCCGGTTCCTCGCCGTGCTGTTCGGGGGCGCCTGCGCGGGTCTCGCCGGGGCCTACCTGTCCCTGTCCTACACCCCGTTCTGGGCGCCCGCGATGACGGCCGGACGGGGCTGGATCGCCCTCGCCCTCGTGGTCTTCGCCTCTTGGCGCCCGTTCCGGGTGCTGGCGGGCGCGATGCTGTTCGGGGGCGCCACGGTGCTCCAGCTCAACGCCCAGGCCGCCGGCATCGGCCTTCCGGGACAGCTCCTCTCCGCCCTGCCCTACCTCGCCACCATCCTGGCCCTGGTCTTGCTCTCCCTCGGCAGGCGCCAGGGCGGCTCCCTCGCCCCGGCATCGCTCGGCCGGGTCTTCACCCCGCACCGGTAGGCGTGCGCACCTCGAAGGATCTCGGAACGATGCGGATTGTGCAGGGGGCCCTGGTGGCCGTTCTCGCCCTCGGACTCGGAGGCGCGCAGGCCCAGGAGAAGAAGCCCGGCGAGAAGCTGAAGGTCGGTTTCGTCTATGTCGGACCGGTGGCCGATTACGGCTACTCGTACCAGCACGACCAGAGCCGCAAGGCGCTCGCCGCGGCCCTGGGCGACAAGGTCGAAACCAGCTTCCTCGAGAACGTGCCCGAGGCCGACAGCGAGCGCTCGATCGAGAGCCTCGCCCGCTCCGGCCACGGGCTGATCTTCACCACCTCGTTCGGGTTCATGGAGCCCACCCTGAAGGTCGCCAAGAAGTTTCCCAAGGTGAAGTTCGAGCACGCCACCGGCTACAAGCGCGCGGCCAATGTATCGACCTACTCGGCGCGGTTCTACGAGGGCCGTTACGTCTGCGGCGAGATCGCCGGCCGTCTCTCGAAGACCGGCACCCTGGGGTATATCGCCTCGTTCCCGATCCCCGAAGTGGTGAGCGGCATCAACGCCTTCATGCTCGGCGCCCAGTCGGTGAACCCCAACATCAAGCTCAAGATCGTCTGGGTGAACACCTGGTTCGACCCGGGCAAGGAGGCCGAGGCCGCCAAGGCGCTGCTGGCCCAGGGCGCCGACATCCTGTCGCAGCACACCGATTCCGCCGCGCCGTTGCAGGAGGCGGAGAAGCAGGGCAAGCTCGCCTTCGGACAATCCTCCGACCAGATGCGCTTCGCGCCGAAGGCCCAGCTCACCTCCATCGTCGACGATTGGGACGGCTACGTCATCGGCGAGGCCAAGGCCGTCCTCGACGGCACCTGGAAGAGCCACGACACCTGGGGCGGCATCAAGGACGGGATGGTCGTGCTGGCCCCCTTCGCCAACATGCCCGACGACGTGAAGGCCAAGGCCGAGGCCACCAAAAAGGCGATCGCGGACGGCACGCTCCACCCGTTCCACGGGCCCGTATACAAGCAGGATGGCACAGAGGTCGTGAAGGCGGGCGAGAATGCCCCCGACCCGATGATCCTCGGCATGAACTGGTACGTGAAGGGCATCAGCGACACGCTTCCGCACTAGGCCGGGCGTCAACCGCCCCCCGGGGGAGCAAGGAATCGGCGTTCGAACACGAGAGGCCGCATGAGACACGCGATCCGCTTCCTCCTCGGCCATGACGCGCGCACGATCGAGGTCTGCGATCCGACCCTGACGGTGCTCGACTGGCTGCGCGGGTCCGAGCGGCTGATCGGCACCAAGGAGGGCTGCAACGAGGGGGATTGCGGGGCCTGCACCGTGGTGGTGGTGCGCCCCCAGGGGCCGCCCGGCGCCGAGCGCCTGCGCTACCGCACGGTCGATGCCTGCATCACCTTCCTGGGGATGCTCGACGGCTGCCAGCTCCTCACCGTGGAGCACCTGCGCGGGGCGGACGGGACCCTGCATCCGGTCCAGCGCCTGATGGTGGAGGAGCACGGCTCGCAATGCGGCTTCTGCACGCCGGGCTTCGTGATGTCGCTGTTCGCCCTGACCAAGGACCTGCCCGCCGCCGCCGGGGAGGTCTGGACCTCCGCGAGCCCCATCGACGACGCGCTCGCCGGCAATCTCTGCCGCTGCACCGGCTACGCGCCCATCGTGCGGGCCGCCGAGCGGGCGCTGGCCGCCCCCGAGGCGGACGCCTTCGATGCCGCCCACGACCGCACCCTCGCCCGGCTGCTGGCCCTGCGTGACGACGAGACCGTGGCGGTGTCCGGCCCGAAGGGTCGCTTCTTCGCACCTGCCACCCTTCCGGGACTCGTCGACCTCATGGCCGAGCACCCGGACGCGACGCTCGTGGCCGGGGCCACCGACGTCGCCCTCTGGGTGACGAAGGATCTGCGCGTCCTCGACCCGGTGATCTGGCTCGGGCGGGTGCACGGTCTGCGCGTCGTCGGCGAGGCCGTGGACCATCTTTATCTCGGGGCGGGCGTGAGCCTCGCCGAGGCCGGGCTGCACCTCGCGAGCCTGCATCCGGATCTCGGCGAGCTGTTCCGCCGGCACGGTGCCGCCCAGACCCGCAATGCCGGCACGCTCGGAGGAAACATCGCCAACGGTTCGCCGATCGGCGATGCGGCGCCGGCGCTGATCGCGCTCGGCGCGCGCCTCCACCTGATCGGCCGGGGCACCGAGCGCGAGATTCCCCTGGAGGATTTCTTCCTTGCCTACGGGCGGCAGGACCTGCGGCCGGGCGAGTTCGTCGGCGGTGTCCGGGTGCCCAAGCTCGGCCCCGAGGCGCTGTTTCGCGCCTACAAAATCTCGAAGCGCTTCGACGAGGACATTTCCGCCGTGCTCGGGGCCTTCCGGCTGACCCTCGAGGGCGGGACCATCCGCGAGGCGCGCATCGCCTATGGCGGCATGGCGGGCACGCCCCAGCGGGCGGCGCGGGCCGAGGCCGCCCTGGTGGGCCAGCCCCTCGACAGCGCCGCGGTTCCGGCCTTCAAGGCGGCGTTGGCCCAGGATTTCACGCCGCTCACCGATATGCGGGCGACGGCCGGCTACCGCCTCAAGGTGGCCGGCAACCTGATCGAGCGCCTGATCCACGAGGCCGCGCCGCGGGCGCCGGAGACCCGTCTCGCCCCCGTGGGAGCCCTGGCCCATGCTTGATCGCACGCCCCCTGCCCCGAAGGCCGAAGACCGGATCGCGGGCGGGGCCCACACCCCGCGGATCCACGACAGCGCCGCGCGCCATGTCGGCGGCACCGCGGTCTACATCGACGACATGGCCGAGCCGGCCGGCCTGCTCCACGTCTGCCTGGGGCTGAGCGAGCGCGCTCATGCCCGCCTCCTCTCGGTGGATCTCGCCCCCGTGCGGAGCGCCGAGGGCGTGGTCGCGGTGCTCACCGCCGCCGACGTGCCGGGCGTCAACGAGATCTCCTCCTCGCACCGGGACGACGAGCCGATGCTGGCCGAGGACACGGTGTCCTATCTCGGCCAGCCGATCTTCGCCGTGGCGGCCCTCACCCGCGATGCGGCGCGCCGCGCCGCCCGCCGCGCCGTCATCGCCTACGAGGATCTCGACCCCGTCCTCACCTACCGGCAGGCGCGGGCGGACGGACGACTCGTCTGGCCGCCCATGACCCTCACGCGCGGTGATTCCGATGCGGTGCTCGCCGAGGCGCCGGGCATCGTCCGCGGCCGGATGGCGATCGGCGGCCAGGAACATTTCTACCTCGAGGGCCAGATCGCCCTGGCGATCCCCGGCGAGGACGACGAGGTGACGGTCTACACCTCGACGCAGCACCCCTCTGAAGCGCAGGCGCTCGTCGCCAAGGTGCTGGGCACGGTGAATTCGGCCGTGACGGCCGAAATCCGCCGGATGGGCGGCGGCTTCGGCGGCAAGGAGAGCCAGTCGAACCTGTTCGCCTGCGTGGCCGCCCTCGTGGCCAAGACGACCGGGCGCGCCGCCAAGATCCGGCCCGACCGCGACGACGACATGGTCATCACCGGCAAGCGCCACGATTTCGAGGTCGACTACCTCGTGGGCCACGATGCGGAGGGCAAGATCCTCGCCGTGGACATGCAGCTCGCCGCCCGCTGCGGCTGGGCCGCCGACCTGTCGGGGCCGGTCACCGACCGCGCCCTGTTCCACGCCGACAACTGCTACCACTACCCGGCGGTGCACCTGACCTCGCGGCCCTACCGCACGAACACCCAGTCCAACACCGCCTTCCGGGGCTTCGGCGGCCCCCAGGGCATGGTGGCGGCCGAGCGGGTGATCGAGGAGGTGGCCTATGCCTGCGGCCTCGACCCGCTCGAGGTGCGCAAGCGCAATTTCTACGGCACCGAGACCGACAACGTCACGCCCTACCACCAGACCATTTCCGACAATTGCATCCGGAACTTGGTCGCGAAACTGGAAGTGGATTGCGATTACGCCGGGCGCCGCGCGGCCCTGCATGCGGCGAATGAAGCGAGCCCGGTGATCAAGCGCGGCATCGCGCTGACGCCGGTGAAGTTCGGCATCTCCTTCACCTCCACGGCCTACAACCAGGCCGGTGCCCTGGTCCACATCTACAACGACGGCTCGGTGGGCCTGAACCATGGCGGTACCGAGATGGGCCAGGGCCTCTACGTCAAGGTCGCGCAGGTGGTGGCGGAGGAGTTCCAGATCGACGCCGACCGCGTCCGCATCACCGCGACCACCACCGGCAAGGTGCCCAACACCTCGGCCACCGCCGCCTCCTCGGGGGCCGACCTCAACGGCATGGCGGCCCGCGCCGCCGCCCAGACCCTGAAGGGCCGCCTGGTCGCCTTCGCGGCGGAGGCCTGGAGCGTGGAGCCCGAGACGGTACTCTTCCTGCCCAACCGGGTCCGGGTGGGGAACCAGGAGATCGCCTGGGGCGAGTTGATCCACAAGGCCTACCTCGCCCGCATCCAGCTCTCCGCCACGGGCTTCTACAAGACGCCCACCATCCACTGGGACCGGGATGCGGGCCGGGGCCACCCGTTCTACTACTTCGCCTACGGGGCGGCCTGCGTGCAGGCGGCGGTGGACACGCTGACCGGCGAGTACCGGATCGAGCGGGCCGACATCCTGCACGATTGCGGCCGCTCCCTGAACCCGGCCGTGGACAAGGGCCAGATCGAGGGCGGCTTCATCCAGGGGCTCGGCTGGCTCACCACCGAGGAGCTGTGGTGGGACGGCAGGGGCGCCCTACGCACCCACGCCCCCTCCACCTACAAGATCCCGGCCTGCGGCGACCGTCCGCGGATCTTCAACGTCGCGCTCTACGCGAACGAGAACCGCGAGGAGACGATCTACCGCTCGAAGGCGGTGGGCGAGCCGCCGCTGATGCTCGGCATCGCCGGCCTGCACGCGCTCTCCGATGCGGTGGCGAGCGTCGCCGGCCATCGGCACTGCCCCCGCCTCGATGCCCCGGCGACGCCGGAGCGCGTCCTCGACGCCGTGGACCGGATGCGGGCGCTGGCGGACCCAGACCACGCGCACGCTGCGCAGCCGTGAGCCTCGACCCGTCGGAGGCGCTGTCGGAGACCCTGGGGACCGCCCTCGCGGCGGGTGAGCCGGTGGCCCTCGTCACCGTGTCCGAGGCGCTGGGCTCGACGCCGCGCGCGGCCGGGACCGCCATGCTGGTGATGCCGGACCGGTTCGCCGGCACTGTCGGGGGCGGCACCTACGAATGGGCGGGTATCGCCCGCGCCCGGGAACTCCTGGCGGCGGGCGAGGCGGAGGCGACCCTGCGCAGGCCCCTGGGACCCGAGACCGGGCAATGCTGCGGCGGCCGGGTGACCCTGTCGATCCACCGGGCCGATGCCGGTACGCTCGCCGCCCTCCGGGCCTCGGAGGCCGAATCCGCCGCGCGGGCGCCCCTGGTGATGATCTACGGCGCGGGCCATGTCGGGCGCGCCCTGGCCCTGGCCCTCGACCCGCTGCCCGTCCGCACCCGGATCGTCGACGAGCGGCCCGAGGAGATCGCGCGGGTTTCGGGTGCGCGCGTCGCGCGGGTCGTCGGCTCGGCCAGCGCCGCGGCGGAGGCCGCGCCGCCCGGGGCCGCCCACGTGGTGGTCACCCACAGCCACGCCCTCGACAGCCTGATCTGCGCCAGCCTGCTGGAGGCGAACACCTTCGCGTATCTCGGCCTGATCGGGTCCGCCACGAAGCGGGCGACCTTCCTCTCCGCCTTCCGGGCGATGAACCTCGACGAGGCGGCGCTGGCCCGCCTCGTCTGCCCGATCGGCGGGACGCGGGTGCGCGACAAGCGCCCCGCGGTGATCGCCGCCCTGGTGGCGGCCGAACTCGTCGCCGCCTTCGTGCCCTAGGGTCAGGGCGCCCTGAGGCTCAGGGGCGCCCGGGCGGCGGCGGAGGCATGTCGGTTCCGCGCACTGGGCTTTCCTCGACCGGAACGCCGCCGGCCCGGGGCGGGACCGGAACCGCGTCGCCGCTGCGGATCGCCTCCGCCTCGTTGCGGGGGCCGGCCCGGCCCTCGGTTCCTCCCGGGGCGGTGGCACCCTCCGTGCCGGCGGGGGCGCCGACGCTCTGGGCGAGGGCCGGCCCGGCGAGGCCGAGGCCGAGGGTGAGAAGGCTGAGCACACGGATCATGCGGTCTGGTCTCCTGGAAGCGGATGGGCGCGGCGGTTTCAACGGTGGCGGCGGTGATGCAGCGAACGGTGGCGGGCCTTGTGGCGGTGGCGGAGGGCGGAGCGGCCGCGCAGGCCGCCGGGGGCCGTGACCCGGGGCTGGCCTCCCGGCGCGATCAGGGTGCCCTGCGCCCGGGCGGCCGGGGCGAGGGCCAGGAGGCCCGCTGTGAGCAGCGCCGCGGCGAACCCACGCGCCATCAGGGTCCGAACCGAAAGTCGATGCGTCAAATCCCATCCTCCCTGCGGCCCGCTTGACCGGGCGTCGATCAAGTTGCACGCAAAGGACATGCCGGAGCGGACTGATATCACAAGGCTTTGTCGGGCCGTGTCGCGGTCGCGGCCACGTGCGGCTCAGCTGCCGCGATAGGTCTGGTAGCTCCACGGGCTCGCCACCAGGGGCACGTGGTAATGCCCTTCCGGATCGGCGACCCCGAAGCGCAGCGCG
This sequence comes from Methylobacterium sp. BI1, assembly GCF_056680125.1. Lineage (NCBI taxonomy): Bacteria > Pseudomonadati > Pseudomonadota > Alphaproteobacteria > Hyphomicrobiales > Methylobacteriaceae > Methylobacterium > Methylobacterium sp. BI1. The sequence continues at coordinate 2,739,094 of NZ_CM155267.1, read as the reverse complement.
ACGACGTCCAGGAAGGGCGGGTCGGGCAGGCCCGGACAGGTGGCGCGGAAGTGGTCGCCGATGCGGAAGCGCAGCTCGTAGGCGGCCACTGGAACGGGGCGTCCGCCGATCAGCGGTTCGTCCGTGCGCCCGTCGGCATTCGTCACCGCGCGGGCGACCAGGACGGTCTCGGTCTCCGACACCCATTCGTGGAGTTCCACCGGGATCCCCGGTGCCGGCCGACCCGCCACGGTGTCGAGGACGTGGGTGGAGATCCGGCCCGTGACGCGCGGCGCACCCGGGCCGCTCACCAGGGTGCCGAGACGAAGGGCGGCGATGCGGAACACCTCGGCGAGGGCGGTCCGGCGCTCGGCCTCCGGGTCGGCGGCGAGGCGAGCCGCGAAGGTGCGCAGCAGGGAGGCGCGACCGTGGCGCCTGACGCAGAGGATGAAGGGAAAGCCGAAGGTCCGGCCATAGGCCGCGTTCAGCGCCGCGAACCGCGCGTCTTCCGCCTCCGACAGCCGGTCGAGGCCGGCGGCGGCCTGCTCGGCGATGGAGTCGGGGGCGATCTGGCCGGCACGGGCCGCGCGCCCGGCGAGTTCGGGATGGTTGGTGAGGAGGTCGTGGCGGGCCGCCTCGGGCGCGGCCGCGACCGCCCCCTGCAGGGCGGCGAGCAGGGCCTCGACGGTGGGGAACGGCCGCTGCCCGGCGGCAGCCTCGGCGACCCAGGGCGCGTGCTCGAACACCGCCCCGAGGGTGGCGACGAATTCGTCGTGCGAGGCCTGGTTCAGGGCGTCGAGGGTCGGCATCGAAGTTCCATCCTGCGCGGGCCGGGGAGCCGTCGAAGCCATAGCAGGCCGCGGGCCATCCGGCGCGGGCGCCTCGCTGTGCGAGGATCGCCAGGCGCGTGAACGCGCAACGGATCGCCAGGCGCGTGAGCGCGCAACGGATCGCCAGGCGCGTGAAAATGTGGTCTGGCCGGCGCTCCCGCCCGATCAAGGGCTGCGGGACGGGCAGCGAGGCCAATCATGATCCGCAAGACGCACCTTCCGCCCGACGCGACGCTGCTCCAGGTCGCGGGGGAGCTCGCCGAGCCCGAGGAGTATCTGCGCCGGCTCCTCGGGAACATGCGGTTCTGCCAGAAACGGCACGGCGACGCCCTGGTGCGGATCGGGGTGACCGGAAAGGGCAAGGGCCGGGGCCTCAGCCCCTCCTACCGGATCGACTACCGGGTGGACGGGGTCGAGACCGTCTTCAACGGTTTCGGCGGCACCTCGCACAGCGCCTTCACCGAAACCAATGTCCGCGAGACGAACTGGAGCCGGGCGCACGCGACGATCCAGGAGGTCCAGCGCCTCTACGACGACCTGCGCAAGGGCCCTCCCCGCGCCCCGTGAGCCGCCGGGGTCCCGCGTCCGTCGCCGGTCGATGCGGCTTCACGGGGCAGGACGGATCGGCATCGGGCGGCACTGTATGACTTCATACAGTCGAACAATGGATTGGCGAGGTGAAAGACCTCCCTATGTTTGGTGCAATACCAAACCTTTGCCTGTTTCAGGTCGATTAAAGGTTGTGTGTCAGATGTCGCGGATAAGAAATCCGTGAGTGTGATGAGAATGGCCGGAGTGTCGCCGTCTCCGAGTGAGCCCGCAGCTGTCGAGATGTTGAGCCAGCCTGTGCCGGACCCGCAGCTGGACGCGGTATGCCGGACGGCGGCCGCGCTCTTCGGCGTCCGCTACGCCTTCGTCTCGCAACTGGACGGCGCCTGCCAGTGGTTCCTGGGCCGCGAGGGCCTGACGCTTCCGGGCACGCAGCAGGAGATCGCGTTCTGCGTCCACACGATCCGCGGCGAGGCGCATGCGCCGCTGATCGTGCTCGATACCCGTCGCGACCGACGCTTCGCCGCCAATCCGCTGGTCACGGGAGCGCCGTTCCTGCGCTTCTATGCCGGCGTGTCGATCGCGCTGGGCGACGGCACCCATGCGGGCACCGTCTGCATCGCCGACACCGTTCCGCGCACGGGGTTCAGTGCGGCCGAGGTCCAGCGCTTGTCGGACCTCGGCCTCTTCGTCGAGGCGACCCTGCGCGGGCGCGCCGCCCAGTCGGAGGCACGGCAGGCACGCCATCGGGCCGAGGCCTCGGACACCCTCCTCCGCACCACCCTGGAAAGCATGGACCAGGGCCTGCTGATGACCGATGCCGCGGACCGGATCCGAGTCTACAACCGCCGCGTGGCGACCCTGATGGGCGTGCCGGAGGCCCTGCTCTACGACGGCGCGCCCTTCGCGGCGGTCCGGGCCCACCAGGCGGCGGCCGGCGAGTTCGCCCACCTGCCCGACGCCTTGCGGACCTGGCTGGAGCACGGCGCACCGGAGGCCCGCATCTACGATTACGAGCGCGTGCGCCCCGACGGGACCGTGCTCCAGGTCCGCACCCTGCCCCTGCCGCGGGGCGGCCTCGTGCGGACCTTCACGGACGTGACGGCACGCCGGGCGGCGGAGAGCGCCCTGCGCGCCAGCGAGGGCCGCTATCGGTTGCTGGCCGAGAATGCCAACGACGTCATCGTCCTCGGCGACACCGCCATGCGCTGCCTCTACGTCTCGCCCGCCGTGCGGACGGTCCTCGGCTACGAGCCGGAGGACCTGATCGGAACCACCCAGACCGCGTTCTGCCACCCGGACGACGTCGCGGCCCTGACGGAGCACTGGGCCCAGCTGACGGCCGGTCGGGAGGGCCGGTTCATCGCCTGCCTGCGGCATCGCCACAGGGCGGGTCACTACGTCTGGATCGAGGCCTCGGTCCGAGTCCTGCCGGACGTGCCGGCCGAGGACCGGATCACCTACGTGGCGACCCTGCGCGACGTCAGCGCCCGGCATGAGGCCGAGGAGCGGGTGCGGCACATGGCGCTGCACGACGCCCTGACCGGGTTGCCGAACCGGACCCTGTTCCGCGACCGCCTGGACCAGGCGATCGCCCATGCGCGCCGGGTTCGGACCGGGTTCGCGGTGCTGGCCTGCGATCTCGATCGCTTCAAGGCCGTCAACGACAGTCTCGGCCATCCGGCCGGCGACGCCTTGCTGCGCATCGTCGCCGAGCGGATGCGGGCGGTTCTGCGGCCCTACGATACCATCGCCCGTCTCGGCGGCGACGAGTTCGCCATCGTGCTCACCTACCTCGACGACGCGCGGGAGGCGGGCTGCCTCGCGGAACGGCTGATCGCGGCGGTGAGCGAGCCGATCGATCTCGACGGGCAGAGCGTCGAAGTCGGCGTCAGCATCGGCCTGACCGTCGCGGCGGAGCCGGACTGCGACCCGGATGAATTGTTCAAGCGCGCCGACATCGCCCTGTACGAGGCCAAGGCGGCGGGGCGGAACACCCACCGGGAATTCGAACCGGATGCGGGCGCGCGCATCGCCACGCGCGGTCTCCTCGCCCTCGACATGAAGGAAGCCATCCGCCGCGATGCCTTCCATCTCGCCTACCAGCCGGTGGTCGATGCCGCGACGGGGGCGGTGGTGAGCTTCGAGGCCCTGATGCGCTGGCGCCATCCGGTTCAGGGCGAGATCGCGCCCGGCGCCTTCATTCCCCTCGCCGAGGAGACGGGGCTCATCGTGCCCCTGGGCGCCTGGGCCCTGCAGGAGGCCTGCCGGGAGGCGGCAGGCTGGCCCGCGCCGATCCGCGTCGCGGTGAACGTCTCCGCGGTGCAGTTGCGGCGCTTAGGCCTCGAGGCCGCGGTGCTGGCCGCCCTCTCCGCGAGCGGCCTCCCGGCGGAGCGCCTCAAGCTGGAGGTCACCGAGAGCGTGCTGATGCAGGATGCCGAGGCGGTCCTCGCCTGCCTGCACCGTTTGCGTAGCCGCGGCGTCCGGATCGCCCTCGACGATTTCGGCACCGGCTACTCCTCCCTGAGCTACCTGCGCCGCTTTCCCTTCGACCAGATCAAGATCGACCGGTCCTTCATCCGCGACATCGCCGATCCGGATGCCGCCGCAATCGTGCGGGCGGTGGTCGGCATCGGCGAGCGCCTCGGCATGGGCATCGTCGCCGAGGGCGTCGAGACCCAGGAGCAACTCGACCTCGTGCGCCGGGAAGGCTGTACGCAGGTCCAGGGCTTCCTGTTCAGCCGGCCGCTGCCGCCGCCCGAGGCCTCCGCCTACATCGCGGCCCGTGCCGATCGGAGCGGAGCGTCACGGGGCCCGCGCGTGGCGGCCACCCGGGGCTGAGCCTCCGCTCAGGGCTGCGCCTGCACTCAAGGCTGTGCGTCCGCCGCGCGGGCGGCCGCGACGAGGCGTTCCGCGTCCTCCTTCAGGAGCAGCCGCTCCGCCACCAGCGCGTCCGCCGCGCGGGCGACCGCCGCCGTCCGGTCGCCCCGGGCCGGGTAGCGCTCGGCCAGGGAGCGCCGCGGGTCACCCTTCGCCTCGCGCTCCGCCCGGGTCTCGGCTAGGGGCAGCCGGCTGCCCTCCCGGTCGCAGAGCTCGCCCGCCGGGAAGGGCTCGGCGTAGAGGTTCCAGCCGGTCTGGGTCGCGAGGGGGGCGGCGATGTCGGGCAAGCGGATGCCGGCGACCTCGTGGCCGTCGGCATCGACCTTGGGCACCAGGGGGCGGTATTGCGGGCCGCTCTCCGGGTGGGGGTCGACGGCGCTGGCGAAGCGGGCGATCGCGTTCGGCGCATCCGGCAGGCGCAGCCCCGGGATGTAGGGAAACCCGGTCTCGGCGGCCGGCCCCAGGGTCCCGTCCGCGAGCGTCGGCACTCGGCTGGGCGGCGGCGTGACCCCGCGGGCGACCCAGTCCTCAAGGGCGACCAGGAGGGCGCGCAGGGCCGGGGCGGGACTCAGGGTGTTGCGCGGATGGAGGCACGGTCCGCGGGCCGCGCCGAGGCCGGCGCGCCCATAGTGGAATCCGCTGGAGACGAGATAGGCCCGGGCGGTGTCCGGCAGGGCGACGTCGGTGCGGCCCAGGGGATCGGTCGTGAGGAGCGAGGCCCCCTTCTGCCAGTACTCGGTGCTGGTGTTGACCTCCATCAGAAGCGGGTCGAACCCGTCCCCGCGCAGCAGCGAGCCGGTCCGGCCCGTAACGGGATCGTGCTGGGGCGCGGCCGAGAACGGGAAGGCGTTCTCGGGGTAGAGATGGTCCTCGTGCTGGGTGTTGGTGCGCGAAGGCTGGCCGAAGCGGGCATTGAGGTAGACCCCGCCGATGCCGGAGATGTGCAGCAGCATTCCGTCGAAGACGCGCCGGCCTTCCTCGTCCTGGTTGAAGCCCTGGTGGATGTAGTCCCGCAGGAAGCGCCCGCTCTGGGAGATGCCGAGGGCGACCGCGTGCCGGATCGCGCCGCCCGCGGGGTTCCCGGACGCGGCCGGTCCACGGAGATGGGCGACGACGTCCCGGGTGGCGGCGAAGCCGATGCCGAGCACCTTCGGGTTCGCGGCCGGATAGGTCAGGGTGTAGAGCGTGCCCGGCTCCGGCTTGACGGTGTCGGGCAGGAGGCGGAGCTCGCCGGGACCGGCGAAGGTCCAGGCGCCGTCCGGGACGGGGCGCGGCGTGTCCGCCTCCCGGCGGCGCACGGTGAGGCGGGCGCCCGCCTTGTCGGTGTTCGCCGCCTTGAAGGTGAGGAAGAACGGCGCCTCGGGCGGGCCGCGGGTGGCGCTCACGAGTTCGTCACGCACGGTCTCGACGATGGGCGCCCCGCCCTGCGTCGCCACCGGCACGTCGATCGCCATGCCGCCCTGCTGGCGCAGGGCCTCCGCCTCCCAGCCCGACCAGACCACGGTGTCGCCGCGGCGCAGGACCAGGGCGGTGCCCGCATCCTGGGCGGTGCGCGGATCGTTCACCGCCTGGGCCGCCTGCGGGGGCGCGTCGAGGACCCAGTTGAACAGGAACTTCCGGCCGCGATTCAGAACCTCGTAGAGCAGCGTGCCGCTGGCGCGCGCCGGATCCTTCGGCCGGAGTATGAAAAGGTCGGTGCTGTATTCCACGAGGCCGCGCGCGTTCCGGGGCGCCCGGATGAGGTCCACGATACCGGCGTTGCGCGGATCGGCCGGATCGAGTTCCCCGCGTACGACACCGATCACCCGCTCGTAGGCGCCGGCCTCGCCGAAGCTCTGGCCGTCGGCGAAAGGCTCGACGGTCCGGATCTCCACGGCAGTGACCCGGGCCAGGGCCGGCTGGGCGAGGCCCGCGCAGAGGAGCGCCCCGACGAGAGCGGTGATCCTGACCATGTGCCTGTTCCTCGCCCAACCAGCGTCAAACCGCGCTGTTGCGCCGGATCTTACACCGGACCGCCGTGCGGTCGAGGGCGCCGGCGCCCCCGCAAGGGCGGTCCGGGGTGGCACGTGGCTTGCGGATCCCCGGACCGGCAGCCCGGCGGGGCTCGCGGGACGGGGGACCGACGCGTGGATCACGGCTCTGCTCAGACCGGCCCGGCTCAGACGGCGCCGGCCGCCCGGGTTCCCCCGGTGGCGCTCGGCCTGCTCGGCCTGCAGCACGTCCTGGTGATGTATGCCGGGGCCGTGGCGGTGCCGCTCATCGTCGGGCGCGCCCTCAAGCTGGCGCCCGAACAGGTGGCGCTGCTGGTGAGCGCCGACCTGTTCGCCTGCGGCCTCGCCACCCTGATCCAGAGCTGGGGCGTGCCCGGCATCGGCATCCGCATGCCGGTGATGATGGGCGTGACCTTCGCGGCGGTGACGCCGATGATCGCCATGGGTACCAACCCGGCCCTGGGGCTGGCGGGCATCTACGGCGCGGTCATCGTCGCCGGCCTCTTCGCCCTCCTCGCCGCGCCCCTGGTGGGGCGCCTGCTGCCCCTGTTCCCCCCGGTTGTGACCGGCACCGTCATCCTGGTGATCGGCATCTCGCTGATGCGGGTCGGGGTGAACTGGGCCGCGGGCGGGGTCGGCAACCCGCGCTACGGGGCCCTGCTCTATCTCGGCCTGGCGCTGTTCGTCCTCCTCGTCATCCTCGCCCTGACCCGGTACGCCCGCGGCTTCGTCGCCTCGGCCTCGGTGCTGATCGGCATCGTGGTCGGCATGGCGGCGGCGGGCGCCTTCGGCCTCGTCGACCTGTCGCGGGTGGCGGCGGCACCGTGGTTCGACGTGGTGCGGCCCTTCGCCTTCGGGGCGCCGAAATTCGACCTCGTGGCCAGCCTCACCCTCTGCCTCGTCATGGTGGTGGTGATGATCGAGTCCACTGGCATGTTCCTGGCACTGGCCGAGATCACCGGCGAGACCGTGGACGAGGCCCGCCTGATCCGGGGCCTGCGGGCCGACGGCCTCGGCACCGTGCTCGGCGGCGTGTTCAACACCTTCCCGTACACTTCGTTCTCGCAGAACATCGGCCTCGTCGGCGTCACGGGCGTGCGCTCGCGCTGGGTCACGGTGATCGGCGGCGTGGTGATGCTGGTCCTCGGCCTGATCCCGAAGCTCGCCGCACTGGTGGAGGCGGTGCCGCCCTGCGTCCTCGGCGGGGCCGGGCTCGTCATGTTCGGCATGGTGGCGGCCACTGGCACGCGCATCCTCGGCGCGGTGGATTTCGCCGCCAACCGCAACAACCTGTTCATCGTCGCGGTCTCGGTGGGCTTCGGCCTGATCCCCCTGGTGGCGCCCGCCTTCTTCAAGCAGATGCCCGACGTGCTGCATCCGCTGCTGGAATCCGGCATCCTCCTCGCCGCCCTGTCGGCGGTGAGCCTCAACCTGTTCTTCAACGGGCTCGGCAGCCGGGCGGGCGCCCAGGCCGCGGCGGCCCGCCTCGCCCACGCCGCCGAGGCGTGAGACCCTCGCGTCCCATCATCACCGGAGGAAACCCATCATGGCGCTGACGACGGCACGCTACGGCAAGGGCCGCGTGCGGGTGCTCCGGCTCGCCCGGGCGAGCGCCCACCACGCGGTGCGCGAACTCACCCTCACGGTGCTGCTGGAGGGCGATTTCGGCGCGGCCTGGACGGCGGCCGACAACCGGCAGGTCATCGCCACCGACAGCATCAAGAACATCGTCAACATCACGGCGGCCCAGTACGTCGAGGCCGAGACCGAGGCCTTCGTCGGCCACGTCGCCGCCCTGTTCCTGGAACGCTACCCCCAGGTCGCGTCCGTCACCATCGAGGCCCTGGAGACGCGCTGGCTGCGCCGGGAGGTGAACGGCGCGCCGCACCCCCACACCTTCACCCTCGACGGCAACGGCCAGCCCTTCGTCCGGCTGGTGGCCGACCGGGACGGGTCGGTGCTGCAATCGGGCCTGCGCGGCTACACCCTGATGAAGACCACCGAGTCCGGCTGGGCCGACTTCGTCGACGACGCGTTCCGTACCCTGCCGGACACCGACGACCGCATCTGCGCCACCAGCATGGATGCGACCTGGACCTGGACGGCGCCGCCGGACGATCCCGTGGCGGCCAACGCGGCCGTCCTCGACACGCTGATCACGGTCTTCGCCACCACCTACAGCGCCGGCGTTCAGGACAGCATGTACCGGATGGGCGAGGCGGTGCTGGCCGCGCGGCCGGACATCGCCGAGATCCACTTCGCGATGCCCAACAAGCACTACATCCCGATGAACCTCGCGCCCTTCGGCATCGCCCATGGCGGGCAGGTCTTCCTGCCCACCGACGAGCCGCACGGCCAGATCGAGGCCACCATCGGCCGCGCCGGCTGACGCGGGATCGCCCGCACCGTCCCGGCGAATCTCACCGTTCCGTCGTCGTCGCGGGCCCGCAGGCCAAGTGGCGCGGCGGCGGCTGGATGGTCGGCGTGCCGAACCGCACCCACCGGACGAGACTTATGCCAACATCGCGGGCCGCCTGCAAGAATTGTAGGCGATCGCTTACATCTTTGTAAAATATCAGGAATTTTGGGTAGTGCAGGTCCTTTTCGGCTTCAGGATCCTCGGTTACGCCTGATCTGCCTCACTTAACTGCACAGGGAGACAGCATTTTCTGTTGTTTGATGTGGCAGGCATGCACAAATTCTAGGAACTCGAACGGTGTCCCTCGCGTCTTCGCGGCAACCGTTCGTCTCCAGGATACCCGCCATGACCTCTCGCTCCATCACCGCCGCCCTTGCCGTCGCCCTCGGCCTCTCCGCCTCCGGCGCCCTCGCCCAGAGCTACAATGCGCCGGCTGGCATTCCCCCCGCCGTGGCACCGGGCGGCCTCGAAGGCCAGGCTGCGGCCCGCAACGTCCACGAACTGCGCGACAGAAGCGGCCGCGTGATGGTTCCGCAGGGCTATCAGGACGAGATCAGCACCGGCTCGGTCCGTGCCCGTCGCAGCGACCGCTGGTAAGCGCACCGTCTGCACTGCGTGCGAAAAAGGCCGGCGTTTCCCAGGCGGGAGCGCCGGCCTCTTGCGTTCGGGCCCGTTCGCGTCACGCGGGACGTGATCCGGACCGGCTCGGACCCTGTTCGGTTTTCGTCTTCGTTCGGTTTTTGTCTACGCGCCGTTCGCGCGCCCGTCTCCCTTCCCAGCGGGAGCCTGGGCCGACCGGATGCGCCGAAGCGATCCGGCGGCCGCCGCCTCAGGCGGCGGCCTCGCGGGGAGTCGCCGCGCCGAGCCGGACCGTGTGGTAGCCCCGGTCGGCGTAGACGAGCCCGTGCCCGTCGCCCGGCTCGGCGAGCGCCACGACTTCGCAGTAGAGCACGTCGTGGGTGCCCACCGGGTGGCGGGCGACGATGCGGCAATCGAAGGCCGTCAACGCGCCGACCAGGGCCGGCGCGCCGGTGACGAGGGTGGTCCAGCGCCCGGCCTCGAAGCGTGCCGCCATCGGCGTGCGCCCCCCGAAGGCGGCGGCGACCCCGGATTGATCGTGCGCCAGGGTGTTGACGCAGAGGCCCGCATTGGCGCTGACCGCCGCGTAGGCGGAGGACGACCGGTTGATGCAGACCAGCAGGGTCGGCGGCGCGTCGCTCACGCTGCACACCGCCGAGGCGGTGAAGCCCGCCCGGCCGCCCGCGCCGTCGGTGGTGACGAGGTGGACCGCGCTGGCCACGCGCGCCATGGCGCCGCGGAAGGCTTCCGCCTCGACGGGAAGGGCTTCCGCCTCGACGGGAAGGGTTTTGGCCTCGACGGAAGAGGGCGCCTCGCTCGGCCGCGTCTGGCTCACGGTGATCACTCCTGTCGGTCGAGGAACGCCGCGAGCGTCCGGTTGAAGGCGTCGGCGCGGGTGACGCTGTGCGCGTGGCCGCCGCTGGGGACCCGGTCGAGGTGCGCGTTCGGCAGGCCGCGCGCAAGGTCTTCCGAGCACAGATAGGGCACCAGGACGTCGTCGTCCGCCGCCATCAGCAGGGTCTCGTGCGGGATTTCGGGCAGATCCACCGTCAGGTCGAAGGCCTCGAGGGCGGCGATCCGGGCCAGGACGGTCTCGCGGCCGGGGAACTGCGCGAGGGCGTGCGCCTCGTCCTCGGCCACCCGGGCGGCATTCTGCGAGAGCCACGGGGCCGGGTAGAGGAAGATCGCCTGGGCCCGGACATAGGCCTCGGGGCTCTCGGCCAGCAGCACCTTCCGGGCGGCAAAGCAGCGCTTCGTGATGGAATCCGCCCTGGCCCAGCCGTTGACCACGGCGAGGCGACCGACGCGCTCCGGGTGGGTCCGGGCGAGTTCGAGCCCGATCAGGCCGCCGAGGGCGTGCCCGACGACGTCGCAGCGCGCGACCCCGCAGGCCTCCATCACCGCGAGGGCGTCCCGGGCCATGGCGGCGATGTCGTGGCCGGGCTCCAGGCTCCCGCCCGAACGGCCGGTGCCGCGGTGGTCGTAGGTGATGACGCGGAAGCGCTCGGTCAGCGCCGCCATCTGCGGCGCGAAATAGGCGGCGGAGCCGCCGAGGCCCGGCGAGAGCAGGACGGTGCGGTCGCCGGTGCCGTGGACGGCATGGTGGAGCGATCCGGCCATGCTGCCTCAGGCCCCGCCCACATGCGCCACCGAGGCGATCTCCACCAGGGCGTCGGGTTTCACCAGGCCGCACTGGATGCAGTAGCGCGCCGGCTTCCCGCCGGGGAAGTACTCGGCATAGACCCCGTTGATGGCGGCGTAGTCGGCCCAGTCCTTGAGGAAGACGTGGTTGAAGGTGACGTCGTCCATGGTGCCGCCCGCGGCGGTGACCACGCCCTTGATCGTCTCCAGCACGTGCCGGGTCTGCGCGGCGGCGTCGCCCACATGCACGACGTTGGCCTCCGCATCGAGGGGCAGCGTGCCCGAGACGTAGAGCACGCCGTCCGCCAGGGTGCCGGGGACGTAGGGCGCCAGCGGCTTGCCGGTGCCGGGTGGGATGATCACGGTCTTGGGCATCTTCGGAAGCTCCTGGGCTACCTGAGCGTAGGATCGTTGAGAATGTGTTGGTGGAACCGGGGCGAACGCTGAGGGGATGGGGCCTCGTGCGTCTCGGGGTCCCGCAGACTCGGCCGGCATCCTTGGACGCCCTGCGAGGTCTCGCCGGGGCACCGATACGTCCCTCCCCCTCCTCTGCGGGGGGAGGGAAACGGAGTGGGCCGCCTCCACGCTCGGGAACGGACAAGCCCGCGCGAGGACGGGTCGACCGCCCTACTCGGCCGCCTCCGTTCGACGAAGGTCCGGTCCGAGCGCCGCCTCGAAGGCGGCCACGTCCGAGACCCAGCCGAAGAAGGTCTCGATGTTGGCGAGCGCTCCCGCCTGCAGGGCCGGCGGGCCGGCCTGATGGGTGGCGTCGGCCAGCACGATGCCGAAATATTCGAGGAAGAAGCCGTCGCGCAGGGTAGATTCCACGCAGACGTTGGTGGCGATGCCGGTAAAGAGCAGGGTGCGGATGCCGGCCGCGCGCAGCAGGCTGTCGAGTTGGGTGTTGTAGAAGCCGCTGTAGCGCGGCTTGCCCAGCACGATGTCGCCGGGCTCGGGCTTGAGGGCGTCCACCAGGGCGTAGTCCCAGGTGCCCCGGGCGAGCAGGCGTTCGTTCATGCCGGGCCGGGCTCGCATGGTCTTCAAGGCGTTGGACTTGTGCCAGTTCGGCGAGCCCGGCCCGCCGGCCTCGACGTAGTCCGGGTCCCAGCCGTTCTGGAACCAGACGATCCGGATCCCGGCCGCCCGGGCCGTCCGCACCGCCCGGGCGATCTGCGCCACCACCGGCCCCGTGCCGGAGACGTCGAAGCCGGCGAGATCGAGGTAGCCCCCCGGCGTCGTGTAGGCGTTCTGCATGTCGACGACGATGAGCGCGGTGGCGTGCGCGTCGAAGGCGATGGGCTCGGGCCGGGCCGCCAGGGTGATGCCGCCCTGGCGGCCCTGCGGGTCGGTGTAGCCGGCGGGTTTCGTGACGCTCTCCATCACGCCACCTTCGCCATCGGCTCGGTCCCGGCCGCGATGTGCGCGCGGCTCTTCATCAGGGGCTGGATGCAAGTGCCGTAGGCGTCGAGGCCCTTGAGGAAGTCGTCGAACACCAGGAGCACGCCCTCGGTGCCCGGCACGGTGGCCACCTCGTCGAGCATGCGCGCCACCTCGGCGTAGGAGCCCACCAGCGTGCCCATGTTGATGTTCACGGCCGAGGTCGGGTCGGCCATCTGGCGCACGTTGGTGTCGGCGCCCGACCGCGTGTCGGCGGCGCCCTGGACCCCGAGCCAGGCGATGGCCTCCTGGTCGGCGCCGGCCTTGTAGTGCTCCCAGGTGGCCCGGGCCGCCTCGTCGGTCTCGTCGGCGATGACCATGAACAGCACGTAGGAGGAGACGTCGCGGCCGGTGGCGGCCTTGGCCGCCTCCAGGCGCTCCACCGTGGGGGCGAAGGCGGTGGGCGTGTTCACCCCCTTGCCGAAGCAGAAATTGTAGTCGGCGTAGCGGGCGGTGAACTCCATGCCGGCCGCGGACTGGCCGGCGCAGATGATCTTCATCCCGGCCTGCGGGCGCGGGCTGAGGCGGCAATCGTCCATCTGGAAGAATTCGCCCTTGCGGTCGCAGACCCCCGTCTCCCACAGATCGCGCAGCACCTGTGCGTATTCCGAGAGGTACTCGTATCGGCGGGAGAAGTACTCGTCCCCGGGCCACAGGCCCATCTGCGCATATTCCGGCCGCTGCCAGCCGGTGACGAGGTTGAGGCCGAAGCGCCCGTTCGAGATCGAGTCGATGGTCGCCGCCATCCGCGCCGTGATGGCGGGGGGCATGCACAGGGTGGCGGCCGTGGCGAACAGCTTGATCCGGCTGGTAACGGCCGCCAGACCCGCCATCAGGGTAAAGGATTCGAGGTTGTGATCCCAGAATTCGGTCTTGCCGCCGAAGCCTCTCAGCTTGATCATAGACAGCGCGAAGTCGAGTCCGTAGCTCTCGGCCTTCAGAACCACCTGCTTGTTCAGCTCGAAGCTCGGTTTGTACTGCGGCGCGTTCTCCGACAGGAGCCAGCCGTTGTTTCCGATCGGAATGAAGACGCCGACATTCATGGCAACCTCGTTCGCTCGGGCAGAGCCCGGTGAAAGGCAGGAATCCAACACAGACGCGGCCTGGACGAAGCCGGTCCAGGGAGCATCGGGAGGGCTGCGAAGACTGCACATCGTCTCCGGTGGCGATGATCCAATCCCATTCGGACCGGATGGTCAAACTCTCTCGGGCGGGTTTTCGGGGGCTTGCCTAAACTCTCCCCGTTCTGCCGGCCGTTTGGGCGCTTTCTGCCCAGGCCAGGAGCGGAATTCCGGGCGTCAGCGCAGGCCGAGGCCGGCCAGGATCAGGGCCTGGGTGCTGGCGACCGTGCGCTCGAAGAAGTCCGGGTCGTCGAGGCCGCGCCCCGTGACGGCATCCACCTGCACGGCGAAGTCGGCATAGTGCTGGGTGATCGCCCAGATCGAGAAGATCAGGTGGTGGGGGTCGTGCGGGCCGATCCGCCCGGCCGCGCTCCAGCCTCGGATGATCGCGGCCTTGGCCTCCACGAGGTCGCGCAGGGGGCCCTCGAGCTCCGGGCGCAGCAGGGGGGCACCCTGGACGATCTCCAGGCAGAACAGCCGCGAGGCCTGGGGCGCGTCCCGCGACAGGGTGAGCTTGGCGCGGATGTAGCTGCGGAAGGCGGCGGCCGGCTCGCTGTCGGCATCGAGCGACTGCAGCGGATCGAGCCAGACCGTCAGCACCCGGCGCAGGACCGCGACGTAGAGCGCCTCCTTCGAGGGGAAGTAGTAGAGCAGGTTGGTCTTCGAGAGGCCGGCCCGCTCGGCGATGCCCTCGACGCTCGCCCCGTGCAGTCCGAGGCCGGAGAAGAGCGCGAGCCCCGCATCGAGGATGGCTTCCCGCCGCGCCGCGCCGTCCTTCCGGAGGCGGCGGGCGGGCGGCGGCGCGGCCTCCGGTCGGATCTTTGTCATGGCGGAGCCTCAGGCCGGCGGGTGCTGCCGGATCCAGTGCTCGGCAATGTCGATGCGGCGGGCGACCCAGACGTGGTCGTGGGCGGCGATGTGGTCGAGGAAGCGCACCAGGGCACCGATCCGCCCCGGCCGGCCGACCAGCCGGCAATGCAGGCCCACCGACATCATCTTGGGCGCCTCCGCCCCCTCCGCGTAGAGCGCGTCGAAGGTGTCGCGCAGGTAGGTGAAGAGGTGGTCGCCGGTGTTGAAGCCCTGGATCGCGGCGCATTTCATGTCGTTGGCGTCCAGGGTGTAGGGCACCACCAGGCCCCGGCCACTGGGCTCGTCGATCCAGTACGGCAGGTCGTCGGCGTAGGAATCGGCGAGGTAGGTCATCCCGGCCGCGATCCCGAGGTCGAGGGTGTGGGGCGAGGAGCGCCCCGTGTACCAGCCGCGCGGGCGGGCGCCCGTGATCTCGGTGTGGATGCGGATCGCCTCGTCCATGTGCGCCTGCTCCTCGGCGCGGGTGAAGTCGCGGTAGTCGATCCACTTGAGGCCGTGGCAGGCGATCTCCCAGTCGGCCTCCCGCATCGCCGCGGCGACGTCGGGATGGCGGCCGAGCGCGGTGGCGACCGCGAAGGCGGTCACGGGGATCTTGCGCGACTGGAACAGCCGCCAGAGCCGCCAGAACCCGGCCCGCGACCCGTACTCGAACAGGGATTCCATGCTCATGTGGCGCTGGCCCGGCCAGGGCTGCGCCCCGACGAGCTCCGACAGGAAGGCCTCGGAGGCCGCATCCCCGTGCAGGATGCAGTTCTCACCGCCCTCCTCGTAGTTCAGCACGATCTGCACCGCGATGCGCGCGTTCCCCGGCCAGCGCGGATGCGGCGGATTGCGGCCGTAGCCGACGAGGTCGCGGGGATAGGTCAACGGCCGGCCCTGGGCTCGGGGTGAGGGTCGATACCGCTGTTCGGCCGGGGACCCGCATCCTGTCAACCGGCAGGCGGGCCGCGGCGCGCTTGCGCTCGTTCCCCAGGGATGCATCCATGCGCGCCGCGTTCCCGGCGCGCGGCCCCGCCGCGCACGGTCCTTGCCTTCTCGGGCCCGAGACGTCCGCGTCCCCTACGTCCGCGCCCAACCTCCGAGGTCCCCGTGCTCCTGACCCCACGCGAAAAGGACAAGCTCCTCCTCGCCATGGCCGCACAGGTGGCCCGCAATCGGCTCAGCCGCGGGGTGAAGCTGAACTACCCCGAGGCGGTGGCGCTGATCAGCGACTTCGTGGTCGAGGGCGCGCGGGACGGCCGCTCGGTCTCGGAGTTGATGCAGGCCGGCGGGCACGTGCTCACGGCCGAGCAGTGCATGGACGGCATCCCCGAGATGATCCACGACATCCAGGTCGAGGCGACCTTCCCGGACGGGACCAAGCTCGTCACCGTGCACCACCCGATCCGCGGCGCGGCGTCCGCCGAGGTGCCGGGCGCGGTGACCACCCCGCCGGGCGAGATCGTCTTCAATGAAGGCGCGCCGCGCACCCTGCTGACGGTCTCCAACGTCGGAGACCGGCCGATCCAGGTCGGCTCGCACTACCATTTCTACGAGGTCAATCCGGGCCTGACCTTCGAGCGCGAGAAGGCCCGCGGCCAGCGCCTCGACATCGCCCCCGGCACGGCGGTGCGCTTCGAGCCGGGCGTGACCCGCGAGGTCGTGCTGGTGCCGCTGGGTGGAGGCCGCACCGTCTACGGGTTCCGCGGCGACGTGATGGGAGCGCTCTGACACCATGGCCAACATGCCCCCCCGCGCCGCCCTCCCCCGCGCCGCCTATGCCGACATGTTCGGCCCCACCACCGGCGACCGCATCCGGCTCGCCGACACGTCGCTGGTGATCGAGGTGGAGCGCGACCACACCACCTACGGCGAGGAGGTGAAGTTCGGCGGCGGCAAGGTGATTCGCGATGGGATGGGGCAATCCCAGGTCACCAACCAGGACGGGGCGGTCGACACCGTCATCACCAACGCGGTGGTCCTCGATCATTGGGGCGTGGTGAAGTGCGACGTCGGGATCGTGAAGGGCCGGATCGCCAAGCTCGGCAAGGCCGGCAACCCGGACATCCAGCCGGGTGTCGACATCGTGGTCGGGCCGGGCACCGAGGTCATCGCCGGGGAAGGCAAGATCCTCACGGCCGGCGGCTTCGACAGCCACATCCACTACATCTGCCCGCAGCAGATCGACGAAGCCCTGTGCTCGGGCGTCACCACCATGCTGGGTGGCGGCACCGGCCCGGCGCACGGCACCTTCGCCACCACCTGCACCCCGGGCCCCTGGCACCTCGCCCGGATGATCGAGGCGGCGGAAGCGTTCCCAATGAACCTCGCCTTCGCGGGCAAGGGCAACGCCGCACGGCCCGAGAGCCTCGTGGAGATGATCCGGGCCGGGGCCTGCGCCCTCAAGCTGCACGAGGACTGGGGCACCACCCCGGCCGCCATCGACACCTGCCTGACGGTGGCCGACCTGCACGACGTGCAGGTGATGATCCACTCCGACACCCTCAACGAATCCGGCTTCGTCGAGGACACGATCAAGGCTTTCGCGGGCCGCACCATCCACGCCTTCCACACCGAGGGTGCGGGCGGCGGCCATGCGCCGGACATCATCAAGGTGGCGGGGCTCGCCAACGTCCTGCCCTCCTCCACGAACCCGACGCGGCCCTACACCAGGAACACCATCGACGAGCATCTCGACATGCTGATGGTGTGCCACCATCTCGACCCGGCGATTCCCGAGGACCTCGCCTTCGCCGAGAGCCGCATCCGCCGCGAGACCATCGCGGCCGAGGACATCCTGCACGACATCGGCGCCCTCTCGATGATGTCGTCGGACAGCCAGGCCATGGGCCGGGTCGGCGAGGTCATCCTCCGCACCTGGCAGACGGCGGACAAGATGAAGCGCCAGCGCGGCGCCCTGCCCGGCGACGCGTCCGGCAACGACAACCTGCGCGCCCGACGCTACGTGGCGAAGTACACCATCAACCCGGCCATCGCGCACGGCGTCTCGGCCCATATCGGCTCGGTGGAGCCGGGCAAGCTCGCCGACCTCGTCCTGTGGACGCCGGCCTTCTTCGGGGTGAAGCCCGACCTCGTGATCAAGGGCGGCGCCATCGCCACGGCGCCCATGGGCGACCCCAACGCCTCGATCCCGACGCCCCAGCCGGTGCATTACCGCCCGATGTTCGGCTCCTTCGGCCGTGTGCCCTTCGCCACCGCCCTGACCTTCGTCTCCAAGGCGGCGATCGCGGACGGGCTCGGCGAGCGCCTCGGGCTGCAGAAGCGCCTCGTCGCCGTCGAGAACGTGCGCGGCGGCATCTCGAAGAAGAGCATGATCCTCAACGACGCCACCCCGAACATCGAGGTCGATCCCGAGACCTACGACGTGCGCGCCGACGGAGAGCTCCTGGTCTGCGAGCCCGCCGAGGTGCTGCCGATGGCGCAGCGGTACTTCCTGTTTTGAGGTAGGATGTACTCTGGAGAACTGTGGAGGCTCGCCATGTCGAGGGCCATGTCGAAGGTCGCACGGACACCGCCAGCGGAGGTCGATCTGTACGAGAGGGATTTCTACGCCTGGACACGGACCCAGGCCCGAAATCTCGCGCGACGGGACGATGCCGCCCTGGACGTGTCCAATCTGCTCGAAGAGGTGGAAAGCTTGGGCCGCAGCCAGCGCAATGCGATCGCTTCGCGCCTCGAAGTGCTGGTTGCGCACCTCCTGAAATTCCGCCTGCAGCCAGAGCGAGCCGCACCCAGTTGGAGGCGGACGCTGCGCGAGCAGCGACGCCAGATCGAGCGGCTGGTCGTACGCAATCCAAGCCTCCGGCACCTGCCGCGTGAGGCCTTGCCCGACCTCTACCCGGATGCTGTCCGCATGGCCGCCGCCGAGACCCGTCTGGCCGAGGTCGCGTTTCCGCGGACCTGCCCTTTCACGACCGATCAGATTCTCGATCCCGGGTTCGAACCGTGACCCCGTTGCCGCCTGATGCCTTCTCCGTCGACTTGAGCGCCTGGGCCGAAACGCAGGCGCGTGCCCTGCGCGAGGGCCGTACCGGACGGCTTGATCACAACAACCTGTCGGCCATCGTGAGTGGTCTCGGCCTGCGCGAGCGGCGCGATCTGCGGGCACGCCTGGGCGTCATCCTGACGGGCCTGCTGCGCTGGGCCGAGCAGGTCGACCTGCGCTGCCATGGCTGGGCCGGGACTCTCGACGGCCAGCGACAGCGGGTCGACCGCATCCTTCGCGACAATCCAAGCCTGTGCCGCGAGATCCCCGAACTGATCGCGCGGATTTACCCGGTTGCGAAGGCGCGGGCGGTTCTCGAGAGCATGCTGTTCGACGAGAGTTTTCCGGATGCCTGTCCGTTTTCTGAGGGTGAGATTCTGACGGCAGGCTTCTTTCCGGATCCCCATGGGGACGATGCGGTCCGCGGCGAAGACTGGTGTAAGCCCAAGACCAACCCGTGACCTCCATTCGTGAACCTTCATCCATGATCCGCGCAACGAAAATCCTGCGCCGCGACGCCCTGTCCGGCGAGATCGTCGACCGCATCGTCCTCGACCACGGCGACCGGCACCGCCGGCGCATGACGATGCGCAGCGCGGGCGGGCTGTCGTTCCTGCTCGACCTGCCGGAACCCACCGTGCTCGACGACGGCGACGCCCTGGTGCTGCAGGACGGCCGGCTGGTCTGGGTCGAGGCCGCCCCGGAGCCGCTGCTGGAGATCCGGGCGCCGGACGACCACGCCCTGAAGCGCCTGATCTGGCACATCGGCAACCGGCACATCCCGGCGGAGATCGGAGCCGACGCGGTCTATATCGGGTTCGACCACGTTCTGGCCGAGATGGTGCGGGGCTTGGGCGGCAGCGCCGAGGCGGTGGAGCGCCCGTTCCGGCCCGAGGGCGGCGCCTATGCGGGCGAGGCCGCCGGACATCACCACCACGGTCACCACCCTCACGGCCATTCTCATGAAGGCCACGCGCACCCCGATCACGCGCACCCGCACGACGGCCGTCACCCCGATCATCCGCAGGCCCATGATTGAGGCCCTGCGCCTCATGGCGTGGCTCTCGCCGGGCTATCCGGTGGGCGCCTATGCCTACTCGCATGGGCTCGAGGGGGCGGTGGAGAGCGGCGAGGTCGGCGACGAGGCCGCGCTCACGGACTGGCTCGCCGACGTGCTCGAGCACGGCTCGGGCCGCAACGACCTCATCCTCCTCGCCCACGCCCACGCGGCGGCGCTCGCCGGGGATGGGCGGGCGCTGGCCGAGATCAACGACCTCGCCCTGGCGCTGGCGCCCTCGCGCGAGCTGCACCTGGAGACGAGCCAGCAGGGCCGCAGCTTCCTCGACGCCACCGGGGCGGCCTGGGGCACCCCCGGCCTCACTGCGCTCGCCTCCGCCCTCGATGGCGCTGTGGCCTATCCGGTGGCCTTCGGCCTCGCGGCCGGTGCGCATCGCATGGCACCCGTTCCGGTGCTCGCCGGCTTCGGCCTCGCCTTCCTGCAGAACCTCGTCTCGGCGGCCCTGCGCTGTGCACCCATCGGCCAGAGCGCCGGCACCCGGATCATCGCCGCCCTGACGCCGCGGGTGACGGCGCTGGCCGCCGCGATCCCGGCCCTCGGGCTCGACGATCTCGGCAGCGCCACGCTGAACCTCGATCTCGGCTCGTTCCGGCACGAGACCCAGTATTCCCGCATCTTCCGCTCCTGAGACGTTCTCGCGAGGACCCTTCGATGACCTCTCCCAACGGCCCGCTCCGCGTCGGCATCGGTGGCCCCGTCGGCTCCGGCAAGACCGCCCTGATGGAGCAGCTCTGCAAGCGCTTCCGCGACACCTACGAGATCTGTGCGATCACCAACGACATCTACACGAAGGAGGATGCCCGCCTGCTCACCGTGGCGGGCGCCCTGCCGGAGGAGCGGATCATGGGCGTCGAGACCGGCGGCTGCCCGCACACGGCGATCCGCGAGGACGCCTCGATCAACCTCGCGGCGGTGGCGGAGATGCGACGGCGCTTCCCCAGGCTCGACCTCATCCTGATCGAGTCGGGCGGCGACAACCTCGCGGCCACCTTCTCGCCGGAGCTCGCCGACATCACCCTCTACGTCATCGACGTGGCGGGAGGCGAGAAGATCCCCCGCAAGGGGGGGCCCGGCATCACCCGCTCGGACCTCCTGATCGTCAACAAGACCGACCTCGCGCCCCTGGTGGGCGCCGATCTCGGCATCATGGAATCCGACACCCAACGCATGCGCGGCGCCCGGCCCTACGTCTTCTCGTCGCTCCGCGACGGCCACGGGGCGGACGCCATCGCGCGCTTCGTGGTGGAGGCGGGCGGCTTGAGCTAGCCGGTCCGGAAACGACGAAAGGCCCGGATCGCTCCGGGCCCTTTCTCGATCCGTTCCCCCGCGTCGCCGTTCAGGCGGCGCGCACGGTGGCGAGGAAGCGCTGGACCTCGGCGCTGAGATGCTCGGACTGGCGCGAGAGCTCGGAGGCGGCGCCCAGCACCTGGCTCGCCGCCGCACCGGTCTCCTCGGCCGCCCCCGCCACGCCCGCGATGTTGGTCGTCACCGCCCCCGTGCCCATCGCCGCCTGGGCCACGTTGCGCACGATCTCCTGGGTCGCCGCCCCCTGCTCCTCCACCGCCGCCGAGATCGAGGTGGCCACGCCGCTGATCTCGCGGATGCGCGCCGCGATCCCGTCGATGGCCGCCACCGCCTGGCCCGTCGAGCCCTGGATCTGGCTGATGTGCTCGCCGATCTCCTGCGTGGCCCGCGCCGTCTGGTTGGCCAGCTCCTTGACCTCCGCGGCCACCACCGCGAAGCCCCGCCCGGCTTCCCCGGCCCGGGCCGCCTCGATGGTGGCGTTCAGCGCCAGCAGGTTGGTCTGGCCGGCGATCGAGGTGATCATCGTCACCACGTCGCCGATGCGCGCCACGGCCGTGTTGAGGGTCTGCACGAAGCTGGCGGTCTGGGCGGCCTCGGCCACGGCCGTCTGCGCCATGGCGGCCGAGCTGCCGACCTGGCGGCCGATCTCCTGCACGGAGGAGCCGAGCTCCTCGGCCGCGGCCGCCACCGTGTTGACGTTGGCGGCGGCCTCGTCGGCGGCGGCGGCCACGCTGCTGGACTGGTTGGCGGTCTGGGTGGCGGTGCCGGCCATGCTCTGGGCGGTGGCCTGCAGCTCGGTGGCCGAGCTCGTCACCATGCTGATGATGCCCCCCACCGCCCCCTCGAAGCTGTCGGCCATCGCCCGCATCGCCGCCTTGCGCTGCGCCTCCGCCCCCGCCCGCGCCAGCACCGTCTCCTCCTCGAGCTTGCGGGTCTGGAGCAGGTTGTCCCGGAACACGCTCACGGCGGCGGCCATGTCGCCGATTTCGTCGCGGCGGGTCCGGGACGGAATGTCCACCCCGGTGTCGCCCCCGGCCAGCCTGCCCATGGTACGCGTCATGCGCTCGATCGGACGCGCGACGCCGAACAGGCTGAACAGCATCGCGCCCAGGGCCGCCACCACCGAGATCGCCATCGCGATCCAGGCCGTCAGCATGGCCGAGCCGGCGCTCGCCATGCTGAGCTCCGTGCTGCGCTGGGCGCCCTCCCGGTTGAAGTCGACGGCCCGCTGCAGGGCGCGGATGGCGCCGTTGTTCAGGTCGGCCATCGCGGCGCTGGTGGTGAGCCCCAGGGCGTCGGCCTGGCGGCCCGCCTTCATGAGGTCGATGACCTTCTGCTGGCCCTCGATGTAGCGCGTCCACAGGGGCGTGAAGGTGTCGTAGAGCGCCTTCTCCTCGGGGGAACTGATCAGCGGCTCGTAGGTCCGGCGCAGGCCGTCGAGGGTCTTGAGGGCGGTGTTCAGGCCCGCCTCGTTCTCGGCCAGCGCCTGCGGCGTCTCGGAGGCGACGACGAAGCGGTACAGCTTCACCCGCACGTCGCGCGTCGCCGTGCTGATCGTGTTCACGACGTTGACGGAGGGAAGCCAGTTCGTCGCGACCTCGTTCACCTCGCGCTCGATCGCCTTGAGCTTCACGACGCTGACCACGCCCTGCCCCGCTGCGGCGACGCCGAGCAGAGTTACCGAACCGATCAGGATGGATTTCAGAGACACACGCATCGTTGTGGGACCGTCCGGATTTGCATTCCGACCGGAGGAAACAACTGCATGCTTAACACGGCGTTATCGGATTGACGAAGATCGTAACGATAACTGTTTTGTTATGTTTCCGATGGGCGTTGCCACCTCAGTGATGACGTACAGGGCTGTCCATTCGACGCTCCGGGCAACTCGCTATACGGTCCAGTGGTACGCGGATACACGCGGTGGGTGAGGTCAAATCCCCGCGTACCAGGGAAATCCGAGCTCGGCGACCATGCTGCCGCGCCCCTTGCCGAGACCGTTGACGCGCTCCACCGCCTCAATGGCACTGATGTACTTGAGGCTCTTGTAGCCGAGCTGGCGCTCCACCCGCAGGCGTACCGGCGCCCCATGCGCCACCGGCAGGGCGCCGCCGTTCATGCCGTAGGCCAGGAGGGTCTGCGGATGCAGGGCGTCGAACAGGTCGTAGCTGTCCCACCAGCCGTCGACGCTGCGCACCACGATGTAGCGCGCCTCCGGCCGCAGCCCGACCTGCGTCAGCAGGTGGGCCAGGGGCACGCCGGTCCAGCCGCCGATGGCCGACCAGCCCTGTTCGCAGGCATGGAGCGTGATCTGGGTGCGAGCCGGCATCGCCTTCAGGTCGGCCAGGGAGAAGGCCCCCGGGCGCGTCACCAGGCCGGTGACCGGGAGTTTCCAGTCCGAAAAGCCCAGCGCCTTCGAGCGCTGGTAATCGGGGTTGTCCGGGTCGGTGGTGTTGATGGTCGGGAACACCGCCGAGATCGCCTCCGACCCGAACTCGCGCACCAGGGGCTGGTGGCGCTGGAGCCAGCGCTGGACCGCGAAGGTCAGGCCGTTGCTCCAGTCGTAGGGGCTCGCGAGCCGCGAGAGGGCCGGGGCGTCGCAGCCGCCGAGGAGGCCGGCGCCGATCAGGCTGCCCGAGCCGGTGAGGAGGCGACGGCGCGAGAGGTCACGCATCGGGAGGCTCCGCGAAGGGTGTTCGAGCCGTCTCCGGGGGGACCCGGAAGCGTCCGGTGATCATCGAGCGCATCAGGTTGCCCGCCCCGCCGACGAAGACCTGGGCCACGTGGACGACGAGGAAGAGCACCAGCAGGCAGGCGACGAGGAAGTGCAGGGTCCGCGCCGATTGCCGGCCACCGAACAGGGCGAAGAGTTCCGGATAGGCCGCCGTGACCCCCGGCGACATGGTGAGCCCGGTGAGCACCATCAACGGAAACAGCACGAACAGGACGACGAGATAGGCGAATTTCTGCAGGGCATTGTAGCGCAGGGCCTCGCGCCCGCGGGCCGGCTTGAGGCGGGCGTGATCGGCGATCTCGCGGGCGAGGTGGCCGGGGGCCAGCTGATCGCGGTCCGGCACGAGGTCGCGGGCGAAGTGACCGCCCACGAAGGCCACGATGAGGTAAACGATCCCGTTGAGGACGAGCACCCAGGCGGCGAGGAAGTGCAGGTTGCGGCCCCAGCCCGTCTGTTCGAGGTTCACCGGCAGCGGCAGGTTGAGGGCCGCCGGCGCCCCGTTGGCCCCGGTCTCGCCCCAGAACAGCCGCGGCAGGGCGAGCAGGATCGCGATGCCGCTGACCAGGAGCGCGAGGAACGCGACGGTGTTGAGCCAGTGGGTCAGGCGCACCCAGGCGGCGTGGCGGTGGACCAGGGAGGGACCCGGCTCCTCCATCGGCGGCGGCCGGCTCACGCGGGCGCCCGTAGCACGTCGAGGCGATAGCGCTCGGTGCGCCCCCTGCGGTCGGGTTCGAGGACGCCGCCGGTGAGATCGATCAGCGTCTCCACCGCCGCATCGGCGCTCAAGGGGAAGTTGGTCTCGCCGAGCCAGTGGACCAGGATGACCTCGCCCCCCGGCTTCAGGGCCGCCACCAGGCGCTCGGCGATGCGGGCTAGATCCTCGGGCGTGAAGAAGTACAGCACCTCCGAGAGCACCACGAGGTCGAACCGGCCGGGGGGCCACTCCGCCGGCACCGCGGCGCGCCGGAACGCGACGTGGGGGCAGGCCGCGCAACGGATGCGGGCGGCATCCAGGGCCGTCTCGGCCACGTCGAGGGCGAGCAGCGTCGCGCAGCGGTCGGCCAGCCGACGGGTCAGAACGCCGATCGAGCACCCGACCTCCAGGGCCTCCGGGTAGGTCTCCCGGCCCAGCGCCGCCAGGGTGGCGTCGTACTTGGCGTGCTCGTAGGGACTGGTGGTGAAGTCCCACGGATCGGGGTTCGTGGCGTAGAGTTCGGTGAAGTAATCCGGCGGCAGCGTCTGCGGGGAGCGTGTCATCACCGGCACCGCTAAAGGTCGACCGGAACTTCGTCGGGGCTCGGCGCCCCGGCGGAGTCGCGCCAGAGCCGGTCCGCCGGTCGCGCATCGCCCAGGACGTGAGCCGCCGCGCTGGTCAGGGCTCGGTCGGGTCCGGGCTGGCGCAGGTAGGTGGCGAGGTCGCGCGCCAGGCGCTCCAGGGGATGCGGACTGAGGAAGCCCGCCAGGCCCACGGAGCGATGGGCCCGCTCCAGCACGTCGAGGCCGGCCCGCTCCACCGCGAGACGGGTGAGATTGACGTAGGCGATCACCCGGTCCGGCTCCGCCTCGGGGTCGGCGGCGAGCCGGGCGGCCTGGGTCACGAAGAGACGCGCGCCCTCCACCGCGATCGCGGCCTCGCCGAGGCGGGCCGCCTGATGCGGGTCTCCGCCGCGCCCGGTGGTCCGCAGATGCGCCCGCAGGACGTCGAACACCGCCTCGATGCCGCCGAGCTGCACCGCCGCGAAGCGCCAGGCGCCGCCGGAGAAGTGCGGCTCGGCGAAGTAGTCGTCCGGGCCACCGACGAAGCAATCGGGGCCGGCGGGCAGGCCGGTGAAGTCGAGGAGACCGGAGGTCGAGGCCCGCATGCCCTGCGCCCGCCAGCCGGACAGGTCCGCCCGGGTCCCGGCCTCGAGATCCGCGACCAGCATCTGCTGGCGGCCGTCGGGCCGGCGCGCCGTGACCAGGGGGCGGGTGACCGAGCCGGCCCCGGAGGCGAAGGATTTGACGCCCGTCAGCATCCAGGGGTCCCCGGCCTGTGCGAGGCCGCCGGCCTTCTCGAGGCTGAGGCCGCCGGCCTTCTCGAGGCTGAGGCCGCCGGCCTTCTCGAGGCTGAGGCCGCCGGCCTGGGGCTGGGTATTCCACACGCCGAACAGGTGTCCGGCCCGGACATCCCCGGCCAGCCGCTCGATCACCGTCGGCGCCGCATAGCGCAGGACCAGGGACAGGGCGTTGACGTGCCCTTCGTAGAGGCGACCGAGGGCGAGGCTGCCCCGCCCGACCTGGGCGAGGACATCGGCAAGAACCGGTGCCAGCGCGGGGGCGTCGAGGCCGGCACCGCCCAGGGCCACGGGTAGCGGCGCGGCGAGCAGCCCGGCCCGATGCGCGTCGGCGATGTCCTCGGCCGGAAAGCCGCCGTCCCGGTCCAGGGCGTCGGCGCGTTCGCCCGCGCGGTCCGCGACCGCGCGGGCCGCGGCCCGGATGCGGGCGGCGTGGGTCTCCGAGCAATCCTGAAGATGCCGATGCGGTGGGATGAAGTTCATACCCAGCACATGGATCACGCCCGCGCGATCTCCAGACGGTGTTCGCGTACAGAAGGCGGGTTTTCCCCTGTATCCCAGGGCGCGGGGGCGTCCCCCGGATCAATCCGCCGCGGACGTCCGGGCCCGTTCGGCGCGCCCGGCCCGCAAGTCGGCCAGCATGTCCCGCAGGGTCCAGCCTACGGTCAGCAGGGTAAAGGCGCCGATGGCCACCACCAGGGCGGCCCCCACCAGCATCTTGGCGGTCTCGATATCCACGGTCCGGGTTCCCGAATACAGTTTCGCTGCGTCGTATCCCGCGACGAAAACCATGATCACTGTCTTAAAGATGCGTCTTGCGCCCGGGTCCGAGCAGGCCCGCCCGGCGAAACGCTGTCATGCATTAGCCCGTGTCCGGTTGGTGCGACCGCACACGGGTGTCCGGTGTGGCCGCGGATGGATCTCGCGGTCCCGCCCCGGAGCCGGCGACGCGGGCAGGGCTTCTCCACCGGTATCGCGGCGCGCAGGCCCGCTTATGGGGAGGAGGTTGCCCGGCCGAGTATCGCGGCGCAAGCTTCTCCGGAGGTGGGTCGAGCGCCCCGGGGTATCGTCGTTAAAGGTCTGGCGGCAATCCCTCCGGTAAAGGAAGGCCTCGGCGAGGCGTGTTGAACCAAGGCTGCTCTGATGTTCGTCCTCATCCTGGATGATGCGCCCCTCAACAACATGCTCATGGTGGAGGCCCTTCGCGACCTTCCCGGCTGCACGGCCCGTGATTTCCTTCGGCCCGCCGAGGCCCTGGCGTTCGTCCGTGAGAATCCGGCTGGGATCGGCGTTGCCATCTCGGACTTCGAGATGCCGGACATGAACGGCATCGAGTTCATCCGCGCCGCCCGCGACATCCCGGGCTTCGAGCATGTGCCGGTAATCATGGTGACGAGCCTGGACCAGCGCGCATTGCGCCGGGACGCCCTGGCCGCCGGCGCCACCGACTTCCTCGCCAAGCCCTTCGATCCGGTCGAAGTGCGCGCCCGCGTCACGAACCTGCTCGCCCTCAACCAGGCGCGCCTGGCGCAGATCGACCGCGCGGCCTGGCTCGATCGCGAGGTGAAGGCCGCCACCGCCCTCATTGTCGCCCGCGAGCGCGAGATCATCAACCTGCTGATGAAGGCCGTCGAACATCGCGACTCGGAGACCGGCAACCACGTGGCGCGGGTCGCCGAATACGTGGCCCGGATCGCCGAGGGTCTTGGCCTGGAAGCGGAGGAGGTGGAGCAACTCAGCCTGGCCTCCACCATGCACGACATCGGCAAGCTCGGCGTTCCGGACTCGATCCTGCTGAAGCCCGGGCGGCTGTCCGCGGACGAGCGCCGGACGATGGAGGCCCATGCCGAGCGGGGCCGTCGCATTCTCGAAGGCAGCGATTCGCGCCTGGTCCGCCTCGCGGCGGAGATCGCCGCCACCCATCACGAGCGCTGGGACGGCGGCGGCTATCCGGCCGGGCTCCGCGGGGAGGCCATTCCCCTGTCGGGCCGGATCGTGGCCGTGGCGGACGTCTACGATGCCCTGACCTCCGACCGGCCCTACAAGACGGCTTGGTCGCACGCGGAGGCGTTGGCCCTTCTGCAGGCCGAGGCCGGACGTCATTTCGATCCGGCTTGCGTGGACGCCTTCCTGAAGTCTCGCACCCGGTAGACCAGGCCGGTCGTGGTGCGGCGCTGACCTTGAGGACAACTCCAGGTTCGTGCTCCGTGATCTTAACCGTGATCCTGTCTTCGGCTGAACACGGTGATTTTTCCGGGCCGCCTACAGGAGGTCGGTAACCCACCCCCTGTAGGCGTAAGGGCATGACTGCCCGCCACGCCGCCACGCTTGGAGCCGGTTTCCGCACGGACCAACGTGGCGGCGTCCTGGTTCTCGTCGCCCTGCTGTTTCCGATCCTCACCGGCCTGAGCGCCGTGGCGATCGACTACGCCTCCCTGGTCAAGCGGCGGGCCGAGCTCCAGCGCGCCGCCGACAGCGGCAGCATCGCGGGCGTCAACCAGTTCAAGCTCGCCAATGCCGACGACGCGGCCGCGATCCGCACCGCCAAGGCCATGGCCCTGGCTCAGGCGCGCAACGGCAACGCGGCGCCTCCTGCCGTGACGGCCGAGGTGCTGAACAACCATTCCGGCGTTCGCCTCACGCTCACCGAGCAGGTCGCCCTGTCTTTCGGCAAGCTCCTCAACACCCCGAGCCTTGAGGTGAGCGTCTCCTCGACGGCGAAGCTCGCCGGCACCACGCGGCTGTGCCTGCTCGCCCTCGACCGCCAGGCGATGGGCGCCTTCCACCTGGAGAGCGCGGCCCGCATCACCGCCTCCGATTGCTCGCTCTACTCGAACTCCGCCAACCCGGAGGGCATCCAGGGCGAGAACGCGGCGGTGGCCACCGCCCTCTCCACCTGCTCGGCCGGCGGCTATTCCGGGTCGGGCGCCAACTTCACGCCGCCGCCGGCCACCGGGTGCCCCGCCCTGCGCGATCCCCTGATCGACCGGCAGGGTCCGACGCCGGGCTCCTGCGTCAGCCTCGGGTTCTTCGTCGATCCGAAGAAGTTCATCGACGGCATCGACGACCCGACCTACGGCGTCAACGTGGTGAGCGGGACCGTCACCCTGCAGCCCGGCACCTATTGCGGCGGCCTGCACATCACGAAGGGCGCCGTCGTGCGGCTGCAGCCCGGGATCTACATCCTCAAGGACGGCCCCCTGGTGGTCGACAAGGACGCCAGCCTCAGCGGCGTCAACACCGGCTTCTACTTCACCGGCGTGCGCGGCGGCCTGCTCTTCGACGAGAAGAGCATCATCAGCCTCACCGCACCGAAGGACGGCCTGCTGGCGGGGCTGCTGTTCTTCGAGGACCGCAACGCGACCATCCCGGCCGCCCTGCCCCTGCCCCTCAGCGGCAAGGGAAAGCCTAAGCCCGCCCCCGGCGGCTTCGTCGCCCTGCGCGAGTACCGCATCATCAGCGACAACGCGCGCACGCTCCTGGGGACGATCTACCTTCCGGTCGGCCGCCTGATCATCGACTCCAAGAAGCCGGTCGCCGACCAGTCGGCCTACACGGTGATCATCGCCCGGACGATCAACCTCTATGACGGCCCGAACCTGATGCTGAACGCCCGCTACGGCAGCACCGACGTGCCCGTGCCGGCCGGCGTCGGACCGAGCTCGGCCGACACGCAGCTCACGCAGTAGGTCGAGCACCCCGACGCATGGCCGCGGGCCCGCGGCCGGGGCCCGCCGCTCAGCGCGGCGGGCAGGAGGTGCCGCTGCCCAGGACGACCTCGGGGCTCATGCTCGCGTAGCGCCGGCCGTACCGGACCGGCCACAGGGTCTTGCGGGTGATGAGGAAGCCCGGGCCGCCATCCCCGAACAGGGACGAGCCGGTCACCGGCTTGTAGGGGGCACTGATCTCCACGAGCAGCAGGCGCGTCCCCTTCGGCTGCAGGCTGTCGGCATTGGCGACGGGGGCCGGCGCCCCGGCGGCACGGACCGGCGATCCCACCGCGGCCACGCTGGAGCAGATCTGCAGCGGGCCCGTCTCGGCGTCGCCCACCACCCCGACCGCGCTCACCGTCATCTGCACCCCGGTGCCGTCGAAGGGCGCGAGCACGATGGGCGCCACCTGGAACACGTCGTTCACCTCGTCCGCCGTCGCCATCGTGCGCTGGGACAGCGTGTCGCCGATGGTGCGGGACAGGATGTCGACCTTGCGCACGTTGCGCATCACGCTCGTGATTTCCACGGCCCCGAAATAGATGATCAGCAGCACCGGCACGATCAGGGCGAATTCGACGATCGCGACCCCGTCCTCGGCCCGCGCGAAGCCCGCGACGGCCCGTTCACCCCTCCGACGGATCGCGATCACGGAGCGGAGACGCGCGGCCGGCATGGCTCAACAGCCGCTGCCGCCGGTGGAGTTACCCTCCAGCTGCAGCACCGACGTGGCGTTGATGAGCCAGCTTCCGTCCTGGAACTGGGTCTTCACGACGCCGAACTTCTGGAACGTGTGCTGCGCGAAGGCGGCCTGGACCACCACCACACTGCCCTTCGTGAGACAGCCGTGCTGGATGCCGAAATCCGCCCGCCAGGTCCCCGAGGCGGGGTCGATGGGGCTTGTTCGCTCGATCCGGGTGAAGCTGTCGTAGACCCCGATATCGATCTTCAGGTTCTCGCAGCGGACGAACGGATTGACCTGGCGGCAGACCTCGCTGCGCACGGCGTCGAGGAGCGAGGTCGCCGAGGCGCCGGACTGGACGTAGAACTGCCGCATCGAGGCATCCAGGCCGTTGTCCAGCGCGGAGGTGACCCAGAACACCAGCGCGTTCTCCAGGACAAAGAAGATCAGGATGCAGAGGGGAAACAGGACCAGGGCGAATTCGACCGCCATGGCCCCCGATTGATCCTGCCGGAACCGCTGCGCAGCCGATCGCGCCGGGCCGGGGCGCAGGCGCCTTCCGACCCTGACGCCGGGTAGGCTGCCGGAACCCGCGACGACAGGTTCGGACTTTGCGAGTTCGGGATTGGCGGGATCGCACATGGGTACGGGCGGCACAGGGAGCGGGCGGCCGATCGGAACGCGTTCGTGGGGGCGTCGGCTACCCTGTCCGGATCTAGCACCGAGCGCTTAAGATTCCGGCAAGCCAGACCAGAAGCTGTCCCGCCGCGAAGGCATCGACGCATTCGCCGCCGGGCCACCGGAAGTTTGCGCGACGTCGTCTCCACCGAAAGTCGTGCCCGGAAGCAGAGGTTCAGCGTCTGATCGCAGTTAAGCTTTCGATGCACGCATCGAGTGCGGATGACGGTGATCGAATTCGTGCCTCTGGGCTCGTTCCCCCGCACAGCGACTGCGCGTGGGGGGACGATTAAGACCCTTCCAACCAACACCCGCTACGCTGGCGCGACCATGACCGATCCCCGGCGCGCGCCCGACCCATCCCGCCAAACCCCTCCGCCCGCCCGGCATCCGGGTCGGCAGCGCACTCTGGCCGGACGCCTGGCGCTGGCGATGTGCACCTCCGTGGCGATCGCCTTCCTGGCCGGAACGCTGCTCTCCCTCTGGCAGGAGGTGAACCGCTACGCCGACGACAAGCGGGACGCCCTCGTCGCCATCGCCAACGTGCTCGCGGCGGCGAGCGCGAGGGCCACGGCGGCCGGGGACGAGGCGGCGGCGGCTCGCGTCCTGAACGCCATCGGCAGGATCCGCGACGCCAGGATCCTCAGCGGCGCGACGCGCGCGGGCGATTCGACGGACGACCGGACCGGGGAAGGAGACCGGAGCGAGCTCGTCTACGCGGCCATCGAGCGGCCCGACGGCTCGATCCTGGCGGACCGGGGCCTCACGGCCCGCCTCACCGATGATTTCGACTTGCGGAAGGGGCAGTCGCCTCTGGCCCTCCTCACCAGCCGGACCGCCCTGGTGGCGGTGACCGTCGAGGAGGCGGGCCGGACGGTGGGCAATCTCATCCTCGTCTCCGACCTGGCCGACCTCAACGACCGCCTGCTGGCGCTGCTCCGGACCTCGGCCCTGATCTCGAGCCTCGTCATGGTCCTGGGCTTCGCGATCTCCTACGCGATTCAGCGGGCGATCACCCAGCCGATCGCGGCGCTCGTCGGCACCATGGACCGCCTCCGAATCGAGCAGGACTACACGCAGGGCGCGGTGATCGCGCGGGACGACGAGGTCGGCGTGCTGGCGCGTTCGTTCAACGCGCTCCTCGACACCGTGCGGGAGCGCGATGCCCGCCTGGCGCAGCACATGCAGCGCCTGGAGGCCGATGTGGCGGAGCGCACGGCCGATTTGCACGAGGCCAAGCAGGCGGCCGAGGCCGCCAACGCGGCCAAGTCGACCTTCCTGGCCACCATGAGCCACGAGATCCGCACGCCCCTCAACGGCATGCTGGTGATGGCCGAACTCCTGGCGGCCTCCGCCCTGCCGCAGCGGCAGCAGCGCTACGCCGAGGTAGTCGCCCGCTCCGGGCAGAGCCTGCTGGCGATCATCAACGACATCCTCGACTTCGCGAAGGTGGAGGCGGGCAAACTCGATCTGGAGCGCATCGCCGTCGACCCGTCCGAGGTCGTCGACACCGTGGTCGCGCTCTTCGCCGAGAAGGCCGTCGAGAACGGCCTCGACCTCGCAGCCTACGTGGCGCCAGACGTGCCGCGCCGGGTGATCGGCGATCCGGTGCGCCTCGGCCAGATCCTCGGCAACTTCGTCAACAATGCCCTGAAGTTCACCCCGTCCGGCTCGGTCCTGGTGCGGCTGGAGCGCGGCGCGGCCGGCACGCTGCGCCTCAGCGTCCGAGATACCGGCGTTGGGATTCCGGCCGACAAGGTCGGCACCCTGTTCTCGGCCTTCGCGCAGGCCGACCAGTCGACCACCCGGCGCTTCGGTGGCACGGGCCTCGGCCTCTCGATCGCCCATCGCCTCGCCCTCGCCATGGGGGGGCGCATGGGCGTCGAGAGCGTGCTCGGCATCGGCTCGACCTTCTGGGCGGAGCTGCCCCTGGAGGCGATCGACGCCGAGGCGCCGACCCTCGTTCGGCGCACCGACGCGGTGAGAGCCGGGATCGTGCTCGCGCTGTCGGGCGAAGCCACGCGAGAGAGCCTCGGGTTCCGCCTCGCGGAGGCCGGGTTCACGTGCCTTTCGGCGGAAGCGGCCGAGGCCGGGGCGGCGCACTGGATCGCGGATGCGGCCGCGATCCTGGCCCTGGGCCGGCGCCCGACCGGGCCGGGCCGGGTCCTGGCCCTGGCGCGCCTCGGCGATGCCGCCGCGGCGCCGGTCCTGGAGGCGGGCTGGGCCGACCACCTTATCAGCTGGCCGGTGGTCCAGGAGGAGTGGCGTGGGGCCCTGGAATCCCTGGCCGGCGGGACGCCGTTCACCTCCGCTCCCGGCCCCCGCCTGTCCGCCCGCACGCGCCTGCCGCAATTCCCGGCCGCGCGCATCCTCGTGGCCGACGACAGCCCGGTGAACCGCGAGGTCGCCCGCGAGGCCCTGGCCCGCTGCGGCGTCACAGCCCTCACCCTGGTCGAGGATGGCCGCGCGGCGCGCGACGCCTGTCGCGACGGGGCGTTCGACCTCATCCTGATGGACGGCAGCATGCCGGTCCTCGACGGCTACGCGGCGGCCGAGGCCATCCGGGCCGAGGCCATCGCCCAGGGCCGCGCCCGCACGCCCATCGTCGCCCTCACGGCCCACGTCGTCGGGGCCGATGCCGAGGCGTGGCGCGAGGCCGGGATGGATGCCAAGCTCGCCAAGCCCTTCACCCTGGCGGCCCTCGCCGACACGCTGGCGGCCTTCCTCGAGCCCGAGGCCGAGACCGCGCCCGGGCCGATCCGTCCCGCGGACGCGCCGAGTCTTCCCGCAGGGGCGCCGAGTCTTCCCGCAGGGGCGCCGAGACTTCCTTTGCCCGACGCCCTGCCCCGGCCGGAGGCGGACGGCCTCCTCGACGAGGAGGTGCTCGCGGGGCTGGTCGACATGGCGGCCCGGGCCGGCGGGGATTTCAGCGCCCGCGTGCTCGGCCTCTATCGGGACCACGCGCCGAAGGCCCTCGCCGACCTCCGGGCGGCGGCGGGCCGCGGCGACGCCGACGCGACCGCGCGCGCCGCGCACGGCCTGAAGTCCATGAGCCTGAACATCGGCGGTCGAGCCCTGGGCTCGGTGCTGGGAGAGATCGAGGGCGGAGCCCGGGCCGGCGCCGTCCTCCCGACGGACGCGGAGATCGCCGGTCTGTCGCCGCTCCTGGACCGAACCCTGGAGGCCCTGGAAGCCCGCCTCGGGGCCCTGCCCGATCCGGCGGAGACCCGCGCGGTCCGGCATTCGGCCTGAGGGACCCCGCCCCCGGAACGGACGATCTCCGTACGGGCACAGGCGGGCTTGGGCTTCGTCGGGAGGTTTTCGGAGTCAGCTCCAGGCGTGGAAGGGCGGGTTCACGCCGTTGAGGGCGTAATTGCCGACGATCGCGTATTTCCAGCGCACGGGGTCGTGGAGTGTGTGGGTGCGGGCGTTGCGCCAGTGCCGGTCGAGGTTGTGCTCGGCCAGCGTCGAGCGGGTGCCGGCGAGCTCGAACAGGGTGTTGCTGGCGCGGAGGGCGACCTCGGTGGTGAGCACCTTGGCTTCCGCCACTGCCAGCTGCGCGGTCGCCACCGTCTCGGCGTCGGGGGCGGCCACGGCGGCGTCGAGGGCGAGGCCGGCCCGGTCGAGCAGCGCCTCGGCCGCATGCAGCCGGATCGTCAGGTCGCCGACGATGCGGATGGTGTGGGGATCGTCGGAGGCGCGCTCCAGACCGCTGTCGATCCAGGGGCGGGACTTGGTGCGCACGAAATCGATGGTCTCGGCGAGCGCCGCACGAGCGATGCCGGCATCCACGGCCGCCTGAATGATCTGGAAGATCGCCCCGTCGGCGCTCGGTTGTGCGTAGCCCTTCCAGGCCGGCACCAGATGGGTCTTCGGCACGCGCACGCCCTCGATCCGCACGGTGCCGCTCGCGGTGGTGCGCTGGCCGAAGCTCGACCAGTCGTCGATCACCGTCAGGCCGGGCGCGTTGCGCTCCGCGATGGCGTACCAGGCCCGGCCCTCGGCATCGAGAGCCACGATGGGCACGAGGTGGGCGAGGAGCGCGCCGGTGGCGTAGAACTTGGTGCCGTGCACCACCACGTGGTCTCCGTCCTCCACGAAGTGGGTCCTGAAGTCGGCGGCGCGCGGCGTGCCGATCTCCGAGAAGGCGTTGCCGAACCGGGTGCCGGCCAGGACGAGGCCGAACAGCAGGGCCTTCTGGGCCTCGTCCGACACCGTGTCGATGGCGGCCACGATGCCGAGGTGGTTCTGGGCGATCTGGCCGATCGACGGGTCGGCGGCCGAGACGATGGCGATGACCTGCGCCAAGGTCGCGTAGGACAGCCCCGGCCCGCCATGGGCTCGCGGCACGTTGATCGACCACAGGCCGCTCTGCGAGAACGCGTCGAGCTCGGCCAGGGGACGGCGCCCGGTGCGGTCCCGCTCGGAGGCGCCCGTCCGGAAGGTCGCTGCCAGGGCGTGGGCGATGCGCAGGGCCTCGGCCGCGTCGCCGATGACATGGGCCGGCGCGGCCGGCCGCTTAGGGCCGGGCGCGCCGGGGGGCCAGCGCTCGGTGTCCCGCTGGGGCGGGCTGACGGCGATGTTCATGGGCTGTCTCCGGATCGGATGGCGGGTTTTCGGGGACGGGCGCGGCTCAGGCCGCCTCCGCCCGCTCGCGGCGGGCGGCCTCCAGGGCGCGGACCCGCGGGATGACGTGCTCGCCGAAATACGCGACCTCCTCCTGGAAGTGCAGGAAGGCCAGGAGGGCGAGGTCGACGCCGACGTCCTTCAGGCCCACGATGCGCTCGGCGATCTGGTCGGGCGTGCCGATCAGGTTGGTCTTGAAGCCGTCATTGTACTGGACGAGATCCTCGAAGCTCGATTTGGCCCAGTTGCCCTCGCCCTCCGGCGAAGCCTTGCCGGCGTTCTTGGCCTCGTGCCCGAAGGCCTTCACGGCGTCCGGATCGGCGTGGTCGATGATCTCCTGGAGGACGGCGCGGGCCTCTTCCTCGGTATCGCGGGCGATGACGAAGGCGTTGACCCCGACCTTCACCGCGTGGCCGTTGGCGCGCGCCTTGGCCTGGACGTCGTCGACCTGAGCCCGGATGCCCTCGGGCGTGTTGCCATTGGTGAAGTACCAGTCCGAGACCCGGGCCGCCATGTCGCGCGCCGCCCGGGACGAGCCGCCCTGGAAGATCTCCGGCTGCGGATCGGCGGGTTTCGGCTTCAGGGTGTAGTCGCTGTAGCGATAGAAATCGCCCCGGAAGGTGAAGTTATCCTGGGTCCAGATCCCCCGCAGGGCGCGGATGAACTCCTCCGAGCGGCGATAGCGCTCGTCGTGGTCGAGCCACGGCTCGCCGATGGCGCGGAACTCGCCCGAGAACCAGCCCGAGACCACGTTGATGGCGATGCGCCCCTCCGTGATCTGGCTGATGGTGGCGATCTGCTTGGCGGCGAGCGTCGGGTTCCAGGGCCCGGGCAACAGGGCGGCGATCACCTTCAGCTTGGAGGTGGCCGCCAGCAGGGCATGGCTGAAGGCGACGGACTCGTGCTGGTACTCGGCGCCGTAGCCGGCGGTGAAGCGGATCTGCGTCAGCGCGTAGTCGAACCCGGCCTCCTCCGCGATCTGGGCGAGGCGCCGGTTATAGGGCGCGTCCCAGCTCGTCCGCTGGGCGATCTTGCTGATGACCAAGCCCCCCGAGACATTGGGCACCCAGTAGGCGAAGCGGATCGGCTCGCTGCCGTCGCGAAGTCCCGTTTGATAGGCCATGGTTCCACCCCTGCATTGATCCAGCCACGCGATCCGGCAGGGCGCACGGGATGCGCGCGCCGATACCGATCGGTTGCGGACTGAATACAAAAATCAATCTACTCACGGGCTTGTGAAGACTGATAATTTTTTGGACTGTGTTTCGGTTTGTCGTTCTGTTCTTAGGATTGCGCGAAGTCGTTCTTGGGTCAAAGGAAGCAAACGGCTTTTTTCGGCCCGTACGGGAAAGCTCCTTCCCCGATCGCGGGCGCTGGCCGAAGGTTTGCTCCATCGGCCGAGACGCGGGGCGGGATCGCCCGCCCGGCCTCGATCCGGAGGATGCGAAGGCCTGCAAGGAGCCGCTCGGTGTGATTTTTATCCAGGGGGTGCCCTGATTCCGGGCGGCTAGCGGGGGCGAAATCCAGTCCAATCGGGCTGCCTGCTTGAAGCGCTACCTTTTCAGGCAGGTCGATGCTGATAAGGTGGGCATCTTCCGCAAATTGCCGATCTTGTGTGCTTGTAGATCGAATGGGTGTTGCCTCGTGAAACCGGTCGTTTAAGGACGCGTTAACTGGTCGATCCTACGGTCGCGCCACCGTCCACTTGAAAGCCGAAGCGCGCGAGATCGGTTTACCCAGGAAGTTCACGCATGATGGCCGCGTCCCGCCAACCGCTCGTGGTTCTCCTCGCCGGAGACGAGTTGACCCGCTCCATCACCACGAGCTGCCTGGAGATGTCGGGCTACGCGGTGCTCGGCGCGCGCACGGCCGGTGAGGTCGAGAGTCTGCTCCTCGCCCAGACCGGCGAGCGCCGGGTCGACGTGCTGGTGACCGATGCCGACGTGCGCGACACGGTGGACGGCCTCTCGCTCGCCGGCGTCGCCCGCTGTCTCGATCCGACGGTCGGTGTCGTCTACACCGCCCGCTCACTGCGCCGGCTCGACGCCGAGGTCCTGGAGCCGGGGGCCCTGCGCCTGCGCACGCCCTATCACGGGCATCAGCTCGTCGCTTTAGTCGCCGAGCTTCTGGCCTCGGCCGTCGACCGGACCGATACCGATTACGACCGCGCGGCGGCCTGATCCGCCGAACGGCGGCGTGGATTGAGGATGCGCGGCCCAGGCCCGGCAGTGTATCAGGCGGGGCGCCGCCTCCCGGCCGGCGCCCCGCCCGCATCGTGGCAAGCGGTGGCGCGGTTCCTGCCCGGGCGTCAGTCCCATCCGGAACGCGAGAGCCGATGATCAGCGCCTTCGACCTCTTCAAGATCGGGATCGGCCCATCGAGTTCGCACACCGTCGGCCCGATGGTGGCGGCGCTCCGCTTCCGCACGCGGACGGCGGAACTGCCCGGGCTCGCCCGTATCCAGGCCGAGATCTTCGGCTCCCTGGCCTGGACGGGACGCGGGCACGGCACCGACACGGCGATCTTCCTCGGACTCCTCGGCCACGACCCCCGATCCGTCGACCCGGACGGAGTGGCCGGCCTCGTCGCGACGCTCGCCGCCGAGCGGCGGCTGGCTCCCACGGGCCCGGCCTTCGACCCGGCCGCGGACCTCGCGTTCAACTTCACCGACGTGCTGCCCCTGCACACCAACGGCCTGCGCTTTCGCGCCCTCGATGCCGCCGGCGCGATCCTCGACAGCGAGATCTACTACTCCATCGGCGGTGGTTTCGTGGTGACGGAGGCCGAGGCGCAAGGGGCGGCGGGTGCGGAGGCGAATTGCCCCTTAGCCTATGCCAGCGCCGCCGGCCTCCTCGCCCTCTGTGTCGGCGAGGGCCTGACCATCGCCGAGGTGCAGTTCGCCAACGAGTGCGGCACCCGCACCCCGGAGGCGGTGGAGACCGGCCTCGATGCCATCCGCGACGCGATGTTCGCCTGCATCGACCGGGGTCTGCGCCAGGACGGGGAGCTGCCCGGCGGCCTCAAGGTGCGCCGCCGCGCCAAGCGGCTGCACGACGACCTCACCGCCGGGCGCCTGCGCAACGCGCGCGCCGCCCACGAGATCGTGGACTGGATCAGCCTCTACGCCCTGGCGGTGAACGAGGAGAACGCGGCGGGTGGTCGGGTCGTGACGGCGCCCACCAACGGCGCGGCCGGGATCGTTCCGGCCGTCCTGCGCTACGCCCGGGACTTCTGCCCCGACTGGTCGGAGGCCCGCGCCCGCGAATTCCTGCTCACCGCCGCGGCGGTGGGCGGCCTGATCAAGACCCGTGCGTCGATCTCGGGGGCCGAGGTCGGCTGTCAGGGGGAGGTCGGCTCGGCGGCCGCGATGGCGGCGGCGGGCCTCGCGGCCTTCCTCGGCGGCAGTCCGGCCCAGGTGGAGAACGCCGCCGAGATCGCGATGGAGCACCATCTCGGCATGACCTGCGATCCCATCGGCGGGCTCGTGCAGATCCCCTGCATCGAGCGCAACGCCTTCGGGGCCAACAAGGCGGTGGTGGCCGCCTCCCTGGCCCTGCGGGGCGACGGCATTCACCGCGTCACCCTCGACGAGGTCATCGAGACCATGCGCCAGACCGGCCACGACATGCAGGCGAAGTACAAGGAGACCTCCCTCGGCGGCCTCGCGGTGAACGTCGCCGCCTGCTGAGGCTGCCGAGAAAAGGAACGATCTGGTTTCCTAGCTGCGTGGGATTCGCTTCAAGGGCAGTCCGACCCGCGGCACATGCCGTGACCTGACGGCCAAGGTCCTGTCGCGACCAGCTGCGCTCACGCGTGAGCTTGGCAATTCGTCGCTGGTACGGACGGAATGCACCGCGAAATCTATGGAACGCAGCGGTTCCGATACGGTTGTAACGCCCGAGGGGTCTACCGGACGGCGGAGGCGGCCAGCGCATGCGGGCCGCATTCGGTCCGTCCTGCCAAGACGCGGGACCGTGCTACCATGACCTTCGCCGCCCTGACCTGCCCATCGCCGAGCATCGGAACCGCTGGCTTCCGGCCGGATCGCGCCCGGGCGCTCCTGCAGGACGCTGCCCCGTCCTGAGCGGGCCGCACTCCGCCGCCTTCGGGCGTGCGCCGCTCCCGCGTCGGCACCGCCACGCGTCCGGCGGGCGCAATCCGAGCGCTTTATCGCCCCGCGCTTTCCCGACCCCATTCCCTGACCGGAGACCCGCCATGCGGACCCTGACGCTCGCCCTTCTCCTCGGAGCCGTCACCCTCGCCACGCCCCTCGCCGCCCAGGACCTGACGGGTCCGGGTCAGACGCCGCGCCCGACCCTTCTCATGCACGGGCACTATTGCGGCCCCGGCAACGACGGCATGGATGTGGCCCCGATCGATGCGCTGGATGCCGCGTGCCGCAGGCACGACGCCTGCACGCCCGACGGAGGCCTGCCCTCCTGCGGCTGCAACCGCGCCCTCAAGCGCGATGCCGGCCGGGTGGCGGCGAGCCCGCGGGAGCCGCAGGACCTGCGCGCCCTCGCGGGTCTCGTGGCGGGCGCGACCGACCTGATGCTCTGCAGCGACGACGTCGCCGGGCTTCGGCCCTGAGGCCCGACCGCGCTCCGCGCCGGAGCGCGGTGCGCGGGTGGTCCGGCTAGCGGGCGTCGATGCGCTCGCCGAGCAGCGCGATGGCGCGCTGGTAGACGGAGGCGGCGTTCCAGCCTTGGATCGCGGCGAAGTTCGGCTCGCCCGGCTGGTAGCCGGCACCCGCGCGCCAGCCATGGCCCTTGAGGAAGTTCGCGGTGGAGTTCAGGGCGTTGGCGCTGCTGTCGAGGCTGCCGCCGACGCCGTAGTTCAGGACGTTCTTGGGCAGGAACTGGGTGTGGCCGACCTCGCCGTGGGCCGCGCCCCGGGTGCTCGCGGTCAGCACGCCGCGATCCACCAGGGTGAGGGCGGCGTAGAGCTGGTCGGTGAAGTAGGCCGAGCGGCGGCAATCGTAGGCCAGCGTCGCCACCGCCGAGAGCGTGTTCACGTTGCCCTTCACCGCGCCGAAGCCCGTCTCCATGCCCCAGATCGCCAGGAGCGGGCCGGGCGGCACGCCGTAGCGCTGCTCGATCGAATCGAACAGGGCGGCGTTCTGCGCCTTCAGGGCCCGGCCGCGGGACACGATGGTGTTGCCGCCGCGCTTGGCCAGGAACTGGTCGAGGGAGAGCTTGAAGCTCTTCTGGCCGCGATCGGCCGAAATCGTCGCCGTCGAGTAGGACGTGCCCATCAGGGCGGCGAGGCTCGCGGCGCTGGCCCGTCCGCGCGCCTCCTCGGCGAATTCGCGCTTCCAGGCCTCGAAGCCGGCCGCGTTGTTGCCGCACTGCGCCGCGTTCGCCCCGCCCGTCGCACAGACGAGCGCCGCGAAGGCCGCCGCGATCCACGGCGTCCGATACCCACGTCCGATCATGTCAAAACTCCCTGGCCGCGCGACGCCGCCCCGGGGCCGCACGGATCGATGGTGACCCCTTGCGCGGAGCAAGGCGGCAAACGCGGCCGTGAGTCGAGCCTCATTGCGGCAATTTTGCTTGCGAACCGGGCCACAGAGATCACTTCCCCGCGTTTGGTTACGCAGAGGTGTCCGAATGTATCGCCCAGCCTCGCGTCGGCCTCGCTGACGGGACGGTCCGGACCCTGCAGTTCAGCCCAAGACGAACGTCGAACTGTCCCGGGCCGCATCGATCATGTTCCGCTTCAAGACACGCCGTCCTGGTTCGAACCGGCGCCCGCCCCTGGCGCTGGTGCTCGTTCTCTGTGCGACGGCCCTTCTCCTGTGGTGGCCGATCTTGGCGCTCAGCGAGACGCCGGTCTGGTTCTGGTGAAGCCGTCGCGCGGTCAGGGGTCGTCGGAGCGGACGCGCAGATAGGCGCCGAGCACGTAGCCCGCCTGCAGGGCGCTGAGATGGGCGAGCAGGACGAGCCCGCCGACGGCGGAGGCATCCCCCCCGGGCGATCCGGACCGCGACCGACAGGACGACCACGAGGCAGGATAGGCCGATGGCGGTCATGACCCGGCTGTAGAAACCGACCGCGATCCCGCTCACGAACAGGATCAGCGCAATCAGCATCGGCCGCCTCGTGCTCGATCACGCCGGGTCCGGCAACGCATAATGGTCCTCCCTCGCCCGATCATCGACGCGCAGCGCCGGCTGCGCAACGGTCGGTTGATGCAGCCGCCACGCCAGTGCCCCCGCTCACCAGGCGGCCCGCGAAGGGCGAGGCGTCGCCAGGGGACGCTTCCGCCCTCCGATCGGCGACGCTAGGCTCCCGGCGGAACGAGGAAGGGAGACGACCCGCATGTGGTGCTGCCAGCGACGCTCCGGGGGTTTGCTCGGGCCTGCCGCCGCGATCTCACTCATGGCCGCCCTGTTCCTGCTTTCGGGCGCGGGTCGTACCGCGTCGGCCGAAACCGCGGCCCCCGCCGCGGGTGCCGCATCCGGGGGCGAGGCGCAACCCCTCCCCTTCACGCTGTGCACCGGCGCGATCGCCGCCGAGGCCGAGGCGCGCGGGGTTCCCGCGCGGGTGGCGGACGGCCTGCGCGCGCTCGCCCCCGATGCCCAGGTGACCGCCGCGCCCCAGGGCCAGGCAGAATTCGTGACGCCGATCTGGTCCTACCTCGATGCCAACCTCACGGAGGCGCGGATCGCCGAGGGCCGGCGCAAGCTGGCGGAGTGGTCCGCGACCTTCGACGCCATCGAGGCCCGATACGGCGTCGACCGCTTCATCCTGGCGGCGTTCTGGGGGGTCGAATCGACCTACGGCAGCGTTCTTGAGAATCCCGGGATCGTCCGGCCGGTCCTGCGCTCCCTGGCGACGCTGGCCTGCACCGAGACGGCGCGGGCGCCCTACTGGCGCGCGGAGCTGATCGCCGCCCTGGAAATCCAGGCCCAGGACAAGGCCCCGCCCGAGCCGCTCACCGGCTCCTGGGCCGGGGCCATGGGCCACACCCAGTTCATGCCGACCATCTACCAGACCTACGCGGTGGATTTCGACGGGGACGGCCGGCGGGACATCTGGACTTCGGTGCCGGACGCCCTCGCCTCGACGGCCAACTACCTGGTGGCGATGGGCTGGCGCTCCGGCGCGCGCTGGGGCAGCGAGGCGCGGCTGCCGGAGGGGTTCGACCTCGCCCTGGCCGACGAGACCACGGAGCGAACCCTCGCAGACTGGCGCGAACGCGACGTGATCCCGGTTCAGCCGCTGGCGGAGGCGGGCGGTCCGGCGACGCTGATCCTGCCGGCGGGCGCGCGCGGTCCGGCCTTCCTGCTCCAGCCAAATTTCCGGGTCATCCTGCGCTACAACACCGCCCTCGCCTACGCGCTCAGCGTGGCGCACCTGTCCGACCGCCTGCGCGGTGAGCCGGGCTTCACCAGGGACTGGCCGCGCGACGCGGTGATGCCGAGTGCCGGCGACGTCCGGGCGCTGCAACTGCGCCTCGCCGAGCGCGGGTTTCCGGCCGGCGGCGCCGACGGCAAGATCGGTCCCCGGACGCGGGCGGCGATCCGTGCCTACCAGGCCGCCAACGGCCTGCCCCCCGACGGCTACGCCGATGCCCCGCTGCGGGAGCGGATCCTGGCCTCTCCGTGACCCGGATCGGATTTAGCGGTGGTCGCGCCGGAGGGGTCGCGATAGAGCAGCCCCGGGGAACCGAGGCCGCGCCGCGGCGAGAGGGAAGGCTTTAAGAGGGAATGAGTCGATCCGCGGCCATGCCCGTTGCGCCCGAGCGAACGCCACCGAGGACCATCGTCACTTACTGGGAAGGGCCGGTGACCTGGCTCGAGCGACTCAGTGCGGCCTCGATCGTCGCGGCCGGGCACCCGCTCCACATCTACGCGCACGATGTCGCCGCCCTGCGCGCGCAGGGGCTGCCCGGCACGGTGATCGATGCCCGCGAGGGGATCGGCCCGAATTACATGGCGGATCTCTATCGTAGCCGCGGGGTCCTCGCCTTCTACGCCGACTATCTGCGCCTGAGCCTGATCCGCGACGGCAAGGGCATCTGGTCTGACCTCGACTGCGTTTTCCAGTGCCCCCTCGAGACGCCCGCCGGGGCGGCCGAGTACCTGTTCGGCTGGCTCAACGCGAGCCGCCTCAACAACGCGATCCTGTCGGCCCCTCCGGAGTCCGAGCTCGTCACCCGCTACTGGGACGCGATCTCGACGGTGCCGATCCGGGCGCCGTGGGCCACCGGACACATCCGGGTCAAGCGCCGCCTCGAACTGCTGGTCGGCAAGCGCATCCCGTTCCACCCGGAGCGCCTGGCGATCGGCCCGCGCGCCCTCACCTACTTCGTGCGCAAGCTCCGCCTGGAGGGCCATGCCCGGGCGCGGTCGGTGTTCTATCCCCTCGGCGACGACGACGCCCACCTCCTGACCGAGGCGGACGACCGGGCGGCGCGCGCGCGCATCGGGCCCGAGACGGTTTCGGTACATGCCTGGCGCGGCAAGCTCTGGTCGATCGGCCGGGATGCGCCCCCGCCGCCCACCTCCTGGCTCGGCCAGCAGGCCCGGAGCCTCGGCCTCTGACCGGCCGGACACGCGATCCCTGGAGAAGTCGATGCGTCGGGTCCTGTTCATCTGCGCGACGCCGGTGGCCTTCGGCCTCGACACGCCGCCCGAGATCGGCCTCGGCGGGATCGAGAGCACGAACATCGCGCTGTCCCGCGCCCTGGCCCGGCGCGGCTGGGCGGTGACCCTGGCCACGCGCCGAAGCGGGACCGTGGAGCGGGACGGCGTCCGCAACATTCCCCTCGGCGAGGCGGCGGCCTGCGAGGCCGACGCGGTGGTCACCAGCAACGATCCCCGCCCGCTCCGTGCCCATCCGGGCCGGCGCGGCATCGTCTGGGTCCACAATCCGCTGAACCTCGAGAAATCCGTGCGCAAGGGCTACCTCCTGCCCTTCCTGTCGCTGCGGCCCGAAGCGGTCTTCGTCGGAACCCTCGCGGCGCGGATCATGTCGCCGCTCTATCCCTTCCGGCGCCGCCACGTCGTCCCGCACGGTGTCTCGCCCGTCTTCCTGACGCCCGAGCCGACCCGGGGCGGCAGCCGGGACTTCGTCTACGCCTCCCAACCCCAGCGCGGCCTCGACCGCATGCTGCGGCTCTGGCGCAACGCCGCGCCCCTGATTGCCTCGGGCGCGAAGCTCCACGTCTTCGGATCCGAACAGCCCGACTCGCCCGACGATCGCGGCCCGGTCGTGTTCCATCCCCGTCGCGGTGCCGCCGCTCTTGCGGCGTTCTACGGCACGGCACGCGCCATGGTCTGCCCCGGCTCCCCCGACGAGACCTTCTGCCTCGCGGCGGCGGAGGCCCAGGCCATGGGGCTGCCGGTGGTGACCGCCGGCATCGGCGCCCTCGCCGAGCGGGTCCAGCACGGGGTGAACGGCTGGATCGCCGGGACGGATGCGGCCTTCGCCGAGGCCGTCGTGAGCCTCGCCACCCAGGACGATCTCTGGTCGGAGCTCAGCGCCGGCGCGCTCCTGCAGCGCCAAGCCCTGACCTGGGAGCGGGCGGCCATCCTGTGGGAGGCGGTCCTGCAGCGCCCGGCCGGGTGACAGATCCGGGTCGGCGACACGCCTCCCTCCCACCGCGACTGGACGCCTCCCCGCGGGGCGCGAATACTGTGTTCAAGACGCGGTCGACAAGACCGGACGACATCGGGAGGAAAGCATGAGGCTTCGGCTTGGTCTGGCCGCGCTCGCGGTCGCGTGGGCGGG
This sequence comes from Methylobacterium sp. BI1, assembly GCF_056680125.1. Taxonomy (NCBI): domain Bacteria; kingdom Pseudomonadati; phylum Pseudomonadota; class Alphaproteobacteria; order Hyphomicrobiales; family Methylobacteriaceae; genus Methylobacterium; species Methylobacterium sp. BI1. Next base: position 2,694,209 of record NZ_CM155267.1, on the reverse strand, counting down.
TGTGGCGTGTTCGGATCCGCTGACCTTCCAGGTCGATCCGGCCTGGCCGAAACCGCTGCCCAACCAGTGGATCATGGGTCAGGCCTCGGGCGTCGCCGTCGATGCGCAGGACAACATCTGGGTGGTGCAGCGCCCGCGCACCCTCACCGACGACGAGAAGGCCGCGAGCCTGTCGCCGCCGCGCACCAAGTGCTGCCGCCCCGCGCCGCCCGTGCTGGTCTTCGACCAATCCGGCACCCTGATCCGCAGCTGGGGTGGCGCCGGCGAGGGCTACGACTGGCCCCAGAACGAGCACGGCATCCACATCGACCACAAGGGCTTCGTCTGGCTGGCCGGGAACGGCGACACCGACGGGCAGATCCTTAAGTTCACCGCCGACGGCCGCTTCGTCCTGCAGATCGGCAAGCAGGGCCCGCAGACCAACAGCCTCGACACCACGCGGCTCGGCAAGCCGGCCGCGATGCAGGTCGACCCCGAGACGAATGAGCTCTACGTCGCCGACGGCTACTTCAACCACCGGGTCATCGTGTTCGATGCCGAGACGGGGGCGTTCAAGCGGATGTGGGGCGCCTACGGCAAACCGCCCACGGACGAGACCCTGCCGGCCTACGATCCGGCGGCGGCTCCGGCCCAGCAGTTCCGCAATCCGGTCCACTGCGTGCAGATCGCCCGCGACGGCCTGGTCTACGTCTGCGACCGCACCAACGACCGGGTCCAAGTCTTCCGCCGCGACGGCAGCTTCGTGAAGGAGTTCTTCGTCGAGAAGAACACCCGCGCCAACGGCTCCGTCTGGGAGCTGGCGCTCTGGCCCGATGCCGAGCAGAGCTACCTCCTCAATGCGGACGGGGCCAACAACGAGGTCCGTACGCTCAGCCGCGAGACCGGCGAGGTGCTTGGCGCCTTCGGTCGCAACGGTCGCATGGCGGGCGACTTCCACTGGGTCCACAACCTCGCGGTGGACAGCCACGGCAACGTCTTCACCACCGAGGTCGACACCGGCAAGCGCGCCCAGAAGTTCCTGTTCCGGGGCGACATGATCCTGCGCAAGCGCGCCGCCCTGCCCTGATCCCTCGGGGACGGCGGATCTGGGCTTCGGTCAAGCGCCGCGCAGGCTTGAGCACTGCGCAATCTTGCCGATCCGGGCCCCGCTTTGATCAAGCGAAGCCCGAATGCGTTCGTCCGGCGGGCTCTATCCGAATCCCCCGGCATCGCCCGATGCCGCATCGGCATTGGCCTCGCAGCTCTGGATCGGGTTCAGTCCCGGGCGCGTTTTCCGTTTGAACCCAGTCCCGCCGAGCCCGAGAGGCGATCGATGCAGGCCCGCACCCTCTACGACAAGCTGGTGGACGCCCACACCGTGTGCCGCCTCGACGACGCCGAGGGCCCCGGGGCCAGCGTTCTTCTCTACGTCGATCGCACCGTGCTCAACGAGTACACCAGCCCGCAGGCCTTCAGCGGCCTGCGGGCCGCCGGCCGCGGGGTCTGGCGGCCGGAGGCCGCCCTGGCGGTGGTCGACCACGTCAACCCCACGGCGGCCCAGCGCGTCGCCGCCATGCCCGATCCCGGCGGGGCGCGGCAGGTCGCCTATTTCGACGAGAACTGCCGGGATTTCGGGATCGAGCTCCTCGACGTGCTGCACCCGCTCCAGGGCATCGAGCACGTGGTCGCCCCCGAGCAGGGCTTCGTCCTGCCGGGCATGATCGTGGCCGCGGGCGACAGCCACACCACCACCTACGGGGCGCTGGGCGCCCTTGGCTTCGGCATCGGCACCTCGGATATCGAGCACTACCTCGCCACCCAGACCCTGGTGTACCGCCGGATGAAGACCCTGCGGGTCACGGTCTCGGGCTCCCTGGCGCCGGGCGTCACCGCCAAGGACGTGGTCATGGCCCTGATCCGCCGGATCGGCGCCGATGGAGCGACGGGCTACGCCGTCGAGTTCGCGGGCCCCGCCGTGGAGGCGCTGTCCGTCGAGGGACGCATGACGATCTGCAACATGGCCGTCGAGTGCGGCGCCCGCGGCGTCGTCATGGCGCCCGACCGGACCGTACTGGACTACTTGGCGGACAAGCCCCGCGCGCCGAAGGGCGCGCTGTGGGAGGCCGCCGCGGCCCATTGGCTGACGCTGTGCAGCGACGACGGGGCGGCGTTCGACCGCGAGGTCGCCCTCGACGCCGCCGCGATCGAGCCGATGGTGACCTGGGGCACCAGTCCGGACCAGGCCGGCCCGGTCAACGGCTATGTGCCCGATCCGGCGGCCGAGCCCGATCCGGCCCGGCGCCGGGACATGGTCCGGGCTTTGGCCTACATGGACCTGGTCCCGGGCACGCCCCTCGAGGCCATCCCGATCCAGCGCGCCTTCATCGGCTCCTGCACCAACGCCCGGCTCTCCGACCTGCGGGAGGCCGCCGCCCTGGTGCGCGGCCGGCGGGTCGCGCCCGGGGTCCAGGCCATGGTGGTGCCGGGCTCCTCCAGCGTGCGCCGGGACGCGGAGGCCGAGGGGCTCGACCGGATTTTTCGCGATGCCGGCTTCGAGTGGCGCCAGTCCGGCTGCTCGATGTGCCTGGCCATGAACGACGACGTGCTGGCGCCGGGCGAGCGCTGCGCCTCCAGCACCAACCGCAACTTCGAGGGACGTCAGGGCGCGGGCGGGCGCACCCACCTGATGAGCCCCGCCATGGTGGCGGCCGCGGCCATCGCCGGCCACCTCACCGACAGCCGCCGCCTCGCCCCGGAGAGCTGAGCATGGAGCCGTTCACGATCGTCTCGGGCCCGGCCGCCGGCCTGCCCGGGGCCAACATCGACACCGACGTCATCATGCCCAAGCAGTTCCTCAAGGGGATCGACCGCGCGGGCCTGGGGGCGGCCACCTTCCACGACCTGCGCTATGCCGGCCTCGGCCGGCCGCGCCCGGACTTCGTCCTCAACCGGCCCGAATGGCAGGGCGCCTGCACCCTCGTAGTCGGCCCGAATTTCGGCTGCGGCTCGTCGCGCGAGCACGCGGTCTGGGGCCTGCTCCAGGGCGGCATCCGCGCGGTCGTCGGTACCAGCTTCGCCGGGATCTTCGCCGACAACGCCGCCAACAATGGCCTGTTGCTGATCGAGCTGGCGCCCGCAGCCGTCGCCGAACTGGCGGCCCGGGCCGCCGATCCCGCCCGCAACTGCATGACGATCGACCTGCCGGCCCAGACCATCACCACCGCGGACGGCGCGGTGCAGGGCTTCGACATCCCGGCCCGGCGCAAGGATCACCTCGTCCGGGGCCTCGATGCGATCGGCGCCACCCTCGACCACGCGGAGGCGATCCGGGCGTTCCAGGCCCGGCACCTCGCGGCCCAGCCCTGGCTCGCCTGAGCGGGGCTTCGACCGCCGTCCGTTCAGTACACCCGCGTGACCCAGCCGTGCGGATCAGGGGCGTTGCCGCGCTGGATGTCCACGAGGGCCGAGCGCAGGCGCTTCGTCACCGGGCCGGCGACGTTGTCCGAGACCGAGAACTCGCCGTCCGCGCTGCGCACGGTGCCCACCGGCGTGATGACGGCGGCGGTGCCGCAGGCGAAGACCTCGCGCAGGCGCCCGCTGGCGGCATCCGCCTTCCAGTCGTCGATGGAATAGGGCCGCTCGGCGACGGCGATGCCGTCGGCCTTGGCCAGGGTCAGGATCGAGTCGCGGGTGATGCCCGACAGGATGGTGTCGCTGAGCGGCGGGGTGAGCATCGAGCCGTCGTCGAAGACGAAGAAGATGTTCATGCCGCCGAGCTCCTCGACCCAGCGGCGCTCGACCGCGTCGAGGAACACCACCTGGGCGCAGCCATGCTCCACGGCCGCCGCCTGGGCGCGCAGGCTGGCGGCGTAGTTGCCGCCGCACTTGGCCGCGCCGGTGCCGCCGGGGGCCGCGCGGGTCTGGTCCCGCGAGACCCAGACGGTCACGGTCTCGGAGCCGCCCTTGAAGTAGGCGCCCACCGCCGAGGCGATGACGAGGTACAGGTATTCCGAGGACGGCTTGACCCCGAGGAACACCTCGCTGGCGATCATGAAGGGGCGCAGGTACAGGCTGCCGCCCTCGCTCGACGGGATCCAGTCGCGGTCGGCGCTGACGAGCTGCTTGACCGACTCCACGAAGACGGCGTCGGGCAGGGGCGGCATGGCCAGGCGCTCGGCCGAGCGCCGGAAGCGCAGGGCGTTGGCCTCCGGCCTGAACAGGGCGGCGCCGCCATCGGCGGTGCGATAGGCCTTCAGCCCCTCGAAGATCTCCTGGGCGTAGTGCAGCACCGCCGCCGCCGGATCGAGGGCGATCGGCGCGCGCGCCTCGACGCGGGCATCGTGCCAGCCGCGCCCCTCGGCATAGCGGATCGTCACCATGTGGTCGGTGAACACCCGCCCGAAGCCGGGATCCACGAGGAGCTCGGCCCGGCGCTCCGGGGAGACGGGCGAGGCATGCGGCTGCGTGGTGAAGGAGAGGTCGTCGGGGGCGCTCATCGTCAGTCCTTACTTACGTCTCGTCGGATCAATCAAGGGCCGGTGCGGCGCCAGCCACGGCGCGGGCCGCCGGGTTCCTCCGGACGACGAGACGTGTGCCGGTGCCCTGATACGACGATGTCCGCTTGCGATCAAACAGCTTGCATCCTAATAATACGCAAACGAAAAGAGAGTCGGATCGTCCACCGGTCGGTGCCGAAGGAGCCTCGCGCGTGACGCCCCGAAAACCGCCCGCGGATCCGTCGCCGGTCGATGTGCCGTCCGGCCCCAGCCTGGACCAGCTCCGCCTCGCCTACACCCACACCCTGCTGCTCACGGGCCGGCACTGGCGCCGTGCCGCCAATGCCGTGATGGAGGCGCACGGCCTCTCGGACGCCACCGCGGTCCCGCTGATCATGATCGCCCGCCTCGACGGGGCTCCTCGCCAGAACGCCCTCGCGGAGGCCGTCGGCATCGAGGGCCCGTCGCTGGTCCGTCTCCTCGACCAGCTCTGCGAGGCCGGTCTCGCGGTCCGCCGCGAGGACCCCACCGACCGCCGGGCCAAGGTGCTCAGCCTGACGCCCGACGGCACGGCCGTGGTCGCCCGCATGGAGGCCGACCTCGCCCGCCTGCGCGCCACGGTCTTCGCCGAGGTCAGCACCGCCGATCTCGAGGCGAGCCTGCGCGTCTTCGCCGCTCTGCAGGCCACCGCCTCCCGCTGAAGGACGCGCAGCCGTCGCGGGCGTTCGTTCCGTCGCCGGGCTGCTGCCGAACGCCGCGTCCCCGATGACTTGAACGGACGGCGTCGCGCGCTCTTTCCGGCCCATGCCTATCGAATCCATATCTATCGAATCATCCGGCCGGCCGGTCTTATATTGCCTTCATTATCTCGGCGGCAGCGCCGGGACTTTCGACCGGGTCGCACAACACCTCGCGGACGCGGCGACCTGCATCGCCCTCGACCTCCCGGGCTTCGGCGCGGACGGCGCCGATCCGGGCCGGGACGTCGCCGTGATGGCGGAGGGCGTGGCCGCCCGGATCCGCGCGGATGCGCCCGGCTGCTGGATGCTGGCCGGCAACAGCATGGGCGCCAAGGTCGCCCTGGCGGTCGCCCGGCAGGCGGAGGACGGCGCACCCGGTCTCGAAGGCCTGGCGGGCCTCGTGCTCATGGCGGGCTCGCCGCCCTCCCCCGAGCCCATGGGCGAGGACAAGCGCGCCGCCATGATCGCCTGGATCGACGCCGATCCCGCGACCCGGCAGCGGGAGGCCGAGGCCTTCGTGACGGCTAACGTTGCGACACCTCTTGACCCTGACCGGATGGCGCGAACGGTGGCGGATGTCCTGCGGGCCAGCCCCGACGCCTGGAGGCTCTGGCTCGCCGCGGGCAGCCGCGAGGATTGGTGCGCCCGCATCGGCGTGCTGCGCAGCCCGGCGATCCTCCTGGCGGGGGCGGAGGATGCCGATCTCGGCCCCGCGGCCCAGGCTGCCCTGACGGCGCCGCACCTGGCTCACCATCGCCTCGTGACCCTGCAGAAGACCGGACACCTCATCCCCCTGGAGCGCCCTGAAGCGGTGGCCGAGGCGGTGCGCAGCCTCGCGGCCGGAGCGGTCCCGACGGCGGCCGAGGCACCCGCGCTCCCGGACGCCTACGCCGCCCTGATCCGATCCGATCGCGTGAATGCCTGCCTGCGCGCGGCCCTGCTGCAGCGGGCCGAGCCCGATGATCCGGCCTACCAGCCCGGTGCCCTCGATCCGGTCGGCCTCGCCATCCTGCGCGCCGCCTGCGCCCGGGTGCTGCCGCAGGACGCCCCCGGGACCATCGATTTCGCCGCCCGCATCGACGCCCGGCTGGCGAGCGGGGCGGGAGACGGCTGGCGCTTCGCCCAGCTTCCCCCCGATCCGGAGGCCTACCGGCGGGCCCTCAGGACCCTGGACGCTGCAGCCCGCGCCGCACACGACGCGCCCTTCGTCGCCCTCGAGGCCGAGGCGCAGGACGCGCTGCTCGGGAGCCTGGAGTCGGGGGCGGTCTCCGGTGACCTCGACGCGGAGCAGATGGGCTGCTGGTTCGAGGACCTGCGCGCGGACGTGGCCCGCACCTATCTCGCCCACCCCGTCGCCCTGGCCCGCATGAACTTCAGCGGCATCGGCGCGGGTGGCGACACCGAACCCCTGCCCGGCTTCCACGCGGTCGGCATCGACCAGCGCGAGGCCTGGGAACCGAACGCCTCCGTGGAGACCACCCGATGAACCTCGATGCGATGCGTCGCCACGTGATCTCCGAGACCGTCGACGCGGTGGTGATCGGGACCGGTGCCGGCGGTGCGCCCCTGCTGGCGCGCCTCGCCCAGGCCGGCCTCTCCTGCGTCGCCCTGGAGGCGGGGCCGAACTTCGACCCGAAGGGATTCGCCTTCGACGAGACCCTGGCCGACGAGATCTACTGGACCGAGGAGCGCATCAGCGGCGGCTCGACGCCCGAGGCCTTCGGCGGCAACAACAGCGGCACCGGCGTCGGCGGCTCGACCCTGCACTGGGGCGCCTTCACGCCCCGGGCCGATGCCCGCGACCTGCGCCTCCACAGCGAGACCGGCGAGGGCGTCGACTGGCCCCTGGACTATGCCGAGCTGGTGCCGTTCTACGAGCGCGTCGAGGCCTCCATCGGCGTCTCCGGCCCGGCCGCCTATCCGTGGGACGCGTTGCGCACCTATCCCCTCGGTCCCGTCGCTCGCAATGCCCCGGCTCAGGCCATGGCGAGCGCCTGCCAGGCGCTCGGCGTGCGCTACGCCGATGCGCCGGCGGCCGTGGTCTCGCGCGCCTTCGCGCAGGAGCACGGCCCGACCCGGCCCGGCTGCATCAATTGCGGCTACTGCCACCAGGGCTGCCGCACCGGCGCCAAGACCAGCATGGACGTCACCTACCTGCCCCTCGCCGTGCATCACGGTGCCGAGATCCGGGCGGAGGCCCGGGTGCATGGCATCGAGCGCGCCAAAGACGGCCGGGTGACGGCGGTGATCTACCGCCAGGGCGGCGTCGACCATCGCCAGCCCTGCCGCAACGTCTTCCTCTGCGCCGGCTCGGTGGAATCCGCGCGCCTCCTGCTGCATCTCGACCTCGCCAACGGCAGCGGCCAAGTCGGGCGCAACTACATGGGCCACGTCGCCACCCAGGTCTGGGGCACCTTCGAGCCCGAGATGCGGATGAACAAGGGCTATCCCTCCTCGCTCATCACCGAGGACATGATCCGCCCGGCCGATGCGGACTTCGCCGGCGGCTACCTCGTCCAGAGCCTCGGCGTGGTGCCTCTGACCTTCGCCAACTCCCTGGCGCGGGGCCGCAAGCTCTGGGGCCGGGCCCTGGCCGACCAGCTCGCCCGCTACAACCACATGGCCGGGATCGGCATCAACGGCGAGACCCTGCCCTGCGACGCCAACGTGCTCACCTTGTCCGACGAGGTCGACGCGCTGGGCATGCGTAAGGCCGCGATCAGCTTCGGCTACAGCCAGAACGAGACCCGCCTCAACGCCCACGCGACCCGGTTCCTGAACCAGGTCTGGGAGGCAGCGGGGGCCAAGGATCTCTGGACCCTGGAGCGCGTCGCTCACACCATCGGCACCTGCCGCATGGGCCGCGACGGCGATACGGCGGTGGTCGATCCCGTTGGCCGCAGCTTCGAGGTCCCGAACCTCTGGATCTGCGACGGCTCGACCTTCCCGAGTTCGCTCGCCGCCAATCCGGCCCTGACGATCATGGCGCTGAGCCTGCGCAGCGCGGAGGCGTTCCTGAAAGCGGGGCGCTAGAGGCCGACCCGGCGCAAGCGAAGGCTCAAGCGATCGCTTGCGCCACTACGCCCGGGAGGCCACCCGTCACCCGAGCGTCGGCGAGCGCGAGGTCCCGACTCATCGTACGGACTTTTCCCCGGTCATGCCGGATAGCGATCGGGGTCGCGCAAGCGGCTGGCGGATGTGGCCTGGAGCAGGCCGTGGCAGATGCCGTCCGGTTGATGAAACCCACCCGTTACGCGCGTCCCGGCGCCGGTCAGCGTCCTCGGCGCCATCGCCTCGTCAGTACATCGGCGTGCCGCCCGTGACCGGCACCAGCGCACCCGTCATGTAGCTGCCCTCCCGCGACGCGAGGAGCACGTAGGCAGGGGCGAGTTCGGCTGGCTGGCCGGCACGGCCGAGGAGGGTGTCGGCGCCGAGGGATTCAATCTGCTCGGGGCTCTTCACGATGGGTTGGATCGGGGTCCAGACCGGGCCCGGGGCGACGCAGTTCACCCGGATGCCCTTCGGCGCCAACAGGTTGGACAGGCCGATGGTCAGGCTCGCGATGGCGCCCTTGGTGGAGGCGTAGACCAGCATGGTCTTGTCGGCGACCTTGGCCTGCTGGCTGGTGGAGTTCACGATCGCCGCGCCCGGCTTCATGTGCGGCACGGCCGCCTGGGCGAGGTAGAGCATCGCGAAGACGTTGGCCCGGAACGATCCCTCGAGATCCTCCGGTGTCACGTCATCGAGATCCTCGTTGACCACCTGCGCGGCGGCGTTGTTCACGAGGATGTCGAGGCCGCCGAGCTCCGACACGGTGCGGGCGACGAGGTCGCGGCAATAGGCCGGGTCGCGCAGGTCGCCGGGCAGCAGCAGGACGCGCCGGCCCGCCTTGCGCACCCAGTCGGCGGTGTCCTCGGCATCGGACTGCTCGACCGGCAGGTAGGCGATCGCCACGTCGGCGCCCTCGCGGGCATACGCGATGGCCACGGCCCGGCCGATGCCCGAATCGCCGCCGGTCACCAGGGCGACCCGGTCGGTGAGGAGCCCCTTGCCGACGTAGCTCGTCTCGCCGTGGTCAGGAGCCGGACGCATCCGGGAGGTCAGGCCCGGCCGCTCCTGTTGCTGGTCGCCGGGGAAGGGCGGCCGAGGGCCGGCGTCACGGGGATCGATGGTCATCGGCGTCTCGGCCTTCCGGGCTGTCTTTGAGAAAAGGGACCCGCCGCGCGGCGGGCCCCGGGACGGTCAGGCGTCCGCGTCGTCGGCCTCGAGAATGGTCTCGAGATCGCCCGTGAGGGCGTCGAGCTGGTCGGCGGTCGCCCGGATCTTGAACCGGGTGCCGTCCTCGGCCTCGACCGCGATCTCCACGTGATCGTCGACGCGGGCGGCCAGGGCCTGCTTGAGGATGTAGGTCGTCACGTTCGTGGTCTTGTCGTCGGCCTTGGCCATGCTGCCGTCTCCTGTCGTGGTCCCCGGCAACGCGGCAGGGCGGGAGTCGGATCTGCGACCAATGCTCCCGCCGAATGCCGCAGCCTCAGAGGCTGAGGCCCGACAGGGTGGCAGCGGCCTGGATCAAGGCGAGATGCGTCAGGCCCTGCGGCAGGTTGCCGAGATAGGTGCCGCTGGCGGGGTCGGCCATCTCCGAATAGGTGCCGGAATTCCGGTCCAGCGCCTTCACCAGGGCCTCGAACGCGGTTTCCGCCTCTGCCATCTCCCCGAGCAGGGCCTTGGCCTCAACGAGCCAGAACGTGCAGGCCAGGAAGCAGCCCTCCTCCGCCTCCGCACCGGTGTAGCGGTAGTGATAGGGGCCGCGCCCGAGCTCCCGGTCGATGGCCCGGCAGGTGGCCGCCAGGCGCTCGGGGTTGCCGAAGCGGAAGCGCACCGCCAGTGCCAGTGAGGCGTCGAGTTTCTCGGTGCCGGGATGCATGACGTAGGCTTGCTGGGCCTCCGACCAGCAGTGCCGGTCGATCCAGTCCGCGACGCGGTCGCGGGCCCGGGCCCAGCGCTCGCGGCAGGAGCCTGGCAGGTGGCCGCCATCGGCGAGTTCCACCGCCCTGGCCAGCGCCTGCCAGCAGCTGATCTTCGAGCCGGTGTAGTGCTCGGCATCCGGCAGCTCCCAGATGCCCGCATCCTTGAGTTTCCAGGACTCGGCGCATTGGTCGGCGAGCCGGGCGAGCAGCGCCCCGGTGCGCAGGTCCAGCATGTTGCCGTCGGCCACGAAGCGCTCGGCGGTCTCGAAGATGTCGCCGTAGATGCCGTGCTGGTGCTGGCCCGAGGCGGCGTTGCCGGTGCGCACGGGCTGCGAGCCGCGATAGCCCGGCAGGTCGATGTCCCGCTCGCCAGGCACGCACCCGCCGTCGAGGGTGTAGAGCACCTGCGCCCCGTGCTCGCCGATGTGGCGCATCAGCCAGGACAGGGCCGCGTTGGCCTCGGCCTGGGCGCCCAGGCGCAGGAAGGCCTTGATGACGTAGCCGGCGTCCCGGATCCAGGCGTAGCGGTAATCGTAGTTCTTGGAGCCGCCGATGCCCTCGGGCAGGGAGCTCGTGGCTGCCGCCGCGATGGCGCCGGTGGGTGAGTAGAGCAGCAGCTTCAGCGCCAGGGCGCTGCGCTGGACCTGCTCGGCATAACAGCCCCGATAGGCGAGCCGCTCGGTCCAGTCCCGCCATTCCTGGCACGACACGTCGATGCGCCCGTCGATCTCGTCGATCGGGGCCACCACCAGGGGCTGGTCCTCGGCCGCCACGATGGCGACGACCTCGCGCTGGCCCGCCCGCACCTCGACGAAGCCCGAGATGGCGTGGTCGTTCTCCGTCTCGATCCGGATGCCGTCGCTGGTGCGGAACAGGCCCATCATGCCGGCGACGTGGAAGGCGGTGCCGTTGCTGTTGCCCGACAGGTAGGGGGCGGCCGTGTCGCCCCGCGTGCCGAACACCAGGGCGACCCGGAAGCGCACATGTCCCTCCAGGCCCTCGATCCGGCGGGCGAGTTCCGCCCAGGGCAGGCGTCCGGCCGGGCCGCTGTTCAGGCTCTCGGTGAGGCGGGCCCGCCCGGTCTTCGTGGTGAAGACGGTCTCGTGGACATTGCTGCCGTCGCGGTAGCCGATCTCGGCGGTGAAGGATTCCTCCGGTGTGATCGCGAAGTAACCGCCCTCCTCCGGGCTGAGCAGGCGGTCGAACAGCGGCGGTGAGTCGAGGTTGGGACAGCACCACCAGTCGATGGAGCCGTCGGCGCCCGAGAGCGCCACCGAGCGGCCCTCGCCGATGGCGGCGTAGCCCTCGATCGGGAGGTATCCGTCGGTGCGGGCGACGGCACCGCCCTCGCGGGGGAAAGGCTTCAGCACGGTGCGGACGACCTCGGATAGTGAAGGGACGACACCGGCCGGGGCCAGGCGTGGCGCAACGAGCTGTGCATGCGCGTCGCACGTGTCCGAACGGGCCGACCGGGATCCTCCGCGGGGGTTCTGCTCGAACCCGCATCGGGAGCGGCCGTTCCGAATCCGGCTTGCTTCATGTTGACACGGCGGCCCTCCGGGCGAGGCGCACTTGGCCGTCAGACCCTGTCGCCGTGCCCTTGCGCACGGCCAGAATGAACGCTCATTGACCAGTGAATGAACATTCAATACTACGGTTGGGTCGGTTGGAGGATGCGATGCAGCGGACCCACGAGGATTTCCCGTTCCGGGCGATGGTGCGGAAGGTGTTAGCGCTGGTCGCGCCGGAGCACCTGCTGCTCGGGGCCGTGCTGGTGCTCGGCTGGGCCGCCTTGATCGCCTGGACCGGCAACGGCGCCGTGGGCTGGCAGGCCCGTCTCTGCGCCGATGCGGATGCCTCGGTCGCCGCCTGCCGGGTGGTCGCGCCGTCGGTGGACGAACGGGTCTCCTGAGCATGGCCTTGCCGCTCGGCACCCTCATCGACGCCCGCGCCAGCCAGGCCGCGCGCCGGGAGCAGATCCTCGACGCCGCCTGTGCCTGCTTCGTGCGCAACGGGTTCCACCGCACCACGATGCAGGACCTCGCCCGCGAGGCTGGCATGACGGCGGGCAACTTCTACCATTACTTCCGCTCCAAGGAGGCGCTGGTCCTGGGGCTGGTAGAGCGCGAGCGCGTGAGCGGCGCCCAGCTGGTGACGCGCCTTCAGCAGGAAGGCGACCGGCGCGGCGCCCTGTTCGGCGTGCTCGGCCAGTATTTCGGTGCCCTGACGCGGGAGGCGGCGGTGCTGCGCCTCGAAATCTGGTCGGAGGGCACCCGCAACCCGGCCATCGCGGCCCTCACTGCGGAGACCGAGGCCGAGGCCCGGGCTTGGTTCGAGGAGACCTTCGCCGCCCTCGCCACCGCGCCGGACTGCGATCCCGTCGCCCTCTACGCCCTGCTGGCGCCCCAGCTGAAGGGCATCGTCCTGAGCCGGGCGATCCTGCCCGAGTTCGACACGGGTCTCGCCGTGGCGCAGCTCCAGGCTCTGATCGAGACCGGGCTCGCCGGCCGCGCCCCCCTTCCTGCCCCGGAATCCCTCCCCGCCCCGGAACCCCGCCCATGACCGCCGCCCGCCTCGGCTTCGTCCTGCTCGCCCTGGCGCTGCCGGCTTCCGCAGCCCTCGCCGGCTCCGCCCCGCCGCCGGCAGGCTCTTCCCAGCCGGTGAAGGCCAGCCTCGTACCGACGATCAGCGTGGTCGAGGCCAAGCGGCGCGAGATCGTCGAATCGGTGGTCGTCACCGGCACCCTGGTGCCGCGCGACGAGATCCTGGTGACGCCCGAGATTGAGGGCTACCGGGTCACCGAGGTGCTGGTCGAGGAAGGGGCCCGGGTGGCCCGTGGCCAGGTGCTCGCCCGCCTCTCGCGCGACCTCATCGACCGGCAGCTCGCCCAGCAGGCGGCCCTGGTGGAGAAGGCCGAGGCCGCCGTGCCCCAGGCCCAGAGCAGTATCGAGCAGGCGGAAGCCGCCGAGACCGAGGCGCGCCTCGCCTACGAGCGGGCCCAGCAGCTCCTCAGGACCGGCAACGCCACCGCGGCCGTGATGGAGGGCCGCACCGCCAGCCTGCGCCAGGCGGAGGGCAAGCTTGCCTTCGCCCGCAACGGCCTGCGCATCGCCCGGGCCGACCTCGCCCAGGCCCGGGCCGTTCTCGAGGAGCTGAACCTGCGCTTGGCCCGCACCGAGATCCGGGCGCCGGAGGCCGGCATCGTCAGCCGCCGTACCGCCCGCGTGGGCCTCGCCGCCTCCGCCTCGGCCGAACCCCTGTTCCGCCTGATCGCCCGGGGCGAGATCGAGCTCGAGGGGGAGGTCATCGAGACCAAGCTGCCGCAGCTGCGCGAGAACGCCCCGGCCTGGATCGACCTCGGCGACGGCGTCCGCCTGGCCGGCAGCGTGCGGACCGTCTATCCGGAGGTCGATCGCGCGACCCGCCTCGGCAAGGTCCGCATCCGCCTGGAGCCGGACCCGCGCCTGCGCATCGGCACCTTCGCGCGGGGGGCCGTCGAGCTCGCCCGGACCCGCGGCGTGACCGTGCCGCAGGCCTCCGTCCTCTACGGCGGTCCTAAGCGCAGCTCCGTCCTCGTGGTCGCCGACGACGTGGTCGAGGCGCGCGAGGTCCGCACCGGTCTGTCCGACGACGACGACATCGAGATCCGCGCCGGCCTCGCCGACGGCGAGCGCGTGGTGGCCCGGGCCGGCAGCTTCCTGCGCGACGGCGACCGGGTCCGCCCGGTGGCGCTGGCCGTGCCGGAGCCGGCCGTGGCCGCCGCCCCCTCCCCGCGCGAGACCGCCGAGGCCGGGACGCCCTGACCGGGTACGAGACCCGCGTGACCTGATACGAAACTCCCATCGAGCCGCCGCATGCGCCTGAACATCTCCGCCTGGGCGATCCGCCACCCGATCGCACCGCTCGTGCTGTTCCTGGTGCTGATCGTGCTCGGCCTCGTCAGCTTCCGCAGCCTCGCGGTGACGCGGATGCCCAACGTCGACGTGCCGATCGTCTCGGTGACGATCACGCAATCGGGCGCGGCGCCCTCCGAGTTGCAGACCCAGGTGACGAAGTGGGTCGAGGACTCGATCGCCGGCGTGCGCGGGGTCAAGCACATCACCTCGGCGATCACCGAGGGGTCCTCCGTCACCACGGTGGAGTTCCGCCTGGAGGTGAACACCGACCGGGCCGTCAACGACGTCAAGGACGCGGTCTCGAAGATCCGCATCAACCTGCCCCGCACCATCGACGAGCCGGTGATCCAGCGCGTCGAGATCACCGGCCTGCCGATCCTGATCTACGGCGTGAAGTCGCCCGGCATGACGCCGGCCGAATTGTCCTGGTTCGTGGAGGACAAGGTCGCCCGCTCGCTCCAGGGCGTGAAGGGCGTCGGCGGCGTCGAGCGCGTTGGCGGCGTCGCCCGCGAGATGCGCGTCACCCTGCTCCCCGACCGCCTGCTGGCGCTGGGCATCACGGCGGCCGACGTGAACCGTCAGCTGCGCCTGACTTCCGCCGACATGGCGGGCGGACGCGGCGAGGTTGGCGGGCGCGAGCAGTCGATCCGGACGCTCGCCGCCTCGCGCTCGCTGCGGGACCTCAAGGCCACCTCCATCGTGCTCCCCGGGGGCCGCAAGGTCCGCCTCGACGAACTGGCGACGCTGGAGGATTCCATCGAGGAGCCCCGCACCTTCGCCCGCTTCAACGGCGAGCCGGTCGTCGCTTTCGCGGTCTCCCGCGGCTCGGGCGCCAGCGACGCCGAGGTCGCGGCCGGCGTCGAGACGCGCATCGCCGCGTTCAAGACCGCCTATCCCGACATCCAGTTCGAGACCATCGACTCCTCGGTGGCGGCCACAATCGGCTCCTACGATTCGGCGATGCACACCCTGGTCGAGGGCGCGGCGCTGGCCGTGCTCGTGGTGTTCCTGTTCCTGCGCGACTGGCGCGCGACGCTGATCGCCGCCATCGCCCTGCCCCTCTCTGTCTTCCCGAACTTCTGGGCCATGGACGCCATGGGCTTCACCCTCAACGGGATCAGCCTGCTCGCCATCACGCTGGTCACCGGCATCCTCGTCGACGACGCCATCGTGGAGATCGAGAACATCGTCCGCCACATGCGGCTCGGCAAATCCCCCTACCGCGCCGCCATCGAGGGCGCCGACGAGATCGGTCTCGCCGTCATCGCCATCACGGCGACCCTGATCGCGGTGTTCGCGCCCGTCTCCTTCATGGGCGGCATCGCCGGGCGCTACTTCATGCAGTTCGGCCTCACCATCGCGGTCTCGGTGTTCATGTCGCTCCTCGTGGCGCGCCTGATCACCCCGATGCTGGCCGCCTACTTCCTGCGCGACCACGGCCATGCCGAGGCGCACGAGGGGCCGGTGATGCGCGCCTATGGCCGCCTCGTCGGCTGGTCGGTGCGCCACCGCGTCGTCACGCTCATCGTCGGGCTCGCGCTGTTCGCCGGCTCCCTGGCCTCCACCGGCCTGCTGCCCTCGGGGTTCGTTCCGAAGCAGGACAACGCCCGCACGCTGTTCATGGTCGAGCTCGCGCCCGGCGCCCGCCTCCCCGACACCGTGTTGGTCTCCGACCGGGTGGTGGCCCGCATCCGGGCCCTGCCCGAGGTTGTCTCGGTCTTCGTCGACGGCGGCCGCCAGGCCGGCGGCAAGAAGGAGACCCGGCTCGCCACCCTCATCGTCAACCTGACGCCGAAGAACCAGCGTGCCCGCAAGCAGGCCGCCATCGAGACGGAGATCGCCGGCCTGCTCGCGCAGGAACCGGACATCCGCTCCTGGACCCTGCGCGACGGCGGGCAGCGCGACCTCGCCCTCGTGGTCGGCGGCCCCGACGTCGACGTCGTCACGGAGGTCGCCGCCCGGCTCCAGCGCGACATGGCGGCGATCCCCCACCTCGTGTCCGTGATGTCGACGGCCCCCCTCAACCGCACCGAGGTCCGCATCCGGCCGAAGGCGGGGGCGGCGGCCGATCTCGGCGTCTCCACCGACGCCATCGCCGAGACCGTCCGGGTCGGCACCATCGGCGACATCGGCCTGAATCTCGCGAAGTTCAACGCGCCGGACCGCCAGGTGCCGATCCGGGTGCAACTGCCCGAGAGCGCCCGCGGCGCGGTCTCGCGCCTCGAGAACCTCAAGGTGCCGGCCAAGAACGGCGCCGCCGTGCCTCTCGCGGCCGTCGCCGACATCGAGCTCGACCAGGGTCCCGGCGCCATCGAGCGCTACGACCGTGTCGTGCGCGTGGCCGTGGAGGCCAACATGGAGGGCTCCGACGCCCTCGGCTCCCTCATCGCCCAGGCGCTCGAGACCCCGACCGCCAAGAGCCTGCCGCCGGGCGTCACCATCCGGCAGACGGGCGACGCCGAGATCATGGCCGAGGTGTTCTCCGGCTTCCTCATGGCGATGGGGGCCGGGATCATGATGGTCTACGCCGTGCTGGTGCTGCTGTTCGGCTCGTTCCTGCAGCCGCTGACCATCTTGTTCTCGCTGCCGCTCTCCATCGGCGGCGCGATCCTTGGCCTCCTGATCCTGAACATGCCGATCTCGATGCCGGTGGTGATAGGCATCCTGATGCTGATGGGGCTCGTGACGAAGAATGCCATCATGCTGGTGGACTTCGCCGTCGAGGAGATGGCCCGCGGCGTCGACCGGGTCACCGCCATCGTGGATGCGGGCCGCAAGCGGGCGCGCCCCATCGTGATGACCACCATCGCCATGGCGGCCGGCATGGTGCCCTCGGCGATGGCGCTGGGCGTCGGCGGCGAGTTCCGCGCTCCCATGGCGGTGGCGGTGATCTCGGGCCTGATCGTCTCGACCCTGCTCTCGCTGGTCTTCGTGCCCGCGGTGTTCCTGCTGATGGACAGCCTCGGCGCTGTCCTCGGCCGGATCCTGGGCCGCTTCGTCGGCGCGACGGACGAGGCGCCCCTCCCCGTCCCCCACGCCTGAGGCCGGACGGGGCGCCGCCTGCGAAAGGCGTCCCGACGGCTCAGTCGATCCGGTCGCTGCGGCGCAGCTGGGCCGGCAGGGCGAACAGGCTGATGGCGGCGGCGGTCAGGCACAGGCCGGCGATCACCCAGATGGCCGGGGTGGTCGATCCGGTCAGGTCCTTGACCCAGCCCACCATGACCGGGCTGACGATGCCGCCGAACTGCCCTAGGGTGTTGATGAGGGCGATGCCGCCGGCGGCGCCGACCCCGGTGACGAGCTTCGGCGGCAGGGTCCAGAAGGTCGGGATCGAGGCGACGATCCCGGTGCCGACGAGGCAGAGGGCCAGCATCAGCGGCACGATCTGCCGGTCGAACAGGCCGGCGGCGAAGAAGCCCAGGGCCGCCGCGATGGCGAGGCCGGCGACGAATTTCGGCCGGTTGCCGGAAGCGTCGGACAACCGCCCGATCACCACCATGCTGATCGCCCCGCAGATATAGGGCAGGGCCGCCAGCAGCCCGACCAGGCCGGTGCTGGCGCCGCTCGCCGTGCGGATCAGGTCCGGCCCCCAGAAGTTCAGGCCGTAGGAGCCGATCTGGAGCAGGAAGTAGATCAACCCGACCTTGAGGAAGCCGGGGCTGCGGATGGCCCCCAGGAGCGAGTGGTCGCCGATGCCGCGGTTGGCCTCGGCGATCTGGCTCGCCACCAGGGTCTTCTCGGAATCGGTGAGCCAGCGGGCATCGCTGACGCGATCGTCGAAGCGGCCCATCACCAGGGCGCCGAGGAGGAGGCAGGGCAGGCCACCGGCCAGGAACAGCCATTGCCATCCGGCCAGTCCCGCGACGCCGTTGAGGGAACTCAGGATCAGGCCCGAGACCGGGGCGCCGACGATGCCCGAGAAGGCCGAGGCCACGAACAGCAGCGAGGTGATGCGCCCGCGGCGCGAGGCCGGGAACCACAGGGTCAGGTAGTAGAGGATGCCCGGGGCGAAGCCCGCCTCCATCGCGCCGATGAGGAAGCGCAGGGCGTAGAAGTGCCATTCCTGGGTGATGAACACCATGGCGGCGGTGGCGAGCCCCCAGGAGATCATGATCCGGGCGATCCAGCGCCGGGCGCCGACCCGGTACAGGATCAGGTTCGAGGGCACCTCGAAGATGACGTAGCCGACCACGAACAGGCTCGCGCCGAGGCCGTAGGCGGTGTTGCTGAAGCCGAGGTCGCTCTGGAGCTGGAACTTGGCGAAGCTGATGTTGATGCGGTCGAAGAAGGCGAACAGGTAGCAGACCATGATCAGCGGCATGAGCCGCCAGGCGATCTTCCGGTAGGTGGCGGCTTCGCTGGTCTCTGCGGGCACGCCGAGGGCGGCCGGTGCGGCGAGGGTCATGGTGTCTCTCCCTGAGGCGTCTCGATGGCGCGCCGCCCTTAACCGGGCGGTCTTGCGTGTTCAGGCGTGTTTTGAGTCCTGGGGCGGGGCGTCAGGCCGCGATCCCGGGCGGCGGCGGGTGGAGGTCGCCCGGTCGCCCCGCCTGCGCCACCTGCCCGGGCACGGGGTGGCCGACGAGGGCCGGCAGCCCGCGCGAGAGGGCGATCAGCCCGTCGAGGTCGAGGCCGGTGGGGATGCCCATCTCGTGGGTCATGCTCACGAGGTCCTCGGTGCAGATGTTGCCGGTGGCGCCCGGGGCGAAGGGGCAGCCGCCGAGGCCGCCGAGGGCCGCGTCGAAGCGCCGGGCACCGGCCGCCCGCGCCGCCAGCACGTTGGCGAGGCCGAGGCCGCGGGTGTTGTGGAAGTGGAGGGTCAGCGCTGCCGCCGGGACGAGGCGGAGGGCGCGGGCCACCAGGTCGCCGACCTGGCGCGGGTTGGCCATGCCGGTGGTGTCGGCCAGGGTGATGCCCTCGATCCCGAGGGCACGGTAGCGCTCCACGATCCCGAGGACCCGCTCGGCCGGCTGGCCGCCCTCGAAGGGGCAGCCGAAGGCGGTGGCCACCGTCGCGTTGAGCTGCACCCCGGTGCCGCGCGCCGCCGCCACGATGCGGGCGAACGCCTCCAGGGAAGCCTCCCGGGTGAGGCCCATATTGGCGCGGTTGTGGGTCTCGCTCGCCGACATGACGAGGTTGAGCTCGTCGGCGCGGGCCGCGAGCGCCCGCTCGGCGCCTTTCAGGTTCGGCACCAGGGCGACGTAGAGCGTGCCTGGGCGCCGGGTGATCCGGGCCAGCACCTCGGCGGCGTCGCGCAGGGCCGGGACGGCCTTGGGCGAGACGAACGAGGTCGCCTCGATCCGGCTGAAGCCCGTCTCCGAGAGGGCGTCGATCAGCGCGACCTTGTCGGCGGTCTCGACGAAGGCGGGCTCGATCTGGAGGCCGTCGCGGGGCGCGACCTCCTGGACGATCAGGGGAGCCTCGGCGCCCATGCGGGTGGTTTCGCCGCCACTCATGCCACCGCTCCCGTATTCCGCAGGGCCGCGATCGCCGCCGCGTCGTAGCCGAGATCCGCCAGCACGGCGTCGGTATGGGCGCCGAGGGCCGGGCCGGACCAGCGCACCTCCCCGGGGGTCTCGGAGAGCTTGGGCACGATGCCGGGCATCTTCACCGCCGTGCCGCCGGGCAGCTCGGTCGGCAGGATCATGTCGCGGGCCTGATAATGCGGGTCGGCGACGATGTCGGCGACCGAGTAGATCCGCCCGGCGGGAACCTGCGCCGCCTCCAGGGTCGCCAGCGCCTCCGCGATGCTGCGCGAACCCGACCAGTCCGCGATGGCGGCGTCCAGCATCGTGGCCTGGGCCGAGCGGCCGTCATTGCTGCGCAGGGCCGGGTCGTCGGCCAGGTCGGGCCGGCCGATCGCCTGCATCAGGCGCCGGAAGATCGGGTCGCTGTTGCCCGCGATGACGACGTAGCCGCCGTCCTGGGTCGGATAGGTGTTCGAGGGCGTGATCCCCGGCAGGGCGCCCCCCGTCCGGGTACGGACCTCGCCGAGGAGGTCGTACTCGGGGACGAGGCTTTCCATCACGTTGAAGACGCTCTCCACCAGGGAGACGTCGATGACCTGGCCCTTGCCGCCGGCGGTCTTGACGTGGAGGAGCGACATCAGCGCCCCGATCACGCCGTGCAGGGAGGCCAGGGTGTCGCCGATGCTGACGCCGACGCGGGCCGGCGGGCTGTCCGGATGGCCGGTGGTGAAGCGCAGGCCGCCCATGGCCTCGCCGATGGCGCCGAAGCCCGGCCGGTCGCGGTAGGGGCCGGTCTGGCCGTAGCCGGAGATCCGGACCATCACGAGGTTGGGGTTGAGGGCGGAGAGGTCCGCCCAGCCGAGCCCCAGCTTCTCCAGGCCGCCGGGCCGGAAATTCTCGATGATCACGTCGGCGCTGCTGGCCAGGGCACGCACCACGTCGGCGCCCTCCGGCGACTTCAGGTCGACCGCGATGGACTTCTTGTTGCGGGACTGGAGATACCACCAGAGGGAGGTGCCCTCGTGCAGCTTGCGCCACTTGCGCAGGGGATCGCCCTCCCCCGGCGCCTCGACCTTGATCACCTCGGCGCCGAACTCCGCCATCAGGCGGGCGGCGAAGGGGGCGGCGATGAGCTGTCCGAGTTCGAGAACGCGGATTCCGGCGAGCGGTCCGGCCATGAACGATTCCTCCGGTGGTCGGCGATGGTCTTCTTGGATGGTGTTCTTGTCCCATCGATACGCGCGAAGACCGCGCGGAGGCCAACCGTCTTTCGGTCACGACCGTTCGCGATCGGAGAACGCTTGTGGATTTTCAGGCCGTGTCGGCGGTGAGGCTGGCGACGAGGAGGCTCGCCGCCGGGGAGAGTTCGCCGGGGCGGCTGACGATGCGCAACTCCCGCTGCGCCCAGGAATCGGTGAGCGGGATCGCGGCGAGGTCCATGGCGCCGCCCAGGAGGGCGAAGACCCCGAGGGGCACGACGCCGAGCCCCATATCGGCCTGGGCCATGCGCAGGACCGCGTCGAAGCCCGGCACGTGGACGCGCAGGCGCAAGGGGCGGCCGATGCTCTGGGCCTCGCCGCGGACGCTGGCATAGATCGAGCTCTCGGCGTGCAGCCCGACGAAATCGTGGTCGAGCGTGTCCCGGAAGGCGAGTGCGGACCGGTCCGCCAGGGGGTGATCGTGGCGCATGACCACGACGAGGCTGTCCCGGCGGTAGAGCACGCTGTGCAGGTCCCGGGCCGGGATGCTGCCGGAGCAGATGCCGAGCTCGGCCAGGCCCGCCTCGACGCCGGCCACGACGCCGCCGCTGGGGCGCTCCTCCAGGCTGATCTTGATGGCCTCTTGCCGCGCCAGGAAGGCGCGCAGGTCCTCGGGCAGGAACTGCACGATGGCCGACAGGTTGGCGAACATCCGCACGATGCCCCGGACGCCCTTGGCGTGCTCGGCGAGCTCGACCACGATCTGCTCGACATCGTGCAACATGCGCCGGGCGTGGTGAAGCAGGGTCTCCCCGGCCGGGGTCATCACCATGCCCCGGGCCTGGCGCGTCATCAGCTGGACGCCGAGGCTCTGTTCCAGCTCGACCAGGCGCTTGCTGACGGCGGAGGGGGCGATCGCCGCCCGCCGGGCAGCCTGGGTCAGGGTGCCGTCCTCGCACATCGCCACGAACAGGCGCAGCGTCGTCGGATCGAGGCGCCGCAGGAGCGTCGGGGCCAGCATGTCCATCCCTCTCACGGGCCCCGACCGGCGCGCGCTGCGCCCGGGGCTCCGGCGAGACTACAGCGCCGGCGGGCCCGGCGGACCAGCCCGACGAAGGCTTTCGGCATGAAGCACCCTCCCCCCTCGGCGCCGGGACGGGAGGCCGATGGGCTGGCACTGCGGCCCCGCCTGCTCGAGCGTGCGCAGCAGGCCCAGGGCCAGGAGGCCGGCGCGCCGGGTCAGGTCCTTTCGGTCCGCACCGGGGAAGCGACCGCCGGCGCCGATGGTCCGGTGCCGGGGTGGTGGGCGGCTACAGATTCGGGATCGCCGGCGCGACCACGACCACCCGCCCGCAGGGCGGCCGCGCGGTCAGGACGGCGCTGGCGACGCCCCAGACCACCGGGCCGCCGGGACCGTCGGCGACCACGGGGCCGCCGGAATCGCCCATGCAGACCTCCGCCCCGCCGCGGGCGACCGCGATGAGGAGACCCGTCGTGGTGCGCAGCACCGGGTCGAGGCGGGTCGTCCTGAGGAAGCCGACGCCCTGGCGCGAAAGGCCCGCCCCGGTGAGGGTCAGCGCCTGGGGCGCGGTGGCCCGGCCGAGCCGGAGCGGCTCGCGCCCGCGCACCGGGCTGGAGAGCTGCAGGACGGCGGTGTCGAGGGAGAGGGCCAGCAGGCCGGAATACTCGGAGGGCAGGTCGTCCGGGACGGTGTCGTAGCGGGCGAGCGCCGCGACCCGGTAGGTCCGCGTGCTCGGGCGGGTCCCGTCGTACAGGACGACTGCCGAGGCGACCGGGTTGTCCCGAAGGCAATGGCCGGCGGTGAGGACGAGGTTCGGAGCGATGAGCACGCCGGAGCAGCGGTTGAGGCCGATCGCGTCCGCGCCGCCGACCAGGGTGCCGATGCCGACGGCGGCCCGGCTGATCCGATTGCGCCCGGCCGGTGCGCCCCCGTTGATGGCGAGGGCGGCGCCGGCGTCGACCACGAGGGCGAGAGCCGCGAAGGCGCCTGCGAGGATGGGACGAGATCGGCGATGACGCATGGATGCTCCGGAACGCGATGGTGCGGAACGACGGGATCCCCCGGCGGAGCATAGGCATCCACGAAGCGGCCTGGGAGAGCGGCCGCCCCCGTTCCGCTTGCGGCATAGCGGCGCCCGTCGAAGGCTGGCGCGGGCGCCGGGGTTCTGCCAAGCCGGACGGCGCCGAGGCCCCCGATCCACGGCTCCGACCGAGGCTTCGATCCGGGACCCCCATGAATCTCTGGCTGCGCCTCCTCTGGCTCATTGCGACGGCGTGGCGGCGACCGGCGCTCGCCCTGCCCTTCGGGGTCTCGCGCCTCCGCTTTCGGGTCTGGCCCCACGACCTCGACACGTCGATGCACCTGAACAACGGACGCTACTGGACCTTGATGGATCTCGGCCGAACCGACCTCATGCTCGGCTCCGGACTGTGGCGCGCGGTGCTGCGCCAGCGCTGGACTCCGGTGATCAGTGCCGGCCAGATCCGCTTCCGCCGCGAACTCCGGCCGTTCCAGGCCTTCGACCTGGAAACCCGGCTGGCGCATTGGGACGAGACCCGCTTCGTCATCGAGCACCGCCTGGTGATCCGGGAGACCGGTACGGTCGCGGCCATCGCCCTGGTTCAGGCCGGACTCTACGACCGCCGGCGGCGCAGCTACGTGCCGATGCGGACAATGCTCGGCGCGATCGGCATCGCGGTGGAGGCGCCGCCGATGCCCGCCGCGGTCGAGGCTTTCCTCGCCGCGGAGCGCGCCCTGCGCGATACGACGGCCCTGGCCTGACAGGCGCCGCGCGTGGAGACGGAGGCTCCCACGCCTTCGACAGGCCCTGCCCGGCTCCGCCCTCGCCGTGCGCGCCTCCATCGCGCCACGCTGTCACAGATTCCGGTCCCACCCTCCCAGCGTCCGGAAGGGCTCGAAAAGGCCCGGGAAAGGCGAAGACGCCGCCCGGGTGTGCGTCAGCGCGCCATCTCAGCTCCCGCGATGCGTCTGGGCCCCGGTGCGCGTTCGAAGTTCAGGGCTTCTGGCAACACTTCGGGCGCTCTATAAATCCGCAAGCATCCTCGTCTGGACAATGGTGATCTCGAGCATCAGGCCCAGGACAATCTCTCAAAAGCGATTTATTTGATCCGATCTTCGATCGGAAGGGGTCATACCTTTTGACTATATATTTATTTTAATCGATATGATTAAATATCAAATGTTGGTCCTCGGTAGTGACTTCAGAGGGGCATGTGTTCAAGTCTTTTCTCCGCAAGTTCGAGCCCCGTTTCAGTCTTTCGGATGCGGATCGAGGCGCTCTCGAACAGGCCAACGTTCACGGCCGGTTCGTCGGTCCCCGCATGGACCTCCTCTCGGAGGGCGACGTTCCGGATCACCTCCACATCATTCGCAGCGGAC
Source organism: Methylobacterium sp. BI1 (assembly GCF_056680125.1). NCBI lineage: Bacteria > Pseudomonadati > Pseudomonadota > Alphaproteobacteria > Hyphomicrobiales > Methylobacteriaceae > Methylobacterium > Methylobacterium sp. BI1. The sequence goes on along the minus strand of NZ_CM155267.1, from coordinate 2,670,046 downwards.
TGGCCTGCCGCTGCAAATTTCTCCCGGACGGGAGCCGGGTCATCCTCGCCTTCCTCATTCCGGGGGATGTCTGCGACCTCAACGTGCCGGTCATCGGAGCGCTCGACCATTCCATCGTCACGCTCACCCTGTGCGAGGTGGTGCGCGTCCCGCATGACATTCTGGGCCGCCTCACGGCCGGCTATCCATCGCTGGATCGCATCCTTCGGTGCGCCGCGCTGGTCGATGAGGCGATCCTGCGCGAGTGGCTGCTCGTCGTGGGACATCGCCCGGCCGAAAGGCGGCTCGCGCATGTCTTCTGCGAATTTCTGGTGCGCTTCCAATCCGTCGGGCTGGCGACCGCGAACCGGTACGAGCTTCCCCTCACGCAGGTCGACCTGAGCGATGCACTCGGATTATCGCCCGTTCATGTGAACAGGACGCTCGGGAGCCTGAAGCGCCGGAGGCTGATCATCCTCGAAGGCAAGCAGGTGGCCATCCCCGATGTCGAAGCGCTCAAGACCTTCGCCATGTTCGACCCGGCCTACCTGTACCTCGCGCCCGACCTGAACGCACCGCGCGTGGCGTAGGCCGACCGCCCGCGATGCCGCGGAGGTCGGGAGGCATGACGCCACCGCCGGCACCTGTTTGGAGAGGCCCAGGCACCAGCGGTGGCGGCTGTCGTCCTCGACAGCTTGCCGAGCATGATCCGATGTCTTTCGCCGGCATTGCGATAGATCAATGCCGCTCACCTGCGGACGGCGTGAGACTTTCGCCCGGTGATCGCGCTCTTTCGAGGCCTTCCCGCATTCACGAGCTCTCGCGGCTCCTCGGGGCCTATGCGGAGAGACCCATGCCTCGGTACTTCTTCGATATCTACGACGGACGTACCGAGCGCGACGATGTCGGCACCGAATTCCCGGGTCCGCGCGAAGCCGCCCTTCATGCCAAGCGCATTCTACCCGAGATCGCGATCCACGAAGGTTGGGCGGACGGGCATTGCCAAGCCTTCACCGTACTGGTGACGGACGAGGAGGACCATCCTGTGTACTCGGCCGCCCTGTGCTGCATCGGAACGTGGCTGCTCCGCTGATCGCGGACCGCACGGCCGGTTCCGGCACCCGTTACGGCGCCGCGAAGTCTTCGAAACGAGCCTGCCGAAACGACTCTGCCGAACGCAGCTCGGCCGCATCCGAAGGTGGCTCGGATCTCGGCCCAGCTGCGTCCGGCGCCGGTCAGGGAGGTTTCGAGAAACGGGGTGCCAGGAACGGGCGTCCCGATCAGGTGACGTAGCGGTCGGTGGCGTAGAAGCCGGGATTCGAGCGGACGAAATCGATCATCCGGCAGAGCCCGTCATCGATCGACATCCGGGGGCTCCACCCCATGGCACGTCGTGCCAGGCTGTTGTCGGAGATCAGCTTGAGCACTTCGCTCTGCTCCGGCCGCATCCGCTGCGCCTCGCTGACGATCGGCTTGTCGACCCCCATCAATTCGAGGATGCGGTGGGCGAACCAGCCGACCGAGTAGGTCTCGCCGGTGCCGAGATTGATCGTCATCCCCTCGATGCCCGGCTGCGAGCCAGCCGCGAGGAAGCCCGCCACCGTGTCGGAGACGTAGGTCATGTCGCGCTCCGGCGTCAGGGAGCCGAGGCGGATCTCGTCCCGGGCGAAGGCCTGCGAGATGATGGTCGGAATGAAGGCGCGGGCGCTCTGGCGCGGCCCGTAGGTGTTGAACGGCCGCAGCGTCACCACCGGCAGCTCGAACGAGCGGCCATAGCTCTCGGCGAGCTTGTCGGCAGCGATCTTGGAGGCGGAATAGGGCGACTGCCCCTGGAGCGGGTGGGTCTCGTCGATCGGTGCGCGCAGGGCCGTCCCGTAGACCTCCGAGGTGCTCGTATGGACGATCCGCCCGACGGCGCTGCGACGCCCGGCCTGGAGCACGTTCAGCGTGCCCTCGATGTTGGCGCGGACGTAGCTGCGCGGCGCCTCGTAGGAATAGGGGATCGCGATCAGGGCGCCGAGATGCAGCACGACGTCCATGCCCTCGAGGGTCTGGTAGATGAAGTCGCTGTCCTCGATGTTGCCGAAGGCCACCGTCGTCGCAGCCCGAACTTCAGGGTCGAGGAAGTCGAGGTTGCCGACCCGGGCGCCGGAATTGTAGCGCACGATCGCCGTGACCTCGGCGCCCGACCGGACCAGGGCGTCCACGAGGTGGCTGCCGATGAATCCGCCGGCGCCGGTCACCGCGACCCGCTTTCCCTGCCATGCTGTTTCGTCCATCTCATGCTCCCCAACGGCTTTCCCGAAGCACAGGTACGAGTAATTCAGCGCACGGCCAGGATATTCGCAATCGATACAAAGGTATTAGGAAGATTTCAGTAGGGTTCCTGGCCTGGGCCGGAGAGTCCTCAGCGCTCAGCACTGGCACGCGGCTCACGCAGGACCCGATCGAGCAGGATCTGCGCGACGTAGGGGCGGTGCCCAAGCGCGCGTTCGCGGGCGTAGATTTCGCGGATGGTGGCGCTGTCTTCGGCGTCCCAGTAGTCCAGGCTGAGGATCGGCACCGGCGGCTCCGCCTCCGCGAGGGGACGCAGGGCCTGTCGGTGCGGGTCGAGCTCACTGGGCTCCGTCCAGCGATAGCCGTTCGCCGGGCCGTCGTAGGTCGTCAGCAGGCTCTCGGCGACGACTCCGTCGACCTGACCGATCAGCTCGGGCAGCAGGGCGTAGCCGCGGTTCATCAGAAGCGTCCGGTCGGGATGTCGCCGGCGGATGGTCCGGACGAGGTCGATGGCGGCCAGGCGCATGCCGGCATAGCGCTCGGGGTCGGTCTGCTCCAGGTGGGGCGGGGTATCGAGGGTGTCGAAGAACAGCCCCGAGAACCCGCGCTCCAGCAGGGCCGGAACCGCGACGTCGAGGATCAGGTCGCGCCAGGCGGGCCGGCGCACGTCGCACAGCACGGTGTCGGGCCAGTTCGGGTTCTCCCCGATGACGAGATCCGGGTCGTCGAGCCGCGCGAACAAGGGACTCGTGCGCTTGATCTCGCCGAGGCTGAGATAGCCCAGCACCTCGGTTCCGAGGTCTCGAATCGGCGTCAGGGGGCTCTTGAAGCCCGGATCGAGCACGACGAGGTCGAAGCCCTCGAACGCGGCCGGCTCGAGGTCTTCGCCGTAGAACAGCGTCCAGGCCAGGTGGGGGTGGCGCAACCGGTCGCGCGCGCGGGCCGGCCGGTCGAGGAGCAGGCCCGCGGCTCCGAGGCCGGCGAGCAGCCGCAGGACGCTGCGGCGCAGGGTACGCCGGCCCAGGATACCGGGGCGCGGGGTAGCTCTGCGCGGCGTGCTCGGGCGTCCATCGGCGGGATCACGCATCGCTCGACCTTCTGAACCGGAAGTAGCGGCGAACCGGCCGGACCCGTGTCTCGGCCGACCGCAGGGACGTGTTGTTGGTGACGAAGGCATGGAAATGCAGCCAGGGCAGCTCGTGCGCGAGCAGTGTCACCGCGAGGAGGAACGTGAGGGCCGAGGCGAACAGGTTGCCGTACCCGAAGAACGGGAACCCGAGGGGCAGGAGGGCGGCGGTCAGCGTTCCGTTGAGGACGCAATACGTCGCCGAGACCGCGAGGGCGTGGCGGCGCAGGTCGAAGTAGAGCAGGAAGATGAAGCAGAAGGAGGCGCTGGTCTGGAACACCATCCCGACCAGGGCCGCCCGCAGGATGCCCATCTGGCTCGCCCGCAGCCCGAGGGGTTCGATCGCCACGTAGGAGACCAGGATGGCGATGAGGGCGACGGCCGCGAGGGCGATGAACAGCCCGAACAGCTTGGCCATGACGAAGCGGGACAGGCGGGCCTGCATCCGCGCGAGGTCGCGACGGCTGACCCCGTGGGCGAGGCTGCCGTAGAAGGCGCGGCTCAGGCGGAAGAAGTTGGTCTCCACGTGGACGAAGAACACCGCCAGGATGGGGATCGACGCGAGCTGCGCCCAGAACATCGGCGTGTCGTAGTTCGGCATGGTCCGGAAGGCGCCGCCCACCGTGGTCACGCCGACGGGCGCGGCGACCCACATGATCAGCTTGTCGACCCAGAGGCCGAGGGCGCAGGTGAGCCCGATCAGCGGCAGATCCCAGTGCGTCCGCAGGGTCCGCGCCAGCGCGGCATCGGGCACGAGGGCCATCCCGTAATCCTGCAGCAGGCGCCGCGCCAGGACGAGGTCGATGATGGTCAGCCCGATGTTGAAGGCCGTGAGCAGCCGGAGCGGTTCGCTGCTCGGGGCGATCGCGATGAGCGCGACCATGACGGCCGCGCCGGCACCGAAGGCCACGGCGACGATGACGTGACTCCGGATCGCGCCCATGAAGGGGATCAGGAGCCAGGCTGCGCCCATCAGCAGCAGGTTCTGCAGACCGGCCACCGTATCCGGACCGGGCAGGTCCGCGGCGACCAGGTAGAGCGGGCCGGCGATCACGAGGGCCGCGGCGGCGAAGAGGCCCTGTGCGACCACGAAGGCATAGGTCACGCTCGTGTCGCGCTTGAGCCAGACCTGGTCCGAGACGAAGCGCGTGCAGACGAAGGCGATCGGGCCGGTGAGAATCGCCGAGATCAGGGCGTTGTAGATGATGACCGAGCGGAAGATCGCCAATCCGGGGCAGTCGCCGCTGGGACAGGCTGCGAGATCGATGCCGCCGATCGCCAGGACCGTGAAGATCCACGGACCCGCCACCAGGAGGGCCGCGTAGACGTAGGCGCCGGCGGTGCTGGTCAGGGAGCGCCCCCGCGTCATGCGCTCCAGGGCGAAGCCTAGGCCGGCCATGGAATCCTCCCGATCTCCTCCGCCGGCCCGTCCTCCAGCGGGGATTCGGAGCTGCGGCGGGCTGGCGGGTCGAGGGGGGGCGGATCGACCGGAAGCAGGCCGATCGGTGGCGGGTCGACCGACGCGTAGAGCGCCTCGTAGAGCCCGACGACCCGGTCCTGATCGAACACCGTACGGATGCGCGCACGCAGCGCCCGGCCCATGCGCGTGCGGAGGTCTCGGTCCAGCAGGAGGCGCGCGAGGGCATCGGCCGTCGCCTGCGGGTCGCAGGCGCGCACGACGAATCCGCCTGCGGTGTCGGAGCCAGGGCCGTCCGGTCCTTCGAGGATCTCGCGGCAGGACCCGACATCGGTCGTCACCGCGGGGACGCCGGCGGCGCCCGCCTCCAGGATCGCCAGGGGCTGGGCTTCGCTGATGCTGGTAAGGGCGATGACGTCGGTCTGCCCGAAATAGGTCTTCACGTCCCGGACGCGGCCGAGGAACCGGACGGTGTTCTGCAGGCCGAGCTGGCGCACCAGGGTCCGGCACTCGGCCGCGTAGGCGGGATCCTCGTCCTCGGGCCCGATGATGAGCGCGTCGACGTCGGGCACCTGCCGGCGCAGCAGGCCGGCCGCCGCGATGAAGGTGCGGATGTCCTTGATCGGGACGACGCGGCCGACCAGGAGGACGGTGGGGCGGCGTGGCCGCGGATCGGGCGGGATGTCGGCGTACTGGTCGAGGCGGATCCCGTTCGGGATCATGCGCAGCTTCGCCTCGGGCGCCCCGTCCTCGATCTGGTAGAGCTGGTTGGTTCGGAACTGGGTCGTGATCAGGTCGGCGGCATCGTAGCTGATCCGCGCCATGGCGTTGAAGGCGTTCAGCCAGACCCGGCGCAGCTCGGGATCCGTGCCGGTGACGTCGAACCCGCCCGCACCGGACTCGTAGATCCAGTCGGCGACGGAGAGCTCGATCCGCCGTTCGTTGGTGTAGATGCCGTGCTCGGTCACTACGAAGGGCCGCCCCGTCAGGGCCTTGGCCCGGGCCCCGAACAGGCCCGGATAGCCGGTCGAGATGGCATGGTAGACGCGGGCCGGCGGGATCGGCGCGGTGGCGATCGCGATGAGGCTGCGGGCCAGGAAGCGCCAAGTCCAGAAGAAATCGACGAGGGGCGCCCCGGGGAGCATCGCCTCGTAGATCCGCTCGAGCGCGGTCCAGGCCGGGCGCGAATCGAGCAGGGCGCGCTGCCGGAGGTCACAGCGGTCGAGCGCCCGGACGCACCGGCCCCAGGCCGGCGCGCCCCCGTCGGTGAGGACGGCCTGCAGGTCCCGGATCAGCGGCGCGATCGCCTCCCGCCCGCGCAGGAGCGGCAGGCGTCCCGGCGGGCACGCATCGATGGGCACATCGACGAGGCGCTCGACATTCGCCGGAAGGTCGAACTTCCGGGTCCGTTCCTGGCCGGAGGTCGTGAAGGCCACGAGGCTGAAGCGCTTGCCTGGAAAGCTGCGGATGAAGCTGTCGGTCCAGGAGGAGACGCCGCCGAGGAGGTAGGGGTAACCGCCCTCCACGAGCAGGCACACGTCCGAGGGGCCGTCGGCGGTCTGGACGCTCACGACAGGGCCTCCTGCAGAAGAGACGGGGTCGAAGCGCCGCCCTCGGCCTCGATGGCGGCCAGGAGCGCCCGGGCGGCCGCGTTGTCCGGTTCGGCGGCCAGGGCCTGGCTCGCGGCGACGCGGGCGGCCGCCACCTCCGTGCGGGCCTGCAGGGCCTCGGTCAGGCCCGACGCGGCATAGGCGCGGCGCGCCTCCGCGAGGGCGAGCCAGGGGGCGGCCGTGCCCGGGGCCTGGGCGGCGGCCACCTCCAGGGCGAAGAGATCCTGCGTGAAGCGGGTCTGGAGCTTGGCGAGGACCGTCGAGGCCAGCACGCGCACGGAGGCGTCGGAATCCTGCAGCGCGGCCCGGATGACGTGGGTGAGGCAGGGATCGAAGCGCCGCCCCACGACCGCCAGCGCCTCGAACTTGGCGTCCTTCGCGCCGCCCGCGAGGATGTCCGCCAGGGGGACCACCGTGCTGGCCTTGCCGACCCGGAGGCGCCCGTCGCGCAGGTCGCTGCTGAGTCGGCCGCACTCCGTTCTCAGGTCGAGATGGCCCTCCGTCTCGAGCCAGGTTCCGAAAGCCTCGGCCGGGCGCTGGTGGGCCGCACCGCGATCGAGGAGGGCGAGGCCGATCGCCAGGAGGGTGCCGAAGGGCCCGCCGATGAAGGTCCAGAGGGTGAGGTGGGCCAAGCGCGCCGCCTCCTCCGGCGCCCGTGCGTCCTGCAGGGTGCGCAGGCCGAGGATCAAGCACAGGCCGACATGCCCGGCGATCACGACGACGGGGCCGACCAGGGCATGCAGCAGCGCCGCGGCGAGGGCGATCTCCCCGAGCGCCGTGGCGAGGGCGATCGCGGTCGGTGAGCGGGGCACGCGCAGGGTCCCGTCCCAGGCAGTCCGGGGCCGCACGGCGGCGAGCGGATCGGGGAGGTCGATCATCACCGCTCCGCCCCGGCCACCAGGCTGCCCATGGCCAGCGCCATGTCCAGCGCGCGCGGCGCGGCTTCGGCGAGGGTCTGGTTGGGCAGCAGGCCCTCGACCAGGAGCAGGCCGCGCGGGCCAGGGGCGCCGTGGGTCGGAAGCGCGACGGCCAGGACCGCGCCGGCCGGCAGTCTGCGGGCATCCGCCGCGCGATCCCGGCGCCAGAGCCGGTCCGGCGCCTGTGCCACGGCTTCGGCCAGGGTGCCCTCGATGGCCGGTGCGCTGACCCGGTCGCGCGGACCGCCCTCCCCGACCGTGGCCAGGGGAACGAGGCCCCGGGGCGTGGCCGCGTAGACCGTGAGCCGGGAGGCTCCCACGAGCCTGCGGCCCAGCTCCGCGAGGCTCGTCGCCAGGCGGAGGCCGTCCTCGGCCTCCAGGCAGGCGAAGGCCTTGCTCACGCTGCCGAGGGTGCGGGTCTCGGCGGCGAATCGGAGTTCGAGGCGACCGATCTCTGCCATGGCGGCGGAAAGGCCGCGGCCGAGGCTGTCGGCCTCGTCGAGGGCGTCGTCCCGCTGCTGGCGCAACTCGGCCGCGTGGAAGATGTGGAGGCTGCGCAACCCGCCGAGGACCAGGGCGCAGGCCAGCCAGGCCGTCGGCTCGGCGACGACCTGACGCGAGTAGGCGTAGTAGTCCTGGGTGGCGAGCTGCGAGGGCAGTGCGGAGCTGTACAGGGCCAGGGTCGCCATTAGGGTGGCGAAGACGCCGCCCGCGAGGCCGTACTGCGCCGAGATCAGGATCACCGGGATCCAGAACGGCCGGGGAGTCATCCAGGCGTAGCGGCTGCCGTCGAAGACCAGGTGGTCGATCAGGACGAGGAGCAGGACGAGCCCGATCGCTTCCGGGACGTAGCGCCGCCATCCCAGCAACGGGCTGGACCGGTCCTGATCCGAAGCGCCCTGCTCACCCGCCGCCGCAGCCGTCACAGCATGGCCCCCCACAGGCATTCGCAGCAGGCCAACGAAGTCGATCGTCGGTGCGCCGCAAGGTCCGTAAACATCTTGAAAAGAGCAGGAATTCGGCTGGGAAGAAATATCGCCGGAACTAGCGATCTTGGATTATCGCAAGACCAGTTCAGTCATCCGTCCGTGCTATTCGTCCGGCGGCGATTTTGGTCCAGCCGAGAGCGCGCGCCCGGATGGCCGGGCGCGGCTCGGATCGGACTTCGGATTGGGGGCGAGGCCCCGTGTCAGGCGTTGTGCGAGACCGCCAGCGTCTGCGCGGCCTTCGCCTGATCGGCGGAGGGCCGCGCGTGGAACCAGGCGCCGCCGAGATGGGGGGCCCAGGACACCACGCCCTTGGTGTTCACCAGATAGGCGAGCTCGGTCCGGTTCTTGGCCTGGAGCTTCTTCATGATGTTGCGGACATGCACTTTCACCGTGTTGGTGCACATGTTGAGTTCATAGGCGATCACCTTGTTCGGCTTGCCGATCTGCAGGACGCCGAGCACGGCCGCCTCGCGCTCCGTCAGCCGGACCGATCCGCGTCCGCGGGCCTCCGCGGCCGGTGGAGTGGGGGGCGTGCAGACGATCCCGGACGGGACGAAGCAGCCGCCGGCCAGCACCAGTGCGATGGCGCTCTGGGCCACCTTCACCGAACTCGTCATCGGGATGAAACCACTGAGCCCCCGCCGCATCGCCTCGGTGACCTGGTGGTAATCCTCGAGTTCCGACAGGAGGACGATCGGAACGCCGGGACTGACGCTGGCGAGGGTATCCAGCTCGCTCTCCATCTGCGCGATGCTGCGATGGGTTGCGGCGATCACGATGACCGAGGCCGGGGACCGCTCCTTGGCGGCCTTCTGCCAAAGTCCGACGCTGCAGAAGCCCAGGACCTGGGGCGCGTCGGCACTTTTCTGGATCTGGGAGATCAAGCTCTCTCGAAAGAGGACCCGGGGGTCGATGATGACGACCGTAGATTGATCAGCCCTCGCAACTGAAATGTCCGATTCGATTGCGACGAGTGACATAGTCAGCCCTCCCATACGATCTTCGGCATGCACCGACTCCGGCGCCACTCGTGAGATCCGAGATGTGTGCCGCGACGATTTGATTAGCTACAATGGGTTTGCGCCGATTACAAGCGATTACTTGAAGATTGGCCGGGTATTAATCTTTGATAAGGAGTCAGTAGTTTTTCGACTTCCGAAATAGCAAAATGGCGATCTCCTGCGGAGTCGATCGCGCGAGGCCACCTTCGAATTATCCGGGGATATCTTGTAGAGCTCCGACATCGCGGCACGCAGGCCCTGCCGGGCGAGCCCAAGAGGCAGCCCGGTGGAAGGCACGGGAACGGGCGGTCCCGTGCCCGATCGTCAGCGCCCAAGGTTCCCTGACTCCGTCGACCGGAAATTCTCTCCCGCAGTCGAGTATATCCTAGGCGCAAAAGAGTCCGTTTCCTCATAAAAAGGGATTAGATCTGCGAGTTTCAGGCGCATTCGCGGTATGAGGCAGCGTAAAATTCTTAGTTTTGGATTCTTGTTTTTCGTTTTTTTACTTGTTCTCATGCCGTGCATCGGAGCTTGAGCGCGGACAACGATTCATGTCGGCCAGTTACGGCACATCGTCGATCTGTCTTCCTCGCGGACCCGGTTGGATGGGGGCGGCGGGGCGGCCATGAGGATCGGCTGGCGCTTCCTCGGGATCTGGGCCTTCGCCGCCGCCGCGACCGCCTACGCCCTCTCGCCCGGCTCCGAGGAGCAACTCGCGATGCTGGCGCGGGATGGGCGAACCAGCGAGGCCGCGAGCGAGTTGGCGCGGCTCCTCGCCCTTGGACGGCGGGATCCCGCCTTCCTGGCGGCCGCCGCACGCGCCCTCGAGTCCACCGGCAACCGGGGGCTCGCGGAAGATCTCCTCGAGCGGTACCTGGTGGAACGGCCCGGGGACGTGCAGGTCCTGGAATGGCTCGCCAATCTCTACCGGGCCTCCGACGACCGTCCGGCCGCCACCCGTACCCTGGTGACCTTGGTGGCCCTGGCCCCGACCCGGCCGCGCCTGTGGGCGCTCCTCGACCTGTACCGGGCCCAGGAGCGCCTCGACGAGGAGCGGGAATTCCTGAAGAGCATCGACGACGAGACGCTGCTGCGGCCCGTGGACGTCGAGCGCCTCGGCATCCTCCTGTCCTGGGCCGGGGAGCGCGCGGCGGCGTTGGCCGCCCTGCGCCGGGCCGATGCCCTGATGCCGGGCACGCAGGAGATCGGTCGGATCGTCCTGTTCGACCTCCTTCTTGCCGAAGGCCTGCGAGAGGAGGCCGCTGAGCGCGCCGGCCACTGGGTCGCCGATTGGCGCGACAAGCCCTGGCTCGGCGTGCACGTGGTGCGCCGGATGGCGGCGCGGGGAGACCCGGCTGCCGCCGTCGCCCTCGGCGCGCAGGTGATCGCCCTGAGCCCAGAGACGCGCTTCTACCTGGCGCGGGTGGTCGCCGAGGACGGGAACCGGCGCATCGCCACCTCGCTCCTGGAAGACTGGGCGCAGGACGGTCCACAGCCCTCGTCCGACGCGGTGGCCGGCTACGTGGCAGCCGCCTACGCGGTGGGCGACGTCCCGGCGCTCTGGCGCAAGGCCTCGCGGATCCTCGCCGAACCCAGCTGGTACGAGGCACAGATCGCGATCGTGGAAGCCCTGGCCCTGCGCTACGGCCTGGATGCGATCGCGCCGCTGAGGCCCCGCCTGTCCTGGGCGGCCCTGCAGCGCCAACCCCTGTTCGCCGCGCGGCTGGCGCTGCACGAGGGCAACCCGGTTCTGGCCCGCCGCGTCCTCGAATCCGTCGATCCGGAGACCCTGACCGCTCCGGGACGGACCGAGTGGGTGGCGCTCGTCAGCCTGATCTCCGGCGACACGGCGGCCCTGGCGGCCCTGGGCGATCTCCTGCGCCGGGACCGGCTCCCGACCGACCTGCTCCCGGTCCAGCTGCGTCTGGCCGAGCGTCTCGGCAATGGCGGGGAGCAGCGCCTCGGTCTCGACGCCCTGCGTCGGAGCGCGCTCGCACCGGCGACCATCGCGCGGCAGGCGCAGGCCCAGCAGGCGCAGGTTCAATCCACGGCGAAGGCCGGGCTCGACGCCCGGAGGGTGCAGTGAGCGACACCCCGACGACCCCCCGACCGCCGGGCCGAATCCCGCGGACGCAATCCCACGAACACAAGGAGTCGAGGTCATGTTGAGATGCCGAGCCGTCGCCTTCGCGGTGCTCACCCTTCTGTCCGGCCAAGGGGCCCTGGCCGAGGGCGGGCCGGTTCTCCGCTCCGGGGACCGGCTCAAGATCACCTTCTACGAGACCATGGAGATCCCCAATCCGGCACCCGGCGACAAGGGCCAGTCCGCGGGTGCCGCCGCGGTGATCCAGACGTTCTACCAGCGGGTGGACCTCTCGGGCGAATACTCCATCGAACAGGGCGGCGCCCTCGCGCTGCCGTTCTTCGGCTTCGTGCCGGCGGCCGGGAAGCCCCTGGAGACGCTCAGGACCGACCTGATGGGCGTCTTCGAGACCGCCTTCGGCCGGCACGGCGGCGTCACGGTCGGTCTCGTGCAGCGTGCGCCCGTCTTCGTCGTGGGGTCCGTCCGCGCGCCGGGCGCCTACCCGTATACGGGCGGCATGATCGTGCTGCAGGCGGTGGCCCTCGCGGGTGGGCGGGACCGGGATCCCGCCACCCTCTCGGGGGTGGTGGAGACCCTGCGCGAGCGGGAGCGGGAGGACGTCGCCCGCACGCGGCTGAAGCGCGCGCTGGCGCGCAAGGCCGCCCTGACCGCGGGACGGGCGGGCGCGGAGGTGCAGGAGCGGCTTCGAACCCTGGCGGGACCTGAAGAGGCGGCGGCCCTCCTGGGCGCCGAGACGAAGGTGTTGCGCCTGGAGGCGAGCCTGCAGACGAGCGACGAGGGATCGCGCAAGGCCGCGGCAGACGCCTCCGGCACCGAGGTCGACCTCCTGCGCAAGCGCCTGGAGACTTATGGGGCGCAGATCGCGGCCCGCGGCGACCGGCTGCGCACCATGGAGGCGCTGTTCTCCCGGCAGGTGGTCGAGAGCGAGCGCGTCGCCGACGTCCGCCGCGACTTCATCGACATGGAGGGCCGCCGGCGCGACTACGAGGTCGGGATCCTGCAGGCGGAGCAGCGCCAGAGGATGGCCCGCGAGGCCCTGGACCAGGGCAATGCCCGGCAGCGCCTCACGGCCGAGCGCGAGATCGCCCTGGTCGATGCCGAGATCGCATCCGCCGAACGCGCCCTGTCGACGGCCGCCGTCGTGGGCGCCACGATGAGTGCGGGCTGGGCGCGCGATCCGGTCCTCGCCTATCGCATCGTGCGCAGCGGGACCGGCGGCGCGCAGGTGCTCTCCGCCACGGAGACCGACAGCCTCGAGCCCGGCGACGTGCTCAAGGTCGTGATCGACCCGCGCGGGGACGAGCATCCCCGGAACGTCACTGCCGAGGCGACTCCCTCCCGGGCCGACTCGGCACCCTAGCCGTCGCGTCGGACACCGGACGGTCGGCCCTAGCCGACGGCGGTGCGCGGAGGGGGCGCCGGGCTGATCGCCCGCGGCCGGCCCCAGGCCGCCAGCGCCGCCGCGCATGCGGCGGATCGGCGGGCCAGCATCCGTGCCTCGCCGAGCAGGCGGTGAAAGGTCTCGAGCCCGGCCTGCGCGATCCGCTGCTCGTCGCAGCCTTCGAGGGCGCGGCAGGCATCCGAGAGCGCCGTGAAGCCGAGGGTCCCCGCCGAGGAGACGCAGCTATGCGCCTCGAAGCGCAGGCCGTTGCGGTCCGCCTCGGTCTCGGCCTCGTGCAGGAAGCGGGTGTCGAGTTCCTCCGCGAGGGCCTGGAGCAGGCCGGTGGTGCGCGGCGCGCCGATCAGGGCGACGATCTCGTCGTAGACGCCGCGATCGAGAAGGTCGGATTCCACGGCCGCTCGATCGGCGGGCGGGACCGCCCCTGACCCCGACGACAGCCATTTGTCGACCATCTGGTAGAGGGCGGCCCGGTTGAACGGCTTGCCGATATGGTCGTCCATCCCGGCCTCCCGGAACATCCGGATCTGCTCGGGCAGGACGTTGGCCGTCATGGCGATGATCGGCATCGCGGCGGCGGCCAGGTTCAGGGTCCGGATGCGGCGGGCCGCCGTGAGCCCGTCCATGCCGGACATCTGCACGTCCATCAGCACGAGGTCGAAGGCGGTCTCCGCCACCGCCCGGACGGCGGATGCCCCGTCCGGGACCACGTCGACCGCGTAGCCGCCGATCTCCAGGGCCGCGCGCGCGAGCTCCTGGTTGATCGGGTTGTCCTCGACGACCAGCAGGCGCCCGCTCCGGCGGGGCGGGCATGCGGTTCTCGCCAGCGCGCGGGGCCGTGCGTCCGCACCGGGCGGCAGGGTCAGGGCGAACCAGAAGGTGGCGCCGACGCCCGCCTCGGACAGGACGCCGATCTCACCGCCCATGAGGCCGATCAGCTGCTTGCAGATGGCGAGGCCGAGGCCGGTGCCGCCAAAATCCCGCGCGATCGAGCCGTCGACCTGGGAGAACCGCTTGAACAGCCGGTCCTGCCGGTCCCGTGCGATCCCGATCCCGGTATCCGACACGCCGAAGCGCAGGCGCGCGCCGGTCTCGTCGGTACCCGCGTGCCGGACGCTGAGGGTGACGCCGCCCTGCGCGGTGAACTTGATCGCGTTGTTGAGGAGGTTGAGCAGCACCTGCCGAAGGCGCGCTTCGTCACCGAACAGGCTGTGCGGGATCGCCGGATCGACGACGGACCGGATCTCCAGGCCCTTCTGCTCGGCCGAACCGCGGATGATGGTCAGGCAGCTGTCGATCAGGGCGTAGGGGTCGAAGGATTGCCGGTCCAGCGCGATGGCGCCGGCCTCGACCTTGGAGAAGTCGAGGATGTCGTTGACCACCGTGAGCAGGGCCGCCCCGGAGGTGCGCACGAGTTCGGCCTGGCGCTGCAGATCGGGCTGGAGCCGGCCGGAACTGACCATCAGGTCGGTGAAGCCGATGATGGCGTTGAGCGGCGTCCGGATCTCGTGGCTCATGGAGGCCAGGAAGTCGGTCTTGGCCGCGCTCGCGCGCTCCGCCTCCAGCCGCGCCGTCTCCGCGTCGCGGGTGCGGGCGGCGACGCGATCGCTCAACGTCGCGTTCAGCTCGCGCAGGGCGGCCTCGCTCGCGCGCAGGGAGCGCTCGGCGGCGTCGCGCGCCGTGTCGTCGCGCATGGTCAGGACGGCGCCGACCTGATGTCCGTCGCGACCGACCAGGGGCCGCGCCGAGCCGATCGCCAGGACCTCGACGCCGTCCGGCCGCCGCACCCGCCAGCGGGCATCCTGCACGCTCTCCCCCCGCACCGCCCGCGCCAGGGGCAGGTCCCTCGGGACGTAGGGCGCGCCGTCCTCGGTGTAGAGGTGGTAGGACTTGCTGTAGTCGTCCGGCTCGACGTCCAGGCGCGCCACGCCGTGGATCGCGGCGGCGGCCTCGTTCACCAGGGTGATTCGGCCCGCCGTATCCGTGACGATCACGCCCTCGGCGAGCTGGGCCAGGATGGCGTTGTGCGCCGTCTCGGCCACGTCCCGGTAGCGGGCCTCGCTCTCCGCCGCGGCGCGCTCGGCCCGCTTGCGGGCATCGATGTTCCGAAGGGATGCCACGTAGCCGGTGGCGCGGCCGTCGACGGGATTCCGGGTCAGCGTGAAGGAGATGTCCGTCCAGATCCAGGTGCCGTCCTTGCGCCGGTAGCGTTGCTGGCTGACGGTCCGCTCCACCCGCTCGGACGTCAGGCCGTCGAGCACGGACCGGTAGGCCTCGGCATCGTCCGGATGCACGCAGTCCATCGGGCGCAGCCCGATCATCTCCTCCGGGGTGTAGCCGAGGACGGTCATGGAAGCCGGCGAGACGTAGCGCCGGGTCGTGTCGAGGTCGCTCTGGATGATCACGTCGGAGGAGTTTTCCGCCAGGAGCCGATAGCGGGTCTCGCTCGCCTGCAGGGCGATCTGCGCGGCCCGCCGCTCGGTGGAGTCCCGCAGGATCTTGGTGAAGCCGAGGAGCGTCCCGGTTTCGTCCCGGATCGGGTGGATCACCACGCTCGCCCAGAAGCGCTCGCCGTTCTTGCGCAGGCGCCAGCCCTCGTCCTTGAAGACACCGAGGTGCTGGGCGGTGTCGAGGGCGCCCTTCGGTGCTCCCTGCCGGCGGTCGTCCTCGCCGTAGAAGCGAGCGATGTGCGTCCCGACGATCTCCTCGGCATGGTAACCCTGGATCCGCTGGGCGCCGGCGTTCCAGTTGCGCACCAGCCCGGCCGGATCGAGCATGTAGATGGCGTGGTCGCTGACACCCTCGACGAGGCGGCGGTAATGGGCCTCGCTGGTCTGGAGCGCCCGTTCCGCCCGGGCCCGCTCGTCCGCATGAGCCCGGTTGGCCACCAGCGTCTGCTGCAGCCGCAAGTGGGCGGCGACGATGCGGGCGAGATCCGCGAGCTGGTCGGCCTGCTGCGTCGAGAGGGTACGGGGCTTCGAATCGATCAGGCAGAGGGTGCCGACCCGGATGCCCGGCTGCAGGATGAGCGGGGCGCCGGCGTAGAATCGGATGTGCGGCTCGCCCGTCACCAGGGGGTTGGCGGAAAAGCGGCTGTCTTGGGTCGCGTCCTCGACGACCAGGATCGCGTCGGAGAGGATCGCGTGGCTGCAGAAGGAGACCGCCCGAGGGGTCCGTTCCAGATCGAGCCCGCACCGGGCCTTGAACCACTGCTCCCGCTCCTCGACGATCGAGACCAGGCAGGTCGGCACGTCGAACAGCGCCTGTGCCGTCCGGCAGACCGCATCGAAATGCGGCTCGGGCGGGCTGCCGACCAGGGCCAGGGCCCGCAGGGCCGCCAGGCGTTCGGCCTCGTTGGATGCGATCGGCGACATGCGGGTGAACGGGCCTGGAGCGGAGCTGTGACCGGTGAGGCCACGCATCAAGCTTTTCGAGGCAAGTCCGTAAATGCGACTTAACGCTAAGGCCGTCGGAGCGATGCTTTGAAGCCCGGAGCGACGTCCGGCCTTCACGCTTTGGCGAGCATCCCCCCAACTGCCCTACGTCGTAGCGAAATCGGGTTAGTGCGCGCTTCCCTTGGATGCGGCCGCTAAGCCCACCAAGTCAGTTGCTATGAAGTCTTAAAAATCCGTTAATCCTGTCCGTGGAGATAATATTCGAGAGACGTAAATTCAATTTTGATTGTGAAATTTAGGAGGGCGCAATGCTTGAAGTCGTTCCAGACCGGGCGGATCATCATCTGAGATCTTCGGACGCTGCGCATGCGCTGCATCTCTACGACGCGGCATCCGAGCGCCTGGTGCCGCACGTCGCCGCGACGCCGGCGATCAAGCAGGCGGTGGTGATGGCCGGCGGCAAGGGGACGCGGCTCCATCCCTATTCCGCGCTGTTTCCCAAGCCCCTGATGCCGCTCAACGACATGCCGGTCCTGGAACTGCTGCTGCGACAGATGAAATGCGCCGGCATCACCGACGTGATCCTGGCGGTGAACCACCTCAGTCACCTGCTCGAGGCGTTCTTCCGGGACGGCGAGCGCCTCGGCCTCAACATCCGTTACCGGCTCGAGGACCAGCCCCTCGGCACGGCCGGCGCCCTCGGCGCCATGCTGGACGACCTCGACGAGGCCTTCTTCGTCACCAACGGCGACCTTCTCACGACCCTCAACCTCAAGAACATGATGGCGGCCCATCGCGAGGCCGGGGCCGACATCTCGATCGGGGTGTTCGAGCGGGAGGTGAAGATCGATTTCGGTCTGATCGAGATCGACGAGCGCAGCCGCATGACGGCCTATCGCGAAAAGCCCAAGAGCACGCACTTCGTCAGCATGGGGGTCTACGCCCTGTCGCGCGAGGCGGTGCGCCAGCACCTCGTGCCCAACACCTACCTCGACATGCCCAACCTCATCGCCAAGGTGAAGGCGGCCGGCGGCGACGTGGCCTGCTTCCACGAGGATTGCGTCTGGCTCGACATCGGGCGTCCCGACGACTTCGCCCTCGCGCAGCAGATGTTCGTCTCGGATCGCAGCCTGTTCCTGGCCTCGTGACCCGATGTCGTCGCATCAGCCGGGCGGCGGCATCCTGATCAGCGGCGCGGGTGGCTTCATCGGCCGGGCCCTCGCCGCCCACCTCGACGGGCGCGGGCTGCCCGTCGCGACGGTCGGCACCCGGCGCGACGTCCGGGCCGAGCACTGGACCGTGGCGCCCGGGCACTGGAGCGTCGCGACCTGGGGGAAGGCCCTCGACCACTTCCGGCCTGCCACGGTGTTCCACCTCGCCGGTGCGACGCAGGGCACGCCCGAGGGGTTGCAGGCGGTCAATGTCGGCCTCGCCCAGGCGCTCTTCGCCGCCCTGCGCCGCACCGGGCTGCGGCCGACCGTCATCCTGGCGGGCAGCGCGGCCGAGTACGGCGACGCCGTGGTCGACGGGGTCCCGGTGCGGGAGGATGCGCTCTGCGCACCGTTCACGGCCTACGGCCGGAGCAAGCTCGCCCAGACCCGGGCCGCCCTCACCTTCGCGGCCGAGACCGGGATCCGCGTACTCGTGGCGCGGATCTTCAACCCGATCGGGCGGGGCTTGCCCGGCCATCTCGCGCTGGGCGACTTCGCCCGCCAGATCGACGCGATCGGTCCGGGCGGCGGGACCCTCGTCACCGGCGACATCGAGGTCTGCCGCGACATGCTCCTTGTCGAGGATGTCGCCTGGGCCCTCGCCGAGCTCGCTGCCAATCCGGCGGCCTCCGGGGTGGTCAACCTGTGCACGGGCGTGCCCACCCGCATCGGCGACGTGCTGGAGGGCATGATCCTGGCCTCCGGCAAGCCGATCACGATCGCCCGCGACCCGGCCCGTCTGCGCCGCGGCGAGCGCCGGGTCATCGTCGGCTCGCCCGACGCCCTGGCCGCCCTCGGCGCGAAGCCGCCGCGGCGCGACCTGCCCCAGGCCGCCGGGACGATGCTGACGGCGCCCCTGCGCGCCGCCTGATCCTGCCTTCCTCTCAGCCTTCAGGAGTCCACCCATGTGCGGAATCGTCGGAATCGTCGGCCGCGAGGCGGTTGCGGGGCCCGTGGTCGAGGCGCTGCGGCGCCTCGAGTACCGGGGTTATGATTCCGCCGGGATGGCGACCCTGGAGGCGGGCCGGCTGGAGCGGCGTCGGGCGGAGGGCAAGCTCGTCAACCTGCAGCTCAAGCTCATCCAGTCGCCGCTCACCGGCCCCATCGGCATCGGACATACCCGGTGGGCGACCCATGGGCGGCCCAACGAGACCAACGCCCATCCGCACGCCACCGCCCGGCTGGCGGTGGTCCATAACGGCATCATCGAGAACTTCCGCACGCTCAAGCGGCGGCTGGAGGCCGACGGCGTCGCCTTCGAGACCGAGACCGACACCGAGGTCGTGGCCCAGCTGGTGAGCTGGCACATGGAACGCGGCCTGGACCCGGTGGAGGCGGTGGCCACCACCCTGCCCCAGCTGCGCGGCGCCTTCGCCCTCGCCTTCCTGTTCGCCGGCGAGACCGACCTGCTGATCGGCGCCCGCCACGGCGCTCCCCTGGCGGTGGGGTTCGGCGCGGGCGAGACCTATCTCGGGTCGGACGCCCTGGCGCTGGCTCCGCTGACCGATTCGATCACCTACCTGGAGGACGGCGACTGGGCCGTGCTGACGCGCCAGGGGGCCGAGATCCGGGATGCCGCGGGCGCGCCGGCCACCCGGGCGCGCCAGACCATCGTGACCCAGAACTACCTGGTCGACCGCGGCAACCACCGCCACTTCATGGCCAAGGAGATCCACGAGCAGCCGGAAGTCGTCGGCCGGACCCTGGCCCATTACATCGACCTCGCGGCGAGCCGCGTCCGGCTCCCCGTGACGCTGCCCTTCGACTTCGCCGACCTGACGCGCCTGTCCATCACCGCCTGCGGCACGGCCTACTATGCCGGCCTCGTGGCCAAGTACTGGTTCGAGCGCCTGGCGCGCCTGCCCGTCGAGATCGACGTCGCCTCCGAGTTCCGCTACCGCGAGGCTCCGCTCAGCCGAGGCGAGGCCGCCCTGGTGATCTCGCAATCGGGCGAGACCGCCGACACCCTCGCCTCCCTGCGCTACGCCCGCGCCCAGGGCCAGCACATCCTGGCGGTCCTCAACGTGCCGACCTCGACCATGGCGCGGGAATCCGATGCCGTGCTGCCGACCTTCGCCGGACCCGAGATCGGGGTCGCCTCCACCAAGGCCTTCACCTGCCAGCTGACGACGCTCCTGTGCCTCGCCATCGCGGCGGGCCGGGCCCGGGGGCATCTCGACGCCGCGGAGGAGCGCCGCCTCGTCGACGCGCTGATCGCCATGCCCGGCCTGATGGCGCAGGCGTTGCGCCAGGAATCCGAGATCCAGGGCTTGGCCCAGGAGATCGCGAAGGCCCGCGACGTACTCTATCTCGGCCGCGGCACCGCCTATCCGCTCGCCCTCGAAGGCGCACTGAAGCTGAAGGAAATCTCCTATATCCACGCCGAGGGCTACGCGGCGGGCGAGCTCAAGCACGGCCCGATCGCCCTGATCGACGAGGCGATGCCGGTCATCGTGATCGCGCCGCACGATGCGGTGTTCGAGAAGACGGTGTCGAACATGCAGGAGGTCGCCGCGCGCGGGGGGCGGATCGTCCTCATCGGCGATGCCACCGGCGCGGCCGCGCACGGCCTCGAGACCCTGGCGACGGTGATGATGCCGGAAGTCGAACCGGCGGTGGCGCCGATCCTCTACGCCGTCCCGATCCAGCTCCTGGCCTACCACGCGGCGGTGACCATGGGGAAGGACGTCGACCAGCCCCGCAACCTCGCCAAGTCAGTGACTGTGGAATGACCGTCACGGTGGAATGACCGTCACCTGTCCACGGCGAAAAAAGTCAGATGAAAAAATAAAGTCGGGTAAAAAAATAGTCGGGTAAAAATGTTGACATATTAAAGTCGGGTGAAGATGCGGTGTCAGCACCGCAGTCGGGTAGTGGATTAGTTTGAAATCTGACGGGGTTGAACCCGGCCTTGGATCGGCTAGATGTTCGGTCCCACTGTGTGGTGGTACGACTGATGCCGCTTGGAGGGACGCGCTATGGGACAGGTTCTTCACGGCAGCGCCACGACGACTGAGACGGTCCGTCGGGCAATCCAAGCTCGTCAAGAGAGCGTGAGGGCCGCCGCCAAGCGCTACGGCGTCAGCGCCACGACGGTGCAGAAGTGGCGCTCACGCCAGACCAGCACCGATGCTCGGATGGGACCGAAGGAGCCCCGATCCAGCGTACTTAGCTTGGAGGACGAGGCGGTCATCGTCGCTTTCCGCCGGCACACTCTGCTGCCGCTGGACGACTGCCTCTACGCGCTGCAACCGAGCCTGCCGCATCTGACCCGCTCGTCGCTTCATCGCTGTCTGCAGCGTCACGGCATCAATCGCCTGCCGGACGTCGAGGGCGACAAGCCGAAGCGTTCGAAGTTCAAGGCCTACCCGATCGGCTACTTCCACATCGACATCGCGCAGGTCAGCACCGAACAAGGCAAGCTACACCTGTTCGTGGCCATCGACCGCACCAGCAAGTTCGCCTTCGTCCAACTGCATGAGAAGGCGACGCAACGGATCGCTGCAGCCTTTCTACATGATCTGATCGCGGCGGTGCCTTACACGATCCACACGGTGCTCACTGATAACGGCATCCAGTTTACCGACAACAAGCCAGTGAACGAGGAGGTCGAAGCGAAGGCAGCCGCCTACTGGGCGACCCAGGACGGGCCGCGCCTGTACCGCTGGCATTCGTTCGAATGGGCGTGCGAGCAGACGAAGATCGAGCACCGCCTGACCAAGCCGCGCTGCCCATGGACGAACGGTCAAGTCGAGCGGATGAACCGAACTATCAAGGACGCCACGGTCAAGCGCTACCATTACGAGAGCCACAAAGAACTCCGGCAGCACCTGCAGCTGTTCGTGGATGCCTACAACTACGGACGCCGGCTCAAGACCCTACGCGGCCTTACCCCCTACGAGTTCATCTGCCAGGCCTGGACGAAAGAGCCAGAACGCTTCAGGCTCGATCCGTCACACCACATGCCGGGACCGAACATCTAGGCGACCGTGGCATGATTAAGGGATGATCATCGAAGCCGAAGCCAAGCAGGACGGTGTTTGGACGCCCGTTAGTCCATCCGAGGGAGCGATCCTGAAGGGCTACTCGCTACGGTGCCCAACCTGTCATGGGCCAGTGTACGCTTGGACTGCAGCCAGCGCTGCGCCGCATTTCGGGCACATCACAGCGCACACAGGCTGCAAGCAGTCGCACAGCTTCTCTGGCACCAGCTCGCCGCACCCAGATGCTTTGGCATGACCAGTTCCAAGCGCCCCCGCGATCCCAACCAGCTCGCTAAGTTCATCGTGGACGTGGCAACGGGGGAAAAGGAAGATCCGCCGCCTGCAACTCCCAATGAGGAGTCACGCCGCGGCGGACTGATTGGCAGTGTATTGCGGGCAAAAATCCTTTCATCTGAACAACGAAAAGTAATAGCCGAGAAGACCGCTACGGCTCGCTGGAAAAAAGATCGTCCTGCTCAGGAGATGAAAGAATAGACATTGATTTTTTATCAATCAAACCAGCCTCGATGCCTTTCATCAAGACGTAAGGCTGCATTGCTACATCAGTAAATCGGAAGCGATGGGATCTCTCCTCGCCTTTCATTTGTAGTATTTCACCCCTTTTATCGCTAGCAAATTCCTTCAAATTAGCATTGAAATGATCAATCCTACGGTGAGAGCCAATAATATTTGAGAATGGGCTGACCACATCTTTTGGCGCAAACCAACCACTGGCATCCGGCTTGGTCAGGGCGCACGCGGTGATCAGATGCTTAAGCCTTGCATGAGCTTGATTGCTATTGGTCGCTTGTTCGTACACAGATTTTAGGGTTTGCTTTGAACTCGCAACTGTAGCTGCAATGCCTTTATCGACATCCTCCTCTGTTACTGTCATACTTTTTCTGGAGATTGCAGAATTGACCGCGCTCTTACCTAGTGCATGGGCAATTGCCGGCAGACCCTTCGCAAGGGTGATAATCTTCCATTTAGCATCACCCTCCATCTTCATATTTAACTGAGTTGTTCGCGCCCATAGCAGATCATGCAGCTCATCGTTATGCATACGAGGCATAAGTATTTCTTCGGAGCACCTTGTAATAGATTTATGACCTCGTACGAGATCATCTACATTATCTCCTACTCCAACAACGATTATTGTTGCATGGCAGCTGGCATCAGAAAGAGCCTTTATAGTCTCTGATAGATAGCCTGCTCCGATTGTATCTTTAAATTGTTGGTATTCATCTATCACAATAATTGGTATAATGTTTTCTCTAAAACCTGACATTTCCCTGATTACGTCATTCTGAGTGATCTCGCCGGGGTATAGCTCCGCGACGTTGTTGGAACGTAAAACCCCGCCTTCTTCTGTGGCAAAAGTCATACCCTTAAAAATTTCCTTCCAAATGCTCGAATACGTATCACTACTAACTACGGGATGCCTGTAAAAGTGAACCAGTTGTGGGGACGACGGAATGCGATGCTTTAATATCATTGCTGTTGATGTCTTGCCGACGCCGGGCTCTCCGTACAAAATAGCGTGACGTCCACGTTCTGCGACAACTTCAGCCAACAGATCAATTTGCTGCGAGCGTCCGGCGAACAACTCTGCAACCGTCATCGGACTTGAAGGCGTAAAAAGCTGGCCGGCATGAAATTTCAGCGCGCGCCAGTCCTCATCGGTTTTCTTCATCAGGGCCATCAGTCGGCATCCTACTGCCCTCAGTAAGGGGTCTACTGCCACCAGTAGCAGCCCAATTGCTGGCGTCAACCTCGTTTAAAATGACTCTTATGCTTGACCCCACTTGCAACAATCATATTGAGAGAGGGCAATGAACACGCTCTCCGCTGTTGACCGTGCGCGCATCTTGCACCTCCTCTGTGAGGGCAGTTTGTAAGGCTGCGTCAGAAGGGTACGATAGGGCGGTGGGTGGTGCGCGCGACCGATCAGTCTACTGCCCGTGGCGGCCGCGATAATCCGTCAGAATTTCCGCCAGGATGCGTTCGGCCACGGGCAGCCAATCCCGGCCCAGGCCAGCAATGGCACAGGCCTGCCACGCCGCCGGCGGTCCGTCCGGTAACTTTGACCGAATGACCCATTCGAGCCTCCTGCGCTGAAATGCAGGGATTGTCTCTTGATGCGTGTCCAGAAACGCGTTCGCGGCAGGGAGAATGCGGCGGCGCTTACGCAACCACCCCCGGCGTCCCAAGCGTCGCTCGAACTCCGCGACGCTGGCTCGAATTGGTGTCACTTCCCTGCGGATGACTGCGTCAAGGTGACGTAGCCGCACGACAAGTTCAAGATCCAAGGTTGGCCAGTTCCTCCGAGGGCGGGAGGATTTGCGGCCAGCCGGTCGCGCCTGAAGTCCTCGACGACCGGACTCTGTCGTATCCTCCTGTCTGCCCCCGAGCAGCGCCTTCGGCTTCACGGAGGTGCAGGTCCAAGGCGTAATCAATCCTAGCTTATCGGCCTCTGCCCCAACGGTCTTGGGGTCGAGTTGCAGCCGACTGGCGATGCTCCGCAAGGTCAGCTTCTGCGCGATCCAGTCCCCAAGCGTTTGCTTGAGACTTGGTCCGAACGCACGATATCGGGGCGGCCCCAGAAGCCCCGATCGAGCGATGCCACGCGTATAGGCGAAGCCGCAACGGCATTCGAAGACGCCGACGACGGCGTCTCGATTGCGATACCAGGTCAGGTCTTCCACGACCGGCTGACCGTGGTGCTCCATAAGCGGGTTGCGGCACAGCCACGGGCCGACCCCAAACGCGGCTGGTGGGGCATCCCGAGTCTCTCGAGCGCCCCCCTGGGCCTCCAGAAAGAGATTAAGAAGAATGTGCCGCAGCGGATGAGCGGCCTTGCGCGGCTTACGGGTCAGCGCGGCGAGCCATCCCTCGTCGCCAGCTCCCGGGTCGCCGACCGGCAGAAGCTCGAGTGCCCGGCCGAAATGCGCGCGAAAGGCATCGAGTAAACGCGTTTGATCGACCCTGCGTCGGGAACGCATGAACCCCGCAGCCTCGACGCGCCTTCGGTACTGCTGCCCCATCTCGGTCATAGACATCGGCGCTGGAGGATGGTTGAGCAGTAACTGACTCGCCTTCGCCACCTCGACAAGTCGGAGCAACGTCCTGGGGTCGTGCACGCGCACGACCGGAATTGCCGCAATGGGGCAGGCGTCATCGTCCGCGACGAAATAGGCGTGGCGGTTCGTCGTCTGACACGAAACCCGGCTCAGACGCAGGGGCTCCCCATGATCCGGGCAGACGAGAGTGCCCGGAAGTTGATGCGTACGCCGCCAGTATGGCTCACCGTAAGCTGCACTCATTGCGTCTCGGCAGGTCGGACAGAACCGAAGGAGGGTCGTCCTCTCGGTCGTGAAGGCCGCAATCCCGAGGCGGAGGTGATAGCCGCTAGTGCTGCCAGCCATCGCTCGAACGAGGTTGCTTCGGGTCTCAACCGAGCAAAACGCTGTCTCGTAGGGAAACTGCGTCGTACGCTGGATAATCTCGTCGACCGTCAGCGCCCGAGCGCGGGGAAGACGCTCGACCAGCGCACTCAAGCCGCCGGGCAGATCAAAGCTCGCGATTGCACGGCGATAGCCGAATAGGTCGAAGGCGATAGCACCTGGACTCCCGCCGCCGATGCTGCGCGCGTAGCGGCCGAGGACGCTGTAGAGCATCTCGTCCGGATAGATGTCCGGAAAGGTGCGCATCTTCCAAGCCCCGATCGCTCAGGCAGCCAAATCAGCGAGCGGATGCTTGACGACACCTGCTGCGAGGAACGCATCGTAGCCCGTACGGCCGTCAGCTGTCGCGGCCTCAAGGATATGCCGCAGATCGCCCGGGACGACGACCTTGTGAGCCGGTTTGCGTTTGATCGACTTCATAGGCTTCGCGTTGCGCGCGTGCACGAGTGCAGCGGCGGTCGCGCAGACCGTGGCGACATCGCCTGACGGATGACGCCGGCGCACCTCGGCGAGAATTTCCTGTTCTGCAGTCACCGATAGCTTGAACACCTGCAGGATTGCGAGCACGGCAGCATCGCGGTCCGCGGTCGCCGCCGCCGCTGCGGAGGTAGCCTCTTCCAAAGCCAGGCGCTGCCGGATCTCACTCGCGGGCTGGCCGGTGATCGTCAGGATTGTGTCATCGAGGTGCCGCGCAAGAGGCTTGAGATCTTCGTATCGCTCGATAGCCCGCTTATCCCCAGACCGGAGTGCCTGGATCATCGGAGCGATCATCTTCAGATCCTCCTCGGCGACCTCTCGAATCAGGTCTGCCGTCATCATCTCGGATTGATCAGCCTGCGTGTCGATCTCAGCCCGCACGATGACCCGAAGCTGGGCGAAGATGAACAGCTTGATGACGATGTCGATCACGCCCTGGCTTTCATCGTAGAGCGCTTCCGAGATATCGTCATCGAGAGCGGTCGGCGTACGCGTCCACTGATACGACCACATCTCCTTGATGAATTCGTCCCATTCCCCGTCCTTCTGCATTCGATCCCAATACTGATTTCCGATACCGCTGGCGCGTCGACCGCTGCGGAAGTCTAGCTGGAAGATGTCGAGCGCGGCCATCGTGCCGACGAGGACGACCGGAACCTTAATCGCGTTTGACAGGGCAACGAAGAAGTTCATCAGGGTCTCATGCCCCTGTGTCGCTTGCCTCAAATGCTGGATCTCATCGACGACCAGCACACCGAGGGCGTAAAGGTAGGCGTAGTGCTGCACATAGGGCATGAGCACATCGCCCGTCTTGCGATCGAGTTTCAGCATGCCGATGAAATCGGTCTGCAGACGTTCGCCGAGCGCATGGAAGAAGCTTAGGCAGAACGCTTTGGGCGAGCCCGTCGACGGACACTCGATCTTAAGATAGGGAACCTGCGTGATCGTCTCGCCAAGATTGTGCTCGACTAGCGGTGGATAGGATTGCAGCACGCGCTCGACGGTGACCGTCTTCCCCATGCCCGGGCAGCCCAGGATCGAGAACCCGATCATGCTCTCGGATTGTCTGGTGCTCGGCG
Organism: Methylobacterium sp. BI1; assembly: GCF_056680125.1. NCBI lineage: Bacteria > Pseudomonadati > Pseudomonadota > Alphaproteobacteria > Hyphomicrobiales > Methylobacteriaceae > Methylobacterium > Methylobacterium sp. BI1. The sequence goes on along the minus strand of NZ_CM155267.1, from coordinate 2,643,618 downwards.
CGTAGCCCCTGGGCTTGGCAACCTTCGTGTCGGCACGGGCCAGAGACTCCGCAGACGCGATCAGGCCGCGACGATATTCGAGCGTCGACGGGTTGCGACCGACGTACCCGCTGAGGACCGCCATATCACGCCTGACTCTTGGGTGCTGAGCAGAATGCGAAGGTGGTCCACTTCCTTGTTCAACATGACGAGCGACGTGGCCCGCACCTCGTCATTCTCGCTGCTCATGTAGCGGTAGTGACGGATGCGGTGCGTGGCCACCGAGGTCTCAATTTGGCCGAGCAACGCCGTGGTGGGCAGTTGCTTGCCCGTCAGGCCCACAATCTCCGCGTTGAGAAGAGAAACCGAGCGCAGCGCCCACCCGCCCGCGCCTGCGGAGAGCAAGCAGAGGAGGAGGACCAGCCCAATGAGGGACGTCTTCAGAGAGATTTTCACGCGAGCACAGCCACTGATGTAAGTACCATACGAAATGGTACCATCAGTCCGTTGACCGAAAATTTGAATCTACCAGAAGAAATATGCGTATCTACGCAAAGAATGATTGGTTTTATATCATAAGTACAGTTAGGTTTTCCTGACTGATTTGTAATGAGACCATTCGTTTCATGATCGACCTATTTCTTGCGTCGAGCATCCTGCGAGGAGACGGCATCGAGTTTGCCCTCGTCTTCTACCAGTCCCTCAATGATGTTGAACGGCCTTGCCAGGTCGATGCGGCTCTCCGTCGGCCTGGAACCCGAACATGAAGCGGCGGTTTCGGTGGTCAAATGAAAGTGTGTCGCCTCTGGGCCTGTTACAAACGCGATAGTGCCGGCGTTTACTCGACGTTGGCCCCGGCTGCGCCAGCCGTGGCTGGGAGAGCTAGCAGAATACTTTCGAACTGAGCGTCAGATAGGCCAAGGCGCAATATAGGATTATAATTGTCGAGAGCCGCAATCCCATAGGTCTTAATTTGATCTAATGCTTTTGTGCCTTCACTACAGTTGTTGGCTCCTCGGAGAATGGAGTGTAAAAGACTCAGTGCAACTGCGTTTAAGCGGTAGCAAAAGTTACCATGCAATCAGGTCAAGGCAGAGACGGAATGAAAATCAACATTGCCGTAGCTGCCATTCTTACTGGCATTGTAACCTCACTGACGGGTGCTATTGCACCATCTGCCCGCAACCTTGAGGAAATGCGAGCGGCCGACAAAGCAACTTGGAGCCGTATCAGTGGGTCGATTTGTTCAAGCTGCGGGTCTGAGAAAGCCGCTGCGCGATCAGTTCTGACAAACCCCATAGCCGTTCTCGCAGCCGCACCTCGATCACCTTCTAATGCGGTTGCCTACAACATTCCTAAATTTAAGGTTCGAACTGCGGGGTTCTACATCCGATACGCTTCATTTCATCGCCGGCGCACCCAGCGATATGCGCACAGGATGTTCAAAGTGCGGCATCACTACGCCGGCTCAAATTTAAAGCAAAAGATTCAGATTGATAAGCTCAGTAACATAGAGATTAATATTGCACGTTTCGGAGAAGAGACACGTCAATATTAGAATATGATCGCGATCAACGGCTACTGCGTACACCAATCCGCGGCAGAAATAGCTATTCGATTCAAAAGGCTCCTTCGTTATCGACACAAAGGTACCGGGGCTACATGTCGATAAAATAATGATTTGCCGACACCTACGGCCGCCCGTCACAAAGTCCGAAAAGGTAGAGAGCGGACCATGACCCTCACTTTGAAGGGGATGTTCCCCCTGCGACTCAATAGTGCCGCAGAAGCTGTCCAACGCCATGCCATTGAGTGGCCGTGCCTGACTTCGAAAAATGGAGTGCAGCAGCCCGTAAGTCGAGGATAAGTGCGCTGTGTTCAGGCTTTGGCAACGCTCTGGATCCCATCGTGGGATCGTTGGTCTACCGGTGTCGCCAAAATATCCTGACGGATAAGGGGGCCCTACAAAGCCTGGAACGTTGCTTGATGCTGGCTCTCGTTCTCGACGACGCCGAGATGAACAACCTGCTCGTGGTCGCCGCCCTACAACCCATCGTTGGCTGCCGGCCGCACGACTTCACTGTACCGGCCGACGCGCTCGCCTTCGCCCGAGCGCATGCCTCCGAGATTGGCGTCGTGATCACCGACTACGACATGCCCGGCATGAATGGGGTGGAGTTCATTCGAGCGGTCCGAAGCATTCCAGAACTCGCCAACGTACCGACCGTCATGGTCACCAGTCTCGATCAGCGCAAGCTGCGACGCGAGGCCCTGGAGGCCGGCGCGACCGACTTCCTGACCAAGCCCGTCGACCCGATCGAGGTTTGTGCCCGCGTCTCGAACCTGCTCGCTCTCTCGAAGGCGCATTGGGCCCTTCAAGATCACGCCGCCGAACTAACGCGAGAGGTCGCCGCTGCGGTCGCTCTGGTCGAGGATCGTGAGCGAGAAATCATCTCTACGCTGATGCGAGCCGCCGAGAGCCGGGACACGGACACCGGCGACCATATCGCACGGGTCTCGGCCTCCGCGGGTCGGATAGCCAGGGCCCTCGGCCTTGCGCCCGACGAATGCCGCTTGATGAGCTTGGCGGCGACCATGCACGACGTCGGCAAGATCGCCGTGCCGGACGCCATCCTACTCAAGCCAGGTCTGCTCACACCCAAGGAACGTCGGGAGATGGAGCTGCACGCCGAACGGGGCCAGCGCATCCTTGGCAGCAGCGCCTCTGCCGTCATGCGGCTGGCCGCGGAGATCGCCGTCACCCACCACGAGCGCTGGGACGGCACCGGCTACCCCTATGGCCTGCGGGGCGAGGCGATCCCCCTAGGGGGCCGCATCGTCGCCGTCGCCGACGTATTCGATGCCCTCACCTCCAAGCGTCCCTACAAGCAGGCCTGGTCGCACAGCGACGCCTTTGCCCACCTGCGCGAACAGGCGGGCAGCCATTTCGACCCGCGCTGCGTCGACGCCTTCCTCAGGGCATACGACCAGCCGCCCCTGTTGGCCGACTTAGAGGGTGGGAACCGGGTTCGCGATGAAGTCCGGCTGGCATCCTGACCCGTTGTCCTGCCTCCTGAGCCGAATGCACGGAAACATCGGTGATCTGCTTGAGCCATTAAAGACCCGCGCAAGTCACGATGGGGATATGACAACCGGCACCATGGCTTCCCTCCTCGTGCGGCTGAAGCACGACCAACGTGGCGGCGCCCTAGAGCGGCATCCGATGATGTTGGATCATATGCGTCGTAGCCTGCGGCGGCGAGATACCGGCGGCATTCGGCTGGCGTGAAGCGTCCGAAGGCTTGTCGGATCGTGTCCCAGAGGTCGCTGATCGTTCGAGCGGCCTCGGCTCGAAGAATGGCCTTGAGCTTGGCGAAGGCGAGTTCGATCGGGTTGAAGTCGGGGGAATAGGCCGGCAGGTAGAGCAGCCTCGCCCCGGCCGCCTCGATGCGTTCGCGGATGCCGCTGACCTTGTGGGCGGGCAGATTGTCGAGCACGACCGTGTCACCGGGCCTGAGGGCTGGGACGAGGGTTTCTTCGACATAGCCGCGGAAGCGAGCGCCCGTCATCGGTCCATCGAAGAGTGCGGTGGCTGTCAGGCCGCTGGTGCGCAGCCCGGCGGTGACCGTGATGGTTTTCCAGTGGCCGAACGGCACCGCAACCCGGCAGCGTTCGCCGCGCGGAGCCCGCCCATAGCGGCGGACCATCTTCGTGTTGGTGGCGGTCTCGTCGAGGAACACGAGCTTGTCCGGGTCGAGATCGAGCTGGCGCTCGAACCAGGACAGGCGCGCGGCCTTCACGTCCTCCCGCTCCTGCTCGGCGGCGTGGCCAGTGTTTTTTTGCGCGTGATGCCGTGGCGCTTGAAGAAGCGGGACAGGCTGCTGACCCCGACCCGCAGACCCTGTTCGGCCAAACGGTCGCGCAACTCGTGCAAGAACAGCTCGGGCTGCGCTTGGTAGGTCTGCCGGATCAGGTCGGCCTGCGCCTCGATGGTGTGCGAGCGTTGATCGCCGCCCATCGGCTTGGCGTGTGTCCGACCCTCCTGCACGAAGGTCCCGTGCCAGCGCACGGCGCTGGCCGGGCTGACCTCGAAGCGCCGTGCCGCTTCCCGGCGCGAAGCCCCCGCCTCAATCGCGGCCACAACACGCTCACGAAGATCAACGGACAGGGCAGACGCCATCGGCTCTCCTCCTCGGAAAGCCGCGCGTCGAATCACAACCTCGGCCCAGCGAGAACCCCAGACGATTCAAGCCGGTCGGTGCCTGCTCTAGTTCTCGTCGCTCTGCTGTGTCCGAGCCCGAGCGCCGTAGCGATCGACTACGCCTCCCTGGTCAAGCGGCGGGCCGAGCTCCAGCGCGCCGCCAACAGCGGCAGCATCGCGGGCGTCAACCAGTTCATAGGGTGGCCTCACAAACGGGAGGTGCCACGCGGGCTCTATTGTCAACGCGGGGTAAACGCCGGCGTGATCGCGTTTGCGACACCCCCGGCCCGATCCCCCTTCGTGAGACGTATCAGCCTTGCGAATTCTCAGATGCAGGCCGATCTCCACGCCTGACATTATGAGACCTGTATATTCGGCTTCCCTACGAGAGAGCTGCGCTCCGCTACTTCGCATTCTGCCAGATCGCAGTGACCGCCCGAAGGGCCGTGTCGCCGGCTGCCTCGGAGGCTCCTTCAGATCCAAAGGATCGTACTGACCGCTGCACCACCTCCTTGTCCTTCCAAATCGACCAGTCAAACCGACCGGGCTCCGTTGCAGACGGTGTGACCCGCAGGGAATGGGGATTGGGGGTGAAGATGATCATAGGGATCATATGGGCACGCCCGCACATGTTTCCCAACGACGCAGCAGCGAGCGGGTGCTCGCGAGCTCGAGCTATTTTTCTTGTCTGCCTTCTTGGCAGCGTTCTGGTCAGCCTGCTCGTTCTTGAGCCTCAAGGCTTTGAGGCGCATCGTGTTGTCCTCGGTGGCCTGCTGAGCCGCGTCGTAATCGGCTCGTGCCTCGCCCCATTCGCGGGCCTTCTCCCGTAGCTTCGCGCTTCTCGTCTCCCGGCGATCTTGTGCGCCACTATCATCGCTCGTCATGGTAGCTGACTTCCTACTGATGATGGCATGCAATCCGCGATCACGGGCGCACCCTTGGTACCGCGATTGCCGGGTTGGAGCTCATCTTCCTTCAGGAGGTCGCTAAAGGGCTCGGTTGACTGTGAAGGCTTTTGGTCAACACTTCTGTTGTGGCCATATTTGCTCGTGCTAGAGCGCCTGCGCCGCTTCGATGACATCATCGAGATCGCATATCAGTTCCATTGAATATAAGCGTGGCTGTATAAACAGTCTCGTTATTATCGTCACGAACACGACAAGTTATAGTATGATGGTCACCGCCGTCAGGCAATATTTCACGAGCGAAATCGGGAAGGACTCTTTTTGCCTCCTTACGTACGGCATCGAAGTCTAGACACAAAACACCGACGTCATCCAGGAAGAAATTTCCATCATGAACATCGAAGTAATACCGAGACATAAAACGATCCGGGTGCTTATGGCGGAAGCACGCACGTCTCCCAGGCGCGGAATGCCGAGAACGTCGCCGTGCCTCCTTATAATAAATAACATTTGTTCAAATATCCATCCACGATAATTGCAACCAGGAGCATAGATCAAAATAGATGTCGGGCTGTTATCTCAGCGGATGAGCCATGTCCCAGTATACGTAAGCGCCGCGGAATAGATGGGGTGCCCATCCTCGTCCGTCACGAGAACCGAGAATGCTTGGTGTTCGCCATCTTTGGAAATCTCATGGGCCGCAATTTGGGGCAGAACCGTTTTTGCGTGACGCGCCGCATCCTCGGGTCCGAGGAGATCCATTCCCTCGTCGTCACGAAGCGTCGACCCGTCATGAATATCGAAAAAGTAGCGGGGCATAGGAATCTCCACGCGCGGTAGGCGGGAGCACACGAAGTCTCACAGGCGCGGAGGGCCACGGGCAGGGCCGCGATGGATCACATTCTAGGCGCAGCTTCTAACAAAATATTTAACAAATGGCTGTGCTCATTCATCTCACTGGGTGTGTCAGTTCCTCCGCCCTGCCGGATGGGGCAGAGGCCGAGGGCGAAGATGAAGATAATTTGGATTAAACCCAGCAAAATCCTTGATGGCCTCGACATCGGGTAGCGTGACCCGTCTCTCCCGAAACACGACGAGTTTCTTCTGTCGCAGCCCCTGAACCACCCGGTTGACATGGACATTCGAAAGGCCTGCCGTATCGCCTAAGTCTGCTTGCGTGAGGGGAAACACGTAGCTGTTCTCTGTTGCAAGCCCGACAGCCTGAAGGCGGAGCAGAAGTTCGCAGAACAGATGGGCGATCTGCTGGTCCGCAGAACGACGGCCCATGTTGACCAACCACTCGCGCAGGATCGCTTCGTCGACGAGACCAGCCCAACGCAGAGCGCGTTCGAGTGTCCGATGGTTTCCGAGGAGGTCGTCCATCACCGATCGTGGGATACGTACGACATCGCAGGAAGTGATCGTTCCGATACAATGATCCATCGCGCCGAGGATCGAAACGTTCAGGTCGCAAAAGTCCCCAGGAATGAGAAAGGCGACGATTGAACGGCTTCCGCTTGGAAGGACCTTGTAGCGGCAGGCAAACCCTCTCTGAATCAGATGGACGTGATCCGGTGCATCCCCTTCCGAAATAAGGTTCGTCCGAGGTGAGACGACGCGAACATGTTCACTCGCTCTGGAAAGCGCCGCCTCATCGGCCTCCGATAGAACGAAACTGTGCTTAAGCTTCTGAACGAATGGATTGAGCATACGCCCTACTGGGCCATGCCCATCGGAAGGTATACAAATACGAGTTACGGGGATCTAGTATTGATGATACGAATTCGTAACAGATCGTCGAGGATGACATCGATTTTCATGAAAGAGAGCATAACTTAATTTCATGTATATTTTGATACTATATTGTATTGCGGAACCAGCTGCCCGTGAACGTCATGGTCGCAACATAGACGGTTGAGTTTTCTTCATTGCGTACCGCCGCCGTATAGGCCTGCTTATTTTTATCTGCGGGAATGATAGATTTGGCGATCTCGGGTAGTGCCCGCATCACCTCTGTCTCAACCTCCTTGTGATTAGCAAGCTCCTGACCAATTGAATCTATTGTCCAAGAACCGCAAAAGTAATCAAAGTAGTACCGAGCCATTTCCTAATCCGCTGCTTATGGATTATCCCCTAAATGTTCAATGTGTCATGCTTTTGGCCCGTTAACAAACGATTATAGCTATATTTTGCTAAATGTTAATCTAAAATCTGTATGATGATTTGTTGTCAATTCCAAAATTCTACATTGGAACTATTCTAGGTCGAGCGATTGTTTAGTCACATACGTTCAATCCGACGGCGGCTCTTACGTGCTGGGCGATCGGATAGTTGTCAGCAGGACCACGACATCTGCCAGCCGAAAGACCCGTAATCTGCCAGCGGATGGGCTGTCGTCGGAGTGGATGCCTTGCCCATCAGTGTTCGTGATCTGAGGGGAACTGACTGTTCGAGGGTGGAGAAAAAAGGCGATCAGCCGGACCTTCCCGAGAAAGGTTGGCTAGGCGATGCCGGTTCGATCATCAGAGACCTCTGACAATGCCAGTTGTCGCCTCGACGGACATCCTCGCAGCATCTGTCGCCCTCGGTGACAGCCAGCTCTTACCGTCGGTGCCGGTCAGCACATCAGACGTTGTCGCACGGCTCCGGACCACCTTGGGTATGGGCACTACCGTCCCGCATCGGAGGTACTAGAGCATTTTCGACGATCCCTGAGTCGTTGCGGCCAGGTGAGCGTTGATCCCTGAAGGTTCGTCAGGGAGATCGCCATGGCCCGTGCCTACAGTCACGATCTGCGTGTTCGCGTCTTGGACGCGGTGGAAGTAGGTCTGTCCCGCCGGGCCGCGGCCCTGCGCTTTTGGGTCGGCGTCGCTACGGTGATCCACTGGGCCGCACATGCGACGATGACAGGAGAGACGCGGGCTCAGCGTCAGGGCCGTCCACCCGGCTCCAAGCTCGACGTGCATGAAGCCTTCTCGCTCGCCCTTACCGAAGAGAAGGACGAACCGAAGGACCGCGCAGCGAGATCACGCTTGCCGAGATGCAGGAACGCCTGCGTACCGAGCGCAGCGTCTCGGTCGGATTGGGCACGCTGTGGCGTTTCTTCGCCTGCCGCGCGGCGACGTGGAAACAAAGTCGGCGCACGCAGCCGAGCAGGATCGCCCCGACGTGGCCGCATCCCGTGAGGCGTGGTTTGCCGCGCAGCCCGACCTCGACCCTGAGCGCCTGATCTTCATCGATGAGACAGGTCTCTCCACCCGCATGGCGCGCCTGCGCGGTCGCTGTGCTCGCGGTCAGCGCCTGCGCTCGGGCATCCCGCATGGCCATTGGCTCACGACGACGTTCGTTGCGGGCTTGCGCCTGTCGGGGATGAGCGCGCCCATGGTGCTCGACGAACCGATGACGCGGGAGTGGTTCTTAGGCTGACGTCGAGCAGGTGCTCGCCCCAACCCTCAGGCCCGGCGATACTGTCATCCTCGACAACCTCCCCGCCCACAAGGGCACAGCGATCCAGGCCGCCATCGAGGCCAGCGGCGCACGGCTTCGCTTCCTGCCGCCGTACTCGCCCGACTTTAATCCGATTGAGATGGCCTTCGCCAAACTCAAGGCGCTGCTGCGCAAAGCGGCCGAGCGCACGGTCGATCGGCTCTGGACTGTCGTCGGCGATCTGCTCGACGCCTTCACACCAACCGAGTGCGCAAACTACTTCGCTGCCGCCGGCTTCGATCCGGAGTAAGTGGAAAACGCTCTAGAACCGCACCGGCGCCCCGAACCCATGCATGCGCTGGCAACGCGCATTGTCATGCCGGATCGCACTCACGGTTACGGCCAGGTGAGGACGGCAGGATGACCGTGAAAAACGTTCATGCATACGCACGACAGGCCGATGGCGGTAAGCAGGACCGTGACAAGGACCGATGCCGCGGCTGGATGCAGGACCAAGGCCCTCGCCCGCGACCGGTTACGGTCAAGGAGCGGCCAAAGCCATGGCGGTCGTCCTGCGAGCCCCGCGGCCCGACCGGACCCGGTGCGTACGGGCCGCGGCGACCATCTAGTGTTCATGCCTCTTCGTCGCTGACGAGGCCGGCCATCGCCGAGAGCGCCTTCCCGGCCTCGTCAGCCGCGCGCATCGCACTTTCCGCGATGGAGCGGCTGTCCTGGAGGATATGCTCCAGGTTCTCGCGTACGAGCTCACCCTGGATCGCTCCGAACTCCTCGACCGACCCGGCCTGCATCAGGCGCTCTATGCCGTCGAAGTTCCGCTTCCATTGCGCCTGAACCATCTCCATCCAACTCTCGGAGGATGCCTGGAATGCCTTCGCCAGTACCGTGCGGCACTGGGTCAGCGCTTCCATGTTCCGGGCAGATTGCCGTGCGAGCCGCTCGCCTTCCTCCCCTGCGTGGCCGAGCGAACGACAGAGCCGTGCCGTGGCCTCGCGCGCCTGGCGCGCGGCTTCATCCATCGCGTTGGGCATCGGCCAGATGCTCTCGTCGCGCACGACGACCGATCCCGCCTTCACGGGCGGGCGCCTCTCGCCTCCGTGGACGTATGGGGCGGACTGCGACGCATGGCCTTCGATGCTCATGTGGATCCTGTTCCTGGGCTGCCCATGATCGCCCCCCGGCGCGGCGGACCGTCGGTCGACTGAGCGTGCTGGCGGTAGTCGTCGAGGATCTCGGTTTCGAGCGCCTTGCGCTGTGGCTCGTCGAGCTCGGGGAGCGTGTCGTGGTCCCAGGCATCGCGGACCGCGATCAACCTGACACCGCTGGCCATCACCTCAAAATCGACGAGGACCTCTGCCTGGGCGTACGGATCGTACGGATCGATGCAGGCATGGCTGGGCATCGTCGTCCTCCGGCATGTCCGCGTGGGCGGGCGAGCGGTGCCCTGGCAACGGGCGTCGCCTTCGCCAGCCAAAAGCCCGATGCGCAGGAGTGAAGGGGGCAAGGTCCCTGCGTATCGCCCGACGACCGTTGGATCGTAGGGATACTCAGGCTAGCAGCCATCCAGAGCGGATACGCGAACCGTTTCCGGAAACCGGCCGTGCATAAATGCGGGCGTCGGGACCTTGGATCGCATCGGTTCGCCCTGGAACCGACCGAGCGGAGCGGATCCGCGATGCCCATGGGCCATCGTCCCACGGGCACTCATGGGCGGATCGAGCATCCGTCCATGTCGGGGATACATCAGTCGCGACGACTTAGCCGAGGCCGAACCAATTCCGTCCCGCCGGGACTACGGCAATGCACCGATCATGCCCTTGGCCTCGCTCATCGTGTTCTCGCAGGCGCGCTTGTCCCCGCGCCGGTCCTCGTCGGCCGCTCGAATGATCAGTGTCCGGGCGACCGCCATGTGGTCCGCCGTCGAGACCATGCCGAGGTCGCTCGGCGCGTCGAGCCGAGCGTTCCTGACGGCGCGCGGAGAGCCGGTCGTGAGCGTATGGCCGGTCCGAAGGCCGGAAACCTCGACCGCACCGGCGCTGTCGAGGCGGCGCTCGATGGTGCCGATCTGTTCGGCGCAGGAAGACGCGGAGACAGGAAGCGGAGCGATTGCGACGAGTGTCGCGACCATGACGGCGATGCGCATCGGATTACCTTTCGGGTCAATCGCAGCATCCCGGCTCCGCTCGGCGAGCGAATGACCCGGTGCCGTCCCTCGGCCTTCGATGCAGGGGGTAGCGCTTCGGGAAGCATACGCCTCGTTTCATGTTGCGTCGCAACATGAAACACAGGGCAGATGCGCGTCCACCTGGGCAAGGCAGATCCCCCCGTGAGCGAAGTCGCCCGAAGCGGTCCTTCGACGTCCCCATCTGCCTGACGGTTCCGATCCCCTTGCAGGCCGTCCCCTTCCACGACGCGAGATGCGCCACCCCGGGGAGCCAAGTCCCCCTTGCCGACGCCCTTGGCTAGCTGTCGTCCTGGTCCGTTTCCAGCTTGGACATGATCAGATAGTTCCGCAAAAGCATCCTGAGCCGGATGTTGGAGTTCTCGCTGTCGGCAGGATGCGAGAGATAGGCCGCGCCGCTCATGATCGCCTCGTCGGCGTGCTGGTCCACCATCTCCCGGTCCTCAACCGTCAAACCCTCAAGGCCGTCGAACCCAAGCTCGATTGCGATCAATTCCACGATTTCCAGGCGCTTTGCATCGAGGCGGGTCATGGACCTACTCCAGTCGATAGCATTGACCGGCGGACAATACGTTGGAGAGTGTCCCATAGCGAGTACGAACAAAGACAAGGCAGGAATCCATCGGAAATAAAAGGCGCCCTCCAGCCGGGACGAAGGGAACCGCCCGATGACCCACGTGCGGCGTCTATCCGGAGGTCGGCTCCGACTTGCGCCGACCCCGTCTTCCGGAACCAGGAGCGACAGCGAGGCTTAACGGCGCGGCAGCGCCGGCCTGAGGCAAGCCTGGCCTCCCGGCGGGCGGGGTTGAGCCGCATGCGACCGGCGGCGGCCCGACGCGGGTCGCCAACCCGACTTTGTCCGGATCGAGCGACGTGGCATGACGTGTCATGCGCATCCCCTCGTCGCCGGACCATAGCGTGACCTTCTCGGCCTGCCGAAGCGACAAGGGCCGCTTCCGATGGTCGGTGACGACGGCCGGCTACCACCCGTACCGCTCCCCGGACTGCTATCCTTCCACATCCATCGCCCTCGCGGCCGGCATGGCCTACGCCCACGTCCTGGCGGAGCGGCAGCCGATCAGGGGACGGATCAACGACGGGAGCTGGATGTAGCGAGTCCCTCCCGGGCGTCCACACGCCCCATCTTCGATGCAGGGCGTTCGTCCCGGCACCGGGCTCGTCACGATTGACTTAGGTGATGAGCCGTTCGTGGCCCATACTCGCCCGCTTACGGGGGGACCCATGTCGATCTTCGAACTTCGACGCATGCCGCGGTCAACGGCTGCGCGAGCGGCCGTGATCGGAGCGACCCGAGCCTTGGAGCTGATGTATCCCATCCGGGTGGACGAGGCCGTAATCGACCGCCTTGGTAGGGCGGTCGCAGAGCTCTTAGAGGCGGAAGCCCTGGCGACGCCCACGGGCATGGCCAAGGAGGCTTCGCGGCAGGCATGAGGGGTTGGGACCCATCGGGAATTGCCCTCGGGCGGCGGGACAGGGCCGTTCGGGCGGTCGCTGGTTGGGCTTTCTCCCTATGAGGGTGACGAACCTCAGCGAAAGCGCCAGCGACCCCCCGAGCGGGCTTGCGACGTCATGGTACGCACGGGCCATTCGTTCGGGTAGCGCAGACAGTGAAGTCGAGGGACGGGTCCAATTCCGTCAGATCGCCTGGCAGGAACCGACGGCACCCACGGGGTACCCGCGATGGAATTCGCCGCCCGCTAGCCGCAGGAGCGACCCGAGCGCGTTCCGTGCCGCAGGGCCATCATCCCGCGATGCCGGGCTCGGACTGCCTCGGGTCCGTCCCCGGAACCTCGTGGGGATGGCGCTCGGTCCCGTTGACGAGCGGAGGGCATAGGCGAAGAGCAATCGGGTTAGTGGGAATGGATCTTCCGGCGACCCGCGCCATCGGAGGCTCCTTTCGTCCGCGGCGCCTCACCGATGCCGGGTGCGCGGCCTGCCAGTCGAGCACCGTCACCTCGCCTTCCTCAAGCTGGTCCGTGGCCGCCTGCAGTTCCGTTTCGGCCTTCGAGAACTGCATCCGCTGGTCCATCAGCATGGCCGCCGTCATGGCTAGGCTCGCCCGACGGATCGCCATGTGGACGTACGCGCGCTCCCAGGATGCGTCGTCGTGGGGGCGGGACATCGCCTCCCCGGTCGGGGTGCCCGACGGAAGCCCGGGGTCGAGCCCCGCGTGGATTTCCTCGGCCGAGGGAGGGGAGCCGACCAAACCCCGGTAGGCGACAATGGCGCCGAGGCAGGATGCCAGCTCGTCGGCGAGGCGATGGGGATGCCCCGCCCCTCGCGTGATCCGCAGCAGGTTGGCCGTGAGCCGCCGAAGGGAGGGCGTCAGTCGATCAAGGGCGCGGCGTCGGTCGACCCGTGCCTTCGATTGGTCGCTCACCAGCCGCATGAGGATACCTGTTCGATGTGAGGGCGAACGGGTTCCGTCCCTCCCCCTGGCGATGGTCGTCCTAATATTTCAAGGGCCTCGAAAGCCAATTTCTTCTAGCGATAAGCGATGGAGCTTAGAAATTCAAGAAATACATGGTTTATGTTGATAATGAAAATCCGATCCACACCTGATGATTAGCAGTGTCCGTAACGGCGATTTGCATCGTGCCGGAATAATTCAGGGAACCATGCCATGGCCCTCTATGGTCTCATGGGGCGCATCGTCTGCGCCTATGTCTCGAACACGTCTGTCCGGACGACCGACCTGCCGAGCCTGATCCAAGGCGTTCATGCCGCCCTGGCCCGTCTCGCCGCTGGGCCGGTGCAAGGCACCCCGGAGGGGAGCCACGGGAGGCCCACGGCATCCCAGGTCCGCAAGTCGGTCACGCCCCAGGGGATCGTCAGCTTCCTCGACGGCAAGAGCTACAAGACCATGAAGCGCCATCTTGCCCGGCATGGCCTCGACGCCCAGGGCTACCGCGCGCGCTTCGGCCTGCCGCTCGACTACCCGATGGTCGCTCCGGAATACGCCGCCCTTCGGTCGGCCATGGCGAGGTCCATCGGCCTCGGTCGCGGCCGCCGAGGAATCGTGACGCCGGGCGACGCATAGGCCGCTAGCCAATACCGATGCGGTGGAGCCTCCGCGCGCTTGAGATGGCCTATCCTGGGGGCGGTCTCCGGTCCGAAGGGCTTTCCCTCACGGCCTGAGCGATGCCCGAGGCGAGCGGGTAGCGAAGCCCTGACGGCATGGCATGGGAAAGCGACCGTCCGCATCACGCATCTGCGCCGGTCCGCGACGGGCCGGCAGGTCCGCGTGCGGAGTCCGACGTCCCACATCGCGGTATCGAGGGCTTTCTTACTGGACGCGTTACGGTCGCGTCGACAATCCGCTTTCAGTCCAGACGACGGCACCATGGGACCTGGGGGCCTTTATTGAGGGTCCAGCTCGGCAGCCCCCCTTCTATCGTGATCGGGTTGCTGCGGGCGCGCCGGCGAAGGGTCCGGAAATCTCGGGGCGGGCTGCTGTGGGGTTCCTCGTCTCCGGACGCCGCGGGGGCTGGCTCGCGAGGGCCTCAACCCACGTAGTGCCAAGCCGCCTCGGATTGGGTTCGTATTTCCGACGCTTTGTCATCAGGGCGCAGGGCGAGTTCGTCGATCCGGGCCTTGTCGGAGTGGTCGAGGGCGATGTCCCGTTCCTTGACAGCTGCAGCGTGCTCACCCTTGGCAAGATGCCTGGCGGAATGCCGATAATGTGCCGCGGCGCGTTCGTGCTGGTGCGCAGCTTCCTCGCAAGCTCTCGCCATCTTGCTCGTCGTCATCGAAGTCTTCCTTGGCTGACAGGGGAGAAAGCCGCGGTTGGGGTCAGCCGCGTAGCTGGGTCTGCGTCATGTCGCGCTCCCAAGTGGTCCGTGCGGCCTCGCGAGCGGCCTTAGCAGCATTCGAGGCGGCCGTAGCGGCCCTGACAATGGCGGCCCGCGCACCCGACGCCGCCCGCCGAACGGACGCGACGTTCGAGCTGACCGACGCATCGGCGGCATCCATGGACCTTTGCATCGCCAACCTGGTCGCCTCTACGGATTTTCGCGCCGAGTCGGTTGCCTTCAGCATTGAAGCATTCGCCTTGATGCCCATCGCCCGGTTGGCCTCGGCGATCTTGGTCTCGGCCCGTGTCGCCGCTTCCGCGGCGTCGGTGGCGAGCTTCCCGATCATGTCGGCGGACTGCTTCGGGCCGTCCTTCACCGCCGCCTTCGACGCCTGCAGCGCAAGCCGAGCCGCCTCACGGGCAGCATCGGCTGCCTCGTTCGCCTCGCGACCCGCCTCTCGCATCGTCGTCGCGGCATCCCCGAGAGGTGCCGTTGGCGACTGGGCTTTGGCCGGGTTCATCATCGACAAGGCGAGGAAGGTTGCCGGCAGCGCCATCATTCGTTTCATGGTCGTATCCAATCGTGGGTTCGAAGGTGGACGGCAGGGCGACCCTGCCGAGCGAAGGCAGGTTCAGTCGGTGTGCTGGGTCCTGAGGGTCGCATGCCAGTAGGCGTCCGCCTTGGCGGTCTGCTGCTCGAACGGGGCCGGATGCGCAGAGTGATTTCCGGTGATCTGGGGTGCCTTGTCCATGTCGCCCTTGCTGGTATCGAGGACGAGGATATTCAGGTTCGGGGTGACTTTGAACTGGTCCCAAGGGACCGCGACGTGGCGCTCGCCGATGCCGAAAATGCCGCCTCGGGCAACTACGAGGTAGGCGATCTTGCCGCTGTCGGCGCCCATGACGATGTCGTCGACGCTGCCGAGTGCGACGTTCCCTGGCGTGCGCACCTCGCTACCGAGCAGGTCGTCGGATCGGATCGCCATCGTTCGCGTCGAGACCGGCTGGGCGAGCGAGAGTTCCTGCTGACGGAAGCCCAGGGCGTTCGCTACCCGGAGGTCACGCCCTTTCATGTCGGTCTTGTACTGGTCGTAGCTCTGCCGGGCCTGGACGAGCACGTCCTCGCAGGGCTGCTGGCGTCCATGGCGGGCCAGGATGCCGGCGCCGGCGAGAAGCACCCGGACCTCATACCCCGGTCGTGCATACGCGTAAGGCATCGAGGCGGCTGACATGCCCATCGGGACGCCGCTGCTCAAACCGAACCAGTAGCCGCCAAGCGGGTACCCATAGCCGTAGCCCGAGCCGCCGAGCCAGTAGCCGTCGCTCTCCATCTGGGTATCGAAGGCCTTGAGATGGTCGAGGCAGACCTGAGCCGGCTTCGAATCCGACCAAGTGTCGGGCCTGCCCTGCGGCTCCTCGGCGGCACGAGGCGGGGTCGCGAGGGCCAGGGCGGTGCAGGCCCCGAGCGTCAGGGGGCGGAGGAAGCGGTACATGGGATTTCCTTGAGAAGGCGGAGGGGACGGAGGCGCTCGTCAGGCGATGGCGAGTTCGTTCTCGACGATGCCGACGCCCGGGGAACTCCAGGCCGTCACGGCAGCGAGCCGGCGTTCGTGCTCGGTATGGACGCTGCCCGTCAGCCGGACGCGGTCGCCCTCGACGTCGACCCCGACGCGCTTGGGATCGAAAAACCAGGACCGCCCCAGCGCATCCTCGATGTCCTTGGCGATGTCGTGGGCGTTGGCGCGCGGCTTGATGGTGATCTGGTTCGAGAGACCGACGACACCCAGCAGCGACCGGACGTCGAGCCCCGCGGCATCCTTCTGGAAGTTCCAGTCGACGGCTCCATTCAGGCTGACCCAGCCATCCTGGACCTGGACGGTGATGGTGTCGGGAGGGATCGCGGCATCCCAGTCCAGGCGATTGATGACGGCGGCCGCGATGTCCTCGTCGGTACGGC
This sequence comes from Methylobacterium sp. BI1, assembly GCF_056680125.1. Classification (NCBI taxonomy): domain Bacteria; kingdom Pseudomonadati; phylum Pseudomonadota; class Alphaproteobacteria; order Hyphomicrobiales; family Methylobacteriaceae; genus Methylobacterium; species Methylobacterium sp. BI1. The sequence continues at coordinate 2,627,136 of NZ_CM155267.1, read as the reverse complement.
GATGCTCGAATGGGAGGTCGACCGAGATCTGCTCGGCGAGGGCCTTCACCCCCTTCACGCGGCGGGCAGCTGCCTCGGCAGCGTGCTTTTGCGCGAAGCTCGTCACGTGCCCCTTCAGGGTGACGATGCCGTCCTTGGCGCTCACCCCAAGGTCCGTGGCCGCCACGCTCGGATCCCAGGACAGCTCCGCGAGCACGTCCTGCGTCAGTCTCTCGTCGGTCGTCATGGTGGTTCGCCTTCGTCGCTGGGATCGTGTCGGCGGTGGGCCGGCGTACCCGCTCGATGGCAAGCTAGCGTCTTGGGAAAGTACAGTCGCCAAGCAATTTCGACATTTAGCTATGCAGGAACGGATGCGTCACTAAACCATCTCGCGATGATTTATCGCCGACGGTCTTTCATGCATCCATAGACACCTATTCGATTTGATCTGGATCAAATGCCGACTCTGTCGGTTCGAAGCAAAGCCGCGTCGTCGTCCGACATCGATATGAGCCCGGCCGAGCAAGGCTGCGTCGATTGCCTCATCTGCCCACGGCGCGAACGTCCTCCTCATTCGCCCCTGGAGGCTGGAGCATTTGGCCGAGTGCCTGGATGCTCTCCGTGATGTGGGTCAGCACCACGCGGATCCTCGGCGTGTCGCGGTTGTCCTTGTGGACCAGCAGAAGGATGTCGGCACTCGGCGGTTCGGTCGGAACCTCCATGCGGATCAGCCGAGGCTCCTGGTCGCCGCGGAACCGAGCCAGGCAGGCCAGTCCACCACCGTTGGCGGCTGCCAGCACTGCGGCCTCATGGCTGCTCGTCTGGAGGACGACCTGAGACATGGGGGCCAAATCCGTCAGCCAGGCCGACTGCGTCATCTCCTGGCTGTCCTCCATCTGTGTGATGAGGTGGTGGTCCGGGCAGCCGTCCTCGAAGTTGAGCTCGCCGTGCTCTCGGACGTAGTCCGACGTCGCGTAGAGGCCGAAGGCGATGCCGCCGATGCGCCGCACCACGAGGTCGTGCTGCTCGGGTTGCCGCATGCGAACGGAGATGTCGGCCTCGCGCATCGCCAGGCTGAGTTCCCGCGGGTTGGGGATGAGCTCAATCATGATGTCGGGATGCGTCGCGTGCAGGCGTGCGAAGCTTGGAGCCAGCAGGTGCGCGGCGATGGTCTCGGCGCAGGTCACCCGCACCAGCCCGCGCAGGCGGGTGTCGCGACCGGTGACGTCCCGCTCCAGGGCGATGGCTTCCGCCTCAAGCCGCTCGGCCTTCTCGCGAACCTCCTCGCCGGCCAGCGTCGGCACGTAGCCTTCGGGAGTGCGGTTCAACAAGCGTACCGCAAGGGTCGCCTCCAGCGAGTTCAGGCGCCGGCCGACGGTCGACTGCGAGACATGAAGCACCCGGGCGGCACTTGAGAGGCTGCCCTGCCTAACCAGGGCCAGGAAAAATCGCAGATCATCCCAGTCTAGCATCCGCCGAACCTGATCATTTTTGGGGCTCTCGTCGTCAAAAATACTTTCCGACTTCGGCGGTGCGAAGCCTAAACTAGATCTTTCAGAATGCCTATTCGGGATAAATTCCCGCCAGCATATCCGGTGGCATGGGCACGAAACCACGGAACGAGGAATTCAATGGTCAAGCCACCGCCGAAGCCCGTCATCCCGCTGCCGCCCCGGGCGGCCAAACGCGAGCTCGACGCTGTCGTTGCCAAGGCCAAGGCCGATCCGGCCGCCATGCGCACCCTGCGATGCCGAACCGTGGCGCAGGGACGGCTCAGCCAATTGAACTACATCCGGAACCTGCCGCCGCAGCCCGTGATGGAGGACGAACCCGAGGGCATGCTCGGCGACAGCCTTGCGCCCAACGCCTCCGAGGCCCTGCTCGCCGCCCTGGGCTCCTGCCTGTCCATCGGCATCCACGCCAACGCCCTGGCGCAGGGTATCCCGATCCGTTCCTTGGAGCTGAGCGTCGAGGCCGACATCAACATGACCTCGGTCTGGGGTAGTGGCGACCTCACGCCGAAGACCATCGGCTTCGAGAGCATCCGGGTCTCGGTGGCGATTGACGCGGATGCGTCCCGGAAGGTCCTGGCGGCAATTATCAAGCACACGGTGCTGTGGTCGCCGGTGGCGAACACCCTGCATAACCCGGTTCATCTCGACGTCGCCCTGGCGCCCGTCATCGCAGCCGTCGCCTGAAGCGAAGCCGGACATGACCGCGACATCGTTCCTTTTCGCGATGGGACACCGTTTCGTCCGGCGCATGGGGGAACGAACGGGACCGATCCCGCTACTCGGACTTTAACCCGTCCCGGATGCGCACGATGGGCGGGACCTCGACCGTCTCGTTACGGAGGCGAAGGCCCAGACGGTCGCCTTGGCGCTGCCCGAGGAACGCCTGCGCTTTACACAAGAAGCCGGACGCATCGGTTCCTGGACCCTGGATTGTTGATTTCAGACCTGGGCGACGATCCGGGACATGTCGACGTCGCCCCGCTTGTATCCAGGCCGCGGTGCCTCGGATGCCTCATCATGGAGAATCGCCAAGGCCCGTGCCTCGTCCAGGCGAAGCATCTTCCAGCCCGTTCGCCGTCCGCTCGTGCTGCCGCCCCGCACCTGCCAAACCCGCATCACCGCGTTGCCGTCGCGCGTGTACCCGCAGGCATGCACCTCGACCACCCGGGCATAGCCATCGTACCGCACTTCCAGGCAACGCCCCATTGTCAGGGCCTCCTGCGCCATCTCCATCCTCATGCAAACCTTCTCGTCACCACCTTCCCGCTGGCGTAACGCGTTCCGCCAAACGTTATCCGATACGCGATCCCCTCGGAGTCGCATCCTAACCGGCCCGTACGGCGGCCCGCTCGGCGGTCGCCTGCCACGGAACCTGATCGCTCCGTGACAGACAATTAGCCTGGCCCGACACCGGGAGTGGCCATTACGTTTGAAACACTGAATACATCCCGAGGGCGCCGTGACCGGTAGCCGCACCAAATTTTGCGTAGAGCATCGACAATGCTCTATTGTACAACAGATACCGCAGTCTTGATCTGCGGCGAACATCTATCTCAGGAGTAGAATATGACCAAATTTTCGATGTTGACCTGCACGGTGGCGCTTGGCGTATGCCTTCACGGTGTCGCCCTGGCTGACCAGCCGGGGCCGGATTGGATGCCCCTGGATCAGGTCAAGCAGAAGCTCATGTCGTCCGGTTACACCTCGATCACCAAGATCGAGGCTGACGATGGTCACTGGGATGGTGAAGGCATGAAAAACGGTAAAGCAATGCAGTTCGACCTGGACCCTAAGACCGGCGATATACTTGGAGAAGTGGAAAAATGAGATCATAGGTCTCACCGGTTTCCGAGCGATCATCGTATCCATGCTGCGAAAGGCCGGCGATGCGGTCGCGTATTTTGATCAGGGTCAAGGCGTAAGTACCTCCTCGAACCATACTGAAAAAAGCTGTCCCCCTGGCGGCAGGGGCATCTCAACGGGCGATCTTACAATGCCCAATGACCATGATCAGTCGCTGGACACGGCTTCGAACGGGCACGGAACCCGTTACACTTGCTTTTTCCTGCTGTGCAACGGACACTGGTCCGACGCTCGGGACATCTTCGCGATGGACGACGTTGAAGCGCTCGGCATCGCAATCTTGATGGCCGACGACAAACACTTCGAATTGTGGGATGGGATCCGCCTCGTTCACTGGCCAACGGATGGGCTTCACCGAGGCGGAATTAACGTCTGACGTTGTTTCGCGTCGAGCCAAGAACGGCATCAAATCAGGACTTGGGTGCATCTCAGGCCCGGCGACGGGCCTGTGCCTCCAAGCGGCGCATCCGCGCCCTCGTCTGCCGGGAGTTGGGTACCACGCCACGATGGGCATCAGGTGCACCATCTACCTCCGGCTTGCTGCGGCGCCCGCAAGCATCAAGGGACGATCTCAGGCGGCATCCCGCCAGGAATGCCCAGGGGCTCGTTCGCCGGCGGAATGCCCTCGGGCTCCCAGGTCGGCACGCCCAAGGGCTCCGGCAGGGGATCCTGGCCCGGCTCGGGCGGGAACGCAGGAGACGGTGGCGGGAAACTCGGCTCGGGGTGTTCGGGGTTGCCCGGGTTGGACATGAGCGGACTCGCGATCAATGGGACATCAGGCAGGAAACGGGGCCCTTCGACAGGAGGTCGCGCGTGACTCCGCCGAAGAACCATTCGCGCAGGCGGCTGTAGCCGTAGGCCCCCGTCACGATCAGGTCCGCGTCGAATTCGCTGGCTGCCGACCTAAGATCGTCGGCGACGGTCCATCTCGGGGGCTTCACGACGTGCGCGGTCGCGTTGACATCGTGCAGGGTCAGGAATGCGACGACGTCCTCGATCTCGGACCGATCCTCGCCATCGGCGATCTGCAACACCTGGACGTCTTCGGCCCGCCGCAGGAACGGCAGGGCGTCCGAGACGGCCCGGCACGTCTGAAGTGTGTTCTTCCATCCCAGGATGACACGCCGCGCCTCCAGATGCTCGACGCCTGGCGGGACCACCAGGACGGGCCGGCCGCAGCCCATCAGCACGTCGCCGATGCCGACCACCATTCCCGGGGATACGGCTTCATCATCCGCATATCGGCCGGCGACGATCAGGTCCGATGCCCGTGACTGCTGCTCCAGGAAGGGAACAGGGGCGGTCAGGTCGGAGCGCCAGGTGATCCGGTCGTTCAGGCAGGAGGCCTGCCGGAAGACCTGCTCAACGCCCGCCAAACGGTCGAGGGCGGCCTGCCGGATCTCCTCGATGGCCATGCCGGCTGGAACGATGGTCTCGCCGAAGCCCTGCGGATACTCCGGCAAGCAGCCGGCCGCCCCCACTAGACGCGCGCCGAAGCGGTGGGCGAGTTCCGCGGCGAGACGGACCCGCCCTGATGCATGGCGGCCGTCATCGACCGCGACCATGAGGCTTGCATAGGACACGGGGTTCGCTCCTGGGCTCGACCGCGAGAGGCCCTCATTTTGCGGCGGGCGTCGGTGCAGGACCTTGATCTGCCTCAACCCTGCGCCAGTCCTGGCCGGGGAACAGGAAGCGGTCATCCGCCCGGAGGAGCTCCGCCAGTCCATCGATGGCGGGCTCCGGACGGGTCATGACGAAGCGCGGGACGGCGCACATCGCCTCATGGAAGGGCGGCTTGTGCTCGAAGGCGGCATGGAAGGCGTCGCCCTGCAGGTCCGCGATGATCCGCGGCGCGATCCCGCCGGCCAGGAAGACGCCTCCGGTCGCCCCGAACATCAGCGACAGGTCGCCAGCGAAGCGGCCCAGAAGGCGTGTAAACTGTTCGACCGCCTCGCTCGCGACCGCGTTCGTCGCCCTGCCGTCAAGGACCTCCGCCGGCAGGCGCCAGCAGACCTCCGCATCGCGTGCCGCCGCAAGTGCCCGTGCGATCCTTACAAGCCCAGGACCGGACAACAGGGTCTCGGCCGTCAGCCTGCCCCCCGACGGCATCAGTCGATGCCATGGCAGGCCGTCATCTGGCTCGCAGGGTCCGAACCCAGTATGCCCGGCCTCCGTCGTCTGGATCAGGTAACGCTCGCCTACCGGGATCAGGGACGCCGCGCCGAGGCCAGTCCCCGCTCCGATTACGAGGCGGGTGCCCGTGCCGGCGACCGGTGGGCCGATCCGCACCAGTTCGGCGGGGTCGGCCGAGTCCAGAATCGTGAGGGCCGCCGCGAGGGGCACGTAGTCGTTGACCACCCGCACCGCATCCAGGCCGAGCGCGATGCCGATCTCAGCGAGGTCGAACCGCCAGGGCGCGTTGGTCAGGCGCGTTACGCCGCTCCCGACCCGGCCCGCGACGGCGAGGAAGGCGGCGCAGGGCCTAACCGTGCCGGGCCGATCAAGATAGGACCGGACCGCCTCCAAAGGCCCTGGGAAACCTGCCGTCGCCGCCTTCCAAATCGGCGTCGGGTCTGCGCCTGGCCGTGGCAGGATGGCGAAACGGGCGTAGGTGCCGCCGATGTCGGCCAGGAGCACGGGAAAGGGAAGCATCGCTCTCGATCTCCGGCCTCACGGCCTTGCGGGCTCCGCCGTCTTGAGGCTGAGGACGTAGTCGATGACCGCATCCAGCTCGTCCCGGTCCAGTCGCACGCTCGGCATCCATTGATGGTGGCTTTGCAGGAAGACGTTGAGCGCCACGCCCGTGGTCGACGGCATGGCGGCGATGGTCCGGAAGTCCGGCCCGACGTGTACGCCTTCCTGTAGCTCCTTGCCGATGACGTGGCACCGGCTGCAAAGCTGCGCGGCAACGGTCCAGCCCTGGATGCGGTGATCCTCATCCGGGCCGGCAGCAGCCGGGAACGTCATGGCGAGCATCGCCAATCCCGCCAGGGCGAGGATGCCGGCTAGGGGTGATGACGCTCCGGTCATGGCTTCCTCGCCAGCTTGAGCCAGGCCAGCGCGGACGCGAGGGTCACGCCACCGAGCATCACGTGGGCCCAGGTCGCGACATCGTTGGCGGCGAACCCGAGCATCCAGGGGGCCAGCAGCGTCCATGCCCCGATGAGCGCGATGGCACGCTCCAACACGGCGCGGAAGCGAAGCTGGTTGGCAGTGGACAGCCCGAAGACCAACAGGCCCGGCAGGAGCGCGGAGGCGCCGGGGCGGCCATGGTCGATAAGGAGGAGGACCCACGCGGCCAGCACCAGCGCGGCGCCGGTCGCGTGCTGCAGGGCGCCGAGCAGGATCTCGTCCGTCCGCCATCCCGACGGCGAGGGACGCGCGTGCAGGTTGGATCGAGCCATGGGACGCCTCCGACCGGTACCCGCGACAACATTCGCCGCGGCTCGCTCCCGTCATCCTCTCGCCTCCCGGGCCGGCCGACCTTGATCTCCCTCAAAGGTCCGGTCGCCGCGCGGCGTCAGGAATGAACCTCGGCAATGATGCATCCCGGGTCGACGACCTCGCTGGCTGGCGCAACCACTTCCAGGCGTCCCCCGACCGGTGAGACGATGTCGTGGAGCGCTTCGCCGATCCGGACGGCGGCCACGGCTTCCCCGGCCCTCACCCTGGCCCCGTCCTCGACGAGCCAGCGCTCCAGAATACCCTCGGGCAGCATTCCGGTGGACCACAGATCCTCGGATACGCGAACGTCCGGCATGGCCGGCCTCCCTTGCTGACGCACGCCCGGGATTGGGGCGCATCCACCAGGAGGCGGCAAGGGATCGGGTCACGCGTTGATCTGGATCAGGGCCCGCTGACCTCCGGACTAGAAAGCTGGTGCGGGCGTCCGAGGCTGCTTTGAGGCAGGTCAAGGCGACCGTCGCAGTGCGGGGCATGCTCCTCCCGGGTTCCTTCCCGGGCTAACCACATGCTTCTCGCCATGGCCGCCAGCGTCGTCCTCGTCACCACCACCATCCTAGTGCTGTACGAGGTACTGCGCCTGACCTCCGAGCACCTGGCGGAACTTCCGATCCCGCCGCGCGCCCGCATCCTCGTGGTGGTGCTGGCGGCCTTCGTCGGACACACGGCGGCGGTGTGGATCTACGCCTGTGCCTACTGGCTGCTCGTCCTCCAACTCGGCAACGGCGCCTTCGCGGGCGTGCCGGTCACCACCTTCGAGGACTGCCTGTACTTCTCGGTGGTCACTTACACCACCCTTGGCTTCGGCGACCACTTCCCCGTCGGGCACGCTCGCCTGATCTCCGGCGTCGAGGCGCTGAACGGCCTCTTGCTGATCGGCTGGTCGGCCTCATTCACCTATCTCGCGATGGAGCGGTACTGGCCGCTGCACGGCAAGGCCCATGCCCATCGGGCGGCCTCCTCCGGCCCCCACGGGTCGCCTAGTTTGCCAAAGCGCACCCGCTTCTACCCACACGCGGGGGCCGGGTTTGCGGCAGATCAAGGCGACCATCCGATTTCAGCCTCAACTCCGCTCGCGAAGGACGAGACGATGTCTCGTCATGGGAGGACGGAGGCGATCCGACGAGGATGTTCCTGGTGACGTTCCACAAGCACGTCGGCGACGATAGCGGCCATGAGCGGCGCGCGCTCCAGCATCAGGTCCTCGTTCCGGCCCTTTCGAGGGTCTCTGCCATTGCAGCGGGGCAAACGCTGTTCTGCGAGGCCAATGGCCTCGTCGACTGGCGGCTACAAGCCGATGCCTGCGACGCCGCGGAAGTCGAGGGTGAACTCACCTGACCGATTTCCGAGGGGTCGAAGGGTGTTCACACAAAACCAAGCCGAGCTTGCCAATTCGCATGGTTAGGCATGGGCCTTCACCGATTCCCACACCTACGCCCTCCTGCCGGATGCTCGATGTCCCCGCGTCAGAAGTCCATTCGGAGCAGGGCCCGGGACTCGATGAACGGCAGGAAGGGATACGACGCGAGGACACGCATGCCGCCCGGCCGCAGGCGCGCTCGCTGCCGTCGCGTCCGTCGCAACGCCCGTATCGACCGAAAGGCCAAGTGAATGAGTGTCCAGGTTCGCGTCCTGCCGACAGATGCCGAACCCGACGATCCGGAGGGCCTGAGCGCTGCCGTCGGCCCATCGAAGCCACGCCTCCTGGGTGTCCTTGGACCAGGGCTCATCACCGGCGCCTCGGACGACGATCCCAGCGGCATCGCCACATACGGACAGGCCGGGGCGCAGCTCGGCTACGGCCTGTGCTGGACCATGCTGTACAGCCTGCCCCTGATGGCCGCCGTGCAGATGGTCTCGGCGCGGATCGGGCGTACCACCGGCCACGGCATCGCCGGCGTGCTGCGCCAGCACTATCCGAATGGTCTCTTGCAGGCCGTGGTCATGCTACTGCTCTTCGCCAACGTCCTGAACCTCGGCGCGGATCTCGGGGCGATGGCCGACGCCCTGAACCTGCTGCTGCCGGGACCACGCTGGCTCTACGTCGCGCTGTTCGCAGGGACCTGCGTCTACATGCAACTTGTTCTTCAATACACCCGCTACGTCTCGGTCCTCAAATGGCTGACTTTGAGCCTGTTTGCCTATCTCGGCGTGGTCATCTTCGCCCATGTCTCCTGGTCCGAACTCGGATGGGCCATGGCCGTGCCGCGCCTCGACGGCAGCGGGGCGAGCCTGACGACCCTGGTGGCGATCTTCGGCACCACGATTAGCCCCTACCTGTTCTTCTGGCAGGCGGCGGAGGAGGCCGAGGACTTGCACGCCTTTCCGCGGCGGCGCGACCTCGCGCATGCCCCCGAGCAAGGAGAGGCGGCCCTTCACCGGATCCGGGTCGATACCCTCGTCGGCATGACGTTCTCGAACGTCGTCGCCCTGGCGATCATGGTGACCACCGCCGCGGTGCTGCACCCGCGCGGCATCACCGACATCCAGACCTCGGCCCAGGCCGCGGAGGCGCTCCGCCCCATCGCCGGTCCCCTCTCGGCCGGCGTCTTCGCCCTCGGGATCATCGGGACCGGGCTCCTGGCGGTGCCGGTCCTGGCCGGCTCGGCCGCCTACGCGGTCGGCGAGGCACAGCGCTGGCCTGTGGGCTTCGGCCGGCACCTGCTGGAGGCCCGCGCCTTCTACGGCACGGTGGCGCTCGCTACTATCGTCGGCATGATCATCAGCCTGGGTGCCGTCGACCCGATCCGGGCACTCTACTGGAGCGCGGTGGTCAACGGCGTCATCGCGGTGCCGATCATGGCCGTGATGATGCTGGCCGCAGCCCGCACCGATATCATGGGGACTTTCGCCATTCGCGGGCCGCTTCGGTGGCTTGGCTGGGTCGCCACCGCCTGCATGCTGCTCGCGGTCGCCGCGATGCTGCTAAGCGCGGTCCTTCCGTTGCGGTAGATCAAGGCCGGACCGGCCCGCAGGCCCAATCTTAGGCGCTTCCAATATTGGAAGGGCGCGCCATGCCGGGAAACGATCCAGCCTGCAAACCCGTCGTGCTCGTCGCCGAGCCGCAGGCGCTGGCGGCCATGTGGCTGGAAGACATCCTGACCGATGAAGGCTACGCCGTCGCAGGTCCCTACGCCTCCTGCGACGCGGCCCTGGAAGGGCTGGTAAGCAGCGAGCCGGCCTTCGCGGTGGTGAGCGTCGACCTGCAGGAAGGACCCTGCTTCACCCTCGCCTGTGCGCTGCGCCGGCGCGGCATCCCCTTCGCGATGTTCTCGGGCTCCATCCCGGTTCCGCAGGCTTTCGGCGACGTCCCGATGCTTGACCGGCCCTGCCTGACCGATGCTGTCGCACGGGCTGTCAGGATGGGCCGCTTGGCGGAGGGGGACCAGGCGGAGTGCTGGGAATGCCCAATGGAGGACAGGATCCGAGCCGGGGTGCCCTTTGCGCTGGATCAATGTCCGCCGGCTTGCGGGGGCCAGGATACGTCGCCGAACCCTCCTCATCCAAGGAATTTCCCCATGAGCGACAAGATCCTGCGACAGAGCATCATCGATGAGATCGACTTCGAGCCGAGCATCGAGGCGGCCAATATCGGCGTGGCCGTCGACAACGGCATCGTCACGCTCACCGGGCATGTCGGCAGCTACGCCGAGCGGATGGCGGCCGAAAAAGCAGCCCGGAAGGTGCGCGGCGTCCGCGGCGTGGTCGAGGAGATAAAGGTCCGCTTCGCCGGCGAGGCGCTGCCCCGTGACGAGGACCTGGCTAAGCGCGCCGTGCAGATGCTCGACTGGTCCGTCACCGTTCCGCCGAACGCCATCCAGGTAGGGGTGCAGGACGGCTGGATCACGCTCACGGGCGAGGTTGCGTGGCAGTACCAGAAGGAGGAGGCCCAGGCCGCCCTCAAGCGCCTCGGCGGCGTCTCCGGCATCATCAACATGATCGAGGTCAAGCCGCGGGCGAGCGCCACGGACGTACGCTCGAAGATCGAGGCGGCGCTCAAGCGCAACGCCGAGGTCGAGGCCGACCACATCACGGTGTCGGTCAAGGGCGACACGGTCACGCTCGATGGGTCCGTACACGCCTGGTACGAGCGCCGGCTCGCCGAGAACGCCGCCTGGTCCGCCTCCGGCGTGCGCTCCGTCGTGGACCACCTGACGCTCGCCTGAACCACCGACCGGGACCGGCCCAAGCCCCGGTTCCGGTCGCTCGTCGGATCGCACCTCGACATCCCCATTCCGTGTGAGGTCTTCCATGTCCTACGCAAGCATCATGGTCGCGGTCGACCTCGGCGAGCATGCGCACGACCGCATCCGCCTCGCAGGGCATCTCGCCGACGATTTCCACGCCGGCCTCATCGGAGTCGCGGCCGAGATGCCGGCCTACGAGGCCGTGCCGGTCGGTCCGACCTTGGGAGGGGGCTACTGCATGGCCTCGGTGCAGGAGGCGGTCCTGGCCGACCTCAAGAGCGCGCATGCGGCCTTCGACGAGGCCGCCCATGGCCGGAGCCGCATCGAGTGGCGCTCGAACCTCGACTTTCCAAACGCCTTCCTCGCGCGCCAGGCCGTCGCTGCCGACCTCATCGTCCTCGGCAGGGACGATGAGGGAAACCCGCTCATGACGGTCGATCCGGGTAGCGCCGTCATGCAACTCGGCCGGCCCGTGCTCGTGGTGCCTCCCATGGTTGACCATCTCGACGCCCAGCGCGTCGCCATCGGGTGGAAGAACACCCGCGAGGCGCGCCGCGCTGTTCGGGACGCCCTACCGTTCCTGAAACGGGCCTCGCACGTCGTCGTGTTGTCCATCGACGACGGAACGGGTGCGGCCGAGTCCCAGGCCGCCGTCCGCTTCCTCCAGGCCCACGACGTTCATGCCACAGCGGTACAGAGGGATGCCTACGGCGCCACGACCGCGGAGGCGCTGGTCGACGCGGCCTCGGAGCAGGCGGCCGACCTGATCGTCGTGGGTGGCTACGGCCATGGCCGCCTGCGCGAGTGGGCTTTCGGCGGCGTCACCCGCGACCTGCTCGCCGGCTGTCCCGTCTGCTGCCTGATGAGCCACTGAACATTCCTCGCATCGCCCGTGTCCTCGGCGACAGGAGTATCCCGATGCCGATAACGCGAACGCATTCACACCTCGCCGCTCTCATGGCGGTGATGGGAGCGACGGTCCTCTCCCTGAGCGGGGCGGCAGCCTGTTCGCGCTTACTCTGGAACGACAATGGACTGGCCATCCTCGTCGGCCGGACGATGGACTGGCCGGAATCGACCGAGCCGACGCTGATGGTCCTGCCCCAGGGCATGAACCGTGATGGCGCACGTCTGGGAGCGGTCGAGGTTGTCCCGGAGAATGGATTGCGGTGGACATCGCTGTACGGAAGCCTGGTGACCACGATCTACGGCCTCGGGACGGCCGACGGCCTTAACGAGCGCGGACTTTCCGCGCACATGCTGTTTCTCCAGGGAACCGATTTTGGGCCGCGCGATCCTGCCAGGCCGGGGCTGCAGGCGGGCCTGTGGGCACAATACGTCCTCGACAACGCCGCTACGGTGACGGAAGCCCTCGCCCTGCTCGAAACGGTGCAGTTGGTGATGGTGGAGACGCACGGAACCAAGACGACCGTGCATCTCGCCCTTGAGGATGCCGGCGGGGATTCGGCCATCGTCGAGTACGTCGGCGGCAAGCCCCTGATCCATCATGGCCGGCAGTACCGGATCATGACGAACGACCCGCCCTACGACGAGCAGCTTACGCTCCTGCAGGCACGGGATTTCTCAAGGCCGAGCAGCGACACGTCCGTTCCTGGCAACGTGAACCCACGGGACCGTTTTCAGCGAGCGGCCTACTTCAGCGCGATGCTGCCGGCGCCGAGGACGGACCGGGAAGCGGCCGCAGCCATGTTCGCCATCATCCGTAACCTGTCGGTCCCGTTCGGTGCGCCCTACAAGGGGTTCGGCATCTACAATACCGAGTATCGGACGGTCGCCGATCTCTCCAACAGGCGCTACTTCTTCGAGCTGACCACGAGCCCGAATGTCATTTGGGCCGATCTTGCGACATTCGCCCTGACGCCCGGCAGCCCGGTACTGGCGCTCAATCCCGATAGCATCGACTTGTCCGGCAACGTGTCCGCCCGGTTCGCGAAACGCGCCTACGCACCGTTCTGAGCGCGTCGGGCCGAAACCCTGGCCTGGGGTTAGTGCATCCATCAATGCGCCATGAGGATCGGCAGGCGGGCATTCTCGATGACGTGGCGGGTGACGCCTCCGAGCAGGAACTCGCGCACGCGGCTATGGGTGTAGGCCCCCATCGCGAGCATGGAAGCATCCCGAGCCTCGGCCTCCGCAAGGATGGCGGCACCGACCGAGACGCCCTCCTTCACCGGCAAGGTGACCGCATCCGCCACGATCCCGTGCCAGCGAAGGTATCCGCACAAGTCCGCCGCGCCTGCCTCCTCGAAGCTCCCCGTTCTCGCGTGAAGCACGGTGACCCGCTCGGCCTCGCGCAGAAGGGTGATGGATTGCCCGATCAGGCGCGTCGCCTCCAGGCTGCCGTTCCAGGCTATCACCACGTGGTACAAGGGATCGTACGTCACCGGTTCGCCGATCATCAGGGTCGGCCGCCCGACGGAAAAGAGGGCGGTGTCGAGCGCGCGCCCCGTAAAAGGTTGCGCGGGATCGGGCCGTTCGACGACGACCAAGTCGTTGACGCGCCCGACGCGCGTCAGGAGCGGTTCGACCTCTCCCGAGAGCTCGCTCCAGGTCACGAAGGTGGCGTCGAGCCGCTCGCCCGAAGGCATGAACGCTACCTTCCGCTGCGCGCACCAGGCCTGCATCGCCGCCTTTCCGGCGTCCGCGGCCTCGCGCACGCCCTGCTCGATGGCCGTGATGGTCGCGCAGTCGACGGGCACCAGGCTAGCCATGCTGGCCAGCACATGCTCCGGCCCGGGCGCCATGAAGCTCACGCCAATGTGGGCGTGCAGGCGCTGGCTCAGACGCAGCGCCGTGTCCATGCGGCGGGTCGGGTCGATCCCTGGGGCGGTCGGGACGAGGAGGCAGCGCAGGAACATCGGGGATCTCCGGGCAGGCTCAGCGCTCAAGCGACTTGAGGTAGGCGATCAGGGCGTCCGCCTCGTCCGGTCCGAGCCGGAACTCGGGCATGGTCGGGTGTCCGGTCGTGATGCCCTCGGCCAGGGCCTCGTCGAGGTCCTCGACAGGGTAGCGGGTATGCAACGTGCGGAAGGGGGGCGCCTCTTGAAGTGGGCTCGCACCAAGTCGTCCGACGGCGTGGCAACGCGCGCAGTTCGTCAGGGCGATGGTCTCGCCCTGCTTGACCCGCCGGTCCCAGGCGGAGGCGGACGTACCCGGAAAGACCGCGGTGAGCATGATCGTGACTGCACCGAGGCTGCGAAGGCGGCCGAGGTGGAGCATCAGTGGCTCATCAGGCAACAGAGGGAAGTGATCTGAAGGACGTCGCGGGTGGCCCCGCCGAAGATCCATTCGCGCAGCCTGGTATGGCCGTAGGCGCCCATGACGACGAGGTCGGCGTCCTCACGATGCGCGAACCGCAGGATCTCCTCGGACGCGCCGACGGTGGGGCTCGGCAGCAGGTGGGTGGTGACGGTGACGCAATGGCTCGACAGGTAGGCGGCCAGGTCCTCGGCGCCCTCCCGATGCGCGCCCGCTCCCACCACCACGACATGGACGGCATCGGCCCTGGTCAGGAACGGCAAGGCATCGTGGACCGCACGACGTGCCTCACGCGTGTCCTTCCAGGCCACGACGACCCGTTTCGCCGTAAGACGTTCGATTCCGGGTGGCACGACGAGAACGGGGCGGCCGACCTCCATCAGGAGCGCGCCGGCCGAGACGCCCATCAGCCCGGGATCACCGTCGGCCGGTCCGTGGCGCCCCACCACCACCAGATCGGCGGCACGCGCCTGCTCGATCAGGTAGGCCGTCGGTTCGGCCAATGCGGCACGCCAAGCCGTCCGGACGCCGCGGTCGGCCTCTCGCTCGAACAAGGCCTTCGCCTCGGCGAGATGTTCGTTCGCGCGACGGTCCTCGATCTCGTAGATGCGCTCCGCCTCGCGGACGTCGTTGACGGCGATGAGGGCGGGCACCTGTCGCGCGGCGACGCCGATCACCCTGGCCTCGAAGCGCCCGGCGATGCCCGTGGCGAGCTGGACCCGGTCGGCAGCCGCGGCCCCAAGATCGAGGGACACCATCACGTTCGAGATCTTCATGCCTGCCTCCCCTGGACGAGATGTCTCGACCTGATGCGGGCATCCTGTCCGGTGCTTGCCTGCCGGGCCTTGATCCATCTCAAGGAAAGCCTCGTTGCCATCGGCGCCCGCTTGCCCGGGGGCCCGTCGATGACGATGACTAATCGCGAAGGCGGGACTGCAGGGTGGCCGGAGCGGAGCCGAGCCCACCCGCGACGACCGATTGGACGACTCGGAGCAGAGCCTCGATGTCTATCGGACTGTCCGCCTGCGTGCCTCGCTGCCGACCTGCCTTGGCCGCCTTCCTCCGTCTTCCCAGCTTGGCGCCGATCCAACGTGGCAGCAGGCGCCCAGGCTTGCGCCTCGGAACCCAGCATCCATGATCCTTGGCAACCATTCCACCTCTCCCCCGTGACCGTCAGGAACCTCGACGGCGCAGGGCGTCGCCCGCATCGGTCGATCTTCGGGGTGGTCGCCTACCAGGCCAGCGTCAGGCGGTCCTCGACGGCATGGACGCCCGGGATCGACCAAGCCGCACGCTCGGCGAGCTCGCGCTCCCGCCAGAGGTCCACGCATCCGTCGAGGACAACCGTGTCGCCCTCCACGCGCACCGTGATGCCGTCGGGGTCCCGCGCCGTCCGCTTCAAGGCCGCGAGCACCTTCGCCTTCACGTCGGCCGACCGCACCGGCGGCTTGACCGCGAGAAGGTTCAGCACTTCGCGAACGCCCGCGAGCTTCGCCACCGCGGCTTGCGCCGCCGCCCGCTGGTAGTACCAGGGCACGCAGCCATCGAGAGTGACGCAGCCATCCTCGACCTTGACCTCGATCGTCTCGTCCGGGACCTGGACGTTCCAGGCCAAAACCTTCACGACGCGGGCGGCGAGTTCCTCGTCGCCGGTCCTCTCGTCGGCGGGGTAGCGGACCTCAATCTCCTCGACGACGGCCCGGACCCCACGGACGCGCTGTGCGATCCTTTCGGCGGCGACCTTTTCGGCATAGGTGGCGACGTGGCCGGACAACGTCACGATGCGGTCGCGAACGGCCACGCCGATATGGGCGGCGTCCACCTTCGGATCGAAGTCCAATTCCTCCAGCACGTGCTGGCGCAGGGTCCTGTCATCCATCGTCGTCCTCCGTTCGATCCCACGCAGGGCCTCAAAGCACCAGCCACAGCAGCGCCGGCGTGACCAGAGAGGCCAAGATCGCGAGGCCGAGGGCCTGCAGGCTGCCGATGCTTCGGTAGCGATAGCCGTCCGTGACCACCGAGGGCGCATCCGTATTGTGCGCCTGGAGTGTGACCGGCACCCGGACATGCCGGACCGACCGGACGTAGGTGGATCTCATGACCAAGGTCATTGCCGGCTCCCGTTCTCGGTTACGGGAACCATGATGACCGTCGGACCAGAGATGGCCTTGAGATGGATCAAGGCCGTCCGGCTTTGGGCCGCACACACTAGAAGGGAGATCTGAGGCTCGCCTGGAGACCGGCATGGAACTGACACCCAGACGGGACGAACACCGCGTCCACCCCCGGCATGATCACCTGGAGGGCTTGGCGTTCGTACCGGGTCCCCTCGGACCGGACGGGCTGCAGGACATCGACGCCTACTGGCGCGCCGCGAACTACCTGTCCGTCGGACAGATCTACCTGATGGACAACCCGCTCTTGCAGGAATCCCTGAAGGTCGAGCACCTCAAGCCGCGGCTTCTCGGCCACTGGGGCACGACGCCGGGGCTGAACTTCATCTACGCCCACCTGAACCGGGTCATCCGGATGCGTGACCTCGACATGATCGCGGTCTGGGGGCCAGGACACGGCGCGCCGGGCCTTGTGGCCAACGCCTACCTGGAGGGCACCTACAGCGAGGTCTACCCGGACGTCGCACAAGACACCGAGGGCCTGCGCCGGCTCATGCGCCAGTTCTCGTTTCCCGGCGGCATCCCGAGCCATGCCTCGCCGGAGCTGCCGGGCTCGATCCACGAGGGCGGCGAACTCGGCTATTCCCTGGCACATGCGTTCGGGGCCGCACTCGACAATCCTGGCCTGATCGTCACTTGCGTGGTGGGCGATGGCGAGGCCGAGACGGGCCCGCTCGCCGCTTCCTGGCACGCGAACAAGTTCCTGGATCCCGCGACGGATGGCGCGGTTCTGCCGATCCTACACCTCAACGGCTACAAGATCGCCAACCCGACGATCCTCGCCCGGATGCAGGAAGCCGAGTTGCGCAGCCTCCTGGTGGGCTACGGCTACGAGCCGGCCTTCGTCGAAGGTGACGACCCGGCCCGCATGCACCAGGCCATGGCAGCGGCGTTGGATGCCGCCCTGGACGACATCGCGGAGATCCAAGGCTCCGCACGGGGCGGGGAGGTCCAGCGTCCGCGCTGGCCGATGATCGTGCTGCGCAGCCCGAAAGGGTGGACGGGGCCGAAGGTCGTCGACGGCAAGGCCGTCGAGGGGACCTGGCGCTCGCATCAGGTGCCCGTCGCCGCGGTCCGGGAGAACTCGGAGCATCGGGCCATCCTGGAGCGGTGGCTGCGCTCCTACCGACCCGAGGACCTCTTCGATGAGCGGGGGCGCCTGATCGGCCGCTTGGCGGCCCTGGCTCCGACCGGCGAGCGACGCCTCTCTGCCAACCCGCAGGCCAATGGTGGCCGGTATGCCCAAGCGCTCCGACTGCCGGACCTGCGCCGGTACGAGGTCACGGTGCCGAGCCCCGGCACGGCCACGGCCGAAGCGACGCGGGTGCTCGGAACGTTCCTACGCGACGTTCTCACTCTGAACGACGAGGCCCGCAACTTCCGCATCATGGGCCCGGACGAGACCGCCTCGAACCGCCTCGACGCCGCCTTCGAGGTCACGAACCGGGTCTGGCAGGAAGCGCTCCTGCCCGGCGACGACCATCTCGCGCGTCATGGACGGGTGATGGAGATCCTGAGCGAGCATCTCTGCGAGGGCTGGCTCGAAGGCTACGTCCTCACCGGGCGCCATGGCGTGTTCGCCTGCTACGAGGCCTTCATTCACATCGTCGATTCGATGGTGAACCAGCACGCCAAGTGGCTGAAGGGCGTGCGCGCGCTCCCCTGGCGCCGCCCGGTGCCCTCGCTCAACATCCTGCTCTCGTCCCACGTCTGGCGGCAGGACCACAACGGCTTCAGCCACCAGGATCCGGGCTTCATCGACTTCGTGGCCAACAAGCGCGGGGACACGGCCCGCATCTACCTGCCGCCGGATGCGAACACCCTCCTGTGCATCATGGATCACTGCCTGCGCACCTACGACCGCATCAACGTGGTGGTGGCCGGCAAGCAGCCCGCCCAGCAATGGCTCAGCCTGGATGACGCGGCCAAGCATTGCGCGGCCGGCGCCTCCATCTGGGACTGGGCCACGAACGAGGGCGAGGCCGAGCCCGACGTGGTCATGGCCTGTGCCGGGGACGTGCCGACCCTGGAGACGCTGGCGGCCGTGGACTGGCTGCGCCGGCATGTCCCCGAGTTGCTTGTCCGGGTCATCAACGTCGTCGACCTGATGACCCTGGCCTCGCGCGGGATGCACCCGCACGGTCTCGACGACGCGACCTTCGACGGCCTGTTCACCCACGACCGGCCGGTTGTGTTCGCCTACCACGGCTATCCCTGGCTCATCCATCGCCTGACCTACAAGCGGACGAACCACGCGAACTTCCACGTCCATGGCTTCATCGAGGAAGGCACGACGACCACGCCCTTCGACATGTGCGTCCTGAACAGGCTCGACCGCTTCCATCTCGCGCAGGCCGCCCTGCGGGCCGCACCGCGGCTGGGGGCCCGGGGGGAGCACGCCCAAAAGGCCCTCCGAGAGGCGTTAGCGACCCATCGCGAACACGTCTGCCGGACCGGGGACGATCTGCCGGCCGTCCGGGACTGGGTCTGGCCCGAGAGTCATGCGGACGCGCACCTCGACCGCCGCATCGAGGTGGATATTATGCAGTGCGGCTCGACAGGTGCACGCGAGATTGACCAGGACGAGTTCGAGACCGGTGTTCGGCTTCCCGAGGCGGACCATCAGCGATGATCCTGGTCCTCAATGCAGGGTCCTCCAGCTTGCGTTGCGCCCTGTTCCAGCCAGGTGCGGACGGGCCGGACTGGCGAGCGCACGTCGCCGACATCGGAAACGAGCCGAGGCTCGCGGTCGATGGCATCGCCCAAGACGACACGCCGCCCCCGGCAGGGGACCATGCAAAGGTCGCCCGATGGCTGCTCGGACGGCTGCCCGCCGCGCCGACCGCGGCAGGCCACCGCATTGTCCATGGCGGCATGCGCTACGCCGCGCCGCTGGGCCTCGATGCCGAGGTCGTTGCCGAACTGGAGACCCTGATCCCCCTTGCGCCGGCCCATCAGCCCCAGGCCTTGGCATGCATACGAACGGTGACGGAAACCTGGCCCGACCTGCCTCAGGTCGCCTGTTTCGACACCGCCTTCCACCGCACCCAGGACCGGCTCGCCCAGCTCTACCCCCTTCCGCGGCCCCTCATCGACGAGGGCTTCGTCCGCTTCGGCTTCCACGGCCTCTCCTATGCACACGTTGCCCGGATCTGTCCTCGGGGCCGGGTGCTCGCCGCCCATCTCGGGCACGGGGCGAGTCTGTGCGCAATCCGGGATGGGTCGAGCGTCGCCACGACGATGGGCTTCACCACCCTCGACGGCCTGATGATGGGGACCCGCAGCGGGTCCGTCGATCCAGGTCTCATCCTGCATCTAATCCGCGAGCGCGGCCTGTCGCCCGATGCGGTGGCAACGATCCTCAACGAGCGGTCGGGCCTCCTCGGCGTCTCGGGGATCAGCGACGACGTGCGGGTGCTGGAGGCCAGCGGTAATCTGCAGGCGCGGGAGGCGCTCGACCTGTTCGCCTACCGGATCGTGCGCGAGGCGGGCTCGCTGATCGCGGCGCTCGGTGGCCTCGACACCCTCGTGTTCACAGGGGGGATCGGCGAGCACGCCGCCCGGGTCCGCGCTGCCGTCTGCCATGGACTGGCGTTCGCTGGCATCACCGTCGACGCAGACGCGAACACCCGCGATGAGGCAGTCATCGGCGACCGATCCTCCACCGTGCAGGTCCGCATCGTCCCCTCAGACGAGGAGCGTGAGATTGCCTGCCTAACCGAAGGCTTGATCCACTAGCGCCGCGACCGCGAGGCGACCAGGGACACGGCTATTGCGCGTTCAAGGCCTACAATTTAATTATTACAGATAAGATCTAACGTATCGTCGGAGACGGCAGGCGCCGCGCATTCGAGATGATGCCCAACAAGAAGTCCTCGCCCATTCGGCACCTCAGACGGTATGGCGGATGCAGGCTTTACGACCCCGAGACCCGAGCCTACCTGGCGCCAGACGACTTGCAGCGGCTGATCCGACGGGGCGTCAGAGTCAGCGTGCGCGAAGTCGACACGGGTCAGGACGTGACCGACGAGGTCGTTCCGCCTGATCTTCAGTGAGAGCCGAGCGGAACGCAGACCGGACTGGCGGCGCGTTGCCGCTCACGTTGGTTCCGATGGGTTGCATCCGAGGCTTAGGGCGACAGCCTTCGACACCGTGTGCTGTCCCCTTTCGCGTCAAGACCGGCAGTGTCCGTCTCAGTGACCGCCGGCTCGATCCATCGGAACAGAAACCGGTCCACCTCACTGGCCCAGGCGAGCGGCAGGTCCAGCCACAGGGTACGCCATACGACCAGTCACGCAGCCTCTGTCAGGTCGAGATCGGACCGCGGACCCATCGGGGAGAAAGGCAAGGCCATCGGAGTCATGTCCGACATCCCGCACTTGCGGGGACGACACGGGTGACCATGAACGTGCGGTAGATCCCGTCGTCGGCGTCGCGGATCGAGACGTACTCTCCCGGGACGAAGGCGTGCGTACCGAGGTGATAGCCCGGCTCGTCGTCCTCGTTCGTCCAATCCTCGTAGTCGATCAGCCAGGTGGCACCGCCAGCCCCGCCGGCTCGGTGGACGAGGCGACCGTCACGGTCGCGCTTCCCGGCCCAGAAGTGGCGCACGCGGCACGTGTCGCGGGTCTCGCGCCAGAGGCCGGCATCGAGGTGGCCATCAGGCCCGAGCGGCGCGACCATCTCGTAGCCTCGTGCCACGCTGCCGTCCGGGTACTCCGGGCAGCGGGCCAGCGTCAGGGTCACCCGATGCAGCATGGCTGGCAGGGCATGCTTTCCAGGAGGCTTGCCGTGCCGCTGCCGTGAGGGGGCGGGTTCCTGTGTCCCATGGGTCATGTCATGTCTCCTCAGCGCAGGGCGACGATGTGGTCCACGACGGTCCGGACGCCCGGTACGGACCAGGCCGCCCGCTCGGCGGCGTCCCGTTCGATGCCGACCGTCACGGCTCCTTCAAGCGTGACCTGGTCGCCTTCGACGCTGACCTTGATCGCGTCCGCCTCAAACAGGGCGTTCCGCCGGAACGCTTCCAGGATCTTCTCCTTGACGGCCGTCGGTCGCACCTCCGGCCTGACCTCAACGAGGTTCGAGACGCCGGCCACTCCGGACAGCTTGCGGACCGCCGCCTCGGCGCCCATCGCCTGGTACTGCCAGGGCACCGCACCGGTGAGCGTGACCCAGCCCCTTGCGACCTTCACCTGGATTGCATCCTTGGGGAGATGGACGGACCAGTCGATGATGGCCAGGGCCCGCGCCGCGATCTGGTCGTCCTCAACGGCTTTCGCGTCGGGAAGGCGCACCTGGATCTCCTGGGCGATGGCGCGCACGCCCTTGACCCGCTTGACCGCGCGCTCGGCCTCGACCTTCTCGGCATAGCTGCCGACATGCCCCGTCAGGGTCACGACGCCATTCGAGACCGCGATGCCGATATCGGCCGCATCCAGGCTGGGGTCGAAGTCAAGTTCGTCGAGCACGTCGCGGCGAAGGTCCTTGTCGGTCATGGCGTCTCTCCCGTTTGCTTTTCTAAAGGCCGGACGAGGATGGGGTGCCTCAAGCGGAGGAGCCTTGATCCAGCCCAAGACCGACGCGCCCTTCGGCGCGAACGAGAGCGATGCAGCGCTCCAATTCCCTGCGCAGGCTTGGGAGAGGCTCGTCGATACCGCAGGCCCGGAAGTCCGCCTCAAGGCGGGCGAGCAGGGCTTCGTCGTTGGCGACGACGGCTTCTTCGGTGAAAGACGTGACGTAGCCGGAGGCAGCATCCCCGGTCAGCCGCATCCGCTCAGAGGCCCAGGCCGCGAGCAGGCGATTGCGACGAGCACGCGCCCTGAAGCGCTGGTCCTCCTGGTGGGCGAAACGGCTCTCGAAGGCCCGTTCGCGCTCGTCGAACGTCGTGTTCATCGGATGCCTCACGCATAGGGCCATGTCGGGTTCAGGGCGAAAGCCAACCATCAGTCTCAACCCGCCGTGGGCAGGCGCCTTAATGCAGATCAATGTCTGGGTGTGCGGCTCCCGGTCTGTCTGCCGAGGCTTCCCGAATTCGATCCAGGCTATCAGTCCTCGACCATGCGGCGCATCCGGCCACGGCGGAGGGTGACCTGCCGGCCTCCCGTGCGCAGCAGGGCACCCTCGCTTTCCAACTGCGAGATCGTGCGCGAGACGGTCTCGATGGTAAGGCCGAGATAGTCGGCGATGTCGCGGCGGGTCATCGGCAGGTCGAAGGTGCCGGTGCCGCCCAGGCGCTCGTCCACGTCGATGAGAAAGGCGGCGACGCGCTCCTGGGCTGAGCGGCGCCCGAGAAGCAGCATGTGGTCCTGGGCGTGGCGCAGGGTGTCCGTCGCCATGCCCCAGAGGTGGCACGCTACCTCGACCCGGCCCGTGGCGGCGCGCTCGACCTGCCGGCGCCGGTACATGAGGACCTTGGTGGCCGAGAGCGCCTCTGCCGTGTGCCGGTGGCTCTCGCCCTGCTCGAAGCCGAACAGGTCGCCGGGCAGGTGGAAGCCGGTGATCTGCCGACGACCGTCACCCAGAACCTTGTAGGTGCGGGCCGCACCCGCGACGACCTTGTACACGAACTCGGCCTCCTCGCCCTCGCCGTAAATCTCCTCCTCGCGGTCGTAGGCGAAGGGTGTTCCGATGAGCTCGGGGCAGTCGGCGAAAAGGCCACCCTGGTGAAGGCCTGCGACGGGAGCGCGGAGGCACGCAGCGGCAGGGGAGATGTTCGGCTGTGCGGTCTCGGGCGCCATTGGTCTGCTCCTCGTCCGGATCGGATAAGAGGACAATGGCCGGCATGGGGATGCCGCGATATTCCGGCCGCTCTCTTAAGGGGACCTACGTAGGGGCCATCACGTATGCGCGGCATTCAGAAGATGGGGGCCGCCCCGAACGCCCAACCGGCCACGGGGTCGGGAACCGAGATCAGGCCGCTGCGGGCAGCGAGGAGGGAGGCGAGCGCCGTGGCGAGGGCGTAGGCCGACAGGCCCAGCACGAGCGTGATGCAATCGGCGTGGAAGCGGAGGGCGTGAATCGAGGCGCAGCCCGCGGTGAAGGATGCCGCGATGGCGAATGCGAGAGGATCGAAGGGCATGGCCCCGCTCCGAATGGGCCTTATGAGGGCCCACGTCTGGGTCGCGCCGAAGGGGTCGCGTCGCCACGACCGTTCCCCGGTGACCGGGGGATCGATCAGACGGAGTACGCTTCCGGTGACCGGTACAGCCGGCGAAGCTCGACCCCGGCCAGGGCGGCCACGGCAAGCCCGACGACGACATGGGCGGCCGTGGCGAGTGGGGCGTCCGCGAAGCCGAGGAGCCATGGGGCGAGTGCCGCCCAGATGCCGATGGTGAGGTTGAGGTACTCCTCCCAATCGTAGGACTTACTCAAGGCGAGCATCCCGACGACGGCGATGGCGCCGCCACAGGCGTAGGCGTTGAGCGCCGCAGCGGATTCGTTGGCCAGTTCCAGGTACCAGGGCGCCAGGAACAGGATCAGGCCGAGGAAGACGTTCAATCCGTTCAGGACCGCGTCCTCGGCTCGGTTGTCGATGGTTCGCATGTGCCTCTCCTGTAGGAGCAAGCGGCAGAACCTTCGCTGCCGTTTATCGGCAGAGCATCTCAGACGGCGAAGTCAAGGCATTGATCTGGCTCAAGCCAGAACCATCGTGAAATGAGCGCTATGAGCGTGGCTTTTACTGGGGCTTGGTGGAGGGCATCTCTGTTCGGGTGCACGGATTGTCCGGTTTGATCTGGATCAAGGTTTCCCATCGGGGATGCGCCACCCTGTCGGAACTAGCATCACAGAGAGGTCCCATGCATTCCGGACACACGATCCACCCCCACGCTCCTGCCGAGACCGCCGAGACCATCGGAGCTGGCCTGAATGCGTGGCGCACCCTCGCCATCGACCTGCCCTTGCGCCTTGCCGCGGAGACGATGCGCTTCACCGGTCGCCGCCTGCAGGCTCAGGCGGACCACCTCGCGGCCCTGGCCCGATGCGGCTCGTTGAAGGATGCGGTCGAGCTTCAGACGACGTTCGCGACCAAGGGACTGTCGGACTACCGAATGGAGGCGACGACCTTGTCGCAGGACGTGACCCGGGCAGCCTTTCCGAAGGCAGCTTGACTTGCTCCGCCGGGGCCGTTCGCGACCCTGGCGACCCTCGTGATCCGACAGACCCAAGCGGGGTGCGCGATGCCGGCGACAAGCCCTTTGCCGACCCGCTATCAAGTGTTCCAGCATCGGCGACAGCCGGGGCTGTGTTGCGCCGTGCGCGAGACCATGCTGATCCCGAGCTTCGTCCGCCCGGGGATTTGGGATTTCGGCGTGAACGTATGCGACGACGACAACCTGCCGTTCGGCTTCCAGCCCGCGCCGGCCCGAGAGGCCACCTCGGCGTTCGGGTTCTACCTCTTCCACCATGTCTGCGAGAGCCTGTCCCCTAGGCATATGCGTCCCTGAACGTCACCGTTTCCCGGGACACGGCGGGTTGCCCTGCATGGCTGCGACGGACCATCCGGACAGGTCTGACTGAAGGAAGCCAGCGGCGGTTGAAGCCATCCCACCGCACCTTCACCACGGGACGGCCCGCGCGAACTCCTGCATCCACGATCCCCCGGAGCGAGCCCCCGGTTCAACGTCAGCGTCGGATCGCGGGAAGCCGAGCGGCGGCGTCGCCACCCATGGCAAGCATGGCCAGGAGCGGCTCGAAGGCAAGCGGCTTCTCGATCAGCGCCAGTCCGATGGCCCTGGCCTTCTGGCGCACGACGGGCGCAGGATCCCCGGTCATCAGGACCGCAGGTGCACGAACATCGGCCGCGCGCAGTTGCCGAAACACCTCGATCCCATCGATGTCCGGCATGACGTAGTCGAGAACGAGGTAGCGAGGCTCGGGCCCCGGGAAGGCGGCCAGTACGCTCCGGCCGTTCGGGAAGGCTTCCACCCGGTGTCCCTCGCCTTCGAGGAGGAAGCAGAGCGAGTGCAGGACCGCCGGGTCGTCGTCCACGACGTAGATGGGGGATGCAAGGTTCGTCGACATGATGATTGATGCGCCAACCGCGGGTCCGAATACCTCAGACCAAAACCTTGGCGTGACGTGCCTGTGCCTGCCTTGACCTGCCTCAACCCTACGCGAGGCCGGCCAGGACCGCCCAGCGAACCAATTCCTGCAGGCTGGCTGCCTGCGTCTTGGCCATGAGCTTGGCACGATAGATCTCGACGGTCCGCGGGCTGATGTCGAGCGTACGGCCGATGTCCTTGCTGGAGCCGCCCGCGACGAGTTGGTCCATCACCTGACGCTCGCGCTCACTCAGGGTCTCGACGCGACGGATGAACTCCTGGAGGTTGGGATCGACGGCCTGGGCTGGATCGCCCCGGTCGAGGGCGGAGCGCAGCGCCTGCAACAACGCCTCGTCGTGGAAGGGCTTCTCGATGAAATCGCAGGCGCCGAGCTTCATCGCCTCCACCGCGAGGGGCACGTCCCCGTGGCCCGTCATCATCACCACGGGAAGCGTGTGGCCGGTAGCCCGCAGGCGGCGTAGCAGTTCCAAGCCGTCGACGTCGGGCATGCGGATGTCGGCCAGGACGCACCCGCGCGCCGGCTTGATCAGCGTATCGAGGAGGTTGGTCCCTGCCTCGTAGAGCGCGACCTCGAAGCCGGCCGTGTCGAGCAGGAATCCGACCGAATCCCGCATGGCCGGGTCGTCGTCCACGACATGCACGAGGCTATGGGGCATAGATTGCGTCTCCCTCGGAGGCTGTCACCAGCGTCAGGCGGAAGGTGGCTCCGCCAGCCGCGTTACGCTCGACCGTGAGCCGGCCGCCATGCGCCTCGATGATGGTGCGGCAGATCGAGAGCCCGACACCCATCCCGCTCGCCTTGGTGGTCACGAACGGCTGGAACAGCCTGTCCGCGACCTCGTCGGCGATGCCGGGGCCCGTATCCGACACCGAAATCTCGACGAACCCTGAGGAGAGTGCATGGGCGTCGACGGCCATCTCGCGCCGTTCTCTGTGCTGCATGGCCTCGCGCGCGTTGCGCATGAGGTTGACCAGGACCTG
The DNA here is from genome assembly GCF_056680125.1 of Methylobacterium sp. BI1. Lineage (NCBI taxonomy): Bacteria > Pseudomonadati > Pseudomonadota > Alphaproteobacteria > Hyphomicrobiales > Methylobacteriaceae > Methylobacterium > Methylobacterium sp. BI1. The sequence continues at coordinate 2,600,632 of NZ_CM155267.1, read as the reverse complement.
CTGGACCTGCACCCGGTCGGCCAACACGGCTCTGAGGCCTGGGGCCACGCGGACCTTGGCGACGATGCCCTGCTCGCGAGCGCCGACCAGCGCCAGGGCGCTCGCCTCCTCGATCAGCCGTGAGACCGGCTCAAGCCGGCGTTCCGTTTCGCCACGAGTAACAAACTCCCTGAGGCGGCGGATGATCTGGCCAGCCCGCAGGGCCTGCTCGGCGGTCTTGTCGAGGACCTCGATGGTCTTTGCGATGGCCTCGGGGTCGGGCTTCGCGAGCAGGCGACGGCAGCCCTTGGTGTAGTTCGCGATGGCGCCGAGGGGCTGGTTCATCTCGTGAGCCAGGGTGGACGCCATCTCGCCCATCGCACTCAGGCGCGAGACGTGGGCGAGATCGGATTGCAATTCCTGAAGCCTTGCCTGGGTCCTCTGGTGCTCGGTGAGGTCGTTGATGAAGCCGGTGAAGAACACCTGCTCGCCCGAGCGCATCTCGCCGATGGCGAGCTCCATCGGGAATGTCGTGCCGTCTGACCGCTGGCCCGTCACGACCCGATGGATGCCGATGATGCGGCGCTCCCGGGTTCTCCGGTAGTGGTCGAGGTAGCCGTCGTGCTCGCCGCGCATCGGCTCGGGCATCAACATCCTGACGTTTTGTCCGGTCGCTTCGGCCGCTGTGTAGCCAAAGAGGCGCTCGGCCGCCGAACTAAACAAGAGGATGATGCCTGCTTCGTCGATGACGACCATGGCCTCGGGCACGGTGTCGAGGATTGAACGCAGGTGCGCCTCGCGGGCGCGCAGGTCCGCCTCGGCCTGCTTCTGCAGGTGGATGCTGAGAACGACGCCACGGTGACGCGCCGGTCGGCCATCCCCATCGAGGCTCACGCGTCCGCGCGAGCGCAGCCAGCAGACATGACCGTCCGGTCGCATGATCCGATAGTCGACCTCGTAGCTCCCGCCCTCCCGCAACGCTCCCTGGATGGCATCCGCCCGCGCTTGGCGGTCATCGGGGTGCACCAGGGCCTGGGAGGCCGCGAAGGTGGTCAGTCGCTCCGGCGGAACGCCGAAGAGCCGGGCACAGGTCGGCGTGACCGTGACGCGGCCGGTTGGGATGTCCAGAGACCAGATGCAGATGCCTACATCGTCCAGCGTCTGCCGGAGCTCATCGACGGTCAGCGCTCCGTCCTCGCCTTCGCCAATGCCGGGCGCGTCGCGGGTGTCGATCATCGTTCACACCCGAAGAGGTCGCCGGAGCGGCGGTGCTGGTCTTCACCGGAGACTCCCATATGGAGCCCTCCCTACAAATGCGCTCCACCGGTGAGGAGATGGATTTCCCAGGCACGGCTCGCATCACGACCTCGTGATGACAGGCTACCGTGTTTCGGCCCCTGACGACAGCCGTGAGTCCCGGCGCTCTTTCATTATGATCTCCTTCTGCGGCGCACGTATTTCCGCGGGCGGGTGATACCGCTCAGGGACGGACGATCATGACTTGAGATGGATCAACGCCGCCTCGCACGGACGGGAGGAATATGGGGCTACCTTACCGAGGGAAATGACCATGCTCCGGAAGCCCCCGTCCCCGCTCGCGGTCATTCGCGACATCTTGGTCGGAACCACCGTGGAGGGCGGAGGCGATGACGCCTCCTCGGCCATCGGATATGGCCTGACGCTGGCCAGGGCCGCTGGTGCACACCTCACGGTCCAGTCCGCCTCATGACGCCTCTCGGGCGACGATGCCTGGCTCGGCGATTTCGATTACGAAGGCGTCGCTATCATCGACCGCCGCCTCGACGAATTAGCCCGATCCATCGCGGTCCGCTCGGCCGGAGACGCGGCGCAGGCAGGGGTGGTCTGTACGACGGAAACGCCGAGCCTGCCTTACCCTGCCCTCGTGGGCCGACTGGCGGTCCGGGCGCGCCTGCACGATCTGACGGTGCTGGATGCATGGCCAAAGATCCATGCCATCGACATCGAGACCATAGAGAAGACGTTGTTTGGGAGCGGTCGTCCGGTCATCGCCGTGCCGCCCGGCTCCGACGCCTTTTCTGCACGACGCATCATCGTCGCCTGGGACGGCAGCGCCCAGGCGGCACGGGCCGCCAACGACGCGATGCCGTTCCTGCGCGCGGCCGAGGTGGTCGAGATCGTCTCAGTCACCGAACCGGAGGAACTCCACATGTCAGTTCCCGGAGCGGAATTCGCACCGCATCTCGCGCGACACGGCGTGAACGTGACCGTCGTCGATGTGCCGGTGACGGACAGTGTGGCCGAGACTCTGCGCAACCAGGCGAAGATGCTCAGGGCCGACATGATCGTGATGGGGGCCTACGGGCACTCCCGCATCCGGGAACTCCTCTTCGGCGGCGTCACGCGCTCGCTCCTCAAGAGCAGCCCGGCGCCGCTGTTCCTGACGCATTGAGGAAGGGGATACGGTCATGAACCCGAGGAGACGTTCCGGCTGCAGCGCGGCGGCAAGGGTCGCGCGGATCAACAACCAGCCGCGGCCGGGCTCGCGCCCCGATAGGGAACGGGTGTCAGCCCCATCGGGGACACCCGACCGTGCTTGCTTCGAGGAAGACTGGATGAAGCCACTCGACGAGGACGACCTGCGGGCGCTGGAAGCCGCTTGGGGCTTTGTAGAATAGACCGGGCAGGCGCATCGACGCGGCGCAGGCTCTATCAAGGAGAGGTGCGGGCGAATTCTCGCATGAAGTCCTGCAGGCGCCTGAGGTGACGGCCTTCGGGCTCTTCGGACCCTCTCGTCGCAAGAGCGCCGATCAGGCTTTCGGCGAAAACCGAGCGGCCTGAATAGGCCATCGACCAAGTCGGAAATCCCCGCTGGTCGGCCTGCCGGTCTTGAACAACGTCGATCTGCTCATGGCGCCGGTCACGAAGGATGCTGTCCATCAGCTCATTGATGGCAGCGCGGGAACCCTCCAGGACTTGGGCGAAGTGCGTGTCGGTGGCGATCAGCGCGCCGGTGACCTGAAGCCGTGCGTTCCTGACCCGTGCGGTCTCCACGATGTCCCGGATGTCCGCCTCCGTCGCCTGCCTGCGGCTGACGTAGAGCAAGGATCGCTCCATTGGTTTCGTCCACCTTCGTCTTCGTCCAGCCGCCAGATAGCGGTCCCGCGTAGGCCTGTCACGGCTTCAAGGTCTTCAGATACGCGGTCAGGTCGTCGGCATCCACCGGGTCCAGGCGGAAGTCGGGCATGGCTGGATGACGCCGGTCGACACCTTCGACCAGGATGTCGGCAAGGTCATCGATGGGGAACCGGCCGGCGAGCGTTCGAAACGTCGGTGCCTCGGGCATCGGGCTTGCGCCCCGAGAACCGACGCCATGGCATCGCGCGCAGGTCGTGCAAGCAAACGCTTCGCCCCGGGATGCCGAACCCTCACGGGCGAAGGCGGTCGAAACGACGAGCGGGAACACCGCAAGCGCCGCGATGATGTGGGGGCGGCGCATCAGTGGCTCATCAGGCAGCAGACGGGTGCCGTCTGCAGGATGTCCTGGGTCATGCCGCCGAAGGCCCATTCCCGCAGCCGTGAATGACCGTAGGCTCCCATGACGATCAGGTCGGCGTACTCGCGACGCGCGAACCGGATGACATCGTCGGCCTCGCCGCGAAGCGACGGTTCCAAAACATGGATGGTGACGTTGGCGCCATGTCGCCTGAGGTGGTCGGCCACCGCCTCGGTCCCTTGGGACGCCGCCTCGGGTCCGACCGAGACGAAATAGACATGGTCTGCCTGACGGAGGAAAGGCATCGCCGCCGAGACGGCCCGTCGCGCCTCAAGGGTGTCCTTCCAGGCGACCACGATGCGGTCGGCGCCCAGGTGCTCGGCATCCGGAGGAACGACCAGGACCGGACGCCCCACCTCCATCAGCAACGGGCCGGGCAGCACCGCCATCGCGCCCGGGACACCATCGGCTTCGCTATGGCGTCCGACCACTACAAGGTCCGCCGCGCGTGCCTCCCGGGCGAGATTGGCCGTGGGATGCCCCTCGGTGCAATGCCAGTCGGTGCGGAGGGCATCGCCGGCATTGCGCGTGAAAACGTCCCAGACCCGGGCAGCCTCGTCGCGGTATCGGCGTTCCTCGGCTGCACGCAGGATTCCGTCCTCCTGCAGGTTCGTGAATGCGGAAGGTCCGGGGATCGGCCGAGCCGCCACGCCTGTCATGTCCGCCTCGAAGCGCTTCGCGAGCCCGGCGGCAAGTCGGACACGGTCGGCGCAACCGCGATCCAAGTCCACGGATACCAGCATGTTCGCGTAACCCACGGCAGTCTCCCGAGCCCGCCGAACCCAGCGGAAGGGAACCCTGGGTCCTTCCGGTTTCCCCTGCCTTGATCCATCTCAAGGGACTGCCCGAGGTAAGTGGTCCGGCTGCGCAGATTCCTGGGCATCCGGTGCTTTGGTCGTCATCGGACCTCCAAGTGCCCGCATGGCGTTGAGGATGACGGCGACGTCGATGGCCTCTTGAAACAGGGCTCCCTGCAGCGGCGACAGGAAGCCGAGCGCCGCCGCGACCATGCCGGCGAGCGACAGGCCCAGGCCGACCATCACGCTTTGGAGTGCGATGACCCGGGACCGCTTTGCGATGCCGATGGCATGCGGAAGGGGCGCGAGGCTGTCGACCAGCAGGACGACGTCGGCCGCCTCGGCCGCAGCGGCTGCCCCCCTGGCGCCGAGAGCCACCCCGAGGTCGGCGGCGGCCAGGGCCGGCGCGTCGTTGACGCCGTCACCCACCATCATCACCGGTCCATGCACCCGTTCTTTCGCCACGATCCGCGTCTTGCCCGCAGGATCGAGGCCCGCCTCCAGAGCATCGATGGGCAGGCCCTCGATCAGCGCCTGCGCGACGTTGCGTCGGTCACCGGTCGCGAGCACCACGCGCTGGATGCCGCATCGGCGCAGGTCCGCGAGCGTCCGCCCGCCGTCCGTTCGCAGCGGGTCGGCGAAGCTCAAAATCGCGACGGCCTTGCCGTCCACGGCCACCAGAACCGTCGCGGTGATGGCGTCCGCGTTCCGGGCGCCGTCCGTTTCCGGGAAGAGTATGCCGTGCGCCCGCATCAGGCGGGGCCCGCCGACCTGGACAGGCTGCCCCTCCACGAGGCCCGTGACGCCCTCGCCAGGGACTTCGGCCACCTGTGTCGGTTGCGTCAGGGTGAGGCCGCGTGCGAGCGCCGCATCGACCAGCGCACGGGCCGTCGGGTGGCCGGAGGCCTGATCGAGGGAGGCTGCCAGCCTCAGGACATCCTGCTCCCGAATAGTGTCGAGGATGTGCACGGAGGTCAGTCGTGCCGTCCCGTGGGTGAGCGTGCCGGTCTTGTCGACCACGAGCACGCGCACGCGTGCCAACGTCTCCAGGGCACCACCACCCTTGATGATCACGCCGATGCCGGCCGCCCGCGAGAGGCCGGAAATCAAGGCGACGGGCACGGCGAGGATGAGCGGACAGGGTGTGGCCACGACGAGCACCGCGAGGGCCCGCAGGGGATCGCCCGTGGCCGCCCAGGCGCCCCCGGCCAGCATCAGAGTCAGCCCGAGGAAGGCCAAGCCGTAGCGGTCGGCGAGGCGCGCCATCGGGGCCTTCTGGGATCGGGCGGCCTCGACGAGCCGGACGATGCCCGCATAAGTGCTCTCGGCGGCCAGGCGTTCGGCCAACAGCATGAACGGCGCACCGACATTGACCGTGCCGCTCAGCACGGTCGCATTCGCTTCGAACGTGACCGGCAACGCCTCGCCGGTGAGCGTCGCCTGATCCAGGATGGCCCGGCCTGCGGCGACACGGCCATCCACCGGCAGGACGTCGCCGACGCGCACGAGGATGCGGTCGCCCGGTGCCAGCACCGCGATGGGAACTTCTCTCACGCCGCCCGCCTCCTCACGAAGGGCAGAGCGCGGCTGGCGGGCGAGCAGGGCCGTCATGGCACGGCCGGCGCGTCCGGAGGCGTAGGCTTCCAGGGATTGGCCACCGGCGTACATCAGGGCGATGACGACGCCGGCCAGCGGCTGGGACAGGGCGAGCGCGCCGCCCATCGAGAGCAGGGCCACAAGGTCGAGACCGACGTCGCCTCGCGCCAGGCTGGTCACGACCTGGGCCATGAGGACGGCGAGGACGGTCAGCGTTGGAAGTGTCCACGCCCAGGCCGCGATGTCCGGCCGGGCGAGCGCCTCGGCCGATAGTCCGGTGCAGAGGCCGACCAGGGGCAGAACCGCCAGCCATCCGCGCAAGCGCGGCAACATGTCGACGACAGACAACCCTCTCGCCGCACTTGGGTCGATGGCCGTCGTCGTCATTCTCGGGTTCGCTTCCGGCTGTTCTGGGCCTTTGGGTTGCGCCCATACCGAGCCGGGAGCCTTGCGCTGGATCAACCCGCGCCCTTAAAGCCGGAGGAAAGGGTCGAAGCCTCACGACGGCGACCGCCGCGTTGCCAACCCACCGAGCCTTAGCTGTCGAGAAGCGTCGACCGATGGACGCGCGTGCGTATCGGCACGGTCCACACTCTGGTTTGATCTCTCTCGAAGAGGAGACCTTCGGGATGATCGGACGGTAAGGTTCGTAGAAGGTGTGACCCTGACCCAGCAAACTGGTCCGCGCTGAGCGCAAGTTTTTCGGGCATCCTGAACCCTGAAGGAGGGTGGATGCCATGCCTCGCAAACGCTTCACGAATGAACAGATCGCCTTCGCCCTGCGGCAGGCGGAGAACGGCGCCTCGGTGGACGAAGTTTGCCGGAAGATGGGCGTGTCCGAGCCGACCTTTTATCGCTGGAAGAAGCAGTTCGTCGGCATGGGCGTGCCGGAGATCCGACGGCTCAAGCAGCTGGAGGACGAGAATGGTAAGCTCAAGCGGCTGGTCGCTGACCTGACGCTGGACCGCTCGATGCTGCAGGACGTGCTCAAACGAAAGTGGTGAGGCCCGCCGTTCGCCGTGAGGTCGCCGGTCATTTGCAGGTGGCTTACGACATCAGTGAGCGTCGGGCCTGCCAGGCCACCGGCTTCGGCCGTTCGTCCCAGCGCTATACCAAACGCTCTGATCCGCAGGTCGCGCTGCGGATGCGGTTGAAGGAGTTGGCTGCCGCACGGGTCCGCTACGGCTACCGGCGGCTGCACATCCTGTTGCGACGGGAGGGCTGGAATGTGAACCACAAGCGCACTTACCGGATCTACCGCGACGAGGGCCTGTCGATCCGGTCCAAGCTGCCCAAGCGCAAGCGGGCGTGGCGCTACCGTCAGGGGCGACCGGCGATCGGCGGACCTAACGAGGTCTGGGCGATGGACTTCGTATCCGACCGCATCTTCGACGGGCGTCCGTTCCGGATCCTGACGGTCGTCGATTGCCACACGCGAGAGGCGCTCTCGCTCACGCCGAGAGCCAACTTCCGCGCCTACCAAGTGACCGAGGCGCTCGACGCCTTGGTCAATCTGAGGGGACGGCCCAAGAGCCTGCGGGTGGATAATGGACCGGAGTTCGCTGGGCGCATGCTCGACCAGTGGGCTTACCTGAACGGGGTCGAGATCGACTTCTCCCGACCGGGCAAGCCGACCGACAACGCTTACATCGAGTCGTTCAACGGCCGTCTACGAGCGGAATGCCTGAACGCCTCGTGGTTCCTGTCGCTGGCCGATGCCCGTGAGCGCATCGAGGACTGGAGGTGCCACTACAACGAAGATCGACCCCATATGGCTCTGGGCGGCTTGACGCCTCGAGCCTTCGCCAACCAAGCTGCCATAGCCCGAGAACTTGCATAAGCCGTGGACCACAAACGGGGTCAAGTCCAGACCGACGATGCACTAACTTCGAACCTGGGCCACAGGATAGGGGCAGGCCAATCAACGGCGCGTTGCCGCTCTACCGGCACGTCGAGGAGAAGGGACTTGTATTTCTCAGCTTGCGGAAGGGTCGGATTACCCTATCCGCCGGCGCCTACGTCGGCCTGATACCGCTTAATGCCCGGCTTTCGGTCGACATACTTCCCAGGCTGCCGGTCGGGAACCTGGCTCGGGTTCTTGAGATCGCTCGCGCGCCCCTGGGTAGGCTGAGGAGGACGCTCCGAACCTACCAAGTCGCCGAAGCGCCGGAAGCCAGTGTCCTAGCTTTCATCGCGGCCAACCTCGTCGACGCCGTGCGGGACATCGAGGTCACAGGGTTCATCAAGCACTTCACTCCGGAGAAGTCCGTCACGTCGCACCCGCGAGGGCGCATTTTGATCGGCGAAAGTCGCAGCCGCTGTTTGATCCGGGGAAGGCCCTCCTCGGTCGTGGCCGAGCGATACAGGCAAACCACCGACGTCCTTGAGAACCGGATTATCAGGGCGGCGATGCGGATCGTCCTTTCTGCCTTCTCTCGAATGCAGGTGGTCGACGCCGCCCTGCTCTCAGACGTAGCAGGCTGCTACCGTAACCTGCCAAAGGAGATCGGAAGGCTGACTCAAGCGGAGCGGGACGACCTAGCAGCTCACAAGAGTCAAAGCCGGACCGACGCCAGGCGTCCCGATTACGAGCGAGCGCTCGAGATCGCCACGATGGTGCTAAACACCGAGGGAATACTCCTCGACCGCCAGGGCCCGGATCGATCCTTGAATAGCTTCATCCTCAATCTGGAGGAACTCGTTGAAAACTACTTTCGTATCAGCCTGCGACGGCAGGCAGCGTCCGACATCGTTGTCGAGGACGGAAATCGGGAGGGCAGACGCCCTCTCTTTAGCGATCACCCCAACGGACCGCTTGCCCAGCCTGATATCATCATCAGACGGGCGCCGTCCGCCCCGGTTGTCTGTGAGGTAAAATATAAGACAAAAATTGATCGACCCGACATCAATCAGGCCGTCACGTATGCTGTAACTTTCGGTGTGAGACTCACTGTTCTAATACACATAGCGGCGCCAAACGCAAAAAAGAGGCTTTATAAGTTGGGTCGGACTGGAAACGTGACCGTTTACGGCTTTGCCTTCGATCTCAGTGCTGTAGACCTCGAACAGGAAGAAAACGCTTTAGCCGCTTCGCTCTCAGCCCTTCTTGATCCACATCAGGCCATCTGAGGCCGCACGAGACAGGTCACGCTTGCATCATTGTGAGGCTTACCGAGCCTGCTGTCGCTCTGACGGCGGGCTGAACTGCCACCCTGACCTCGTCGTAGATCGCAATGCCTGACCCAACGCGGTAGGCGCTCGGTGAGGGCTGCCTTGCGTGGGTAGAAACTGGGTCTGGATACAGGTGATGGCGCGGGATGGCGCTGTATCGGCCTTATGTCTAGAGCTATGACGAACACGCCTCACATCGTCGTCGCGGGCACGCGCCGGACCTGGTCATCCGGCCCGGCGCCTGGCCGACCTGCTGCCGTGGCATTGGACCCCGCTCACGGGCCTCGCTCAAGCCGCCTAACCCGCAAGGCCCATCACCGAGCGCTTACGCAGGAAGGCTTCGTGCACGTCGAGCTTGGAGCCGGGTGGACGGCCCTGACGCTGAGCTTGCGTCTCCCCTGTCGTCGTCGCGTGCGCGGCCCAGCGGATCACCGTAGCGATACCGACCCGATAGCGCAGGGCCGCGGCCCGGCGGGACAGACCTGCTCCCACTGCGTCCAGGACGCGAATACGAAGATCGTGACTGTAGGCACGGGCCATGGCGATCTCCCTGACGAACCTTCAGGAATCAACGCTCACCTCGCCGCAACGACTCAGGAATCGTGGAAAACGCTCTAGGGACACCTTCAGGCCGGGACATCATTAAAGCGTTGTAAAAAAACACATTTCCGCGAGGCAGCTTGGCCACGCCAAATTTTTTCCATTCATTTTTGCTATTCATCGGACCGGCGTCCGACTTTGCGTTTCAACTTTGCTGAGCCCGTATTTAAAGGACGCGATAACTTTGCTATATCGCGTCACGCGACCGGCAATTCCTGCTTTTGGATATCCTCAGCCGGTCGCCCTCTCCTCGCACACTATTGCATTGTGCTACATTCATCCGGCGGGACAGGATCATGCCTCGGCAACTGACACTTACGCAATTTCCCCAGCCCTACCCCGACGAATTACTCTACAGTGTAGTTGCTCGCTACGTTCACAGATCAGGTCTAAAAAACATTAACACCATCAATTCGAAATTATTTAACCTCAGTCATAACGGGAATGTTATCGATCTACCAAGCGGGATTATGAAGATCGCGTCTGTCATACCTGTGGGGCAGAAAATTTCAGCCGACGAAATCATCGCTGATCACACACTCTTTAATTACTACACCGCGTATGCAGACAGTGCGTATCGCCAGAAAGTCTTTAGGGACATGCTGGCGTCAGCGGCCCCCGACAAACGGATCGCACTTCGTCGAAAGTCGCTCATAGACGCTCCAAAATACCTTCGATTCTGCCCAGCTTGTCAAAACAGCATGATTGAAACATTCGGCGAGGCCTACTGGCGTCGTGACCAACAGTTGGCGCATGTTGTCATCTGCCCCACGCACCGCATCTCTCTAAGCTATAGTCATGTCAAGTTACAGGCTCGATCATCGCTCTATTGCCGCGCCGACGACACATCTTGTCGTGCAGACACACCGGCCGTCGTCGAGGATCTGTTGGAAACAGAAATTGATATTCTGAGCCGCATCGCGGAACGAAGCAGACAATTATTGCAGAGTCGACAAAATTATCAGCCTAGCGTTGATATTCGTGCCGTCTATCTTGATTTGCTTTGGTGCAAAGGGTTTTTTCGCGCTCAGAAGCAGGTCAACAAGGAATTTCTGGGAATTTCCCTCCAAAACTACCTTGCCGATTTGGTGCGATTTTGGCCCCATATTGGCGATGGAGCTAACGATACGCCGACCTGGGCTCTATCACTGCTCAAAAAGCAAGGCTTCAACACTCCGACTTTCTATCACATCTTGTTTCAGGATTTTCTCGAGCAACAACCGGATGTAAAGGCCTCGCAGGGACGCATCGATCGCAAACCCAAGCCTAAAGAAGCAGATATCCGGGGAAAACCTTGGAAGTGCTACAATCCGCTGATCTCCGATCCAGCACACGCCAAAGTTCAAGTAGCCCACATTCAATATGTCGGACCAGATTTACGCATTCGCTTTCGCTGCGCTTGCGAGTACGAATATATCAGGCGAAAAAAGTCAGATGGCACGTTCACGAAGGCTAAATTGTCCAACTTTGGAAAAAGCTTAATCCCGCACATCGCACGAGCCATACAAGAGGGATGGGCACTTAAGAAAACAGCGCAACTGGCAGGATTAAATACCAAGACACTCCTAAGACAAGCCGAGAAACTCGGTATCACCGAGGTGCCGACGGTAAGAAGATGATGAGGTGCGCGCGAGGTGTCGCGATAGCATGGGAAACGCGCTTGCCTAAAAGTCGGGTGAAAATTGAAGAACGTTTTCACCCGACTTTGTTTTCCGTGCCCCCTCGACAGGAGCGGCACACGTGTCTGTTTCACCCAACTATAGGCCAGATCGCGGGCATAAAATGGAGGTATTTTGAGGGTATTTTCACCCGACTTTTTTTGCCGGGGACATCACCGTGGATCGACCGTCTCGGGGATGCGCCGTTCTGGCATACCAGACCCGCGCCCGGCGAAGTGGTGCCGGCCGGAGGACCCGGTAGGAACGAGGAACGCTTTCCTCCCAAGGCGAACACCTCCACCCGCCCGGCTCCGGCCGCGGCGGGTTTCTTGTGTCGGCGTCAGGTCTTCGGCAGCGGCTTGTCCGCCTTGAGGTGGCGGGGCCTGGCCCTGGCGTAGCGGGTCGCGGCCGGCCGCTGGGCCGGGCGCTGCAGGCGCATGTCGCCGTAATAGTCGTTGCCGCTCGGGCCGAAGGATCCACCGGCCACCACGCCGGGCGTGTCGGGTGTGCCCATCAGGCGATCGAGGGGACCGGCCGCCACGGCCGAAGCGTGGAGCGAGGCGACGAGGAGCAGGCCGGCGGCCGGGACGGAGCGCATGACCCGGACCCTACCCCGCATCTCCTGCACGGAGGCTTAACGAGGCTCCGGCGAAAAGCCGTAGAGGCGCTGCGGGTTGTCGACGAAGAGCTTCCGCCGCCGCTCAGGGTCCGGAACCCAGTCCGCCATCAGGTCGAGCAGGTCGCCGATGGCCGGCATCGGCCCCCAGGTCGCGACGTGGGGCCAGTCCGAGCCCCAGAGGCAGCGATCCGGCGCGGCCGCGTTCAGGGCTCGCGCGAACGGGACCGTGTCGGCGTAGGGCGGCCCCGCCGTGGAGGTGCGGAAGGCGCCCTGGAGCTTCACCCAGGCGCCGTCGCGCACGAGGTCGACGAGTGTGCGGAAGCCCGGATCGTCGAGACCGGCGGAGGTGGGGAGATGGCCCATGTGGTCGATGACCACCGGCACCGGCAGCCGCGCCAGGCGGGTGGCCACCGGCGGCAGATCGCGCGCGTCGAGGAGGAACTGGAGGTGCCAGCCCATCTCGCGGGCGAGCTGCCCGTAGGCCTCGACCTCGGCGAGGCCTACGCCGCCGCCGAAGAGCACATTGAGGCGGAGCGCGACGACGCCGGACTCCTTGAGGGCGGCCAGTTCACGGTCGGGCAGTCCGAGCGGAATCACCGCGACGCCGCGCAGGCGCCGGCGGTGTGCCCGCAGGGTCTCGAGGAGGAGGCGGTTGTCGGTGCCGTGCACGCTCACCTGAACGAGGATTCCATACGCCATGCCGGTGGCGTCGAGCATCGCGAGGTAGTCCTGCGCCGTCGCGGCCGGCGGCGTGTAGCTGCGGGGCCGGACGAAGGGATAGTCCGGCGGGAGACCGATGACGTGGGCGTGGGTGTCGACGGCCCCCGGCGGAACGGCGTAGCGGGTCGGCCCGCGCGGGTGGGACTGCGGCCCCGGGCAGGCGGGCGCCGCGTCGACGGAGGGAACGGCCTCACGCATCGGCATGGAGAACGCGGCCCCGGGTTTCCGGCAGCGCGTAGGCGGCCGCGAAGAACAGGAGGTAGGCACCGACCGCGAACAGGCAGATCGCGTTGGCGAGGGTCGTGGTCTGCGACAGGGCCCCGACCAGGAAGGGAAACAGGGCGCCGACGCCGCGGCCGAAATTGTAGCAGAAGCCCTGTCCCGAGCCGCGCAGCCGCGTCGGGTAGAGCTCGGTGAGGAAGGCGCCCATGCCGGAGAAGTAGCCGGAGGCGAAGAAGCCGAGGGGGAAACCGAGAACCCACAGGATCGCGTTCGAGAGCGGCACCTGGGTGTAGACGAGGATGACCGCGATCGCGCCCAGCGAGAACACCAGGAACAGGGTGCGGCGCCCATAGCGGTCGGCGAACCAGGCGCCGGCGAGGTAGCCCGCGAAGGAGCCGGCGATCAGCGCGGCGAGGTAGCCGGTCGAGGATACGATCGAGAGCTGGCGCTCCGTGGTCAGGAAACGCGGCACCCAGAAGGTGATGGCGTAGTAGCCGCCCTGGCATCCGGTCGCGACCAGGGATGCCAGCACCGTCGTCCTCAGGATCGGGCCGGTGAAGATCTCCCATAGGGCCGGTCGGTCCCCGGTCGCCAGCGCCCGCGCCCGCGTCTCGGCGGCCACCGCCGGCTCCTCGACATAGGCCCGCAGATAGAACACCAGCAGCGCCGGCAGGGCGCCGAGGGCGAACATCCAGCGCCAAGCCTGCTCGGCCGGCAGGAGGGAGAACAGCGCGGCCTGCGCCAGCACGGCCAGCCCCCAGCCCACCGCCCAGCCCGACTGGACCGAGCCGACGGCCCGGCCGCGGTACTGGGCGCGGATCGTCTCGCCCATGAGCACGGCGCCCGCCGCCCACTCGCCGCCGAAGCCGAGCCCGAGCAGGGCGCGGCAGATCAGGAGCTGTTGGAAGTCCTGGACGAACGCGCAGAGCAGGGAGAAGAACGAGAACCACAGGATGGTGAATTGCAGCGTGCGGACGCGGCCGATCCGGTCGGCGAGGTAACCCGCGCCCCAGCCGCCGAGCGCCGAGGCGAGGAGCGTCACGGTGCCGGCGAGGCCCGCCGTCCCCGCATCGACGTTCCAGAGCTTGATGATCGTCCCGATGACCAGGGGGTAGATCATGAAGTCCATACCATCGAGGGCCCACCCGGCCGCGCAGGCCCAGAACGTGCGCCGCTCGGGCGTCGTCATGTCGGCGTAGAACCCGGTGAGGCTGGTATCCGCGATGGGCACGGCCGCGGGGGTGGAGAGGCCGGCTTGCGCCTTGGTCGTCCCGCTCATGCCGCCTCCCCCTCGCCCGGCCTCCGTGCCGGGTCGACGCGATGCAGGAGGCTAGCGCACGGCACCGGCCCTGGGTAGCCGCCGCGCCCGGCAGGTGCCTGGAAAGCGAGCCCGGCTCAGCCGGCTTGGCCGCCCATCATGCCCTGCATCTTCGTGAGCTGGGAGATGTGGAGCTGGATCAGCGGGATGGCGCCGCGGGCGATGCGGCGAAGCTGGGGATCCTCCCCGGTCTCCGCGTAGGCGCCGTGGATCGCGTAGGCCTCCTGGTGGCCCTGCAGCGAGGCGTTGACGAAGGCCGCGTCGTATTGCGGCCCCGGCTGCATCCCGGACAGCTGCGACAGGAGCTGCGCCTTCTGCTCGTCCGAGGTCATGCCGCCGGGCGGAGGTGCGCCGAGGGCGCCGCCCACCGCACCCACCGTCGCCCCGGCCACACCCCCGGCGACCGCGAGGGGCGCCGTGACGAGACCGCCGATCAGGCCGCCCGGTCCGGGCGGGCCGCCGGCCGCCGCGGCCGCCATACCGCCCGTGTAGGGCGCGAGCTTCTTCGAGAGGTTCACCTGCTCGACCACCTCGGCCCGCGCGAACTTCTTCACGCGCGGATTGCGGGTCTTGTCGAAGGCGTCCCGCGCGGTGTTCTCGAGGAACAGGCCGCCCTTGGTCGCCAGGGTCAGGTAGACGGGAGTCGGGATGGCGCCGGCGGGCGTCGGCTGCGCGACCGCCGTGCGGGTCACGGCCAGGGCCGCCGTGGCCGTGAGCATGCCGAGGAGAAATTCGCGACGATGCATGGAGGGGCTCCCAGGGGAAGGGGGTGCGCCCGGGCAGCAACGCGCAGCTCAGGGCACGTCACCGGGAACCGGATTTTCGAAGGCCCTGTTCCCTCGACTTCGATCGCCGGGCGATACCGTGGCGGACGTCTTGCGCGCCCAAGTGTTTGCGGACGTCTTGCGCGCCCAAGTGTTTCTTGTGTTTCTCGCCCGCCTGATCGATATGCGGAGACATTCCACGAAAAGCGCGGACCGAAAGAGCCCGGACGGGATCTTCGGGTCCGCCCGCGGTCGGGGCAGCCGCCGCGGGCTGGGATTCAGGGCTTCAGTTCTGCTGCGGCGGCTGCTGGCCGCCGCTCGGCGCCTGGTCCTTCTTGTTCGCCCTGCTGTGCCCGACGGCGCAGCCGGCGGCGGCGCCCATCTTTCCGTGGCCGGCCATGTGCCCGGCGACGCCGCCGACGACCGCGCCCTTGATGCAGCCCTTGGCGTCCGCCTGGCCCGCGAGGGCGACGAGACTGAAGACGAGGCCGGCCGTACAGACGAGACTGGTTTTCATGGGAGGACTCCTTTTCACGCGTGGCGCGTCCGATTGCCGTGAGCGTCCAACCGGGGGCGGGATCGGCGTGTTCCGGCGCGGAACGGACGAGGGA
The DNA here is from genome assembly GCF_056680125.1 of Methylobacterium sp. BI1. NCBI lineage: Bacteria > Pseudomonadati > Pseudomonadota > Alphaproteobacteria > Hyphomicrobiales > Methylobacteriaceae > Methylobacterium > Methylobacterium sp. BI1. Next base: position 2,585,042 of record NZ_CM155267.1, on the reverse strand, counting down.
CGGATGAGCGACGGAGCGAAAGGCTGTGGTCGGCGACGGCCGCGCCCATTGCCGGCAACCGTTCGTCCGCCACATGAGGCTCATGGCCAGCGATCTTGAGCACGAACGGCATCGCCGTCCCGATGAGATACCCCTGCCGACCCTGAACGAGGCCACCCGGCTCCGTCTCGGCCGCCAGCTGCAAGCCCTGTACGAACCGGTCATCGACGAGCCCCTCGACCCGCGCCTCGCCGAGCTGATGCTCCAGCTCGACGCGGACCGCGACGCCTCCCTCGGCCCCGGCCGATCCACCTGAACCGGCGACCGCGTCGGGCGCGGTCCTGACGTCCGACTGTCACGTACAACTTCTATGACCCGATCCGAGCTTCCCGATCCCGTGATGTCTGGCCCCGAAGCTCTGTTTTCGGAGCCCCTGGTTCCGAAGCTCTGGACCTGACGTGACGGCGAGCACCGGAGACGATCCATGGCGAAGACCCTGAGATCCTGGACGACGGCCCTGTGCCTCCTGGCGCCCCTCCCGGCCGCCGCGCAGTCGGCGCAGAACCTCACGGCCCTGAAGGGGCTCGCGCCCGTCAGCGCCCTGGGGGCGAGCGAGACGGGACGGGCCGCCCTCGACGCCAACCTGACGGTCACGGGCGCGATCCAGGCCGGGACCGGCGCGGTGCCCTTCCTGTTGCCGCTCAGCGATCAGCGTCAGCTCGCCCTGCGCGATTCCTTCATCACCGACGGCAACGCGACCGAACTCGCCGACGGGCTCGGCAGCAAGCTCGGCGACCTCTACCAGGCCAAGGCCCGCTACGCCGCGGACGAGACCTTCACCAACGTGGCGCCGTCCGTCGCCGATCTCCTCGGCTACACCAACCACGTCGCCAAGTCCGACTCGAACGCGGGCAAGTATTTCTTCGCGAACGCCACCACCAACGGCAAGGCGCCGGTCTCGGAGGCCGCCGCCGCCATCCTGACGGAGCGCGGCGGCACGACGGACGTGTTCGGCGAGGCCTATGGCCGACCCGCCGGGACACCGGGGAGCGATGTCCACGGCGATGCCCGCCCGTTCCAGACCCTGCCGAGCCTGTTCGCCTATCGCGGCAGGGACTACTTCGATCGGCCGTCCCACAGCCTGGACTGGCTGCGCGGCCCGCGCATGAACCTGCTCGACAGTCCCTCGTATCCGAGCGGGCACACCACCTACGGCTACACCGAATCCGTCGTGCTCGCGATCCTGGTGCCGGAGCGCTACCAGCAGATGATCGCGCGCGCCGCCGAGTACGGCACCAACCGCATCGTCGTCGGGGCGCATTACGCGATGGACGTGCTGGGCGGACGGGCCGTCGCCCTGCACGCGGTCGCCCACCTCCTCGCCAACGATCCTGCCTATGTGGGCCAAGTGCGCCGCAACCCGGCGGTGGTCAACGAGATGGGCCGCGAGACGAACGCGACCGTGACGATCACGGATTATCGCGCGGCCGTCGACGCCGCCCGCACGGACCTGACCGCCTTCCTGAAGGAGGCCTGCGGCGGTCCCGTCGCAGCCTGCGCCGGCGCCGATACCGGCCGCTTCCGCGACGCCGCCGCCAACGCCGCCCTCTACGACGCGACCCAGACCTACGGCCTGCCCGTCGTGCATCCGCAGCGGGTGGGCATGACGGAGGATGTCGGCCAGATCGCGCCGGAGGCCGGGCACCTGCTCACGGCCGCCTTCCCGGTGCTCAGCCTCGCGGAAGCCAATGCGATCCTGACGGAGACCCAGGGACCGGGCGGCGGGTTCCTCGACGACGGGCCGGCCTTCGGCGTGTATGCCCGCCTCAATCTCTACGCGGCAGCCGGCAAGGCCGCTGCCCTGGCCGCCCGCAAGCAGGCCTCGGCTCCGACCGTCCGCTGAGGCGGACCGACGGGGCCCGCCGGGCGGCCGGCAGCCCCAAGCCGCAATGCCCCAATGTCTCACGGGCCGGCCGCGGCGGCCAGCCAGGCGCAGAACGCGCGGACCGAGGGATCGTCCGCGCGGGTCTCCGGCACGTAGGTGAAGTAGCTGCGGGCCGGCAGGGAGGGCCCGGCGAAGGGGCAGGTCAGCCGACCTGCCGCCACGTCGTCGGCGATCAGCCGCTCGGGACCCATTGCCACGCCGAGGCCGTCGAGGGCCGCCTGGAGCGTGAGGTAGAAATGCTCCAGCGTCACCGAGGCCCGCGGCTCCAGGCCGGGCACCCCGGCGGCCTCCAGCCATTGCGGCCAGACCTGCGGCAGTGTGGCGGCATGCAGCAGGGTGTGATCCCGGAGCTGTCCCGCCTCCGTGAGCGGCAGGCGACGCAGCAGGGTGGGACTGCAGACGGGGATGCGGCGCTCGGTGAGGAAGGGGCGCCCGATATGGCCCGGCCGCAGGTCGGGACCGCCGCGGATAGCGACGTCGAAGGGCTCGGCCAGGTTGGCCAGGGGCACGTTCGAGGTGGTCAGCCGCACCTCCACGGCGGGGTTGGCGCGCTGGAAACCGGAGAGCCGCGGGATCAGCCAGCGCAGGGTGAACGTCGCCAGCGCGTTCACCCGGAGCAGGCGTGGGCGTCCGCGCTCCACCTGCCGCGTCGTCGCGAGGGCGATGCGGTCCAGGGCCGCGCCGATCTCGGCGAGGTAGCTCGCACCCGCCTCCGTCAGGACCACGCGGCGATTGTGCCGCTCGAACAGCGGCTGGCCGAGCCAGGCTTCGAGCGCCTGGACGTGCCGGCTCACCGCCCCGTGGGTGACGCGCAACTCCTCGGCGGCCCGGGTGAAGCTGGCATGGCGACCGGCGGCCTCGAAGGCCTTCAGCGCGTTCAAGGGCGGCAGGCGGCGCAGCACGGGTCAGGTTTCCTCACGCGAGCGTCAGCATAAGGCGTTTGTCAGCCGCGGACGAGCGGGCGATCCTGTGTCGGCAAACCAGGATCATGGCCGCATGTCTTTCGCACAGGACCTGAGCGCTTCGGGTCGAACCCCCGCCGTCGACGCGATGCCCCGCCCGGGGGCGCAGCGGACCCTGGCGGCCGTCGGCCTCAACCACGCCCTGCACGACGGCTACACCGACCTGATCTACGTGCTCCTGCCGGTCTGGCAGGCGGAATTCGCCCTCGGCTACGCCGCCCTCGCCCTGCTCCGCACCCTGTACAACGGTGCCCTCGCCGCCCTGCAGATGCCGTCGGCGCGGCTCGCGGCCCGGTTCGGCGCGCGGCGGGTGCTCGTGCTCGGGACCCTGCTGAGCGCCGGCGGCTATGCGCTGGCCGGCCTTTCGGGGAGCCTGGCCGGCCTCTGCCTCGCCCTCACCCTCGGGGGCATCGGCAGCAGCACCCAGCATCCCCTGGCCTCCGCGGTGATCGCCCGCGCCTACGGCCGCTCGGCCCGCGGGCCGCTGGGCACCTACAACTTCACGGGCGACCTCGGGAAGGCCAGCGTGCCGCCCCTGCTCGGCCTGCTGCTGTCGCTGATGGACTGGCGCTCGGCGCTCTGGCTGATCGCCGCCCTGGGCGTCGCCGTGGCGCTCGGCCTCCTGCGCCTGCTCCCGCGTGACTCCGCGTCACGGGACGCGGCGCCGGCCAGAGCGCGGTCGTCCGCTGCGCGGGACGCGACCGGAGGCGCCGGCTTCCGGCTGCTCGTGGCCATCGGCACCCTCGACAACGCCGCCCGCCCGGCCTTCCTGCTCTACCTGCCCTTCCTGCTCCAGGAGAAGGGCGCCGGCCTGACCACGGTGGGCTTCGCCCTCTCGGCGGTGTTCATCGGGGGCGCCCTCGGCAAGGCCGTCTGCGGGCGGTTCGGCGAGCGCTTCGGCGTGATCCGGACCGTCATCCTGACCGAGACCGGCACGGCGCTGGCGATCCTGGCCGTGACCGTGCTCCCGCTTCGGCCGGTCCTGGCACTCCTGCCGGTCCTCGGCATCATGCTGAACGGGACCTCCTCCGTGCTCTACGGCACGGTGCCGGAGCTGGCGCCGGGGGGGCAGGTCGAGAAGGCCTTCGCAGTCTTCTACACCTGGACCCTGGGCGGCAGCGCCCTGGCGGCTCCCCTGCTCTACGGACCGCTGGGCGATGCGGCGGGGCCGCGCCTCGCGATGCTGGCCGCCGCCGCGACGGCGCTGGCCGTCGTCCCCCTCATGATCGTCCTGTCGCCCAGGCTCGGCGCCGGCACCGCCCCCGTCCCGGCGCCGCGCTGACGGGCGCGGTCATGCCAGGCCGCATTTCCCGTGCGAAACCGCTCAGGGCGCCTGGATCGTCCAGGGCTGGTCGAACACGTGTTCCTCCAGGTTCGTGCCGAGCCCGCCGCGGTCGACCACGAGAAAGTCCTGGGGCGCGCCGAAGGGGGTCAGCACGCCGTGCCATGTCCCCATCGCGTAGCAGACCCCCTGCCCCGGCGCCGTGACGAAGGCGTGCGGCCGACCGGGGCGGCCGCCCTCGTCGGGGCAGACCACCACGAGGAACGGCGCATCGTTGAGGGGCAGGAAGGCCTGTGCCCCGAGCGGATGGCGCTCCACGAGGCTCACGGCGAGGGGCAGGTCGTAAGGCTCGGCCTCCACGTAGCCGATCACCACGTGCCCGTCGGCGCCCGCCACCCGCACCTGCGCGAGGTCGTGGAAGCGCCGGGCCTTGCCGGCGTTCATGGGGCGCGGCGCGACGGAATCCCTGTCGATCACGGTCCCGAACGGGGCGAAGGCCTCCGCCGTCAGCGGCGCGGCGACGATCGCGCGGGCGCTCATTGGCTGCCCCGGCCGGGTGCGAGCGCGGGGTGTCGGTTGACGTCCTTGTAGAGGAGGTAGCGGAAGGGTCCGGGTCCGCCGGCGTAGCAGGCCTGGGGGCAGTAGGCGCGCAGCCAGAGGAAGTCGCCGGCCTCGACCTCGACCCAGTCGCGGTTGAGGCGGTAGACGGCCTTGCCCTCGAGGACGAAGAGGCCGTGCTCCATGACGTGGGTTTCCTCGAAGGGGATGGAGGCGCCCGGGCGCAGGGCGACGATGTTGACGTGCAGGTCGTGGCGCAGGTCGTCGGGGGGGACGAAGCGGGTGGTGGTCCAGGCGCCGTCGGTGCCGGGCATGGGCACGGGGGTGGCGGCGGTCTCGTGGGTGACGAAGGCGGGGGGCACCTCGAGGCCGGGCACGCGGGTGTAGGCCTTGCGGATCCAGTGGAAGCGGGCTGGACCGGGTCCGTCGTTGCGCAGGCTCCAGGTGGTGCCGGGGGGCAGGTAGGCGTAGGCGCCGGGGGTGAGGGCGTGGGCCTGTCCGTCGCAGACGAGGCGGGCCTGGCCCGCGACGAGGAAGAGCACGGCCTGGGCCTCGGGGTCGGGCTCGGGCCGCTCGCTGCCGCCGCCGGGGGCGAGGGTGACGAGGTACTGGGCGAAGGTCTCGGCGAAGCCCGAGAGGGGTCGGGCGAGCATCCAGACCTGGGCGTGGTCCCAGAAGGGCAGCGCGGAGGTGACGATGTCGCTCATCACGCCCCGGGGGATGACGGCGTAGGCCTCGGTGAACACGGCCCGGCCGGTCATCAGCGCGGTCTGGGGCGGCAGGCCGCCGCAGGGCGGGTGGTAGGGCGAGGGGGTCATCCAGAGCGCTCCGTGTCGGGCTGGTGTGGCGAACTTCGCCGGAGCGCGTCAAGGCGCCGGTGCGGAGGCTGCGGGCGGTAGCGCTTTTTCGCGCTCGTTTCACAGGGGATGTGAGGCCTGGCTTCCGCCGACTGGATCGCCGTGGCGGGGCGTGCGCGCAGCAAGAATTTTCGGCGCAACTTGTCTATTATGAATTGTTTTCGAGCTTAATGTTCGTGTGCATATTTGTATGTTTGTTATATTCAGTTTATATTGGTGATATATTCGATGATTCATCGATGTATCGTCCCGTCGTGTGCCGGAAAAGCTGCGCAACACACGACGCCAACATCCGTGCACCGGGCGACAGGGCAGCAACATGCGGAACAGGCTGACGGCACTCGTTTCCTGTGCTGCCGCGCTTCTGATCCTGGCGGGGATCTATGTGGCCTTCCGGTCCCGTGGCACGGAACAGGAAGGCTTCGTCACCGCGCCGGCCATTCGCGGCAACATCACCACCCTCATCGCGGCCAGCGGCACGATCGAGCCGATCCGGCTGGTCAGCGTCGGTGCCCAGGTGTCCGGACGTGTCGTGGGCCTTCATGTCGAGCTCGGGCAGCAGGTGACGGAGGGGCAGCCCATCGCCGAGATCGATTCCATCCCCCAGTTGAATACCGTGCAGCGCAATCAGGCGGCCCTGAACGCCCTGCAGGCACAGCGCGAGCGCGCCAAGGTCGTACTCCGGCAGACCGAGTCCGCCTTTCGCCGCCAGGGCGACATCGTGGCCGGGAAGGCCGGAACCCGTCAGGAGTACGAGGCAGCCGAAGCGGCCTACGGGATCGCCCAGGCCGACATCGCCGCCCTCGACGCGCAGATCGAGGGGGCGACGGTCAACGTCCGGAACGCACGCACCGAACTGGCCTACACGCAGATCACCGCGCCGATCGAGGGCACCGTCGTGGCGATCGTCACGAAGCTGGGACAGACAGTGATCTCATCCCAGATCGCGCCGACGATCATCCGCCTCGCCGATCTCGGCACCATGTCGGTCAAGGCCAAGGTCTCGGAGGCCGATATCGGACGCCTCAAGCCGGGTATGCCGGTCCTCCTCAGTACCCTGGCGCAGCCCGACCGGCGCTACGAAACGACCCTGAAGACGATCGATCCGGCGCCCGATCAGATCGCGATCGAGGCGAACGCATCCACGCAGGCCGGCGGCAACGCGTCCGGCATCGAGAATCCGGCGGTGTACTTCAACGCAAGGTTCGAGATCGCGAACGGGGATGGGGCGCTCAAGCCGCTGATGACCGCGCTCGTGAGCTTCGTCCTGGCGGAGGCCAAGGATGCGGTCCTCGTTCCGACCGCCGGCTTGCAGCGGACCGGTGCCGACCAGGGGCGCGTGCGCATCCTGGGTCAGGATGGACGGACGGAGGAGCGCAGCGTTCGGACGGGCCTGGCCGACGGGGCCCAGATCCAGGTTCTCGACGGTGTGGTTCCCGGGGAGGCGGTGATCATCGCCGACCCCCGGGACGGCGCCACGTTCGCCAAATCGCAGAAGCACCCGTGATGGGAGGCCTCGAGACTCCGCGAACGCCGCAGACTCCGCACGACGGGGACATGGCCCCCGAAGCCGAGGCGCCGGTCCTGCTTCTCCTGGAGAAGGTGCATCGGACTTACCGGATGGGCGACCAGATCGTGGCGGCGCTCGACGGAATCGACCTGCGGATCCGGGCCGGGGAATTCGTGGCCATCATCGGGCAGTCCGGCTCCGGCAAGTCGACGTTGCTGAACCTCCTCGGCTGCCTCGATCGGCCGAGTCAGGGCCGCTACTGCATCGACGGCCGCGACACCGTGGGCGTGGAGCCCGACGCGTTGGCGGCCCTGCGCCGGCACACCTTCGGCTTCGTCTTCCAGAGCCACAATCTGCTGCCGCGTCTTCCGGCTTGGGCCAACGTCGCCCTTCCGGCCATCTACGCCGGCGAAGCCGCCGCTTCGCGCAAGCAGCGGGCCACCGCCCTGCTCGTCCGGCTCGGCCTCGGAGAGCGTCTCGATCATCGTCCGACCCAGCTCTCCGGCGGACAGCAGCAGCGCGTCGGCATCGCCCGCGCGCTGATGAACGGCGGGCGGATCATCCTGGCGGACGAGCCGACCGGATCGCTCGACAGCCGCACGAGCGCCGAGCTTCTCACCCTGTTTCGCGCCTTGTGCGACGAGGGCCACACGGTGGTGATCGTGACGCATGATCCCCAGGTCGCCGCGACGGCCGATCGGGTCATCGAGATCGCGGACGGGCGCATCCGCACGGATCGCACGCAGCGGATGCGTCGGGGGACCCGCCCGCCCATCCGGCCGATCCCGGACGGATCGCGCCGCTGGGCCAGCCAGATCGCGGAGGCGGTCAAGAGCGCCGTCGGCACCCTCTTCGCGCACCGGCTGCGCAACCTCCTCACCATGCTGGGCATCGTGATCGGGATCGCCGCGGTGATCCTCGCCGTGGCGATCGGCCAGGGCTCGGAGCAGGAGGTACTGGAGCGGATGAAAGGCCTCGGGAACAACAGGACCGAGGTCCTCTCTCGAGCCTACTACCAATCCGGCCAGGGAGGCTCGAGGGGATCCCTGTCTCGGGCGGACCTCGATCGGCTTTCGAACGTCTCGTTCCTGGCGGGGGCGACGCCGAGTGAGGAGAAGCCGGTCGTTCTCCGCTACCAGAACAGGGTCATGTCCGGGGCGGTGTATGGTGTCGAGCCGGCCTTCTTTCCGATTCACGATATTCCGATCCGCCTCGGGCGAAACTTCACCGAGGAGAGCGCGCGAGGTTCGGGCGTCGAGATCATCATCGATGCGCCGACGCGTGCATCGCTGTTCGCCCCGGCACAGGATCCGCTCGGCGCCATCATCCTGGTCGGGACGGTTCCGGCGCGCATCGTCGGCGTCGCGCAGATCGATGGGTCCTCCCGCTTCGGGCAGCGGCCGTTCGTCGCGATTCCCAGCAGGAGCTTCAGCTATCGCATCTCGGGCCAGTCGGACTTCAGGCAACTGACGCTCCGGATCGCCGAGACCGTGGACCGCGACGTGGCACTGGCTGCCATCGCCCGGTCGCTGCAGGCATGGCACGGCGTCCGAGATTTCTTTCTGTTCGACTCGGAGGTCCAGCGGGAGGCCATGATGAGGACCAAGGCCGTTCTTGCGCTGGTGACCGTCTCCATCGCCGGCATCGCCCTGGTCATCGCCACCGTCGGCGTGATGAACATGATGCTCGTGGCCGTGACCGAGCGAACCCGTGAGATCGGCCTGCTGATGGCGCTGGGCGCGCGGCGTTCGGACGTGATGCTGCAGTTCTTCATCGAGGCTTCCACCCTGTGCGTCGTCGGCGGGGCCCTCGGTACCGGCCTCGCCCTCGCGCTCGGAGAGGTGGCGCACGCCTTCCAGCTGCCGTTTCCCCTGGCCTTCGGCTGGCGCTCGGCGGTGGCCGCGTTCCTCAGTGCCAGCCTCGCCGGGCTGGGGGCGGGCGTCGTGCCGGCGCGGCGGGCTGCCGAGGTCGACCCGGTCGAGGCGCTGACGCGATGAGACCACCGGCGGTCGGCCCGAAAATTCCCCCGGTGATGATCGCCCTGGTGACGATCTCCCTGCTGCTGTCGGGCGGCTGCGTGGTGGGGCCCGATTTCGTGCCGCCGGCGCCACCGGACGTTTCCCGGTACGGCGAGCGGACCGATCCGACGCATCTCGTCGCCCCCGGGGCCGGGGGAACACAGGATCTGATCGCGGGCGCCGACCTGCCGGACGCGTGGTGGCTCCTGTTCCGCTCCCGACGCCTCGACGCCCTGGTGCGGGAGGGGCTCTCGGCGAATCCCACCGTCGCGCAGGCCGAGGCCGCCCTCCGCCAGGCCCAGGACCTGGCCCAGTCCGTGCGGGCGGGCATGCTGCCGAACCTCTCCGGCGGTACCACGCGCAGCGGCGGTGGCGGCCTCGGCCAGGGCGGCCCCGTCTCGTATGGGCTCTACGGTGCCAGCGTCGCGGCAAGCTACTCACCCGACCTGTTCGGCGGGATTCGGCGCGCCGTTGAAGCCCAGGCGGCCCTGGAGGCGGTGGCGGCCGAGCAGCTGCGCGCCGCGACGCTCGCGCTCACGGGCAACATCGTCACCGGGGCGATCCAGGAAGCGACCCTGACGGAGGAGATCGCCCTCTCCGAGGTGATCCTGCGCCAGTATCGCGACCAGCTCGCCCTCGTGAAGGTCCGTTACGACGCGGGCGCCGAGCCCATCGCCAGCGTCCTGAGCCAGGAGAGTCTGATCCGCTCCCAGGAGGTGACGATCATCGCCAGCCGGGCCGCGCGGACTCAGACGCGGCACCGGCTCGCCGTGCTCCTGGGGCGACTGCCCAGCGCGTACGAGCACCCGAGCTTCCGCCTTCACGAACTGACGCTGCCCCGGCGCCTCCCGATCAGCCTGCCGTCGCGCCTGCTGGAGCAGCGACCGGACATCCGCGCCGCCGAAGCCCAGTTGAACGCCGCCTCGGCCGGAATCGGCGTGGCCACCGCGAACCGGCTGCCCAACGTCACCCTGAGCGCCAACCTGGGCGCGAGCGCCGCAGCCCTCGCCGGCCTGGCGGCATCGAGCGCCTGGGGCGCCGGGCTCGGGCTGACGCAGCCGCTCTTCGACGGGGAAGCCCTGGCGGCCCGGCAGGCCGCCGCTTCGGAGGGCTACGCGATCGCCCTGGCCACCTATCGCATGACGGTCTTGGACGCGTTCCAGAACACCGCCGATGTGCTGACGGCGCTCGAGGCGGATGCCAGGATCCTGACCGGCGCCCTGCAGGCGGAAACCCTCGCCCAGGAGGCGCTCGCGGCGTCCCAGGTGCAGTACAAGGCCGGGTCCCTCGCCTATTCCGGCCTCCTGGTGAGCCAGGTCCGCTACGCCTCGGCGACGCTGACCCGCCTCGCCGCCCAGAGCCAACGCCTCGTCGACACGGTGGCGCTCCAGCAGGCCCTGGGCCGCAGGCGGGTCCGGCAGGACACCGACTGATCGCGATCCGAGCCGAAGTCCACCGCGTTCGTGACGATCGGCCGGCACCGCGGCCCTCTCGACGACGATCCCGCCTGCCCCGGTCCGGCGCGTCGCGTCCACGCAAGCGTGCCGGCCGTCGAAGCGCTCCGTGAATCCGCGCGGGCCACATCCACTCCGCGGGCCTGGGCATCACCGGCGCCGATCCGCGCAAGGTGCCGGCCCAGGGCATCGCCCATTGCCCCGAAGGACGCCGGTTGTGTCCCCGGCACCTGGCCTGGTTCACCCTGCCGGGCGGGGCCGTCTCACCGGGATGGCACTTTCGGGACCTGCGCACCGATCCGGTCCCCATCGACGGAGGCCGGTCGTGCCGGTCCCGTCCCGGCGTTCGGGGGTCAGGTCGCGGTCCTGAGGCCGGCATAGCGGCCGACCGAGGCATGGCCGCCCCTGAAGCCGGTCGGCGGAACCGACGGTCCGGGCATCGGGGTGCCGCGTGGCGGAGGGGCATGGTCCCGCCCGGCCGATGCCGTTGCGAGGAGCGCCTGCCGCAGCGCCAGGACCTCGCTGCGCAGGCGGGCGTTCTCGCGCTCCACGTCCCCGAGGCGCGTGACGCCGGCCGGCGACAGGCCGCCGAAGCGTCGGCGCCAGCGGTAGAACGTGCCGACGGAGACGTGGGCGGCCGTGCAGATGGCCGCGATGGCGGTCCCGTTCGCGGCCTCCTGCAGCAGGAAGGCGATCTCTTGATCGGTGTGTCGGGATCGACGCATGCGCCTCAGCCAATCGAACCGGTTTAAGAAGACCCGATCCAGCAAGAAACGCACCGTCGGCCAATGGGCGCGGACAGACGTGCCGCCCGGTGCGGCGTGCGAATTTTGACGTTTGACCTGCAGCGGCGCACGCGGCGTGGGCGGAACGCCGTGGTTTTACGCAAGCCGCAACCGCGCTGCAGCCTATTTGGCCTTCCTCCCCAGGCGCTCAACTCGGACAATCCGCCGGTCACGGAACGAGGCGAGAGCGATGGTCGGATTCACGAGACGCAGCTTCCTGGGCACGGCGGCGACCCTGTCCGCGCCCGCCCTCATCCGCCCGGCCTGGGCCGCCGACACGGTCAAGCTCGGCTGCCTGTTCTCGTCCTCGGGCACCATGGCCAACATCGAGGGCCGCCTGAACCACGTGGTGCGGATGGCGGCCGACGGCATCAACGCCAAGGGCGGCGTCAACGGGCGCCGCATCGAGGTGGTGACCTCGGACCCCGCCTCCGACTGGCCGCTCTATGCGCAGATCGGCCGGCAGATGTTACAACAGGAGAAGGTCGCCGCCCTGTTCGGCTGCTGGACCTCCGTCTCGCGCAAGTCCGTGCTGCCGGTGGTCGAGCAGAACGACGGGCTGCTGTTCTATCCGCTCCACTTCGAGGGCGACGAGAATTCGAAGAACATCGTCTACGTGAATTCGCCCCCGGCCAGCTCGGTGCTGCCGGCGGTCGATTACCTCATGGGGGCCGAGGGGGTCGGCGCCAAGCGGTTCTTCATGATCGGCTCGGACTACGTCTGGCCCCGGACCATCAACAAGCAGCTCAAGGCCTACTGGACGTCCAAGGGCGTGCCCGAGACCGCGTGGCGCGAGGAATACGTGCCGCTGGGCTTCTCCAACTTCCAGACCCTGGTGAACCAGGTCCGCAGCTTCGCCGCGCAGCCCGGCGGCCAGCCCATCGTGGTGCTCACCGTCGTCGGCTCCTCGATTCCCGATTTCCTGCGAGAATTCGCCAATCAGGGCATCCGCGCCACCGACGTGCCGATCCTCGGCCTCGACATGGTGGAGGCGGACCTGGAGGGCCTCGACACCGCCCCCCTCGTCGGCCACCTCAACTGCTGGGCCTATCTCCAGGCCGCCAAGGCCGAGGCGAACACGAAGTTCCTGTCCGAGTGGGCGGCCTACGTGAAGGCCAAGGGCGTCCCCTTCAGCGCCGACACGGTCATCGACCCCATGGTCTCGGCCTATGACAGCGTCCAGCTCTGGGCGCTCGCCGCCGCCAAGGCCGGCAGCTTCGACGTGCCGGAGGTGCGCAAGGCCTTTCCCGGCCTCAGCTTCGCCGACCCGTCCGGCTACACCCTGACCATGGGCAGCGAGAACAACTACGTCGCCCGGGGCGTGTTCATCGGCTCGGTCAACGAGAAGCAGGGCTTCGACATCCTGTGGCAATCGCCCGATGCGCCCAAGCCCGTGCCGTTCAGCCCGTATGGTTGAGGGCCCGGGACGGTTCGGACTCGTCGCCCTCCTGCTCTGGGCCGCGAGCCTGGCGCTGTCGCCGGCCCGGGCGGCCGGAGAAGCCCTCGATCGGGGCGCCTTTACCACCGCCCTCTGCGGAGACGGCGCGGCGCAGGCCGGGGCGGTCGAGGGGTTCCTGCGTTCCGCCGCGGAGGCGGAGGCCGGGGACGTCGCCTGGGCCGGCACGGCGCTGCGGGCCCTCCTCGACCGGCGCCTGTCCTGCCTCGGCGCGTCCGCCCTCCTCCTCGACCGTGCCGGTGCCGCCGAGGGGCGCGATGCGGCCACCGGGACGGCGCGTCCTGCCACGGATGGGCGGGCGCCGGTGCTCGGCCTGCGCCAGCGCGCCCTCGTCGAGACCGCCTCCGGAGCGGCGGCCCTGCTGACCGGGCCGAGTATCGCGGCGCGCCGGGCCGGCCTCGCCGCCCTTGAGCGCCGCATCGCCGCCGTGCCGGAAGCGCTCCTCCTGCGCGCGGCCTCCGCCGAGACCGATCCCGGCCTCAGGGCCGGCCTCGCGGCCGTCGCCCAATCCGCCGCCCTGTCGTCCCCGGACCCGGCGCGCCGCCTCGCGGCGATCCGGGCCGTGTCGGAGTCGCCCTCCAGCACCGCCCTCTCGCGCCTGTCCGCCCTCAAGGCCGATCCCGCCTACGGCAGCGATCCCGCCTTTCGCGACACCCTGGACGCCGCACTGGCCCGCGTCGAACGGGCGGTATCGATCGGCAACGGTCTGGCGGTGCTCTACAACGGCCTGAGCTTCGCCAGCATCCTGTTCATGGCGGCGGCCGGCCTCGCGATCATCTTCGGGCTGATGGGCGTCATCAACCTCGCCCAGGGCGAGTTCATCATGATCGGCGCCTACGCGACCTACGGCGTGCAGGAAGCCGTCCGGCGCCTGGCCCCCGCCTGGCTCGACGCCTACCTCCTCGCCGCGATCCCGGTGGCGTTCCTGGCTTCCGCGCTGGTCGGCATCGCGATCGAGGCCCTGATCCTGCGCCATCTCTATCGCCGGCCCCTGATGAGCCTGCTCGCCACCTGGGCGGTGAGCCTGTTCCTCATCAACGGGGTCCGGGTCGCGGTGGGCTCGCAGAACCTGCAATTCGCGATGCCGCCCTACGTCAGCGGCGGCGTGCCCCTCTACGCCGACTTCGTCGTCACTTGGAACCGCCTGTTCGCCATCGCCTTCGCGGCCGTGACCCTGGTGCTGACTCTCCTCATCCTGAAGCGGACGCCGCTCGGGCTGGACATCCGCGCGGTGACGCAGAACCGCGACATGGCCGCCTGCCTCGGCATCCGCACCCGGCGGGTCGACCGGCTCGCCTTCGGCTTCGGCTCGGGGCTCGCCGGCCTCGCCGGCGTGGCCCTCTGCCCGATCTACAGCGTGAATCCCGGCATGGGGGCGACCTTCATCGTCGACAGCTTCATGGTGGTGGTGCTCGGCGGCGTCGGCACCGTGGTCGGCACCCTCGTCGCGGCGCTCGGCATCGGCGGCGCCAACGTCCTCATCGAGCCCCTCTACGGGGCCGTGGCCGCCAAGGTCATCGTGCTCGCCGGCATCATCCTGTTCCTGCAGCGCCGCCCCGAGGGCCTGTTCGCCGTGCGGCGCCGGCGATGAGCGGCGCCGTCGACCTGGCCTCCCGCCGTCCGTCGGCCCGACGCCTCGGCCCGGCGCTGGGGGGCGACCCGCTGCTGGCGGGCCTCGTCGGCCTCGTCCTGGCGGCGGCCCTGGCCCTCGTGCTGCTCCAGCCGGCCCCCTACCTCGTTAACATGGTCGGGCAACTGGCGGCCTTCGCGATCCTCGCCGTCTCCCTCGACCTCGTCTGGGGCTATCTCGGCATCCTCAGCCTCGGGCACGGACTGTTCTTCGCCATCGGCGGCTACGTCTGCGCGATGCACCTGCTGGCCCATGCCTATGCGGTCACCGGCACCCCACCGGACCTGATGCAGTTCATGGGCTGGAAGAGCCTGCCGGTCTACTGGGCGGGGCTGACCAGCGCCCCCTACGCCTTCGTCCTGGCGCTGGGGCTGGCGGCGGCCGTCGCCTTCGTGTTCGGCCTCGCCTCGTTCCGCTCGCGGGTGAACGGCGTCTACTTCTCGATCATCAGCCAGGCGCTCGTCTACGTCGCCATGCTGCTGATGTTCCGCAACGATACCGGGCTGGGCGGCAACAACGGCATGACGGGGTTCGCGCTGCTGTTCGGCCGGCCCATGGGCGCGCCCGGAACCGTCACCGCCCTCGCCGTCGCGACGCTCCTGTGCCTCGCGGTCGTGCTCGTCGGCGCGCGCGCCCTGGTGGCGAGCCCCCTCGGGCGACGCATGCTGGCCTGCCGGGACGACGAGGCGCGGCTCCGCACCCTCGGCTACGGCACCACGCGCCTGAAGCTCGGGATCTGGTGCCTCTCGGCCGTCATCGCGGCCCTGGCCGGCCTCCTCTACGTGCCCCAGGTCGGCATCATCAATCCGCGGGTGCTCAGCCCCGACCTGTCCATCGAGATCGCGGTCTGGGTCGCCATCGGCGGCCTGGGCCGGCTCGGCGGCGCCGTGATCGGCGCGGTCGCGGTCAACGCCCTCAAGTTCTGGCTCAGCGCGGCGATGCCGGAGGCCTGGCCCTTCATCCTCTCCGGCCTCGTCCTGGTGGTGGTCCTCGGATTGCCCAACGGCCTCCTCGACCTCGCCGCGCTCCGGCCGAAGCCGACCTGGCTCCGGCGCGCGGGAGCGCAGCCGTGAGCGCCCTCGTGATCGACGGCCTCGCGGTCGTGTTCGGCGCCTTCCAGGCCCTGGACGGCCTCTCCCTTGCGGTCGATCCGGGAGAGGTCCGCGCGGTGATCGGCCCGAACGGGGCCGGCAAGACCACGCTGCTCGATGCGATCACGGGGATCACCCGCCCGCGATCCGGGCGCATCCTCCTCGGCGACGGGCGCGACCTGACCCGATGCTCGGAGGCCGAGATCGCCCGGGCGGGGGTGCGCCGCAAGTTCCAGAAGCCCAGCGTCTTCCCGGCCCTGACGGTGCGCGAAAACCTCGCCCTCGGCTGCGGCCCCGATTGCCCGGCGCGGGCGCGGCCGGCCCGCCTCGCCCAGGCCCTGGCGGAGACCGGTCTCGAAGGGCGCGCCGGCGTGCCGGCCGGCGCCCTCGCCCACGGCGAGAAGCAATGGCTCGAGATCGGGATGGTGCTGGCTTCCGAACCCCGGGTCCTCCTCCTCGACGAGCCGGTGGCGGGGCTGTCCGACGACGAGACCGCGCGCACCGCCGAACTCATCGGCGCCCTGCGCCGGCCCGACCGGGCCATCCTGGTGATCGAGCACGACATGGCCTTCGTCGAGGCGGTGGCCGACCGGGTCACGGTGCTGCACGAGGGCCGGACCCTGTTCGAGGGCGCCATGGCGGGCGCCCGTGCCGATGCCCGCGTGATCGACGTGTTCCTCGGCCGATGATGTCATCCCCCACCCCCACCCCATCCCCCACCCCTCCGGCCGGCCTGACGGTGTCGGGGCTCGACCAGCATTACGGCAGCGCCCAGGTGCTCCGGAGCGTCGGCTTCCAGGTCGCGCCCGGCACCTGCCTCGCGGTGCTCGGCCGCAACGGGGCCGGCAAGACCACCCTGCTGCGCGGCCTCGCCGGCCTGATCCCGCTGACGCGGGGGACGGTCGCCCTCGACGGCGCAGACCTCACGCGCTGGTCCCCCGACCGGCGGGCGCGCACCGGCCTCGCCCTCGTGCCGCAGGGCCGGGAGATCTTCGGCGACCTCACCGTCGCGGAGAACCTCCGGGTCGCCGCGCGGGCGCACGGGCTGGACCGGAGCGGCGCCGTCGACGAGGCCGTCGCGCTGTTCCCGGCGCTCCGCGACCTCTGGCACCGCCCGGGCGGCAATCTCTCCGGCGGCCAGCAGCAGCAGCTCGCCATGGCCCGGGCCCTGGCGACGCGGCCGCGCATCCTGCTCCTCGACGAACCAACCGAGGGCATCCAGCCCTCGATCGTCGCCGCCATCGAGGCCGTGATCGCCGGGCTCCAGGGCCGCGTCACCGTCGTGCTGGTGGAGCAGTACCTCGCCTTCGCGATCCGCCTCGCCGACGCCTTCGTCGTCCTCTCGCGCGGCGCCGTGGTGGAACAGGGCCTGCGCCAGGACCTGAACCACGACGCCGTTTCCCGGCACATCGCCGTCTGACCCGCCCGACCCAGGAGCCCGCATGTCGACGCATCACGAGATCCCCGCGACCCCCGAGAGCATGGTGCTGGGCTACTTCGACGCCACCCTGCCCCCGGTGCTGGAGGTGGCCTCCGGCGATACCGTGACGCTGCACTCGTTCCCGGCCGGCGGACGGGAATCGCTCCACCCCGATCCCGCCCGCGTGCCCGCGGATTACCGCCTCGCCCTCGACACCCTGGCGCAGGGCCCCGGCCCCCACTTCGTCACCGGACCCGTCCACGTGCGCGGTGCCGAGCCCGGCGACGTGCTCCAGGTCGACATCCTGGATCTCAAGTTCCGCATGGACTGGGGCTTCGTGGCGATCCTGCCTCTCCTCGGCACCCTGCCGGACGAGTTCACGGACTACGAGACCATCCACCCCGACATCGACGTCGCCCGCGGAGTCGCCGTCCTGCCCTGGGGCACGGAACTGCCCCTCGATCCGTTCTTCGGGATCATGGGTACCGCTCCCCCCGCCGCCTGGGGCCGGGTCGGAACCCCGGTCCCGCGCGGGTTCGGCGGGAACATGGACAACAAGGAGCTCAGGGTCGGCACCACCCTGTACCTGCCGGTCTACAATCCCGGTGCCGGCTTCTACGCGGGCGACGGCCACGGCGTGCAGGGCGACGGCGAGGTCTGCATCACCGCCCTGGAGACGGGCCTCACCGGCACGTTCCGCCTCACCGTGCGCAAGGACCTCGGCTACGCGTGGCCCTTCGCCGAGACGCCGACGGACCTGATGTCGATCGGCCTGCACGAGAGCCTGGACGAGGCGATGCGCCAGGCCGTGCGCGAGATGGTGCGCCACGTCTGCGACCGCACGGGCCTGACCCGCAACCAGGCCTACATGCTGTGCTCGCTGGCCGGAAACCTGCGGATCACCCAGACGGTGGACGGCAACAAGGGCGTGCACATGCTGATGCCCAAGAAAGCCCTGACGTCGAAGAGCGGTCTCTGACGTCGAAGGACGCCCTCGAACGTCGAAGGACACCCTCGCGTCGCGCGGCGCCCCGGCGGCCGGGCTCCCGCCGGACGCGACGTCCCGGGAACATCGTCGCGATGGGACCCGGTTTGGTGGGTGCAACGGGCGGCCCCGGGGCTTACTGAGGTCCGACCCGTAGAAGCCGCCAGGGACTCGCAGCCGCATGGTCATGAGACGTGTCGTCAAGCTCACCGCGTTCGGCGCTCCGCAGGTCCTGACCCTCGTCCGCGAGCCGCTTGCGCCGCCCGCGCCGGGGGAGGTGCGGGTTCGCCAGACCGCCATCGGCTTCAACTTCATCGACATCTACCAGCGCACGGGCGTCTATCCCCTCCCCCTGCCGACCGGCCTCGGCTTCGAGGCGGCCGGCCTCGTCGACGCGGTCGGGCCGGAGGTCGCGGGCCTCCGGGTCGGCGAGCGGGTCGCCTACATGAATGCCGGGGTGGGCGCCTATGCGGATTTTCGCAACGTGCCCGCCGACAGGCTCGTCGCCCTGCCCGAGACCGTCACCGATGCGGCGGCGGCCACCCTCCTGTTCAAGGGCATGACCGCCCAGTACCTCCTGCGCAGGACGTACGCGGTCCAGGCCGGGGACCTGCTGCTCGTCCATTCGGCCGCCGGCGGCGTCGGGCAGATCCTCACCCGCTGGGCGACGGCGCTCGGCGCGGAGGTGATCGGAACCACGGGCTCGCCGCACAAGCGCGAGGCCGCGCGCGCCGCCGGCTGCGTCGCGGTCGTGGACCTGAACGATCCGGACTGGCCGGAGGCGTTCCTGGCGGCGAGCGGCGGCCGCAAGGCCCGCGTCGTCTACGACGCGGTGGGCAAGGACACCCTGATCCGATCCCTCGACTGCGCCGCGCCCTTCGGGCTCGTGGTCTGCTACGGCGCGTCGTCCGGCAAGGCTCCGGCGGTGGACCCCGAACTGCTCAACAAGAAGGGCTGCCTCTTCCTCACGCGCCCCTCCGTCTTTCCGCACAACGCCGATCCGGCCACCTTCCGGGCCAATGCGGCCGACCTCTTCGACGCCATCGCCCGGGGGCACGTGACCGTCGACATCGGCGCACGCTACGCCCTCGCGGACATCGTGGAGGCCCACACCGCCGTGGAGGCACGCCGGTTCAGCGGAGCGCTCCTCATCACACCGTAGACGCACCGTCATCCGGACGAAGCGGCATCCCTCGCGCCGTGGGACCGAGGTCTGCCGAAGCCCGTCACCGACACGGGGGACAGGACGGCGTCCCCGATCCAACGCAGCTTCAATGACGTCCTTCCCCGGCGGGGGCGGACCGTTACCCCGTCGAAGCCCGCAGCTTGAGCCTCGGTGCCGCGGCGCCCGAGCCTGCTTCGCTGCGCGTGGCGCTCCGAGGCGACCGTCTGACCGCCGCCCGACCCAGGCGGTCCGGGCGGCGCGAGCCCTGCTGCATTGCGGCGTGGCAGCCAGTCGCTGCACTGCTTGAAAGCATCCCTGCCAAGATCATGGGCACGGTCATCTGGTTTCCGGCTCGTGGCGCTACGCAACACAAAGCATTTCGATCGATTGTTCGAGTAGTTTAGAACGGCTTCAGTTTTTAGGTGCTCTAAGTGTGTCTTTCACATCACGATTTCGACTTGCCTTATAGCTCGTGAGCGGCAATGAAATCGCTGCTGCGCCGCTCAGGGCGCCTATCAGCGTGCCCTATGCCTCATCGCACCTCGTTCCTCGCTCTGCTCCTCGCCACGACAGCCCTCACCGGGCCTGCGGCGGCACAGCAGGCGAGCGTGCAGCTCGACCAGCTCTCCGTCGAGGGCGCGGTTCCTGGCCCCCGGATCGGGAGCGGGGCCAATCTCAGCGGGGGTGATGGCGGGACGGCGGCGACCAGCGGCGGCGGCGGCGGCCCGTCCGGAGTCGCCGGCTACACCGCCCGGATCAGCCCCACCGCGACCAAGACCAACACGCCACTGCTCGAGACCCCGCAATCGGTCACGGTGCTCACCCGCGAGGCGCTCAACGATCGCAACGTGCAGACGCTCAACGAGGCCATCGGTTACGTGGCCGGCGTGTCGTCAAACGTCTTCGGCTTCGACCCGCGCTTCGACTCGTTCTACGTGCGCGGCTTCAGCCTGACCTATGACGGCATCTTCCGGGACGGCCTGCGCCAGGTCGCGGCCGGCCTGACGGTGCCGCGCATCGAGCCCTACGGCATCGAGGCGGCCACGATCCTGCGCGGGCCGGCCTCGGGCCTCTACGGGCTCGGCTCGCCCGGCGGCATCCTCGACGTCACCACGAAGCGGCCGGTCTTCACCCCCTTCGGCGAGGTGCAGCTGCAGGTCGGCAACTTCGACCGCTACCAGGGCAATTTCGACATCGGCGGCCCGGTCGAGGGCACGGGCGGCACCCTCGCGTACCGCCTCACCGGAATCCAGCGCCAATCGGACACCTTCATTCCCGGGGGCTCGGACGACCGGAGCTACATCGCGCCGTCCTTCACCTGGAAGCCGTCCGCCGACACCACCTTCACCTTCCTGAGCGAGTATCAGGAGACCAAGCTTCCGGGCAGCACGACGTTCTTCAACCAGAACCTGCGCCCGACGCGGATCTACTCGGGCGATCCGGCCTTCAACGACTTCCGGCAGCAGCAGGGGCGCGTCGGCTACGCGTTCGAGCACCGCTTCGACGCGGATCTGGTCTTCCGGCAGAACTTCCGCTTCTACGACATCAGCAACGACTATCGCTACGCGTCGATCGGCGCCCTCAGCCCCGACGGCACGAGCGCCAGCCGGTCGACCGGATACTCGCGGCAGTTCCTCAGCCAGATCACCCTCGACAACCAGATCGAGGCGCACGTCACCACCGGGCCGGTCGCGCACACGCTGGTGGCGGGGCTCGACTACGCGCATTCCGACTTCAACTATCGCTTCGGCTTCGGTGCGGCCCCCGATCTCAACCTCGTCACGCGCAATTACGGCCAGCAGCCGATCCTCGCGCCGCTGCTGGGTCCGCGCACCGCGCAGAGCCAGGATCAGGTCGGCCTGTACCTGCAGGAGCAGGCCCGGTTCGACCGCTTCGTGCTGACCCTGACCGGGCGCTACGACTGGGTGTCCCAGACCACGACCGCGGCCCCCGCTGCCGCGACCCAGCAGAACGACCAGGCCTTCACGGGCCGCGTCGGCCTCAACTATCTCCTGGCCCCCGGGCTCGTCCCCTATGCCAGCTACGCCACCACCTTCGCGCCGCAGCCGGGCGTGGATGCCGCCGGACGCGCCTTCCGGCCGGCGACGGGGGACCAGATCGAGGCCGGCGTCAAATACCTGATCCCCGGCACGAACATCCAGGCGGGGTTCGCCGGCTTCGACATCGTCCAGAGCAGCGTCCTGCGCACGGATCCGAACAACGTCGCCTTCCAGGTGGCGACCGGCGCCGTCGAGTCCCGCGGCTTCGAGATGGAGGCCATCGCCAATCTCGCGCCGGGCACCAACCTCACCCTGGCCTACACGCATCTCAACCTGCGCTATCTCAGTCAGACCTCGTTCGCGGGCCAGTCCCTCGACGGCAACGCCCTCTCGGGCATCCCGGGGGACACGTTCACCGGCTTCCTGAGCTACCTGTTCCCGTCGAGCTCGGCCCTGCGCGGACTGACGCTCGGTGGCGGCATCCGCTTCAACGCCAACAGCTTCGCCAACGACGAGAACACGGTCCCGAACCCGACGGTGACGCTGTTCGACGCGTTGATCGCCTACGATTTCGCCGCCATCGACCCGGCCTACAAGGGCTTCCGCGCTCAGGTGAACGCGAACAACATCTTCGACCGCGACTACTTCACCTGTCAGGCCGGCTTCTGCTATCGGGGCGCCCCCGCCACGGTCATCGGCAGCCTGATCTACCGGTGGTGATCGTGACGGGCGTCATGGCCGGGGACGGCCGCCGGCGGATGACGGGCGCGGCCCGGGTGGACCAGGCCCGGTGAGCGCCCCCGTTTCACGGCGCGCCGCCGCGGGCCTCCTGGCGACCGCCTGGATGACGCTGGGTGGATATGCCGTCCGCGCCGCCGGTCCGGACGAGCCGGCACGGCTCGCCGGCGCGGTCAGCTTCGACTTGGGGGGCGACGCGGACCGTGCGCCCTGGCGGATCACCCTCTACATCCCGCCCGGGGCGGCGCCGGTGGACGGGTGGCCCGTCCTCTACCTCCTCGACGGCAACGCGGTGACGGGCACCGCCATCGACATCGAGCGGGTGCAGGCCCCGTACCCGGACGCCACGGGAATCGCGTCCCGCTTCGCCGTCGTGGGCATCGGCTACCCGGGCGACGAGGCCCACGACGGCGCGCGCCGCTCATGGGACTACACGCCGCCTCCAGGCCGGTCCTACCCGGGCCACAGGCCCGGGGGGCCGACGATGCGGACGGGGGGCGCCGACGCCTTCCTTCACTTCGTCACGACGACGCTCCGGTCCGCGGTCGCGCAGCGGTGCCGGGTCGATCCAGCGCGGCAGGCGCTGTTCGGACATTCCTTCGGCGGCCTGTTCGTCCTCTACGCCCTCGCGCATCGGCCGGACGCCTTCTCCCACTGGATCGCCGCGAGTCCGTCCATCCACTGGGAGGATCGGGTCGTACTGAAGAGCCTCGCGCGTCTCGAACAGGGACCGCCCGTCCGCGCGCGCGTGCACCTCTCCGCCGGGGTCTACGAGGAGGCCTTGGCACCTTTCCAGGACCGCGCTCCCGACCGCGCGGCCCGCCTGGAGCGCCTCACCTCCGCACAGATGATCGCGCTGGCACGCGCGATGGCGGAGCGGCTCGGCCGGATCCCCGGCGTGACGAGCGAGTTCCGGCTGATTCCCCGGCGGACGCACATGACCGTTCTGCCGGACGCGGTGAACGACGCCGTCGCATTCTTCCTGCAGCGGGGGACGTAGTCCGACGCCGTGGCGGAACGCCGAAGCGGAGAAGGGCCACCGCTTCGGGTCGGGAGAGACCCGGATCGTCCCGCCGCCGCCGCTCTCCGGCGGCCTGCGGCGTGACGCCGAAGGGCCCGTCCGCCTCCGCCTGCTGTCGGCCGACCCGGGGCCCGGCCTCAGTCCGCGATCTTGTAGCGGGCGCAGAGCTTGTTGCCGTCCGGGTCGCGCAGGTAGGCGAGATAGATCCGGCCCATCGGCGTCTGACGCTCGCCCGGCGGGTTCTCGACGGATGTCCCCCCGTGGGCGACGCCCGCCGCGTGCCAGGCCTCGGCCTCGTCCGGGCCCTCCATCGCGAACCCGATCGTGCCCCCGTTGGCGGCGGTCGCGGGGTCTCCGTCGATCGGCTTGGTGACGACGAAGCGGCTGCCGCGGTGGGCGTAGACCAAGCGTCCCAGGGCGTCCGTCTGGCCGGGTTCACCGCCCATCGCGCCGAACAACGCGTCGTAGAACGTCTTCGACCTGGCGAGGTCGTTGCTGCCGACCACCATATGGCTGAACATGGAATTTCCTTCCTCGATCGCGCGTCCGCTGAGCTACCGCGTCCGGGGCACCGGGGGCAACCGCGGGCCATGCCGCTTCCGCGCAGGGCCGCAGGCGTGCGGCGGAGTCGCCTCCCCGGGGCGAAGGCGTCCGTCCTTCCCTGGCCTGCGGCATGGGCGGGCTCCGGGAAGCCCAGGTTCGAGACATGTCCAAGAACCGAAAAGGCCCCGGCGTTTCCGCCAAGGCCTGATGCTATGTCATCGAATTCGTTGGTAGCGAGGGAGGGATTTGAACCCCCGACACAAGGATTATGATTCCTTCTGCCTTGAATTTTTCGCGGCTTTCAAGGAACAGACCTTTAACGAAATGAGTATATCGCTTAGTCAATTGTACTGAAGCCGAAGCGGCAATCCTGGACGCGCGCGGCGAGTGTGCGCGACCCAAATGCGACCCAGATCATGACCGAGCTCGTTGCGGTTCGCAAGACAGCTAAAATCAGCGTGGATGTGCTCAAGTCGCTCCTTCGCGACTTGGGCGGTCCGGAGGCCGAACGGCGTGATCCGGAATGTCCCGGGCTGGTTTTGCGGATCCGCCCTCGCTCGGGTGCCCGCTGGTCCTTCAAGGGACGCCTTCACGGGCGTGAGAAACGCTGGGATCTTGGGCAGGCGGTCGCCACGCGTGACGGCTTAGCGGACGTACGCAGCCGCGCCGCTCGCATTCGGGAGGCGCTACGGAAGAACATCGATCCTATGGCGACGACGATGGAAGCGCCTCCAATCGTCATGCCGCCAGCATCTTGGGACTGGGAAGCAGGCGTCGAAGGATTCCTCGCCCACATCCTACGAACACGGCGGCCCGACACCCATACAGACTATCGGCGGATCCTCCGAAACACGGAGGAACTGAAGGTTTTTCACGGGCGGCGCCTCGCCGATATCGAACGTGAGGAGGTGGCCGGCGCGATCCGGATCATTCACGAGCGGGGCGTAGAATCCCACGCTGCCCACGTTCTGCGGGTCGTTCGTTCCTTATGGACATGGCTGTCCAATGATGGCCAGCGCAAACGATCCATGGTGGAGCCAAACTTACTTTACCGCCTTCGGCCGCCCGAAAGAACGCGTCGCGAACTCGGCGACCGCCTAGTCGCGCAGGCCGCCGGCGCATCGTCCGGGCGGAAGACCGCCGAACCAAGCCTTCCGACCCAGGAAAGCCTCGGCCGGACGTTGGCAATCGCCGAATCTGGGGCTCTCGATCCTCATGTATCCTGGGCAATTGGGCTGCTGCTCTACACCGCGCAACGCCGACGAGCCATAATGGGAGCTTATACGACGGACTTCAGTTGGACTGACCCAGAGGCGCCGTCTGGAACTGTCGTCTGGAACCTGCCCCCCTTTTACCGCAAGACCGGTCGTTCACGCGGAGCCTCCATCCCGCATCGACTCCCGTTGACCGGCTCAGCAGCCGATCTTGTAGCTCTTATCCAGCAGGAGAATGATCTAGGTAGGCCGCAATCGGAAGCGGAGGCGTGGTTGTTTCCCGCCCGATGCCCAAAGTTCAAGGTCGTAAAGCGTAAACTGCCGACGCTCGACCCCGGCGTGCTAAACCACAATCTGCTCGCCTTTCCCAAGGTCGAGATTAGCCCCCACGGGATACGGCGCGCCTTTCTCACTTACGGCAAGAAGCATCTTGGTTTCACGCGAGATGATGCCAAGCTCGTTCTCGATCACAATGAGGGACGTCCGGCAGACGCAACTGCGGCCTACGATTGGGACGAGGAGATGAATCGCAAGCTCATCATGCTGGCAAGATGGGGGGAATGGCTTGACGGACTTCGCGACGAAGCCCTGACGCTCGACCCAATGCTTAGCAAGGAGAACAAAGATCAACTCGCGAAGCGTATCCGCGGAAACCGTTATCGCGAGAAGGGGGTCGTCAAGGACAGGCTTACGGGCTTTGGTAGCCGCATTACAGCCTACGATCAGGACGAGGATGACGTCGGCCAGTGGTAGGATTGAGCCGGGGCTGACGCCCGAGGCGCCTTACAGATACGAGCTATGTAAGAAGCATGGACGTAGATTGAGGATTTTGCTACAATACACGAAAATCTTTGACGGAGTAGACGATTGCGTTTGACCATAAGTAAGCGCAAAGATAGCGTCTGATACTATCAACTACCGGTTGGAAGCGGATTGGAGTGCTCGATCCCAACTGGACACCCCAGTTGATTACAGCCGATTGGGCGCCGCTCTAGGCGCAGGCTCCAGTCGGGCGCGACGACAGGCGGCTAAAGACCAATGCCCCAACAACCCCGATGATTGCCCCGACCGCCTTCACTGCGAAGTCAGCCACGCGGCCATGCCGAGAGGGATCGAGCATCTGGGATGCCTCTAGGGCGCCGGCCGCGATGACGATCAGCACGCCAACCTGCCAGCGGTACCGAGGGTAGCCGACCGCAAAGAGGAACCCGATGAGCGCGAAGGCTCCCAGCCGCTCAACCGTGACAGGGAAGCCTGGCGGATGCGGCCGGTACTCGAGCGGGCAGACGGTCACGAAAACCAGGGCGGCGAGCAGCATCCAAGCGAGAGCGCGGGCAGATTTTATCATCGTGTTCGGGCTGGTCCGCTTGCGAGACTGTGTGGCGCTTCATGCAAGCGGTAACCCTCTCGATTGCGATGAAGTGTGCCATGCTCGTGCGTCCCGCCTTGCCCAGTTACACGCGGCTCTCGCGCCCCATCTCGAAGGCGCGGTCGATGGCCTGAACAACCCGATTGGGCGCGAGATGGTGGATCATGTGGCCCATGCCTGGCACGACAATGAATTCGCTCTGCGGCAGGGCGTGATGCAATCGCTCCGACTGACGTCCGACATCCGCAATCTGATCGTCGGCTCCTGCGATGATCACGACGGGCAGCTTGAGTTCGCGGTAGTGCTCCTGCAGTTCTATCGTCACAGGCGTCATCAGAGCCGCGTCCTCCGCTGAGGCGCGCAGCTGTAGGGGCCGCAGCATCATCTCCTTGGGGAACTCGCGATCAAACCGCTCCGGCACGGGAGCGGGCGCGAACATCCCCTTGATCATGCCGGGCATCAGTGCACGCCCAACGAGTGGCGATACGGTATAGCGTAGGACGTCGCCGATGCCGGGGATCGCTGGGGGTGAAGCCAGGATCACGTCGGCGCGCAGCGTCGGGTAGTAGTAGCCCGAAGCCAGGACGAGGCTGCGCACGAGACCGGGGGCTTGCAGCGCCAAGGACACGGCGACAAGGCTGCCCCAGGAGTGTCCGAGGACCACAGCTTTCGAGACGCCGAGCCTCTCCAGCGCCTTCTCGTACAAAGTCGCATGCGCCCGCGGGGTCCAGAGCCCTCGGGGCCGGCTGCTGTAGCCATAGCCCGGCCGGTCGAAGACGATCACGCGGTAGCGCTTGGCGAGTTCATCGACGATCCCGCTGACCAGGAAGTCCTGGATCATCGTGCCGTTGCCGTGGATGAGCACCAAGGGCTGTCCGTGACCGCGAACGATGTAGTGCAGGCGGACACCATCCACGGTCATGAAGTCGCCGATAGGCGGCGTGCGCCGCTCGGCTTGGCGGGTTTTTGAGACCGCAAAGAGCGCGGATGCGCCAAGGGCAGCAGCGGACCCAAGCAGAGCAGGAACCAGCCAAGGCGGAGTGGAACGGCGCGTCATGATGTGATCCTACGGGGTGAGAGGGGCTCCCTGATCCAGGAGACAGCGTTTCTGCGACGGGGGTGGGCGTCCTCAGGGACGTGAGGCCGCTTCCAGAAGCTTCGGAGACATCGCAGCGAGAGCCAGGAGCGGCCCCGGCATGACGACACCGGCCCGCCGCATCGTCTGCGCAACCGCTCGGCAGCCCTGGATGTCGTTGGCGCCCGCTGCGCTCTCGATCTGCTGCACGTTTTCGGCAGAAGGCTTGGGCGCCGCTGGAGCAGCTGGTGCTGCAGCAGACGCAACCTTTGCAGGTCCCGATGCCGTCGCCGTAGAGCCTGCTGGAGCAGCCTTGTTTTGCGCGTCCCCCTGTGGACCAGCAGCACCCGGTCCAGAAGCTGTGATCTGTCCACTCTGACCGGAGGTGTTCTGCGGCGTTCCCGGTGCGGAAGGCTTTGCAGAGGTATCGTCGCTCTTCTTGGCCGTTACCGCTGTTGCGAGCTGCGGCGGTGTCTCTGCGGCCTTGGTCGCGGCCTCGGGCTGATGCACGAAGGCGACGAGTTCTTGACAGATATTGGCAGGTCTACCAGTGCCGCCACCGCTATCGCTCGGAGACTGAACCGAAGCACCTTGGGCAAGTGCAAAAGCTGGTGTCAGAACCAGCGCGGCGACTGTCATCGCCTTCAAAGCCTGCATGTCGATGTCCTTGGATCAGCTGGGAACAGCGCAGACGCGTTCGCACGTGCTGATCACAGGAAACTGATCGCAGGGTGATTGGTTGCGACGGAACTTTCGGCGAAAAACAGCCTCGCAAGACTTCCGTCCTATTCACTTTTTTTGTCCGATATCCGGTCGAATATCCGACAAAGGCGAGCTATGCACTTTGCGCAGGCGTAACCTTTGCGAGGTATGCCGGTGGAGAAGCGGCTTGAAACTGCTGTTGTGGCAGGGGCGTTCAGACGCTGGGGCTTTCGCTCCCCAGGCGACCGAACGCCGATAAGTCCGCCTACGGCAGAGCGCCGATCATGCTTTTGGCCTCGCTCATCGTGTTCTCGCAGGCTCGCTTATCCCCCTGCCGGTCCTCGTTGGTAGCGCGGATGATGAGGGTTCTGGCGACGGCGACGTGATCGGCCGTTGGGATAGTGTCGGGATCGGTGGGGGCGTCGAGGCGAGCAGTAGTGATGCCTCGGAGCGAGCCAGTCCGAAGGGTATGCCCCGCCTGCAGTCCGGAAACCTGGACGGCGCCCGCGCTGTCGAGACGGCGCTCGATGGTGCCGATTTGCTCGGCGCAGGAGGAGGCCAACGCGGGCAGCGGCGCGATGGCGAGGATTAGGATCGCAAAAGTGGGGATGATGCGCATCGGTGTAGCCTTTGGCTTGATGGCAGCATCGCGGTTACGCCCGTGGAGCGTTCGACCTGATGCCATCCCCCACCCGTCGATGCGAGGGTAGCGCTTCCGCGACAGTACACCTTCAATTTTGCTGCGTCGCAACATGAGACGCGGGGCAGGTCCGCGTCCAAGTCGCCTCAGGCACACGGCAGACGATGCATTACCTTTGTACCTGGGCTACCGCATGGGGGCAGGCCACCTGCACCGATCGGAGCCCACGACATTGACCCATCCGTTCAGATCAGATTGGAGAACACATATTCCGACCAAGTCGTAAGATTGGCCCGGCCCATCGGCGCAGGAAGCAATTCACTGCGCGGCGGCTTCGCACCTCTCGGTCCCGGCGTCGTCTTTGTCAGACGACTTGGTTTTTGTGGGCCACCAACCGCATCGTGCTCAAACAAAAGACATTCTCCACTCTCATCAGAGATCCAGCCCCGATCCGCCCAACCGATGAAACGGCCGCTGTACGCGTAAACCTTATCATCGTGGATGAAGGCCGCAGCTTTACCGTTCCAGAGATAGAGGGAATGTCCATCATGGCAGAAGGCGGCTTCTCGCCCAGCTTGGTCAAAGAACTCGATCATGGCCGGCGCTACCTTGATTGTCGCGTCAGATGCGGAGCGTGCTGCCTAGATGGACCGCGCTAATCCCAATCCTGGCTATCAAGCGTGCAGGCGCCATTGGTGACGCTTGCGATGGCGGACATGGCCTCATCGAGAGACAGGTGTCGCCGTTTTACACTTCTGAGCACGGCGAACGCATCGGGCTGAATTTCGAAGTCGTTGTCGTTTTGGGGCTTGGTGATGTTGCCAAGGTTCCGCCCGAGGCGGTCTTTCAAGGTCCACGCTCTACCCGTAGATCTCTCAGGAGTGAGAACGACATCCATAGCGGACAGACCTTCAATGTAGAATGAGCAGTCTTATACCACGGATCCTGCTTTCGGCCCGACAAACCTTCGAGGGGCCTAGTGCCCTGACTGATCTATAATCCGTGCGAGATCCGCGCTCGCTTGGCCACCGTCGTAATGTGCTGGGCTAGTAGGGATTGCTCTCTGAAGCCTGTCGCGCTGTGCATCAACAGAATAGCCTTCTAATGTCGGGAAAACGATGATTTACCCGACAATTAGAAGGTCGGGTTCCGACCCGACCCAGCCGGCGGGAGCGCCATTTGCGTTTCTCCAAAGCGGTCATTCGTCGGCCAACGCGCGAGTTCGGCTCAGGGTGGAAAGCCGCTGTTCACCGAGCACCGATAGAGTCGGGTCAGCACTCAGCTGGATGGGGTAGAACGTGCCTCTGCTTGAGCCTGACCAAAGGCCCCAGAGCATCAGAGAACGCTGCCGATGGTTTTACCGAGCAACAGTATTGACTCTCTGCGCGGCTTTTCTGTTTTGGAACGCTAAAAGAATTTCCGATCCGACTTGGCGAGCTACCTCGTTCTCGCCCTTAGTGAAATACACGGATGGATGGGACCCGTTCTGGCGGGGAGCTTCCAGCGCTATATTGGGTTCGTGGTTCGCCGTGTTTGGCTTGATAGCACTTTGGGCGTCGGTTCGACCCTTCACGCCAGCAACTCGACGTAGTCTCAACAAGGATGATCCTGGCTGAAAGGCAGACGTTATGTGGTGGACAGTGACCAAAGCGTTGTACGCCTCGTTCTGTGACGCCTGCCTGCTTTGGGCTACGGGTGGTGATCTGCGTCGAAGGACCAGACAGCACGCTTGGCAAATGGCTGGCACAACGCTCGTCTGTCTTGTCTTCACAGCATACTTCGGTAACCTTGCATTATTGAAGATTGAGGATGCCATCGTGCTTCGCGATGGGCAGGTTGTTGCCGCTCGGCTGAGGGCTGTACGTCACGCTAAGCAAGTGACAATGGCGACTGTCGAGTACCACACTCCATCTGCACAACAGGTGCTTAAATGCGTATCAGACGTATCGCTAGGATATCTTCAGGCTAGTCCAAATATTGGGGATCAGATCAACCTCAGCATCCGACCCGGAGAATGTTCGCGGCCTGTTGCCCGAACCTCCCCACAATCGGCGTGGTTCTTCATTTCTATTACACTTTTATCAATGGTAGGCAGCGTTGCCTGCTTAGTTACGGGAATTCGTTGCGCTGAAATCGTGAGATTGGAACGGGATGTATGATTTTCAGAAGACGAATTTCAGGTCATTCATGTGGGCAATGCTGATTGTCTTCGCGCTATTCACCGGCATTTATGTATATGGCACATGGTATGGATACCTGATCGACGACTAGTAGCCGAAATTTGACGCTTGGTGCCCACTCCTGAGGTACGCTTGGGGTGGTTTGCGGACCTAAGTGGTGTCAGGAACCGTCGGTGATGCTGCACATCGTCAACCGCCCGCTCGCTGGCCTCGGGCATTCCTATGGACCGCCCGGTGATGGTCCCTTCCCCGCCGTCATGGTGCTCCATGGCTCCGAAGGGGCGTGGTCGGGCTACAGCTACCTGACGGCTGCCATCCTGGCGGCTCATGGGTTCCTGGCCGTCCCGTTCGGCTACTCGATCGGCGGCGACGTGTGGAACGCGGGCGATATCCGAGAGGTCGCCCTGGACCAGACGGCTGGGGCTCTGGCGGCCCTCCACGCCCTCCCGCTGTCGGGCAAGGTCGGCCTCTACGGTGTCTCGCGCGGAGCCGAACACGCCCTACTCGTCACATCTCTGATGGCCCGGGACGGGGTTCCCGGTCTCCCCGACGCCGTGGCCGTGCACGCCGCGTCCGACGTGATCTGCGGGGCCTTCGTTGGAGCGACTTGTCGAGACAGCGGCGATCCCGGATGGCGGTCCTGGGACCCGGCGGAGCGAGCCTGGACGTGGCGTGGCTCGTCCGACGCACTGCTCCCGACCACCCCTATTGAGATCGAGCGGTACACCGGGCCCCTGTTCCTCAGCCACGGCACGCGGGACGCGATGTGGTCGGTGGCGATGACGGAGCGGCTCGAAGCCCGGTTGCAGCGGGCTGGGCGTACCCCGGAGGTGCATCTGTTGGCAGACCAGGATCACACCCCGCACGGCGAAGATGAGAACGCCTACCACCGCCTGCTCATCTCGTTCCTACGGCGGACACTGGCGTCCGCTTAGTGTCGGGAGCGGGCTCGGCGGCGATGTCCGCTTTCATGCATCGCCGCCCCGAAGCCGACCGGCAGAAATCCACCCGACCCGGTCGTAGATTGGACGGACGGGTCCCGACCCAAGCCAGTCGCTCAGATCAACATCGGCGTTTCTCGATAGCGGACATTCGTCGGCTGTCTGGCAACTGCGACCAGGGGTGGGATGCGACCTTTATCACCACGGCCGCAACCAGACATCCGCCCCTGTGCCCAGTTCTCCTGCAGTTCTATCTTAGACCTAGCCGTAATAAAGACCATCGGCGCATTTGCGCACAAGATCACATTGCCGCATCGAGCTACATCGCCCGTCGTGTAGAAAATATAAGAAGACAACATTCGTTCTAAATATAACAATTAAAAGCTAGGGATTTGTTTCTTGGGCGTGACTTTTATGTTCTTGCTCCATGGACCACCGTCGCTATACGCCACGGCATAACCAAGCCACCCCAGCCCTCTCGCACAGGCAGAGGTCAATGCCTGCCGTCGATCCCGCCCATGATGGGCCTGCGAGCCGATTGGCGATTCTCTATCGCAGCCATTGCGAGGCTTTGCTGCGGTTTCTGAGCCGAAAGGTCGGCCGACACGAAGCGTCCGATCTGATGCATGAAACGTTCATTCGAGTTGCGCGGGTCGAGCAGGGACGGACCGTGCTGCACAACGAGCGCGCCTTCCTGTTTCAGGTCGCGGCGAACCTAGCCGTGGATCACAACCGCGCGCAGGTGCGCCAGTCTCGGCTTCTCTCGCCCGTCGAGATCGACGATTTGCTGGCGGTCACAGACGAGGCGCCGGGGCCGGATCGGCAGGCGCAGGGTCGCCTGGACCTCCAAAACCTCGCTGCCGCTCTACGCGAACTTCCGCCCCGGCGCGCCGAGGCCTTTCGCCTGAGCCGGATCGAGGGCGTGAGTCACGCATACATCGCAGCGCGCCTCGGCGTATCGCTCCGGACCGTGGAAGCCGAGGTCAGGATGGCGCTCGACCATTGTGCGGACCGTCTCCGATCAAGCCGAATCCCGGATTGATTGCGGGATGCGACGCATCGAAACGTTTTACTACCGGGCGCGCTTTCCGTGCGATGACGCGAAACGCGTCCGCAGACCGGCGGGAGAAGTATGAAGGCGCCGAACCATCAGCACGGGCCGACAAGCGGCGACGATGGCGGCGTCCGGCAGCAGGCGCATGCCTGGGTCGTTCACCTGACCTCCGGAACGGCGACGCAGGATGACGCCCGGGCCCTCGCCCTCTGGCGCTCCGTGCCTGAGCACGACGCCGCCTTCCGGGCTGCCGCCGGACTTTGGCAGCGGACGGGCGACGCCCTCGCGGGCACGTCCAGGCCGACAGTCGCCCGGGAGGCACCGCGCGGGATGACCCGGCGGCGCATGCTCGGCCGAGTGGCCGCCGGCGGGGTCGCATCTGCCTCCATAGCCGCCGCGGGCGCGACGCTTGTGTTGCGGTGGCCGACCCTGCGTGCCGCCTACCGGACGGGAACCGGCCAGATCCGGACGGTGACCCTGCCGGGAGGCATCCGCATCGAGCTGGATGCCGAGACCGCGCTGGACGCCGTTCTCGACGACGTGCGGCAGGACATCGTTCTACATGCGGGCTCGGTGGCCGTCACCGTTCAGGCCAACCGCACTGCCCTCGCCGTGGTCGTGGGTGAGGCGCGCCTCGTCACCGAGCCGAACGAGCCGGCTGAAGTCGTCGTCCGCTGCAGGCCGCGCGGAGGCCTGTCCGGCTGGGTCGGCGGCCAGGATGCCGACGTGGCCTGCCTGTCCGGCCGCGTTACCGTCGTTCCCGCACCCGGCGTTCCTGCGACGCGCCT
This sequence comes from Methylobacterium sp. BI1, assembly GCF_056680125.1. NCBI lineage: Bacteria > Pseudomonadati > Pseudomonadota > Alphaproteobacteria > Hyphomicrobiales > Methylobacteriaceae > Methylobacterium > Methylobacterium sp. BI1. The sequence goes on along the minus strand of NZ_CM155267.1, from coordinate 2,551,680 downwards.
CGTGGCCGGACAGGAGGTCGGGATCGGACCGGATACGCGCGGCCTCCACGCCATCGACGTCGCCGCCACGGCGGCGTGGAGGCGGGGCCTGCTCGTCTTCCGCGGCACGCCCCTGGCGCAGGTTGTGGACGATCTCAACCGATACCGGCCGGGCCGGATCGTCGTCGCCAGTTCGGCTGCGGCCGCCCGGCGGGTGACGGGCGTGTTCCACCTCGCGCGGCCGGAGGAGGCCCTCGGCAGCATCCGCACCGCCCTCGCCCTATCGGAGGTCAGGTTCGGCGACCGCCTCGTCGTCCTGCGCTGAGCGCCGCGCAATGGCGTTGGACAGCGAAAAGGCAAAAAGTTTTTTTGCGGGCTCGCCACCCGGCGCGCGTCTGAGGAATCAGACGGGCGATCACGACCCGTCGGTCAGCGGTGACAAGCCGCTGTATGGCGTGGGGCACGATGATGGCGCGCGGACACAGGCGGAATCGGGCAGGGGACGGCTATCGGATGGTGACGGGATTGAGTGGGGTCGCGGCACTCGTGCTGGCCCTACCGACGCAGACTTCGGCAGCCATCGCCCCCGCGGACCTTACGGGACCGATGTTCGAGGCGCGGATCATCCGCGTGACGTCACCCAACCCGGATGCGGACGAAACCCTAAACTTCGCGATTGCCGAGCAGCCCCTCGACGAGGCTCTAGCAACCTATGGCGCCATTAGCGGCGTGCAGCTGATCTACGACAGCAAGGCCAGCCGCCGCCTGCGCTCGAAGCCACTCTCCGGACGCTACGACCGGATGGAAGCCTTGCGGCAACTGCTTGCAGGCACCGGCCTGGTGCCGCACTTCACGGCCAAGCGGTCGGCCACCATCGTCGGTGTAGTCGCTCAGGCAGAAATCGCCGGCCAGCATGACGGCGCCGTCACCCTCGACGCCCTGGAGGTGACCGGTGACACGGCCCTCGGACCGGTCAACGGCTACGTCGCCAGACGCAGCGCGACAGCAACGAAGACCGGTACGTCGATTCTCGAAACGCCGCAGGCCATCAATGTGGTCGGCCGGAAGGAGATCGAGGATCGTCAGGCGCAGAACGTTCGCCAGGCCTTACTCTACACCCCGGGCGTGCTCACCCAGTACGGCACTGACCTGCGCTACGACTGGCTCTACGTCCGCGGCTTCGTGCCCGGACGTTACCTGGACGGTCTGCGCCTGCCGTTCGGCGCGCGGGGCTACTCGCAGCCGCTCATCGAGACGTACGGCCTGGAGCGCGTCGAACTGCTCAAAGGCCCTTCCTCGGGACTCTACGGGCAGAACTCGCCAGGCGGCCTGCTCAACCTCGTCAGCAAGCGTCCGACCGCGGTGCCCCTGCAAGAGATCCAGCTTCAAACCGGCAGTTACGGACGTGCCCAGGCCGCCTTCGACCTGTCCGGCCCCGTCGATCCAGACGGCCGGATCCTCTACCGGCTTACCGGGCTCGCGCGCACCACCGGAACCCAGCTGGATTACCTGGAGGAAGACCGGGTCTTCATCGCACCGAGCGTCACGTTCCGGCCGGACGCCGACACGTCCTTCACGATCCTGTCTCAGTACCTGCACATCAACTCGCCCGGCGGCGGCGCGCCGCAAGGCCTGCCGACCCTCGGGACCCTGTACACGAACCCGCGCGGGCGCATCCCCACGCGCCGCTTCATCGGCGAACCGAACTACGACCGGTTCAAGCTCGACCAGAGCTTCATCGGCTACGCGTTCGAGCACCGCTTTAACGACGTCTGGACCGTGCGCCAGAACCTTCGCTTCGCGCATGTCGAAGCCGACACCCAACGCGTCCAGGCGATCGGTCTCGCCGCCGATGGACGGACGTTGTCGCGTTATGCCTGGGCCTTCCCGGAACGGTCGAACCTCTTCAACGTCGACAACCAGGCGGAGGCGCGTTTCCTCACCGGACCTTTCGCCCATACGCTCCTTTTCGGTGCCGATTACCTGCGCGAGGATGCGCGCTACGACGAGTCCAACCTGCGGATCGTCCCCTCGGTCGACATCTTCGCCCCGGTTTATGCCGGCACGGTCACGCGTCCGCCCCTCGGGACGCAGATCACGCAAGGGCGCAATCAGACCGGTGTGTACGCGCAGGACGAGATCCGCTTCGGGGGCTTCAGTCTCACGCTGAGCGGACGCCAGGATTGGGCCAATGCCATCACGCGGACCCGGACCGCCTCGACCGGCGCGCTGGCGCAAGTGAAGCAGGACGATGCCGCCTTCACCGGCCGTGTCGGCCTCAGCTACCTCTTCGAGGGGGGCCTCGCCCCTTACGTGAGCTACGCGACGTCGTTTCAGCCGACCTCCGGCACCAACCGGCTCGGCTCGCCCTTCGCTCCGACCACCGGCGACCAGATCGAGGGCGGCATCAAGGTCCAGCCGGCCGGTTCGAACCTCCTACTCACCGGTGCGGTGTTCGACCTGAAGCAGCAGAACGTGCTGACGCCGGACGCCCTCGACTTCCGGTTCAACACCCAGGCTGGTGAGGCACGAGTTCGTGGGCTTGAACTGGAGGCCAAGGCCAGCCTTACGGACAGCCTCGACTTCATCGCCTCCTACGCGGCCATGAACAGCAGGTTCACGAAGGCCAACCCCAACGCGGCGGGTGTCAGCATCGTCGGTAACGAATTGCCCTTCGTTCCACGCCATCAGGCGTCAGCCTGGCTCGACTACACGATCCGAACAGGGGATTGGGCTGGCCTCGGCCTCGGCGGGGGCGTGCGCTACATCGGCGTCTCGCTCGGCGACAACGCCAACCTCTATCGGACACCCGCGGTCACGCTCGTCGACGCAGCGCTGCGTTATGATTTCGGGTATCGCTATCCGAGCTTGAAGGGCGTCGACCTTGCGCTTAACGCAACGAACCTGTTCGACAGAACCTACGTCACGACATGCATCGCTGCGACCGGCTGCTTCTACGGAAACAGACAGACGATCCTCGCGACGCTACGCTATCGCTGGTAATGATCGAAGAAATTTGTCACGGAATTCGGAAGGGCGAAGCGCTCAGCGCAATTGGCAACCCTGACCACGCAGGATGATGCGGGATTTTAGGTCGCAAATCTTCGCCCGTTTCATTAATTATCGAAGCGAGGTGGGCGGACTGTGTTACGTCACGAACGGTCCCAAAGGCTATATCTTGTTCAAGGCATCCATCCACCGGAAGCGGACGGGCCGAAAACCACCCGGGGCGGAAAGGCTGGGTTGGTTCGAGAACGCCTATATCTGGGACGGCATCATGTCGGGGTAAACCACTGCTTCAGGTGCGCTGCATTCCTGGAGCCTGCATGGCCTCCTCAACATTGCCGCTGAGGAGGCCGGGCTTCAGATCTCGGTCGCTTCTGCCAAAGCGAGCGCGTCTTCAACGTCCACGCCGAGGTAGCGTACCGTGCTCTCGATTTTCGTATGCCCGAGCAGAATCTGCACAGCGCGTAAGTTGCCGGTTCGCTTGTAGATTAATACCGCCTTTGTACGACGCAGAGAATGTGTGCCGTAGTCCTCGCGCCGTAGCCCTATGCCCGTCACCCATTCGTCTACCAGACGGGCGTACTGCCGGGTGCTTATGTGCGCCTCGTGGTCTATCCGGCTGGGAAAGGCGTAATCGTCGAGCCCGCCCCCTCGGCACCCCAACCAGGTCAGAATGCTGGTACGTGCTGGTTCAAGCAGTTCGAACTGCACAGGCGACCCAGTCTTTCGCTGAACGACGATGACGCGCGCCCGTACATGCCCGCCGCTGACAAGCTCGCCGATCTTCAATTTGACGATGTCACAACCGCGCAGCTTGCTATCGATGGCGAGGTCGAACATGGCCCGGTCGCGTACACGCCTCTCTCCGTCGAGCCAAAAACGGATGGCCCAAACCTGTTGTGGTTTGAGCGCGCGTTTGGCGCCGAGCTTCCGTCCTGCGTTCCATGGTTGGCTGTTCTTGAAGGCTGGGTCGTGCTCTGAATGTCCCATTTATCATCTCCCAACCGGCCCATGCCGGCAGAGAAAGAACGGGTGCTGCGAACGTAGTCTGCGCATCACTGATTAGACTTTAGGGATGTGTACCACGCAGCTGCCAAACCTTAAATGCAGCCCTGCTGCGTCCGACCCATACCAGCCACGCAGAGAATTGCCGGGACATTCCGAAGCGGCCGTTGGTAGCGGGGTGGTGGTCGATGAGGTGGAGCGATCGACACCGACGACCCCCCACCTCATCGACTACCGAAATCCCGCTCTTACGTCGTCTGTCCACCGTCCACATTCAGGATGGCCCCAGTGACATGCCGGGCTGAAGGACTCGCCAGGAAGGTGACGGCGGCGGCGACGTCCTCTGGCGTTCCATACCGGCCGAGCGGACTGAGGCTACGCTGAAAGTCGGAGAACTCGCCTTTTGCCGGGTTCATGTCGGTATCGGTGGACCCGGGTTGGACCAGATTGACCGTGATGTCGCGCGATCCAAGCTCGCGCGCGAGGCCGCGCGTGAAGGAGTGCAGGGCGGATTTCGTCATGAAGTAGATCGCACCCGTGTCGCCGACGATGCGTTCGGCACCCGCGGAGCCGATCGTCACGATGCGCCCACCTGCAGGGAGATGAGGAATGGCGGCCTGCGCCGCGAGCAGCGGCCCCCGCACGTTCACGTCGAACAAGGCATCGATCGTCTCGACGCTGACATCCGCGAACGTCGAGTAGAGCGCGATCCCGGCATTGTTGACGAGAATGTCCAAGCCCCCGATTGCCTGGACAGCTTCAGCCACCGCCCGTTTGACCGCCGACGGATCTGCGGAGTCCGCCTGGATGGCAGCCGCCCTGCGGCCCTTGCTTTCGATCGATTTGACGACCTCCGCGGCACGGTCTGCCGAACGATCGTAGGTGATCGCCACGTCGGCGCCCTTCTCGGCGAGCGCGACCGCGATAGCTGCACCTATCCCACGCGAAGCACCCGTGACGAGGGCGCGCTTCCCAACCAGATCCTGCATCGCTGAACCTTTCTGTATCGTTCGACACAGAAATAGCTAGGCATGTTGGCGATCTTGGTCAAGAGAATTATATAACGAGCGATGCAGAAACCGGATCAGAGACCAGAGTCCCCCGGAGCGCTCCAGGTTCGAGGTCGAGGACGCCCTCGTGCGTTCGACCGTGAGGCGGCGCTCGCCCAGGCGACACGTCTGTTCTGGTGTAAAGGCTATGAAGCAACGTCCATCGCCGATCTCACGGAAGCGATGGGGATCGGATCGCCGAGCCTCTATGCCGCCTTCGGTTCGAAGGAGGCGCTCTATGCCGAGGCACTACGCCATTACGTCTACACCTACGAGGCTCTCGTATGGGGTCGGTTTCGGGCGGCGGGGACGGCGCGCGAGGCTGTCGAGGCTTTTCTCAAGGACTCCGCCGCGGCCTTGACAGGCTCGGTCACCGACATTCCGCGCGGCTGCATGGTGACGCTGTCCTCGGTCGGGAATGAGGGCCACGCCGAGCTCGGGGATCTCGTGCGCTCGGCACGCGCCGGTACGCTTGAGAGCCTGCAGGCGTGCCTGGAGAGGGCTATGGGTGAGGGCGAGCTCCCAGCGTCCACCAACGTTCGCGCTCTTTCCCGCTTTGTGCAGACCGTTCAGAACGGCATGTCGATCCTGGCTCGTGATGGCGCGAGCCGAGAAGAGTTGGACGCGGTCGCCGATATCGCGATAGCTGGCTGGGACGCCCGAATTGCCAAATCTATGGTCGACGACGTCTGATCTACTGGCTTCTTCCCAAAAACAGACCAACGACAATTCACCCATTCTGGCTGTAGAGTAGACCAGCTCTTATCGACCCGACGCGGCTATTCACTTGGATGACGAGGCTCACCGAAGGCGGACGCGTCCGGCTCCCTCAGGGATTTTCGGGATATTCGGACAAATCGGGTGCCTTGGTTTTGCCCGCGAATAGTTTCGCTGCCAGATTGCGGACGGCAGGTCGGCTCGCGACACCCAGCGCACCGTGCAGGAGGCGGATACCGAGACGGCTGCGCGGATGCATCAGGCGTGGACCGATCTTCGGCACCCCCTGGCCATCCTCGACCATGGGGCGCATCGCCGCCTCGTAGCGGTTCAAGGCAGCCGTCACGTCGCCGCCGCGGTCGAGTTCTGCCGCCAACACATAGGCTCCGGTGACCGCCAGCGACGTTCCGATGCCGGCCAGCGGCGTCGCGCACCACGCGGCGTCACCCGTCAGAGCAACGCGCCCCTTCGACCATTGCTTCATCCGGACCTGGCGCAGGACGTCGAAGTAGAAATCCTGCGTGCCATCCATCCCTGAGAGGACACGCTCGGCCTGCCAACCGGCATCCGCGAAGTGCTCGCGCAAGAAGGCCTTCTGTCGGTCCACGTCCCATGCATGCTCGCCGTTGGGCGCCTGGTGAACGGTCAGGCTGGCGCGCGTCGTGCCGTGACTGTCTGGTCGCAGCGAGATGCTCCGACCCCCGGTCGCATTGTACCAGCGCCACATCTGGTTGTCGTCCGGCGCACGGGGGATGGTGAAGTAGGCGATCGTCAGGTCCATCCAGCGCGGATCGTTCTCGCCGGGAAAGACGAGTTCGCGCGTGTGCGACCCGACCCCCTCCGCAACGATCACCAGATCGAAACTTTCCGTTCCCCCACCCGCGAAGGTGACGTCGACGCGCTCCGGGCCGTCGTCGATGCGTTCGATCCTGTCGCCGAAGCGGAACGTCGCATGCTCCCGCGCCGGCTCGTAGAGGAGACCTGCCAGGTCGCCGCGCAGGATCTCCATCTCGGCGGTCGGACCGTCACCCGACAACGCGTCGGTCAAGAATGCAGCCACGACCGCACCGTTCTGATCGACCCAGGTCGTACCCTCCTCGCCGGTGCCTCGATCGAGGGCGGTCCGCTCCAATCCCATACGGCGCAGCACCTCCCGTCCGATGCCGCGCACGTCGATGTTCTGCCCGCCGTCGCGGAACCCGGGCGCCCGCTCTATCACCGTGACGTCGTGGCCGAGGCGGCCGAGCCACCAGGCCGCGGTATTGCCGGCGATGCTGGCGCCAGAGACGAGGATGCGGCGAGGCATGACGGGATTCTCCGGAAACGGACAATATCACGCCTGATGTATATTCCGACTAGGATCGGTCAAGGTTGCCGATGAGCCGCTGAAGCAGCGCGACCAGTTGGCCGACTTCCTCTGGCGAGAAGCCCTCGAGGCCACGGATATTGCCGTCGACCAGGGCCTCGCGGCCGTTCCGGGCGGCGTCCCGTCCTGCCGTGGTGAGGTCCACCAGAGACGCCCTCCGATCGTGCAACGACGGCACGCGGGTGATCAGTCCCATGGTCTCCAGCTTGTCGAGCAGGGCAACCATGGCCGGCTGCCTGACGGCGGACGAGCGGACGATGTCGCGTTGCAGCAGCGGTCCTTTCCAGGACAGGAGCAGGAGCGGCCCGATCAATGCCATCGTCAGGCCGTGCGGCTTCAGCGCTGCATCCACACCGCGATTGAAAGCGCGGGCGGCGTGGTTGGCGAGGTATCCTGAGGCGATCGCGGCCTCGGGATGGATATCATCCTGATCCTGCATGGCACCTATCTGCGCCACTGCGATGGGTCTTGTCACCGTCGACATGGGAGGGTTCGCACAGCCAGAGGCGGCACGGGCCATACACGGCCATCGCGGGGTGACTGCCGTGTCTCACTTTAGCCCGGGCGCGTCGGCTTCTTTTCGCTAAATTCAGCCAAGAGCGGTCAGGCTGCTTTCCACCCGGTTCTGCCGTCCAAGCACGTGGCGGTGCGCCTCGAAAGCGGTCGTTTTTCGATGGGTCTCGTTTAAGGCGGTACGCCTCCGGTTCTCTTCATCACCGCTCCTGGCGGCTTCTTGGCCGGTCCGGATGTCTGCTTCATCTTCGCTCCTTAAGAGCTACCATGAACCAGCTATCCTCCGTTCGTGTAGACCCTCAATCTGTCCCATAGGTACAGACGTCGGACACCTATCGCCCAGGTTCGACCGGCAGCGCCCGTTCGCATCCATCGAGGCGCTTGACGGAGCCCTGGTCGCCGCCTGGAACGCCGTCGTGTGGCAGGACGACATCGTCTGGCACCTGGGCGACTTCGCCCACAAGTGTGGCCTCGAATACGCCGCCGGCATCTTTTCACGTCTGAAGGGCCAAAAGCATCTCGTCCGGGGCAACCACGACGTCGGCCTGGGCGACCAAATGCCGTGGGATGGCCCCGTGGTCGACGTGGTGCGCGTCCAGGTCCAGGATCCCGGCATGGTAGCCCCTCAGCAAGTCTGGATTTCCCATTACGCCCACCGTGTCTGGCCGGGGATGCACCGCGGCCACCTCCACCTCTACGGTCATTCCCACGGCAGCCTTCCCGGTAGCGGGAACAGCCTCGACGTTGGCGTCGATTGCTGGGCGCGGGCGCCGGTTAGGCTTGCCGATATCCAGAAGCGGCTGCAGGAGACCCAAGGGCCGGCCTGAAAGGGGATCAACACTCGCCTGGCAAACTGCGCAGGCGGTTCAGGCGGTCCCTGGACCGTGGCTTGCTCCATAAAAACGGTCTTGTTTCCTTATGACTTACCTATGCCGAGGGTATCGCCTTCGTCTTGTTTCCTAATGAAAGAAGCTGGACCCGTCGTGCCACCGGACACCCGTCCGGATGGAGCTCATAGATGACCATCTTCCGGCACATCGCCGCCGAATGCAGGACCGACCGCGTCTTTGCGCTGATGATCCTTGGCCTTGGCACGTGGTCGGCGATCTCCTTGGCACTTCTCGCCCTAAATACCATCGGCCTGCTGCCGCTATCTTGAGTACCGTTCCGCGCTTCGGGCTGGGTCATCGCCCGACGGACTTCGCTCCCGGGCTCATGCGGCCTCCGCCGCTCGCCGATGATAAATCGGCGCGCTGCGGCAACGAAGGGTTGCGTCGCCTTGCAGGCCGTTGCCTGGCCTGCGGCATCAGCTTCGGCGGCTTCGTCAGCGGTGACACCGGGGTGATCCGGGTGGACCGCGCCAAATGGCGCGCCACATGTCCAAGGTCGGCGGCCCAAGACGTTCCCGCCGCATGCCAGGCGCTTCGCGATAGCCTTCGCCGCACAAGCGCATGGCCGCCGAGGGCTTCGCATACCCGCAGATCCTAATGCGATACTTATAAGATCGCATTCCTTTCCATCTCGAACCCTAACGCGGTTCCGATCCACACTCCGCGACGGCCCAGGCCGGTCGCGGACCATTCGCGCGTCCGGTGGGCCCAACGGATACGGACGTCCCATGCTCGACATCGTCTTCATCGCCGGGGGCTTGGCCTTCTTCGGCCTGGCCGCCGGCTACGCAATCCTCTGCGAACGTCTCTGAGGCCGCCATGACCCTCGACCTGACACTCGGCGCCCTCGTGACCCTGGGGCTGCTCGGATACCTCACCTACGCCCTCGTCCGCCCCGAGCGGTTCTGAAGGAACATCTCCCATGACAATCAACGGCTGGATACAGATCGCGCTGTTCTGCGCGGTCGTCGTCGCGCTTGCGCGACCCCTCGGCGGTTACATGACCCGTGTCTTCACGGGTGAGCGAACCTTCCTGTCGCCCGTGCTCGCCCCCATCGAGCGCGGGCTCTATCGCGTCGCTGGCATCAATTCCGCCCAGGAGCAGCACTGGCTGGCCTACGCCCTGGCCATGCTGGCCTTCCACATCCTGGGCTTCCTCGCCCTGTACGCGCTCCTGCGCTTCCAGGCGGTGTTGCCGTTCAACCCGGACGGGCAGTCCACGGTCGCGCCGGACCTCGCCTTCAACACGTCGACCAGCTTCGTCACCAACACGAACTGGCAGTCCTACGGCGGCGAGACGACGATGTCGTACCTCACGCAGATGCTGGGCCTGACCCACCAGAACTTCCTCTCGGCCGCCACCGGCATCGCGTTGGCCGTCGCCCTGGTGCGCGGCTTCTCGCGGGCCTCGGCCAAGACCGTGGGCTCGTTCTGGGTCGACCTCACCCGCACCACCCTCTACGTGCTGCTGCCGCTCTGCATGGCCCTGACCCTGTTCTATGTCTGGCAGGGCATCCCGCAGACCCTCGGCGGCGCCGTCGAGGCGACGACCCTGGAAGGCGCCAAGCAGACCATCGCGGTCGGCCCCGTGGCCAGCCAGGTCGCGATCAAGATGCTCGGAACCAACGGCGGCGGCTTCTTCAACGCCAACGCCGCGCACCCCTTCGAGAACCCGACCGCCCTCGCGAACTTCATCCAGATCCTGTCGATCTTCGTCATCGGCGCGGCCATGACCAACGTCTTCGGCCGCATGGTCGGCGACGAGCGCCAGGGCTGGGCGATCCTGGCCGCCATGGGCGTGCTGTTCCTCGCCGGCACCGCGGTGGTCTACTGGGCCGAGAGCGCCGGCAGCCCGGTCCTCAACTCGTTCGGCCTCACCGGCGGCAACATGGAGGGCAAGGAGGTCCGCTTCGGCATCGTCGCGTCCGCCCTGTTCGCGGCGGTGACCACGGCGGCGTCCTGCGGCGCGGTCAACGCCATGCACGACTCGTTCACGGCGCTCGGCGGCATGATCCCGCTGATCAACATGGAACTCGGCGAGATCATCGTCGGCGGCGTCGGCGCCGGCCTCTACGGCATCCTGATCTTCGTCATCGTGACGATCTTCGTGGCCGGCCTCATGGTCGGGCGCACCCCGGAATATCTCGGCAAGAAGATCGAGGGCCGCGAGGTCAAGATGGCGATGCTCGCCATCCTGTGCCTGCCCCTGATGATGCTGGGCTTCACGGCGCTGGCGACCGTGGTCGCCGCCGGCCTCGCGGGCCCGGCCAATGCCGGCCCGCACGGCTTCTCGGAGATCCTCTACGCCTTCACCTCGGCGGCGGCCAACAACGGCTCGGCCTTCGGGGGGCTCACGGCGAACACCGCCTTCTACAACACGACGCTCGGCCTCGGCATGCTGTTCGGGCGGTTCTTCGTGATCGTCCCGGCGCTGGCCATTGCCGGATCGCTGGCGGCCAAGAAAACGGTTCCGGCCTCCGCCGGGACGTTTCCGACCCATGGCGGCCTGTTCGTCGGGCTGCTGGTCGGCGTGATCCTGATCGTCGGCGGCCTGACCTTCTTCCCGGCCCTGGCGCTCGGACCCATCGTCGAGCACCTCGCCGGCGGCCTCGGCCAGACCTTCGCGGCGGGAGGCTGAGATGCAGCACCTCTCGCTTCCGCACCGTCCCCAGAGGCGGGCACTCGGCCGCCGCGCGCTCACCGCACACCGCCCCCGCCCACCGACCTGGGACAAGGTGCAGCGGAACCGCCGTGATCTCCGCCTCTCGGACGTGATCCTCGGCATGCTCGGCCTCACCCTGCTCGGCGCCCTCGGCATCATGGCCGGGGCGGCCCTCCTGGGCCGCGCACTGGCACCGTGATCCCCGCCCGGCGGCGCGACACCGCGCCGTCGCCCGAGATGCCTCCCCATCCAATTCGGACAACCGCAATGGCCCGCCCAAACTCCACCAGCCTGTTCAGCGCCGCCCTCGTCGGGCCGGCGCTCATCGGCGCCGTGACCAAGCTCGACCCCCGCAAGATGATCAAGAACCCGGTCATGTTCGTGGTCGAGGTCGTTGCCGCGCTGACCACCGTGCTCTTCATCCGCGACGTCGCGACCGGCGGCGCCAACCTCGCCTTCTCCGGCCAGATCATCCTCTGGCTGTGGTTCACGGTGCTGTTCGCCAACTTCGCCGAAGCGATCGCCGAGGGACGCGGCAAGGCCCAGGCCGACAGCCTCCGCCGCACCCGCACCGAGACCATGGCCAAGCGCCTCACCGGCTCTGGCCGGGACTTTGAAACCGTGCCGGGCAACGACCTCAAGGTCGGTGACGTGGTCCTGGTCGAGGCCGGCGACATCATCCCGTCCGACGGGGAGGTCATCCTCGGCGTCGCCTCGGTCAACGAGGCCGCCATCACGGGCGAGTCGGCCCCCGTCATTCGGGAGTCCGGCGGCGACCGATCGGCCGTCACCGGCGGTACCCAGGTGCTCTCCGACGAGATCCGCGTGCGCATCACGGCGGCCGCCGGCTCGACCTTCGTCGACCGGATGATCGCGCTCGTCGAGGGCGCCGCCCGCCAGAAGACCCCGAACGAGATCGCGCTCAACATCCTGCTCGCCGGCCTGACCCTGATCTTCGTCTTCGCCGTCGCCTCGATCCCGAGCTTCGCCTCCTATGCCGGCGGCTCGATCCCGCTGATCGTGCTGGTCGCCCTGTTCGTGACGCTGATCCCGACCACCATCGGCGCGCTCCTTTCGGCCATCGGCATCGCCGGCATGGACCGCCTGGTGCGCTTCAACGTGCTGGCCATGTCGGGCCGCGCCGTGGAGGCCGCCGGCGACGTCGACACCCTGCTGCTGGACAAGACCGGCACGATCACGCTGGGCAACCGCCAGGCCACCGAGTTCCGTCCTGTCCGCGGCGTGTCCGAGCAAGACCTCGCCGACGCGGCCCAGCTCGCCTCGCTCGCCGACGAGACCCCGGAAGGACGCTCCATCGTCGTGCTCGCCAAGGAAAAGTACGGCATCCGGGCCCGGGACATGGGGAGCCTGAACGCCACCTTCGTGCCCTTCACCGCGCAGACCCGAATGAGCGGCGTCGACATCGACGGGTCGTCCATCCGCAAGGGCGCCGTCGATTCCATCATCGCATCCGTGAGCCGGCAGCCGATGGCGACGCGTGGCTCAAGCGCCGCCCTGGCCTACAGCCCCGGTGCCGCCGACGAGACCGTGCGCGAAATCCAGGCCATCGCCGAGGACGTCGCCAAGGCGGGCGGCACGCCGCTCGCCGTGACGCGGGACGGCCGGCTTCTCGGCGTCGTCTACCTAAAGGACATCGTGAAGGGCGGTATCCGCGAGCGCTTCGCCGAACTGCGCCAGATGGGCATCCGCACGGTGATGATCACCGGCGACAACCCGATGACCGCGGCGGCCATCGCGGCGGAAGCCGGCGTCGACGATTTCCTCGCCCAGGCCACCCCCGAGGACAAGCTCGCCTTGATCCGCAAGGAGCAGTCCCAGGGCAAGCTCGTGGCCATGTGCGGCGACGGCACCAACGACGCCCCGGCGCTCGCCCAGGCCGACGTCGGCGTGGCCATGAACACCGGCACGGTGGCGGCCCGTGAGGCCGGCAACATGGTCGACCTCGACAGCGATCCGACCAAGCTCATCGAGATCGTGGGTATTGGAAAGCAGTTGCTGATGACCCGCGGCGCCCTGACCACGTTCTCCATCGCCAACGACGTGGCTAAATACTTCGCCATCATCCCGGCGATGTTTCTGGTGCTCTACCCGCAGCTCCAAGCGCTCAACGTCATGCGGCTGACCTCGCCCGAGAGCGCGATCCTGTCGGCCATCATCTTCAACGCGCTGATCATCGTCGTGCTGATCCCCCTGGCGCTCAAGGGCGTGTCCTACCGCGCGGTCGGGGCCGGGGCGCTGCTGCGGCGCAACCTGCTGATCTACGGCCTGGGCGGCATCCTGGTGCCCTTCGCCGGCATCAAGGCCATCGACCTCGCCATCACCGCCCTGCACCTCGTCTGAGCCGCCACGACCTCCCACATCAGGCCAACGTCCATGCTGAAACAGCTTCGCCCCGCTCTCGTCCTGCTGATCGCCCTGACGGCCATCACCGGGCTCGCTTACCCCCTCGCGATGACCGGCATCGCGGGGGCCATCTTCCCGGCCAAGGCCGCCGGCAGCCTGATCGAGCGCGACGGCAAGGTCGTCGGCTCCAGCCTGATCGGGCAGTCCTTCACCAGCGACCGCTACTTCCAGGGCCGCCCGTCCGCGACTAGCGCCGCCGACCCGGCCGACGCCACCAAGACCGTCCCGGCGCCCTACAATGCGGCGAACTCTTCGGGCTCGAACCTAGGCCCGACCAGCGCCGCGCTCGCCGAACGGGTCAAGGCGGACGTGGCGGCGCGCCAGGCCGAGAACCCCGGCAAGCCCGTCCCGGTCGACCTAGTGACGACGAGCGGCTCGGGGCTCGACCCGGACATCTCGCCGGAGGCCGCCCTGTTTCAGGTGCCCCGGGTCGCCAAGGCGCGCAGCCTGGCCGAGGATCGGGTGCGTGCCCTCGTGGAGGCCCAGGTTCAGGGCCGCCTGCTCGGCGTCCTCGGCGAGCCGCGCGTCAATGTGCTCGCCCTCAACCTCGCCCTGGACGAACAGGGCGGGAAGTAACCTTTCCGGATGAGCCGCTTGCCCAAGTCGATCCCGCACCATGATCCCGACCGGCCCTCGCCCGACGCGCTGCTGGCGGCCGCGCGCAGGGAGGAAGGCCGCCGGGGACACCTCAAGATCTTCCTCGGTGCCGCCCCCGGCGTCGGCAAGACCTACGAGATGCTCACCATCGGCCGGGCCCGCCTCAAGGGCGGCACGGATGTCGTCGTCGGCGTGGTCGAGACCCATGGTCGGGCGGAGACCGAGGCCCTGGTAGAGGGGTTCGAGGTCGTCGGTCGCCGCCCGGTCGCGTACCACGGCACGGTCCTGGAGGAGATGGACCTCGACGGACTCCTGGCCCGCCGGCCGGCCCTGGCCCTCGTGGACGAGCTCGCCCACACCAACGCGCCGGGCTCGCGCCACCCGAAGCGCTACCAGGACGTCGAGGAGCTGCTCGACGCCGGCATCGACGTCTACACAACCCTCAACATCCAGCACGTCGAGAGCCTCAACGACGTCGTCGCGCAGATCACCCGCATCCGGGTGCGCGAGACGGTACCGGACGGCATCCTCGACCGGGCCGACGACATCGAGGTGATTGATCTCAACCCCGACGACCTCATCCAGCGCCTGCGCGACGGCAAGGTCTACGTGAAGGGCAACGCCGAGCGCGCCCTGAAGCACTACTTCTCCCGCGGCAACCTCACCGCGCTCCGAGAGCTTGCCCTTCGACGCACCGCCGACCGGGTCGACGACGAACTCCTCAGCCACATGCGGGCGAACGCTATCGCGGGTCCCTGGGGCGCCGGGGAGCGGGTCCTCGTCTGCGTCAGCGAAGACCCGCGCTCGGCAGGCCTCGTTCGCCATGCCAAGCGCCTCGCCGACCGCCTGCACGCGCCGTGGACGGCCATCACCGTCGAGGGACCGCGCAGCCTCTCCCTTGACGAGGCCGCGCGGGACCGCATCGCCGACACGCTCCGCCTCGCCGACCACCTGGGCGGCGATGCGGTCACCATCCCCGGTGGCCGGCACGTGGCCGACGACATCCTCGCCTTCGCCCGTTCGACCAACGTCAACCACATCATCCTCGGCAAGGCCGACCGCTCGCCGCTGTTCGAGCTCCTTAACGGCTCGGTGGTGCACGACATCGTCCGGCGCTCGGGCAACATCAGTATCCACGTCATCACCGGCGAGGCGACCAAGGCCGACCCGGTCCTGCCAAAGACGGTCGCCGCCGCGGTCGAAAAGCGGCCGGTCGAGATCCTGCCCTATGCCGTCGGGCTTCTCGGCACGGCGGCGGCGCTCGGGGTGGCGCTGCTGGTCGAACCCTATCTCGGCGTCGAGAACGCCGACCTCATCCTGCTGACCGCCATCGTCGCCGTCGCGGTCCGCTTCGGCCTTGGTCCGTCGCTCTTGGCGGTGGTCGCGGCGTCGCTGGCCTACAACTTCTTCTTCCTGCCCCCGGTCTACACCCTGACCATCGCGGATCCGACCAACATTGCCGCGTTCCTCCTATTCACGGTGGTGGCCGTGGCCGTCTCGAACCTGGCCTCCCGCTCCCGGCGCGAGGCCGTGGTCTCGCATGGACGGGCCCGTGCCACCGAGCGGCTCTACGGCTTCAGCCGCAAGCTCGCCGGCTGCGGGACGCTCGACGACGTCCTCTGGGCCACCTCGGCCCAGATGGCCGCGATGCTCCGGGTCCGGGTCGTCCTCCTCCTTCCGGAGCAAGGTACGGTCTCGGTCAGGGCCGGCTTTCCGCCCGAGGACACCCTCGACGCGGCCGACCTCGGCGCGGCCAAGTGGGCCTTCGACAACGAGCGTCCCGCCGGGCGCGGCGCCGATACCCTGCCGGGAGCCAAGCGGCTGTTCCTGCCCATGCGCACCGGCCGCGGCATCGTCGGGGTGATCGGCCTCGATACCGACGGTAGGGGTCCGATCCTGTCGCCGGAGAACCGACGCCTGTTCGATGCGCTCGCCGATATGGCGGCGCTCGCCATCGAGCGGGTCCGCCTCGTCGAGGATCTCGACCGGGCCGAGCGCGCCGCGGAGACCGACCGCCTGCGCCAGGCACTGCTCACGTCGATCTCGCACGACCTTCGCACGCCCCTGTCGTCGGTGCTGGGGGCGGCCACGACCCTGCGCGACCTCGACGACGCACTCCCACGCGATTCCAAGAAAGATCTGCTGGAAACGATCATCTCGGAGTCGGAGCGGCTCAACCGCTTCATCGTCAACCTGCTCGACATGACCCGGCTGGAAGCCGGGGCGGTGGCCGCGAGCCTCACCCCGCAGGACGTCGGGGAGACCGTCGATACCGCCCTGCGCCGCTTGGAGCCGATCCTCGCCGGCCACCAGGTGGACCTCGACCTTCCGGCCACGTTGCCGGCCCTGCGGCTCGATCCGGTCCTGTTCGAGCAGGTGCTGGTCAACCTGCTCGACAATGCCGCCAAGTACGCGCCCGAGGGCTCGACGGTGACGGTCAGGGGCTTGGTCGAGCACGGACGGGTTCGGCTGCAAGTCCTCGACGAGGGCGACGGCCTACCCGAAGCCGATGTCGAGCGGGTGTTCGACAAGTTCTACCGGGTCCGAAAGTCCGACAGCGTCCGGGCCGGGACGGGTCTCGGCCTTGCCATCGCCCGAGGCTTCGTCGAGGCCATGGGCGGCACGCTGACGGCGGGCAACCGCCGCGACCGCCTGGGCGCCGTCTTCACCATCCTCCTGCCCGTGCCTCCGGCGGGACAGGTTCACTCGGATCTGGCGGCATGAGCATGAACATCCTCGTCATCGACGACGAGCCCCCGATCCGGAAGCTGCTGCGCATGGGCCTGGCCACGCAGGGCTACGAGATCTTCGAGGCCCCCGACGGACGGACCGCCCTGGATGTCCTTTCCCGCGAGAAGGTAGACCTGATCATTCTCGACCTTGGCCTACCGGACATGCGCGGGCACGACCTGCTTCGCCTCATCCGCAAGGACCATCGCGACCTGCCGGTGGTGGTCCTGTCGAGCCGCGACGACGAGGCCGGCAAGGTCGAGGCACTCGACCTCGGCGCCGACGATTACGTGACGAAGCCCTTCGGCATGGGCGAGCTCCTGGCCCGCATCCGCGCGGCCCTGCGCCACCAACTCGCCGTCCAGGGCGAGCGCGCCGTGTTCGAGGTCGACGGGCTGACCGTCGACTTGGTCCGCCGCCTCGTGCGGGTGAGTGGGGTGGACGTGAAGCTGACCCCGCGCGAGTACGACTTCCTGCGCGTCCTGATCCAGCATGCAGGCAAGGCCCTGACCCACGCCCAACTCATGAGCGAGGTATCCACCTCGTCCGACCCGCAGTACCTACGGGTCTATATGCGACAGCTCCGCCTCAAGCTGGAGGCCGATCCCGAGCGTCCCCGTATCCTCCTGACCGAGACCGGCGTCGGTTACCGGTTGAAGGCCCCGGACGACGAGGCGCGGACCTAACGGTCCTTCGCCTGAAACCTTCCGTAGTCCCCCGACCGAGCCTGCCACAATGACCATCGACGAGCTGCTTTCGCCCGACCACGTCGCCGTCGGCGTACGCTTTTCCGGCAAGGCCGCTCTCCTGGACGATTTGGCCCGCCGGGCCGCTCATGCGCTCGGCCTCGATGCCGCGTTGGTGCGGACGGCCCTGGAGAAGCGCGAGGGTCTCGGATCTACCGGGGTCGGGGACGGCATCGCCTTGCCTCACGCCCGGCTTGAGGCCGTCGGGCGTCCATTCGGATGCCTGGTCCGCCTGCGGGACGCGGTGGAGTTCGATGCAATCGACGAGCGGCCGGTCGACCTCGTCTTCCTCCTGCTGCTTCCCACCGACGCGCGGGGATCGCAGTTGAACGCTCTGGCCTGCGTCGCCCGCCGGATGCGCGACCCCGAGATCGTGGCTGCGATGCGTGGCGCCCGCGATGCCGGCGCGCTGTTCGCGGTCGTAAAGGGCGTGGTTCCAGCCGCGAGGTGAAGCTCAGGCTGGGTCCGCCGAAGCTCGCGTCAGGTGCCGCGCGGCCGCAGCAGGATCACGGCGGCGCCAACCAAGCAGATTGCCGCCCCACCGACGTCCCATCGATCCGGACGATGCCCCTCGGCGAGCCACAGCCATAGGATCGACGAAACGATGTAGACGCCGCCGTAGGCGGCGTAAGTGCGCCCGGCGCTCTCACTGTCGACGAGGGTCAGAAGGTAGGCGAAGAGCGCGAGCGAGGCCATCCCGGGCAACAGCCACCACGGCGAACGGTCGAGCCGTAGCCAGGCCCAGAACGCGAAGCATCCGGCGATCTTCGCGACAGCGGCGCCGACATAGGCGAGGATTGTCCTGTCCCGCCATTCGACGGCCTCCTGGTCGCGGTCAAGCCAGGATGGAGGATGCTTCCATCAGATGAGGTCGAGGGTCACCGCGCCTAGATCCTTGAACCTCGCTGTCACCCTTTGGCCGGGAACGACGCGAACCAGTCCTGTGCAGCTGCCCATCGCGACCACCTCTCCGGCCTCCAGGCGCCGCCCGCGGGCGGCCAGCCACCGAGAAGTCCAGGCCAAAGCACCGAAGGGCGCGCCGAGCGTGTCCGCCCCGTGGCCCCGGGCGACGGCGTGTCCGTCCAGGTCGAGGCGGATATCGGCCGAGGCGAGGTCGGAGGGGCCCCGGTACCTCACCCGCAGCCCGAGCACATGGACGACGTCGAGACCGAGGTCCGCC
Organism: Methylobacterium sp. BI1; assembly: GCF_056680125.1. Taxonomy (NCBI): domain Bacteria; kingdom Pseudomonadati; phylum Pseudomonadota; class Alphaproteobacteria; order Hyphomicrobiales; family Methylobacteriaceae; genus Methylobacterium; species Methylobacterium sp. BI1. Next base: position 2,532,816 of record NZ_CM155267.1, on the reverse strand, counting down.
GTGGCGGTCAGCGCGTTCAGCGGGGTGCCATGGGGGACCCGGCGTCCGACGATCTGCAGTTCGAGGTGACACGCCAGGCAGGCTTCGGCGGCCTCCATCTCGCCCGCCGGACCTTCCGATGCATTCTCAAGGGGACGTCCGAGGACGAAGCAATATCCGGCCCCGAGCCCGATGATACCTTGCGGGAGCAGGTAGGCCGAGCCGTCTTCCAGAAGCGCCTCGCGGAGCAGCGGCGCGATCACCGGTTCCGTGCATCCCAGCAGACGGGCGGTCGTCGGGCTGGTCGCGCACAGAGCATAGCCGACGTGGGGCTCGGCGAGGATGCGCAGCGCCGCCTCCTGCACGTCCTCGGCCTCGGCCATGGTTGTCAGGCGGCCGAGGCCCGCGTCGAGGCTCGACGTGCCACGGCGCCGGGCCTCGGCGAGGCTTTCGGCCATCCGTTCGATCTCGTCCGGCGACACCGTCATGACGCGCGGTGCCGGATGGGCCTCGCACCGAGCCCGTGACGCGGCAGGATTGGAAACCGGCTTTCCCGGTCATCCGTCCGCCGCCGGCCACGCGTCACCCCCGCGAGATGGAGGAGCAGCGCCGAGGCCGGCATCCAGATGCAGAGAACGGCAACGGTGATGGACACGCTGAGTCCAAGGGCCCAGCAGGCGATGGCCCCGGCGGCGAGGCCGCACCCCGCCGCCACGAACCGTGCGACAAGGCGCTGGGTGCGCCGCGCCCGCAGACGTTGGTGTGCGTCGCCCATCTCAAATCCGGAGCTCGATGCGGTCCGTCGCGATGACGACGGCGTCCGGCCGGTGGTCGGTGAGATCGACCGCATAGTGGATCGCCGCGTCCCGCGTACGGAAGAGACCGCCGCCCAGGCCGTGGGTCTCGACGGCGACCCAGTGTCCCTGGATATCCTGGCCGACAATGAAGCTCGTGGATGGGGACAGGGGCTGAGGGGCGACGATGGCGGGGACCGGGAGGGGGACAGGCATGGATCGTTCTGGGTTCACGCGATCCATCGTCGGGACCGCAACCTCAATCTGTCCCTGGGCGCATAAGGGTTCGAGCGGGAGACTTGGCCTTTCGCATAAGTGTCCTATCAGGATTCCATGCAAATCCACTGGCCGGGGGCGCCCCTCACTCGCAAGGCAGGCCGCCGCAGCCCACCTTTGCAGATGGCAACGAGCCGTCGTGGGGGGATATTCGTTTGGTCAAGTCGGGGTCGCCGTTCTGGCGCGTGGTCTGGTTCTGTGCGCCGCTCCTGGCGCTGGCCGTCGTTGGCCTCGCCTATGCGTACCTCACGCAACCGACCACCCTGATCGTCGCCGTCGCGCCCAACGGCGGATCGGAGCCGGCTCTCCTGCGGGCCTATGCGGAGGCCCTGACACAGGGGAACGCGTCGATCCGGCTGCGTCTCGTTCCCTACGGCGGGGTCAGGGAGAGCGCCGAGGCCCTTCGGGACGGCAAGGCCGACCTCGCGGTGGTCCGGCCGGACGTGTCGATGCCGCGCAACGGGCTCACCATCGCGGTCCTGCGCGAGCAGGCGACCTTCGTGGTCGCGCCCCGCCAGGCCGGCATGAACGGCTTCCCCGCCCTCGCCGGCAGGCGGTTGGGCATCCTGGCCCCTCGGAAGGCGGACCATGCCCTCGTACGGAGCCTCGTGGAACGGCATGGCCTGGAACTGCGGGATGACGTCCCGGAAGGCGAGGTGCCCGGACGGGTCGTGGCCCTGGTTCCGGTCGAGGAAGGGGACATCGGACGCTTCCTCTCCGAGGGGCGCATCGCAGCGGTGATCCTGCTGACCACTCCGACGTCGGCCGCCGCGCAGCGCATCGTCGGGATTGTCCGAGGCGCCGACGCAAACGGCGACGCCACGTTGTTCGGGGCACCCGACAGGGCATCCATCCTTGCGCGCCTTCCACGGCTTCAGGCGGTCACCATCCCAGCCGGCCTTTACGACGGTGAGCCGCGCCTGCCGGGCGAGGACGTATCCACGGTGGGATCGTCCTATCGGCTCATGGCGCGCTCGACCCTGTCCCGCAGCGTTGCGGCGGAGGTGACGCAGCACCTCTTCGAGATGCGCGCGCTCCTGTCGGAAGCGACGCCGGCGGCGGAGGACGTCGCCCATCCGGCCTACGACACCACCGTCGGCGCCACCAGCGCCAGGCTGCCCATTCACCCGGGCGCCATCGACTATTACGAGCGCGAGCAGGAGAGCTTCATCGAGCGCTACGAGAGCTGGATCTACCTCGTGGCAATCTTCGGCGGCGGCCTCGGGTCGGTGGCCGCATGGCTGCGGCAGCGCGTGGGTCGCATCCGGCGCGAGCGGATCGAGGTGGCGACGTTGCGCCTGCTTGAGATCCGCTCGAACGCCCGTGGGGCGACCGACCGGGTCAAGCTGGAGGCGATGGCGGGTGAGACGGACGACCTGGCAGCCAGCATCGCGCGCCATGCGATGAGACGGACGAGCGAGCCGCGCACGCTGGCGGCGGCGACGCTCGCCGTGGATGCGGCGCGATCCACCATCACGCGGCGCCTCGGCCGCAAGGCGGACCCGCTCGCGGGCGGAACGGCGGACCGGTCAGAGGAGAGCTTGGTATGATGGCGCCGACGAATGCCGTGCCTTTCGAGCGCATCCGCGAGCGGGCGTTCGAGCTCTCGGACCGCCACCATCGGCCGGAGGGGCTCGACATCCGGTTCTGGCTCCTGGCCGAGCGGGAACTCAGGGCGGAGGCCGTAGGCACGAAAGGTCTCTCCCACGGGGTAGGCGCCGACCGCGACGGGGGTGCATCATGAGCGTCGGCGCGGCGGGGAACGCCGGTCTGGGCGATACCCGGTCTCAGGCATCGCCCAGGGAGCTCTCTCCGCCAGATCGTCCTATCCCTGCCAATGGTACCGAGACGTCCGGCATCGTCGCATCCGGTGTCTATGCCGGCGGACGTCGGGTCGCGGACATCCGGATCGACGAGGCCGGGGAATGGGCCAGGCGGCCGGACCATGTCGTCTGGATCGGCCTTTACCAGCCGTCGATGGAATTGCTCGTCGAAGTGCAGGAGCAGTTTGGCCTGCATCGCCTCGCCATCGAGGATGCGCGGCATGCCCACCAGCGCCCCAAGGTCGAGCGTTACGGCGAATGCCTCTTCGTCGTCGTGCGCACGGCGCAGTTGGTCGACGGACGCATCGCGCTCGGCGAGACCCAGATCTTCGTCGGGCGGGGCTTCGTCGTCACGGTTCGCCACGGCGCCTCGGCGTCATACGCACCCGTCCGCGAGAAAACCGAATCCTGCCCGAGGCAGCTTGCCCACGGTGAGGACTACATCCTCCATGCCGTCCTTGACTTCATCGTCGATAACTACCGTCCGGTCATGGAGACCGTCATGGCCGAGGTCGAGGCCATCGAGGACCGCATCCTCAAGCGCCAGCTTCTGCCGACGGAGGTGGAGCGCCTGTACCTCCTTCGCCGCGACCTGCTGCGGCTGCGCACGGCGGTGGTCCCGCTCGTCGAGGTCTGCCGCAAGCTGGAGCACGACGACATGGTGGCCATCGACGAGGAGATGCAGCCGCTGTTCCGCGACGTCTCCGACCACCTCCGGGGCGTCCAGGAGGAGATCGACGCCCTGCGCGAGGTTCTCGCCTTCGCGTTCGAGGCGAGCCTGATGCTGGGGCAGGCCCAGCAGACCAACATCACCCGGCGGCTCGCGGCCTGGGCGGCCATCCTCGCGGTGCCGACCGCCATCGCCGGGATCTACGGCATGAACTTCGAGGTGATGCCCGAACTCAAGTGGCGTTATGGGTACCACGCCGTATTGACCGTCATCCTGGGCACCTGCGGTATCCTGTATTGGCGTTTTCGCAGGAACGGTTGGGTCTAGCTGCGCGGTACGCGGCCGCCTCCGGTGCCGACCAGTAGCGGTCGACGAATGCCCGGATCGCCGTGGAAGCTCACTTATACATTCTCGCGCCCGAAGCGGATGCCTCCGTGCTGCGATTGGGCGGCCTCCGGAATATCAGCCTCTTCTTCGCTGCCTTCACGTGGCGCAGGTGGACCGGACGGGCGTGATCGAGAAACGCCTGTCCGTGAGCGGCTAGGCCGGCATCGGGCCGTCCGGCGTGTAGCGGTCGACGGCCTGCGGAAGCTCCTTCGAGAGCCGGGATAGAAGCTCCTCGCGGGACAGCCCGGTGCGCTGCGTCAGGGTTGCAAGCACGTCGGGACCGATGGCTTGCTCTAGGTTCTGCGGCGCGATCTCCTGGTTCGGACCCTGGGCGACCCAGGACTGAGCGGCGGACCCGTGGCCGGCCTGCTGGAAGCGGTTCAGCATCTCACCAAGCCCGCTGTTGAGAAAACCACCGGGGGCCGTGTTTTTCTGATTGCCCAGCAAGCCGCCGAGTAGTCCGCCCAATCCGCCACCCGTGCTACCGACCGCGGCTCCCGGTCCCGACTGCGCCGGTGACGCCTGCCCGGCCCCGCCCAGCATCTCGGCAAGCTTGTCCCGGTTCTGATACCCGGCCAGGGCGAGCAGGCCGAGCAGCGCCGTCATGGAAGGATAGCTATCGCTCATGCTTCATCTTCGGGCTGCGGTGCGGTCGATGCCGTCCGCCGTGGGGTTGGAGGCGGACAACCGCGCTTGGAAGCCGATGTGATGCACACCTCGGGCACGCGGAACCGGCGGGGTCGTCGGGGGTCAATCAGGTGGTATCGGAGAACCGACGTGAAGCTGCTGATATGTGCGGGTCTCGCTTGCCTCACAGCCGACATCGCCACGGCACAGGTGGTCGGTACGACCATCTCCAGTGAGGGCAATTGGGATCTCAAAAAATCGAGCACCGGCTCCGACGACGGCTCGTGCGTCCTGACGCCGAAGACCCCGTCCCGGGTACAGGTCACCCGGGGTCGTATCGATCTGACCGGAATGCCGAAGAACTCGATCTTCAACTATCAATACCGGGTCGATGATGGTCCCGCATCGACACCGGTCTTTCCATCTGACGCCATGCAGAAGGAGGGCAAAATCTCCATCGGCGGTGACGCGATGAAGGACATCGTAAAAGGTCGACGCTTCAGGTTTCGGATGCTCGACCGGTGGCATGAAGCCCTCTCGGAAGATGTCGATCTCACGGGCCTGAGCGCGTTGTACGAACGGCTGGAAGCGACGTGTCGATAGGAGGCCGACCTGAATGCATGTTCGCCCAGACCGGACGAGGGCTGCGTGCACCGGTCAGATGGCGGCGAGGCGCACGGCCCCCTCGTTCCGTCGAAGAAACGGAATTGCGAAGGGCGGATCGTTATCCATGAAGACAGGGTGTTATGCGCTACGCTCGGCGTCGCTCGATCCTGGGGCGTCACCCTCGATGCCGGTGTAGCGACCGTTGTCCAGCCTCGTGAAATAATACCCGCGACCGAGCCTTTCGGACATGTCCTTGGCCAACCGCGCCAGACCGCCCTTCCAATGTTTCGCCGCCGCCTCGTGAACCCTGGTCGGCAGACACTTCCGGATCTGAGCCGGCTTCATCGGGCCGCGCTCCAGCAGCACCCGTCTGACTTCCCACATCATGGAGTCCCAAGCGAGGGGGCGGAGACCTGACCTCGTCCACGGCAGAGGTAAGGGCGGTCGCCGGCGCATCTGCCGGGCTCGTCTCGGCGGGCATGAAGCGACCGTTCTCCTCGGCAATCGGCTTGCCCGCCTCGATCATCGTCCGCAGTCCCGGGCTTCGTCGCCCATCGGATGGGGGCGGCCCGAGCGCGGGCGTTCGGCCTCAGGGGGCAAAGCCGTCGCCCGCGAGATGGAGCCGGGGCCTTAGGATCGGCTTGGGGCCGGGACTTTCTCCGCCGGACGCGGCGTTCCGACAATCTGCCACCGTTGCCTTGGCCGTCTCGATGGCGATGCCGACCGCCGCCATGGTCTTCATCTCCGGTTGGCGCTCGCGGGCATAACGGACAACATCCGTGGCGAGCCGGTCGATCTCTATGTTCAGGGCTTCAATGGCCTCCGGCTCACGCAGGGTCCGTGCCTCGTCGATGATCTGCAACAATCGATCCGTGACCTCGTCGATGCGCTCGCGTCGGGCGCCAGCCAGCCTCTGGCGCAACCAGGCGACGGCGGAGGCCAGGCCGCCAGCCAGGGCCGCGAGCAGGTACAGGGTGTCGCCGTACCGGTCGACGAAACTGTGCTGCTCACGTTCGTAGTAGTCGATGGCGCCGGGGTGGATCGGGATGCGGGCGCTGGTCGCGGCGGCGGTGGTGTCGTAGGCTGGCGCCAGCACGTACTCGGCCGCGTCGCTCGTCTTCGCGGCGGCCGTGCGCATCTCGAACAGGTGCTGCGTGACGTCCGCGGCGACCACCCGACTGAGGGATGCGCGGGCCATTAGCCGGTAGGAGGCACCCACCGTCTTGACGTCGTCGTCCGGCAGTTTGGGATGCCCGCCGAACAACCCTCCGGGAATCGTCACGGCCTGAAGGCGCGGGAAGCGCTCGATCACGGCGCCGTCGTCGGGCACTCCGACGAAGTTGACCTTGCCGCCCTTGCTGACGCCCTTGACCGCCTCGACGAGGGCCAGCGCCTTCGGGGCGGACGGGGCGATGATGCTGACGAAGGCGTCGATCTTCCTGGCCTGGATCGCGGGGCCAACCTGGGCGGCGTCGACCGGCACCAGCAGCACCGCCTTGGCCGGGACTTTAGCGCCGGCTGCGTCCGTCTCCAAGGTCATGCCGTAGTAGCCGAGGATGTTCTTCAGGAGGGAGAAGTCGGCATCCTTATGCGCGGCAATGCCGAGCCGCCGGCCCCCGAGCTTCGGGAAATCGTCGATGCCCGTCGTCTCCGGCGAGACGATGACCATGGCCTGGTCCCGCAGGATCGCGAGGGTGAGACCGTTGGCCGGCAGATCGACGTCCGGCCGAACGACGGCGAGGTCGGCGCGCCCATCCTCAAGAGCGGCGGCACTTTCCCTGACGTCGTCAAACGACAGGATCTTGAGGCGGACGTTCTCGCCACCGGCATCCAGGGCGTCGGCATAGGCCTTAATCAGCGCCGGCTCGGTGCCGTCGCGCGGAGCGACCGCGATGACGAGCGTGGTGGCCTGCGCAAGGTAGATTGCGAGAGCGCCGGCACCGAGGATGACCGCGATGGCGCCGACGGCGAGGGTGGCGCGGCCGAACAGCCATTGGGGAAGCTTCGGCATCGCTGGCGATGATCCTCTGGGTGCATGTTCGGCCAAGCAACGAGCAGCGGTGTCGTCGGCTCCGCCTCAGTGCGACGTTCTCGACAGGATCAAGAGAACGTGAAGCGCCCCGCCATCGCCGACGGATGGGTCACGCCTCCTGTTCCGTGGGATCCCTGTTCGACCTGTCGACACCCGGCGCGACCGGGCGCGGACAGGCCGCAGCGATTTCGCCTAAGCGGCAAGGGGCTTGGCGTGACGGATCTTGCCGTCGAGTTCCACGTGGATCGCATGGCGGACGCCGTCCTTCACGCCGATGATCTCGAAGTGCTTCGGCTTGCGCTTGGGCTCCCCCTCGACCTCATAGCCCTGGGTGTTGACCGCGGCGCGGGCTGCGTCCGAATCCGCCGCGGCATGCTTGTCGTCCTCGTGCTTCGCCGGCCACGCGACCGCGCGCGTCGTGCCGTCCACGAGGGTGATGGAGGACACCTTGATCTCGGAGGGCTTGCGCGCGCCCTGGATCGTGATCCTGTCGCCCTCGGCGATAGCGATGCCCTCGGCACCCTTCGGCCCCAGGTCGGCGAGGACCCGGCCGTCCTTGCCCTCGAGGGCGAAGCGGTGCTCGAAGACGGCCCAAACGGTGCCGGTGACGGTCTGCATGTCATTCATGGGAAATATTCCTCAGGATGTCGTTTGCCGGCCTGGCGCACGGAATTATCGCCGTGCCAGGATGGGCCCTGTCCGTGAAGCGCCGATGGAAGGCAGCGCCCGCCCCTGTCGGGGTTGTGGGCTTTCTAGGTCAGGGCTTCCAACTCATCCTGAACCGGACCATTCAGCTCCCATTAGGGAGCCGCAACCCGTGTCGACATCGCGGAGCGAGCGGAAGAACGCTCTGCGCCCCGCCGTGGCAGGCTTCAGCCACGCCGGCACCGGATGCGCGCATCCGCCACCGCATCGGGCGTGAGCGGCGCCGGAACCCCGGAGGCTGGGAGACACGGCACGCCCGGCGATCGGCGAATGTGCGGGCCAGACCCAGCCCGCCGGCATGAACCGGCGGCCTGAGCCTGCCGGGGATCAGCGTCCGCCGGCGCTGCTGTTCGGGATAGCCTGCTCGGGACGCCCGGCATTGCCGCCGGCGGCCGAGTCCGTCTCGATGGTGTCGGCGCCCGTCGCGCCGCGCGAAATGACGAGGTCGCGATCGTTACCGGTGCTGTTGGGCTCCCGCACGACGGTCGCGCCGTCGGTGCCGGGCTGGCGGAGAACCCGGTCGCTTTGTGCCATTGCCGGGGACAGCATCAGGGTGGCCAAACCTGCCAGGAGAAGCGTTTTCATGAAGGAGGACCTCAATCCGGCGTCCACGCCTTCGCGGACGATCGGGGATAAGCAGATCGCCCTCGTCGCGTTTCCGTCTCCCCGCTTCACAAGCGCGATATCCGTTCAAGACAGGTCCCGCGCCGGCTCCGAAGATCCGTATGGGCCGGCCTGTCGCTGCAGCGTGTGGTCGTCGCCCAACGCAACATCTCGGATCAGCGTTTCGAATGCCAATGTCCGCTGTTCCGGACTTATCTTTCGAAGCGGACCGGCTGTAATCCACTCGACACCGTCGTAGAGCCGACAGGCGGATCCCGCGTGCACCTGACCTGCACGGGCAAGCTCTACCTCTATCTTGGCCAGGACGACGCCGCCGATCTGCGGGCGCCCCTGCTCGCGTCTCCGCACGATGACGAGCCCGTCACCCGGGCGTTGGTCGACGCCATCGCACGCAAGCCGAAGGGCCACGACTTCGTCATCGAGCGGGCGCGACCAGCCACGGTCCGGCGGCACATGAGCGTGACCGGCGGTTAGGTGGCTCCCCCCGTGCCATCGACGATACCAAGCGGGTGGGCACGGCGTCCAGGCGGACCGAACGCGGCTCCGAGGCCATCCGGCGTCCGATTGCACCTATGGACGGGGTACTTCCCGGGTCGCCGGTGGTAGGTTGTCGCCGAACGCCGACGCCGGCGCACCGCGACGACAAGGGAGCAAACAGCATGTCGGAACTCGCCACTCTTCGCAGCCTCTCTGGCCTCGGCACCGACTTTGCAACCTTCAAGGGGTCTGCCCTCGTGATGGTCGACCTGCAGAACACTTACCGCGAGGGGGTGATGCGCCTCGTAGGCGTCGAACCTGCGCTTCGCGAGGCCTCTGCCCTGCTCGCCCGCGCACGCGACGCGGGTATTCCGATATTCCACATCCAGCACGACGCGGGGCCGGGCTCGCCCTACGACGTCAGGGCAGCCATCGGCCGGATCAGCGACGAGGTCGCCCCCCGGGGAGACGAGGCGGTGATCACCAAGAACTACCCGAACTCGTTCGTAGGCACCGACCTACAGGCGCAACTCGATGCCGTTGGCATCAAGGACCTCGTGCTGGCGGGTTTCATGACCCACATGTGTATCAACTCGACCGCGCGCGGCGCATTCAGCCTGGGGTTCCGGCCCACCGTGGTCGCCTCCGCTACGGCCACCCGTGACCTACCCGCGCCGGATGGTTCGGTCGTCCCCGCCTCGCAGCTCCAGGCGGCGAGCCTCGCCGCCCTTACGGACCTCTTCGCCGTGGTCGCACCGAGGCAGGGTGACATTCGGGGCTAAGGTGCCCTGACGGCGAATGGAGCGGGCAGCCTCCAGGACAAGCCGACAGCCTTCTGCGGCTGCCACGGGTCAAGAATAGGCTGTCCTTTTCCGGGATTCCCGCTTTAGAGCGGCACCTCGCCATCGGACGGATACTGCCGAGCGTCGAACGTCCCCCTCGATTACCCGATGCTCGGAAGCCGACAGGTAGGTATCCACCCCAAGCCGCCGTTCCGCACTCGACCCAAGCCGGTCGTTCACATCGTTATCGGCGCTTCCTGTAAGCAGCCGTTCGTTGCCCTGATGGCGACTTTGGTTCGAAGCGAAAAGCAGGCACCCCAGCCCGGCGGAGGAGCAATCCCTCGGCGACCCCCGAAGGCGCATGTGCCATAAGGGGGCATGGCCCCTGACATGTCCTCCGATGTGCCGAAGCGCGCGATCACGTCGTTCGGCGACTGCGAAAACTACGACCGCACGGTCTTCGACACGCGCGATGAGAGGTCTCACCGACGCAGCGAGAAGACGTCCGGACGCAGCCATTGCCACTTCGTACGGCGTCCGCTGGGCATGACACGGTGAGCGACGCGACAGCGTTCCTGGCCGGGGGCGGTGAGGCCGCGCGCCTCATCCGCGCGCGCGACTGGTCTGCCCATCCTCTTGGGCAACCTGAGACGTGGCCGCAAGCTTTCAAGACCGCGCTCTCGCTGGTCCTGAACTCGCCCGAGAGCATGATCCTGGCCTGGGGGCCGGACCTGCACTTCTTCTTCAACGACACCTATTCCCGCCTGCTCGGCCCCCGGGTGGCCTGGGCCATGGGCGAGCGTTTCGACAGAGTCTGGGCGGATGCCTGGGAACAGGCCAAGCCCATCATCGAAGACGCCTTCGCCGGGCGCAGCCACCGCTTCGAGGACCTTCCGTGGACGCTCGATACCGACCGGGGGGCGGCGGAGACCTGGTTCTCCTTCTCGTATTCACGGGTGCTGCACGCCGACGGCAGGATCGCGGGCCTGTTCATCTTCACCAACGAGACCACGCAGCGGGTGCTGGCCGACGCCGCGCTGAAGGACAGCCAGGAGAACCTCGAACGGGCACTCGGCGAGGTGCGCAGCCTGAACGCGACTTTGGAGCGGCGCGTCGAGGAGCGCACGAACGAGCGGGACCTGATGTGGGACACCGCGCCCGACCTGATGCTCATCATCGACTTCGCGGGCGTCTTCCGGCGGGTCAACCCGGCATGGACCCGCCTTCTCGGCTACGAGCCGCACGAACTGGTCGGTCACCACGTCAACGAGTTCGTCCTGGCGGAGGACCACGTCGAGACGGTCGACGCCTATACCGAGGCGTCCGAGGGCGGGATGCCCCATATCGTCAACCGCTACCGGCACAAGGATGGCTCGACGCGCTGGATCTCATGGACCGCCGCCCCGGCCGGAACGCTGACCTACGCGACCGGACGCGACATCACCGAGGCCCGGGAAAGGCAGGCCGAGCTGGAGCAGGCCCAGGAGGCTCTGCGCCAATCCCAGAAGCTGGAAGCCGTCGGTCAGCTCACCGGCGGCGTCGCCCACGATTTCAACAACCTGCTGACGATCATCCGCTCGTCCGTGGATTTCCTTCGCCGACCGGACCTGCCGGAGGCGCGCAAGGATCGGTACCTCAACGCCGTGTCCGATACGGTTGAGCGCGCCGCCAAGCTGACCGGCCAGTTGCTCGCCTTCGCACGCCGCCAGGCCCTCAAGCCGGAGGTGTTCGACGTCGGCGAGAGGATGCGCGGGATCGCGGAGATGCTCGATACTGTGACGGGCGCCCGCGTCCGCGTGGTCGCGGCGGTGCCTGACGTGCCGTGCTTCGTTCGGGCGGACCTGAGCCAGTTCGAGACCGCGCTCATCAACATGGCCGTCAACGCACGCGATGCCATGGATGGGGTCGGAACACTCACCCTGCGCCTCGGATGCCGGACGGCCCTTCCCGCCATCCGCGGCCATGCCGGCTCGCGCAAAGCCTTCGCCGCGGTCTCTCTCGTCGACACGGGTTCAGGCATCCCCCCGGACCTGCTCAGCCGGATCTTCGAGCCGTTCTTCACCACCAAGGAGGTCGGCAAGGGCACGGGGCTCGGCCTGTCGCAGGTCTTCGGCTTCGCAAAGCAATCGGGCGGCGACATCGACGTGGCCAGCATGGTCGGGGAAGGCACAACCTTTACGCTCTACCTGCCGGAAGTCGAGCAAGAGGAGGTCCCAGCCCGTGTCCGCGGGCCCGACGGGGGCCTGACGCCTCTCGGCACGGGGCAGCGCATCCTCGTCGTCGAGGACAACATCGGCGTCGGTCAGTTCGCGACCCAGATCCTTGAGGACCTGGGTTATCGTCCGACCTGGGCGGCCAACGCCGAGGAGGCGTTGGACCGATTGGGCGGCGACGGCGCCGGCTTCGACCTGGTGTTCACCGACGTGGTGATGCCAGGCATGGGTGGCGTAGAGCTCGCCAAGGCACTGCAGCGGCGGATACCGCACCTGCCGGTGGTCCTGGCATCCGGCTACAGCCACGTGCTGGTGCAGGAGGGCACGTACGGGTTCGAGCTACTGCAGAAACCGTATTCGGCGGTGCAACTGGGCGATGTCCTGCACCGGCTCCTCGGCTTCCATGCGAGGGGTTCGGTCTAATCAGGCCCGGCCTCAACTTGGTCGGTGCGTTCGAAACCCCACGATGTCCCCTTCGATGCACTTGCCGTCCGAAAGCAGACCGGCGGAAAGCCACCCATCACGGTCGCTCTACGGTCTGCCCAGAAGATTTTGCGGTCCCGCTAGACATCCCGACGCGGTCGCAACGCCACGATGTTCGGCGCCTCGATGCCGGCGGTCGTAGGCGGGCCGAGAATCTCGGCGACCTTGCGGGCGAGCTGCTCGCGCTTGAACGGCTTGCCGATGAGGTGGACCCCATCGTCGAGGCGGCCGTGGTGGACGATCGAGTTCTCTGTGTAGCCCGACATGAAGATCACCCTCACCTCCGGACGGATGGCGGCAATGCTCTCGGACAGATCGCGTCCGCCTACCTTTCCGGGCAGCACCACGTCGGTCAGCAGCAGGTCGACCTGCGCGGCATGGAGCCCGAATATCCTCAGACCTTCCTCGCCGTCGGCCGCCTCCAACACGCGGTAGCCGAGATCGGAGAGGATCGCGCAGGCGATTTCGCGAACCGCCGCCTCGTCCTCGACCACCAGCACCGTTCCCGATCCGCGCGGCAGGTCGATGGGTGCGGACGTGCGGATCGCGACGGCCTCGACGGCTTTCATGGCGCGCGGCAGGTAGATCTTCACCGTCGTGCCCTGGCCGGGTTCGGAGTAGATCTTCACGTGCCCGCTCGACTGCTTGACGAAGCCGAACACCATGGCAAGGCCGAGCCCGGTGCCCTTGCCGTCGGGCTTGGTCGTGAAGAAAGGCTCGAACACCCGCGCCACGACTTCGCGCGTCATGCCGTGGCCGGTGTCGGAGACCGCCACCATGGCGTAGTCGCCCGGCGTAACCTCGGTGTTGTCGCGTGCGTACGCGTCGTCCAGCACCTTGTTGCCGAGTTCGATGGTGAGGCGGCCACCGCCCGGCATCGCGTCGCGGGCATTCAGAGCGAGGTTGAGGACGGCGCTCTCCAATTGCGCCGGGTCCGCCATAGCTGGCCACAGCCCGGCGGTCTCGACGTAGCGGACGTCGATGTGCTCGCCGAGAGTTCTAAGCAGGAGTGGCACGAGGTCGGGCATCGTCGCGGATAGGTCGATGGCGGCCGGTGCCAGTGGCTGCTTGCGGGCGAAGGCTAGAAGCTGGCCGGTCAGCGTCGCCCCGCGTTGGGCCGCCCACGCCGCGCGCTCGATGCGCTGCTGCAGCTTGAGGTCGTCGCCCACCTTGGCGCGCACGAACTCAAGGTTCCCGACGATGACCTGTAGCAGGTTGTTGAAGTCGTGCGCGATGCCCCCGGTCAACTGCCCGATGGCCTGCATCTTCTGGGCCTCCCGCAGCACCCCCTCGGCCTGGACGCGCTTGGTCATGTCGGAAAGGGTCAGCACGAACCCGCCATCCGGCATCGGGGTGCGCCGAATCTCCAGGTGGTGGCTGTCGGCGCGCTCGCGCTCGTAGGTAACCGCTTCGCCCGGCTTTCGGACGCCATGCCGGATCTGATCCTCGGTTTCCAGCGCGGGTCGACCCGACTCCGCCGTGTACTCGACGAAGGCGGCGTAGGCGGTGCCTGGCCGCACCATGGCCTTCGGCAGGTCGAGCAGGACCTGAAAGCAGTGATTCCAGTTCTTGAGTTTCTGGTCCGGTCCGAAGACACCGACGCCCTGGCTGAGGCTGTCGAGGGTGGTGCGAAGGCGCAGGACAAGATCGCGCTGGCTGGCCTCGGACTTGTAGGAGCGCAACCATGCCTGGTTCATCAGGCGTGCCGCTGCCAACAGGATGAGGATGGCGAGCCCGGAGCCGCCGATGACCATCCAGCGCACCCAACTGGCGCGGGCATCGTTCTGGGCGACGCGTTCGGCGAGCAGCTTCTCCTCGTCGGAAAGCATCGCCGTGAGGGATCCCTCGGCATCCCGCATGTAGGCACGGCCGGTGTCGGCGTTGACGATCCGCAGCGCCGTTTCCAAACCGGAATCCCGCCTTGCCTGCACGGTCTGGGCGAGCTCTTCCAGCTTGTGCTGGATGACTGGTGCGAGGTCGCGCAACCGCCGCTGCTGGACCGGATTGTCGGCGGTGAGCTTCTGCAACTCGCCCTGGAGCACGCCGATGCGGTCGCGGGCGGCGTCGTAGGGTGCGAGGTACTCGTCCTTGCCGGTCAGGACATATCCGCGCTGGCCGGTCTCGGCGTCGCGCAGGGCGATGGCAAGGTCCTTCAGCGTGCCGAGGACGTCGTAGCTGTGCTGCGACCATTGCCGCGCATCGCGGGAGGCGTTGAGTCGCTCCCAGGTCACCGCGCCGACGAGGGCGAGGATGACCAGCAGGACCGCGAGGATCAGGACGTTCGCGCGTGCGACGAGGTTCTTGGTCATGCCATTGTTCCCCGCGTTCGCAAGCCATGACCACCGGCATGGGCCGAGACCGTGATCCCTGGTACCCGAAGGTGGGGGATATGCGGACGCTCGGGAACCTGTGCTTCATTCATAGCACGGGGCACGGCGATTGAACCGGAAATACGCTCTCGAGAAATCGTCGTGAGATGTTGCCTTCGGATACGTGGGGCCGAGTGAAAGCGGCCATACGATGAAGGGCCGCGTCCCGACGATGTCATCGCAACTCTCGGGCATACGACGACTCTGTTCCCGTTTCGCTACACCCGGACAGACGCACGACGGTGTGGGCGCTGCGGTGCCTCGATTGGCCCTTGGACAAGGCGGCGCCAGTCCTCCTCGATGCGGTCCGAGCCGTCGCGCCCTGGGACCGCGTTCGGCCGCGGCTCGTTCTCGCCGACCCGATCGTCGCCCTAGTGGACCAAGGGTTGAGAGACGTGCGCCGCTCATGCAACCGAGGAACCCATTCACCGTTGACCGACGGTTCCATCGTTCTGCCCGCCGCAGTCCCAGCCCCATCGGAAGAGTTTCGTCCGCGTGACCATACTGGAGACAACGCGTGTGACGCGTAGCGTTGTGGCGGGGCTTGAGGGGGTCGAACTGCGTCTCCTGAAGGCAGCGGTCGAGGCAACCGGCGAGGCCATCCTCATCACCGATTCCGACGTCCACGAGGGCGGACCAAGGATCGTCTACGCGAACCCAGCCTTCACCCGTCTTTCGGGTTACGAGACGCACGAAGTCATCGGGCGCAGCCCGCGCTTCCTCCAAGGGTCTGGAACCGACCGCGGTATCATCGACCGGATGCACGACGCGCTGGCGGCGGGGAAGTCGTTCCAGGGCGAGGCGCTCAACTATCGCCGGGACGGATCGACCTACGTGGTCGAGTGGCTGATCACCCCGGTTCACGATTCGGACGATGTCATTACCCACTGGGTCTCGGTGCAGCGAGACGTCAGCGAACGTCGGGCCTTCGAGGACCGACAAGCGATGATGGTGCGCGAACTCCACCACCGCGTGAAGAACACCCTGGCGACGGTGCAAGCCGTCCTCAACGCGACCCTGCGCTCCTCCCTCTCGATGGCGGAGTTCGGTCGGGCCTTCAGCGGCCGGATCATCTCGCTCGCACGAACCCATGCCCTGATCACGGAGGACCACGCGCAGGTCGCGTCGTTCGAGGGACTGTTGAGGGCTGAGCTCGACCCCTACAACGAGAATGGTCGGATCACGCTTCGGGGGCCAGACCTGTTGCTGTTCTCGCAGCTGGCGGTTCCGGTCGGTATGGCCTTGCACGAATTGACTACCAACGCCCTCCGGCACGGCGCCCTGGCGCACCCGGGGGGACGGGTCGCGGTGACCTGGACCGTCGAGGATGAAACGGACGGGCCGTGCCTCGTCTGGGTCTGGAACGAGCATGACGGACCACCGCCGAGCCTGCCGACCCGCGAGGGGTTCGGCACGCGGGTGCTCAAAAGAATCTTGACGGCCCAGGCGGCGGCCAAGGTCGACGTGGCCTTCGAGGCCGACGGCCTTCGCATCGAAGTCCGGGTTCCCCTAGCGAAGCGGTAGTAGAAAAAATCTGATGCTTTGTGCCCCCGCCGAACGTCCGTAACAGGTGAGTTACGGACCTTGTCCCTTCATTCAGAAGCGGACGGTCCGCCTACGACCCAAGCCGGCCGTACAAGCCCCGCGTCGATACTCCCCAAAAGCCGCCATTCATCGGCCGTCCGACAACTTCGGCTCGGAGGGGAAAGCAGAATGCCCAATAGTACGCGGGCACGATTCGCATCAGTCGAGGGGTGCTTCAAGGTCATCCCGGCAGTCAGGCACTGCGAAGGATGAGATCGGGGGAAGGCTCACCCGACGGGTATGACCATCGCGAAGTGCATCCCACCGCCGTCTATGGTGCGCTCGAAACGGCCGCGCAGGCTCCGTTCGATGGTCTGCCTAAGGAGGCGGGAGCCGAACCCCGTACCGTCGGCCTTTTCAGCCTTGGACGGCGCCACGCCCTCTACCCAGGTCAGCTGCATCTCAAGTGCGTTGAAACTTCCTTTGAGCCTGAGGGTCCCGCCACCGGACAGGGCCCCGTACTTGGCGGAGTTGGTCGCGAGCTCGTGGAAGATCATCGCATAGTCGTTGACTTGGCCCGGCGCCGCGGTTGCGCTCGGATCGATGGCAACCTCGATGTTGGCGCCGTCGCGGTAGGGGGACAGGATGCGCTCGGCGAGATCCTGAAGCCTGACGTTGCCGAGGTCGTGCTTGTACGAACGCGTCGCCAGCGACGTCGCCTCGTGTAGGACGCCGAACCGCCGGGACAGGTCCTCGGCGAAGTTGGGCGTCGACTTGGCCTCGCGGGCGACGATGGCGGTGAGCGCGCGCGCGACCGTGAACATGTTCGAGACGCGATGTTCAAGTTCGGCCGTCAGCAGGTGCTCGGCCTCCTCGGCCCGCTTGCGGTCGGTGATGTCGAGGAAGATGGCCTGCACCCACTCGCCAACCTGGCCGGCGTCGCCCCCGACGCCGCGCGCCGAGATCCAACGGGCGTCGGGTCCGTCGCCGATGCGGAAGTCGAAGCTGTAGGGGCCCGGGTCGGTCGCGCTCGCGTCCCAGTCGAGCATCATCCCGCGCCGGTCCTCGGCGTTCACCTGGGCGAACAGGTCGTCGATGGGGACGACGGACTTGTATGTGCCCCAGAACTCCCTGCAGAGGGCATCGAGCTGGGCTAGGCGCCGGCTCGGCGACCACGCCCACAGGGCGACGCCGCCGCGGTGGATCGTGTCGGTAAAGTTTTCGAGCGTCCACTCGTAATTGGTCGGCGTCGTGTCCTCGGCCATGCAATCCCTGGGTCGATCCGGAGCCTAGGCGATGCCTTCCGTATCGCCGCGGAGGTAAACCCTTCGATGGAGAATTGGGTCCACGGCCAAGGTCGGGATGGTGCCAAAGGTTGAGAGCAGCCGCGGCTCCTTCAACACCACGTTCGAAGCAA
The DNA here is from genome assembly GCF_056680125.1 of Methylobacterium sp. BI1. Taxonomy (NCBI): domain Bacteria; kingdom Pseudomonadati; phylum Pseudomonadota; class Alphaproteobacteria; order Hyphomicrobiales; family Methylobacteriaceae; genus Methylobacterium; species Methylobacterium sp. BI1. Next base: position 2,515,028 of record NZ_CM155267.1, on the reverse strand, counting down.
GCAACTCATCCACGCCTGGCCTGTTGAAATGCCATGACGATGAAGCGCGCCCCCGAAGCATCGGTCATCCTCGTAGTCGAGGACGACGACCTCGTCCGCATGATTGCCGCCGAGATGCTGGAGGATGCCGGCTTCACGGTGGTCGAGGCTCGCCATGCCGACGAGGCCTGGGCGATCCTGCATCAGCGCTCGGACATCGGAGTGGTCTTCACCGACGTCGACATGCCTGGGTCCATGTGCGGCGTGACCCTCGCCGTGCGCGTCACTGAGAACTGGCCCGACATCAGGCTGGTCCTAACGTCTGGTCGCCACCGGTTCTCCGCAGGTGAGGTCCCCGACCACGGCATGTTCGTTCCCAAGCCCTACCGGGCATCCCAGGTCATAGACGCGATCCACGAGGCGGACTGACGCCGGCGTCGGCATCCTTCAGTCCCTCGTAATCTCCGGCAGCGGCGCCTCGGCCGTGAACACGACGCCGCGTGGGCGGTAGTCGATCTCGGCCGTCCCGCCGATTTCCTGGGCGAGCGCCCGCTCGATCATGCGGGAGCCGAAACCGGTTCGGGTCGGTCGGCAAACATGGGGCCCGCCCACCTCCTGCCACTGGAACCAGAGCCGATTGAAACCGGACCTGTCCGCGACGTCCCAACTGACGATCACCCGTCCGTCGTCCAGCGAGAGGGACCCGTACTTCACCGAATTCGTCGCGAGTTCGTGGATGGCAAGGGCGAAGGCCAGGGCGACGCGAGGTGCAAGGCGGAGGATCGGACCGCCGATCTTGAAGCGATGGTCCTGCTCGACGCCGAACGGGTGCAGCGCCGCGATGACCACCTCCGTCAGGGTCGCCCAGTCGCCGCTGCCCCGTGCCAGCATCTCCGTCGCGGCTGACAGGGAGCGCAGACGGGATTCCATCGCGACCTGCGCCTCCTCCAGGGAGGCCGCGCCGCGCAGCGTCTGTCGAGAGATGGATTGGACGGTCGCCAAAGTGTTCTGGATGCGGTGGTTGAGTTCGCCCGCCAGGAGATCCCGGTGCTCCTCCGCCCGCTTGCGGTCGGTGATGTCCAGACTGATCCCGGCGATACTCAGGGGCGTGCCGTCCGCACGGTACGACGCCTGCCCGCGGAACTGCAGCCAGCGGGTCTCGCCTTGCTGAGTGATGACCCGGATCTCGACGTCGTAGTCCGAGTGGCCCGCGATGGCGGCGTCACGGGCCGCGAGCTTCCTGGGAAGGTCGTCCGGGTGGATAGCCGCCAGCATCTCCTCGTAGGTGAGAGGGTCGTTCGGTGCGCGTCCGAGATTCTCCTTGAACCCGTCCGACGAGACGAGGCGCATCACGCCGAGATCGAGCGTCCAGGCTCCGAGGCGCCCGGCCTTCAGGGTGAACCGAAGGCGCTCCTCACTCTTAATGAGTTCGAGGGACCGGCGCGCGGACTCCGCCTCCAGGGCATCTCGGTCCTTCTGAAGGAAGACGAGACGCTCCTTTTCAAGGGTCACGTCGTATTGCGAGGCGAAGTAATAGGTGAGTTCTCCGTCCTGCGCGAAGACCGGCGAGACGAGGAGGCGGTTCCAGAACGCGGTGCCGTCCTTGCGGCGGTTCTTGAGGTCGATCTCGATGGTGACGCGCCGCTCGATGGCATCCCGGATGCGGGCGACGTCCTCCGGGTCCGTCTCGGGACCCTGGAGGAAACGGCAGTTGCGTCCGATGATCTCCTCGCGGGCGTAGCCGGTCAGCTTCACGAACGCTTCGTTCACATACACGATAGGATTGTCGGGCAACCGCGGGTCGGTGATGACCATCGGCATGCGTGTCGCGCGCACGGCGGCTGCAAACGGATCGGAGCCAGCGACGGTGCTGGTGATCTCGGCGTCGATCCGCGCGCCATCGGCATGGTCGTTCAAGATGGAGAATTCCCGTTGATCAGAATCGTTCTACAGAGCCGATCCAGTCCTGCCAGGGGCGTGGATGTCACACTGCTCAGTTGGCGTCGCTGCCCAAAGAAGTTGACCGACCGTCATCATCCCCCGCATGCACGGAGATGATGACGCAACAGTTGGAAGCGGACACGGTCATCGCGATCCATTTCCAGGGCCTGATGACTTGGTCGGCACGTCGCCGTTTAGGTCAGGCGCTACGGGCCCGTTCCGGATGACGCCCCTCGGCGAACTCCTCGACGATCTTCGCGCAGCGGATGTACCCGATGACCGTACGAGGGTCGACATGACATGCCGCGGAGCGTAGCCGTTCGCTCCGGCCTTCAGTATGGACCGATGCACGAGCCGAGCCGTTGATCCCGTAGGGACCGAATTTGCGGTCTAGCGAGGCAGCGGAATGGCAGAGGAACTCAAAGGACAGGAAGGGCGTCAGGGCAAGCGGGGTAAGCCGGCACTCGTGGTCCTGGGCGTCAGCGTCGCCCTCGCCCTGGTAGCGATGGTCGGGCTTCTGACATGGAACGGCTCGAACGCCCCGCAGGAAGCGGCGGTCCAGGGCAAGGCAGGGGTGCAAGCCCCCGGGGTGGGCAGCGCTGCTTCCTCGAACACGTCGAAAGTGCCAGCGGACAATCCCGCCTACCCAGCCCCCGCCACGCGCAACGCCAACCCATAGCCGGCGTCTACTGCGGCCTACGGCACGGCTTGCGACAGGCCCCTCACAAGGAAATGCCGGCGCGGAAACCCGCGCCGGCACCCAAGGCCTTACCGTAACGTGCGACCGATTAGTTCGGCAGCGAGAAGACGGTCAGCTGACCACCGAGGTTGGTGTAGTTCGAGAGGGCAGCGTAGCCACCCACCGCGCCGAGACCGGCGTTCGGGTCGGTCAAGCCGGCCGCGAGGCCGATGCCGGCCCAGCCACCGACACCCGACAGGATGCCGACGAACTGCTTGCCCTTGTGGCTGTAGGTCATCACGTTGCCGATGATGCCCGACGGGGTCTTGAACTTGTAGAGTTCCTTACCCGTCTTGGAGTCGACAGCCTTCAGGTAGCCTTCCAGGGTGCCGTAGAACACCACGTCACCGGCGGTGGCGAGGGCGCCCGACCACACCGAGAACTGCTCGGCGTTCGACCACTTGATCTTACCGTTCACGCCGTCCCAGGCGATGAAGTTACCCATGCCGCCGTGGCTGTTGGGGGCCGGGTACATGGCCAGGGTCGCACCGACGTAGGGCTGGCCGGGAGTGTAGGAGACCCGGAACGGCTCGTAGTCCATGCAGACGTGGTTGGTGGGCACGTAGAACAGGTTGGTCTTCGGGGAGTAAGCAGCAGGCTGCTGATCCTTCGAACCCAGCGCCGCGGGGCAGATGCCCTTGGAGTTGGTGTCCTCACCGTTCTGCTCGGTGGAGTACTTGGCCTGGACGAGCGGGCGGCCGTAGTTCTTGGAGCCCTTGTCCATGTCGACCTTGGAGGCCCAGTTCACGACCGGATCGTACTTCTCGGCGACCAGGAGCTCGCCGGTGGCGCGATCGAGGGTGTAGCCGAAGCCGTTACGGTCGAAGTGGGTCAGGAGCGGACGCTCCTTGCCGTCAACCTTCTGATCCGTGAGGATCATCTCGTTGATGCCGTCGTAGTCCCACTCGTCGTGCGGGGTCATCTGGTAGACCCACTTGGTGGCGCCCGTGTCGGGGTTACGCGCCCAGATGGTCATGGACCACTTGTTGTCGCCCGGACGCTGCTTGGGGTTCCAGGTCGAGGGGTTGCCCGAGCCGTAGTACATCAGGTCGAGCTTGGGATCGTAGGAGAACCAGCCCCAGGTGCAGCCGCCGCCGGTCTTCCACTGATCGCCTTCCCAGGTCTTCAGCGAGGAGTCCTTGCCGACCGGCTTGCCGAGCGAGGTGGTCTTCTCGCCGTCCATGATCATCTGCTCGTCGGTGCCGACGGAGTAGCCGCGCCACACCTTCTTGCCCGACTTGGCGTCGTAGGCGGTGACGTGACACTGCACGCCGAACTCGCCGCCGGAGATGCCGACGATGATCTTGTCCTTCACCGGGAGAACGGTGGCGGTGTTGGTCTCACCCTTCTTGGGGTCGCCGTTGACGACGGACCAGTTCACCTTGCCGGACTTGGCGTCGAGCGAGACGACCGTGGTGTCGGCCTGGTGCAGGATGATGGCGCCATCGGCGTAGGCGAGGCCACGGTTGACCGTGTCACAGCACATCACCGGGATGACCGACGGGTCCTGCTTGGGCTCGTACTTCCAGGCGATCACGCCGTCCTTGTCGAGGTCAAGGGCGTAGACGATGTTCGGGAAGGGGGTGTGGACGTACATCATGTTGCCGACGACGAGCGGGGAGCCCTCGTGGCCGCGCAGCACGCCGGTCGAGAAGGTCCAGGCAACCTGGAGCTGCTTGACGTTGCTGGCGTTGATCTGGTCGAGCTTCGAATAGCGCGTGTTGGCGTAGTCGACGGTCTGAAGGACCTGCTCGGCCGGGTTGGCCGTGCGCTTCAGAACGTCTTCGTTGGCGAACGCCGTGGTCGAAGCGACCATGCCGGCGCCGAGTGCGAGAAGATGTACCGCTCTCATGAATTCCTCCAGGGTGAGATGATCAATCGTGGCCTGAGAAGCAGGCCGCCCATTCATCTCATCATTGTTGATGTCTGGTCGTTACCAGTAGCTACATGCATTGGAAGGCAAGCAGCCATCTCTCCTGTGAAGCAAAATAGCTCCGCAGGAAGAGCGCCCACATGAGTAATATGTTTCCACGTCAACGCAATAAGATTCTCATAAGTGCGACAAAAAAGCGATCACGTAATTGTTAGGGCATCCATGCAAAAACAGCGGACAAACCCGAAGACTCACTGCTATGCGCACGCGAATTTCTTACCGAACATCAATATGTTCGGCGTAAATTGCTCGCGACATTTCAATTTAACGAATTGCAGACCGGCCTGTTTATGCTAAGTCTTTTCTGCGACGGGGTTGAATGTTTCTTGGGTGTACCGCTCGGAAACTCTTGACCCTCACTCCGACGGTGAGGCCGAAAGGCTCTCACCGTTTTTTTGTACCCACGGCCCAAAATAGACGACGGCGCAAGAGCGAATTTCCTTTCAGATGCACTCCGATCGGTATGATCGCGCTAAGTTTTTTCAGGGTCAAATCCGGGTAAAACTGGCAATTACAGCATGGCAATCAGGAAATATACGCTCCCGTATTGCCGAACTCTATAGATTAGATCTGTACTGTCCTTCTATCTCGTTCTCAAAAATTTCGGCCCTAATTTCTCGGTGGCGTGATGCGAAGGTCTATTGTTACAAGCGATCGGTAAGCAGGTGTGACTGGCTCCCGTAAAGGCTCGTGGGTAGTTTCCACCGCTATGTCCTCTTCGCTGAGCCTGCCGGCCAGAAGCGGACTGGCGAGAAACCATCCAATCGGCACATTTGTCCTAAACGTATATCTGTCGGCTATTCGGTGGTATTCCTGACATTAGGCTGGGGCTTCCACCATCCTGATCCCGTCTACGGAGTGGACGGGGCGGCTCACGACCCAACCTCGTCGTACAAACTGCCCTACGCCATCCGCCGAAAGCGGTCGTTCGTCGATCCGTGATGTCGGCAGTAGCACCACATCTGCGGGCCTTCTCCCGCAAGTGGGAGAGGGTCCGCCACCGGTGCAGGAGTGGGCTCGATACCGTTGACCTCGATGGCGTCAGGTCGGGGTCGCCCACTCGTCCAAGGTTGCGATCCGACTCGGCAGATTCTTGCCGGGGGCTGAAACTTGTCGCGGACCAGCTCCGTATCGATGTGCAAGAATAGGATCGCGCCCAGGCCAAAAGCCTTGATGTGAGCACCGAATGCCTATTGCAAAACTATCATAGTACAGAAAAGTAATTTCTTGTTTTTTTAGGAACAACGATACAATGACTCTGTTGCCTTGTGAGTTGGATAAGATGTTCACCTCCAAAGGAGATCCTACATGAAGAAGTTCACCCTTGCGCTGACCGCTTTGACCGCCCTCGGCGGCATTGCCCTCGCCGCCGGTTCGGCCACGGCCGCCCCGATGTCCGTCAACGGCATTCAGTCCGAGAGCGGCGTCACCCAGGTCCGTATGGACCGCAGTGAGCGGATGATGATGAAGAAGCGCATGATGCGGAAGAACATGATGAAGCGCCGCATGATGAAGAAGCGGATGATGAACCGCGGCATGTGAACTCGAACGTTTGATGCTTTTGGAGGTCCCGACGCAGGGGCCTCCACCCCAACGGCCATGACTTCGAGGAAGACCGTTTGGCTCGAACCTACCTCACCCGTTCCGCACCCGAGACCGGCGAGATCGAGCGTCGCCGATGGATGTTCAGGCATCCTGTTGTCATCCGCATCACGCACTGGGCCAATGCAGTCTGCCTCCTGATCTTACTCATGAGCGGCCTGCAGATCTTCAACGCCCACCCGGCTCTGTACTGGGGCAAGGTCTCGACCTTCGACGCGCCGCTCATGGCGATGTCCTCGACCGAGGACGACCCGCCCAAGGGCATGACGACGATGTTCGGCCACGGCTTCGACACCACGGGCTGGCTCGGCTCCTCAATCGGCTCCAACGGCCAGGCCGCCGACCGCGGCTTCCCCAGCTGGGCGACGCTTCCCAGCGACCAGGACCTCACCGGGGGTCGCTCCTGGCACTTCTTCTCCGCCTGGGTCTTCGTCCTGAACGGCCTAGGCTACCTGCTTTACGGGCTGGTCAGCGGTCAGCTTCGATTCCGCGTGATCCCGTCTCGCGACCAGGTCCGTCATTTCAGCGCGTCGATTTGGGAGCACCTGACGCTGCGCTTCCCGCAGGGCGACGAGGCCAAGCGCTACAACGTCATCCAGAAACTGACCTACCTCGTCGTGCTGTTCGTGCTGCTGCCAGTGCAGGTGCTGGCCGGGCTCGCGATGTCGCCGGCGATGGACGCGGCCTTTCCCATCCTGCTGACGCTGTTCGACGGGCGCCAGTCGGCCCGCACGGTCCACTTCGTCGTGGCGGCCATGCTGGTCCTGTTCGTGCTCGTGCACGTCGCCCTCGTCCTCCTCTCGGGCTTCTGGAACAACATGCGTGGCATGCTCACCGGCTGGTTTGTGATCGAGCGCAAGGTCGAGCCGTCACCCGTCGCCGGGGAGACCCGGGCATGAGCCGCCTTCCGAGCCGACGGGCCCTCCTGGCGGGGGCCTCCGCCACGGCTGCGGCGGCCATGCTCGGCGGGTGCGACCGCCTCGGCAACGCGGAGTGGTTCCAGCGCACCCTCAAGACCGGCGAGGACGCCAACCTGTTCGTCCAGCGCTTGCTGCTCACCGACCGGACGCTGGCACCGGAATACGCCGAGACCGACATCTCGCCGTGGTTCAAGCCGAACGGCACCGAGGACCCGCTGGACAAGGCCTACAAGGCTTTCGCGAAGGCTAAGTTCGCCAAATACCACCTGGAGATCGATGGCCTTGTGGAGGCGCCCTTCAAGCTCTCTCTGGCCGAGCTCCGCAAGCTTCCCGCCCGCACCCAGATCACCCGGCACGATTGCGTCGAGGGCTGGAGCGCCATCGGCAAATGGACCGGGGTGCCGCTCTCCGACCTCTTGTCCCGCGCCAAGCTCAAGCCCGGGGCGCGCTACGTGGTGTTCCACTGCGCCGACACCATGGACCAGGGCAGTCTGCTCGAAGGCGGGGGAGACGGTGAGGATGCCGATGAGGTCCCTGCCGGCAACGCCAACCCGAGCATGACCAAACAATCGGGTAGCGGGGAGAGCAGGAAGGACTCCGGCGGCCAGCAGGCGACGGATGATGACGCGGCCAGCGGCGGATCGCCGGTCCGGTATTACGAGAGCATCGACCTCGTCGATGCGTTCCACCCGCAAACGATCCTCGCCTACGACATGAACGGCCAGGCGCTTCCGGTCTCAAACGGGGCCCCGCTGCGCCTGCGCGTGGAACGCAACCTCGGCTACAAGCAGGCGAAATACGTGATGCGCATCGAGGTGGTCGAGAGCTTCGCCCACCTCGGCGATGGCAAGGGCGGCTACTGGGAGGACCAGGGCTACGCTTGGTACGCCGGCATTTGAGTGGGAACGGACGTGTCGTCTTCGTTTCTGCGAGCCTGGAAAGCGCAGCTCTCTCCTGGCGAACTCCGGTAGGGCCTTCGCGGCGACATCCGGCGCTCGCAAAACTGCAAAGTACGGTCGGCCCCGCGCCGCGTAACTGGCTATCAAACCGGCGACTCGGCCTCGAAGCGTCCAATATGGGCGACCCGCGGACCTGACTGGCACGCCCGACCTGTGAAATCTGCGACGGACCAATGTTCGGACTGCAGCGCGAACATTGAAGGACAACGCCGTCATGTCCCTACATTCTGAACGCCTCGGCACGGGCCGGCCGCTACTGATGGTCCATGGGCTGGGGGCCAATCTCCGCACCTGGGATCCGCTCTTAAGCGCATTGCGCGGCTCGCGCGAACTGATCTTAGTCGATCTGCCGGGACATGGCAGATCGGCCCCGCTCCCGGGCCGGCAGACGGTGGAGGCCTATGCGGACGCGCTTGCCGGCTTCGTAAATTCGCAAGGCCTGACGACAGCGGACCTTGTCGGCAGTTCGGTGGGGGGCCGGCTGGTTCTGGAGCTGGCGCGGCGGGGCATTGGTCGGCACTGCGTGGCGCTCGATCCAGGCGGTTTCTGGCGCGGATGGGAAACGCGCTGGTTACACTGGTCGCTCGCGGCATCGATACACCTGGTGCGATTGCTGCGGCCCTTCCATCCCGGCCTGTCACGCCACGCCGTCACCCGTACGCTGCTGCTAGCCCAACTGTCGGCCCGTCCGTGGGTGCTGCCGCCGCAGCTTGTCGTAGCGGAGCTGCAAAGCCTAGCGGCCACACCGGTGTTCGATGCGATGCTGCGTGAGCTGGCACGCGGGCCGTTGCAGCAGGGCTCGGCGAAGACCCCTGGCCTTATCACCATAGGCTGGGGCCGCCAGGACCACCTGCTGCTGCCGCGCCAGGCTGCACGCGCCCGGGTCGCCTTCCCGTCGGCCCACCTGCACTGGTTCGGGCGCTGCGGCCACTTCCCGCATTGGGATCAGCCTGCCGAGACGGCGCGCTTGATCCTTGAAACGGTTGGGACGGATGCGCCTTGAAATGGCTTGTCGCATGCCCGAGCCCGCGGTCATCCACGGGCCGTCAATCACATCGGCCGAGATTGTCGCCCCCGCCCCGCCGCAGTCCATGGTCCAGTCTTCTATTGCCACGAAAACTAAGCAGCGCTTCGAAGCCAACTTATAGCGCAGCCGAACTCAGGCAGACTTTCAACGGACGCGAAGTCGTCCCGGACCGGGAATGGTCCCCGGCCCCCGACCGCCTCGATGTTCGAAACGGAATCCCGTTTCCGACTCGATACGTCGACCCCCGAATCCGCAGCGCTCTTATCCGCCGCGGTTCGCTTCAGTGCCCCGATCACCGTGAGGAAGATCATGACCTACCTTCGATACGCACCCGACGTCGAGAAGCCCGATCCGGACGAGCAGGAGACGATTGACGGCATCATCAAAGGGATGACGCAGCAATCGGAGACCGTCGAGGCACGCGAGCACCATGCCGTGCGCGCCAGTCACGCCAAGAGCTCGGCCTGCGTCATCGGAGAGTTGACGATTTCCGCCGGCCTGCCGCCCGAACTGGCGCAAGGGCTTTTCGCGACGCCCGGCACCCACCCCGTGGCGGTCCGTTTCGCTCAGGGGCCAGGCGAGACCCTGGGTGATCGGGTCTCGACCCACCGCGGCATGTCCATCAAGGTGTTCGATGTGCCCGGCGAGAAGCTGCCCGGCCACGCCGTCGACACCCAGGACTTCGTCCTGGCGTCGGGCACGACCTTCCCCTCGGGGACGGCAGCCGGCTTCCTGCGGGACGGCACCGTCATCGGCAAGTCGACGGGATTGCCGGAAGGGGTGAAGAGCGCCGTCTCTTCGACCATGCGCAACCTCAACCGCGCGCTGCATGCCTTCGGGGCAGAGAGCGCGCTGGCCGACTTCTTCGGTCATCCCTTCAGCCATCCCCTCGCCGACAGCTACTTTAGCCAGGCGCCGGTCCGCTATGGCGATTACGTTGCCAAGCTCGGGGCTGTGCCGGCGACGGAGAGCCAGAGTGCCTTGTCCGAGTGGCGTCTCGATCCGCATCAGGATGAGGACGGCTTCCGGCATGCCACGGTCGCCTTCTTCAGGGAGAACGAGGTGGTGTTCGAGTTGAGGGCGCAGCTTTGGGCGGATGCCGAACGGCAGCCCATCGAGGACGCTTCGGTCGATTGGCCGGTCTCGATCAGCCCCTACCGCACGGTGGCGACGCTGCGCCTGCCGCGCCAGGCAGCCTATGCCCCGGAGCGCGTTCGCTACTTCGACGAGGTGATGACTTTCCGCCCTGCGCATAGTCTCGCGGTGCACCGGCCGCTCGGCTCGGTGATGCGGGCACGGTTGCAGGTCTACACGGCGCTGAGCGACTTCCGCCACCGCAAGAACAGCGTGGCGGCCGAGGACACCGCCGGCATCGACCGCATCCCGGCGTAAGGAACGGCGCGACCTGCGCTTGCGAATGAATCCTACACCCAGAAAGAGGATGACATGAGCTTGCATGGCAAGAAGATCGCGATCGTGATCGCACCGCGCGGCACCAAGGAGCCGGAGTTCGCCAAGCCGCATGAGGCGGTGAAGCAGGCCGGGGCGACCGTGACGGTCATCGGTCTGGATGCCGGCGAGGCCGAGACCGAGAACAACGACCTCGATCCGGCCGGCCGCTACAAGGTGGACAGGACCATCGATGGGGCATGGGCCACGGATTTCGACGCACTCGTCATCCCCGGCGGCTGCATCGGAGCGGACAAGCTAAGGGCGAACAAGGACGTCGTGTCGTTCATCCGGGACTTCTTCGCCGCGGGCAAGCCGGTCGGGGTCATCTGCCACGGTCCCTGGACGCTGATCGAGGCGGACGTCGTAAAAGGGCGGACGCTGACCTCCTATCCAACGGTCCGGCGCGACATCGAGAACGCCGGTGGCACATGGGTCGATGAGGAGATCGTTTGCGACAAGGGGCTCGTCACCAGCCGCACGCCCAAGGACCTGCCGGCCTTCTGCGCCAAGATCATCGAGGAGTTCGCTGAGGGCCGTCATCCCGACCAGGCCCGGAGCGCCTGAGTGGTCGGGTAGCCAGCGATCGGTTCTTGAGAGCCCGGGGCTGTCCATGGGCCGCCCCGGGCCAAGCCTTGACGACGTCCCGTGGTCGGGACGCCCTCGCGGAAGCCTCCATCAGCCCTCGATGGCGCCGATCTGCTTGAGGATGCCGAGCTCGTCGGATGAGCCCCACCGCTCGACCATCTTGCCGTCGACGAAGCGGCCGATCTGCATGCCGCGGACCTTGATGGCCTTCCCGGTCGGCTTGTGGCCGTTGAAGTCGCCTTGATGCGTGCCGGTGAGAGTGTAGGCGAAGGCGACGCTGTCCCCGTCGGCAACGAGCTTCTTCACCTCGACCTGCATGTCGGGGAAGGCGGAACGGAGCTGCGTGAAGAAAGCCTGGTATCCCTCGGGACCCATGTGCTGGCCCGGCGCCGGGTCGTGATCGTGGCAATCCGGGGCGACGACCTCGGGGAAGGCATCGAACCGACCGCCGTTGACGAGTTCGCCGAACTTTTCGGTCGCTTGGATGCTGGTCTCGCGGGACATGGTGTTCCTTGGGGTTTGGGGGCAGCGACACGGCGCTGGGTATCTCGACCCACGGGAAACTCCCGCCACGGTCGGACGTTGCCGATGCCGCTCACGACCGGGTCGGGATGACCGCTAGGCATGACGCCGGATCGTGTCGCGGTAACTAGTCGGCCCCTGGCTCGGACAGCAGGCCCATCTCGCAGCACAACGCGACGAAACGGACACAGACGCGCCCGATGGCCGATCCGTTCTGCCGGCGGAACTCGGCCATGGTCTTGTGATCGGGCGACAGCTGGCCCGTCAGCCACATGACCTCGACGTTGCGGTCCGCTTCACGCTCCAGACGTCGGCTCCACGGGACTCGGTTGAGGTATCCGTAGACGTAGAGCTTCAGAAGTGCGGCCGGATGGTAGCCCGGTCGTCCCGTCGCCGCCGCATCGACGCCCGCAAAGCCGAGAGTGCCAAGATCCAGCGCCTCGACGAAGGCATCGAGTACGCGGACCGGGTTTGTCCTCGGCGATCCAATCTTCAAGATAAGGCGGGAAACAGCGTCATCTGATGGCGCTCGGCACCGACCACAAACCGTCCCATGCCAGTCTCCGATCATCCCGGAGAAAACTACCATCATGAGCGTTTTGACACAGCCAGGGTCGGAAGCGGTCCCCGCGGATATATCCGCTTCGATCTATCGGCCACCCGAAAGCGGCCTAGCGGAAATCGACCCAACCCAGCCGCCTGGATCGCCATTGGCGCTCTTCATAAGCGGCCATCCGTTGCCCGTCGGGCAACTTCGGCTCGGGGTAGATTTCACTGGTCCGCTTTGAGGCAGCGATGCGAGGAAGCAGACATCGTCGCCGAGCCTACTCACGACCCTACACAGACTCACGGAAAGTCCGTTTCGCGGCAACTTGATACCCAATGACCTGCGGTTGGGCTGGGTAATGTGTGACGGTCTGCTTTGGAGCGGCAAACTCAACAAACCGGATATGGCTATTCGCCTCCAATCGAGCCGCGCAATTAGGAAGTCGTTCACGAACAAATTTCACGCGCTGTGATGGATCGTGCCGCATAACCGTCGTCGGTTGGATCCTTCAAGATGTTCAAGCAGCTCGCGAACCGTGTTTCACTGCGTCGTCAGATCAGTCTGCTCGCCAGCACAATCGCTTTCGCAATCGTTGGGGCGACGACGATCGGATCTGCTCACCTCGCACGTGAGCAGGCGATCGATACGGCGCAGAACGCCCTCTTGCAGGTCGCACGGTCGATGGCTGATCGGCTTGATCAGGATATGGCTGAACGCCTGCGGGAAATCCGCAACGTCGGGGCGCTGGAGCCTCTGCAGCCCCATTGGCTGGAAACTACCGGCAGCCTGCGCAACGTGCTTGAGACGATGCAGAGGACATTGCCGGATTACGCCTGGATCGGGTTTGCCGATCGCGACGGCCGCGTGCGTGCCGCCACAGGCGGCATCCTCGAAGGGGCGAGCGTCAGCCAACGACCCTGGTTCAACAATGGCCTTCGACAAACCGCTGTCGAGGACGTGCACGCGGCGGCCTTGCTGGCATCCAAGCTCCCTCCTCACCGCGACGGATCACCGTTCCGGTTCGTGGATCTGGCCGTCCCGGTCGGCGATGCCTCGGGTCAGATCATCGGTGTTCTCGGGGCTCACCTCAGCTGGCGCTGGGCCGACGTCGTTCGGCGCGAAGTCCTGTCGTCACGACGGCCTGAGTTGGAGGAGGATGTCATCGTCCTCGATCAATCCGGCCGGGTCCTCCTCGGACCAAATGCCGACGCGATCCCCTACACGGCTGCGGAAATCGCGTCCGGCCATTTCATCGTTCACACTGCTGAAGGCGATCGGCTTGCTGCGGCCGCCGCGACGCGCGGTCGTGGCGACTATCCAGGGCTGGGCTGGATCGTCATCGCCCTACAGCCAGTCGGTACCGCACTCGCGGGAGCAAACCGTCTGACCAGTCTGATCCTGCTGCTCGGGCTTGCAACGGCCGTACTCGGCGTTGGCGCAATCTGGTGGCTTGCAGCGCGGCTTACCCGGCCATTGGCGCAGCTGACAGAGGCGGTCGACCGCATCGGTCGAGAGCCGAATGCAACGATGACGCGCCATGTGCACGGCTCACCCGAGGTTCTGCGCCTGTCGGCCTCGGTCAGATCACTTCTCAGGCGTGTAGGCACAGCTGAAGCGGATGCGCGCCTGGCGGAGGTAGAGGCTTCGAGTGCGGTGTACGCCGCGGAGGATCGTGTCAGACGCTTGGGAGATGATCTGCATGCCATGCAGCTGTTGGCCGACACGGATGCGCTGACTGGCCTACTTAACCGGCGCGCGTTCATGCCCTTGGCCAAGGACGCCATGATCCACTTCAAGCGCTATCGCCGACCTAACTGCGTTCTGATGATCGACATCGATCATTTTAAGCGCGTCAACGACATTAATGGTCACGGGGCGGGCGACGAAGTCATCCGCCAGATCGGCCGGATCATCAGCGAGGCGATCCGGACCTCCGATAGGGTCGCCCGGTTCGGAGGCGAGGAGTTTGTCGTTTTGCTCCTCGAGACCGACCTACCGGAAGCCGCGGTCTTCGCCGACCGCATCCGCCAGAGGGTTGCGGACACGGTGTTCGAGCCGGAGCGTTCTTGCATCAAAGCGACAATTAGCATCGGCATAGCCGAGGCTGAGTACACAGACGGTGACGTTGACCACACGATCGAACGCGCAGATCGCGCGCTCTATGCGGCCAAGTCGGGCGGACGCAACTGTGTGCGTTCATTCGAGGCAGCAATATCGTTAAGTCTTAAAGCGGTTGCCTAAAAGGCTATGGCTGAAAGGGATGCGTCGTAAGAAGCATGTCCACTTCGGGACGAGAGGCCAAGGTCCGCTTCCCACCCCCGGCCGCAGTTGCCAGACAGGCGACGAATGACCGCTATGGGGAAACGCCAGCTGCCGCATGGGTGACCAGCTTGGGTCGAAAGCGGAAGGTGTCGATCGTCGGAAATACAACCGAATACAGTGATCATCATTCAGGTCGCATTTGATTGAAAGCCGCTGCTGAGTAATTTGATGGAATCCCCCCAGCAGACTAGAGACATTCGCAGAACCTATCTCGGTATCTTAAGAAATTTATGTGATAACGCCCTCGATTATTTCACCGCACAGCTACCAACACACCTTAAATCCGGTTCCTTCGGCGGCCGGCTTTTTCATTCTGCCCTTGGTGCATTCAATGACGAAGGCTTGCTCTTCTCTGACAACACCATATTCACGTGCTTGCGCAAGATGTTGGGGCCGAAGGGCTTCGGGAGGAATACGGCCCCTTCCGGCAAATCTTTCGGACCAGGACGCTGGACGCCCGATGCGACGACGATAGAGATGTGCGGCCAACGCTCGGCCGTTTCCCGCGCCAGCGCCAAGCCATCAGGGCCGCCGGGCATGTCGATATCGGTAAACAGCAGCACAGTCGATGAGGCGTTCTTCTCGATCATTTTGAGGGCCTCAGGTGTATCCCTGGCCGTCATGGATGCGAACCCCGCATCATCGAGGATCGCTTCAACATCCATGCGAACGAGGAAATCATCGTCGGCTACGATGGCGCAGAGGGCTGGCTGAGCATCGGTCATGTCCAACAAATTCGCTGGGACGAAAAGGTTCGTACCCAGGCAGGAGTTTTTTCGATTGCCGGGTATCGATATCCGCTATTGGCACCACTTTCCCTCTTCGGGGGCTGGCTTTTCTGCTGCTACGGCATCTTGGTCCCGTGATATGTCAGCGTCGAGGTGTAGACGATCTTCTGATGTTCGTCCCTGACTGTCACCCTTGGCGACGGATCCGACGTCGTGCGCCTGAACGACAACGGGGACGTCGTCGTCGGCGGTCACGGCAGCCACGTCATCCAGGGCGGGGCAGGTGCCGATACGATCATCGCGGGCTGGGCCGGCGGCTCCACAACCGGTGGCGCGGGTGCAAACACCTTCGCGTTCAGCCACCGTGCCTGGGGCGTCGAACCCATCTCCGACTTCACCCATGGAACAGATCAAATCGACCTGCGTGGCCTCGGAGACACCTTCGCTGGGCTAAAGATCGCCGAGACGACCGTAGCCACCACCATCCTGAACGCGGGCGGCGCCGGGGACGCCATCATCCTAGCGAACATGCATGGCGTCCACCTCACGGCGAGCGATTTCCTGTTCGCGTGAACGGGGATCTCAGGAGGTTCTTCTTCCAAATTTGGCGAATCTGTCGTCGAAGCCGGGAAACCGGCGCTGGTAGCGGGCGATCAACTGCGGGTCGAACGTCATCTGCCGATCGCGCGGGATCGCCAATTCGATCCAGCCGGTCTCGGTCGTGACCGTCTTGCGGCCACCCCTCGGTACAGCGATTGCCGGGTTGGAGCTCGTCTTCCTTCAGGAGGTCGCTAAAGGGCTCGGTTGGCTGTGAAAGCTTTTGGTTAACCCTTCTGTTGTGGCCATATTTGCTCGTGCTAAAGCGCCTGCGCCGCTTCGATGACATCATCGAGATCGCATATCAGTTCCATTGAATATAAGCGTGGCTGTATAAACAGTCTCGTTATTATCGTCACGAACACGACAAGTTATAGTATGATGGTCACCTCCGTCAGGCAATATTTCACGAGCGAAATCGGGAAGGACTCTTTTTGCCTCCTTACGTACGGCATCGAAGTCTAGACACAAAATACCGACGTCATCCAGGAAGAAATTTCCATCATGAACATCGAAGTAATACCGAGACATAAAACGATCCGGGTGCTTATGGCAGAAGCACGCACGTCTCCCAGGCGCGGAATGCCGAGAACGTCGCCGTGACTCCTTATAATAGCTAACTTTTGTTCAAATATCCATCCACGATAATCACAACCAGGAGCATAGATCAAAATAGATGTCGGGCTGTTATCTCAGCGGATGAGCCATGTCCCAGTATACGTAAGCGCCGCGGAATAGATGGGGTGCCCATCCTCGTCCGTCACGAGAACCGAGAATGCTTGGTGTTCGCCATCTTTGGAAATCTCATGGGCCGCAATTTGGGGTAGAACCGTTTTTGCGTGACGCGCCGCATCCTTGGGTCCGAGGAGATCCATTCCCTCGTCGTCACGAAGCGTCGACCCGTCATGAATATCGAAAAAGTAGCGGGGCATAGGAATCTCCACGCGCGGTAGGCGGGAGCACACGAAGTCTCACAGGCGCGGAGGGCCACGGGCAGGGCCGCGATGGATCACAGTCTAGGCGCAGCTTCTAACAAAATATTTAACAAATGGCTGTGCTCATTCATCTCACTGGGTGTGTCAGTTCCTCCGCCCTGCCGGATGGGGCAGAGGCCGAGGGCGAAGATGAAGATAATTTGGATTAAACCCAGCAAAATCCTTGATGGCCTCGACATCGGGTAGCGTGACCCGTCTCTCCCGAAACACGACGAGTTTCTTCTGTCGCAGCCCCTGAACCACCCGGTTGACATGGACATTCGAAAGGCCTGCCGTATCGCCTAAGTCTGCTTGTGTGAGGGGAAACACGTAGCTGTTCTCCGTTGCAAGCCCGACAGCCTGAAGGCGGAGCAGAAGTTCGCAGAACAGATGGGCGATCTGCTGGTCCGCAGAACGACGGCCCATGTTGACCAACCACTCGCGCAGGATCGCTTCGTCGACGAGACCAGCCCAACGCAGAGCGCGTTCGAGTGTCCGATGGTTTCCGAGGAGGTCGTCCATCACCGATCGTGGGATACGTACGACATCGCAGGAAGTGATCGTTCCGATACAATGATCCATCGCGCCGAGGATCGACACGTTCAGGTCGCAAAAGTCCCCAGGAATGAGAAAGGCGACGATTGAACGGCTTCCGCTTGGAAGGACCTTGTAGCGGCAGGCAAACCCTCTCTGAATCAGATGGACGTGATCCGGTGCATCCCCTTCCGAAATAAGGTTCGTCCGAGGTGAGACGACGCGAACATGTTCACTCGCTCTGGAAAGCGCCGCCTCATCGGCCTCCGATAGAACGAAACTGTGCTTAAGCTTCGCAACGAATGGATTGAGCATACGCCCTCCTGGGCCATGCCCATCGGAGGTATACAAATACGAGTTACGACAATCTAGTATTGATAATACGAATTCGTAACAAATCATCGAGGATGACATCGATTTTTTTGCAAGATAGCATAAATTTGTTTCATGTATATTTTGATACTATATTGTATTTCGGAACCAGCTACCTGTTAACGTCATGGTCGCAACATATACGGTTGAGTTTTCTTCATTGCGTACCGCCGCCGTATAGGCCTGCTTATTTTTATCTGCGGGAATGATAGATTTGGCGATCTCGGGCAGTGCCCGCATCACCTCTGTCTCAACCTCCTTATGATTAGCAAGCTCCTGACCAATTGAATCTATTGTCCAAGAGCCGCAAAAGTAATCGAAGTAGTACCGAGCCATTTCCTAATCCTCTGCTTATAAATTATCCCCTAAATTCCCAACGTGTCACGCTTTTGGCCCGTTAACAAACGATTATAGCCAGGCTTTGCTAAATGTTAATCCAAAATTTGAATGATGATTTGCTGTCGAATCCAAAATTTTACCCTAGAACTATTCTAATTAGAATGATTGTGTAGTCACATACGTTCAACCAACCAGCGTTTTCTACGAGCGTAAGTTTCGATTGTCTCCGCGTCTTCCTGCACCGAACAGATCGGCACCATCGAGCGCCGCCTCGACAGCGCCGGTGCGGTCGAGGTTTCCGGCCTTCGGACCGGCCATACGCTCACGACCGGCTCGCCACGCGCCGTCACGAGCGCTCGCCTCGACCCGCCGAGCGACCTCGGCATGGTCTCGACGGCGGTCCACATGGCGGCCGCCCGGACCCTGATCATCCGGGCGGCCGACGAGGACCGGCGCGGCGACAAGCGCGCCTGCGAGAACACGATGAGCGAGGCCAAGGGCATGATCGGTGCATTGCCGTAGTCCCGGCGGGACGGAATCGGTTCGGCCTCGGCTGGTTCGGCGCGACTGTTGTAACCCCGACATGGACGGATGCTCGATCCGCCCATGAGGCCCGTGGGACGATGCCCCATAGGCATCGCCGATCCGCTCCGCTCGGTCGGTTCCAAGGCGAACCGATGCGATCCATGGTCCCGACGCCCGCATTTATGCACGGCCGGTTTCCGGAAACGGTTCGCGCATCCGCTCTGAATGGCTGCTAGCCTGAGCATCCCTACGATCCAACGGTCGTCGGGCCGATGCGCCGGGACCTTGCCCCCTTCACTCCTGCGCATCGGGCTTTTGGCTGGCGAAGGCGACGCCCATTGCCAGGGCACCGCTCGCCCGCCCACGCGGACATGCCGGAGGACGACGATGCCCAGCCACGCTTGCATCGATCCGTACGATCCGTACGCCCAGGCGGAGGTCCTCGTCGATTTCGAGGTGATGGCCAGCGGTGTCAGGTTGATCGCGGTCCGCGATGCCTGGGACCACGACACGCTCCCCGAGCTCGACGAGCCACAGCGCAAGGCGCTCGAAACCGAGATCCTCGACGACTACCGCCAGCACGCTCCGTCGACCGACGGACCGCCGCGCCGGGGGGCGATCATGGGCAGCCCAGGAACAGGAACCGCATGAGCATCGAAGGCTACGTGTCGCAGTCCGACCCTCTGCGTCCACGGAAGCGAGAGGCGCCCGCCCGTGAAGGCGGGATCGGTCGTCGTGCGCGACGAGAGCATCTGGCCGATGCCCAACGCGATGGATGAAGCCGCGCGCCAGGCGCGCGAGGCTATGGCTCGGCTCAGTCGTTCGCTAGGTCACGCCGGGGAGGAAGGCGAGCGGCTCGCATCGGGAGGGAAACCGGGGAGCGTAACAGGTTAAGCGTTGGCATCATGGGTACGAACAGGCCGGCATGTACTAACGTCTGATCGATCAGATCACGACCTGGGCTTAGCCAGCGGAGTCTAAGACCGGGGATGGAGAGATTTAAGCACAGAGGATGCTGCGTCGTTTTTAAGACGGCCGGTCTATACTCTAGGTTTATTGAATCGGAACTTTGGTCTTGAAAGCAGTTTTTTGCGCTGGAGATCACCGAGACCAGCAGCCCAAGTGGATGCGGCATCGTCAACTGCAATCAGAAATTTGATGTCGAGCTTGAGCGCTAACGGTCGCTGTATCTTTTGCATCTCGTCAATCTTCAAGAAAGCGTCGGGTTTACATATTTTCCGGCCAAAAGCAGACAGGCAGGAATCCACCCAACCCGGTCGTAGAGCGGACAAACGGATTCCGATCCAACTCGGCCGCTCATCGCGTTTCACTGCCTGCCTGTAAGCGGACATTGTTCTGAAGCCCGCTGTATGGGTGGGACCTCCGGGCCGTAGTCCGGCACGACGCGCGCCTCCGGCAGCGGGCTCCGATCGGCCTGAGGAGGGATGGGCCAGTGACGGGTTCGTGAAGGTTGGGTCGGGCCACTTGGGGGCATCGGGGCTCCCACGTCGGGGTGCGTGGGATCCTAAGGTGGCCTAGGCGTTTAGCCCATGAAGTGCCAGGCGGCCTCGGACCTAGTGCGCTCGTGGGAGACGATGCCATCGGGTCGGAGCCCGACCTCGTCGATCCGGGCCTTCTCCGAGTGGTCGAGGGCGAGGTCTCGCTCCTTAGCGGCGGCGGCGTGCTCGCCGTTCGCAAGAAGCCTGGCCGAATGCCGGTAGTGGGCGGCGGCCCGGTCATGCTGGTGCGCGGCTTCCTCGCAGATCCGTGCCATCTTGCTCATCGCCATCGTCCTTCCCCCGCATTGGTGCACATCAGTCCGTGCGGCCCTCGTCAGCCGCGGACCTGGCTCTGCGCCACATCGCGGTCCCAGGTGGTCCTGGCGGCCTCGCGGGCGGCGCGGGCGGCGTTCGCTGTGGCCGTTGCAGCCCGGACGATTGACGCCCGCGCCCCGGATGCCGCCCGGCGCATCGCCGCCATGTTGGTGCTGATCGAGGCCGCCACGGCATCCTGCGAATTCCGTACCGCCGCCTGCGTCGCCTCGACCGACTTTCGTGCGGAATCGGCGGCCTTGAGCATCGACGCGTTGGCCGCGATGCCCGCGGCCCGGTTGGCGTCGGCGATCTTGGCCTCGGCGCGGTTGGCGGCCTCCGCCGCGTCCGTGACGAGCTTCCCGATCATGTCGGCGGATTGCTTCGGGGCGCCCTTCACCGCCGCCTTCGATGCCTGCATCGCGAGCCGGGCCGCCTCGCGGGCCGCATCGGCGGCCTCGTTAGCCTCGCGCCCTGCCTCACGCATCGTCGCCGCGGCATCCGTGGAGGGTGCAATCGGCGCTTGCGCCATGGCCGGGGTCATCGTCGTCAGGGCGAGGAACGTCGCAGTCAGTGCCATCATCGTACGCATGGTGGGATCCAGTCGTGTCTTGGGGATGGGAGGCAGGGCGAGCCTGCCGAGGGGGTCGGGCTCAATCGACCTGCGGGGTCTTGGAGGCGGCGCCCCAATAGGCGTCCGCCCTTGCCGTCTGCTGGGCGAACGGCTCCGCCTTCACGAACCGGCCCTCGACGATCCGGGGGGCCTGGTCCATGGCGTCCTTGCTCGTGTCGAGGACGAGGATGTTAAGGTTGGGCGAGACCTTGAACCGGTCCCACGGGACCGCGACGTGGCGCTCCCCAAGGCCGAAGACGCCGCCGCGCGCGACGACGAGGTAGGCGATCCCGCCGCCCTCGGCCCCCATGACGATGTCGTCGACGCTGCCGAGCGCCTCGTTGCCGGGGGTGCGGACCTCGCTCCCGAGCAGGTCGTCCGACCGGAAGGCGGCGGCCCGGCTCGCGACCGGCTGCGCCAGCGAGAGCTCCTGCTTGCGAAAGCCCAGGGCGTTCGCGCCCCGGAGGTCACGACCCTGCATGCCGGTCTTGTACTGGTCGTAGCTGGCCTGGATCTGGACGAGCACGTCGTCGCACGGCTGCTGCATGCCATGGCGCGCCAGGATGTCGGCGGCGGAGAGGAGCACCCGGACCTCGTATCCGGGGCGGGCGTTCGCGTACCCCATCATCGCGGAGGCGGCGCCCATCGCCATGCCGTTGTTCCCGGCCATGCCGCCGAACCAGTAGCCGCCGAGGGGATAGCCGTAGCCGTAGCCCGACCCGCCGAGCCAGTAGCCTTCCTTCTCCATCCGGGCATCGAACGCCTTGAGGTGGTCGAGGCATGCCTGTGCCGGCTTGGCCTCCGTCTCCGCCATGGGTCCGGCCTGCGGCTCCTCGGCGGCCCGGAGCGGGGCCATCAGGGAGAGCGAAAGGACCGCCCCGAGGGCGATGGATCTGGCTGGCCGTTGCATGATCGGTTTCCGGGATGGCGGGCACCCAAAGGCTGTGCGCCCCGTCCACCCCTCCTGTCTGATCGCTCCGCCGCCTCGATACTTCGTACTGGATCAAGGCCGACCCACCATCGTCCGTGCTTCCTTCCGGCCATCGATCCCGAGGCTCAAGGACGGAGCGCCGACATGAACGTGGCCAGCATCATGGTCTCCGTGGACCTCGGCCCCGCCGCGGCGGACCGCATCCAGCTCGCGGCCTCCCTCGCCATGCGGTTCGAGGCCGAACTGATCGGGGTGGCCGCCCGCCAGATCTCGTCACCGGCCTACTCGACCAGCGTCTACGCGTCCCTTCAGGTCACGGACGTCGAGGTGGCCCGGGCGGAGCAGGACCTGGAGCAGGTCCGGCTCGTGTTCGACCGCAACGTCGGGGACGTCGCCCAGACCGATTGGCGCTCCGACCTTGCCGATCCCTCCACCTACCTCGCCAAGCAGGCCAGGGCGGCGGACGTGGTGGTGGTGGGCCGTTCGGGCACGCCCGATCCCGAGCCCGGTCTCCTCACCGTGCTGCCCGGCCCCTTCGTCATGGAGGCCGGACGCCCGGTCCTCGTCGCCCCGCCCGGCATCGAGTCGTTGCGCGTTCGACGTGTCGTCGTCGCCTGGAAGGACACCTTGGAGGCCCGCCGCGCCGTCCTGCACGCTCTGCCGTTCCTCGAACGGTCGGACCAGGTCCTCCTCGTCGGCGTCGGTCCGGCGGGGGATGTCGAAGGGCTGGACGACGTGGCCGCCTACCTTTCCCGGCATGGCCTGGCCGTCACGCCGCACAGGCTGGGGAGCGACGATGCGGGCGCGGGGGAGGCGATCCTCGGTTTCGTCGCCCGCGAGGATGCAGACTTGCTCGTCATGAGAGCCTACGGGCATTCGAGAATGCGCGAGTGGATGTTCGGCGGCGTCACCCGGGACGTCCTGCAGAACACCCCGGTCTGCTGCCTGATGAGCAATTGACCGTCCCCCGACCGGCGAGAGCCGCCATCCAATTCCGACGGAGCCCAACATGATAGAACTGTTCGACCGCGAGGGCCGGGAAGCCGCCTTCTGCCGCGACGGGCACTCCGTCTACCTCTGGGACGGGACGCCTGCGGCCTACATCGACGGTGAGGCGGTCTACGCCTATTCCGGCCGCCTCATCGGTTGGAGCAGGGACGGCTGGATCTCGGACGAGGCGGGCGGGCGCCTCCTGTTCGAGTTCGACGCCATCGGCGGCCCGGAGAAGCCGAGGCGCCAAACCAAGACCACGGCGGGTCCCAGAGGCACCAAGCCGGCCAAGGGAACCCCGGAGCCCGTCTCGCCACGCCCGGCCCCGTCGCAAGCATGGTCCGAGCGGTCCTTCGCCGAACTCGTCTGACCCCGGTGCCGTCCGTACCGTCCCTCGGCATGGACGCACACGCTTCCCCCATGCATCACGCGCCCACGCCGCGAACGTCCTCCTCGTTCGTACCGGAAGGCTGAAGCGCATGGCCAAGCGCCTGGATGCTCTCCGTTATGTGGGTCAGCACCGTCCGTATCCTCGGCGTGTCGCGATTGTCCTTATGGACCAGCAAGAGGATGTCTGCGCTGGGAGGCTCGGTAGGAACCTCGATCCTGGTGAGCCGCGCTTCCTCGTCGCCGCGGAACCGGGCCAGGCAGGCCAGCCCGCCGCCGTTGGCGGCCGCGAGCACGGCGGCCTCGTGGCTGCTCGTCTGCAGGACCACCCGGGACATGGGAGCCATCTCGGTCAGCCAAGCCGATTGCGTCATCTCCTGGCTGTCCTCCATCTGCGTGATGAGGTGGTGGTCGGGGCAGCCGTCATCGAAGTTCAGTTCGCCGCGCTCCCGAATGTAGCCCGCGGTCGCGTAGAGGCCGAAGGCGATGCCCCCGATGCGCCGCACCACGAGGTCGTGCTGCTCGGGTTGCCGCATGCGGACCGAGATGTCGGCCTCCCGCATCGCCAGGCTGAGTTCCCGCGGGTTCGGGATGAGCTCGATCATGATGTCGGGATGCCTGGCGTGCAGGCTGGCGAAGCTCGGGGCCAGCAGGTGCGCGGCGATGGTCTCGGCGCAGGTCACCCGCACGAGCCCGCGCAGTCGGGTGTCGCGACCGGTGACGTCCCGCTCCAGGGCGAGGGCTTCCGCCTCCAGGCTCTCGGCCTTCCTGCGGACCTCCTCGCCGGCCAGCGTCGGCACGTAGCCTTCCGGCGTCCGGTTCAACAGGCGGACCGCGAGGGTCGCCTCCAACGAGTTCAGACGACGTCCGACCGTCGATTGCGAGACATGGAGCACCCGGGCGGCGGCCGACAGACTCCCGTGCCTCGCCAGGGCAAGGAAAAATCTCAGGTCATCCCAGTCTAGCATTCCGCCGACCTCGCCAATTCTGCGGTCCTCGTCGTCATATTTGGTTGCCTAATTCGATCGGCAGAAGCCTAAACTAAGAAACATCAGATGCCTATCGATCAAATATTTTCGCTCGGATAGTTGGGCGGATTGGGCGGCCAATCGAGAGATGGAATTGTGCATGGCTAAGCTACCCCCCACATTCGGCATCCCGACACCGTCCCTGTCGAACAGACGCGAGTTCGATGCCGTCGTCGCCAAGGCCAAGGCCGACCCCACCGCGGTCCGGACCCTGCGGTGCCGCACGGTCGCGCAGGGCCGTCTCAGCCAGTTGAACTACATCCGCAACCTGCCGCCGCAGCCGGTGATGGAGGACGAGCCAGAGGGCCTGCTCGGCGAGAGCAGCGCGCCGAACGCATCCGAGGCCCTGCTCGCCGCCCTTGGCTCCTGCCTGTCCATCGGCATCCACGCCAACGCCCTGGCACAGGGCATCCCGATCCGCTCGCTGGAACTGAGCGTCGAGGCCGACATCAACATGACCTCGGTCTGGGGCAGCGGCGATCTTCACCCGAAGACCATCGGGTTCGAGAGCATCCGCGTCTCCGTGAGCATCGACGCGGACGCCTCGCGAAAGGCGCTGGCGGCGCTGATCAAGCACACGGTCCTGTGGTCGCCGGTGGCGAACACGCTGCACAACCCGGTCCACCTCGATGTCGCGCTCGCACCCGCCACCGTCGCCTGAGCGAGCCCGGACATGACCGCGACCTCGTTCCTCTTCGCGATGGGGCACCGTTTCGTCCGGCGGATAGACAAACGAAGGGGATCGATCCCGTTCCTCGGAGCCTTGCCGAAGGCGGCGGAAACCTCGGAAGCGCCCGACGCGAGCGACCTCGACCGTCTCGTGATGGAGGCGAAGGCACACTCGGTCGCCTTGGCGCTGAGCGAGGAGCGCCTCCGCTTCACCCAGGAAGCCGGACGCATCGGATCCTGGACCCTCGATCTCAGGACGATGTCGCTCGATGCGTCGGAGGGATGCAAGGCGAACTTCGGTCGCGATCCGGACGCCGGTTTTACCTATGAGGCGTGGATCGAAGGGGTCCATCCCGACGACAGGACGCGCATGAAGGCGGCGGTCTCGGAGGCCATCGCGGGGCGGACCCGGTACGACCACGAGTTCCGGATCACCTACCCGGGCGGCGCGGTCCATTGGATCCATGCGCGGGGGCACGCCTCCTACCGGCCGGACGGCACAGCCTTGACCATCGCGGGCATCTCGCTCGACATCACCGACCGCAAGCGGGTCGAGGATCACCGCGACCTGCTGGCGAAGGAGCTGGCCCACCGGGTAAAGAACACCCTCGCGACGGTTCAGTCGATCATCCGCCATACGCTGAGGACGTCCGCCTCGCTCAAGGACGCCGAAACCGTCCTGGAGGCGCGGATCATGGCCCTGGCGGCCGCCCACGACGTGCTTATCCGTGATACCTGGGATCGGGCGACCCTCGGCGAGGTCATCGCCGTGGCGCTGCGCCCGTTCGGGGCCGAGCGGACGGATCGGTTCGGATACGACGGACCCAAGGTGAACCTGACCTCCCGGGTCGCCCTGGCCTTCGCGATGGCGCTGCACGAGCTCGCCACAAACGCCGTCAAGTACGGCGCCCTGGCGACGGATGCCGGGCGCGTTCGCATGACGTGGGACATCCTCGACGGGGTCGGCTCGGACCGGCTGCGTTTCCGTTGGGAGGAGTCCGGGGGGCCCCCCGTGGTTCCGCCGACCCGGACGGGTTTCGGATCACGCATGATCGAACGTGCGCTGGCGGTCGAGATCGGCGGCTCCGCCGACATCGCGTACCACCCGACCGGCATCCTCTTCACTGCCGTGGCGCCCCTCCACGGCGTTTCCGGGAATGGCTGACCGGAATGCGCGCGTCCCGGCCGCCGGGCCGCGCAGATCTGCACCTCCGGTCGCCGCATTTGGTTCCGGTCCTTGTCGCCGCGGGCACGTTGTCCCGGTGCGAGGAACGCAGTCGACGGCCAACGCGGCGAGGTGACGATGTTCGAAACCGACGCCTACTCCGTCCTCGCCCAATCCGTCGTGACCGTTCGTGACCGGGCCGGCGACGGACGCGCCTGGGACGACGTCACGGTCGGGTTGGCCGCCGGGGTTCTGCAGCGCGCCTTCAGGCTCGACGAGCAGGCGCGGAACACCTTCCTCGATCTCGCCCGGCACGCCGAGCGGATGCAGGCCGCCGAACGCTGGCGGGGACGCTGAGGCGCCGCCTCACACGGGTTCATCGTCGCGACCGAACCGGAAGGACAGCCCCATGTCGATCCATTCGCTCCACACCGGCCCGGTGACCGGGCTCCCGGTCCCCGCTGTGCCGCCCTACCTCGAAAAGGGCTTCGGCAGGGTCCGTCTCCTGAGCCTCTCGACGGCCCTGACCCTCGCGGAACGCGACACCCTGGAGCCGTTGAGCCGGCGCGTCTCGCTCGACCAGAAGGAGACGCTGTTCGGCCAGGACGAGCCGGCCTGCTCGGTCTTCAACATCACCTCCGGCGCGCTTCGGATGTACCGCATCCTCCCGGACGGTCGCCGGCAGGTCACCGGCTTCGCCTTCCCGGGCGACTTCGTCGGCCTGTCGATGCTCGACCGCCATGCGGTGTCGGCCGACGCGTTGTCCCCGGTGACGGCATGTCGTTTCGACAGGCTGGCCTTCCGCGACCTGGTCTTCGGACAACCGGCCCTGATGATGCACCTGCACGAGATCACCGGGCAGGAGCTGTCCCGGGCGAAGGACATGATGATGCTGCTCGGACGGCGGAACGCGGACGAGAGGATCGCCGCCTTCCTGACCGGCCTGCAGGCGCGCTACGTCCGGATCGGGCGGTCCGCGGTCACGCTCGAACTGCCCATGGGCCGCCTCGACATCGCGGACCACCTCGGCCTGACCATCGAGACGGTGAGCCGGACCCTGTCCAGGCTGGACCGTGACGGATGCATCCTGATCGTGCCGGGCGGCGTGCGCCTCATCGACCAGCCTCGCCTCGACCGGATGTCGGCCCACTGACCTTCCGGTCCGCGCCGACACCCGGAAACGGGGCGACAGAGTCTACAGGCCCGGCGGGCGTGCCGGCGGTCGCTTGATATCATGCCAATGAAATCTCTCGCCGGAGCCACCCGGCTTTTGCATGGTCCCCGTCGCGGGAGGGTCCTGCGGACGGATGTCGCTCGGAACCACCTCCTTGGATAGGGGCATGTTCGGCCCGTTCGACCCGGCTTGCGTCTCTTCGATGGCAGCCGCGTGGACCGTGGTGGCGCCAATCAGCGCCGTGAGAACGGCGCCTGTGATCCTCAACCGTATCGCCATGGCGTGTCCGTCCTTTCCGGCGCAAGGGCCCCATCCGGCCCGGCATGCCGGACAGCATGGGCGCATGACCGCCGACGGACTTTGCGATGGATCAAGGACCGGGCGGGGTCAGGGACTACGGTCCATCCCGTCGGCATCGACGGCACGAGCCGTTGCCGGGACGACCATCGGGGTCCCGCATGCCGACAGGCTCCGCGTCCAAGGCCACCCGCTCCATCAAGGGGTCGACGCGGCGCATTCCCCACGATCCAGGAAACGCACCATGACCATGGACAAGACCTTGCAAACCAACGTCCTCGCCGAACTGGGCTGGGAGCCGAGCGTGACCGCCGCCCATATCGGCGTGACCGCCAAGGACGGCATCGTGACCCTGACCGGGCACGTGCAGAACTACATGGAGAAGTACGCCGCCGAGAAGGCCGCAGGCCGGGTGAAGGGCGTCCGCGCCGTCGCAGAGGAGATCGAGGTCCGCCTCCCCCTGCATGCCCGCAAGAACGACGACGAGATCGCCGTCGCCGTGGTCCAGCGCCTGGACTGGAACGTCTCCGTCCCGGACGAGACGGTGAAGGTGACGGTCGAGAAGGGTTGGGTCACCCTCACCGGCCAGGTCGAGTGGCAGTACCAGAAGGCGGCCGCGGAGCATGACATCCGCGGGATGCTCGGCGTCGTCGGCATCTCGAACAACGTCACGATCAAGCCGCACCCGAACGCGACCAACATCAGCGCCGACATCACCGAGGCGCTGCATCGCAGCTGGTACGACCCGAAGACCATCAACGTCAGCGCCAACGGCGGCGTCGTCCACCTGACCGGTACCGTGGACAATTGGTACGACCGCCAGACGGCCGGTTGGACGGCCTGGGGCGCTCCGGGCGCCACCGCGGTCGACAACGACATCCGCGTCGTCTGAGCGAGCCTCCCACACCGCCGCACCGGGCGTCTCGCCCGGTGCAGAGTCCGCCAGGAACCCCTTCCGATGATCAATGCCCAGATTCACGGCCACGACCGGGCCCTCCTCGGCCGGATCTTCCACCACCCGACCAGCAAAAACCTGGAATGGCGCGAGGTGGTGGCCTTCGTCGGACGGATCGGCAGCACCGAGGAAAAGCGTGACGACAAGTGGGGCTTCACCCTGGCGGGACGGACTGCGACCTTCCTCCGGCCGCGGGACAAGGACATGGACCCGCGCGAGGTCGAGCGCCTCCGCCACCTGATGCAGGATGCCGGCCTCTCACCCTATTCCACCGAGATCCTTGAGGTCTCCCCGGCCCCGGCCCCGGCGGACGGCGACGCCCTCATCGTCGTCGACCATCACGAGGCGCGGATCTATCGCCTCGACCCGGAGACCGTCGGCGGCGAGACCGAGACCACCCTGCGGCCCTACGACCCCAAGGGCTACATCCACCATCTCTCCCACAAGGAGGACGGCAACTATAGCGGTCAGCGCGCACCCGACGATCTCGGCTACTACGACCGCATCGCCGCCGCCGTTGCGAACGCACCGCGCATCGCCATCGTCGGTCACGGCACCGGCAAGTCCAGCGCGATGGACGTGCTGTCGCGACAGCTCCGGGAGCATCACCACGAGACGCAGGGGCGCGTCGTCGCGATCGCGACCGTCGACCTGTCGGCCGTCACGGACGGACAGCTGCTGGCGCTCGGACGCGAGATGCTGACCCGGGACGCCAAGTGATGAACGCCCACGTTTCCATCGTCGATACCGCCGAACTCACGCTGGACGAGGCGACTGCCATCGTCGGGCGTGCCGTCGCCGAGGCCCACCGGCTCAGGATCGTCGTGAGCGTCGCCGTCTGCGGCGGTCAGGGCCGCCTCGTCGCCTTCTCGAAGATGGACGGCGCGGGCTGCATGAGCGCCCGCCATGCCATCGGCAAGGCCGTGGCCTCGGCGATCTCGGGCGAGCCGAGCGAGTTCATGCCCCCGGCCGGAGATGACCTCTACTGCTCCGTCGTCGAGGGCGAAGGGAGCGCGGCCTTCCACGAGCGGGGCGGTATCCCCTTGAGAAGGGCCGGCGCCCTCAGGGGGGCCATCGGCGTCTACGGCGAGGCGTCCTGCGACCAGGACCTTGCCTGCGCGACCGCGGGAGCCTCGGCCTACCGGTGATGCCCGTCGGCAACCCGACCCCAGCCGGGGTCAGGGACCCGAGGTCGTACGGTCATTGCGGCTGGTCTGGTTCGGCGAGCTCGCACCCCGGTAGCGGCCTTCGTGGCGATGGCGGTGACGGGACGTGGAACAGGCGGGTCACGTCGTCCCGGATCAGGTCACCTCGTGGACCGGTCGTCCCGACCGCTCGAACGCGTCGATGTTGGCGATGGTGGTCTCGGCGATGCCCGACATCGCCTCGACCGTAAAGAAGCCCTGGTGCCCGGTGACGAGGACGTTCGAGAACATCAGCAGGCGCTCGAAGACGTCGTCGCGGATCACCGCGTCGGACTTGTCCTCGAAAAAGAGCTCTTCCTCCTCCTCGTAAACGTCGAGACCGAGATGGCCGATCCGGCCCTCGTTCAGCCCGGCCACGACCGCCTTGGTATCGACGATGCCCCCGCGGCTGGTGTTGATCAGCATCACGCCGCGCTTCATCGCGGCGATGGCGGCTGCATCGATGAGATGGTGCGTCTCCGGCGTCAGGGGACAATGCAGGGAGACGATGTCCGAGGTAGCCAGCAGGTCCTGCAGCGGGCGGTAGACGACGCCCATGGCCTCGCAGGCCGGGCTCGGCGCGACGTCGTATCCGATCACCCTGCAGCCGAAGCCCAGCATGATCCTGGCGACGCCCTGGCCGATCCGGCCGGTCCCGACGATTCCCACCGTGCGTCCGTGCAGGTTGAACCCGAGTAGTCCGTCGAGGGCGAAGTTGCCGTCCCGGACCCGCGCATAGGCGCGGTGGATGTGCCGGTCGAGCGACAGCATCAGCGCCACGGCATGTTCCGAGACGGCCTCGGGCGAGTAGGCCGGGACCCTGCCGACGAGGATGCCGTGCCGCTTGGCGGCGGCGAGGTCAACGTTGTTGAAGCCCGCGGACCGAAGGACGACGAGGCGCACCCCGAGCCCCGCGAACGTGTCGAGGGCGGCAGCGTCGACCGCGTCGTTGACGAACGCGCAGACGACCTTGGCCTTGCCCGCGAGGATCGCCGTCGTCGGGTCGAGCCGCGCGTCGATGTAGGTCAGGGCATGGCGCCCCGCGACCGCCGCGTCGAGGAAGCGCCGGTCGTACGGCTTGGTGCTGAAGACCGCGACATCCATGGGCTCGTCCTTGGGCGTGAGGGGATTGGCTTCGGCGTTGCCGCCGGTCAGGCCGGGGCGAGGGTCCGGGCGGACGGCTTGCCCTTGCCCTGCGTCAGCGGTCCCCGTTCGGCCGTGCCGGTCTCCCGGAGGAACAGGGCGAGGACCAGGGCCAGGACGACGCCGCCCACCAGGGGCAGGAAGGCGGTCTGGAAGTCGGGCAGGGTCAACGGGACGCCCTGCCGGGGCAGCATCAGGTGGGAGATGAACGGCGACATGATCCCCGTCGTCACGAAGACGAGGAAGTTCATCACCCCGGCCGCCGTGCCCTTCACCTGGGCCGGGTTGGTCTCCTTCATCATCGAGAACGGGATCATGGCCGCCCCGGAGGCGATGCCGAGCACTAGGGCCACCGAGTAGCGCGGCAGGGTCCCGACTGGGACGTAGATGGCCGTGAGGCCCGCCGCGAGCATCAGCAGGGCACCGCCCAGCAGCACCGGCTTGCGGCGGCCGAGCCTGTCCGAGACGTATCCGAGGAGCGGGCAGCCGATGACCCAGCCGATGGGCACCATGGCGGCGTCCGACGCGGCCTCCGCCATCGACAGGTTCTCGCCGGCATGGAGGAACGAGGTGGCCCAGACCAGGGCGCCGATGGTGGTGGGCAGGAACAGCAGGCCCCCGACGATGCCGGCGAGCCAGCTCTGCGGATTGCCGAGAATGACCTTGAACGGGTGGAGCAGGCCTGAGACCGAGAACTCGGCGTGATGGCTCGGGCTGTCGCCGGTCTCGCGCGGCATCACGAACCAGGTCGCGAGGGCGAGCGCGAAGCCCATCACGGCGAAGGCGACCCACACGTGCTGCCAGGGGACGTTGAAGCTGCCGGCCGGGTCGATGGCCATGTGGACCGGCTTCGAGCCGAACGCCGCGCCGGCCATGCCGAGGCATTGGGTGAGGCCGATGAACAGCGCCAGCATGCGCGTCGGCAGGTACCGGGCCGCCACATAGGACGAGCCGACGAAGGCGAAGATCGCCCCAGTCGCCTGGAGGATGAATCCGACCATACCGGCCAACTCGCTTCCCTGAGCGAAGACGAGGCAGCCGAGGCCGACGACGCCGATGCCGTACGGGATGGTCCGGTGGGCGCCGTACCGGTCCAGGAGGACGCCCGCGGCCAGGGCCATTACGGCGTAGGCCACGTAATAGGCCGAGATCATCGTCCCGATGTGGTTGGCGCCCCAGGCCGAGGTCAGGTCGGCCTGCATAACCCCGGGCGCCGAACGCACCGCGTACTGGAAGAAATAGAAGACCGCGCAGAGCAGCCACGACAGGAGGAATAGAGGCTTGAGGTCGGTCGGCGGCGTCGGCCCGGGATGTTCGATTGCCGGTTGGACGGTCGAGGCGATGCCTCCGTCGGAGGAGCCGATTGCAGGATACGACATGCTAGGAACTCCCCGTCGTTCGAGGCAAGCCCCGGTTTCGATTGCTCGCCAGGCGGAGCGTGCTCTCGCGTGTCGCCCTGCGGCATCGACGGGCAAGCCTTAGGCGACGCTCGCCACGAACGCCCCAAGCGACTTCGCCGAACCGCTATTCAAAAATGCTTCCGGCGAATGCTCGGCGAGCGATGCACGATTCACGCGCTCGGGGATGAAGGGGGTCGGCCCGAAACCTTGCGCTCGATCAAAGAAGTCCTGCGGCCCAAGCCGTATGTTCGTTGCCTCAAACCTCCGCGCAAAGCCTTCCCGGGCCATGCCTCGGAGCGGAGCTCCAGGACCATGCGACGATGACCAGGGAATACGGACGGCATCCGCAGAGGCAGGACGACCCCGGGGGCATGCTCGACGGCATCTCGGCCGTCCTTGGGGCGCTCGTCGTCGTGACACCGTTCCTGTGCTTCGACACGGGGAACTTCCCCGCCGCACTGAGCGCCTTCGCATGCGGGTTCGCCGTCATGGGCCTGGCCTACCTCGACGGGCCCGAACCGGAGCCGTGGACGCGGTGGGTTTCAGGCGTGCTAGGCGCCTGGGTTGCCGTCTCGCCTTGGGTCCTGCAACGGGCCCTCGTTCCGGTCGACGCGGTCATCGCACCACCGATGAGCGAGCCCGCGGTCTCGATGCCGGTCGTCCTCGGGTTCGGCATCGTGGTGGCTGCCGCGCTCGACGCCCTGCTGACGGCCATGGAAGCTCGTCGTTCCATTCCGCTTGGGCAGGCGACAGCACCCGCCCAAGAAGCAACAAGTTACCCGGCTCCGGCAATCCCCTAGGCGAGGACCAAGCCGCTCAAGCTTTCAAGGCACTGTATCCATCGTCCGCATCGACCCCGGACACGTCATTGGCTGACCGAACCCGTTCAGGTGGTCCCGTCCCAGGCGTGTCGCCCCACCTCACGGACGCCATCGGCGATCCGGTCCCGGATGTGGTCCGGCGCCCGTTGAATCGCCAAGGCGAGATGGCCGAGGGTGCGGCGCATGCCGCTCATCCGGTCGACGAGATCCAAGATGAGGATGATGCCCTCGCCGTTCACGCCGAAATCCCTCTCCAGGTCCTGGATCAGCTGAGCCCGACCGAGATCGATATCGTGAAAGGTCCAGCGCCCCTCCGATTCGTCGGGGACGAGCCAGCCGGTGTCGACCCACCCATGGAGCACATCCGTTTCCACGCGCGCGCGGAACTGGAACTCACGCATCTCCATCATCGCGCATCCTCGTTTTGCTCGGTCTTCCGATGCTCCGTCGCCCCCCAGCGAGAGACGAAGTCCAGCAGTTCCGCATCCGGCTCGGCCGGCAGGGTCAGGCGCAGCGTGACGTACTCGTCGCCAGCGGCGGCGCCCGAACGGACCATGCCCTTCCCCCTCAAGCGGAGCACGGCGCCTGCGTTGCTCCACTTCGGAACCGTCATGGCGACCGGGCCGGACGCCGTAGGAACGCTGACCCGGCCGCCGAGAACCGCATCGCGGAGCGAGAGCGGCAGCTCGACGTGAATATTCTCGCCCTTGAGCTTGAAGACGGGGTGGGAACGGACCTCGATCTCGATCAGGGCGTCGCCGGGAGGCCCCTTGCCGAAGCTAGGCTCGCCCTTGCCGCGCAGGCGCAGGGTCTGCCCCGTCCGCGTGCCGGGCGGGATCGTCACGTCCAGGGCCGGGCCGTCCGGCAGCGTCAGCGTGCGCATCCCGCCGTTAAACGCTTCCAGGAAATCGAGCTCCACCCGGTACCGGACATCCGCCCCGGACCGGTTCGGGTCGGCACGCCCGGCACGCCCGAACATCTGCGCGAAGATGTCCTCGCCGCCGAAATCCCCAAATCCCTGATCGCCGCCGTACGGATGGCCGGCGTCGCGTTCGGCCTGCTCGCGATAGTACGGTTGCCGCGGGCGCTCGCTTCCGGACGCGTCGATCTCGCCACGGTCGAACTGGGCGCGCTTGGCCGGATCGTTCAGCAGGTCGTAGGCGGTCGCCACCGCCTTGAAGCCTTCCTCGGCTTTTTTGTTGCCGGGGTTCAAGTCGGGATGCAGCTTCTTGGCGAGCTTCCGATAGGCCTTGCGCAGGTCCGCCTCGGAGACGTCCCGCGCCACGCCGAGGACCTTGTACGGATCTTCGCTCACTGCGGCTTCCTCCGGGTCGGGATGATCTCTGGACCGATCACGGCACGTCAGCCTGACGCGCCGGCAGCGGAAGGCACCTTGGCGACGCTTACGCGGGCCGGTCGCAGCAGACGGTCATGGAGGGTGAAGCCGTCCTCCATGACATCGATGACGGTTCCCGCCGGGTGGGTCACATCCTCGACCTCGCGCATCGCCTCGTGCGCCTTCGGATCGAAGCGCATCCCGAGGGCCGGGATACGATGGATGCCGAAGCGTTCGAGGGCGTCGGTCAGCGTCCGCTCGGTCGCCCCGACGCCTTCGAGCAGGGACGCATGGGCCGCCGGACCGACCTCTTGGCCACCCATGGCCGCCGCGACCGCCCGGCCGAGGTTGTCCGCAACCGGTAGGAGTGCGCCCGCCAGGCTCTGGACCGCGAACTTCCTCGCGTCCTCGACACTGCGCTCGCCACGCCGCCGAACGTTCTCGGTCTCGGCGAGCGCCCGCATCAGGCGATCCTGCAACGATGCGTTCTCGGCCTGGAGGGCCGCGAGATCCGCAGCCTCCCCAATGGGGGACACGGCGTCGTTCGTGCTCTCGTCCATCTCGCGAACCCCTTCAGGTGATGGGCCGGTCATGCCGCCGGCCGATGGCGTGCGGCATCGCCCGGGGCTTCCTCGAACTCGGCATCGACGATCTCGGGGTCCGATGACGGGGGCTTGAGCGCGGTCGGGCGCTCGCCCAGGCGCAGGGCCGTCTGGTTCAGGCGTTCGGTCGCTGTCCTGATGCGCCCTATGTCACCGCCCGTGATCGAATCCCGCGCCGCCGTCAGCGCCTGCTCGACCTCGGCCTTCACGTCGGCGGCGACCTGACCCTCCGCATCCTTGAGGCTCTTCTCGGTCGTGTAGATCGCGACGTCGGCGTGGTTGCCGGCCTCGACCAGTTCCTTGCGCACCTTGTCGGCGCCGGCATGGGTCTCAGCCTCGCGCACCAGCCGCTGGATCGCCGCCTCGTCGAGGCCGCTCGAGGCCTCGATGCGGATCGTCTGTTCCTTGCCGCTGGCCTTGTCCTTGGCCGAGACGTTGACGATGCCGTTGGCGTCGATGTCGAAGGTTACCTCGATCTGTGGCTGGCCCCGCGGCGCGGGCGGGATGCCGACGAGGTCGAACTGGCCGAGCATCTTGTTGTCGGCCGCCATCTCGCGCTCGCCCTGGAAAACCCGGATCGTCACCGCCGGCTGGGCGTCGGCCGCGGTCGAGAAGGTCTGGCTCCGCTTCGTCGGGATCGTGGTGTTGCGTTCGATCAGCTTGGTCAGCACGCCGCCGAGCGTCTCGATGCCGAGCGAGAGCGGGGTGACGTCGAGGAGCAGGACGTCGCTGACGTCGCCCTGGAGCACGCCCGCCTGGATCGCCGCGCCGATGGCCACGACTTCGTCGGGGTTCACGCCCTTGTGCGGCTCGCGCCCGAACAGCGCCTGTACTGTGTCCTGCACCTTCGGCATCCGGGTTTGGCCGCCGACGAGGACGACCTCGTCGATCTGCGACACGTCGAGGTTCGCGTCCTTGAACGCCGCCTTGCACGGCGCGGTCGTCCGCTCGATCAGGTCGGCGACGAGGGCTTCGAGCTTGGCGCGGCTGAGCTTGATCGCGAGGTGCTTCGGCCCGTTCTGGTCGGCCGTGACGAAGGGCAGGTTCACCTCGGTCTGGGTCGCCGAGGACAGTTCGATCTTGGCCTTCTCGGCTGCGTCCTTGAGGCGCTGCAGGGCGAGCCGGTCCTTGCGCAGGTCGATGCCGCTTTCCTTGCGGAACTCGTCGACGAGGTAGTCGACGATGCGGTTGTCGAAGTCCTCGCCGCCGAGGAAGGTATCGCCGTTGGTGGACTTCACCTCGAACACGCCGTCGCCGATCTCAAGGAACGAGACGTCGAAGGTGCCGCCGCCGAGGTCGTAGACGCCGACCTTGCCGCTGCCCTTCTTGTCGAGCCCGTAGGCCAGGGCCGCCGCCGTGGGCTCGTTAATCATGCGGAGCACCTCCAGCCCGGCGATGCGACCGGCGTCCTTGGTCGCCTGGCGCTGCGCGTCGTTGAAGTAGGCCGGAACGGTGATGACCGCCTTGGTCACCTTCTCGCCTAGGAAGGCCTCCGCGGTCTCCTTCATCTTCGTCAGGATGTAGGCGCTAATCTGGCTCGGGCTGTAGGTCTTGCCCCGCACATCGACCCAGGCGTCGCCGTTGGGGCCCGGCACGATCTTGTAGCCGACCATGGCCTTGTCCTTCTCGGTCAGCGGATCGTCGTAGCGACGGCCGATCAGGCGCTTGATCGCCGAGATGGTGTTTTCCGGATTCGTGATGCCCTGGCGCTTGGCTGGCTGGCCCACCAGGACCTCGCCGCTCTCCGTGAAGGCGACGATGGACGGCGTGGTGCGGCCGCCTTCTGCGTTCTCGATGACCTGCGCCTTGGCGCCGTCGAGGACGGCGACGCAGGAATTGGTGGTGCCGAGGTCGATGCCGATGGCCTTGGACATGATGATCTCCGAGATGTCTGGGGTTGGGCGAGCGGGAACGAAGGTCGCGACGGCGTTCAGCGCGACGGCACGACGGCGTCGCCTGCAGGGCCCGGGACGATGGCCAGGGTCCCGGTCGTGTCCGGAACGGTCTTGTGGCAGCTGCAGTCGATGAGCCGGTCGCCCGGCGCGGCGTCGCTTTCCGGCTTGGTCGGGGCGGCGCCATCCGCCGGCGTGGTGCGGCAGGTGCAGTCCAGGGCCTCGACCCGGTCCGGCGGGACGACCTTCTCGGTGCCGGGATTGTTCGCACTGTTCACGTCGTCGTTCAGCAGCGTGGCCTGCGCGAAGCCGACCCCGGTCATCGCCAACGCAAACACGGCGGACAGCAACAGGGCGGGAAGACGCATCGGAAATTTCCTTCGTCCGATGTCGAGCAACCGGCTCCGATCCATCGCGGACCGTCTATGCGCCCCATCCCAAGAGGCAGCTTTGTCTTGGATCAAAGACGCGGAGGGGCCTTCGAATAGTCTCGTCCGACACTTCGAAGACGTACCTGAAGGCAAGACACCGCATGGCCCATGCCGCATCCATCGCCCGCATAGACCGGAAGGCCTACCTCGTCGGCGGCGGCATCGCCTCGCTTGCCGCGGCGGCGTTCCTCATCCGGGACGGCGACATGCCCGGTTGCGACATCACCGTGATCGAGGAGAGCGGCGTCCTCGGAGGCAGCCTCGACGGATCGGGCAATCCGACGGCCGGCTACGTCCTGCGCGGCGGCCGCATGCTGGAAGCTAAGTACCTCTGCACCTTCGATCTGTTCGCCTCGATCCCGACGCTCGACGGCACCCGGACCGTGACCCAGGAGACCTTCGCCTGGAACGAGACAATGAAAACCTCGTCGAAGGCGCGCCTGGTCAGCGACGGCCAGCGTCTGACCGCCCCGCAGTTCGGCCTCGACGAAGGGCACATCCTGACCATCGAACGGCTTGCCCTCCTGCCGGAATCGATGCTCGGGAAAACCACCATCGCCGACCAGTTCGACCCGTCGTTCTTCGAGACGAATTTCTGGTTCATGTGGTGCACGACCTTCGCCTTCCAGCCCTGGCACGGCGCGGTCGAGTTCAAGCGCTACCTCGTCCGGTTCGCCCACATGGTCTCGGGCTTCAACCGCCTGCACGGCATCATGCGGACGGTCTACAACCAGTACGATTCGATGGTGCTACCGTTGCGCAAGTGGCTCGACGAGCGCGGCGTGGTCTTCGCCTTCGACACCCGGGTGACCGACGTGGGGCTCGTCGGACAGGAGGGTACCCGGAGCGTCTCCCGCATCCTCACCGAGCATCGCGGCGTGGCCGGCGAGATCCGTGTGCGTGCCGAAGACATCGTCCTCGTCACCCTGGGCTCGATGACCGAAGGGTCGTCCCTCGGCGGCATGGACAGCGCCCCCGTCCTCAAGGGCAAGACGGACGGCGGCGCCTGGACGCTGTGGGAGCGCTTGGCGACGGGCCGCCCCGAGTTCGGACACCCCGAGGTCTTCAGCGACCACATCGACCAGTCCAAGTGGCTGTCCTTCACAACCACCCTGCATGACCCGACATTCCTGCGCATAGTCCGCGACTTCACCGGGAACGTGCCCGGCGAGGGCGGCCTCGTCACCTTCCCGCACTCGAACTGGTTCGCCTCCATCGTCATCCCGTTCCAGCCACACTTCATCGGCCAGCCCGAGGGCGTCGGCGTGTTCTGGGGTTACGGGCTCGCGGTCGACGAGCCGGGCAACTTCGTCAAGAAGCCGATGTCGGCCTGCACCGGCCGAGAGATCATGACCGAGATCCTCGGCCACATGCGGATCGAGGCGGAGGCGGCCGGCATCCTTGACAAGGCCATCTGCATCCCGTGCATGATGCCCTTCATCACAAGCCAGTTCCTGCCGCGCGAGCCTGGCGACCGGCCACAGGTGATCCCTAAGGGCACGACGAACCTTGGGCTCATGGGCCAGTTCTGCGAGCTGCCCGACGACGTGGTGTTCACGGTCGAATACTCGATCCGCTCGGCGCAGGCCGCGGTCTACGGCCTGCTCGGGCTCGGTCGCGAGCCGCCCGCCGTCTACCAGGGCAAGTTCGATCCCCGCGTGCTGTTCAAGGCGTACCGTGCCCTGCACGACCTGCAGGACGCGTGACCCGAACGAGGTCGAGCGCCCCCTTCCGGGCGGGGGCGCTCAAGTCCGTCAGGCCGACTTCGCTACACCGCCGGCGAGCTCCTTGGCCCGCCTCTCGTATCCCTCGGATTCGTGTATCTCGTTCGGATGGGGGTCGACCGGGCCGGGAGAGAACGGGCCGAGGTCTTCCGGGATCCCGAGGTCTTCGGAGGCGCGAAGAACCGGAACACCATGCCTGACCCTCGCGGCCAGTTGCGAACCGGTGCCGGTGCCGTCCTCGGCGGCCATCTCGCCGGCGAGGCGCTCGACCACGTCCAGGGCGGCCCCGATCCTGTCGGCCTGCTGGCAGACCTCGTCCTCGTCGACCATGCAGGTGTCGTCCCCGGTCCACCAGCGTCCGTCGTCGATCAGGCGAAGCACCTCGACGAGACGGTCACGCTGCTTGGTCAGGGCCTCGACGGCGCGGGGACAGGTCATCACGAATTCCCTTCCGCCATGGCCCGACGCGAAGCGTCGACCGTGCAGGCGTGGAGGTCAGCGTAGAAGCCCGGGGGTGCCCTCGTCCTTGCGATGGATCAATCACGCCGCGGCAGTCCGGGCCGCCACCGGGGGGAGACCGGCAGGGCGTGCCTGGGGAGATCGGATCGCGTTCGGCCTCGGCCCGGACGACCGATTTGCGTTGGGTCAAAGCCGGCATCGTCGATGGATGGCACTCTCCGCTTATCGGAAGCCAATCGGGACCTGCCCCCATGACCTATGCCAGCATCATGGTGTCCGTCGATCTCGGCGGCGATGCGCGCGGGCGCGTCGGGATCGCCGCCCGCCTCGCGGATGCCTTCGAAGGCCGGACGATAGGCGTCGCCGCGCAATCGCCCGATCAAGGCGCCGCGCAGGTCGGCCCAATGGGCGCCTCCGCCCTGCTTCCGGGCCTCTTGCGGCAATCCGTCCTCGACGGGCTTGCCCAAGCGCACGACCTGTTCCGCGATGCCGTCGGCAGCCGCAGCCGGGTCTCGTGGCGCTCCGCCCCGGAGCCTGGGCTTGCTTACCTGACGAGCCACGCGCGCGCGGCCGACCTGATCGTGGTCGGTCAGAGAAACGGGAACGAGGGTACCGCATGCATGCGCCCGCTCGATCCCGCCTCCGTTGTCCTCGCGGCGGGACGTCCGGTGCTGGTGGTGCCACCCGGCATCGACCACCTCGAAGCCCGACGCGTCATGGTGGCGTGGAAGGATACGCGTGAAGCGCGTCGCGCGGTCTTCGACGCCCTGCCGATCCTGCGAATGGCCAGCCGCGTCGACGTCGTCGCGGTCACGGGCGCGGATGGGATATCCGGCGCCGCGGACGTGGCCGCCTACCTCGCCACGCACGGGATCGACGCGACGTCCGCCGAACATCGGTCGGACGGAGAGAGCGACGGGGAAGCCCTGCTCGACCTGGCATCCGAGGGCGCGACGGACCTGATCGTCATGGGTGCCTACGGGGCCATGGCCGCGTGCGCGAGATGGTCGTCGGCGGCGTCACCCGGGACGTCCTGCGGTACGCCCCGATCTGCAGCCTCCTGAGCCACTGATGGGCGAGCAAGTCCCGCCGGGCCACGAGACCCCCATCGTCGACCGCGCCAAGGCGGCCGATGCCGGTAGGCCGCCCGCCGACGCCGCGGTCACCCAGCTCGCCCGCCAGTTGATGGAGGCGGGACTGGACGGGCTGTCCGAACGCGAGCGGCGGGTCATCCTCCTCATCGCCAAGCGGCGGCATGTGGCCCGGGACGTGAACAGCGTCCTCGTCGAGCACCAGACGTTCGGCGAGCGCCTCGCGGACCGCGTGGCGCAGATGGGCGGCTCCTGGGGCTTCATCCTGGTCTTCACGGGGATGCTGGTCGCCTGGGTCGTGGTGAACACCGTCGTCCTGTCCCGCGCCGGCGCCTTCGATCCCTATCCGTACATCTTCCTGAACCTGATCCTGTCGATGGTCGCCGCCCTCCAGGCGCCGGTGATCCTCATGTCCCAGAACCGCCAGGCGGCCCGGGACCGGGTGGCCGCCGGCCTCGACTACGAGATCAACCTGAAGGCGGAGGTCGAGATCATGGCCCTGCACGACAAGCTCGACCGAATCCGGTTGGAGCGTCTTGAAGGCGTTCTGGCCGCGCAATCGACGCGGATCGAGGCCATCGCCGTGGCGGTCGGCGTCGCCCCGTCGAAGCCCGTCCCGGACTGACGGCTCGCTTCCTTCCGCAGTCTACCGCCGGATCCGGCGTCACGAGCCCCCATCGGCGGCCGGGACCCGCGGGGACGCCGGTAATCGTCGATGATCTCGCTTTCGAGCGCCCGACGCTGGAGGTCCTCAAGTTCGGGGAGGATGTCGTCGTCGAAGGCGTCGTGCGCCGAGACCAGTCGGACCCCGTCGGCCATCGTCTCGAAGGTGACCAGGACCTCGGCCTGGGCGTACTGGTCCTGCGGGTCGATGCAGGCATGGCTCGGCATGGTGTGGGGGCTCCGGTATCGCCGAAGGGTCGAGGCGATGTTGCCTCGACCCGCAGAGGGTGGGCTGAAATCCCGTCTCGTCACTTCGTCGCTTTGGTCGACCCGGTGACGATGTCCTCGTCGGCGAAGCGGATCATTCCGTCCGTGATGACGAGCCTGTCGCCCTCGTTGACCGAGCGGCCGTATCCGGAACCGGCGACGCGAAGCTCGCAGCCTTCCTTGCACTCGACCTCGGCCGAGGCCCCCGCGGCCAGCTTCTGATTGGCCTGGGCCTCACCCTTGTCCACCGTGAGGGCGTGCTCGCCCTTGTCCTGGTTGGTCACCGTGATCGCAAGCGCCGGCGTCGCGGCCAGCATCGTGCAGGCCAGGAAGGCGGCCGTGATCGGGGTATGTCGCATGTCTCGTCTCCGTCCGTTGGCATGATGCCGTCGTGACGGGGATGTAGGGGCCGGCTGCCGCGACCCTTCCCGAAGGCCCCCTCGTCGCCCGGAGTGATTTCGCGGACCGGCTATCCAAATTTGCGCAGCCGCCCCGACCGGCGTCGACGATGCTCGTTCCATGGGGATTGCGAGCCCGGCGTCGCCCCCCTAACGGCCTGGGCGTTCGACATCGAAGTCCCGCCTCCGGCTCTCGACGGGACGGTTTCGACCTCCCGATGCGATCAGCGCTCCAGGGACTTCAGGTAGGCCAACACATCCGTGATCTGGTCGGGTTCGAGCTGAAACTCCGGCATGGTCGGATGCCCTGTGGTGATGCCCTCCGCCAAGGCCTCGCCGAGGTCCTCGACCGGATACTTCGTATGGAGGTCCCGGAACGCGGGCGCCTCGCCGAGCGGGCTCGCGCCGACCCGTCCGACGGCATGGCAGGTGGCGCAGTTCGCCCCGACGAAGGTCTGGCCGCGCTGTACCTGTCCGTCGGTGGCGGTCGCCACGGTCCCCATTAGGATGAGGAGAAGCATCGATAAGGCGAGACGCATGGACACGTGAAGGCTCCGGTTCAGTGGGGCGTGGGTCCGGCTACGGCCATCGGCAAGGCTCCCGCCGGACCGACGACGCCTCTCAGGAGACCAGCCACATCAGGCGAATCACGGTCGCCGAACCGACGACGGCGAGCCCCAGCATCCGGAAGCTCTCGACCAAGGGGTCGAGCGGAGCCGAGATCGGCCTCGCCCGGTCGTCTGCGGCATTGGTCCACGATGCGACCTGCGTGTTCATGACCTGGAAGACCCCTGATCTCCGGTCGAAAACTGGTTCGACCGATCCCATACCGGAGGATCTCTTCACCGCCGGGACCCGTCCTTGATCGAGATCAAACGGGGGGCGAGTGGGAAGCGCCCCAGCCGCGCGGTTCGACCTTCCGATGCCCTCGGATCTGATGGCGCGTAATCCTTGCGCTGGATCAAGGACCGCTCTGACCCAGCCGACTTAGTCTGCTGGATGCCGGGACACGCTTCGACGTGGACGGCGGACAGCCTTTCATCGCGTTGGGCCGCAAGCCCGCGCCGGCATCGTCGAACCCGGCACGCTCCAGGAGACCATCATGTCCCACGACACCAGCCTGCAGCACCGCGTCACGGCCGAACTCATCTGGGATCCGGCGGTGACCTCGTCGGAGATCGGCGTCACGGCGAAGGACGGGGTGGTCACGCTCTCCGGCCAAGTCGGGAACTACGACGAGAAGATCGCCTCCGAGGCGGCCGCCCGCCGCGTCCGCGGCGTCAAGGCCATCGTCCAGGAGATCGAGGTCAACGTGCCGAACGCGCTGAAGCGGCCCGACGAGGACATCGCGGCCACCGCGGTTTCCCGCCTCGCCTGGAACGTGGCGGTGCCGCCGGACAGCATCTCGATCCAGGTCTCGAAGGGCGTCATCACCCTGACGGGCGAGGTCGACCACCACTTCCAGTCGGAGGCCGCCGAGCGCGAGCTTCGCCAGATCTCCGGCGTCGTGGCGGTGGACAACCTCGTCGGGGTCCTGCCCCGGGTCGACGTCTCCGACGTGAGCGACAAGATCAACGCCGCGCTCGACCGGTCGTGGCTGTTCGATCCCTCGAACGTCACCGTCTCGGCGAAGGAAG
Source organism: Methylobacterium sp. BI1 (assembly GCF_056680125.1). NCBI lineage: Bacteria > Pseudomonadati > Pseudomonadota > Alphaproteobacteria > Hyphomicrobiales > Methylobacteriaceae > Methylobacterium > Methylobacterium sp. BI1. The sequence goes on along the minus strand of NZ_CM155267.1, from coordinate 2,471,363 downwards.
GGACGGTGTACCTCGGAGGGACCGTCCGCACCATGCAGGAGCGCCGCGAGGCCATGGGAACGGCGTGGGCCTCCCCGGGCACCACGGCCGTCGTGAATGAGATCGGCGTCGCCTGAGCCAAACGCTTTCCCTGCCGGACACCGGATGTCCGGCAGGGACACCCAGACCGCGGAAGGGATAGCGACCATGACCAAACCCCATCACGAGCACCGCCAGTCCACGGACGGCGAGGATCCCGGGACCGAGGACGGTCGCCGCATCGAGGGTGCGGCCGACCGGATCTTCTCGCGGGCGAGCGACGCGGTCGGCGACGTGGCCGAACGGGCGACCCATCTCGCACAGGATACCCTCGACCGCGGGCGGGCGGGCATCCACAGGGCCGAACGGTCGAGCCGTGGCGGACATCCGGGACGGGGCGCGCGCGGCGGGACATCGCCCTTGGCGACCGCCCTGGCCGTCGGCGCCATGGGCTACGCCATCGCGACCCTGATCCAGGGAGCGATGGGTAAGCGTCATGCCGCCTCGCACAGGACCTCGCCGGCGACGCCTTCCGCATAGGAGTGGCTGCGCCCATGACCTTCGATCCCGACCATCGCGAGGACCAGAGCATGCCCACCGAGACGACGCGGACCGAAAGCGACATTCGTCTCCGAGCCTTCGAGCTCTGGAACCTGCGCGGCCGCCCGCATGGCTACGAGGTCGAATTCTGGCTCCAGGCCGAACGCGAGCTTGAGGGCGAGAGGAGCGGTCGGCCGGTGCTCCCCGACGGGGACTTCGTGAAAAGCGGGTCGGGGTCCGATTGCTGCTGCTGACCGAAGCGCCCGATCACCCCAGAAAGGGGTGACACCCGGCATGATGACGGCCATCACCTGTCCTGGGTCCGTCACGACGCCCGTGGGCGGGATCGCCACGCCCCCACCGCGTCCATCAAGGAACCCTGACGCCGATGCGCCCCACCCACAGGGAGAACCACCTGATCGACCGCATCGGCTGGCTGCGGGCGGCGGTGCTCGGCGCCAACGACGGCCTCGTCTCCACGGCGAGCCTCATCGTCGGCGTCGCCGCGTCCTCCGCCACATCAGGGAATATCCTTGTCGCCGGCAGTGCCGGGCTCGTGGCCGGGGCGATGTCGATGGCGGCCGGCGAGTACGTCTCGGTGAGCTCACAGTCGGACACAGAGCGGGCCGACCTAGCGAGGGAGCGACGCGAGCTCGAAGAGGACCCGGCAGCGGAGCGGGCCGAGCTCGCGGGGATCTACGTCGCCCGCGGCCTCGATCACGACCTCGCCCTGAAGGTGGCGGACCAGCTTATGGCGAAGGACGCGCTCGGCGCCCACGCTCGCGACGAACTCGGGATCTCGGAGTTCACCACGGCGCGCCCGGTCCAGGCGGCGCTGACCTCCGCGGCGACCTTCTCCGCCGGGGCGGCCCTGCCCTTGCTCGTGGCCGCGGTCTCGCCGACCGGCCTCGTCGTTTACTTGGTCTCCGCCGCGTCCCTCGTTTTCCTTGCCGTCCTGGGGGCGCTCGGCGCCAAGGTCGGCGGTGCCGCGATCCCGAAGGCGACCGCTCGGGTGGCTTTCTGGGGCGCGGCTGCCATGGCAGTCACCGCGGGCATAGGTCACCTCGTCGGCATGGCCGTGTGACGACCTCGTCGTAAGTCCCCTCGTCGCCCCTGTACCGAGACCTCGGGAGCGACGCCGTCCAGGTTTCCCGTGGCGTAAAGAGCGACCTCGGCCACCGGGGACCGCGATGGCACTACGCGATCGCCAGACATCGACATGATGCCGCTCAGCCCCAACCCCACACCTGTACTGCCCGGAACCGCACGATTTTCCGAAGCGACCACGCACGCTCTAGGTTGAATTAGTGCGGAACTCTGGGGTGAGAAAGCGCTACTTTGGGTCGGCTATCAAAGACCAGACCTCTAGCTCTGCAATCGCGCAAAGGCGCGATGAAGTTGGTGATCTTGATTGCCGCGTTCAAAGCAAATGCTTGGGCTTTTCTTTAGGGGTCGCTGATGCTGCCAGGCTCATAGCATTCGCCGCCTTGCCGGTGAGAGCAGCTAAGCTAGTCGTCAGGCACCCGTCGCTTGGGCTTATGTCTGCTTGAGCACGGCACGCCACCGGAAGCAGCCGGACTGCTCTCCACCCAAACCGGTCGAAGGTCTTCGTCCACCAATCCGCCGGGACGCGGACCTTCCCGGCGTCCGCGATGGATTGATAGCAACCTAAACGATGTGTCGGGTATCCAGTGGTTTACCCGACGGTTCGGAGCGTCGAGTTGAGACCCTACTCAGACCCTGGAGCTTGCACCGTCGAACGACCGAAGTTGATACAAAATAGATGATACGCTGAAGGTGCGCTTCTGGTACTTCGGACCTCGTCCGCTGATCGAGGACAATTCTGTGCGCTCGAAGCCTACCGCGCTCCTCGACGGCTGCATCGGCTACAACTTCGACAACGGGACCAGCCTCTCCCTCGACGTACTGAACCTCACGAACGCCAAGGCCGACCAGATCACCTACTTCTACACCTCGCGCCTGCCGGGTGAGGCGGCGGACGGCGTCGCCGACCGGCACTTTCATCCGGTCGAGCCGACGGCCGTCCGGCTCACCCTAGCAGGACGCTTTTAGGTCACATGCCGGCTGATAGCGGTCGCATTGCTCCTACGCCGTTGACGAAGGATGGAACTGCGCCTTACGCCCATGCCATGCGCGCTTGGCGGCCAGATTGGGGCGTCTGTCGTGCGGTCATCGCCGTGGCCGTACTCTACGCCCTATGCCTGCAGGCGCTATTGATATCGATGGCGCCCGCCTCCCAAGTCAGCTTCCATCAGGTCATCTGTGCCGAGCATGTCGGAACCGACGCTCCGGCGGACGAGGGCCTGCCATGTCGGCATACGTGCTGCACCCTGGTGCATGGCATTGTAGCGCCCGCTCCGGTTCTCACCTTCGTCGCCATGCGCTGGTCGCCCGGCGATGCGGTGCCCCTCGCCTGGCGGGCGGGAGAACCGAGAGCAGCACGAGCGCCACCCGACCAGTCCGTCAGTCCAAGAGGTCCGCCCACCTCCTGATCGATCCGTCTCGCCAGATCGTTCAGACCCGGACCCGAACCTATGTCTCAAACCCTTCAAGGTGACGCGGCGGCCTTCGTCATGGCTGCGGCCCGCCCAGCTCAGGATGCCATTTACCGCGCCGTCTGGCGTTGGCATTTCTACGCCGGCCTGCTCTGCCTGCCCTTCCTCGTCCTGCTTTCCGCCACCGGCTCGCTCTACCTGTTCAAAGACGAGGTCAACGCGACCCTGTTCTCGTACCGGACCACGGTTGCCGCCCAGGACAGCCCGCCCCTGGGTGCGGACGTCCTGCTGTTCAACGCCTCCGAGGCCGTCCCGGCCGGCGTGCCGGTCTCCTTGACCGACCCGGCCGATCCATCCGCGGCGGCCGTCGTGACGATGGCCGAGGGGCCCCGCAAGATCCTGGTCTATTTGAACCCGTACGACGGCTCGGTGCTCGACCGGGTCGCCCGTGACGACGAGTTCATGATGGTGGTGCGGCGGCTCCACAGCCTTGCCTACTTCGGACCCGTGGCCAACGGCGTCATCGAGGTCGTCGCCGGGTTCACCGTCATCCTGGTTCTCACGGGCATCTATCTGTGGTGGCCGCGCCAACGAGGAGGCGGGGTCGTCGGCATCCGCGGTACGCCGCGCCGACGCGTCTGGTGGCGCGACCTGCATGCCGTCACCGGTCTCGCCGCTGGCGCCGGCATCTTCTTCCTCGCCCTGACCGGTTTGCCCTGGTCGGTCTGGTGGGGACAGCATCTGCGTACCTGGTCCAACGCGGCCGGCGTCGGACAGCCCAGCGCGCTCTGGGCCGACAAGCCCGTCTCGACCGTGCCGATGCGGGAGATGCTGACCACCACCGGATGGGCCATGGAGGACGCCCCAGTGCCCCTCTCGCAGCCGGCCGCCACCCCTGCCATCGGGCTCGCGCGTGCCGTCGAGATCCTGCGCAGCCGCGGTATGCCACGCGGTTTCGAGGTCTCCCTGCCGTCGGGCGAGACCGGCGTCTACGCCGCGGCTGCCTACCCGAAGGACGTGACGCGGCAGCGGATGATCTCCCTTGACCAGTACACCGGCCAGCCGCTGGTCGACGTTCGCTTCGGAGATCTCGGCGGCGTTGCCCGTGCCATCCAGTACGGAATCGGCATCCACAAGGGTGAGCACTGGGGGAGGGCCAACCAACTTGCGATGCTGGCCTTCTGCCTGGCGACCATCCTGCTTGCAGTCACCGCCGCGACAATGTGGTGGAAGCGCCGCCCGGCCGGCCGTCTCGGCATCCCGCCATGGCCGCGCGACCGGCGGATCGCGGCCGGCGTGACGGTGATCGTCCTCGTTCTCGGGGCCCTGTTCCCCCTGACCGGACTGGTCATTCTCGCCATGCTCGTGCTCGACCTGGGCGGGCAGGCGCTACGAACGCGGGCAAGGACCTGACCTGACCGAACGGGCAGCGTTCCCGTGCACACCGTCCTTCCCCTGCCGCTCGGCCTCCGCGGATGCTTCGGCGTCGTCCTGGTCGCGCTTGCGCTCTGGACGCAGGCGCTCGCGCCAGTGGCGGCCCTGCGCATGGTCGCGGCAATGTCCGACCCGCTGCGCAATCCCGTCATCTGCGGCCACGCGGTCGATGGAACCGGGGAGGCGCGGGAGACGGCGGACGTGCCCGCCCCGGCTCTGCCCCGATGCGACCTGTGTCAGCTGTGCTGCGCCGGGATCACGCCTCCGACGGTGGCACCGGGCTCGCCTTCCATCGGGATCCTGCTCTGGCATCCGGTGTCCTGGCCGATCCCACCCCCGACGCCATCGACTTCGCCGGCCTGCCACCCGGGGCAGCCCCGCGCTCCGCCCGACTTCGCCTGATCTCCTTCGACTTCTCCGACCGCTGCAGCCCTGCGCGGTTCCTTCATCGATCAGACGAGCTCCCACCATGTTCAGCCTTCCAAGCGCCCGCCGGCACGCGTACACGCTGGCCCTACTCCTCGGCGCAAGCCCCCACGCAATCTCCGTGGCGCAGGCGCAGGCCAACGGCCAGGCGGTGACCCTGGAAGAACTCTCCGTCGAAGGCCAGGGCGGTGGCCTCGGACAGGGGCGTGGTCGGACCGCGCTGTCGACCTCTGCCGTCGCCGCTCCGACACCCCTCGATCGCCCCGTCGGCGAGGTGGTCACCAGCCTCGGGCGAGAAGGCATCATCGAGAACCGGCCGGCCACCAGCATCGGATCGGTTCTCGCCAACAGTCCCGGCGTCACCGTGCGCCAGGGCAATGGCGGGCGCGACGTGGTGATCTCGATCCGGGGCAACAACGCCCGCTCCACCGGCGTGATCAAGAATACGGTCGTGCTGGAGGACGGCTTCATCCTGACTCAGCCGGACGGCGCCTCCCGCTTCGATCTCGTCGATCCCCGCGCCTACAGCCGCATCGACGTGTTCCGGGGCCCGCAATCGGCGCTGTTCGGCAACTACGCCACTGGCGGGGCGCTCGCCTTCCACACCCGCACGGGCCGCGAAATCGACGGCTTCGAGATCGGCACCGATGCGGGCAGCTTCGGCTACCTCAGCAATTACTTCGCGGTCGGCGGCGTCAGCGGCCCCGTCGAGATCAGCCTGTTCGCGAGCGATGTCCGTGCCAACGGCTACCAGGACCATAGCTCCTACGACACGCAGACGATCAACCTGCTGGCGACCTACACACCGACGCCGGACAACCGCTTCACTCTCAAGGTGATCAACAACACGCTGAGTGCGAATCTGCCGGCTCGCGCGTCCCTCGACCAGTACCAGATCAATCCCTACCAACGCGGATGCGGGACGGCGACGACGGCGGCGCCGGGGTGTACCCTGACGAACCTGTTCGCGAATGGAGCATTCGGCCGGACGGTAGGCGTGACTGCCGATGAGGCGGGGTTCGGACGCGACGACCGGCGCACCATCGTGGCCCTGCGCTGGGAGCACGACCTCGACGCGCAGACGACCTGGCGCACCCAGCTCGGCTTCGACGAGCGCAACTTCAACCAGCCGTTTTATACGACCTCCTCGCGCGGCTCCTATCCATCCTGGAACTTCCTGACCGACCTGACCCGGCGCTACGACCTGTTCGGGCTGCCGGCGGTCGGCTACGTGGCGCTGGCCTACAACACCATCGACAACCACATCACGACGTTCAATCGCGCGCCCGGCGGTGGCCCGCTGCTCGGCGCGCTCATCGGGAACCAGGAAGCCGTCCAATCCAACCTCGGCGGGCGCGCCCGTACCGAGGTGGCGCTCTCCGACCAATGGACCGGCGTCCTCGGCATCAGCGCGGAGAATACCGCAATCACGGGGCGCAATGTCGCCTACGCCTATTCGGCCGCGGGCGTGACCACGACCGTCGCCGATGCCAACCGCAGCTTCCTGAACGTCGCGCCGGAGCTGGCCCTGGTCTATCGGCCGACCCCGGACTGGGCGATTCGGGGCCGGGTCGCGACCGGCTACACGACCCCGGCGGCGAGCAATCTCTTCATCACCAGCGCGGGCATCCCCGGCAACAACACCCAACTTCGCACGCAGGAAAACCTCGGCTTCGATCTCGGCGTCGACTGGACCCCTGTCGAGACCCTGCGCCTCAGCGTGACCGGCTTCTACGAGTTCTTCCGCAACGAGCTCGTGTCGCAGTCGCCCGGTGCCGGCCTGATGAGCTACACCTTCAACGCGCCGGCCTCCGAACACCGAGGTATTGAAGTCGCGGCCGATTGGGCCTTCGCACCCGGGTGGCGCGCGGTGGTCGCCTACACCTTCGACGACCAGATCTACACGCGCTACGTCGAGCAGCTGAGCGCCGGGTCTCTCAGCCGTCGGTTCGACCGCTCCGGCAAGACGATCCCCGGTGTCCCGGCCAACCAGTTGCTGGCCCGTGTCGGCTACGACGTCCCGGCCGGACCGCTCGCTGGCCTCGGAGCCTTCGTCGAGACCGTGTTCCAGGATGACTTCTTCATCGACAACGCCAACCAGCTCAAGGCGCCGGGCTACGCCATCGTCAACGCCAACATCCATTACGCCACGGAGCTGACGGGCGGCTATGCCAAGCGCTTCACGGCCTATGCCGAGATGCGCAACGTCTTCGACACGGTCTACGTCGCCTCGGCGCAGAACCTCGCGAATTCAATCAGCGCGACCACGGGCCTGCAGAACGGTGCGAACGTCCTGGCGGGGACCACGGGTTCGGTGTTCGCCGGCGCGCCGCGCACCATCATCGCGGGAATGAAGCTGGCGTTCTGACCGCCGGGACGTTCTCTGATCCGCTCTCAGGCAGAAATCCTGTCCGAACGGGCATGCCCTCGCGGACAGGACATTGTGCCTAACACTGCATTGAAGAACGATCGGACGGCTTCCGCTATCGACCCAACCCGGTCGTCCAAACTGCCTTCAGCACAACCGGTAACTCGCTGAATTGTCGATCTCGACATTCGTTCAGGTCGACAGTCCGCCCCTGCCTCATGGTCTTAGCAGCACGGGCGTGACCTGCGCGTCACGCCGCTGCGCCAAGGGAAGCGGCACGCTATGAGATGGTCTAGAACGACGGCGCGGGGCCGCCGGTTGCGAAATCCCGGGAGACACCCATGCGTGCCGTTACCTACACCGAAGGCGCCCGGATCGATGCGCCGGACGCTCTCCTCGACACCACCTTCCCCGATCCCGTACCGGCCGGGCGCGACCTGCTCGTCCGCGTGCAGGCCGTTTCGGTGAACCCGATCGACACCAAGGTGCGCCAGGGCGCCTACAAGCAGGGCTGCGAACCGAAGGTTCTTGGCTGGGATGCGGCAGGAACCGTGGTCTCGGTCGGACCGGAGGCGCGCCTGTTCAAGCCCGGCGACGCGGTGTTCTACGCAGGTGCGCTCGACCGGCCGGGCAGCAACGCCGCGTTCCAGTGCGTGGACGAGCGTCTCGTCGGTACCAAGCCGGCCACCCTCGACTTCGCCGCGGCCGCGGCGCTGCCGCTCACCGCGCTGACCGCTTGGGAGATGCTGTTCGACCGGCTCGACGTCGCCAGGCCCGTGCCGGGTGCCGCCCCCGCGATCCTGATCGTCGGCGCCGCCGGCGGCGTCGGCTCGATCGCGATCCAGCTTGCCCGGCAGCTCACGGATCTTACCGTGATCGCCACGGCCTCGCGCCCCGAGACGGCGCAGTGGTGCCGGGATCTCGGCGCCCACCACGTGATCGACCATGCGAAGCCTCTTGCGCCCGAGGTGGCGGCGCTCGGTCTTCCCGGGGCGCCCGGGTTCGTGTTCGCAACGACGCAAACTGGTGCGCATCTCCCGCAGATCATCGAACTCCTCGCGCCGCAGGGACGCCTCGGCCCAATCGACGATCCCGAGACCCTGGACGTGATGCCGCTCAAGCCCAAGAGCCTGTCGCTGCACTGGGAGCTGATGTTCACCCGCTCGCTGTTCCAGACCGCCGACATGGAACGGCAGCACGCGATCCTGACCGAGATCGCCCGCCTGATCGATGCGGGACGGCTGCGCACGACGTTGACCGAGACCTTCGGTCCGATCGACGCCGCCAACCTGGCACGCGCCCACGCGCTTATCGAGAGCGGGAAGGCGAAGGGCAAGGTAGTCCTCGTCGGGTTCAGCGACTAAGCCGACAGGTGAAGCGTCCAGGTTTAGAGCTGGGACGCTTCCCACATCAGCCCGAGATGCCTCCACGTCGCGGCCGGGACTAACGCTCTTTCGACATCGGCTCTGATGCCGCAACCACTCGAAAGCGGACCTGCGAAAATCCACCCGGCCCGGTCGTCGGCATTGCTCTAAGCAGCCTAAAAGCGGACCTATCGGGGTCAGCCGCCAACCTCTCAACGGTCAAGCCAAATTGGGTTTTACCCTGGTCGGGAGTCGTGACGCTGGCTCCCCAAGGTTCGTCAATGGCCTGTGGCTCCGTCGCGCTTGCGGGGCGTCAGGCTTCCCTAAGATAGGCTCTGACGGAGCGTAGCGCCGACAGGCGTCCACCCTCCTTTGGGGTTCAGGATGCCCGAGAAAATTGCGCTCAGCGCGGACCAGTTTGCTGGGCCAGGGTCACTTGCCTGGCATGAAGGTGGTGATTCGCAGGAAGGTATGATTGAGCGGTCGACGAGCTGCGTTGGCTTCCGGAAGGAATGGATTTTGACTGGAATGAGAGAACAAAAAACGTAACTGGGCCGCAAGGGTTTGGCGACCCAATTGCGACCCATTGAAATTTTAAGCAGTTTTCGACGAAGTTTTGTATGCTAAGTCATTGAATTTGTTGGTAGCGAGGGAGGGATTTGAACCCCCGACACAAGGATTATGATTCCTCGTAACGGAGCATTTTCGGGTCCATTCGGGCGGATCGGCACGGGCATGAAACCGGTGGAGCCCAGGCTTTTAGCATGTCCGATCAAGGCTTTGGCAACGGGTTGGCGATAGGGATGGCGGAGAACCCGGGCGGCGATCCGCCCGAAAACCTCCGCCCGAGATCCGCCCGAGTACGCCGCATGCCCGTGAAGCTCACCGAAGCCCTCGTCAAGCAAGGCGTCGCCGACGCCGTCCCCAAGGGGAAGGCGTACGACCTCATCGACGCCGGCTGCCCCGGGCTCCTCATGCGCGTCGGGCCGAGGGGCGTCCGCTTCGCCTTCAAGTTCGAGACCGGCCACAAGACCCACAGGTTGACGCTCGGCTCGACGGATCTGCTGCGGCTCGTGGAGGCGCGCGCGATCGCCACGGAGGCGCGGCGCCGTCTTGTCGACGGGCTCGGGCTCCCGGACGAGAAGTGGCTCGGGGACAAGCTGCGGCAGATGCGCAAGCTCCCTCCCAAGCCGGAGAAGGGCCCAAGGGACCCGGCCCTGGTCGAGGCGTTCCTGGATTCCTGGGGCCCGCACAAGTGGACGTGGGAGGAGGCCCGCACGGCATTCCTCACCGAAGTCGCGCGCACCCGGCGGGCGGCCACGCACACGGACTATCGCAAGCTGCTCCACTCGCCCGAGCTCGCGGTGTTCGCCGACCGGAAGGTGAAGCGCATCACGATCGAGGACCTCGCCACGATCGTGCATGCGATCCATGCCTCGGGCCGGGAGCGCCACGCCGAGCACCTCGCATCCGTCCTGCGGCCGATGTGGAGCTACCTCGCCCGGCACGAACACCGCAAGGTCAGCGGCGTCGAGGCCGGGATCCCGGGCCTGCGCGCGCCCGAGCGGACGCCGGGCGACAAGCCCCGCGCGAACGGCAAGGTGCCGGGCGGATACACGGCCAAGCCCGCCGAGATCGGGCGCGTCCTCGCGATCGCCCGGGCCGGCGTCCTGGAGCCGACCGTCGCCACGTCCTTGCAGCTCCTCGTCCTGACGGGCCAGCGTCGCCGTCCCATCGTCGAGTCCCTCGTCGAGGACTTCGTCCCGTGGGCCGAGGTGCCGGGCTGGGGCGTCTGGTCGATGGGGCCGGCGCACAGGAAGACCGCGGCCAAGAGGGGCGACAAGCACAGGCATGCCCTGCCCTTGCCGCCTGCCCTGTGGGACCTCGTCCAGCAGCAGATGGCGCGGGCGCGGGATGCCGGCAGCGAGTACCTGTTCCCCCAGATCCGGGCCGCGCGGAAGGATGCCGCCTCCGACGGGCACCTATCCGACGCCGCGATCAATCACAGGCTGCTCGACATGGGGGTCGTTGCCTCCCCGCACGACCTTCGCCGCGGCATGACGACGGTCTGCCAGTCCGTGTTCCGGATCCCGAGGGACACGGTCAAAATGGTCGTCGACCACAACGAGGGCATCCGCAGCGACGACGTGTTGGAGCGCCACTACACCGAGGACGATCGCCTGGACCTCAAGCAAACCCTGATGGCTCGCTGGCACGCGTGGTCGGACGAGCAGGCCGCGATCGCGGCGGCCGCCCTTCCCTCGGCCGTCGAGCTCGGTGCCGAGCTGGCGCGCCGGCGCAGGGAGCGCGAACTCGCCGGCAAGGGGAAGCGCGCGAAGGCGACGGCCGACGTCGAGGAGGACGCCAAACCGGTCGACCTCGCCGCGTAAGGATCTTCCCGATCGGGCATCCCGATTTGAAACACCGAAATAGTCACGCCATTTTAATGGGTTACGAGATGACCCAAATCGGGATACCCGATCGGGAAGATCGCCCTCAGCCGTCCGGCTCGTCGACGCGGGCCCAGCACCTCGCCGCCTCGTCCCAGTGGAAGGGGCGAGCGTCGCCGCCGGTGGTTTTCCAGTGGTACCCATGGGCGCCCGGTTCGCCGGAGATCTCCAGGCGTCCGATCCCGCCGTCCCAGAGGACGATCTCGACAAGCCTCCGCTTAGACCTGTTCACGCGGCCGACGCTGAGGACCTCCGTGACGTAGGTCGGCACACCTTTGGGCAGGATGGCCTGGATCGCGGCCTCGACATACGCGACGTCTGCGGGGGACGGCTACGCCTTAGCCGGCGGCGGGGTCACCGCCTCGTCGAATCGGACCCACGCGCCGTCAGCGTAGTGGAACGCGCGCTGGTCGCCCTCGGCCTCCCACTCGCGCACGATGGGCTCGGGCCCGCAGACGACGTTGAGGATGATGGTGCCACCGTCGAACAGGCGCACGCGCGAGACGAGGTCCTCGCCATCCCGGCGGGCCGAAAGGATCTCATCGGCGAACGTCGGCACGTCGGCCGGGATGCTCGCGGCGATCGCGGCCTCGACGATCGCGATGTCCCGGGGGCGCCGGCGCCCGACACCGGCGTCGTCGATGAGGGCCGTCAGGAGAGCGCTCGGCAGCGGGGGCGAGGCGGGCGGCGCTTCCGGATCTCCGTCCATATCGAAGAGGGGCAGCTGGATGGGGCCCGGCAGGACGGGTTTCGGGGGGGCCGGGCGCGGCCAGGGCCCCAGGGGGACGTGGAATTCCTGCGCGCGCCAGGCGTCGAGGAAGGCGGCGTGGGCGGGTTCCATTGTCACTCTCCTCCCCTGCAGGCGCAGTTGATGCAGACGGTCGGCATCTCCGGATGGCGCGTCAGCACGATGGCTTCGTGGTCGTCGCAGACCTCGACGCACCATGCGCAGACGAAGCCGTACTCCTGCTCGTAGTCGTCCCTCTCGCGGGGCTCGAACCAGTCCCAATCGCGCGCCATGGTCATTCCCCCTTCAGACGGTTGGCCAGAGCCCTGGCGGTTTCGCTCTGCTCGTCCAGGATCTGGATGAGGGCGTCCCCGACCCACACGGGGATCTCGCGTTCGCCGGTCGCCCACCGGGCGGGCAGTCGGGGATCGAGCGAAGGGCGGGCCCCTTCCGGATGGAGGGGACCGAGCAGGGCGGCGAGCGGCCGGCGCCACTCGGGCCCGAGGAGGAATGTCCCCACCTCGGCGAGGGTCTCGGGCGTGATGCGGCGGGTCACGCGGGTTCTCCGATGAAGGCGCGGAAGTCGGCCATGGCGGCGGCGCGTCCGGCCTCACGGCCGGCCGAGAAGGCGTCGGCGTAGATCCGGAGCGCGGTCTCGATACCCCGCCGCTCAGTCCCGAGGGGGACGTGGAAGAGCATCTCGTCGCCCTGCAGGACCGCGATCCCTTCGAGGCACGGCCTCAGGCCGTAGCCCATCTGGAGATGGCCGATGGCATCGATCTCCAGCAGGACGTCGTAGTGGCGCAACGCCTGCAGGTGCATGAAGCGCGCCCGCCACTGCGAGGCGAGCGATGCCTTCGACGGCGACGCCGTGTACGCAACATTGGCCGAGTTGAGGTGCGCCGATGCGGCGTGGACCGTGACGAGCGCCTGAGCGAGATCTCCGGGCGCGTCCTCGCGCAGAAGCCCGTCGAGGAGGCGCGATACACTGTCACCCTGAGCGACGGTGGCGGCGTCGAAGCTCGACTGAGTGGGAGCGGCCCGGGTTGGACTGCGCCTGTCGCGGGCTTGCTGCTGCTGGCATGGCTGGGTGGTCATAGCCGGCGCGGCGGCGAGGCACTCGGCCACCGCATCAATCGTGCGGCGCGCCGTCACCGGGCTGCGGTTGGGGGTGATGAACGGACGGGCTCCGGGGCTGCTCCAGCTGTAGTGATCGTTGGCCAGCACGTACCGGGTGCGGACGACATCGCCATCGGTCGTGACGCGGTACTCGTCGCGACCATGGTCCGGGAACTCCGGGCAGGGGCCGACGCTGACGGCGACGATGCCGTGCGTGGTGACGGTCCGCACGAGCCTCATGGCGACGCGGGGGGCGGCGCAGGCCTGCTGGATCTGGGTCGGCTGGGAAACCACGGCAGCGGTCTGCTCAGCGGGCTCATCCGCCTCATCGCAGGAGCAGGCATCCATGACGTAGCTGGCGAGGCGCCGGCGCACCGTGGCGAAGTCGGCCTGGTAGATGGCGAACCCGCCCTCGGAGACCTCCCACCGCGCGCCGATGCGGGCGATGCCCATGGCGTTGCTGCCGAGCACAGCATCGACCGCGCGCATGAGGAGGGTGACGTTCGGGGCGCGCTTGATGCGCGAGACGGCGGAGAGGATTTCGGATTTCGTCATGGCGTGGTTTCCCATCGTGCGAGGAGAGGTCAGTGCCTGCTCCAGGTCCCCATTATGGGGACTTGGTTAACCATCTGTCAAGACATCACAGCAGCCTCAGGGCATCGGCGTCCTCGGCGGGTATCGGCCGCGCTCGCCGGCGTGGAGACCAGTGCGTGCCGACCAGGAGGTTGGCGAGATACCCAAATGCGCGGGCCTCGTTCGCGCCACGGACAGCGATGACGCGATCGGCCGTCACGATGACGGAGCGGTCCCCGTGCTCCAAAGGAATGTGCTCCGGCACGGCCGACACCAGGCGGCCGTACATCGTGTGCGACCGCAACATGAGGACGATTGCGCAGGGTTCGGGCCCGCCATCTTGCCGGAGTACGATCTCGAACGGCGGGTTCACGCTGGGCCGCCGGACGAGCCACCCCTCTCGGAACGCCCCGACCACCTCGGCGCGCCCGTCCCGAGTGAGGGGCGCGGTCTGCCAGAGTAAGCTCTCCTGCAGGGTCAGTACGTCCGTGAACCGGCGGCTCTCGACGGTGAGGCCGGGGTCCGCCGTGAGCTGAGTTTCCGGGTGTATCGGGAGAAGGAGGGGCCTCATCGGGCGTTCGCGGTAGGGCATCGGATCACTCCTGCGACGGGGTGGCTGCGAGGTCAGGGGGCATGGGTTCGGCAGGCCTCGTGACGTTAGGCACGCGCCACACCGGGGCCGCGCTCGGGACGGCCGCGTGGTACGCCGCCAGCTGCGCGGCGGCCCGGGCCTTGCGGCTGCCCGGGCCGGTAGGCCGCGGCGCCCGGTCCATAGGAGCGAACACCGGCAGGGGCGCCGGCGGAGGTGCGGGCGTCATCCGCCGCAGGATCTCCAGCGCGGCCGCGCCCGCCGACTGGACGCCGCCGTGCGCACGGCAGAACTCGCGGATGGTCTCGGCGGGCATCCCCCGGTGGAGGACCGTCGCCTCGCCGGCGCGGCCGTAGCCGATGCCGTAGGCAGCGAGGCCCTGCGGTAGGGCGGGGTCACCGACGCGCGTTGCGACGATGGGCGCGCCGTCGCCCTCGTAGACGGCGAAGGCGGTGCCGTCCCGCAGCGTCACGATCTCGGAATCGAGGTAGGGCATCAAAATCCGCCCCTCTGGAGCAGCCTGAGCCGGAGCTTCTCGCGGCGCTTCTCCAGGGCATAACGCCTGGACTGCTCGGCCGGTGGGAGGCCACGCACCCGGATAGCCCGGAGAGGCTGGTCTTCGATGACGAAGATCGGATCGCGCGAGAGGAGCCGCCACTGCGGCTCGCCGTCATCGCCGACGACCTGCTCTACCTGCCTGACCTTCATGGCGTGGTGAACCAGGCAGCCGGCGTGCCGCCACCCCTGCGCAGTCTGGTGCGGGGCCTCATGGCCCACCGGCACGAACCTATGCCCGGCCCACACGCGCAGGACGATCCATTCCCGCCCGAGGGTGTCTCCACCGAAGCAGGCTGCGACCTTCGTGCAGACGTGCCCGAGCCACGTTTGATGAGAGGTGCCGTCGCTATCGCTCGTGCCCTGCTCCAGGCCGAGATCGAATGCCTCTGGGTGCAGGATCGGGCGATCGGGACTCAGGACGTCGGGAATGTCAGGCGGCCCAGAGAGGGCGAAGAATGCACGGACGTCGACCATGGGCTGTCTCCTAGAAGGGGATTTCGTCGGGGCCGTACGTCACGGCGGCGCAGTGCGGGTCCTCGCCCCGGGGCATCGCGGCCCGGCAGGCATCGGGCATCGCCTCGCAGTGGCGGGCGTAGAAGAAGTCGCGGTGGTCCTCGTCGAGGCCGACGTGAACGAGGTACCGCTCGCCCGGCTGCACGCCGCGGCCGATGGGGCAGCGCTCGCAGGGGCCCGGCCTGCGGGCGGTGTGCCGCCTCATGACGCCCCGGTCCGCGAACGTCGGCGCGGGATCCGGCCCCCGTCCTCGCCGAGGGCGTGCTGATAGTCCTGCGCGAGGCTCGACCAGCTCGTCATGCCGCCCTCCTCATCGGGATGTACGGCACGCCGCGCGACCGGGCGGCGACGGTGCCGATGCAGCGGTGCCCCGGGCAGTAGGGCGAGCCGAGATCGGTGGGGTGCCCGCAAGCCGGCGCGTCCCGGCGCGGGTCCCCGGCGATCCAGCGGCACATGCCGTCCCTGACATCGAGGATCGCGACCCGCCGGCTCTCCGGCAGGGCGACGTCGGAGGCCTTCGGGCGGGGGGTGAAACGCGGGGCCGGCGGGGGCGGCGGCGCGGCCTTAACCACGACGGCCTTCGGGGCCTTCCGCGGGCCCTCGTGGGGATTACGTGCAAGGCGGGTCCTGCCGGTGCCGGGGCCCAGGAAGCTGCAGCCCTCGCGGCGCATCCTGCCGATGAACGAGGAAGCGGAACGGTGGACGCCGTCGGCGGCGAGGGCGGCCGAGATGACGCCGGCCGACGCGCCGGCGAGCCAAGCGGCTTTGACGCGCTCGACGAGGTCGGGCGACCAGTTGTGGGGATGGAGGGGCATGGGGGGCGGGGCACCGGGGAGGCTCCTTGTGAACGCAG
Source organism: Methylobacterium sp. BI1 (assembly GCF_056680125.1). Lineage (NCBI taxonomy): Bacteria > Pseudomonadati > Pseudomonadota > Alphaproteobacteria > Hyphomicrobiales > Methylobacteriaceae > Methylobacterium > Methylobacterium sp. BI1. The sequence continues at coordinate 2,455,315 of NZ_CM155267.1, read as the reverse complement.
ATCAATATGCATTAGCTGCACCTTTATGTCAATATCGCTATTGAAAATGACTATGCTGCGTATTAGTCTGCGTTAGCTATTTTATCCTGTGGACACGCCCATGCCCTGGTTGACTGCTCCCCCGTTGGATTTCGAAGACCTGCCCTGGCGCCTGGTCGGCGAGCGCCAGCGCTACGGGAACGCCCGCCTACTCCACGTCCTCGACGCCATCCCGCAGACGTTCCAGGACGCCTATCGCGGGGCGCGCGCCGAGATGATCGGCGCCGGCTACAGCTGGACGGACAAGGCGAACGCCCGCTCGCCGGACGGCACGCTCCTGCCGTGCTGGTGGACGAGCGAGGCCGAGGTCGACGTGCCCGCGCTCAGGGCCGCCGTCGACGCGGCGTTGGCCAAGGCGGGCGCCCGGCGCGGGGCGGCCGACCGGCGGGCCGAACAGCGGGCCGAGGCCGACGAGGTTCTGACGGCACCGATTCGCCAGCGTTTGCAGGACCTCGTGGCGAAGCGGCTGTGGTCTCTGGGGAAGGAGCTGGCATCCGCGCGTGAGCTGATGACGGCGACGTCCTGGACAGCGTACGGCGGGCGGATTGCCGAGCGGTGGCTGGAGGCCGCTGAGGCCAACAGGGTGCGTGCAGAGGCGCGCCTCGCCCGCCCGGCCATGCCGCACTGGCTCGCCCGCGCCCAGGACCCGGCCGTCCGGGCCGCCGTCCACGAGGGCCTGAAGTACCTGGCCGAGCTCGACGAGGACTGGGCGTCCGAGGAGAACGGGCGCGGCTATTCGCAGGCGACCTCCTGGACCGGGCACGCCTTGGCCGAGCGCGACGGCCTCAGCGAGCTGGAGGCCGCGCACGGCCTCCAGCTGCTGCACGGGCATCGGCGGCAGCTGCCGCCCTACCTCGCCTACCGCGCCCTCGGCATCGCGTCGGCGACGAGCCGGGAGGCCCCGGCTGGTGGGTTGCTGCCCGCGGCGTGAAGCTCCCCCCGTCACCCTCAGATCGAAGGACCTGCCCCGTGCGCATCCTCTACGCCCTGCTCGCCGCCCTCGCCGCCGCCCTGTCGGCCCCCTTCCGGATGTTGGGTTTCGGGGGCCCGCCCAACCCGGCGGCGGTGATGGCCGCGGCGGCGCTCGCCGATCGGGATGGGGACGACGAGGCCCCGATCGACGACGGCCAGTACGTCCTCGGCCTGCTCATCCGCGAGCACGCCCGGCGCCGGGTCGTCGGCACGAAGCCCAGCGACGAGGCGATCCCCGCCCTGCCGCCGCTCATCGCCGCGTGGCTCGACAGGCTGACGCGCGAGCAACTTTTCGCGGCGTGGCGCGCGCCGGCGCGGATCCTGGAGCAGCATGTCCTTGGCGGTCCCGAAGGCCGCATGCGGTGCGAGCTCGGCCTCGTCACGCCCGCGGCGATCGTTGCGCTCCCGATCCAGACGGCGGCGGGCAAGGACGGCGCGGCCGGCAAGGGCGGATCGTCCTCGGGCGGCAACAGGAACAAGCCGGCGGCTGAGGCGGCGGCGCCCGCGCAGGAGATGGACCTCGTCGACAAGCTGGCCTTGGCAGGCCTCACGATGGAGGAGTGCTACGCGAGCGCCCCGGCTGGCCCCCGCCGCTGACGCCTCGGACCCTGCCGACGACCGAGCCCGCCGGATCGCCCCGGCGGGCTTTACTGTGCCCGGATGCGGCCGTCGCGGACGGCCTCGACGAGGCGAGCGAGGTTCGCCTCGGCCCGGTCGGCACGGGCGCGCTCGCCGTCGACGGCGCGCTCCAGGGTGGCGACCTCGGCGCGCGCGGCGGCGGTCTCGGCCTGCGCGGCAGCGAGTAGCCGGCGGACGCGGTGGAGCTCCCGGGCGACGGCCTCGACGGCGCCGAGGTCGGCGAGGTCGCGCTGGCGCTGGAACTCGCGCAGGCCGTCGAAGGCCCCCGCCACGGCGGAGTGCCCGAGGGCGAGGCCCTGCGCGACGCGGAAGGAGCTGTCGACGGTGAAGGAACGGGTCTCGTGGGACATCGGCTTCTCTCCGGGCGGGGCGATCTCACGACTCAATTCGCGCCTGGCCGGGACTCCCCGTCAACCCGAAGTCGAAGGGATCCACACGGCATGGTGAACGATCCGTTTCCGGGGGTGCTGCAGCACGCGTCCTGAGTGATTGCGGATTTCGCTCTTGATGAATCGCCGATGTGGAAAACTGAAACGCCCAAAAATATGCTGAGGAAATGCTGCGCTCAGCACGAGGTGCGCACGAGGGCGTGCCGAGAGGGTGTCGAGGGCGTGACATGTCATGGTGCCTTGCACCTCGTCACGGCATCATCCGCCCATGAGCACTCCCCGCCCCTCATTCTCGGCCGCCCGTGCACGCGAGGCCAACCGCGCCGCCAAGGCTGCCTCCCGCGCCCGGGCAGCGGAGGCGGGCGCGCCGGATCCGGCGACGCTCGACCGCGCGATCGCCGACGGGCTGGCGGTCGTCATTGCAGGCGCTCCCAAGGGGTACCGCCTCGCGAGCCCGATCGACGCGGGTGCGGTCATCCTAGCGGCGGCGGCCGCGCTCAAGGCACGCACAAAGCGGGGCCTAGCAGCCGGGAAGAACCCCGTCATCTACCGCCGGGAGGCCGTCTCAGCGGCCCTGGCGGCCCGTCTCGGGCTGGATCCCTGAAGCCTGAAAGTTCGCAATTTCCGCGTTACACTGGATAGGAGTAACGGGGGGAGGAGATGAGCTGGTCGAAAGCACTCGACTGACGCGTCGCCTCTTCGCGGCACCTTCCTCTACGCTGGAGAAGCTGCCGGTCGGGGCGTGTCCCGATCTAGTGGTCCGAACCTGACGCTTGGTACCCACCTGCGAAGTCGCAACTGGTGGGAAGCGGACCCTGACCCTTCGCCCTGAAGCGGACGTTCCGCCTCCGACCCAACTAGGTCATAGGAGCAATCTAACGGCGGCCTCGAAAGCAGACGTTGCAGCCGGACGCGCGCTGCGAACGCATGCTCTCGGATTCCCGCTTCCCGCGCTCGTGAGGCCGCCCGTTCAATCCACAGTCTGCATCTGGACGACGCCGCCGAGTTCACCGGGCTTGCCCGAGACCACCACGAGGTAGCGCCGGCTCGCGCCGGCATCCGTGCGGGTGATCTGGCGGATCGGGCCGATGGCGTTGACGATGGCCGCGCCGGCCGGGTTGGTCATGAAGGCGGCGAGCGGCTCCAGGCCGGCGGCCCCCTTCGGATCGGCGGCGAGCGCCAGGACGAACGGCGTCTTCGGCGCCAGTCCCGTGACCGCGGCCTGCAGGGTCTGCAGCACGCCCTGGTCGAACAGGGTCACCTGCGTCGCCGGCTTGCCATCGGTGCCTGCGAGCGTCAGCGCGCTGGTCTTGCCGGCTGCGCCCAGCGGCTGGAGGTTCTGCTTTCCGTCCCCCTCCGGCACGGCGTTCGGGACGTAGGCCACGCCCTGCGGCCCCTGGCCGATCGGAACCTCGGCGATCACGGTGTTCGATGCGGTGTCGATCACCGCCGCCTTGTCGGCGTTCTCTAGGCCGACATAGACGCGGCTGCCGTCGCCCGAGGGCCAGAGCCCGTGCGGCAGGGCGCCGGTCGGGATGGTGGCGACCTGGGTGAAGTCGTCGGTGCGGAACACCTTGACCTGGTTCAGGCCGCCGATCGTCACGTAGGCGAACTGGCCGGCCTTGGTCGAGACGATGTTGACGTGGTTGGTGATCGGCCCGGTCTCGATGGTCTTCAGCGGCGCGAAGGGCGGCGTCGCAGAGAACACCTGGGTCCGGCCGACATCCTTGAGGGTCAACCACACCTGCTTGCCGTCCGGTGTCGCGGCGATGTCGGGGCAGAACGGGCTCTCCTGCTTCACGCGCCCGACGATGGTGTGGGTCTTCGTGTCGATCACCACCGTCTCGGGGCTGAAGCTGGAGCAGACATAGCCGTAGGCGCCGTCCGGCGAGAAGATCGTCATGCCGGGCCCGTTCGGCACGGTGATCCGGCGCGTCTCCTTGGCGGTCGCGGCATCGAGTACGGCGATGTAGTCCTCGCCGCGCACGCTCACCCAGGCCTCCCGGCCGTCCGGCGTGAAGAAGGCCTCGTGCGGCGCGCGGCCGACATAGGCCGTGTGGCGGACCGTGTTGGTCGCCGTGTCGATGAAGCTCACGGAGTTCGAACCGATCGAGACCGCGAGCAGCGTCCTGTGGTCGGGCGAGAAGCCCATGCCGTGGACGAGGAGCTGGCCGCGATAGAGCGGGCTCAGGTTCATCGGCGTCGGGTCGCCGAGCCGGATCACGCCGAGCAGGACGTTGGCGGCGGGATCGACCACCGAGACCGTGTTGGAGAACTGGTCCGAGGTGTAGAACCGGTCCCTGCCGCTGACCGGCACGTCCGGTGCGGAGGCTGCGCCCGGGGCCTGCCCGGCGAGAGCCGAGCCGGAGAGCAGCGCGAGCGCGAGGAGGGTGAGGGCGGTCTTCATCGGCAGATCTCCGAAGGCATCTCGGCGGCAGGGGCCGTGCCATGGTGGTGAAGGTGGGCGGCTGCGGCGGACGAATCCGGCGCGGGAGGGAGATCGGCGAGCGCCCGGCGCATCACCGCGATCTCCTGGCCCTGTTCGACGATGATCCCCTGCGCGAGGCGGCGCAGGACCGGATCCTTGCCGTAGAGCAGCTCCGCCTGGGCCATCGCGATCGCGCCCTCGTGGTGCGGGATCATCATCGCGGCGAAGTCGCGGTCCGGATCGCCCGAGGGCGGGACCATCATGTCGGCATGCATCCGCGTCATCGACTGCGCCATCACCGCGTCGAAGGACGCGGAGACGACGGCCGGCGGCTCGGCAGCGGCCAGCGTCGGGGGCATCATCATCCGGCCGCCGACGAGGCCGCCGGCCATCACGGCGGCCGTGAGCGCAAATCCCAATGCTCCGCGCATGAGCCGTCCTCCCTGTTCGTTGTCGAGGGGAGAGATGCCGGGGAAACGGTTTTATTCCCTGGCCGGGGACGAATTCGCGGCCCTGCCGATGTGATCGATCTTTTCCAAATGTCAGTGGAATAGACGCGCCCGTTCGGCATCTCTCCCAATGCGGTCATGGTCGACCGCCGGAGACCTCACTCATGCGCACCATGCTGATCCGCGCCGCCTTTGCGGCCTTCGCCTTCTCCGCCGTCGCCGCCCAGGCCGCTGCGCCTGCGATGACGGCCGAGACTGCCAAGGGGCCGGCGCTCGTCGATGCCAAGAGCATGACCCTCTACACCTTCGACAAGGACATGGGCGGCAAGTCGATGTGCAACGGCCCCTGCGCCGCCAACTGGCCCGCCCTGATGGCGGCGCCCGGCTCGGCTGCTAGTGGCGACTGGACGATGGTGACGCGGGACGACGGCACGATGCAGTGGGCCTATAAGGGCAAGCCGCTCTACACCTTCGCCAAGGATACGAAGCCCGGCGACATCACCGGCGACGGATTCCTCAACGGTGCATGGCACATCGCCAAGCCCTGATCGGTAAAGCCTCGTGGACGAGATCGCTGCCCTCATCGAACCGCAGATCCCAGCGTTGCGGCGCTACGCCGTCGCGCTGTTACGGGACCGCGAAGCGGCGGACGACCTCGTCCAGGACACTTTGGAGCGGGCGTTGTCCGGCTGGTCCGGACGCCGCCGCGACGGCGACCTGCGGGCCTGGCTGTTCACGATCGAGCGCAACCTGTTCCTCGGCACTGTTCGACGCCGGGGCCGGCGCGGCGTCGATCTCGGCGCGGAGGCTTTGGAGCAGGTGCCTGATCCGGGTGCCGACCCCGAGACCGCTATGGGAGCCCGTGACGTGCTCACCGGGCTCGATGCGCTGCCCGAGGAGCAGCGCTCGGTGCTGCTGCTCGTCGCGGTTGAGGATCTGTCTTATGCGGAAGCGGCCCAGGTGCTCGGAGTACCGCTCGGCACGGTGATGTCGCGGTTAAGCCGAGCCCGGGAGCGGATGCGAAGTTTTCTGGAAACGGGCCGAACCGGCTTGTTGAGGAGGGTAAAATGAGCGGGGATCCGCGCCCGGTCGGCGAGGACGACCTGCACGGCCTGATCGACGGTCGTCTGGAACCGGAGCGGCAGGCGCTGGTCGAGGCATGGCTCAGGGGAAATCCCGCGCGGGCGGCCGAGGTCTCGGCGGATCGCGCCTTGCGCGAGCGCTTGCGTGCCCGCCTCGCGCCGATCGCCGAGGAGGCGATCCCGGCGCGGCTCAGGGTCGCCAATATCCGCTCGCGACATCGCCCGATAACCGGGCGCTGGCTTCCGGTCGCGGCTGCGGCCGTGCTCTGCCTCGCGGTCGGCGGTGCCGCCGGCTGGTTCGGCCATGCCGTGCGGCAGGTACCCACGGTCACGCTCGCGCGAACCGAGCCGGCGACCGACGACGCAGTGGCGGCCTTCCGCACCTACGTGGTCGAGGCGGTGCATCCGGTGGAGGTGCGCGCCGACGAGAAGCCGCACCTCGTGACGTGGCTCTCGAAGCGCCTCGGCCGGGCGGTGACCACCCCCGACCTCACGGCCTACGGCTTCCGCCTGATGGGCGGCCGGCTGCTGCCGGCGGGTTCCGAATCCGCCGCGATGCTGATGTACGATGACGATCACGGCACCCGGCTGACGCTCTACAGCCGCGTGGGCGATGCGGATGGCCGCACGGTGTTCCGCTTCGCCCGCGAGGGCGATGTCGCTGCCTTCTCCTGGGTCGATGGCGGCATGTCCTACGTCGTGACGGGTCGCACCGACGAGGCGCGGCTGTTGACCGTCGCGCAGGCGGTTGACGCGCAGGTCCGTGGATTGCCGGTTCCGCCGCGGCAACCATGACCCTCGACCAACTCCGCATCTTCGTGGCCGTGGCGGAGCGGCAGCACGTGACCCGGGCTGCAGAGGCGCTGAACCTCGTCCAGTCGGCAGTCAGCACGGCGATCGCCAACATCGAGGGGCGGCACGCCACCAAGCTGTTTCACCGGGTCGGCCGCGGGATCGAGCTGACCGAGGCGGGACGCGTGTTCCTCGTCGAGGCCCGCGCCGTACTCGCCCGGGCCGAGGCCGCCGAACTGGTGCTCGCCGACCTCAGTGGCATGCGACGCGGGACGCTGGCCCTCTATGCCAGCCAGACCATCGCCAGCGACTGGCTGCCGCGCCACCTCGTCGCCTTCCGCCGGGCCTACCCTGAGATCGCCATCCGGTTGGCGGTGGGCAACACCACCGACGCCGCCGACGCGGTGCGCGCGGGGCAGGCCGAACTCGGCTTTGTCGAGGGGGCGCTGGACGACCCGACGCTCGCGAGCACGACCATCGCGCAGGACCAACTGGTCCTCGTGGTCGCCCCTGGCCATGCCTTCGCCGAGGCGACCCACCTCGAACCCGAAAACCTCGCCGGGGTCGATTGGGTGCTGCGCGAGGCGGGATCGGGAACCCGCTCGGCCTTCGAGGCGGCCCTGGGTGCGGCCGGCCTCGCAGCCGCCCAGCTTCGGGTCACGCTCGAACTGCCCTCTAACGAGGCGGTCCGCGCCGCCGTCGAGGCCGGGGGCGGGGCCGCCGTCCTGTCCGAGACCGTGGTCGCCGCCGCGCTTCGGGCCGGGACCCTGGTCCGGGCGGCGTTCGACTTACCGAGCCGGCCGTTCCGGGTGCTGCGCCACAAGGAGCGCTACCGCAGCCGGGCCGCCGACGCGCTTCTCGACCTGATCGCGACAGCGAATGCCGGATGAGCGAGCTCGCGAAACCCGTGCCCCCCGACGATCCCCGGGTGAGACTCGCCGAGGATCGGACGGTTCTAGCGGCCGAACGCACCTTCGTGGCGTGGCTTCGCACCGGGCTCGCGTTCCTAGGCGTCGGCCTCGCCGCGCAGCGCTTCCTGCGGGAGGTGCTCGCGGTCTGGCCGCTGAAGGTATTGTCGCTGACGCTGATCGGCTGCGCGCTCGCCTCATTCGCCGGCGCCGTGTGGCGGGACCGGGCGATCCGGGCACGGCTCGCCCATTCCGAGATCCCGATGATGCCGCGCCTCCTCACCGTCGGGATTGCGGCCCTGCTCATCGCGATCTCCGGCCTCGCGGCCACCGCCCTGCTCTGGGCGTGAGGGTCAGGCCACCGTCACTCGCACCCGGTGCCAGGCGGCGCTGAGGTAACCCTTGTAGTTCCAGGTGTCGTCGGGGGCGGCCGGCTGGGTCTGGCCGGCGGAATCCCAGGCCCGCACCGCGAGCTCGTGCTCGCCCGCGGTCAGTTCGCGCTCGATCTCCCAGAACGTCCAGGCGTAGGGCGCGTCGGCATCGCGCTTGATCCGGGCTTGCGCCCAGCTGCGGCCGCCATCCGTCGAGACGTCGACGCGGGCGACCGCGCGGTCGCTGGCGATGGCGTAGCCGCGGATCGCGTGCCGGCCGGCCTTCAACGCAGCGCCGCGGGCGGGCTCGCAGATCGCGCTGTTCAACGGCATCGCCTCGATGGTGATGCCGTGGGCCGGGTCGGCGGTCTCGGCCGTCACGTCGGGCGGAAACAGCTTGTAGTCGTCGGCCTGCATCGGGTTGTCGGAGGGCCGGTCCTGCACCGTGATCCGGGCGAGCCATTTCGGGCTGCGGATGCCGGCAAAGCCCGGCACCACCACGCGTAACGGATGGCCGTGCTCGGGGGCGAGAGGCTCGCCGTTCATCGCGAAGGCAAGCAGCGTCTCGGGCGCCAGCGCCTTGGCGAGCGGGATCGAGGCGCCGAAGCGCGTGTCCGTGTCCGCGATCCGGTCGTGGCTCTCGAAGGCGACGTGGCGCTCATCATCCGCTTTGATGCCGGCCGCGCGCAGCACGTCGGCGAGCCGCACGCCGGTCCATTCCGCATTACCGATGGCGCCGGGCGCCCACGGGTCGCCGGAGACCGGGGCCACCGCCAGCATGTCGGCCCGGCGGTTGCCGGCGCATTGCATCACCGCCGTCACGGTGACGGGCGCGAAGCGTTCTTTGAGATCGGCGAGGGAGAGGTCGAGGGGCGTCGCGACCATCCCGTCGACGGTCAGGCGGTAGCCGTCGGCGTCGAGGTCCGGGATGTCGCCGTGGCTGCGGACGTAGAAGTCGGCTTGATCAGTCAGGAAGGCGGCCCGCAGGCGATCGAGCGGCGGCTCGGCGTTGTAGGGCGTCTTTCCGTGGACGATGAGGCGGTCCTTGCGCTGGAACAGGCCGAGCATGGGGTCTTTGTCCTGCGTTCGCGACGTGTCGAGATCGAGAACGCGCCGGGCGCCGAAAGGCACCCGGCGCGCGACGCTTCACGGCTTCATCGTCGAAACCACCGCGTTCTTCGCGCGGTCGACCACGGCCACGCTGAGGTCGCGGTTGAGGACGTACGCGTGGGCGTTGTCACTGGAGAATGCGATCGCCTGGCGCGGCTCGTTCAGCCCGGTCACCGTGGCGACGACCTTGAGCGTGTCGGTGTCGATCACCGAGAGCGAGTTGTCCTTGAGGTTGCCCGAATAGACGAAGCGCCCGTCCGGGGTCAGCGCGGCACCGTAGGGGTCCTTGCCCACCGCGACTTCTGACGTGACCTTGCGGGCGGCGACATCGACCACACTGACGGTGTTGCGGCCGCTGTTGGCGGCAAACAGCGTCTTGCCGTCCTTGGTGATCGAGATGGCGCGCAGCTTGTCGAACCCGGCGATCTCGCTGGTGATCTTGTTGGTGGCGGTGTCGACCAACGTGATCTTGTCGCCGAGGAAGTTCGTCACGAACACGGTCTTGCCGTCCGGCGACAGCTTCACGCCTTGGCGCGGCTGCGCAAAGCCGGGGATCACGGCGACTGCGAGCATGGTCTTGGTGTCGAACACGGTCAGCGTGCTCGCGGCCTCGTTGTTGACGTAGAGCTTTGTCCCGTCGGCCGAGAGCACCGTGCCGAACGCACCGGGGCCCGCGGCAAGAACGCCGGCTTCTTTGCCGGTGCCGGTCTCGTAGACCGTGATCCGGCCCGTGCCGCTGTCGGAGACGTAGAAGCGGGCGCCGTCCGGCGCGAACACGATGTTGCGCGGCGTGACGAAGCCGTCGAGGCGGCGGAGCACCGTGCCCTTGGCGACGTCGTAGACGATGACGGCGCTCTCCTCGCTGTTCGACACCGCGGCGACCGTGCCGGCGGCGTTCAGGGCGAGCGCGTTGTTCTTGATTGCGCCGTCGAAGCCGGCGGCGAATCCAGGTTGGTTCTGGGTGAGGAGCAAGGCAGCTCCGGCGAGGAGGGCGCGGAGGCTGGTACGGACGTGGGTCATGAAGCGTGTCTCTCGGGCATGCGCCCTCGTTCGACGGCCTGGGGCCGGCCGTGCGGGCGAGTTCGAAATCGGATTGCGTCGTGCGGGACCGGTCAGGCCGTGCATCGCCTTAGGGAGATGCCAGCGAGGGCGGTCTATTCCCCGAGGCCGGCGAAAAAAGCACGGCGGCCTCGGGATTCGAGGGTTCAGGGCGTGGGCTTCAACGCCGTGAGGTAATCGACGATGGTCTGCACATCGGCCTGATCGACCGGCGCTTTGTAGACGTGGACCATCTTGTTCACGGTCTCGGTCCACTGCGCCTTCGTGAGCTTGGGCTGGGTCAGCACCATCCCGGCCGAGTGGCAGGCGAGGCAATTGTTATTGACCGCCTCGGCTCCCGGCCCGTCCGGAAAGATCCGGTCGGACGTCGGAAATTCGATCGATTGCGAACTGAAGCGCATCGGCTCGGGAGCAGGCGCCGCGAGCGCCACCAGGGGAGACAGGATGAGCGCGGCGATGAGGGCCGCAGGGCGAATTGTGTTCATGGCTGTTCTCCTCAAGCGGCCTGGAAGGACACGGTCTCGATGCCGTTCTGCATGAAGCCGTTGGCGTTCCAGACTCGGTCCATGCCTTGCGCGACGCCCTTGGTATTGGTGCAGCGGACCCTGACCGTGTGGGTCCCGGCGGCCAGCGCCGGCAGGCTGCCGTCGAAGCGGCGGAAGCTGTAGGGGCCCTCGTCGGCACCGAGTTGCGCCGGGAACCACGTCGCCCCGCCGTCGCCGGAGAACTCGACCGCCTTCACCCCACAATCGCCGCCGAACGCGATGCCGCGGATGGCCACCGGCGTTCCGGCCGCCACCTTGGCGCCGTCGGTCAGGTTGGTGACGAACGAGCGCGGCACCATCCTGTTAATCGGCACTGTCTTGAACCCTGTCTGCCCGGGCTTGATGTTAGCACCCGGCACGTCGGGAATACGGTAGGCGGTCTTCATCCAATATTGTTCGTCGGGCTTGTCCAGCACCTCGATGTCGGACAGCATCTTGACCCAGTAGGTTGAGTACCAGCCCGGCACCACGAGCCGGAGCGGGAAACCGTTGAGCAGCGGGAGCTGCTCGCCGTTCATCGCGTAGGCGATCATCACCTCACCATTGTTGGCGTGGTCGAGATCGAGGGACTTCTTGAAGTCCGGCGCGTCGTCGACCACGGGCTCGTCGAGGCCGTTGAAGCGCACCTGCACGGCACCGGCCTTCACCCCGGCCTTTTCGAGCACGTCCTTGAGGCGCACCCCGGTCCAGCGGGCGTTGCCCATTGAGCCGTTGGCCCATTGCGCGCCGGGCACCCGCGGCTCGAACAGCCCGCGTGAATTGCCCGAGCACTGGTTGACCGCGGCGATCTCGAAGCGCGGCAGGCCGGCGATGGCATCGAGGGAGAGCGAGAGTTCCTTCTCCACATGGCCGTGGACCTTGAGCCGGAAGGTGCCGGCATCGACCTCGGTCGGGATCGAGGCCCAGTGCCAGCGCACGTAGAAGCGGTCGTTGGGGGTGAACACGCCCGCGTCGAACACCGAGAACGGCGTCTCCAGCAGCGGCGGATGGGTGCGCTGGAGGATCATCTCGCCCTTGCCCGGAAAGGCGGTGGTCAGCGCCCGCTCGTCCGGGCCGCCGGGCAGCGGCAGCTTCACCGAGCCCGCGGCCCAGGCCGGCAACGCGGCGCCGAGGCTGCCGAGCCCGAGTCCACCCAGGACGAGGCGGCGGTTCGTCGGTCTGTCCAATCCGTGCATGGTCTCTCCCCTTGAAGAATGTCGGCGTCGATGCGTTCGAGCGCATCGGGCCTCGTGGCGATTCCTCGCGACAAGGGAGATGCTACGGAAAGCGATTTATTCCCTCCAACGGTCTTTCGCGATGCGAACGATCTCCCGGTGCGATGATTCGAGAATTTTCAATCTCCCGCTTAATCCGGATTTCTTCGGGGCATCGCGCCGGATGAAAACCTGGATCGGTGGTGGAGCCGGATCCACACCCGGATCAGACAAGGCCCAGCACGTGGATCAGGCCGAGGCTGACGGCGCCGAGCGCGAGGAGCGAGGCGACTACCGCCAGCGTCACCCGCGCCCCGGCCTTGGCGACGCTGCGCACGTCGACCCCGAGGCCGAGCGCCGCCATCGAGACCACGGTCAGCACGTTGGCGGTCTCCGACATCGGCGCGAGCGCGACCTGCGGGATCAGCCCGGCCGAGCGAAGTCCCGCGAGCGCGAGGAATGCGAGGATGAACCACGGCACCAGGCGGTGGATCGCGAGGCTGGCGCGGGCCGGGCGGTCGCCGGCTGTGACGCCGGGGGCGGCCTCGTCGGTCTTCTCGCCCAGCCGGCTCGCGCCGAGCGAGAGCACCAGGACGACCGGGCCGAGCATCAGCACCCGGACGAGCTTCACCAGGGTTCCGACCTGGACGCTGAGTGCCGCGACCGGCGCGGTGGCGGCGAGAACCTGCGGAACAGCGTAGACGGTGAGGCCGGCGAGCACCCCGTACTGCATCGGCGAGAGACCGAGCAGGGGCACCAGTAGCGGCAGCCCGAGCACCACCAGCACGCCTAGAACCGCGGTGAAGGCGATGGAGGCGGCGACGTCCTCGCCGTCGGCACCAATCACCGGCGCCGTGGCGGCGATGGCCGAGTTGCCGCAGATCGAGTTACCGCAGGCGACGAGGATCGCCATGCGCGGGTGCAGCCCGAGCGCCCGACCGATGCCGTAACTCGACAGGATCGCCACCGTGACGACGCCCGCGATGCCGAAGAGCAGACCCGGACCGGCCGCCAAGATCGTCGCGAGGCTGAGCGAGGCCCCGAGAAGAACAACCGCGATCTCCAGTACGGTCTTGGCCCCGAAGGCGATGCCGGGAAAGAAACGTTGCGACGGGGTCCAGGCCGTGCGGATCGCGCTGCCGAGCAGGATCGCCAGCACCAGGGCTTCGAGCCAGGCGCGACCGAACAGATGCGCCTCGACGGCCTCGAAGCCGACCGCTGCGGCGGTGACCGCCACGCAGAGGCCCAGTCCCGGAAGGATGGCTTTCGTGCCGGCCAAGGCGCCCATCGATCGAGGGTGGGAGAAAAGTCTGGGCATGGACATGGATGGCTCCGATGTGATGCCAGAGAATCCCATGTCCCTTTCATTCACTCCAACGGAATGATCAGATGTTTCCCATCAACGGAATAGATGAAAAGGGGCCCCTTCGCGGCTTGCGGAGATCCATTCTGGGGGGCCGACAAGCGCATTCACCCGTCAATCCAGCGTGCCTTGATCGTCGTGTCCGCGGCAAACTCATAGATCCTGACGGAGCCCGTCGCGAGTTCGAGGTGCTCGACCTCCGCCGGGTTGAGGTCTTCGAGCGCCATCACAAGCGCCCGCAGGCAATTACCGTGGGCGACGACCAGCACGTCCCCGCCCATGACCGCCGGTAGGATGGATCGGAGGTAGCAGGGCACGATGCGCGCGACAGTGTCGCGCAGGCTCTCACCATTCGGCGGCGCATCAGCGTAGGAGCGGCGCCAGGTCTCAATCCGCACCGCCCCCCAGCGCGCATCGGCGGTGGTCTTGTCGAGCCCGCTGAGGTCGCCGTAGTCTCGCTCGTCGAGCGCGGCGAAGCGTTGGGGGATTAATCCGGGTTGCCCGAGCGCATCGAGGATAAGCCGGCCGCTCACGACGGCCCGCGTCAGCGTCGAGGTGAAGGCAACAGAAAAGCGCCAGCGGCGCTCGGCCAAACGCCGGCCGGCTGCCTCGGCTTCCATCCGGCCCTGCTCGGTCAAGGGCGAGTCCAGCAATCCCGTGAACAGGCCGGATCGGTTGGCTACGCTCTGGCCATGCCGGACCAGCACGAGACGTCGCGTGACCGGGGCTTTGCAATCGTGAATCACGCTGTCTCCCGAGGCAGAGCACTTTCGCGCCGGTGGCATCGCCTCTGATGAAGTCGGCATCCGGCTTTAACAAAATTCGACCCTGAGATGAGTTGGACCGACCGTCCGGAGACGGTGATTCATCCTTGGTCCGCTTTAGAACGTCTTGCGACTGAAAGCAGCCAAGCTGCTTGCCACCCTTCTCGGACGTTCACGGATGAGTACCAAGCGTCAGGTTCCTACCACTAGTACGACTGTGTCACGAAGCCCATAACAGACTGCAGAACCTGCGTTTTTCTCTCGCTGCCGCGCCGAGAAAGAGTGAGCAATATCAGGAACATAGAAAATTTTGTGACACAGCAGTACTAGGTGCCCGGCCCTCAACTCGGTCTAGCCGTGGGAATCCTTTATCCCCTCGCGGTAGCTGAGGCGGCACGGCTTGGCCGAGGGAACGACCTTCTTCACCCGCTCGCAGAAGGCGTCCATCGTGCCGGCATGAGCGACGGCGAGTTGCTGGGCCGCGTCGTCGCGGGTCCGGTCGGCCATCGCCGCGCCCCGGGACGCGTCGTAGCTCTTGATGATGCGGTCGTTGCGGATGCCGAGGAGGCGGCGGGTGGCTGAGATGACCTGGGCGGCTTGGGCGCGGGCGACCTGATCGACGAAGTGTGGGTAGCGTGACGCTCTAAAAGAAGCCCTTTGACGCTCTAACGCCGCGCAGGAAGATGGACATGCGCTTGAGCCACGTGAACTTCTTCAACAAAGTGGACAAGGCCTATAGGCGGCGACCCGAGGACTAACGGGGCGGAGCCCGCGACGACGTCGGCGCCCCTTACAGATCCGTGGCCTGCTGCTAAGCTCGAACCCATGCGGGGGAATGGGTCTCGATGGCGGCGACGGGTTCGGTCTTCGAGATCATCCTACAATGGTCGAGGAATAAGCCTGACTGGCAGCGGGACGCTCTGCGTCGCATCGTGGCAAAGCGCACCCTCGACGCCGACGATCACCGCGAGCTTGCGCTACTCTGTAAGAGGGGATGCGGCTTCCCAGGGATCGAGGTGACCCCGTCGCCCTTTGGCGTCGAGCATGTTCCGTCCATGGCCACCACTAGCGAGAAGGTGGCGCTAACCTCGATCAGGGACGTCATGGGTGTCAATCGGCTGGCTCCCGGCCAGGAACTCCAGTTTCAACCCGATGGGATCACGATCGTCTACGGCGACAACGGGGTGGGGAAATCCGGGTACGCCCGCATCCTGAAGCGGGCGTGCCGCGCGCGTTCCCCCGGCGAGATCCTGCCGAACGCCTTCGGCGGCGGTGCCGATGCGGGATCCGCCACGATCGGATGCGTCGTATCGGGCGATCCGATCGCGCCGCTGGCCTGGACCGACGCGGGCTCTCCCCACGCCCTCCTTTCCAGCGTCAGCGTCTTCGACCGCGAATGCGGAATGGTCCATGTGCGCGAGAGGAACGAGGTCGCGTTCCGTCCGTTCGGGCTCGACATCCCCGATGAGCTCGCCGGCGTCTGCCAAGCGATCCGCACGGCGCTGACGGCGGAACAGGGGGCGCTTGAGCAGGCGCGGGATTCGGCGTTCACGGAACCCGCGTTCGGGTCTGGGACCCGGGTCGGGCGGCTTCTCGGCGCGCTCGCTCCGGGTACCGACCTCGGACCCCTGGAGAAGCTGTCGAACCTGTCAGCGGAGGAGCGCGCAAGGCTTCGCCGGCTTGAGGAGGACCTGGCCCGCGACCCGGTCCGGGCCTCGGGGGAGCAGCGCGAGCTGGCCCGGGCCGTACGCCGCCTCTCCGAGGAGCTTGATAGGGTCTTCGGGGCGGTGTCGGATGCGGAGCTCACGCAGCTTGCGGCGCTCGCCGGGACCGCCCGCTCCAAACGCTCCGCCGCCTCGCTCGCGGCCGAACGCGCCTTCGGCGGAAGCGCCCTGAAGGGGGTCGGGGAGGCGACCTGGCGAGCCCTATGGGACGCGGCGCGGCATTACTCGGAGCATGTCGCCTACGAGGGGCACGACTTCCCGCGGACGGACGCGGAAGCGGTCTGCGTGCTCTGCCACCAGCCGATCTCCGAAGGGACCGGGGATCTGAAGCTGACCTTTGAGGAGTTCGTGAAGGCCGACAGCGAGCGCGAGGCGCGGAAGGCCGAGGTGGCCTACGAGGAGGCCCTGGGGAAGCTGTCGGGTCTGTCGCTGCGGATGTCCGGGTTTCCGCTGCGCCGCCAGCTGTCGGTGACCCATCCGGATGTCGCCGCCGCGATCCTGCGCGGGCTGGCGACCGTCCGGCTTCGGCGATGGATCTGCACGCGGGCACTCGCCGACCGCGGCGCGGGTCCAATGCCCGTGGTTGCGGCCGGCATCATCGGCACGCTAACGACTCTTGCGGATGATACGCAGGCCTATGCCAAGGAGCTTCTGACGGCGGTCGATCCCGCCGGTCGGGTACGGCTGGTTGCGGAACGGGACGAGTTGCGTGACCGCGCACTCTTGGAGGCACTGCTGCCGAAGGCGAGGATCGAGGTGGCACGGCTGAGCGAGCTGGCGGGTTTGAAGGACTGCCTGTCCGAGATGGCGACGAATGCCATCACGACGCTCGGCAACACGATCGCCGACAAGGTCATCACGCCGAAGGTCCGCGATCGCTTTCAGGAAGAGATCCAGAAGCTGGCCGCCCACAGGGTGAGGGTCGACATCGTCCGTTCGGGCGGCAGGTACGGCTCCCCGCAGTACCAGGTCCGGCTGTTCGCCAACGAGAGGGCGAAGGTCGGCGAGATCCTGAGCGAGGGCGAGCAGACCTGCGTGGCCCTGGCCGCCTTCCTGACCGAGCTCGCTACCGCGGCTCATGGATCGACGCTGGTCTTCGACGATCCGGTCTCCTCGCTGGACCATCGGTGGCGGCGCAAGGTCGCCGAGCGGCTGGTCGAGGAAGGGGGCGTCCGGCAGATTATCGTCTTCACGCATGACCTCGTCTTCCTGAACGACCTGCATGCGCTGTCAATCGACGGCAGGATCCCGGTCTCCCTGATCTCGCTCACCCACACCTCTGTCGGCGCGGGCGTCGTGAACCAGGGACTGCCCTGGATCGGGGCTAAGGTCCGGGAGCGCCTCGACGCTCTTGAGAAGGACGCGCGGGCGGCCAAGGTCCTCTACGACGACAATCGGGATGATGAGTACGGGGCTGCGGCCTCCCACTTCTTCAGCAGGTTACGAAGTACGTGGGAACGGGCCCTTGAGGAGGTGGCCTTCAACTGTGTCATCCAAAGGCACCGCGACTACATCAGCACCAAGGACCTGAGAAAGGTGGCGAGCCTGACCGTTGCCAACGTCGAGGATTTCGCCGCCGGCTTCAAACGGTGCTGCGATCAGACGGAAGCCCACGATCCATCTCCCGGGCGGAACGCTGCTCCCCTGCGCCCAGACGAACTGCTCAAGGCCGTCGGGGACCTGAGGGCCTGGGTGGACCAGCTTCGTGAGCAGCAAAAGGGCGTTTGACGGCCTTCTGTCATCGTCGCCTGCCGCAGTAGGTGCCGCGGCCACCTGGTTGAGAGCGACGGCGCCCTCCGCCGCGGCAGCCTGGCCCTGCTCGCCCCCAACACCATGCAAGGCCCCTTTCTAATGATCGCCGAGCGGATCCCCGACGCGCTGACCACCTCGACCTTCGAGCGGGATGCCGACCGGAACATCGCAGGCTGCGACGAGCCCTGATGCGCCTTAACGGTTTTCACCTATCAATCGGATTTGGAGGTGCGGGCCCCGGCCTACCGCCGATAGGCATCGTGCCAGGAGTGGTCATCCCACCATCGACGAGAAGGGTGTCGCCGACGATGTAGTCGGACAGGTCGCAGGCCAGGAGCGCGATGGCCGCGGCGATGTCCTCGACCCGTCCGATGCGACCATACGGGATCTGCGACACCGCACTGCGGAGATTTTTACCCTGCATCTCGCCCGCGTTAATGCCGGTCCTCACGGCGCCGGGTCGATGGCGTTCACGCGCACCCCGCGCGGGGCGAATTCCTGGGCGAGGGTGCACATCAGCGTCGTCGTGCCGCCCTTCGAGGCCGCGCAATTAACGTGATCGCCCCACGGGATGCAGTCGTGTGACCTGAAGGCTCCCGACGCGATGGGAACCAGCGTCGTCGGCTGACTTCCCGGCTATTGAGCCAGCCCCGGCTTCTGTTCACTTCCGGCCGTTTGTAGTTTGCACTGATCAGTGTAAAAGGCAATTTTTCAAATATCAAAAATCGCCTTTTCATCGTCTATCGAAGGTAATCGGGGGCTCCTAAGCAGTCTCAATCTTTCATGTCTTACATATGCTGCCCTTTCAATTTGTCCTCTGAGTGAACTTCGCATGATTTCACCGGGGACAGTTTCGAGAATATCTGAAATTGTTTGATCTTTTATTGGTAAGAACAAACTCTTTTTCAGAACGCTTTTATTGAGAGGTTCTTTCCCCCAATATGTTTTTAAATCACGAATGACAGGCTGGATTTGATCAAGCACGGCAGCCCCATGTAATCGCGTGAATTCTAAGTGATCCATATCTTGATCATCATCGTGCATCCGATTTATATCTCTCAAGCAACATGCAGGAAATCCGTTTACATATAGATTTGACTCTGGTCTTGACAGACTAAATCTGAGATCAGTTGATATTTCTTGACAGTCAACTATTCCGAATGCGACGGCCTTAACGAGTAGGTCAACATCTTCAGTAAGTCGCTTGGGTCCAATTTTTATGAAAGGTAGCTTCTGTTCTCGCTGATACATACAGGCTTGTACGAAGCCGACAGCATCCAAATCAAAATTATGCGCAGTGAAGATTGCGCGAATTCTGAGTTCGATGTCGGACGGCGCAAGCTGATTTATATCAGCAAATATTCGAGGTTTTTCTATTTCCTCGTGAAATATTTTGTAGAATTCCGTGCCTCCGATACCTATCATGCCATTATTATCTCTCGTTGAGAGGTTCACGTAGAGAATGCGTGATAATTAGTTCGTGATTGATATATACAAGTACAATACAATCCGATGATATAGATCGCGTGACAACGCTTATAGCTTCTTAGATGCGCTTTCATCAAAACCCCGTTACCAAGGTTACAGCAAATCGCCGCGGCACACCGAAACTGATGCCCGGGCTCAGGCCTTGAGCGCCTCGATGCTGTCGAGGAGGTCTGGGCCGCCGGTCCGGCGGGCGCTCCACTTGCGGAAGATCGCGAGGACACTGCGATCGGTGATGCCGTGGCGGGCTGGGTTGTTCTCGTCCAGGACGCGCCGGAGCCGGGCGGGGACGTCGCGGTGCCAGAACTTGGTATGGTTCGGGCCGACCTCGCGTCCGAGTTCCTGGTAGGCGCCGTTGCCCGCCCAGCGCAGGCCCTTGGCGCCGAGCAGGGTACCGATCTCGCTGGCGCGGAAGTCGAGCTTCCGGCCGATACTGCCCGCGGTACAGATGTAGACCACTGCGGACTCCGCGGAGACGGTGGGCAGGTCCGGGGCGGCGCCCTCGCCGCCGACGCGGGCGAAGGCCTCCTCCGCCTTGCCGGTCCGGACGCCGTGCATCTCGGTGACGAGGAGCTCGACGCCGCGGGTGAGCCGCTCAATGAGCTCGCCTTGCCGCTGGAGGCGCTCATCCTGTTCCCGGACACGCGCTAGATGCTCACCGCGCTCGGCGCGGAGGATCTCGTTCTGCTCCCGGAACTGTGCCGCGATGGTCTCTCCCACGTCGCGCCGGAAATCCTCCATATCCGCGAGGGGTTTCCTCGGCGGAAGGTGGTGGAGCACGCCCATGGGAGGCTTCTCGCTCATGCGGCGACGGCTTCCGGGTTCGCGTGGTTACCGTGGAAGGCGTCGAAGGCCGCGTCGGCAGCGAGGGCGGCGAAGCGCTCGTGGTCGATCTCGGTGCGCCGCCCGAGGGCGTCGCGCATGACGGCGTGGGCGCGCTTGCGATCGTCAAGCTCGATCTGGGCGAAGACGCCCTCGGCCTCCGGGTTTACGACCCCGGCCGCAAGCATCTCGCGGCGGGCGAGGTAGGGGTCCCGGGCTAGGGCGCGGATGTAGCGGTCGGCGACCTTGCTCTGAGGAACCTTGCCGCGCTCCCAGCGGGTCCAGGTCTTCGGGCCGGTGGAGAGGATCTGTTCCATGTCGGCCTGGCGGAGCTTGTACTTGAGGCGGATGGCGTTGAGCTCGGCGGCGGACAGGAGCCCGTCCATCTCTCGCACGGCGTTGGCGACGGCGAGCTCGTGCTCAGAGATCTGAGAGCCCTGATAGCTGACGTTCCCGCATTCGGCGCAGACCATGCGACGGTCCTGGATGGCGAGGCTCTTCCCCGACCGTTCGACCACGAAGGGCTCGACGCGCTCGCAGACCGCGATCGCCTCGCAGGCTTGGCAGGCCTCCATCGTCATCGATCGATATCCTTCTTGAATGAGGTGACGACCAGGACGTCAGCGCCGGTGACCAGCAGCTTCAGGAACATCCAGTCGGCGCAGTCGTCGACCCAGATCGAGTAGTAGTCCGACACGGTGGTCGGGTGGTGTCTTCGCGTCGGCTCGGACTTGCTGAAGTGCGCCTCGCCCAATTCCGTCTGGATGATCGCCCGCAGGTCGTCAGTGTCGAGCTTACGGGTCCTGAGCTCTTCGAGGACGGGAGAAAAGAACGAACAGGCCTCCTCGTCGGCGGCGAGCGCGCGGACCTTTGCCAGGGGATTGTGCGGCGCCATCCAGCCTCCAAGAGGTAGCACCATGCTACCCGAACTTCAACCGCGGCATTCTGCTGAGGCTGGCGGCCCGGCTCCCTTGGTTGATCCTCGGTAAGCGTGGCCTGGAGCGTTTTACGCATGGGCCGGTGCGCGGTTCCGTCCCTTCGTGGAAGGGGCCGCCCGTGCCTAACCCAGCTCCATCTTTGGCTTGTCGGACGATCGCCAGGACCGGTTCCAAAACTAGGTGCGCAGCATGTCCGATGCCCGGTCCCGCTCCTCGCCGACCTGCTCGGGCGGGCGGGAATCGCGACGCTACGGCGACCCAAGTCGCAGAGGGGGGCGACGTCTCCGCGGACGCACCCCCGAGCATGTCGGCATTCGGATAGGCGTCCTGGGACGCCCGTCCGGCATGTACGAGCGCCTCCGGATCGTCCATAAGGCAGTCATGAGCGCGGGATTCCCGATCAGGGCCTACGAGGCGTCGCGCGGCTGGTGGGCGACCGCCGTCCGCCTGCTGTCGTTCGTCCTCCTCCTGGCGCTCATGGCGCCCTGTGCGATTTCCTCCGCCGACGCCCATCGCCTTCCTGATCACGCGCCCGCGTTCGCCACGTCCTCGCATAAGGGTGCGCCGGACCAGCCCGACGGGTGCCCGGCCTGCCATGCGACCTGCGGCTGCCATCTGGCCATTTGCATCGAGGCGTCACCCGGGATTCCGATCGCCACCGCCGGACGCCCGTCCTATGCCACGGCCGACGTCACCGTAGCCTCGATCTCCGCCGGTCGCCTTCCAAGGCCCCCTCGCGCCTGAGGCGGCACCGCCACGGCTGTGGCGGATGCAGACCGGACATCCCAGCGGATGCCGGCTCCTTGAGCGAGCTTGACTTGATCCGGACCGTCGACCCAGCCCCAGGCGGTGACCGCGGTCCTATGCGAACGGCCTCCCTTCCATGCGTGCAATCATATCCGTGGCCCTCCTGGCCATAGGCGTCGCCATCGGCGGTGCCGTCCCCCGCGTGTCCGAGACCGTGCGGGGCGCGCTGGCCGCCGCCGGCCTGTCCTCCACCGCGGCCAAGACTCCGGCGACCAACGCGGCCGTGACCGGGGCGCAGGCCACCAAGGTCGACGGCGACCACAAACACGCCGAGGGCGAGGCGCACGGCCACGACGAGGCAAGCGAGGGCAAGATCAAGATGACGGCCGAGCAGGCCGCCGAGCAGGACATCAAGCTGGCGCATGTCGAGGGCGGCATCCTCTCGCGCCATCTCCTGGTGCCCGGCACCATCACCCAGGACGCCGACCGGATCGCCCGGGTGCCTGCGCGGGTCGCCGGGACAGTGGCGGAGATGCGCAAGCGTCTCGGCGAAGACGTCGCCAAGGGCGAGATCGTCGCCGTCCTGGACAGCCGCGAGGTCGCGGATGCCAAGAGCGACTTCCTCACCGCGACGGTCAAGGCGGATCTGGAAAAGACCAACTTCGACCGGCAGCAGGCCCTCTGGGACAAGAGGATCTCGGCGGAATCGGCCTTCCTCAACGCGAAGGCCGCCTACTCCGAGGCGGGCCTGCGGGTCGATCTCTCCCGCCAGAAGCTATCGGCCCTCGGGCTGAACGCGACCGAGGTCGCCGCCGCGGCCAAGAAGGACGAAACCACTCCGAACTTGTCGTCGCTTCGCCGCTTCGAGCTCAGGTCCCCCCTCGCAGGGCGGATCGTGGAGCGCAAGGTCGACGTCGGAACGAAGGTCGGCAGCGAGGGGGACCCGGCCGACGTCTATACCGTGGCCGACCTCTCCTCCCTCTGGATCGAGCTCCCCGTCCCCACCACCGAGCTGTCCAAGGTCCGCGAGGGCGCCAGGGTGACTATCGTCGGGAGCGAGGACGCTCCCCGCCCCGAGGGCAAGGTCGTCTTCGTCAGCCCGATCCTCAACCCGGAGACGCGCTCGGCCCGGGTCATCGTCGCCCTGCCGAACAAGGACATGTCCTGGCGCCCGGGCACCTTCGTCACGACCGAGATCGAGATCGCCCAGGACAAGGTCGTTGTGCGGCTGCCGAAGTCCGCCATCCAGACCATCGGTGGCGAGAAGGTGGTGTTCGTGCGGACCGAGGAGGGCTTCTCGAAGCGGGAGGTGACCCTCGGCAAGGCGGACGACGATGCCTACGAGGTCGTCGCCGGCCTGGAGCCCGGCGACGAGGTCGCGGTGGCCAACTCCTTCGTCCTGAAGGCCGAGCTCGGCAAGGCCGAAGCCGACCACGACCACTGAGGGCGGCCGCCATGATCTCGAAGATCCTCGACTTCTCCGTCCGCCAGCGTTGGCTCGTGGTGCTCCTGTCGCTGCTCGCGGCCGGGTTCGGCGTGTTCTCACTGACGAAGCTTCCCATCGACGCGGTGCCGGACATCACCAACAACCAGGTGCAGATCAACACCACGGCGCCCTCGCTCTCGCCGAACGACATCGAGCGCATCATCACGTACCAGGTCGAGACCGCGCTCGCAGGCATCAAGGGCCTGGAATACACCCGCTCGCTATCCCGGAACGGGTTCTCCCAGGTCACCGCCGTCTTCTCCGAGGCGACGAACATCTATTTCGCCCGCCAGCAGGTCGCCGAGCGCCTTCAGGAGGCCGAGGCGGCGATGCCGTCCGGGGTCGAGCCGCGCATGGGGCCGATCTCGACGGGCCTGGGCGAGATCTACATGTGGTCGGTGCACTACGCGAAACCTGCCGAGCGCAAGGTCTCGAAGCCCGGTAAACCCGGTTGGCAGCCGGACGGCAGCTACCTCACACCCGAGAGCCACAGGCTCTCGACGGAGCTCGAACGCACGGCCTACCTGCGCACGGTCCAGGACTGGATCATTCGCCCACAGGTGAGGACCGTCCCAGGTGTGGCCGGCGTCGACGGCATCGGCGGCTTCGAGAAGCAGTACCACGTCCAGCCCGACCCGATGAGGCTGACGGCCCTCGACCTGTCCTTCGCCGACATCGGCAGGGCGCTGGAGGCCAACAACGCCAACCAGGGCGCGCGCTACCTGGAGGACAACGGCGAGGGCTACGTCGTGCGCGCCGCCGGCCGCTTGGAGAGCATGGAGGACATCGGGTCGGTCGTCGTGACCACACGCGGCGGCGTGCCGGTCCGCATCTCCGACGTCGCCGAGGTGCGGATCGGGCGCGATCTGCGCACCGGGTCGGGCAGCGAGGACGGGCAGGAGGTCGTCATCGGCACCGCCCTGATGCTCATCGGCGAGAACAGCCGCACCGTCGCCGCCGCGGTCGACGCGCGCATGACCGGCATCCGGCGCACGCTCCCGCCCGGCGTCGAGGTCCAGACGGTCCTCAATCGCACGGTCCTGGTCGAGGCCACCATCCGAACGGTCGCCAAGAACCTGGCCGAGGGCGCCGCCCTCGTCGTGGTCATCCTGTTCCTGCTGCTCGGCAACATCCGCGCGGCCATCGTCACGGCCCTAGTCATCCCGGTGGCGATGCTGATGACCATGACGGGCATGGTCCAGGGGCGCATCAGCGCCAACCTGATGAGCCTCGGGGCCCTCGATTTCGGCCTTATCGTCGACGGGGCAGTCATCATCACCGAGAACGCCCTTCGCCACCTCGCCGAACGCCAAGGGGAACTCGGGCGAAAGCTCGACTTGGAGGAGCGCCTCGCCACCGTGCGGGCCTCGGCCGAGGAGATGATCAAGCCCTCCCTCTACGGGCAGGCCATCATCATCCTCGTCTACGT
Organism: Methylobacterium sp. BI1; assembly: GCF_056680125.1. Lineage (NCBI taxonomy): Bacteria > Pseudomonadati > Pseudomonadota > Alphaproteobacteria > Hyphomicrobiales > Methylobacteriaceae > Methylobacterium > Methylobacterium sp. BI1. Next base: position 2,430,829 of record NZ_CM155267.1, on the reverse strand, counting down.
GCCGCTCCTCACCTTCACCGGGGTCGAGGGCAAGATGTTCGAGCCGATGGCGCTTACCGTCATCATCGCCCTGGTCGCGGCCTTCGTCCTGTCGCTCACCTTCGTCCCGGCGATGATCTCCATCGTCATCACCGGCAAGGTCACCGAGACCGACAACTTCTTCGTCCGGGCGATCAAGGCCGCCTACCGCCCGGTCCTCGGGGCCGCCCTGCGCGTGCCCATGCTTTTCGTCGCGGTCGCCCTGGTGCTGCTCGTCGGAGCCGGCGTCCTGTTCAGGGGTCTGGGGCAGGAGTTCATCCCGCAGCTCGACGAGAAGAGCATCGCGTTGAACGCCCAGCGCATCCCGTCGACGTCCCTGTCGCAATCGCAGGCGATGCAATTGAAGGTCGAGCAGGCCATCGGCCGGTTCCCCCAGGTCGCCTACGTCTTCTCGAAGACCGGCACCGCCGAGGTCGCCTCGGACCCGATGCCGCCGAGCTCGTCGGACACCTTCGTCATCCTGAAGCCGCAAGCCGAATGGCCGGACCCGGACCTGTCCAAGGCCGAGTTGCAGGAGAGCATCGAGAAGGCCCTCGGGGCGCTCGCGGGCAACGTCTACGAGTTCTCCCAGCCCATCCAGCTTCGCTTCAACGAGCTGTTGGCCGGCACCCGCGGCGACCTCGCCGTAAAGGTCTTCGGCGATGATCTGGGCGCGATGACCGCGGCCGCGAACCAGATCGCCGGCATCCTGCGCGGGGTCGAGGGCGCGGACGACGTGAAGGTCGAGCAGACGGCTGGGCTGCCGTTCCTGGAGATCGGGATCAACAAGGCCGAGGCGGCCCGCCTGGGCCTGAGCACGTCCGCGATCCAGGACGTCATCGGGGCGGCCATCGGGGGCCGCGAGGCGGGCGTCGTCTTCGAGGGCGACCGGCGCTTCCCCATCGTCGTGCGCCTCAACGACAAGGTGCGCGAGGACCGCGAGGCCCTGGAGAACATCCCGGTGCCGTTGCCTCCCGGACCGAACGGGCGCGCCGCGTCCGTGCTCCTGAAGCAGGTCGCGAGCTTCTCGGTGACGGAGGGCCCGAACCAGATCTCGCGCGAGAACGGCCGGCGCCGGGTCGTGGTCACCGCCAACGTCCGGGGCCGCGACATCGGCTCGCTCGTGGCCGAGGCGCAAGACAAGGTGGCCACGGGGGTCTCACTTCCGGCCGGCTACTACGTCACCTGGGGCGGGCAATTCGAGAACCTGGCTTCCGCCCGCCAGCGCCTGATGGTGGTCGTCCCGGTGTGCTTCTTCCTGATCTTCCTGCTGCTGTTCTCGGCCCTGAACTCGGCCCGGGACGCGCTCCTGGTGTTCAGCGCGGTTCCTTTGGCGCTGACCGGGGGCATCGCCGCCCTATGGCTGCGGGGCATGCCGTTCTCGGTGCCCGCGGCCGTCGGCTTCATCGCCCTGTCCGGGGTGGCGGTGCTCAACGGCTTGGTGATGCTGACCTACATCAAGCAGCTCATCGCCGAGGGACGGCCAAGGCGCGAGGCCATCATGGAGGGCGCCATGACCCGGCTCCGTCCAGTGGCGATGACCGCGCTGGTGGCATCTCTCGGGTTCGTACCGATGGCGCTGGCGACCGAGACCGGGGCAGAGATCCAGCGCCCCCTGGCGACGGTAGTCATCGGCGGCCTCATCTCGGCGACCCTTCTGACCCTCGTCGTCCTGCCGGCCCTCTATGCCAGGTTCGCCGGTGCGGTCGCCCCCGAGAGGAAGGATCGGCCCATGCCGGTCCAACCGCATCTCCGCGCCGCCGAGTAGGAGGGTCGGCATGAGCAAGAAGGTCGCCCGAACCATCGCTGACTGGGGCGGCGGCGGCTCACGTCGCCGACGCCGCGTCAGGCCCCACGTCCGTCGCGCGGCCGGCCGGGCGTTCGCCCTGGCCCTCATCGCCATCCCGGCCTGCGTCTACCTTCTGTACTGCCTCTGCAACATCGGCGGGAGGACGCACTTCCACCTGATGCCGACGAGGCCGATCCATCCTCAGGACGGATCCCCGTGGGGAGACAAAGCCTCAATGATGCGGCAGTCGGCGACGGACCCGCAGCCGCACTGACCGATGACGTCACGCAGCTCATGCGCCAACCGGGTCAGGTCGGCCAGCTTGCGCTCGACCTGCGCCAGGTGGGCGCGGGCGATGGTGTCGACCTCGGCGCAGGACCGGTCGCGGTCGTCGGCCATGGCGAGAAGCTCCCGGATCTGGTCGACCGTGAAGCCGAGGTCCCGTCCCCGCCGGATGAAGCTCAGGCGGCGCAGGTGCTCCGGACCGTAGAGACGGTAGTTGCCCGCCGACCTTTCCGGCGCCGGCAGGAGCTTCACCTTCTCGTACCACCGGACCGTCTCGACGCGGGTGTTCGTCGCCGCGGCCAGGTCGCCGATGGTCATGGGGGGTGCGTGCGCCATGGCCTTGACCCTGTAGTTCCTACAGGGTGCATGTAGGGCCTCAGACCCTTCGGCGCGAGGCCCGGGTCGACGGAGCTTGCCATGTCAGGGCTAGGAACATCGGGAGCGGTCCCCGCGGGCGCCGCGCTGCGCTACCGCGTGAAGGGCATGGATTGCCCGAGCTGCGCGACCAAGATCGAAACGGCGGTAACCCGCCTGCCCGGCGTCCGCGACGTGCGCGTGAACTACACGGCCCAGGTCCTCGACCTCGTGCTCGACGAGGGCTCGACGCCCAGGGCGGACCTGGAGAACCGGATCACGGGGCTCGGCTATGGCGTCGGGTCCCTGCCGATCGCGGCCGACCTCGCCCGCTCGCAGACGACGGGCATCGCGGCCCCGGCCATCGTCGAGGAGGAGGCGGAGACCCCCGCCTGGCGCAGCCGCAAGGGGCTTTTGGCGCTGGGCATCGCCGTCCTGTTCGCAAGCGGATTTCTCCTGCAGACGGTTCGGCCCGGGCTGGCCGGGGAATACGCCTACTGGCCCGGCGCGCTCCTGGGTCTCGCCTTCTACGGACGCCGCGCCATCGCCGCCGCCCGCAACGGCTCGCCCTTCTCCATCGAGATGCTGATGTCGGTCGCCACCATCGGGGCGCTCGCCATCCATGCCGCCGAGGAAGCGGCGGTGGTGGTCCTCCTCTTCACCGTTGGCGAGATGCTCGAAGGCTTTGCGGCCGGCCGGTCCCGGGCCGGCATCAAGGCCCTCGTGGGCCTGGTGCCGAAGACGGCGCGCCTGGTCGAGGGGGACGGCGCCGTGCGTGAGGTGGCGGCCGCCTCCCTGGTGATCGGCCAAACCGTGCTGGTGCGCCCGGGTGACCGCGTCCCTGCGGACGGCGAGGTCACGGACGGCACGTCGAGCCTCGACGAGTCCCCGATCACGGGGGAATCGGTGCCCCGGCCAAAGGAGGTCGGGGACGCCGTCTATGCCGGCAGCGTCAATGCGGACGGGGCCCTGCAGGTCAGGGTCGCCCGGATGCCGTCGGACAACACCGTCGCCCGCATCCTGCACATGGTGGAGGAGGCGCAGGCGTCGAAGTCGCCGACCGCCCGGTTCATCGACCGCTTCAGCGCCGTCTACACCCCGGTCGCCTTCGCGGTCGCCGCGCTGGCGACGCTTGGCCCGCCGCTGCTGCTCGGCGCCGACTGGGGCACCTGGATCTATCGCGGACTGGCGTTGCTCCTCATCGCCTGCCCCTGCGCCCTCGTGCTCTCGACCCCGGCCGCCATCGCCTCGGGTCTTGCCGCCGGAGCGCGGCGGGGACTGCTGGTGAAGGGCGGCGCCGCCCTGGAGACCATCGGACGGGTGCGTACCGTCGCGTTCGACAAGACGGGGACGCTCACGGCAGGGCGTCCAAGGGTCACCGACGTCCTCCGATTTGCCCCGGACATGACGGATCGCACCCTGCTCGGGCTCGCGGCGACGGTGGAGGCCGGATCGAGCCACCCCATCGCTCGTGCGATCCTCGAACGTACGGAGGCCGACGCCATCCCCCTGCGCCCCGTACGCGATGCCCGTGCGGTTCCCGGCAAGGCCGTCCAGGCCACGGTTGCGGGACGCACGGTCGCGGTGGCATCCCCGCGCCACGCCGCGACACTGGCCAGCCTCTCGCCGGAAGCGGAAGCAACGGTGCGGGCCCTTGAGGAAGCGGGCAAGACCGCCGTCGTCGTGGTTCGGGACGGAGAGGCGCTCGGCGTCGTGGCGGTCCGGGACGAGCCCAGACAGGATGCGGCCGCCGGCGTCGCGGCCCTGCGCCGGCTCGGGGTCGAATGCGTGATGCTGACCGGCGACAACCGGCGCACCGGCGAGGCCATCGCCAAGGGCCTGGGACTATCGGTCCGGGCCGACCTGCTGCCGGCCGACAAGCTCGCCGAGATCGGCGCGTTGAAGGAGGTCGGGCCGGTCGCGATGGTCGGCGACGGCATCAACGATGCCCCCGCGCTCGCCTCCGCCAGCGTCGGGATCGCGATGGGCGGCGGCACCGATGCGGCGCTGGAGACAGCCGATGCGGCCATCCTCAACGACCGGGTGACGGACGTGGCGGCGCTCGTGGCGCTCTCCCGGGCGACGCTCGGCAACATCCATCAGAACGTGGCCATCTCCCTCGGGCTGAAGGGCGTGTTCCTGGTGACGACACTCGCCGGCATCACCGGGCTATGGCCGGCCATTCTGGCGGATACCGGGGCGACCGTCCTGGTGACGGCCAACGCCCTTCGCCTGCTTCGGGCCTGAGACGACGGTTTCGTGCTGGCTACGCGCCGGTGCCATCGTTGTGACCGGAGGCCGGAAACCACGACGCCGAGTTTCCGGAAAAGCTTTCCTTATCCAAGGCGACCGGGAGACTGCGCACCCACGGAACCGTCTCAGAAGCGGAGCCGTTCCTCGTCGCTCCCGTACCGTCCGTGCCGGTCCCATGATCGGCTCGGGCGAGACCGAGCCACCAACAACCCACGAGGAAGCCCCCATGAGGAAGTCCCTTTTCGCCGTCGCTGCCCTGGCCGCGCTCGGCGCCATCGGCATCGCCGCCCCCGCGTCGGCAGCCCCGGGCATGGTCGGCGCCGTCGAGGCCCAGACCAGCATCGTCGACGTCCGCATGGACGGGATGCACGGCCACCGCGGCCATGGCCGCATGATGGGCCATCGTCACGGGCACGGCCACATGATGCGCCACCATCACCACCGCGGCCACATGATGCGCCACGGTCATGGTCATCGCCACCACCGCATGTGATCGTCCAGGGGCCCTTCGGGGCCCCTTATTCCTTCTCTATTAAAACGACGGACCTCAAGGCAGGCAGGTCGCGCGGCCTGGCGGAAGCGAGCTTACATCCGCTCCTTGATGCTGGAGCCGACGAGCCACCAGTTCACCGGGTAGCTGGTCATGAATCCCGCGACCACGGCGACCTGCATGGCGAACCAGAACTCAACTGAGTTCACCGGCGCCCGTTGACCGGCAAGGTGCGGGAACACGGCGAACTGCGCGAGCGCCATGAAGCCGTACATGCCGACCTGCCAGGCGATCAGCGACAAGGTGTCGGCCTTGAGCGCGGCGACGATGCCCCGGCCCGGGGAGAGCCCGCGCATCGGCACGATGGCGTAATACTGGAACACGATCCCAAGCCCGAAGGCGAAGACGAAGTCCAGCGCCCAGACCGCGTACATCTTCTCCTCGAACAGCGACTGCCAGCCGAACCAGACCGCCACCACCGGCGCCAGGAAGGCGAGCCACTCGGCGGCGACGTCGCCCAGCATGCAGCCGCTCCCGCAGTGGAGCGCGCCCTTGCCCACCATCACCGGGAACGGCGTTTGCGTCATGTTCGGCGGCTTCTCGTCCCGCTCCATCGCGCGGTGATGCGCCTCCATGGTCGCGAGGCGGCCATAGCGAAAGTAGGCCCAGACCACGACCACCGTGCCGAACAAGGCGCTGACCGGCCAGACCACGTTCATCACGGTCATGTGCTGCGGATGCCGAATGACCTGCACCGACAGCAGCAACGAGCAGGCGGCCCCGAGCAGCAGGGCCAGGATCGAGAGCGCGTGGAGCCAGGCGGGGAACGTCGTGGCCATGCCGCTCAATGCCCCATCGCCAGCATCCAGACGGCCATGGCGACCATCATCACATTCTCGGTCAACGAGACGAAGCCGAGCGGCACCTTGCTCGATCCGCCGACGCAGGCGCACTTGATCTCGCGCTTGTCGACGTAGACCGCCTTGAACACCGAGACCGCGCCGATGGTGCCGATGAACAGGGCCACGGGGATCGACAGCCAGTTAAGGGCGCCGGCCACCATCAGGACGCCGGCGATGCCCTCCAGGAACGGGTAGGCGTAGGCGTAGCGCACCCAGCGCTTGGCCAGCAGGTCGTAGCCGAGGAACATCGACGAGAAGGTCTCGACGTCCTGCAGCTTGAGGAGGGCGAGGACGCACATGCTGAAGGCGATGTACCACTCGCCCGCCCGGACCGTCAGGGGCGTGCCGTACACGGCGTAGCTCGCCGCGAGCGCCATCAGCGCGGTCATCGAGAACACCGCCACCACCGGCGTGTAGGTCGTCGCGTTCGGGTCGTTGGCGGCCTGGCCGAAATGCCGCCTGAGGTCGTCGAAACCCCCGACGCGCTCGCCGTTGATGAAGGTCTGGGGCGTCGACTTGACCGCATGCTCGGCCTTGAAGCGGTCGGTCTCCTCGCGGGTGGTCAGCCAATGGTCCTCCACCTGGAAGCCCTGGCGTTCGAGGAGGTCCTTCGCCTTGAGGCCGTAGGGGCACGTGTGCTGCGGCATCATCATGCGGTACAGGACGGCCTTGCGGGACGCGGTGGCTTGCATCGGAAACTCCGTGGGTTGTCGGGGCGCGATGCCGTCCGGGCCTCGAAGTGGAAGCAGGGTGCGGGCAGCGGCCGATTGGGCTTGCGGACCTTCCTGCACCTTCCCATCATAGGAAGGTCAACGGAGGGACTCTCACGATGAACATTGGCGAGGCGAGCCGGGCCTCCGGGGTCTCGGCCAAGATGATCCGGCACTACGAGAGCATCGGGCTCGTGCCCCCGGCGGACCGGCGCGACAGCGGCTATCGCGATTATGGCACCGCCGACCTGCACCGGCTCGGCTTCATCCGGCACGCCCGGGACCTGGGCTTCTCGCTGGACCGCATCCGGGTGCTGCTCGGGCTCTGGAGCGACCCTGCCCGCAGCAACGCCGAGGTGAAGGCCATCGCGAGGGCCCACGTGAAGGAGCTCGAACAGCGGGCCCGCCAACTCAACGAGATGGCGAACGCCCTCCGGTCCCTGGCCGACGCCTGCGATGGCGACGGCCGGCCGGACTGCCCGATCATCGCCAGCCTGGAGACCGGGGCGAACGTCCCGCCCTGCCATCCGGGCGCCTCCCCGGGGGCGATGCCGCCCCCCGCACCGCGCCGGAAGGCCGTGGCCGGTCGCTGAGTCCGAACCGGCCCCGGCGGCGCTTCGGTCAGGCAGCCATCTTCCGGCAGCTCTCGGCGCAGCGGCGGCACTGCTCGACGCAATGCTGCATGTCGCCGACCTGCTCGCAGCTTCGGGCACAATCCTCGCAGACGTCGGCGCACTCGGCGCAGGTGTGCTTGTGATGCCTCGTCCCGATCAGCATGAAGTGCGCCGACGTCCGGCACATCTCGGCGCAGGCCAGCATCAGGCGGAAGTGCTCGGGCTCGACGTGCTTGCCGCCGGCCGGCAGGCAGCGGTTCGAGGCCATGCCGAGGCAGGTCTGGTAGCAGCGAAGACATTCGTCGATGCAGGACTGCATCTCGCTCGACATATTGCTCATGTGAAGCTCCTTGATGTTAGACAAAAAGAAACGAGCGTCAGCACTGGATGACAGTACCCCTCCAGTATTGCCTTGCTCATTCTGTCAACTCAGACGGCTATAGTTCGTTCTAATAAATTCCTTCTCTCATGCCCGGGATACTCAATCCGTCCGCAAGCGCCTACTCCGCCGCCTCGCGGTAAGCGGGTCGTTCGGCCGGGGCGACGCTCGCCGGCGTCTCGGCGGCCGCGGACAGACCCCATCCCTTCACGAGGGCGTAGACCGCCGGGATGACGACCAGCGTCAGCACGGTCGAGGACACCATCCCGCCGATCATCGGCACGGCGATGCGCTGCATCACTTCGGAGCCGGCGCCCGTGCTCCACAGGATCGGGATCAGGCCGGCCATGATGGCGGTCACGGTCATCATCTTCGGGCGAACCCGCTCGACCGCACCGACCATGATCGCCCGCCGCAGGTCCTCGCGGTTCAGGGGCCGCCCCTCGCGTGCGCAGGCGGCCCGGACCTCGTCGAGCGCGTGGTCGAGGTAGACCAGCATGATCACCCCTGTCTCGGCGGCGACGCCGGCGAGCGCGATGAAGCCCACCGCCACGGCCACCGACATGTTGAAGCCCATCCACCACATCAGCCAGATGCCGCCGACCAGGGCGAACGGCAGCGACAGCATGACGATGAGCGTCTCGGTCAGGCGCCGGAAGTTGATGAACAGCAGCAGGAACACGACGAGCAGCGTCAGCGGCACCACGACCTTCAGGCGCGCCTCGGCCCGCTCCAGGTATTCGTACTGCCCGCTCCACTGCAGGGTCGTGCCCTGTGGGAGCTTGACCTCGTCCACCACGGCCTTGCGCGCCTCGGCCACGTAGCCGCCGAGGTCGCGCCCATTGATGTCGACGAAGATGTAGACCGCAAGCTGTCCGTTCTCCGTGCGGATCGAGGTCGGGCCCCGGGTGAGTTCGACCTTGGCGACCTCGCGCAACGGCACCGTGCCCCCAGCCGGGAGTGGCACCTGCACCTCGTCGGCGATGGCCCGCGGATCGGACCGGAAGGCCCGGGGGTAGCGGACGTTGACGGTGTAGCGTTCGCGTCCCTCGACGGTGTTCGTCACGCTCTGGCCGCCAAGCGCCGTCGCGATGACGTCCTGCACGTCCCCGACCATCAGCCCGTAGCGCCCGAGCGCCTCCCGGTCCGGCGTGATGTCGAGGAAGTAGCCGCCGATGACCCGCTCGGCGTAGGCGCTCGACGTGCCCGGCACGTTGCGCACCACCGCCTCGACCTGGCGAGCGACCCCTTCCATCTCCTTAAGGTCGGTGCCCAGCACCTTGATGCCGACGGGCGTGCGAATGCCGGTCGAGAGCATGTCGATGCGGGCGCGGATCGGCTGCGTCCATGCATTCGACACGCCCGGGAACTGCAGGGCCTTGTCCATCTCGGCCTTGAGGCTCGCCAGCGTCACGCCGGGGCGCCACTCGGACGGCGGCTTCAGCGCGATGACCGTCTCGAACATCTCCATCGGCGCCGGGTCGGTCGCGGTGTTGGCGCGGCCCGCCTTGCCGTAGACCGAGGCTACCTCCGGGAAGGATTTTATGATGCGGTCCTGGGTCGCGAGGAGCTCGCCGGCCTTGGTCACCGACAGGCCCGGCAGGGTCGTCGGCATGTACATCAGCGTGCCCTCGTTGAGGTCGGGCATGAACTCCGAGCCGAGCTGACGGGCCGGCCACACGGTCGCCGCCAGCACCCCGAGGGCGAGCAGGACAGTCAGCACCCGCGCCCGCAGGACGCCCGCGATGAGCGGCCGGTAGAGCCAGATCAGGAGCCGGTTCAGCGGGTTCCTGTGCTCCGGGATGATCCGGCCCCGCACGAACAGCACCATCAGCGCGGGGACCAAGGTCACCGACAGGATCGCGGCTGCCGCCATGGCGAAGGTCTTGGTGAAGGCCAGCGGCCCGAACAGCCGGCCTTCCTGGCTCTCCAGTGTGAAGATCGGCAGGAAGCTGACCGTGATGATGAGGAGCGAGAAGAACAGGGATGGGCCGACCTCGGACGCCGCCTCCACCAGGATCTCCGTCCGCGGCTTGCCTGGCGGCGCCCGTTCCAGGTGCTTGTGGGCGTTCTCGATCATCACGATGGCGGCGTCGATCATGGCGCCGACCGCGATGGCGATGCCGCCCAGGCTCATGATGTTGGCGCCGAGACCCAGGGCTCGCATGCCGACGAACGCCATCAGGATCCCGACCGGCAGCATCAGGATGGCGACGAGCGCGCTCCTCACATGCAGCAGGAACACGACGCACACGAGCGAGACGACGACGCTCTCCTCGACCAGCGTGTGCCGCAGGGTGTCGATGGCCGCGTCGATGAGCTGGGAGCGGTCGTAGACCGGCAGGATCTCGGTGCCCGCGGGCAGGCTTTTCGCCACCTCCGCAAGCTTCGCCTTCACGCCCTCGATGACGTTCAGCGCGTTCGCGCCGAAGCGCTGCAGGACGATGCCGCCGGCGACCTCGCCCTCGCCGTTCATCTCGGTGATGCCCCGACGCTCGTCCGGTCCGAGCTCGACCCGGGCGACGTCCCGGACCCGCAGCGGCGTGCCGCCGGAAGTCTTGAGGACGATGTTCTCGATGTCGGCGACGCCCCTCAGGTAGCCGCGACCGCGGACCATGAACTCGAACTCGGAGAGCTCGACCGTGCGGCCGCCGACGTCGGCGTTGCTCGACCGGATTGCGTCCCGGAGCTTGTTGAGGGAGATGCCCTGGGCACGAAGCCGGTTCGGGTCGACCACGACGTTGTACTGCTTGACGAAGCCGCCGACGCCGGCGACCTCGGCGACGCCCTCTGCCCGCGAGGCCCCGAACCGGACCACCCAGTCCTGCAGGGAGCGAAGCTCGGCGAGCGTCCGTTCCTTTGCGACGACGACGTACTGGTAGACCCAACCCACGCCCGTGGCGTCGGGGCCGAGTGTCGGGGTTACCCCGGCCGGCAGGCGGCTCGCCGCGGCGTTGAGGTATTCGAGCACCCGCGAGCGGCCCCAGTACGGGTCGGTGCCGTCCTCGAAGATGACGTAGACGAACGACACGCCGAAGAACGAGAAGCCGCGCACCACCTTCGCCTTCGGCACCGTCAACATGGCGGTGGTCAGCGGGTAGGTGACCTGATCCTCCACGACCTGTGGCGCCTGGCCCGGGTACTCCGTGTAGACGATGGCCTGCACGTCCGAGAGGTCGGGGATGGCGTCGAGCGGCAGGGTGCGCAGCGACATCACCCCGACCGCGACGGCGAACACGGTCCCAACCAGCACCAGGACGAGGTTACGTGCCGACCAGCCAATGAGGCGCGCGATCATGGCGTGCCTCCCGCGTCGGCGGCCAGCCGGTCGTCCTTGGGCGGCGCCATGCCCTGGAGGGCCGCCTTCAGGTTGCTCTCGGCGTCGATGAGGAAGTTCGCGGAGGTCACGACGCGGTCGCCGGCCGAGATGCCGTCGCGGATCTCGGTGTAGCCGGTGCCGCGCACGCCGACCTTGACCTCCTTCGGCTCGAAACGGCCTTCCCCGCGGTCGAGGAGCACCACCTGCCGCTCGCCGGTGTCGATGACGGCGTCGTCCGGCACCGCGACCACGGGCTTGGTGTCGCCGGTCGCGACCTCGACGTCGGCATACATGTCGGGCAGCAAGGTGCCGTCGGGGTTCGGGAGCTCGATGCGCACCCGCGTGGCCCGGGTCTCCGGGTTCACCTGCGGATAGATCGTCCCGACCTTGCCGGAGTAGATGCGCCCCGGGGCCGAGCGCAGGCGGATCGTGGCGGCTTGCCCGACGCGGACGTTGGAAAGGTCGCGCTCGGGCACGTCGGCGAGCACCCACATCGTCGCGATGTCGCCGATGCGGAACAGGGTATCGCCGGCCGCGGCCTTCATGCCCTCGATGGCGGTCCGTTGCAGGACGATGCCGTCCCGGGGCGACGACCAGGTGATGGCCATCGGCACGTTCCGGGTCCGCTCCATCTCGTCGATCACCGCCTCGGAGACGTTCAGGTTCCGCAGGCGCCGCCTCGCGCCGTCGAAGCCCGGGTTGGCGATGAGCTGGGCCGCCGCCGCGTTGATCTCGGGCGAGTAGACGTGGACCAGCGCCTGGCCCTTGCGGACGCGGTCGCCGGTGGTGACGTTCTCGACATGGTCGACGTAGGCGTCCGACCGGGTCGCGATGACCGTCACCCGCCGCTCGTCGAGGGCGACCGTGCCGGGCACCCGGACGGGCTGCGCCACCACCCGGCGCTCGATGACCTCGGTCCGCACGCCGGTGCGCTGCACCTTGCCGGGCGAGACGGTGACGACGTTGCCGTCGCTGTCCTCACCCTCGTAGACGGGGATGTAGTCCATCCCCATCGAATCCTTCTTGGGCGTGGCCGAGGTGTCCGGCAGCCCCATCGGGTTGCGGTAGTAGCGGATGCGGCGGGCGCCCGCGGCGGGCTTCGCGTCCCCGGCCTTCCCCATGTCCTGGGCGGCCAAGTCATGCCCGGCCATCCCCTGGCCGGCCATGTCGGCAGGCATGGCCTCGCCGTCGTCCGAAGCGTCGAAGCGCACGTCCTCGCTGGCGTGGACCGCGCGGAACTCCCGGCCATCCGCGGTCGCCATCGGCGACAGCGAGTAGACCGGCTTCCCGTCCGGGTCCTGGTAGTAGACCACCGGTCCGGCCGCCTTCGTGGGGGCCGTAGCCTGCGCGGCCGGCATGGGGGCCGGAGACCACCGGGCGAGCTCCGTCCGGGCGCGCTCGGCGAGCGCCGGCACGGGGTTCTCCCCATGCCCCGCGACATAGCCGGCGCCCCCCGCCGCGAGTGCGGCGAGGGTCCCGGCGAACCAGGCCGCGCGGCTCACTTGACGGCCTTGAAGACCAGCTTGTCCTCGACCGTGCCGGTCTCGCCCTGGACCTTGGCCCCGAGCGACAGGCGCCAGCCGCCGGCCATCGTGAGCTTCGCCTTGAAGCGATAGACGCCCGGCTCGGTCGTGGGGAGCTGCTCGATCTTCGAGGTCATCTCGTCCATGCTGTCGGGCGCCATGTCGATGCGCTTGGCGAAGATCACGGCGTCGGGAACCGGCTTGCCGCTGCGCTTATCGAGAAGGCGCACCGACAGGACAGCCTCGCCGACCTTGGCCTCCTGCTGCAAGAGCTCGAAGCGGTAGTCCTTGATGTCGGCAAGCGCCGGGAACGCGGTCGCCGACAGGGCGGCACCGAGCAGCGCCGCCGAGACGGCGCGCGGAAAAGGCTTCTGGGTCACGGGTGTTGTCTCCTGAACGCGATGGCGGGCCGCGCGTGGACGCGCGGCGTCATGCCGGCGCTCACGCCGGCGGCATCGGGTTCAGGCTCGGGGAGGCTCGGTGGGCGGCCCTTGCGAGAGGCTGTCGAAGGACGCGATGACGGCCCAGGTGGGTCCCTCGAAGCGGGCGACGCGACCCGGAAGTCCGAGGGCGACCGGAAGTCCGGTGGCGACCTTAGCCAGGCAAAGCGCCATCAGGGGGCAGCCCTTCGAGCAGTCGGGCATGTCCGGCCGCTCCTTGGGGCAGCACGGCATCTCGTCCATGGCCATCCCGGCCATGCCGTCCATGGCCTCGTCGGACATCGCCATGGCGTGACCGTGAACGCCCGTCGGCGCGCGCATGCCTGCGGCAGCCGCGGATGCGGTCACCGGCGCAAGGGCGAGGCTGAGGACCGCCAGGAGCGGGAGCAGCCTGCGAAGGGCGAGCCAGAAGGTCACCGTCCGACGATGCCACATCACAGACCGGCAAGGAAGGGACGGGACTACCGGACGCGCCAAGGGGATACGACGAGCGCGAGTTTCGCGATGACGGGCACGGGACGGAAGACGTAGGTGTCGCGCGACGACCGGACGCCCCGCGCCCGGGGACCCGGAGCCATGCACCCGAGGCTACCGGACGCGCTCCATCGAGCGTCGGATCGTGACCGGGAGAGGACGGATCGTCCAGCACGGCACCATGCCCGGACCGGGACCAAGCGGGTATGCCTCCTGTCCGGTCCGCAGCTCAGGAGGACCCCGAGCAGCAGGATGCGGACCCGCCGTTCTCGCGGGCTTCCTGGATGGGCGGACAGGGGACCTCGCCGAAGGAGCAGAAGACGCAGCAGTCGCCCGCCTTCGGGCGCAGGAGCGTGCCGCAGCCGGTGCACTCGTAGAAGAACTGGCAGGCGTCGGTCGGCATCGTCTCCGTCGCTCGATGACCGCAGTGCGGGCAGGTCAGGGTGGACCGAAGCTGCATCGTCCGCCTCACCGCATCGCCTTGAGCACGACAGGCTCAAGGTATGGTTCCCACGCGAGCGCCAAACCGACCAGCACCGTCCCAAGTCCCAGAAGGCCAGGGGTACGCCATGACGGCCCCATGCGAGCACATGGTTCGGCCATGTCGCATGCCGTCGCCCGGTAACGGAAGAACAGCGCCCAACCCATGAGGAGGGCCAGGGCGGCCCCGCCAAGCAGGATCGGCCGGATGCTAGCCAACATGGCCAATCCTCCGAAAACCGCCCCTGTCGCGCCGAGACCGGCAAGCGCCACCGGGAGGGCGCAGCAGGACGAGGCCGCCAGGGCACCCAGCCCGGCGACCGTGCCCAGCCCGGCGAACCAGCTTCCCGAGGGAATCGGCAGGCCGTCCCGCGGACGTGAGGCGGGTCTTGCGGGAGGCGCCATGGATGGTGTGTCGATCATCATCGTGCCACCCTGCATCCCGTAGCCACTACGGGATCAAGCGAAAAATGGCGAAGGGTGCGCGAGGTCTCTCCATAGGGCAGATCGCGGCGGCGGCCGGGATCAACCTGGAGACCGTCCGCTACTACGAGCGCATCGGGCTCATGCCGCCGCCGGCTCGCACGGAGGGCGGTCACAGGGCCTACGATCCTGCCCATGTCCGGCGCCTGGCGTTCATCCGTCAGGCTCGCGCATTGGGCTTCGGGATCGAGGACATCCGGACCCTGCTGGCGTTGGCCGCGCCCGGGCACCGGTCCTGTGGCGAGGTCCGGGACGTCGCAGCCGCCCACCTTGCCGAGGTCCGCGCCAAGCTCGCCCGTCTCGCGCGGCTTGAGCGCATCCTGAGCGACACCGTGGAGCGGTGCAGCGGCGCCCCGACGCCGGCCTGCCCGGTTCTCGATATGCTCGATGCACCGATGTGAAAGCCGGCCCATCCGACACCCAGCAGTGGAACGGGACCGCCGGTCGTCCTTGTCTTGGTCCCAAGAGGCCGGAAGCGGGTGGCGATGCGGGGTCACGCAGCCGCTCGTCCGTGGAACGACCGTCGACCTAGGCGTCGACCGGCGAGGATGCCGGGGCGCCGAACCTTGGCATGAGGCGGACGTAGATGAGTTCGCTGAGGAGCTCGACCAGCGTCTGCGTGACGATGACGGCGGGCAGGAGTGGCACGGCACCCGGAACCGCAAACGCCAGCGGCAGGACCACCAGGGAGTTTCGCGTGGCGGCGCTGAAGGCCAGCGTGCGGACGGTGGGGGCATCCAGGCGGAACGCGCGCCCGACCGCCCAACCCAGCAGCGGAGCCGCCACGGCGAAGACGACGTAGACGGGGACCACCCGCGGGGCGTCGTCCAGGGCGGGCCCGAGCTGGGGCAGGACGGACGCGATCACCACGAACAGGACGAGGGCCGTTGCCGGCACCGGCAGAAGCCCGAGCCCGGCGGCGATCCGCTGGCCGGTGCGGCTGCGTGCGGCCCAGATCTGCACGGCCGCAGCAAGTCCGAGGGGAACCGCGATGAGCCAGACGAAGGCGTGCACGAACGGACCGACCTGGACGAACCTGGCGGCGTCCTCGCCGAGGAAGACGTTGAGGTAGACCGGCAGCAGCAGCATCTGCGCGATCAGCAGCGCCGGGGTGGAGGCCAGCAGCACCTTGGCGTCCGCGCGGCCGAGGTGGGCGAAGGTGACAACGTAGTCGATGCACGGCGTGAGCAGGACCATGAGCACGCCCAGCCGCAGCATCGGATTGGCGGGCAGGAACTGGATCAGGCAGGCCACCAGGATCGGCAGCGCGACGAAGTTCGTGGCGAGGAGCGCCGCCAGGAAACGGACCCGCGTAAAGGCTTTCCCCAACTCGGGCAGGGGTACCTGGAGGAAGGTGACGAACAGCATCAACGCCAGGGCCGGGTTGATCCCGACGTCCAGGGCCGTGGTTCCGGGGACCAACAGCGCAACGACGACGGCCAGGCCGATGGCGGCGAAGTAGATCGGGATCTGGCGGCCTTCGAGGATGTCGCGCAAGGTGGTCATGCTTCCTCGCAGGCGATCCTGGGGGCTTGCTCGACCCGCTGGGGCCGTCCGGTGCATTTGGCGAACAGGTCGATGGCGCGGTCGCAGACCTCGCAGTGACCCTCGCAGCAATCGCGCATGAGGAAGGCGACGAGGTCGGACAGGGCCGGGAAGATCGCGCTGTAGATGATCGAGCGACCTTCGCGGCGGCTCTCGACGAGGCCGGCGTTCTCCAGGTGGTTGAGGTGGAACGAGATGCGCGGCGCCGAGGCACCTGCGATGGCCTCGGTGATGGCACCGGCGGCCATGCCCTTCGCCCCGGCGGTCACCAGCATGCGGATGATGCGTAGGCGGGTTTCCTGCGCGATGGCCGCGAAGCCGTCGAGCGCTTGCTTTTCCTGCACGACACTTAAACCGTTATGGAATCGTTTAAGCGTCAGTAGGCTCACGACGGGTCGGAGGCAAGGACCGGATCTGGACCGGATCACGGCGGACGTCCCAGGCAGCCTCCGCTTTCCTAGCTTCGCGGCCGGACACGCCAGAGCGATAGGGCAAGCGCAACGTTCGCCACGGCGAGCACGCTGAGCAGTGCATAGGTCGCGTCCGCGCCCGCGTGGGTCAGGACCAAGGCTCCGACGGAGGGTGCAAGCGCTTGGGCCACCAGCCCCGGGCGGGCGAGGCGGCCGACGAGCGCGGCGTAGCGTTCGGGACCGAACAGGGCCAGGGGCACCGTACCCCGTGCAATCGAGTAGATCCCGTTGCCGGCCCCGTAGAGGACCAGCGCCAGCCCGACCAAGGGTAGGCCGGCCGTCAGCATCGCGATCCCGAGGACCACCAGGACCATGGCGGCGGTCAGGGTCCAGAGGGGATGGTGCCGACCCTTGCCGGCCATCTCGACGATGCGCGCACCCACCTGTGCCGGTCCGATCAGGGCACCATAGGCGACGGCCGAGGTGAGAGCCACGCCACGGGCCTGGAGCAGGGTGATGAGGTGCACCGAGACCATGGCCATCACCGTGCCGCCGAGGGTCAGCACCCCTGCCATGAGGAGGAAGGCACGACGCTCCCGGCCATCGAGCCGGACGCCGGGGATCGCGCCTTCGGATCGCGTGACCGGATGCGCGGGGGGCCGGGGGATCGCGAGCAGGACGAGCGGCAGCGTGACCGAGAGGTGCAGCCCGGCATAGGCGAGGCAGGTCCCGCGCCAGCCGACCCGCTCGATCAGGAAGGCCGAGAGCGGCCAGCACACCGTGCTGGCGAAGCCGCCCCACAGGGTCAGGGTCGTGATGGCGGGCCTTGCCTCGGCGCCGTAGAGGCGCCCGAGCGTGGCGAAGGCGGGGTCGTACAGGCCGGTGCCCATGCCGAGGCCGACGAGGAGCCAGGCCGCGAGGTAAGCCGTGAGGTTCGGGGCAAGGGCAAGGCCCATGAGGCCCAGCGCCAGCGCGATGGCGGCGAAGGCCAGCACCGGCCGCCCGCCATGCTCCCCGATGAAGGCTCCCACCCGCGGCGAGACGAGGCCTGCGACGAGGAGGCCAAGGGACAGCCCTCCGATAACCCAGCCGAGGGGCCATCCCGTATCCTTCGACATCGGCGCGGCCAGCACCGACAGGAGGTAGAACGAGGAGCCCCAGGTCAGGATCTGGATCACGCCCAGGGCCGAGATCACGGGCCATCGGCGCGCCGGGGCCATCGGATCGCTACCGGGCCCCGAGAACGGGTAGCCAGACCGCCAAGGCCGCCAGGGTGACCAAGAGGACCGGTGGCGTGATGACCAGGCCCACCCGCATGTACTGGCCCCAGGTGATACGCTGGCCCTTGGTGTCGAGGACGTGGAGCCAGAGCAGGGTCGCCAGGCTGCCGATGGGCGTGAACTTCGGGCCGAGGTCGCAACCGATGACGTTGGCGTACACCATCAGCTCGCGCATCAGGGGCGACAGGTCCGGGGCCTGCTGGATGGAGAGCGCGCCGACGAGCACGCTCGGCATGTTGTTCATCACCGACGACAGGATCGCGGCGGCGACCCCCGTGCCGAGGGTGGCGACGAACGGACCGAAGCCCGAGAGCCGCACGAGGCCTTGCGCCAGGTAATCGGTCAGGCCGGCGTTCTTCAGGCCGTAGACTACGAGGTACATGCCGAGGCTGAACAGGACGATCTGCCAGGGGGCACCCGCGAGCACCTTGCGGATCGGGATGACGCGGCTTCGGTTCGCCAGCGCCAGCAGGACCAGTGCGCCGGCGCAGGTGACCACCGAGACCGGCACGCCGAACGGGGCCGTCATGAAGTAGGCCACCAGCAGCAGGGCGAGGAGCGGGAAGGCCGCCTTGAAGACAAGCGGATCCTTGATCGCGTGGCGCGGCGGTTCGAGCTCGGTCACCGGGTACGTGGTTGGCAGGTCGCTCCGGTAGAACAACCACAGCACCACCAGGGTCGCGGCCAGCGAGACGAGGTTCACCGGGACCATCACGGCGGCGTAGCGGCTGAAGGTGATGTCGAAGAAGTTCGCCGAGACGATGTTGACGAGGTTGGAGATCACCAGCGGCAGGCTGGTCGAATCCGCCACGAACCCGCAGGCGACGATGAAGGCCAGGGCCGCCGCCGGCTTGAAGTCGAGGCGCAGCAGGATGGCGAGCACGATGGGGGTGAGCAGCAGGGCCGCCCCGTCGTTGGCGAACACCGCCGCGATGGCGGCACCGAGGAGGATCACCAGCGGGAACAGCAGGTGCCCCCGGCCGCCGCCCCACCGGGCGATGTGGAGCGCCGCCCAGTGGAAGAAGCCGGCCTCGTCGAGCAGGAGCGAGATGATGATGAGGGCCACGAAGGTGAAGGTGGCGTCCCAGACGATGTGCCAGACCACCGGGATGTCCCCGGGATGGATGACCCCGGTGCCCAGTGCCACGGCGGCCCCGATCAGGGCGCTCCACCCGATGCCGAAATCCCGCGGCTGCCAGATGACGAAGACGAGGGTGACCACGAAGATGGCGAGCGCGAGCATCGGGACTGTTTCTTGTTCTTGGGGGTGTGGGTGGGGTCAGGCGGTAGCGACGCGGCGCCCGTGCTCGTCGACGACGCGCTCGCCATCCTCCTTGACGAACTCGCCCTGTTGGGCGGGAAGGAGGTCGAGGACCGCCTCGGAGGGCCTGCATAGGGCAACACCCAGTGGGGTGACGACCAAGGGGCGGTTCAGCAGGATCGGATGCTCGCCGATGGCATCCAGAAGCTGATCGTCCGTCAGGCTCGGGTCCGAGAGGCCGAGCTCGCCGAAGGGCGTTCCCTTCTCACGGAGCAGATCACGGACCTTCACGCCCGCCCGCTCGGCAAGCTGGCGCACCAGGGTCCGGTTTGGGGGCGTCTTCAGGTACTCGACCACGTGCGGCTCGATGCCGGCGTTGCGGATGAGGGCTAGGGTATTGCGGGACGTGCCGCAATCCGGGTTGTGGTAGATCACGACGTCCATCAGGTGGTCTCCGTGCAACAGGCGGCAAGGGCAGCGACAGCCGGGGCGCAGACCTCAGGGCGTCCCTGGCAGCAGTCGCGCATCAGGAACTGGATGAGCTCGGACAGGTCCGGGTAGGCGGCGCTGTAGATGATCGAGCGCCCCTCGCGCCGGGACGTGACCAGCCCGGAATGCGAGAGCTCCTTCAGGTGGAACGACAGGTTAGTGCCCGACACGCCGACCGCCTCGGCGAGCGTCCCGGCCGCCGTGCCGTCAGGGCCGGCGGTGACGAGCTGGCGCACGATACGCAGGCGATGCTCCTGGCCGAGGGCCGCGAAGGCCGCCACGGCTTGCCGTTCGTCCATCATGATGTCAATATCTCAACCATCGTTGAAACGTAGAGGAATGAAACGTCTTGGACAAGCCCCTGCAGCCCTTCGCCGATGGAATGCCGAACCTAAGCGAGGGGCATTTCGTGGTCCCGACGACCGACGCCCTGCACGTGAAGACACCGTTCACCCACGCCCCGCGCTTCCTGATCCTGTACGGATCGCTCCGTGAGCGCTCGTTCAGCCGCCTCCTCGCCTACGAGGCCGCGCGCCTGTTGGAGGCGATGGGCGGCGAGGTGCGGATCTACGACGCGCACGGCCTGCCGCTGCCCGACGACGCCACTGCCGATCACCCGAAGGTCCGGGAACTCCGAAACCTCTCGATCTGGTCGGAGGGCCACGTCTGGGTCAGCCCCGAGCGACACGGCGCCATGACCGGGGTCATCAAGAGCCAGATCGACTGGCTGCCGCTCTCGGAGGGTTCGGTGCGCCCGACGCAGGGGCGGACGCTCGCCGTGATGCAGGTCTCCGGCGGCTCGCAGTCGTTCAACGCGGTCAACAGCCTCCGCGTGCTCGGTCGCTGGATGCGGATGATCACCATCCCGAACCAGTCCTCGGTCCCGATGGCGTACAAGGAGTTCGACGAGGCCGGCCGGATGAAGCCGGGTCCGCTCTACGACCGGGTGGTCGATGTCTGCGAGGAGCTGATGAAGTTCACGCTCCTCACCCGCGAGCGATCCGACTACCTCGTCGACCGGTATTCGGAACGCAAGGAGCGCGAGCCCGAAAGGCTCAAGGCCGTCGCCGTCGACATCGGGTTCGTGAAGCGACCCTCCTGATCTGCACGTCCACGCCGACCTCTTCTACGCCATCGCCTCGCCCGGTAGGATAGCGATCCCTATTTCAAGGGCTCCACGACCGTAAGCACAAGAGTCTGAGCGCTGGGGCATGTCGGCCGCCACGATGGCGACCACGGGGGCCGTCTCGTCGGGGCGCCGACGATCGCGACGTGGACGGATCCTTCGCCAACGTCGACGGCGGTCAGCTTCACTAGGCTCAGCTGGAGCTTCCGCATGCCGCCTCGGTCAGCGAGGGGGACCGGACGGAGTGGAGCGTCCCCGAGACGTAGACGAGGTCGCCGACGTCCGTGCCCGGCGCGTCGGCCTCGGCGATGGAGGCGATCGGCTCCGCAGTCAGGAGCAGAAATTTCGCTAGGCATCACGTCCTCCTTGGCCTTGCGCCGAACGAACCCCGCCCAGGTCCGGACGGTCCCGTGCGTCGCTGTCTCCAGCACCGCCACTTCGGAGAGGGTCGACGCGGTCAGGGGGCGAGCGAGGATGGCCAGGAGTGGGATGGTCACGACGCCGCCTTCAAGACGATCGCGTCGACGTCGGCGAAGGCGCCGTCGACCTCCGCGGTGGTGATGGCGCCGGCGCCGATGCCGGCAGCGACCTGGTTGTAGACCGCCAGACAGACGCCAATATGCCTCCGGATCTGCAGGCTCAGCACCTTCAAGCGGTCGTTCGTGAGGGGCCGATCTACCCCGTCGGCGAACGTCCACGGGTCGCTGTCCTTCCGGGCGTCGAGCAGCGTCGCGGTGACCTCGCTTAGCGTGCGCGTCAGGGCCCGCTCGTTGACGGCGACCGCCCAGCCGTCCCACGTTGTGCCGCCCGCCTCGGCCGCTAGGTGCGCCTCGTATGCGTAGGCCAGGACAGCGGCCGCGTCGGGCGGAGCCGGAGCGTTCGGATCGAGCCAGGAGCCATCGGCCTGTTGGGCCTACCTGAGCCACAGCCAGGCGCCGACCGCGTCGCAGATGACGTCGAGGGAGAGACTAACCATGTAAGATAGCGTGGACCGGGGGCGTTAAGGGGGTGAACGTCACGTGGGGCCCTGAAACATAACACCCCCCGACCCCGGGGGCCGGAGGGTGCGCTCAGGATGTGGTGCATCGCGAGGACGACGGATACGTCGACAGTCTAGAATATACCCCACCGAACAGCATCGGACAAGCAAAAGAGGGCGAATAACGACGGTCTAGCAAGGGGTAAGCGGCGGTTCTAGACTTGGAACGACGGCGGTCCAGTAGGGGGTAGAGCCATTCCTACGACCCCCCCCGAGCGTCGACGGCCAGCCACATCCAGGGAGGGCGGCGCAGAGCGTCACGGTAGTGAGCTACACCGGGGAACGGGGCAGGCGGCAGCGACGGGGAAGGTAGCAGGGGGACGACGGCGGGATGACGACCTGCGGGGAACCAGGAGGCCCGGGCCCAAGGGTACAACGGGGGCCCAGGGGCCCATATGTGGAACCAATTACCCGATTATCGTTGAGGGAGAACGGGTTACAGCGCCGAGAACGCCCGTCAGGATTTCGTCCATCTTGGCCTCCATCCACGGGCCCTTGGAGGCCGGTACGATGAAGCTATCGTGGACGGGCAGGCAGGGGATGGACGCCTTCTCGCAGGCCTTGAGGACATCCACCGCCATGGCGCTGTCTACGGCCATGCAGCGGATCCCACGGTCTGCAGCGATGTCTGCGGCGATGGGGGTGTTCCGCGCCACGACGGCCTTGAGCAGGCCGCGGGTGTAGTCCCAGCCGTGCTCCCAGTCGTCCTTGTCCATAATGGCCGCCGCTGCCGCGTTCATGGTCTTCGCGTTCAAGGCGACGTTGAGGGCGAGCTTGCCCTCGTCACGGGGGAATGTCCCCGTGACGTAGGGATCGTGGCGCAAGACGTGACCACGGGCTGCGTAGAGGATCCGCGGATGGAGGGTGGCGAAGTCCGGCTCGAAGGCCGCCTCGCCGTTGATGAGGAGCTCCCGGCGGCGTCCCTTGGGGAGGTTCTGCCACCATCCGTAGAGCCGGCCATGGCGGTCCCAACGGCCACGGCCGAACACGCGGTAAACCTCGGGGCTCGGGGTCGGGACGACGCTGGCCCACGTCCCCTTCTCCTTGCGGTCGTTGCGGGCTCGGACAACGCGCGTGGCGTGCTCCCACCCGTTGCCCGTCGGCATCGTGACCGAGACCTTGCCGAGGTAGGCATTGATGCGGTCGAGCTCGGCCTCCAGGCGTCGCGTCTGACGTGTCGGGTCGTAGCCGATGACGTCGCCGGCCTCGTCCTTGAGGATGAGGCGGCAGCGACGCGTCTCGTACTCGAAGGGCGCGTCGCGGAAGGCGTGGACGAGGTCGGGGGTCGCACGCAGGCGGCTCTGCATCCCGGTGGAGAGGTGGTCGCCAGGGCGGGCCCGGACCTCCTCGATCAGCCCGAGCTCGACGAGTTCAGCCACGGCGGCGAGCACGCGGTCGTAGGTGTAGGGCAGGCCCATGTACCGCGATTGACCGGCGTAGAACGCCTTGCGGCGCGAGTAGCTGACCCAGCGATCCTCGCCGGGCGCCATGTCGGCCGCGATGCACGCGGCCGCGAGGACGCTGCGCCTGGCGACGTCCTGCCTGCGATCGGGGATGTCGGGGATGCCGGCGGCCGAGAGGATGTTCTCCGGGATGCGCCAGTGGAAATCGAGGGCGCGGTCGCGCGCCTGTGCCGTGTTGAGCATGTCGTATCCATCGACACGTCAGGCACCACACCGCCGTGTCGGGACCGATGATCCGCTCGACATTAGCCTTAGTCTATGGGTATGTGCTTTGGAGATCCGCTGATATACTTCGCGAGACCAGTAGTTCAACCGCCCCGACGGGGTGCATGATCTCACGGGGGTAAAGCATCGATTTCAGCCTCGCCCACGGCCTAACTTCGAGGCACCGGAGGATTCAGCCAACGAGCCCCGTGGACGGCTCCACGGGGCTCTAATGCGGTCGAAAATTTATTTGTGCTCGCATGCGGCCGTCGCCTGATGCCGTGAGGACATATCGAATCCGCGAACAGCTTGGTGAGCTGGTGGCTCGAACTCCTAACCCGATCGGGGTCTACCCGACGACCTCGCGGCGGCCCTGGAGCGGGCCCTGTCGGCCGTGAAGCACATCGACGCCGGTAGGATCGGAGCCGAGGCGTGATGCCCAGTGACCAGGCGTTCCTACTCACCTTCGCAGGCCTGCTGCGAGTCGGCATCCTCGCCGACCCTGTCCCGACCTACCGGGCATGCCGATCGGCTTGCGCCGCCCTTGGGGACGCATTCGTGCCCGTTGACTACACCTGACCGATTCGCGCGGTCCGCTTAGTCCACGAGGAGGATTGGGAGAGTCGGCTGAGGGTCACCCCAACCGCGGCCGCCGTGCGGGCAACGCTGGCGAGCGAGGGCGTGGAGAGCGTCCTGGCACGGTGGGGCGGGCGCTACCGAGGCAAACTCATCGCGGCAGCGAACCGCGCCGCGCGCAGGTCACCGCCCGCCAGACATCCCCTTACGTGGCCGGGATCGGGGGCACGTCCGGAGGCGTCGCCTGCGTGTAGGTGACGGTCTGCACCGTGTAGTCGGGCGTGCCTGAGAAGCTGATGCCCAAGCCGGCGTAAAACCCCATCACGGAGTGGAGCGCGCTCAGGGACGACTTCCTCATCTCGACGGCGACCATGGTCCTCTGGGACAGGCCGACGCGTCGGGAAATTTCGTCCTGCGTCAGGCCGACGAGGGTCCGCGCGGCGCGCAGCTGCATTGGGGAGGGATACACGACGAGGCACTCCGAGCCGGATTCGATGGAAGGCCATTATCACCAAAGCGCCCGAAACGTGCAATGACGGCACATCGACTCGCGTTCTCAGAAGAAGGTGATATCCTCCGATTCGTGCCGACATCGCCGGATCCACTGGCGAAAAAAAATGGCCCCGGAGGCGCGCGAACGCCGCCGAGGCCTGGTCAGCCACAGGAGCATCCCCGTGACCGAACCGTGCACCCACCTTACCACCACGACCGCCCCGAACGGTAGCCTCGCCGCGTCCCTCGCCCAGGGAATTTCGCAGTACGCCGAGCGCTTCGAGGAGGCCTCGGTCCTTGAGATCGCGGCGGCCATGAGCGTCGAGGATCCCCACGCGGCGCGGTCGTTCCTCCTGGAGCGCACTGCCGAGCCGGCGTTCCCGATGCTGCGCAGGAGCGTCCTCGGTACGATCGAGCTCCGGATCGAGGCCGCCAAAGCCGCTGCGCGTGACCGCCTCCTCCTGGTGACCGGCGACGACGCGCCGGGCGGGAAGAGCGACAAGGCGCGCGAGGCGATCTTCCGCCGGGACCCGGGCGCATTTCTGCCAGGCGCCGAGGTCAGCAAAGTCCGCCCGTTCGCCCGGGCCTTCTGGCACGTCCTGATCGACGGGAAGGACGTGCCCTGCGTCTACGTCTGCCGGGCCGCCGTCGTGAGCGACCTGCACGACATGGTCGAATGCCTGGCCGAGAACAGACAGTACGAGCGGGGCATCGTCATCGGTGCGCCCGAGACCGCGCGGGACATCGCCGGCCTACTGCCCCCGAACATCGCCTTCGTGGCCGTACCCCTCGCCACCGACGGGAGGCGCGCGTGAACGCCATCGTCCGCATCCCGGCCGCGCCGGCGATCTCGATCTTCCGCTTCGACAACCACGACATCCGCGTCGTGGAGATCGACGGGCTGCCCTGGTTCGTCGGCGCCGACGTCTGCAAGGCCGCCCGCCTCTCGAACCCGTCCGTCTCGCTCAAGGCGCTCGACGAGGACGAGAGGGCTAAGATCTTCTTAGGGCATCCCCAGGGCGAGGTCCTGGTCATCACCGAGGGCGGTCTCTACACCCTGCTGATGCGCAGCCAGCGTGCCCTCGTGAAGGGCGCGACGGCATGGCGGTTCCGTCGGTGGGCGATGAACGAGGTCCTCCCCGAGATCCGGCGGACCGATTCCTACGCCGTGGCACCCGCCCCGACGCCGGTCGCGATCCCCGAGGACCTCGACGATAACAGGGTGCTGAGGAGGATGCTCCTGGCCCGGATGGATCGGGAGGACGCCCTCGTCGAGCGCCTTGTCATCACAGACCAGGAGCTCATCGACACCTCTCGCCAGCTCACCGCCTCGCAGCGGCAGGTACAGCGGGCCCGGCCGGCGGTGGAGTGCGTCGAGCGGTTCGCCGAGAGCGAGGGGCTCTACAGCCTCCAGGCCGGTGGCAAGGCCCTCGGGCAAAAGCCGAACAAGTTCATCGCTTGGCTGAAGGAGCGCGGCGACCTGTTGGATCTGAACAGGTCGAACCTCCCCCGGCAGGACCTCATCGACCGTGCCCCGTTCCGCGTCCGGATCGAGGAGTACGGCGGCAAGCCCCGTGCGACGCCGAAGATGACGTCGAAGGGCATCCTCCACTACGGACGCGAGCTCTGCGTCTCCGTCGACTGGCGGGCCGCACGGGAGCCCGACCTGTTCGACTGACACCACTCAGACTCTGAGTGGTGACGAGGGGCCCGGGTGACCGGGCCCCTTTTTCGTGCCTGAAATCTTGTGCAGCGAAATGGGAGCGAAGGCCGGTTCGCTATCATTGGCAACCCGGCCCGGGCACGCCTGCGCACGGTTTCGGCACGCTCTCAGCATATTTTCGCGCGTTTCAGTCCGCGCGATCGGCGTTACACCGAGAGCGGAATCCGGCCTCGCTCGTGGGGCGCGCTGCAGCACCCCCGATCCAGGCGCTCGGCGGCCTACGGGCACGGCTCCCCTTCGAGCCGCCGCCGGTACCGGACGCCGTCGTGCAGTAGGACGCTGCTGGGCAGGAGGACGAGCTCCGCGTCGTAGGGGACGACGCTGCCCCCGTTGCCGTAGCACTGGCGGGACGTCACCCGGCCGCCGGCTATCCGGGCGCCGTGGCACTCCATCAGGTCGATGCCGACGACCCCGGCCTCGGGACCGACGACGATCGCGGGGACGTCGGCCCCCTCGGGGCAGTAGAGGCCCGGGGCGGGCTGGAAGGCATCCGCCTCGACGGGGCCGGCGAGCAGGGCGAAGATGGCGAGCGCACGCACGGTCAGATCTCCACGATGAGGGCGGGGTCGAACGCCGGGTTTTCGCCATGCCGGCCGCGTGGGTTCGCCAGCACGCGCGTCCCGCCGACGACGTAGTCAGCGGACCGATGGATGTGGCCGTGGATCCACAGGGCGGGTGCGTCCGGACCTTCGAGGACGCGCGTAAGGTCGGTCGCGTACGCCGCGTCGATCGCCTGCAGGGGGCCCTGCCTCCCGAGCGACGCGGGGTGGGGGGCGTGATGCGTGACGACGACCGTCGGGCCGTCCCACGTCTCCGCAAGCGCGCGCTCGATCCGCCCAAGCTGGGCGACGTGCTCGGCGGCGGCGGCGCTCGGCCTGAAGGCGTTCGTCTCGCCCGAGGCCGTACGGACCTTGACCTTCCGATGGTCTCGCATCCCCCCGTTGCGGTCACCACAGGAGGCCATCGTCGGAGCCCGCCATGCCTCGCCAAGCAAGGCGTAGTCCGTCCAGACCGTGGCGCCGATGATCCGTACGCCCTCGATGGCCAGGACCTCCCCGACGGCGAGCAGGTGGATGCCCGCGGCCGCAGCGGCCTCGCGCCCGCGTTCGAGCTCGCTCTGCCAGCGGCTCCCGTAAAAATCATGATTCCCGGGCACGTAGACGACATGCCGGACGTACGGCGCGACGCACGCCGCGAGCCAGGGCAGGCTGCGCTTCGTCAAGCCATCGGCGACGTCGCCGGCCACGATCGCCACGTCGCACACCGGCACGGCCGGGGCCTCCCAGCAGTCGGCATCGTCGTGCACGTCAGAGAAAATCCATGCCCTTGTCATCCCAACCTCCCTCAATCCACGCGGACCCGTCCGCCTCGAACCACGCCATCGACGCCCGGGTAACCAGGAGGCCGTTCGTCCTAAATCCGGGACACCAGAGGCCGTACCGGAGCCTCACCGCCGAGGGCGGCCGCGCCCCCTCGGCCACCGTGCCCGTGGCCCATGCGTGGACGTCCCGGGCCCCCGTCCGCAGGCACCGCTGGCGCCCCGCCTCCGACGCTCGGAGGACGACGTCGGCAAGCACGATCGCCGGCACGTGGCCGACGACCCTGCCCCGCTCGCGCACGCTCCAGGCGCGGCGGGTCAGGTTCCGGTAGACGTCATGCCTTGCCATTGGCGTGGAGATCGCAGCACGTCTTCGCCCACCCGCCCTTGCGGATACGGCCGGGGGCCCCGCAGGTCTCACAGACATAGGCCGACAGGTGCTCCACGCAGTCAACTATAGTCGAGACTTCATTGCGCGTTGCCTTCCTAGTCTTGCCTTCGATTGAGTAATGCCAGCGGGCCTGCGCGAACTTCTCCTTCGTTTGTTCGGTCCGGAATCCCGTCGCCCCAGCCTCGGAGACCAGGCTCGCGCCCGCCTCCCACAGCCAGCGCCAGCCGCCGCCCGAGTACGGCCCCCCGGGTTCGAACGTTGTCGGGTAGCGCCCGCGCAGCGTGGCGTCCCAATCGTCCGGGACGACCGCGCGGCCGGTCTGCCAGCGCAGGGCGAGGACGCGCGCCAGGACGCGGAGGACGTCCTGCGCGGGGGGCGGCGGGACGAAGCGGCCGTCGTCCTGACGGGGCAGCGGGGAGCCACCCGTCCACGTGACGAGGGGACCGTGGGCGCTCGGGCTGACGCCCGTGGGGACGACGTCGACGTGGCCTACGTGCCGGCACACGGCGTCGTCAGCGATCGTGCGGAATTCGTCGATGAGCATGGGGGTCTCCTGGGGGCTGAGGGGTGAGCAGAGGGGGGACCGCGCGCCGATTTCACGCGCGGACCTCGCGGGGTTCACGGCGGTCGTCCGGGTTCGCAGGCAGCGCGTCGGCGAGGGCGAGCAGGCCCTGGCAGAGGTAGCGGGCCTCCGATGGCGGGAAGGCCCCGCGGGCGTAGGCACAGCTCGCCAGGTGGAGGACGGACAGGCCGGTGACGGCGAGCTCGTCGCGTAGTTCGTCCTGCTCGTGGCGGGCTCGCATTTGGGTGATCGCCGCCTCCAGGACGATGATCGAGGCGCGGCTCGGGTGTGCGTCGGTCATGGGATCTCTCCTTCAGGGGGTGGGGTGTCAGTGGCGACGGGCGAGGGTCTCGCGGCCGTCGAGAAGCGTCGTCACGGCGCGGCGGAGCGGGCGGAGCGAGCCCCCCTTCCACACGCGGCCAAGGAGGTGGAGCTCGTCGCCGTCGAGATCGGGGAGCCAGCCGGAGTCGAGGCCTCGCTCGTCGCGGATTTCGCTGACGAGGTTGGCCGCCGCGACCGGCAGGTCCTCGGCCCTGGGAAGGCCGACGTGCACGACGCGGAAGCGGTCCAGGAGGGGGCCGGGGACGCCTCCCGTCCCGTTGGCCGTCGCCAGGAACTGGGTGCCGCTCAGATCGGCGTTCGTTTCCAGATAGACCTCGTGGAAGGCGCGGCTCCCTGCCGGCTCCAGCAGGGCGATCAGGGAGTCCGTGAGGCGCCCGTTCTCCGACCTCGTGCCCGCCTTCTCGATCTCGTCGATGATGATGACGGGGTTGGCGACGCGGAGCCGCTGGATCGTCTGCAACGGGACGCTTGCGCGCCCCGTGCTCCACTGGCGCGACGTCCCGCCGAACGCAGCGTCGGCGACGCCGGCGGCGTTGTAGAGGACGCACGGGATCCCGGCCGCCTGGCAGAACGCCTGCAGGTAGCTCGTCTTCCCGCTGCCGGGCGGGCTCACCGCGAGAGTGTTCCGCAGCCGGGCTACACCTCCGTTGGCGAGGTCCCGCAGCAGCAGCGCGGTGAGATCCCTGAACCACGGGAACCGCGCATCGAGCAGCTTGCCGACGGCCACGACGTCGACGCCGTGGACGAGCGGGAGGGCCTCGCCGGCGAGCGCGTTGAACTCCGCGCGCGGCGTCGATCCCCGCGTCGACCGGGACGACCCCGAGGTCTCGGACCCGGGCAGGTGGTCCAATGCCCCCTTGGCCAGGACGACGAGCGTCGGGGCGGGGCGCGCCGCCCGGTCCCGCCACCCGCCGTCGCCGAGGGGCCAGTCCAGCTGAGCCAGCGCCGCCAGGTCGTCGGCCTGCTCGTCGACCCACGCCCTCGCGCTGCCGCCGGCGCCGCCGGCGCCGCCGCGCAGCAGATCTTCCTCGACCCCGATCTGCCTGTGCGCAGCCGCGACGATCGCGGCCGTCTCGCCGAGCTTGAGCGCCAGCCCATCGTAGGGAGCGAGCAGCGACGCTTGCTGATCGGAGACGTACTCGGACTCCTGCAGGTCCACCGTCGCGTCGGTGGAGTACCGGATACCGTTCCGCAGGGCGAGCCAGGCAGCCGCATGGTTGCCGTTCGCCAACGAGGCGTGGAACAGGCGCAGGCAGATGCTGGCGCAGTAGGCCGCGGCCTTGGCGTTCCCCAGGGCCGCCTGGGCGAACAAGAGGTCGTCCGCCAGATGCGCCGCGGCGTCCTGCCCAGCGTCCGAAACGCCATCGGCGTTGGCGTGCTCGCGGAGCGCGTCGTCTGCCTTCTGCAGGGACGCGATCGTCACGTCCCGCCGCGTCCGCCCGAGGGTCCTGACGAGCGCCGCCGGGAGCTGAGGCTCCTCGGCTAGGAACGCGGCGATCGCCAGGCCCGCGTCGCGGCGGGCGTCGTACCCGACGAACTCGGCGCCGTAGCCCTTCTTTCGCGGTCCGAGGGAAGCCTCGGGCTGACGGGGCCCCGTCAGCGCGGTGGAGTCGAGGAGCGTGGCACGGGCGGCCTGGACGGCAGCGGCGCGCGCCCGGGAGGCGTCGTCGGTCATGGGAGGTCTCGCTGGAAAGGAGTGCACGCGGGGCGCGCCGAGCAGGGCTCAGGCGGCGGGGCGGTGCATCCGTTTCGAGCGAGGGAAGGTCATGGCGAGAACTCCGGTGTGACCCCTATGTGCACCAGGCCGGTCCAATGTGCAAGGGATGTGCATTCGTTGCGGACTGGGTCGCGTTCCTAGGGTTAACCAAGCCCTAGCGCGGCCTTCAGGGCCGGGCTGCGGTCGGCCTCCTCGTCCTGCGCCAGGAGGTCGTCCAGCGACGGCCGGCCCTGGTTGTACGTCGACAGCCGCAGGTCGAGCCCGAGGGCGTGCAGGCACCTCATCACCCGGTGCATGCTCGGCTCGTAGCTGTCTCCCCGTTCGAAGGCCGAGAGCCACGACACGCTCACGTCCGCCTTCGCGGCGAGCTGGCGCTGCGAGAGCCGGCGGTGGCGGCGGGCGAGGGCAAGCTCCTCGCCGAGGTTGAAGATGCTCATGACCCGGAGCCTACCGCATCAGCATGCAAGGCACCTACCCGCGACTCAGTCGGCTGCGCGATTTTTTGGACACCGTCCAGTGGAAATCGGCGATCCATGGCAGACTCTCATCTGCACGGATTCGATGGGGGAAATGGAATGGCGCACCAGGCACAGGCTACCGAGGAACTGAGGGTCCGCCTCCAGCGGCGGTTCCCCAACGAGCCCCGGTGGGCCCCAGCCCCGCCGCCGTCCCCCGCCCCGTGGGAGCTCATCCGCGCCGTCCTCACGTAGGGACGCAAGGATGGGCTCGACGACCTGCAGCTCGCCGGGGGCGTCTACGCGGTGCTGGTGGCCAAGGGCCTCATCTCGGAGGGCCGGACGTGAGCGTTCAAGAGCGCCAGCTTGCTATCGCGCAGGCCTTGTTCGTGCGCTGGGTTCGGCGGTCGAACGCTCGCAGGACGGCCTTTCAGGGGCCCTTCTCCTACACTGAGGGCGAGCAGGTTCAGAACCTGCCGCACTCCTACCGCCAGGGTTTCCTCGACGACGCTGCGGCCGTGATGGCGGTTGAGGACGCCCGGACCGCGGCCGCGATCGAGGCCGAGGTCGGCGGTGCCTACCGGATGGAGGACGGGCGCACGTTCTGGATCGACGCCTCGGTCGCACGCGAGATCGCACGCCGTGCCGTCTCCGGGTCCGCGGGGGCCTCGTCCTGATGGACCTCACGCTCATCGTCGCGATGGTCTCGATCGCCCTGGTTTTCGCGCTCATCCTCGGCGTGGGCGTCCTCTCGCGCCTGGATGGCCCGCGGCCGCCGACGGAGGTCACCCGCATCGTCGCGGCCGTCCAGCGCCGTCAGGCCGCCCGCGGGGAGGACTGCCCGTGAGCCTCGGATCTCTACAGGCAAGCGTTGGCCTTCTTCAGCGCAGCGTAGACGGCCGCGGCCGCCGCGCCGGCCTCGCCCCCGTGCGGGACGACGTCTTGGGCTAGGGCCCGCCCGGTGGCCGGGTCGGCCACGATGACGGTGGACCGTGCCGTTCCGCGGAGCACCCGCACGACCAGCTCGACGCGCTCCCCGGAGCCCGGGCCGTCCTCAACGGGGTAGCGGTCCTCGACATGCCCGGCCGGCCGGGCCCGGGGCAGCGGCATGCCCTCAAGGTGGCGGGCGTCGGCGGCGTCGTAGGCGTCCTCGGGCATGCCCGGGAGTCTGGGCGCGCCCCGCCGGGGAGGCAAGCCCGGGACGATGCGGAGAAGGCCCCGGCGGGCGGTCTGCCGGCGGTGTGGTCGGCGTGGTGATGGAGAGGACGATGGACATCAGGGACACGAACACCGAGGCGCCAAAGCGCCACGTCGCGATCGAGGACGACATCGCCGCGGTGCGGGCCGCCCTGCGCGAGGCCGAGGCCTGCACGGACCCCGACGACCTCGACGGGACGACGCACGTCCGGGCGCTCCGGGACAGCCTCGACGGGTTGCTCGCCGAGCAGCGCAGGGGGGCCTGAGCGATGGCGGTGAGCAGCTACAAGACCGTGACCCGCAAGGTCCAAGTGGAGATCCGCACGGCCGAGGACGGCACGGTCTTTGAGGGCGATGACGCTCAGTACCGGGCCGGCCGGCACGAGAGCAAGCTCGCAACCCTTCGGGATCTCGACGCCCTGTTCGCCCGGGACCCCGCCGTGGTGAAGGCGGCCATCATCGCGCACTTCAATGACGAGGACGACGTTGGCGCCGCAGGCCTGTGGTGCTTCCTCAACGATATCTCGAAGCACCTGCCGAAGGTGGAGGCCTGAGCATGCACCGCTCCCCGATCGAGGCGGCCGCCGTCTCCTGGAACGAGGTCCGCGTGAAGGCCTGCGCGGCCCCCTGGGGCGACAAGACCGTATGGACCGACCTCGGCGCGGCCGAGACGGCCCTGAGCAAGGCGGTGTCGGCCTTTCTGAAGCGGGAGGCCGAGTTGGCGGCCCGGGTCGTCACTCACGTGGTGCACGGGATGCGCTTCCACTCCCCGATGACGGTGGAGGTCTACTCCCTCGACGAGGCCATCAGCACGGCGTTCTGGGGTCGAGACAACGGGGACTGGTGGCCTGCCGACGTCCGCACGCCTGCCGGGGAGATCGTCCTCTCCGAGGAGAAGCTCAACGACGAGGTCAATCGGTACGAGTGGAGGGCCTGACCATGCGCATCTACACCGAGACGCCCTTCCGCATGACGCCGCCCCGGATGGCCGTGGTCATGCCGGGAGAGATGTCGTCCCTATGGGTTGCCCCCATCAACGGGCCGATCGCGAGGGAAGCCCTCGAAGCGATCGGCCTCCCCTCGGACGGCGAAGAGATCCGGATCGGGACCCAAGGCGACGTCGTCACCGTCAACGGCGCGAGGGTGACGCAGGGCGACGCCGTGATCGTCTACTGCGCCTGGCACTGCACCCCGAACGATTTCCGCGAGGACCCCTCCGAGGAATTCGTCCGCCAGGTTCGCCACGCCATCGCCGTCCGCCTCGGCATCGAGAGGCAGCTGCAGGGGCTACGGGCATGAGCGAGAGCATCCACATCGCCGGTCGCCGGATCCCCTTGAGGCGCATGGGCGTGCGCGAGGTGGTCGAGCGCATGGCACGATCCACCGAGCTCGCGGCCGAGTTCGAGGTGACCTGCCGGGAGATGAGCCCGTTCGTCGCGTCTCTGGCCTTCCGCCGGCCCGACGACGCCGGCCCAAACCGGAAGGCGCGCCGGGCCGCCGAGGCCAAGGCGCGGAGGCGAGCATGATCAGATCCTGCCCGATCCACGACGGCTACACCGACGACGCCCTCCGTCCGTTCGGGTGGTCGTCGGGGCTGTACTCGTTCCGATGCCGGGACTGCCGGGAACGCGCGGTCGGCGAGAAGCGCTCGCAGCGCTGCCGCACCTGCGCGGTCGCCGCCCTGCGAAAGGCGGAGGCTTACCCGCCGAGCGCCGAGCAGGCCTCCGCGCCGGTGACCAGGTTCGCTGTCCGGGACACCGTGACGGGGCTCCTGTTCTGCAACCGGTCCATGCACCCGAACCGGAAGGAGTGGGACGGGCTGGCGACCGCGCAGGTCTACCTCAAGCGCGAGGCGGCCGAGGCGACGGCGCGGCAGGTCCGCGAGCAGTGGGAGGACCTCCGCCTGCACCACCCCACGCTCTTCCCCGAGCGGCTGGAGGCGGAGGTCGTCGAGGTCCAGCTGATGGTGGTGGCATGAGGCAGTCCACGATCGACGAGATCGCCGGCGGGGCCGCTTGGACCGTCGAGAAGGTCATCTCCGAGAACCCGGCGGACACCCCGGTGGAGCGACCGGCCCGCCTCCGGAGGGAGCTCGCCCTGTGGATCTCGCACGCCGTGAAGCGGGAGGTCATCAACGACCGGCGCCGCGTGGGACGCAGGCAGGCTTAAGGACGGGAACCCTGGACGGGGCCTTGCCAGCCCGCGAGAGTGCCTCAACCTCGGGGGGCACATGGTGAGACAGGACAAGCGCGCGCGGCTGAAATCGATCGTCACGGACGGGACGATGGCGATCCCGGAGGTCGAGGGAGAGTGGCACCACGACCCCTATCGGACCCTCTGGGTCGAGGTCTCGAACCTCAAGATGGGCCAGGCCGTCTCCACGGACTACGGGACCATCAGCCGGACACCCCAGCTGTCCGGGATGGCCGCGATCCGGAGGGACACTGTCCGGCTCGCTGGATGGGGCGACACCTGCCGGGTCCTGCCCGTGACGATCCGGCCCGCCATCCCTCAGGAGGACGGCAACGGCTACACCCCGTTCACCGGCGTGCTCGGCTTCATCGCCGGAGACCGGGAGTTCAGGAGCGAGGACGCCTGGTTCCTGGAGTGTTGGATCCCCGAGATGGACATGGCCGCGATGCTCGCGGCCTACCGCGCTGGCGAGATGCCGTCGTTCCACCTCGGCGTGAAGCTCGATCTCTGGATCACGAAGGGCGACGAGCACACGCCGCCCGGCTACGGGGTCACCTGGTATCTGGCTCCCCACGCGGACCACGCGAGCGAGAGCCCAGAGGTGGCACGGGGCACGGTCCGGCATCTCAGCTGGAGCGACGCGCCGCAGCCAAAGGTCGACGAGGATGATGGGGTGCCGGAACAGGGGCCGCCGCTTCAGGCTCCCGCGGATCCCGCCCCCAACCTGGATACCGCCAACCTCGCCGCAGCGATCGACCGCCTGCGCTCCACCGTTCTGCAGGTCGGCCTCTGCATCGCGGTCGCACTGGTGGTCAGCTGGTTCGTCTGACCAAGGGCCGAAACGTCGCGTCCAGGGATCGACTCCCGAGCGGATTTGTTCTCCATTCGTTCTATGACAGAATCGATGGAGCGGATCGTGGACGAGATGGAGCGGGCCTACATGGAAGCCGCCGACGGCGACGCGCGGGACGCCCTGAGGCGGGCGCTCGGCGACGCCCTGATCGAGATGGCTGAGATCTCGGGGAAGGTCAGCCGCGGGTTCGTGAGGGCGTCCCGGCCGGCGGACCTGGCGCGGAAGCTGGGGCCGGAGCGCCGGGCCCGAGAGGCTGCCCGCTCCGCCGGCTGACGGCCGGTTAACGGCTCGCCCGCATCATGCGGGCATGCGAGATCCGGTCACCGAAAAATTCACGCGCGCCTGGGCCCCCGACGGCGAGGTCGTCTTCACGCCGATTCCTGTCGACGCGATCGAGGCGCATCCCCTGTGGGCGGCCTCCACGCTGTCGGGCGTCAACCGGAAGCGCGTGCTCCAGGAGGCGGAGGAGGCCTGGGTCGCGACGACGGAGTGGCTCCCGAAACCGCAGGAGGACGGCCCGGCGACGACCGTCGCATTGACGGTTTGGTTCAAGCCGTGGCGCGGCGAGTACGCCGGGATCTTCCTGACGTCGGTACCAGGCGCCAAGAAGCAGGAGCGCTGCCTCGGCGTGACGCTGCTCCGGAACGGCACCTACCGGCTCCTGACCGAGCGCCGGCTAGGCCAGAGCGTGACGCACGTTGTCGAGAGCGAGCGGCACCTGTCGGCCCCGATCGATCCCGAGGATCGCGGGGACCTCGGCGGCCTCGCACCCTGAGATCCGGGTTTAGCCGCTCGCGGGAATCCAAGCGGCCGGCGCCGAAATCACCCGCTCGGCTGAAACCCGCCCGCCTCTAGACGTGCTCGGCTTGGTAGACGTAGGGCCCGGGGTCCTCGGCCATGCACCGGTAGGGCCGGGTGAAGTCGGTCAGCCCGTCGTAGATGACGCCGCGACTGATGCGGTGGTCCTCCAGCACCTAGGCCCGGTCGGCCTCCAGCCGTTCGATGGTGGCGTCGATCCCCCGCCCGTCGAGGGGCAGCCGATCGCTCATCCGGCTGTCGATCTCCTGCAGACGGGCGCGCCGCTCAGGACGCGTCAGGTCCTTCCGCAGGGCGAGGTAGCAGAGGTCGTGAACCTCGCGCTGCAGGTTCCGCATGCGGGCATAGGACGGGGGGAGTGAAGGTGCGCGGCTCACGCGGTCACCGTGGCAGGCCCGCGTTGAGGGCTGGCTAAGCCGATCACTCAAATCCAACCGGTTGGGCTTGGGACTGTCCACGGCGCGTGCCAGCGTCGGATTTCGACCCGCCCGGGAATGGATTTCGGGCGGGCCTCCCGGCAGCCGTGCAGAAAAGTCCGCCCGAACTCCGCCCGAGAAGCAAAAAGCCCCGGACACGGTGTCCAGGGCTTGTCGTCTAAGTCGCTGTGATGACTTGGAATTGTTGGTAGCGAGGGACGGATTTGAACCGCCGACACAAGGATTATGATTCCTCTGCTCTAACCAGCTGAGCTACCCCGCCAGACCGCGCCGCCGAAGATCGGGGCGCGATGAGATCGGCGGTATAGGGAACCCCGCCGTGAGGTGTCAACGGGGTCGGCCGCGAGAAAATGACCGGCCCCGCGGGAACGTCCGGAAACGTCAGAGCCGGGTGCCGAGGATCTCGGCGACCTGGGGGATGTCCTTGTCGCCGCGTCCGCACAGGTTGACGACCAGGAGGTGATCCTGGGGCTTCTGCGGGGCCAGTTCCCGGACCTTGGCGAGGGCGTGGGCCGGCTCCAGGGCCGGGATGATGCCCTCGAGCACCGAGCAGAGCTTGAAGGCCTCCAGGGCCTCCTCGTCCGTCGCCGAGAGGTAGGTGACGCGGCCGGCCTCGTGCAGCCAGGCGTGCTCGGGGCCGATGCCCGGGTAGTCGAGGCCGGCCGAGATCGAGTGCGCGTCCGCGATCTGGCCGTCGCCGTCCTGCAGCAGGTAGGTGCGGTTGCCGTGGAGCACGCCGGGCTTGCCGCCCGACAGCGAGGCCGCGTGCAGGCCGCTGGCGATGCCGTGGCCCGCCGCCTCGACGCCGTACATCGCGACCTCGGGATCGTCGAGGAAGGGATGGAACAGGCCCATGGCGTTGGACCCGCCGCCGATGCAGGCAACGAGGGAATCCGGCAGGCGGCCCTCCATCTCCAGCATCTGCTGCTTCGCCTCGCGGCCGATGATCGACTGGAAGTCGCGCACCATCGCCGGGTAGGGGTGCGGGCCCGCCACGGTGCCGATGCAGTAGAAGGTGTCGGCGACGTTGGTGACCCAGTCGCGCAGGGCCTCGTTCATCGCGTCCTTGAGGGTCTTGGTGCCGGACTGCACCGGCACGACCTCGGCGCCGAGCATCTTCATCCGGAACACGTTGGGCGCCTGACGCGCCACGTCGACGGCGCCCATGTAGACCACGCATTTCAGGCCGAAGCGGGCGCAGAGGGTGGCGGTGGCGACGCCGTGCTGGCCGGCGCCCGTCTCGGCGATGATGCGCGGCTTGCCCATGCGGCGGGCCAGCATGATCTGGCCGAGCACGTTGTTCACCTTGTGCGAGCCGGTGTGGTTGAGTTCGTCGCGCTTGAAGTAGATCTTCGCGCCCTGCCCCGGGGCGGCCTGCGCCCGCAGGTGCTCGGTCATCCGCTCGGCGTAGTAGAGCGGGCTCGGCCGGCCGACATAGTGGGTCAGGTGGCTGTTCATCTCCGCCTGGAAGGCCGGGTCGGCCTTGGCGGCCGTGTAGGCGGCTTCCAGGTCGAGGATCAGCGGCATCAGCGTCTCGGCCACGAAGCGTCCGCCGAAGATGCCGAAGCGGCCGCGCTCGTCCGGGCCGTTGCGGAACGAGTTCGGAGGGGGAGCGAGGGTCACGGGCATGGTCCTTGTCAGGTCTGCGTTTGTCGATAGGCCTAGACCCGCACGGGGGGCGGCGACAATGCGGCCAACGCGTCGAATCGCGAATTCGGGGCCTTTCGGAGCGCAAAGCCCGGGTCCCCGGCGCCGGAACCCCCGCCCCGCGCGCCGTGTCCCGTCAGGCCCGGGCCGCCGCGATGAAGGCGGCGATCCGCTCCGGCGACTTGTCGCCCGGGCGGATCTCGACGCCCGACGAGACGTCGACGGCGCGCGCGCCCGTGCGGGCCAGCGCCGCCGCCACGGTGTCGGGCGTGAGGCCGCCCGAGAGCATGTAATCCGCCGGCAGGACGGCGCCGTCGAGGAGATCCCAGTCGAAGGCGTGGCCGTTGCCGCCGGGCAGCAGGGCCTCCGGCGGCGCCTTGGCGTCGAGGAGGATGCGGTCGGCCGCCCCCGCATAGGTGGCCACCGCGTCGAGATCCGCGGCCGTCGCGACGCCGACGGCCTTCATCACCCGGCGCCCGGTGGCGGCGCGGATGGCCGCGACGCGGGCCGGCGTCTCGCGGCCGTGGAGCTGGATCCAGTCGGGGTCGAGGGCCGCGACGGCGGCCTCCACCAGGGCGTCGTCCGGGTCGACGAGGAGCACCACCCGCTCGGTCCGGCCCTGCGCGCGCGCCGAGAGGGCGCGGCCGGTCTCCAGGTCCACGTGGCGGGGGCTCTTCGGGAAGTGCACGAACCCGACGAGATCGGCGCCGGCCTCCAGGGCGGCGTCGAGGGTCACCGCCGTGCTGAGCCCGCAGATCTTGATCGCGATGGGTGCCATGGAACGCGCGGTTCGCGGAGCGTCGCCGGCCTCAGCGCGGGGCCGGCAGGGCGACGCGGTCGGGGGCGTTGCGGTAGATGCCGTTCGGACCCTCGTTGACCGGGGCCGGCGCGTAGGTCTTGAGGCGGGCGGTCTCGCTCTCGAGGCGGCGGATCTCGCGGCGGCGCTCGGCGCTGGTGCGGCGGGTGCGCGACTGCCCGAGCCAGGCGCCGCAGCCGCCGAGCAGCACGCCGACGGCGACGGCGATGAACAGCAGCAGGTAGAGCGGCAGCGTCGCGCTGAAGACCGGCATGTCGGTCGAGAGGGGATCGAACGAGACCCGCACCGCATCGCGGTTGGCCACCGCGAAGGCGACGACCAGGATCGCCACGGGAAGCAGCACCAGGCCCTTGAGGAAGCGGATCATCGAGAGGAACTCCAGGCGTAGGGGACGGGGCGGATCAGGACGCGGCGGCCTCGCCGTCCCCGATGCCGGCCTCGTTGAGGCGCAGGCGCATCTCCTTGCCCGTCTTGAACACGGGGATGGCCTTCTCCGAGACGGCAACGGCCGCACCCGTCCGCGGGTTGCGCCCGCGCCGCGCATCGCGGCGCTTCACCGAGAAGGCCCCGAAGCCGCGCAGCTCGACCCGGTCGCCGCGGGCCAGGGCATCCGCGATGGTGTCCAGGATCGCGTTCACCAGGGTCTCGACGTCGCGCTGGTAGAGATGCGGGTTCTGCTCGGCGATCTTGAGCACGAGCTCCGACTTGATCATGCGAGGGCCTTCACGAAGTCATGCACGGATGGGATGGCGCGGCGCCTCAGCGGGCGGCGTCCGCGGGGCCGGGCCGCCAGAGGACCAGCAGTCCGCCCTGGGCCAAGCCCGCCGTCTCGTCGCCCACCTGGCGCAGGCGCGCCGCGACGCCGTCGAGTCCGACGAGGTCGGCCCCGAGGCCGAGGGCTGACCACAGCTGGAAATCGCTCTTGGCCTTCGGCTTCCAGTCCAGCACCGGCAGGTCCTTGGCCACGCCGCGCTCGGATTCGAGCCAGGCGATGGCCTGGCGCTCGCCGCCGAGGCCGTCCACCAGCTTGAGCGGCACGCTCTGGCGGCCGCTGAACACCCGGCCGTCGGAGACGGTGGCGAGTTCCTTCTCGGTCATCTTGCGCCGGTCGGCCACGAGGCCCTTGAACCAGGCATAGGTGTCGCCGACGACGGCCGCGAGGGCGGCGCGGGCCTCGGGCGAGGTGGGCGTGAAGCCCGACGGCTCGGCCTTCAGGGGCGCCGACTTCACGGATTCGACCTTGACCCCGACCTTGTCGAGGAGGCCCGACAGGTCCGGGTACTGGAACAGGACGCCGATGGAGCCCACCAGGGCGGTCTCCCGCGCCACGATGTGGTCGGCGGCGATGGCCGCGATGTAGGCGCCGGAGGCGGCAGTGCCGTCGACGAAGGCCACCATGGGCTTCTTCTCGGCGAGCGCCCGCAGGTTGCGGTAGAGTTCCTCGGAGCCCGTGGTGGTGCCGCCCGGCGAGGAGATCGAGACCACGACGCCCTGCACGGCGCTCGCGTCGCGGACGCGCTCGATCAGCTTGGTGGTGGATTCGCTGCCGGCGATGAAGCCGCCCACCGAGATCCGGGCGATCTGCGGACGGACGCTGCCGAGGCCCAGGGCCTCGCCGCCGCTGCGGACCCGCAGGCCGACCGCCCCGACCGCGACCACGAGGCCGCCGATGCCGAGGACGCGCCAGAGGGAGAGCTTGCGGCGCAGGCGCCGGCGATCGATCAGAAGTTCGGCATCCGCGGCCATGCGCTGGTTACGCTCCCTCACGTGCCGGCTCGGCCGGCTGATGGTTCCGGACGCCGGGGTCTGGACGCCGGATTCCCGAGCGCCAAGGTCCGAGTGCTCGGCCGGTCCGCGCCGGCATCGACCGGCGCGCCGAACCTTGTCCCACACTCCCCGCCGATTTGCACCAAGCCTTTGGCATGTATCGGCCTTTGGCAGGTACCAGCTTCGGTCGGGCATCGTCCGTCGACCGGGCTCAGCCTCGGACGCATCGCGCGTCCTCCGGCGTGAGGCCTCGCCCGATCCGTCACAGGCTCGTGTTCTAGCCTTGCCGGACCGGGACCGACAAGGGGCTGGCGGTGGCTCCCCGCGTGGCTCCGGCGGGACCGGGCTCCGTGCACGAAAAACGCCCGCGCGGGAGGCGATCCCGCGCGGGCGTCGATGGGGTCTGCGAGAATCCCCGGTCCCGAGGGACCGGGGGAGATGCAGGACGGATCAGTCCTGCGACTCGTCCTTGTCGTCGCTGGTGCGGGCCTTCTTGAAGGCGGCGCCCAGGATCTCGCCGAGCGAGGCACCCGAATCGGTCGAGCCGAACTGGGCCATCGCCTCCTTCTCCTCGGCCATCTCCAGGGCCTTGATGGAGAGCTGGACCCGGCGCGCCTTGCGGTCGAACTGGATCACGCGGGCGTCGAACTTCTCGCCGGCGGCGAAGCGCTCGGGGCGCTGGTCGCCGCGGTCACGGGCGAGCTCGGCCCGGCGGATGAAGGTCGTCAGGTCGGTGTCGACGATCTTCACGTCGACGCCCGAGTCCTTCACGTCCACCACTTCGCAGGTCACGATCTGACCCTTCTTGAGGTCGCCGGCTTCCGTGAAGGGGTCGCCGCCGAGCTGCTTCACGCCGAGCGAGATGCGCTCCTTCTCGACGTCGACGTCGAGCACCTGGGCGCGGAGCATGTCGCCCTTCTTGAACTCCTCGATGACCTGCTCGCCGGGACGGTTCCAGTCGAGATCCGACAGGTGGACCATGCCGTCGACATCGCCGTCGAGGCCGATGAACAGGCCGAACTCGGTCTTGTTCTTGACCTCGCCCTCGACCTCGGAGCCCACCGGATGCTGCTGGGCGAAGGCCTCCCAGGGGTTCTGGAGGGTCTGCTTCAGGCCGAGCGAGATGCGGCGCTTGACCGGATCGACCTCGAGGATCTGCACTTCCACCTCCTGCGAGGTGGAAACGATCTTGCCCGGGTGGACGTTCTTCTTCGTCCAGGACATCTCGGAGACGTGGATCAGGCCTTCGATGCCCGGCTCCAGCTCCACGAAGGCGCCGTAGTCGGTGATGTTGGTCACGCGGCCCTTGAGCTTGGCGTCGACCGGGTAGCGCTGGGCGATGCCCTCCCACGGATCGGCCAGCAGCTGCTTGATGCCGAGCGAGATGCGGTGGGTCTCGTGGTTGATCTTGATGATCTTGACCTTGACCGTCTGGCCGATGGTCACGACCTCGGACGGGTGGTTCACGCGGCGCCACGCCATGTCGGTGACGTGGAGCAGGCCGTCGATGCCGCCGAGGTCGACGAAGGCGCCGTACTCGGTGATGTTCTTGACGACGCCGTCGATGACCTGGCCTTCCTCAAGGTTGGCCACCAGCTCGGAGCGCTGCTCGGCGCGGCTCTCCTCGAGGACGGTGCGGCGCGACACGACGATGTTGCCGCGGCGGCGATCCATCTTGAGGATCTGGAACGGCTGCGGGGTGCCCAGCAGCGGGGTGACGTCGCGCACGGGGCGGATGTCGACCTGGGAGCGCGGCAGGAACGCCACGGCGCCGTCGAGGTCGACGGTGTAGCCGCCCTTGACCTGGTTGAAGATCGCGCCGGTGACGCGCTCGTTGGCCTCGAAGGCCTTCTCGAGCTTGACCCAGCTCTCCTCGCGGCGCGCCTTGTCGCGCGAGATGACGGCCTCGCCGAGCGCATTCTCGATGCGGTCGACATAGACCTCGACCTCGTCGCCGACGGCGAGCTCGCCTTCGCGGCCGGGGCCGTTGAATTCCTTGAGGGCGACACGGCCTTCCGTCTTGGCGCCGATGTCGATGACGGCCACGTCCTTCTCGATCGCGACGACGCGACCCTTGACGACGGACCCTTCGGTGATCTCGTGTTCGAGGAAGGACTCCTCGAGAAGAGCGGCGAAATCGTCGCGGCTCGGGCTACGCTGCAGGGCGTTACCAGCGGTCATTCTGTCTCCTGACAGGCCTCATCCGGAGGCCGGCATCGGCGGCTCGTGTGACGGGACACCCTCGACGTCGCCGCCCGGGGTCACGGACCCGACGGGCTCAACCTCCCGGGGGAGGGCCGACGCATTCTCAAACGATGGTCGAGAGCGATCCTCCAAACGGGGCGTGGCCCGGCGGGACAGCCGAGCCTCGTGGAATCCATTCGGAGAACGGCGGTTGCATAGCGGATTGCCGGAGATCCGGCAACTGGCCGGGGGCCCGGCCCGCCGGCGGTCCCGGAAACGGGAAATCCCCGCGGCGGGGCTGCGGGGATCGGTCGGCGCGGCACGGACAGGGGCGGCTGATCGCGTTTCCGGGGGATCGCTCCGGTCGTCGCGTCCGGAACGTGCCCCCTCTCCTTCCCGGAAAGCCCTCTGCTTCCGGGAGTGGGTATCAATCCTCGTCGTCGTCCTCGGTGCTGCGCATGCCCTTGAGCTTCGCGAACACCGAATCGGCGTTGAGCTTCTCGTCGCGGGCGCTGCGGTGATGCTCGTCCGACTCGGTGTAGTCGGTGGCCGTCGAGACCTCGGTCGGCAGCAGGGTCGCGCCGCCATCCACCGGCATGTTGGCCGGACGGTCCTTGGCCGAGCGCTGCACCTCGAAATCGAGGTCGATCTGGGTGCAGAGGCCGAGGGTCACGGGGTCCATCGGCTGCAGGGAGCCGGAATTCCAGTGGGTGCGCTCGCGGATCTGCTGGATCGTCGACTTGGTGGTGCCGACGAGGCGGATGATCTGCGCGTCCTTCAGCTCGGGGTGGTTGCGCAGCAGCCAGAGAATGGCGTTCGGCCGGTCCTGGCGACGGGACAGGGGCGTGTAGCGCGGACCCTTGGTGGTGCGCTTGACCTCGGGCAGCTTCACCTTCGAGACCGCGACCTTGAGCTTGTAGGCCGGGCTCTTCTGCGCCTTCTCGATCTCGTCGCGGGTGAGCTGGCCGGTGGTGATCGGATCGAGGCCCTTGATGCCCGCGGCGACCTCGCCGTCGGCGATGCCCTTCACCTCGAGGGGGTGCAGCTTGCAGAAATCGGCGATCTGCTCGAAGGCCAGCGAGGTGTTCTCCACCAGCCATACGGCGGTGGCCTTCGGCATCAGCGGGCCTTGCGACATCGGGTGACTCCAACTGGTTCGTGCGGGACGGGGCCGGGGCGCCGCCGACAGGGCGTCGCTCGCTCCGGCCTCACCGGCCGGCAGCATCCCGTCTCAACGCTGCAATAGGGAAGCGCCGTCTATACAGGTTCCGATGGGGTCAACGCAATTGCGATCCGCCGGTCCCGGATCTCCGGGGGGGCGGGCCTCAGGTGAAGAGGCTCGACACGCTGGATTCCGTCGCCGTCCGGCCGATGGCCTCGCCCAGGAGCGGGGCGATGGTGGCGACCCGGATGTTGCGGGCGAGCTTGACCGCCTGGGTCGGCTGGATCGAGTCGGTGATGACCAGTTC
Source organism: Methylobacterium sp. BI1 (assembly GCF_056680125.1). Classification (NCBI taxonomy): domain Bacteria; kingdom Pseudomonadati; phylum Pseudomonadota; class Alphaproteobacteria; order Hyphomicrobiales; family Methylobacteriaceae; genus Methylobacterium; species Methylobacterium sp. BI1. The sequence continues at coordinate 2,386,543 of NZ_CM155267.1, read as the reverse complement.
CTTCATCCGCGAGGCGGCGATGCGCGAGACCGCGCCGCCGGAGAGCACCCCGTGCGTGATGTAGGCGGAGACGTCCTTGGCGCCGGCGTTCAGCAGGGCCTCGGCGGCGTTCACCAGGGTGCCGCCGGAATCGACGATGTCGTCCACGAGGATGCAGGAGCGGCCCTCGACCTCGCCGATGATGTTCATCACCTCGGACTCGCCGGGACGCTCGCGGCGCTTGTCGACGATGGCCAGGGTCGCGTCGATGCGCTTGGCGATGGCGCGGGCGCGGACCACGCCGCCGACATCCGGCGAGACCACCATCCAGTCCCGGGGGTCGAGCCGCTCCTTGATGTCGCGCACCATCACGGGGGCGGCGAACAGGTTGTCGGTGGGGATGTCGAAGAAGCCCTGGATCTGCCCGGCATGGAGATCGAGGGTCATCACGCGGTCGGCACCGGCCTCGGTGATGAGGTTGGCCACGAGCTTTGCCGAGATCGGGGTGCGGCCCGAGGTGCGCCGGTCCTGGCGGGCATAGCCGAAATACGGGATCACCGCCGTGATGCGCCGCGCCGAGGAGCGCCGCGCGGCGTCGATCATGATGAGCAGTTCCATCAGGTGATCGTTGGCCGGGAACGAGGTCGACTGGACGATGAACACGTCCTCGCCGCGCACGTTTTCCTGGAGTTCGACGAAGATCTCCATGTCGGCGAAGCGCCGCACCATGCATTTGGCCAGCGGCAATTCCAGGTAGGCCGCAATCGCTTCGGCCAGGGGGCGGCTCGCGTTGCCGGCGATGATCTTGATCGAGGACTTCATGCCGGGGTCTTCATCTCGCGATCCTGGAGGGCCGAGCCCGTGCCGGGGTTTAAGCCTTCGTTGCGGCGCTCCATAACAGCCGCAACCCGGGCGTCACAATGCCTTCACGTCCGTTACGGAGTCAGGTTTCACACATCAGGGCTCGAGCAGCCGGTGCAGATGCACGATGAAGTAGCGCGTCTGGGCGCTGTCAACCGTCGACTGCGCCTTGGCCTTCCAAGCGGTCTGGGCCGAGGCGTAGTCCGGAAAGATCCCGACGATGTCGAGATTCTTGACGTCGCGGAAGTTCACGCCGTCGAGGCTCTCCAGCTCGCCGCCGAAGACGAGATGCAGTCTCTGTCCGCTGTCGATCGTCGTGGTCATTCCCGCAACTCCTTCCGCCCGGATCCGGCGTCATCCCGGAAGGCATGGGCCGTGCCGCCGGTGCGGTCGCAAACGCCGCCGGGTTCGTCAACCCGATCCGCGTGCCGCGGAACACGCAGGCCCCCTCCCGCCGGCCGCGGTGCACAGGCGTCGCCGCCCGGCACCGGTCCTCAGAGGTCGAACAGGCTTCCCTGCCGGGCCGGGGGCGTCGGACCCTCCGGCGGCTGCGCCGTCCGCTCGGCCGGCGCCGGGGCGGTCTTTTTCGGGGCCGTCCTCTTCCGCGCGGCCTTCGGGGGATCGGCCGCCGCGCCGTTCGGGCCGGTCGGCCCCGCCGCGGCCTCGCGCGGCGTGACCTCGACGAAACCGTCCGTGAATTCCAGGGTCATGTGCGACGCGGCCTGCGCCGCCGCGCGGATCGCCCGCCCGTCGGAATCGCGCACCAGGGCGTAGCCGCGGGCCAGGACGGCCCGGTAGCCGAGGGAGCCGAGGAGGCCGGACAACCCGGCGAGCCGGTCGGCACGGCGCTCCGTCAAGCGGATTCCGGCCCGGACCAGCCGCGCCTGCAGGGCGTCGAGGTGGTCGCGGCTGCGGGCCTGCTCCGCCCGCGCGCGGCTCACCGTCCCCGCGCGGGCGATGACGAGGCGCCGTCCGAGGTAGGACAGCCCCTCCCCCTTGCGCGCCATCTCGTGACGCAGGGCGGCGCCCGGACGGTCGCCGATTCGGGCGACCCGTCCCCGCGCCTGGGCAAGGGCCAGGGTCGGCGGATGCCGGGTGAAGCGCTCGACGAGGCGCGCGACGCGCAGCCGGAACACGCGGGCATTGCCGGCGAGCGCCGGGCCGAGCCGCGCCTCGGCAAGGTCGAGGCGCTGGCGCTTGGCCGCCAGGAAGGCGTCGACGTCCGGCATCGCCCGCACCAGGGCGCGCAGGTCGCTGCGCTCCCGGTCGAGGCGCCGCTGCACCGCCTCGCGCTGGCGCCGCCCGAGATCGACCACCGCGGCGACGAGGTCGGCCCGGACCGGAACCGCCATCTCCGCCGCCCCCGTCGGGGTCGGCGCCCGGCGGTCGGAGACGAAGTCGATCAGGGTGGTGTCGGTCTCGTGGCCCACCGCGGAGATCAGCGGGATCGTCGAGTCCGCGGCGGCGCGCAACACGCTCTCCTCGTTGAAGGCCCAGAGGTCCTCGATCGAGCCACCGCCCCGCGCCACGATCAGTACGTCGGGCCGGGGAACCGCGTCGCCGGGCGCCAGGGCGTTGAAGCCGCGGATCGCCGCGGTGATCTCCTCGGCCGCCCCCTCCCCCTGCACCCGCACCGGCCAGACCAGGACGGGGCGGGCGAAGCGGTCCTCGAGCCGGTGCAGGATGTCGCGGATGACGGCACCGGTGGGCGAGGTCACCACGCCGACGACGCGGGGCAGGTAGGGGATCGGCCGCTTGCGCTCGGCCGCGAACAGGCCTTCGGCGGCGAGGACGCGCTTGCGCTCCTCCAGCAGGGCCATCCAGGCCCCGATGCCGGCGGGCTCCAGGGTCTCGATGACGATCTGGTACGAGGACTTGCCCGGGAAGGTCGTGATCCGCCCGGTGGCGACCACCTCCAGTCCTTCCTGAGGGCGCTGGCGCAGGCGGTTGAAGGTGCCCTTCCAGACCACCGCGTCGATCCGGGCGCTGCCGTCCTTGAGCGAGAAGTAGGCATGGCCGGAGCTGTGCTGTCCGCGAAAGCCCGAGATTTCGCCCCGCAGGCGCACGTGGCCGAAGGCATCCTCCAGCGTGCGCTTCAGGGCGGAGGCCAGGTCTCCGACGGACCATTCCGGCACGTTGGAGACCGGTCCGGACGCGGGAGCGGCTTTGGCGGGTGGGGGAGGAACGGCCATGGGCGCGGACGCTAGGGCCGGCGTCGCGTCAGGTAAAGGGATCGGCGGCGCCGCTCCGGGTCACACCCGGTGCATCCCGCCAAGCCTCACATCAGGATGGAGAGGATGACCAGCACGGACGCCACGGGCACGGCGCAGATCGCCAGGGCCATGCGCCAGATCGGCAGGTCGTCGAGGTTGCCGTTGTCGTTGCAGGCACGGACCGGCACGCGTCCGCGCGTGACGTAATGCGAGAGGCTGACGCTCCGGGAGGGAGTCGGCGCCACCAAAAACGGAACGGATTTGCGACAGCCTGGCATAATCCTCACAACGTCGTCCGGAGTGGTTCGTTCCACCCGGAAAGTACGAGACCACGTGGGGCCGGACCCGGTTCTCGGGGCGCTTCCCGTGCACAGCGAGAGTATCGACGGCGAATCGGACTTTTCAACGAACGGCTTTTGGGGAACATCACCCCTCATGAACATCCTCCTCATCGGTTCGGGTGGGCGCGAGCACGCCCTCGCCTACGCCATCGCCAAGAGCCCGCTCTGCACCCGCCTTTTCACCGCGCCGGGCAATCCCGGGACGGCTGCCTTCGGCGAAAACCGGCCGGAGCTCGACGTGTCCGACCATGCCGCCGTAAGGACCTTCTGCGCAGGCGAGCGCATCGGCCTCGTGGTGGTCGGGCCCGAGGCGCCCCTGGTGGCGGGCCTCGTCGACGACCTGCAGGCTGCGGGCGTCCGGGTGTTCGGCCCGACGAAGGCCGCCGCCCAGCTCGAAGGCTCCAAGGGCTTCACCAAGGATCTCTGCGCCGAGGTCGGCATTCCCACCGCCGCCTTCGCGCGCTTCCAAGCTCTCGAGCCGGCCCTGGCCTACCTCGCCGCACAGGGCGCCCCCATCGTGGTCAAGGCCGATGGGCTGGCTGCCGGCAAGGGCGTGGTGGTGGCCGAGACCCGCGAGCAGGCGGAGAGCGCGGTCCGGGCCCTGTTCGAGGAGCCCGGCGCCGAGATCGTCATCGAGGAATGCCTGTTCGGTGAGGAAGCGAGCTTCTTCGCCCTGTGCGACGGGACCCGCGCGGTTCCGGTTGGCACGGCCCAGGACCACAAGCGGGTCTTCGACGGCGACCGCGGCCCCAACACGGGCGGCATGGGTGCCTACTCGCCGGCCACGATCCTGACCCCCGCCCTGGAGCGCGAAGTGATGGAGACCATCATCGCCCCGACGCTCGATGGCATGCGCGCCCGGGGCATCCCCTTTACCGGCATCCTCTATGCCGGACTGATGCTCACCGCCGATGGGCCGAAGCTGATCGAGTACAACACCCGCTTCGGCGACCCGGAGGCCCAGGTGCTGATGCCGCGCCTCGCCTCCGACCTCGTGCCGGCCCTGCTGGCGGCCTGCGAGGGCGACGTGTCCGGCATCAGCCTGGAATTCGACGGGCGCCGTGCCGCGCTCACCGTGGTCATGGCGGCCGCCGGCTATCCCGGAGCGGTGCTGCGCGGCTCGGAAATCCGCGGCGTCGAGGCCGCGGGCGTGAGCGATGAGGTTCTGGTGTTCCAGGCCGGAACCCGTGCCGAGGGCGGGCGCCTGCTCGCTGACGGAGGCCGTGTGCTCGCCGTCACGGCCCTGGGCGAGAGCATGATGGAGGCCCAGGCGCGCGCTTACGCAGCGGTGGCGCGGATCGACTGGCCGGAGGGCTTCTGCCGGCGCGATATCGGCCGCCGTGCCGTTGCCCGCGAGGTCGCGGGCGGCGGGATCTGAGGCCCGGCCGTCAGCGCCGCTTGTTGCCGCGGGGACCGGTGAGCACCACCGTGTTGCCCCGGTTCTCCGCCCGCAGAATGCGCCAGCGCGCCACCCGCTCCGGATCGAGGCGACCCTCGGCCACCGCGGCCTGCACGGCGCAGCCGGGCTCGTGGGCATGGGTGCAGTCCCGGAAGCGGCAGTCCGGGGCCAGTTCGGTGATCTCGGCGAACAGGGTGTCGATCCCCTCGGCCGCGTCCCCGAGCTGAAGCGAACGGATCCCGGGCGTGTCGATCACCCAGCCGCCGCCCGCGATGGCGTGGAGCGAGCGGCTCGTGGTGGTGTGCCGGCCCTTCGCATCGTGCTCCCGGATCCCCCCCGTCGTCTGCGGCGCCGCGTGGTCCGGACCCGCCAGGGTGTTCACCAGGGTCGACTTGCCGACCCCCGAAGAGCCGACCACCGCCACAGTGCGGCCGGGGCCGCACCAGGGGCCGAGCTGCGTCGCTGCCCCGGCCTCCCTGGGATTCACCAAGGTGACGGCGAGGTCGCGCTGCAGGGCCGCGGCCCCACGCCGGTAACGCTCCGCATCCGGCGCGACGTCCGCCTTGGTTAGGACGATGACCGGCTCGGCGCCGCCCTGGTTGGCCAGCGCCAGGTAGCGCTCCAGCCGTGTCGGATTGAAGTCGGCGTTGCAGGAGGTGACGATGAAAAGCGCATCGACGTTGGCCGCCGCGAGCTGCGGCGCGGCGCTCCCCTCCCGCCGCCGCTCCAGCACGGTGCGGCGGTCCAGGCGCCGGCGCAGCATCTGCGTCCCGGCCTCGACCAGGACCCAGTCGCCGACCGCGTAGTCGCCGGTGTTGGTGTGGACCGGCAGCATGAGCTTGGCCGGCCCCGTCTCCGCCAGGGCGCCCATGCGGGCGCGGTGCACGGTGGCGACGCGCTGGGGCACGAGGGCCGCCTCGTCCGGGCGGCACTGGTCCGCGAAGAAGGCGGACCAGCCGAGTTCGGTCAGGGTGTGGGCGACCGTCACGACGCGCGACCCGGCCGCGCGCCGAAGGCTCGCGACCCGCTCAAGCGGCGAGCCGCGCCAGCGCCTCCGTGATCTTCTCCAGGCGGGCGGCCTCTGCATCGCGACGCTCGCGCTGCTCGTCCACCACCTCGTCGGGCGCGCGGGCGAGGAAGTCGGCATTGCCGAGCTTGCCCTCGATCTTGGCGATCTCGGCGCCGGCCTTCGCCGCCTCCTTCTTCAGGCGGGCGACCTCGGCGGCGAGGTCGACGATGCCCTCCAGCGGCAGGGCCGCCACCGAGCCGCGCACCAGGAGCTGCACCGAGTTCCTCGGCGCGGTCGCCTCGAAGCGGATCTCGGAGAGCCGCGCCAGCCGGACCAGGGTGTCGCCCCAGCGGGTCGCCCGGGCCTGCAGATCCGCATCGGCGCCGACCACCACGAGGGGGATCTGCGCCGCCGCCGGCACGCTGGTCTCGGAGCGGGCCGAGCGGATCTCCGAGACGAGGTCGACCAGCCAGCCGATCTCGGCCTCCGAGGCCGAGTCGTTCAGGGCGCCCAGGTCCGGCCAGGGCGCCAGGGCGAGCAGGCCGCGCTCCGGCAGGTCCGCGCCCTTGATCGCCCAGAGCTCTTCCGTCAGGAACGGCATGAACGGGTGCAGCAGCTTGGCGATCTGGTCGATCAGGAAGGCCACGGTACCTTGCGTCTCGGCCTTGGCGCCGGCCTCGACGCCCTCCCCCTGGAGCACGGGCTTGGCCAGTTCCAGGTACCAGTCGCAGAAGATGTTCCAGACGAAGCGGTAGGCCGCGGCGGCCGCGTCGTTGAAGCGATAGGCCTCGAGCGCCGCCGTGACCTCGGCGACGGCCCGGGCGGCCTCGCCGAGCGCCCAGCGGTTCAGGGTCTCGCGGGACTCCTCCGGCCGGTAGTCGGCCCGGAGGATGCAGCCGTTCATCTCGGCGAAGCGCGAGGCGTTCCAGAGCTTCGTCGCGAAGTTGCGGTAGCCCTCGACCCGGTTCACCGCCAGCTTGATGTCGCGCCCCTGGGCCGCCATCGCCGCGAGGGTGAAGCGCAGGGCGTCGGCCCCGTACTGATCAATCAGCCCAAGAGGATCGACGACGTTGCCCTTCGATTTCGACATCTTGGCGCCGGCGGCGTCGCGCACCAACGTGTGCAGGTAGACCGTCTCGAACGGCACCTGGTCGGTGACGTGGAGCCCGAGCATCATCATCCGGGCGACCCAGAAGAAGATGATGTCCTTGCCGGTCACCAGCGTGTCGGTCGGGTAGTAGCGCGCGAGTTCCGAAGTCTCGTCCGGCCAGCCCAGCGTCGAGAACGGCCACAGGGCGGAGGAGAACCAGGTGTCGAGGACGTCCTCGTCCCGGCGCAGGGCCACGGGTGCCCCACGCTGCGCATCGGCCTGGGCTTGCGCCTCCGCTTCGCTCATGGCGACGTAGATGCCACCCGCCTCGTCGTACCAGACCGGGATCTGGTGGCCCCACCAGAGCTGGCGCGAGATGCACCAGGGTTCGATGTTCTCGAGCCACTGGAAGAAGGTCCGCTCGTAGTTCTCGGGCACGAAACGGGTTTTTCCCTCACGCACCGCCTGCAGGGCGCGCTCGGCCAGGGGCTTCACGTTCACGTACCACTGGTCCGTGAGGTAAGGCTCGATGACGACGTTCGAGCGGTCGCCGTGCGGGACCGCGTGGGTGTTCGGTTCGGTGAGGCGCAGGCGCTCCTGCGCCTCCATCAGGGCGACGACGCGCTTGCGCGCCTCGAACCGGTCGAGACCGTGCAGGGCCAGGGCCTCCGGCTCGGGATTCGAGCCGTCCAGGAAAGCCGCGTTGCCGTCGAGGCTTATGCGGGCTTCCGAATCCAGGATGTTGATCGGCGTGCAGCCTGCGCGACGGCCGACTTCGAAGTCGTTGAAGTCGTGGGCCGGCGTGATCTTGACGGCGCCGGTGCCCTTCTCCGGGTCGGAATAGCTGTCGGCGATGATCGGGATCAGGCGCCCGACCAGGGGCAGGCGCACGCGCTTGCCCACGAGATGGGTGTAGCGCTCGTCCTCCGGATGGACCGCGACCGCGGTGTCGCCCAGCATGGTCTCCGGCCGGGTCGTGGCGACCGTGATGATCTCGCCGGTCTCGGTGCCGGCCGCGTCGACGACCGGGTAGTCGAAGTGCCAGAGATGGCCCTTCACCTCGACCTGCAGGACCTCGAGGTCGGAGATCGCGGTCTGAAACTTCGGGTCCCAGTTCACCAGGCGCTTGTCGCGGTAGATCAGGCCCTGGGCGTGGAGGTCGACGAAAGTCCGGGTGACCGCACGGACCATCTGGTCGTCCGGCGCGCCCGAGACGCCCATGGTGAAGCGCTCCCGCGACCAGTCGCAGGAGGCGCCCAGGCGCTTCAGCTGGTTGACGATCGCCCCGCCCGATTCCGCCTTCCAGGCCCAGACCTTCTCGACGAAGGCCGCCCGGCCGATCTCCCGCCGGCCCGGCTCCTTCGCCTCGGCGAGGCGACGCTCCACCACCATCTGGGTGGCGATGCCGGCGTGGTCCGTCCCCGGCTGCCACAGCACGTCGCGGCCGCGCATGCGCTCGAAGCGGCAGAGGATGTCCTGCAGCGTGTTGTTGAGGGCGTGACCCATGTGGAGGCTGCCGGTCACGTTCGGCGGCGGAATCACCATGGTGAAGGGCTTCGCCCCGGCGCGTTCGGGACGCCCGGCCTTGAAGGCCTCGCCCGTTTCCCAGGCGGCGGCGATGCGCGCCTCGACGGCGGCGGGATCGAAGGTCTTGTCCATCATGGGCGGGGTCGGGTCACTGATCGGGGAAAGCGGAGGTTGGCCCGCTTTCAACCCGTCGGGCACCCGGCGTCAACACGCGAGCCCGGCGATTCGATCGGGCAGGCCGGGTTCGGGCCTCAGCGTCCCCGGGCCACGCGCTCGATTTCGGCGCGCACCAGGCGCTCGACCATGCTGGGCAGGTTCTCGTCGAGCCAGCCCTTCAGCATGGGCCGGAGCATGTCCTGCACAAGGTCTTCCAGGGTGCGGGCCTGGCTGCTCATCACCGTGTTCGAGAGCATGTGGAAGGCCTGGGCGACGCTCGCGTCGGTGACGGCCGAGGTCAGGCGCTCGGTGGGCGTGGGCTCGGGGTCCGGCGCGCGCATCGCGGGCTGGGGGGCCGGGCGCGGCGGCTCGATGGGAGGGGGCGCCGCACGGAGCGGCGGCAGCGGCTCCAACTCCGGCTCGTCATCGTCGAAGGAGATCGCATCGAAGTCGATCTGTCCGTCCTCGATGGGCTCCTTGCGGAACGCGATCTCGGGTTCTTCGAGGGGGATGGGCTTGCGGACGGGCTGCGCGACCTCGGCGAGGTCCAGGACATCGTCGTTCTCGGGCTGCGGCGCCGAGGCCCGCGGCGGAACCACCTCGGCCTTGGCGATCTGATCGTCGGCGATGATGCGCCGGATCGACGCCAGGATCTCCTCCATGGAGGGTTCCTGCGCCTTGTCCGACACCTTGGGGCTCGCTGCACTCATCCGGACGATGCTCGGGATCTGGGGGAAACGGTTGCGACGTGCGGCGAGTATTTCACGCTCCCGCCCCGACACAAGCGCCGGCCGCTGCACGGCACGGGATAAGCTCGCGCCGCCGTGAGAGTTCGGGCCGCGACCGCGCCGGCCGGGGCGATGCAGCCCGGATGCCGGCGGCCGCGCGGTCGCCGAACCTCAGCGTCCGTCGGGCGTGCGCACGCCGTACCAGAGGTCCTTGACCTGATCGAAGTGTTCCTTCGGGCTGTAGACCGCCACCGGCAGCGCCGTGAAGCGCACCGTCAGGCGGCCGATCGCCTGGACGACGCCGTAGGAAAAGATCACCCGGTTGCGCTGGGCGACGATCAGGTTGGTGCGGGCGTTCAGCAATTCCTGCTGCGCGTTGAGCACGTCGAGGGTGGTGCGCTGGCCCACGCGGGCCTCCTCGCGCACGCCGTTCAGCGCCACCTCGTTGGCCTGCACCTGCGCCTGCGAGGCGATGACCTGTGCCTTGGAGGCCTCGAGCTGGCCCCAGGCCGTCACGATGGCCGAGCGGACCTGATCCCGGGTGTCCTCGGCATCGAGCCGGCGCTGACCGACCGTCTCCTTGGCCTGGCGGATCTGCGAGTAGGTCTGTCCGCCCTCGTAGAGGGGGATCGTCAGGCGGCCGACGATCGAGGCGCTCACCGCGTTGTCGCCCGGGAACTGGCTGTCGAAGCGCTGCTGGACCGAGCCCTGCAGGCCGGCGGTCGGGTACAGGGCGCCTTCCAGCACCTTCACCTGCGCCTCGGCCACATCGACGAGATGCAGGGACGACAGGATCTGCGGATGCTCCTTGAGGCCGATATTGACCGCGGCATCGAGGCTGGCCGGAACGTAGCGGTCGAGGGGGCGGCCCGGCGCGAGCTGGCGCGGTTCGACGCCGATGTAGCGGCGGTAGGTACCGATGCTGGCGCGCAGGGTCGCCTCGGCGCCGCTGACGTCGGAGCGGGCGCCGGCGAGACGGGCCTCGGCCTGGGCGACGTCGGTGCGGGTCACCTCACCGACGTTGAAGCGGTCGCGGGTCTGGCGGAGCTGCTCCTCGAGCACCTCGACGTTGTTCCGCCGCAGCTCCAGGTTCGCCGTGTCGCTCAGGACCGACATGTAGGCTTGGGCGGCGTTGAACAGCGTGTTCATCTCGGTGGCGCGCAGCGCCTCCCGGACACGGAGCACGTCGGATTCCGCCTGACGGGTCTGGTTGTCGGTGCGAAAACCGTTGAACAGGGTCTGGTTGATGGTGAGGCCCGCACCGCCGGGCCTCGTGACCTGGTTGAGGCGAACCCGCGAGACTTGGCCGTCCGTCTGCGTCAGGCCGATATCGGCATCGAGGCTGACGGTGGGCCGGTAGCCGGATTTGGCCTGCGCGACGTTCTCATCGGTGGCGCGCACGCCGGCGCGGCCGGAATTCAAAGTCGGATTGGCGGCATAGGCCCGCGAGAGCGCGCTCTCCAGCGTCTCGGCGCCGGCCGGGCTCGCCAGGGCGACCGCCAATACGGCGAGGCCGGCCGGCCGAAGCCTCGTGCGCATCGCAGGTTTCGAATCTCTCACGCTCATCAGCCCTTGCGGTTTCTCGATGAACCGGACGGCCTCGCAGAAGGCCGCCGCGCCTGGGCGCGATACCGGGTTGCCCGCCTCGATGCGGAGACTACCCGACCTTGGCCGGCAGAGCACCGGCCGCTTGCTGTGCATTGCGTGAATCCGAGCGGGGTGCCGCAAAAAAGCGACACTCCTTTCGGGTTACGCCCAAGGCGTGCGGGACCCTGAACCGGTCCTCGTCCGGGGCATCGACGGCGCCGAAACGGTCCCTTTCGCGGCTCTCAGGCTGTCAGAACGCGAAGTCGACCGCGTCCGCGAAGGCGCCCAGGGCCGGGAGAGCGGCATCGAAGAGGGGGCGGGCGCCGAAGGCGTCGCCGGCGCGGACGAACAGGGTCGCCTTCGCGGCCCGGTCCCGGCCCATCACGCAGACGAGGCGACCGCCGTCCTTCAACTGGTCCAGGAGGGCCTGCGGGCGCGTCTCCACACGGCCGTTCACCAGGATCGCGTCGTACGGCGCGCCCTGCGGGGCGCCGGCCTCGAGCGGTCCTTCGACGATCGTGATACGGGCGAGGCCGGCCAGGCGCTCACGGGCGCCCGCCGCGAGGTCGGCATCGGATTCGAGGGCCACGACCTCGGCGCCGAGCCGCGCCAGGATCGCGGCGCCGTAGCCGTAGCCCGTGGCGGCATCGAGGGCGGTGTCGCCCGGCTGGATCGCCAGAGCCTGAATCATGCGGGCCAGGAGCATCGGTGCCGGCATGGCGCGGCCCTGCCGGCCGAGCCGCAGGGTCTGGTCGATATAGGCGAAATCCTCGCGGCCCGCCGGCACGAAGCGCTCACGGGCGACCTCTCCGAAGGCGTCGAGGACCGGGACGTCGTTCACGTCGAAGGTCCGCAACTGACAATCGACCATGAGGCGTCGCGCCTGCGCGTAATCGAGCATGGATGCCGTCTTCCCTCGACCCTGGGCCGGCGCCGGGCGCCGCGCTGTCCTTCCGGGCGGCCGGGCGGCCACGCCGAAGCTTGCGGGTTGTCGTGGATCGATGGCGAAAACGCAAGGTTCCCGGAGGCTTCCCGCTGACACGCCGGGGCGGGTCTCGCGGGCCTCGACCGAGGTGACCGCTCTGGTCCGGCCCGGCGTGCCGACGCCTTGGCTCGCCAAAGACTCGGCTCGCCGGCGCCGGCAGGATCTCGTTCGCACCAGGGAGGGCCGGCCGAGCCGGCAATCAGAAAGTTGGAGGCCTCGGAGGGAATCGAACCCCCGTACAAGGATTTGCAGTCCTCTGCGTAACCACTCCGCCACGAGGCCTCTGTCGCGCCGCCCCGAGGGGCTCGTTCGGCGACCCCCGTCCGGGCGGCCGGCTCGGGGAGAGCGGTCTCTAGCAGAGCCCCATGCGAAAGGGCAACGGCCTTTGGACGATCTCGGAAAAAAGGATGGCGGCGCGATCTCCGCGTCCCGTGCGGGTGCAACGGGCTCGATTGCGCCGCACGGGCGCCGGTCCAAAAAATGTGACGGAATCGTCAAATCACCGGCCCGGACACCCTTGCGTCCCGGCCGAGCGCTGTGTAGACCCCCGATCGCGGTCCCCGATAGCTCAGTTGGTAGAGCAAGCGACTGTTAATCGCTTTGTCGCAGGTTCGAGTCCTGCTCGGGGAGCCAATCCTTCTCCAAGACATCCTGGTAGCCCGCTAGACTTGGGCGCTTCTTCGATGAAGCGATCCGCGCGGCTCGGTTGCTCTTGGCATCCCACCCTTCTCCATCTGTGTGCTGCCTGACGGCTGCATCGGCCGATCTGTTCGATCGTTCCGGCCGGCGGGGCGGATCTCTCCGAGCGGACCTTGCGGGGGGATCCTGGCGCGAAAAAACCCGCCGGTCCTCGTGACGCGGCGGGTCTTGGCGGAGTGGCGGGCTCTGGCGCGTGCCGGCCTGTCAGGCCAGCGGTCCGGGGATCGCGCTCTCGGCCTCGGCGAGGAGCCGGGTCTCGTGCTTGCGCACGAACAGCCACAGGGCGAGGCCTCCGAAGATGACCACCGCGAGCAGCGCCAGGCCGACGGGGCCGGCGATGTGCTCGATCGAGCGGCCGCAATAATACGAGCCGAGGCCCATGATGGTCGCCCAGGCGACGCCGCCGAGGCCGTTGAAGATCAGGAAGCGGCGCGCATCGAGCTTGTTCACCCCGGCAAGGACGGCCGCATAGGCACGCAGCATCGCGGTGAAGCGACCGAAGAACACGATCTTTCCGCCATGCTCGCGGAAGAGGTACTGCCCGAGCTTGAGCCGGCCGTGATCCAGGGCGATCAGGTGGCCGTAGCGCAGCAGGAGGGGCATGCCCCAGCGGCGGCCGACCCAGTAGCCGAGATTGTCGCCCAGGATCGCGGCGGCCGCGGCGGCCAGGATGATCAGGCCGATGTTCAGCTGGCCGGTGCTGCCGGCATAGACCGCCGACGAGATCAGGATCGTCTCGCCCGGCAACGGTACGCCCGCGCTCTCCAGGGCGATGACGACGAAGATCGCGATGTAGCCGTAGCTGGCGATCAGGTCGGCGATGGGCAGGTTCGTGAGGAAGGACATCAGCATTCCCGAGGCGGCAATCCCGCGACACAGAGCGGGCGAACGTGGCGGGAACGGGGCTCGTCTGTGGCTGAGCCGTGCCGGACGACGGCAGCACCGCCATCCTGCGCTGCCCGCGAGGCCCTGCCCCTGGCCGTTGCCGGAGGCGGGGCGCTGTCAAGCTGGAGGATCAGCTGAAGGAGCCGAAGCCCGCGAAACTGTCGCTCTCGAAGGTCGGGGCGGCGGTCGTATCGGCCTCGGGTACCGGAGCGTCTTCGCCCGGGTGTTCCGGACTTGGCGATGGGGACGGATAGATCTCGTCGGTGACGGTTGCGAGCGGCGAGGCAGAGCGATCGAGCTGCACGTCCAGGGTCATCCAGGCTCCTCAAGTGGCGTGCCGTTCCAACGGCACAGCTTGGGGTACCGGAAGTGGACGGACCCGTTAACCCCTCGGGGATTCGGGGAGGACAGGTCTGACATGCGGTGACCGGGAGCCTTGTCGCCCCACGGTCACCGTTCCGTTGTCGGAATGTCTTCTGGGCGTAAGCCTCGGGGCCTCCGGCCCGTCAGGCGTTCCCAGTCAGGCGTCCTCGCTCAGGCGTTCTTGCGCGGACGATGATCCGGATCGACGCCGCCCTCCGGCGTGGTCTCGTTGTCGACGTCACCCTCGAAGGTGGAATCCGCCGCGATGTCGTCCGGGTCGCGGCCGGTCATGCCCTTGGATTGGCCGATCCCCGGATTGCCCTTGAGGTCGGCGTCGCTCGGGACGTCGGTCTTCAGGTGCTTGCTGGACATGTCTGCTCCCGTCGGTGTGGCGGTTCGCGGACGTTGAGAGTCGCCCACGATACGTCTCGACCAACCGAACCGACCGAGGGCTGTTCCCGGTCGACGGGGTGTGCAGGTTCGTCGCGGCCGGGGCCGGGGTCCGCCCGACGGCATACGAAAAAGGGCCGGGGAATCGCTCCCCCGGCCCGGATCGACGACGGCGCTCGGCGATCCTTACGGCTGCTCGTTGCCGGCGTAGTTGATCGCGCCGTCGGCGCCCTTCTTCCACATGTACATCACGTAGTCGGGCCGGGTGATGTCGCCCTTCTTGTCGTAGGAGATGTCGCCGATCACCGTGTTGAAGGGCTTGCCCTCGCGCATGTAGGCGGCGACCTTCTGGCCGTCGGTGGACTTCGTCGCCTTCATCGCGTCGGCGAGGATCTGCATGGCGGCGTAGGAGTAGAGGGTGTAGCCCTCGGGATCGAAGTTCATCGCCTTGAAGGCGTCCACGGTCGCCTTCGATTTCGGGTTCTTGCGGGCATCCGGCGAGAAGGTCATCAGGGTGCCGTCCGAGCCCGGGCCCGCCACCTGGGCGAACTCGCGGTCGGCGATGCCGTCGCCACCCATCAGCGGCGCCTGCAGGCTCTGGTCGCGCATCTGGCGGATCAGCAGGCCGGCCTCGGTGTAGAGGCCGCCGAAATAGACCACGTCGACATTGGCCTGCTTCAGCTTCGAGACCAGGGCCGAGAAGTCCTTCTCACCCGGGTTGATGCCCTCGAACAGCACGTTGCTGCCGCCCTTGGCCTTCAGGGCCTTCAGGGTCTCGTCGGCAAGGCCCTTGCCGTAGGGGGTCTTGTCGTGGACGAAGGCGATCTTCTTGCCCTTGAACTTGTCGGCGAGGTAGGCGCCCGCCACCGCGCCCTGCTGGTCGTCGCGGCCGCAGGTGCGGAAGGTGTTCCAGTTGCCGCGCTCGGTATACTTGATCGCCGTGGAGGCCGGGCTGACCTCGACGATGCCGGCTTCCTGGAGCACGTCCGAGACCGGGATCGAGACGCCGGAGTTGAAGGCGCCGACCACGGCCTTCACGCCTTCGGAGGCGAACTTGTTGGCCACCGAGACGCCCTGCTTCGGGTCGGAGGCGTCGTCGCCCACCGTCATGACGAGCTTCTCGCCGTTGACGCCGCCCGCCTTGTTGATGTCCGCGATGGCCTGCTGCGCGCCGGTCTTGATCTGCGCGCCGAAGGCGGCGTTCGGGCCGGTGACCGGGACCACCACGCCGATCTTGATCTCGGCCTGGGCGGCCGTCGCCGCCAGCATCAGGCCAAGCGCGACGCCGGCCGACAACAATGACTTCATGCCCGTTTCCCCTCTCGAAGCGCCGCGCCGGGCGGATCGTCCGGCGATGGCGGCGCATGACACGCGAAGTGCCCCCCTGCGGGGGTGGTCCAAGCGCCGCGCCGTCACGGCGTCGGCGCGCTCGTCCGGTCCCGCCAGCTCAGCGGCCCGGTGCGCTCGTAGAGCCAGGCATATTGCCGGGTCATCTGTCCGGTGCGGGTGTAGCGGTAGGCCACGGCCCCGATGGCGAGGGCGACGGCCGCGTCGACGCAGTAGGCCGGGAGCGACAGCAGCGTCTCCTCGAACAGCGCGTAGTGCAGGAAGCGCGTCACCGCCGCGATGAGGAGGAGCGCCAGGGCGCAGTGCCAGAACGGGCGCCAGCCGCGGGCGAGCCCGCTGCCGGTCATCCAGGCCGCGCCCCCGCCCATCGCCACGGTGATGAGGAGGAAGATCCCCAGGGTGCGCAGATCGAGGCTGAAACCGTCGGCCATGCTCAGTGCGATCCCCCCTCGAGATAGGCGGTCTTCACCTGCGGGTCGTCGAGGAGGGCCTGGCCGGTGCCGCTCATCGTGACCGCTCCCGTGACCATGACGTAGCCGCGATGCGCGAGCTTGAGGGCATGATAGGCGTTCTGCTCCACGATGAACACGGTCAGCCCCTCGCGGGCGTTGAGGTCGCGCACCGCGGAGAAGATCTGCTTGACCACCAGGGGCGCCAGCCCGAGCGAGGGCTCGTCGAGCATGAGCAGCCGGGGGCGGCTCATCAGCGCGCGGGCGATGGCGAGCATCTGCTGCTCGCCGCCCGACATGGTGCCGCCGCGCTGGTCGATGCGCTCGCGCAGGCGCGGGAACAGGGTGCACATCCGCTCGAGGTCCTCGGCGAAATGCTTGCCCCCGTTGACGGCCGCGCCCATCTGCAGGTTCTCGCGCACGGTCATGCGCGAGAAGATCCGCCGCCCCTCCGGCGACTGCGCCAGGTTGAGGCGCGCGATCTCGTGGGTCGGCAACTTGGTGATGTCCTGGCCCGCGAAGGTGATGGTGCCCTCGCGCGCCTGGGGCTGGCCGAAGATCGTCATCATCAGGGTCGACTTGCCGGCCCCATTCGCGCCGATGAGGGCCACGATCTCGCCCTCGTGCACGTCGATGTCGACGTTCTTCAGGGCGCGGATGCTGCCGTAATAGGCCGAGACCCCGCGCACGCTGAGGAGCGGCGCTTTCGCGGCGTCCATCCGGGCGCGGGTCTCGTCCACCAGCACGTTGATGCCCGCGACGCTCATGCTGTGGTTCCCGCAGAGGTTCCGGCGAGTCCGACTTCCGCTTCCACGGCCGCCACCTCCTCGTCGTCGACGCCGAGATAGGCCGCGATCACCCGGGTGTCGTTGCGGATCTCGTCCGGCGTCCCGTCGGCGATCTTGATGCCGTAGTCGAGGACCACGATGCGGTCGGAGATCTGCATGACCACCGACATGTCGTGCTCGATGAGCAGCACCGAGGTGCCGTACTCGTCCCGGATCATCCGCAGCAGGGTGTTGAGATCGGCCGATTCCCGCGGATTGAGGCCGGCCGCCGGCTCGTCGAGGCAGAGCAGCACCGGGTCCGTGCACATGGCGCGGGCGATCTCCAGCCGACGCTGGTCGCCGTAGGGCAGGTCGCCCGCCGGCTCGTCGGCCCGGTGGGTGAGGCCGATGCGCTCGATCCAGCCGGCGGCCTTGGCGATCGCTTCCTCTTGCGCGCGGCGGTAGACCGGCAGGCCGAGGATGCCCGCCAGGGAGAAGCCGGAGGCCCGCATCAGGGGCTTGTGCATGGCGACCAGCAGGTTCTCCAGCACGGTCATCTGCGGGAACAGGCGGATGTTCTGGAAGGTGCGCGCGACGCGGGCGAGACGGTTGACGTCGTGGCCGGGCAGGCGCTCCAGCAGGTAGGTCTCGCCGCCCGCCTGGCGAAGCCGGATCATGCCCTCGGTCGGCTTGTAGAAGCCGGTGATGCAGTTGAAGACCGTGGTCTTGCCCGCGCCGTTCGGGCCGATCAGCGCGGTGATGTCGCCGCGCCCCACCTTGAAGGACAGGTCGCCGACAGCGGTGAGGCCGCCGAAGCGCATGGTCAGGTGGTCGACCACGAGGATCGGGTCGGCGGGGCCGCCGGGCATCGCGGCCGGGGGCTCATCCTGTACCGTGGCGAGGCGGGTGGTTCCGGTGGCGAGCGTCATGCGCGGCGCCCCCCGAGGCGGACCGAGGGCGAGCGCTCGGAGATCAAACCGCGCGGGCGCCAGACCATCATGCAGACCATGGCGAGGCCGAACAGCAGCAGGCGGTACTCGTTCGGGTCGAAGCCCTCGCCGAACACCGCCTTGAGGAAGGAGAGGTTGCGCAGCAGTTCCGGCGCCCCGACCATGACGATCGCCGCGATGGCGACGCCGACCTGGCTGCCCATGCCCCCGAGCACCACGATGGCGAGGATGATCGCGCTCTCGAGGAAGTTGAAGCTCTCCGGCGAGACGAAGCCCTGGCGCACGGCGAAGAACGAGCCGGCGAAGCCCGCGAACATGGCGCCGAGGGCGAAGGCCGTGAGCTTGGTCATCGTGGTGTCGATGCCGAGCGAGCGGCAGGCGATCTCGTCCTCGCGCAGGGCCTCCCAGGCGCGCCCCAGCGGCAGGCGCCGCATGCGCAGGGTGACGAGGTTGGTGATCAGCGCGAGGGCCAGGATCAGGTAGTAGAGGAAGATGATGCGGTGGATCGGGTTGAAGGTCAGCCCGAAGGTCTGGGCGAATCCGCCCTCCCCGGCCGTGAACGGGATGCCGAAGAAGCTCGCCCGCGGGATCGAGGAGAGGCCGGCGGCGCCGCCGGAGAAATCGACCCAGTTGATCAGCACGAGGCGGATGATCTCGCCGAAGGCCAGGGTGACGATGGCGAGGTAGTCGCCGCGCAGGCGCAGCACCGGGAAGCCGAGCAGCACGCCGAAGGCGGCGGCGAACAGGCCCGCCAGCGGCAGGCAGATCCAGAACGACAGCCCGAAGCCGGTGGAGAGCAGCGCGTAGGAATAGGCCCCGACCGCGTAGAAGGCGACGTAGCCGAGGTCGAGGAGCCCGGCGAGACCGACGACGATGTTCAGGCCCCAGCCGAGCATGACGTAGGTGAGGATGAGGATGCCGAGGTCGATCCAGTAGCGCCCCTCGGACAGGCCGCCCGAGCCGACGGCGGCGAGCAGCGGCAGGGTGAGGGCGACGATCAGGGTGAGCGGACCCAGGACGCGGCCCGCCCGAGCCACCGCGGGCGGCGCCCCCGCCGTGGCGATCCGATGGGCCTCGCGCCGGCGCGAGACCTCCCCGAGGATCAGCCGCTGTCCCAGGCGCAGCACGAACACCGCGAGGCAGAGGCCCGCGACGACGCCCCAGCGGCCGGTGAGCTCGAGGCCGGTGCCCTGCCCGAGATCGGTGCGGTAGGCCACCACCGGGATGCTCAGGCCGAGGGTCACCAGGGCGAAGAGCGCCGAATCCTTGAGCATCTCCGCGAATGCCGCGCCGGAGCGGCGGCCGACGGTGGGAGCCACCGCGCCGATGGTCGATCCTGTCGCCATGGTCAGACCTTCTCGACTTCGGGGCGTCCGAGGATGCCGGATGGTTTGAAGATGAGCACCACGATGAGGATCAGGAACGCGGCCACGTCCTTGTACTCGATCGAGAAGTAGGCCGACCAGAAGGTCTCGATCAGGCCGATGATCAGGCCGCCGAGGACGGCGCCGGGCAGCGAGCCGATGCCGCCGAGGACCGCCGCCGTGAAGGCCTTCACGCCGGGCACGAATCCGTCCGAGAACGAGACCACGCCGTAGTAGAGGAGGTAGAGGGTGCCGGCCACCGCGGCGAGCGCCGCGCCGAGCACGAAGGTCAGCGAGATCGTCCGGTCGACGTTGATGCCGAGCAGGGCCGCCATGCGCCGGTCCTGCTCGCAGGCGCGCTGGGCGCGGCCGAAGGGGGTGCGCTGCACGAGGTACCAGAAGCCGGCGAGCAGGATCGCCGTCGTCGTCATGATGATCGCCTGCTTGTAGGACAGGGTCACGGTGTACTGCTCGTTCTGGTAGAGCACGATGACGTCGCGGACGAGGGGCGGCACCGGCTTGTTGCGGGCGCCCTGCACCACCTGGACGAAGTTCGACAGGAAGATCGACACGCCGATCGCCGAGATCAGCGGTGCGAGGCGGAACGAGCCGCGCAGGGGCCGGTAGGCAACCCGCTCGATCGCCCAGCCCCAGAGGGCCGTGAGGATCATGGCGAGCACCAGCACGATCAGGAACACCAGGGCGACCGAGGTCAGCCCGAGCCAGGACGTGAGGATCAGGAAGAAGATCAGCGCGATGAAGGAGGAGAGCATGAACACGTCGCCATGGGCGAAGTTCACCATTCCGATGATGCCGAAGACCATGGTGTAGCCCAGGGCGATCAACCCGTAGATCGACCCGAGCGTCAGGCCGTTGATGAACTGCTGGGCGAAGAATTCCATGAAGCGGCCTTCGATTCGACGGCGCGGCCATCGGCAGACGCCGTCCGCGATCGGCAGACGTCGGGTGCGAATGGCATGCCAGCCTGGAATGTTCTGAACTGCCGCCTCCGGTCAATCCTCGCGGCGAGCGCCGGCGTAAGCTTTCCCGGGCGCTGAAACGCGAACGGCCCGGCGCTGAGAGCGCCGGGCCGCCTTGGGAGCGGGTCGGGGTCCGGTGCGCGCGGCACCGGCCGGACGTGCTTGAGGCCGGATTTACTTGAGCAGGGAGACCAGGGCCTTGCCGGCGGGGGTCTTCAGCTCCTTGGCGTCGAGGGTGCCGTCGTTGTCCGGATCGGCGGCCTTGAAGCGGGCCTCGACCAGGGCGAGGAACTCGGTCTTGTCGAGGGTGCCGTCGGAATCCGGGTCGGCGGCCTTGAGAGCCTTCTTGCTGACGCGGCCCTTGAGCTCCTTGGCATCGACGGTGCCGTCCTGATCGGACTCGAGCTTGTCGAAGAGGGCGCCGGCCACGGCCTGGGCCTCCTTGAGGTCGATGGTGCCGTCGTTGTCGGTGTCGACCATCGAGATCACCTTCGACGCGCCCGGACCCTTGGCCGAAGCCGGGATCGCCAGGGGAAGCGCGAGGGCGGCGGCACCCAGGACGACGGCGAGACGGGACAGATTGGACATGCGGAAGTCTCCTCGAAAGGCTATTACGAAGAAGCGCCTAGCACGTCCCCGGACCCGCGCGGAAGATGTATTGCGCAGGGCTGTCTCGCGTTGCGTGCTCCTGGTCACGCTGCGGCATCGCGCCATAATGATAGGTCTGCCGAGCTAGGCCGTGACTTGGGCGGGACCGTCCACCAGGGCCACGGCCTTGCGGATCACGCCCGCGAAGGAGACGTGCACCGCGTAATCACCGTCGCCCTGGCGCGCGCGGATCTCGAAGTGCTTCGGCTTGCGTACCGGCACCCCGTCCACCTGGTAGCCCGCCTGGCGGAGGGCCGCGACGGCCGTCGCCGGATCGGCCGCCACGGCCTCCTTGCCCTCGGGGCCGGACCGGGCGACGGCATGACGGATGCCGTCGGGCCCCGTGATCGCGGCAGCCCTGATCTCGGAGGGCTTGCGCTCGCCCGTCACCGCGACCGCGTCGCCGACCTTCAGGGTCACCGACTGCGCGGCCAGCGCCTTGGCCCCCTCCGGACCGAGGTCGACGAGGAGACGGCCGTCGGGTCCCTCGAGGGCGAGGCGGTGGCCGAACAGGGCCCAGATCGTTCCGTGGGTGCTGTGCATCTCGGGCATGGAAGACTCTCCTGACATGGGTGATGGGACGCGGCGGCTCTGCGAGCCGCCGCGCCGGGATCGTGGGGTCGCGCTCAGCGCGCGTCGGGCCGGGGCGGCGCGTCCGGCCGGGGAGCGTCGGGCTTCGGCGGGTTCGGGAGCGCGGCGAGGCGGTCGAGCATCTGCAGGGTGAGGTCGGCGCAGGCCTTCATCGGCTCGTCGTCGGCACACTTCACGTCTAGGGCGGTCTCACCCCGCTCCAGCCGGAAGTGCGCGGCCTTGGGCGGCGGCGGGGGCGGCGGCGCATCGGGGCCGCGGCGCGGTCCGCCCGGGGGCGGGGCGCCGGCCTCGGGTCCGGGGCGCGGTCCGCCCGGGGGCGGCGCCGGCTGGGCGACGGCCGCGCCGGCGATGAGGAGCGCGGCGGCGCTGAGGAGGACGGTGGTCTTCGTCATGATCGATATCCCGTGGGTACGTGGGTGTAAGGTGGAGGTGCGCAGGTTCAGAAGACGCGCGTCTCGCGGACCTGGCCGTCGAAGCCGACATGGAGCTGGCGCTCGCGGCCGTCGCTGCCGCGGGCCGCCACCTCGAGGTGACGGGGCCCGCGCCTGACGACCCGGATGTCGGTGTAGCCGGCGGCCGCGACCTGCGCCGTCAGGGCCGGCACGTCGGGTGTCGCGCCGAGGCCGACCCGGTCCTTGGCCCAGTCCAGGGTCCCGGGGGGCGGGCCGCCGGCCGGACCGACGACGACCCGGCTGCCGTCGGCGCGGGTGATCAGCATGGCGTGGAGGAAGCCGTTCTCGAACCGGCCCTGCACGGTGACGGCCTCCCCGGGCTTCACCAGGGTTCCCCCCTCCCCCTGACGGCCGGTCTCGACCAGCGCCTTGCCGGTGCCGTCCTGCATCACGAACTTGTTGCCGTAGATCTCGGCGACGTCGCCCTTGGCGGCGATGGAGCCCGAGGCCTTGAGGGCGGAGATCGCGGTGGGCGCCACCGGCGTCATCACGGAGGTGCCGGTCTGGGCGAGCGACAGGCCGATGGCGCCGAAGGCGAGGGGCGCGGCGATGGCGCCGACGACCAGGGCCCGGCGGGACCGTTTCGGGGACGGGGCGGCGGGCTGGGCGTCGTCACGCGTCGGGGATGTCGCGGGGGTCGGGATGGTCTCGGTCATGGTGCCTGTCCTTCCGGGGTTCGGCGGTTGCCCTCTCGGGTTGACGCCGTTCTAGGACGGGGCCGCGAACCCGGACTGAACCGCACGGTTCAGCCCCCGTTAAAGGACGCGGCGTAGGCCGCTCGCCCGTTCTTCCTCGCTCTTCCTCCCACGGACCCGACCCCATGAAACTCCTGCTGGTGGAGGACGATGCACCGCTCGCCGCCGAGATCGCCAAGGCCCTGCGCAGGGAGAACTTCGCCCTCGACCACGCGGCGAATGGCGAGGACGCCCAGCATCTCGGCGAGACCGAGACCTACGACGCGGTCGTGCTCGATCTCGGTCTGCCCAAGCGCGACGGGCTCTCCGTCCTCCAGGCCTGGCGGGCCGTGGGCCGAACCGTGCCGGTGCTCGTCCTCACCGCGCGGGACGGCTGGAGCGACAAGGTCGCGGGCTTCAAGGCGGGCGCCGACGATTTCCTCGTCAAGCCGTTCCGGGTCGAGGAACTGGTGATCCGCCTGCGCGCCCTGGTGCGCCGGGCGACGGCGCATGGGGCGTCCCGCGTCACCTGCGGTCCCCTCACCTATGAGTCCGGCCTCGGCACCTTCGAGCGCGACGGCCTGCCCCTGAAGCTCACGGGCCTCGAATGGCGCGTGCTGTCCTGCCTGATCCTGCACAAGGATGGGGTGATGCCGCGCGGGCAGCTGATCGAGCGGGTCTACGACGGCGATGCCGACGTCGATTCGAACTCCGTCGAGGTCATCATCACCCGCCTGCGCCGCAAGATCGCCCCCGCCCGGATCGAGGGTGTGCGGGGCCACGGCTACCGCCTGCTTCCGGGCGATCCCGCGTGACCCCGGAGAACGCTCCTGGGGGGCGCGTCCGCGCGACCGGACACGAACCGCCGGCCAAGCCCGCGCCCTCCGACCGGCCCGTTCCGCCTGCCAGGCCCGTCGGGCTCTTCCATCTCGGCTCGCTGCAACGGCGCCTGCTCCTGGCCGCCCTCGGCCTCGTCACCGTGGCCCTGCTGGTCGCCGGCCTCGCCATCGGGCTCGTCCTGCACCGCTTCGTCCGGGCGCAACTCGACAGCCGCCTGGACAGCCAGCTCGTCGCCCTGGCGTCCAGCCTGGAGCGCGGCCCCGGCGACCGCCTGCGCCTCGACCGCACCCTGGACGGACCACCCTTCGATCGCCCCCGCTCCGGCTGGTACTGGCAGGTTCGCCAGGGGGGCAGGACCCTGCGGGCCGAGTCCCTTCAGGGGGAATCCCTGGAGACGCGCACCCCGCGCCTGCCGGACCCGTCCGCCCTGGGCGGCTCGATCCAGGACGGCCCCGGACCGGCCCGGCCACCCCGAGACCGGGACCCGGACCGCCCCCAGCCGGGCGACGGCACCGGGCCGTGGGGCGAGGCCCTGATCCTGCGCATCCAGGTCCTGCCCGCCCAGGGGGACACGCCGCCGGCCCTCCTCATCGCCTCGGCCCCGGCGCAGGCCCTGAACGGCCCCTTGCGCGAGGCCGTCCTGACCCTCGCGGCCATCCTGGGGATCCTCGGTCTCTGCCTGGTGGCCGGCACCGTCCTGCAGGTCCGCCTCGGCCTGCGGCCCCTGGAGCGGCTGCGCCGGGACATCGCCGAGGTCCGGGCCGGACGCCGGCCCCGGATCCCCGGCCCGCAGCCGGCCGAGATCCGCCCCCTGGTGGGCGAGGTGAACGCCCTCCTCGACCAGAACGCCGCCAACCTCGAGCGGGCCCGCACCCACGTGGCGAACCTCGCCCACGGCCTGAAGACGCCCCTCGCAACCCTGACCCTCGCCCTCTCCGACCGGACCCGCGACCCGGATGGCCGCCTCGCCGAGCTCGCCGGCGCCATGGACCGGCAGGTGCGCCATCACCTGCGGCGGGCGCGGGCCGCGGCGCTCGGGGGCGCGACCCGCACCCGGACCGAACTCTCCGGTCCCCTTGCCGACCTGCGGATCACCTTCGGGCGGCTCTATGCCGAGAAGGATCTCGCCATCGACATTGCCGTGGCGGACGGCCTCGCGGTGGCCTGCGATGCGCAGGACATCGACGAGATGCTCGGCAACCTCATCGACAATGCCTGCCAGTGGAGCCGCGGCCGTGTCCGGGTCACCGCCGTCGGCACGGAGGCGGGCATCGCCGTGACCGTGGCGGATGACGGTCCGGGCTTGGACGCGGAGGCGGCAGCCCGCGCGGTGCGGCCCGGCGGCCGCCTCGACGAGAGCGTGCCCGGCCACGGCTTCGGGTTGTCGATCACCCGGGAGCTCGCCGAGCTGTATGGCGGCGACCTGCGCCTCGCGCGCTCGGATCTCGGGGGGCTCAGCGCCCGGTTGCTGTTGCCGGCGTGAAGGCCGTCGATGTCGCGCGAAGAACGGACATCGCCGGCGTGCAACGCATCCGTCACGAACAAGCGAACCGCCACTCCACCAAGGACTGCGCGGCCGGTCCCGAGACATCGCTGGCATAAAGGAAAGTGAAAGGCTGCCGGAGGCATGGTCTCGCGTCGGGCGGTTTGGTCGCGGATGTCCGCAAGACCGGCTGATGTGCATCCTGTGCCCGCCAGGACCCGTCATCGACATCGGGTCCTGCCGGTGTCCGGGGCCTGAGACGCGGATCGCGGAGTTTCCGCGGACCGTGCGTCGGCGAGAAAGGGTTGTCGTGCCGAGCTCCAGTGTCGAGGCGCAGCGTTTGGCCATCCTCAACGACCTGAGACTTCTGGAATGTACGCCGGAGGCGCATCTCGATGCCGTCTGCCGGACAGCCTGCGCCCTGTTCGGCGTGCCCATCGCCCTGGTGAACCTGGCCGGGAGCGAGACCTATACGCTCAAGGCGCGCTGCGGCGTCGCGGACGGAGGCACCCTCCCCCGTTCCGGCGCCTTCTGCGAGCGCACCATCCTGGGCGCGCCCGGCGCGGTGCTGGTCCTGCCCGACCTCCTGGCCGATGCCGAGTTCGCGTCGAGCCCCCTGGTCACCGGGGGGCCGCGGGCCCGGTTCTACGCGGGCGTGCCCCTCGCCCTGTCGGACGGCCTGCCCCTCGGCACGCTCTGCCTGATCGACACGGTCCCGCGCGACGACTTCGACGCGGCCCGCGTGACGCAGCTGCGCGACCTCGGCACCGTCGTCGAGGCCCACCTCCGCCTCACCGCCGCACAGCGCGCGAGTCAGATCGAGCGAGCGGAGCGCCAGCGCACCGAGGTGCTCCTCGCCGCCAAGGCCGCCGATCTCAAGCTCGTGGTCCAGGCCCAGCGGATGACCGAGTCGGTGGCCCAGATCGGCTACTGGCGCATCCATGCGCGGGCCCGGACCGTATCGTGGTCCGAGGGGCTCTGCGGCATCTTCGGGCGGCCGATGCCCCCCGGCGGCGAGATCCCCCTCGACGACCACCTCGCCTTCTACCACCCGGACGATCGGGCCGCGGTCGCGGCCCGCATCACCAGCGCCCTGGCGAGCAAGGGACCCGAGGCCGCCGGCTACCAGGGGCGGGCGCGCATCGTCCGGCCGGACGGCAGCCTCTGCCACGTGATCGTCCAGGGCGCGGTGGAGCGCGATGCCGGCGGCCGCCTGACGGCCCTCTACGGCCTCGTCCTCGACGTCACCGACCTCGCCGCCTCCGAGGCCCGGCTGCGGGAGCAGGACCTGCGCCTGCGCGCCACCCTGGAGACCATGGACCAGGGTTTGATCATGATGGACGCGCAGGGCTGCGTCCGCCTGCTCAATCCGCGGGCCCGCCAACTGCTCGACCTGCCCGAAACGACCCTGCGCGAGGGCGCGCTCCTGTCCGACATCCTCGCGCACCTGACGGAGCGCGGCGATTTCTCGGCGGTACCGACCGCGCAGGACGGCCGGCCGCGCCTGCGCGACGCCGCCGGTGCCTGGACGCCCCTGCGCATCGACTGGGCGCGGCCGGACGGCACCACCCTGGAGGTCCGGGGCGTGACCCTGCCCGACGGCGGCATCCTGCACACCTTCACCGACGTCACGGAGCATCGGGCGGCGGAAGCGCGCACCCGGGAGGGCGAGCGGCGCTACCGCGTCCTGGCGAATTCCGTCTCCGACATGATCGTCCGCCGCAGCGTCGCGAACGTCCGCACCTATGTCTCCCCGGCCTCGCAGGATCTCCTCGGCTACACCCCC